>OZ241903.1:0-3536242 GCA_965203635.1 Candidatus Aldehydirespirator sp.
CTCTCAGCCAGAGCTCGGTCACGAGGGCGAGGTTGCCCAACTCCGCGGGGATCTCGCCGGACAGCTGGTTGTCGTCGAGGTCCAGGCGTGTGAGACCGACGAGGTTGCCGAGTTCGGCCGGAATCGGTCCGGTGAGGCTGTTGTGCCACAGGTTCAGCTGCTTGAGGCTGGCCAGGTTGCCCAGCTCGGCAGGGATCTCGCCCGAGAGCTCGTTCCAGCGAAGCCGGAGGATCTTGAGGTTGGACAGGTTGCCGAGCTCTGGGGGAATCTCCCCGTCCAGGAAGTTGAAGCTGAGGTACAGGGCCTTCAGGTTCGCGATGTCGCCGAGACCCGGCGGGATCGGCCCGGACAGCGAGTTGCGGCTGAGGTCCAGCCACTCCAGGCTGCCGAGACTGGCCAGCGACTCGGGGATCTCACCGTTCAGCAGATTCTCGCCAAGCCTCAGCTCGACCAGGTTGGAGAGGCCTCCGATGCTCTCGGGGATGACGCCCGACAGCCGGTTGCCCCTCAGGTCGAGCACCCTCAGGTCCTCCAGCCCGCCGACGGCGTCCGGGATCTCCCCCGACAGCAGATTGTTCTGGAGCCTCAAGCGCCTGAGCTCCGCCAGCGAGCCGATCCCTGAGGGGATGGCCCCAGAGAGCGAGTTGTTGTGCAGGTCGAGCTCTGTGAGCCTCCTCAAGCGGCCTATGCCGTCGGGGATGGGCCCCGACAGCTCGTTGTTGTCAAGGCTCAGCCGCTGGAGATCGGCGAGGTTCGCGAGGTGATTGGGGATCGAGCCGTGAAGCCAGTTGTCGGCCAGGTCGAGGTTCTCCAGCCTGGAGAGGCGGCCCAGCGTCGAGGGTATCTCGCCCGACAGCTCGTTGCCGTCGAGGCGCAGTCGTTCCAGCCGGTCCAAGCCGCCCAGCGAGGCCGGGATGGCGCCAGAGAGCCGGTTGTCTTGAAGCAGCAGCGCCTGGAGCGGGTGCAGTTCGCCCAGCGCAGCGGGAATGGGACCCGACAGCCGGTTGCCTTCGAGCCGCAGCTCCTTGAGAGCGCGCAGAGCGCCCAGCTCAGCGGGTATCGACCCCGACAGCTGGTTGCCATCCATCCACAGGTACTGCAGGGCGCGCAGACCGCCCAGCTCGGCCGGTATGGGCCCCGACAGCTGGTTGAGGCCGAGCCGCAGACGCCACAGCGCGGCCAGCTCTCCCAGTTCGGGCGGGATCGTGCCGGACAGGTCGTTGAGGCCGAGGCTCAGGTCCTCGAGGGAGACCAGGTCGCCCAACTCCGGCGGGATCTCGCCGGTCAGCCCGTTGAGCCACAAGCTGAGCGTCTGGAGCCTCGACAGCCGGCCCAACTCGGCTGGTATCTGGCCCGACAGGTTGTTGACGCTGAGATCGAGCCAGGTCAGGTTGGCAAGATCGCCCATCTCGGGCGGGATCTCCCCCGACAGCGAGTTGCGGCTCATATCCAGCCACACGAGGCTGTCCAGGCTTCCCAGCTCAGGCGGAATCCCGCCGGAGAGCCGGTTGCCGCTCAGCACCAGACGGGTGAGGCTGGAGAGCCCGCCGAGCGTGTCGGGCAGCGGGCGGGAGAATCCGTTGCCCCGCAGATCCAGGATCCTGAGACTGCCGAGGCTGCCGATCTCGGGCGGTATGGCCCCGAACAGCACGTTGTGCTTCAGATCCAGCACCTCCAGGCGGACGAGCTCGCCGATCTCGGGCGGGATCGGGCGGTCCAGCCGGTTGCTCCTCAGGTTCAGGTGGGTCAGGTTGACCAGGTCGCCGATCTCGGCGGGAATCTCCCCGTACAGGTCGTTGTCTCCGAGATCGAGGTGCTCCAGGCCGGCCAGGCTGCCGATGGAGCCCGGGATCGTCCCGAAGAGCCCGTTGGACGGCAGGGCCAGACTCACCACCCGGCCGGTGCTGTCGGTGCTCACTCCGTACCACCGATCCAGCGGCAGGTCCGAGCCCCAGTTGCCGCTCCGATCCCAGCTGTCGCCGTCGGCCGCAGCGAAGAGTCCCATCAGTGCGTCACGGTCAACCGGCTCCTCGGCCTGGGCCAGAGCGGTCGACGGAGCGGTCAACGTCGCCAGGAGGACCGCGGCGGTCAGAACCGCGAGCGGTCTGGGAAATCGATCCCGTCGACTGTGTCCGGGCGTGTCCGATCGGGACGGACGGGCTCGGGCGGTACCAGCTCTGAGGTTCACGGCATGCTCCTGGTCCAACGAAGTCGGCGCAACCGCCGCAACGTACACATCGGGAGCTTGCCGGGCGCGGATCGTCGGCCAGCCCCCTCAGCAGGCGTCCATTAGCTTCTTGACATGAGCCGGCCCAACATCCTGGTCGTCATGGCCGACCAGCTCGCGCCCCACTTCACCGGGGCCTACGGCCATCCGCTGGTGCGCACGCCGGCTATGGAGGCCCTGGCGGAACGGGGCACGCGATTCGACGCGGCCTACTGCCATTCCCCACTGTGCGCCCCGGCCCGCTTCACGATGCTGTCGGGCCAGCCGGTGTCGGCCATCGGGGCATGGGACAACGCCGCCGAGTTCCCCGCATCGGTGCCGACTCTGGCCCACTACCTGACGCTGGCCGGGTACCGCACGTGCCTGTCGGGAAAGATGCACTTCGTGGGGCCAGACCAGCTCCACGGCTTCGAGGAGCGTCTCACCACCGACATCTACCCCGCCGACTTCGCCTGGACCCCCAACTGGGACGAGGCCGACACCAGGATCGGCAAGTGGTACCACAACATGGACAGCCTGGCGGAGGCGGGTCAGGCTCTGGCCACCTACCAGATCGACTACGACGAGGAGGTCGGGTTCGCGTCGGTGCGCCGGCTCTACGACCTGGCCCGCGACCCGGATGAGCGACCGTTCTTCCTGGTGGCGTCGTTCATCCATCCCCACGACCCCTACGTGGCCCGCCCGGAGTGGTGGGACCTCTACGAACACGACGACATCGATCTGCCCGAGCCGATGCCCGCCGGAGCGATGGACCCCCACACCCGGCGCATCCGCCGCGGCATCGAGGCCGACACGGTCGGCTACACCGAGGGCCAGTGCCGCAACGCCCGCCACGGCTACTACGCCAACACGAGCTACTTCGATTCGTGGGTCGGGCGCCTGGTGGGCGTGCTGGACGAGACCGGGCGTCTCGACAACACGGTGGTGATCGTGACCAGCGACCACGGCGACATACTCGGCGACCGGGGCGCCTTCTTCAAGATGTCGTTCTTCGAGCGCTCGGCCCGGGTGCCCCTCATCATGGCCGGACCCGGGGTGGCCGGCCGGCCGGTCCCCAACGTCTGCTCGCACCTCGACCTGCTGCCCACGCTGCTCGACATCGCAACCGGCGGCGGAACCTGGCCCGGAATCGGGGCGCCGCTCGCCGGGCGCAGCCTCTGGGAGCTCGCGGCGGGCGGAACCGACGCCGCCGACGAGACCACCGGCGAGTACACGGCCGAGATGACCTCGCATCCGATGTTCATGATCCGGCGGGGCCGCCACAAGTACATCCACTGCGACACCGATCCCCCGCTGCTGTACGACGTGGCGGCCGATCCCGCCGAACGCACCAACCTGGCCGACGACCCCGACTCCGCCGACCTGGCCGCGGCCTTCGCCGCCGAGACGGCCCGGCGCTGGGACAGCACCGGGATCCGTCAGCGGGTGCTCCACTCGCAGCGGTCCCGGCGGGTGCTGCACGCCGCGGTCGAGTCCGACACTGCGCTCTCATGGGACTACAGCCCGGTCCGCGACGCGGCCAACGAGTACGTCCGCAACCACATGGACTGGGCCGAAGCAGGGCCGCGAAGCCGCTTCCCCCGCCTGCCTTGAGGACGCGCCGCGGTCAGTCCCAGCCGAGTTGGTGCAGGGTCTCGTCGTCGATGCCGAAGTGGTGGGCCACCTCGTGCACCACCGTGACCATGATCTCGTCGAGCAGCTCGTCCTCGTTGTCGCAGATCTCGCATATCGGCAGCCGGTAGACGGTCACCCGGTCGGGCATCGCCATCCCGCCGTAGTCGTCCCGCTCGGTCAGGGGCACCCCCTCGTAGAGGCCGAGGAGGTCCTCTTCCGGGTGGACGTCCTCCACCACCACCACGATGTTCTCCATCATCTCGCCCAGCGCGGGCGGCAGGGAATCAAGAGCGTCGCCCACCAGCTGCTCGAAGCGGACTTCATCGACCAGGAACACCGCCCAGACAGTAACGGTCGGGCGTGCGCCGAACCTCCGGGGTCCGGTGTGCGCTCGGCCTTGTCGCCCCCTCCTGTTCGCTCCGCTCACGGGCCGCTCGGGCCACGGCCTCGCCCGTATGAACCGCATCGGCGTGCCTGCCCGCTCGGCCTCTAGGGTCGGGTGGTGACCGAACCGGAGCACCCGCTGCTTGAGGGCTTGACGCCAGAGCAGCGTGACGCGGTGACAACCCGGGCGTCGCCGCTGTGCGTCATCGCCGGAGCCGGCTCCGGCAAGACCCGCGTCCTGACCAGGCGCATCGCCTGGCAGGCCGGCGAGGGCCACGCCGACCCGCGGCGCACCCTGGCCGTGACCTTCACCCGCCGGGCCGCCCGCGAGCTCCGGTCCCGGCTACGAAGGCTCGGCCTCAACGACGCGGTACGGGCCGGGACCTTCCATGCCGTCGCTCTGGCCCAGTTGCGCCGCCACGCGGCCGACTCCGGCAGACGCCCGCCCCGGATCCTCGAGAACGCCGGCGGGCTGATCTCCGAGCTGCGGCCCAGGACCGATCGCGCCACGGCGGCCGACATCATCAACGAGATCGGCTGGTGCCGGGCCAGGCTCGTGTCGCCCGAGGACTACGCGCCGGCGGCCCGGACCGCGGGGCGGCGGCCCCCTCTGGGGCGGGCCGACCGCTTCGTCCAGCTCTACGCCGACTACCAGTCGGCCAAGCGCAAGCGCCGCCTGCTCGACTTCGACGACGTGCTGTCCCGGTCGCTGGAGGTGATGGAGACCGAGCCCAAGCACGCGGCCGCCCACCGCTGGCTTCACCAGCACCTGCTCGTCGACGAGTTCCAGGACATCAACCCGCTGCAATTCACCCTGCTCAAGTCCTGGCTGGGCCCGGACTCGACGCTGGTGATGGTAGGCGACCCCGACCAGGCGATCTACGGGTGGAACGGTGCCGATCCCGAACTGATCAACACCGTCGGCGGTCACCTGCCCGGCTGCGCGGTGCTGCACATGCGCGCCAACTTCCGGTCCACGCCCGAAGTCCTTGCCGCGGCGGGACGGGTCCTCGGCCGGCCGCCCCAGCCTGCGGTGCGGCCATCGGGGGAAGACCCGACGGTCACCGTGTGCGACGGAGCCAGCGAGGCCGCGATGCTGGCCCGGGCGGTGCGGCAACGCCACCGGCCCGGCTCATCGTGGCGACGGCAGGCTGTGCTGGCCCGGACCAACGCTCAGCTCGATCCGCTCCGCAAGGCGCTGGTGCGCCAGAACATCCCGGTGGCCACCGTCTCCGAAGGCAGCCTGCTCCGCCGGCCCGAGATAGCGGCTGTGCTCGAGGCATGGCCCCCCGGTGCCAGCCTCACCTCCTGCGCGGCCGACACTCGCCAGCGGCTGCGCGAGCCGGTGGACGCCGGGGCCGATCCCCAGAAGCCGACCACCCCGGACACGCCCGCGGCCCGAGCCAACATCGAAGCCTTCCTGGAGTTCGCGGAGGACCATCTGTCGCTCGACCCCGACTCCACGGTGAACGCCTTCATCGCCGCGCTCAGAGCCGACAGCCGCTTGGCTCCGTCATCGGACGGTGTCGACTTGATGACCTTCCACGCCGCCAAGGGACTGGAGTGGCCCGTCGTCCACCTCGTGGGCCTTGAGGACGGGTTCGTGCCCATCGCCCACGCCCGCACCACCGCGGCCCGGGCTGAGGAGCGCCGCCTGCTCCATGTGGCCGTCACCAGAGCCGAACAGGAGCTGCACGTCCTGTGGTGCGACCGCCGCGAGCTGGGAGGACAGACCGTCGAGAGGGAGCCGTCGCCGTGGCTGGAGGCAATCGGAAGTCCGAAGAGTGCCGACGACGCCGAGTTGCGGCGACTACGGAACCTCGAAGGCGTCAAGAGGGCCCGCAGGGCGAAGATGGACTCGGGCTAGCCGGAGTCGGCGCGGGGCATGGCCACCACCGCCACATTGGCGGAACAGCGCTCCAGCACCGTCTCGACGGTGTGGCCGAGGAACGGGCGGCCGTCGACGTTGCGCAGCGAAGCGCCCAGCACCACGAGGTCCGCCTCCTGCTCCTCGGCCACCGCCACCAGAGTCGAGGCCGGCGACGAGCCCTCCTGGACCAGGGTGCGGGCCTCGATGCCCATCTCGGCCCCGCGGGATCTGGCCACGTCCATGAGCGCGTCCACCACCGGACGAGCCGACTCGGTGTGGCCCTCGCCCAGGAACCGGGTCGCCAACTTGCTGGTGGCCAGCCGCCTGGGCAGGATCCGCATGTCCGGCCAGTGCCGTTGCACCACGTGGGTGAGCACCACCTCGGTGCCGAGCTGGCTGCTCACTCCGAAGGCCACCTCCTGGGCGGCCCTGGATGAGCGTGTTCCGGTCACCGGCACGATGGCTCGGGTGAAGGCGCCCGGCAGCGGCGTCTCCAGACCCTCGGCCCGCCTGACGATCACCACCGGAAGCGGCGAGTGCAGCAGCAGCTCGTCCACCAGCGGCGAGTACAGCTGGCCCTCGTGACGGCCGGCGACACCCACGCAGATCGCCCCGTAGCCGAGGCGGGCTTCCGCCACGATGGCCGACGCCACGACCGCGCCGGCCGCGCTGGCCGCCCGCACCTGGCGATGATCGACCTCCCGCCCGTCGAGCACGCTGCGGATGATGGTGATATCGGGCCAATGACGGTTGGTCGCGCCGTCGGAGTGGTAGGAGCCGTCGCCGGGGCTCTCGGACGCCACTGAGATCACGGTGGCCGGCACCTGCACCGGCCAGGCGTAGTGCATGAGCTGCGCGGCCGCGATGGACGCAGGCTCGGCACGCGACGCCAGAAGCAGCCGCGACGAGCGCACCACCAGGTTCCGGCTGAGCGCCTCCTCGCGCTCGAGGCGCTCGCGCTCGGCCGGGGACCCCATCCAGTCCCGCACCGCCAGGCGTAGGCTCACGGCGGCGAATACCGAGGTCACCAGGGGCACGATCACGATGACGGTGTACGCCGTCTCGCTGAAGACACCCAGAGACAGCCCCACCGAGGCGATGACGATCTCCAGGGCGCCCCTGGCGTTGAGACCCGCTCCCAGGGCCACCGCAGCCCGTTGCGATTGGCCCGCCAGCCGCGCTCCCATGAAGGCACCGGCGAACTTGGCCACTATGGCGACCACCATCACCACTCCGGCCCAGGCCAGCGCATCGCCCTCGCCCAGCAGGGAGAGATCGACCCGCAGCCCGGCCATGGCGAAGAACACCGGGGCGAGGAAGGTGTTGGTGAGAGACTCGATGTGGTGGACGACCTCGTGCTGCTGGAAGCGTGAGCGGTTGAGGACCACCCCTGCCACGAAGGCTCCGAGCACTGCCTCGATGCCCAACGCCTGAGTGGCCACGCCGAACACCAGCATCGTGATCACCGCAATGCCGAGCGCGCCGTGCAGGTTCGGGCCCTCGCGCCTGATCCGGCGCAAGCTGGCGTCCACGGCCCGCTGGCCCAGGGTCATCGCCAGGAACAGGAAGGCGGCCAGGCCCAGCACCGTTCGCAGAGTCCCCCCCACCGACACCTCGCCCGCGGTGGCGAAGCCCGCGAAGACGGCGAGCATCACCCAGCCGACCACGTCGTTGGCCATGCCCGCGGCCACCGTGATCTGGCCGAAGTCGCGCCTCATCAACCCCAGCTCCGACAGGATCCGCGCGATGACGGCCAGCGCCGACACCGAGAGCGCCGAGGCCACGAACAGCGCGAACACCGTGCGGTCGGCGCCACCGCCGACGAAGTCGCCGGGCAGCAGCAGCCCCGTCACCAAGCCTCCGGCAAGGGGCACGACGAGGCTGAAGCCGGTCACCAGCGCGGCGGCGCGGCCCAGGCGTCGTATCAGGGCCAGGTCTGTCTCGAACCCGGCTGTCACCAGCAGCAGCGCCACCCCCAGCCAGGTGACCGCGAACAGGGCTCCCGAGGAGATCTCCTCGTGAGGGATGAACCACTCGAACCCGCTGGGCCAGACCGCGCCGAACACCGAGGGCCCGAGGACCACCCCCGCGGCCAGCTGGCCGATCACCGACGGCAGCCCGACCCGGCGCATCGCGTAGCCCGCTGCCCGCGCAGCCACCACCAGCACCAGCAGCTGGGTCCAGAAGACGAGCAGGGCGTGCTCGTCGAGCGGCGTCAGCATTTCGTCGCCAAGGCGCCCTCGTGCAGGTCGACAAATAAGGGCGCGTGGTCGCTGGGCGGGTCGTCCTTGGGTCCCTTGCGCTCATTGCGGTCGATGAGCACGAAGCCGGCCGCGTCGGCAACCGGACGGGTCGCCAGCGCGAGGTCGATGCGCATTCCCTTGCGCTTGTGGAAGTCGCCTCCCCGGTAGTCCCACCACGTGAACAGCCCGCCGCCGTCGTGGTGCTCCCGGAACATGTCCACCAGTCCCCACTCGAGCAGACCGGTGAGCTGGTCCCGCTCAGCCGCGCTGGTGTGAGTCGTGTCGGTGAAGGCGGCCGGGTCGTACACGTCCCGATCGTCGGGGGCGATGTTGAAGTCGCCGCACACCAGGACGGGCCGACCGGGATCGGCCTGGGCGTCGAGCGAGGCTCGCAGACGGCTCAGCCAGTCGAGCTTGTAGTGGTAGTGGTCATGGCCGACGGCCCGACCGTTGGGCACGTAGCACGACGCCACCCGCACACCTGCGCAGGTGGCCCAGGCCAGGCGAGCGTCGGGGTCGGGCTCGATGCCGTGGCCGAACCCGGCCACTGGTTCGGTGAGCCCCACCCTGCTCAGCACCGCGACGCCGTTCCAGCGTCCCTCACCGTGGTGGAAGCAGTCGTAGCCCAGCGACTGGAACGTCAGCGCCGGGAACGCGTCGTCGGCAAGCTTGGTCTCCTGCAGGCACACCACATCCGGCGAGAAGGCCTCGATCCAGCGCTGCACCCGGCCCAGGCGCGCCTTCAAGGAGTTGACATTCCAGGTGACGACCCGCACGGGGCGACCCTATACCGACATTCCGGCCGGGAAGTAGGATCGCGGCCATGAACGACCGGACCCGTGCCGAGTCAAGCGACGCCCTGGGCGCCAACGCCTGGGTCATCGACGAGATGCGCGATCTGTGGGCGGCCGACCCGGCCTCGGTGGACGAGGCCTGGCGCGCCCTGTTCGAGGGTGAGACGCCCGATACCCCGACCCCGTCGACCCCTCCGAAGGCGTCGACCGCCGCCCGCACGACCATCGAAACCACGGCCACGGATGTGACGGAGCCCGAGGTCGACCCGGCCGCCATGTCGGTGCCGCTCGCAGGCGAGCCGCCGCCGCCCGCACCGAAGAAGGCGGAGAGGGAACCGGCGGCGGACACGCCCATCGGCGAGCCGATCAGAGGCGTGGGAGCTCGCATCGTCTCCAACATGGAGGCCAGCCTGGCCGTGCCCACCGCCACGAGCTTCCGCGATGTTCCGGCAAAGCTCATTGAGGTCAACCGCAAGATCCTCAACGGCCACCTCAGCCGCAAGATGGTTCGAAAGGTCTCGTTCACGCACCTGATCGGCTACGCGGTGGTGCGGGCCATCACCGACACGGTCCCGGCCATGAACAACATCTACGCCACGGACGCGGCGGGCAAGCCGAGGATCGTGCGGCCCGAACACATCGGTCTCGGGATCGCGGTCGACATCGCCCGCGACGACGGCACGCGGTCTCTGATGGTGCCGTGCATCAGAGACGCCGACACCCTCGACTTCGCCACCTTCGTGGAGCGATACGACGAGCAGATCGCCAAGATCCGCGAGAGGAGGCTCAGTGCCGACGACATGCGGGGCGTGACCGTCACCATCACCAACCCCGGCACGATCGGCACCCAGCAGTCGGTGCCCCGGCTGATGACGGGCCAAGGAACGATCGTGGGCGTCGGGGCTCTGGCGTTCCCCACCGAGTACGAGGCCGCCGACCCGTCCCTGCTGGCCGACCTGGGTGTGAGCAAGCTGGTAACGATCAGCAGCACGTACGACCACCGGGTCATCCAGGGTGCAGAGTCGGGACTGTTCCTACAGCGGGTGCACGACCTCCTGCTGGGCACCGACGACTTCTACGGCCAGGCCTTCCGGTCGCTGCACATCCCTTACGAGGCGGTGAAGTGGCGCCGCGACTTCAATCCGGTGGACCGCGAGGCGGCCATGCTCGAGAAGCAGGCCAAAGTCAACCAGCTCATCAACCAGTACAGGGTTCGGGGTCACCTGATCGCCGACCTCAATCCGTTGCGCGACGAGGCGCCCGTGATGCACTCCGAACTCGATCCGGCCACCTACGGGCTCACCATCTGGGACCTGGACCGCGAGTTCCTGACCGGCAGCGAGACGGGCATCTACGCAACCGTGGGCCCGGACCGCCGGATGAAGCTCGGCGACCTGCTGGGCGTGTTGCGCGACGCCTACTGCCGCACCGTCGGCGTGGAGTACATGCACATCCAGGAGCCCGAGGAGAAGCGGTGGATCCAGGAGCAGATCGAGGGCGCCGACACCGCGCTCAAGTCCGAGGACCAGCACCGCATCCTCAGCCAACTCAACGCGGCTGAGGCCCTCAGCAACTTCCTGGGCACCAAGTACGTCGGCCAGAAGCGCTTCGGCCTGGAGGGTGCCGAGTCGACCATCCCGCTGCTGGACGCCCTGCTGACGTGCGCGGCGGACACGCCGCTGGCGGAGGTGGTGATGGGCATGGCCCACCGCGGGCGGCTGAACGTGCTCGTCAACCTGGTGGGCAAGACCTATCACGAGCTGTTCAAGGAATTCGAGGGGGCCATCACCGAGGACCAGATCCAGGGCAGCGGCGATGTGAAGTATCACCTCGGCCAGATCGGTGCCTACGAGAGCCCGTCGGGCAAGCACCTTCTGGTGGAACTGGCGGCCAACCCGTCCCACCTCGAGGCTGTCGACCCGGTGGTGGTGGGCATGGCCCGGGCCCGCATGGACAACATCCCGCCCGACAGCGACTACGGCCCCTATCCGGTCATGCCGCTGCTGATCCACGGCGATGCCGCCTTCGCGGGGCAGGGCGTGGTGGCCGAGACCTTCAACCTGAGCCTCATCAGGGGGTACCGCGTGGGCGGGACCATCCACCTGGTGATCAACAACCAGCTCGGGTTCACCACCACGCCGGACGCGGCCCGCTCCACGCAGTACTCCACCGACGTGGCCAAGATGGTCGGCGCACCGATCTTCCATGTCAACGGCGACGACCCCGAGGCTTGCGTGCGAGCGGCCCGCCTGGCCTTCGCCTACCGCCAGCGGTTCAACAAGGACGCCGTGATCGACATGATCTGCTACCGGCGCCACGGGCACAACGAGGGCGACGACCCCAGCTACACGCTGCCGGAGATGTACCGCCGCATCAATGCCAAGCCCACGGTGCGCACCCAGTACCGGGAGTCGCTGCTGAAGCGGGGCGACATAAGCGCAGAGGATGCCGACGCGTCCCTGGCCGAGTTTCGCGACCAGCTCCAGGCCGCTCTGGACGAGACCCGCGACGCCGCGCCCGGCCACAACATCCGCGCCCGGCGCCCGCCCGAACCGATGGGGGTGATGCCCCACGTCCGCACCGCCATCGACTCGGTGACCGTCGAACGGATCTACGAGGCTCTCAACACCGTGCCCGACGGCTTCACCGTGCACCCCAAGCTGACCCGGCAGTTCGAACAGCGCAACAAGATGTTCCGCAGCGGCGATTTCGACTGGGGAATGGGCGAAGCGATGGCCTTCGGATCGCTGCTCATGGAGGGCACTCCGGTGCGGCTCAGCGGCCAGGACAGCCGCCGGGGGACCTTCTCGCACCGGCACTCCACGCTGGTGGACTACGTGACCAGCCAGGAGTACGTGCCGCTGGCGACCCTCTGCGCGCGCGAAGCCGACCTGTGGATCTACGACTCCCTGCTGTCGGAGTACGCCGCTCTGGGCTTCGAGTACGGCTACGCGGTGGCCAAACCGGAGGCCCTGGTCATGTGGGAGGCCCAGTTCGGCGACTTCGCCAACGGGGCCCAGATCATCATCGACCAGTTCATCGTGGCCGCCGAGGACAAGTGGGACCAGCACTGCGGGATCGTGCTGCTGCTGCCACACGGCATGGAGGGCCAGGGCCCGGAGCACTCGTCGGCCCGCATCGAGCGGTTCCTGACGCTGGCCGCCGAGGACAACATGCACGTGTGCCAGCCCACCACCGCGGCGCAGTACTTCCATCTGCTGCGGCGCCAGATGATCCACCGTGCCCGCAAGCCCATGATCCTGTTCACACCGAAGTCGCTGCTGCGGGCCAAGGCCGCCCGCTCGAAGGTGGCCGACCTGTCGTCGGGCACGTTCGAGGAGGTGCTCGGCGACCCCGGGGCGGAGGCTGGGACCGTTGACGCGGAGGCCGTCACGAGGGTGGTCTTCTGCAGCGGCAAAGTGGCCTACGCCGCGATGGAACTGCGCGACGAGCACAAGGCCCCGCTGGCCGTGTGCCGAGTCGAGCAACTCTTCCCGTGGCCGTACGGGGCGGTCGACTACGAGCTTCGCCGGTACCCCAACGCCACCGAGATCGTCTGGCTGCAGGAGGAGCCCGAGAACATGGGCGCCTGGAACGGGATCAAGGGGCGCCTCTACGAGGCCCACGGCGACGACTACGAGATCCGGAGGGTGAGCCGCCCCGAGTCGGGCAGCCCTGCCGGCGGCAGCCCCACCGTGCACGGCCAGGAACAGCAGGACCTGCTCGACGCGGCCGTGCTGGCTTGACACCCATTACCGACGACCACCTCCTGGCGGCGCAGCTCGCCCACCGTGCGGGCGAGTTGCTGGTCGAGTTGAGGGCGAGGCTGGTCGACGATGAGGCCCCTGCCGCGGTGCTGAGAGCCGAGGGCGACCGCCGGGCCCACGAGCTGCTGGTCTCCGAGCTGGCCGCGGCCCGCCCCGCCGACGCGGTGCTCTCCGAGGAGGGAACCGATGACGCGAGCCGGCTCACCGCCGAACGAGTCTGGGTGATCGACCCGCTCGACGGCACCCGTGAGTTCTCCGAGGTGGGGAGGAACGACTGGGCGGTTCATGTGGCCCTGGTCGTCGACGAGCGTCCGGTCGCGGGGGCGGTGGCCTTGCCCGGGCTGGGGCTGACCCTCTCGACGGCCGAGCCTCCCCAGCTGCCCCCCGAACGGGGTGGCCCGCCCCGTCTGGTCGTGTCGCGTTCACGGCCCCCGGAGCAGGCCGACGCGGTGGCTGCCGCGCTCGGCGCCGACGTCGTGCCGCTGGGATCGGCCGGTGCCAAGTCGATGGCCGTGGTTCGGGGCACCGCCGACGTCTACGTCCATGCCGGCGGCCAGTACGAATGGGACTCGTGCGCCCCGGTGGCCGTGGCGAAGGCCGCAGGCTGCTTCGTCAGCCGGCTCGACGGTTCCCGACCTCGCTACAACCAGCCCGACGTCTACCTGCCCGACCTGGTGGTCTGCCGCCCCGAACTCGCCGGCCCGGTACTTGCCGCCCTGACGACCGCATGAGAGGTGATCGGCCCTCAATGGCGACTAGCCGCGCTGGTATGGTCGCGTGATGAGGCGGTTCGCCGAGCAGGTGTCGGTCATCACCGGCTCGGCCACCGGTATCGGGGCGGCCACGGCGCGTCGTTTCGCGGCCGAGGGAGCCAACGTCGCCTGCCTCGACATCAACGAGTCCGACAACGACGGCACCGCGGCCGCAGCCCGGGCCGAGGGGGTCGGGGCGATGGCCCTGAGGTGTGACGTGCGGTCCAGCGAGGACCAGCAAGCCGCCTTCGAACGGGTGATGGAGGCCTGGGGCCGCATCGACGTGCTCGTGGCGTGTGCCGGGGTTTACGTCGGGGGGCCGCTGCCGGAGATCCCCCTCGACCGCTGGGAGGACATCGTGGCCGTCAACCTGACCGGGGTCCTGATCTCCAACAGCCTGGCCGCGCCGGTCATGACCGCTCAGGGGAGGGGCTCCATCATCAACATCGCGTCGATGGCCGCCAAGACGAGCTGGCCCTTCTCGGCCGAGTACTCGGGCACCAAGAGCGGCGTGGTGGGCATCACCCGTTCGGCCGCCATGGAACTGGGTCCCCACGGCGTCACCGTCAACGCGGTGTGCGCCGGCAACACCCTCACCGACATGGTGCGCCAGGTGGCGGCCGAGGTCGGGGCCACCGTCGGGATGACCGCCGAGGAGTGGCTGGACATGAGAGCCGACGACACTGCTCTCAAGCGGCTGGCCCGGCCGGAGGAGATCGCCGGGGTCGTCGCCTTCCTGGCCAGCGAAGACGCCCGCTACCTGACCGGCCAGGCCATCGAGGTGGACGGCGGCCTAGTCCTCAGCTGACCGTATCTGCTGGCCCAGCCCGTTCTTGACGTAGTTGTGCGCCCTATAGCGGTACAACTACATCAAGAATGGATGATCAGGCGATCCGGTCGAGCATTTCGGGCCGGACCTCGTTGACAGCCGGTTCGCCGGCGAGGTAGCGGCGAACCTCCTCGACGGCCAACTCGCCCATGCGGTGGCAGTTCTCGATGCAGCCCGCGATGTGGGGGGTGACCACCACGTTGTCCAGACGCCGGAGCGGGCTGTCGGATGCCGGGGGCTCTGGGTCGGTCACGTCGAGGAAGGCGAAGATCCGACCGGTGGCCAGCTCGTCAACCAGGGCCCCCTCATCGATGATGGTGCCCCGGGCGGTGTTGATCAGCACCGCGCCATCGCTGAGACGGGCCAACAGCTCGGCGCCGATCATGTGCCTGGTCTCGTCGTTGGCCGGAGCGTGGATCGACACCACGTCGCAGCAATCCATCAGCTCGGCCAGCTCGACCCTCTCCACTCCGAGCCACTGGGCCTCCTCGTCGCCGAGGTAAGGGTCGGCCACCAGGACCGTCGTCTCGAACCCGGCCAGCAGCTCGATCACGTAGCGGCCGACGTTGCCGACGCCGATCAGTCCCACGGTGGAGCGGCTGAGCTCCCGGGCATCCCAGCGGTCCCAGGCCGGACTGTCGCGCCAGCCGCCGTCGCGCACATGGGTTCCCAGGGGCCAGATCCGCTTGCGGCCCACGATCATCAGGCCCAAAGTGGTCTCGGCCACGTCCCGGGCCAGCGCAACCGAGGCGCTGGTGACCCTGATCTCCCGCTCCCACACGGCCGCGGACACGAAGCGCTTCACGCTGCCACCCATGTGGGCCAGGTGCCCGAGGCGGGGCGAGGCCGCCACCACGTCGGCATCCAGTGGCGCCACTCCCCAGCTGGTGATGCAGGCGTCGGCCCCGACCAGGACGGCCAGCAGGTCCTGCTTGCCGGCCGGTTCGTCGCCGGGGTGATGCACGATCTCTGCCACAGCAGCCAGATCGGCCAGGGCCGCCTCGCTGAACATCCGCCGGTAGTTGGACTGTCCGATGGTGATGGCAACAACTGGCCTGGTCACGGCGCTCCCTCGTGAGGCGTCCACCCTAGGGCTGCTGCGGCCAGCCGGGCCGCACCGAGAGCCGGCCAGGGGGCTTCGGGGCGTACCACCACCGGCCGGCCGATGATGTCGGCGATCACCTCGACCAGCTCCCCGAACCGGGTCCCGCCCCCCACCATGGTCAGCTCGTCGCCACCGGCGGCGAACTCGCCGGCCCCATCGAGAGCGTGGCGCACCCTCTCCCCACAAGTAACGAAGGCGTCCCGGATCATGGCCGGCGGGGTCTCAGCCAGCATCGCGCCGAGCCCGCCCAGGTTCTCGGATGCAGTCCACGCGCCACCCAGCACGTGGGGGCTGAGGTTCAGCGAGGGCGGCAGGGCGGCGACATCGACCCGGTCGGTGACCGCGGTCAGCACCCACGCGGTGCCGGCCGACAGGAACAGATCGCCGGGATCGACGACACCGAGACCGAGTGCAGCGCAGGCCTGGTCATGGCCGCCGATCACCACCGGTGTGCCCGCATCCAACCCCAGCCCGGCCGCCGCCTCGGCCGCCAGTTCGCCTGCAGTGCTGCCCGACTCAAGGATCGGCGACAGCCGGCCAGGATCGATGCCGGCCAGGCTGCACAACTCGTCGCTCCATGTCCGGGTGGCGACGTCCATCAGTTGCATGCCCGCCGCGTTGGACGGATTCGTGACCCACTGCCCGGTCAGGCGGAACACGAGATAGTCGTCCACCGAGGCCCACCGGGACACCGACGTCGAACCCGGAGCCTGCAACCCGGCGATGGTGGACAGCCCGACCCCGGACGTGGGCATCCAGCCGCTGACGGCCCGGATCCTCGCGGCGACGTCGCTGGGCCAGCTCTCCACCACGGACCCGAAGCGTGTGTCCATCCAGGTGATGGCTCGCTCGGTGCGTCCCCCAACTGCCACCGGAATGACCGAACCGCTCTGGGCCGCCACAGCCAGCGCAGACACCCGGACACCCGATCCGAGCGTCTCGACCGCCCGCCTCCCGGCGGTTGCGACTGCCCGCCAGATCGCCCCCGGATCCTGCTCACGGCCGCCGTTGCGTGTCGAACGGACGGCAATGGGATCCGATCCGGCCGTCGCCAAAATCTGACCCGACTCGTCGACGGCCACCGCCTTGGCCGACGTCGTCCCCGCGTCCAGCCCCAGGACGATGCCGCCGCGATTCGCTTTCCCGGCCGCGGTATCGCTCACCGGGTCATCCTTCCAGGATGGCCAGGGCTTCCTCGACGCTGGCGTCGGCGTGCACTACCGCGACGACGGCCCGGGTCATAGCCGTGGGGTCGTCGCTCTGGAAGACGTTGCGGCCCATGGCCACCCCGGCCGCGCCCGCGTCGAGGGCGGCCCGGATATTCGCGAGCGTGGCGGCCTCGGAGCCCTTGGATCCGCCGAGGATCACCACGGGGACGAACGTCGATGAGGTGACCCGGGCGTAGTCCTCACAGTAGGGCGCCTTGATGAAGTCGGCTCCCAGCTCGGCTCCCAGGCGGGCCGCGAAGGCCACCGCCTCGGGTCCCCGCAGCTCCGGCGGAGAGTCGAACCCGCCCGGCACCATCTCGGCCATGACCGGCAGGTCCGATTGGTGAGCCTCACCGATGGTGTGGGCCAGATTGCGCAGGGTGTCCGCCTCCGAAGCCGAGCCGGGCAGGGCGGTCACGGCCAGGGCGTCGGCCCCCACCCGGAGCGCGTCCTCGACACCGAAGAACTGCCCGACCGAACCGGTGCTGGGCGATCCGAGGTTGCTCACCGCGCCGTCGCTGCGCAGGATGAGCCCGACCGGATCCAGCTCGGCCGCGAAGTTCTCAGCGACGCCGTAAGAGGTCAACACCGCGTCGGGCCTGCCGGCCACCACCGCGGAGATGGTCTCAGCCGGCCGTTCGAAGCCCGGGCAGGGACCGTCGATCAACCCGTGATCGAGGGCGATGATCACGGTTCGCCCGTCAGGGCCGAAGATGCGGCTGAGGTCTCGGGAACCCACGGCAGCAGATGCTACGGCGAAGCGGTTACTCGGAGGGCAGTCGCGCCCGGGAGAGCAGCGCCTCGCCATGCCAGGCAGTCGCGGAGAACGCCGGGTCCAAGCCGGGGGCGGTGACTTCGGGGGCCATGCCCGCGGGGTCGTGGGCAACGACGTTCCACAGCAGCTTCGGGCGGCGGCCGCGCCAGCTCACCGCCCACGACACAGCCCCCAGTCGGGTCGGCACTTCATGGATCTCAACCGGCTGGCCCAGCCACGCATCCGGCCAGTATCCGGCGAGCCGCAATGCCGGCCTGCTCCCCCCGGACGATCCCTCAGGCACATCCACCAGCAGCCGCAGCAGAGTCCGCAGGAACAACCCGCCCACCTTCAGGTCGTGGCCCTCGCCGTTGGTGCCCGTGTGCAGTTGCGGATCCATGAAGGTCGGCCAGTTCAGCGTCGGTGACGCCACCGACACCAGCGCCTCCAGCCGGTCGAACGCCCGGGCCGGAGCGGGACGCGCCTCCGCGAACGCGAGCAACGCGGTCGCCACGATGTCGTAGCCACGCGACGCAAGAACATCGGCAACGAAGTCCCGAGGCGTGCCCTCGACGGGGTCGGCTGTCACGAACGGCAGCGCCGGCGCCCATGGGACGGCCGCGTGCATCCATAGCCCGGCGTCGCGCCGTTCCCAGTCCCAGAGCCAGCTCACGGAGTCGTCCAGATCAGCTCTCGGCGACTCTCTCCACGACGGGTGCCCCCGGATGTTCAGGTAGAACGACGAGGTGTCGGGCGACGCGGCGGGATCGATTAGCAGCCGCTCCTGCAGCGTCCTCACCGAACGTCGGACCGGCTTGCGGAGCGACATCGCGGAGTGCCGGAGGTCAGCCGCCGCTCCATCGGCACCGGCGCGCTGAAGCAGGCGGAAACCGGCTCGCAGCCCCTCGCGTACCGTCCATGGCTCAGCCCACCGCTCGACGGCGACATGGGACAGCAACCACCTCACCGCCGATGTGACGAACTTCGATATGGCATCGCCGAACGCGGGATCAGGGTGAAGCGACAGCAGATGCTCAGCGAGCACGAGCGACGTGCCCGTCACCGTGTGCCCCATGCTCGAGACGTCTCCCGATGAGTGCTGCGCCTCGGCCTGGCGGATCAGCAGATCCTGAACTGGGCGCGGCTCTCCCGATTCGATCAACCCCAGCAACTGCACCAGGTCGTCGCCATCAAACTGTGCGTCGGTGTAAGTCGAGGGCCACAGCATCGGACCGACCACACCGGGCCCGTCATCGCAGGGCGCTGTGCCGAGCAGTTGGTAAGCCCGCGCTGCGAGCACAGCATCGCAGAGCGGCCTGTCCGGCAAGTCCAGCCGGATACCTGCATCGAGACGTTGGCGCCAGACGTTGGCGATTCGATCGAGCGATGAAGTAGAACGGAGTACCTGCGAAGCGGCTCGCTGGCTCGTAGCTGCATTCGACCTGAACGCGAAGCCTCTCCCCGGAACCGCGGCCCGCAGCGTCGCTCCCGCCTCGAGCAGAAAGACCACGGCCGCATTGGCCAGACGCTGCGGGCACTCGACAGAGACAGGCGACTTCAGCCGATCCGTTGACTCGAGCGCGGTGGCGCAATCGGTTCCGTGGCTGGCCGCAACGGCAGCCGCGGGATCGCGGTCGAACATCACACACAGCGGGCCGAAGCCGTCGGAAAGGCTCAGAACGCGATCCTCGACCCTGATACTGTCGATCGACCAGAGGTTGGACCACTCCCAGATGTCGCCATCCGCGAGTTCGAATGCGCCCAGGTGGTACGGGCGGGCGGCCAACGCCACATCGACCTGCGTAGGCGTGCGATTCGCGATCTCGACCACGAAGACCTCTGGTGCGGCTGAGTCATCGACGCTCGCTCCGGGGGCAACGCCGCGGGGGTAGACACTCGGCATCTTCTGGTCAGCGACAGAGGACGCATCCCCGGCTGCCCCGACCCGGTGAACGACATCGCCGCCTTCCACGGGCAACACGGTCTCGACGACCGGCATGCCGACCACCAGACGCTGACGAACGGCAGGAGCGCGAGACGGGAACACCCAAGTGTCGCCTGCCCTGACCCACCAATCCAGTGACCATGTCCCCCACAGCAACGTCACCAGCCCCCGAGCGTCCACCGTGGCCCGGTCGAGGGTCTCGGGGCGCCCGATGAACGTCCAGGACCGTCCCCGCGTGTTCGCCAGCAGGCGAGCCTCGACGTTCTGGGCGTGGTGCCAGTAGCGGCACTCGCTCGGCTCTGGCGCGTAGGCAGGTGAGGCCGGGTCGAGTTGACGCTCGGCCCACCACGGCAAGACCCAGCTCTTCGGCGGCTCTGTCGGCGGCACCGGATGCTCACGTCGACGCGGCACTTCGTTGGACTCCGGTGCTTCAGCCGTGGACGTGCTTGCGGTGCCCGTAGCGCTGGCCGCCGTCCACGGTGAGGACCTCGCCCGTTATGTAGTCGGCCTCTATGAGGAACTGGACCGCCTGGCCCATTTCTTCGGGGTTGCCCCACCGGCCGACAAGCGTCTCGTCGGCCACCCGCTGGTAGGTGGCGTCGTCGTAGTCGGCAGGGCGCAGAGCCGGGCCCGGGACCACGGCGTTGACTCTGATCGTGGGGGCCAGCTCCAGGGCCAGTTGGCGGGTCAGCGAGAGGATCGCGCCCTTGCCGACAGCGTGGCCGGCGAACCCCGGCCAGGGCTCGAAGGCGCTCAGGTCGCCGATGCTGACTATCGCTCCCCCGCCGCCGGCCAGCATGACCGGCGCCACCCGGTTGGCGCAGTAGAAGGGGCCGTGGACGAGAGTGTCGATCGACCGGTGCCAAACGGTCAGGTCGTCGGTCGGGAACTCTCCGAAGGCGAAGGTGGAGGCATTGTTGACCAGTACGTCGATGGTGCCGAAGCGCTCTCTGGCCGCTTCGACCATGGCCTGGACCTGGCTGTCGTCGGTGACATCGGCCGCCACCGGCAGGGCCTGCACTCCCAGCGCCTCGGCGTCGGCCGTAGTGCGGTGGGCCTCGTCAACCGAAGTGTTGTAGTTGATCACCACGTTGGCGCCGGCTCGGGCCAGGGTCAGCGTGATGCCCCGACCGACCCGCTTGGCTCCCCCGGTCACCAGGGCCGTCCGGCCGGCAAGATCCATCGCGAGAGTATGCCCCGCCTGCGCACCTTCTCAGAAGGCCGGCGCGCTAGCTTGGCGGCGGTGCGGCTCGTGATCGCCCGCTGCACCGTCGACTACGACGGTCGCCTGCAGGCCCATCTGCCCTCGGCCGTGCGCCTCATCATGGTGAAGGCCGACGGTTGCGTGGCCGTCCATGCCGACGGGGGCGCCTACAAGCCGCTCAACTGGATGAACTCCCCCAACCGGCTGGTGATCGACACCGACGCCGGGGTGTGGCGGGTGACGGCTCCGGGCCGCAGCGACTCCCTTGTCATCACGATCGAGGAGATTCTCCACGACAGCACCCACGAGATGGGCACCGATCCCGGACTGCAGAAGGACGGCGTGGAGGCGCAGATGCAGGAGCTCCTCGCCCACAACCCGGACGCCATCGAGGACGGCTTCACCCTGGTGCGGCGGGAGTTCCCGACAGCCATCGGACCCGTGGACCTGCTGTGCCGCGATTCGTCGGGCAACGCGGTGGCAGTCGAGGTGAAGCGCAACGGCGAGATCGACGGGGTGGAGCAGCTCACCCGGTACCTGCACTACTTGAACTCCGACCCGAGCCTGGCGCCGGTGCGGGGCGTGTTCGTGGCCCGGACCATCAAGCCGCAGGCCAAGGTGCTCGCAACCGACCGCTCCATCGACTGCGTCGAGGTGGACTACGACGAGCTGCGGGGCATCGAGTCGCCGGAGTTGAGATTGTTCTGAACGGCTGGCGGCGCTGGTGCGCCAGCGAGATCACTTGCTGCGGATAGCCTCAAACCGTGCTCAGGCGGCTGCTAGGACGGCAGGTTCGGCACGTGCGACTATGGCCGTTCCTCGTCGGAGTAGCAGTGGTGATCGCTGCTCTGATCGTCGGCTGGCAGGTCTACGAGGCACGCCAGGAGACCCGCATCCGTCCGGGAGCGACGGTGTCGGGTGTCGAGATCGGCGGACTGGAGCCCGAAGAGGCCGTCATCGCGCTCGAGCCCGTCGTCCAGGAGGTAGCCGAGACCACCATCGACCTCCAGTTCCCGGACATCGACCTGGAGTTCCTGGGCCACACGATCACGGTCACCGCCGAGGAGCTCGGAATATCGCTGGATGCCGAGCGGATTCTCGCCGAGGCCGACAACCCGCCCCCGCCGGTGGTCCGGCCGGCCGCGTGGCTGTTCGATCTGTTCGCCAGCCGCGACGTGCGCCCATCGGTGACCACCGACTTGGGAACTCTCGCCGACACAGTCGACCCCTACACCGACGCCGAGACGCCCCGGATCCAGTTCGTCGATGGAGCCTTCCAGCCGATTCTCCACATCGATGTGCCCGTCCCCGACATGGAGTTGCTGGCCCTCAGGCTCGAAGACGCCGTGCTCAACAACATGGGCGGCCGGGTTGCCGTCGAGGTTCCGATACGCGGCATGGAGCCGGCCGACCCGATCGCGGTCGCGCTGGCCGGCGCCCTCGCCACCAAGGCCAACGAGATCACTGAGGGAGGGGTTCAACTCCAACTCGAGGGCACCACCGAGACGCTCGCCATCCGAGAGGAGGTCCTGCGGGGGTTCATCGTCCTTGAGGGAGAGCAGCACGACACGCACCTCGGCCTCAACCCGCAGATCTCCGCCACCCTCGCCAGCCTCTTCGTGGGGATCGGCAGTGAAGGGACCCCCGCGACCATCGGCCTGGACCAAGACGGTGCCGTGACGATCTCCGAAGGCCAGGCCGGATTCAAGTGCTGCCACGAAACGGCTGCCGACGCTCTGCTGCAGGGGATGATCGACGGCCAGCCGGTGATAGTGCTGCCGGCCACCCCCAACCCCCACCCCCGGGGACGGGAGTGGGCCGAGTCGCTCGGGATTCTCCAGGTTGTCGGCGAGTTCACCACGCGCTTCACGCCGGCCCAGGACCGGATCATCAACATCGCCCGCATCTCGGAGCTGACCCGCGGGGTGATCATCGAGCCCGGCCAGCGGTTCTCGGTCAACGGCCACGTCGGGCCGCGCACGACCGGCAAGGGGTTCGTCCCGGCCAAGATGATCCTCGACGGCGTGTTCGTGGACTCTGTGGGGGGCGGCATCTCGCAGTACGCCACCACGCTGTTCAACGCGGCCTTCTTCGCGGGGCTCGACTTCATCGACTACCAGAGCCACACGATCTACTTGAGCCGCTACCCCTACGGGCGCGAGGCCACGGTGTCGTATCCGGCGCCTGACCTGGTGCTGGAGAACAACACCCCCTACGGCGTCATGCTGTGGCCCACCACCGCCGACGACTCGATCACGGTGAGGCTCTACTCCACGCCGTCGGTGCTGGCCGAGCAGACCGGCCAGTGGACCCGGACCGTGGGAACCTCCTGCACGCGGGTGACCACGGAGCGGACACGCACATACTTGGACGACGGCCGCACCGAGACCGACACGGTGTGGGCCCAGTACCGACCCGAGGGCCTCAAGTGCGACGGGTCTCCCTCGGTCACGACGACGACAACGTCCACCACGGTCGTGTCACCCGAGGAGGGTGAGCAGTTGGGCGAGGAGGCCGGCTGGGAGCAGGGCGAGACCGGAACAGACTTCGGCGGCGAGGATCCCGGCCGGCAGGGCGGCGAGTCGGGTGAGCCAGGGGGTAGTGTCTCGCCTTCCACGACCGTCCCAGGTGAATCTCAATGAGCGATGCCCAAAAGCCCGTCGAGGGCATCGACGATGCGGTCGACGCCTGGTGGGAGCGGGCCCTGCGGGGCAAGCCCGCCCTGGACCGGATCATGTACTCGGCGTCGGAGGCCGCCAACCACTCACGGCTGTGGCACGCGCTCGGGGCCGCCCAGGCCGTGGCGCGGCGAAGCCATCGTCCGGCTGCCGAGCTCAGCATCTCCCTCCTCGCGGAAGCAGTGCTGGTCAACGGCGTCATCAAGACGGCCTTCGGGCGGCGACGTCCGGTCTTCGCGGGGAACCGGCCCCACACCCTGCGCCAGCCCCTCACCAGCAGCTTTCCCAGCGGTCACGCCAGTGCAGCCATGGTCGCGGCGTCGCTGCTGTCACGCCGCAGCCCCTGGGCGCCCGCGTACTACGCGCTGGGGCTGGTGGTGGCGCTGAGCCGCATACACGTCCGGATCCACCACGCCAGCGATGTGGCCGCAGGGATCGGGACCGGCGCGGTGCTCGGCGCGGTCGCCCGCCGCCTGTGGCGCTGAGACCCGCGGCACCGGGTCATACGAACGCACGCGGGCTGGTGCAGGCTCCTCGCGTCGGGGCGGGGTGTCTCCCGCTCTTGTTCGCTGCGCTCACGGGCCGCTCGGGCCACGGCCTCGCCCGTATGGTCGGACTCGCGCCCCTATCCGCTCGGCCTCTAACCTAGGATCGAGACGTGGAACTCGAAGGGGCTGTCGCGGTGGTGACGGGCGCCGCCAGCGGCATTGGACGCTCCCTGGCCCGGGCCTTGGCGCTCGATGCTGGGGCCTTGGTGGTGGCAGCCGACATCGACGGGACCGGCGCCGAGGCCGTGGCCGCCGGGATCGCCGCCGAGGCCGCGCCCGGGAGCCCGGTCGGCTTCGCAGCGGAGATCGACGTGACCGACGAAGCCGCGGTGGTAGCCCTGGTCGATGGGGTCGAGGAGAGCCTCGGCCCGATCGAGCTGTGGTGCGGCAACGCCGGCATCTCCCGCATGGGCGGAGTGGAGCGTCCGGACGAGGAATGGAACCTCGTGTGGGACGTGAACCTGATGGCCCATGTCATCGCCTGCAGGCATCTCGTGCCGAGATGGGTGGATCGAGGCTCGGGCCATCTGCTGGTCACCGCCTCGGCGGCAGGGCTGCTGACCGGATTGGGAACCGCGTCGTACGCGGTCACCAAGCACGCCGCGGTGGCGCTGGCCGAGTGGATCGCCATCACCCATGGCGACGACGGCGTGAGGGTGTCGTGCCTGTGCCCCCAGGGGGTTCGCACTCCGATGACGGAATCGGACTGGATGCTCGGAGTGGCCCAGGTGGAGGCCCTAGGCCTGATGGAGCCCGAAGAGGTCGCGACCGTGACGGTGGAGGCGCTTCGACAGGACCGCTTCCTGATACTGCCCCACCCTGAAGTGGAGACCTACGAGCAGCGCCGAGCCGGTGACCGGGAGCGTTGGCTGCGCGGTATGCGGCGCATGCAGAAGGGTCTGCTGGGAACTTCGGGCTCATAACCCAATGGTCGGAGCTGTCCTTCCACCGTCAAGCCCGAAGCATGAATCTCATAGCTTGGCGTATCGGTAGGTGTTTCGAATGTTTGCACTGAAGTACGTGCCGTGTGAAGATGCTTGCATCAGAGCTTCATGCTCATGTGTCGGCACATCGAAATACTGATATATGCCGCCGTTTCGAAACTCTACTTCCAGCGTGGAATTGGCTGGATTGTAGCCTACCGAGGCAAGATTGCTTGAACTCACTGGCACTCTATCCATCAGTTGTCTCCTGACTCCCGGATTCAGTGGCACGCTCTCGGCGCCAACGGCGAAGTAGCTCTTGGTAGTCCGCGTTATGCACCGGCGCGTTCCATCCCTTGTCGGCCTCGGAACTATAGACCGCCGGATCGTCGCTCTCAGGACGATCTTGTGGCCGAGGCACATCAATGGTAGTTCGCATGGGAAGGTTCACAGCTTCACCAACAACGATAGCTTCTCCTGTGCGCAACACGGGCAGCATATCGAACAGGCCCTGCAGATTGTCGCTGGCTGCAGCCGTGACATGCCGTCGATCTGTGGAGTTAGCGAGGCGCATTGCGAAGAGCGTCCCGCACTGAGAGAGAATACCCGAGTCAAGTTCTGACGGTCGCTGACTCACCAACATGGCACCCAA
Organism: Candidatus Aldehydirespirator sp.; assembly: GCA_965203635.1. Lineage (GTDB taxonomy): Bacteria > Actinomycetota > Acidimicrobiia > Acidimicrobiales > Aldehydirespiratoraceae > Aldehydirespirator. Next base: position 25,498 of record OZ241903.1, read on the forward strand.
TCCGTATTTCCGCCCTTCCTTGACTACTCGCCTGACCGAGGCTGCCGCCGCGCCGCCGCCATCGGCACCCAAATACGCATGGGCCTCCTCGAGAACGATCAGTAAGGGTCGCTGACGGCCACCCTCGGGAAGATAACGTCCCCAGAACAGCGCGTCGAACAGCAGCCTTAGTAGCGCCCCAATCAGGTCTGACTGAATGAGCGCCGGGACACCCGAGAGGTCGAGAATCGTAATCGGCCGATCAGACCCAACCCAAGAGGTCAAGAGAGCATCTAAGTCCTGTTCTGGCTGGGCGTTGATGTCATCGTGGCTTACCAAGGGGCACCACGGTCCAGGCCGAAATAGGAAGTCGTACCGCGGATCTTTCAGACGCGAGGATGTAGCGAATAGCTGTCTACTGATATTCAACGTGGAGCCGCTGCGATAGACACGATTATCCCCTCCGGGCGTGAGCGGCAGATATTCGGGAGGTTGTGCCTTCATGATGTCGCCGAGCCTAAGTGACCCGTCGGCATCACGAACGAGTGCTTCAGTATCACGGCTCTGGTTCGAACTGGGACCAACGGTGTGCGTCGAAAGCACACTGCGCCAAAGCTCATACCAGAGCCGGTGAATGCTAAACGGCACTGGTGAGTCAACTGTGAGCGTGTCCTCGGTCACGCCACTTCTCTGCTGTGCGTTGAGAGATTCCAGTTTCAGGCGACGTATGTAGTCCAGGATCGCTGCTCGATCAGCGTCTCCTACTTCGTGGAACGGCGTCATCGGGAGCAACTCATCAACTGATAATGCCCAATATGGAACATAAAGCTGCTCTTCTCCGGCTGAAGGATCTGCATTCACTCTAAACACCGTTGCACGCTCGCGGAAAGCGCGAGGATACTCTCCATGGATGTCGAGGATGATGAAGCGCGAGGACGGATAGTGTGCGTGGTCCGACATAGCAGTTAGGATGCCAGCAACGGTCGTCGACTTTCCGGCTCCGGTTGTGCCCAGTACGGCACTGTGTCTGGTGACCAACCGATTGATATCGATCATCGCCGGAATCGAAGTAGAACTTGCGACGCTTCCAATCCGAAGAAAGCTGGAATCCTGAGGAACCCCATAGATCTGGGCTAGGTCATCCGCTGTGGTGAGATGAGCCTCATCGTTGATTGTTGGGTACTGTGAGATCCCACGCTGGAATGTGCCCGCCTTCTGGCCCTCACCGATAAGTTGGACCCTCATCCAACGATGTCCGTGAGGTTCGGCTACAGCCAATGCCTCTGGCACAGCACCTGCGCCTACCTGTGACACAATGCCAAAGAGGTCCACAAAGCCGATCGGAATACGGACGAAGCTTCCGACTTGACCAACGCGATACCCAATACCGTCGATGAACATCAAACCCGATGCAGTTGCATCGTCGAGTTGAACCGTCACCGTCGCACCAACGACATCTTGTACCGTTCCCAAGTAGGTCGGCTGACGAACCACGCTAAACGCCCTGCTCCTTGTTTTGCGTGGCTCCATACAAGCCACCGAGAAACTCAGCAAGAACAGCGAAGTCACCCAACCGGCACCGGCCTCGTTGCTGCGCTGCCCCGTCATTATCTGGCGTGCACCAACTGATCGCCGGGCTAGAAAGCTCGAGTCCCGCACCAGTGTCAGGTCGACGCCACTCGATTGCTCGACCGGCGACGATACCTCCATCAGAGGCAAGCAGGTTGAGGTTTGGATGGTCCTCTGCCATCGCGATTGCTCCTGGATACTCCTCAATATCGCCAAACAAGAGCCCATACGCGATGGATGTCCTAGTGTACTGTAGTCCTTGCACAATTGTGTCATTTATGTGCCCATCACGGAACGAATAACCACAGAGTATGAGAGCGGCTGTCGATCCCCGTAGAAAGTTGCGAAGTCGGTCGAGCATCGCCAAGTATGGCATTCGCCGACTCTCTTCGTGCTTTAGATGAGAAGGATGAATGACGCGCCTGTCGTGTTCTCTTGAGGTCGAACTTCGCATCACATCTCCATCGGCATTTTGATACCAGTTGATCGATCCATGAAGCTTCCAAATACGAGCCCAGTGCGAAGGTAAGCGAGTGTCATCGACAGACGAAGCATCGAATAGGGGGCTGCGAATTCCAGGGAATCCATCGAAGTAGGGCGTACGAGTCTCTTCGAGAGCCTGCTCGAGCAAGAGGTCATAGTTCGGAGTGAAGATCTCGACCGGATGGGCGCGACGAGCGGAGCTGATCCACTTCGCAACGTTGTGGTAGGGAGTGTCGCGCGTGGGTAACTCCTGACCCACGACATCATGAATAACGCCACAGATACGGTCGTCTAGCAAAGAGAGCTGTTGAGCGGTCAATCCTCGGACTTCCTCTTGACCGGCCACAGCCGCAAGCGACCTGATGTGCGTCAGCATGTCCTCTACAGTTGCTTCGCCACTCTGATCCTGCCGCAAGTGTTCCTCAATGCACGCTAAGGAAGCGCCGTGCTCGCTCGATCCTGCGATGCGTTCCCGAACCTTCTGCGTCAGAGTCGCGACATCAGGGATCAATGGCTGGTCGGGGCCTCCCGCTGTATCTGGCACGCGGATTGCTACCGGGCAGCCGGCGCCCAGGAGGAAACCAATTGGCTTCTTGTCTCCGGCAAGGCATTGCTGTAGCAAGTTGACGTGGGTCGTAGGGTCTCCTGTGCTTGAAGTCATGATCAAATCTCCGGGAGGGCAGCCGTCGAGCTGGGACACCGGAAGCCACCCTGAAGCGCCACTGCGATCCTACTTGCTGGCTGGCGGCGTGGAGGCGTGCAGCAACATCGAGCATCTGCGGGCCAGCCGGTGCTGTTCGGGGAGGTGGCGTCTGATGCGACTCTGTATCGGCCGATGCGGGGTTTGGGCCTGATCGAGCGGCGGCGCCGTGTGAAGCTGTGGCCGGTGTGCCTGGCCATTGACAGCGGGGCTCGAATCTGGCTCGGTGACGGACCTTGTGACTTTCTGGTGATCTGTCGATTCGGTGTCCCCGCTGCTAGGGCGCACCGACCGGTCGGGCGGACGCGTCAGGTTTCTGTCGGCAGTTGGATTGTGGTGGCGTTGCCGATGTGTGCGTAGCGGCCCGGGGTGCAGGTCAGGATGATCACCTGGCAGTGCTCACCGGCCGCGGCGATGGCTGCGCCCATGCGTTCTAGGCGGTCTGGGTCGCTCCAGCCGAGGGCGTCGTCGATGATGACGGGTGCTCCACCGCCGTCGGGGCTGACGATGGCTGCGCAGGCGAGTCGGCTGATCACGGCGAGTTGTTCTAGGGCTCCTGCACTGAGTTGGTCGACTCGGAGGGTGTCGCCGTCGAGTGTGCGGCGCACGATGCGGAGATTCTGGTCGATGTCGACCGAGAACGAGGGGTTGAACACGATGCGACCGAGTTGCTCGATGCGCTGCTTGAAGGGTCCGCTGTAGCGCTGTCGAGCCTCCTGGCGCCGGCGGTAGACGGTGTCGTGGAGCAGGCGCGCGGCTTCGGCTCTTGCCTCGGTGCGTTGGTGCTCGCGTTCGACATGCAGCAGGTGTCCGACGGCTTCCTCGTGGCGCGTATGGGGTCCGTCCTCCCCGCGCACGGACAGTGTGATGCGTAGTTCGTTCTGCCGTTGTTCGTTGGCTTGGAAACTGTCGCGAGCGCGCCGCGCGGCGGCTTGGGCGTTCTGCAGCCTCACTTCGAGTGATCCCGGATCAGCGGCTTCAAGCTCTGCCTCTGCGTCTTCGAGTAACTCAACAGCCGCGCAGGCTTTCTCTCCGGCTTGGGCAAGTTCGGACGCGATCGCGCTGTCGGATCGCTGGGATCGTGCCGACTCCAGAGCGTCTGCCGCCTGCGTCTTGGCGGTGCGGGCCATCTTGATCATGCCGGCGAGCTTCGACTCGTTGATACGCTCCTGTTGAAGGGCGCTGGAGGCGCTGTTGGTCGCCTGGTTGCAGTTATCGAGTTCTGCGCGCTTCTCTTCTACGGTGCGCGCCTTGGCCGAGGCGATCTGCTTGGCGATCTCAAAGTCGGGAGGCAGAGGCGGGTCGGCAGGTCGCTCAGCGGCGTAGGCGTTCACCCGCTCAGTGAGTCCCTCGATCTTGCTTTGCAGGACATCCACGGTGAGATCGCGCAGGTCGCGAGCGATTGTGTCAAGCGCATCTTGGCGTTGCCGGGCCGCGTCCTTGCGTGCTTGGGCCACTCGTCGAGCTTCGGACTGATCGGCGACTCCTGCTGCCTCACACAGGCGACGGAACTCTTCGTGAGCGTGGCGCCGCTGGGTGGAGAGGCTCTGGGAGCCGGTTCCGGCCCGCACGCGGATCTCGGCTGTGTCGGGCACTACGAGCAACACATCTTCGTCCACGACGGTGTGTTGCGTCTCGCCGGCACCGAGCACGGCCTCCTCGTCGTTGATTTCGATCGAGAGGTCTCGCAATGCTGTCGTCTCTACCGAGGCGACCGCGGCCTCCGCGCTCACCACCGCCAGGTGTGCTCGCTCGATCTGCTGAAGCAGGTCATCGTCGATCTGGACCGACGATTCGAGCACCATGTCGGCCGTGCGCAGGTTCTGCTCTGCTTCGACTATCCGCTCGTGCCGTTCTGAGAGTTGATCCACCTCTATGCGGTTGCGGTGATGGTCGCGGTCCTCGTCGGCGCGGCGCTGCTCGGCCTCAGCGTTCCTGATGGCGGCTTGGGCGGCCTCCAAGGCAGCTGCGGTCCGTTCGACGTGGCGGATGGCGGCGGCCAGGGCGGGCGCCGACTGCAGCATCCGAGCGTCTAATGCCTTGAGTTCTTCGGCCCGGGAATCGAGTTCACGGAGGAGTTCTTGGCGGCGCTGCTGCTCGCTCGCGATGCTGTCTCGCCTCAGCGTGGCTGCATCGCTAGCGGCGGCCAGGCGATCAACCTTGTTGCGGACCTGCTCGGTTGCACTCCACTGTTCGCTGAGCTCGCTCGCTTGCTGATCGCACTGGTCCCGGGTCGACGCAAGTCGTCGCTGCTCGGTCGCCAGACGGCCCATTTCGATTGCGCCCCGGTCGATGCTGTCGAGCTGACCCTGCAGTTCGGAGACCCGTGACTGAGCCGTCTCTACTTCTGCCTGTGTTGTGCTGCGATCCCGCTTGGGCCGGCCCGTCGCTGTCCAGAACCGTTCGTGCTCGTCGCAGATCCGGGTCCATAGATCGTCGTCTTCGTCTGATGCATCATCTCCGCTCGCGGCTTGGTCGAGGGCTCCAACCAGCGACGGCACGTCGAAGCCCGGCAGGGAAAGCTCAGCACCTTGTTCGATCCTCAGCGCTCGCCACAGGTCGCCATCAAGAGTCTCACCGAGGATTTCTTCCACTTGCTCATGGGCTGCGCGCCCGGTGAGTTGATCAGGCTGCGGCGACAGAAGATTTAGGACTGTCTCGCTGCGACGGAGCCACCGCTTGCGGTAGATGAAACGGTATGGGCCAGTGGACATCTCGATCTCCACTTCGGGTCCCACATCGCGCCCGACCGGCTGGGCCGACTTGACTTGCCGGTGCCCAGACGAGTCCCTTCTCGTAAGGACGAGGTCAAGTCCTTCCGGTATGGATGTCTTGCCGACCTCATTGGGTCCTTCGATAACAGTGATCCCTTGAGCGGGGAACTCGACCGCGCAGTCAGCGACGCCCCGATAGTTGCAGAGCCTGACCCTGTGCAGCCTCATGCCGGTGCCCTCGTGAGCCGATACAGCAGCGCCAACGCATCTTGAGCGATTACAGCCTGGTCGCCGGACTGGGCCATCTCGCTGAGATCCGACAGAGCCTCACGCGCGTAGCCCGACACGGCGAAGTCGTCGAGATCCGCGTCGTCGGGGACCACCGCCAAGCCACCCTCGCCGTCGCGAACCTCCAAACCGCCCAGCAAGTCGGTGTAGTGATCGAGCATCTGATCGAGCCGGGCCCTCTGGGCGACGGACACCTGACCTCGAAGGCTCACCCTCACGATGCAGCGTTCCTTGTTGTCCGGAGACTTCAGCCAATCTCGCAGCGCATCGATGTCCAAGTCGGTGCCCAACTCCCAGCCTCGCTGCTCGAACCGCCAGGTCCCCACCCTGCGGCGATCTACCCGCACCCCGTCGCGGTCGAGGTCGACAACCAACACATTCCCCGGCTCAACCTCATCGAAGTCCGTCGGCTCGGGAGCGCCCGAATACCAGACCCTTCCAGTGTCGCCCACATCGGTCGTCGAATGGCGGTCGCCAAGCGCCACATAGTGGATGACACCCGACTCGATCCGCTCCTCCAGCCGACCAAGCGAGATATGAGCCGGATCGCTCGACTCCGGCCCCACCGCGTCCACCGCGCCGTGGCCACAGACCACGCGCAACCGATCCGTCGCCTCGAGGCTCTCACAAGCCTCGCCGACGAGATCGACAAGTGGGCGCTTGTTGGCCCAAGGCGCAGCGATCAACTCAACACCCGACGCCGCCTGCACCGGCTCACTGCCGTCTAGCACCGTCACGTTGCTTGGCGCATGCTCCATGAAGGTCGGCGACCGGAAGATCGAAGACGCGTCCAGCGGATCATGGTTGCCCGGCAGCAGAAAGAACTTGAGCGGGGCCGCGGCGCGCATCTTGTCCAGGGCCCGCACGAGCACCTGCCGGCTCATGTTGTTCGACTCGAACACATCACCACACACCACCACGAAGTCACAGTGCTCCTGCACGGCAAGCTCCGCGATGGCGCCGACCACCTCGACGCGGGCTTCCCTGAACCGGGCCCTGGCCTCCTCGCTCAGGTAGTACGGCGCCCTACCAAGCTGCCAGTCCGCAGAGTGCACGAACCTCACCATGTTTGGAGGATAAGCACACGATATGAGGATCGGCAGGGTGCCCATCGCTGTACAAGTGTGAATTGCGCTGTCGACTGGGTGATTGACTGGCCGGGGTCCTAAGGCGACCCCGAGGTCTGGGTTGGACACTCCCATCCTTAGGCGGTCATGGTGAAGGCGACGCTGGAATGGCCTAGTCGTTTCGCTGACGACCTTGGAGTGTACGTTCTGCTACAGCAGGAGAGGTCTTCGAGCTGGAGCTCGAATCAAAGTATGAGCCACGGAGCTGTGACGACCTGCTGACGACACCGATCCGACTGGCAGACGGCTTGTACCGCTACGACTCCAGTAGGTTGTTCGCCATGAATGCCAAGCCCGTTCTAGCTGACTCGCTGGCCGCCGCGTGCCACGAAACCTGTCACGCCTGCGGCGCGTGATTCAACTGAGTCGGAGGTCTCTGCCGTGGGTCTAGGCGACGTAACGGCCGAAGGCGTGAAACGCTCGATGGCCGAATTCGACCGGCTGGGCGGGGAAGCCTTCCGCAAGAAATACGGCTTTGGTCGGGCGCGCCGCTACTTTCTCATCAGCGGCGGACGCCGTTACGACTCCAAGGCTGTCTTCGGCGTCGCCCACAAGTACAGCAGGTCGGATCTCAACGTACTCCGGTCACAGGATTTCTCTGGTGGAGACGACACGGTGGCCCACCGTCTGGAGTTGCTTGGATTTGATGTCGAGAGGCTCCCCCCGGATCCTCCGTGGGCAGAGGAAGAGCTGGTCCTTGCGCTCGACCTCTATCTTCGTCTTGGCGCACTCGGCAAGGCGCACCCGGACGTTGAGGAGCTCTCGGGTGTTCTCAAGGCTCTGACGATCCACTCCGAACGCCCGGACCCAGATCGCTTCCGTAACCCCAACGGTGTTGCGATGAAGCTCGCGAATTTTGCAGCTCTTGACCCCAACTACGCTGGCCGAGGCATGACCCGCCTCGGTGGACTCGACGTTGAGGTCTGGAAGCGGTACTCGTCGGATGAGGACATGCTCGCCGAAGCCGCAAAGGCGATTAGGCAGGGGCGCGAACTACCGGCAACTCAGCCTGACGAACCTGGTCTGCCCCAGGTCATAGAAGTTGAGGCACACCACGTTGAAGAGTTTCGGGTTTCCGTCCCCGGCCAGGACAGAGTGGCCACCCGAAGTGAGCAGGGTCTTGTCCAGGACTACAAGGACCACCTACGGGACCAGGGCCACGAGGTGACGAGGCACAGGTATCCACTTCCTGAGTCTGGCTCTGCGCTTTATTGCGACCTGGTGGATGAGACCCATCACGTGCTCTACGAAGCAAAGGGAGATGCTCTTCGAAACTCAGTCAGGATGGCAGTCGGTCAGCTCCTCGATTATCGACGGTTTGAAGAAACACCAAAAAGACTGGCAGTCCTTCTCCCGCGCAAGCCTCATCCAGATCTCATCAAGTTGATTCACTCGGTCCCTGCATCGGTGGTCTGGCGAGCCGATGCTGGGTTCGCTGATCCCTGCCATCCACCTTCGATCTCGCATGAAGACACCGACGAGGACGTGATCTCGCAGTGACAGACGAGTGCCCAGTACGTAAGGCGCTCCCCCGTAGGATCTTTGAGTTGTGGAGGAATTGATCGATCGCAGGCTGGCCGAGTGAGCAGCGAAGCTCCGACCGGAGCGAGTTGGATCGTGTACGTCGATGGGTTGAACTTCTATGCGGCGGTACGCGACCGTCCGGAGACTAAGTGGATCGACTTCAGAGCCCTGGCTGATCGCCTCGTCCCCAGCGGCGGCAGCGTGAGCAAGGTGAAGTACTTCACGTCTCAGATCTCGGCCAAGGCCTCAGAGGACTCGGACGCACCGCGGCGCCAACGTGTGCTCATCAGGGCGGTCCGGGCGACCGGTGTCGAGGTGCTAGAGGGCAAGTTCAAGGTTCCTGACGGCTGGCGGGCAATCTCATCGAAGGGGAGCTGGGAGGACCGGCTCCGTCCGCCGTTGCCAGCAGGGCTGCTTGACAACTACGGCGCCCACTTCGCGACTCATGAGTCGCGGCCGTGGAAGGCTCTTGTCGAGCTGCCACAGGAGAAGTTCACCGATGTCGCGATCGCATCGCATCTGCTGCGCGACTTCTACCGAGGCGCGTGTGACGGTGCGATCGTCGTGTCGAACGACTCGGATCTTCGCCCCGCGATCGAACTCGCCGTCGGAGACGGACATAACGTCGGCGTGTTCAGCCCGATGGGGACGGTTTCGCGTGACTTGGCAAGGGTTGCATCGTGGGTTAAGCCGATTCGCTCTGAGCTCTTGGCGCAGTGTCAGATGCCCGATGACGTTCGGGTGCCGGGGTCATCTCGCACGCTGAGACGGCCAGCGCTGTGGAAATGACAGGGGCCCCTCGCAAGGAGGGGCCCCGGGTCCTGAGCGGCGAAGCGCTCAGGGTGTTATGTCCTAATCATATTGGCAGGGTGTGACGAGCACATAGTCGATACCCACTTGCTTCGTCGGGTTTCGACACAGCGAATTCGAGAAATGATGCTTCAGAAGCACTTTCTTACACGAACCTATACAGCCCGACGCAGCCCGACGCAACTCCTAGCCCGCAGCGGGCGCCAGCGCTCTGACCACGTCGAACGCGTCGACACCCTCGACCGGCAGCACCATGGGCGCGGGGCAGGTCACGCCGTTGGCGACGAAGCGCTGGATGTGATCGCGGCACTCCTCGGGCGAGCCGTGCACCAGCAGCTCATCGACCACGCTCTCGGGGATCTTCCCGAGAGAGCCTCGACGGTCGCCCGCCTCCCACTGGGTCCAATGCTCGCCGAGCGCGTCCGTGCGGCCGAGCCAGGAGTGGAACGCCCGGTACACCGGCACGTTGAGGTACGCGGCCAGGATGAACCGGCCCGCGGCCATGGCCGCCTCGCGGTCCGGGGTGGGCAGCACGAAGATGCGGGCCACTGTCTCGGCTGCCGGGTTCTCGGACCTCACGATGCCGCATACCCGGGCTGCGTCCTCAGCCGACAGCCAGTTGATGATGGCCCCGTCGCCCTCGCGTGCCGCCAGCCGCAGCATGCGCTCTCGCAGGGCGGCCACGAAGATGGGGACGGGCTCGTCGACCTTCACGCCGAGCCGGAAGCCGCGCACCGAGAAGGTGTCGTAGTCCTCGGTGACCTTCTCACCGCTCATAGCCGCTCTCAGGAAGCGGATGGTGTCGCGCACACGGTGATAGGGACGGTCGAAGGCCATTGCGTTCCATCGACCGACTATCACATCCGACGACGAGCCGATGCCGAGCACGAAACGGCCGGGCGCGGCCGAGGCCAGCGACGCCGCCGACTGAGCGAGCAGAGCGGGGCCGCGGGTGTAGACGGGCAGGATGGCGGTACCCAGCCGCAGGGAGGGCGCCCACACCGACGCGAGGGTGAGGGTGGTGAGGCCGTCGAAGCCGTCGGCCTCCGCTGACCAGACATCGGTGTAGCCGAGGTCGACCAACTCCTCGAAACGCTCCCGCTGGGTGTGCAGGGGGCCGGCGAAGGGCACCGTGATGCCGTGTCTTTGGGCAGAAGTCTGAGTCACGGCGAAAGGATGTCACACCCCCTCGCCAATATGTCTACATGACCGATCAACTGGTTCTAATCGACATCGTCCCCGCAGAGAAGGCCGACCCGAGCAGCAGCTGGCAACTCGACCCCGCCACATGCGCCATCGGCCGGCGCGGCGTGGCCCGCGCCCGCCGGGCCCTGCAGGCAGCCCGCAGTCAGGCGGAGACCGCTACCGTCCCCAGTCCCAACCTGCCCGCCGCGGCCTGATCGCCGGGCGTGGCCCTATCGGCCCTTGGTCTGCTGCCGACCGCCGGGCCCCAGATGGCAACAGCCCCCATCTTGTGGAAGGACCCGTTGAAGAGAGGCAGGCGCGATGACGTGTCGAGCACTCCGAGCGCTGGCAGCGGCCGCGCCCTTGCTGATTGCGAGCGGTTGCGGAACGGACACCGGCAGCCCCGCTGACACCTCCACAGGCACACGCGACCACCACGCGGTGAACGCGGTCGTCGAACGGGTCGTCGACGGAGACACGATCATCGCGAGGATCGGGGAGCGTTCCGAGACCGTTCGCCTCATCGGTGTCGACGCTCCCGAGTCGGTGGCACCCACCCGGCCGGTGCAGTGCTACGGCAAGGAGGCGTCAGGCTTCCTCGATGCAGTGCTTCCCGCCGGGACAGAGATCACCCTGTTGCGCGATGTCGAGGCCCGCGATGTCTACGACCGGTTGCTGGGCTACGTCGTGCGATCCAGTGACGGACTCTTTGTCAACCTGGAGCTGGTCGCGGCCGGCTACGCCGCGGTGCTGAGCTATCCCCCCAACGACCACTACGCCGATGTACTGGACCGGGCGCAGGCGGAGGCCGTCGCCTCAGGGCTGGGGCTGTGGAGCGCCTGTGGAGGTCCCGACGTGCCGCTGGACTGACCCGGACGCGCCTGCTCACAGGCACCCGACCGGCACCGTGCCGGTGTGAGGTACCGTCAGGGTTGTGGAATCGCTGGTCGAGCGACTCGGGCACCCAGCCGACGCGAGGCTCGTGATCGTCAGCGCGGACCGGATCGGCACCACCCACTCCTCCACGGCCGGGGGCTATCAGGCCCTCCGCGAGGGCGCAGCCACGACCGGCACGATCGTCATGCCCGGCGCGTGGGCCCGCCATGGCGCCGAGCTGTACCGGGGCGAGGACCTGGGCGTCCACCTCACGCTCAATTCCGAACTCGACTGCTTCCGGTGGGGGCCGATCACCAACGCTCCGAGCCTGCTCGACGGAGACGGCGGCTTCCCCCGCACGGTGCAGGACCTGTGGGACCACGCGGACCTCGACGAGGTCCGCCGGGAGTGCCGGGCCCAGGTCGAGCGAGCCGTGCTGTGGGGATTCGACGTAACCCACCTCACCACCCACCTGTCTGCCCTTCAGCAGCGCCCGGAGTTCTTCGACGTGCTGCTGGACCTGGCAGTCTCGTTCGACCTGCCCGTGCGGCTCGAGGGTGCTGACGCCGAAGCTAAGGCCGGATTCCCGTTCCGGTCGCTGGCGACGGACGAGGGCATCGTCTTCCCGGACCACTTCCGGCTCGTCCGGGGCGACGCTCGCCGTCATGTGGTCGAGCAGCTGGGCGATCTGAGTCCGGGAGTCACCGAGTTGTCGCTGCACCCGGCCCTGGACGAGCCTGAGATTCACGCCATCGATCCCGCAGCTGCCGGCCGGGTGGACGACCTCGCCCTTGCCCTGTCTGCCGAGGCAACCGAGATGCTCCAGCAATCCGGAGCCGTACTGGTCGGTTACCGCGCGCTGCGTAGCGCCCAGAGGAGGGCCAGGCACCGCATCTGAATCTGCGGGCTTCAGCGCAGAGGGGCAAGGCGCGCATGCCCGCCGAATCTGCGGGCTTCAGCGCAGAGGGGCAAGGCGCGCATGCCCGCCGAATCTGCGGGCTTCAGCGCAGAGGGGCGAGGGCTGCCCGGAGCTGGGACGACCGCAGAAGGGGGCGCCAGCCGTCGAACAGCAGGACCTGGTCGCCCTCGAGCTTCATCCGTCCCGACATGTAGGCCGCTTCCACGGACAGCTCGCCCTCCCAGGCCCGCACGAAGTCGGGGTATGACCCGGACAGCACCATGTCGGGCTCCGGGTGGCGCCCTGCCACCACTCCCACACGGCCATCAGCCACCACGACATGAAAGGGAGTTGCGCCGGCAGGCGAGCCGCTCACGACGATCTGGGCCACGCCGTCGGCCGAGCCGGGCTCGTCGACCGCCTCCAGTTCGGCCGCCACGGCCTCCAACCACCCCTCGCTGAGAGGTTCTAGCGCCATATCAATGGGACTCGCCGGCCGCCCCGGCCCGCAAACCCTCGAACAGGTCGCGCTCGGGCAAATCCGCGGGGCGGGGGCCGCGGGCCAGCACATAGTCGTCGTAGGGGTGTATGGAACGCTCAACCTCCGGGGGCAACCCGAACCAGAAGGTCGACTCGGGATCGATCTGGGTGGCATGGGCCAGCAGTCCCTCGATGCGCGCGTCGATGAACCCGTCCACGGGAACCTGGGTGGTGATCTGGTCGTCGGTGGAGGGGCGCTTGAACCACCAGTCGCTGTACGGCGACTTCAAGCCGAGGTCTTGGAACGCCTGGTGCCGCCCCTCGATGCGCTTGCGTGACCAGAGCGTGTAGTAGAGCTTGGCAGGCGACCAGGGCTCGCCGAGGTCGGGACGGTACCGGGCGTCGCCGGCGCGCTCGAAGGCAGGGATCGAGATGTCGTGGACCCGCACATGGTCCGGGTGCATGTAGCCGCCCTGATCCTCGGGATAGGTCACGATCACCTGGGGCCGGTGCCGGCGTATCGCCGACACGAGACGGCCGACCGCCTCATCCAGGTCGGCGTTGGCGAAGCAGTCGGGGTGGGCGTTGGCCTCCGACCCCTCCATTCCGGAGTCGCGATATCCGAGCATCACCACTTCGTCGTAGCCGATCACGGCCGCGGCCCGGGCCAGTTCCTCGGCTCGAATCTCGGCCAGCTTCTCGGCCATCGAGGGCTTGTCCAGCGCCGGGTTGAGGATCTCGCCCTCCTCTCCTCCCGTGCAGCACACCAGCACGGTGCGCACCCCCTCAGCGTGGTAACGCGCCACCGTGGGCGCGCCCTTGGACGCCTCGTCGTCGGGATGGGCGTGAACGGTGAGCAGGCAGAGCCGGCCGGCGGAAGTCGCCATGGCCGGTGAAGCTAGCGCCGCAGCGCACTTCAGCGCGCCGCGCCGGTTCGGCGTCACCGCCGGGCGGCTAGGCAGTCGGCAGGCTCGGCTCCAACGGCTCGAAGACCATCGCCGTGTCGTCGTCCCTGTTGATGAGCCGCCATCCGCACATCTCGGCCAGGTGGTCGCGTCCCTCGTCGGGGCCGCTGGCGATGAGAGCATCACCGAACTCAAGCCGCACCTCGCCGCGCGGCCGGTAGCGGTACTGGCCCCCGCGGCGGATGGCCAGCACGGTGAAGCCGGGCTCGATGTTCAGCCTCAGGTCGGCCAGCGTCCTGCCTTCTACCGCGCACCCCTCCGCCACCGGTATGTGCACCACCACCTCGTCGCTGTCGCCGAGCGCGACGGCCAGGATCGGGTGGATCTGCTCCTGCCGCTCGATGATCCACACCATCTGCTGGGCCTGGTCGCCCAGATCCTCCGCCGCCTGCGACAGGTGCAGCAATCCCCGAAGGCCTGAGTGGTCGACGTGCTCCCGAGCGGCGCGCAGTACCCACTCCTCCAAGCGGTCCTTCATCTCATCGAGGCGATCCTCGAGGTGACGCACCTCAGCGGCAAGGCTCTCGTCCCGCAGCACCAGCGACGAGTAGGCCAGGCCCACGGCCACCTCCGAGAGGTCCTTCATCTCCACCAGCACATCCACCGCACGGTCGAGGTCTGTGGCGACCGGACCGTCGGGCTCCTCCGGCGGCATCCAGTCCGGAGACCCGGCCAGGCTTCGCAACTCGTCGATGCCGTCAGGCGATCCCCGCAGAAACAGCACGTCATCCGGGACGAGGACCGTGTCGCCTCCCACATCGGTGATCCACTCGCGCTCCCGGCGCACCGCCATCACCCGCATACCCATCTTGGCCGGCATCTCGTGGTCGGCCAGGCGGCGGTGGGCGAGAAGCGATCCGTCCGAGACCAGCACCCGGTGAGACACCTCCTCGGCCGCACTCAGGTCGGCCACGAGCTCTGCCGGTATGCCGACCCGGTGGGTGACGATGCGGGCAATATCGACCGCGTCGTTGGCGATGCGCTCGATGGCGGAAACCACCTGCAGCACCGACGACATGCCGTCGGCATCGCGCGGGTGACGCACGGCCAGAATGCACACCGCCCTCATGTCCTGCACCAGGTGGCTCATCCGCTCCTCGAGCGCGCCCACCTCGTCGGCCATGTCGGGATCGCCGAAGTAGAGCGCGGCGTAGGCCAGGTCCACCATCAACTCGGAGGTGTCCTTGGCCTCGGCCAGCATCTCCCGCAGATTGCGAGGTCTGTCTTCCATCAGGTCCCTCCTGGAATCATCGTAGGTCTCAAGCGCAACGCCGTGCCCATCAGACAACCCCAACCAAGACCACCGAGACGATCAGGGTGAACGCCCCGGCCAAGTCCAGTGACGAGGTGACCATGGGAATGCCATAGGTGTCGGGGTCGACTCCGAACCGCACTGCCGCGAGCGTTCCGTAGTAGGCGACCACCACGATCAGCACCGTGGCCAGCAGGCCGCCGAGCACAGCCACCGCGACCAGGTCTGCCAGCGGAGGGCCGGCATGGCCCGTCAGACCGGCCGCCATCGACGACACCAGGCCGAGCAGCGCGAACACCGGGAGCGACAGCGCGAAAGTGGTGGCGAGATCGACTCTTGCCTCCCCCGAGGGCACCACGGAGGGCCTGGCCAGGCCCAGATGCAGCTTGGTGGACAGGCGGCTCGACAGCACTCCCCCGAGCGCTCCGGCCGTGGCCAGGTAGCCCGGCAGCAATACGAGCAACACCGGGAAGGTGACGAAGTCCTCGATGCGCTTCTCGACCGTGATCCCGGCCACCAGGTCGAGCATTCCCGCCGCGATCAACACGGGGATCGACTCGCGCATGATCGTGCGCAACTCCAGCAGCCTGCTCCGCAGCCCCCACGCCACCGACAACGCGGCCAGGACCCCCAGCACCCACGCCATCGACGGCGTGAGAATGTCGAACCCTGCGAGCTCGGCCGCCACCACCAGCGAGGGCAGGGTCACCACATCGCCTGCGACCGT
Source organism: Candidatus Aldehydirespirator sp. (assembly GCA_965203635.1). Lineage (GTDB taxonomy): Bacteria > Actinomycetota > Acidimicrobiia > Acidimicrobiales > Aldehydirespiratoraceae > Aldehydirespirator. The sequence goes on from OZ241903.1 coordinate 41,075, forward strand.
CACCATCGGCGCGACCACGTTGTCGAGATCCCAGCCGAAACGCACTGCGCCGGCCGTGGTCGCCAGGGTGATCGCCAGCACGACGAAGGCAGCGATCAGACACCCCAGCGCCGAGATCACCACGAAGTCCGAGAGGCTCATCGTCGGCGAGACGTTGAAGGCCAGCGCGATGACCTTCGCCATGATGGCCAGCACCACACCCAGCGCGAGGCTCAACGCCACAGAAGCGACCGCGTTCTGCGCCATCACCGAGTCCCGCCGGCTCGACAGCCGGAATGTGCCCGCGTGGATGGCGGTGCCGAGCCGGCTGCCCAGCGCCCCGAAGATGTTGCCCTTCACCGCGATCGCCGCCGGCACCAGCAGCAACAAACCCGGCAATTCTTCAAGAGTGTCGGTGATGGAGGCCAGGATCAGACCGGCAACGAGGCTGGCGAGAGCAGCCATCACCAGCGCAGCGAAGGCGCTGCGCACCGCCAGCAGGTCGCGCACCCAGCGCGTGGCCGCCCGCATCAGCGCATGAGGAATACGACCGCGTGCAGCCATGCAGCAAGTGTGCTCCGTCAAGCGGGGCTTCGGCGCGAACTTGCGCGTGGCGTCATCCCGCTTGGCTACCGTGCAGGCGTGACAGTGATCGCTCTAGTGAACCAAAAGGGCGGAGTCGGCAAGACGACCACGGCGCTCGGACTGGCGTCGGCTGCCTGGGCACGACGGATTCCAAGCCTTGTGATCGACCTCGATCCTCAGGGCAACGCAACCACCGGACTCGGGCTGTGGGCACCCGACACCAACGTGGACGAAGCTCTGGCGTCCGACCGGCCTGGAGTCGTCGCGAACCTGGCCGTTCCGTCGGGATGGCCCGACGACAAGGGTCTGCCTCCGACGGTTGTGGCATCCACTCCGGCGCTGGCGGGCCGGGAGCGGCAGTTGCTCTCCGACCCAGTCGGTGCCCAGGACCGCCTCCGGGTGGCTCTGTCGGGCCACCAGAGCCTCGTGCTGATCGACTGTCCCCCGTCGCTCGGACTCTTGACCATCAACGCCCTGTTCGCCGCAGACGCAGCCCTGGTAGTCACCGAGCCGAGCGCGTGGGCCTCCGACGGGGTCAGCGAGATCATGCGGACCATCGAACGCGTCGCAGCCAGGAAGCCGTCCGGCCTCCGAGTTGCGGGAGTAGCCGTCAACCGCCTCGCTCGCACCCGGGATTCCCGCTACTGGAACGAGCAGCTCATCGCCGACCACGGGCAGCTGGTGCTGCCTGCGGTCCGCTTGCGGGCCGCGGTGGCAGAGGCCGCCGCTCGCTCGCGTCCCATTCACGCCCTGCCACCCCGTCGAGGTGCATCCGAGGCTTGCGCCGAGTTCGATCTCCTCTACGATCTAGTGATCGGCACACCAGGACCGGAGGATCGCAATGGCCTATGACCCCCAGCGCGACCAACCCCGCTACCGGCCGCACGGGAACGGGTCCTCGGTCGTCGACACCCTCCTCGACCCTGTGATCGACTCGCCGCGACCGAGCCACGGCGAGCCCCCTCCGCCACCGGGTCCCGGAATCGCTCCCGATCCACCCAGCGCCTGGAGCGAGAGGCTGCTGTACTCGGTCGGGATCTCAACGGTGCTGGGCGCCGCGGTGGGCCTGGTGGTCCTCGGGTTGCTCTGGAGGGCGTGGAAGCGCCGCTCCCGCTAGCCGGCGAGCTTCACCAGGTACTCGTCCTCGGCTTCACGCATCTCTGATCGCCGGCGATTCTCGGCCTGACCCTCGGGGCAGCGTTCGACGTACGGGCAGTAGCCGCACAGCGGTCCTGGCCGGGCCGAGAAGTCATCGGCGTGGCACGCGTCCCCGATCGCGTTCCATGTCGATGTCAGTTGCTCCACGGCCCCCTCGATCTCAACGGGGGTCACCGCTGTGGCCACGATCTTCTGGCCCAGGTACAGCAGCTGCGCCCTCACCGGCCGCTCGCCCGTCTCAGCCGCGACCGCGGCCGCATAGAGCAGCACCTGCTGGAGTCGACTGGGCGCGTACCGCGGTGTGGGCGCCCGGCCCGACTTGTAGTCGCTGATCACGAGGCCCTCCGGCTCCGATTCGACTCGGTCCACGACGCCCCGGAAGGGCACTCGGTCCAGCGTCACCGACAGTTGCTGCTCGGTGGCTTGCACTTCCACACCGGACGGGTCCTCGAGCGCCCACAGCCCCTCGATCGCCCGCCAAGCCTTCCAGCGGAACTCCAGCGCCTGCTCGTCGTCGAGCTTCAGGTCGCGGTAGTCGTCGCTACCCGACATCTCTGGCCAGGATGCCCGGGCAATCCGGCGAGCGTCGTCCTTGGTCCGCCGGCCCGGATGCCGCTGCATGAGGTGCTCGAGCACTCGATGGGCGAACGTGCCGACCAGAGCGCCCTCGCCCGGGGGATCGGGCAGACGGTCCACATAGCGGAATCGCCAGCGGCGGGGGCACTGCTCGAACGTCGCCGCCCCCGACGGTGAGAGCCTCTCGGGCGGGCTCGGGCGACCGTCCTCTCCGACCGCTCCGACGCCGGCCGGGTCGAGCATGTCGGCCGGATCGAACTCGAGCTGCATGCCGCCGTTCTAGTTCATGGGTGAGACAGCGGCACGGATGCGCAAGCCGCCGACCCGAGCGGGCGTGCGCTAGATGTCGAGGGTCGCCTCGTCCACCAGGGAGGAGTTCTCGACCAGGTAGTCGCGGCGCACCGCCACGTCGCTGCCCATCAGGACATCGAACATCTCCGCCGCGGCGTCGGCCTGCTGGGCGTCGGCCATGGTGAGGCGACGCAGGGTGCGGGTCGCGGGATCGAGCGCACAGTGCCGGAGTTCGTCGGTGTTCATCTCCCCCAATCCCTTGAAGCGCTGCCATTTCAAGTTCTCAGGCCTGCGCTTGCCCCGGCAGAGCTCGCCGGTGATGCGGTCTCGCTCCTCGTCCGAATAGGCCCGGTAGGTCCGGTCCCCGACCCTCGCGGTGTACAGCGGCGGCTGGGCCGAGAAGACACGGCCCTGAACAAGCATCTCTCGCATGTACCCGTGGATGAGGGTCAGCAGCAGGCAGCGGATATGGCTGCCGTCGACATCGGCGTCGCACAGGATGACGATCCGGCCGTAGCGAGCGGCCTCGATGTCGAAGGCGTCGCCCGCGCCTGCGCCCATGGCGGTGAAGATCGCCTGCGCCTCGGCGTTGTCGAGCACCTGCTTGGGGCTTGCCTTGGCTGCGTTCACGATCTTGCCCCGCAGCGGAAGGATGGCCATGAACTCCGAATCGCGGCCCCGCTTGGCCGGGCCCGCCGCCGAGTCGCCCTCCACCAGGATCAGTTCGGCCCCGTCGCCGTGGACCCGGCAGTCGGCCAGCTTGTCCGGCATGCCGGTCGAGCCGAGACTGGCCGCCTTGCGCTTGGTGTCGAGCATCTGCTTGGAGGCGACGCGGTTCACCACTGCAGCAGCCACCTTGTCGCCGATGGCCTTCACCTGCGAGCGAGGACCGCCACCCGGCTCGAACCACTCCTTGAGCTGCTCGTAGGTGATTCGGGCCACGATGCCCTCAACCGCGGGAGTGCCCAGCTCCTGCTTGGTCTGGCCCCGGAACTGCGGCTCGGAGAACTTCACCTTGACCGCCGCGATGAGACCCTCACGCACATCGTCCTTGGTCGCATTGGTCTTGGCCGCGCTGCTCTTGCCGTTCCTGGTGCCCGCCCCACTGCTGTCACGGGCCAGCCTTGCCAGCTTGCGATTGTCCTTGAGCAGCACGCCGTTGACCACCCGCGTCAGCGCCTTGTCGAACCCGGCGAGGTGCGTGCCGCCGGAACTGGTGGGGATCGTGTTCACGAACGACTCGACATCGCTGTCGTATCCCGACATCCAGCGGAGCGCGATGTCGACGGTGCACTCTCTCTCGACCTCGGTGATCTTGCCGTCGACGGGCACCTTCTCCGTGAAGCGCTCGATGCCGTTGATCGCGATGACGCCGCTGACGGTATCCCCGCCAGATCGTTCCGAACGCTCCTTGATCAGGTCGGCGAGGCCACCCCTGCTCACGAATTCGAAGGGCTCGCCGCTCTCACCGGACCGGTTGTCGGTAACCGTCATCCTCAAGCCAGGCACCAGGTAGCACATCTGCTTGACCCGGCTGCGCACCTCGTCGGCGTCGATGCGTGCGTCCGGATGGAAGAGGGCCCTGTCCGGCCAGAACTTCACCTTCGTGCCGGTTGCCTTGGTTCGCCGCGTCGAGGGACGGACGTCGCTACCGGGGTCGAACTTGTTTCCGACGAAGTGGCCCGGCTCCTGATCCTTGAAGCTCAACTCGTTGACATACCCGTCTCGACGCACCTCGACATCGAGTCGGGTGGACAGGGCGTTCACGACCGACGCCCCCACGCCGTGCAGCCCGCCGGAGGCCTTGTAGGCGCCCTCGCCGAACTTGCCGCCCGCGTGAAGCTCGGTGAACACCACCTCCAGGGCCGACACGTCGCGGTCGGGGTGCTTGTCGACGGGAATGCCCCGACCCTTGTCCGACACCTCGATCGACCCGTCGCGGCGCAGCGTGACATCCACCTTCTTGCCGAAGCCCGCCGCGGCCTCATCGACAGCGTTGTCGACGATCTCCCAGACGAGATGCATGAGGCCCTCGGACCCGTTGCCGCCGATGTACATGGCCGGGCGCTTGCGAACAGCTTCCAGACCCTCGAGCGTCTCTATGGAGTCGGCGTCATATGTGTCCGTAGAGCGGGTCGACGCCCCGTTGGACCCATTGCCGGCACGGCCAGCAGCTTCTGGCTCGACCGGAGACTCCATCTCGATTCCCGGCAACAGTGGTACCTCGACCGCACCCGAACTTCTCGTCGACTGGGTTGACCCGGCCACCGGAATCACCACCTTCCCGGCGCCAGCACATGGATGCGGCGCTCGAGGCGCTGGGGTGAGCGATAGCGGGCCGTGGGCTCGATCCGTACCGGTACAGGGTGGGGGTCGATCTTGCGGGGATTGTCGTCTTGACCCATCAAGGCCAGCATGCCGTCGGCGGCCCCTACTGCCGCGGCGACCACGGACTCCCCGGGCTGAAGCTTCACAACGAGCACGCCCTGGCCTCCCCTGCCCTGCGTCGGCAGCTCCGAGCAGTACGTGGCCTTGACACCGCTCCCGGAACCCGTCGTGCTCGTTGCTACCGTCAGCACCGGGTCGCCGATCACGGCTCCCGCGCCCACCAGCACCGAGCCGTCGCGCAGCTTGATACCGGCCATGCCCGCCGCGGCGCGCCGCTGCACCCGAACCGACGAGGCTGCCATGCGCAGCGCTCTCCCGTCATCGGCCGCCAGCACAAGGTCCACGTCGTCGGGGGCGGTGAAGGCGCAGGCCAGCCTGTCTCCGGCACCCAGCGAGACCAGTGACGCCCCCGGAGCCACGCCGAGCACCTCGTCGGCCTCGATCCGCTTGATACCGCCGCTTGCCGTCACCATGACAAGCCGGTCGCTGCCTGCTGCGACGAGGGCCAGGACTTGCTCGCCGGCGTCCAGATCGAGGACGGATGAGACGTCCGCGCCGCGGACGCGGTTGTTCGCCTCCGGGATCTCCGCGCCGCGCGCGCTGAGCGCACGCCCCGCGCTGGTCACCACGACCACGGGAGTTCCGGTAGAGGCCACGACCCTGGCCGCGATCAGATCGTGGCGTCCGGGTGATGCCCGCCGATCTCCCTTCAGGGATGCCCGCCCGATATGGCCGCTGGTGGACACGGTCACCACGCACGGCAGATCAGGCCCGAGATCGGCTGGGTCTGGTGCGGCCGCCGAGGCATCCCCGTCGCCCGAGTGTCCGGCCAGCTCGCGTTCGGCGACCTCGGCTGTGACCATCCGGCTGCGCCGCGGCCGGCCGTGGTCGTCGACGATCCGCCGCAACTCCTTGCGCACGATGGCCCGTTGCCTGCGGTTGCTGGCGAGTATCTCCTTGAAGTCACTGATGTCGGCTCTGAGGCCTTCGGCCTCCGCATCCAGTCTCTCGCGCTCCAGGGCTGTGAGCCGCCGGAGCGCCATGTCGAGGATGTGGTTTGCCTGTACTTCGGTCAGGCCGAACCGGGCCATGAGCCCCGCCCTTGCCTCCGTGGCGTCCCTGGAGCCGCGGATCAGGGCCACGACCTCGTCGATGTTGTCGAGGGCGGCGATCAGGCCGTCCACGATGTGCAGACGCTCGCTGGCCCGCCGCAGGCGGTGGCGGGTACGGCGCACCACGACTTGGAGACGGTGCGCTACGTAGTGCTCGCAGAGCTCCCGAAGCCCGACTGTGGTGGGGACACCGTCGACCAGCACCACGTTGTTGACGTTCAGACTCTCCTCCAGGGGAGTGTGCCGGTACAGCTCCCCCAGGACCGTCGCCGGGTCCGAGCCCGGCTTCAGATCGATCTGCAGCCGCAGCCCGTCCATGTCGCTCAGGTCGGCGATGCCGGAAACCCCGGTGAGCCTTCCAGCTCCCACCAACTCCGTGATGCGCGACACCACCCGCTCCGGTCCTACGAGGTGGGGCAGCTCGGTGACGATGACCGCCTGGCGGCGGCGGGTGATGGACTCGATGCTGGCCCGTGCCCGCACCCTCACCGCTCCTCGTCCACAGTCGTAGGCGGCTCGAAGGCCGTCGTCGGCCACCACGATCCCGCCGCCGGGGAAGTCGGGTCCCGGAACCACGTCCATGAGCTCGTCGGTCGTCGGCCGCGACCGGCGCTTGCGACCCTGCGTGCTGCCTGCCCGGGCCGGCTTGGATTCTGCTGCGGCTTCGCCTGGCTGCTTGCTCATCACCAACTCGATGGCCTCGCCGACCTCGGCCAGGTTGTGGGGCACCATGTTGGTGGCCATGCCCACCGCGATGCCGGCGGTGCCGTTCACGATCAGGTTGGGCAGCGCGGCGGGGAGGACGACCGGTTCGGTGTCCTCGCCGTCGTAGGTGGGGCGGAAGTCGACGGTGTCCTCGTCGAGTTCCCCGACCATGTCCATGGCCGCATCGCTGAGGCGGCATTCGGTGTACCGGGCCGCGGCCGGCGGGTCGTCGAGACTGCCGAAGTTGCCCTGCGGGTCCACCAGCGCCACCATGCGGCTGAAGTCCTGGCCCATCCGGACGAGGGTGTCGTATATGGCGGCGTCGCCGTGGGGGTGGTAGCGGCCCATCGTGTCGCCCACGACGCGAGCCGACTTGCGGTACGGAGTGCCCGGGCGCAGGCCCATCTGCAGCATCGACCACAGGACGCGGCGCTGCACCGGCTTCAGGCCGTCTCGCACATCGGGGATGGCCCGGGAGGTGATGACCGACAGGGCGTAGGCGAGGAACGAGTCGCTCATCTCCTCGGCCACCGGCACGTCGTCCACCTGCCGAGCCGGGACGGGATCGAGGGTCGCGGTAGTCAGTTGCTGTTGTGGTGGTGACACAGTCGTCTCCAGGCTCTGATTCTTCTCGCGGCTTCGGGTGCTCCGCATGCCGCCGTGGGCCTTGCCCGCCGGGGATTCAGATGCGGCTCACCGATGTGATCGAAGGTAGCGGCTGAGACTCGAAGGTTCGGTGACCCCGCAGAGCCGTTGGCAAAGGCGGGACTTCGACTCGAGCGGGTTGAGCGACGATGGTCGCCGCCAGTTGAGACGAGCCGGTCGCCGCCCTCGTCAAACCGCACGGCCGCTGCCCTCACCCGGCACCGGGCGGGTCGCGCCCTGCGACACCGGCCCCAACTGCGACCTCGTCGGCCTTCCGCACCCGAGCCTGCTCGTGGCCGGCGCGGCCATTCAGCCTGTCTGGCGGCTCAGCAGCAGCGTGGTCCGCTCCCCTGCCGCCGGGATTAGGGCTTCGGAGAGCCGTAGTCCAAGCGATGACGCCATGGGCGTCGACGTCTCGCACGACACGCCGGTTGGTCCGATGCAGCCACAGGTGACAGCTGTTGCATAGCGCCGCGAGGTTCTCGATGTCCGTCGGGCCTTCGTCGGCGCAGTGTTCGTCAATGTGATGGAGCCTGCATCGGTGCATCGGGGCCCGGCACAGCACGCAGCCCCGGTCCCGTAGCGCGACCGCCACATACTGGGCACTGTTGGCAAGCCGCTCCATGCGACCCAGCCACAGCGGTTGGCCGTCCCCGCCGAATATGGCGCCAACGAGCCGGACATCGGGCGAGATGCTGTCGAGGACCGTCGGGGGCACCGGACCGACTCCGATGATCTCGCATGACCCGTCGGGGTCGGTGCCGTCCACCACGCCCGCGGTTACGGCGATGATCCGCCCCGGCGGCAGGCGCCGCGAACCCCGCGGGCCGTCGTCAACCGCGAGAGGCTCGTGAGTCATAGCGTCCAGCCCGGTGCATAGCTCGAAGATGGCGTCCATCGTCCGCTGACCGTTGTTGCGCACTGCGTCGGGAGTCCCGTCCCGGCCACCGTCCTTGCGCCACAGGTAGTCCTTGCGCTCGTCCACCGCCTGCTCCAACACACCGAAGCTGACCGGGTCCATCTCACCGTGGAGCACACCCATGCCGTCACCGCCGACGAACAGGTCGGCCTTCCGGCTGTTGCGCTGACCCTTGAGCAGGTCGCCTCCCGCCGACGGGTCATGGCGCTGGGCGAACCGCCGAGCCACCCGGCTGAACGACCCAGCATCCCGTGTGGAGGCCTGGTACAGCAGTTCGTCCGAGCCGTCCACAAGCGCAGCGCCGCACTGCCTGGCCGCCGAACCCAGGGCGAACACGCTCTCAAGCGTCAACTCCCCCGAATCCACCATCCGCCCGACGTTGGGCATCTCCTCGACCTGCCTAGCCGCCTCAGTCACTCGCTTGGCCGCCCGGCCCGACAGCTTCGCCCCGGCCACCAGCGCCTCTCGCGCCGAACCTGCCCTCAGATTCTCCAACCCACTCGCAGCCCTCAGCGTCAGAGCATCAGCCAGAGCCGTCACCCGGCCGACGCCAGCGACCACCCGGCACAGCTCGTCTTCGTCCAATCCCTCCAATGTGACTGACCGCAAGGCCTCGCATACCGCCTCGAGCAGGACCCGCACCGAAGGTCCCCGGTCCACCTCGCTGCCATTCGAGCAACCAACCTCCCCCACCGCCAACCCGCCACCGGACTCGCCCCAGCCGTTCAGAACACCTGTTCGTTCCATGGCTGCCACTCTACCCACTCCCTATGACAACACAACCTAAAAGATCACAGAAATATCTATAAATCAGCGATCCGCCCTGTGCGATCCTGGGCACGCATCCCGAAGCTGAGGCACACCCGTATCGTTGGGGCCATGGATGTGCAGACCCTTGTCGACCGGGCCGAGATCACCGACCTGCTGACCCGCTACGCCCGAGCGGTCGACCGGAAGGACTGGGACCTCTACCGCAGCGTCTTCACCCCCGACGCCCACATCGACTACACCCAGGTCGGCGGCATCGCCGGCGACCTCGACACCGTCGTCGGCTTCCTCTCGCAGGTCATGCCGATGTTCGAGACCATGCAGCATCTGGTCTCCAACATCGACATCGCCATCGACGGCGACGAGGCCAAGGTTGTGGCCATGGTCTACAACCCGCTGAAGCTGCCCGACAGCCCGATGTGGGCCACCGGCGGCTGGTACCACCACGAACTGGTGCGCACCTCGGAGGGCTGGCGGAGCCGGTCACTGGTCGAGGAAGCCAGCTGGTTCGACGGCGTCCCGGCACCCGACACGCCCGCCAGTGCCGACTCGGCCGACCAAGGCTGAACCCCGGCCGGCCACCCCTGAGCGAGGATCGAGAGACCAGTGCCCGGACCCCTCGACGGCATTCGCATCGTGGAGATGTGCGTGGCCGTCACCGGTCCCCTGGCGGTGGGCCTTCTCGTCGACCAGGGCGCCGAGGCCATCAAGGTGGAGGAGCCCGGCTTCGGGGATCAGGGCCGCTATGTGGGCGTGGCGTCGGGCGGTATCTCGGCGCTGTTCCAGATGTGCAACCGGGGCAAGCGTTCGATAGCGGTGGACTGCACCCACCCGCAGGGTCGCGCCATCGTGCTCGACCTCGCCGCCGACGCCGACGTGTTCATGCAGAACATGCGCCCGGGGGTGGTCGAGCGGCTCGGTCTGGGCTACGGCGACGTCTCGGCCCGCAACCCCGACATCGTCTACGCCTCGCTCTCGGGGTTCGGCCCCGACGGCCCCTACGCCCACAGGAGGGTGTACGACTCGGTGATCCAGGCCCAGTCGGGGCTGGTCGGCAACCAGACGGGCATCAACGACGAATCCCCCCGGTTCCTTCGCCAGGCCGCGGCCGACAAGGTCACCGCCTACACCGCCGCCCAAGCCATCACCGCCGCGCTCCTCGCCCGCGAGCGAGGCGCAAGCGGCCAGCACGTCGAGCTGGCGATGCTGGACGCCTCGGTGGCCTTCCTGTTCGCCGACTCGGCCGCTCACGAGGTCGCGCTGGACAACGACCAGCGTCACCTTGCCCAGTCGTTCTCGGCCCACCAGCGGGCCATCGCCCTCGCCGACGGGCATGTGGTCGTGGCCGCGGTGACCGACGACGAGTTCCACGGCATGGCCAAGGCGTTCGGCGTGGACTCGAGCGACCCCCGCGTGGCCACCATGCGCGACCGGCAGCGCCACAAGGAGCACGCCAGCAAGGTGTTCCGGGCGGTCCACGCCACCGCGGCCGCCATGACTGTTGCCGAGGCGGAGCAAGCACTGGACCGCCACGAGGTTCCGTTCGGGATCGTGCTCGGCGTGGAGGACGTCGCCGCCGAGGCGCAGGCTGTTCACAACCAGCTGTTCGAAGAGCACGACCACCCGGTGATGGGCCGAGTCCGCCAGCCCCGGCCCGCCGCCCGCTTCTCCGCCACTCCGACCGAGTTGCGCCAGCCGTCGTCTCCGACCCACGGCCAGCACACCGACGAGGTGCTGAAAGAACTGGGCCTGACAGACAGCATCGACCGGCTCCGAGCCGACGGCGTGATCAGGTGAGCAGCCCCCAGGCGGACTCGACCGGCGCCCGCGCCCAGGAGGCGTGATCAGGTGAGCGACCTGACGGACTCGATCAGCGACCGGGCGCAGGCGGCGTTCCGCCGGGAGGTCTGGCTCTTCGAGGAGTGGCGCAAGCAGTTCGAGCGCGACGGCGAGGCGCCCGCGATACCGGCGGCCACCGTGGTCGTGCTGCGCGACGGTCCCGGCGGTCCTGAGTCGCTGATGCTGCGCAGGAACTCCCGCCTCGCCTTCGGCGGGATGTGGGTGTTCCCCGGCGGCCGCATCGACGACGGCGACCATGACGGCACCAGCGACCTGATCGCGGCCGCCCGCAACGCGGCGGCCCGCGAGGCCCACGAGGAAGCTGCCATCGTGCTCGACCCTGAAGACCTCGTGCACTTCTCCTACTGGATCCCGCCGCCGATCGCCCCCAAGCGCTTCGCGACGTGGTTCTTCGCGGCCCAGGCGCCCGCCGACGAGGTCTCCATCGACGACGGCGAGATCGTCCACCACGAGTGGATGACACCCGCCGATGCCATGCAACGCCGCGACGCCGGCGAGATCGAGCTGATCGCCCCCACTTGGGTGACGCTGCACACCATCAGCAGCTTCGCCACCGTGGCCGAGACGCTCGCGGCCCTGGCCCGCCGCCGTCCCCGCCGCTACGAGACCCGCATCGGGAACGGCGAGCACGGACCGATCTCGTTGTGGCACGGCGACGCGGGCTACGCCACCGGCGATACCTCGGTACCCGGTCCCCGTCACCGCCTGGAGATGACCCCGGGCGGCTACCTGTTCGACGAGTCCGGCTACGCCGAGGAGGGCTAACCGGCCGGTCGGGCCAGGAGGTCCTCGATCAACTCGACCAGCTCCAAGGGGCGGTCGCCCTGGATCGAATGGCCGGCGCCGTCCACCACCTGGTGCACCGTTGCCGGCTGCCTTCGCATCCACTCGGCCACATCGGCGTCGTCCACCACGCTCCACGCACCGCCCTGCCACAGCGCGATCGGGGCGGCGATGGCAGAGACCTTCTCCCACAAGCCTTCGAACGTCATCTCAGCCCCGTCGCCCGACTCCCAGTCCCGCATCCGGTCGTAGTTCCAGGTCCAGCGCCCATCGGCCATCTCGTGGGCGTTGTGCAGCACGCCCCGGCGCAGCGAGGACTCGCTGCGGGTGGGGTTGTGCTCAATGGTGCGTTCGAGGATCATCTCGAAGCTGTCGAAGTGCTCTGGGCCGTCGACGAAGGCGATGATCGGCTCGGCCTTCTGGTGGTCGGTTCCCGGCGTCACGTCGACCACCCCCAGGCGGCGCACCAGGTGGGGGTGGTCGGCGGCCAGGCACATGGCGGTGAGTCCGCCCAGAGACATGCCCACCACCGCCTCGGCTCCCGGCGCCAGTACCTCGACCGCAACGGCAACGTCGTCGGCCATCGAGGTCGGCCCGTAGTTGTGGGCCGGCCGGTGGTCGGAGCGTCCATGGCCGGGCAGGTCCACCGCCACCAGTGGCCGTCCGAGAGCCAGCGCCACCGTGTCCCAGGTGTGGGCGTTCTGGGCGCCGCCGTGGATCAGCACCAGCTCCGGCTCGGTGGTGCCCCACACCAGTGCCGACAATCGCAGCCCCGACGGCAGCGCCACTGATTCCCGCCGGACGGTGGGCGGACCGGACCATTCCAGGCCGTATTCGGCGGCGTTCTCGGCGAACAACCCGAACTCGTCGTAGTCGACCATCCGGCGATGCTAGAGGCCGAGCGGAGGGTCCGCGGCGCGCCGGCGCCCAACTCCCACCAACTGCCGGCCCCTAGGGGGAATAATCGCCCTCTACCGCCGGAAGTTCGATTGAAGGGCTCAGCTAGGCAGGCTCCGGGACGGGTCGGCGGCGGCGCCGGGAGGATCGGCCGGAGATCACAGGAGGCTCCCAGCTGAACTTCCACGCGGCAACGGCCGCACCGGCCGCCAGCCAGAGCAGCAGCACGCCGAGCCGGTGCCACTCGAAGGCGGGGGCATCCGAGAACGGGTTCATGGCCTCTCCGAAGGCCAGCCCGAAGTGCTTGAGGGGGAAGATGTCGCCGAGCAGGTCCAGCCAGCGGGGGGTGTCGGTGCCGAAGGGGACGAAGATATTTGAGATGAAGGCGATCGGCAGGAGGGTGGCGTTGGCCATGGGCACCGCCATCGCCACCGACCGGGCTATCGAGGCGAGGGCCAGGCCGAGCGCGGCGAACGACGCCGCCCCTACGACGAAGGTGACGAGCATGGCCGGGATCTTGGCCGCCTCGATGTTGACGCCGTAGACCGCGACGCCCAGAACGACCATCGCAATCACTCCCAACGCCGCGATCCATACTGCCGACAGCACTACTCCGCCGAGGTATTGCCAGGGCGGCAGCGGCGTGCCCCGCACCCGCTTGAGGATGCCGAGTTCGCGCCGGCTGGCCAGGTTGATGCCGATACCGGTGTAGGTGGACGACGCGGCCGCGAACACGGCCAGACCGGGCGTGTAGAACTGGCTGCTGCTGACCCGGCCATAGACGCTGTTGAACTCGTCGTTGCCGAAGATGGCCGTGAACAGCACCAACATCAGGATGGGGAACACCAGCGTGAAGAAGGCCGCGACCGGAGTCCGCCAGAAGATCCGGTTCTGGATGCGGATGCAGCGCCACAGCATCCTCACGGCTCGCCGTCCCCTTCATCCGGCGCCGTGTCACCGTCGTCGTCTACAAGACTCAAGTACACATCCTCGAGGCTCGGCGTCGAGACGGTCAGTCCCTCGAGTTCGAACCCGCGCTCGGCGGCCCACCCGGTCAGGTGGGCCAGGTCGGCAGTGGGAGCGTCGGTCCTGATCTCCACCTGGCTGTCCCGCCCGACTATCGCACCCGAGATCGGGGCCAGAAGATCGGCCACCGGCTCGGCTCGGTCGGGCACGGTGAACCGGATCAGGGCCGAGCCCGCTCGGGCCCTCAACTCCGCGGGCGTGCCCTCGGCGACTATGCGGCCCCCGGCCAGCACCGCCACACGATCGGCCAGAGTCTCAGCCTCATCGAGGTAGTGCGTAGTGAGCAGCACGGCCCGCTGCTGCGAAGCGAGCCTCTCGACCAGTTCCCAGCCCCGCCGGCGAGCCGCGGGGTCGAAGCCGGTGGTCGGCTCATCGAGGAACACGACATCGGGGTCGCCCACAAGTCCCAGGGCCATATCGATGCGGCGCTGCTGGCCTCCCGACAGGGTGGAGATGCGGGCGTCGGCCTTCTCCTCCAGCTCCACCAACTCGATGAGCTCGCCGGTCGGGACGGGGCGCGAGTAGGCGGCGCCGTAGAAGTCGATCGCCTCGCGCACCGTCAGTTCGGGGTCGATGCCCGAGGACTGCAGCACGATGCCGATCCGGTCCCGGAAGGAGGCGCCGGCCGACGCCGGATCGGTGTCGAGAACCAGCGCAGTGCCAGAGGTCCGGGTGCGGTGCCCCTCGAGGATCTCCACGATGGTGGACTTCCCCGCGCCGTTGGGCCCGAGCAGTGCGAACACCTCGCCCCGCTCCACCTCGAACGACACGCCGTCGACGGCCCGGACCGCTCCGTAGTCCTTGACGAGTTCGGCGACGGCGACGGCTGGACTCACCCTCGGCACGCTATCCGCCGCGCCATCGGGCAGGATGTGGGAGTGAGGCCGCTGTCCGGCATGGTTTCAATCGCCGAGTACGCCACCCGCTGGGAGGCCAACGTGGCCGCGGCCCGGCTGCGAGAGGCGGGATACGAGGCCGTGGTGCTGGTGGACCCGGCCACCGAAGTCGCTCCCCATCACGTCACCTACCGCCCCGCTGTGCTGGTAGTGCGTTCCGAGGTCGCCGATCTCGCGGCTGACGTGCTCGGCCTGGAACGGCCCGACAGCGAGGTCGACCACCTGGACGCCGCCTTCCATCAGAGACGCTTCGCCGACCGGCCCGCGTGGATCCGGTATCTGACCTGGACCTTGGTCATAGCCATCCCCGTGCCGGTCGCCATCTCGGGCCTGATCGTGCTGTGGACGGTTCTGCGCAACGTCTTCCCGTGACCGCCCCACACGTAGGATCACGGCTGCAATGAGCGTCACACCCATCGATCCCCGGCCGCTGGACATCCTCGACGGCGACTTCTACGTGAACGACCCGTACTCCCGTTACGCCTGGCTGCGGGAGAACTCGCCGTGCCACTGGGACGACATCAACGAGCTGTGGGGGATCACCCGCTACGACGACATCGTCGCGGTCGAGAAGGACAAGCGCCGGTTCATCAACTCCGACCGCGCCAAGGGCGGCTACCGCCCCAACATCCCCGCCGACCAGTCGATCATCGGCACCGACGACCCGCTGCACCAGGCCCGGCGATCGCTGGTGTCGCGGCGCTTCACCCCCAGGGCCGTGCAGCAGTGGCGGGACCACATCACCGAGATCGTGGACGGGCTGCTCGACCCTGTGATCGAGCAGGGCCGGGCCGAGATCGTGGGAGAGCTGGCCGCTCCCCTGCCCGCGAAGATGATCGGCTTCCTGCTCGGCTTCGACGACGACCTCTGGCCGAAGCTCCAACACTGGTCGGAGGCGACCATCTCGCTGGGCGGCGGTCCCCGGTACCAGAACCCGGAAGGCCGCGAGGCCAATCTGGAGTTCAGGGCGGCCTGCCGCGAACTGTACGAACAGAAGCAGGGGTGCCCGGCGGATGACGTGATGTCCCGCTGGATCGAAGCCGAGTCCGACGGCGATGGGCAGGTGGGCGGCTCGGATTTCGGGCTGGCCCAGATCATGTCGGACTGCCTGCTGCTGCTCGACGGCGGGGCCGAGACCACCCGCACCGTGATCGCCCGCACGCTGCTGGACCTGGCCGACCGGCCCGGAGCCTGGGCGGCCCTGAAGGCGGGAGCCGACCTGGAGACCGCGGTGGAGGAGTTCATCCGATGGGTCACGCCCATCCAGAACATGTGCCGGGTTGCCACCGCGGAGGTCGTGTTGCACGGCCGGACGATCCGGAAGGGAGACCAGATCGTCATGATGTATGCGTCGGCCAACCGGGACCCCCGCCACTTCGACCATCCCGAGACCTATGACGTGGCCCGCCACCCCAACAACCACATCGCCTTCGGGTTCGGCACCCACTTCTGCCTCGGCGCGGCCCTGGCCCGCCTGGAAATTCAGGTCTTCTTCGAGCGCCTGCTGACGCGTGTGGCCGGTATCGAGCGCATCGAGGGCGCGCCCCAGGTGGAGATGTCGAACGCATTCGTCCACGGCCTGCGCGAGGCCCACCTAGCCTTCACCCCGGCCTGAGCTGTCGGCGCGGGTCGCGCTGCCGCCGCCGACCACGGGCACACCGGGGCGCGGTCAGCCGGACTTGAGGTAGATCCTGACGACTTCCAGGAATTGGGCGTAGGTGATCTTGTCTGAGAGCCAGTCGTTCTTGACCTGCTGGTACTCCGACCCGTCGATCGCCCCGTCGCCGTTGGCGTCGTAGCGGGCGGCGATGGGCGGCAGGCCGGGCGGGTCCTGCTGCGGGTCTTGGGACGTGGTGTCTGTGACCGACACGCCGGCTGTGGCGGCGGTGTCGTCGTCGGTGATGGTGAGCGTGACTGTGTCTTCCAGCAGGGCCGTGCCCACATCGAACAGCGCCGAGATCACCACCGTCTCGTCTGCTTCGTCGATGTCGTCGTCGGTGATCGAGATGGTGGCCGCCGCGGACTGCTGCCCGTCGGGGATGAAGATGCTCAGCGGCATGGCGAAGTCGACGTCTGCGGTCGCGGTGCCGGCCGCGCCCGCGGTCAGGAAACCGCCGATGCCGCCCTGCGTGGCCGGCGCGTCCAGGGTGGCGGTGACGGTGACGGCCCCGGCGCTCTCGGCGACGGTGGCCGTATCCAGCGACAGGTCCACCGAAGCGGGCTGCGGGGCCGCCTGCTGCTCCGGCGGGGCGTCCCCGGAGCCGCTGACGGTGGGGGACTGCCCCTGGTCATAGATGGTCATGGTCACCGTCGGCGACGTCAGCGCCCAGCGGCCGTGCTTGTGGTCGGCGTCGGGCACATGCGCGGTGGCGTACACGCCGATGCCCTCCGCCGGCTCCTCGACCGGCGCGTAGATCCAGTGGCCCGTCCCGTCGTCGGCGGTCCTTCGGCCGGTCCACTGGTTGAGGACCACCTCGAGCCGCGCGGTGACCGTCGTGCGGCCGGGCTCGACGCGGATCGGCGCGCTCTTCGCGTCATCGGTGCTGGTGACGTCGCGCCCGACGCCTGAGTGATACGACGTGATACCGGGATCAGGCGGATCCCACCTGTAGTCGCCGCCGGTCTGCGCGCTGGCGACAGTGCCGCCGATGGTGTCGCCGTAGGCCCAGAACCACACCGTGGCACCCTCGCGGGGCGCGGGCTCGTCCAGCGTCGCAGTCACGGTGACCGCGTCGCCCTCCTCCGCCGCCGTGTCCGACACAGTGACAGTGACCGCCCGCGGCTCGCCCAGCTCCGCGGCCGCCTCCGGCGTCGCGGAGACCACCTCGGACCATCCGCCGGTGCCGTCGGAGAACGCGAGCCGCGCCCGGACGTCGTAGGCCACCCAGTTGGTCAGGCCCCCGATGGTCATGGACCGCTGCTTGCCGGAGTGGCCGGCGTCCACCCAGCCCGTCTCGGGGTCCCCGCCCGCCGCGGCCCGGTCCGGGGCGGAGCTGCGCTTGTATTCGACGTCGTAGCCGGAGTGCGCGGTCGCCGCCGTCTCGCTCCACGTCAAATGCAGCGCCCCGTCGCCGCCTGTGGCCCGCAGCTGCGGCACCCACACCACCGGCTCGGGCGGCGCGGGGTCGCCCTCGGTGATCGTCACCCACACGATGTCAGGGTCACCCGCCCGCGCCAGGCTGCGCGCGGGGATCGAGTGGATCAGCACCGCGAACTTCTCGTCGTCGCCGTCGCTGTCGCGGTTGGTCTGGATGGTGACCGAGGCTCTGTCGGTGTACTTGCCGATGCTGATCCGCTCCAGCGTCCCCACATCGCCCGCCTCAGCCGTGCCCAGATGGACGCGCACCAACACATCCATGTCCTCCTGGATCGGCGACGGCCGCCCGTTGTAGCGGACCGTGGCCGTGATCGTCACCTCATCGCCCTCGCGCACCCGCTCCGGGGTGGCCGACAACGACACGGTGCGGGCCGCCTGCCACGGCACGCCGCTGCCCACCGCCCACGGGCCGGTGCCGAATCTGTCGTAGGCCCGCACCCGGAACCGGTACTGCTGGCCCGGCTGCAGGTACCCCACGCCGTACTTGAGCTCGGCGAGGTAGCCATGGGCAAGCCTCACCCAGCCCAGGTACGGGTACGGGTTCTCGGGAAGGCTGTAACGCCCGCTCGGATGCACATAGGCGCCTATCGCCGCGTCGTCGGCCAAGTCGTCCGCCGACATGCTGGTGTAGTGCACGTCATAGCCCTGCACCGACTGCCCCGGCGCAGTCCAGAACACACTCAGGGAGTGCGAGCCCGGCGTGACCGTCAAACCGGACGGCGCGGGAAGGCGTACCGCCCGGTTGATGGTCACCGTGTAGTCCTTGATGATCGACCTGTCCTCAGCCGTGACCCGCACGACGATCTCATTCGCGCCCAACTCCAAAGGAATGGCAGCGCTGGCCGAGCCGCTGGCCACCGTCGCCAGCGTCGAGCCCCGCTTGCCCACCCGCACCAACGCGTCGGCGTCGGCCACCGTGGGCGTCACCTTGGCATGGGTCATGTCGAGATCCACCCGCACCACGTAGGACGTGGTGGCCGCCGCGAACGGCGAGGGAGTCAGCGTCAGCCCGCTGAACATCCCCGTCTCGCTGGTGGCGCTGCTGGCCGCCAGCGCCGACAGATTCGCGTTGGCCGACTGCCGCGTGATGGTCACGGTGTAGTCCCGGGTGTCGCCGTTCTCCGCGGTCACCCGCGCAACCAGGGCGTTGTCGCCCACATCCAAAGCGATCGCCCCGCTGGCCGAGCCGCTGTTCACCGACGCCAGCGTCGAGCCCCGCTTGCCCACCCGCACCGACGCGTCGGCGTCGGCCACCGTCGCCGTCAGCTTCGCATGCGTCACACCGCTGCCCACCGTCCCCGCATAGGACGTGGTACCCGCGTCGAACACCGACGGAGTCAGCGTCAGCCCGCTGAACATCCCCGTCTCGCTGGTGGCGCTGCTCGCCGCCAGCGCCGACAGATTCGCGTTGGCCGACTGTCGCCGGATAGTCACCGTGTAGTCCCGGGTGCCGCCGTTCTCCGCCGTCACCCGCACAACGATCTCATTGTCGCCCACATCCAACGCGATCGCCGCGCTGGCCGAGCCGCTGTTCACCGACGCCAGCGTCGAGCCCCGCTTGCCCACCCGCACCGACGCGTCGGCGTCGGCCACCGTGGGCGTCACCTTGGCGTGGGTCATGTCGCTGCCCACCGTCACCGAGTAGGACGTGGTACCCGCGTCGAACACCGGCGACAGCGTCTGCGCCGAATAGGTGCCTGTCTCGCTGGTGGCGCTGCTCGCCGCCAGCGCCGACAGATTCGCATTGGCCGACTGCCGCCGGATAGTCACCGTGTAGACCTGGGTGCCGCCGTTCTCCGCCGTCACCCGCACGACCAGGGCGTTGTCGCCCACATCCAAAGCGATCGCCTCGCTCGCCGAGCCGCTGTTCACCGACGCCAGCGGCGCACCCCGCTTGCCCACCCGCACCGACGCCTTGCCCGTGTCCTCCACCGTCGCCGTCAGCTTCGCATGCGTCACACCGTTGCCCACCGTCGCCGCGTAGGACGTGGTCGCCTTGTCGAACACAGACGGAGTCAGCGTCAGCCCGCTGAACGTCCCCGTCGCGCTTGTGGCGGTAGAAGCCGCCAGCGCCGACAGGTCCGCGTTGGCCGACTGCCGCCGGATAGTCACCGTGTAGTCCCGGGTGTCGCCGTTCTCCGCCGTCACCCGCGCAACCAGGGCGTTGTCGCCCACATCCAAAGCGATCGCCTCGCTGGCCGAGCCGCTGTTCACCGACGCCAGCGTCGCGCCCCGCTTGCCCACCTTCACCGAGGCACCCGTGTCCTCCACCGTCGCCGTCAGCTTCGCATGCGTCACACCGTTGCCCACCGTCGCCGCGTAGGACGTGGTCGCCTTGTCGAACACCGAGGGAGTCAACGTCAGCCCGCTGAACGTCCCCGTCGCGCTAGTGCCGGTAGAAGCCGCCAGCGCCGACAGGTTCGCGTTGGCCGATGCCGCCGGAGGCTGCGTCGTGACCGGAGGCTGCGTCGTGACCGGAGGCTGCGTCGTGACCGGCGGGTCGGGCGCCTGTCCTCGTTGCACCGTGAGCTTGTAGGTCCCGGTCGTGCCGTCATGGGCGGTGACCACTATGGTGATCACCGTGGACGTGCCCACCGCCCCGAGGGCGACCCAGCGGTCTGACCCCTGCACCACCGGCGACACGCTGTAGCTGGCGTTCATCTCGCCGACGAAGGGCCTGATCTCGACCCGGGTCGTGGCCCCAGGCACTGTCGCGCTGTACTCAGTGGTGCTCGCCGTGAACGTCGGAGAGAATCTGAACAGCTCCCCGGTATTCAGGCCCGTGAGGATGCCGCGCAGGGTGGCATCGGAGGACTTGGCCCCGGACCCCTCAGCACTAGCGGAGACATAGTCCACCCGCACCGGGGCGCTGAGGCGGTTGTCGGGAACCGTCGGCCCCGACGGCGACCAGCCGGTCGGCGCACCGGACTTGACGTCCACGAAGGCCCGCACGCCGTTGGGAATGTTCGCAATCGTGAACGTCGTCACGCCCGGCGCCGTGTAATGGAAGTAGTCCTGGATCTGCGGGTACTGCCAGGACCCTGAAAGCCATCCCCAGTCCACCCAGTACGTGCCGGGGGTCGGCCCCGACGAGGGAGCGTCCCAGCTCACGACCAGGATGCCGTCTCCGGGCGTGACCGTCACATTCTCGGGCGGATTGGGCCTGACCGACTGAGCCTCGGCAGGGCCGAGAGCCAGGACGACCGTCGACGCAACCAGCACCGCGGCCAGCAGAGGGAGCAGCGCTGATCTGAATGACGTATGAGGCCTAGGTCTTCTGCACGTCGCCATCGACGACTACTCCCGGGTCGCCTAAGTCGAGGCCCACTAACGATGAAACCGCCGCCTCCGTCGTCAGGTTCGGGCTAGTGGCACGCGAACGGATTACCAGCGTAGGTGTTCATCGATGAAGTCAGATGAAGTTATGCCCGATACTGATGAAGTAACGATGAATTCCGCGCTGAACGCTGGTATTATCCTCGCGCAGGCCTGTTCCCGGGAGGTGACGAGTTGGAGAACGCCGACCAACGGCCCCCGGTAGCGGAGCCGCCGGGAGACCGCCTCTCCCGCCTCAGCCAGGCCAGCCTCCGCATCAACGAGAGCCTGGACGTGGACACGGCACTCCAGGCCGTGATGGACAACGCCCGCTCCCTGACCGACGCGCCCTACGCCGCGATCATCACCCTGGACGCGTCGGGCGCGATCGAGGACTACCTGGGCCAGGGCGCCGACCCCGGCGACGTGGAGCGGCTGTGGCATGCCCCCCAGGGGCTACTGTTCTTCGAGTACCTCAACGCCCTGCCGGGTCCGCTGCGGGTGGGACACCTGGAGGAGTTCGCGGGGTCCATCGGCTTCGACGAGTTCCGCTCGCCCGTGCAGCTCACCGCGTTCATGGCGGCCCCGTTACTGCACCAGGGGGTGCGCTCGGGCCACATCTACGTGGGGAGCGACGACCCGGGACGGGAGTTCTCCCGGGAGGACGAGGACACTCTGGTGATGTTCGCCTCCCAGGCGGCGCTGGTCATCGCCAACGCCCGCCGTTACCGTGACGAGCAGCGGGCAAGGGCCGACCTGGAGACCCTCATCGACACCTCGCCGGTGGGCGTCGCCGTCTTCGACATGAAGACGGGGGCCTCGGCCTCCTCCAACCACGCGGCCTCCTTCAACCAGGCAGCCTCCATCAACCAGGAGGCCCGCAGGATCGCCGACAGCCTGCGGGGTCCCGACTGGACGCAGAAGGACCTGCTGGGGTCTCTGACCGTGCGCCGCGCCGACGGCAGCGAGGTCTCCCTACAGGAGTTCTCCCTGGCCCGCCTGCTGGGCTCCAGCAAGACGGTGCGGGCCGAGGAGATCGTCATGGGCGTCCCCGGCGGGCGGAGCGTGACCGTGCTGCTCAACGCCACGCCCATACGTTCCCCCGAGGGGGATGTGGAGTCGGTGGTGGTCACCATGCAGGACATGGCGGCCGTCAAGGACCAGGAGCGGCTGCGGGCCGAGTTCCTGGGCATGGTCAGCCACGAGCTGCGCATGCCCCTGACTTCCATCTGGGGCTCGGCGATGGCGATGATGGAGCCGGAGATGGACCCCGCCGTTATGCGCCAGTTCCAGCGGATCATCCTCGATCAGGTCGGCAGCATGCGCACCATGATCGACGACCTGCTGGACGTGGCCCGCATCGAGACGGGCGCGCTGCCGGTGGACCCGGAGCCGGCGGAGGTGGCCGCGCTGGTGGACAGGGCCTGGAACGCCTTCACCAGCGCCGGGGGCCGGAACCAGCTCGCCCTCGAGATGGAGCCGGACCTGCCCCTGGTGATGGCCGACCGCAGGCGCATCGTCCAGGTCATCGGCAACCTGCTGTCCAACGCGGCAAGGCGCTCCCCGGAGTCGTCCGTCATCCAGGTGTCCGCCGTGCGGCAGCGCAGTCACGTCGCGGTCTCGGTGGCCGACCAGGGCCGGGGGATACCCACCGAGGACCTGCCTCCGCTGTTCCGCAAGTTCTCCCGCCGGGAGGACCGCGACGCGGGAGGCGACACCGGCCTGGAGCTCACCATCTGCAAGGGCATCGTGGAGGCCCACGGGGGCCGCATCCGGGCCGAGAGCGACGGGCCCGGCCTGGGAGCGCGGTTCGTCTTCACCCTGCCGGCGGTCGAGGGGGCCGAACCGGCCCCCCGTCCCGCCGCCCGGGCGCAGGACGGCGGGCGGTCCGCGGGAACGGTCCTGGTGGTGGACGACGACCCCGTGGTGCTCAGGTCGGTGCGGGAGACCCTCTCCGGCGCGGGCTTCCGCGCGGTGGGGACCGCGGACCCGAAGGAGGCACTGGCGCTGGTGGCGGAGCACAGCCCCCGCCTGGCCCTGCTGGACCTGATGCTGCCGGAGCAGGACGGGGTGGACCTGATGGCGGACATCCTGGCCGCCTCCCGCATCCCGGTGATCTTCCTGTCGGCCTACGGCAGGGAGGAGTTGATCGACGGGGTCCTGGAGCAGGGGGCCACCGACTACATCGTCAAGCCCTTCTCGCCCACAGAGCTGGTGGCCAGGGTGCGGGCGGCCCTGCGCCGCTCCGGCGAGGCGCCGCGCCTCGCCGCCGAGGAGCCCTTCGTGCTGGGCGACCTGCGCATCGACTACGCCACGCGCCGGGTGACGGTCTCGGGACGCCCGGCGCCGCTGACGCCCACCGAGTTCGACCTGCTGGCGACGCTCGCGATGGAGGCCGGGCGGGTGGTGCCCCACGACCGCCTGCTGAGGCGGGCGTGGAGCCCGGGCAAGCCGGGGAACCTGAGCGTGCTGCGCACTCACCTGAAGCACCTGCGCCGCAAGCTGGGCGACGACGCCGGCAACCCCACCTACATCTTCGCCGAGCCCCGAGTCGGCTACCGGATGCCAGCCGGGGAGACGGAGGCGGCGGCCGGCGAGCGCTGAGCGCGCCCCCAGCGCCGCAACGTGCCATACGACATGCCCACCACCGTCAGCGTCGAGTAGTCGAACGCCACCGGCGTCGTCGCGGTGGTGTGGGTGGGGGTTGTGGTCAGCCGGACTTGAGGTGGATTTTGACGACTTCTAGGAATTGGGCGTAGGTGATCTTGGCGGTGAGCCAGTCGTTCTTGACCTGCTGGTACTCCGTCCCGTCGATCGCCCCGTCGCCGTTGGTGTCGTAGCGGGCGGCGATGGGCGGCAGGCCGGGCGGGTCCTGCTGCGGGTCTCGGGACGTGGTGTCTGTGACCGACACGCTGGCTGTGGCGGCGGTGTCGTCGTCGGTGATGGTGAGCGTGACTGTGTCTTCCAGCAGGGCCGTGCCCACATCGAACAGCGCCGAGATCACCACCGTCTCGTCTGCTTCGTCGATGTCGTCGTCGGTGATCGAGATGGTGGCCGCCGCGGACCGCTGCCCGTCGGGGATGAAGATGCTCAGCGGCATGGTGAAGTCGACGTCTGCGGTCGCGGTGCCGGCCGCGCCCGCGGTCAGGAAACCGCCGATGCCGCCCTGCGTGGCCGGCGCGTCCAGGGTGGCGGTGACGGTGACGGCCCCGGCGCTCTCGCTGACGGTGGCCGCGTCCAGCGACAGGGTCACCGAGGCGGGCTGCGGGGCTGCCTGCTGCTCCGGCGGGTCGTCCTGCGAGCCGCTGACCGTGGGGGACTGCCCCTGGCCGGAGATGGTCATGGTCGCCGTCGGGGAGGTCACCACCGGCTCGGGCGGCGCGGGGTCGCCCTCGGTGATCGTCACCCACACGATGTCAGGGTCACCCGCCCGCGCCAGGCTGCGCGCGGGGATCGAGTGGATCAGCACCGCGAACTTCTCGTCGTCGCCGTCGCTGTCGCGGTTGGTCTGGATGGTGACCGAGGCTCTGTCGGTGTACTTGCCGATACTGATCCGCTCCAGCGTCCCCACATCGCCCGCCTCAGCCGTGCCCAGATGGACGCGCACCAACACATCCATGTCCTCCTGGATCGGCGACGGCCGCCCGTTGTAGCGGACCGTGGCCGTGATCGTCACCTCATCGCCCTCGCGCACCCGCTCCGGGGTGGCCGACAACGACACGGTGCGGGCCGCCTGCCACGGCACGCCGCTGCCCACCGCCCACGGGCCGGTGCCGAATCTGTCGTAGGCCCGCACCCGGAACCGGTACTGCTGGCCCGGCTGCAGGTACCCCACGCCGTACTTGAGCTCGGCGAGGTAGCCATGGGCAAGCCTCACCCAGCCCAGGTACGGGTACGGGTTCTCGGGAAGGCTGTAACGCCCGCTCGGATGCACATAGGCGCCTATCGCCGCGTCGTCGGCCAAGTCGTCCGCCGACATGCTGGTGTAGTGCACGTCATAGCCCTGCACCGACTGCCCCGGCGCAGTCCAGAACACGCTCAGGGAGTGCCGGCCCGGCGTGACCGTCAAACCGGACGGCGCGGACGGGGCCCCGTCCCCGGCATTCCGCGGTTGCCGCGTGATGGTCACGGTGTAGTCCCGGGTGATCGACGGGTCCTCCGCCGTGACCCGCACGACGATCTCGTTGTCGCCCACTGCCAGGGCGATGGGGCCGCTGTCAGCGCCGCTGGCCACCGTGGCCAGGGTCGCGCCCCGCTTGCCCACCCGCACCGTCGCGTCGGTGTCGGCCACTGTGGGCGTCACCTTGGCATGGGTTAAGTCGAAGTCGACCCGGACCGTGTAGGCCGTGGTGCCGACGTCGAAGGCCGGCGCCAGGGTCTGCCTCGAGTAGGTGGCCGATTCGCTGGTGGCGCTGCTGGCCGACAGCGCCGAGAGGTTGGCGTTGGCCGACTGCCGCGTGATGGTCACGGTGTAGTCCTGGGTGTCGCCGTTCTCCGCGGTGACCCGCACAGTGATGACGTTGTCGCCCACCGCCAGGGCGATGGCGCCGCTGGGGGAGCCGCTGGCGACCACCGTTCCGTTGACCGTGACGGTTGCGGCGGAGTGGTTGACCGTGGGCGTCACCGTGGTGCTCGTGACCCCAGAGGCCACGCTCACGGTGTAGGCGTAGGTGGTGGAGGAGAAGGCCGGCGAGATGCTTCCCGCCGAGACCGACAGCGCCCGCAGCGTCGCGTCCGAGGACTGCGACGTCATCGGGCCGGAGGGCGTGAACGACGCTCCCAGCGAGGCCAGGCTGTCCTCGTCGCGAAATTCCTCCCCGCCTTTCGCAAAGACGTCGACGAAGTACTCGCGTCCGTTGGTCAGGCCCGTTATCAGCTGCGAGGTGGTGCTGATGCCGCTGACCTCGATGCGTCTCAGCAGCGTGTCGATCGGGCTGTACAGGCGGACCACATACCCCAGCAGCGTGTGTCCGCCTGTGTGCGAGGGCTGCCCCCAGGTCACGCGAGCCTGGGCGTCGCCCGCCTCTACCTCCACCGGGAAGGGCGCGTTCGCCGTCGTTGCGTAACTGCGGACGGCGCTGGTCTCATGAATCAGTGACCAGACGCTGTTGCCGTCGCTGTTCGTCGCCCGCACGCGCACCTCGTACCGGGTGCCGGCGTTCAGGCCCGAGAACTCCGCGGCGCGCTGTGTGCCGCTGTGCGCCTTGGAGATCCAGGTCGTGGCGCCCCGCGCCCGGTACTGGACGTCGTAGCCGGTCACCGACGTGTCGCGGTCGGCGGTGGTTTTCACGTCCCACCAATACACCTGAAACCCCAGGTGGGCGGGCACCTCGCTATGGATCCACGGCTGCTGCGCAGGCGCCGCGGCGTGGGCGGGCGGCGCGCCGTCGGCCATGAGGAAGACCGCGAGCAGCCCGGCCAGGGCAGCGGCGAGGAGCGGTATCCGGGGTGAGATGGAGGCCCGCGTCACGCTGGGCCTCCCAGCCGGCGACTAGAACCTACGTTCGGGGCGACAGGCATCGCCACCCCATCCGGAGGGACGGCGCGACCGTGCCGCCGGGCGTGCGGAAGTTCGTCAGGAAGGCGGGTGCGCGCATACAGGTGCCTCTCGGTCACGGTTGCCCGACCCGGGGGCGTGCTGGCACCCTGCAACCGGCGTGTAGGCTAGTGATCAACAAATGAAGTGAGAGTGAAGTTTTGCCCCAATTCGATGAAGTAACGATGAATTTCGCACTGAACACCGCCATCCCCCCGGGCAGGCACGCTCCCGGGGAGGTGGTTCCAACGCCTCCGTCCACGGCCGGCGCGAAGCCCACCTATCCTTCACCCCGGCCTAGATCGACTGCTCACCAGCCGAGACCACAAGGAGCGGCGCCGTGCCCGAACCCTCATCGAACCTGTTCAGCTACGCAGGAAAGAAGGTTGTGCTCACCGGCGGCGCCAGCGGCGTGGGCGCGGCCGCAGTCGAGCTGCTGGCAGAGGCGGGATGCACCGACCTGACCGTGCTCGACGTCAACGAGCCCACCGGTCCAGCCACCGCGTATGTCGCCGCCGACCTGAGCGACCCCGACTCGATCGACGCCGCCTGCGAGGCCATCGGCCCGGGGACCGACGTGCTGTTCAACAACGCGGGAGTGGCCGGGGTGCACTCCTCCGACTTCGTGCTGCGGGTCAACTACCTCGGCCTGCGACGGCTCAGCGAGGGCCTGCTGCCCACCATGAACCGGGGCGGCGCCATTGTCAACACCGCGTCAGTGGCCGGGCAGCGCTGGCCCCAGAACCTGGCTGAGATCCTCGAGCTGATCGCCATAGACGGCTGGGACGACGCCCTGGCCTGGATCGCGGAGCACGGCGAGCTGATCGACCCGGTGCCCTACGAGTTCTCCAAGGAGTTGGCCCAGGTCTGGACCATGCACGGCTCGCGCCGCAGCTACCTCGACTACGGGGTGCGCACCAACAGCGTGTGCCCGGGCGTGATCGACACCCCCCTGCTGCACGACTTCCGCCGCCACATGACCGAGAAGGTCATCGACTGGATGGTCGACCAGTCGGCCGGGATCCTCACCCCGGAAGACATCGCCCGCACCCTCGTGATGCTGGGCTCCGACGCCAGCGCGGCCATGAACGGCCACAACATGGTCGCCGACCACGGGTTCGTGGCCTGGTACACCACCAACCAGGTCGACTTCGCCGGCCTCGCCTGACGCCGCGACCCGCACCAGCGGGCACGGCTGGCTCGTCCGCTTGCCTCGGCGCGGCGGCACCGCGACTAGCTGTCGGGGTGCACTTCGGAGAAGCGATCGATCCGGCGCAATTCCGGAAACACCAGCCACCAGGTGGCGACCACCGCCAGGGTTCCCATTCCGCCGAACACCACCGCGCCGGCCACGCCGAGCAGCGCCGCGGTCACGCCCGACCTGAACCCGCCCAGCTCGTTCGAGCCGCCGATGAAGACGTACTCCACAGCCAGGACCCGTCCCCGCATCTCCTCCGGCGTGGCCAGCGGAACGATCGTGCCGCGGACGAAGATGCTCACGGCGTCCGCTCCGCCCAGGACCAGCAGCGCCGCGAAGGCGACGACGTAGGAACGGGTCA
This sequence comes from Candidatus Aldehydirespirator sp., assembly GCA_965203635.1. Lineage (GTDB taxonomy): Bacteria > Actinomycetota > Acidimicrobiia > Acidimicrobiales > Aldehydirespiratoraceae > Aldehydirespirator. Next base: position 69,170 of record OZ241903.1, read on the forward strand.
CCCCGAGGACGATCGTCCCCACACCGAACAGGGCCACCGAGCCCAGCAACGACGGGCCGACTCGCCGCTGAAACGGCCGCACCGACAGGGCCAGCATCACCACGGCGGCCCCGATGCCGACCGCCGACGCCAGCCAGCCGAGTTGCACGGCGCCCACCCCTAGGCGATCCTCGGCGATGGCGGGCAGCAGCAGCTGCACGCCGCCCAGGAACACCGCGAACAGATCGAGGGAGATCGCCCCGAGCACAACCCGGTTGCGCCGCACGTACCGCAGACCCTCGAGGGCTTGCGCGATCACGGCCCGCGCTCCGGCTCCGGCCGCGAGCGCAGCCCGCCGCACGTCGCTCGGCGGCACGATCATGAGCAAGCCGATCCCGGCTGCCGCGCACCCGGCGGCCAGCAGGTACGGCAGGGCCGGATCGACGTCGAAGGCGAGTCCGAACGCCACCGGGCCGGCGATGTAGCCCCCCTGCCAACCGGCGACGTTCAACGCCACCATCCGCTCGCGGGCCCCTTCCGGTGCCAGGTCCACCGGCATGGCCCGGCTCACCGCCATGAGGAAGGCTCGGGCGGTGCCGAACGCTACGACCAGGCCGTAGATCGGGAGTACCGACGTGGGATCCGACGCCACGTAGAAGAACAGGCCGAGCGAGGCAACGGCCTCGCCGCCGAGACCCCAGGCGAACACCAATCGGCGCTCGAAGCGGTCCGCGACCATGCCGGTGATCGGTGCAAGCAGGAAGGCGGGCACGAATTCGGCCAACCCCAGCAACCCCAGAAAGATCGGCTCGCCGGTCATGTCGAAGACCTGCTTGCCCAGGAACGTGATCTGCCCCATGGTCAGCGCCATCGAGCAGAAGGTCGCCCCGAAGAGCGCCCAGAGCCGCGGCTCGATCCGCCCCGGCGGGCTGGTCTGCTTCCCGCCGCCGGATCCGCTCGGCTCCTGGCTAGGCATCCGCGGAACGCTAACGCTCTCCTAGCCTCTGGAACGCATGGCCCTGCCCGCACTCGGCGACTTCCTGCCGGACACGCCCGGCGCCGACGAGTTGCTGGACGCCCTCATCGAGTGGTCGGCGCAGTCGGGGCTGGAGCTCTATCCCCACCAGGAGGAGGCGGTACTGCGGCTGCTGGCCGGCGAGAACGTGGTGCTGTCCACGCCCACAGGATCGGGCAAGTCGCTGGTGGCCCTGGCCGGGGCGTTCGCCATGCTGGCCCAGGGTCGCCGCGCCGTCTACACCGCCCCGATCAAGGCCCTGGTGAGCGAGAAGTTCTTCGAGCTGACGGCGGCTTTCGGACCGTCGGAGGTCGGCATGGTCACCGGCGACGCCTCGGTCAACGCCGATGCCCCCGTCATCGCCTGCACGGCGGAGATCCTGGCTCAGCGGGCCCTGAGGGCAGGCTCCGACACCGCGGCCGACCTCGTGGTGATGGACGAGTTCCACTACTACGGCGACCGCGATCGGGGCTGGGCCTGGCAGGTTCCTTTGCTGGAGTTGTCGAGGTCCCGGTTCCTGCTCATGTCGGCCACCCTCGGCGACACGACCGGGCTGCGCCGGGATCTCACCGCCCGCACCGGGCGCGACACCGCCCTGGTGGCCTCGGCCGAGCGCCCGGTCCCCCTCGACGTCGAGTACCGCGAGACACCGCTGCACGTCTCCATCGAACAGTTGCTCTCCGCGGGCCAGGCGCCCGTCTACATCGTTCACTTCACCCAGAGGGAGGCCACGGCCCGGGCCCAGAGCCTCACCAGCCTCAACGTGCTCAGCGCCGACGAGAAGGCCGGGGTGAAGGAGGCGGTGGGCGGGTTCCGCTTCGACACGCCCATCGGCAAGGACCTGCGCCGCTTCGTGCTGGCCGGCATCGGCGTCCATCACGCCGGGATGCTGCCCAAGTACCGGCTGCTGGTGGAGAAGCTGGCCCAGCAGGGCCACCTGAAGCTGATCTGCGGCACCGACACGCTCGGGGTGGGGGTGAACGTTCCCATCCGCACCGTGCTGTTCACCCAGCTCTACAAGTACGACGGCCGCCGGACCCGGGTGCTGTCGGTGCGCGACTTCCAGCAGATCGCCGGCCGGGCCGGGCGGCGCGGCTTCGACACCGTGGGCAGCGTGTGGGTGCAGGCTCCCGAGCACGCGGTGGAGAACAAGCGAGCCGAGATGCGGGCCGCGGGCGACCCCAAGAAGCTCCGCAAGCTGGTCCGCAAGAAGCCTCCGGACAGGGGCTACGCCCACTACGACGACAAGACCCTGACCCGGCTGTGGGAGGGCACCCCCGAGACGCTGGAGTCCAGCTTCGACGTCACCCACGCCATGATGCTCAACGTCCTGGACCGGCCCGGCGACGGCTGCGCGGCAATGAAGCGCCTGCTGGTCGACAACCACGAGCCCCGCACCCGCCAGCGACGGCACATCCGCAAGGCGGTAGGGGTGTTCCGCTCGCTGATCGACGCCGAGATCGTGGAGGTGCTGCCCGAACCGGATGCGTCGGGCCGCCCCGTGCGGGTCAACATCGACCTTCAGGACGAGTTCCGGCTCAACCAGCCGCTGGGGCTGTTCGCGGTGGAGGCCGTCTCGGTTCTGGACCCGGAGGCCCCCGACTACCACCTGCAAGTGCTGAGCGTGGCCGAGTCGGTGCTGGAGGACCCGATGGCGGTGCTGCTGGCCCAGCGGGATGCGGCCCGCGACGAGCTGATGACCCGCATGAAGGAGGAGGGCGTGGAGTACGAGGAGCGTATGGCCCGGCTGGCCGAGGTGGCCTGGCCGAAGCCGGAGGCCGAATTCATCGAGCCCGCCTTCGACACCTTCGCCCGACATCACCCGTGGGTCGGGCATCTGCAGCCCAGCCCCAAGTCGGTGGTGCGCGACATGGTCGAGCACGCCGACACCTTCAACCAGTACGTGAGCCGTTACGGGCTCAAGCGCTCCGAGGGACTGGTGCTGCGCTACCTGACCGACTGCTACAAGGCGCTGGTGCAGACCGTGCCGGCGGCCGCGGTCGACGACCGTCTGGCCGAGGTGATCGAGTGGCTGGGGGAGCTGGTGCGCGAGGTCGACAGCAGCCTGCTGGACGAATGGGAACGCCTGCGGACCGCGTAAGGCATACCCGCTCTTGTTCGCTGCGACCTGAGGGCCGCTCGGGCCACGGCCTCGCCCGTATGGGCCGGGTTCGCTCGCCTACCGGCTCGGCCTCTGGGGGCGGGCCCGGCCTGACTTGACGTCGTCGCCGTAGGGCAGGAACGACCCGAAGTCGGGTCCCCGCCGCAGGCTGTGCCCCCCGTCGACGTTGATGGCGGTGCCGGTGATCCAGCGGGACTCGCCCGAGATCAGGAACGCCACCAGGGCGGCCACGTCGGAGGGCTGCCCGACGCCGCCCAGCGGCGTGTTCTCCACGTAGCTGGAGTACACCGCGGAGTCCCGGGGTATGGCCTCCATGATCTCGGTGGCGATGAAGCCGGGCCTGACCGCGTTGAAGCGCACACCCGCCGGTCCGAACTCGTCGGCCGCGTTGCGGATCATCGCCTCGATGCCGGCCTTCCCCGCGGTGTACGCCCCGAAGTAGGGATGGGTCACGTTCCCGGCCAGCGACGACATGGCCACGAACGACCCGCCCCCGGTTGCGGCCAGACGCTCCACCGTGTGCTTGATGGTGAGCATGGTTCCCACCACGTTGAGGGTGAGAACACGCTTGAACTCGTCGGTGTCGAGCAGGTGGTACGGGCCCATTCCCCCGCCCCCGCCGGCGTTGGCGACCACGCCGTGCAGGTAGCCGTCATCGTCGGCCGCAGCCTGGGATGCCCGAGCCATGTCGTCCTCGGAGGTCACGTCGGCCACCACGTAGGACACCGATCCCCCGTCGCCGCTCTCGACGGCAGCCGCGGCCGCCGCGAGCGTCGCCTCGGTCCGCCCGCAGATCGTCACGGTCGCGCCCTCCGCCGCCAGCCGGGCGGCGCACGCCCGTCCGATGCCGGTGCCGCCTCCGGTGACCAGCACCGACCTGCCATCCAGCCGGCCTGATGCCGGGGTGTCGGCGGTCACGAATCGGATGCCGGCGCGCGGCCGGTCGCCCGGCTCACCAGATCGACCAGGCTCGGGCATCCTTCGATCTTCGAGAAGCGTCGATCTACGTAGACGAGGGTGGCGAAGATCAGGACGAAGGCCGCGAAGAAGTTGACGACCTGACGGGTGACCAGGAACAGGTTGACGCCCGCGCTGTTGTAGAGCCAGATGTCCCACACCGCCGAGCCGACTTCGTACACCGTGATGACCCAGGTCACGTTGCGCATGGTGGACACGAAGCCGGGCTCGCGCAGCACCGCCTCGGGCAGCGAGAGGAACCGGCGGGCCGCCCACACCATGAAGGGCCTGCCCATGAGAATGGTGACCGCCGCGGCCACCCCGACCAGCATCTTTGTTCCGATGCCGATCCCGAAGTAGACCGCCTCGCTGCTCACCCCGAAGTCCACCAGGTCCCGTTCCACTGCGATGCTCACCGCGGCCCGCACCAGCAGGTAGCCGGTGATGACGGGCAGCCAGGCACCGATGGGCAGGCCCCGCCGCCGGCGGCTGTAGGCCGCCTTCACCGACCATGCCGTGGCCGCGATCACGGCTACCTCGGTGCCGACCAGGTTGTAGAACACGAGGAACAGCACCACCGGCATGAGCTGGTCGAGGTTGCTGCGCCAGCCCCACACCGCCTGGCGGGACGTCTTGGCCAGGTCCCGGGGATCTGTGCCTGGTGCGTCACTGCCCGCCGATGTGGCCGAGCCCGCGAGTGACCCGGCTGAATCAGGCAGAGCGCCGGCCGCGCCAGAGCTGTCGGCCTGGCCGGGATCGGTGGCGTCGCTCACGGGGCGAGCGCGGCCCAGGCTCTGGCGACCTGCTCGTCGCCCACCACCGACAATGAGGCGTCGTCGAGCGGCAGCCGGTTCCACATGGTCAGGAACAGCGCCCCTCCCGGCCCGCGCACTGCGGCGTCGCCTTTGACGTGGACGCGCTCCATGACGACTTCGTCGCCGTCGGCGTGCACGATCCACTCACCCTCGCCGTCGGTGCGGTGCAGGTGCAGGCTGCCCTCCGGAAGGTCCCGGCGCTTGCGCTGCTGGGCGTTGGGCAGCACGAAGTCGAAGAACTCGTCGACCCCGTCGCGGCCCTGCTCGCCATCGACCGGCCCCGTATCGGACACCGCGTTCTCGGCGTCCCAGCGGTGGACACTGGTCTCGTGCAGCATCCGGCGGAAGTAGAAGCCGGCGTCGGGCCGGGGCGACCAGTTCCACACCGGCGTGCCGGGGTCGATGCCGGCCAGGGCGTCGACGAGCCGGTCGAGCGCGGCGGCCGCGAAGTCGACCGCCGAGTCGTCGTCGGGCACCTGGGGCATCTGCTCCCGGGACAGGGGCTCGGTGGCCCGACCGGCGACGTAGCTTCCCACCAGCGCGTGCACCCATCCCATGTGACCGGCCAGGTCGCGCAGCGTCCAGTCGCCGCAGGTGGGCACGGCTGCCCGGAGGTCAGACCGGGCCACTTCGATCAGGCGCCGCCCGTCGGTATCGATCTGGTTGACGATTGCCTCGGAGTCCATGGTCACAGTCTGGCCCTCTGATCGGCCAGTCGCGACACCCGCCGCCGCCAGAGGCCGAGCGGAAGGCCAAGCTCCACGAATCCTCGCATCGATGAGCGAGGCCGTGGCCCGAGCGGCCCGTGAGCGCAGCGAACAGGAGCGGGAAACACCACGCCAAGCGCTGGCACCACTGGTGGTCACCAATCCGCGCTGTTCGTAAGGCAGGATAAGCGGATGGGCATCTACGCAATCAGTGGCTCGGCATCGGGTATGGGGGCGGCCACCCGGTCCCGGCTGGAGGCCGCGGGCCACCGGGTGATCGGCATCGACCTGCGCAACGCAGAGGTGTGCGCCGACCTGGGAACGGCCGAGGGACGGGCTGAGGCGGTCGACGCCGTTGTCGACGCGGCCGGTGGAGTCCTCGACGGCGCGGTCTCGGCTGCGGGCCTCGGCCCGCCGACGGCGGGTGAGCTCATCGCCCGGGTCAACTATTTCGGGTCGGTGGCGCTGCTGGAGGGGCTGCGGCCCGCCCTGTCCGCTTCGGGCTCGGCCCAGGTTGTGCAGTTCGGGTCCAACTCGTCGACCACCACGCCGAACCTGCCCGACGAGTTGTTGGCCGCTTACGTCGAGGGTCGTGAGGAGGACGCGGTGGCCATTGTGGGCGAAGCCGATCCGGTGTTCGCTCCGGCCGTGGCCTACGCGGGCGCGAAGCTGGCCGTCACCCGCTGGTGCCGGCGTGCCGCGGTCACCGAGCCGTGGGTGGGTGAGGGCATCCGGCTCAACGTGATCGCGCCCGGTCCGGTCGACACGCCGCTGCTGCGCCAGGGCCAGGCCGACGAGGTGTACGGCCCGCTCATGGAGTCCTTCCCGGTGCCGGTTCCCGAGACGCCGGATGCCGACGCTCTGGCTCAGTGGGTGGAGTTCCTGCTGTCACCGGTGGCGGGATTCGCCTGCGGATCCGTGTTCTACGTCGACGGCGGCACCGACGCCCTCATCCGCGGCGACGACTGGCCCCGCTCCTTCACCGTGTGATCGCCTGCGGTCAGGTCAATGCCCGCAGTCCTGCCGTCACGCCCATGGCCACCAGGATGACCACCACCATGGATGCCTTCCGCCAGGCCGCCAATGCCGCCGCCACGACTCCGACGATCCTGGCGTCCAGTACCAGTTCGCCGGCCCTCTCCCACGTCATCAGCGCGACGAGCGCCGAGAACAGGGTGACCGGCAGCAGCGACACCAGTGGCCCCAGCCGCTGCTCGACGAGCCTTCCGGGCGTGGTGACGCCCAGGACTCTGATGCCATAGACGCCCGCGGCCAGCGTCACCAGCATCGGCCAACTCACCGGGCTGCTCCCCGTTCCGGCTCGCAGTCTCCCCCACCGGCCGAACGCCGCTCCCGTCGACCCCGGACGAGCGCCGCGGGGACGAGGGCCACCACCGACAGCAGTATCGGAACGCCGGGTGCGGTCAACGGAACCGCGGTCAACGCCACCGCCGCCGCCACCAGAGCCGCGACCCGGCCCTCCGGTGTCCTCAGGTGAGGAGCCACAAGAGCAACGAATATCGCCGGCAGCGCTGCGTCGAACCCCCATGTCTCGGAGTTGCCCATGACCCCGCCGAGCGCGGTTCCGGCCACCGACCCCGCTATCCAGCACAGCCAGAGGGTGATACCGGTGAACCAGAAGGCCCCCGAGCCGTCTCGACGGTTGGTCTGCGCCACAGCCATGGCGGTGCTCTGATCGATCACGAACTGGGCTGCAACCAGCCGTCCCAGCCGCGACGAAGGCAGGAATCGCCGCACCACGGGTCCGTACAGCGCGTAGCGGGCAACCAGCAGCAGGGCCGAGCCGACGGCCGCGACCTCGGTTCCGCCGCTGTCGATCACCCCCACCACCACGAACTGTGCCGCCCCGGCGCAGGCCAGCGCCGACATCACGACAATCTGAGCCAGGTCGAACCCAGCCGCGTCCGCGAACACGCCGAAAGTCACGCCGATCACCCCGACCGCGAGGCTCATCGTCAGACCGTCGCGCCAGTAGGGCCGCAGCCGGGACCACATGTCTTCGATCAGACCAGGCGTCGATGCAGTTCGGCCACTAGCAGGCGCAGCTCGTCGGAGCAGCGGTCGAAGTCGTCCTGCTCCCCGGCACCGGGATCGACGATCTCCTCCCATGGCTCCGGCTCCAGCGTGTCCAGCTCGAGAGCCCCTACCCTCCGGCCGAGGTCGCCAGCGCTGGCCCCGCCCTGAGGTGGGCCCAAGTCCCGGGCCAGCCGGCGTAAGGACCCCGTAATCCTGGCTGCGGTGGGCAGGTTACGGCGGACCCAGCGAAGGTGCAGTGGCTCCATCACAACGACCAGGTCGGCGTCAGCCGCATCCTCACTGCGGAACTGCCGCGACCGGTGGGCGTGGTCGACAAGCCCGTGGCGGGCCAGCGCCGACCGGGTGCGGGTCCCGATGGGATGGCCCTCCAGCGTGAGGATGCCCGCGCTGCGGACGTCGATTTGGGCATCGGGGTCCAGGTGCCGCAGCATGGCCGCGGCCATGGGCGACCGGGCCGCGTTGCCGGTGCACACCATGTACACCACCGGCCGCTCCCCCATCGTCCTCACCCGTCTCCCGCCGCCACTATGGCGGCTGAACCCTACGAGCGGAACTCGTGCTTGCGGATGCCCTTGGGGTCGATGACGTCGCGGATGAGGTGGAGCTCCTCGGCGGTGGGGAGCCGGCTGGCCGGAACATCGTCGGGCACGGCGAGCTCGAAGGGCGTGGCCGCCAGCACGGCGCCGAGCGACACCCCCGGATGGACCGACCGCAGGCGCATGGTGCGGTCGGGGGTCTCGAAGTCATAGGCGGCTAGTTCGGTGACGACCCTGCGAATTTCGTGGAATCGGCCGCTGGCATCGGGCAGCGCGGCCACCCGGTCATAGCCCGGCCCCGACACCACGTCGACGCTCTCGACGAAGGCTCGGGCCTGGTTGGGGATCCAGTAGCTCGTGGTGTGGTTGATGACGTTGCCGGGCGCGCCTCGCAGCCCGAGGAGCTGGGCCTTGGGCTTCCGGTAGTCGCCGATGGCAGCGAAGTTCTGGTTGCCGCGCCGGTCGATCTGGCTGGCGCCCATCACCACATGGCGGTGACCAGACCACGCCTGGTCGAAGACGGTTCGGAACGGCAGGTATCCCTCGACCACGATCCCTTCGCCCGCCGCGCCCGGATGACCAACGGTGGCGCCCAGCGGCAGGGTGCCGACGACCGCGTAGGCGATGGTGTCGGTGAGCATTAGGTCGGGCTCGAAGCTGGCCCTCGCCAGCCTCCCAGCCGCCACCGGGAACGGACCCATCGGATGGCACAGCAGCTCCCCGTCCCCCCGGAAGGCCTCGGCCAGGGCAACCAGACAGATCTCGTCGATGGTGGCGTCGCTCACGTCACCGCTCCCCCGTCTGTCCGCCCGGCCAGCCGGGCCCGGTAGGCGTCGTGGGACGGCAGGTCCAGCCAGCCGGCACGGAACCGGGTCCACGCGTCCGGGTCGCGGGCGGTGGCCGCGTACTCCCGCTGGAACGCTTCGTCGCGGCCGTAGTCGGGCGGGCACTCGGTGAAGTGGGCACCGCCGGGCGCCTCCACCACCCCGTCGGTGTGTAGGCGCGGGATCTTCAGCGTGTGGACCGGGCCCTCCTTGAGCAGGTCCTCGGTGGCCACCACCCGCTCGCACGACATGAACGTGCGCTTGGCCGCCATGGCGAACAGGTCGTCGAAGTACAGGTCCGGCCCGAGGAACTGCCCGTTGCCGGCTGCATCGGCCCGGTTCATATGGACCAGCGACACGTCGATGTCGAAGGCGGGCACCGCCACCAGCTCCGTGCCGTCGCCGTAGGGGCTCGTCACCGTCTTGAGATCGGGGTTGTAGGTGAGCATGTCAGATCCAAGGCCCGCCCTGGTGGGGTAGAACGGAACCCGGTGCACGGCCGCCAGCAGCCCCAGGTAGAAGGCGCCCTCGTCGAACTCCCGGGCCTCCACCGAGCCCGTCTGGCGGGCGATCCGGAAGTGGGGCTCGAGCGGGATGGAGTCGAGCGACACGAAGCCGTAGGTGATCCTGCGGACCCGGCCGGCAGCGCACAGCAAACCGACGTCCGGTCCGCCGTAGCTCACGACGTGAAGATCCCTCAGATCGCTTCGAAGCATGGCCCGCACCAGCGACATCGGCTTGCGGCGCGAGCCCCAGCCCCCGATGCCAATGGTCATGCCGCTGCTCAGTTCGGCGACCACCTCATCCTCGGTCATGCGCTTGTCGGGCACCGCCCGACGGTAGAGCGTCCAAGTCGCTAGCGCTACCACCGGACGAATTGGCAGCGCAACGCACGCATACCGTGCACAACACTGCCAATTCCCCGCCGCCCACAAACTCATCCGCGAATTGGCAGCGCAACGCACGCATACCGTGCACAACACTGCCAATTCCCCCGAGGCGGTAGCTTCGAGGCGGGAGCTAGGCCTGGAGGGCCTGCCGATCCGGGGAGCGCCGCGTGCCCGACAATCCTCTCGACATGACCGGCCGGACCGTGATCGTGACCGGCGCCACGATGGGCCTCGGCAGGGTGGTCGCCACCAGGTTCTTGGAACACGGCGCCGACGTGATCGCGTGCGCCCGCCGCGAGCCGGAGGAGCCCATAGCGGCCGACCGGTCAGAAGCAGCCTTCGTGGCGGCCGATGTTCGCGATCCTGACCAGATCGGGGCTGTGGTTGCGGAGGCGGTCCGACTGACCGGTCGGATCGACGTGCTGGTCAACAACGCCGGCGGCGCTCCTCCCGCCGAGACGGCCACCGTGTCGCCCCGCTTCAACGAGAAGGTGATCGCCCTCAACCTGCTGGCCCCGCTGACTTTCGCCCAAGCCGTGCATCCGGTGATGAGCGCCCAGGACAGCGGCGGGGTGATCATCAACATCTCGTCGGTGTCCGGCATCCGCCCCACCCCCGCCGGAGCGGCCTACGGGGCGGCCAAGGCCGGGCTCGACAGCCTCACCCAGACGCTGGCCCACGAATGGGGGCCGTCAATCCGGGTCCTCAGCGTCATGGTCGGGCTGCTCCGCACCGAGCAGGCGCACCTCTACTACGGCGACGAGGCGGGCATCGAGGCCGTTGGACGGACCCTCGCCCTGGGCCGCCTCGGCAACCCGTCCGAGGTCGCCGACGTGGTGCTGTTCTGCGCCTCGCCGCTGGCGTCGTTCATGTCGGGCGCGTCGGTGCCGGTGCACGGCGGCGGCGAGGTGCCCTCCTATCTCAGCGCTTCCACGGGCGAGGTGACCCGGTACCGGCCGGGGTCCGAGCCATGAGAACTGGACGCCGCAGGCCCGCACGCCGAGCCTCTGTCTACTGTGTGCTGGCCGCGGCCCTGCTGCTCGGAGCACACTCCGGCGCGGCCGCTCACGAGGGCGAGGACGAGCCCCTTCCCGCCGACATCGGCGGTGACCTGAGGCCCGTCTACGAGATTCCGGCCGGCGCCGACCGGATCATCGGCTCCCCTGATCCCGGACCAGACCCCCAGCACTCCGGCGACCGGGGCGGGAGCCTCCAGTTCGTCACCCTGGGGGCGGTAGCCGTCGCGGTCGCCTTCATCATGTGGCGTGTCACCCGATCCGCCCGCCGAGCATCGCATCGGGTGCAGGTTGACGGCCGCGGCTGACGGCCTTCCAGCTCAGCCGCATAAACCCGATAAATCTGATCGGATTTATGTTGTATCGCGCCCGCGAGTGCGTTACCCTCGCCAAATCCCGACCTATCTTATCGGAATTATCGTATTCAGATGCCCTACACGCCACCGTCCTACCCAGTGAACCTCCGTCTCGACGGACAGCCCGTCCTGGTCGTCGGCGGCGGTCCCGTCGCGGCCCGCAAGGTGGAGGGACTGCTACAAGCCGGCGCCTGCGTGACTGTGGTCGCCCCTGCCGCGGTCGACGCCATCGCCAAGAATCCCGAGGTCGTCTGGCAGAGGCGGGCGTACCGACCCGACGAGTCGCGGTCCTACCGGCTGGTTGTGACAGCCACGAGCGACCCCGCAGTGAACGCCCAGGTGGCACGGGACGGTGAAGCCGCCAACGTCTTCGTCAACTCGGCCGACGACCCGGCCAACTGCACCTTCACGCTGCCGTCGGTGGCCCGGCGCGGCCATCTGCAGGTAGCGGTCTCCACCGCCGGCCGCAGTCCCGCGCTGGCTAGTTGGCTTCGCAAGCGGATCGAGCGGGAGATCGATTCGGGCTACACCACTCTGCTGGAACTGCTGGCCGAAGTCAGGGGCGAGGCCAAGGCGACATTCAAGACGTCAGAGGTACCGGGCTGGGAGGCCGCGCTCGACAGTGGGCTCCTTGAGTTGGTGAGGGTCGGGCGCACAGTCGAGGCCCGGTCCCTGCTGCGGCGCCATCTCGGACTCGGCGCAACCGAGGCCGCCGACACGGAGGCACTCGCATCGTGACCGTGCACCTCGTGGGCGCGGGACCCGGCGACCCGGAGCTGCTGACCGTCCGAGCCGTCAACCTGATCCGCCGGGCCGATGTGGTCGTCCACGACCGGCTCGTGGAGCCGGCTGTGATCGAACTCGCTCCTCCATGGGCGGAGCTCATCGGCGTGGGCAAGACGCCCGGCGCACCTAGCCCCTCCCAGGACGAGATCAATGCCGTCCTCGTCGACCGGGGCCGCCGCTATGCCTGCGTCGTGCGGCTCAAGGGCGGCGACCCTTTCGTATTCGGGCGCGGCGGCGAGGAGGTCGCCGCTCTGCGGGCCGCCGCGCTCGAGTACGAGGTCGTCCCCGGGGTGACCTCGGCAGTGGCCGCACCGGCCGCAGCCGGCATCCCCGTCACCCTCCGGGGGGTCTCCAGCGGTTTCACCGTGGTCACGGCCCACCAGGACCCGTCGTCCGACCGGTGGCTCAACTGGGACGCCCTGGCCCAGGCCGGAACGACGCTCGTGATCCTGATGGGAGCGGCCCGCACCACCCAGATCGCTGACCGCTTGCGGGCCGGCGGCATGGCCGACGACACCCCGGTGGCGGTGATAAGCGCGGCCACGACCGCAGACCAGCGAGTCGACCGCACCGATCTGGCCGGCCTGCGGCACCTCCGGGCGGCCAGCCCGGCCACCATCGTCGTGGGAGCGGTCGCAGCCACCGACGTCCGGTCCATCTCCGAACTGAGCGCCTCCGGCGCTCTGACATACCTAGGAGCCATGCCATGACCCTGCTCGAGCCCCGCATCGCCCCGCTCGACACTCCCACGACGCCGGGGCCGCCCCCCGCCGGCGGCCCCATCGATCCCGCCATACGGGCCGATGTCGACAAGTACAGGCAGCAGTACGCGCGTTTTCTGGCCGGGGAGCTGAGCGACGAGGTGTTCCGGGTCTACCGGCTCACCAACGGCATCTACGGGCAGCGCCAGGGCGGCACCAACCAGATGGTCCGGGTGAAGGTGCCCTACGGGTCCATCCAGCCCGAGCAGCTCGAGATGATCGGCTGGCTGGTCGACACCTACAGCCGGGGCTGGGGCCACATCACCACCCGCCAGAACATCCAGTTCCACTTCGTGCAGCTCGACCAGATCCCCGAGGTGCTCGAGCATCTGGCCGCGGCGGGGCTCACCACCCGGGAGGCCTGCGGCGACACCGTCCGCAACGTGCAGGGATGCCACCTGGCCGGCGCCTGCCCCCACGAGGAGCTCGACGTAACGCCCTGGGCCGAGGCCACGTACCGGCACTTCGTCCGCAATCCGATCAGCCAGCGGCTGCCCCGCAAGTTCAAGATCAACTTCTCGGGCTGCGAAACGGACTGCGGCCAGGCCATGTTCAATGACGTGGGCGTGATCGGCGTGGCCCGCCACACCGACGACGGCACGGTCGAGCGCGGCTTCCGGGTGTTCATCGCCGGCGGACTGGGCACGACCCCGCACCCGGCTCTGGCTCTGGAGGACTTCACGCCCCGCGAGGAGTTGCTACCCACCATCGAGGCCTGCTTGAGGGTGTTCGACCAGGCCGGCAACCGCGACAACAAGCTGCGGGCCCGCATGAAGTGGCTGGTGGACACGCTCGGTTTCGAGGAGGTCCAGCGCCGGGTGCTGACCCAGCGCAAGTTCCTGGTGGCGTCGACCTCCTGGCCGGGCGGGATCCCGGCCGAGGTGCAGATCGACGGCGACGACCCGGCCGGTGCGGGAGATCCCGCCACCGTCACCGCGGTGGGCCACGGCACGCCGGTCACTATCGGCACGGGCTCCGCCTACGAGCGGTGGGAACGGGTCAACGTGGTTCGGGGCGTGCGCGACGGCACGGTCTCCGTCTACGCGCAGGCTCATCTGGGTGACATCACCGGTGACCAGTTCCGGGCCCTTGCCGCGTTGCAGCGCGAACTCGACGCCGACGTGCGGTTGACCAACCGCCAGAACGTCGTGTTCCGGGGCCTGCACCCCGACGATCTGGCCACTGTCCACGACCGCCTGGACGCCATCGGCATGGCCCGCCCGGGCGCGGAGCTGGCCCGCGACGTGGTGGCCTGCCCCGGGTCGGACACCTGCAACCTGGCCGTCACCCAGAGTCGCGGCCTGGGCGACGCCATCGGCGAGCGCCTCGAGGACGAGGGGCTGGCCGATGTGGGCGGCATCCGCATCAACATCTCCGGGTGCCCCAACTCCTGCGGACAGCACCACGCGTCGGACATCGGCTTCTTCGGGGCGGAGAGACGGGCCCACGGCCGCAGCGCCCCCGGCTACCAGATGCTGCTGGGGGGCTACATCGGCCAACAGCAGATGCACTTCGGCGACAAGGCCCTGCGCCTGCCCGCCCGCAACGCCCCCGAAGCCACCGCCCGGGTGATCCGGCGCTTCATCGACGAGCGCCAAGCCTCCGAGGGCTTCCGGGACTGGATGGAGCGCGCCGGCGGCGCCCGCGCCGTGGCCGAGGGCCTCAAGGACCTCGACGAGTTCCCTGCCTACGAGGACGACCCGTCGTTCTACGTCGACTTCGACGAGACCGGCCCGTACACCGTGGAGACCGGCGCCTCGGAGTGCGCCACCTGAGCCGACTGCCGGCCCTGCTCGGAGTGCGCTACCTAGGAGATGCGCCCGCCCGCGGTCAGCGGGCGCTGATCTCTACCGCGACGGGATGGTGGCAGGCGACGTAGTGGTCGGCGTCGCCGATCTGCTCGCTGACCGGCTCAACCTCACCGCAGATGTCGGTCGCCCGCGGGCACCGCGTATGGAACCGGCAGCCGCTCGGGGGATCGGTCGCTGATGGCAGCTCATCGCCGATGTCCCCCTCGCTCACATCCACGGTCGGAGCAGGCTCGGGAATGGAGGCCAGCAGCGCTCGGGTGTAGGGATGGGCGGGGTGGGAGTAGATGTCGGCGGTGCTGCCGATCTCGCACACCTTGCCCAGGTACATGACCACGATCCGGTCGCTGACGTTCTTCACCACCGACAGGTCATGGGAGATGAAGAGCACCGTCAGGCCGTAGCGACGCTTCATGTCCTGGAGCAGGTTGAGGATCTGGGCCTGGATGGACACGTCGAGCGCCGACACCGGCTCGTCGCAGATCAGCACCTTGGGATCGAGGGCCAAGGCCCTGGCGATGCCGATGCGCTGGCACTGGCCGCCGGAGAACTCGTGCGGGCGCCGGGCCCCGTACCTCGCCTCCACACCGACCGCGTCCATGAGCTCGTCTATGCGGTCACGGCTCCACGATCCGATGTCGTCGCCCCACACGGCCAAGCCCTCCGCGATCACGTCGCGAACCCGGCGGCGCGGATTGAGAGACGAGATCGGATCCTGGAAGATCATCTGCAATCTGGGCCGCACCTTGCGGAGTTCCTCGCCCTCGAGGCCGGCGAGATCGCGGCCCTCGTAGAGCACCTCACCGGAGGTGATGTCGACCAGGCGGATGATGGCTCGGGCGACCGTCGACTTGCCGCACCCGGACTCGCCCACGATGCCAAGAGTCTCGCCTTCCACTACGTCGAAGGTCACCGCCGACACGGCATGCACCACGCGTTTGCGGCCCGCGGGAAACTGCACGACGAGGTCCTTGACCCGCAACAGCACGTCGTCGCGGTCGCGCAACTGCGCGTGGCCGGTCCCGGCCATCAGCCGCCGCCTCCACCGCTGCCGCCGACCGGCAGCCCGGCCGCCGTCACCCCCGCGGCCCGGTTGGCCGACATCGCGGCCATGCCGCGTTCGGTGCCCGTCGGATGGAGGCACGCGAAGCGGTGCAGCCCTACCAGCCCGCTCAGCTCGGGAACACCGCCTAGGCAGTCGGCCTGGGCGTAGATGCACCGCGGCGCGAAGGCGCAGGCGTCGGGCGGATCGACCAACTCGGGCGGGCGGCCCGGGATCGGGTCGAGACGGTGGTGGACTGGGTCGTCGATGCGGGGGATCGAGCGCAACAGCGCCTCGGTGTAGGGATGGCGCATGTCGAAGAAGAGGGTGCGGGCGTCGGCAGTCTCCACGACACGGCCCGCGTACATCACGGCCACGTCGTCGGCCCGGCCATGGGCCACACCCAGATCGTGAGTGATGAGGATCATCGACATCCCCCGATCGCGGCGCAACTCGTCGAGCAAGTCCAGGAGGTGCTTCTGCACGGTCACGTCCACCGCGGTGGTGGGCTCGTCGGCAATCAGCAGCCGAGGCTGGCAGGCCAGGGCCATGGCGATGACCACCCGCTGGCGCAGCCCGCCCGACAGCTCGTGGGGGTACTGGGACACTCTCCGTCCCGGCTCGGGAATGCCCACCACGCTCAGCAGCTCCCCGGCCTCCTCCAGGGCATCGCCACGGGAGCGACCGAGGTGGTAGCGGAGCGTCTCGGCGATCTGCTCGCCCACCTTCTTGACCGGATTGAGCGAGGTCATCGGGTCCTGGAACACCATCGTCATCTGCACCCCGAAGAAGTGCTTGACCCTCTCTGCGGCCAAGGCCCGCACGTCCTTGCCGTCGTAGGTCACCTCACCGCTCACCCGGGCGGTCCGGGGCAGGAGGTTCATCAGGGTCTTCGCGGTGACCGACTTGCCCGAGCCCGACTCGCCCACGATGGCCAGGGTCTTGCCCTCGTAGAGGTCGAAGCTCACACCGTTGACCGCGTTGACGGTGCCCCTCTCGGTCGGGAACTGGACGTGGAGATCCCTCACCGACAGCAACGGGACACCGGCCGCAACCTGCTCCGCCATCACTGCGCACGCTCCCAAGGGTCGAACCACCGACACAGGGCGTGTGCAACCCGTCCCTGCTCCGCCATTAGAAGGCCAGCTCCTTCACATCGAAGTACTGGCGTATGCGGTCACCCGCGAAGTTCAACGACAGCACGGTCACGAACATCACCACGACGGGGAACATCGCCACATGGGTGGCGTTCTGCAGGTCGCGCAGGCCGGCGCCGTCGACGATCATCTTGCCCCACGAGATGGCGTCGTCCCCGGCCACCGACAGGCCCAGGAAGGCGAGCGAGCCCTCGGCTACAACCGCGATGGCCATCCCGAGCAGGGTCAACGCCCCCATGGGGATGACCACATTGGGAAGCAGCTCCCGCACGATGATCCGGCCGTGGCGGGCGCCGAGCACCCGGGCCGCGGCCACGAATTCACGCTCGGCGTACACCAGGGTGGAGGCCCGGGCCAGCAGGCCGACAGGCGCTACTGACAGGATTCCGATGGTCAGGCTCACGACCAGCAGGCTGCGCTCGAGGGTGGCGGTTATGAGGATGGCCAGCACCAGGGCCGGGAATGACAGCAGCACGAAGAACAGGAACCCCACGGCCTGGTCCAGGCGGCCCCGGAAGTAGCCGGCGACGATCCCCAGGGCGCCCCCGACCGCCATCCCGAAGACGATGGCGAACCCTCCCACGGCCAGGCTGATGCGGGCGCCGTACATGGTGCGGGAGAATACGTCGCGACCCAGAGCGTCGGTGCCGAACCATGCGTCGAACGAGGGAGGCTCGCGGGGACCGGAGTAGGCCACCTTGGTGGGGTCCGCGATTGGAAGCAGAGGTGCGAACACGGCCACGAACGCCACGATCAACAGCCAGCCCACCGCCAGCCAGAAGGCGGGGCCCAGACGGCGGCGAACGGTGTCTTCGTCTCCGGTGGGACCATCATCGGGCACTCTGGTGGGCCGGACGAGCCGGAGGATCCGGAAGCGCCAGAGCAGCCGTTGCCGCGAGGCTCTCTGGTCGCGGGAGGCCCTCGGCCTGGGGGTGGTCTGGTCCTCGCCGTTCACCGGGCCCTCACCCTCGGGTCGAGCCAGCTGTAGAACAAGTCCACCAAGAAGTTGATCACCACGAAGGTGACCGCCACCAGCATCACGATGGCCAGCACCACGGGGAAGTCGTCGCGGATCACGGCGGTCACGATCTCACGGCCGATGCCGGGAATGCCGAAGATCTGCTCCACCACCAGCGACCCCCCGATCAGGGCCCCGGTGCTCACGCCGAAGACGGTCACAACCGAGAACAGTGACGGCCGCAGAGCGTGGCGGAACATGATCCGCATCGGCGGAAGGCCCTTGGCTCGGGCCATATGGACGAAGTCCTCCTGAAGCGTCGTGATCAAGTCGGTGCGCAGCAGCCGCTGGTAGCTGGCCGCCAGGGGCAGGCCGAGCGTGAGGGCGGGCAGGACCATGGAGTACACCAGCCCGCCGAGGTTGTCGCTCTCGTAGGCCGAGGGGAAGACCTGCCATCGCAGGGCCAGCAGGTAGAGCAGCACGACGCCCAGCGCGAAGTTGGGCACCGACAGCAGGCCGAACGACGTCACGGTAGAGGCTCGATCGAAGGCCCGATTCGCCCGATAGGCGGCAATCACACCCCAGGGAATGGCAACCCCGAGCGAGACGATCTGGGCCATCACCAGCAGGATCAGCGTCTCGGGCAGCTTCTCGCGGATCACTTGGCTGACTGGCTGGTCGTTCTGGAACGACGTTCCGAAGTCCCCGGTGGCCATGTCGCCCAGCCACAGCACGTAGCGCACGGGAACCGGCCGGTCGAGGTGGTACTGCGCCTTGGCCGCAGCCACCGTGTCGCAGTCCCGGCTGGCCGCATCCACCGTCGTGTCCTCGACGAGACCGGCCTCTATGCCCTCGCAGTCGAGTTCGGCCAGCACCCCGACCACGTTCACAAGCGGGTCTCCCAACAGGTTCATGGCGGAGAAGCCCAGGAACGTCACCGCGAACAGCACGGCGAACAGCAGCACCACCCGGCGCAGCACGAACCTGGCCACGAGCCCCTACCGCCCCGATCGCAGCGTGCTCTTCAGGGCGCAATCCGGTTCATGGGTGGCAATCACTGCGGCCGGAGAGACTACTACCGCCCGTGGGGCCGTGTCGGGAGCGGCCGGAGCCGTCCGGGGTCGTCGACTCCCCCTCGGCCCCTAGCTCAGCCAGACTCCGTGCAGGAGCACCCGTCCCGAGTTGTTGCACAGCAGTTCGACACCGTCGGGCGAGACCTGGCCGCAGACGTTGTGCACATTGTCGCGGGCGCCGATCACCCAATTGGTGTGGTAGTAGAAGATGTAGGTGTAGGCATCTCGGATCATCTCGGCGACCCGGTGCCAGATCTCCACCCGCCGATCCAGGTCGTCGCTCCCGCGCGACTCGTACATGAGCTCGTCGCGCTCGGGATCGCAGTAGCGGGGAAAGTTCAGCGCGATGAAGCCGACGCTGCTGCACTCCAGCCACAGGATGTCGTTGTCGGGGCTGATAGCGCCGAACTGTCTCCAGTTGATCACGTTGAAGTTGCCCAGCACGGCGTCGTTGATCAGCTTGTCCTGGGGAACCTCGACCAGCTCGACGTTGAAGTAATCCTCCCAGGCGTAGGCTTGAACCTCGGCAATGCGGGTGTTCTCGACCGAGGGACCCCCGAAGGTGAGGTCCATGTTGATCCTGCCGTCGGAGCAATTCCCTGGGTGGTCGGCGCAATAGGACTCGACCAGGGGCCCGGCCCGCTCGGCCATGTTCGTCTCCTGCTTCACCTCCGGGTTGTGCCAGACCAGGTCGGGGTGGAACATCGTGTCGGCCGGCGGGGAGGTTCCCTGGCGGATCAGGGCGACGTAGGCGTCCCGGTCCGCGGCGAACGTCAGGGCCTGGCGGGCCCGGATGTCATCGAAGGGCGGGCGCTGCGAGTTGATCACTGCGAAGCCCTCATCGGCCCGCACGTTCTCGATGGTCCTGGCGTTGCCTGTCTCCCGCATGATGAGGGTCGCCTCTGCGTTGGTGGTGATCACCACGTCGAGCTCGCCGGCTGCCAGTCGCTCCGCCGCGATGGCCATGTCGGTGATCGGGTAGACCTCGATGCGGTCCAAGTGGATGTCGAAACGGTCGGCCGCCCAGTAGTCGGGGTTGCGAACCAGCACCGTCTTCTCGTCCTGGACACGGCTCTCGATCATGAACGGCCCCTGCCCCACCGGCATCTGGTTCAGGGTCTGGTCCTCGCGGGCCCGCTGCAGCCACTCCGACGGCAGGACCATTCCCAGCTGCGAGGTCATGACCAGGGGGAACCGAGCCGAGGGGTTGGCCAACCGCAGTTCGACCGTGTACTGGTCGAGCTTGCGGATGAACTCCCCGGCGTCGACGGTGTTGCGGTACACCAGCGAGATGACCGGATCGGCGAGCTGCGCCTCGATGGTCGCGATCACGTCGTCGGCGTCCAGTTCGGTGCCGTCATGGAACCGCACTCCCTCGCGCAGCTTCATGTGCCAGACCGTGCCGTCGTCGATCCTGGTGAACGACTCGGCCAGGTACGGGACCCAGTTCCCCTCGGTGTCGAAGTACGCGACCGGATCGAACATGGGGTAGACCATCGCGTACGCGGAGGCCGCGAAGTTGTTGGCCGCGGGGTTCAGGCCGTCACTCTCGGCCTCGACGGCCACCCGCAGCGTGCCGCCGGACTCCGTTGCGATTTCCGCAGACCCCGGGGTGGTCGTCGTGGTCGTGTCGACCGGTGCAAGCAGGGGTTCGGCCTCATCGTCCGGCGCTCCGGCCCCGCCATCAGCGACCGTGGCGGAGTCGATGGCGGCAGTGTCTTCCTGGCCGGCCGAATCGGCGGCATCCGAAGCACCCGACCCCGGCTGACTCTCCGCCCCGGTTGTCTCGATGGGCCGTGACTCGCCGCCGCCGCACGCAGCCGCGACGAGCGCGGCTGCCAGCAGCACCCCCAGGCAGTGGGTCCAAGGCCGCCGGGTCAAGGGATCCCTTACTGGCTGAGCCAGATCTGGTTGGGCCAGATCCTGCCCTGGTTGTTGCAGAACAGCTCGTCGCCTGTGGGCCCGATCTGCCCGCAGATGTTGTGCACGTTGTCGCGCGCTCCGATGGTGAAGTTGGTGTGGGTCAGGAAGATCGTCGTGTAGGCGTCGCGGTTTATCTCCTGGATGCGGTGCCAGATCTCCACCCGCCGGTCGAGGTCGTCGATGGCGCGCTGCTCGTATATCAACTCGTCGCGCTCGGGGTCGCAGTGGCGGCTGAAGTTCAGCGAGATGAAGCTGATCGAGCCGCACTCCATGAAGATCACGTCGTTGTCGGGATCGACCGACCCGAACGCGTCCGCCAGGGCCACGTCGTAGTTGCCGATCGCCACATCGATGATCATCTCGTCCAGGGGCTTCACGCTGGTATCGAGGTTGAAGAACTCACCCCAGGTCGCGGCCATCAGGTCGACGGTGCGATCGCTCTCCACCGACGGGCCCGGAACGCCGAAACGCATGTTGATCCTGCCGTCGGAGCAGTTCTCCGGGAAGTCGGCGCAGTACCCGGCGACCAGCGGCCCGGCCTGCTCCGGCATGTTCGTCTCCTGCACGATGTCGGGGTTGCGCCAGATCAAGTCGGGATGGAACATCGTTTCGGCCGCCTCAACCGTGCCCTCGCCCAGCAACTCCACGTACAGGTCCTGGTCGGTCGCGAAGGTGAGGGCCTGCCGGGCCCGGATGTCGGAGAACACCGCGCTCTGTGCGTTGATGAGCAGCATCGACTCGTCGGCGCGGTGGTTCTCGAAGGTGACCACCCCCCGGTCCGCGGCCTCGCGCAGGGTCAGTATGGCCCCTGTCTCGGAAACGACTATCAGATCGAGTTCTCCCGCTATCAGCCTCTGCGCGGCGACCGCGGAGTCCGGTATGGGGTACACCTCGATGCGGTCGAGGTATATGTCGATCATGTCGACAGCCCAGTAGTCGGGGTTGCGCACCAGCACCGTCACCTCGTCCTGGATGCGGCTCTCGACCATGAACGGACCGGTGCCGACCGGCATCTGGTTGAGGCTCGAGTCGGCAGCGGCCCGCTCGAGCCACTCCGACGGCAGGATCATCCCCAGCTGGCTCGTGAACGCGTTCGGCAGGTGGGCCGAGGGCCGGACGCCGACGAACTCGACGGTGTAGTCGTCGACCTTGCGGATCGCCTCCTCCGGGTGGAATCCGGGCCTGAACGCGATCGAGATCACCGGGTCGGCCAGCTGTGCCTGGAACGTCGCCACAACATCGTCCGCGTCGAGCTCCGTCCCGTCGTGGAAGCGCACCCCCTCGCGCACCTTCATCTGCCAGGCCGTGCCGTCGCCGACCTTGGTCCACGACTCGGCCAGGACCGGGATCCAGTCGCCGGCGGTGTCGTAGTAGGCCAGCGGGTCGAAGACCGGGTGGGCCATGAGGTAGACGGGTGTCGAGAAGGCGTTGGACGCGGGGTTGAGGCCGTCGCCCTCGGCGAAGGCCCCGATTCTCAGCGTGCCGCCGAACTGGGGCTCGGGCTCGGCCGGGGCCTCGACGGCGTCCTCGCCGCCGGTGGGCGGCGCAGTGGTCGTGGTCGTGTCCACCGGAGCGACCAGGAGATCCCCATCCTGCTGCTCCCCGGTGGCGTCCGGCTCAGCGCCGGTGGGGGCGGTCCCGTCCTCGCCGGAGTCGGCCGGTGCCGAGGGGGCGGCTGCCTCCGTGGTCGGCGTGGCCTCGACGGCCGGGGAGGGCTGCCCATCGCTGCCATCGCCCCCGCCTCCGCAGGCGGCCGCGACCAGGGCGAGCGCCATGGCCGCCGCCAACCGGCGGCTCCAAGGACTCAGGTCAAGTCGAACCGGCATCGCAGTTGTCCTCCTGCGCGAGAGTCGGCCGCGCCCATCCGGTCATCTTGCCAGAGCCGGGCTCCGGAACGGGGTCAGGACTCTGGCGCTCTAGCTCAGCCAGACCTGGTGGAGCTGCACCCTGCCCTGGTTGTTGCAGAACAACTCCACACCTTCGGGAGATGTCTGGCCGCAGATGTTGTGCACATGGTCCCCCGCGCCGATGGTCCAGTTGGCGTGGTTGAAGAAGATGTAGGTGTACGAGTCCCGGAGGTTCTCCTGGACCCAGTGCCATATCTCGACCCGGCGGTCGAGGTCGGTGGTGGCCCGCTGCTCGTACATCAGGGCGTCCCGCTCCGGGTCGCAGTCCCGCGGCCAGTTGAGCGAGATGAAGCTGATCGCCCTGCACTCGATCCACAGCACGTCGTTGTCCGGGTCGACGGCGCCGAACTGCCGCCAGGTCACCACGTTGAACTGGCCCAGCGCGACCTCGATGATGTGGGAGTCCTGCAGGAGCTCCTGC
Source organism: Candidatus Aldehydirespirator sp. (assembly GCA_965203635.1). GTDB lineage: Bacteria > Actinomycetota > Acidimicrobiia > Acidimicrobiales > Aldehydirespiratoraceae > Aldehydirespirator. The sequence goes on from OZ241903.1 coordinate 92,281, forward strand.
TCGATCACGTTGAAGAACGGCTCCCAACTGTCGATCAGCAACTCCGCGATGCGGGTCTGGGCCACCGACGGTCCCGAGTACTGCAGCTCCATGTTGATCTTGCCGTCGCTGCAGTTCGCCGGGAAGTCGGCGCAGTATTCGGCTACCAGCGGGCCGGCCCGCTCCGGCATATTCGTCTCCTGCTTCACGTCCGGGTTGTGCCAGATCAGGTCGGGGTGGAACATCGTGTCGGCGGGCGGTGCCGTGCCCTGACGGATCAGGGCCACGTAAGCGTCCCGGTCGGTGGCGAAGGTCAGGGCCTGACGGGCCCGGATGTCGTCGAAGGGCGGCATCTCGATGTTCATCATCGCGAAGTCCTCGCTGGAGCGGACGTTCTCGATTGTCCGGACCCCCTCGGAGTCGCGCAGCGTCAATATGGCGTCGGAGTTGCTGGTCACCATGAGGTCGAGGTCGCCGGCTGCGACCCGCTCGGCCGCGATGACAGTGTCGGTGATGGGATAGACCTCGATCCGGTCGAGGTAGGTGTCGGTGATGTCGGCGGCCCAGTAGTCGGGGTTGCGGACCAGCACCGTCACCTCGTCCTGGGTGCGGCTCTCGATCATGAAGGGGCCGGTGCCGACCGGGTACTGGTTCAGGGTCTCGTCCGCCGCCGCGGCGGCCAGCCACTCCGACGGGGCGATCATCCCGAGCTGGCTGGTCACGAACTGCGGGAAGAAGCCGAACTCGTCGAGGGGGTTGAACTGCACGGTGAGGTCGTCGATCTTGGTGACAGCCTCGGCTGGATCGGGGGGATAGAAGGGGCGCACCGCGAGCGAGACGATCGGGTCGGCCAACTGGGCGTTGAAGGTGGCGATCACGTCGTCGGCGCCGAGCGGGGTGCCGTCGTGGAAGCGCACCCCCTCCCGCAACTTCATCTGCCAGGACTGCCCGTCGTCGACCGGGGTGAACGACTCGGCCAGGTACGGGATCCACTGTCCCTTCGTGTCCCAGTAGGCGACCGGATCGAACACGGGGTAGGTCATCACGTAGGCCGCCACTGCGAAGTTGTTGGCCGCCGGGTTCAGGCCGTCGCTCTCGGCCTCGACCGCCACCCGCAGGGTGCCGCCGAACTGCGGCTCAGGCTCGGCCGGGGCCTCGGGGACCTCGTCGCCGTCGTCGGGCGGGGTAGTGGTGGTCGTGGTGTCCACCGGGGCGACCAGGGGCTCGTCGTCCGGTTCGGCCGGCGCGGGCGCTTCCTCTCCGCCATCTTCGGCGGGCGCTTCGGCCGGCTCGTCCGGTGCAGCGGGCGCGGCCGTCTCGGTGGTCTCCACCGCCGCCGACGGCTGCGGCTCGCCGCCGTCGTCCCCGCCTCCGCAGGCTGCGGCCACCAGGGCGAGCGCCAGCAACACGGCCAACCAGGACGCGCCACGCTTGTGAATCGGTCGAGCAGTCATCCCACTTGCCCTTCTGTATGAGCCGGCATGCCGGCGGCTATTCGAAACATCTTGCCAGACGGTGAGGTCGGTCCGCCAGAGGTGTCCAGCCCGGCTCACGGGTGCTGGCTGCTGACCGATACAACCTCACCGGTCATGTAGCCGGCGAGGTCGCTGGCCAGGAACACCATCACGTTGGCCACCTCCCATGGCTCGGCGGGCCGGCCGAACGCCTCCTTGCGGGCCAGATCGGCCAGCAAGTCCTCGTCGGTGGTCTTGGCCAGGAACGGGTGCCAGGCCAGGCTGGGAGCCACGCAGTTCACCCTGATCCCGTGCTCGGCGGCCTCCAGGGCCGCGCAGCGGGTGAGGGCCATCACGCCCGCCTTGGCCGCCGCGTAGTGGGCCTGCTCCACCTGGGCCCGCCAGCCCGCCACCGAGGCGTTGTTGACGATGACACCGCCGCTGCCCTGGTCGATCATGAGCCTCAGCGCGGCCCGGGTGCAGCGCATGGTGCCGTCGAGGGTCACGCCGAGCACCGCCGACCACTGCTCGTCGGTCATGTCCACCAGCCGTGCCGAGCCGCCCAGTCCGGCGTTGTTCATCATCACGTCGATGCCGCCCAAACCTTCGACGGCCGCTTCCATCAGGGTCTGGACGTCACGCTCATCGGTCACGTCGCACCGCACCGCCTCGGGGCGCGAGCCGGTCTCGGCTTCCAGGTGGTCGCAAGTGGCCGACAGGCGCCGCTCGTGGACGTCGGAGATCAGAACCCCGGCCCCCTCGATGAGGGCCCGGCGGGCCACGGCCGATCCGATCCCGGCACCGGCCGCGGCGGTCACCACCACCCGCCTTCCTTCGAGCAGTCCCCGCCCGGGCGGCTCAGCGGGAGGCGCCGGCCAGGGCCGGTCGCCCGTCTCCGCAACCATGGCTCAGCCGCCGGCCATCTCGGCCATGCGACGCTCCAGGTCGGCAATCACCCAGTTGGGCTCCTGCCCTATGGTCCGGGGAAGCTGCTCGGCGATCTCCTCCGGCGTCCACTGCTCGCCGGCCGACCACATCGAGCGCACCTCCTGGGGCTGGTTCCAGACCGCGATGCGTCTGCCCACGACGGTGTAGATCTGTGCATTGACGTCGCGGCCGGCCTCGCTGAGCAGGTAGACCGCCATGGGGGCCACTGCGGAAGGGTCCCCAGTCTCCATCTCGAACGGAACGTTCTCGCTCATCCGGGTGCGGGCCACCGGCGCGATGCAGTTGGCGTTGATGGCGGGCCCGCCCCGCATCCGTATGGAGGCTGCGGTCATGGCCGCCGAGCGGGTGAGGCTCATGACACCGCCCTTGGCCGCCGAGTAATTGGCCTGAGCGGTGGAGGCAATGGCCGCACCGGAGGTGAACCCCACCAGCGAGCCGCCCGACGGCTGCTTGCGCATCCGTGCGAGCGCGGCGCGATACACGTTGAAGTGGCCCTTGAGGTGGACCGCGACCACTTGGTCCCACTCCTGCTCGCTCATGTTGAACAGCATCCGCTCCCGCAGCACGCCGGCGGCGCACACCACGCCGTCGATACTCCCCCACCGGTCGCAGGCGGCGTCGACGATCTCGGCGCCCGCGTCGAAGCGCGACACGTCGCCCGCCAGCGCGACCGCCTCGCCGCCTGAGGAACGGATCTCCTCCACCACCGCGTCGGCCACCTCGCTCGACGGGGCGGATCCGTCCAGAGCAACGCCGTAGTCGGCCACCACCACGTTGGCGCCCTCCGCGGCGCAGGCCAGCGAGACCTCCCGGCCGATCCCGCCTCCGCCGCCGGTTACGGCGATGGTCGCGCCCTCCAGATGTCCGCTCACGCGTCTTGTCCGGGTGCCGGTGGAATGGTCGCGCCGTCAGCCCTCGGCGCCGTGGTCTCTGTCGCGCCGGCGCAGCGAGGCCAGGATGTCCACACCGGTGGCGGCCTCGATCTGCTCGGTCATGGCCACCAGCGACGCCGGCAACTGGCTCATGAGGCCGGGAATCCCCCCTCGGGAGCCGTCGCCGTTGCCGTCGCCGTTGCCTCCCCCGCCGCCGGTGTCCACCACCGCGACCCGGTCGATGCTGACGTTCTGCACGGTGGCGACGATCTTGTCGATCAGGTCGGGCAGCATGTTGAGCACAAGCACGTCGTGGCCGTCGGCGCCGGCCGCCTGGTACTGGTCGGTGAGCCGCTTGAACACCTCGACCTGGGCCTTGCCGTCCTCGACGATCGTGGCCGCCTCGGCCTGGGCCTGGAGCTGGCGGGCCTCGAGATCGGCTCGGGCCGGAACCACCACATCGGCTTCCACCCTGCGCTTCTCCAGCTCGATGCGCTCCGTCTCCAGCTCCTGGCTGGCTACCGCCTTGGCCGTCTCCCCGGCCACCAGCGCCTCCTCCTCACGCGCCCTGGAGATGGCCTCGAGCTCGGCGGTGCGCACCCGCAGCGCGTTCTGCTCCTCGACGATCTTCTTGTCGGCCTCGATCTGGGCGACCTGCGCGGCGCGGCGAGCGGACGCCTCGGCCTGCTCGGACTCCGCCTCGCGGTCGGCCTCAGCCACCCGGGCGTCCCGCTTCACCTGGGCGGTGAGGCGCCGTCCCACCGACTCGAGATAGTTCACGTCGTCGGTGACGTTCTGGATCTTGAGCACGTCGAGTTCCAGACCCAGGGTCTTGATGTCGTCGTCGGCCTCGTCGATGAGCTGGTGGCTGAACTTGAGCCGGTCCTCGTTGACCTCCTCGGGGGACATGGTGGCCAGCACGCCCCGCAGGTTGGCCTCCAGGGTCTCTTTGGCGATCTTGCCGATGTGCATGTGGTCGACGTGAAGGAAGCGCTCGGCGGCATTCTCGAGCAGTCCCTCGCCGCTTGACACCTTCACGTTGGCGATGCCCTGCACATTGAGGGGGATGGCGCCCTTCGAGTAGGCGTTGGTGACCGACACCTCCAGAGGGATGGTGTTGAGGTCCATCCAGGCGACCCTCTCGATCAGCGGGATCCGCAGGGTTCGCCCGCCCTTGAGGATGCGATAGCCCACCGTGCGCCCGTCGGACAGGGTCCGCTTGCGGCCCGAGATGACCGCCACCCGGTTGGGCGGGCAGATCACGATGAGCGACCTCACGATCAGGATGACGAAGAACACGGCCAGGGCCACTGCGATCCCGGCCACGATTGCTGAGGACATTGAACCTTCCCTCCCACGCGCCTCGCGCGTCTTGAAAGCCCACTGCCCAGCCGAGCGTACCAGCCCGTCCTAGAGGCCGAACTGCTGAGGGCCGCCTATTCCAGTTCGGGGTCCAGGCGGGTGACGAGAGCCACGCCACCCTCGATGCGCACGATGATGACCCGGGCGCCGGCCTCGATGGCCTTGCCGTCGTCCAGGGGATCGATGGGCGCGGCCGTCATCTGGGTGCGGGCGCCGGCCACGGTGAGCACGATGCGGCCGCGCCTCGCGTTCGACATCGCCAGCGAGACCCGGGCGATGCTGCCCTCGATCTCGCGATCGCTAACGTCGCTGGAGGCCTCGCTGCGGCGCAAGTAGGCGAATGCGGCGCTGTTGAGGGCTCCGGCCAGCACCCCGACCACAACGGCCAGCAGCAGCGTGAACACCGTGCCGGTCCCGAGCCATTCCGACACCAGCCCGGTGGCGCCGAAGAAGGTGGCCACGAAGGCGAGGCTGCTCAGCGGGATGACCGAGAACACGTCCCCCAGCCCGTCCACCTCCGCGCCCGCCTCCATGTCGGCGTCGCCGCCGCTGAACACGAACCACAGCAGCACCGGCGCCCCGGCGAACAGCATGAACGCGTACAGCCACGTCATCGGGCCGCTCCGGTGTCAACTTCAAGAAGGCCGGGCGCTGGGCCGATCATGAGCCAAAGCTAGTATCCCGACCGTGGGGTCCGCACCGAGTAGACCGGTCAGGGTGTCTGTTCCCGAGACGGTTCGCCGGCCACTCCCGCGAACCGGGACACTGCATGAGCTTCACTGACGCCTTCTTCGCGGTGCGCGACGAGGTCCGCAACTGGGGACGCTGGGGCCCCGACGACCGCCTCGGCACGCTCAATCTGATCACCGACGACGCGGTCGCCCACGCCGCCTCGCTGGTGCGCACCGGTCGGCGGGTGTCGTGCGCCCTCGACCTCAAACACTCCGGCGGGGTGCAGATCGGCCAGATGCACGGGCGCATAAACCCGCTGCACGCCATGGTGAAGATCCACAGCCCCGACCTCGGCGATGCCGACGGCAAGGGCATGGTCCCCCACTTCTCCGACGACATAGTGACCATGCCCCTGCAGGCCGCCACCCACTGGGACGGCCTGTCCCACGTGAGCTACGACAACACCCTCTACAACGGGGTGCCGGTGTCCTCGATCAATCCCACCGGCGGCGCCACCGTGCTCGGGATCGAGAACGTCCGCCACCTCACCGGCCGGGGAGTGCTGCTCGACGTGTGCGCGGCCAAGGGGATCGAGCGGCTTGGAAGCGACCACGAGGTCACCGGAGACGACCTCGACGAGGCGGCCGAGCACTCCAGAGTGGCCATGCGCCCCGGCGACATCGTGCTGCTGCGCACCGGGCGGATCCAGGTGTTCCGCGAGATGGGAGCGCTGCCCTACGTCACCGGGCCCGACTCCGACGGAACCAGCCCGGGACCCGGCTTCGACGCGGTGCGCTGGTTCTGGCGGAATGATGTGGCCGCCGTGGCCGACGACACCTACATCTTCGAAGTCTTCCCCGGCCCGAACTGGGATGACGCGCTGGGGGTGCACTGCCTCCACGTGGTGGACATGGGCATGACCCAGGGCCAGAACTGGGATCTCGAGGCCCTGGCTGCGGCCTGCGCCGAGGCTGGACGCTACGAGTTCCTGCTGCAGGCCAACCCCGAGCCCTTCGTCGGCGGCTGCGGTTCTCCCGTCAATCCGGTAGCCATCCTCTAGCCGCTGGAAGGGGTGGCCCTAGACTGCGTCGATGGCCGATGACCCGCGGTCGGGGCCGGAGGTTGCGGTCGTAGGCAGCGCCAACCTCGACCTAGTGGTGGAAGTGGAGACGATCCCGGTGGCGGGCGAGACCGTGCTGGGCGGCGACCTCCGCCTCATTCCCGGCGGCAAGGGAGCCAACCAGGCTGTGGCGGCGGCCCGTCTCGGCCGGCGGGTCGCCATGATCGGAAGGGTCGGCGATGACGACGCGGGCAGAAGGCTGCGCTCGGCGATTGATTCTGCCGGTGTCGACACGGCATCCCTGCTGACTACCGGGGGCGCTCCGAGCGGCACTGCTCTGATCGCGGTGGGAGCCGACGGCGACAACGCCATCGTGGTGAGCCCCGGCGCCAACGGCCGCCTCAGCTCCGCCGACGTGGAGGGCGCAGCCGGCGTGCTGGCCGCTGCGGACGTGGTGCTGCTGCAGTTGGAAGTGCCTCTCGAGGCGGTCTCGACCGCCGTCCGCCGCGCCGGCGGCACGGTGGTACTCAACCCCGCGCCCGCACCGGTAAGCATGCTCTCGCTCGATCTGCTCGACGGCGTGGACGTGATCGTGCCCAACCAGACCGAGTTGGCCACGATGGCGGGCCACGCCGGGCTCTCCCCCATCGGCGACGTGGACCCCGAGACCGCCGTCGCCCTGGCCCGCGGGCTGCCGGTCGCGGCTGCCGTGGTGACCCTGGGAGCGGCCGGCGCGATAGTCGTCACGCCGACCGACGCCACCCACGTGCCGGCGCCGGCCGTGATGCCTGTCGACACCACCGCGGCCGGTGACGCCTTCTGCGGAGCGCTCGCCGATGCCCTGGTAGGGGGCGCCGACCTGGTGGCGGCCACCGAGTGGGCCGTGAGAGTGGGCGCCGCCGCAACGCTGCGCCAGGGCGCGCAGCCCTCCCTGCCAACTCCGGCCGAGGTCGAGAGCCTGCTCAGCACGTAGAGCCACCTAGGCTCGTGGAATGACCTCCGACACGGCGCCCCACCGGCCCCGGATCGTGCTGGACTGCGACCCGGGCCTCGACGACGCGATCGCCATCCTCACCGCCGCCCACCACGGCGAACTGGTGGGCATCACGACCGTCAACGGCAACGTCGGGATCGAGCACACGACCCACAACGCCCTGATCACGGCGCAGGTGGCGGAACTGGATATCGGGGTGCACCGGGGCGCGGCCCGACCGTTGATCGCACCCACCATGGACGCGGCCCGCATCCACGGAGCCACCGGACTGGGCGACGTGGCTCTGCCCGAGCTGACCCGCTCGGTCGCCTCCGACGACGCCGTGGCGTTCCTGTGCGACACGGCCCGCTCCGTCGACGACCTGCACCTGGTGGCGGTGGGACCATTGACGAACGTGGCTCTCGCGTTGCGGCGCGACCCAGATCTGCGCGGCCACCTCGCCGGCCTCACGATCATGGGCGGGGGTGCTCACGCCGGGAACGTGACCTCCGTCGCCGAGTTCAACGTCTGGGCCGATCCGGAGGCCGCGGCCATCGTCTTCCGCGAGGCGGCCCCGCTGACGATGGTGGGGCTGGACGTGACCCACAGGGTCCTGCTCGGTGGCAGTGAAGCATCCCGGATGCGCTCAGCCGGCACTCCCGCATCCCACTTCGCCGCCGGTCTCTTGGAATACGCCTACGACCGGTGCCGCGAGTTCGGTCTGGAGGCGGCCCCGGTGCACGACGCCACCGCCATCATCGCGGTCACCCACCCCGGTCTGTTCCGCCGGTCGAGCCACCCGGTGGCCGTCGAGCTGCACGGCGAGCACACCCGCGGCATGACCGTCACCGACGTGCGCCCGCCGGCCGCCCTCGCCGAGGGACCGACCCCGCCCGCCCACGATGTCGTCTGGGACGCCGACGCCCAGGCCGTCATCGACCTGATCGTGGAGGCGGTGATCAGCGCCTAATCGGGATCAGGTCGGTGGACCTCGGCCAGCCAGTGATCCTCTATGTCGATGGGGCACAGCGCCCAGCACGCCGACAGCAGCCAGCGCAGCACCTCGTCATGAGATGCCCTCGCAGTCGGCTGCACGACGATTCCGTTCTTGGCGTGATCCTGAACCTTGCGCCAGCCCGCCGGCAGCGGAGCCCCGGCATCCCGGAGCCGGTCCAGCGCCTTCGGCCCGACGCCATGCTCTATTCCGACCGTTGGCTGCGAGGCAGGCCGGACTTCACGCGGCGGGGTCCAGGTCGCCATCGGCACCGCCGGCCCCCGCCCGGAGAACCAGCGGCCCAGCACCGTCGGCGCCGGCAGCTTCTCGATCTGGTCGTCCCGCAGACCGGGACCGATGTTGATCCAGCCCAGACCGTCACCCCGGGTCGCCAGGCTCTCCATCTCACGAACCACGGCCGAGGTATCAGCCGAGTCGAAGGCGATCGTCTCAGTGCGGAACCGGTCCACCACCGCTGACCGTACCGCGGCCCATCCCGTCCCCTGCGCCACGATCGCGCGATGCGCCAGGCCGGGGGGTGGCGACGAGTCAGATGACCGACGAGTAGGGCGAAGCCCGTGTCGGTCATCTCGGCTCGGCGACAGGACCCGCCGGCCGGGGGGCGACGAGTCTCGGCTCGGCGACAGGACCCACCGGCCGGGGGGCGACGAGTCTCGGCTCGGCGACAGGACCCGCCGGCCGGGATGAGTATCGTCAAGGCATGGACGACCGTCAATGGGGATTCCGTACCAGGGCACTGCACGCGGGGAGCCAGCCCGATCCCACCACCGGCGCCCGGGCCGTGCCCATCTACCAGTCCACGAGCTTCGTGTTCGAGGACACGGCGGATGCCGCCGACCTGTTCGCGCTCCAGAAGTACGGCACCATCTACACCCGGATCTCCAACCCGACCAACGCGGCCTTCGAGGAGCGCATGGCCAGCCTCGAAGGAGGCATCGGGGCGGTGGCCACCGCCAGCGGCCAGGCCGCCGAGTTCCTCACCGTCACCGCGCTGGCCGGAGCCGGCGACCACGTCGTCGCCGCGGCCGGCCTCTACGGAGGCACCTACACCCTGCTCGACGTGACGCTGCGGCGCCTCGGCATCGACACCACGTTCGTGGACGGCACCGACCCCGACGCCTTCGCCGCCGCCGTTCGCGACAACACCAGGCTGCTCTACACCGAGATCATTGCCAACCCCTCCGGCGCGGTGGCCGACCTGGCCGCCCTGACCGATGTAGCCCAGGCCCACCGCCTGCCGCTGGCCGTCGACTCGACGTTCGCGACCCCGTACCTGTGCCGCCCCCTGGATCACGGCGTCGACATCGCGCTGCACTCGGCCACCAAGTTCCTGGGCGGCCACGGAACCTCGATAGGCGGCGTGATCGTGGAGGCGGGCCGCTTCGACTGGGACTCGGGCCGCTTCCCCCACATGGTCGACCGGATCCCGAGCTACAACGAGCTGCGCTGGTGGGACAACTTCGGGGAGTACGCCTTCTGCACGAAGGTGAGGGCCGAGCAGCTGCGCGACACCGGCGCCTGCCTGTCGCCGTTCAACGCCTTCCTGCTGCTCCAGGGGATCGAGACGCTGCCGCTGCGCATGGATGCCCATGTCGCCAACGCCCGGGCCGTGGCCGAGTGGCTCGACGCCGACGACCGCGTGGCCTGGGTGCTGTGGGCCGGACTGCCCGACCATCCCCAGCACGACCTGGCCCGCCGCTACCTGCCCTCCGGTCCCGGCGCCATCTTCACCTTCGGTGTGGTGGGCGGGCGCGCCGCCGGGGCCCGCTTCATCGAATCGCTGCAGATGGTGTCGCATCTGGCCAACGTGGGCGACGCCAAGACACTGGTGATCCACCCGGCCTCGACCACCCATCAGCAACTCTCCGACGAGGAGTTGGAGGCGGGAGGCGTGTCGCCGGACATGGTGCGCATATCGGTCGGGCTGGAGGACGTCGACGACATCATCTGGGACCTCGACCAGGCCCTGACCGCAGCCACGAAGGACAGCCATGGCTGAGGCCGAGCACCCGACCGTGGAGGGCTGGACGCCGCCGACCGCGCTCGAGCGCCAGCGCATCCTGAGACGGTCCCGCTCGGTGGCCGTCGTCGGCGCCTCGGCGAACCTGGCCCGGGCCAGCTACTTCGTCCTCACCTACCTGCTGTCATCGTCCACCGACTTCGAGGTGTACCCGGTGAACCCCCGGTCCGCCGGGAGCGAGATCCTCGGCCGCCGGGTCTACGCGTCGCTGGCAGACCTGCCCGTCACGCCCGACATCGTGGACGTGTTCCGCCGCGCCGAGGATCTGCCCTCCGTCGCGGACGAGGCCATCGCCGTGGGCGCACCGGTCTTCTGGGCGCAGCTCGGACTGTGGAGCCCCGAGGCCGCGAAGCGCTGCGCCGCGGCCGGGCTCGACGTGGTGATGGACCGGTGCCTGAAGATCGAGCACGCCCGCTTCCACGGCGGCCTGCACCTTGCCGGATTCGACACCGGCGTAATCTCCTCGCGCCGCAGGCTTCAAAAATAAGGCGAATTAGCCGGATTCTGTGCGATAGCTGTCGAGCAACAGGCAATTCGCGCAAAAGACTCCCTCCAGAGCCCAGTTAGACGCTATAGCTATCCCTCAGACAAACGACATTCGTCGGCAAACCCGGCGCCAACGGCGCGATTGCCCCTTTCCGGGGCGGGAAGCGGTTCGCTAAGATCGTCCTTTCTCACGGTTCGGGTGGGCATCCGGCACGTTGAGGGGGAGGACCGATGGCACGAACCGTTACGTCGGCAATTGTCCAGGTGGCCTGGACCGGCGACAAGGAGTCGATGATCGAGCTCCACGAGAAGTACGTGGCCGAGGCGGCGTCGGCCGGCGCCAGGGTCATGTGCTTCCAGGAGCTGTTCTACGGTCCCTACTTCTGCCAGGTGCAGGACACCGAGTTCTACTCCTACGCGGAGGCCATCCCCGACGGGCCCACCACCAAGCGCTTCCAGGAGCTGGCGGCCAAGCACGAGATGGTGCTGGTGCTGCCCATGTACGAGCACGAGAAGGCCGGCTTCCTGTACAACACCGCGGCCGTCATCGACGCCGACGGCAGCTACCTGGGCAAGTACCGCAAGACTCACATCCCGCAGGTCAAGGGGTTCTGGGAGAAGTTCTACTTCCGTCCCGGCAACCTCGGATACCCGGTGTTCGAGACCGCGGTCGGCACGGTCGGCGTCTACATCTGCTACGACCGCCACTTCCCCGAGGGCTGGCGCGCCCTCGGACTGGCCGGAGCGGAGATCGTGTTCAACCCGTCGGCCACCAGCCGCGGGCTCTCCGCCTACCTCTGGCAGCTGGAGCAGACCTCGTCCGCGGTGGCCAACATGTACTTCGTCGGGGCCATCAACCGGGTGGGGGTCGAGCCGCTGGGCGACAACGACTTCTACGGCACCTCGTACTTCGCCAACCCGAGAGGGCAGTTCGTGGACGGGACCGCGTCGGACCGGACCGAGGAGCTGGTGGTGCGCGACCTCGACCTCGACCAGATCGAGGAGGTCCGGTCCCAGTGGGCCTTCTACCGGGACCGCCGACCCGACATCTATGGACCACTGACCGCTCCATAACCTGACTCGCCGACAGTTCGCACACCCGGGGCAACGGAAGGAGACGAAGATGGCAACGCTCATCAAGGGAGGCACCGTCGTCAGCTCAACCGGCGCGGGTCCGGCCGAGGTGCTCATCGACGGCGAGCAGATCACCGCGGTCCTGCGCCCCGGCAGCGACATCGCGGTCGCGGCCGAGCAGGGGGCGCAGGTCATCGACGCCACCGGCCGGCTGGTGGTGCCCGGCGGCGTTGACGTCCACACCCACATGGAGTTGCCCTTCGGCGGGACGTTCGCCTCCGACACCTTCGAGACCGGCACCCGAGCCGCGGCCTGGGGCGGCACCACCACCATCGTGGACTTCGCGGTGCAGAAGACCGGAGAGAACGTGAGGGAGTGCCTCGACGCCTGGATGGCCAAGGCCGAGGGCAACTGCGCCATCGACTACGGCTTCCACATGATCATCGGGGGCGTCGACAACGACTCCCTCAAGGAGATGGACCTGCTGGTCAACGAGGGCATAACCAGCTTCAAGCTGTTCATGGCCTATCCCGGCGTGTTCCTCGCCGACGACGGCCAGATCCTGCGGGCCATGCAACAGGCCGCGGGCAACGGCGGGCTGATCATGATGCACGCCGAGAACGGCCTGGCCATCGATGTGCTGGCCGAGCAGGCCTTCGAGCGAGGCGAGATAAGCCCGGTCACCCACGGCTACGTGCGCCGCAAGGAGCTGGAGTCCGAGGCCACCCACCGGGCCATCCAGCTGGCCAAGGTGGGGGCGGCGCCTCTCTACATCGTCCACCTCTCGGCCTCCGAGGCCCTCGAGCAGGTGGCCATGGCCCGCGACGCCGGCATGAACGTGTTCGCCGAGACGTGCCCGCAGTACCTGCACTTCAGCCTGGAAGAGCACCTGGACCGTCCCGGCTTCGAGGGCGCCGCCTACGTATGCTCCACCCCGCTCCGGTCCCGGGCGGAGGGCCACCAGGACGACCTGTGGAGGGGGCTGCGCACCAACGACCTGGCCGTGGTGTCCACCGACCACTGCCCGTTCTGCATGAAGGAGCAGAAGGAGTTGGGCCTGAACGACTTCCGGGCCATCCCCAACGGCATCGGCGGCGTCGAGCACCGCATGGACATGATCTACCAGGGCGTGGTCACCGGCGAGATCGGCCTGGCCCGCTGGGTGGAGCTGTGCGCCACCACTCCCGCACGAATGATGGGCCTCTACCCCCGCAAGGGGATCATCGCTCCCGGCTCCGACGCCGACGTCGTGATCTACGACCCCGACAAGCAGTGGACCATCAGCGTCGAGAACCACCACATGAACATGGACCACTCCGCCTACGAGGGCACCAAGGTGACCGGACACGTCGACACGGTGTTCTCACGGGGCAAGAAGGTCATCGACAACAGCCAGTACCTGGGCCGGGCCGGCGACGGCCAATACCTGCCGAGAGGCCTGAGCCAGTACTTGATCTAGCTGGAGGGATGGCGACCCGCATCCCTCTGCTCCACCTGACAAGACAGGAGACGCCACGTGGAGACAATTCAACACTTCGTTGACGGAGTGGCCCTACCCTGCGAGTCCGGCCGGTCCCACCCGGTGTTCAATCCGGCCACCGGCGAGCAGACCGCACAGGTCGGGCTGGCCAGCGTCGACGAGGTGGACGCTGCGGTCGCCTCGGCCAAGGCCGCCTTCGAGGACTGGCGCCAGACGTCGCTGGCGGCCCGCACCAAGCTGATGCTCGCCTTCCGCAACCTGGTCGAGGCCAACGCGGCCGAGATCGCCGCCCGGCTGACCGCGCAGCACGGCAAGGTGCGTTCCGACGCGCTGGGTGAGGTGGCTCGGGGCCTGGAGAACATCGAGTACGCGTGCGGCCTGGCCGACTTGTTGAAAGGGAGCTTCAACTCCCAGGCGTCCAGCGGCGTGGACGTGTACACCGTGCGCCAGCCGTTGGGCGTGGTGGCCGGCATAACACCGTTCAACTTCCCGGCCATGGTGCCGTTGTGGATGATCCCCAACGCGGTGGCCTGCGGCAACACTTTCGTGCTCAAGCCGTCCGAGCGTGACCCGTCCGCGCCGCTGCTGGTGGCCGAGTTGGCCTTCGAGGCCGGGTTCCCGCCGGGTGTGCTCAACGTCGTCAACGGTGACAAGGTGGCCGTGGACCGGCTGCTGACGCACCCAGATGTGGCTGCGGTGAGCTTCGTGGGTTCCACCCCGATCGCCCGTTACGTCTATGAGGCGGGCACCTCCGCCGGCAAGCGCGTTCAGGCGCTGGGCGGAGCCAAGAACCACATGGTCGTGCTGCCCGACGCAGACATCGACCTGGCCGCCGACGCGGCCGTCTCCGCGGCCTACGGCTCGGCCGGCGAACGCTGCATGGCCGTATCGGTCGTGGTGGCCGTGGGCGACGCCGGCGACCCCCTGGTGGACGCCATCAGGGTGCGCATGGACAAGCTGCGGGTCGGACCCGGCGACGACCCCGAATCCGAGATGGGCCCGCTGATCACACGGGAGCACCGCGACCGGGTCGCCGGCTACGTCGGCGCCGGCGACGACGAGGGCGCCATCGTGGTGGTCGACGGCCGGGAGGCGGTGTTCGACAACGACGGCTTCTTCCTCGGAGTGTCCCTGCTCGACAACGTCACCCCCGAGATGTCGGTGTACCGGGACGAGATCTTCGGCCCGGTGCTGTGCGTGGTGCGCTCCGACAGCTACCACCAGGCCGTGGAGCTCATCGAGCAGAACCCGTGGGGCAACGGCGCGGCCATCTTCACCCGGGACGGCGGCGCGGCCCGCCAGTTCCAACTCGACGCCGACGCCGGCATGGTCGGCGTCAACGTCCCCATCCCCGTACCCGTCGGCTACCACTCCTTCGGCGGCTGGAAGAACTCGCTGTTCGGCGACACCCACATGTACGGACCCGAGGGGATCCACTTCTTCACCAAGGCCAAAGCCGTCACCGCCCGCTGGCCCGACCCGGCCGACAGCGTCGTCGACCTGGGCTTCCCCCGGAACCGGTGAGGACGGGCGCCGTGACCGTCACGCAGCCGGGCCTCTAGGAGTCCTGTCTATGGATTTTGGGGTGGTCTTGCAGACCGATCCGCCGGCATGGCGGGTGGTGGACCTGGCCCGGCAGGCCGAGACGCACGGGTTCTCCCACGGATGGACCTTCGACAGCCATGTGCTCTGGCAGGAGCCGTTCGTGATCTACAGCCAGATGCTGTCGGCCACGAACCGCATGACGATCGGGCCGATGGTCACCAACCCCGGCACCCGGAACTGGACGGTCATCGCCTCGCTGTTCGCCACTCTCAACGACATGTTCGGGAACCGGACCGTGTGCGGCATCGGCCGGGGCGACTCGGCCATGCGGGTGCTGGGCCACACGCCCACCAGCCTGGCCACCCTGGCCGAGTCGATGAAGGTCATCAAGGGCCTCACCGAGGGCCGGGGGGTCGCCTACAACGGCACCCGCCAGCAGTTCCCGTGGTCGGCGGGCGGCCGGCTCGACATCTTGATGGCCGCCTACGGACCCCGGGCCTTGAGGCTCTGCGGTGAGCAAGCCGACGGGTTCATCCTCCAGCTCGCCGATCCTCAGATCACCGAGTGGACCATCGCGGCCGTCCGCAAGGCTGCGGCCGACGCGGGACGCGATCCCGACGAGCTGTACATGTGCGTGGCCGCGCCCGCGTATGTGGGAGACGACCTGGCCCACCAGCGCGATCAGGTCCGCTGGTTCGGCGGCATGGTCGGCAACCATGTGGCCGACCTGGTGGACCGCTACGGCGACACCGGCGCCGGCGTGCCCCAGGCTCTCACCGACTACATCCGGGGCCGGGAGGGCTACGACTACTCCGGACACGGCAAGGCAGGCCACGAACACACCGACTTCGTGCCCGACGAGGTGATCGACCGCTTCTGCATCCTCGGCGACGCCGACAACCACATTGCCCGCCTTCAGGAGCTGCGCGACCTGGGTGTCGACCAGTTCGCCATCTACCTGATGCACGACCAGAAGGACGAGACGCTCAACGCCTACGGCCAGCGGGTCATCCCCGCGCTCAGGGACTGATCCCCACCGTGAGTTCCGAACCTGGCCAGACCGTTGATTCCATGATCGATCCCGCCCATCAGGCTTCGACTGAGACCATGATCGATACGGCTGACGGGGCCGTGGTGGCCGGGGCCGCCGACGATCCGATCGTCTTCGAGCAGCTTCTGCGCCTTCAGGCCGCCCGGGAGCAGCGGCGGGCCCGGCTGCGCCGCACCGGCCGCCAGGTGGTCGTGCTGGCCGTGTTCATCTGCCTGCTGGGCCTGGCGTACAGCCTGTACAAGGTGGTGGGCGCAGCCATAGACGACTCCCAGTCCGGCTGGCCGGTCATCGGCTCGATCCTGCCCGAGTCCGACGACCTCAAGATGCCCCCGGTTCTCGACATCGTGTCAGGGATCTTCGAGGAGCCGAGGGGCACCAACGAGCCCTTCTGGTCGATTGTCGGCAAGGAGGCCGCCTTCACCCTGCGGGAGGCAGCCGTGGGATTCGCCATCGGCGTGGTGGTGGGCCTCAGCATCGCCATCGTGCTCACCACGTCCGGGCGCTTGGAGCGGGCGCTGGTGCCCCATGTGATCGCCAGCCAGACCATCCCGCTCATCGCCATCGCGCCCATCATCGTGATCTGGGGCCGCAAGAGCTTCGACTTCCTGCCCTTCGAGTGGCAGGACTGGATGTCGGTGTCGATAATCGCCACCTACCTGACGTTCTTCCCGGTGACGATCAACGGATTGAGGGGCTTGCAGTCACCCCGGCCCGAGAACCTCGAGCTGATGGACTCCTACGCGGCCCGATGGGTCCAGACCCTGTGGCGCCTGCGGCTGCCGGCCTCGCTGCCGTACCTGTTCGCGGCGTTCAAGATCGCGGCCACCGCCAGCGTGGTGGGAGCCATCGTGGGAGAGATCTCCGCCGGCGTCAAGGGAGGCCTGGGCCGACGGGTGCTGCTGGAGGCTCAGCGCTATACGACTGGCCCGGAGCGCCTCTACGTGGCGGTGCTGGGCGCGGCCGCTCTGGGGATCTTCGTGTTCGCGGTGATCTCGACGATCGAGTACGGACTGGTTGGCCGCAAGGGTCGGGAGACCGTGACATGAACGACGCAGGCCCCGACATGAACGACCAGGCCCCGGCCGTCGAGATCAGCGGCGCGTCCAAGATCTTCAATCCCGGGCGCCACAACGAGGTCAAGGCCCTCGAAGACATCGACCTTCACATCGACCAGGGCGACTTCGTCACCCTCATCGGCCCTTCGGGCTGCGGAAAGAGCACATTGCTGCGCCTCATCGCGGCGCTCGTCGATGCCAGCGACGGCACCGTCCTCGTCAACGGCAAGACCGCGGACGCGGCCCGCCTCGACCGGGACTATTCGATGGTGTTCCAGCGGGCGGGCCTGTTCGACTGGCGCAACGTCTCGCGCAACATCGAGCTGCCGCTCGAGCTGATGGGCTGGAAGGCAGCCGACCGGCGCCGCCGGTCCGCGGAGATGCTCGAGCTGGTCAAGCTCACCGAGTTCGCCCGTCATCACCCCGCCGAGCTCTCCGGGGGCATGCAGCAGCGCATCGCCATCGCCCGGGCCATGTCGTTCCACCCGCAGCTGCTGCTGATGGACGAGCCGTTCGGCGCTCTCGACGAGATGACCCGGGAGCACATGCAGAACGAGCTGCTGCGCATCTGGTCGGAGACTCAGATCACCGTCGTGTTCGTCACCCACTCCATACCCGAGGCAGTGTTCCTTTCGACCAAGGTGGCGGTCATGTCGCCCCGCCCGGGGAGGATCGCGGCCGTCATCGACAACGATCTGGGCCCGCGCACCGACGCCACCCGGGACGATCCCGCCTTCTTCAGCAACGTCACCGCAGTGCGCGACGCGCTGCGGGGAGGTCATTAGCAGCGTGACCACAGCCATTCCCACCTCGAACAGAGATCCGGTGCAGCTGTGACTGCGGCAAGGACGCTGCTGCGCTCCTGGCTGCCTCCGGTGGTGGCTGCGGTGGTCATCTTCGGCGGCTGGGAGGCGGTCCTGGCGATACTGCGACCCGACGGCTTCGTGCTGCCGCCGCCCTCGGAGATCGGGAGCGCGGTCGCGGAGAACTTCGACGCCATCATCACCGCCACCGGAGTCACCGGCTTCATCATCGTCACCGGTCTGCTCGCCGGAATCGTGGTGGGAGCGGCGTTCGCGCTGCTGGTCACCGCCTCCCGGGCTGCCAACGAGACGCTCACTCCACTGGCGGTCGCGGTCAATGCGGTTCCGATCATCGCGCTGGCCCCGATCTTCAACGCCTGGTTCGGGCTTCTGTCGCCCCGCTCCAACCAGGCCGTGGTGGTGGTGCTGGTGTTCTTCCCGATCTTCATCAACACGGCCCGGGGCCTGACCCAGGTGGAGTCGAGCCAGATCGAGCTGATGGAGTCCTACGGGGCCGGCAAGTGGCGGATCATGCGGGAGGTACGCATCCCCAACGCCATGCCCTTCTTCTTCACCGCGCTGAAACTGGCCACTTCGCTGGCCGTGATCGCCGCCATCGTGGCCGAGTACTTCGGTGGCCGCCAGGACGCCCTGGGCAACCTCATCACCAACTCGGCCGGACTGACCCGCTACGACGATGCCTGGGCCGCAGTGCTGGCCGGTTCGCTGGTGGGAATCGGCCTCTACGCGCTCGCAGTCCTCGTCGAGCGTTTCGTTATGCCCTGGTACTTCGTGGCCAGGAGGTCGGCATGACGCGTGCAACTGAGTCTCGTCAGAGATAACCCACCCCGGGGAGGGAAACCATGAAAACCAAGAAAACGTTGATCCGCCTATTGGTGCCGCTTCTGGCCTTGGGCCTGATCGCCGCCGCCTGTGGCGACGACGAGGAGCCAGCCGCTCCGGACACCAGCGCGGCGGACGCCGCGGCCGCGGCCGCCGAAGCCGACGCCGCAGCCGCCCAAGCTGAGGCCGACGAGGCCGCGGCCGAGGCCGAAGCGGCCGCCGCCAGGGCAGCCGAGGCCGAGGCCGCGCTCGCGGAGGCCATGGCCGAGGCCGAGGGAGCGATAGACCCCGAGGTCGTCGCCGCGTTGGAGGCGGAGCTGGAAGCGGCTGCCTCTGAGGCCGCCGCGGCCCAGTCGGAGGCCGAGGCAGCCGCGGCTGCTCAGGCAGAGGCCGAAGCAGCCGCCGCCGAGGCCGAAGCGGCCGCGGCGGAGGCGATGGCCGAGCCCGAGCCCGCGGCGCCGGTCGACGTCACCCTGCAGCTGCAATGGTTCACCCAGTCGCAGTTCGCGGGCTACTACGCGGCCGTGGCCACCGGCATCTACGAAGACTACGGACTCAACGTAGAGATCCTCGAGGGCGGCGTGGAGATCGTGCCTGCCTCGGTCCTGGACTCGGGTGCCGCCGACTTCGCGGTGTCCTGGGTGCCTCGTGGCCTGGTGCCACGCGAGGAGGGCGCCAACATCACCAACATCGCCCAGGTCTTCCAGCGCAGCGCCACCCTCCAGGTGGCCTTCGCCGACTCCGGCATCTCCACGGTGACCGACCTGGAGGGCCGCACTGTCGGCAACTGGGGCTTCGGCAATGAGTTCGAGCTCCTGGCCGGACTCCGCCGGAACGGGCTCGACCCGGCATCCGACGTTCAGCTGGTCCAGCAGAACTTCGACATGCTGGCGCTGATCAGCGGCGAGATCGACGCCGCCCAGGCCATGATCTACAACGAGTACGCCCAGGTGCTCGAGACGGTCAACCCCGACACCGGCGAGCTGTACCAGCCCGAGGACCTCAACATCATCAACTGGAATGATGTGGGCACGGCCATGCTCCAGGACGCTCTGTGGGCCGACGCCGACCGGCTGGACGACGACCCCGCGTACCACGAGACCGCGGTCAAGTTCGTCGAGGCGTCGCTCATGGGATGGATCTACTGCCGCGACAACCCCACCGAGTGCGTGGACATCGTTCTCGACAACGCGCCCACTCTGGGCCGGTCGCACCAGACCTGGCAGCTCAACGAGATCAACGCCTTGATCTGGCCGTCGCCGCAGGGCGTGGGCGTGATGGACAAGGACCTGTGGGACCAGACCGTCGCGGTGGCCACCAGCGAGGGAATTCTCGCCTCGGCCCCCGACGACGACGCCTACCGCCCGGAGATCGCCTGGGAGGCGGTTACCAACCTGCGCAACGCCGGCATCGACGTCATCGGCAACAACTGGCAGCGCGTACCGGTCACGCTGCTCCCCGGCGGCGAGTAGCCCCTAGCTAGACACACATCCGGTTCGGGTCGGCGGCGGCGTTCAGCCGTCGCCGACCCCGCCGCGCCAACCCACGGCCGGGCCAATAGCCTGCCGGGCGCTGTGTACTCATCTCTCGGCCGGTGGTGCTACCGGCACCCGTGGCGGGTCCTGGTCGCCTGGATTCTGATCATTGTGATCGCGGCCGCGGCTTCGCGTGGCGTGGGCTCGGCGTACGGCGGCACGCCGGCTGCTCCCGACGCCGAGAGCAGCCTGGGGGCCGACATCCTCGACGAGCACTTCGGCCGCATCGGGGCGGTGATCAGCGGTCGGATCGTGTTCCGGGCCGAGCAGGGCGTCACCGACCCGGCCGTGCAGGCCGCCATGACCGATCTCTTCGGGCGGGTCGAGGCCATCGAGGGGGTCACCGTCGGCTCGCCCTACGCTCCTAACGGAGCCCATCGCATCGCGGCCCGGGGCCCCGAGGCCGGGCTCATCGCCTACGCCGACATCGACACCGGAGCCGGCACCACCGCCGTCGAGGCCGCTGACGTCGGCGTCGAGATCGACCACCTGATCGAGGTCGCCGGGCTGCGCTCGATGGACGGCATGCAGGTGGAGGTGGGCGGGGCCTGGCTGGCCGAGCGCGATCCGCCCGAGTCCGAAGCCATCGGGCTCGCCTTCGCGGTGTTCGTGCTGATACTGGCGGTGGGCTCGGTAGTGGCCATGGGCCTGACCGTCGCCTCGGCCCTGGCCGGCGTGGCTGTCGGGGCGGCCGGCATCGTCATGCTGAGCAACATCGTGACCGTGCCCGAGTTCGCTCCGACCCTCGGGCTCATGATCGGCATCGGCGTTGGCATCGACTACGCGCTGTTCATCATCACCCGCTATCGGGAGTGGGTCGGCCGCGGCCTGTCCGGTGAGGACGCCACCGCGGCTGCGCTCGACTCGGCCGGCCGGGCCGTGATCTTCGCCGGCGCCACCGTGGTGGTGTCGCTTCTGGGCCTGCTGCTCATCGGTCTGCCCTTCGTGGCCGGGCTGGGCCTGGCCGCGGCCACCACCGTGGCCCTGGTCATGGCCGGGTCGGTCACGCTGCTGCCGGCCGCCATCGGCCTCCTCGGCGACCGGATCACGACGACCCGGGTCCGGGGCGTGATGGCCTCCGCGCTGGTAGGCGTCGCGCTGCTCGGATTCGGCACCGGCTTCAGATCTCTGCTGGTAGGCCTGCCCATGGCCGTTCTCGTACTGGTGGCCGGGGCGTTCAGATTCTCGGCCAACCCGCTGCGACGTGCAGTGCGGCACCGGGAGGCCAAGCCGCTGCGGGAGACCGGCTGGTACCGGCTCAGTCGTGTGGTCCAGTCCCGGCCCTGGCTGTTCGCGGCGGGCGGCACGGTGGTGCTGCTCGTGCTGGCCGCGCCGGTGCTGGGGCTGCGCCTCGGCTTCTCCGACGAGGGCAACTTCGCGGAGGACACCACCACCCGCAGGGCCTACGACCTCATCTCGGAGGGCTTCGGGCCGGGCGCCAACGGCCCGCTGATCGTCGTCGCCGAGGCAGGACCCGATCCGAGCGAGATCGAGATCGAGGCATTCCGGGAACTGTCGGCCGCTCTGAACCGCACCGAGGGCGTGGCCTTCGCCTCCGGGCCGATAGCCAATCTGCACGTCGACGCCTTCCTCATCCGGGTGCAGCCGGCCACCGGCCCCCAGGATGCGGCCACTGAGGACCTGGTGCACCGGATGCGCGACGATGTCATTCCTCGAGTCCTCGACGGCACCGGCCTCGACGCTCTGGTCGCGGGCCAGGTGGCCTTCAACATCGATATCTCCGACTACCTGGCCGGCCGGATCCCGATCTTCTTCGCGGCCGTGCTCGGGGCCTCGTTCCTGCTGCTGATGGCGGTGTTCCGCTCGCTGGTGGTGCCGCTCAAGGCGGTGATCATGAACATGCTGTCGATCGGGGCGGCCTACGGGGTGGCGGTGGCCGTGTTCCAGTGGGGATGGCTGGCCGGCGTGACCGGGATCCAGCCTGCGCCCATCGAGCCGTTCATCCCGATGATGCTGTTCGCCATCCTGTTCGGGCTGTCGATGGACTACGAGGTGTTCCTGCTGTCTCGCATGAAGGAGGAGTACGAGCGCACCGGCGACGCCGTCAACTCGGTGGCCGACGGCCTGGCCGCCACCGCCCGGGTGATCACCGCGGCCGCGGCCATCATGGTGGTGGTGTTCGGCAGCTTCGTGCTGGAGGACAACCGGGTCGTCAAGCTCTTCGGCCTCGGGCTGGCTACCGCCATCGCCATCGACGCCACCCTGGTGCGGATGCTGATCGTGCCGTCCACGATGGAACTGCTCGGAGCCCGCAACTGGTGGCTCCCCCGCTGGCTCGACCGCATCATCCCCAATCTGCGCGTCGAGGGCGAACTGACGAACCGCGAGAGCTAGCGACAGCGGCCCCGACGAACTTCCGGCCCCCAGGGTCGACTATCGCGCCCAACCACCGGAAGTTCGATGAGGGCGCACTAGCTCAAGCCGGCGGCTCGAACCGGTTGGGCATGACTTCGGGGTAGTCGACCTCGAGGATCTCGCCGAGGGCTCGGGCTGCGGGCGGGCAGAGCCGGCGGTAGAGGTCGGCCGCGAGGGTGTATGCGCGATCCCCTATCCAGTCGGGCGGCAGCAGCTCGGCCGGCACGTCGGGTGCCCGCAGGCGGACCCGGCGGAACTCGTGCACCAGCATGGTGCGCAGGCTGTAGGCGTCGAGCGGTGCCGCCGCGTTCAGATCCTGGCTCCGCCACGGCTGGTAGCGGGCCAGGAAGTCCCGGTACGCCGCCTCGGTGTCGGCGGTGCGGAAGACCTCCGCGAAGAAGCCGCCCTCCACCAGGCCTTGCAGGTCGGCCAGCTCAGCGCGTCCCGTCGGAACGGCGGCGATCGGATCCACGAGGTCCAACAGTTCGGTCAGGCCGTGCTCGGTGGCCGACGGTGACGCCATCACGCCGCGGCCCAGCGAGACGAACCCGTGCCAGCGCAGGTGCCTGGCGATCCGGTCGCGCTCGGCAGCGGGCATCGATGGGGTGTCGACCACCGCGAACGTCCACGAGCCGTCCCAGTTGCCCGACTCCCTGCTGTAGATGCGACCGTCGGCGTCCTCGGACTCCCGCACGGCCAGCAGCGTCATCGAATAGCGGCTACGGCGACCGATCCGCTCGTTGGACATCCAGCCCTCGGCAGCCAGGCGGAACATCGACGTGCGGACCAGCCGCTCGCTGAAGCCGAACGGCTCGGCCAGCTCGAAGAGGCTCGACAGCCAGAGCGTCTTGGTGACCGGCAGCACCGAGTCTCCCAGCACCGTCACCAGCACCGACCGGGCCGAGATGTCGGGCTCCGAGCAGCGCTGCCGGACCATGGACGCGATGCCGCTCATTCTGCAGGCACCACCCGCTGGGCCTTTCCCGCCGAGCGAGGCACAGCACCCGGCTCAGCCACCACCACGTCGACAGTCACGCCGATGTTGCCCTTGACGTGGCCGGCCAGCTCATCTGCGAGGTCGTCCTCCGGTCGATGCGCGGAGGGGCTCCTCTCCACTCGTACCGTGAGCTGGGCCAGGTTGCCAGACCGGTCAACCTCGATCTGGAAGTGGGGCGTGAGGCCGTCCACCTTGAGCACCTCGGCCTCGATCTGAGATGGGAACACATTGACGCCCCGCACAATCAGCATGTCGTCGGAGCGGCCGGAGATGCGCTCGATGCGTCGCATGGGGCGGGCCGTGCCGGGCAGCAGCCGGGTGAGATCGCGGGTGCGGTAGCGGATCACGGGCTGCCCCCGCTTGGTCAGCGCCGTGAGCACCAGTTCGCCGAAGTCGCCGTCAGGCAGCGGCTCTCCCGTGCCGGGATCGACGATCTCTGGGTAGAAGTGGTCCTCCCAGAGGGTGGGGCCGTCCTTGGTCTCGACACACTCCTGAGCCACGCCGGGGCCCATCACCTCCGAGAGCCCATAGATGTCGACGGCGTGGATCCCGAGGCGCGACTCGATCTCAGCCCGGAGCTCATCGCTCCACGGCTCGGCACCGAAGATACCGACCTCCAGCGAACACGACCGCGGGTCGATGCCCCTGCTCTCCATCTCGTCGATGAGGTTGAGGCAGTACGACGGCGTCACCAGGATGATGCGCGGCTCGAAGTCCAGTATCAGCGTCACCTGGCGCTCGGTCTGGCCCCCGGACACGGGCACCACCATGCATCCGAGAGTCTCGGCGCCGTAGTGGGCTCCGAGGCCGCCGGTGAACAGCCCGTAGCCGTAGGCGATGTGGGCGGCATCGCCGGGACGACCGCCGGCTGCGTAGATGGATCGGGCCATCAACCTGGACCACACGTCTATGTCGCCCTCGGTGTAGCCGACCACGGTGGGCTTGCCGGTAGTGCCCGATGACGCGTGGACCCGGACCACCTCGGAGCGGGGCACGGCGAACAAACCGAACGGGTAGTTGTCCCGCAGGTCTGCCTTGGTGAGGAACGGGAACCGGGCCAGGTCGGCCAGATCCCTCAGGTCGTCAGGAACCACGCCGGCGCGCTCGAACGCGTGCCAGTAGTGGGCAACATTGGCGTAGGCGTGGCCCAGGATCTCTCGCAGACGCGCCAGCTGCAGGCCGCGCAACTCGTCGATCGATGCCGACTCGATTGCCTCGTAGTGGACGGGCTCGGTCATGCTCACCACTTCGCCTCCGGGTCGAAGTCGAGCACCTCGCGCATTCTCAGCATGAGTGGCTCGAAATGGTCGGATCGCCTCGTGCGGCCGTTCTGGCCGTTCACGCCGGAGCCGCCAACAGCCCGGGTGCGGCCGGCAGCCAGCAAGAAGCGCTCCGCGATGGCCCGTTCGAGCGGCTCGCGGAGGTCGGAGGTCGGTCCGGCCACCGTGCCCGCGGCAACGGCCGCCGTCTCGCCGGCTGTCGGCTCGCACAGGCCGGGCACCATTGGCGCGATCGTGTCGACAGCATCGAGGATCCGACGTCTGGCGTCGGACTCGGGCAGGAGCCGGTCGAGCAGGGCGTCAGCGTGCAGACGATGGAACTTCTCCTCGGAGCACGCTCGCCGGGCGATGGCCCCGAGCCCCGGCAGCGACGAGTCGGCCACGAGGCCCCAGCGCATGGCCTCGAAGGTGTCGTAGATCCAGTGCCGCACCAGGGCCTCGGCCCAGTCGAGCGTGATTCTCTCCACGAGATGGCACGATCGGTAGTCGGCGCTCAAGCGGCGGTAGGCAAGCGCGTCGACGGCCTCGTCGGTTGCGGCTGCGCCGTCCAAGTCGAGCACCAACTCATAGAGGAGCGCGGCGTGGCCCAACTCGTCCTGGCCGATGCTGGCGAAGGCCAGGTCCTCCTCGAGGAAGGGGGCGACGCCAATCCACTCCGTGTGCTGCTGGCCCATCAAGTGCTCATCGTCGGCGAAGGCCAGCAGGAACTCCCGGACGCCCGCGGAACTCAATCCGACACCTCCCGGGAGGCCCGTCGCCTCGCGGCCACCGCGGCGCCGTCGTGGTGGCGGTGAGGCTTGTCGGCGTTGGGAGCCACGAAGTCGTCGTCGGCTGCGACCACATGGTCGCGGCGCACCACCCAGAGACGGTCGCCCTCGGCCCGCCGCAGGTAGCCCTCACGCGCCAGCAGCAGCGCCAGCCGGTCATCCGCCGCCTCCAACGCGCCCACATGACGGAACTCCTCGCGGCCGTCGCGTTTGATGAAGACCTCGTAGACGTGCATTGTCAGTCTCCCCGGCCTTCCGGCGGCCCTCCAACTTCCACCGGAGCGTGGCCGTTCGTTGGAGCGCGGCCGTTCTCCATCGCTGAGCGCACCCATGCAGTGCGGCTCCAATTGTCCGCGGCGTCGGCGATCCGGCGAGCTGAGTCCGGTCCGCCGTGGGCGAGCGTCCGCTCCAATGGCCCCCAGTCGATCGGTCCCACGTCCCACCGCTCCGCTTCGGTGTCCCAGCTCAGGTCCGGAGCCGGCACCGTGAACCCATAGCTCTGCAGCATGGGCACGAACCTCTGCACCCAACGGTCGCGCAACACTTCGTTGCGCTCAGACTTGATGCGCCATCGCAGCAGCTCGTCGTCGGGCACCGAGTCAGGACCGAAGAGCTGCAGGGCCGGCCAGAACCAGCGGTCCAGTGACTCCTGGAACATCTGGCGCTGGCGGGCCGTGCCCTCGGCGATGCGCATCATGCGGTCCTCGCCCAGGCGCATGTGGAACCCCTCCTCGACGATGATGCGCCGCAGGATGCGCTTGTACGGGCCGTAGGAGCAGTTCTTAAACACGGCCTGCTGGCTGATCAGCGCGGCCGCGTCCACCAGGAAGGCGATGGCCACCTGGTCGCCCCAGGTGACGGCCCGGTAGTGGAACACGTTGTGGAAGCGGCTCTTGCCGGCGAACAGATCCTCGAGCATCTGGGTCCTGGTCTTGACGCCGAGGTCGGCGGCGATCATGTAGAGCAGGTGGCTGTGGCCGATCTCGTCCTGGGTCTTGGCCAGCACCGCCATCTTGTGTCGCAGTCCGGGGGTCTTGGGGATCCAGTCGCGCTCGGTGAGGGCGCCCATCAACTCGCTGTTGGCGTGCATCTCGATGAAGGCGAACACCGCGTGGCGGTAGGCGTCGGGCATGCCGTCGTCGGCCTCCACTAGGCCGCCGCCGTCGAGGAAGGCCTCGAAGTCATCCATGGTGATCCAGGACCTAGCCATCGCTGCTCGCCTCGGGGGCTCCGTTGACACCGGGGGAGTTGGCCACCATGGTCAACACGTCGTAGGCCGCGTTGACCTCGCCGTGCTGGTTGATGACCCTGGTGTCCCAGGCCACCTCGCCGTAGCCGCGCCCGTCGAGCCGGGTCTTGCGCTTGCAGGTGAGCACCACATGGATCTCGTCGTCGGGGTAAGTGGGCTTGGCGAAGCGCAGCCGGTCGATGCCGTAGTTGGCCAGCACCGGTCCCTCGTCGGGCCACACGAACAGCCCGGCCGCCAGGGAAAGCACCAGGTATCCGTGGGCCACCAGGCCGTTGAAGATGGGGCTGCGGGCCGCGGCCTCGTCGTCCATGTGGGCGTAGAACATGTCTCCGGTGCTCTCCGCGAAGGCGGCTATGTCGGCCCGTGTAACTGTCCGGGAATCGGTGGTGATGGAGTCGCCAACCTCCAGGGCGTCGAAGGTGAGCTTGAACGGGTGTCCTTTGTGCTCCCGGGTCGAGGAGCCGCCGACATACTCGCCGGTGACCGCAGTCAGCATGTCGGGCGATCCCTGCACCGCGGTGCGCTGCATGTGGGCGTACACGCCCCGCATTCCGCCCATCTCCTGTCCTCCGCCGGCCCGGCCGGGTCCGCCGTGCACCAGCGGTGGCAGGGGCGACCCGTGGCCGGTGCTGGCCGCGGCCATTTCCTCGTCCATGATCAGCACCCGGCCGTGATGGGAGGCGATTTGTCGCGAGAGGTCGGCGATCTCGTCGGGATCGGCGCCGTAGAGCGAGGCGACCAGGCTTCCGCCGCCGGCCGCCACAAGCTCGACCGCCTCATCGATGCTGCCGTAGGGCACGAGGGTCGAGACCGGCCCGAACGCCTCGGTGGTGTGGATCACCGAGGATCGGGAATCGGTGGCCTGCAGCAGGGTGGGGGCCATGAACGCACCGGCCACGGGGTCGACGCCGGAAAGGTCGCAGGAGTCCACTATGGGCACTGCGGCCTCACGCAGTGCCGCCACCGAGGCGGTCACCTCGTCGCGCTGGGCCCGGCCGACGAGGGAGCCCATGCCGGTGGCCCGGTCGCGGGGGTCGCCCACGGCCACAGCCTGCAGCGCGGCGGCAAGGGCTTCGACAGCAGCGTCCAGGTGCCGCCCCGGCACGAGCGCTCTGCGGATGGCGGTGCACTTCTGGCCGGCCTTGACCGTCATCTCGGAGACGACCTCGGCCGTGAACAGGTCGAACTCGGCGGTGCCGGGGGCGGCGGCCGGAGCCAGCACCGCCGCATTGAGCGAGTCGGCCTCAACGTTGAGTCGGGTGGCTCTGGCCGTCACAGCGGGATGGGCCCGCAGCGCGGCCGCGGTGGCGGCCGAGCCGGTGAAGGCGATGCTGTCCTGACCGCCGAGGCAGTCGAGCAGACCGGCCAGTTCGTCAGGTGAGGCGCACAGCAGCTGCAGGGATCCCTCTGGCAGCAGGCCTGACTCGACCATGAGCCGGACCGCGGCCTCGGCCAGGTAGGCGGTGGGCGACGCCGGCTTCACGATGGAGGGCACCCCGGCGATGAAGGCGGGCGCGAGCTTCTCCAGCATCCCCCAGACCGGGAAGTTGAACGCGTTGATCTGCACCTCCACGCCCTTGCGGGGCGTGAGCACGTGCACCGCCGAGAAGGAGTCGTCCCGCGACAGGGCCTCGGTGGCGCCGTCGACAGCCACGGTGGAGTTGGGCAGTTCGCGCCGGGCCTTGCTGGCGTATGACAGCAGCACGCCGGCACCGCCCTCGATGTCGATCCACGAGTCGGACCGGGTGGCTCCGGTGCAGTACGACAGGTCGTAGAGCTGTTCCTTGACCTCGTCGGCCAGAAGCATCTTTCCGACGTTTCGCAGGATGGTGGCCCGCTGGTGGAAGGTCAGATCCCGCAGGGCCGGGCCACCGACGGCGCGCCCGTGCTCAACAGCCGCGGCAAGGTCGATCCCGGCAGGCGACAGTTCGGCAACGGTCTTGCCGGTGGCGGCATCAAGCAGCGCCCGGCCGTCGCTCGAAGGCCGGTGCCAGCCACCCGCCACATAGCTCTCCACCCGGTGCACGACGGCTCCTCAATATGATAGTCCCCTAGGGTCGAAACCCATGTGGAATGTATCATAATCTCCCGGCCGCCAACACGGGCACCCTTGACTCGCCGTGACGCAACAACCTAACGTGGGACAGCCGATGCCTTCCTGGAGGTGCTATGGCTGCTAGCGAGGAAACGCGTAAGGAATGACGGCTGCGACCGCAGTTCTGCAACTGCCAGAGCCGTCGGCAACGGTTCGCGCGCTTCTCCGCGACGGCTCGGTCACCGTAGTACGCCGCCACGGCAACCCGCACGGTCCCAGAGTTGTGTTCAGCCACGGCTGCGGCTTCGCCGCCGACCTCTATTGGCCGTACTGGTCGCTATTGATCGACGACTGCGACGTGGTGGTGTACGACCTTCGCAGCCACGGCTGGAACAAGCCGAGCGACCTGCGGTTGCACAACATGCCGACTCTTGCCGACGACAACCGCCGGGTCCTCGAAGCGGTGCAAGCCACGTTCGGCGCCAAGCCAACCATCGGTGTGTATCACTCACTGGCAACGATGGCTGCGCTGATGCACGAGGGTCAGTACCCGACGTTCGCCGCTCTGATGTTGTTCGACCCGCCGATCTTCCCGCCTGGAGCCGATCTGGACGATATGGAGACCGTGTGCCAAGGGCTTGCGGCTATGGCCCGGCGACGGCCGCGACGCTTCGAGTCGCCCCAGGAACTCGCATCGATGCTCGAGCGATCGCCAGCGTTCTCTCAAGTGCCCAAGTCGGTGCGGCAGTTGTTCGCGGAGACCACGCTGCGCCCGTTGCCCGACGGCGGCTACGAAATGCGGTGTCCGCCTGAGCACGAGGCGCAACTGTTCGAGTGGTACTTTGGCCACTCGATGCAGGCCCTCGAAGTCCTCAATGAGATCACGATCCCGATCAAAGTAGTCGGCGCTGATCCGACCGCGGCATTCTCGTTCCTGCCGTCAACTGATCTGAGCACCCTCACCGAGTTGGACTACGATTACGTGCCCGACCTCACCCACCTACTGCCACTCGAAGACCCCGAGACGTGCGCGGCGATCACGACGGAGTTCATGCAACGGCTCGGCCACCTTCCAATCCCAATCGCACACTAGAGGAGAGCACTTATGTTCCTGATAATCGACGCGAAGGTCACCAATCGGGACGCCTACGTCGAGACGGCCAACCAATGGCATCCCGCTGCCCACACCGCTGAGCGACACGGAGGCCGGGTGCTGATATGCGGCGACCAGGTAGAAGTGATCGAGGGCGGCTGGAAACCCAAGAATCTGCTCATAGTGCAGTTCCCCGACGCCGCGGCAATGCGCAGTTGGGTTGGATCCAGCGACTATCGGGCGATGGTGGAGGTCGTGAGCCAGTCCGCTGAGATGTCCACCGTCGCCGTCACCACAGACAGCGAATAG
Organism: Candidatus Aldehydirespirator sp.; assembly: GCA_965203635.1. Taxonomy (GTDB): domain Bacteria; phylum Actinomycetota; class Acidimicrobiia; order Acidimicrobiales; family Aldehydirespiratoraceae; genus Aldehydirespirator. Next base: position 122,614 of record OZ241903.1, read on the forward strand.
CCTCCCGCGCCGGCACGCCCTGGCGGTCGATCACCAGAGTGCCGTGCTCCACCCGGAAGACCGCCCGAGCGCGACGCGGGTCTCGCCACGAGGGCGGTGTCAGTCGATGAGGCCCTCGACGGTCGCCTTGTGCAATCCTTCGGTTCGGCCCGATACCCCGAGCTTGTCCCAGAGCTTGGACAGTTCCCGGTACATCGAGCGCTCCGAGTAGCCCAGCTCGGACGCCACATCCGCGATCGGCACCCCGGATGCGAGCCTCTCCAGCATCAGCCGCTCAGAGGCGTCCAGGGATTGAGGCGTCTCAGCATCAAAATACTGCTTCACCGCGACGCAGGCGTTCTTGAGCCTGCGAGTGCCCCGCTGGGTGGTCAGCCCGGCCAAGGCGTCCCAGTGGACAACCCTCGGATTGTCGAGCGTCAGTTCCGGAGATCCTGCCGGCTCTGATCGGTGCGGCCGCAAGTCATCGGATGCCAGCCAATCCTCGATGGAGCCCGCGGCCTCGCGCATGTAGGCGGTGACGATCGCCCAGTCCCCGGCCAGGTTCGAGGGAATCAGGCAGCCGGCCATCGCACGCTCGCTGTCGCGGAACAGTCTCGCCACGTCACGCTGATACGACCACGGCAGAGACTCGCTGTAGACCTGCACAGCCTCGCGGTGGTACTCGGCCGTCCAAGGCTCGCGGTGGGGGCCCTCAGGCACCCCGAAGCGATAGGCCTCCAATATGGCGTCGATGCCTCCGACCATGCGGCCGCAAGCCAGACGGACCCGCGCGAGCGCGAGGCCTTCGCTCAGTTCAACGCCCACGATTCCAACAATAACGGAACTCAACGTGTCGTGGAAGCGCCAGAGCGCCGAACACGAGTCGCGGGCGTCAGTGGGTCTGCCCCGGCGCCTGGCAGGACTCTGCCAGCAACTTGGCAGGTCTCTGCCAGGACTGGGCTGGATCTGGCAGGAAATGGCAGACATCGAACGTCCTGGCAGTGCCAAGCTCGATTCGTCGAGTCAACCGCCGGTGACCGCCAGAGAAGTCTGGGAACCGGCCAACAAGAAGAAAGAGGAGACATCATGTCCGACTCCACCATGCGCCACCGGCGCTTCTGGACTACAAGTTGGTTCGTCCTGGCCGCGGCCGCGACCGCTGCGGCCGCCATGGCCGTTCCGCGGTACCGCCGCAACCATCGCGGCATCTGACGATCGCCGATCCCGTGGCCACCCTCGTAACCGGCGACTTGGCGCCGCCCGAGGCGCACGAAGAGGTCCGGCTTCGCGTCGAACCCGTCGTCCCCCACGGCTCCGGCTCCATCGCCACCCACGAACCCACCTTCCCCCACGGCCAGACCAGGTTCGGATCGCTCGTCGCGCCACAAGGCGGGGATCCGGCCGACACCGACGAAGGTGGCACGTCCCTCCCGTCCTGCGGACCGGCAACCCGACGGACCGCACCGGCCGGCCCGGACGTGAGTCTCGGCCCCTTGGGATGGCTCGCGGTGCTGCTCGTCGTAGTGCTCCTGACGGTACTCGCCCACGCCGCCAGTGTTCGCTCCGACCAGCTGGAGCACCGCGAGTCATCCCCCCTCGCCGACCCGGCCTTCGTACTCGCTAAATCGGCAGAGTAGAGGCCGCGGTCGCGGGGGCCAGCGCGAGGTCTAGCCGACCGGCGCGGTGAACAGGTCGTGGGCACACTCGCCCGCGGCGGTGCGAGTCAGGATCTCGGCGCCGTCGGACGTGCAGGCCAGGGTGTGCTCGAACTGGGCGGTGCGGCGGCCGTCGACGGTGACCGCGGTCCAGCCGTCGTCCCACATCGCAGCCTCGGGTGACCCCAACGTGAGCATCGGCTCGATGGTGAAGGTCATCCCGTCGGCGAGGACCGTCGAGTGTCGGCGGTCGTAGTAGTGCGGCACCTGGAGCCCGGAGTGGAACTCCGTGCCCACACCGTGGCCGATGAATTCCCGCACCACGCCGAGGCCGTGCCTGAAGGCGTGGTTCTGGATGGCCCTCCCGATGTCCGACACCACCGCGCCGGCCCGCACGGCCCCGATCCCGGAGTAGAGCGCGACGCGCGTCTCGGCCACGAGGCGCCGGGAGTGCTCGTCAACATCGCCGATCATCAGTGTCACCGAAGTGTCGCCGTGGACGCCCTCCCGGTACACGGTCACGTCGATGTTGACGATGTCGCCGGCGGCCAGGCGGCGCGAGTCGGGGATCCCGTGGCAGATCACCTCGTTGACGGAGGTGCACACCGACTTCGGATAGCCCCGGTAGCCGAGCGGGCTCGGATAGGCGCCCGCGGCCACGGCCGTATCGTGCACGAACCGGTCGATGGCATCGGTGGTCATCCCGGCCCGGACGTGCTCGCAAGCCGCGATCAGCACCTCGGCCGCGAGCGCCCCGGTGCGGCGCATGGCCTCCAGCTCACCGGGAGTGCGGGCCAGCGACGACGCCGGAGGATGGGGCTCCCCACCAGGTAGCGATGCGTAGGGCGGGCGTTCGATGCCGGCCGGAACGCGGCGCTGGGAGCTCACGAGCCCCGGCCGCACCGGAGGATGCGATGCCGGGATGCTGCTCACACCCACACCGGCGGCAACCCGCCGCTTGCGCTTCGCCATCACTTCATAGGCTAAGAGGCCGAGCGGGCGGCGACCAGCTCGCCTGCCGCTAGCTCGGGCGGGTGCGGGCCCGCTCGAGGAAGAGGGCCATCTCGATCCGCGTCGTGGCCCGGTCCGGGCAGAACTGCAACTGATCGGCCGAACAGCCTTTGGTGATGCCCGCGTCGTACAGAGCATCAATAGCGGCCGCATGGTGGTTGCCGTGCGTATCGGCGAACCCCGCCGGCAGAGCTGGATCCAGGCGGAACGCCCTCTCCAGGAGGCTCGCCGTCTGAGCGCGGGTGACCGGATCGTCGGGACAGTACCGGGCCGGTTCCCCGCCGCATCCGCGGGTGATCCCCAACTCGGCCAGCCGCTCCGCATGCGCGGCCCACCACTGGCCGGCATCAACGTCGGCGAACCGGGAGGAGCTGACCGGCTCCGGATCCTGGCCGTCGACGATGCGCACCAGCCACACTGCCATCAGCCATCTCGGGATCGGATCGCCGGGGCAGAAGCGGCCGGGCCCGCACTCAGTGCCGGCGAGCACACCGTCTTCCGCCAGCGCGGCCACCGCATCGAACAGCTCACCGTCCATCTGGATGTCGGCCGGAAGGGCACCGGGCAGCCCGGCCGCGGCCGCCGCCAGGCGGGCGAAGCCGATCGGATGCCAGCAGCCCGAGAAGTCCAGTTCCACGTCGGGCTCGATGCCTCCTTCGGCGCTGGTGCCATCCGGTCCGAACCACCTGAACGCCGTCACCCGGGCACCCCCGAGCAGCATGCCGTTGCGCGATTCCACGGCCCGGGTGATCTGGCCGGTGTTCTTTCCGTAGGTGGTCGTGCCCACCACGGTGCCGAGACCGTGATCGCGCAGGGCCAGCGTCAGGACTTCGGACGCCGATGCCGACGACCCGTCTACCGCCACCGCTACGGGCAGCAGTGCCGGGTTCGGCAGGCTTCCGTGCCCGCTGACCAGGTGACGGAGGGTGTCGAGTCTGGACGCTTCCCGGATCACGACCTGGCGGTCGTCCAGGAACATCCCTGCGATGTTGATGACGGTCTGCAGGTAGCCCCCGGGATTGCCCCGCAGGTCGATGACCAGAGTCTCGACACCGGAGTCGAGAAGGGTCTCGAGCTCCTCGCTCACACGGCCATCGGTTCTTGCCCCGAAGGAGTCGAGCCGCAAGTACCCGATGGTGCCCGCCACCGTCCTGCTGGCCACCGTCGGGGCAAACACGGCTCCGGCCTCCATCCGGAACGATCGCGTGCGGCCGTTCCGCTCGACGATGACCGGCACAAGGCGACCCAACTCGAAGGTGGGCAAGTCCTGCAGTCCGCAGCCCGAGCCCGACGGAGCCAGACCGGCGATGCTCAAGAGGACATCGTCGGGCTCCAAGCCGGCCCGCTCGGCGGGGCTGCCCGGGAACACCTCGGACACAACCAGCCGGCACGTTTCCGACAGCACACTGCAGGCAACCGTGCCGTTCAACAGGCCCAGCCTCAGGCCGATACCCGAATACGGCACCCCCGTGCTCAGGCGCGCCCGCATCTGCTCGTACTCCGACGGCGACATCAGGAAGGTGTTGGGATCCCCCAGCGAGGCGAACATCGCACTGGAGGCGGCCCACACCGCGGCCGCGGTGTCGCCCACGGCGTCGATCTCCGCGCAGGTCTGATCGAACGCGGGCGAGGGCAGCGCACACGGCGGGGCGGCTTCGGTGCCCCGCTGCGCGAGCCCAGCCTCCCGCACCCCCTCGGCGGCGGCTGCGGCCAAGTCCTCGTCGACCAGTTCGTCGACGTAGTCCTCCTTGAGCATCCGGTAGCCGGCGCAAAGCAGTTCGAACACCGCCGGAGCGTCATCGCACGCAACCCGGGCGGCCGGGGCCTCGGCTTCGGTGCCGGTGGCGGACTCAGGCTCGGCTCCGGTGTCGGTGTCCCGCGCCACCGCGACTGCCGGCCAGGCAACCAGAGCGGCCAGCACCGCAGCCGCGACCCGGCGACCCACGCGCCAGTCAACAAAGGAACACATCACAGGGAGGCTCAGGGCACTCAGCGAAGGAACCGGCTGACCGACTCGACCACGCAGGCCGGCTTGGGCTGGCCCGCGATCTCAACCGTGACGGTGATCACCGTCTGAACTCCCACACCGCCGGGCAACTCCTCCGCGGACGTCAGGACCGCTGAGGCCCGCAGCCGCGACCCGACCAGGACCGGCTGCGGGAAGCGCACCCGGTTGACTCCGTAGTTGATCCCCATGGAGATCCCATCGACCCGCACGATCTGCGGCAACAGCAGGTTGGTGAGCGCCAGGGTGAGATAGCCGTGAGCGATGGTGGCCCCGAACGGGCCCGCCGCGGCCGCCGCCGGATCGACATGGATCCACTGGTGATCGCCGGTGGCCTCGGCGAACATTTCGATACGGGCCTGGTCGACGCTCACCCACTCGCTGTGACCGAGATGCCGGCCGACGGCGCCCAACAGCTCGTCGGGAGTGGCGAAGACCGTCGTCACGAGCCGAGACGTTAGCGCCGCGCGGACCTGCGGCGACCTCTCGTGCCGCCCCCTATTGGCCGTCTTGGCCGTCAGCGTCCGCTGGCATCGCAGCTAGCCTTGCCGCCCATGGCGGCCAGCGGCGGAACGAAGGCGATCCTCGCCGCCCTCTTTGCCAACCTCGGGCTGGCCATCGCCAAGTTCGTGGCCTTCGTCTTCACCGGGGCATCGTCGATGCTGGCCGAAGCCATCCACAGCGTGGCCGACACCAGCAATCAGGCCCTGCTGCTGCTCGGAGGCCACCTGGCCCGGCGCGACGCCACCACCCAGCACTCCTTCGGCTACGGGCGCGAGCGCTACTTCTGGTCGTTCGTGGTGGCTCTGGTGCTGTTCACGGTCGGGTCCCTGTACGCCCTGTACGAGGGAATCGACAAGATTCGCCACCCCCACGAGATCGACTCGCCGGTGTGGGCCTTCGTGGTGCTCAGCGTGGGCATCGTGCTGGAGAGCTTCTCGATGCGCACCGCGGTGGTCGAGTCCAACCGAGTCCGGGGTTCGGCGTCCTGGATGCACTTCATCAGGCGGTCGCGAACGCCGGAGTTGCCGGTGGTGCTGCTCGAAGACCTGGGCGCCCTCCTGGGGCTGGTTCTGGCCCTCGGGGCTCTGGCGATTGCCGCCGTGTTCGACGCGCCGGTGTGGGACGGAATCGGCACCCTCTCGATCGGCGTGCTGCTGGGACTGATCGCGGTGGTGCTGGCGGTGGAGATGCGCAGCCTGCTACTGGGTGAGTCGGCTACCAGGGCGGACGACGGCGCCATACGCAAGGCCATCATGTCGACCGACGGCGTGGTGGGCCTGATCCACCTGCGTACCCAGCACATCGGCCCTGAGGAGTTGCTGGTGGCGGCCAAGGTGCGGTTCGATCCCGGCTACACCACCGCCGACCTCGTCGAGGCCATCAACCGGGTCGAGGAGAACACCCGGGCCGCGGTGCCCATCGCCCGCATCATGTACGTGGAGCCGACATAGAGGCCGAGCGGCTGAGCGACCCGTGATCACCGACCTGCATACCACCACGACCGGCACCGGGCCTGCGGTCGTGCTCGTGCACGGCATGGGCGACAGCGGCTCGGTGTGGGCCGGGACGGTGGAGGCTCTCGGAACGGACTTCGCCTGCACGTGCATCGACCTGCCCGGCCACGGGCGCTCCCCCGCTCCATCCGAGCGAGCCCCTTACGAGCGCGAGGCCGTGCTGGCGTCCATCGACGCCGTGCTGGCTCGGACCGGTCCAGCGGTGTACGTAGGACACTCGCTGGGCGGTTACCTCGGGCTGACCCATTGCCTGACGAGGCCTGGAGTCATCCGGGGGCTGGTGCTGGTGGCGGCCGGCCCCGGCTTCCGGGACGCGGCGGCAATGAAGGACTGGAACGATCGGGTTCACCTGAGCGCACCGCGCCTGACGATCCCCCGGGTCGCGACGGTGACCAGCCTCCACACCGACTCCATGGTGATCGACCGGCTGGCCGAGGTCACGGCGCCCGTGGGCCTGCTGGTGGGCAGCAACGACAAGGCCTTCGTAGGCGCCAACGAGTACATGGAGCGCAAGTTGCCCGATGTGCGCCGCCGCACCGTCGACGAGGGCCGGCACCGGTTGATGAGGACCCATCCCGGCGCGGTGGCCGACATGGTGCGCGACGTGGCCGCGGCGGCCGGCCTGACTTCCGGGAGGCAGTGATGGACGGGTTCGGACCGCTGGTCGACGCCCGATGGCTCGCCACCCACGCCGACTCCGTGGTGATCGCCGATGTCAGGTGGTACCTCGACGGCCGCTCGGGTCGGGAGGCCTACACCCGGGGCCACATCCCGGGAGCGCGTTTCGTCGACCTCGACACCGATCTCTCAGGCCCGCCCACCGCCGATGGCGGCCGCCATCCGCTGCCATCGCCCGAGGACTTCGCCGCGGCCATGACCCGGCTCGGCATCGGCGACGACACTGCCGTCGTCGCCTACGACGACGTCGGCGGAGTGATCGCGTCGCGGCTGTGGTGGATGCTCGACTGCGTGGGCGGTGACGCGGCCGTGCTCGACGGCGGGCTCGAGGCCTGGCCCGGCGCCCTGCAGACTGCGGCACCCTCGTGGCAGCCGGAGACGTTCACCGCCCGGCCCTGGCCCGCGGCGCGCTTCGCCACCATCGAGGAGGTCGACGCGGCCCGTACCGACCCGAACCGTCTGGTGATCGACGCCCGCTCCGTCGAGAGATACCGCGGCGAGCCCAACGCCATCGATCCCCGATTCGGCCACATCCCCGGCGCGGTGAGCATGCAGGTCGGCGACAACCTCCACTACGGCCGTTTCCGGCCCGCCGGGGACCTGCGAGCCCGCTACACCGAGGTCGGAGCGGCGGACCGCCCGGTGATCGCCTACTGCGGCAGCGGCGTGTCGGCCTGCCACGACCTGCTCGCCCTGCGCCATGCGGGGCTGGGCGACGGCCGGCTGTTCGTGGGGTCGTGGTCCGCCTGGGGATCCGATCCGGACCGCCCCCTGGCCACCGCCTGAGAGGGCTGGGTCCCCGCTCAGGCAGTTCGGGCGTCGAGCTTGAGTTCCGGGAAGTCGATGTCGGGATGATCCAGCGCCACTGCGAACGCCTCAGCCAGCGCCGCGCCCACGTCGTCGACGTGCATCATGCCCCCCGGCACTGCCTGGCGCTCCCAGGCCTCGAGAGCCTCGCCGAGCAGTTCGACGTTCATGTGGTCACTGAATTCGGTCGGCGCGGTGTTGCCCATCACGACCCGCATGAAGCGCCGGTCGGGATGCTCGGCCCGCCACACCCGGATGCACTGGTCGAGCGCGGCCTTGGTGGCGCTGTAGGAGCCGAACAGCGCGTTGGCGTCCTCGACGGTGCGGGACGACACGAAGGCAGTAAGCCCAGTGCGGTCCATGTGGTCGAGCGCAGCAGCCGCGGCCAGGTTGGCCCCCGCAACGTTCACCCGGAACACATCGGCCCAGGTGTCGGGCTCGGTGGCGCTCAACGGCTGGAGGACGCCGTAGCCCGCGACGTAGACCATCAGGTCGAGCCCTGCCATGGCCGCCGCGGCCTCGGCAGCGACGCGGCGGGCGTCACCGGGAACGGTGGTGTCGCCGGGTACCGCGTGGCCGGTGCCCAATTCGGCCACCAGCGCTTCGAGCCTCTCCCGGCGCCGAGCCGAGACGGTCACAGCGCCGCCCCGGGCCACCACCGCACGGGCCACCGCAGCGCCGATCCCCGACGAAGCCCCCACCACCAGCACACGCCGTCCGGCCAATGTCGGGGTCATCGCCCTACCGTATCGCTGCGCAGACGCGGCCTGAGCGGAGGACTCAGCGATTCGAACTGTTCTTGACGTAGTTGTGCTCCCATGCAGTGCATAACTACGTCAAGATCGCCACCACCCCACCGCGCGCCGTCGAATGTTGCAAGCGAGGCGGTTTGCCGTGAGGATGCTCGCCCGATGACTGGGGCGCGGGCGCTGGCCGCCATCGATGTGGGCACCAACTCCGTGCACATGGTGATCGCCCGGCCCGTGCCCGGCGGATCGCCCGAGATCCTGGCCCGTGAGCGCGTGCCGGTGCGCCTCGGCACCGGCGGCGACGACATGAAGCTGCTGATGCCCGACGCCGTCGAGCGGGCCGTCGCCGCGCTGGTGGAGTTCCGCCACATCGCCGACGCCCACGACGCCGAGGTGGTGGCGGTGGCCACCAGCGCGGTGCGCGAGGCCGAGAACCAGGGCCGGTTCCTGCGGCGGGTCCACGACGAGGCCCGCATCACGGTGGAGATCGTCTCGGGTATGGAGGAGGCCCGACTGATCCACCTGGGCGCCATGAGCGCGGTGCCGATCGCGGGCCGGCCCCACCTCGTCATCGACATCGGCGGCGGCTCCACCGAGCTGATCGTCGGCGACCACGCCCCCGCGGCGCTGGCCCGCAGCCTCAAGCTGGGCCACATCCGCCTCACCGACCGCTTCTTCGGTGGCGGCGTGATCGCCGACGGCGCGGTCAAGGCCTGCCGTCGCCACATCAAGTCCTTCGTGGCCCACGTGGCCCAGGAGGCTCGCGACATCGGCTTCGAGGTCGCAGTGGGCTGTTCGGGCACCATCGCGGCGGTGGCGGCTCTCTGCGCGGCACGGCGCGGCGAGACGTTGCGCACCGTCGCCAACGCAACCATCCAGCGCGGCGACCTGAACGAGGTGGTCGCCGACCTCGTTTCCCGGCCCACCCCCGGCGACCGCGCCGACATGGGCGGCCTGGACCCCGCCCGCCGCGACGTGATCGTGGCAGGGGCCATCCTGCTGCGGCAGCTCTTCAAAGCCCTTGGCATCGATTCCCTGGTGGTGTCGACCGGAGCGCTGCGCGAGGGGCTGCTGCTCGACCGCTTCAACCGCAGGGACCGCTCCCGCGACGACGGCCTGCATCATCTCAGCGATCTCAGACGCTCCGGTGTGCTGGCCCTGGCTCGCAGCTACCACGAGGACTTGATCCATGCCGAGCACGCCACCGACCTGGCGCTGGAGCTGTTCGATGAGACCGGAGCCGCGCACGGGCTGACCATCGCGGACAGCGAGCTGCTGGAAGCCGCAGGCCTGCTCCACAACATCGGCCGCTTCGTGGCCAACTCCTCGCACCACAAACACTCCTACTACCTGATCCGCAACAGCGAACGCCTCGCAGGGTTCAGCGAGAACGAACTGGAGCTGATCGCGCTGGTGGCCCGCTACCACCGCAAGAGCCGGCCGGTGTCGTCGCACCGCGAGTACACGGCGCTCAGCAAGCCCGACCGCCGCCGGGTGCGGGTGCTGGCCGGGCTGCTGCGGGTGGGGATAGCGCTGGACCGCACCTACCGGAGGGCCGTCGAGCGGGTCCATGCCTCCGTGGGCGAAGAGGCAGTGACCATCGATGTGGAGATTGCCGCGGGCACCGACGTGGACATCGAGCTGTTCACCGCTCGCCGCAGCGCGAGTCTGCTGGCAGACGCCCTGGGACGCACCGTCGACTTCCGGGTGGTGGAGACCAGCCCGGAGCGTCAGCGCAGGAACCACCCGGCCAACGGACCGGGCAATGCCATTCCCAGAGGGCCTCGAGCCTGAGCAGCCGGCACCCGAAGAGTCAGGAGTGGGGCGCGATCACCGACTCCCCGAAGAGTCAGGAGTGGGGCGCGATCACCGACTCCCCGAAGGCGGCCAGGGCCTCGGCCGTGTTGCGGAAATAGAACACCGACGGCACCATCAGCCGCTCCACCCCCCACGACTCGGCCTCCTGCACGGCCGCCGCCGGATCGTCGCCGAACAGCCCGAGATGCACGGCCGACATCTCCAGGTCGGCCGGGTCGCGCCCGCAGTCGGCGGCAGTGTTGCGAGCCATGTCGAGCAGGTGCGCCATGTCGCCTCCGGCCAGGAACAGGCCGTCGCCGACGCGCCCGGCCCGGCGGGCTGCGGCCTCGCTGTGGCCGCCGATGTGGATCGGGACCCGCCCCGCCACCGGCTTGGGGTTGGAGCTGGCCCGGCGGAACGACACGAACTCGCCGTCGAAGGTCACATCGTCGGAGGCCCAAACCCGGCGCATGACCTCCATGTACTCCTCGGTGCGAGGGCCCCTGCGCTCCCAGGGGACATCGAGCGCGTCGAACTCCTCGCGCAGCCAGCCGATACCGACACCCAGCGTGACCCGGCCTCCCGACAGAACGTCGAGCGTGGCCACCTCCTTGGCGAAGGTGAGCGGATGGCGCTCGGGAAGCAGCGAGATGCCCGTGGCCAATCCGATGCTGGATGTGACCGCGGCCGCGTAGCCGAGCCACACCAGCGGATCCGGTATCGGATTGTTGCCCGATCCGGGCATCTTCCCGTCGGGCGCGTACGGGTAGACCGACTCGTAGCCCTCCGGGTACAGGATGTGCTCCACCGTCCATAGCGAGTCGAACCCGGCGGCCTCCGCCGACTGGGCCAGCTGGGCCGCGCCCTTGCCCTTCACGAACGTGCCGACGTTGGCGAACGAGATCCCGAACTTCATCTGTGCTCCTTGAACATTGATTCCGACCGGTCAAGGTAGCCAGTAACGCGTCCGGGTGACAGGATGACGCACATGACAGATGCCTCCTCCCCCACCGATCCCGACCATTCCGCTGCGGACTCCCACGCCCCCCTAGTGACGGCCCGACCCGCCCGCACCAAGCCGGGCCTACTCGGCGTGCTGATCGCCCTGGTCGGACTGATCATGATCGCGGCCGGGATCGTCGGCGTGGCCGTGGTGGCCTGGCCGCTGGTGTTCCTCATCCCGGTGGGCGGGATCACGTTCGCGTTCGCCTGGCCGGGCCAATACCTGGTACAGCCCAACGAGGCGCTGGTGCTGATCCTGTTCGGCCGCTACAAGGGCACCGTCGAAACCCCCGGCTGGCATCTGGCCAACCCCTTCACCCGCATGGAGTCGCGCAAGGTGTCGCTGCGGGTGCACAACTTCACCACCAGCGTCTCCAAGGTCAACGACGCAGAGGGCAACCCCATCGAGATCTCCGCAGTGGTGGTGTGGCGGGTGGTGGACACCGCCGCGGCCGTGTTCGAGGTGGACGACTTCGAGGACTTCGTGCATGTCCAGAGCGAGACGGCCATCCGCCATCTGGGCACCCAGTACCCCTACGACGACTTCGAGGGCGACCGGGTGTCGCTGCGCTCGGATCCCGACACGGTGGCGGCCACGCTGCACGCCGAGGTGCAGGACCGCCTCGATCGGGCCGGCGTGGAGGTCATCGAGACCCGGCTCAACCATCTGGCCTACGCCACCGAGATCGCCGAGGCGATGCTGCGACGCCAGCAGGCCGCGGCTGTGGTGGCGGCCCGGCGCACCATCGTGGAGGGCGCGGTCGGCATGGTCGAGGACGCTCTCGAATTGCTGACCCAGCGCTCGGTGGTCGACCTCGACGAGCAGGCCAAGGCGTCGATGGTCGCCAACCTTCTGGTGGTTCTCACCAGCGAGCAGCAGACCACCCCCATCGTCAACACCGGCTCCCTCCCCTAGCCCTGGTGTGACCGCATTGGCAGGAGACGCGCGTCTCGGGGACTTCGACGCCCGCTTCGATGCCGGGCTCAAGAGGGGCAACCGCAACGCCAAGTGGTCCAAGTACGGCCCGGACGCCCTGCCGGCATGGGTGGCCGAGCACGACTTCCGGCCCCCGCCGGCGGTCACCGACGCCATGCAGGCCACGATCGATCGCGGAGACTTCGGCTACCACGACCTGGAGGACGATGTGGGCACGGCGTTCGCCCGCTGGTCCGCGGAACGTTACGGGTGGAGCCCCGACCCTGAGTTCGTGCACACCTGCGTGGACGTCCTGCAGGGTGTGACCGCCGCAGTCACCGCACTGGCCGGGCCCGGCGAAGCCGTGATCCTCACCCCGCCGATCTACCACATCTTCCTGCAGATATGTCCCACCGCCCGGCGCCCCCAACTCGAGTGGCCGATGCGCCATGACCGCGACGCCGGATGGACTCTCGACCCCGACGACCTGGAAGCCCTTGTGAAACGCGAGCCCGACGCCCGGGTGCTGCTGTGGTGCCATCCGCACAACCCCACCGGATGGGTGCCCGGCGCCGAGGTGCTCGAACGGATCGTGGAACTGGCCCACGCCTACGACTTCTACGTGGTGTCCGACGAGATCCACGCCGACCTCGTGTACCGCGACTCGTCGTCGCCGTTCGTGCCCTTGCTGTCGATCCCCGGCGCGGCCGAGCGGGTGGTGACCGTCACCTCCCCGGCCAAGACGTTCTCCCTGTCGGGACTGCGCTGCGCGGTGATGGCCTACGCCGACCGGGGCCTGCGGCGGCGGGTGCGCCAGGCCCACCCTCCCCTGCTCCTCGGTCACGCCGCCCGCACCGGCATCGACGCCACCATCGCGGCCTGGAGGCACGGGGCGGCATGGGCCGACGGACTCGTCGCCTACCTGGCCGAGCGGCGCGACCAGTTGGCGGAACGACTGGCCGCGGAGGCCTCGGCCGCCCGCTTCCAACGACCCGACTCGACCTTCCTGGGCTGGCTGGACCTGTCGGTCTGCGGGCTGGGCGAGGCGCCCGCAGCCCGGCTGCTGGAGCAGGCCGGCGTCGCGGTGTCGGAGGGCACCGAGTTCGGCACCAGCGGCCACGGCCACGTGCGCCTCAACTTCGGCACGTCCGCGGCCGTGCTCGACGAGATCCTCGATCGCCTCCTGCCTCGTCTCGGGGCCTAGGGAGCTCCAACGACATCACCGTTCACCCGTCAAGTGCCGCGTCTGCAAGCCTTTGTGCGAGCCTTGAGGACGGCGCCGGCCCCGGCGGCCTGACCGAGGAAGGAAGCGGACTTGTCTGACACGGCGGATCGCAACGTTCCCACCCGCGATCAGATCCTGCGTGTTGCCTCGCGCCTGTTCGCCGCTCGGGGCTTCCACGCGACCTCGACGCGCGACATCGCCGACGCGGTCGGGATCCGCCAGCCGTCGCTGTTCCATCACTTCTCGTCGAAGGCCGAGATCATGGCCGAGCTGCAGAGGCTCGAGTTCGAGACCAGCATCCGCGTCTTCGAAGCTGCCCGGAATCAGCGCGGCTCGGCCGCGGCCCGGCTGTTCTGCGCAGTATTCCTGGAAGTGCGCCGAATGATCTCCGCTCCCTACGACTTCACCTGCACCACCACCGCCGAGGTCCTCAACGAGCCGGCTCTGGCCGACGAGCGCGCCCTGTGGGAGCGGATCATGGCCGCTCAGGCCGCGTTGATCGCCGAGGGCACCGCCGCCGGTGACCTCATGGAGTTGGACTCCGACTTCGCGAGCCGCGGAGTGGACTGGCTCATCGAGGGCGTACTGATCGACGCCCGCCGGCGCGGCGATGTCGACCCGTCCGAGTTCGCCGACCAGGTCGCGTCCCTCGCCCTGCGTGCCCTTCTGCCGGCCCACGCCAACTGCGACGACCTGCGTTCCAAGGGCCTAGCCATGGTCGAGCACCTCAGAACCCAGCCCGGCCTCTGAGACGCACCCTATCGTATGATAGGGTGCGTCTAGTCCGGAGCCGGCTACGAGGAGGCCCCGACCTGATGGTCCACTGTCGCAGGCCATAGGGTGGCGTTGTGACACACGCCGGGTCGAACCCGCAGCCGCTCGGGGGCAACGAGATGCCCCGCTTCGCGGGGATCGCCACCTTCATGCGCCTGCCGGGACGCTCGCGGCCTGACGAACTTGACGCGGCCATCGTGGGAGTGCCGTTCGACATCGGCACCTCCAACCGGCCCGGCGCCCGCTTCGGGCCCCGGGGCATCCGTGACGAATCGGTGCTCATCCGCCCCTACAACATGGCCACCCGGGCTGCCCCCTTCGACAGCCTGCGCATCGACGACACCGGAGACGTCGCCACCAACCCCTACAACCTGCTGGACTCGGTCGACCGCATCGAAGCGCACTTCGCCGAACTGCTGTCCCACGGCGTGATCACGGTTGCCCTGGGCGGCGACCACACCATCGTGCTGCCCATCCTGCGGGCCATGCGGGCCCGCCACGGACCGGTCGGGCTGGTGCACGTCGACGCCCACACCGACATCAACGACGAGATGTTCGGCGAGCGCATCGCCCACGGCACCCCGTTCCGCCGGGCGGTGGAGGAGGGCCTGCTCGACTGCTCACGGGTAGTCCAGATCGGGATGCGGGCTACCGGCTACGCGGCCGACGACTTCGACTGGTCGCGCCGGCAGGGCTTCCGGGTCGTGCAGATCGAGGAGTGCTGGCACCGCTCGCTTGCCCCGCTGATGGACGAGGTGCGAGAGCAGGTCGGCGGCGGACCGGTGTACCTGAGCTTCGACATCGACGGCCTCGACCCGTCGTTCGCCCCCGGCACCGGCACCCCCGAGATCGGCGGTCTCACCACCCCCCAGGCCCTGGAGATCATCCGCGGCTGCCGGGGTCTGGACCTCGTGGGGTGCGACATGGTGGAGGTGGCGCCCATCTACGACACGTCGGGCATGACCGCCCATATTGCTGCTGACCTCGTCTACGAGATGCTGTGCGTGCTCCCCGGCGTCCAGTGCCGGGACTGAGAGAGCCGGACGAGGGGGCCGCGCGTTGCTCGTAGAACAGGTCGAGGGCAAGTGGATCGAGGCCTTCGCGGAGACGTTCCGCCTCTGCGGTGTGAGCGAGGGGGAGACCGCCGCGGTGCTGTCGGAGTCCCAGAGCCGGCCGGTGAACGTGCAACTCGCCGACCTGGCCTTGCAGCGACTCGGTGCGCGGGTCTTCCACCTGCGCCTGACCACGCCGCGCCAGAAGGTGGCGGTGCCGGTGCGCTCCACCGGGGCCTCCGACGCCATCGGCGGTCTCGAGCCCGCGGTGGCCGCGCTGGCCGGGTCGTCGTTCGTGGCCGACTGCACCGTGGAGGGTCTGCTCCACGCCCCCGAGTTGGGAGCGATCCTCAACGGCGGGGCCCGGATCCTGATGGTGTCCAACGAGCATCCCGAGATCCTGGAACGGCTGCTGCCGGACCCCGCGTTGAAGAGCCGGGTGCAGCAGGGAGCGGCCATGCTGGAGCAAGCCGCTGAGATGCGAGTCACGTCGGCCGCGGGCACCGACTTGACCATCGACGTGTCGCAGGCCCCGACCGCCGGGAGCTGGGGATGCACCGACGGTCCGGGCACCATCGCCCACTGGCCCGGCGGGCTGTGCCTGTGCTTCCCCGCCGCGGAAACCGTCAACGG
Organism: Candidatus Aldehydirespirator sp.; assembly: GCA_965203635.1. GTDB lineage: Bacteria > Actinomycetota > Acidimicrobiia > Acidimicrobiales > Aldehydirespiratoraceae > Aldehydirespirator. Next base: position 138,414 of record OZ241903.1, read on the forward strand.
CACACTGGTGCTCGACGCCGGAGACGTGAACCTCACCTTCAAGCGCTACCTGGAGTCGCCGGTGCGGATGCGTATCGCCGACGACTACATCACCGACATCGCCGGCGACGGCGTCGACGCCGCACTCACCGCCAGCTACCTGGCCGCCTGGGACGACCCCGACGCCTACGCCGTCTCCCACGTCGGATGGGGCATGAACCCCGCGGCCCGCTGGGACGCGATGACGATGTACGACCGCACCCAGTTCAACGGCACCGAACTGCGGGCCTTCGCCGGCAACTTCCTGTACTCCACGGGAGCCAACGAGACCGCCGGGCGCCACACCCTGGGGCATTTCGACCTGCCCATGCGCAACTGCACGATCACCCTCGACGGCACCCCGGTGGTGTCGGCCGGCACCGTCGTGTTCTGAGCCAGGACGGCAGTTGCCGCGTGCCTCCCTTCCTACTTCTAGGCTGAGCCGGCTGCCTAACCGTCGCGACCTCAGGAGCCCGTCCCATGGGTAACCACGCTCTGCTCCATCCCTTCGCCCCTCCGGCCAAGCCGGAGTCCGAGATGATCAACATCGTGCGGGCCGAGGGCTCCACCCTCTACGACGACCAGGGACGGTCGTACATCGACGGCCTGGCCAGCCTGTGGTACTGCCAGATCGGCCATTCCCGCCCTGAGATGGCCGACGCGGTCGCCGCGCAGATGCGCGAGCTCGCCGCCTACAACACCTTCGACCCGTTCACCAACCCGCCCGCGGCCCGGGCGGCCGAGATGGTCGCAGAACGCTCGCCTCTGACCGACGGGCGGGTGTTCTTCGGCTGCACCGGGTCGGACGCGGTGGACACCGCGCTCAAGCTCGCCCGCCTCTACGCCCAGCGGACCAGCGGTGGCGAACGCCAGGTGGTGATACGACGCACCAACGGCTACCACGGCACCAACTTCGGCGGCACGTCAGCCCAGGGCATCGCTCCGAACCGCGAGGGATGGGGCGACCTGGTCCCCCATTTCATCGAGGTGCCCAACGACGACATCGAGGTGATGGCCACCGCAATCGCCGAGCACGGGGAGCGGGTGGCTGCGGTCATCACCGAGCCGGTGCAGGGCGCGGGCGGGGTGTTCCCGCCGCCTGAGGGCTACCTCGCCGGGGTCCGGCGGCTGTGCGACCAGCACGGCGCCCTGCTGATCGTCGACGAGGTGATCTGCGGGTTCGGCCGCACCGGCGAGTGGTTCGGCGCCCAGACGTTCGGCGTGACCCCCGACATGATGACCTTCGCCAAGGGCGTGACCTCCGGCTACCTGCCCCTGAGCGGCGTGATCGTAAGCCGCCGGGTTTGCGAGAACCTCGAGGAGCCCGGCTTCCTGCTGCGTACCGGCTACACCTACTCGGGCCATCCCACCGTGGCGGCCGCGGCCGTCAAGAACCTCGAGATCATCACCTCCGAGGGCCTCGTGGACCGGGCCAACCATGTGGGGGCCAGGCTCACCGAGGGGCTCGAGGCGCTGGCCGCCGACGGGCTCATCGCGTCGTACCGCGGCGAGGGCGCGGTTCAGGCCGCGGTGCTGGACCGCCCGTCGATGGACGTCCGCAACGACATGCTGCGGCGGGGCGTGATCGTGCGCCCCATCAACGATGTGCTGGCCCTCTGCCCGCCGCTGGTGATCACCGACGACGAGATCGGCCGGATCATCGACACCATGGCCGAGTCACTTCGGACCGTCCCCTAAGGCCAAACGGATGGGATCCGGACTGCTGGAGCGGGCCCGCGCTCTGCGTCCAGTGATCGACGCGGCCGGTGCCGCGGCCGCAGCAACCGGCGCGACCGCGCTGTCGCAGGAGGTGGTGGACGCCTGCTTCGAGGCGGGCCTGTACGGCGCCTTGTCGCCGCGTGCAGTGGGCGGCGCGGAGCTGCCGATCGACGACTGCCTGGAAGTCTTCGCCGAGATCTCCTACGCCGACGGCTCTGTGGGCTGGTCCCTCATGGCCGGGGCCACCGGCGCCTGCTTCTTCGGCGCCTACTGCGGTGACAGCTTCACCGACGAGATGTTCGCCGGCGGGGTCGTGCCGGTGGTGGCCGGCCAGTTCGCGCCCAACGGAACCGCTGTTCCCAACGGCGACGGGTTCCATCTGACCGGCAAGTACAGCTTCGGGTCGGGCGTCGCCCATGCCGACTGGGTGGGCGGGGGCGCCTTCACCGCGCCGCCCGAGGGCCAGCAGGCCGAGTTCCGCCTGATGATGATGCCCCGCTCCGCGGTGGAGCTGCTCGGCAACTGGGATGTGCTGGGCCTGCGGGCCACGTCGTCCTACGACTACAGCATCGACGCCCAGGTGCCCGCTGACGCCACCTTCGAGTTCTTCTCCCCCACCCGGTACCGGGGCGGCCCCATCTACGACCTCGGTGTGATCATCCTCACCGAGATCGGCCACATGGGCTGGACCATCGGGGTCGTGCGGCGAGCCGTCGACGAGGCGGTGGCCATCGCCAAGGTCCGGGCCCGCATGGCGGCGCCGTCGGTCATCGCCGACGATCCCCGCTTCCGCTACGAGTTCGCCATGGGGGTGTCGCGCTTCGAGGCAGCCGAGACGTGGTGCCGTCAGGCCTTTCGGACGGCCGAGCAGGCGGCCGAAGCCGGCTCGGGCCGCGACCCGGTGCTGGCCACCAACGTCAAGCAGTCGGCCACGCTGCTCACCCAGGAGGGCCTGGCCCTGATCCGCAGCCTCTACGAGTGGTGCGGCACCGAAGCCCTGCGGGACGGGCCGCTGCAGCGATGCTTCCGCGATATGCACGCCGGCAGCCAGCACGTGCTGGTCGGCGACCGCAACCCCCACGAGTTCGCCGACCTCCGCCTAGCCGACCCCGACCCCGGCTGAGCGCACCGGATGAGTCGGCGTCGGGGGTGTCTGTTGAGCGATCATGCGTTGTGGCATCCCGGGAGACACTAAGGCTGTATGTTTGAAATAATACTAAACAGCATATAGATTGTGTTGGGCAGCGACGAGACACACCTCCGGGGTACGGATGGGGACATTCAACTGCAACGTTCGATTCCACAGCCTGGACGGCGAGCGGAGCGTGGAGATCGACGCGCTCGTCGACACCGGTGCGAGCTACAGCATCGTGCCGTCTGCCATCCTGCGGCGATTGGGGGTGGAGCCGACCGACCGACACCGCGTGACGCTTGCCGACGGCAGGAGGGTCACCTACGACCTCGGGCAGGCTCACGCCACCATCGATGGTCGCAGCACTCCGACGTGGGTCTTCTTCGGCGAGGACGACGGCCCTTCCCTACTCGGCGCCTACACACTGGAGGGCCTGCGCCTTGCAGTCGACCCCTATGAGAGAAAGCTCGTTCCATCCGTAGCCACGGCATGAACGCCGGTCACTCCATCAGGCGAAGCCGTCGCTCCTCGACGCCAAAGGGCTGTTGGGAGCTAGTGCTGCTTGCCCTTCATTAGGGCTATGTCCTGGGGTGGGACGCCGGTGATCCAGATGCCTTCGAGGCGCTCGACGTAGCGCACGAAGCGGTACTTGTCCTCGATGCCGTCGGTCCGGCGGGGCCGCACGTGGGAGTGGCCGGGCCGGGTGCGCACGTTGATGAAGCTGCACACGTTGCGGGAGAAGGCCAGCTCGATCTCGGCGTCGAGTTCGTCGGTGGCGGTGACGTCCACGGTGTAGGGCACCCCGCAGCCCGCCGCGATAGCGGCGAGGTCGACCCGTCCGGCGGTGGCGGTGGGCCTGCGGCCGTGGCTGCTCCAGCCGATCGACTCGTACACGCCGTTGTCCACCACGAACACCACCAGGTTGTCGGGCTGCTGCTCGCCCATGGCCACCAGCTGTCCCAGCTCCATCAGCACCGACCCGTCGCCGTCGAGGCACACGATCCTGCGGTGGGGCAGGGCCAGCGCCAGGCCCACCGCCATGCCGATCACGTCGCCCATCTGGCCGAGGTGGGCGGTGCGGTGGTGCTCCTCGGTGTGGTGGGCCCACTCGAACGACACCGCCCCGATGTAGGTGGACATCACCAGGCAGTCGGTGGGCAGCCTGCCGGCCAGCCGGCCCAGCCACTCGTAGCGGTCCAGGGCCACCCTCAGTCCTCCCCTGCCCCGCGGTGAGGCCCCCGCCACCCGCGATGCCGGTTGCGCTCGGCCACCCTCAGTCCTCCCACACGCAGTCGCCGGAGACGAGCACGGCCGCGGGATGGAGCTGGGCCTCCGAGATCCGCTTGGCCCGCAGAATCGACTTGGCCAGATCCTCGACATGGCGCACGACCAGGTACTTGATCCGCAGCGCGTCCAGCAGGGGCTCGGCCACGATCCCGTGGGGGATCCCCCAGTGCTCCGTCTCGCCCACGTCGCCCCGGTAGGAGCACAGCAGCGTGACGGGCACGCCGGTGCCCAGCGAGATGCGGGCGATGTACTCCGAGGCCACTCGCAGCCCGCTGTTCTCCATGATCAGCGCGGGCTTCTTGCCGCCCAGCCAGGCCCCGGCACAGATCGAGAACCCCACCCCCTCGTTGCAGACCGGCACGTAGCGGATCTCGGGGTCGAGCTCCACCCGCTCGTGCAGCGGCCGCTGCCAGCCGTCGGGCAGCCCCGACACGAAGTCGATGCCCGCGGCCCGCAGCCCGTCGTGGGCGGCGTCGAGGGCGGCCGCGGTCATGGCCATGCCGACAGCCTAAGAGGCCGAGCGGGTAGGCGAACCGGGGCGAACCAGGGCGGACCGCTCCGATTCGCACTCGGACCGGGCGAAGCAGACCTCGATGTGGTCGTTGACAAGGCCCATCGACTGCATGAAGGCGTAGACGGTGGTGGGACCGACGAAGGTCCATCCCCGCCGCTTCAGGTCCTTGGCCAGGGCCGCTGACCCCGGCGTGGACGCGGGCAGCGCCTCCACACTGGTCGGCGGCGCGGTACCCGAGGCTGGCTCCCAGCCCCAGACGTAGGCCGCGAGCGAGCCGTACTCCTCGATCGCCTCCAGGGCCCGACCGGCGTTGTTGACGGCTGAGACGATCTTGCCGCGGTGGCGCACGATGCCGGCGTCGCCCAGCAGCCGCTCGACGTCTCCGGGGCCGAAGGCGGCCACGGCCGCTATGTCGAAGCCCCTGAAGGCGGCCCGGAAGTTGTCACGCTTGCGCAGGATGGTCAGCCACGACAATCCAGCCTGGAACCCCTCCAGGCACAGCTTCTCGAACAGCCGGTCGTCGTCGGTTACCGGGCGGCCCCACTCGCGGTCGTGGTAGGCGATGTAGCCCTCGTCGTCACCCGGCCACCAGCACCGAACCAGCCCGTCGGCGCCGACCCTGGTAGCCGCGCTCACGGGCTGGATGGGGCCGCAGTCCCGATCAGGCTGCGGCGATCAGGCTGCGGCCCTTCGGGTGAGCGACAGCCCGTTGGTGCGCATCACCTGCTCGATCTCGTCGCCGGAGAACCCGGAGAGATCGTGCACGAACGACACGGGATCGGCCAGTCCCTCGGCGTGGGGGAAGTCCGACCCGAACAGCATGTGGTCGGCGCCGATCAGGTCGCGCAATCCGATCAGATCGTCCTCGTAGTAGGGCGAGATCCATACCTGGCGCCGGAACACCTCCAGCGGATCCTCCTCGAAGGCATGCCTCTGCTGGCGGTAGGTCTTGGTGAGCTTCTTCACGAAGGGCCACACCCATTCCGAACCGGTCTCGATGGTGGCCACACGCAGGTTCCGGTGCCGGCTCAGCACGCCCTCGGCCAGCAGCGAGGCCAGCGCATCGGAGATGGGCGAGTAGGTGAGCATGCTCTTGAGGGCGTTGTAGCGGAACGACTCGAACTCGCTGTCCACCCCCCAGTGCTCCAGCAGGAACCCGTAGCCGGAGTCGCCGGAGTGCATGGCCACCGTGATGCCGTGATCGTCCAGCTTCTGCCACACCTTGTCGTGGGCGGGGTGACCCAGCGAGCGCCGGCCGCCCGCGCCGTCGGGCACCGACGACGGTCGCAGGTTCACCACCCTCACGTCGTTGGCGATCAGCCAGTCGAGCTCGTCGAGGGCCCAGTCCGGGTCGGCCAGCGTCAGGTACCCGGCTGCGAACAGCCGGTCGCGGTAGGCGAACCCCCAGTCGTCGGCCAGCCACCGGTTGAATCCCTCGAACGCCGCCGTCAGCGCGGCCCGGTCGTGCTCGAGGGCCGCCTCCATGCCCACGCCCAGCGTCGGGAACAGGAAGCACGCCTGCAAGCCCTGTGAATCCAAGAGCCCGATGCGGGCATCCCGGTCGCGGTAGGCGGCCGCGATGGGCTCCAACTTGCCGAAGGCCTCGCGCATGTCGGAGGCCGGGATCTTTCCCCTGAAGTAGTCGTCGAGACAGCCCGGCCTCGCCACCGGATCGAAGGTGGGGTTGGGGATGAAGCGGTTGATCCGACCGGCCACCAGCAGCCGCTCGCGCCCGTCCACGGTGGCCCATTGCATGCAGCGCTTGTGCATCTTTCCGTCGACGTGGCGGATGAAGGCGTCGGTGGCCTCGTAGTAGTGGTTGTCGGCGTCGAATGCGGCGAAGCCCAGATCTGTCATCGGACGCCTCCCCGGTCTGCGGTTCGAGATGTCACTCTACGAGCGGGCGCGCCGGTACAGCAGCCGCACCGTCACTACGGCGAGTGCGGCCCCGACGAGCTGCATCACCACGAACATCGGTGCCGAGGCGGGCTCGATACCGGCGAAGGTGTCCGACAGCGTCCTGGCGACGGTGACCGCCGGATTGGCGAAGGAGGTGGAGGCCGTGAAGAAGTACGCCGCTCCGATGTAGGCCGCCACCGCTCCGGCGATCAGCTTGGTGCGGCTGCTGCGCACCAGCATGAAGATGACCAGCACCAGCCCGTAGGTGGCCACGACCTCGGCCAGCCACAGATGCGAGCCGGTGCGAACCTTGGTCGAGACGTTGACCGCTTCGAGATCGAACATGAGGTTGGCGAGGATCGTCCCGAGAACGCCGCCCGCCACCTGCGCGGCGATGTATCCGGTCACCTCCGCCCAGCGCCGGTCACCGAGCGCCGCCTCCGCCAGGGTCACGACCGGGTTGAAGTGGGCTCCCGAGACGGGTCCGAACATGTGGATGATGACCAGCAGGACCCCGGCGGTGGCCGCCGCGTTGGCCAGCAGCACCACGCCGACGTCGCCGCTGAGCCGCTCGGCCATGATGCCCGAGCCGACCACTCCGGCCAGCAGGAAGGCCGTCCCGATGAACTCGGCGACTAGAGCCCGGGGCTGCACGGGCGCACACTCTAGAGGCGTCATCTCGTAGTCTCCGGCTCGATGGGATTGGCTTCTCGAGTCCTCGGGCGCTCGCTTCATGGCGCCCTGGCGGCAGTGGTGCTGCTGGCAGCGTGCAGCGGCGGGCCCGAGGACGCAGAAGGGGGCGCGACCGACCCGGCCGCGGCGGTGGCCGCATCGGGTCCCCCCAACACCGCCGATGTGGTGGCCGCGCTCGAGGGGGGAAGCGGGGCTCGGCCGGATGCCACCGCTGACGCCGGCGAGGGCTCGGGCAGTCCCGCCGAACTGGGACCGATCGACCCGCTGGACATCCCCGGCGAGATCATCAGCGAGTACAGCCTCGTCGAAGGCGACTGCTTCAACCGGTTCGAGGGCCTCCAGGCGGGTCGGCGGCTGGCGATCACAGCCCGGACCGGCTGCGACGAGCCCCACTGGGGCGAGGTGTACCACACCTTCGAATTGGACGCTCCCCATCCTGCCATCTACCCCGGCGACGACGCGGTGCGTGGGTTTGCCCTGAGGGTGTGCTACGAGCAGTTCGAATCCTTCGTGGGGCAGATCTACGAGTTGTCGGTGTACGACATCGGGGTGTTCACGCCCAATCGCACGAACTTCGAGCACGAGGTGGCCCGCTACCGCCGCGTCCATTGCTGGCTGTACGACACCAACGCCGAATCGGTGTCGGGCACGGCTGAAGGCACGGCCCGATGACGGGACCCGCCGACCCGGTCCTTGAGCGGAGACATCGCCTGGCCCGCTTGGCCCGGACGGGACGGCGACTGGGCTACTCGTTGTACGGCGTGTCGCTGGCCGCCTTCGTCGCCGGCTTCCTGATCGGCTTCACCGCCGGGCCGGCCACTGTCGCCGCGATCACCCTGGTAGCCGGCTCCGTGCTGCTGGCGCCGTCGATAATCATCGGTTACGGCGTGAAGGCGGCCGACCGGGCCGACCGCGAGGACGACTGGTAGCCCCGCCCTGCTGCAGCGTCACTCCCGCTCTTGTTCGCTGCGCTCACGGGCCGCTCGGGCCACGGCCTCGCCCGCATGGGCGGGACTCGCGCACCGATTCGCTCGGCCTCTAGGCCGCCGGCAGGTCGGGTGAGATGTCGATGGGCGGCTCGGCGAGGTCGCCGGCCACGAGCGCGGGGAGGAACTCCCTCAGGCGAGCGGGAACGGTGGGCTCGTTGTTGGCCAGCAGCTCGTCGAGCGTCCACCAGCCCGCCTCGATGAAGGCCGCCGCCTCGAGCGCTTCGAGACCGCGGGGCCGGTATTCGCCGCCGTCACACCAGGCCACGTGGATCCGCTCGTTCGACTCGAAGCGCATCCCGCAGAACGTGTACTCCACGTACTGGGTCCATACGCACGGTCCCATCTCCACATCGGTGATGCCGGTCTCCTCGTGCAGCTCCCGCCGGCAGGCCGCAGCCGAGTCCTCGCCGTAGCCGACGCCTCCACCGGGTATCTCCAGCCACTCAGGCTTGTGAGGGTCGATCGGATCCTCCGATCGGATCAGGAACACCCGGCGGGCACCGTCGAGCAGCACGCAGCGGGCCGCCGGACGCCGGATCAGGAACGACACGGCGAGCGACCCTAGCGGCCCCATCCCTGGGCAGCTGCGAGACCGTTCTTGACGTAGTTGTGCCGCTCTGTGGAGGTCAACTACGTCAAGAAAGCAGCGCAGTCACCGCGGGGCGGGACGGTGCCGGACCGCGGAGAAGACCTCAATGGTGATGGGGGTGTCGCCACGGGGCTCGCCGTCCACCGAAGCAACGCCGTCGGCGATAAGGCTGAACCCGTCGTCGGCGGGCGCCCACAGCACGACCACATCGGGCCGAGCCACCGCGTTGGCGGCGGCTCCCCGACCCACCACGGCCCGGATCACGCCCCGATCATCAACGTCGACCTTCACATGGATGATCCGGGTCCGACCGTCGTCACCCACCGTCAGCACGAAAGCCGTCGGCCCGTGATCGGCTGCAACCGAGGCCAACTCCCGAGGCTCGACGGCAAAGCTCACCGCTCCAGACGCTAGCCGGGATCCAGTGCGGTCATCAGATCGCCGCGGGAGCCGTATGCGACCTCGGCCACTCCCACGAAGCGGGCCAGCTCGGCCAGGTGCGGCCGGAGCTTCGCAACCAGGCCAGCATGACCGACTCCGGGCTCGGCGTAGGCGCCCAAGACCCGCAGCGCCCCGGCTGCCCGGTCGGTCTTGAGGTCCAGGCGGGCCACCAGGCGCTCGCCGTCGAGCACCGGCAGCACGTAGTAGCCGTAGATCCGCTTGGACGCCGGGACGTAGATCTCTATCCGGTAGTCGAAGTCCCACAGCCGGGCCGCCCGGTCCCGGTTCCACACGATCGGGTCGAACGGCGACAGCACCGTCAACGCCTCCACCGACCGTGGAAGCCTCGCCGGCGGGTGCAAGTAGGCGGGCTCGTTCCAGCCTTCCACCGCCACCGTCTCGAGCCGGCCCTCCTCTGCCACCTCGCGCAGCCGGTTCCGACCCTCACGCAGCGGGAGGCGGTAGTAGTCGATGAGATCGATGGCCGTGCCCACCCCGAGGGCTGCGCCGGAGCGAGCCAGCAGCTCACGCTGGGCCTCCTCGGCGGTGGGCGTCGGCCGGGCCAGCACGTCGGCGGGCACGATCCGTTCCAGCAGGTCGAACTCCTTGGTGAAGTTGCCCCGGCGCCGGATCCCGACCGCGCCGATCCGGAACAGCCAGTCCAGCGCGATGGAGCCCAATGACCGGCTCCCCCACCATTCGCCAGGGCGGCGGCGGGGGTCGGCCAGTTCGCCTGCGGTCAGCGGACGCTCCTTGACTTGGGCCAGCACCTCGGCCACGTAGCCGGACTCGCTCCGGGCCAGCTCCACCAGGTTGGTCCATGTCTCGCCCTGCTCGGCCCGCCGTTTCTGCCATCGCAGCAGCGGCTCGTCGTCCACCGGCAGCAGCGACGCCTCGTGGGCCCATGCCTCGAACCACTCGTCGTCGCGGTACGCGATCCGGTCGAGCAGGGACGGCTCGTAGCAGCCCAGCCGGGAGAACGGCGGGAGGTACTGCGTCCGGATGACCACCGGCACCGAGTCGAGCTGCAGCAGCTTGACCCGGCCCATCACCCGGCGCAGATGGCGGCGGTCCACTCGACCCGCCGGAGCCGGGTCGGTGAAGCCCTGAGCCCCGAGCGCTATCCGGCGGGCCTGCGAGATCGACAGCTCGCGGCCGCTCACACCATGGGCGCGGGCCAGCGCCCGCCGGCACTGGCCATGCCAGCCAGTTTCTCTGGACCGGGACTCACACCACCAGGGTGATCATTCGGCCGGGCACGTAGAGCTGCTTGCGGAGCTCGCGGCCGCCCACGTGAGCCGCCACGTTCGGCTCGGTCAGGGCGGCGGCCACCGCGGTCTCCTCATCGGCTTCGACCGCGATCGTCACCCGGCCCCGCAGCTTGCCGTTCACCTGGACGGGGACCTCCACCGTGTCGGTCACCAGCAGGGCCGGATCGACGGCAGGAAACTCGACCTGCGTGACCGAGCCGGCGCCATCGCCGTGCAGGCGGTGCCACAGCTCCTCGGCGAAGTGCGGGACCAGCGGGGCCAGCATCCGCACCAGCACTTCGGCAATCTCGCGGGGCGCCCCGGTGCCCCGGCGGGTCAGTTCGTTGTTCAATTCGGTCAACTTGGCGATTGCGGTGTTGAACCTCATGCCCTCCATGTCGGAGCGCACCCCGTCGATGGTCCGGTGCAGCAGCCGCAACAAGTCGTCGTCGGGCGCTTCGTCGCTCACCCGCAGCTCGCCGGTCTCCTCATCCACCACGTTGCGCCACACCCGCTGCAGCACCCGCTGGGAGCCCACCACCGAGCGGGTCTCCCACGGCCGGTCCTGGTCGATGGGCCCCATGAACATCTCGTAGAGGCGCAGGGTGTCGGCCCCGTAGGAGGCGTACATGTCGTCCGGGGTGACCGAGTTCTTGAGCGACTTGCCCATCTTGCCCAGCTCGCGGGTCACCGGCTCGCCGCGGTGCTCGAAGCCCCTCTCCAGGGAGCCCTCCACCTCCTCGGCGGGCACGTACACCCCTCGGAAGTCCTTGAAGGCGTAGGCCTGGATGTAGCCCTGGTTGACGAGGCGCTTGAACGGCTCCGGGCCGCTCACGTGGCCCAGGTCGTAGAGCACCTTGTGCCAGAACCGCGCGTACAGCAGGTGCAGCACGGCGTGCTCGACCCCGCCGACGTACAGGTCGACGCCGCCCACGCCGCCGGGGTCCGGATCGGCCATCCAGTACGACTCGACGGTGGGATCGACGAGAGCCTCGTCGTTGGTGGGGTCGAGGTAGCGCAGGTAGTACCAGCACGATCCGGCCCACTGGGGCATGGTGTTCAGCTCCCGCCGGTAGCGGCGAGGCCCCGAGCCGAGGTCCAGGTCGACGCCGACCCACTCCGTCACCCGGCCCAGCGGCGGCTCCGGCTCGGAGTCCCGGGCCAGCGCCCTCGGCGCCCAGTCCGTCAGCTCCGGGAGTTCCAGCGGGAGCAGGTCGTCGGGCAGGGCCACCGGCCCCAGGTCGTCGAACACGATGGGGATGGGCTCGCCCCAGTAGCGCTGCCGGCTGAACAGCCAGTCCCGCATCCTGTAGTTGACGGTGGGACGGCCGAACCCGGACTCCTGAAGCCTTTCGAGGATGAGCGCCTTGGACGCCCCCACGTCGAGCCCGTCCAGGAAGCGAGAGTTGATCGACGGGCCGTCACCGGTGTACGCCAACTCGGCCGGATGCTCCGGCGGGGGCTGCACCGTGCGGACGACCGGCAGACCGAAGGCCTCGGCGAACTCCCGGTCGCGCTGGTCCTCGCCAGGCACGCCCATCACCGCGCCGGTGCCGTACCCCATCAGCACGTAGTCCGCGATGAACACCGGCACCCGCTGATCGCTGAACGGCACCACCGCGTCACAGCCCAGGTACACCCCGGTCTTCGAGTCGCTGCGATCGGCGTCGCTCATGTCGGCGGCACGGGCCCGGTAGGCGGCTACCGCCTCCGCGGGCGTGGCCGCGCCACCGGTCCAGGACTCCGGGGTCCCGTGGGACCAGCCATCGGCCATCAGCTCGTCCACCAGCGGGTGCTCAGGAGCCAGCGCCATGTAGGTAGTACCGAACAGGGTGTCGGGCCGGGTGGTGAACACTTCGATGGCGTGCAGCGGGCCGGGCAACGGCTCCTCGGCAGCAGGGAACGAGATCAGGGCTCCCTCGGAGCGGCCGATCCAGTTGCGCTGCATGGTCTTGACCGACTCGGGCCAGTCCAGCCGGTCGAGGTCCTCCAGCAGGCGGTCGGCATAAGCGGTGATGCGCATCATCCACTGCTTGAGGGGGCGCTTGAACACCTCGTGGTTGCCCCGCTCCGAGCGGCCCTGGGTGGTGACCTCCTCGTTGGCCAGCACCGTGCCCAGGGCCGGGCACCAGTTGACCGGAGCGTCGGCCACGTAGGCCAGGCGATGGGAGTCCACCGCCTCTCGCTGCTCGGCCTCGCTGAGGTCGTCCCACGGGCGGCCATCGGGTGACGGCCTCGCACCGGAGGAGAACTCGTCGATCAGCTCGGTGATCGGCCGGGCCCGGCGCGCCTCCGGATCGAACCACGAGTTGAAGATCTGCAGGAAGATCCACTGGGTCCACCGGTAGTAGTCGACATCGGTGGTGGCGATGCCCCGCCGCTGGTCGTGGCCCAGGCCGAGCCGGTCCAGTTGGCGGCGCATGTTGTCGATGTTGGCCTCGGTGTTGACCCGGGGGTGCTGGCCCGTCTGGCGGGCGTGCTCCTCGGCCGGCAGCCCGAACGCGTCGAAGCCCATGGTGTACAGGACGTTGAACCCGCACATCCGCTTGAAGCGGACGTAGACGTCGGTGGCGATGTAGCCCAGCGGATGGCCGACATGCAGTCCCGACCCGGACGGGTACGGGAACATGTCCATCACGAAGAGCTTGGGTCCGGCCGGGTCGTGGCCCGACGAGAGCTCCCCGGCCGGGTTGGGCGTCTCGTAGGCGCCGCTTGCCTCCCAACGCGCCTGCCAGCGGCTCTCTACTTCGTCCGCGAGGGCCGCGTCGTAGCGGTGCGGCGGTATGTCGGCCTGGGGCGGAGCGGGCATGGGGGCCAAGGCTACGCTCCGCCCGCGGCACCGCGAACCCCTGCGGCGTGAATGGTTGCCGCCGCCACAACAAGAAGTGTCCTACAAGTTGCATGTACCCACCCTGAACCGTGGTACAGTCCGTTCCGTATCGTGGGACTGGTCCACAGTACGGAACCAGCAGGTGGCTGTCATCCGTAGAAATGGGCCCACAACCGACATGCGGAGGGCTGACCGGATGACTGACATCCCTGCTTCCGGACCCGACATGGCCGACGATGACATCGATCTGGCCAGCCTCGACGACGAGGAGCTCACGGCCCAGATGCATGACGACCTCTATGACGGTCTGGCCGACGAGATCGCCGAGGGCACCAACATCCTGCTGGGCCGGGGCTGGTCGGCCGACAAGGTGCTGAACGACGCGCTGGTCGAGGGCATGCGCATCGTGGGCATCGACTTCCGCGACGGGATCCTGTTCGTTCCCGAGGTCCTGCTGGCCGCCAACGCCATGAAGGCCGGTATGGCCATCCTGCGCCCGCTGCTGGCCGAGACGGGCGCCGAGCCCATCGGCAGTGTCGTGATCGGGACGGTGAAGGGCGACATCCACGACATCGGCAAGAACCTGGTGGCGATGATGCTGGAGGGAGCCGGCTTCGAGGTGTTCGACCTCGGCATCAACACCGACGCCGAGGAGTTCCTGGCTGCTCTCGACGAGCACAAGCCCGACATCCTGGGCATGTCGGCCCTGCTCACCACCACCATGCCCTACATGAAGGTGGTGATCGACACCCTCATAGAGAAGGGCATACGGGACGACTTCATCATCCTCGTCGGCGGGGCTCCCCTCAACGAGGAGTTCGGATCGGCCATCGGCGCCGACGCGTACTGCCGCGACGCCGCCATCGCCTCCGAGACGGCCAAGACCCTCGTATCGGCCCGCCGGGCCGCCGGATGACGGCCGGGACGCAGAGGCCGAGCGGATAGGCGCCACGAATGCCACGACTTCGCCCGGTGCCGAGCGAGGCCGTGGCCCGAGCGGTCCGTGAGCGCAGCGAACAAGAGCGGGAATGACACCGCCACAGCCCGACAGGCCCTCGCCTGCCCACACGGCTGGGACGCAGCCTTCGAAGGTTCTGGTCATCGGCTGTGGCGCGCTGGTCCGCGAGCTGCGCGAGGTAGCAGCCCTCAACGGCAGCGAGCACCTCGAGGTGGAGTGCCTGCCCGCGATAATGCACAACCGCCCCGAGCGAATCCCCGACGCCGTCCGCCGGCGGGTCCGGGTCGCCAGGGCTCGCGGCGCCTACAGGACGATCATCGTGGGCTACATGGACTGCGGCACGGGCGGGCTGCTCGACCGGGTGTGCTCCGAAGAGGGGGTCGAGCGGCTGCCCGGCGCCCACTGCTACGAGCTCTACGCCGGCACCGACGCCTTCGCCGACCTGCAGGATGTCGAGCCGGGCACCTTCTACCTCACCGACTACCTGGTGCGGCATTTCGATCGCCTGATCATGCAGGGGCTGGGCATCGAGCAGCATCCGGAACTCCTCGAGGCGTACTTCGGCAACTACACCCGGGTCGTCCACCTCGCCCAGGCCGACGACGACCGCCTGGCCCGCGCCGCGGAACAGGCCGCCGCCCGTCTCGGCCTGCGCTGCGAGCGGATCGTCACCGGTATCGGCGGACTCGAGGACCGGATCGTGGAGCTGGCCGGCGCAGACACCTCAGAGGCGGCATGAGTCCCCCAGCGGGGCGAGGCGGGCGCAGGCGCCGCAACGACGACGGGAGCCTGGTGCTGATCAGTTGGCGCGACATACCCGCCCAGGTCAACGGCGGCTCCGGCGCCGACCGGGTCCAGCGCATCCTCCCCCGCCGGTTCCAGCGGGCCATCGACAGGGCCGCCATGGTGGCGGGCAAGACTCAGGCCTCCCAGTACGTCGGCGAGTGGCGCCGGTCTGTGATCCCCTCGGGCACAGACGATCCCGAGGCGGCCGCCATGGCGGCCGCGGCCTCCCTGGAGGAGGCGTTCCCCCGGGAGCGCCTGGACGAGTTCGTCAGGACCGGCGGCTGGGACCCCGATCGCGACGACCAGGACGAAGGAGATCCGCAGTGACCGACACCGTCGTCAGCTCGGCCACCAGGGAGGTGGTCATCGGGTTCGACCGTCCGTTCGTGATGATCGGCGAGCGCATCAACCCCACCGGACGGCGGCTGCTGGCCGAGGAGATGCGCAACGGGGACTTCAGCCGGGTCGAGGCCGATGCGCTGGCGCAGACCGCGGCTGGAGCCCACATGCTCGACGTCAATGCCGGGATCCCCCTCGCCGACGAGCCCGCCCTCCTGGCCCAGGCCATCAAGCTCGTCCAGAGCGTGACCGACGTGCCCCTCTCCATCGATTCCTCGATCATCGAGGCCCTGGAGGCCGGCATCGCGGTGTACGAGGGCAAGCCTCTCATCAACTCCGTCACCGGGGAGGAGGAGGTGCTGGAGCGGGTGCTGCCTCTGGTGGCCCGCCACCGCGCCGCGGTGGTGGCCATCTCCAACGACGAGACTGGCATCAGCGAGGATCCCGACGTGCGCTTCGAGGTCGCTCGCAAGATCGTCAACCGGGCCGCCGACCACGGCATCCCGGCCTCCGACGTGG
Organism: Candidatus Aldehydirespirator sp.; assembly: GCA_965203635.1. Classification (GTDB taxonomy): domain Bacteria; phylum Actinomycetota; class Acidimicrobiia; order Acidimicrobiales; family Aldehydirespiratoraceae; genus Aldehydirespirator. The sequence continues at coordinate 154,377 of OZ241903.1, forward strand.
TGGTCGACCCGCTGGTGATGCCGATCGGCGCCATGGGCACGGCCGGACGGCAGGTGTTCCAGCTGGTGCGGCGTCTGCGCACCGAGTTGGGGGTGAACACCACCTGCGGTGCCAGCAACGTCAGCTTCGGTCTTCCGGCCCGCCACATGATCACCGGGACGTTCCTGTCGATGGCCATAGGCGCCGGGCTCACCTCCGCGATCATGAACCCCATGCACCCCGAGGTGAAGAACGCGGTGATGGCCGCCGACGTCCTGGCCGGGAACGACCGGGACTGCGCCGCGTGGATCGCTGAGCACCGAGACCCCGACACGGTCGGCTTGAGACGGCGGAGCGGGCGTCGCCGCACTGCCTGAACCCGTGCGTGACGGCCCCTTTGTAGCGGTCGAGCCCGACATGCACGACATGCACAGCGTGGTGTTCAACCCCTCGGGGATACGCGCCTCGGTCGCGGCCGGGGCCACCGTCCTCGACGCGGCCCGGGCCGGCGGGGTGGACCTCGACTCGGTGTGCGGCGGCCGGGGCTTGTGCGGCCGCTGCCAGGTCTCGCCGACCGAAGCCGGCGTCCTGTCGGACCCCGGCCCCACCGAGTTGCGCTACCGGGGGCGTCGCCCCATCGCCGAGGGCTGCCGCCTGGGCTGCCAGGCCGTGGTGTTGGCCAACGCAGTCGTCGACGTCCCGCCGGAGAGCCAGGTCCACCGGCCGGTGGTGCGCAAGTCGATCGATCTCGCCGAGGTGGTCATCCATCCGGTGGTCACCCTCCACTACGTGGAACTTCCCGAGGTGGTCCTCGGTTTCGAGGCCGCCGAGCTCGACCTGGTCGCCGAGGCCCTCGCGGCCGACTGGGGACTCACCGAGGTGGAGTTCCCCGTACCGGTGCTGGCCGCGCTGTCCCCGGCAATTGCGGCCGGAGATCGTGCGGTCACGGTGGTCGTGCACGACCGCCGCACGGTCCTCGACGTGCGCCCCGGCTACTCCGATGAGGCCTGGGGGGTGGCGGTCGACGTGGGATCGACCACCATCGCCGGGTACCTGCTCGAGCTCTCGTCGGGCGAGGTGGCCGCGGCCTCGGGCCGTATGAACCCTCAGATCCGCTTCGGCGAGGACCTCATGAGCCGGGTCTCCTACGTGATGATGAACCCCGGCGGCGAGATCGAGCTCACCACCGCGGTGCGAACCGCCATCGACGAGCTGGTGGGCGAGCTGTGCGGGCTGGCCGGCGCGGACCACAGCAGGGTGCACGACGTTGTGGTTGTGGGGAATCCGATCATGCACCACCTGGTGCTGGGTCTGGACCCCACACCGCTGGGTGCCGCGCCGTTCACGCTCACCACCGCCGCAGCTGTGCGGGGCCGCGCCACCGACATCGGGGTCGGGCTACCGAACGCCACGCTGTACATCGGTCCGTGCATCGCCGGGCATGTCGGCGCCGACGCGGCCGCGGCCACCCTGGCCGAGGGACCTCACCGGGCCTCCGAGCCGATGCTGGTGGTGGATGTGGGCACCAACGCCGAGATCGTGCTGGGCGACGGGCACCGGGTCCTGGCCGCGTCCAGCCCGACCGGTCCGGCCTTCGAGGGGGCTCAGCTCAGCTGCGGCCAGCGGGCCACTCCCGGCGCGGTGGAGCGGATCCGGATCGATCCGGACACCTGGGAGCCGCGCTTCAAGGTCATCGGCTGTGAGCTCTGGTCCGACGAGCCCGGCTTCGCCGAGGAGCTCGACCGGGCCGGCCTCCGGGTCTCGGGACTGTGCGGCTCGGGCATCATCGAGGTGATCGCGGAGATGTTCCTGGCCGGAATCACCGATCGCCACGGCGTGATCTCGTCGGATCAGGACCGGTCGCCCCGCATCGTGGCCGACGGCCGCACCTTCAGCTACGTGCTGCAGACCGAGCCGATCCTGCTGTCGATCACCCAAAACGACGTTCGTGCCGTCCAGCTGGCCAAGGCCGCCCTGCGGGCCGGCATCGACCTGCTGCGCGAGCACGCGGGCATCGACGACGTGCCCGACATACGGCTGGCAGGGGCCTTCGGCGCCCACATAGACCCGGTACGAGCGATGGTGCTGGGCCTCGTCCCCGACACGCCCGCAGGCGGTGTGCGGGCCGCCGGCAACGCCTCAGGGGTGGGCGCGGTCCGCATGCTCCTGTCGGGCGAGCAGCGCCTGGAGATCGAGCGGGTAGTGCGTTCGGTGATCAAGATCGAGACGGCCACCGAGTCCCGCTTCCAGGAGCTGTTCGTCGCAGCCATGGCCTTCCCCCACGAGACCGATCCCACCCCGCATCTGGCCGCGGTGATCGATCTTCCCGAAGCGGCCGCTGCCGGCCCCGGCCAGGGTTCCCGCCGGCGCCGCAGACCCCGCCCCGCGGCCTGAGCATCGCTCGACAATCGCCGCCGACTTCACGATCCGGAGACAGCTAGACCATGAACGAGCCAGCATGAGCGAGACAACGCGGCGGAGGGGCGGCGGGCGAGCAGGAAGAAGGGCGGCGCGGGCGGCGTCGACCGAGTCGGCGCCGTACCTGGTCCGCCGGCGGCCGCCGGTCGACATACTCGATGACGAAGGCCTCGCGCTGATCGAGCGCAACGCCGAGACGATCCTGTCCGAGGTCGGTATCGCCTTCCAGGACTTCCCGGAAGCTCTGGAGCTGTGGCGGGCCGCAGGAGCCGACATCGACGGGGAGCTTGTGAAGTTCCCGCCCGGACTGTGCCGCCAGATCGTGCAGGACAACGCCCCCGCCGTCTACACCCAGCACGCCCGCAATCCCGCCCGCAGCGTGACGGTCGGGGGCGACGCCACCGTCTTCGCCCCCAACTACGGCTCGCCGTTCGTCATGGATCTCGACCGGGGTCGCCGCTACGCCACGCTGGAGGACTTCTGCAACGTGGTGAAGCTCGCCTACGCCCTGCCCCAGCTGCACCACAGCGGGGGCACGGTGTGCGAGCCGGTGGACGTGCCGGTCAACAAGCGCCACCTCGACATGGTGTACGCCCACTTGCGCTACAGCGACAAGCCCTTCATGGGCTCGGTGACCGCGGCCGAACGGGCCGCGGACTCCGTCGAGATGGCCCGGATCGCCTTCGGTGGGGATCTCGCCGACCGCACGGTGATGACCTCGCTGATCAACGCCTCGTCCCCGATGCGCTGGGACGCCACCATGCTGGGCGCGGCCACCACCTACGCCCGGGCCAACCAGGCCTGCGTCATAAGCCCGTTCATCCTGGCCGGGGCCATGTCGCCGGTGACGGTGGCCGGCCTGGCCGCGCAGGCTCTGGCCGAGGCCCTCTCGGGCATGGCATACCTGCAACTTGTGCGGCCCGGAGCGCCCGTCGTGTTCGGCACGTTCGCCTCTTCGATGTCGATGGCCACCGGGGCGCCCACCTTCGGCACGCCCGAGGCCGGCCAAGCCATCTACGTGATGGCGTCGCTGGCCCGCCGGGTCGGTGTGCCGTTCCGCTCGGGCGGTCAGTTCACGTCCTCGAAGCTGCCCGACGCGCAGGCCGCCTACGAGTCGGCTCACACCCTGCTGCCCACGATGCAGGCAGGGGTGAACTTCGTGCTGCACGCCGCGGGCTGGCAGGAGGGAGGGCTGGCGCTGGGCTACGAGAAGCTGATCCTGGACGCCGACCAGCTGGGCGCCATGGAGGTCTGGGCCCGGGGAGTCGACGTCAGCGACAACGGCCAGGCCATGGAGGCGTTCCGCACCAACGCCCACGGCGACCACTTCCTGGGCAACCAGCACACTCTGATCAACTTCGAGACCGCCTTCTGGCGGTCGGACATCTCCGACGCGGCCAGCTACGAGCAGTGGTCCGAGGAGGGCTCGCTCTCAGCCGCCCAGCGGGCCAACGCCCGCTGGAAGCAGCTCCTGGCCGACTACGAGCCGCCCCCCGTCGACGACGCGGTGGACGCCGAGCTACGCGACTACGTGGCCCGACGCAAGGCCGATATGCCCGACGAGATCGGCTGATCAGCCCGGCCGCTTGGCCCGGCCCGAGTGTTTCCCGCTCTTGTTCGCTTCGCTCACGGGCCGCTCGGGCCACGGCCTCGCAAGCTCGGCCTCTCAGCTGGCGATCGAGACGTCCGCCAGATGGGGGCGGTCGGGAAGGCGCAGGCCGATGAGCTCGCCCGCAGCGTGCAACTCGAAGTGCCACACGTCCACATCGTCGGGGCTGCTCTCACGCAGCGACGTGACCGCGTGCCAGATGGAGTAGCGGGCAGCCCGGATGGTCGCCTCCGGAGACTCGGCCGCGCGCGACACGGCCGCATACCCCGCGGAGATACCCGCGTAGACATCGCCGTTCACAGCCACTGAGGCTGCCGCCCACTCCGCCAGCGCCCTCAGCGCGCGGGGCCGGGACCGGTTGACCCGATCATCGAAGACCCCCTCCACCCATGAGTGCCAAGCCGATGAACCTCTCTCCGCCATCGGTGTCTCCTTTCGACGCGCTCCGAGGGGATCTGCGTCTGAGGCTAGTGGGCCGCCGCCGTGCTTCGTCGCGCCGACGGCCCATCCGGCCACTGGTGGCTATCGACGGGGCGGATCGAGGGCGTCCCGCAGGCCGTCTCCGATGAAGTTGATGCACAGCACCGTGGCCACGATGGCCAGGCCCGGAGCCCACACCAGCCAGGGCGCGGTGATCATGAAGCCCTCATTGCCCCCGAGCATGTTTCCCCAGGTGGCCGTGTGGGCTGCGCTCACCCCCAGTCCGAGGAAGCTCAGCGTCGACTCCGCGAGGATGGCGCCGGCTACCGTCAAGGAGACTGCGACGACGATCTCGCCGACCAGGTTGGGCAGCAGATCGCGCACCATGATGCGGCGGCTGGGCGCGCCGAGGGCGACGGCCGCCTCGACGAACTGGTTCTCGCACAGTGACAGCACCTTGGCCCGCACGATCCGGGCCGGGACCATCCAGGTGACCGCGGCCAGGACGATCACCACGTCCATCACCCCGTCTCCCAGCACGCGCGCCGCCATGATCACAACCATCAGTCCGGGGAGGGCCAGCATCGTGTCGGTGAGGCGCATCAGCATCGAGTCCACCCACCTGCGGCAGTAGCCGGCCGTCAGACCGACGGCCGTCCCCACGACACCACTGATCAACGCCACCGACACGCCGACCAGCAGCGAGATCCTGCCTCCGTAGAGGATCCGGCTCAGAGTGTCGCGCCCGAGGGTGTCCGTTCCCAGCAGGAAGTCGCCGCCCGGCGGCGCCAGAATCCTGTCCAGGTTCTGCTCGGTGGCGCCGTAGGGAGCGACCCAGTCGGCGAAGACTGCGCACAGCACGATCAAGGCGAACACTGCCAACGATGTGGCCGCGAGACGGTGCTTGCGGAACCGTCGCCACACGGTCCGCCAGTGCGGCGCGGTCTCATCGCTGGGTGTCTCAAGCGGCTGCCCGGCCATCGACCGCCTGTCGGCGAGCCGGCCCTCGCCCCGGTGCTGGTAGCCCGGCCGCGCCGGCGAGTGCTCAGCCATAGCGGATCCTCACGGTCGGCCGTCGCGGATCGAGGCGCTCAGACATAGCGGATCCTTGGGTCGAGCACGGCGTAGAGCAGATCGGCCAGCAGGTTCATCAAGAACACCGCGGCCGAGACGATCATCACCGTGGCCAGCAGCACCGGGTAGTCGCCGCCGTGGAGTGCGTCGAGGAACAGGAGGCCCATGCCCGGGTACTGGAAGACCCGCTCGGTGACGATCAAGCCGCCTACCAGCAGACCCAGGTCCACCGCGGCCAGCGTCGTCACCGGGATCAGCGCGTTGCGCACGCCGTGGCGCACGACCACCTGGCGTTCGGGAAGGCCCTTGGCCCGAGCGGTGGAGATGTAGTCCATGCCCATCACGTCGAGCATGGAGGACCTCATGTAGCGGCTGTAGGCCGCGATCAACTGCAGCGACAGGGCCATCACCGGCAGCGCGAGATGCCGCGCCCTGTCCAGCAGGTCGAAGCCCTGCTGGCCGGGCGAGTAGATCCCGGCCGTGGGCAGCAACGGCGCCCCCAGCCGGAGCCACTCGGCCAGATACAGGCCGAACATCAGCTGCAGCATCAGGCCCAGCCAGAACACGGGAATCGATATGCCCAGGAACGACGCGGTGGTCGAGGCCCGGTCGATGACCGAACCCGGCCGCAGCGCGGACAGGGTGCCCACGGCCAGCCCGACCGCCAGCGAGAAGGCCATCGCCACCGCGATCAGCAGCAGCGTGTTGGCCATGGCGCTGCGCACCAGCGGCCACACGTCCTGACCGTTGCGGACCAGCGACGTTCCCAGGTCCCCAGTCACGAAGTTGCCGAGCCACGTCAGGTAGCGCACGCCGAAGGGCTCGTCGAGGCCGAGGGATTCGATGTAGGCCCTCCTGGCCTCTGGACTTATGCGGGGGTTGAGAGTGAGCTGGGCGGCAGGACTGGAGATCTCGCCCGCGGCCCAGAACGTGGCGAACGAGATGGACAGGAGTATGGGAACGGTGACCGCGAGGCGTCCCGCCGCGTAACGGATCACCTCCGAAGTGTGCCCGCCGGCCCCGCTCGACCGATCACTCTGTCGCTCACCCGATCACGGTCCAGTCGAAGATGTCGTAGAAGCCGCCGTACACGCTCGACACGTACTTGCCCGGTCCCTCCAGCACCGCGGGGTCCCAGGCCAGCAGGTTCGGCAGCATGTACAGCGGGATCCAGGGGACGTCGTCGGCGAGCAGGGCCCCCAGCTCGTGCACCAGCCTCAAGCGCTCTGCCTCGTCGAGTTCGGCGTCGATGGCGAAGGCCAGGTCGCTGGCCTGCTGGCTGGCGTAGGCGGTGAAGTTCTGGCCGCTGTAGGAGTTGGCCTCGGTGGGGATGCCGTCGATGTCGTAGAGGGCCGTGACGGACGGATCGGGGTTGGTGCTGTTGGCGAACAGCGCCACCGGGCCGAAGTTCATGACCGGCAGGCGGTTCTGGAAGAGTTCGCCCGCGTCGTAGTTGATGATCTGGAAGCCGATCCCGAACGGCTTGGTCATCTCGGTCACCAGAGCCTGGATGTCCTCGCGGCGCTTGTTCCCGGCGACGGTGTTCCACTGCAGCACCAGCTCGACGCCCTCAGAGTTGACCCACAGGCCCTGGGGGTCGGGGCGTGTCCAGCCGTCGGCGGTCAGCAGCTCCTCGACGGCGTCCATGTCCTGGACGTACCGGTCGAAGTCTGAGCCGCACCACTCCCCGAACGCCGGGTTCCAGCCTGCGCACTGCAGCACCACCGGATCGTCGATGATGGGGCCCAGCGCGACCTCGGCGACCTGCTCCCGATCCAGCGAGTAGGCGAGGGCCTGGCGAAGTCGCGTGGTTATCTCGAAGCGCCGGTCGGGCGCGGCCTGATTGATCCAGAGGCCTTCCATGAAGATTCCCTCCCCGGACACGAACGCCAACGGCGGTCCGAGACGCTGCTTGGCGCCGGGGAAGGGCTGGGGGAAGGCGGCCATGGCCTCGCCGGTCTGCAGGGCTGCGACCTCGGTGTCGGTGTCTTCCCTGGGGACCATCACCACCCGGTCGACCAGCGGCATCCGGTCGGCGACCCAGTAGTTCTCGTTGGGAACGAGGATGTGCTGCTCCTGGCTCCAGGACTCCTGGCGCCACGGCCCGGCCGAGATCGGGATCGAGTCGTTCCAGTAGCCGGATATCTCGGTCTGGCCGTCGAAGCCGTGGGCCGGGAGGAGCGCGCCGAAGAGCTGGCGCCAGGGTGCGTAGGGTTCGGAGAACGTGATGACCGCGGTGTGCGGATCGCTGTGGCCCACGTCGGTGATGAGGTCGTAGCCGATGGTGTTGAGCGAGCCTTCGGTGTCGAGCACGGCCCGCCACGTGAACCACACGTCGGTGCTGGTAATGGGCGTGCCGTCGCTCCAGCGAGCATCCTGGTTGAGCCGGTAGGTCACGGTGAAGCCGCCGTCGGGGTGGGTCTCCACGCCGCCGTTGTCCGGGCTGGGCTCCTCTACGATCACCGGGGAGGCCCCCAGGTTGTTGCCCTCGTCGTACTCCATCAGGCCCGTCTGGAGATGGACGAGCACCGACCAGCCGAGCCAGCTGGCGTTGGCGCAGGAGGTGAGGGGGTTCAGACACTCGGGCCATTGCTCCACCGCCAGCACGATCTCGCCGCCGGGACGGCCCACCTCAGGCTCAGCCGCCTCCGGGGCCGCATCGGCGGAGCCGGCGGTCGTGGCGGGCGTATCGGTTGCGCCATCGCTCTCCGTCGAGCCGCCGCATGCCGCCACCGCGATCAGCGCCGCCACCAGCAGCAGACTCCACGAGTGCCCGAGATGACGCGATGGCTTAGCCGGATGCGTGCTCACGGGGTCTCAGACTAGTCGCCCCCCTCCAGCGCCGTTAGCGGAGGCGCGGGCGGCGCAGCAGGTTGGCAGCGACGGCTGAGGCCCGAAGTGGCCAGGGATCGAACGTGCCCTGCTCGGCGACGGGCGGGGCCGGTCGGGTGAGCATGCGGTACACGACGTACAGAGCGATGACGGCGTGGCACACGATCAGGATCCCGAAGTAGGCCCACGGCGCGATGGCCGCCATCAGGAACCCGCCCAGCGTCGGCCCGATCACGGCCCCGACCCCGCTGACCCGCACCAGCGATGCACTGGCCCCGGTCAGCTGCGCGGGCGAGACGCTGTCGGCGGTGGTGGCCACGGCCAGCGAGTACAGCGGGAAGGTCGAGCCGCCGTGGACGAACATGAGCAGCAGCGACAGCACCGATCCCACCGACACCAGCAGGTGCAGCCCCGCGGAGCCGGCCGCGACGATGGCCACGACGAGGATCACATAGCGGCGCGGCACCCGGTCGGAGGCGCTGCCGATAAGCCACTGGAACGCCACCGACCCCACCATCGACGAGACCACGAACAGCGAGATCCGGGTGTTGGACAGGCCTTCGGAGGCGGCGTAGAAGGCGCCCAGCCCCATCAGGCAGCCCTGCGAGACTCCGACCCAGAACGCGGTGAGCAGCCCCAGCGGCACGATCTTGACGAGTTCGCGCACCGAGATGGGCTCGGGCACGACCAGCGGCGGCGCGGTGGACGCCGACAGCGCCACCGGCACCAGCGCGAACGAGATCAGCGCCGAGGACACCACGAACAGCTTGAAGCCGCCCGGGTCGGCGAGGTTGAGCATCAACTGGCCCACCGCCATCCCGCCCATGGTCACGATCATGTAGCGCGACAGCATCCGGCCCCTCGTCGCGTTGGTGGCCATGTCGTTCAGCCACGACTCGACGGTCACCAGGATGCCGGCCAGGCACAGCCCGTAGGCGAACCTCAGCAGCGTCCACGACGCCGGATGGACCCAGACCACGTGCAGGATGGCGGCGGCCGAGCCCACCGAGGACAGGGCCGCGAACACCCGGATGTGGCCGACGGAGGCGATGAAGTGCTCGGCCGCCCTGGTTCCGAACAGGAAGCCCAGGAAGTATCCGGCCATCACCACGCCGGTCACGGCCAGCCCGAAGTCCTCGAGTTCGGCCCGCACGCCGAGAGCGACCCGCAGCAGCCCGTTGCAACTCATGACTAGCACCACGCCGACGAGCAGCGACCTGACCGCGCCGAAGCTGTCGCCGCGCGGCTCGATCCAGGGTCCGCCCGTCAGCCCTTCGCCACCGGGCTCAGGTCTCACCACGGCACTAGAGGCCACGCCCGGATCGTAAGTCAGCGACCGCGGGCGCGAGGACGGCTCAAGCGTGACTTCCGTCACATCCAGAGGCCGAAGCCGCAGCTCTCATCGCGCCGCCGACACGAACCACGCCGCTTCTTGACGCAGTTGTGCGTCTCACATCGGCACAACTACGTCAAGAAAGGGGCCAGCCGTGCTCGATCTCGGAGCCGGGCGGTCTGCTGAGACTGCTGGACGTGCGGCGGCGGATCAGGCGCGGGCCAGAGCGGACGCGATGGCTTCGCGGACCGGGATCGGGCTCTCGATCTGCAGGAAGTGGCCGACCCGGTCCAGGTGCACGGTGCGAGCATCCCCGAAGGCGTCGATCATCCCGGCAGCCCGCTTGTTGGGGGTCATCTTGTCCTCACGGCCCAGGATCAGCGTCACCGGGCACTGAACCCGGGCCGCGGCCGCTTCGGCCCCGTCGTACGCGTTGCAGGCGGCCAGGTCGCCGGCCAGCACTCCGGGAGGGGCCCGGTCCAGCAGCGAGGTGTTCCCCCCGATCAGCCACATGCCCGGCGAGGCGTGCCCGCCGGTGTGGGCCCGGCTGCCTATGCCCCAGGAGGTGATGAGCCGGCCCGCGACAGGGTCGTCGGCATCGGCCGCGGCCTGGAGGGCGGGATGCACCGGCATGGCCCCCGCGGTTCCCAGCAGCACCAGCGAGCGGGCGACCTCGGGACGCTGAGCGGCCGCCTCCAGCGCTACGAAGGTCCCCATCGAGTGCCCCACCAGGTGGGCGGGCGCCAGGCCGAGGGCCTCGGTGGCCTTCGCCAGCCACTGCCCCATCGCCTCGATGCTCGCCAGCGCAGGGCCCTCGCTGCCGCCGTGTCCGGGCAGGTCCACCGCCGCGGCCCGGTAGCCGTGGTGGGCGATCCAGCGGGTCTGGAGCTGCCACACCGTGCGGTCGCCGCCCGCTCCGTGCACCAGCACCACTGCGGGCTCGTCGCCGTCGATGCTGCGGCCCCCGGTGGCGCAACGCACCACCCGCCCGTCGATCAGCGCTTCCACGTCGGCTCGGCTCTCAGCGTTGCGAGACCTTGAGGGCCCGCTCCAGGTCCTCGATGATGTCGCGGGGGTCCTCCAGCCCGACCGAGATCCTCACCAGGTCCTCTCCTACCCCGGCCGCGGCCAGGTCGGCGGCCGACATCTGCTGGTGGGTGGTGCTGGCCGGGTGGATCACCAGCGTCTTGGCGTCGCCCACATTGGCCAGGTGGGAGGCCAGGCGTACCGCGGCGATGAACTTGGCCCCGGCGTCGCGCCCTCCGGCGATGCCGAAGCTCAGGATGGCCCCGGTTCCTCTCGGGTAGAGCCTGCGGGCCAGCTCGTGGTCGGGGTGGCTGGCCAGGGACGGGTACTTGACCCAGGTCACCGCGTCATTGGCGGCCAAGGCCTCGGCCACGGCTTCGGTGTTGGCCACATGGCGCTGCATCCTCAGCGGCAGCGTCTCGACGCCCTGGAGGATCTGGAAGGCGTTGGCCGGACTCATGCACGCTCCGAAGTCGCGCAGCCCCTCGGCTCGGGCCCGGCTGATGAAGGCGGCGGGACCGAACTCGTCGCTGAAGCTGATGCCGTGGTAGCCGGCGTAGGGCTCGGTGATGGTTCCGAACAGGCCCGAGGCGTCCCAGTCGAAGTGGCCGCCGTCGACGAGCATGCCGCCGAGAGCCACCCCGTGACCGCCCAGGAACTTGGTGGCCGAGTGCATCACGATGTCGGCGCCGTGCTCGAAGGCTCGGATGAGATACGGGGTCGAGAACGTGGCGTCCACCATCAGCGGCAGGCGGTGCTCGTGGGCCACGCCGGCCACCGCGGCGATGTCGAGGACCTCGATGCCGGGATTGCCGAGCGTCTCGGCGAAGACGAGGCGGGTGTCGGCCCTTATGGCGGCCGCGAACTCGTCGGGTCGTCGGGGGTCCACGAACGTGGCGGTGATGCCGAAGCGCGGCAGGGTCAGGTTGAGCATGTTGTGGGTTCCGCCGTAGATGTTGCGGCTGGCCACGATGTGTCCGCCCGTGTCCATGAGGGTGGCCACGGCCAGGAAGAAGGCGGCCTGCCCGCTGGCGGTGGCCACCGCGCCCACCCCGCCCTCCAGTGCAGCCACCCGCTCCTCGAGCACGGCCACGGTGGGATTGGAGATCCGGGAGTAGATGTGGCCCGGGATCTCGAGGTTGAACAGCCCGGCCGCGTGGTCGGTGTCCTCGAAGGAGTACGAGGTGGTGAAGTAGATCGGCACGGCCCTGGCGCCCGTCGTCGGGTCGCTGTGCTGGCCGGCGTGAAGGCTGAGGGTGTCGAAGCGAAGGAAGTCGGGCTCTACCACACCGGCGAGCCTAGAGGCCGAGCGGTGAGGCGCGACCGACGAGAATCCCGTGAAGCTCAGAGCGAGGCCGTGGCCCGAGCGGCCCGTGAGCGCAGCGAACAGGAGTGGGAAACACGAGGCCGAGCGGATGGCCGCGACCGAACGGATGGCCGCGGCCGGACGCGTCGAGGCCCTCGCCGTATCGGCTGGGGGGCGACCGATCTCGGCGGGGGCCTCGAGTTAGGGGGAGGGGCTTACGCCCCTCTGGGGGGAATTGTCGTGCTGACTGGTGGTCCGCTAGCGGCGGACCCGGTAGGGGCGGCCGGCGGCCTCGCCGGTCACCCGCAGCAGGCTCTCGACCACGCCTACGGCATATCCGGGCCCTAGGGCGTCTCGCCACACAGTGTTGGCGTTGACCTTGGTGTTGCTGAAGGGAATGGAACTCATTCTTTCTTCCTCCTCTTGCCTGTGTACGCCACATCGTCGGCTGTCTTCAGATTGTTTCGCCGAACACCGCGAATTGCAACTAATTGGAGGTCAGAGGGGATGTGATTTAGGTCACACCGGTTTAGTCGGCCCGGTAGAAGTCCACCGGCTCGGGAGCCGGCGGGGTGTTCCCCAGGATCAGGTCGGCGGCCTTCTCGGCCAGCATCATCACCGGGGCGTAGATGTTGCCGTTGGTCACGTACGGCATCGACGAGGCGTCCACGACCCGCAGGCCGGTGGTGCCGTGGACCTCGAGCGAGTCCGGGTGCAGCGCCGAGTCGTCACCGAGGCCCATACGGGCGGTGCAGGACGGGTGCAGGGCGGTCTCAGCGTCGCTCCGCACCCAGTTGAGGATCTCCTCGTCGGAGGTCACACCCGGGCCGGGCGACACCTCGCCGCCGTTGAACGGGTCCATGGCCGGCTGGTTGAGGATGTGCCGGGCGTGGCGGACGGCCTCCGCCCACTCGCGGCGGTCCTCGTCGGTGGACAGGTAGTTGAAGCGCAGCGCGGGTTTGGTCCGGGGGTCGGTCGAGACGATGGCCACCGTCCCCCGCGAGTTGCTGTACATGGGGCCGACGTGCACTTGGTAGCCGTGGCCGCCCTCGGGCACCGAGCCGTCGTAGCGGATGGCGATGGGCAGGAAGTGGAACATGAGGTTGGGGTAGGCGACGTCGTCGTTGCTGCGGATGAAGCCGCCCGCTTCGAAGTGGTTGGTGGCGGCCGGCCCGCGCCGGGCCAGCCACTGCAGGCCGATCCAGGGGCGGCGCCACTTGGCCAGGTGTGGCTGCATCGACACCGGCTGCTTGCAGGCGAACTGGACGTACACCTCCAGGTGGTCCTGCATGTTGGCGCCCACCGCGGGAACGTCGGCCACCACGTCGATGCCGTGGCGGTGCAGGAGACCGGCCGGGCCCACGCCGGAAAGCTGCAGGAGCTGCGGCGAGTTGATGGCCCCGCCGCAGCAGATCACCTCACCGGCGTTCACGGTTCGGCTGCGGCCGCCTTTGGTGTAGGTGACGCCGGTGGCCCGGTCGCCCTCGAAGAGGATCCTGGTGGTGAGGGCCCGGGTGATGAGGTGGAGGTTGGGCCGGCTGAGCACCGGGTGCAGGTAGGCCTGGGACGCGCTGAGGCGCCGGCCCCGGTGGACGTTGCGGTCGAAGGCGGCGAAGCCCTCCTGGCGGTAGCCGTTGACGTCGGCGGTCCGGGGGTGGCCGGCCTGCTCGGTGGCTTCCAGGAAGGCCTCGAACAGGGGGTTGGTGGCCGGTCCCCGCTCCAGCACCAGCGGACCCTGGTGGCCGCGGTACGCGCCCCTGCCCCGGGTCCCGTCCGGGCCGCTGTGGTCGTCGCCGGCCAGGCAGAGCTCCATGCGCTTGAAATAGGGCAGGCAGTGGGCGTAGTCCCAGTTGTCCATGCCGGGATCGGCGGCCCAGCGCTCGTAGTCGAGGGGGTTGCCCCGCTGGAAGATCATGCCGTTGATGCTGGACGATCCGCCCAGCACCTTGCCCCGGGCGTGGTAGACGCGGCGGCCGCCCATGTGGGGCTCGGGCTCGGAGGTGTACTGCCAGTCGTAGAAGCGGTTGCCGATGGGGAACGACAGGGCCGCCGGCATGTGTATGTACACGTCGAAGCGCCAGTCCCGCCGGCCCGCTTCCAGCACCAGCACCGAGGTGCCGGGGTCGGCGCTGAGCCGGTTGGCCAGCGCGCACCCGGCCGAGCCGCCGCCCACGATCACGTAGTCGTAGCGGCGGTCGCGCTGTGCCATGGTCACCCTCCGAACTCGGACCGGGAAGCGTACGGGTCCCGGGCCATGCAACAATCGCGACCCTACCGCTGCCGGAGGAGGCTGAGAGCGAGCGCAAAGGGGTGAGGGCCGTAGCGTCGCGGCGGTGTCATTCCCGCCCTTGTTCGCTGCGCTCACGGGCCGCTCGGGCCACGGCCTCGCTCGCGCAACTAGCCTGGTCGCGGCCCATTCGCTCGGCCTCTAGGGGAGGCGTTGGCGTGAACGAGAACCCCCGCCCGGAGCCCGACTCGCCGCCCTCGGGCCACTGCCTGTGCGGCGCCGTCAGCTACGAGGTGCACGGCCCGATCCGTCAGGTCTGGAACTGCCATTGCTGGCGCTGCCGCCGCTGGACGGGCCACTACATGGCAGGGTCGGGATGCAAGCGTTCCGACCTCAGGCTCCTGTCCGACGCCAGCCTGGCCTGGCACCACCCCGCCGACGATCCCAACGTGGCCTACGGCTTCTGCCGGGAGTGCGGGAGTTCACTGTTCTGGCAGGTGGCGGAGGGTCTGCCCCGCCAGGTCGACCACATCGCCATCTGCGCCGGCACCCTGGACCCGCCCACGGGCCTGCACACCGAGTGGGCCATCTTCGTAGACGACGCCTCCGACTACCACCGGCTGGACACCGACATCCAGACCATCAGCCGGGAGTGAGAGGCAGCGCGATCCCTACGTCGAGATCGTCGACCGGCAATAGCCTTACGAGATCATTCTGAGGTCGGGACGCGAACGGGATCTGATGAAGTCGTCGGCAGGCGCGAGTGCGGCGCAGTTTGCGATGGTGGCCGCAGCCGCGTCGCTGGCACTGATGGCCGGTGCCCTGACCGGTTGCAGTACTCAAGACGTCGACCCCGCGCATACCGGCGTCACCACCAGCGAACCCGCCGCGTCCGACGCACCGGCGGAGGAGCCCCGATCCGAGGCCGATCCGGGAGCCGCGGAAGGCGAGTCGGCCGGTGAACCCCGATCCGAGGCCGATCCGGGAGCGGGCGAAGAGGAGTCGGCAGGTGAGCCGCAGCCGGTCGACGCCGACGAAACGGGCCAGCCCGCCGGCAGCAGCGCCTCCGAGGACGCCGATCCTCTCCAACCTGAACCCGGCCCCGTGCTGGAGTGGACCGAGATCGATCCGGGCTTCGACGACCTCTTCGAACTCAAGTCGGTCGGCGACGGCCAGGTCATCGCCCGGGCGTGGACCGACGGCGACGGGGGATTCTTCGGGCAGCGGATCGTCGTCTCGGCGAGCGGCACGGGCTGGACCGAGGTCCCCATCCCCGCGAACCTGTTCCCCGAGCAGGTCAACGTGTCTGGCGATCGCTGGGTCGTCACCGGCCGGATCCCCGACGTCGACCGGTCCGACATCGGTCCTGATCGGGTGTTCTTCAGCGACGATCAGGGCGCCACCTGGACTGAGGTGGCCATCGACATTCCGGCCGAGACGTTCTCCCCGTACGCAGGCCTCAGCTTGTGGGCATCGTCGGTGCTCGTGTCGGGTGAGCGCATCGTGGTGCCGCTGTTGACCTTGCCGAGCGTCGACGGTCAGGCACTTCTCGACGATCTAGGTCTGTTGCCGCCGGGCAAGAGGGTGACCTTCAGCGTGCCCACCCCCGACGGGGTGTCATTCACGCTGATCGATGCCGATGCCCCGTACCCCTATTCCGACCTGACCTCCGTTGCGTTCAGCCTCGTCTCGACCTACGGTGCCCTCGTCATCACCGATTGGCCTGACGTGGCCTACGACGAGTTGGATCTGACCTACGAAGAGGTCGGCCTCACTTTCGACGAGGTCTCCGGCCTGTCCAACCCGCTGGCCAACCCGTTCGATGTCCTTCAGACCCGCTTGTATGTGAGCGACGGCCCGTCAGGGGAGGTGGCCGCCAGCTTCGACAGCCTGATCTCGTCGGCTGCGGCCACCGCTGATGGATTCGTGCTGATCGCGGTCCACGAATCGGGTGGAACCGTTCTCAGCTCACCTGACGGGCTTTCGTGGAGCGAGGGGCCGTCGCTCGGACCCGACTTCTTCGCCGGGACGGTCGCTGCCGACGGCACGATCTGGACGGTGACGCCCGGCGTGCCGTCGCTCGCGCTTCAACGGGCAGCCTCGGGCCAGGAACTGGAAACGGTAGTGACTCTTGACGGCTTGATTGATGCCGGACCCGCGGTGACGGGGCCAGCTGGCCTCGTCCTCCCCGCGACGGCGGAACCGGGGGTCTCTCCCGCGCCCAGCAGCGAGCCGGTGGTCGGCGGCGACATGGCCTCTCCCCTCGGGACGGCGGCCGCCCGGTCGGAGGGCGCCGCCGTTGGCGATGCCGGGTGGCCCGAGCAGTGGGTCGGCTGGTCGGCTGACAGCCGCCGGTGGGGCTGGGAGAGCCTGTCCGACGCCTTCGGGATCGATGAGGCGACGATCTGGGCCGAGTTCGCCGTAGGCCAAGACTTCGTGATCGCCCGGGTGGCCGGGTGGGAGGCCAGCGATCCCGCCGACGTCTATCAGGCGCTGCCACCCCGATGGTTCCGAGCCAGAGTCCCCTAGCGCTCGAACTCCAACGCCAGCAGATCCGCCCGGATCAGGCTCAGCGACCGGGACGTATCGCGGCTACCGGCGGTCAGCTAGACGGGCTTCGCCGCTGCGAACAGCGACTGCTGCTCCGCGGCACCTGCTGACTCCGCGGGCGATCGGGATGGAGGCAAGTCTTCGTCGTCGAGGACTGACTCAATGTCGGCCAGGCTGGCAACAGGAATCGCGCCTCGTCGCTCGAGAGACTCGTTGCCAGGGCCCTCCCCGTCGCCACGCCACACCGCGACCAGCCCGTAGCCGTTCTTGAGCGCCTCGGTTGCGCCGGACCATGTCCCGCCGGAGCCGTCATCGCTCGCAACGACGACGGTGAGGGCGGCCTGCGCGTAGATGAGCTTGTTGCGCCCCATAGCGTTGCCCGCGCTGAAGGGGGCATTGGGACTGTAGGGCGTGCACATCACGGTGCTGCCCTCGTACACAGCTCTTCGCACGTCGGGGCTCTTCAACTTGCGCAGCAGCGATTCGGCCAGCATGCCGACAACGGCTCCACCGGCCTCGAAGGCGGCGTCCATGGCGAGTTGGTCGACGCCTCGGGCACCGCCCGACGTGAGCGGCAGACCCCGACGTGCCGCGAGCCGTGCAACCTCTCTGGCAACCTCGCCCCCTGCCTGGGACACGTCGCGGCTCCCGACCACACCCAGCCCGGGCGCGTCGAGCAGATCGAGCGCGCCAGCGGCGTGCACCAGCGGCGGGGCCTTGGAACGAAGCCGGTCCAGCCACGCACGCGGGTAGTGCTGATCGAACGCCGTGAGCGTCTTGATGCCTGACTGCTCCAACCGGTCCAGTTCGAAGGCAACCGCCGTGGCGCGGTCCATGAGCTCAGCGATGCGCTCGCCAAGATCCTGGGGCAGACCATGATCTCGCACGAGTTGATCCGCGCCCTGTCCGAGTAGCGGTCCTGGGTCCGCCGGCTGCCGTCCACCAGCGCGGATGAAATCGCGCAGGCTCCAGTACTCGGACGCCTTGAGTGGTCGCACCCCGTCAGCGCAGAGGCGGCTTACGAGCAAGATCGTGGCCAGCGAGTCGTCGTGCCTCAACTGCCCGACCTCCCGACTGTGTCCACCAGAGCGAACGGCAACTCCAACGCCTCAGTCGCCAGTTCCTGTGGGGAGTTCATCGCCGCCGACCCTAGACACCACCTGTGACACCACAACACGCCGGATGTGCACAGCCCAGAGACTTGCGATTTCCACAAGCTCCATAACGCCGGGACTCACTATCGGGTCCCCCTCCGAGGCTCAGTTCTCTTCGGAGTCTTCCGGGGGCTTGCGGGCCAGGTCCGCTCCCGGTGCCTTTGCAGCTGCGGCAGCCGGCATGCCGATTCCCAGGAAGCCCTCAATGCGAGCGAGCCGCTGCTCCACCTTGTCCAGACGCTCGCGCAGCGTGTGAGTGACTCGCCGCTGGTGCCAGATGATGGCAAGCACGGCCAGAGCCACCGTCACCAACTGTGAGACCGAGTTGACATCCACTACATGACTGTAGCTCATGCAATCTCAGAGGATTACTTAATTACATGAAAACGTTTGACTCATGATCTCATGCGGGTGCCCCTCGGGGTCCCATCGGCAGCCTGACACCAGCTTCGCGGGGCGGCGGGTGCCGACTATCTCTATCTCGAAGCGGCCGGGCCAGTCGGCCAGCTCGGCGGGCACGTAGCCCAGGGCCACCGACGCCTCGCTGTGGTGGGCGTAGCCGCCGGACGTGACCCAGCCCACCACCTCACCGGCGTGCCACACCGGCTCGTCGCCAGTCGCGTCACAGGCATGCTGCCCGCATCGATGTCTGTAGAGTTGCCCATAAGTCATATTACTGCCATATGTTGCTCACGATTCGAGGAGGTGGAGCCGTGGGTCGCTCGGCAATCACTACCAAGACCATGGCGCTGCTTTGCGCCTTGTCCCTGGCCGCGGCTGCATGCAGCGGCAACGACAGCGACCAGGAGTCCGCCGCCGAGGAGCCCGCCGTCAGCCAGGGGCCCGGGCCTGCGCCCAGGCCTCTCGCTGAGCGGACCGATGTCGTGGGCACGATCGTGGCGCCCATCGGGTACTTCCTTCCCGTGCATCTGGCTTCGGTGACCGGGGAGTTCGAGAAAGAGAACCTGAACGTCACAGTCGAGGTTCTCGGAACCTCCGACAGCGTCGACGCGGTCGCGAGCGGGGCGGTCGACTTCGCCTTCTCGGGCCTCAGCGCCGAGCACTACGACCTGATCGCGCAAAGCGACGAGTTCCGCCAGACCGGGAGCTTTCCGAGGGTGCCGGACGCACCCGAAGGCGTCTGGGTGAACAAGTCGATCCTCGCCGAGGACGGATCTCTCGACCCCGAGGCCGCTAGTCGCCTGCGCATCGCGGCCGGCAGCCGCGGCATCGCCTCACCAGTGATGGGCGTCATCGGGCAGTGGCTCGAAGACAACGGGGTCGCCTACACCGACCCGGAGTACCTGCCCCTTGATGTAGGCGACATCCCACCCGCCCTCCAGGAGGGCGCAGCAGACGTCGCATATGTCGTGAGCCCCCTCTGGGTACCGCTGCTGGACGACGACTGCTGTGTCTACATCGAAGGCTCCGGCATCGCCATAACGGGCGCTATCTTCCGCACCGAGTTCATGCAGGAGCGACCAGAAGTGGTCGAGGCGATCCTGCGAGCGCTTGTGCGCACCACGCGGACCTACCTTGCGGGGGACTATTTCGCCGACAACCCCGAGACGCTGGCATTGGCCGCCGAGTGGCTCGGAATCGACGAGCAGCAACTCCTCGACGCGCCCCTGATCCCGTTCGAGACACAGAATCCGGTGATGGACCTAGCCGCGGTCGAAGCCTTCCTCACCGCGCAAGCAGTCTGGCTCGAGGCCGGCGTGCTGGCGTACGACGAGCCCCTGACAGCCGAGCGCTTCGTGGACGACAGCGCCCTGAAGAGGGTCCTCGCCGAGGACTGAACGCGAACAACTCAATCGCGTGAGATTGTGTGGCTCAGGCTCTCATGCGGGTGCCTTCGGGGTCCCATAGGCAGCCGTCCACGAGCTTGGCGGGGCGGCGGGTGCCTACTATCTCGATCTCGAAGCGGCCGGGCGAGTCGGCCAGTTCGGCGGGGATGTAGCCCATGGCCACCGACGCTTCGCTGTGGTGGGCGTAGCCGCCTGAGGTGATCCAGCCCACCACCTCGCCGTCGTGCCACACCGGCTCGTCGCCGATCACGTCGCAGGCGTCCGGGCCGGTGCCCACGTCCACGGTCCAGGTGCACAGGCGCAGACCGGTTGCCGCCACCCTGCCGGGCGGGCCGTTCTCGCCGTACTTGGCGACCAGGGCGTCCCGGCCGATGAAGTCCTTCTCCATGCGCACGAAACGGCCCAGCCCTGCTTCGAACGGGTCGTAGTCGGGCCGGTACTCCCGCAGCCACGACCCGAAACCCTTCTCCAGGCGCAGCGAGTTCAGCGCGTGCAGACCGAACAACTCCAGCCCGTGCGCCTCCCCGGCCGACCTCAGCAGGTCGAACACGTAGCGCTGGTAGCGGGCCGGCATCCACAGCTCGTAGCCCAGGTCGCCGGTGAAGCTGATCCGGCCGCACCACACCGGGGCCTGGCCCACCTCCATCTCAACGAAGGCCATGAACCGCATGCCGTGAGTCGACACGTCGGCGTCGGTCAGCTCGGCCAGCAGTGCCCGCGCCGCCGGCCCGGCGATGGCCAGGCCGCACATCTCGGCTCCGAGCGTCTGGTAGCCGACCGAGCCGTCGTCGGGCAGATGGGCGTCGAACCAGCGCTCGTAGTAGCGCTCCGCGATTCCGGAGCCGAACACCACGAACCGCTCGCCACCCCGAACGTTGCCGGTGGCGCCGCCCACAACCGTGCCCGCCGGCCCCTCGGCCCGCCCGGGCGCGGCCGGCAGGCAGGCCACCGTCAGGTCGCCGACGAGGTTCCCCGCCGGGTTGGTCATCGGCGTCAGCGCCATGCGGCCCGGGATCGGTATCCGCCCCGCCAGCAGCCGATCCAGCCACGCGCGTGCCCCCTGGCCCGACACCAGGAACTTGGCGAAGCCGGTGGTCTCCATCATGCCGACGGCGGCCCGCACGGCCAGGGTCTCGGCCCGTACCCGGTCCCAGGCATTGGAGCGTCCGAAGGTGACCTCCTCCACCGGCTCCAGCCCGTCCTGTTGGAACCACAGCGCCGACTCCAGACCGAAGGCGTCGCCCCACACCGCGTTGGCCGCCACCAACCGGTCATAGACGGGCGAGGTCTGCACGCCCCGACCCTCGGGAAGGAACTCGTTGGGGAACGTGATCCGGAACCGGCGCGAGTAGTTCTCCCGCACCTTGGCATCGGTGTAGGCGATCGTGGCGAAGTCGCCGAAACGGGCCACATCCATGGCCCACACGTCGAAGCCGGGATCACCGCCGGTGATCCAGTTGGCCACCGACAGCCCGACCCCGCCGCCCTGCGACAGCCCGGCCATCACCCCGCACGCCGTCCAGTATCCCGGCAGCCCCCTGACCGGGCCGATCAGCGGGTTCCCGTCGGGCGCGAACGTGAAGGGTCCGTTCACCACCCGCTGGATCCCCGCGTTGGCGAACGCCGGGAAGTGGGCGAAGGCCACCTCCAGCGAGCCCGCGATGCGGTCCAGATCGGGCGGCAGCAGCCTCATCGAGAAGTCCCACGGCGTCTGGCGGGGCGCCCACGGCAGGCAGGCCTGCTCATAGGTGCCGAGCAGCATGCCATCGCCCTCCTGGCGCATATAGATCTCGCCACCGAAATCGATCACGAGCCTCAACTCCAAGCCCGTGCGCCTGGTGTAGTCGCGCACCTCCTCCAGCGGCTCGGTGACCACGTACATGTGCTCCATGGCCAGCACCGGCAGCTCGAGCCCCACCATGCGGCCCACCTCGCGGGCCCACAGGCCGCCACAGTTCACCACGTGCTCGCAGTCGATGGCGGCCAGGTCCTCGCCGGTGGCGGTGTCGTACACCAGGACCCGCCAGCCCCCGCCGGCACCGCGCTCGATAGCGCGGGCCCAGCAGTTGCGGTACACCTCGGCTCCCGCCATCCGTGCCGCCTTGGCGTAGGCGTGGGTCACCCCGGCCGGGTCGACATGGCCCTCGTGGGCGTCGATGAGCGCCCCCACGAAGTGCTTGGGATCGATCAGCGGCACCATCTCGGCGGCCTCGGCCACCGACACCATCTCGGTCTCCATGCCCAGGTAGCGACCCCGGGCGTGGGTCATCCTGAGCCAGTCGAGCCGTTCGGGCGTGTCGGCCAGCATCAGGCCGCCGGGCATGTGAATGCCGCAGTCCTGGCCCGACACCCGCTCGATCTCGGCGTACAACTGCAGCGTGTAACGCTGGAGGCGAGCGACGTTGGGGTCGCCGTTGACGGTGTGCATGCCGCCCGCGCTGTGCCATGTGGACCCGGCGGTGAGCTCGGTGCGCTCCACCAGCACCACATCGGTCCAGCCCGCCTCGGTCAGGTGGTAGAGCACGCTGGCGCCCACCACTCCCCCACCGATCACCACAACCTGCGCGTCGGTCTTCATCGCGAGCTTCCCACCGGTCGGATCGGGCCGATCAGTCCGAGAGCGACCACCGGCGGGCGTCGATGGCGGGCAGAGCGGGATTCGGCCCGCACCCGTAGCGGGCGCCGTCGTCGGGGCCGTCGCCGGGCGGGATCCGCAGCCCGTCGGCGAGCGAATCGGCGGTCATGCAGTCGGCCACCATGTTCTGGAAGCGGTGCAGGGGCTCCTCGAAGCGCGGCGACAGCGGCCCCGGCGGCGCCCCGCCGAGGGCCAGACCCCTCTGGGCCCGCTCGCAGATGTCGATGTCCTCGTTGTTGACTTCGATCCAGAACTTGCGGGTCGCCTCGAACGCATCGCCGACGCAATCCGCGTCAGTGGTCGGCGGGAGCAGGAAGGTGCAGTGCTCGCGGGTCGCGCCCGTCGACAGCGGCTCCAGGCGGATGACGAACGCGTGGCTGGGAAGCACCGCCAGGGTCAGGTTGGGGAACAGGGCCACGAACCGGCCGCTGACGGCGTCGGAGTCGTCCAGCCCGGCCGCGGGCGGCAGCACCAGCCAGTCGTCCCGGTCGTCTCCCGACACCGGCGTGGTGGCCTGGCCGCAGTACATGCCCGACCCCTGGTAGCGGTAATGATCACGAACCCGCGACACCTTGGCCAACTCGGGGTGGACCCAGGCCAGGTGGTAGTACTCCTGGAAGTTCTCGGTGATCAGCTTCCAGTTGGCGGCCACGTCGAAGCTGCGCCTCTCGTGGACGTACCAGCCGTCGAATCCGTAGCCGGCCATCCGTTCGGGCAGGTCGCCGAGCCATCGGTCCAGAGGAGGAGTCCGCTCATCCAGGCAGACGAAGACCACCAGGCCCCACGTGTCCACCCGCACCGGCAGCAACGACAGCTCGGCCGGGTCGAAGTCGGGTCGGGGGACCTCGTCGAACAGCGGGCTCGCCACCAGCGAGCCGTCGAGGGAGTACCCCCAACGGTGGTATGGGCACCGGATCATCCGCGACACGGTGCAGTCTTCGGAGGCCAGTTCGGTGCCCCGGTGGCGGCACGAGTTGACGAAGCCCCGCAGCACCCCGTCGCGGTCGCGGGTTATGAGAACCGACATGGTGCCGACAGCGCGCACCAGCACCCGCCCCGGCTCGGCTACTTCCGACGCGGACGCCACCGCCACCCAGGCCCGACCGAACAGGCGGCGCCGTTCCTCATCGAAGAACCCATCGCCGGTGTAGGCGACCGGCGGCAGTCCCGTCGCCTGCTCCAGCGGCCGCCGGGTCGCACACCAGAATTCCGCCGACGTGAAGTCGATTGAACTCCCACCCCTGAGTGTTCGCATGGCGCGAAGTACACCACGGCCGACCGCACCTCCGCAACGCTCTGGGTCGTCGGACGCTTCTAGAAGTCGGTTTCGACGCCGCCCTCGGCTATGCGCCGGTCGGTGAAGTCGTCCAGCTCGGCCCTCACGTCGTCGGCCAGCGGGGGAGGCTGGTAGGCGTCCAGGAGTTCTCCCACGAGGCGCTCGGCGTGGTCCAGAGCAGTGGGCGATCCCGCCTCGGCCCAGGACTCGTAGTTTCTCCAGTCCGACACCATCGGCTTGAAGAAGGCGTCGCGGTACCGGGCCAGCGTGTGGGCCGTGCCGAAGAAGTGCCCGCCCGGGCCGACCTCGTCGATGGCCTCGACTGCGAGCGAGTCGGCATCGGTCGCGAGGGGCTGCAGGAACTCGCCCACCATGCCGATCATGTCGGCGTCGATGACCATCTTCTCGTAGCAGGCCTGCAGCCCGCCCTCCATCCACCCCGCCCCGTGCATCACCATGTGGGCGCCGCCCGTCACCACCGCCCACAGCGAGAACACGCTCTCGTAGGCGGCCTGGGCGTCGACCGCGTTGGCCGCGCAGACGTTGGAGGACCGGTAGGGGACGCCGTACCGGCGAGCGAGCTGGCCCCCGAGCAGAACCGCCTGCATGTACTCGGGGGTGCCGAAGGCGGGGGCTCCCGACTGCATGTCGACGTTGGAGGTGAACCCTCCATAGATCACCGGCGAACCCGGCCTCACCAGCTGGCAGAAGGCGATGCCGGCCAGGGCCTCGGCGTTCTGCTGCACCACCGCGCCGGCCACCGTGACCGGCGCCATCGCCCCGGCCAGCGTGAACGGCGTGACCGCCACCACCTGGTTGCGGGCCGAGTACTGGAGGATCCCCTCCAGCATGGGCGTGTCGAGACGCAGCGGCGAGTTGCAGTTGACCACAGTGAAGATCGACGGCTGCGTCTCCAGCTCCTCATCGCTGACGCCGCGCACGATGCGCACCATCTCCAAGCAGTCGCGGTTGCGCTGCGCTCCCAGCGAGTAGGCGTGGAGGGCCTTGCCGGTCAGGGTGAGCAGGTCGCGGGTGGCCACCAGGTGACGCACCGAGGCATGCACGTCCACCGGCTCCACCGGATAGCCGCCCTGGAACCCGATGGAGTTGAGCACCTCGCTGAGCATCACCAGCCTCCGGAAGTCCTCCCGGTTGCCGGTGCGCCGGCCGCCGGCCCGGTCGGCCGCGTTCGGAGGGCTGGCCACGGAACCAAAGGCAACGCTTCGACCGCCCATCGGCAGGTGCCGGGCCGGGTCGGGGGCGTGCAGCACGAACTCGGCGGGGGCGGTGGCCACCAGTTCGATGACCATCTCCGGGTCGAAGCGCACCCGATCCCCGTCGATCTTGGCCCCGGCCTCGGCCCACATCCGCCGGGCCGTCGGATGCAGGAACTCCATTCCGGTGTCGCGAAGCACGGTCAGCGAAGCAGCGTGGATCGCCTCCAGCTCGTCGTCACTGACGATCGGTGTCGGATCGAACCGTCGTTCATGCAGCCGCCACGGCGGCTGGACAGGACCGCTCGGCTCGGTGACCGCGGCCTGTCGCGGCCGCCGGCGCCGGCGCTCGGTGCTCATGTCCGCAGGCTAGTGCAACGTCGATCACCCTTCGCGCTGATGCGCCATGTGTATCTCTATCGTTATCTTTCATGTAGTGAAATGCCAGCTCGCACCCGTCTCGCCGTCGAGCGACGCGCTCCCCGTTGACCGACGAACGCCCACCTGGAGCAGGAACGTCCAGCAGCCAGCAGACTGGGGCTCGTGGCAGACCCGCTGGAGATGCTCGACGTGGCATCCGACGACCCCGAGGCGGTCCGGGACTGCTACGCGGAGCGCGGCTGGGGTGACGGGCTGCCGCTGGTGGCCCCCACGCCCGAGCGGGTCGACGCCATGCTGGCCGGCAGTGGCGGCGACCCCGACGAGCCCGTAGCCACCCTGCCGCCCCGGTCCGGCGTGGCCACCCGGCGCGTGATCGCGGTCAACGCGGTGCTGGCCGGCTGCCGCCCCGAGCATCTGCCCGTTCTCGTCGCCGGGGTGCGGGCCCTCGCCCGGCCGGAGGTCAACCTGCGAGGCGTCAACGCCACCACGCACCCGGTGGCGCCACTGCTCATCGTGCACGGCGAGATCGCCCGAACCGCTGGCTACAACGCCGGGCTCGGCGCGTTCGGCCCCGGGAATCTGGCCAACGCAGCCACCGGCCGGGCGCTGCGCCTGCTGCTGCTTCACGTCGCCGGCGCGGTCCCCGGTTCGGGCGATGCCTCCACCCAGGGCGGACCGGCCAAGTACGCCTACTGCGTGGCCGAGAACCTGGCCGAGTCGCCCTGGGGAGGCTACGCAGCCAGTGTCGGTGTGGACGCGCCCTCCGCGGTCACGGTGCACTGCGGCGAGGCGCCCCACAACTTCCACGACATGGAGTCGAGCGAGCCGGCGGCCATCCTCGACAAGGCGGCCTCGGCAATGGCCTCGCTCGGGTCCAACAACGCGCCCGTCAGCGGAGCCGAGTTCTTCGTGATGATGTGCCCCGAGCACGCCACAGCCTGCGCGGACGCGGGCTGGACCCGCAGCCACGTGGCGTCCTACCTGCACGAGCGGGCCCGCCTGCGCGCCGGCGACCTGCGGGCCGCCTTTGCACTGCGGGCGTGGGCGCCCTGGCAGGAGGCGTTGCCCGACGATGCCCCCATGGCTCTGACGGAACATCCCGGCAACATAAAGGTCGTGGTGGTCGGGGGGCCGGGCAAGCACAGTTCGGTCATTCCCAGTTGGGGCATGACCAGGAGCGCCACCGTGCCGGTGGAGCCGCCGCCAGGAGGGAACCGCCGATGAGGATCTACTCCCCCGAGGGGCCGGTCGGCCCGCCATCCGCCGGCCTGGCGCCGCACACGCCGGTGCTGGCCGGCAAGCGCATCGGGATACTCGACAACTCCAAGCCGAACGCGGGCCTGCTGCTGCGACGTCTGGCCGAGAGCCTCGCGGCCCGTACCGGCGCAACGGTGGGCCTCGTCGAGCGCAAGAACGCGGCCCTGCCCGCGCCCGACGATCTGCTGGCCCGGCTGGCCGAGGCCGAGGTGGTCCTCACCGGCTCAGCCGATTGAGGAAGTTGCACGTCGTGGAGTGTCCACGACTCCGTCAACCTTGAGTCAGCGGGGACTCCGACGGTCCTCGTGGCCACCACCAGCTTCGAATCCCTGGCCGCGGGCGTGGCCGAGACGCTGGATCTGCCGGGCCTGCGGATCGTCGCCGTCGAGCATCCCCTGGGCGGCATCGACGAGGCTGCTGTCATCGGACGGGCCGAGGAAGCGGTCGAGCCGACACTGCGTCTCCTGACCGGAGTCCGATGACCGACCCGCTCGTCGTCGGAGTCCTGTATCCGGGCGAATGGAACCTCGACTTCGACCGGCATCTTGCCGAGCTGGCGGCCATCGATCCCCGCATCGAGATCGTCCTGGAGCCCTACGAGGAACCCTCCGAGCTCCGATCGGGCCGGGGAGTCCCGCCCTACGACGCCGTGCGCCACCTGGCTCCCTCGCTCACTGCGGCCCAGCGGGACGCGTTCGCCCGAATCGAGTGCTGCATCGCGCTCGACCTGCCCTTCGATGTGGCCGCGGTCGCGCCCCGGCTGCGCTGGGTGCAGGCCCTGGCCGCCGGTGTAGCCCACCTCACCTCGGCGGGGCTCCGCGAGGCGGGCATCCGCCTGACCAACGCCTCCGGGGCCAACGCCACCTCGATCGCCGAGTTCGTGTTCGCCCGCATCCTGGGCGAGCTCAAGCGGACCCGCCGGCTGGACACGACCCAGCAACAGAGGCGATGGCGCCCGGTGTTCGGCGAGAACATCGCGGGCAGGACCATCGGGCTGGTGGGCTTCGGACCCATCAACCAGGCGGTGGCCCGCCGAGCCCGCGCCTTCGAACTGGACGTGATCGTCGTGCGTCGCAGCGCGGCTGGAAGCGACCTTGCCGACGAGGTCCTCGGACCCGACGGGCTCCACGACATGCTGGGCCGCTGCGACATCGTCGTCGCCGCCGTCCCGGAGTCGCCCGAGACCCACCAGCTGTTCGACTCGTCGGCCTTCGCGGCGATGCAGGACGGCTCGATGTTCGTGAACGTGGGCCGGGGATCGCTCGTCGACGAGCCCGCCCTGGTGGCCGCCCTCCGCTCAGGCAAGCTCCGGGCCGCCGCTCTCGACGTGACCGCGGTCGAGCCCCTGCCGGAGGACTCGCCCCTCTGGGACGCCCCCAACATCTACATCTCGGCCCACTGCTCCACCGAGCCGACCCGCTTCTTCGAGTCAGCCCACCGGGTCTTCGCCGGCAACCTCGCCCGTTACGTCGCCGGCGAGCCCCTCCTCAACGAGATCGACCTGCTAGGTGAAGGGCCACAGCCGCAGAGCCGTGCCCCCTAGGCAGGCATCCTGTTGAGCACCCCGGAGTCCGGCGAAGGCCTCGATCCCGTCCCGCACCAACTCCGGATAGGGGCGGTCGTGGGTCTGGCAGAAGTCGGAGCCCCACATCAGCCGCTCCGCACCGAAGGCGCCGGCCAACCGCTTCACGAGAGGTCGGGCCGTGCCCTCGGCCGCGGCCGCGGCGTCGACCACGTTGGTGGTCACCTTGAGGTGGAGGTTCTCGAACCGGGCCAACTCCACCAGCGGCTCGGGCCGGGCGATGTCGCAGAACCCGCAGTGGTCCAGCGACACGGCCATGTCCCGGAACCGCCCGAGCACTCCGGCGAGTTCATCGAACTGGCTCTCGAAGACGGTCACGATCACATGGGCACCGGACGCCGCGGCCTGCTCCCACAGCCCGAACGTGTTCGGGTCGCTCAACCAGGACCGCTCGGCCGAAAGCGCGAAGAACCGGACGCCACCGACGCCGCTGTGATCGAGCCAGCGCCCCAGTTCCTCTGCCGGTGATCGGCCGTAGGGGTCGACGCAGCAGGCGGCTGAGAACCGGTCGGTGTGCTGCGCAGCGCTGGTCGCTGCGTAGCGGTTGTCGAAGGAGTACGCCCCGACCGGCTGGACCAGCACGGCCAGATCAACGCCGGCGATGTCCATCTCGGCCATCAGACCCTCGGCCGAGCACGGCGCCCGGGTGTACCAGTCGCCCGCCCACGCGGCCGCCGAAAGGGGAAACGCTTCCCGGTCGGCCGCCACGACGTGGGTGTGGGCATCGACGAGCACCTGCGGACGCTAGTGGCTCTGCCGGCTGCCCTCCCGGAGCGCAAACTCGGGCTTCACAGCAGCACGGTTGTGCTCTACAGTCGGCTCCGATCCGCCCGGGCGCGCGCACCGGGCCCCACAACCCAAGGAGGACGCGCTCTCATGTCTACTCTGGCCAGCGACCTGGTGATCGAGTTGGAGAACAAACCGGGGGCGCTGGCCAGAGTGGCAACTGCGATCAGCGACGCGGGCGTGAACATCGCGGCCGCAACATGCATGGGAAACGGCAACACGGCGGAGCTTCACATCCTCGTGCCCCACAGTGAGCCGGTGTACCGGGCGCTGGCCAACACCCATGGACCGACCGTCACCCGCGAGCGCGAGGTGGTGGTGGTCCAGGCCAAGGACCGGCCGGGCGAGCTGGCCGAGCTGGCCCGGATGGTGTCCAACGCCGGCATCAACCTCGACATCGTCTACGTGGCCACGAACTCGAGGGTCGTGCTCGGCTCGCATGACACCGAGGCCCTCAAGCAGGTCCTGGACGGCTTCTCGTTCTAGAGGCGTTACTGCGCCCTCAAGCGGGCGAGCGGACCAGGGCCCGCCACAGCGAGCGGTAGTCGGGCCAGATCGCTTCGGGGGGCACGTAGCCGTCCTCCTCGAGGGCCTGCTGGAGCCGGGGGAGGTTGCGGGCCGGCACGCCGGAGTCGACGTGGTGCGCCAAGTGGTAGCCCACGTTGTAGGGCACCAGGAACAGGCGGGCCGCGGTGCTCTGGCGCACATGGTGAGTGGTGTTGCGACGGTCGGGCGTGCGGGTCATGCCGCCGTGCTCGGCGATGGCCCGCAAGCGGTTGGCCACCTGGTAGTAGGTGAAGTAGGGCAGCGCCCACAGCACTGCGTACAGCCACGGGTGCCCGGCCAGCCAGAAGGCGCCGAACACCAGCGCCTGGCCGGCGAAGAACCGCAGGCTCAGCACCAGGAACCGGGGCTTCGCCAGGCCGGTGAAGCGAGGCTTGACAATCCGGTAGGCCGACACCCCCAGCACGTCGCGCAGGAGCTTGCGGCGCATCGACGCACGCGGCACCGGGTAGAAGGAGTAGAGCAGGAAGTCGGGCTCCTTGGGGCCGAACTCGTCGCGGTGGTGGTTGACGTGGCCCCGCCGGTAGTGGTGGGTGCCGGTGCCGAAGGGAAACCACCCGAGGATGCGCACACCGATCAAGTCGTTGACGATGCGGTTGGAGAACAGCAGCCGGTGGGCCGCCTCATGGTGCAGGATGAACATCCTCAGCATCACGACCCCCATCACCGGCACGGCAACAACGGTGGCCAGCCAGTGATCGATCGCGACGACGGCCGCCACCAGTGCGACCGCAGCAGCCGACGTGGCCGCCACGGTCACCGCGTTGATGAGGTTGGGGATCCGGCGCAGTTCGGCCCGGAACTCGGGCAGGGGCCGACCGTCGGGCCGCAGCCGCTCCGAGCCCGCGAAGGCGGGCAGGTCGGAGCGGGCCATGCCCCCGGTCATGGTCGCCACCAGCTCGTCGTGGGACAGAGAGCCGGCCGCCTCGGTCATCGCCCCACACTAGGGCCTGTCAGGCCGACTCGTAGCCCTCCAGCTCGGCTCGCACTGCCGCTGATGCGCTGGGAGGGATGCCGGCCACGACGACCCTCACCCCTCCGGCCGACATCCTCTCGATGATGCGTCGCAGCGCCACCGATCCGGAGTAGTCGAGCCGTCCCACGCCGGACAGGTCGATCACCACCGACGTCAGGTGGCGCTCCAGGGCCAGCTCCTCACGGACCGACCGCTCCACCTGGGGCACGGTGGCGAACCACATCACGCCCTTGGGCCGCACGGTGAGGGTCTCGTGATTCCGCTCGGCGGGCGTGATGACCTGCATCTCGCGGTAGAGGTGCACCGCGATGGCCAATCCGATCCCCACCAGCACGCCCCGCTCCACCCGGGGCGCGAAGCCGATGGTGGCGAACGTGGTTCCCGCGCCCACCAGCGCTTGGGGGAAGGAGCCCCACGGCAGGCGGGTTATCTCCTTGATGTCGACCAGCCGCACCACCACGACTATCACGATCACACCGAGCACCGAGGTGGGCAGGTCCTCCAGCAGGAAGGCGAGCGGCAGCACGGCCAGCACGAAGGCTCCGGTGATCGCGCCGGACCATGGGCTGGTAGCGCCGGCCATCCGGTTGAGCGAGCTGCGCGAGAAGGAGCCGCCCACCGGGAAGGCTCCCGACACCGCTGAGGCGAGGTTGGCGACGCCCTGGCTCACCATCTCCCGGTTGGCGTTCCACGGCAGGCGGTCGGCCGCGGCGTAGGTGCGGGCGATCGACGCCGGCTCGGCGAACCCGACCAGGGCGATCACCGCCGCCGGCAGCAGCAGGCCCGGCGCCTCCGACCACGGGAAGTCCAGGCTCAGCGGTATGAACCCGCCGTCGAGGTCGCCCACCTGCGAACCCGTGTAGTCGCTGGCGGCGGCCAACACCACGCCGGCGATGACTGCCACCAGCACACCGGGGAACAGGCGGTGGATGTGGCGACCGCCGACCATGAGGCACACCGTTATCGCGGCGAAGGCGATGGCCGACCAGCGCCATTCGTCGGGCCGGCCCAGGGCCCGCACCGCGGCGGCCAGCACCTGCCCGCCGGGGTAGACATCGAAGATCTTGGGGAGCTGCGAGGCGATGATCACCACCGCGGCTCCGGCGGTGAACCCGGTGACGACCGGCTCCGACAGCACGTAGGCGACCCGACCCATTCGGGCCACGCCCAGCAGCACCCGTATGATGCCCACCAGCAGGGCCAGCAGCGCCGCGCTCTGGATGTAGGAGGCCCCGCCCGGCTCGGCCACCCCGGACAGCGCCCCGAGGGTGAGCAGCGCAGTCAGGGCCACCGGTCCGGTCTGCAGGTACCTCGACGACACGAAGAACGCCGCCAGCAGCGACGGCAGCGCCGTCGCATAGAGGCCGTAGTGCGCCGGGAGCCCGGCCAACTCGGCGTAGGCCAGCGACTGCGGGATGGCGACGAGGGCCACCGACACCCCGGCTATCAGGTCACCGGTGCTCGGACGGGACATGGGGTCAGGTTACGAGCACGGGTAGTCTGCGTCGTCGATGACCACCGAGCAGACTCCCGCCCACATGCCCGTGTTTCCTTCCGACGAGTGGGTGGACTGGCTCGATGCCGCCCTGTCGGAGTGCCGCGTCGACGACACAGTCGGCTTGGTGCTGGAGTACCACGCTTCCGACGACGACGCCCCTGTCTTCTGCTGGCATGTGCGTATCGCCTCCGGTCGGGTGTCGGCCGCGGTCGGGCGCGCGGGCGAGGCCCACGGTCAACCCGTCTTGAGGCTGGCTTCGGATCGTGACACGGCTCGAGCGATCGCGGTCGGGGGCGGGTCCGCCCAACGCGCCTTCGCCGAGGGGCGGCTGCAGTTCAGCGGCGATCCCCGGCTGCTGCTCGAGGCCCGCCCGGCCATGGAGGCCATTGGCGCCGTCCTGGCCGGGGCGTCCTGACGAGCCCTGTCCGCTCGGCCTCTTATTTCAGGAACCGGCTTGTGGTGTTGTCGGCCAGCACCTTGCCGCCCGTCTGGCAAGTCGGGCAATAGGCCACCCGGTAGCGGCGGTACTCGACCGAGCGCACCGTGTCCCCGCATGCCGGGCACGCCTCGCCTACCCGATGGTGGACGTCGCTGGGCCGATCCTGGGAGCGGCCCATGTCTTCGCGCTCCCGCTCCGCGGCCAAACCCCTTGCGATGGATGTGGTGATGGCGGCGTGCAGACGGTCGACGGCCTCGCCGTCGAGGCGCGACGTGTTGGCGAAGGGTGAGATCCGGGCCGAGTGAAGTATCTCGTTGGCGAGCAGGCGGCCGATCCCGGCCAGATGCGACTGATCTCGCAGGAAGCCGTGCACGCGCTCGCTGGCCGCGGTCAAGCGCTGGGCGAGCTCGTCGCGGCCGATGGTGTGGGCGTCGGGTCCGAGACGCGCCAGCGGCTCGACCGCTCCCGGGTCGCCGGCCAGCAGCCAGACGCCGGCTCGGCGCTCCGTGCCGGCCTCGGTGAGCAGAAGCGCCGGGCCGTCGGCGAAGACCCAGCGGGCGATGCCGCCGCGGGGTTTGCGGGCCTGGTTGGTGTCGGTGCGCAGCCGGCCTGCCTGCATGAGGTGGACTACGAACGTCAGATCCGAGGCTTCGTGCCCACCGTCGCCCTCACCGAAGCGCAGCAGCAGGTACTTGCCCCGGTGGCCGACCTCCTTGAGCGCCTTGCTCGCGGCCGCTGCGGGCCTGGGGTCGAAGGTCTTGAGCACAGCCGGGTGCATCGGCTCGAACCTCCGCAGCGGTGTTCCTGCGAACCCGGCCGACAGCCGCTCGGCGTGGGCTGCAACCTCCGGCAGCTCCGGCACGAGTCGCCGCCTGTCCGCCCGGTCCCTTAGATGAGGCCGAGTGAGGCCACCGTGTCCCGCTCGGCGGCCAGCTCGGCCACGGAGGCGTCGATGCGGGCCCGCGAGAAGCCGTCGATATCCAGGCCGCCGACGATCTGGTATGCGCCGCCGGCGCACGTGGCCGGGAACGACGAGATCAGCCCTTCGGGCACGCCGTAGCTGCCGTCGGAGGGGACCGCCATCGACACCCAGTCGCCCGGCGGCGTGCCCAGCATCCAGTCGCGTACGTGGTCGACGGCCGCGTTGGCCGCGGAGGCGGCCGATGACGCGCCCCGGGCCTCGATTATGGCCGCACCCCGCTGCTGCACGGTGGGTATGAACGTCCCTTCGAGCCACTGCTGGTCGTCTACGAGGCCCGCAGCGTTGCGACCATCCACCTCGCAATGGAACAGGTCGGGGTACTGGGTGGCGGAGTGATTGCCCCAGATCGTCATCTTGCGGACATCGCCGACGGTGGCGCCCACCCGGGCGGCGAGCTGGGCCTTGGCCCGGTTGTGGTCGAGGCGGGTCATGGCCGTGAACCGCTCGCGCGGCACCCCCGCGGCGTTGTTCATGGCGATCAGGCAGTTGGTGTTGGCCGGGTTGCCCACCACCAGCACCCGGAGATCCTCAGCGGCGCGGGCGGCCAGGGCCCGGCCCTGAACGGTGAAGATCGCGCCGTTGGCCTCCAGCAGGTCCTTGCGCTCCATGCCCTTGGTGCGGGGTCGGGAGCCCACCAGCAGGGCGATCTGGGCGCCGTCGAAGGCCTCGTCGGGGTCGTCGCTGAGCTCCATTCCGGCCAGTAGCCCGAAGGCGCAGTCGTCGAGCTCCATGGCCACGCCCCGCAGGGCGTCCATGGCCACCGGGATCTCCAGCATCTGGAGGATCATCGGCTGGTCGGGTCCGAGCATCGAGCCCGAGGCGATGCGGAACAGCAGGCTGTAACCGATCTGCCCGGCCGCTCCGGTGACGGCCACTCTCACTGGATCACGCATGGCGGGCACGGTAGCCGGTGCGGGACGCCCTCAGCGGGGTTGAGCGTCGGCCCCGACGGCGGTCTGCCGGGTGTTGCCCACCCAGGACCGGTGCAGCCGGGCGTACACGCCGCCCGCAGCGACCAGATCGCGGTGGGTGCCCTGCTCCACGACACGGCCGTCGTCGAACACCAGCACCAGGTCGGCGCGCTCGGCGGTGCTCAAGCGGTGGGCCACCGACACCGTCGTGCGACCCACCGCCAGATGGGCCATGGCCGCGGCCAGAGCCTCCTCGGTCTCGGGGTCCACTGCGGAGGTGGCCTCGTCCAGGATCAGCAGTCCCGGATCGGCGACCTGGGCCCGGGCCAGCGCCACCAGCTGGCGCTCGCCCACCGACAACCGCCCGCCTCGCTGGCCCACCGGAGTCTGCATTCCGGCCGGGAGCCCTTCGACCCAGCCGCGCAGCCCGAGCTCGTCGATGGCCGCGGCCGCGTCGGCTGCGGTGGCACCGGGCCGGCCGTAGCGGATGTTGTCCTCGATGGTGGCCGCGAACAGGAAGCCGTCCTGGGGAACCATCCTGATGCTCCGGCGGCGAGCCTCGGGGGCTACGGCGCGAAGGTCCACACCACCGATCAGCACGTCGCCGGACGAGGGGTCGGCAAGGCGGGCCAGCAGGCGCACGAGGGTGGTCTTCCCGGAACCGGTCTCCCCCACCACGGCCACATTGGCGTCGGGCGGTATGCGCACGTCGATCCCCCGCAGCACGGGCTCGCCGGCGCGGTACGAGAAGCTGACGCCCCGCACTTCCACGGGCAGTGGCCCCGCCGGCAGCTCCTCTGCCTCAGCGGGCTCCGGCTCGACCACCTCGACCGGCATGTCCAGCACTCCCATCACCTTCCACCACGCCGCCAGGGCCGACTGGGTGGTGTCGAACACCTCACCGATCTCCGAGATGGGCCTCATCAGGAGCCGCACAAGGAACACGAACGCCACCAGCCCTCCGGCGCCGATGCCCAACTCCTCGCTCCACGTCACCCCGGCGACGAGGACCGCAGCCAGCGCCACCGACGACACCAGGTCGACTGTCGGCATCAGAAACGCCCACCACTTGAAGGCCGACATCTGGGCCTCGTACTGGCGGTCCACGGCACCGTCCAGGCGGGTCCGGACGGCGCGGCGGTACCCGTATGCCCGTATCACCGCCGCGGCCGACACCGTCTCGCTGGTGTGGCCCATGGTGTCGGCCACCCGGTCGCGCACCCGGGTGTGGGCCGCGATCTGGCGGCGCTGCACCCAGCGCATGAACGGCAGAAGCAGCAGGTGCAGAACCAGCACCAGCAGCGTGAGCTGCCAGCTGTAGAACAGCATCACTGCCAGCGTCGCCACAATCAGCACCGGATTGATGGTCCAGGCCATGGCGCCCCACTGCATGAAGATGGCCATGGCTTCGATATCGCTCGTCACCCGGGCCACCAGCACCCCCCGGCGAGACTCAGTGTGGGTGGCCAGGCTCAGCCGGTGTATGTGCTCGAACGCCCTGACCCTCAGACCGAGCAGCACCGACTCGGCCATGCGCACCAGCCGGATCAGAGCGAAGCGGCTGGCCGCGGCCACCACCAGCACTGCTCCCAACGCGACCACCGAAAGGGTCCACACGACACCGGGCCGGTAGCCGTCCGGGCCGATCACGCCGTGGTCGAGCACCAGTTGCACCATCACCGGCACGATCAGCCTGCCGACGGCGGCGAACAGCCCCACCGCGGCGATCACCGGAAGCCCTCGACGCAATTCCGGGCTCATGGAGAAGCCGCGACGCAACACTCGGAGTGCTTGGACCTCGGTTTCCTGTGTGTCGCTCACCGGACTTCAGCCTGCTCGTAGGCCGATACCAGCGACCGGTAGTCGTCGATGTCCAGCAACTCGTCGTGGGTGCCGGTGGCGACGATCCTGCCACCGGCCAGGTACGCAACCCGGTCGGCGAGCTCGATCGTGGAGATCCTGTGCGCTACCACAAGCATCGTGGTGTCGAGATCGCGACGGAGGTTGGCGAGGATCTCACCCTCCACGACGGGGTCGACCGCGCTGGTGGCGTCGTCGAGCATGAGCAGCCGGGGCGAGCGGACGAGGGCGCGGGCCAGCGCCACCCGCTGCCGCTGGCCACCGGAGAGGGTCACGCCCCGTTCCCCCACCACCGTGGCGCCACCGTCGGGCAGCGCGTCCACGAAGGCGCCCGCAGCCGCTGAGTCCAGCGCGTTGGTCACGTCGGCCGGTGAGCGGCCCCACTGCAGGCCGACGTTCTCGGCGACCGAGTCGGCGAACAGGAACGCTTCCTGGAACACCAGCGCTACCGCACTGTGGAACTCGTTGGACGGAACGTCCGGCAGGGCCGCGCCCGAGAGGTGTATCGAGCCGCCGGCCACAGAGTTGAGCCCGGCCACGGTCTCGAGCAGCGTCGACTTGCCCGAGCCGGTTGCGCCCACTAGCGCCACGGTCTCGCCCGGGCCGACCGCAAGCGACAACCCGTCGAGGACGAGCCGCGATCCGTAGCGGACCGCGAGGCCGTCGATCTGCAGACCGAGCGGACCCGGAGGCAGCACCGGGCCGTTGGCCTCGGGCTCGGCTGAAGGCTCGAGGGGCCGGTCGAGTACCCGGTCCACTCGCTCCAACGACACCACCGAGCGGGGCATCTCCTCCAGGAAGAACCCGACGATGAACAGCGGCAGGGCCAGCAGCGAGAACAGGGTCGCGGCCAGCACGAGGTCACCGGGCGTAGCCGAGCCCCGCCCCACCAGCCAGGCTCCGACCAGCAGCAGGACGACCGCGCCCGCCGTGGGCAGGGCGTCTATGGAGGGCTCGAAGCTGGCCCGCATCCGACCGACCCGGATGCGCTCGTCGCGGAGCCGCTCCGACGCGGCCCTCATCCGCTCCACTTCGATGGGCTCGCGGCCGAGAGTCTTCACCACCACCGCTCCGTCGAAGCTCTCGTGGGCGACCTCCGACACCTCGCCGACCCGCCGCTGGACTTCGGCCGAGGGCGTCTCGACCATGCGCGTGTAGATCCTGCTGATCACCGCCAGCGCCGGGAACACGACCGCCGCGATCAACGCCAGCAGCGGATGGGCGGCGAACAGGGCGACCATGGTGACCACCACGAGGACCACCACGCTGACCGCGAACGCCAGGGGTTTGAGCACCATGGTTGCCGTGTTGACGTCGGAGTCGGCATGGGCGAGCAGCTCGCCCGGGTCGCGCTCGCGGTGGAAGTCCATGGGCAGGTCTATGTAGCGGTGGAGGAGGGCGCGCCGCCAGTCACGCTGGGTTCGCAACTCGGCCATAGCCAGGAACCACCGGCGCATCAGCACCGAGATCCCGCTGGCCACCGAGACCCCGATCACGATCGCGGCGGCCACGGCCGGGCCGGTCCGCTCGGACTCCGGCGCGATGATCACGTTGTCGGTGATCCAGCCCAGCAGCCAGGCGGTCCCCACGGTGGCGGCGACGAATCCGAGGGCGCCGAGCAGGGCCAGGAGATGCGGGACGGGATGGGCCCGTACCGACCGCATGATCAGCCGGTAGCCCCGGCGGGCCATGCTGTCGCGGGAAGCGCCCACCTCGCCCCCTAGCGGCGGGATTGGCAGCAGAATGCACGCATACCGTGCAAAGCGCTGCCAGTTCCCGTCAAGTGCGTTAGAGGCGGTCGATGATGGCCGCCGCGAACTCCGAGCACTTCACCTCGGTGGCGCCCTCGGTGAGCCGGGCGAAGTCGTAGGTGACGATCCCGTCGCCGATGGTGGCCTCCACCGCGGCGATGATGTCGTCGGCGGCCTCCTGCCAGCCGAGGTGCTCGAACATGAGCGTGCCGGAGAGGAGCACCGACGAAGGGTTGACCTTGTCCTGGCCGGCGTAGCGGGGGGCGGTGCCGTGGGTGGCCTCGAAGACGCCGTGGCCGGTTACGTAGTTGATGTTGGCGCCGGGCGCGATTCCGATGCCTCCCACCTGGGCCGCCAGCGCGTCGGAGATGTAGTCGCCGTTGAGGTTCATGGTGGCGATCACGTCGAAGGAGGCCGGGCGGGTGAGCACCTGTTGCAGGGCTATGTCGGCGATGGTGTCCTGCACCAGGATCTTGTCGCCGGCGTCGCCGCCGCAGTCCTCCCAGGCCACGGCCACGTCCGCGAACTCCTCGCGTACCAGCTCGTAGCCCCAACCCCGGAAGGCGCCCTCGGTGAACTTCATGATGTTGCCCTTGTGCACCCAGTGGACCCGCTTGCGGCCGCGGCGCAGCGCGTAGTTGAGGGCGGCCCGCTGCAGCCGCTGCGACCCGAACTTCGACACCGGCTTGATCCCCACGCCGGCGTCGGCCCGGATCTCCCAGCCGAAGGCGTCGTGCAGCAGCTCGATGAGCCGGGCCGCGTCGGGCGAGCCCGACGGCACCTCCAGGCCGGCGTAGATGTCCTCGGTGTTCTCCCGGAAGATCACCATGTCGACCAGATGCGGCTCCCGCACCGGCGAGGGCACGCCCTTGAACCACCTCACCGGGCGCAGGCACACGTAGAGGTCCATGATCTGGCGGATGGCGACGTTGAGGCTTCTGAAGCCGCCGCCCACCGGTGTGGTCAGCGGGCCTTTGATGCCGATGAGATGCTCATCGAAGGCGGTGATGGTGTCGGCCGGCAGCCAGTCCCCGGTCTCGTTGTAGGCCTTCTCGCCGGCCAGCACCTCGAGCCAGGCGATGCGGTGGCCATGCTTGGCCGCGGCCGCGTCGAGCACGGACCTGGCGGCGGGCCAGATGTCGATGCCGATCCCGTCGCCCTCCACGAACGGGATGATCGGCTCGTCGGGCACGCGGAGGACGCCGTCGGAACCCAAAGTGATCTTCTCAGCCATGTATACCGAGGCTACCGGCCGCCTGTCGGGGCCCGTTCAGTCGACTAGCGCCCAGCGCGGATACGCACGCCTAGCCGCAGCCATGTGCCTCGCCAGCGACGGCACCGACGCGCCCGGGCCGCCCTCCTGGCTGACCGCCCTCACCGCGAACGCCTCGAACACGACACGAGTTGCCTTCATCCGCGCAGTCGCGGCCCACCTATCTGACGCTGGCCCCGACACAAGAACCGCCCAGTGGCACAGATGGATGCGCGCCCACTGGCAGCAACGGATCCAAGGCGTCCACGCCGAACGCCATCCGTTTCCTCACGTATCGCATGTTCTCGCAGGGCTCGCTCCCCCTGACCAGTCCACAGACCGCCTGATGCACGCCTAGACACCAGTACCAAACGGCCTCCTCGGTGAGACCGTCCCCCGTCGGAAAGTCGTCCTTGAGCACGCGGAACCGCCAATGCACGGACCAGTACCGTACATCGACCGCGAACCAAGGAATCCTGGGCTCATAGGTCCTGACGCCTGGCCCTTCTCCGACACGCAAGAGCGGTCCGAACAGTTCGGCATAGGCCGACCGTGTTGGGGGCGGCGGCGACCACGACGTGCTAGGCGGTGCCGCGCGGCGGTGCCGGAGCCTAGGGTTCGCCCGTGGTTGACAGCGCATCAGATGAAGTAGGCCACGACGCGTCCGAAGACGAGGCGACGCATTGGGATTCGTTTCCGGCTGGCATGACGCCGAGGTTCGGGTTCGACGCGGCTGATCGGATCCTGTTGGAGTACGACGGCATCGCCACTGCGGCACCTGCAGCACCCGACGATGCGGGCCCTGTCGAGATCGCGGGACAATGGCGCCTGGACTTCACAGTGAAGCCCACGCCTCGAGTGACTTGGAGATTCGAGCCCCACGACCCCGCACCTGGATCCGCCGTCTCTGACGGGGATGTCAGCCTTCGAGTTCAACTGCCCTATGCACCAGAACTGGAACTCATGCGATTCCACGTGCATCCTGCGGCGGCCACGTCCCTTGCCGGCATCCTGCCCTCATACGAGCCACAAGGCGAGGTACTCGTCGCAGACGTGCGGTTCGATGTAGTCAACTGGGGTGAGGTGTTGGGAGCGATCTACACCCGCTACAACAAGCCGCTTCAGATCGCGGGTAATCGTCATCATTGGTCATCCGATGGTTGGCAGATCATTCTCGACGGTGACCCCGGCCTCCGACAGAGTTGGGACAGTGTCAAAGACGAACGAGGATTCGCCTTGACGCACTGCGGTCGCCTGACACGCGCCGACGGCCAGTCGTTCGGGTTTAGCGAGGCCCACGACGTCCTGGCGTGTCTGCATTGGTTCTTGTCGTTCGTGCGGGGCAGACGAGTTGGCATCGCGCTCGCATCCGGCTTCGAAGCAGACCCAGGATTGAGTCCGGAACACGAACCGCTCATCACGCACTGGGGCGTGACACATGTCGACGAAGCAGCAGCGGCTCAGGGCTGGTTCACACGAAGCATGGAGCGCCAACTGGACGATCTGTTCCAATCATTCCATCGCATCTGGCGCGACGACGAGCCGCTGACGCGCCAACTCCGGACCATGATCGGCACCTACTGCGTCGCTCTCAACCATTCCATCCCGCTCGAGATGCGAGTCCTCGCCGGCTACATCGGTCTCGAAACGGAGACAACCCAGAACCTCGACAAGTCGATGCTCAAGTCGATCCTCGCTGACCACAACCTGCCTGACCTCATCAGCGACACCGTCCACGGCTCCAGCCAGCCGTTCAGCGGCTCGAAGCTCCTATCCAGAACCCGCAACGCGATTGTGCATCACAACGCCGACAACTATCCCACACTGGACCAGCTCTGGAAGGCCTGCAACACCTGCCTCTACTTCTTGGAACTGCTCATGCTGCGTAAACTCGGCCACGACGGGGCCTTCTGCGACAGATTCCAAGCCACCAGCGTCGGAACGACAAGCCCAATGCCAAGCACGCCCACCGACGACTAGACCCTTACAGCGCCCACCAGCGGTCACCCTCGCCGCTGATGGGGTGATGCCCAGCATGGCGC
This sequence comes from Candidatus Aldehydirespirator sp., assembly GCA_965203635.1. Lineage (GTDB taxonomy): Bacteria > Actinomycetota > Acidimicrobiia > Acidimicrobiales > Aldehydirespiratoraceae > Aldehydirespirator. The sequence goes on from OZ241903.1 coordinate 195,519, forward strand.
GCGGCGAGTCTTAGGAGCCGCAGCGAGATGACGCTTCTTGACGCCGGCTACTGCCGGGGTGAGATGTAATCCCTGAATTCGTGGTCGCCGCGCTCGATGTAGTGGTCGACGATGGCCTTGCGGTTCTCGATGGCCTCGAGCGCGGTGGTGTGGCTGGTTGCGGTCAGGACGTCTCGGACTTGGTCGCGCCAGCCGAGGTGGTCCCAGTCGTTGGCAGCTCCTGTCAGCATTCGAAGGGCGAATCGGGTGGCCTCGTTGGGTTTGGTGTCTGCGAGTTCGGCGAGGCGCCCTATGACTGGGCGGCCGCTCCATCTAGGGCTTCCGGGGCGCAGCGTGGTCTCTAGGCCTGCAAGTGACCAGTCGTCGTCGAGCTTGGCGGACGCGAACGTGTATGCGAAGGCGTCGGCTTCGCTCTGGTGGGCTTCTGGCTCTTGGGCTATTGCTTCGAGTCGTGTGTCCCAGAGCTGTTGGATCCGCTGCAGCACCCGCGGCTCTATGTCTTCTTCGGTGTTGTTGAGCGCTCTTCCTAGGAAGTTCATGACTCGTGCGGCGAGTTCGTCGTCGGCGCGCTCGAACCAGCGTTCGAGCAGCGCAGACTGCAGGCAGCCTCGCCAGTGGAACGTCACGAGGTGCTCGCCCAGCTTGGCGTCGGCTCGTTCATTGCCTGCGAGGTCGACGGTTCCTTCAGAGGGGACTCTTTCCACGGCGGCCTCGTACTCGTGTCGGAGCGCGTCATAGGCCTCGTTGAAGGGGGGGCACCAGCCGATGTATGTGTTCCATGCGGCATCGCGCAGCACGGCCAGCTCAGCAGCCCTAGGGAGTATGAGGGTGATGTTGGCCGCTGCCCAGCGCTCGTCGAGCAGTATGAGCCACGGCAGCCACTTGCCGTAAACGGCGCGCACTGCGAGGGACGGATCACCTTGGGGGTCGAGGTGCTCGTCGAGCACTGTTCGCACCTCGGGGATCAGGTCGAAGCCCACCACGGTGTCGGTGTCTCGGGCTTCGAGCTCGCGTCGGCACCACAGCGCATATGCCATGACGGCGTGCATCGCTTTGCTGCGGTTCGTGTTGATCGACTGCGTATAGGGGTCCATCGAGCTGTAGCCGGCGGCGGTCGCCTCCTCGGCGGGCGTCGGGTTCGGGTCGCGCGTCAGGGGCTCAAGGACATTCCAGACCGCTTGGCGCAACTCGAATGGGATGCGGTTGTCCCCATCGGCGAGGAGGCCTTCTCGGATCAGTGATGCGGCTTGGCCGCGGGTCCAGCTCCAGCCCGGGTCGCGTTCACGGTCAAGCGTGTCATCTTCGACTTCGAAGGGGCGCTCCAGCACCGATGCCATGAGGCGTAGGGGTTGTTCCCACTGAAATGAGGCGCCTGACTTGACAGCTGCTTCCAGCCCGCCCAAGAAGCTGCGGACGTAGGTCGGGTCCAGCGCCTCAATCCGGGTCGCGACCGCAGCAAAATCGGCAGCCCGGCTAGAGACGGCTGTCTCAAGTTCTCGCCCGAGGCCTCGTATCGAGGGCCCAAAGCCCCAGCCCGCATCATCAGCCGGTTCCCAAGAAGCGAGGTACTCGATGACTGCGCCCACAGACATCTCGTTCATGGCGTCGGCCGTGACAGGAGCGGCGTCCCCGAACCCGCTCTCAGTCCATACCGGCATGTCAGGGTGGCGAGCCTCGCCGTACTTCGCCACCAGTTCGCTGTACTCATCGACCTCGTCACCAGAAAGGTGCTCAGCGACGATGCTCAGCCAGTCACGCCTCCAGCGCTCGGCGTAGGAAGCCTCGTCTTCGGGGTCGGGAGCGGAGCCGGTCCGTTCTTCTTCAAGCCGTCGAAGACCGTCGAGGTCTGGGCCCGCGACGACCCAGCCAAAGAACGCCCGCCGCACCTCGGGAGGCGTGTCGCCCAGTCGAGATCGAAGCAACTCGCAGTACTCGTGCTTGAGGCGAACCTCCTCGAATAGTTCCCTGCTCGCGATGCGCTCCTCTGCCATCTCGGCGCCGCCCGCAACGACCGTGAGAACGTGCAACGCGATGCGGCGATGCAGCACGGTCTCAGCCTCAAGCATCTCCACTACCGCCTGAAGGTCCTCTTCGGAGACTCCGGCCAGGCGAACGGCCGCGTCCCGCACGGCTGTAACAAGCACGCAGCGCACGCCATCGTCCGAATTCTGAGGGTGGTCCTCGATCGCGGGTCGCCAGACGAAGGAATTGGCGTCCGAGTCGGAGGGCTCGTCCCCGGATCTGCTGAACCTGACCGCGACAGCGAGCAGCCGCGAGAACAGCTCGAGTCCCTTGAGGCCTGCCGAGTCGACCAGATCCGGCAAGATCTTCTTGGTTGCCTCCTCGTACTCCCAGTCCGAGAGCCGTCCGACGGGTTCAGGCAACAGGCGCAGAGTCTCGTCGTCAACTTCGGTGGCGCCTGAGCGGGGCTTGAGAGACAACAGTTTCCTCGCGGCCTTCAGTCCCTGTTTGGTCTTGCCTTCCCGCATGAGGCGAGCAATCGAGGCGGCGGCCTCATCAGCGAAGTAGTCAATGAACTCTTCCGACGCAGGGTCAGTGATCCACTTGGCCGTCTGTGGGGCCAGTCCCTGAAACTGCTCGCTGGGTAGTGCTTGCACGCATTCGAGCAGTACGCGGGTGACCCAGGGGTCGTCCGAGGGCGGCAACTTCTTGAGGACCCTCGCGACGGCGAGCGGTGCCAAGGAAGCCATCCGAGCGAGATACTGGCCCTCCGGCCACGGCGAATCCGGTGCTCCTTCGAAGAAACCTCGCAGCGCGAGAGCGGATACCCATTCCGGGTTCTCCAAGCGACTAAAGAAGTACGTCCGCCGCTCAAGATGCGCCGCGTGCGCGACTACCTGATCAACATCAGCCTCCAAAGGTACTGTCCAGTCGTTCATCGCGTATTCGCTCGCTCCAGCAGGCTGTCCAGGTCATCGAGGGTCTCGTGCGGGCGCTTGGAAAGCGCTACGAGGATCCGCTCGAACGCGAAGAACTTCGCCACCCACTCACCATCCGCCTCGGTCGGCAGCGGCTCGTCCCACACGTGCGCGTACTTGTGCGCATCGCTGTACAACTTCCTCCAGTTCCGGACAACGTACCCAGGAACGGGGCCGCTCAAGGTGTTGAGGACGTGCTGCATTCGATTCCGGGTCTCGCGTATCGCGTGGGCGACGAAATGCACCCGACCCGGAAAGCTGTCGAGCACCGCGAGCGCAAGGGCCCCCGCATACACCGGGGCAACTGCCGGTGCATTGTTCTCGAGCCAACCAAGAAGCTCGACTCGCTCCGGCCTCCACCACGATTCCCCAGCAACGGCCGGCCCGCTGAGATCCGGCCGGTGATCTTCAGTGAGTGCAGAGTCGAACACGCAACCATGATGCCCAGTGCGCTGTCATCAACCACCCACTGTGACCAACGGTGTGGGCAGCCTCAAGGGAGTCACGCTACGAGGTTCATGAAGCCGCTGTCCCGATAGCCGGCGATCAAATTGCTGTTGACGCCCGACCACGTGTTACCCCAGACGCCCAGCCTCTCGGCCTACTGAGTGCCAGGCTCGATCGACCGGATCGCGAAGCGCAGCGATGCAGCGTCGCGGTGTCCTACCCTGAGGTTAGGTTCGCTGCGTGGCCTCTAGCCCGATGGTCTCGCTCGCTTCCAGCGTTCATGCCGGTCCCTCGACGTTCGCGCTGCTGGTGGGTTCAGGGATCAGCTCTGGCGCTGGAGTGCCCAGCGGCTGGGAGATGACCGTTGATCTGATCCGCCGTCTGGCCGCGCTGCACGGCCAAGACGCCGGCGACGATCCAGCTTCCTGGTATAGGGAACGCCTCGACGGTGAGCCCGATTACTCCGAGGTGCTCGAGGAGTTGGCGCCGTCGCGCGGGGACCGCCGGAATCTGCTGTCTGCGTATTTCGAGCCGACACAGCACGACCGAGATGAGGGACTGAAGGTTCCCACCAGAGCGCATCGCGCGATCGCCGGGCTTGTCGCCGATGGCTTCGTGAAGGTAATCGTCACCACGAACTTCGACCGGCTACTTGAGACTGCGCTCACCGAAGCGGGAGTCGATCCCAGCGTGGTGTCGAGCCCCAGCAGCGCTTCGGGTGCCATGCCCATAGCGCACAGCCGGTGCACGATCATCAAGGCCCACGGGGACTACCTGTCACCAGATCTCAAGAACACCGTCGAGGAGCTCTCAGGATACGACCCGTCGGTCGACCGGCTGTTGGACGAGGTGTTCGACCAGTATGGGCTAGTCGTCTGCGGCTGGTCGGGCGTCTGGGACGCTGCGCTGCGCAACGCGATCCTCAGAGCTCCCAACCGCCGGTTCGCGACCTACTGGCTGCACCGAGGCCAGCTGTCGCCCGAAGCAGAGGAGATCATCGGTCACCGCGGAGCCATCCCAGTCAAGATCCAAGACGCCGACTCCGCCCTCGAGGACCTCCACGAAAAGGTCCGAGCCCTCGCAGAATCAACTGATCAGCAGCCCGCCGACACTGCCCTGGCAGTTGCTCAACTCAAGAGGTACCTACCGGACCCCGTTCATCGGATCCGTCTCCATGACCTCATGATCGGCGAAGTCACCGTCGCCATCGAACAGTTCCAGGGCCTGCCCACCGATAGACGATTCGCTCCCGAGGCCTACGCCGAACGGATGGGGCTGTACGAGCAGGCCATGTCAAGGACGACGAGACTGCTCGCGACCGGCGCCTACTTCTCTGACGGAGTTGAACATGACCGACTCTGGGTCCGCTGCATCGAACTCCTAGCAACAAGAACCCAACAGCAAGCCGGATTCAATGTGCTCATCGGCATGCAGCAGTACCCGACCCTGCTCGCCATCTACGCCCTGGCACTCGGCGCTGTCGCCGCCAACAGACTCGATTCGATCGCCCGCGTCCTGGCCGAGGTCACTGCGCGGAGAGACTCCCAGACGCGTCCGGTCGCGGTAACCGCAGCCTCGTGGTGGGTGCTGGACGTCGACTGTGTGAAGCAATCGCTCAGTGAGCTGGAACGCCGGAAGACGCCCGTCTCAGACCACCTTCTGAAGCTAGTAGGTCCTGTCGCTTCCGACATCGTCGGCAGTCAGGAACAACTCGAAGACCTCTTCGACGAGGTCGAGTACCTGATGGGGATTGCATGCATAGCCGGAGGACGCAGAGGGGGACCGCACGGCCGCGGTGTCTGGCGGTCCGAGTATTCCGACCGCGCTCCGGGCGCACTCATAAAGCGTCACGGACAGGCCCTAGTCGCCTCTGGTCTATTCGACAGCGAAGAGAAGCTGACACAGGTCTGTGAGGCCTACGACGAGCAACTGCGTTCCAGTCCGATCCACTCGATGTGGTAGCCGTTCAGGCAGGGTGACCGTGAACACCATAGACACCGAGGGGGTGGCGCCGGTGCCAGCAGGACGTTCAGCAGCGGCTGCGCTCCCATTCGATGTGGGTCAGTTTCCGAAGTTCGTCCGAGACCGGTATGCACACCACTTCGTCTTCGTCGCTTGGCGCGCCTCTGACCTGCACGGTGAAGCGATACTCGCGCTCCCAGTCGTACTGCTGGCGCTTGATGAAGGCAATCGGGATCGCGCGATGTTCGTCTGGGAAGGAACTGACGAGATCTTGTGCATCGTCGGAGTACAAGACGGAGCCGTGGTACACCCAGACGACCGTTCCGATCCCGTAGGGCCGCGATACCTGTTCCACGAAGCTGTCCAGGGACGAGAGCTTCACATTGCGGCTCGCCGGGTGCGCCAGGAAGGCGGCCCCCAACTCTCGGGCGAACTGTGAGGGTTCCCTGATGGTGGTCGCGGACTCGCGGGAGAGTCGTCTTGCTATCCGGATGAGTTGATAGTTCGACGACGGCTTCACGGATGTGCAGAACATCCAGAGGTTGTCAACGGCATGGGTCGCGTGCCCGCCGATGGGTCCGAGGCCCGGTGTGCCCAGGGGGGAGGCTCCATACCGAGACAGAAACCGGCCGGCGTCCTCTCGGTGCTTGGCCTCCAGTTCGTCGCGGATGCCCTCAGCGTCCTCGTAGTTGTCGCGGTAGTGCTGTGGCGTGGCGAGCTGCAAACACTCGGTGCGATGTATCGCATAGCACTTCTCCGTGAACTTCACAACCTGGCCCGGATCCGCCAGCGGTCTCGTTCCAAGGAGGCTCACCCGGCAGACGAAGACGAGCGCCAGAGGCTCGGCCTCGTCGCAGAATGCCGCTTCAAGCACCACCCCTTCGCACTCCAGAACCCCTCGGAGTTCGTCGGTCAACTGAATCTGCCGCATCAGCACGCACCTCCGCTGACATGCCGTCCGCGCCGGTAGAGCAGACCTAGCCGTCATTGCCCGGCAGCACGTAGCGAGCCGTCCGGCGCTCGCCGACCAGGACTAGGTCGCCCCTGCCACGCAGGTCGCGAAGCAGGCGGGCGGCGCTTGCCGAGTCGAGCTGACACAGGTCGGCGGCTTGTCGGCGTGCGATCGATCCGTGCGCTCGCACGAACGTGAGAATCATCTGCTCCTGCTGGACCCGGTCGAAACCCCGCACTCGCACATACTGCGGGTGTTCCTCAAAGCGGCGATAGAGCGCCGCGGACAGGTGGTACTCGCGGCCTCTCCCGCTGCCGCGAGGTTCTACGATCCCCTTCTCGGTCAGCCTGTGCAACAGCCGCCGCGCCGCCGCCGCGTCGCACTGGACGAGATCGGCCACCGCCCGGGCGGTGATGTAGCGCTCCGTGCGCACAGCGTGAAGTACCTGGAGTTCCGGCATCGTCAACGGTCGGCCCTCGCGGCGCGCCTCGTCCACGAGGCCGGCGAACTCCCTGTCGGCGGGTCCCGCCGCGACCCTCGCAACTACCGTCGACGCGTTGCTGCGGGTGTAGTCGGGCGGCTGACGGCCAATCTGGAGTTGCCCGAGAAACACTCTGCTGATCCCGCTGCTCGCCCGCTCGACCAGACCCGCCCGCTTGAACACATCGGCAAGCAGCGGGTTTCGCGGCCGAGGGGGCGTGGTGAGCAGATTCGCGAGGGTGACGCCCACGGGGAATCCGCCCGGGTTCGATACTTCGAGCCCCGCTTCGTCGATCACGACCCGGGTCGGGCCCAACGAGGAGTGGTCGCGATGCGTCAGGGCATTGGCGATGAGTTCGCGCACTGTCACGTCGGCGAAGAGAGGTATGGCCATGCGGAACAGACCCACCTCCACCTCCTCCTGGGAATTACGAGCCTGGATCCGTTCCGACAACTCCACCATGGCCTTCAGCAGCGGGATGTGGCCGATGTCGTTTGCCCGCACCTCTAGATGCTCCGTGAGGTGCTGGAAGACCACCTCCGAGGACGGGGCATGCCGCCTCAGCGCCGCTTGGCTGCCGAACAGCAGCAGTGCCGCCACATTGAGCCGCCCGCCATTGTCCCGCAACTCCAGCGCTGCGAGCAGGTCGTCGTCGGACAAGTCGGCGAGCACGGCGTCGCCGTCTTCTTGGCGGATCATCGACCGAAGACGCTCGAATTCGACAACGTCGAGAGCGTCGATGTTCAGTTCCGGAATCGGCGTGCGAGTGAAGTCGCGCTCGCCGGTGCTGCTAGCGCGCGCCAGCACCTCGTTGGGTCGCATGGGCAGGCACTGGGGCCGACCCCGCACGTCGATGGCGCGTCGGAGGTACTTGCCCCGACTCGTGGACACGACGGTCTCGGCCGACTGAACATTGACGACGACAATCTTGCCATCACCCTCGGAGAGCACTTCGACCGACGCCCGCAACGCCGGCTCGGTATTGGCGGCGATGTGAGCCTCGATGCGAACCGGCTCAAGTTCCATTCTTGGCCACGGCTCTGCTCCGATGACCGCCCGGGTCTTCTCCTCGAAGCCGACGAGCACATGGCCGCCATCCGCATTCGCCAAGCAGACGACCGCCTCAACGAGTTCGGTGGCGTCGATCCGTCCCTTGAACTCGACCGTCATGGTCTCGCCCCCGGCTATGAGGGCGTGCAGTTGTTCGGAGTCCATTAGAACAGTTTAGCCCAAGGGTTTGAAATTTGCTATGGGTTTGAAAGAGCATTCAAAGCTTTTGCAAAGTCAGGTGGGGGGCCGGAGAGCCGTGCCAAGACTTTGAAACTTGGCGCGAGTTTGAAGTCTTCTTCAAAACTATGCAAACCGACCCCGGCCGCGGGCCGGGCTGACCCCAACACCGTGCCATCAAGCCGGCGTGCCGCGGCCAGATTCAGCCGGCGAGTGCTTGGGCTTCGTCGAAGACCTCCTGGAGGCGCTCGCGCACCGTCTCGGAGAAGCGGCTCATCTGGGGGCGGGTCATGCGACCCTCCGGCGGGCGGATGGGCGGTCCGGCCACCATGGCCACCCTGACCGGCCGGGGCAGCCGGGTGCCGGTGCTCATCGCGGCCTCAGTGCCGGCGATGCCGATCGGCACGATGGCCGCGCCGGTGCGGGACGCGAGGTAACTCATGCCGTCGAACACCGTCTCCACTCGGGGTCCGGTCTGGCGGGTTCCCTCGGGGAACACCACCATCTGCTCGCCCGCCTCCAGCATCTTGACCGCCTCCCGCATCGCCTCCCGATCGGCTACGCCCCGCCGCACGGGGAACGCTCCCAGCGCCGCCAGGAACGCTCCGAACAACCGGTTGGAGAACAGGGACTCCTTGGACAGCGCACGCAGCCGGCGTCGACTCATCCCGGACAGCAGCGGTGTGTCGAGGTTGGACCGGTGCACTGGCGCCACGATCACCGGTCCGGAGATGTCCAGGTGCTCCCGGCCGCGGCGCTGCACCCGGAAGTAGGGGTACAGCACCGTCATGATGGTGCGGCGCACGGAGCGGTACACCCACATGGAGCTGCGTCTGGCCGAGATGCGCTGGGCTCTCTGTTGCAGGTCCTCCACCGGACTCCTCTTCGGCTCGGAGACGACGTGCCGGTTGTCTACCACTCCCGAACTTGAAGCGGTTAACCACCTCAGAGGTGGACAACTGCTTCATGTTCCGGCCGCATCCCCTCCCAGCCAACGTTCGCAGCCGCTCCAAAGAAAGGAAGAATGGTGCGCCGGCGCGCGTCAGGAGGAAGCCCATGGGACAGCTCGAAGGCAGAACCGCGATAGTCACCGGCGCGGGCGAGGGCATCGGGCGGTCGGTGGCCCGAGCCTTCGTGGCCGAGGGAGCCAATGTGCTCGTGGCCGAGATCGACGAGGCTCTCGGCACCGACGCCGCCGCGGAGTTCGGCGACGCCTGCGAGTTCATTTCCACCGACGTGGGCGAGCGGGCCGCGGTCGAGGCCATGGTCGCTAGAGCGGCCCAGCGCTGGGGCTCGGTGGACATCCTGGTCAACAACGCCTGGGGTGGTGGCGAGGTGAGCCGGGTGGAGCACAAGTCCGCCGCCGGGATGAGCCGTGCTCTGGCGGTGGGGTTCTACGGCCCGTTCTGGACCATGGCCGCCGCGCTGCCGATCATGAAGGCCAACGGCTGGGGCCGGGTCATAAACATGTGTTCCCTCAACGGGGTCAACGCCCACATGGGCACGGTCGAGTACAACTCGGCCAAGGAGGCGCTGCGGGCGGCAACCCGCACCGCGGCCCGGGAATGGGCAGGATGGGGCATCACCGCCAACATCGTGTGCCCGGCGGCCAAGTCGGCGAGCTTCAACCGGGTGATGGACGCTCATCCCGATCTGCTGGCCGCGGCCGATGCTTCCAACCCGATGGGCCGCATCGGCGATCCAGACCTCGACATTGCCCCGGTGGTGGTGTTCCTGGCCTCGGACGCCAGCCGGTACGTGACGGGCAACACACTGTTCGTCGACGGCGGCGGCCATATCAACGGCGCGGCGTGGAAGCCCGACCTCGGCGACTGAGCCCGCGGCCGGGACCGGCACCGGCCACCGGGGCGGGGGCTGATACCTTCGCCCCATGCCCTCATCCGATGACTTCGTACTGATCGATCATCCCCGGCCGGAGATAGCGCTGGTCACCCTCAACCGACCCGAGCGCATGAACGCCATGGCCTTCGACGTGATGGTGCCGCTGGCCGATGCCCTGCGCGGCGTCAACAACGACAACGATGTGCGGGCCGTCGTGATCACCGGCGCCGGCCACGGCTTCTGCTCCGGTGCCGACATGGTGAGCGCGGGCCGGGTTCCCTACATCGAGGGACTCACCCGTTCAACCATCGCCCACCGGGCCGCCGACCGGCTCCACGAGGTGATCGAGCTGATCGGAGACCTGCACCAGCCCGTGATCGCGGCCATCAACGGCGCGGCCATCGGCGGGGGATTGTGCCTGGCCCTGGCCTGCGACATCCGCATCGCGTCGACCGAGGCCTACTTCCGGGCGGCCGGCATCAACAACGGCCTCACCGCGTCCGAGCTGGGCCTGAGCTTCACGCTGCCGAGAGCGATCGGCTCGTCGCGAGCCTTCGACATCATGCTGACCGGCCGGGACGTCGATGCCGACGAGGCGGCCCGCATTGGCCTGGTCAGCGAGACGGTGGCCCCCGACGACCTGCTGAGCCGCTGCTATGAGATCGGCGCCCGCATCGCCGCCTTCAGCCGGCCGGGAACGGAGCTCACCAAGCGGATGCTGTGGGCCGGGCTGGAGGCGTCGAGCTATGCGGCCCACATGCGTTCGGAGATGAACGCCCAGCTGCTGGTCCGCATGACCACTCGCAACTTCGAGGAAGCCGTCCTCGCCCGCTCCGAGAAGCGCCCACCCGTCTTCGAGGACTGAGCGAGCCTCGACCGGGGCCGCTCACCCGAGGCCGAGCACGCGGTGCAGGCGCTCCAGCGCCGCGACCACGTCGATGCCCTCCTCCCAGAAGTCGCTGACACCGGCCGCGGCCAGCATGTCTCGCCGGTCGGCGAACGTTCCGGCGTCGCAGACGAGAGCCACGAAGACCGCCCCGGCATCTGCAAGCGCGGCGGCCGTGGCTGCAGCCCGCAGGTTGTACATGTCGTCGCTGCCGGTGATCACCGCCGCGGCCAGGCCCGACGCCGCGAAGTCCGCAGCAGCCGCAATGGGCGAGTCCACACCGGCTTCGCCTCTGGCCTCGATGCCGCCCGCGGCCAGCAGGCTCTGCGCCCAAGCGGTGCGAGCCGAATGGTCCGAGGCCGATCCCAGCGCGGCCACCCAGACCGCGGGACGCTCACCGGTGGCCATCCGATGGCGGTCGGCGGCGTCACGTAGGTCCTCGTAGGGCTCGGACAAGCGCCGGACCGGCAGGCCCGCGGCACCCGGGGCCTCGTCGAAGCCTGCGACGGCTGCCGGAGCGGGCTCGTCCAGCAGGGGGAACTCGCTCACCCCGGTGAGCCGCTCGCTCCGGGTTCTCAACGCTCCCAGACGGGATCGCCAACTCTGTTCTATGGCGACAGCCAGCGCTCCGTTGCTGATGGCGGCCTCGATACCGCCGGACGCCTCGACTTCCTGCAGCACCCGCCACCCCTCCGAAGCCAGTTGCTCGGTGAGCGACTCAACGTAGAACGACCCGCCCGAGGGGTCGGCGGCCCGGGAGAGATGCGATTCCTCCAGCAGCAGGAGTTGAGTGTTGCGGGCCAGCCGGCGGCCCAGAGCACCGTCGGCATCGACAGTCCCGTACGCATGGTCCAAGGGCAGCACGGTCACCGCGTCGGCACCGGCGACTCCGGCCGCCAGGGCCGCGGAGGCACCTCTCAACAGGTTGACCCACGGATCGCGGCGGCTGTAGGTGTGGGCCGCGGTCACCGCATGCTGGTACTGGCGGCCCGCTTCCTCGGTGCCGCCACTGGCTGTCACCACCCGTGCCCACATCATCCGAGCGGCCCGCAGTGCGGCGATCGTGACGAACACCTCGGCTGTGGCCGCCATGCGGAACCCGATCATTCCGGCTGCGGGGTCCACCGGGATGCCCGCCTCAACCAGCGACCGTAGGTAGGCGACGCCGGTCGCGGTGGACCAGCCCAACGCTTGGGCCTCGGTCGCGCCAGCCTCCGTGTAGCGCATCGCGTCCACGCCGAACACCCGAACTCCCGAACTGATCGCCGCCGAGGCCGCCCAGGAGGCAGCTTCGTCGCAGCCGGCGCCGTGACCCGAGCGGGCCCACTCCCCCAGCGGATCGATGCCGAGCGAGCTGCCCGGCGCGAGACCCCTGCCTCGACGGGCCGCCAGCGCGAGAAGGGCCTCAGACGCACCCAGCCGCGCGTGGGGGGCCAGCGCCAACGGCGTCACAGCCAGGTCGACCTCTCCCAGCAGGCGGTCGAGCCCGTCGACACCGACATCGGCCGGAAGGTCGAGATCCAACGATGTCACGCCGCCCGCCAGATCCTCTTCGATCCCGAGCCTGAGCCCGCCCAGCCCGTCGCCGACCGACCCAGCCCCATGGTGCTGGCGAACGTCCCAGCCCTCCTCGGAACGCCGCGGGTCGGCCGCGGCCGCGGCCGCCGCTGCGGGTCGATCCGGGCCGTCGGTGTACAGCGGCAGTATCTCGACGCCGTCGCGGGTGGCGCTGGCGAGCTCGGCTAGGTCCCGGCCTCGCAGCGTCTGCTCGACCAGGGCCATCCAGTCGTCGGCACCGGCGGGCGGGCCGCCGCCGGGCGTCATCACATTGTGAAGCGGAGGCTGCGGGCCGCGTGCTCGCCCCAGTGGGCGTCGCCGCTCCAGGAGATCGAGCCGTCGTCGATCTTGGACTGGGGGTCGATGCGGCCGCAGGCCAGCATGATGAAAGTCAGCGAGTCGGCGGTGAGCACCACGTCGGGCGCCTCCAGCGACCCGGGATCCACGGCCTTGGCCCGGCCGTCCACCGCCACCGCCATCTGGCGCTGCACCGGCCCGGTGATGTCGGCCCGCAGGCTCATGCCGTCGGGCAGGCCGACCCGCTTGCCCATGATGTAGCCGATCGAGCGTTCCACCTGATCGAAGGCGATCTCGGCCGCGGGGCCGCTGTCGTCGGTGGCCCGTCCCAGCGGGATGGTGCAGTCGCGCACGTGGACCCACATGTCGAAGATGCGGATGGCCAGGAAGCCCCCGTAACTCTGCACCCCCACCGGTGTCCACGACTGGCGCCCGATGTCCTCGTCGCTCAGCGCGGCCAGGTCCGACCGGCGAGCGTTGAAGATCTCGGCCACCCTGGCACCGAACTCGGCCGCGGACATGCCTGCGGAGCCTTCGGTGAGCGCCACCATCTTCTCGAACGGCGGCATGTTGTCGGTGCTGATCTCCCATCCGGAGATCACATCCTCTACCCCGACGGCATGGCCGATGGCCTGGCGTGCCGTCCAGTCGGGGCACAGCGACTGCACCGTCCACTCCTCGTCGGAGAGGTCGGCGCACAAGTCCGAAATCTCGGCGAAACAGGCCTCAGTGGTGTCGATAAGGGACTGGCGGGAGTAAGAATGCATAGTCCAAGCATGACGCCGACCGGACCGTGACCGCAACGTCCACCGGAGAATCACACCATGACAGTCACTGACGCATCCGCCGATACGGCCGAGCAGACCCGCATCGCCGACGAGGCCGTCGATGCCTTGCTGACCGACCACGACCCCGCCACCGAGAGCCACATCGAGTTCCGGGGCCACCAGTACGACGCCGGCCTGGCCTGGGTGCACCATCCGCCGGGCTTCGGCGGGCTCGGCCTGTCCCGCCGACTCCAGCGAGCAGTTGATCGGCGGCTGCGGGCCGCGGGCGCCCAGCCCGCCGACCCCTCCACGTTCTTCATGATGCTGATCGGCCCGACCATCCTCACCCACGGCACCGACGAGCAGAAGCGCCGCTACCTGCGCCCGTTGTTCACCGGGGAGGAGCGGTGGTGCCAGCTGTTCAGCGAGCCCGGCTCCGGCTCGGACTTCGCAGGGCTGGGCACCCGGGCCGAGCGCGACGGCGACGAGTGGATCGTCAACGGCCAGAAGGTGTGGAACACGCTGGCCCACGTCGCCGATCTGGGAATGCTGGTGGCCCGCTCCGACCCGGAGCTGCCCAAGCACAAGGGTCTGACCTACTTCGCGCTCGACATGCGAGCCCCCGGTGTGGAGGTTCGGCCGTTGCGCCAGATCACCGGCGAGGCCGAGTTCAACGAGGTGTACATGACCGACGTGCGGGTGCCCGACGCGGCCCGGATCGGTGCGGTCGGTGAGGGCTGGCGGGTGGCGCTCACCACGCTGATGAACGAGAGGACCGCCATCGGCGGCGCGGTGGGCGGAGCCACCACCGGCCGCGAGGGGCCGCTGGGCAACCTGCTGGAGGCCTACCACAACATGGATCCGGCGGTGCGCACCAAGGCCCACCGCGACGAGGTGATGCAGCTGTGGGTGCGGGGCGAGGCTCTGCGGCTCACCAACGTCCGGGCCTTCCAGAACGCCCGGGCCGGCAACCCCGGACCGGAGGGATCGGTGAGCAAGCTGATGCTGGCCGAGTTCAACCAGGCCCTCACATCCAAGGTGATCGACCTGGAGGGCGCCGGCGGGATGGTGGACTACGACTACGGGTTCCGCCGGCCCACCGCAGTCTCTCTCGACGGCAAGTTCGGCGACGCCCACCACGGCTTCCTGCGGGCTCGGGCCAACTCCATCGAGGGCGGCACGAGCGAGATCATGCGCAACATCCTGGGCGAGCAGGTGCTGGGTCTGCCCGGCGAGCCCAGGGTGGACAAGGAGATCCCCTGGCGCGACGTGCCCCGCAACTAGAGGTCGAGCGGGCCGGCGAGCAAGTCCGGCCCATAACGAACGGAGCCAACACCATGCCAATGCCGACCGACGCGGGGATCGTCGACACGATGATCGGCTTCCCCGCCAAGGACTTCGAGCACTACGAGTTCATCCGCAAGCAGCTCAAGGACTCCGAGTCGGCCGAGTTCGACTTCCCGGTGGAGTACATGTTCAAGGGTGTGCCCAAGGAGAAGTACGGCGCGGACGATCCCATCGCACTCACCCTGAGCGAGATGGACGCCTACGGCGTCGAGTGGGGCCTGATCGGCTGCGAGGGCGAGGTGAACCGCAAGGCTCTGGCCGACCATCCCGACCGGTTCGTGGCCACCTGCCAGGCCGACGCCAACGACGTGATGGGCGCGGTGCGCAAGATCCGCCACTGCAAGGAGGCCTACGACATCCGGGCAGTGGGCACTTTCCCGGCCGGGTGCTTCCCGCAGATCCCCATCGACGACGCCAAGTGGTACCCGGTGTACGCAACGTGCTGCGAGCTCGATGTCCCCATCTTCGTGTGCGCGGGGGTGCCCGGCCCGCGGCTGCCCATGGACTGCCAGCACGTGGAGCGCCTCGACCGGGTCATGTACGACTTCCCGGAGCTGACCCTGGTCACCCGCCACGGCTGCGAGCCCTGGGAGGCGCTAGCCGTGAAGCTGATGCTGAAATGGCCCGGCCTGCACTACTCGACCTCGGCGTTCGCGCCCAAGCACTACCCGAAGGCGATCATCGACTACGCCAACACCCGGGGCGCCGACAAGGTCATGTACGCCGGCTACTTCCCGATGGGCCTGTCGCTACAGCGGATCATGACCGAGATGCCCAACGTCGGCTTCCGCGACCGGGTCTGGCCCAAGTTCCTGCGAGACAACGCCGCCCGGGTCCTCAAGATCGACTGACAGCACCGAACCGGGCCGGGCTGATGGCTAGATGCGGCGGTTCTGTCCCTGCCAGTACTCGTCGCGCAGCAGGCGCTTGTAGAGCTTGCCCGTCTCGTCCCGGGGCAGCTCGCCGCGGAAGTCGACCGTGCGGGGGCACTTGACCGAGGCCAGGCTGGCCCGGCAGTAGTCGATCAGCTCGCGTTCCAACTCGGCCTCAGCCTCATCGCCGGCGGGCATCTCCATGGGCTGGACCACCGCCTTGGGCACTTCGCCCAGGTCGTCGTCGGGCACGCCGATCACGGCCACGTCCAGCACTGCGGGGTGCATGGTCAGCAGGCTCTCGGCCTCCTGGGGGTACACGTTCACCCCGCCGGCGATGATCATGTACGCCTTGCGGTCGGTCAGGTACAGGAAGCCGTCTTCGTCCACCTTCCCCACGTCGCCGATGGTCGACCAGCCGTTGGGCAGCCGGGAGTTGCGGGTCTTCTCATCGTCGAGGTGGTACTCGAAGGTGTCCCCCCCACCGAAGTAGACAGCACCCTCCTCGCCGGCGGGCACCTCGGTGCCGGTGGCCTCATCCACGATGTGAACCTCGCCGCGGATCGGGACTCCCACCGTGCCCTCGTGGGCCAGCCACTGCTCGCTGTCGCAGAAGGTGGCCCCGTTGCCCTCGGTGCCCGCGTAGTACTCGCTGATGATCGGGCCCAACCACTCGATCATCCGGTGCTTGGCCTCCACCGGGCAGGGCGCGGCCGCGTGCAGCACAGACACCAGCGACGACAGGTCGTAGCGCAGCCGCTTCTCGTCGGGCAGTTTCAGCATCCGCACGAACATGGTCGGCACCACCTGGGTGTGGGTCACCGAGTAGCGCTCGATCGCGGCCAGGAACTGCTCGGCGTCGAAGCGCTCCATGATCACCGCGGTGGAGCCGAGGATGTGGTTGACCATGGTGAAGCGCAGAGGCGCGCCGTGGTACAGGGGCGCGGGCGACAGGTAGACCGACTCGTCGGACATGGCGAGCAGCAGCACGCACATCATGGCCACCACCGACTCCGTCTCCTCGATGGGCACCGCCTCGTAGGCGCTGAGCACACCCTTGGGGCGCCCGGTGGTGCCCGAGCTGTAGAGCATGTCGGTGCCGGCCACCCGGACTTCCAGGGGCTCCGGTGACGCCCCGGCTAGAGCCTGCTCGTAGCTGCCGTACCCGTCGATGACGTCGTCCATCATGAGCCTCAGCTCGACCCCGTCCGTCCGGTCGACCAACTCGGCGGCCTGCACGGCCTTGTACTGCGAAGTGATGAAGACCCGAGCGCCGCTGTTGTCGACGATGTAGGCGATCTCGTCGGTGGTGAGACGGCTGCTGATGGGCGTGTAGATCAGCCCCGCGTAGTGCGCCCCCCACATCAAGGGCAGGAAGTTGCGGTGGTTCTCCAGGCACCAGGCCACATGGTCTCCGGGGGCCAGTCCGGCCTCCCGGAACAGGCGTGACACCTGGTTGGCCTCCGCTTCGAGCTGGGCGTACGTGATCGTGTCCCCCGACCCGGCCATGATGACAGCCGGCTTGTCGGGGTTGGCGGCGGCGTGTGCTCCTGGGTACATCGCTCCGACGCTACCCGAGCCGGCGCGGTGGAGGGCCCGAGCCGGCGCTCAGATCGTGTAGCCGCCGTCGACGGCCAGGTGTTGTCCGGTTATGTAGCCGGCCCGGTCCGAGGCCAGGAAGCACACCGCCTCGGCGATGTCGGCCGCGGTGCCGAAGCTGCCCATGGGGATGTTGGCCCGAGCCGCGTCGAGCGCCCTGTCGTCCAGGTCGCCCGCGGCCATCAGGCGCTGGGCCATGCCGTCGCTCAGCATCCCGGGGCCGACGCTGTTGGCCCGCACGCCGAAGCGCCCCTCCTCGGCGGCCAGACCTCGAACCGCGGCCTCGACGGCCGCCTTGGGAACGGTGCTCAAGCCGTCGCGCACCGGGAACCGGCCGAGACCGGCCGTGGTGACGGCCACGATGCTGCCCCTGGACTGGCGCAGGTGAGGCAGCGCGGCCGACGCTGCGGCGAAGAACCCGGCCGCGTCGGCGTCGAGCTGAGCCCTCATGGCCGCGGACGCCGTCCGGCTCATGTGTAGCTGCGGAACGTGAGGGCCGGCCGCGTACACCATGGTGTGCAGGCCGCCCGCCGCGCCGGCCAACTCCGCAACTGCCGCGGCCACCTCCTCGTCATCGGTGAGGTCGACGGTCGCGACCCAGCTCCGGCGCCCGAGTTGCTCGATGGCGGCTGCAGTGGCGGCAGCCGCGTCGGCGTTGCTGCGGTACGTGAGGGCCACTTCGCTGCCGCGGGCGGCCAGCTCCGCCGCGATCACCGAGCCCAGGCCGCCGCTGCCCCCCACCACCAGCGCAGCCCCAGCCCTGCCCGCAAAGTCCTCGCTCAAGTCAAGCGCGCTCACCGTCTCAGCCTGCCCGCCGGAGACGGCCCGTACAACCGGGAAGCCCGGACCGGCGCGAACTGGCAGCCGAGAACTCCAAGAACGGCCCCCACCGCTGCCAATTCGGCTGGCACCAACCGGTCCGCCGCGAACTGGCAGCAATACGCACGCATAGCGAGCAAAACGCTGCCAATTACCCTGGCACCCGCCGGTCCGCCGCGAACTGGCAGCAATACGCACGCATAGCGAGCAAAACGCTGCCAATTCCGGGTTTCACGCCCGTTCATCCCAGTCGAAGGTGACGAGTCAGGTCCTCGAGCGGGCGATCCACCAACGAGCGGACGGCCTCGGGGACTTCCGGGGCCAGCCGACCGCCGGCCAGGATCCGGAACTTCCGCTCGATCTCGGCATCGCTGAGCGGATCGTGCATCGATCCCCGCTGTCCGTGGACGGTCCGCGCCAGCACCCGGCCGTCGGTCGTGGTGATCTCCACCCGAGCCCCCTGCTTCCAGGCGTAGGTGGCGTCGAAGGCGGGATCGGGCACGGTTGTGGCCACCTTGGCCTGCAGGGCCGCCAGCGCCGGGTCGGCAATGCGGTCGGGATGGTAGGTGCCGGGGTCGGCCGGGTCGGCCAGCACTGCGGCCGCGATGTTGAACCGGGCCGAGTACTGGGCGGCCATCACCGAGGTGGTGCCGTCCATGTCGTTGAGTTCGGCGGCCTTGGTCGGCCCGTGCACGGCGATGAGGTCGATCTGCTCGGCGGTGATGCCGTGGGCGGCCACCAGCTCCGCGGTGGCCTGGATCATGGAGTGGACGTCGCTGCAGGCCGCGTAGGGCTTGATCGTGATCTCGTCGATCATCCAGCGCCGGCCGAGTTCTCGGACAAGCAGTTCGGGACGGGGATCGTCGGTGAACACCCGGCAGAACCCGTAGGTTCCGGCCAGACCGTCGGCAGCCCCCTCGAACCCGTCGGCGGCCAGCGAGGCGGCCATGATGCCGCCCTCGGCGGCCCGTCCCGCGTGGATCCGCTTGGCCATCCCACCCGAGGCTGCAAACTCCATCGTCCCCGAAGCGAGCGAGGCGGCGATGCCGAAGGCGTCGTTCAAGCGGGCCGCGTCTAAGCCGTGGAGGTGGGCGGCCGCCGCGGCTGCTCCGAACACTCCCGACATCGAGGTGGGATGGAAGCCGGCCAGCATGTGCGAGAGAGGCCCGACCGCCAAACCGGCCCTTCCCATGGCCTCATACCCGACCACCACCGCCTCCAGGAAGGCCGGACCGGAGGCGCCGGTCTCCTCGGCCACCGCCAGGGCGGCCGGCACAACCACCGCACCGGGATGATTGACGGCCTCCTCGTGGACGTCGTCAAGCTCGAAGGCGTGGGCCGCGGCGCCGTTGACGAAGGCGGCCATGGCCGGCGTGACGCTGCCGTCCCACCCCACGACGGTCGAGGGCCCCTCACCTCCGGCCGTGAGGGCGTAGCGGGCCGCGGCCTGCGACCATGGCTGATCGACCCCGTAGGCGATGGCGCCCAGCGTGTCGATCACGCAGTTGCAGGCCGCGGCGATGTGGGCCGGGCCGACCCGGCCGTGCAAACCGCTGAGGAACCCGGCCAGTTGGGAGGACAGGGAGCCCGAATCGCCCGGATCCGGGCAGTCCCCGGATGCCATCACACCGTTTCGCCGAGTGACGCCAGCAGGAGTTCCTGGAGGTGGCGCACCGAGTTCTCGCTGTGCACCCCGCACACGCCGCTCGGGTCCTCGATCAACGGTCCCGGCCGGTAGCCGCGGCTGGACACGCCCCGCTGCACCGACTCGACGATCCCGAAGTCCTCGGCGACGGTGTTGTCCCAGTCGTCGGAGACGAGCCGCGACTGGGCCTCGGTCAGATCAACCGTGTCGAACCACCACTCGCGGATCAGCAGCGTCCTGTCGACGGCCAGCGGCACCCAGCGGAAGGTGTTGACGACCTCGCCGGGATAGCACTGGATAGCCGACACCGGCCACACGAAGAACGCCTCGTACCCGTCCCCGGCGGGACCGCCGTTGCCGGCCCGGGCTCCCGCTCCAGCCCCCGCAGCCTCGACGTTGCCCGCGCCATCGCTGCCGGCGTCGCCGCCGGTCCAGGCCGGCGGCTGGCTGGGAAGCTCTGCGCCGTGGTGGATCACCGAGCCGCCCGAGGCGATCCGGTAGCTGCCCGGAGCGACCACGCCTGAGGTGAACCACTTGTGGACGTTGGGGCAGTGGTAGCACTCGTTGTAGTTCTCCACCACCACCTTCCAGTTGGCCCGCATCTCGTGGGTGAGCCGGGCCGACAGCACCCGCCGGGGCGCGTCCGGAACCCGGGCCAGCAGGTCGCCCTGCACTCCGGGTGCAGTTGCGGCCAGCCCGGCCGCCTCGGCGGACAGGTTGACGAAGACGAACCCGCCCAGGGTCCCGAGGCGCACACTGGGGACGCACACGTCGCCCACGTCCTCGCCGCGGGCGTGCAGCAGGCGCCCGTCGAGCCCGTACGTCCAGGCGTGGTAGGGGCAGGTGATCCGGTCGAGACGGGCCGCCTCTGACGTCACCAGTTCGTGGCCGCGGTGCTGGCACACGTTGAACATGGCCCGGAGCTGTCCGGCGTCGTTGACCACCAGCACACTCTCATCGCCGACGCGCGCCGCGATGACCATCCCCGGCTCGGCGACTTCCGACACGTGGCCCACCATCACCCAGCTCCGGGCGAACACCCGGTCCATCTCCGCGGCGAAGACCTCGCCGTCGGTGTAATAGCGGGCCGCCAGGCCACGCCGCCGCGGCGGGTCGGATGTAACGCTGTCGTCAGCCACAGCCCCAGCCCCCTTCGCTGGTCACGGCAGGTCCGCCAGTGCGTCCACGAGTCGGTCCATGCGATCGGGCCGGTTGGCGTCGCAGCGCAGGAAGCGCCGGTCGAGGCCCCGGAACGACACCGAGCCGTCCTTGACGATCACTCCTCGCTCCAGGAGTTGATCGAACACCGTGGTGGAGTCGGTGCCCGGATCCAGGATCTCCACCAGGAAGAAGTTGGACCGGCTGCCGGGCACCATCCGGAAGCGGTCGAGTTCGGCGAAGCGACCCTGCGCATGGTCCCGACCCTTCGAGATCATCGCCACAGTGGCGTCGAGATGGTCCTTGTCGTCGAGCGCGGCGGCCGCGCCGGCCGTCTGGAGCACGCCCATGTTCCACGTCGGCTTGACCGCCAGGCACGCGTCGACCACCGGCTTCGGTCCGACACCGAAACCGACCCGCAGGCCCGCGAGGCCGAACGCCTTGGAGAACGTGCGCAGCACCACCAGGTTGTCATAGTCGTCGACCAGGTGGATGTACCCACCAGTGTCCGAGTAGTGCACGTAGGCCTCGTCGAGGACCACCAGCGCGGTGGGTGCCGCCTCGACGACGCGCCGCACCTCGCGCTCGGTCATCCACGTGCCCGAAGGGCTGTGCGGGTTGGTGACGAACACGATCCGGGTGTCGTCGCTGATGGCTTCGATGTAGGTGTCGACGTCCACCGCCATCGTGGCTCGGTCGGTGGCGTCGTGCACCAGGACCGGCACCCGGTCCTCGGCCTCGGCGAACAGGTGGTAGATCGGGAAGCACGGGCCGGGCATCTGGATGCGCCCGCCCGGCTCGCAGAACGCCCGGATGAGCCAGGAGATGATCTCGGTCTCGCCCGCCCCGCACATCACCCGCTCGGGCTCGATGCCGTAGACGAGCGAGATCTTCTCTCGCAGCGGCTCGGCCGTCCAGGACGGGTACAGGTGCAGGTCGTCCAACCGCTCCCGGATCGCCTGCACGGCCAGCGGCGAGGCGCCCAGGGGATTCTCCGCGGAGCCGAGCTTGGCGATTTCGTCGGCGCTGATCCCGTAGCGCTCGGCCACATAGTCGGCGGGCAGGCCGGGCACGTAGAACTCCGGAGCAGCCAGAGCAGGGTGCGAGAAGTGCACATCCGCCTCCTGTGTCCTGTCCTGACGCCGTCGGTTGGCCGGCGCTTGATCACGTAGTTTGCCCGATCCGAGGGGATAAGTTTCGCACCGGTGACTGCGGGACTGCCGGACTCGGTCCGGGTCGTGATCATCGGCGGCGGGATCTGCGGGGCCAGCGCGCTGTACCACCTCGCCCACGAGGGATGGACCGACACCCTCCTTGTCGAGAAGGCCGAGCTCACTTCGGGCTCCACTTGGCACGCGGCGGGCCAGGTCACCCACTCGGTGTCGAGCTACGCACTGGCCGAGTTCCGCCGCTACGCCTGCGAGCTGTACGCCTCGCTGGAGGACGAGAGCGGCGTGGCCACCTCTTGGCATCGCAGCGGCAGCCTGCGGGTGGCCTACAACGCCGAGGAGGTCGACTGGCTGCGGGCCCAGCTCGGCCCGGCCACCTACGTGGGCAACGCCCTGGAGTGGGTCTCGCCGTCGAGGATCGCTCAGCTCCATCCGTTCTACGTGACCGACGGGATGCTCGGCGCGGTCCACACGCCCGACGACGGTCACGTCGATCCCGCCGGCGCGGCCAACGCCATGGTGCGGGCCGCTCGCAACCTGGGTGCGGCCGTCAGCCGGCGCAACCGGGTGCTGGGCATCAGGCGTCGCCGCGACGGCAGCTTCGACGTCGACACCGAGCGGGGCACCGTGCATGCCGAGCACGTCGTGAACGCGGCCGGCTGCTACGCGCACCGGGTGGCTCGCATGGTCGGGCTCGACGTGCCCATCGCCAATGTGTTGCACACCTACCTTCTGACCGAGCCGGTGCCCGAGTTCGCCGACCTCGACCGCGAGCTGCCGGTGGTGCGCGACGACTACGTGTCGGGGTACCTGCGCCAGGAGCAGCAGTCCGGCCTGATCGGGATCTACGAGCAGGCCGGCGCGGAAGCCGTCTGGCACGACGGCGACGGACCGGACTGGTCGCTGGAGAACCCCTTGTTCGACGCTGATTTCGACCGGGTCGGCCTGTGGCTGGCCCGGGCCTTCGAGTGCATGCCGGTGCTGGAGCCGCTGGGCATCAAGCAGGTCATCTGCGGCGCAATCTCGTACCCGCCCGACGGGGAGCCGCTGCTGGGCCCGTCGGGTGTGCCCAACTTCTGGCAGATGGTCGGCGTGCAGGTCGGCATCGCCGACGGTCCGGGTCTGGGCCGGGAGCTGGCCCGCTGGATGGTCCACGGCACCACCGGCGTGAGCGTGCGGGCCTACGACGCCCGCCGGTTCGGCTACATCGACCGCGCCGACATCATGTCCTACGGCCGGGTGAAGGGGGCTGAGGACCACCAGTACCGCCACCAGACACCGCTGCCCGGACTCGAGCGGCCGGCCGGACGGCCCTATCGCACCACCCCCCTGTACGGGCGCCTGCACGCCAAGGGCGCGGTGTTCACCCAGGTCTACGGCTGGGAGCGGCCCAAGTGGTTCCCGGCCGCGGCCGGGCTGCCGCAGCAGGACATGGTCTCGTTCCGCCACACCGGCTGGTTCGACGCCGTGGCCGAGGAGTGCCGGGCCGTTCGGGAGCGGGTCGGGATCCTCGACGCCACCGCCTTCGCCAAGTTCGACCTGATAGGTCCCGACGCGGCCGCAGTGCTCGATCACCTCACCACCAACACCGTGCCCGCGGTGGGGCGCATCGGCCTGACATACCTGCTGACGCCGCAGGCCCGCATCGAGAGCGAGCTGACCGTCACCCGCCTGGCTGCCGACCATCTCTACCTGGTGTCGGCCGCCGCCGGCGAGGGCAAGGATCGGGAGTTCTTCGAGACGCACTGGCCCAGCGGCGCCGACGCCGAGCTGGTGACCCGGTCGATGGAGCTGGGGGTGCTGAACGTCACCGGGCCCGAGACCCGGCGACTGCTTGCCGGCCTCACCGACGCCGATCTGGGCAACGAGAATTTCGGATGGTTGCGGGCGCAGGTCATCACGGTGGCCGGCGTGCCGAACGTGCGGGCCCTGAGGGTGGGGTTCACCGGCGAGCTCGGTTGGGAGCTCCATATGCCGGTCGAGGATCTCGGCACCGTCTACGACGCGCTCTGGGCTGCGGGCGAGCCGCTGGGGGTGGCCGACGCGGGCAACCATGCGCTGGACTCGCTGCGCATGGAGAAGCGCTACTTCACCAGCCGCGAGCTCACCCACGACGTGAACCCGGACGAGGCCGGGCTGCACCGGTTCGTGAAGGTCGACAAGGGCGACTTCGTGGGCCGCGACGCGCTCCTGGCCCGCCGGGCCGGCGCGGCCTCAGGTGAGGAGCCCTACCGGTGGCGGCTTGCCTATCTGGCCGTGGAAGCCGGCGACGCCGATGTGCACGCAGCCGACGGCGTCTACGCCGGCGGGCGGGCCGTCGGCCTGGTGACCTCCGGCGCCTACGGCTTCCACACCGGCCAGAGTCTGGCATTCGCCTACCTGGCCCCCCAGCACGCCGAGCCCGGCACAGCGCTGGAGGTCCGGGTGGTTGGTGACCTGCGGCCGGCCCGCGTGCTGGACGAGGCCGTCCACGATCCGACAAACACCCGGCTGCGAACCTAACGGAGGGAGCGAACCCCATGATCCCGATCCTGGTGCTGTGGGCGGTGCCCCGCTCGACCTCGACCGCCTTCGAGCGGATGATGAGCCAGCGCGGCGATCACGAGATCGCGCACGAGCCCTTCGGCGAGGTCTGGTACTCGATCGGCAACGACACCCGCCCGCCCGACAGCCACATCCAGCGCCGGCCGGAGCTCAGCTACGAGTCGGTCTGGGAGGACCTCGTGTCGGCCGCGAGGAGGGGACCGGTGTTCATGAAGGACTTCCCCCACTACGTCGCCCACATGCACGACTGGGTGACCCCGGCCGGCGGTCCCGGCGACCCGGAGGTGCCGTTCCTGGACGCCTTCAATCACTCCTTCTTGATCCGCGACCCAGCCAAGGCGCTGACCTCGATGTACGGCCAGTGGTCGGACTTCACCCTGGACGAGACGGGTTTCGCCGAGCAGCGGGCGCTGTTCGACCTGGTGACGCAGCGGACCGGCGCCCCGCCTCCCGTCATCGACGCCGACGACATGCTGGACGATCCCAGCGGCGTGACCACGGCATGGTGCGAGGCAGTGGGGATCGGCTTCAAGCCGGAGGCGCTGCAGTGGGCCACCACCGAGGCGTCCGAACTCACCTGGTACGAGACCGGCACTTGGCATGACAATCTCGCCGAGTCCACGACACTGTCGCGCCAGAAGCGCGACTATGTGGCCATCGACCACAACCAGCTCCTCAGAGACGCCTACGCCGCCTGCCTGCCCCACTACCAGGCCATGCACGCGCACCGGCTCGCGCCATGATCGGAGCCGTCGACCGCCGTGACCGGTTCTGATCCGCCCGCGGTGATGCGGGCCGCGTTGCTGCTGGGCACAGGCGGGCCCGAGATGCTGGAGGTGCGCGACGACGTGCCCGTGCCCAGTCCCGGCCCCCGCGACGTGCTGGTGCGGGTGGCGGCCTGCGGCATGAACAACACCGACATCAACACCCGTGTCGGCTGGTACAGCCGCTCGGTCGCCTCGGCCACGTCTTCGCAAGGGTTCGCCGAGGCTGATCCCACCGATTCGGCCTGGGGTCGCGGCGGCCTGTCCTTCCCCCGGATCCAGGGCGCCGACATCTCGGGCGTGGTAGTGGCGGCGGGTGAGGGAGCGGACTCAGGGTTGGTGGGCCGCCGGGTGCTGATCGACCCGTGGCTGCGCGATCGGGACCGTCCTGCCGATCGCGACCTCGCCGGCTATCTGGGCAGCGAGCGCGACGGCGGGTACGCCGAGTACTGCACGGTCCCGCAAGAGAACGTGTATCCGGTGTCGGTCGGGCTCACGGAGGTCGAGTTGGCCAGCTTCGCCTGCTCGTGGTCGACCGCGGAGCACATGCTCCAGCGAGCGGACCTTCGCTCGGGCGAGACGATCGCGGTCCCGGGCGCTTCCGGCGGCGTGGGCAGCGCATTGGTGCAGCTGGCCAAGCGCCGCGGGGCCCGGGTGGTGGCCGTCGCCGGCGCGTCCAAGCGGGCAGCGGTGAGCGACCTGGGCGCCGACGCGGTGATAGCCCGGGAATCCGAGGACGTCGTCGCGGCGGCCACCGCAGCCAACGGGGGCAGCTTCGACGTGGTGGCCGACGTCGTCGGCGGCGGCAGCTTCCCGGGTTGGCTGGAGGCGCTGTGCCGGGGTGGGCGCTATGTCACCTCCGGCGCCATCGCCGGACCGGTTGTGGATCTCGACTTGCGCACCCTGTACCTGAACGACCTCCAGCTGCACGGCGCGACCGTCTATGCCCCTCAGGTGTTCGCCGATCTCGTCGGCTACATCGAGCGGGGGGAGGTAAGGCCGGTGGTGGGCGGCACCTACCCGTTGGAGGAGATCCACGCCGCACAGGAGGCCTTCACCGCCAAGCGCCATGTGGGCAGCCTGGTGATTGTGCTCGAGCCCGCAGCGTCACGGGACCGCTCCGGCTAGCCGGGCGAGCGTAGCCAGCGCCGCTGATCTACAGGACGCGACGCATGGCGTCGCGGGCTCGTTCCTCGGCCACCCGTTTGCGGCCGACGATCGGCGTGGTCGGAGCGAATCCCGCCTCGGCTCGCTCCGATTCGCTCTCACCGCCCCAGAAGCCCAGCTCGCGGTTCCGGCGCGCATAGTCACGGCAGGCGAGCAGCACGGAGCACTGCTCGCATATCGACCGGGCCCGGGCCTCACGGCGCACCCTGGCCTCGGGCCGCTCCGCGAAAGGTGCGAAGAACAAGCCGCTCTCACCCACGCAGCGTCCGTGCTCCATCCATGTCGTGGACCCCATCAATGTTGCGAAGGTCTCGTAGGCTTCGAGCATCGGTATACAATTTAGCAGCGGTATACAATCCGTGCAAGAGCGACTACTGAACGCCGATTGAAGGCCGATTCAGCCTCCGTCGGCGCCTGAGACGATCCCCTCGTCGTGGAGCCTGCCGATGTCGGCGCTCGAGAGGCCGAGCCATTCGGCCAGCACCTCGTCGCTGTGCTCGCCAAGAACCGGAGCCACCGCGTCCGTGCTCCCCTCGCTCATCGTCCAGCCACCCACGTCGGTGGGGGTCAGGGGCGAGACCGGGGCCAGGTACCGGCCGATGCCGGGCTGATCCACCTCGACGAACAGCCCCCCGGCCGGTGAGCAGCGCGGGTCGCGGGCAACCAGCTCGGTGAAGGTCTGGTACGGGCCCCAGCACACCCCGCAGGCGTCGAGACGCTCAGCCACCTCGATGAAGGGCCGGTCTCCGGTCCAGGCCTGCATGGCCGCCTTGATCTGTTGGCGTGCCTCGAAACGGTCGCCCTCGTCGCCGAAGTCGAGACCCCGAGCCGCCTCGATCTCGGCGACGGCCGCGGCGCTGTCCGTGGCCTCCAGCAGCGCGTCCCACTGCCGGCGGCTGATGGCGACGGCGTAGAAGCGCCGGTCGTCGACGGTGGACAGCTCTGCGCCGAACGCCCCGTACAGGTCGTTGCCGCAGCGCGGCCGCTCCGTCCCATTGACTTGAACCTCGCCCACATAGCCCAGCGCAGCCGTCGCGGCCAGCGCCACATCGCTCAATGCCAGAGTCATCACCGAGCCCGCACCCGTGAGCAGGCGGCGACGATCGGCGGCCAGGATCCCCACCGCCGCGGTCTGGCCGCACAGCAGGTCCCAGGCCGGCAGCACGCTGTTGATGGGCTCCGTGCCGCCGGCGGGGCCGGTCACCATCGGGAACCCCATCGCCGCGTTGATCGTGTAGTCCACCGCAGTGGTGCCGTCGCGGTTGCCCGTGATGGCCACCATCACCAGGTCGGCCCGGCGAGCGACCAGACGCTCGGGCGCCATCCAGCCCCGGGCCGGGAAATTCGTGAGGAACGTCCCCGCCGAGCCGATCAGCTCGGCCAGCAGCTCGTGGGCAGCAGGGTTGGCGAGGTCGACGGCCAGCGACTTCTTGCCCTTGTTCAAGCCGGCCCAGTACAGCGAGCGCCCCTCGGCGGTGAGAGGCCAGCGGCCGTGGTCGATGCCGCCGCCGATCCTGTCGAAGCGCACGACCTCGGCCCCGAGCTGGGCCAGTGCCATGCCCCCGGAGGGCGCAGCCACGAAGGCCGAGCCCTCGACGACTCGCAGACCATCAAGCGGTGCACCGCCGATCACGCCGACGAACCTAGCGACACGGCGTCATCAGGCGGCACGCGGCAAGGATGCCGAGTGATCGCGAGCAGCACCAGAACCTCGCCCGGTTTAGGGCGCGCGAGTGGTCGGTCAGCAGCAAGCGATGAAAGGGTTGAACTCCAGATTGGTCATCGCACGGAGGAGAGATGAGATGGGTGACCTGAATTCAGCCGCTGACGCGGTATTGGATGGCGTTGTATCGGGGTCGCCGCGCGTGCCCGGCGTCGCTGCGGTCGCCACCGACCGCGACGGCGTCATCTATGCGGGCGCTCGGGGCGAGCGCGTTCTCGGGGGCGATGCCTTCACCACCGACACGGTGTGCGCGATCTTCTCGACCACCAAGGCCATCGGCGGCACCGCCTGCCTGCAGCTGGTCGAGCAGGGCGACCTGGACCTTGACGCCCCTGCGAAGGAGTATGTGCCGAGGATCAGCGGGCTGGGCGTGCTCGAGGGATTCGACGACGACGGGGCGCCCAGACTGCGCCCGCCCAGGAGCGACATCACGACGCGCCAGCTGCTGACCCACACTGCCGGGCTCACCTACGACTTCTTCAACGAGACGTACACGAGGCTGGCCAACGAGCAGGGTCAACCGTGGGTGGTGGAGGCCTCGTACGCCTCGATCGAGACGCCCCTGCTCTTCGATCCCGGCGAGCAGTGGGAGTACGGCTCCAACATCGACTGGGCCGGCTTGGTGGTGGAGGGCATCACCGGCAAGCGGCTCGGCGACGTGTTCGCGGAGCGGATCCTGGGGCCGCTGGGCATGGACTCGACTGCCTTCTCGATGACCCCGGCGATGCGGGAGCGCATGGCGACGATCCACGCCCGCGAGGACTCCGACGGGTCGCTCATACCGCTGCCAGGGGTGGAGCTGCCGCCCGACCCGGAGATCCACATGGCCGGCCACGGCCTCTACGGCACGGCCGAGGACTACGCCAAGTTCATCCGCATGTGGCTCAACGACGGAGCCGCACCCGGCGGCGAGCAGATCCTCAGGCCCGAGACCGTCGAGATGGCGTGCCGGAACCACCTGCCCGAGGGCATGTTCATCAAGATGCTGCCCGGCCTCGGCGCCACCGAGGTGGCCAAGACGGTCCTTCCCGTGTCGAACCCGCGCCTGTCCAACGACGCCGAGTTCTTCCCGGGCATGCCGAAGACCTGGGCGCTGAGCTTCATGATCAACGAGGAGGAGGCGCCCACCGGCCGGCCCGCGGGTGCGCTGGCGTGGGCCGGGCTCGCCAACCTGTACTTCTGGATCGACCGGGCCAACGGAGTGGGCGGCTTCTGGGCCACCCAGATCTTCCCCTTCGCCGACCCCACCTCGGTGGGAGGGTTCCTCGACTTCGAGAAGGCCGTCTACGACAACGCCGCCTAGACCGGCGCGACCCGGCGTGCCGGGTTCCAGCAGTCGAATCGACGGGGTGACCCTCGTCAGGAACGGGCTGCGATGTCTGCTAGTACCTGCGCGGCATGGACGGCGAGGTCCTGGCCCGCGAGGTCATAGGCCGCCGCGATGCTGCCCCCGGGATCGATCAGATAGGTGATGCGGCGGGGCAGGCCGTACTCGTAGTAGTCCTCCCCCGGCTCGCGCTCGGCGTGATAGCGCCGGCCGACGGACCTGTCGGGGTCGCTGATCAGCGCGTAGGGGAAGCTCTCGGCCTCGGCGAAGGCCAGCTGCTCTTCGACGGTGTCGAACGACGCTCCGACCACGACTGCGCCGGCTGCATCGAACTCCGGGGCTCGGTCACGGAACCCCCTGCCCTCCTTGGTTCAACCCGCCGTGGAGGCCTTGGGGTACCACCACAGCACCACCCAGCTGCCCCGCAGATCGGCCAGGCGCACGATGTTGCCGTGCTGGTCGGGCGCCTCGAAGTCGGGAGCCGGCGAGTCCACATCAAGCATGGCCGGCAAGCTATAGGCCGCGATTGCGGCCACCACGGCAGTCCAACCTGAGTGCTCCACAGCCGGGGGGCGGCGACCTCGGGATTAGGGTGGCCCGCCGATGACGTTCATGGCCCATCTGCGCTCCGATCTCGGGCCGGCCGGGGTTCTGATTGGCTCTGACGCCGCTCCTTACCTGACCGGCCAGCGGGGCCTGTTCACCGGCGAGGCCCTGGCCGTCGTGCGGCCTGCCTCGGTCGAGGAGACATCTCTGGTGGTGCGGGCGTGCGCCGCGCAAGGGATAGCCATCGTGCCCCAAGGCGGCAACACGGGCATGTCTGGCGGGGCTGTTCCCGCGGCACTCGGCGACTCCGGCCCTCCGGCTCTCTCCGCTACTGGCGAGGGGGCCGACATCCCGCAACGGCCGTCGATCGTGCTGTCGATGAGCCGCATGAACCGCATCGTGTCGGTGGACCCCGATCGATGGACGATCACCGCTGAGGCCGGCGCCACTATCGAGGCAGTGCAGCAAACCGCGGCTGCGGCCAACCGCCTGTTCGCGCCGGACTGGGGGGCTCGGGGCACGGCCACCGTCGGCGGGGCTGTCGCCACCAACGCCGGCGGCAACAACGTGCTGCGCTACGGCATCATGCGCGACAACGTCCTCGGCCTCGAGGCGATCCTGGCCGACGGACGGGTATGGGACGGGCTGCGAGCCCTGCGCAAGGACTCATCGGGCTACGACCTCAAGCATCTCTTCATCGGCGCGGAGGGCACCCTCGGGGTGGTGACTCGGGCAGTGCTGCGCCTGCACCCGGCCACGCCCCACACCCAGAGCGCCCTGGCCGCCATATCCGGACTCGGCAGCCTGATGCGGTTGCTGGAGTTGGCCTCCGCCCGCTGCGGCGGCGATGTGACTGCGTTCGAGCTCGTCCCCGACGTCGGGCTCGCGAGGGTGTGTGAGAAGCTCGGCCTCTCCCGTCCCCTGCAGACCCGGGCCGAGTTCTACGTCCTGTTGCGGCTGGCCTCGGCCGAGCCGGTGTCGGAGCGGCTGGGGGCGTTCCTTGCCGAGGCATCCGAGCGCGGCTGGGTGACCGACGCGGCCGTGGCTGTGACGGAGGAACACACCGAACGTCTGTGGACCATCCGTGACGAGTTGTCCCCGATGTTCCTGTGGGCGCAGCACGAGCACGGTCTCAAGTTCGACAACGCGGTACCGATAGACCGCCTCGGCCCCTACCACGACGAGGTCCGCCGCATCGCGGCCGAGCTGGCGCCCGGTGCGCTGACCTACGGGTTCGGCCACGTCGGCGACGGAAACATCCACCTGTACGTCCTACCCACCAGCGACGACCAGGTCGAGCCGTTCATCGCCGCGCGCGACAAGCTTCAGGAGCGCATCGACGAAGCTACGTTCCGCTTCGGAGGCACCCTCAGTGCCGAGCACGGCATCGGCCAACTCCTGCGGGACCGCATATGGCCACAGAAACCCGCCGTCGAGTGGGACCTGATGCGCTCCATCAAGAACGCCCTCGACCCTCAGGGAATCATGAACCCCCACAAGACCCTCCCCGCCCTCAGCCCAGCGGGAGGGAACCGGCGGTTCGCGGCAGGAACAACTCGTACTCGCCCTTAGGACCATCCAGGATCAGCTTGCCGTTGCGAAGCACATCAAGTCCCACGAGTACATCCACTCCGGCAGGAGCCGCCCTGTACACGACAAGAGGAATCGGGTTCGGCGGCGAACGTAGCTGCCAGCCGACTTGAATCGTGACTGCGTACACGTTGGTGGGAGTGGGACGATCGTCGTCCGCGGTGTACAGCTGTGCATCCCCGACCGGTTCGAGCCGAAGGCCCTGCACGAGACCCGTGCTGATGCACGTCACCTGCGCGGCGGTGTCAATGAGCCCCAAGAATCGCTGCGGCAAAGGTAGAGCACGGTTGTCGAACCGGTACTGCTCAAGGCTGATTGGGTGCAGCCAGACCTCTACGCCAACTTGCAGACCCTTCTGCCCGATGACCCCGGCGACACGCGAGAAGCCCGCCTCGTCAACGTCAATCGACAGGAACCGCCCACGGAACGCTGATCACGCGGTCCTGCTCCAAGACCTCCTTGATCATGAAGCGCCTGCCAATAGTGCTTCGGAAGCCAGCAGAGCACGCCTGATGCTCGTCATCGAAGCACCCCACGAACTCGGCCCGGCGGCGCCTGTCATTGGGCTGAACGAATAGCGCCCACCGTCCCTCCTCCGTCGTGAGCAGCTCTAGACGCTGCTTTTCGAAGGCTCGTGTCAGCTTGTCGAGAATGGGATCTGGGCGCATGCCCGCATTATGGCACAGCTACCGGGCCGAGCGGTGGATTATTTCAATATTTTTCATTATATCTAGGAGAGCCAGTTGACGGCTTGGATCTCGGTGTAGGCCTCGATGCCCCACTTGCCCCGATCACGGCCGATGCCCGACATCTTGAAGCCGCCGAAGGGCGCGTACATGTGGGGCTGCACCGTGTTGAGGGCCACGTTGCCGGACTCCAACCGGCAGCCGATCTCGTAGGCCCGCTTGGCGTCGCCCGCGTACACGTAGGAGAACAGCCCGTAGTCGGAGTCGTTGGCCAGCGCCACCGCCCCGTCGTCGTCGTCGTGGGCCAGCACCACCACCACCGGCCCGAAGGCCTCGTCGCGCACCACGGCCATGTCGGGCGTGACGTCCGCCAGCAGGGTGGGGGCCACGAAGTAGCCGGGCAGGTCGGGGCGCTCCCCGCCGCACACCGCGGTCGCGCCGGCGTCGACGCCGCCCGCGACGAACGCCTCCACCCGGTCACGGTGGGCCTCGGCGATTACCGGGCCGACGATCGTGTCGGGCGCCCGGCCGTCGCCCACCTTCATGAAGCTGGCGAAGGTCTTGAGCGTCTCCACTGTCTGGTCGAGGATACTGCGGTGGCAGATCACCCGGGTCGGGGCGGTGCAGATCTGGCCTGAGTGGAGCCCCCAGGTGGTGGCGATGCCCATGCAGGCCGCGCTCACGTCGGCGTCCTCGGTCATCACCAGCGCGCCCTTGCCGCCGAGCTCCATCAGCACCCGCTTCATGGTGGCCGCGCCGTCGGCGTAGATCCGGGCCCCGACGGCGGTCGAGCCGGTGAACGACACCATGTTCACATCGGTGGAGGCCACCAGCGCAGCCGGCGCCTCCGGCCCGGAGCCGGTGACGATGTTGACCACGCCGTCGTCGAGGCCGGCCTCGGCCACCGCCTCGCCCAGCAGGAGAACCCCAAGCGGGTCCTGGGGAGCGGGCTTGATCACCACCGTGTTGCCCGCGGCCAGCGCCGGAGCGATCTTGCCGGCCACGTTCAC
The DNA here is from genome assembly GCA_965203635.1 of Candidatus Aldehydirespirator sp. GTDB lineage: Bacteria > Actinomycetota > Acidimicrobiia > Acidimicrobiales > Aldehydirespiratoraceae > Aldehydirespirator. The sequence continues at coordinate 228,842 of OZ241903.1, forward strand.
CAGCGGCATGTTGTAGGGGGTGATGCAGGCCACCACTCCAACCGGATGGCGCTTCACCGTGGCCGCGATCAGCCCCGCCGGGCCCAGCGCCCCCGCCTCGGCCGGCATGGGGGCCACATCGGTGTCGACGTTGATCGGCCTCGAGTAGTAGCGGAACCGCTCGATCATGGGCCCGCCGACCTGGAGGCCCTTGGCGATGGAGGTCACCGAGCCGGTCTCGGCCTGCACCAGCTCGAGCCATGAGGGGGCCATGCGCCCGATCACATCGGCCAGGCGAGCCAGGCGGTTGCCGCGCTCTTCGGGGCTGAGGGCCCGCCACCGTGGAAGCGCCTCGCGGGCTGCCGAGGCCGCGTCGCTGGCCTGGGCCGCGGTCGCCTCGGGGGCGTGCCCCACCACGGTTCCGTCGTTGGGGTCGACGACGGGGTAGGTCCCCGCGGCCGGGTCGACCCACTCCCCGCCGATCAGCAGCTTCCAGGCTCGCTCGGCGTCGATGCCGATGTCATCGGTGTCGTGAGGCACCGGGCGATCCTACTGCCGCCCGCCTGCAGCCACCGAACGACTCTGCCCGCGAACTGGCAGCAAAACGCCCGCATACCGTGCAAAACACTGCCAATTCCGGAGCCCACTCCCGCCCACACGCGAACTGGCAGCAAAACGCCCGCATACCGTGCAAAACACTGCCAATTCCGGAGCCCACTCCCGCCCACACGCGAACTGGCAGCAAAACGCCCGCATACCGTGCAAAACACTGCCAATTCCGGAGCCCACTCCCGCCCACACGCGAACTGGCAGCAAAACGCCCGCATACCGTGCAAAACACTGCCAATTCCGCTACAGGCTGCGGGCTGGCTCTGCGCCTCCTAATGTGGTCGCCTGCTGCACCGGCTCCGGTGCAGCGGACAGCTACCAACCCCAGGAGCACACCATGCCTGAAGCCGTAATCGTCGCCACCTCCCGCACCCCCATCGGCCGGGCCGTCAAGGGATCGCTCACCGAAGTCCGGCCCGACGACATGTCGGCCTTCATCATGGGCGACGTGCTGGCCAAGGTCCCCGGCCTCGATCCCGCCGACGTGGAGGACGTGATCTGGGGCATCGGCCAGCCGGGCGGCGAGGGCGGCTACAACATCGCCCGGGTCGCCTCGATCCTCGCCGGGGTGAACGCTCCCGGCGTGACCGTCAACCGCTACTGCTCCTCGTCGCTTCAGACCATCCGGATGGCCGCCCACGCCATCAAGGCCGGCGAGGGCGACTGCTTCGTGGCCGGGGGCGTCGAGACGGTGTCGCGCTACGAGTACGGCGCCGCCGACAGCGGCCCGCACAACGACGACTTCGCGGAGGCTGAGGGACGCACCGCCGGCCGCATCGCCGGAGGCGCCGAGTCGTGGGCTCCCCCGCAGGGCCTGCCCGACATCTACATCGCCATGGGCCAGACCGCAGAGAACGTGGCCCAGCTCAAGGGCGTGTCCCGCCAGGCCCAGGACGAGTGGGGCGTGCTGTCCCAGAACCGGGCCGAGGCGGCCCGCAGCCGGGGCTTCTTCGAGCGCGAGATAACCCCGTTCCCGCTGGACGGCAGCATCGAGGTGCGCCAGGACGACGGCATCCGCGAAGGCACGACGCTCGAGGGCGTCTCCCAGCTCAAGCCGGTGTTCCGCCCCGACGGCACGGTCACCGCCGGCAACTGCTGCCCGCTGAACGACGGCGCCGCCGCGGTGGTGGTGATGTCCGATGCCAAGGCGGCCGCGGTGGGGGCCAAGCCGCTGGCCCGGATCGTGGCCACCGGCGTGTCGGCGCTGAACCCCGAGATAATGGGTCTCGGGCCGGTCGACGCCTGCCGCCAGGCCTTGGGCCGGGCTGGTATGACCATCGACGACATCGACCATGTCGAGATCAACGAGGCTTTCGCGGCCCAGGTGCTGCCGTCGGCCGACGATCTGGGCATCGACTACGACAAGCTCAACCCCAACGGCGGGTCGATCGCGCTGGGCCATCCCTTCGGCATGACCGGGTCGCGCATCATGTGCACCCTGCTCAACGGCCTTGAGGACGCCGACAACACCATCGGCCTCGAGTCCATGTGCGTAGGCGGCGGCCAAGGCATGGCCATGATCGTCGAACGCCTCAACTGACGGCCGGGGTCGCCCTCGCCGCGGGGCGATCACTACAGATCGAGACACCCCCAGAGCTGGCGGTGCTGATCCAAATGGACGGCCAGGGTCCCCTGTCAGCCAAGTACGACACCTGGAACACGCTTACCGGCGAGCCCGATGCCGACCGCTTCTACTGGGGGTGGAAGAACTTCTACGACGAGGACAGCCCGATGGCCACTCCAGAGCAAGTGCTGGAGCTGTCCGCCAACATCGTCTACGTGTCCTTCCAGTAGGCCAGGTCCCGCGAGGCGCGCCTCAGGCGAGGAGGCTGCGGAGCATCCAGGCTGTTTTTTCGTGGACCTGCATTCGCTGGGTGAGGAGATCGGCGGACGCTTCGTCGCCGGCCTTCTCGGTGGCGGGGAATACTGACCGGGCGGTGCGCACGACGGCTTCCTGGCCCTGGACCAGGCGGCGGATCATCTCGTTGGCGTCGGGCCGGTCGGCCTCCTCAGACACCGACGAGAGTTTGGCGAACTCGGCGTAACTGCCCGGTGCGGGCTCGCCCAGCGCCCGGATCCGCTCGGCGATCTGGTCTACGGCCAGGGCCAACTCGGTGTACTGCTCCTCGAACATCAGGTGCAGCGTGTTGAACATCGGCCCGACCACGTTCCAGTGGTAGTTGTGGGTCTTCAGGTACAGGGTGTAGCTGTCGGCCAGCAGCCGCGACAGCCCCTCGGCGATGGCGATGCGATCGGCCTCGTCGATGCCGATGTCGATGACGGGTGCCTGGCTAGCCCTGTCCACCTGAGGTCTCCTTCACCGACGCCTTGCCGGCCGAGATCCACGGCATCATGGCCCTCAGCTCCTTGCCCACGATCTCGACCGGGTGATCGTGGCCGGCCGCCTCCAGGCGCAGGAAGTTGGCCCGGCCTCCCCGGCTCTCGGCCACCCACTCCTCGGCGAACGAGCCGTCCTGAACCTCGGCCAGGATGCGCTGCATCTCGGCCCGCACCGCGTCGTTGACGATGCGGGGTCCCCGAGTGAGGTCACCGTACTCGGCGGTGTCGGACACCGAGTAGCGCATACCGGCGATGCCCTCCTCGTACATGAGGTCCACGATCAGCTTCAGCTCGTGGAGGCACTCGAAATAGGCGATCTCGGGCTGGTAGCCGGCGTCGACAAGGGTCTCGAAAGCGGCCTGCACCAGCGCGGTGGTACCCCCGCACAGCACGGCCTGCTCGCCGAACAGGTCGGTCTCGGTCTCCTCGGTGAAGGTGGTCTCGATCACCCCGGCCCGGGCCCCGCCGATGGCGTCGGCGTAGGCCAGGGCCAGCGGCAGCGCCGAGCCCGACGCGTCCTGCTCGATGGCCACCAGACACGGCACGCCGCCGCCCTCCACGTAGGTGCGCCGCACCAGATGTCCTGGCCCCTTGGGGGCCACCATGCACACGTCCACCGAGTCGGGCGGCTCGATGAGCCCGAAGCGGATGTTGAACCCGTGGGCGAAGAAGATCGCCTCGCCGGGCGACAGGTTCGGTTCGACGTGCTCGGTGTAGATGGCGCCCATCTCGGTGTCGGGCATGAGCATCATGATCACGTCGGCTTCGGCGACGGCCTCGGCGATGGACCGGACCTCGAGGCCCGCCTCCTGCGCCTTGGCCGCCGACGACGACCCCTCGCGCAGGCCGACCCGCACGTCGATGCCCGACTCCTTGAGGTTGAGCGCGTGGGAGTGGCCCTGCGAGCCGTAGCCCAGCACGGCCACCTTCCGGTTGGCGATGGCCGACCGGTCGACATCGGATTCGTAATAGATGTTGGCCACGAGAACCTCTCTTGTCGCGTTTGCGGGATTGATCGTAGGGCAGACCCCGGTGGAAGCGATCAGGATTCCAGCGAGGGCAGGGCCACCCGGCCGGTGCGCTGCAGCTGCGCTATCCCGAAGGCTCGCAGACGCTCCTCGAACTCGTCGAGCCTCGACGGCCGGGCCGCCAGCGAGAGCATCATCTGCGACTGGTTCGCGTCCAGCACGTAGGCCCGGAAGTCGTCGACCAGCTCCAGCAGCTCGTGGCGGCGCCCACCGGCCGCGTCCACGGTCACCAGCATCAGCTCCCGGTCCACGGACTCCGTCGGGCTCAACTCGCTGATCTCGACCACGTTGATGAGCTTGTCGAGCTGCTTCACCACCTGCTCCAGGGGCGCAGAGGCCACATCCACGGTGAAGGTGATGCGGCTGAAGCGCTCGTCGGCGGTGGGGGCCACCGCCAGCGACTCGATGTTGAAGCCCCGGCGGGCGAACAGCCCCGCCACCCGGGCCAGCACGCCCGGCTTGTTCTCCACCGTGGTGACGATGGTGTGGAACCGGTGGGCCTGATCGGCGGGCGCGGCCGTGCCGGTGGAGGTCATCGCTGGGAGGGGTCGACGACGATGTCGGAGTTGGACTGGCCGGCGGGGACCATCGGGAACACGTTCTCGCCCGCGGAGCTGCGGAACTCCAGCACGACGGGACGGTCGTCGATCTCGTTGGCCTTGTTGATGGCCGGGGCCACCTCCTCGGGCGCCTCCACCCGCAGGGCCACGCAGCCCATGGCCTCGGCCCACTTCACGTAGTCGGGGATCTCGTAGGAGAGGTACACCTCGCTGTAGCGCTCCTCGTAGAACATCTCCTGCCACTGGCGGACCATCCCCAGGTACGCGTTGTTGAACAGGGCGACCTTGATGGGGATGCGCTCCATCGACGCGGTGACCAGCTCCTGGGCGGTCATCTGGAAGCAGCCGTCGCCGTCGACGGCCCACACCATCCGGTCGGGCATCCCGACCTTGGCCCCGATGGCGGCGGGCACCGAGAAGCCCATCGTTCCCAGGCCGCCGGAGTTGATCCAGGTGTAGGGATGGTCGAAGCGCCAGTACTGGCTGGCCCACATCTGGTGCTGGCCCACGCCCGAGGTGACGATGGTGTCGTCGGGGGTCGAGTCGCGCAGCACCTCCAGCACGTACTGGGGCTTGAGCAGCTCGCCCGGCTCGGACTGCTCGTAGACGAGCGGGTAGCGCTCCTGCCAGCCGCTGATCTGCGAGCGCCACGCCCGGCGGTCGGCCTGGGCGTCGATGCCCCCGCAGGCTCGCAGAGCCTCGACCAAGTCCGCGATGACCAGCTTGCAGTCGCCCCGGATGGCCACGTCGGGGGTCCGGACCTTGCCGAGTTCGGCCGCGTCGATGTCGACGTGGACCACCTTGGCGTCGGGCGCGAAGCCGTCGAGGCGACCGGTGACCCGGTCGTCGAAGCGGGCGCCCAGCGCGATCAGCAGGTCTGAGCTCTGCATGGCGGTGACCGCGGTGTAGTTGCCGTGCATCCCGGGCATGCCCAGGCACAGCTCGTGGCTGTCGGGGAAGCACCCCCGGGCCATGAGGGTGGTCACCACCGGGACGTCGATCAGCTCGGCCAGAGCGAGCAGCTCGGCCGCGGCCCGGGCCTTGAGGATCCCTCCGCCGGCGTAGAGCACGGGCCGCTCGGCCGCGCAGATCAACTCCGCCGCGGCCTGGATCAGCTCGGGATCGCCCGCGGTCGCGGGGCGGTACCCGGGCAGTTCCATGATGTCGTCGGTGGGCTCGTACCAGGTCATGGCCGAGCGCGGGTTGCGGGGATCGACGATGTCTTTGGGGATGTCCACCAGCACCGGGCCCGGCCGCCCGGTGGTGGCGATGTGGAAGGCCTCGTGGATGATGCGGGGGATGTCCTGGGCCTCGGTCACCAGGAAGTTGTGCTTGGTGACCGACAGGGTTATCCCCGTGGTGTCACACTCCTGGAACGCGTCGGTGCCGATGGCGGCGTAGGGCACCTGTCCGGTGATGCAGACCAGCGGGATCGAGTCCATGTAGGCGTCGCACAGCGCAGTGACGGCGTTGGTGGCCCCCGGACCGGAGGTGATCATCGCCACGCCGGGACGCCCGGTGGCGTGGGCGTAGCCCTCGGCCATGTGGCCGGCGCCCTGCTCGTGGCGCACCAGGATGTGGCGGATGGGCGACTCGATTATCGGGTCGTACACGGGCAGGATGGCCCCGCCGGGCAGCCCGAACACCACTTCGGTGCCCTCGCACTCGAGAGCCTTGACTAGGGCTTGTCCGCCGTTCATGTCCATGGTGGGCCTCCGGGGCCGTGCTCGGGGTGTGGTCGGTGCTGCAGGCCGTACGCGAAACGACCTCCCTGGGGGAGGTCTGCGCACGATCGGATGGGTTTGCGAGCGCGCGCTGTCAGGCCAGTACTTCCACGAGCAGGACGACGTCGTTCACGGCGCCAAGTATGGCCGCTGAATCGATGGGAGGCAACCGCGACGGGTCACCTGTCATTTCCACCTGGACTCCCGCTCTTGTTCGCTGCGCTCACGGGCCGCTCGGGCCACGGCCTCGCCCGTATGAGCTGGACTCGCGCACCCGCCCGCTCGGCCTCTTAGCCTCGCGCCGATGTCCCGGAGGCTGCGCTGGACCAGCGACGACACCGAGATCTGGCGGCTGGCGTGGCCCGCCCTCGGCGCGCTGGTGGCCGAGCCGCTGTACGTGCTGGCCGACACCGCCATCGTGGGCCGCCTAGGCACTCCCCAGCTCGGCGGTCTGGCCGTGGCCGCGTCGATCCTGCTGACCGCCCACGCCATGTTCATCTTCCTCGCCTACGGCACCACCGCCGCGGTGGCCCGGCTGCTGGGAGCGGGCGAGGACCAGCGGGCGGCCCATCAGGCTGTGCAGAGCATCTGGCTGGCGCTGACCGCGGGGGTGGTTCTGGCCGTGGTCGGGTTCGTCCTCGCCCCGACGCTGATCGACGCCCTGGGGGGCGACGACCCGGAGGTGCTCCACAACGCCCTCGTCTACTTGCGTATCTCGCTGTTCGGGCTGCCGGCCATGCTGGTGATGCTGGCCGGCGTGGGCTACCTGCGGGGCGTCCAGGACACCAAGCGACCCTTCGCGGTGGCCCTGGGATCGGCAGTGGGGAACTTCCTGCTCGAGGTGGTGCTGGTGTACGGCTTCGACCAGGGGATCGGTGCCTCGGCCCTGTCGACGGTGGTGGCCCAGACCGCGGCCGCGGCCACCTTCGTGTGGTGGATCAAGCAGGCCGTGGCCCGCCACGACGTGAGCCTACGGCCCCACCCCGCAGTCATCCGCCGGTTGGCCGTGGCCGGTTGGGACCTGCTGATCCGGACCTCGGCGCTGAGGGCCAGCCTCACCGTCACGGTGGCGATAGCAGCCCGGATCGGCACCGACGATCTGGCTGCGCACCAGATCGTGTTCGAGGTGTGGACGGTGCTGGCTCTGGTGCTCGACGCGGTGGCCATCGCGGGGCAGGCCTTGATCGGCCTTGCCCTGGGCGCCAGCCGGCCCGACCGGGCCAGAGCGCTCGGGCGGCGCATGATCGGCTGGGGGGTGTTCTCGGGCGTGTTGACCGGCGTGGTGGTGCTGGCCATCTCGCCGGTACTGCCCCATGTATTCACGTCGGACACCGCCGTAGTCGCCTTGGCCGCTTTCCTGCTGCTGCACGTCGGCTTCTCCCAGCCCGCCGCCGGGGTGGTGTTCGCCCTGGACGGCGTGCTGATCGGCGCGGGCGATCTGCGCTTCCTAGCCGTTTCGATGGTCGGGGCCGGCGTGGTGCTCGTGAGCGGCGGCCTGCTCGTGGTGGCTGCCGGCGCGGGCATCGGCTGGCTGTGGGCCGCTCTGCACGCCTGGATGGCGACCCGTCTCGTCCTGATGCTGTGGCGCTTCGCCGGTCCCGCCTGGCAGGTCACCGGCGCCGACCGTTAGGAGCTCGCTCCGAACATGAAGCAGTTATCCACCGCAGAGGTGGTCTATCGCTTCATGTTCGTGCCACAGCCTCGTTCGGTACCTCGCCTACGTGGTCAGGACCCGGCTCGTTCCAGCAGGAGGCGGTTGACGGCGGCTCCGTCGGCCTGGCCTCTGGTGGCCCGCATGACCTGGCCGGTGAGGAAGCCGGCCAGCTTCTTGCGGTCGGCTTCGTCGCCGGTGCGGTAACGGTCCCACGCGTCGGGGTTGTCGGCAATGACCCCGTCCAAGACCGCGGCCAGGTCGTCGCCGGCCATGGCTTCGAACCCCCAGTGCTGCGCGATCGCGTCGGGGGTGCCGCCCGCCTCGGCCATCTCGGCCAGCACCTGCTTGGACTGGGTGGCTGTGAGACGGCCGGAGACCTCCATGGCGACCAGCGCGGCCAGACCGCCCGGCGTCACCTTCGACCAGTCGTCGAGGGCCAGGTCGTTCGCCACCCGGGTGGCGGCCACGCCCGGATCGGCCCCGGCCGCGATGGCGGCCCGCACCAGCCCGTCCTGGCCCCGCTCCACCAGCAGGGCGGCATCGGTGGCCGACACCGCTCCCCCGCCGTCAGCCGCAAGGGCGGCCCGGCGGGCGGCAGGCAACGGCGGCATGGCCGCGTCGATGGCCGCGATCGTCTCGGCCGCCGGCGCCAGCGGCACCAGGTCGGGGTCCTGGAAGTAGCGGTAGTCGTCGGCGTCCTCCTTGGACCGGCCCGGCGTGGTGCGCCCATTCGCCTCGTCCCAGTGGCGGGTCTCCTGGCGGGGCCGCTCGCCGCCGGACCACAGGTCCACATGGCGCCGCGCCTCGTAGGCGATGGCCCGGCCCAGCGCTCGCAGCGAGCTCAGGTTCTTGATCTCGCAGCGGGTCCGGAGCTCGTCTGAGCCGGCCGGACGGACCGACACGTTGGCGTCCACCCTCATCGAGCCCTCCTCCATCCGGGCGTCGGACACGCCGATGGCCAGCAGGATGGCCCGCAGCTCGCGCACGTAGACCCGGGCCTGCTCGGCGGTGCTGATGTCGGGGCGGCTGACGATCTCCACCAGCGGGACGCCGGCCCGGTTGTAGTCGACCAGCGCGTAGTCGGCGTCGTGGATGCGCCCGCCCCCTCCGATGTGGGTGGTCTTGCCGGTGTCCTCCTCGATGTGGGCCCGCTCGATGCCGACGGTGTGGCCGTCGGGCAGCTCGAGGCGGCCGTCGGTGTTGGTGGGCTGGTCGTACTGGGAGATCTGGTAGTCCTTGGGCATATCCGGGTAGAAGTAGTTCTTGCGAGCGAACACGGCCCCCCGCACGTCGCACCCCAGGGCTCGGCCCAGGCGCATAGCGAAGTCCACCGCCGCCGCGTTGGCCACCGGCAGCGAGCCCGGCAGCCCCAGGCACACCGGGCACACGTTGGTGTTGGGCTCGTCGCCGAAGCGGTTGGCGCAGCCGCAGAACAGCTTGGTGGCCGTGCTCAACTCCACATGGACCTCCAAGCCGACTACCACCTCCCAGTCCTCGGGCACCGCCGGCTCTCGCTCGGGCACGGCCGGGCTCATGGAGCGCTCCCGCCGGAGGGCGCGGCCTCCTCGAGCACGGCCGCGGCCCGAAGCAGGACCGGCTCCGACAGGGCCGGTCCCATCAGCTGCACGCCCACCGGGAGTCCGTCGTCGCCGCGGCCGAAGGGCACCGACACCGCCGGGTGGCCGGTGAGGTTCGACGGGATCGTGCACACGTCGTTGAGGTACATCAGCAGCGGGTCGGCGGTCTTGGCTCCCAGCTCGAATGCGGTCGTCGGCGCGGTCGGCCCCAGCAGCACGTCCACGTCGGCGTAGGCCGCGGCGAACTCCCGCAGCATCAGCGTGCGCACCCTCAGGGCCTTGCCGTAGAAGGCGTCGTAGTAGCCCGCCGACAGGGCGTAGGTTCCGAGCATGATCCGGCGCTTCACCTCGGCGCCGAAACCGGAACTGCGGGAGCTGACGTTCATCTCCGCGGCGTTGGCCGCGTCCACCCGCAACCCGTAGCGCACACCGTCGTAGCGAGCCAGATTGCTGGACGCCTCGGCCGGCGCGATCAGGTAGTAGGCCGACAGGCCCAGCACGGCCGACGGCACCGACACGACGGTGACGGCCGCGCCCGCAGCCTCCAGCGCGGTCGCGGCGGCGTCGACCCGGGCGATGACATCGGCTGCGACACCCTCGACGGCCGAGACCCCGGCCAGCCCGTCGGCCCCCTGAAGGCGGGCACTCCCGGCGCACAGTTCGGCCACCAGCCCGACCCGCAGGCCGTCCACACCCTTGCCCAGCCCGGCCACGACCGGATCGCGGGCGCCGTCGATCGAGGTGGAGTCGAGCGGATCGTGCCCCGAGATGGCCTCGAAGCAGGCCGCCGCGTCGGCGACGTTGGACGCCATCGGGCCGATCTGGTCGAGCGAGGAGGCGAACGCGACCAGCCCGTAGCGCGACACCGCGCCGTAGGTGGGCTTGAGGCCGACCACACCGCACAGCGCGGCCGGCTGGCGAACCGACCCTCCCGTGTCGGACCCGAGCGCCAGCGGTGCGAACCCCGCGGCCACTGCGGCGGCCGATCCGCCGCTGGAGCCACCGGGCACCCGGCCGGTGTCGTGGGGGTTGCGGGTGGGTCCGAAGGCGGAGTTCTCGGTGGAGGAGCCCATGGCGAACTCGTCGAGGTTCGTCTTGCCGACGATGACCGCTCCGGCGGAGCGGAGCCGCTGCACCACGGTGGCGTCATATGGGGGGCGCCAACCCTCGAGCATCCGTGACGAACAGGTGGTGGGTACTCCCCTGGTGCACAGGTTGTCCTTGAGCGCCACCGGCACACCCGCCAGTGCGCCGACCGCCTCGCCCCTCGACACTGCGGCGTCCACGTTGCGGGCAGCCGTCCTCGCCTCGTCGGCCAGCACCAGGTTGAAGGCGCCGATCTCGGCGTCGCGCTGGGAGATCCTGGCGAGGTGTTCGTCCAGCACGTCCAGGGCCGTGCGTTCTCCGGACTTCACCGCAGCAGCGATCCCCAGAGCGGTCACGGTGCCTCCCCCAGCGGCGCGGCCCGCAGCAACCCCCGTCCAATCACGGTGCCTCCCCCAGTGGCGCGGCCCGCAGCAACCCCCGTCCAATCACGGTGCCTCCCCCAGCGGCGCGGCCCGCAGCAACCCCCGTCCAATCACGGTGCCTCCCCCAGCGGCGCGGCCCGCAGCAACCCCCGTCCAATCACGGTGCCTCCCCCAGGATCGGCGGCACCCGGAACTGGCCGTCGTCCACCGACGGCGCCTGGGCCAGCACTTCGTCCCGGTCCAGCGACGGCCGAACCTCGTCGACCCGGGTCACGTTGACGAGAGGATGGGGATGCGAGGTCGGCGCGATGTCGGTCACGTCGAGCGCCTCGACGTCGGCGGCGTGGTCGAGCACCGCAGAGAGCTGCGCCGCGAGCTCGTCGAGCTCCTCGTCGCTGAAGCGCAGGCGGGACAACCGGGCCACATGGGCCGCCTCGTCGCGGGTTATCCGGCCGGACACGTCGGAAGGATAGGCCCCACGCCTAGGAGTCGGAGCCCTCTTCTCCGGAACCCTGCCTTTCGGACTCGAGGCCTTCCTCGTCCTCTGCGGGCTCCTCAGGCTCCGGCGGCGGCATGGGGCCCAACGAGACCCTCACCTGCACGGTGCTGCCAATCGGCAGCGAGTTGCCGCTGGCGGGACGGAAGCCGATCACGGTGCCTTCTGGCACCTCGGCGGAGAACTCTTGCACGAGCCGCGGCACCAGCTGGATCGCATCCAGCGCGTCGGCGGCATCGTCCAGCTCCCGGCTCTCGGGCACCCTGGGGACGATCCGATCGGCCGGGCCCTCCGAGACCAGCAGCACTACGTCGCTGCCGACCTCCAGTTCATAGACACCGCCGGCCAGGTCAAGGCCGATCACGTTCCCAGCCGGTACAACGTCGTCGTTGGCGAGCCTCTCGCCGGCGAATTCGAGGCCCGCAGCCTTCAGTTCGTCGGCGGCATCGTCCACCGTCATGCCGTAGACGACATCCAGGTCGGCGACCAGGATCAGCGGATCGCCCAGCGAAACGAACACGTCCAGCGTCTCGCCTTCGCCCAAAGGGGCGCCGGCGGCGGGCTCGGTGCGGAGGATCTCCCCGCGCTCGGTGTTCGGCATTCGCACCAGTAGCTCATTGACCTCCCAACCCGACTCGGCCGCAGCTGACGAGGCCGCGGCCCGCGGCTGGCCTTGGAGGTCGGGAACGGTGGGATCGGATCCGACTGAGAGCCAGGCCCAGATTCCGCCGGCCGCGCCGCCCAGCACCAGGATGGCGGCCAGCACCAGCCCGGGCCAGCGGCGTCGGGGGATGTCGTCGTGGGGGATGGCCAGACGCTCCGACACGGTCGGCCCGATCTGCTCGAAGGCCTCGCTACTGCCTTGGGTTGGACCCGCATCGGCGGGCGCCGCCTTCGAGATGGCCAGCGGGAGCGGGTCGGGCCGCGGCAGCAGGGGCGCGATCCGCAGCAGTTCGGATGCCAGTTCGGCGGCCGTCAGCCTTCCGATGGGATCGGCCGCGATGGCGCGCTCCAGCACTGCTTGAAGCGGGCCGAGGGCGGTGATGGGGATCGGATCCGGTCCGCCGACGTCGACGGTCAGGTTCCGGGAGCCGGTGACCGCCTCGCAGAGGACCAGAGCGAGATCGTGGACATCCTGCGCCTGCTCGATCCGGGAATAGCTCGCCGGCGCGCCACCCGGGTCGGCTGCGGCTGCGGCTGCCGGGGCCGCAGCCGGGTCGGCGGTCTCGGTTGGGCCCGCATCAACAGTCTCGGCCGCCTGTTGGACAGCCTCGTCGAGGGCCGCGGCCAAGCCGAGGTCCGAGATGTAAGGCCGGGCACCGGAGTCGAACAGGATGGCGGACGGCGTCAAGCCGAGGTGTGCGCGGCCGCCCTTGTGGATGTTCACGAGGGCCCGGGCGGCCTCCAGCCCGACCATGAGCGCCTGCGACGGCGTGAGCCGGTAGCCCTCGCGCAGGAGAGCAGACAGGCTGCCGCCGGTGAGATACTCCGTCACCGTGTATGGCTGAGGATCGACGCCCCAGTCGTAAACGGGCAGCACCCGAGGGTGGCTGAGCGCTGAGGTGGCCCGCATCTGATCCGCGAAGTTCGCCGTGAAGCCGGCGTCCTCGGCAGTGTCGGCTCGCAGGATCTTCAGCGCCACTCTCCGGCGCAGGGTGAGATCCTCAGCCACGTAGACGCGAGCGTTCGAACCCTCCCCGACGAACTCCAGCAGCCGGTAGCGGCCGCCGAATGCCCGCCTCGCCTCTTGGTCGGAGATCATCGCCGTCACGGTACCGCCCGAGGCGCCACCGGCCGGTGCTCCCCCGCGCACACCGCTCCTACGCATCTAGGCCCGGTACGGTGCGGGATGCGATGACTACCAACGGCCCTGGGCCCGAGCGGCCCGTGAGCAGAGCGAACAGGAGCGGGAACCCCAGCCCCGATCAGCCTCCACCGCCGCGCAGCTCGATGCGGATCCGGGTGAGCATCGCTGCGCTGATTCTCTTTGGGATCCTGGGTTTCGTCGTGGCTGCCCTGATCGGCTCGGGCGACGACGCCGACGAAACGGTCACTGCCAGCCCTGCCGTGGACCGCGTGATCCCGAACCCCGGCGACCAGGTCCTGCAGCAGCAGCAGGTGGGGGTGGTTCTCGACGCCCGCTACCGGCTGTCGTCTCTGGTCGTTTACCCCAGCGAGCAGGTCGGCAACGGTGTCGACGTGACGGCCGAGGTGAACCACATAGAGGGCCTCAACCGGTTCGAGTTCGACCCCGGCGAGGGCAGGCTCATCGAGGCGCTGTCACCCGACACCAACTGTGCGGTGGCAACCTTCGTGCTGATAGCCCGACCAGAGGAAGCCGACACCGCCCGCTGGTGCTTCGAAGTGTCCTAGCCCTCCGGCGAGGCAACCCCCGCTGACCCATCCTCCGAGATGTCGCCGCTTGCCAGATCTCTCAGTCGGTCCAGGTCGTCGGGATCGAGCATTCCGATCACGTCCCGAACCGGCTTACCTGACCCGGTAACGGCATCGATGGCCTTATCCCCAGCGCTATTGGGCACCGGCCGGTCGGTGGTCAACAGGACCAGACGGCCGCTCAGGCCGAGCGAGTGAAGCACAGCCGCCCGGCCGAGCGCCTTCCAGAGAGTGTCGGTGCGGCGAAGCCCAGGGCGCTGGGTGACGCTGAAAGCCCCCGACACGTCGAAGAGCCACCGGCTCCCCCGCCGATCCCGAGCGGAGAAATTGACTTCGACGCCACCGCCGAGGGTGGGCTTATCGTGGATTTCGCGGAAACCGCACTCTGAGAGAACACCGCGGGCCAGCTCTTGAGCCTTTCGTCCTTCTCGAACGGCGCGGGCCTGGAAGTCCTCGTCGGCTGGGGACGACTCGGATCCATTGCCCGACACACCGGGGTCGGCGGGATCGGGCGCCGATGGTCCAACGGGATCCTCGAACAGGCCTGACTGCCTGCCGTTGCCCGAAGGTGCAACCGTTACTCTCCACCGCTCGGCATCCGAGCGTCGCTCCAGTTGCTCGCGTTCGGATGCGATGCGCTGCTCGGCCAAGGCGATGTAGCCCGCGTCTGTGTCGAATCCGACGTAGTGGCGGCCGGTACGCACTGCGGCGACCGCGGTGGTCCCCGCTCCAATGAACGGGTCGAGCACCAGATCGCCCCGATAGGTGTATAGGTCGATGAGCCGCTGCGGCAACTCCACCGGGAACGGTGCCGGATGCCCCACCCGGGTCGCCGACGCCGCCGGTATCTCCCAGACATCGGTGGTTGCCTCCAAGAACTCGTCCACCGGAGCCGTGCCTTCAGACGGGAGGCCCCGAGCGGCCCGTCCCGCCGCCGGGACGGCCCGGTCGAAACGGCCCTTAGAGCCGATCACCACTCGCTCGGTGAGGTCTCGCAGCACCGGATTGCTGGGCCGCTGGAAGCTGCCCCAGGCACAGTTGCCCGCGGCGCCTCGGGCCTTGCGCCAGATCACTTCTCCTCGTAGCAGCAAACCCAGCCGGTCCTGGAGTATCGCGATCACATCGGCCGAGAGGGAGCGATACGGGCGACGACCCAGGTTGGCGACATTCACCGCGATGCGTCCACCGGGTTCCAGCTTGCGGACGCACTCAGCGAACACCGCTTCGAGCATTCCTAGATAGGCGAGGTAGTCGGCAGGGACATGACCCTGACCCATCGCCTCCTCGTACTCCTTGCCCGAGAAATACGGAGGCGACGTGACGACCAGCGCCACCGAGTTGTTGGCGACATCGCCGCAGGAGTCCATGTCACGGGCATCGCCCACCCACAACTCATCGCGGCAGGCCTGGGGAGCAATCTCGGAGTCGTTGCTTATCTCGGGTACCGGGAACCGTCCGTAGAAGGCTGAGGCGTCGTGGCCCTCACGACGGCTCACACCGAAACTCGAAGTAGCCGTTCCTCCCCGTGGTGCCGGCGTGCTCATCGGTCTGAACCTACATGGCGGCTGTGACACGGTGGCGGAGTCTCCGCCGTCGACGAAATTGATGCGGATTCTGTACCCATAGGGCACATTTTCGGCATCAATTTCGCTGAGCTTGCCGAACCGGTTCTTAGGGCAACCGGCCGGTCTCCAGCAACTCCTGGAACGCGGCCTCGTCGATCACCCGGACGCCGGAGGACTCGGCCTTGCGCACCTTGGACGCACCCGGGTCGGCGCCCACCACCAGCGCGGTCGTGCGGCCCGAGACCGAGCCCGGCGACGACCCGCCCCTGGCGACGATGGCCAGCTTGGCCTCGTCGCGGCTGAAGCCCTCCAGGGTGCCGCTGACCACCACCGCCATGCCGGCAAGAGTCTGGGGAAGCGCCTCGCCGGCTTCGGCGCCGCCGGGCTCGTCGACCTCCATGCGCAGTCCGGCCCTGCACAGTCCCTCGACGAGCGTGCGGTTGCGCGGCTCGTCGAACCAGGCCCGCACCGCCGCCGCGATGATCGGCCCGAATCCCTCGACCTCGGCCAGGGCGTCGGTGCGGGCCTTCAGGATGCTGTCGATGTCGCCGAACGCGGCGGCCAGCACTTGGGCGTTGACCTGGCCGATCTCGGGGATGCTCAACGCGAACAGCAGCCTCGACAACGGCTGCTCCTTGCTGGCCTCGATGGACTGGCGGAGGTTGTTCACCGAGATCTGACCGAAGCCTTCCATCTGCTCGATCCGCTCGAAGTCGAGCGAGTACAGCCCGACGACATCGCCGAGCAGGCCCTCGGACACGAAGCGATCGATGTTGCGCTCCCCGAGGAACTCGATGTCCATGGCAGCCCGGCCGACGAAGTGTTCGACGCGGCCCCTCACCTGGCGGGGGCACCAGTAGTTCACACACATCGTGGCCGACATGCCCTCGGCCCGCTGCAGGACCTCGTCGCACACCGGGCAGTCCCGGGGGAACACCCACGGCTCCGATCCCTCCGGTCGCTCCGACAGCACCGGCCCCACCACCTCGGGGATCACCTCACCGGCCCGGCGAACGACGACGGTGTCGCCGGGTCGCACGTCCTTGGCCGCCACCTGATCCTGGTTGTGGAGCGTGGCCGTCCCCACCGTCACGCCGCCCACGAACACCGGCTCGAGCCGGGCGAACGGCGTGGCTTGCCCTGACGGGCCGATCGACACCTCGATGTCGAGCAGCTTGGTGGTCCGTTCTTCGGGTGGGAACTTGTAGGCGATGGCCCAGCGGGGTGCCTTGGCGTCCACGCCCAGCCGAGCCTGCAGGCTGAGATCATCGACCTTCACCACCAGGCCGTCGAACTCGTAGTCGAGGTCGTGGCGGCGCCGCTCGAAGTCGGCCAGATGGGCCTCCACCGCGGCCAGATCGGCGAGACCCGCCGAGTGCTCGTTCACCGGCAGACCCAGTGACTTCAACCAGTCCAGCGTCTGCATGTGGGAACTAAAGGCCGGCCCGCCTTCGGCATGGCCGAGCTGGTAGCACCAGAACGACAGGCCCCGCTCGGCTGTCACCCGGGCATCCTTCTGGCGCAGCGAGCCCGCCGCCGCGTTGCGGGGATTGACGTAGGCCTTCTCGCCCTTCTCGGTCTGGCGGGCATTGAGCCGCTCGAAGGTGGACAGGAGCAGGATCACCTCGCCCCGAACCTCCAGCACGGCCGGAGCGTCACCGTCAAGGCGTATGGGAACGTCAGCGATGGTGCGCACCGAATGGGTGACGTCCTCGCCGGTGCGGCCGTCGCCCCGGGTGGCGGCCCGCACCAGCAGGCCGTCCTCGTAGCGGACCGATATGGCCAAGCCGTCGAACTTCAGCTCGACCGCGTAGTCCCCGATCTGGCTGTTCTCCATGGTCGGCAACGCTTGCTCCCCAGCAGGGACAGGCGTGCTGGCGGCGAGGGCGCGGTGCACCCGCTCGTGCCACGCTCGCAACTCCTCGATGTCGAGGGCGTTGTGCAGCGACATCATGGGCGGCTCGTGGCGCACCGGCGCGAAGGCGGTGTCGGGCGGAGCCCCAACCCGCTGGGTGGGCGAGTCGGGATGGACCAGCTCAGGGTGCTGTTCCTCCAGAGCCTTCAACTCGTTGAGCAGGTCGTCGAAGTCGGCGTCGGGAATCTCGGGCCTGCCCGCGTAGTACAGCGCCGAGTGGTGGTTGAGCAGGACCTGCAGAGCACGAACGCGCGCCGCGGAGTCGATGGTTGTGCCCGCGTCGGCGCCAGCAGGTTCGGCCATCGCCTGAGGCTACATCTGGGGTGTGATCGTCCTAGTGCCGCGCTATCGCTGCCCGGTGACACAATGGCGGCCGTGCCAGGCGACGCGCGCTCCTCGGAGAGAAACCGGGACCGAACCGCGCTGAAGGTGCGCGCCGGAGCGGTCGCGGCCTGGCTGGCGGTCGGGGTGGCCGCGTTGCTCGGCGACGTGATCACTCCCGCGCTGCGTCCAGCCGACGACGCAGCCCGCGCCACGGTGATCGTCGCCATGTGGCTCGCCTACGCCCTGGTGCTCGCCGCGCTGCTGCTGCCGGGACCTCGGGCGCTGACCGTGGCTCGCATCGGCGTGCTGGCCGGCGCCCTGGAGTTGGCGTTCGCCGCAGCCTCAATGTCGGATCCCGTCGCCGTCGTCGGGCACCTGTTCTGTGTGGTCGGCACCCTGATCGTGTTTCACCCGGCCTACGCCGAGGCCCAGGTGGACGCGGCCAGCTACGGCGACGAGCGCCGCTTCCTGCTTCGCCCGCCAGGACCGGTCATCGTCGCGCTGGTCGTGCCGATGGGAGCGCTCGCGGTGGCCGGTGTCGC
Source organism: Candidatus Aldehydirespirator sp. (assembly GCA_965203635.1). Lineage (GTDB taxonomy): Bacteria > Actinomycetota > Acidimicrobiia > Acidimicrobiales > Aldehydirespiratoraceae > Aldehydirespirator. The sequence goes on from OZ241903.1 coordinate 247,018, forward strand.
CGTCGGACCCCTGCTGCTGGCCGACCGTGGCTGGCCGGCGGGCATAGCGGCCGCCGTGATCGGGCTGCCGGCAGCCGCTTTCGCGGCCCACACCCTGTTCCGGCTGGCCCGGCGTTGGCTGGTGTTCGTCCCCAACGGGCTGGTGCTGCATGACCATCTCGCGGTGGCCGAGCCGCTGCCCATGAGCCGCCGCGGCATCGACTCGATCGGCCCGGCCCGCGCCGACAGCGCCGCAGTCGACCTGACCGCTCAAGCCTTCGGCATGGCTCTGGAGCTGCGTCTCAGCGAACCCGTCAAGGCCGGCGTCATGACAGGACGCAACCGCAGCGAGGAGCGCTCGCTCGCCGCCCTCCTGATGTCGCCCAGCCGTCCCGCAGCGGTACTGGCCACCGCCGAGCGCCGCGGCCTCAAGATCGGATAACGACGGGCAGCTAGCTGAGCGCCGCCTTCATCAAGGGGCGCACCTCCATTGCGATGCGCTCCCACGTGGCCAGGATTCCCTCCACAACCGGTAAGTCTCTGTATGCCGGTCCCGGTCCGAGGATCATGTTGATGATGATCTGGTCGATTCCAAGCTCGGCCTGCTTCACAAACTCCTCAGCGATCACCTCAACAGGACCGATCGCCATCCGCTCATAGGCCGCCACATAGTCGCGCACGTAGTCGCCTCCAGTGCCGTACTCTTCGCCTACTCGATTCAACTCGGCCTCGACATCGGGCATGTCGTCGGTCACCCACACCGACACGCAGCGCGAGAACTTGATCGGGGCGGGGTCGCGTCCGATGTCTCGGCACAGTGACCGGACCTGCTCGATGGTCGCGGCCACATCTTCGTCATGCTTGGAGTAGAAGTTGACACCGTCGGCGTGCCGAGCGGCGACGCGCGGCATGACTCTGCGGCCGAACACGAGACCGATCCAGATCGGTGGGTGAGGCTGCTGCAGCGGCTTCGGAGCAAGCGTGGCATCCCGCAATTGGTAGTGCTTGCCCTCGTAGGTCACGCGTTCCTGTGTCCAGAGTCGCCTGATGATCTCGATCTCCTCTTCGAGGATCTCGATGCGCTCGGGCGGCTCCGGATAGCGCAGTCCCCAGGGCTCGTATTGATGGGGCTCGTCGCCGGGACCCATCCCCAAGTCAAGGCGACCGCCGCTGGTGTTGTCGAAGGACGCCGTCATCTTGGCGAAAACGCTTGGGTGGCGCCGCCCCATCGGTGTAACGAGCGATCCGAGCCTTATGCGCGACGTGGCCTCGCCCAACGCACCTAGGACGCTCCAGGAGTCGAACACCGCTGCATCGGGCTTCCAGGGCACCGGCCCGACCACGTTGTCGTGGATCCAAGCGGTGTGGAATCCCAGTTCCTCCGCACGCAGGAACATGGCGCGGACCTGCCGCCAAGTCACCTCGACCGGCAGCACATAGACGTCCAGTTTGGGCGCAGAGACTTCGCGCCCGTCCGGTCCGGTCATGGGCGGATCGCTCCTCGTCGACATCGGGCGGTTGAGTCGCCCTCCCGCATGGCCAACGATCTCACACGGCCGCCAGAGCCTCGGCCTCGGCGATCACCCGATCCACCTGAGACGGCGACGTCAATAGCGCGGCCAGCGCGGCCCGGGCCACGTGGTGAGCTGCGCCGCGAGGTGTCACCGGTCCGCCTCGCTCGAACCAGGTGATGACGCTCTCGATCATCCCGAATGTGGCGTCGACGGCCAGGCAGATATCGGGACAGGACAGCGACCCGTGCCGCACGCCCGCCACGATAGTGTCTCGGTACCGGACCTTGAGTTGCTCGCGCTTGGCCCAGAACTGGTCGAACTCGTCGCTTCGTGCTTCGGGGAGCAGCATCAGACTGGCCAGATTCTGCTCGCCCGACGCCAGGTTGAAGCAGTCAGTCGACAGCAACAGCCATAGGCGGACCTCAGGCGGGAGTCCTGGGTCGAGTCCGTCGAGCATCGACAGGGCAGGCTCGACCGTACGATCGAGCAACTCCACGAAGATGTCCTTCTTCCGGGGGAAGTAGTGGCTCAACGACCCCTGTCGCAAGCCGACGGCGGCCGCAATCTGACGGGTGGTGGTTGCCGTGTAGCCCTGTCGGATGAACAACTTGGCCGAGGCCGCGAGGATCTGCTCCCCGACGTCACCTTCGGGGATGCGCTTGTCGGCTCGGGGCCGGCCGACCCGCCTGATCGGGGAATCAAGACTCTCACTTGACATGGGTAGGTCGTAAGCATAACGTCCGAGAAATATCATTCAATCGAACGAAAAATATCGTGATCGACAGATTGGAGCAACCATGAACGGCCAGCGAGTGAAGGCAAGGATAAAGAACAGAGACCGGCACGAGTTCTCGTCAACCTCCGCATGGGGGGTTCGGTTGCTTGTGGGATTGGCCGCGGTGTTCGTGTTGATCGCCGCCGCCTGCGGCGACGACGACTCGACCGAAGCCGATGCACCGGCAACAACGGCCGCACCGGCAACAACGGCCGCACCGGCAGAAGAGGCTCCAGAACCCGACGATGCCGCGGCCGAGGCTGCCATGCACCCGGTCAGAATCGGATTCGACTCCCAGGAAGAGGAGCTCTTCTCCATCATCGAAGCCCGCAGGGCCGCCGAGGCCGCGGTTGCATACATCAACGCGGAACTCGGTGGTGTGGATGGGCACCCGCTGGAGCTCGAAGTCTGCACTTCGGGCGACGGCCCCGAAGGCGCAGTGGCATGCGCTCAACAGTTCGCCAACGACGACGACATCCACGTGATGATCACCAGCAGCTACTCGAGCAACGAGGCTGCAGAGGTCACGGTCCCGGCCGGGCTGCCCCAGCTGGCACTGGCCAACCTGCCCGACGACTGGCAGCGCGCGACGGAATGGATCTTCGATCCCGGCTTCCTGGGATTGGTGCAGGGTCCCGCGGCCTATGCGGCCGATGCCCTCGGCGCCAGCACGATGACGATCATCTGCCTCGACGACCCCTTCTTCCTGGAGGCCTGCGATGCTGCCAGCATCTTCGCCGAGAATGCCGGGCTGGAGGTGGTTGGCATCACGCCCGCGGCCTACGAACAGGCGGACTACATCGGCGTGGCCACCGCGTCGGGAGCCGCCGACGTGGACGTCGTCATGGCGGCCATCGACGGCACCCAGTGCTCACCGCTGGCCGACGCGCTGTCATCGCTGTCAGTCGAAACGGCCGTCATCACCTTCGACACCTGCGCTCTGGAGGACACTGTGGCCAGCGGCGCCATAAGCGGGTGGCTGGTGTTCGGCGCCAGCGCCCTGCCGGTCGACCCGTCCCTGGCCGACGACGCGATCCTCGAAGGTCAACGGATCATCGAGACCTACGGATCCGAGGAGGCCGAGGTATACGGCCTCGCCGGCTGGTCTCTCGTTTCTGTGCTCGGTGTCCACGCGGCGCTGGTCGACGTGGGATACGACGATCTCTCCCGCGAGGCAGTCAATGAAGCGCTGAGCAGGGTGCAACTCTCGACCGGCTACTACGCAGATGTCTCCTGTCCGGGACCCGACCCGTTCCCGGGTGCGTGTGTATCGAGCCTTATCGTGCTCGAAGTCGACGGCACGGCGATGAAGTATGTCGGCGTAGCTCCGATCGACTTCGCCGAATTCGAGGCTCTCGGCTGAGAAAGAGCCGGAGGCCCCACCGGGCGGCCTCAAGCCTCCCCGTCCAGAATGACGATGGGATCAACTGAAGTCGTCGACGACGGACCATGAGCCTCTATCTCCAATTCCTGCTCATCGGTATCGGAACCGGTGTCATCATCGGCGCGCTGGCGATCGGGCTCACCCTGAGTTTCCGAGCCTCGGGCGTCATCAACTTCGGTCATGGAGCTATCGCGACCTATGTCACCTATGTGTTCGTCGAGATGCGCAACAACGGCGAATACCCGGTGCCCCCGCTGCCCAATCCGCTGGCCCTGGCCGCCGGCATGGCCGGATGGTTCGGCCTCCACTTCGACGCGCCCGACTTCCCGACCGTCATCGATGTGGGCGAGGGCACCTCCCTGCCTACTGCGATAGCCGTAGCGATGGCCACCGCGGTGCTGCTGGGACTCGCAGCTCACTTCCTAGTCTTCAGACCGCTGCGCTATGCGCCGGCCACGGCCAAAGTGGTTTCCTCCATCGGCATGCTGCTGTCACTGCAGGCCGTTGTGGTGCTGAGGTTCGGGTCGCAGCCCAAGCACGCGGAGGCATTGCTTCCCGACGCCACCGTGAATGTTCTGGGAGCGCAGATACCTCGTGATCGCTTCTTGCTGCTCGGGCTGTTGCTGGCGGTCACGCTGGCGTTGTGGGCCGCCTTCCGCTTCACCCGCTTCGGCATCGCCACCCGCGCCTCAGCCGAGAACGAGGAGATCGCCACCCTGCTGGGTTACTCGGCAGACTTCCAGGCCGCAGTTAGCTGGGTCGTCGCCAGCGTGGTCGCCGGCGGCGTCGGCATCTTGGTGGCACCGATAACGGGGGTCAGCCCGGGCAGGATGACGCTATTGATCGTGCCCGCAGTGGCCGCAGCCCTTGTGGGGGCGTTCTCATCGTTCTGGGCATCCGCGCTGGCGGGTGTGGGGATCGGCATGGCTCAGAGCCTGATCTTCATCCTGGAGCAGCGTCAGGGCTGGGTGCCGGACCTTGACCTTGCCGAGATCTTGCCGCTCGCGGTGATCGCCGTGGTCATGGCTCTGCGGGGAGACGCCATTCCGGGGCGCGGCGCGGTCGGCAGCGAGCGATTGCCTCTGGCCTACGCCGATCGCATACGGCCGGTACCGGTAACCCTGTTCGTGCTCGCCGTTCTGGCTGCGTCGATCTGGCTTCCCTTCGAGTACCGCAACGGGATCAACAATTCACTGATCGGGATCATCCTTGCGCTGAGCCTGGTGGTCGTCACCGGTTTCGTCGGTCAGGTGTCCCTGGCCCAGGTAGCGCTGTCAGGGATCGCCGCCTTCGGACTCGGGTCATACGTCGCAGAGGCGGGCATCCCGTTCATTCTCGGCTATCCGATGGCCATCGCGACCGCAGCCCTGTTCGGGCTGGTGGTGGGGGTGCTGGCGCTGCGGTCTAGAGGCCCGAGCCTGGCCATCATCACCCTCGGCGCGGGGATCGCGATCGAGGCTGTCCTCTTTCGCCGCGACGGATGGTTCGGGACTTCGCGGCGAGCCAGCGCGGAAGCACCTGAGTTCTTCGGGATCGAGTTCGGCTCGGCCTCGGAGTTCTTCCTCGGCGACGGCAAGCAGCCATCGCCAGCCATCGGAGTGCTCATCCTGGCCGTGGCCGTGGCCGCATGCGTATTCGTGTCGCTGCTGCGTCGCAGCCCGACCGGCCGCCAGATGCTGGCAGTGCGAGCCAACGAGCGGGCGGCGGCAGCCGCCGGCGTCAACGTCGCCCGCATCAAGCTGACGGCGTTCATGATCGGCGCCGGCCTGGCCGGCGCGGCGGGGGGACTCAAGGCCGCACAACTCGGATCGTTCCAGTCCGACACGTTCGGATGGACGGCCTCGCTGGTGCTGATCGCCTACGCCTACCTCGGCGGCATAAGCACCGTGAGCGGCGCCTTGTGGACCGGCACACTGGTAGGGGCAGGCATCGGCACCGTTGTCGGCGAGGAGTTCATCGTGCTCGGCCGTTACGAGACCTACATAGCGGGGACCTTCTTGATTGCCGAGTTGGCCTTCGACGCCGACGGCATTGCCGGATCGACCAGGCGCTTCAATCGGTACGTGGCCAGGAAATTGCGTGCCCTCCGCCACCACGGAGCGCCCGCTCCAGCGCCGACGGGCGGCGTGCTGTGAGTCCCACCGTGCTTGAGAGCCGGGCCCTGCGGGTGGCCTTCGGCGGGGTGAAGGCACTGGCAGGCGTAGACATCGCGTGTCGCCAGGGCGATCTGACCGGCCTCATAGGCCCCAACGGCGCCGGCAAGACGACGTTCATCGACGCGGTCACCGGGTTCTTGCCGTCCAACGCGTCGGGCGAGGTTCTGCTCGATGGGCAGGACATCAGCTCGGCCCCGCCCCACGAGCTGTCCCAACGGGGCCTCAACCGAACCTGGCAGTCTCTGGAACTCTTCGACGACATCGACGTCTGGTCGAACCTTGCCGTTGCCAGCCAACCCCTGACGCTGCGCCGAGCCGTCACCGGGCTATGGCGTCGTCAACGCGACGAGCGCATCGAGGAGGTGCTGGAGCGATTCGACCTGTCCGGTGTGAGCTCCCGAATGCCTCAGGAGTTGTCACTGGGCCAACGCAAGCTGGTGGGGATCGCCCGGGCCATGGTGGCTCGGTCGCGGATCGTGCTGCTGGACGAGCCGGCGGCAGGCCTCGACCGGGCAGAGACGGCCTGGCTCGGTGCGCGGCTGCGCTCCATGGTCGAAGACGGCGCCACGCTGCTTCTGGTGGACCACGACATGGGTTTGGTGCTCTCGGTGTGTGACCGCATCTTCGTACTCGAGTTCGGATCGGTCATCGCCGAGGGAACTCCCGAGGAGGTCCGCCGGGATCAGCGCGTGGTGGAGGCCTACCTGGGTGAGGAGCACTCGGAGAAGGGAGATCGCTCGGCGAGCCCGCCGGAGGCCCCGCGCGGGCATGGTGAGGCTCCGAGATGACCGAGACCCTGCTCGACATCGACGACCTGAGCGCCGGTTACGACGGTGTGCCCGTCGTCAGAGACCTGTCGCTCCAAGTCCGCGCCGGAGAAGTGGTCGCCCTGCTGGGACCGAACGGGGCCGGCAAGACCACGACTCTCCGGGCAGTGTCTGGACTGGTGGGTCGTCTCGAAGGGGACATCACCGTCATGGGGGGCCCGGTCCCAAGGCTGCGGCGAGCACATGATGTCGCCCGCAGAGGAGTGGCGCACGTGCCGGAGGGCCGGGCTGTCCTCGGCCAATTGACCGTGCGGGAGAACCTGGTGCTTGCAGTGCGGCGCGGACGGCCGGACTTCGACAAGGCACTTCACTACTTCCCCGCGCTGGCTCCTCTGATGGAGCGGAAAGCGGCCCTGCTCTCCGGTGGCGAGCAGAAGATGCTGGTCCTGGGTCGCGCCATCCTGTCCGAGCCGAGGCTGCTGCTAGTCGACGAACTCTCTCTGGGGCTCGCGCCGCTGATCTTCTCTCAACTGCTGCCGATCGTGCGTCGAGTCGTAGAGGACACCGGTGCCGGCGCACTGCTTGTCGAGCAGTATGCCGAACTGGCCCTGTCCCACAGCGACCGGGCCTATGTTCTGAGCCATGGTGACCTGGTGTTATCGGGGCCTTCGAGTGAACTCCTTGCCGACCGAACTCGCCTCGACGCCGCCTATCTCGGCTCCGGCGACACTGCGGAGGAGGACGAGTTGTGAGCATTGAGACCTTCGTCGGATCTGCAGGCGTGTCGATGCTGCTGGCGGCTTTCGCCCTCAACCTTGTCGGCAGACTCACCGCGGCCTCGCGTCTCTACCAGGTCCTCAACGCAGTCGGCGCGGCACTCGCTTGCATCGCCTCGGCCATGATCTGGTATCCACCGTTCGTGGTACTCGAGTTCGTCTGGTTCTGCGTGGCGTTGCTGGCCCTGCTGGGCTTCGCACGGGCCCGGGACGCCGCGTGAGCCGACCGGAACGCCTGAGCGCAGGGCGCCGCATGAACCCGAAGCGGCTACCCGTCGCCGGGGCCTGGTGGACGCGAACCGAGTTCGCCCCAGGCATAGCCATGCTGCGAGAGCCCTGCGTCGCAGATGTGCTTCGATGCAACGTGTGGCGGGTCGCGGGCAAGCGCTTCGACTTGGTGGTCGACACTGGACTCGGCCTCGTCCCCCTTCTGCCGTACCTGAAGCTGGCAGTCGATCGGGAGGTTGTGGTCGTGCTCACTCACACCCATGCCGACCATGCAGGCGGGTGGCACGAGTTCCGTCAGCGCTGGGTGCACCGGGACGAAGCCGAGTTCCTGGACCCCGCCACTGCGACTCCCGACATCGTCAGCCTGTGGAGCGCAGACCTCGATCCGGCCGAGAACGCCCACATGCAAGAGGCCGGATACGAGATGCCAGAATGTTTCGTGACCGCGCTCCCCTACGACGGATTCGACCTGAACACGCTGCCGCACCACCCGGCTGCACCGACTCGGCTACTCGCCGAGGGGGATGTGATCGACCTGGGCAATAGAGCCTTCGAGGTGCTTCATCTGCCCGGTCACTCCCCCGGCAGCATCGGGCTCTACGACGCCCGTGGCGGGCTTCTGTTCTCCGGCGACGCTGTCTACGACGGGCCGCTGCTGGACGAACTGGCTGGCAGCGACATCGAGGCCTACGTTGAGACGATGCGCCGCCTGGCGCGGATCCGCGTGGACACAGTCCTGCCCGGGCATGGCGCGGCCTTCGGGCCAGAGCGGTTGCGCGAGCTCGCTACCGACTACATCACTCGCCGAGCGACTACCCAGGGAGGTACCAGGAGGTGAAGGTCCTGAGCCACGCCCAGCAGCCTGAACTGCTCGAGAGGTTCGAGCAGATGGAATCGGACGCCTTCCCCGAATTCATGCTGCACGACCCGATTTGGAACGAGCACTGGCCGCTCGTGCTCGCCGAGTTCGCGGACCTGCAGCTGTACCTCCTTGACGAGGCCACCGGCGAGCTGGCCGGGGTCTTCAACTCCGTGCCCGTGGCCTGGGACGGCACCCCCCAGGATCTGCCCCACAGCGAGCACGAGGTGCTGGCCCGCAGCCTTCGCCACCGGCGCGAGAGCCGGGCAACCACCACTCTCTGCGGGATCCAGGTCGCGGTGGCCGGCCCCCACAGCGGGAAAGGCGTGGCCGTCCGAGCGCTGGAGGAGGGCCGGCGCCTCTGCCGCGATCATGGTCTGTCGCACCTGATCGCCCCGATCCGGCCCACCCTCAAGCACCGTTACCCGACAATCCCCTTCGAGGAGTACATCGACTGGAAGCGTCCCGACGGCACAGCCTTCGACCCTTGGATCCGAACCCAGGTAGCCGGCGGCGCCCAGCGCCTCGGCGTGTGCCGGGAGCCGATGCGCTTCAACGGCTCGGTTTCCGACTGGCAGCGATGGACGGGCCTCGCGCTCCCGGCAAGCGGCCAGTACGTGATCGACGGCGCGCTGGATCTGCTCCACGTCGATGTGGACGCCGACCGCTGCTGGATGGAGGAGCCCAACGTCTGGTACGGGTACACCGTCAAGCACTATGGGTAGCGCACCCCCTCTCACGCAGGCCGAAGTGGAGGCTGTTCGCCGGCCTATCGACCGAGCTCGGACATTCCCCCGGCGAGCCTTCACCTCTCCTGATTTCTTCTCCTTCGAACAGGAACGGATCGTCGAACGGAACTGGCTCGCGGTCTGCTTCGCGGATGAGATCGCCAACCCTGGTGACACGGCGCCCATCGACGTGTGGGGCCTGCCGCTCTTTGTGGCAAGAGGCTTCGACGGCCGGATCAGGGCGTTCCACAACGTGTGCGACTACGACGGTTGCCCCGTGGTAACGGCGCGGTTGCAGGGTGCTCCCTATCTGCGGGTCGCCTATCACGGATGGCGCTACGACCTCGAAGGGCGGCTCATCGATGCGCCCTACTGGGCGGGCCCTCCCGGCAACGGCCTCGACGCGGTCCCTGCGCAGCATCGAGCCCTTGAGAGACTCCCCTGCGGCGTGTCTCTCGGAGTCGTGTTCGTGAACACCGGTTCCCGGTCAACCGATTTCTCGGATCACATCGGCGGATTGGAGGAACTCCTGGCCGAATTCGACCTCGACGATCTGGGCACTGCCCCCGACGAATCGGGCGAGGTCGACGTGTTCGAGTCGGCACTGGCCACGAACTGGAAGACCTTCGCTGACAACGACTGCCTGAACATCCTGCACGAGTCGTTCACGCACGCCATGTATGCGGCTTCTCCGGAGATTCCCAGGGTGGGGCCCGACGGTACACCCAAGTTCGAGGTGGTATCGGCCAGCAACGTCTTTGGCTTCAGCTACGCCGAGTCGGACGTGATGAACACCTACCCCCCCATCGACCTGCCCCACATAGGTCGGGAGCGCAGGCCCGAGCGGGGCTTCTTCCTGCAGATCTACCCCAACCTGTCGGTGGCGGTGATGGACACCCTGATCGCCCCCGTCATCCAGTTCCCGGAGGCGCCCGATCGCACCCGGGTTCGAGGAGCGACCCTGGTGCGCAATCAGGCCGCCACTCCCGATCACACGTCCAGGCGTTGCGTTGCGGACGAACTCTTCGCGGAAGCCGCCGAGGAAGACGCGGCGGTGATGGAAGCCATACAGCGGTCGCGGCGCTCCCCGGCCCGTGACCAGGGCTTCTACGCGCCGTTCTGGGACGAACCCCAATACCTGTTCGCCAATCGGATCCTCGATGACCTGCTCGACGGGACGGTCTGAGATGCTCCCGTCGGTGCTGCTGGTGGGATGGGGCTGGACCGCCACGGAGTACCTGGACGCAACCGCGGAGATCGAATCGCTCGGTTTCCACGCCTGCTACATCGGTGACGACATCTTCGCGCACCAAGCGAACATCGATGTGGGCACCTTCGAGCCTTGGGCGATGCTCCCGGCCATGGCAAGGCGCACGAGCCACCTGCGTCTCGGGTCGCTGGTGTCGCCGGTGGGGAGGCGGCATCCCGGCCTGTTCGCCAAGATCACCACGACTGCTGATCTGCTCAGCGGTGGCAGGATGATCGTGGGCATGGGCGCGGGAAACGCACCGGAGCAGCAGCAGTCCCTGGGGGTCGAGTTCCCAAGCGCCCGTGAGCGCGTCACCATGCTCGGTGAGGAACTCGAGATCCTGCGATCGTTGTGGACCCGGACGAGGACCGACTTCGAGGGTGACCACTACTCGATCTCCGGAGGCGTCTGCGAACCGAAGCCGACCCGTCCCGGAGGCCCGGAGATCCTCCTGGCCGCCGAGAGACCGAGGATGGTCGCTCTGGCCGCCCGCTACGCCGACCGCGTCAATGTGTTGTCGAAGGGCAACACCAGGACCGCCGAAATCGCTCGCAACATTCGCCGTGCAGCCAACGCACTAGGCCGTCGCGGCGACGACTTGGTGATCAGCCGGATGTGCACGATCCTGTTGACCGACGACCCGGTCGGCACCATTGACGAGCGGTACGCCGCCATTGATCGCCGCGCCCATCAGATCGGCATGGATCCAGCGGTTCTCCGTCACGAACTCGATCATTGGATCCATTCTTATGTCGGCCCATCGGAGGGCCTGCGCCAGTGGGCGCATGACTCCACCGACGCGCTTGGGCTCGACGAGATGATCATCTGCATCGACACGATCGACACCGTCGACTACGAGCACACAATGGCGGGGCTGCGCCTCTTCTCCTCCGCTGTCATCAACGGCGGCTAGAAACGTGCAGCGGTACTGGCCATCGCCGAGCGCCGCGGCCTCAAGATTGCCTGACGGCGAGCAGCCGGCGATATCGAGCAGTGAAGCCGGTCGGTTGCATCTCTTCACGATGTCAGTTAGCATGAAATACACGTTGATATCATCTTACGAGCCTCAAACAGGGACGGAGAGAGGTCCGGAGCATGGGAACCTTTGACTGCCGAGTCTGGTTCGAGAGCGCCGACGGCCGGCGCACACTGGAACTCGAGGCGATGGTGGACACCGGCGCGACCTACACGATGATCCCAGAGCGACTGCTGCACGAGCTTGGCGTGAAGCCAATCCGCCAGGTGGGCGTGGTGCTAGCCGACGGGCGGCGCGCCCGCTACGACATCGGCGAGGCAAGAGCCACCATAGACGGCGAGAGTGTCAACACTCTGGTGGTGTTCGGCGAAGACGGCGCTCGGCCGCTGCTGGGCGCCTACACACTCGAGGGCCTGGGCATGGCAGCCGACCCGGTGCACGGCAAGCTCGTCCCCATGCCGAACGCCTGGGCATAGAAGCTGGACTCGGCCGTCACTTCTCACAGTCGCAATCGTTAGGGCGAAATGCTGACCCGATGAGGCGCCGGGGGCGGGTGGCGGTTCCGCCGCCGACCACGATGTCGCCCCGATAGGCGACGACGCTCTGGCCCGGGGCCACCCTCCGGCGGGGCTCGGCCCAGCGGACGGCCGCACCGGCCGGATCGATCGTGGCAGCCACTGCCGTGCCGTGGGCCGAGGTCTGCACCAGCACCGGGCTGTCCACCGGGCCGTCCATCCAGCGCCAGTCCTCCAGCGGCGTGATCTCGCTGTCGAGCTCCTCCCGGCTTCCCACCGTCACCGTCGACGACTCGGCGTCCACATCGAGCACGTAGCGGGGCGATCCGCCGCCGATCGCTCCCAGGCCCCGACGCTGGCCAACCGTCACGAGCTCCAATGCCTCGACCGTGCCGAGCTCGGAGCCGGAACTGTCCACCAGCCGCCCCGGACTCATCGGGATGCGCTGGCCCAGGAACTTCCGACGGCCCGCCGAAGCCGTGATGAAGCACACGTCCTGGCTGTCGGGCTTGCGGGCCGTGACCAGACCCCGAGCCTCCGCCTCCCGCCGGACTTCGTCCTTGGTCGTCTCCCCCACCGGGAGCAGCAGCCGGGCCAGCACGATGGAATCGAGCATGTGCAGGACGTACGACTGGTCCTTGGCCTTGTCGACGCCCCGGGCCAGCCGGGGTCCGTCCGCGGTCGAGACGATGCGGGCGTGGTGGCCGGTCGCCACCAGGTCGAAGCCGAGCGCGTCGGCCCGGCGCAGGAGCCGGCTGAACTTGATGTGCCGGTTGCATTCCACGCAGGGATTCGGTGTGAGGCCAGCGGCATGGTCGGCCACATAAGGAGCAACCACATGGCGCTCGAAGTCGTCCCCGAAGTTGAACACGTGGTGCTCGATCCCGAGCTGGTCGGCCACCCAGCGGGCGTCGTCGACGTCGGACACCGAGCAGCAGCCGGTGTCGCTGGGCCCGCCCCACAGCTTCATGGTGACGCCGGCGATGTCGTGGCCGGCCTCGAGCAGCCGCGCCGCGGCCACCGAGGAGTCCACCCCGCCCGACATGGCCACCAGGACCTTCGCCACGCGGGCGACGTTCGTCGACCGGGCCATCTCAGCCTCCGCCGAAGCGGTCGAGGCGCCCGACCGACTCCGCGATCACATCGACAGCCCGCTCCACGTCGGAATCAAGGGTCGTATGGCCGAGCGACAACCGCAACGACCCCAGCGCCACGTCCCTGGACACCCCCATGGCCGCCAGCACATGGGACGGGTCCTGCGCGCCGCTGGAGCACGAGGAGGCGGCCGAGGCCCGCACACCGGCTGCGTCGATCAGGAACAGCAGCGCCTCGCTCTGCACGCCGGCGATGCACACGTTGGCGATCCCGGCCGCGATGTGGCCGCGGTCGCCGCCGTTGGGCGCGGCCGATACCAGCAGCCGATCACCGAGCTGGTCGGTGAGGCCGCCGATGAGAGCGTCGCGCAGCACCCTGAGACGCTCGACGCTCTCGGGCCGCCCTTCCACTGCTTCGGTGAGCGCTACCGCGAACGAAACCGCTCCGGCCACGTCGGGAGTCCCGGCCCGCCGGCCTCGCTCCTGGCCACCCCCGACGATCAGCGGATCGAGTTCCACACCGTTGCGCACCACCAGCACGCCGGTGCCCACCGGCGAGCCCACCTTGTGGCCCGTCACCGAGACCAAGTCGAAATCGGCGGTGGCGGCGGCCACGTCGATCCAGTTCACCGCCTGCACGGCGTCGGTGTGAAGCAACGCGCCCGGGGCCACGTCGCGAACGACACCGGCCACATCACGCAGCGGGGTGATCGAGCCGGTCTCGTTGTTGACCGCGATGACCGAGACCACCGCGATGTCGCCGTCGCGGGCACGCAGCACTTCGGCGAGAGCGTCAAGGTCGACGATGCCCCGCTCGTCCACCCCCACCATCACGCCGCCCGAGTGCTCCACGGGATCGTGCACCGCGTGGTGCTCGGCCTCGGTGGTCACCGCCACCGCTTCAGGACCTCGAGCCCCGAGAGCGCCTCGCACGGCCATGTTGTCGGCCTCGCTGCCGCCCGACGTGAACACGATCTCGCCGGGATGGGCGCCAAGGGCGACGGCCACTTGCTCCCGGGCCCGATCCAACGCCTTGCGGGCCTCGCGAGCAGCCAAATGAGATCCGGTGGGGTTGGCGTGATGCCGTTCGGCGGCGGCCAGCCAGGCGTCGCGAGCCGCCGGCCTCAGAGGAGTGGACGCGGCGTGGTCCAGGTAGACCTCGTGCTGCTCGGACTGACCGGACACCCTGTCATCCTACGGACCAAGCACCACCGCGGACCCGACCAGGAATTGGCAGCAGAATGCACGCCATCCGTGCAGAACGCTGCCAATTCGGCGTCGAGGGTCAGGCGGCGGCGATCACCGATCCTGCGACCAGCAGCGCCGAGAGCATGCCCCCCAACGACACTGTCGCCCAGGCCGGAGCGTTGCGGCGCTCCAGGAAGAGCATCAAGGCGCCCATGACGGCGCCCGCGATCAGCCCGCCGAAGTGCCCGCCGATCGATATGCGCGGGATCAGCAGCGTGAAGACGATGTTGAGCATCAACAGCGGCGCCAGCGGCGAGCGCCAGATGCTGCCGCCGATGGCCCGGTGCACCAGCACGGTGGCGCCCATCAAGCCGAACACGGCCCCCGAGGCCCCCACCGTCGGCGCGTTCGGCGCCGTCAGCAACAGCGCGCCGAACGCCCCGCCGAGCATCGACACGATGAACAGCGACAGGAACCGAGCCCGCCCGAAGCCGGCCTCGAGCATCTGCCCGAGGATCCAGAGGATGTACATGTTGAAGGCCAGATGGAAGATCCCGTCGTGCAGGAACGCCGACGTGACCAGCCGGTAGTACTCGCCCGCATCTACGCCGATCCATTCGATGCCGCCGCCACTCAGCGTGATCGCCCTGGCTAGGAGACTCCCGTCTTCGAGCACGCCCCCATCGATCCGGGTGATGCCCCGGGCCGATCCGCTGGCCGCCACCGAGTACAGGAAGCCCAGCCCGTTCAACGCCAGGAGGATCTGGGTGACAATCGGACGTGCGGCGCTTCTCACCATCGCCGGTCGAGCGGTCATCGGCCGGGCGCCGCTCTGGACCGTGCACTCCGGGCAGTGAAAGCCGACCGACGCCTGGTGCATGCAGTCCGGGCATATGGGGCGCTCGCAGCGCTGGCAGCCGACCCCGCCGCTGCGGTCGGGGTGCCGGTAGCAGCGGCGCTCAGGGGGCCGGGGCACCACCTCCGGCGTGTCGCTCACGGCCCGGCACCGTAGCGGCGCAGACCGGCGGGCCCACTAGCGTCGGCAAACGGATCTGAAGGCCCGGCTTCTACAGCGAGACGAACGTCTCGCTCATGCCCAGAGCGTTGACCTCGACCACTTCGGTCACGCCGGGCACGCGGTCCCGCATGATCCGCTCGATGCCGGCCTTGAGGGTCTGGGTGGACGCCGGGCAGGTGACGCACGCACCGAAGAGCTCGACGGTGACGATCCCGGTGGACTCGTCCACATCGACGAGATCGATGTCACCCTCGTCGGCCTGGATGGCCGGCCGGATGATCTCGATGATCCGCTCCACTTCCGCCTGCACAGGCCCAGTCTCGCAGCGCCCGGCCCCAACTCCGACCCCGCCCGCTCGTAAGCTCGCGGGATGGGCCTGACGGTGCTGGCACATCAGGGCGGATGGGATGAGGCGCTGCTCGTGGCCGGGCCACTGCTGCTGTTCGCAGGCATCGTCTGGAACGCCAAGCGGCGGGCGGTCAAGCAGTCCCAGACCAACCCGGGCCCCGATGAGTGACCGGCCGGTCTCCTCGGCCTATTGGGCGCGCACGTCGGCGCCGAGCGACGCCAGGTCGCCGGCCAGGTCCTCGTAGCCTCGGGCCACGTGATGGGCGTCGGTCACCACGGTGGGGCCGTCGGCACCGAGCCCGGCGACGGCCAGTGCGGCCCCGGCCCGGATGTCGTGGGCTCGGACCGGTGCACCCGAGAGCCGCTCCACGCCCCGCACCACCGCGTGGTGGGCGTCGGTGCGGATGTCGGCACCCATGCGGCGCAACTCGTCGACGTAGCGGAACCGTCCCGGGAACAGGTTCTCGGTCACGATGCCCACGCCCGAGGCGGTGGCCATCATCACCACCAGGAAGGGCAGGTGGTCGGTGGCCACGCCCGGATAGGGCAGCGTGGAGCAGTCCACGGAGTCGAGGCGGCGCGGCGCTATAGCCCGGATGCCGTCGATGTCCGGAGTGATCAGCATCCCCATCTCGGTCAGCTTGTGGCAGAGCAGTTCCATGTGGTCGTAGCGGGCGCCGGCCACGAGCACGTCCCCGGAAGCCACGCCCAGCGCGGCCAGGTAGGTGGCCGCCACTATCCGGTCCGGAACGACCGAGTGGTCGGCGGCCCGAAGGAACTGGGCTGTCCCGGCTCCTTCGACGACGAGCGTGGACGAGCCGGCGCCCGAAATGCGGGCTCCCATGCGGACCAGGAACTGGCAGAGGTCGGATATCTCCGGCTCACGGGCCGCGTTGTCGATCACGGTGGTGCCTTTGGCCGCCACCGCGGCCATCAACAGGTTCTCGGTGGCCCCCACGCTGGGGAACTCGAGCACCACCCGGCCTCCGAGCAACTCGGTTGCGGAGGCCTCGATGTAGCCGTGTACGACATCGACCTGCGCACCCAGCTCCACGAGGCCGCTCACGTGCATGTCGATGGGCCGGGGTCCGAAGTCGTCGCCCCCGGGCAGGGCCACTTTGGCCTCGCCGCAGCGGGCCAGCATCGGCCCGAGCACGACGACCGAGGCCCTGAACCGCTCCACGATGTCATAGGGGGCCACCGGGTTTATCTCCGCAGGCACGTCGATGCGGATCACCGCGTCCTCGGCCGGGTCCCATTCGACGGTGCAGCCCACGGCCCGCAAGAGCTCGGCCATGAGGTCCACATCGACGATGCGGGGCACGTTGGCGAGGCGGTAGGAGCCTTCGGCCAGCAGCGTGGCCGCCATGAGCTTGAGCACCGAGTTCTTGGCTCCGGCCACAGCCACCGTGCCCTCCAGCGGGGAGCCGGAGCGAACCACTATTCGCTCGATCGCCACCCTCAAAGCCTATGACCGCGCCGGCTCGATGACCGTCTTGCGCATCGTGCGGCGCGGCAGCGCGGCCGAGATGGAGCACGAACGGGCCGCTCTGCGAGAGCCGCGGCGCGACCTCGTGGCCGAACGGGCGGTGAGCGACGACCGCTACGAGGCCGCCGGCGGACCCTTCCGGCACTACGAGCGCCGCTTGCAGCTGACCGAGCTGGACGCGGGCCGCCCCGGCGACGCCGACGGCGAGCGAGACAGCCGAAGGTACGAACTCGTCGAGACCACCTCCTACCGGCTCGCGGTGCCGGTGTGGGGCTGGCTGTTCCACTTCCCGGTGAGGCACGCGCTGCGGCACCGCAAGGAGGTCTACGACTACTGGTGGGCGCCCCCCGACCGGATCGACGCCCGGGCCGCGACCGTGCTCGGCCTGCTGTGCACTGTGCAGGTGCTGGACGGCTACCTGGGCACCGTCCTCTCCCAGACCCTCACGTTCGCGGCCGACGAGTTCGGCCACGGGAACACCGCCCAGGGGATCGTGCTGGCCGTGGTCCGGGTCGGCGTGCTGGTCGCGCTGGCCAGCGTGGCCCTGGCCGACCGCCACGGCCGTAGACGCCTGCTTCTGGCGACCGGAGTGGCCAGCTGCATCGTCACCGCGGTCGGGGCGCTGTCACCGGGACTGTGGTTCCTGGGAGCCACGCAGCTGCTGGCCCGGGGGCTGTCGACCGCCCTCGGGATCCTCATCGTGATACTGGCCGCCGAGGAGATGCCGGCCCGGTCGCGGGCCTGGGCCATGTCGGTGCTGGTGCTGTGCGCCGGGCTCGGCGCCGGCATGGCGGTGTGGGTGCTGCCGGTGGCCGACCTGCACATCTCGGCATGGCGGGCGGTGTACGTCGTTCCGCTGGCCGGCGTGGCCGTCATGGCTTGGGTGGGGCGGCAGCTGCCCGAGAGCCGACGCTTCGAGATGGCTGGCCCCGGATTCCAGCCCCGCGACGACGGCTCGACCGGCACCGCTTCCGACGCCGAAGCCGAAGCCGCTGAACGTCGCCGCAAACGGCTGGCGCTGCTGGCGGCCTCGGCGTTCCTGATCGCCATGTTCGCCGCCCCCGCCTCGGGGCTGCGCAACGACTTCCTCAAGGACGAGCGGGAGTTCTCCGCCGCAGCCATCGCCCTGTTCACCGTGGTCACGAACACCCCCATCGGCATCGGCGTCCTCGCGGGCGGCTATCTGGCCGACCGGCGGGGTCGCCGTCCCGTCGGCGCGGCCGGCCTGGTGGCGGGCGCGGTGTTCGTCGCGTGGGCCTATTTCACCGACGGTGCCGTCTTGTGGTCGCTGACCCTGGCCGGAGGGGTGTTGGGCGCGGTGGCTGTGCCCGCGCTGGCCGTCTACGGGCCGGAGCTGTTCGGCACCTACCGGCGGGGCCGGGCCAACGGCCTCATAGTCACCGTCGGCGTGGCCGGCAGCGCACTGGGCCTCTTCGTGGCCGGGTGGCTGTCCGACTCGCTCGACGGGCGGCTGGGACCTGCCCTGGCCCTGCTGGCCGTCGGTCCGCTGGCGGTGGCCGCCCTAGTGGTGTGGAAGTACCCCGAGACCGCCGGCCAGGAGCTCGAGGACCTCAACCCCGAGGACCGGGACCCGGGCGATCCGCCGGCCGGCTAGTCCTGGGTGTCGAGTCCCGGGTAGGGAGGCTTGGCCGCGCAGAGTTCCTCGGCGTCGGCTCGAACCGCAGCCACCGCGGCGTCGTCGGACCGGTTGCGCAACGCCCGGGAGATCAGATCGGCGATGGTGGCCATGTCGTCGGTGTCCATGCCCTGGGTGGTGACCGCCGGTGTCCCGATACGGACGCCGGAGGTGACGAACGGCGAGCGAGGGTCGTCGGGAACGGTGTTCTTGTTGAGGCTGATCCCGGCCGCATCGAGGGTGGCCTGGGCCTCCTTTCCGGTCAGGTCGGGATCGAAGGTGCGCAGGTCCACCAGCATCAGATGGTTGTCGGTGCCACCGGAGACGAGCCGGAAGCCGTGCCCGGCCAGCGCGGAGGCGAGCGCCCTGGAGTTCTCCACGATGCGGGCCGCGTAGTCGGCGAACTCGTCGGTAGCCGCCTCGGCGAACGCCACCGCCTTGGCCGCCACCGCATGGTCGAGCGGCCCGCCCTGGATGCCGGGGAACATGGCCTTGTCGACCGCCGGCCCGTAGTCCGAGCGGCAGATGATGGCGCCGCCCCGGGGGCCTCGCAAGGTCTTGTGGGTGGTGAAGGTCACGACATCGGCGAACTGGGTCGGGTTGGGGTGCACACCGCCCGCGATCAGTCCCGCGATGTGCGCTGCGTCGAACATGAGCAGCGCGCCGGCCTCGTCGGCGATCTCCCGCAGGGGCTCGGGGTGGATCAGGCGGGGGTAGGCGGTGGCGCCGGCCACGATCAGTTTGGGCCGCTCGGCTAGGGCGAGGTCGCGCAGCTGGTCCATGTCGATCCGCTCGTCGCTGGCGGTGACCCCGTAGGACACGAACCGGTACTGCAGGCCCGAGAAGTTGACCGGGGACCCGTGGGTGAGGTGCCCGCCATGGTCGAGGCTCATGCCCAGCACGGTGTCGCCCGCCTCGATGAGGGCTTGGTAGGCGCCCATGTTGGCGATGGCGCCGGCGTGGGGCTGCACGTTGGCGTGGTCGGCGCCGAACAGCTCGCAGGCCCGGCGGCGGGCAAGGTCCTCGACCTCGTCGACCACCACGTTGCCGCCGTAGTAGCGCCGGCCCGGATAGCCCTCGCTGTACTTGTTGGTGAACACCGAGCCGGTGGCGGCCATCACCGCCGGACTGGCGAAGTTCTCCGACGCGATGAGCTGGATGGTGGTGTTCTGGCGGTGAACCTCTCGACGGATCAGGTCGAAGACCGACTCGTCAGCGGTGGGCCAGGGCATTGGTTCCTCGATTCTCCTTCGGCGGGGCGGCGGCGGTCGGGATGCCTGGCAGCACGGTAGCGAGGCTCGAGGGGCAAGCGGCGCCGCTCCTGTCTTGAAGATCAGCCAGAGTTGCCGAGGGCGTCAAGCTTGGCTATGCGTGCCTGGTGGCGGCCACCGTCGAAACCGGCAGCCAGCCAGGCGTCGAGCGCCTCGCGTGCGACCTCGGCGCCGGTGAGCCGCTCGCCTATGCACAGCACGTTGGCGTCGTTGTGGGCCCGGGCCAGGCGGGCCGAGGTCACGTCGTAGGCCACCGCGGCCCGCACGCCCGCGATCTTGTTGGCGGCCATGGCGATGCCGTTGCCGCTGCCGCACACGCACACGCCGAGGTCGGCGTCGCCTGCGGACACGGCCCGGCCCACCGCCGCGCCGAAGTCGGGGTAGTCCACCCTGTCGTCGGAGTGGGTGCCGCAGTCGGTCACATCGTGGCCGGAGGCCCGCAGGTGCTCGGCCAACGCCTGTTTGAGCCCGTAGCCGGCGTGGTCGGCTCCCACCGCGATGCGCACAGCGGCCATCCTAGGGGTCCGGGCCGCAGGTGGCCGCGACGATGTCGGGGAGGCTCACCGGCCCTTCCCGCAAGACCACGGGATCAGGCCCGGTGACGTCCACGACCGTGGAGGATGCGCCGGGACGGGGCCCGCCGTCGACGATCAGGCTCAGTGCCGGGAACAGGTCGGCCACGCCTTGGGCGGTGGACGGGGTGGGGCCGCCGTGGAGGTTGGCGCTGGTGACCGCCAGCGCCCCCGGCCCGGCGATGGCCCGCATGACCTCGTCGCCGGGCACCCGCACCCCGATGGTGTCACCCGTGCCGAGATGGGAAGGCGCAGAGGGCGTGCGGGGGGCCACGATCGTGAGCGGTCCCGGCCAGAATCGCTCAGCCAGCCTCTGCGCCTGCGGCGTGAACTCCACCAACGCCGCGGCTGCGGTCGCGTCGGCGACCAGCACCGCGATGCTGCGGTCCGCGGGGCGCTCCTTGAGCTCGAAGAGCCGCTGGATCGCGTCGGCGTCGCCGGCACCGGCGGCCAGTCCATAGACGGTGTCGGTGGGCACACCGACCGGCTCACCGGCCCTGAGTGCGGCGAGGGCCGCGGCTGCCGCCGCGGCCAGCTCCTCGGGGTTGGTGACGGGCATCACCCGGCCAGAACTCATTGCCGGCGGGCCATCACGACCCTCTCGAGGCCGGCCAGGTCACGCTCCAGTCGCACGTCGCCGAAACCGGCGCCCGAGACGAGAGCGGCCGACTCCTGGGCGCGATGCGAAGCGACCTCCATGATCAGCGTTCCGTCGGGGCGCAGCCACTGCGACGCCCCGCCGACTACCTGCTCGACCGCCTCACGACCGGTGGGCCCCGACCACAGCGCGACGGCCGGCTCCCAGTCGGCCACCACCGCCGGGAGCTCCTCGCCGGCGCCGATGTAGGGCGGGTTCGACACCACCACGTCGATCGATCCTTGCAGCGCGCCCGGCAGGGCCTCGAACCAGTCGCCCTCATGCAGAGTCACCCGGGCCGCCGCCCGTCCCAGACCGGCGAGGTTCGCGCTGGCGACCGCGAGCGCGTCGGCCGACACGTCGGTGGCGTACACCCTGGCGGCAGGGCACTCCACGGCCACCGACAGCGCGATGGCGCCCGATCCGGTGCCCAGGTCGGCCACGATCACCTCGCGGTCACCGCCCGGGGTGGCCGAGCGGCTCGCCACCTCGTTCGCCGCGAAGCCGGCCACGACCTCTGTCTCCGGCCGGGGAATGAGCACGCGCCGGTCGACCATCAGGTCGAGGGTCCTGAAGCTCCAGGAGCCCACCACGTACTGCAAGGGCTCGCCCGCGCCCCGCCGCTGGAGCATCGAATGGAACCACGCAGCGGCCCGTTGCGTGGCCGGCTCGTCGAGAACGCTCTCGAACTCCGCGGGAGCTGCCCCCGCCGCGGCCTCCACGATGCGCCGGGCGTCGATGTCGGGCGAGTCCACGCCGTCGGTTCCGGCCAGGCACTGCCTCGCCTCGTCGAAGAGGCTGCGCCAGCGGACGGCATCGACCGTCGAGACCACCGCCATCCCGTTCGAGTCAGCCGTTCTCGCCGGTGGCCAGCAGCGCCCGCTGCTCGTCCTGCACCAGGGCGTCGCTCAACTCGTCGAGCTCGCCGGCCAGCACCCGGTCCAGCTTGTAGAGGGTGAGCCCGATGCGATGGTCGGTGACCCGGTTCTCCTTCATGTTGTAGGTGCGGATCTTCTCGGACCGGTCGCCGCCGCCGACCTGGCCCCGGCGCATGGCCGACTGCTCGGCGGAGGCCCGGTCCTGCTCGGCCTGCAGGAGCCTCGATCGCAGCACCCTCAGCGCCTTCTGCTTGTTCTGGAGCTGGCTCTTCTCGTCCTGCATCGCCACCACCAGGCCGCTGGGCAGGTGGGTGACCCGCACCGCCGAGTCGGTGGTGTTCACCGACTGGCCACCAGGACCCGACGATCGGTAGACGTCGACCTGCAGGTCGGACTCATCGATCTTCACATCCACCTCCTCGGCCTCCGGCAGCACCGACACCGTGGCCGACGAGGTATGCACGCGGCCCTGCGACTCGGTCACCGGTACCCGCTGCACCCGGTGGGTGCCCGCCTCGTGCTTCATGCGGATCCAGGCCTGATCGCCGGAGATGAGCCCGCTCACCTCGGTGTATCCCCCGAGGTCCGACGGCGAAGCGGCCAGCGGCTCGAGCTTCCAGCGCCGTCGCTTGGCGAAGGCCTGGTACATGCCGAACAGGTCGCGGGCGAACAGGTTGGCCTCCTCGCCGCCGGCGGCGCCGCGTATCTCGACGATCACGTTGCGGCCCTCGTTGGGGTCGGGCGGGAGCAGCAGGACCCTCAGCTCGTCGGTGGCCGCCTCGACGGCCGCTTCGAGTTCGTCGATCATCTCTCGCAGCTCGTTCCTGTCGGCTGCGTCGGCGGCGCCGTGCATGCGGCGAGCCTCGTCGAGGTCATCCTGAACAGAGCGGAGCCGCTGTCCGGTGGCCACGATCTCGCTGAGCTGCTTGTGGCGGCGACCCAACTCGGCCAGACGGCGCGGGTCGGACTGCACCGCGGGGTCACCCAGGCGCATCTCCACGTCCCTCAGCTCGTTCTCGAGGCCGGCTATCCGCTCCAGCATGGTTTCGAGGCTACTGCCGGGCTCTGCCCACCGAAGAGGTGACGTCACCCGCCCGGCCGGCGAACATGAAGCGGTTTGCCACCTGTGGGGTGGTTAACTCCTTCATGTTCGGCGCAGCGGTGCTCGGGTCCCTAGAGAGCGGCCAGGAAGGCTGCGACCGCCGCCACAGTCTCGGTGTCGGCTGACGGCTTGGGCGTGTGAGCCTGGCCCTTGAGCCAGTGGACGGTCACCTCGCCAGAGATGACGCCGATGTGGGCGGCGAACTCCTCGGGCATGCCGAAGGGGTCCCGGTCGCCGTTCACGAACAGCGCGGGCACGTCCATGTCGCCGAAGTGCTCGACCCGCAGCTTGTCGGGCTTGGCCGGCGGGTGCAGCGGGTAGCTGAGCAGCACCAGCCCGGCCGCGGGCAGCCCCTCGGCAACAGCCATCGAGCACATGCGCCCTCCCATCGAGCGACCGCCGAGCACAAGCCTCGCCGTGGTGGTTCCGAGGTCGGCGGCGAAGGCCTGGGCTGCGGCGCGGACTTCGGCAATCAGCTTCGGTGCCCGGTCCGGGAACCGCCTGCCCTCACGCCGGTAGGCGAACTCCATGCGGCGTACCGGCATGTTGAGGCCCTCGTCCAGGGCGACGAGCGTGTGCTGGTCGGCGCCTCCGCCCGCTCCATGGGTCAACAGCAGCCCGGCCACCGTCGTCATCGTTGTGGGGCGCGTCCGCGGCGGATCAGGAGTCTCATGGGCTCAGATGGCCCTGATGGCGGCCATTACCGCCTGCCAGCGGTCGGGGTCGCCTCGGAAGGGGGCGTAGAACGAGATCCGGCTGATGACGTCGCCGTACCGGCGGCCCAGCTCGGGGGCGATCCCCTCTGGCGGGGCGACCACTGCGAGCGCGTTGAGGATCTCGTCGTCGATGAGCGTGCCCATCTCAACCCACTGGCCCCGCTTGGACAGGGCGTTGAGCTCTGGCTGGAGGTCGCCCCAGCCGTGGATCTCTAGCACCGGCCGGTACGCGGGCGTGGAGCCGTAGAAGGCGATCTGCTGGCGGGTGGCGGCCGCGGAGCGCTCCATCTCCTCGTCGGTCTCGCCGGTCACCACGAACGACGGTCCGGCTATCTCGTAGCCGTTCATCGAGGCGCCGGCCTTGGCCCGGCCCCGCTCCAGCGCGGGCAGCGTGACCTCGCGCAGGTATTTCTCGGTGGTGAACGGGTGGCACAGGAATCCGTCGCACACCTCGCCGGCCACCTCGGTCATCAGCGGGCCGACCCCGGCCAGGTAGATCGGCGGCGGTCCGGAGTCACCGAGGTCGATGGCTTTGGGGGCGAACATGGGCGTCATCAGGGTGTGCTGGTAGAACTCGCCCTCGAAGCGCAGGCGCGTGCCGTGCAGCCATGCGTCCCAGATGGCCCGGACGGCCTGCACCATCTCGCGCATTCGGGCCGCCGGCTTGCTCCATTCCATCGAGAAGCGCTTGACGATGTGGGGCTTGATCTGGCTGCCGAGTCCCAGCACGAAACGGCCCTGCGACAGCGTCTGAAGATCCCAGCCGATGTTGGCCAGCAGCATGGGGTTGCGGGCGAACGCCACCGCAATGGCGGTGCCCAACTCGATTCTGCTGGTGTCGGCTGCCGCGACGGCCAGGGGCAGGAACGGGTCGTGGGGCCCTTCGACCGTCCACGCGCCCGAGTAGCCGGCCGCCTCAAGGCCGGAGGCCGTGCGACCTGCGTCCGTGATCGAGCCCAGCAGCATCGAATCGATCTTCATGGCGGGCGACAGTACTTCGGGAGCGCCTAGCCTCAGCGCTCTTGGCTGCACGCGCTCACTCCACCGGCGAGGACCTGTACCGGATCGTCTGCGACGAACTCATCGAGGAGACCAGGCGGGCCGGGCATGAGGCACTGGCGATTGCCACCGACCACCCGGAGGGTGAGTTGGTCGCCATCAACCGGGAATTGGCTGCTAGCCGTTCAGGGTTGCCGACCGTCCTGGTGGACGGCGACCGCCCCTACTTCGACCCCAACGGCTCCTAGCCCCTCAGCTCTCTGCCGCGCCGGATCGTCAGCCGGGTTCGTCGTCGCTCGAGCCCGATGCGTCGGGGGTGCTCGGGCCGGTGAGTCGGCCCGCCAAGGCATTGTCCACCGCGGCGGTGGCGTTGAGGTGGGCTATCAGCGCAGTCAGCTTCCGGTCGATCTCGGCGACCGCCGCCTCGAGCTTGTCGAATCGGGCATCCATCTTGGCTTCGAGGCGGTCGATGCGCTCGTTGGTCTCGTCGATGCGCCGGTTCGTGTCGTCGATGCGCCGGTTCGTGTCGTCGATGCGGACGTTGATGTCGTCGATACGGATGTGGGGGCTGGCGATGGCGGCCGCGAGCAGCGCGACGATCAAGAGGCCGAAGAAGCTCAGCAGCGGATTCTCCGCAACCTGAGCCCGCAGGCTTGGCCTGACCACGGTCGCCGCGCCGGCCCGCGCTTGCGCCTGCTCGGTCGATGAGTCAGATGCGGTGTCGGACGGGTTCGCCATGCGGGAGGCCACTTCGGCGGCGGGGATCGGAGCGGATGTCGTCATCGGAGCCTCGTCTCAGGCCCGGCGGCGGTGCGGGCGACAAATGCGGCTGGAAGGATCGGCTGCCGACCAAGCCCGGCAACAAGGCTCGTACGGGAGATTACATGACAATCAATGTCATGTCAACACCATGAACCTTCTCCCATCGTCCAACCCGGGCTGTCACACCCGGTCCGTACTGTGGCCGTCATGGCAACGGACTGTGAGATGGGCTTCGAGCTCAAGCTGGGCAGCATGACGGGCTGCATGATGTTGGAGGACAACCCCTTCACCGTCGAGACAGTTGCCGAGGCCCGCTCGGCCATCCTGCAGCACGCGATGGACTCGCTAGGCCACCACGCCCACGACCCGGAGAAGCATGAGTACCTGCGCCTGAAGGTACGGCCGGCAGGCCCCACCTGGGAGGAGCTGGCCGAGTGCGAGGAGGGCCGCCGTTACGACCCGGCCGACCCCGAAACCGGCATGACGTGCAGCTACCTCCTGTATTGCCAGGGCGGCCTGGAGGGCGTCGGCGGCGTGATGTGGACCTACGGCGTGACCATCTGGGCCACCGCACCCCCCGAAGTCTGGAACCACCCGGCCGACCAACCCGCCGGTCTGGACGACAACAACGACCGCGGTGATGATGTAGAAATCGATACAGAGTCCAACCTCGACGAGTAACCACTCAATGATCCGAGAGCGAGCAGCATGAGCACCACGGATGAATCCGGGCCGGGCGCGGCGCCGAACGGCGGACCGATGGATGACGTCGAGCAGCGACGAACTGAGCCGCGTGTCGAGCACGGTCTCACAACTCGAGGGCAAGGCATGGCCCCGCGAGGGCAGGCTCACGAGGACCCGAACGACACTGAGGCGAACGAGAAGCCCAGCGACATAGCCGAGGCCGAGCATGCTCGAACCGCGTCTGTCATCAACCGGACGCTCCGCAAGGGCGCCTCGGCCGC
The DNA here is from genome assembly GCA_965203635.1 of Candidatus Aldehydirespirator sp. Taxonomy (GTDB): domain Bacteria; phylum Actinomycetota; class Acidimicrobiia; order Acidimicrobiales; family Aldehydirespiratoraceae; genus Aldehydirespirator. The sequence continues at coordinate 273,599 of OZ241903.1, forward strand.
ATCCGCACTTGGCGAGCGGGTCTCGAAGACGGCTAGCGCTGTCACGCCTCTGGCCAGCGAGGTCCGCAAGACCGCCGAGGCTGCCGAGAAGACTACACGCAACATCGCCCCGACGGCCGAAAGGACCACTCGCAACATCGCCCGGACGGCCGAGAGGACGGCGCTGGGGATAGCGGATCGCCTGACCACCGTCCTGGTCGTCTGCATCCAGGCACTTTGGGCAGGCCTCGCGTTCACTGTGGTGATCGTGACCTCCCTCACCCACGGAGTCGGGTCTTCGGTCCCCCTGTTCGGCACTCTCCTGTGGGCGCTCGGGGCGGCATTCATCGCCCTCACCCCCCGCGCCCTCCGCTCCGGCGCAAGACGGCGGCGCACCCGAGCGGGCCCTGCACGAACTCCCAGTCCGTAGGTCGCAACCATGGCTTGGGATCTCGCAGCGACCACCGCTGGGCCACCGCGCCGACCGAAGTCTGGGCCCACCCCACCGACCAACCCGTCGGTATGGACGCCGACAACAACCGCAGTGATGATGTAGAGACCGACACAGAGTCCGATTGACGCCTGCGAAGCCCGAAAGCGAGCACCATGTCCCTGACCGACGAACCCGACGACATCCCGGAAGCAGGCCCCCCTCCGGAGAGACCCGACGACCACGCGCCAAGCACCGTCCCCAGCCTCGGCGCTCTGCGATGGCCGATCATCCAAGCACTCCGCGACTTGGGTCGGGCATCTGACGCCGAACTGGTTGAACATGTGGCCGACTCCCTGAGGCTGACCGACCAGCAGCGAGCTGAGATGGTTCCCTCAGGACAGGAGACCAGGCTCCGAAATCGCGTCAACTGGGCTACCCACGAACTCAAGCAGATTGGCGCGGTCTACTATCCCGAGCCGAGCTTCCGTGCGCTGACAGCACTCGGAAACGAGATCGACGACGACCAGATTAAGGACTTGCACTACGCCTTCGAAGCAGAGGAGCGACGACGCAGGAAGGCCAAGAAGAAGGGCGAGCAAGTGCCGGCCGACACCCCGACCGCGTGGCTCATCAGGGCCGGTCGGGAGGGTGAGCGGTACGACTACAACATCGAGCACCGCCTAGCCGGTATCGGTTTCGGCCATTTGCTGGATCTGACGACCTTCTCCAACCGCGACGAGTTGAAGGACGCCCTGCGCTCACATTACCGGGATGCTGGTGACAGGACACTCGCCAACCATGCGGGCCAGCTATGGAAGATACGAACGGACGTGCGTGTGAGTGATCTGGTGGTGATGCCCCACAAGACGGAGCCTCACGCCGCTCTCGGTACCGTCACTCGAGAATACGCGTATGTCGGCGACGATCCAGACTCGGGGTGGCCTCACGTCGTGTCCGTGGACTGGAAACGGCCCGAATTGCCCTTGACCGCCATCAAGGAGGACCTGCGGTCATCGCTCAATGCACAGCAGTCCATCTATCGGATCAGTCGCCACGACGGGGCGCGGCGCTTCCAACAGCTGTTGGAGACGGGTCAGGACCCCGGCGCGCGCCTCGACCTAGCGGCGCTGGTCGAGCAGTTCCGCGATGAGTCGGGATATCCGACTGATGCCCACCTGGAGCAGGAGCGCCTGCGAGAGGAATGGGCCAGGAAGCTGTCAGAAGAGAACGTTGCGTCCTTGAGCCGCGAGGATCTCCTCGCGTACACAACCAATGCGGTGGACTATGGGGATTACGTGGATCGCGGGGAGGGCCGAAGGCATCAGTTCATTCTCGATCTCGACGATGCAAATTATGACGGACTGCTCGACAGCATCCGCGATCTCTGCTGGGGTGAGGATGAATTGTCGGCCAGGATCGACCGTCTCGTCGACCAGGTAGGAGGATTCAATAGAGACACAGGCACCAAGGGCTTCACGGGCCTTCAGGTGAGTCGCACCCTTGCCATTTGTCACCCGGACAGGTTCCTGCCAGTCCCCAACCATGAAGGCGTATGGGGACGTGTACACATGCTGCGCAAGCTCGGCCTTCCAGCACCCCGCGGCACGACACACGGGCAGCGGATCGTGGACGCAAACGACCGGCTTCGGGAGCATCTCGCTCCCCATCTCGACGATGACCCGCAAGCCATCGCGGGCTTCCTGTACTGGCTGCGTCGGCAAGGCGGCGATGACCTATCGGTCTTGGTCGCACGGTTCCGCGACGAGTCGGGATATCCCACCGACGCTCACGAGGAGCAGGAGCGGCTCCGGACCGAGTGGGCCAAGAAGCTCGCGCCAGAGAACATTGCCAACCTAAGCCGTCATGAATTGACCGCCGTTGCATCACACGGAACTTGGTCTCCCGGAATATTGGTGTACCCACATGCACGAGGAGTAATGCAATGGATCAGCGACCTGGATGATGATGAGTACTCCAGAATGCTGGATCACATTCGATACCTGTGCTGGGACGACGACGAACCATGGCGCCGGTACGACCAACTCACCGACAGTAGAAGTGATCGAAGAACAAAGGGTCTGAAAGACTCGACGACTAGCCGGCTTCTCGCCATCTGCCATCCCGAGGACTTTCTTCCAATCGGTGTGCAGCGAGGGAAACTGGGTCGCGCCGCGATGCTGCAACGGTTGGGGCTGCCCAAGCCAACGGGATCTAGCCACGGACAAAGGGTGTTGGATGCCAACGACCGCCTCCTTGAGCACCTCGTACCCCACTTCGGTGACGACACGCTTGAGATGGGGGCATTCTTGGAATGGTTACTTGGCCATGAACTTCCAAACGGCCCGGTGCCCCTCGCCGAACTCGCGGATGAGCTGCTCGTCGACGTTGAGTTCTTGGACGACATCGTCGAGCTGCTCAAGGACAAGGGGCAGGTGATCCTCTATGGGCCGCCGGGAACTGGCAAGACGTACCTGGCACGCAAGCTCGCTGAGGCGCTGGCGCCGGACGAGGATCGTCGGGCGCTGGTGCAATTCCACCCGTCCACGTCCTACGAGGACTTCTTCGAGGGGTACCGGCCTGCCGGGACCAGCAGCGATGGAGGCATTCGCTTCGAACTAACGCGGGGGCCGCTGGCCCGAATGGCAGCGAGGGCCGCCGATGTACCAGCGGAGCGACATGTGATGATCATCGACGAGATCAACCGGGGCAACCTGCCTCGCGTGCTCGGTGAACTGCTGTTCCTGCTGGAGTACCGGGACGAGATCGTGCAGACGCTCTACCGGCCCGAAGAGGAGCCGTTCTCACTGCCCGACAACCTGTGGTTCATCGGCACGATGAACACCGCCGACCGGTCGATCGCGCTGGTGGACGCGGCGTTGCGGCGGCGGTTCCATTTCGTGCCGTTCTTCCCTGACAGCGGACCAATGGCGGGACTTCTCAGCCGATGGCTGGAGCGCGAGGGCGAGCCTGCCTGGGTCGGCTATCTGGTCGACGCGGTCAACGGTGAATTGAAGGCCGAGCTGGGGGGCTCCCACCTGCTGCTCGGGCCGAGCCATTTCATGAAGACCTACGGTGCGTCGCTGAGCAAGCATCGTCAACGGCTGCGGCGCATCTGGGAGTACAACATCGAGCCTTTCATCGAAGATCAGTTCTTCGGTGATCCCGACCAGATTGAGCGCTTCCGCTTCAAGGCAGTGTGGAACCGCCACGGACCTGCGGCAGAGTCCGATGGCGACAGCGACGACCCGGAGAGCGCCGACGACTCCGATGGTGAGCATGCAGCCGCGGACGGGGAAGCCGCGGCAGAGCCCGGCTCTACGCAGCCAGAGGATGAGCGATGACCGGGCCTCTGCCCTCGTCCTGCCCCGGGTGTCATCGGCCATGGCCCGACTGCATCTGTAGCCGCGGCAGGGCGATGCTCGCCGACGCCCACGTTGACGCCGAGCCCGAGTTCCGGGGCCGGGCCCGCCTGTTCGGCATCGACGCCGACGACATCAAAGTCGGCGACATCCTCACCACCGGCCTAGACATCGAAGTCGCTGGTGCCTGGCACTGCAGCGCCCCGGGCTGCGGCTTGAGGGACATCGACCGCGCCGCGATCGAAGGCCACATCGCCCACCTCCGCCGTCAGCCACCCCCTCGGCAGGAATGACGGAGCTAGTGGAGAGCGCTGACGTGACGGACGCACTCGATGCGAAGGTGCTGATGACCTTGACGACGCCCGGTGAAGCCGCCGCGACGACGGACCGCGTCACGGCGGGTGCACCCGGCCTCAAGGTTCCAGCCGCCATGACCGTCCAGCCGCCGGCCGGCGCCCACACGGTCGACCCGACCTCGGGCTTGGGACGCATCACCAGCGCGTACGGCCCCGCGGCAGCGTACGGGGAGCACTCAGTCCGACCGCTGACCCTTCGCGAGTACGGCAGCAAGCCTGTCGAGTTGAGCGACGAGCAGGCCCGTGCGCTGAACAGTGTCGACAATGGGCGCTACCTGTCGGTCGAGCCTGGCGAGCACGCGGGGTACTGGTGCGTGTCCGCTCACAACTACGTGGGGTCGATCAATGTGGCGGGGCTGCAGGTGCTGGTGCGGCCCAAGATCCCGCTGCGCAACCTGTTCCTGCTGCTTGAGGTGGGGCTGCGGGAGCGGGACTGGCATGACGAGGCCGTGCGCTTCGAGAAGACCGGCGACCTGCTGCCCGCACTCGTGTCCTTCTTCGCCCGCACGACCGAGACCACCCTCGCCCGCGGGCTGTACCACTCCTACCAGGAGCAGCAAGACCGGCTGGTCGCCTTGCGGGGACGCGTCGATATCGCTCGCCAACTCGCCCGGCCCGGCGTCGTCATACCGACGGCCTGCAAGTTCACGGAGTTCACCGCCGACTTGATCGAGAACTCCTACCTGAAGGCCGCCGTGTCGCGCTCGCTGCGTGTCGCCGGGGTGCAGCCCGAAGACCGGCGGCGGCTGATGCAGCACCTCGTCACCCTTGAGGATGTGGGCGACGTCAGGCACCGCCCCGACGATCACGACCGCGTCATGTTCACTCGACTCAACGAGCACTACAAGCCAGCGCTTCGGCTGGCCGAACTCGTACTGGCCAACCTGACGCTTCAGGACCGGATCGGCGAGACGCAGGCCTCGTCGTTCATGCTGGACATGAACAAACTGTTCGAGCGGTTCGTCACCGAGCGGCTGCGGCGAGCCCTGCGAGGGCGCCTGGAAGTGAAGGATCAGTACCGCGACAAGCTGGACGAAGACGGCGCGGTAGCTATCAAGCCCGACCTGCTGTTCCGAGCGGGCGGCTCCCCCAGGTTCGTCGCCGACATCAAGTACAAGCTCACCGGCGAGGATGCCAGTGGGCGCCATCCCGACTACTACCAGCTGCTGGCTTACACCACCGCTCTGGACCTGCCCGAAGGTGTCCTCATCTACTGCCTCGACGCCAACCGCGCCGACCACTCCGACAGTGACGGAGCGTCGGCGACCACTTTCCGGCCCGAGAATTCCATGCCCACCGAAGGCACACCCGACGACAGCCTGCCGGGCCTGCGGTCGATACGGGTCCGCAACGTTGGGAAGGTGCTGCACACCTACGCGTTGGACCTGTCGGGCACCGCCGAGGATGTCGCGCGGAATCTGGACAGGCTCGCCGACTGGATCGAAGATCAGGCCGAGCGAAGGTCATGACGCGCTCCTCGGCATTCGGCTAGCTCGTCAAACCGGCCGCCGTTCTGGTCGGGCCTGAGCGCCGGGCCCCGCTGCGAACCCGAGATCGGGTCGACCGGGTTGCCGTCGATCTCCGGCGCGTCCCTGGACTCTGGGAGTGGGCAGACCTGCCCGTGGAACTAGTCGACCGGGTTTCCGTCGATCTCTAGGCGCTGGCGGCGCAGCACCATGCGGGTGATCTGCCAGCGTCCGTCGATGCGCTCGTACTCCTCCTCGTACCAGCCTGCGCCCCAGACCGTTCGGACCGGGCTCCCCTCGGGGAACCAGAGGCGGTCCTCCATCGCCCATACGCCCGAAGCGCTGTCGGCGCCGGTCATCTCGATCTCCTCGTTGTGACCGTGATGGACGGTGACCGCACCGTGCAGAATCTTCGACACCGATGCGACGAAGCTGTCACGGCTGCTGTAGACGCCGCGACTCGAGCCGCTCACGGTGCTGCTCGACACATCGATCTGCGCATCCGGGGAGAACACCTCGCCGACGCCCTGCCAGTCCTGCTGGTCGAGCAGGCGGAAGTAGCGCGCCTTGAGTTTGCGAATCTCTTCGATGTCTTCCATGGACCCGCCGTCGCCTGGCGGGACACGGTCAGCCTTCTTGCTCACGGCCACACCGTAACCCGCCCCGCGCGTCCCGGCGCGGCCGTCTGCTCCGCTGTAGTGTAAGATTTTTGCCTGTTATAACATGTAAATGCTTGACAGATGTCACACCCCTATGGGATACTTCTGTCATGTTGATCGAAGCTGCTCGACGGGCCGAGGCCAACGCCAAGGAGATGCTGGCGCAAGTCAATGACGGCTCGGCGTCGAGCACGGAGATTCGCGAGGCGCTGGCGGTGTCCAAGGCCATTGCCGCGATCAACTCGGCGTTCCAAACGGCAGGCGCAGCCGCAGTGGCCGGTCGGGAGCGCCACGGCGACGGCGGGGCTGAGGTGCTGGCGTCGAGTGCGGGGCTGTCGCGGCGCGAGGCTCACAGTCAGGTCAAGACGGCCGAGACGCTGCGCAACACGCCGAGACTGCGAGACGCGGTCGAGTCGGGGCGGGTGTCGGTGGCCAACGCCAAGCGGTTGGCCGAGGCAGTCGACAAGACCAGCGCTGACGACGTGGAAGCCGACTCCGACCTGTTGACCAAGGCCGAGTCGATGCGACCCGAGCAGTTCACCAAGGAAGCACGCCGATGGGTGACCGATCGCGACGGCGACGGCGGGGCAGCCGAGTATGCCCGCCAGCGATCGAGGCGCTCCCTGCGAATGCGGGACGGTGACGACGGCATGGTGCACCTGTACGGCGAGTTTGACGCCGTGACCGGCAAGCGCATCCACAACCGGCTCGAGGCCGAGGCTCGCCGCATGTACGACTGCGACAAGGAGACCGCCGGAAACGGCAACGGCGACCGGCGACGCACGTTCCACCAGTGCATGGCCGACGCGCTCGACAACCTCACCTCCACCCCCGGCGACGTCGCCGCCGGCGGAACGCCCTTCGCCGACATCTGCGTGGTCACGCAGGTCGACAACGCAACCGGCGAACTCGTCGCCGAACTCCCCGACGGTGAGCGGCTGCCACCCGAAGTCCTCGAACAGCTCGCCTGCAACGCCAAGTTCACCGGCCTTGTCTTCGACCGCGAGGGCAAGCCCATCTGGCGGACCCACTCGGTGCGCACCGCCACCAAAGCCCAACGCCAGATCCTCTTCGCCCGCTACGGCGGCTGCTTCCACTGCGCCGCCCACCCGGCGCTGTGCCAGATCCACCACATCAAGCCCGTATCGCAGGGCGGGTCCACGCGCCTTGACAACATGGTCCCCGTCTGCTGGGACTGCCACCAGAAGATCCATCATCACAAGTGGCGCATCCGCACCACCAACGGCACCCACACCCTGCATCCCCCGGACGCGGTGACCTACGGTCCCGCCCACGCCCGGGACCCGGCCCCCGGCGGCCTCGGCATGGCTGGAAGCCGCCAATCGGCCAACAAGAGTCCCGGCCCACCCCGCGATGCTGAACACTCCCGATCCGCCAGCAACAGCCCCAGCCGTCTGTTCGCCCTCGCCCAGTAGATCAGCCAGTCAGGGAGTCAGCAGCGGGACAGGACAGGCCAGCAGCCGGACAGCGTCACGCAGCCAGCCGGCACCCAGCCGGGGGGCAGCCGGGCAGCCGGGGGGCAGCCGACAGCAGGGCAGCCGGGGGGCAGCCGGCAGCAGGGCAGCCGGGGGGCAGCCGGCAGCAGGGCAGCAGGGCAGCCGGCAGCAGGGCAGCCGGGGGGCAGCCGGCAGCAGGGCAGCAGGGCAGCCGGCAGCAGGGCAGCCGGGGGGCAGCCGGCAGCAGGGCAGCCGGGGGGCAGCCGGCAGCAGGGCAGCGAGTATGTCACGCAGGACCGGCAGTAGGCGGCGAATCAGCCAGCCAGGGGAGCCCGGCAGCCAGACGGCGAACTAGGCAGGATCAGCAGCCAGACGGCGAGTCTGGCAGGATTGCGGACTCGCAAGATCCCACAAGCCAAGGAGATGCGACCGATGGGTGAGATGGTGGAGTTCGCCGCCAACGGATCGACGGCTCGTGGCTATGTGGCCGCCGCGGCAGGGGGCTCGGGCCCTGGTGTGATCGTGCTGCAGGAGTGGTGGGGGCTGGTGCCCCAGATCAAGGGGGTTTGCGACCAGCTCGCCGAGGAGGGCTTCACCGCGCTGGCCCCCGACCTGTACCAGGGCGAGATGGCCACCCACACCGAGATGGACAAGGCCGGCGAGCTGATGACCAGCCTGCCGCCGGAGCGGGCCGCCCGCGACATGTCCGCCGCCATCGACTACCTGCTGGGCCACGACGCCTGCTCCTCTTCCACCGTCGGCGTGACCGGCTTCTGCATGGGCGGCCTGCTCACCCTTCGCATCGCCGCCATCGCCGGCGACCGGGTCTCGGCCGCGGCGCCGTTCTATGGCGCCCCTCTCGGTGACGACTCGCTCGACTGGAGCAACCTCAGCGCCAAGGTCGAGGGCCACTTCGCGGCCAGCGACGACTTCTTCCCGCCCGACGCCTGCGAGGCGCTGGCCCAACAACTGCGCGACATGGGCAATGACGTCGTGTTCCACACCTACGAGGGCACCGGCCACGGGTTCGGCAACTGGGAGAACCCCCTGGGCACCTACGACGAGCAAGCGTGGAACACCGCCTGGTCGCGAACCCTCGACTTGCTGCGCGCCAACGTGACCTGAGGCTGTCCGGCCTGACGCATCACCCTGCTGCGCGCCAACGTGACCTGAGGCCGTCCGGCCGGCCGCCCTGCGCGAGCCTGGCCTGGCCGCGCCTCGCGAAGCCGCGCCTCGCGAAGCCGCGCCTCGCGAAGCCGCGCCTCGCGAAGCCGCGCCTCGCAAGACTGCCCCGGGCCTGTCTCCCAGGTCCGACGCCAGCGACGCTTGAGGATCGCTAGTAAGTCTCGGGCACGAACGTCTGGTCCGACATCGGCGGCCTCACGTAGCCCACGCCGGACTGGCGCTCAGGCAGCTCCACGTCCTCCCACGCCACGGTCTCGTACGGGATCATCGACAGCAGATGCGAGATGCAGTTGAGCCGGGCCTTCTTCTTGGAGTCGGCGTCGACCACGTACCACGGGGCCTGCTTGATGTCGGTGTGGGCGAACAGGGTGTCCTTGGCCTTGGAGAAGTCCACCCACCGGGCCCGACCCTGCACGTCCATGGGCGACAGTTTCCAACGCTTGAGGGGGTCCGCGATCCGGCTCTGGAACCGCCGCTCCTGCTCGGCGTCGCTGACCGAGAACCAGTACTTGATCAGGATGATCCCCGACCGCACCAGCATCCGCTCGAACTCGGGGCACGACCGGAGGAACTCCTTGTACTCATCCTCGGTGCAGAAACCCATCACCGGCTCGACCAGGCCGCGGTTGTACCAGCTGCGGTCGAACAGGACCATCTCCCCCGCCGCGGGCAGTTCGGCCACGTAGCGCTGGAACCACCACTCGGTCTTCTCGCGGTCGCTGGGCGTGCCCAAGGCCACGACCCGCACCACCCGGGGGTTGAGCCGCTCGGTGATCCGCTTGATGACCCCGCCCTTGCCGGCCGCGTCACGACCCTCGAAGATGACCACCACCTTGAGGCCCTGGTGGCGGATCCAGCTCTGGAGCAGCACCAACTCCTCCTGCAGGCGGCTCAGCTCCTGCTCGTAGTCGCGGTTCTTGATCTTCTTGCGCTTGCCGGGAGCCTCGTCGCCCGACCGTGCGTCATCGAGGGTCACATCAACACTCATGAACCGGACAATAGTGCCAATAGTGCATACCGCACACTGCGAACTCGCGCGAAGGCTGCACAATGGAGGCGTGGAGTCCCAGCCGGCCGAAGGCGCTCGGTCGTTCACGACGATGTCGGGGGTGCCCGTCGATCCCGTTTACGGCGGCGGACCCCTGCCCGGGGAGTTCCCCTACACGCGGGGGATCTACCCCGAGATGTATCGCAGCCGGTTATGGACGATGCGGATGTTCGCGGGGTTCGGCACTGCGGTGGACACCAACGGCCGGTTCAAGGAGATCCTGCGCCACGGCGGCACCGGTCTTTCCACCGCGTTCGACATGCCGACGCTGATGGGACGCGACTCCGACGACGAGGTGTGGTCCGCAGGCGAGGTCGGCCGGGCCGGGGTGGCCATCGACACCCTCGCCGACATGGAGGACCTGTTCGCCGACATTGATCTGGGTTCGGTGTCGACCTCGATGACCATCAACGGTCCGGCCATCGTGGCTCTGGCCCAGTACGTCGCGGTCGCCGACAAGACCGGGGTGGACCGGGCCGCGCTGTCGGGCACGATCCAGAACGACATCCTCAAGGAGTACCAGGCCCAGAAGGAGTACATCTTCCCGCCCCGGCCGTCGATGCGCATCGTGTGTGACATGATGCGCTTCACCACCGCAGAGATGCCGCGGTGGCATCCGGTATCGATCTCCGGCTACCACATCCGCGAAGCCGGCTCCACCGCCGCGCAGGAGCTGGGCTTCACGTTGGCCAACGGCTTCGCCTACGTGGAGGCGGCCCAGGCAGCCGGCCTCGACGTGGACGACTTCGCGGGCAGGCTCAGCTTCTTCTTCAACAGCCACAGCGACTTCTTCGAGGAGATCGGCAAGTACCGCGCCGCGCGGCGCATCTGGGCCACCTGGATGAGACAGCGCTACGGCGCGGCCTCAGAACGCAGCTTGATGTGCCGGTTCCACACCCAGACCGCGGGAGTGTCGCTCACCGCGCAGCAGCCCGAGATCAACATCGCCCGGGTGGCGCTGCAGGCGCTGGCCGGCGCCTTGGGCGGCACCCAGTCGCTGCACACCGACGCCTACGACGAGGCCCTGGCGCTACCAACCGAGAAGGCAGCTCGCATCGCGTTGCGAACCCAGCAGATCGTCGCCCATGAGACCGGTGTGGCCAACGTCGCCGACCCGCTGGGCGGCTCGGCCTACGTGGAGTGGATGACCGACGAGATGGAGCGTCGCGCCACTGAGATCTTCGACCACCTGCTGGAGCTGGGCGGCGGCTCCATCCTCGAGGGCGTCTACGAAGGCATCGACAACGGCTATTTCGTGGGCCGGATCGCCGACTCCGCCTACCGGTTCGAGCGCGAGGTCAACGACGGCGCCCGCATCATCGTCGGCGTAAACGCGTTCACCGATGGCGACGACACCGATGGCGACGACAGCGACCTGCTGCGCATCGAGCAGGACACCGAGGACCTGCAACTCAAGCGCCTCACCGCGGTCAGGCAGACCCGCGACGGCGAGGCAGTGCGCCGCACGCTCCAAGCCGTCCGGTCCGCGGCCGAGGACCCCGCCACCAACCTCATGCCGCCGGTGATCGACGCGGTCAAGGCATACGCCACCGAGGGCGAGATCTGCGGCGCCCTCGCCGATGTGTTCGGCCGCTACGTCGAACAAGCAATCGTCTAGCGATGCCGCGCGAGCATGTCTGAGAGTCAGCCGGCAACCGCTGACGGCCCCGCCGAACCGACGATGAGCCAACCAGCTTCCGCAGCGTCCCGCCGAGCACCGATCCGGGTCGTGCTGGCCAAGCTCGGCCTCGACGGCCACGACCGGGGCCTCAAGGTGGTGGCCCGCATGCTGCGCGACGCCGGCATGGAAGTCGTCTACCTCGGCCTGCGCCAGACCACCGACACCGTGATCGCCGCAGCAGAGCAGGAGGACGCCGACGTGATCGGCCTGTCCATGCACAACGCCGGTCATCTCGCGCTCGCCCCGCGGATCATGCAAGCCCTTACCGATGCCGACCTCGACGTGCCGGTAGTGATCGGCGGAATCGTCCCCGAGGCTGACGTGCACACGCTCAAGAAGATGGGCATCAGCGCCGTGCTCCACCCGGGCGCTTCCGCGGTGGAAGTCGCCGAGGCGGTGCGAGGGGCGCTCCGCCGCCGCCCGCCCGCGCGCCGGGCGTGACGGGACCGCGCATCCTGCCCGACGCGAGTTGACACCGAGCCGATGAGCACAATCAGCCAGAGCAGCACGACCACGACCAGCACGACCAGCACGACCACGACCAGCACGACCAGCATCAGACGCGAGAACTGTTGAACACCCCCGGCACGACCATCGCAACCCGCGAACTGCTGATGCGGGCCACCGCAGGCCAGCGGCGAGCGCTCGGCCGGCTGCTGAGCCTCGTCGAGCAGGGTGGCGAGGCCGCCGACGAGGTCGCCGAGCTGGTCCACGGCCGGGCCAACGGCGAGGCGGCCGTGATCGGGATAACCGGTGCCCCCGGAACCGGCAAGTCCACCCTTGTCGGGCACCTCGTCGCAGCCCTGGCCGAGTCGGGAGGCCGGCCCGCGGTGTTGGCCGTGGACCCGTCCTCCCCGCTCACCGGAGGCGCAATACTCGGCGATCGCATCCGCATGGACGGGGTGGCCGCGGGCCGGGCCTTCATTCGCTCGATGGCCACCCGCGGCCACGCGGGCGGGCTGGCGCTGGCCGTGCCGGCAGCCCTGCGGCTCTTCGAGGCATGCGGCTACGGGCCCCTGCTGGTCGAAACCGTGGGCGTCGGCCAAGTCGAGGTAGACATCACCCGCACCGCCGACACCACCGTCGTGATGCTCGCGCCCGGCATGGGTGACGCAGTGCAGGCCAACAAGGCCGGCCTGCTGGAGGTGGCCGACGTGCTGGTGGTCAACAAGGCCGACCGCCCCGGCGCCGACGACACCCGCCGCGACCTGGAGCACATGCTCGACCTAGGCCGCCTGACTGGCCTTGCCGGCCTCGCGCAGGACTGGCGCCCCGAGATCATCATGACCACCGCCACCACCGGCGACGGAGCCGACCAGGTCCAAACAGCCATCCAAGCCCACCAAGCCCACCTCGCCGAAACCGGCCAGCTAGAAGCCCGCCGCCAGTCCAGGATCCGCCAAGAAGTCCAAGACCGAGTCACCCAACAATTGGGCGCTGCTGCGTCGCGGTACTTGAGCACAAGACCCGATGTACTGAGAGAGGCACTAGAGGGCCAAAGAACCCCCGCCGCCACCGCAGCCGCAATCACCGAGCGCCTACTGAGCAACCGACGGCAGCACTAGAAGGCCAAGCAACGCCGCCACCCCGGCCAAGCTCAGCAAGCGCCTATCAGGCAACCAACGCCGGCACTAGAGGTCCACAGAACGCCGCCGCCACCCCGGCCAAGCTCAACAAGCGCCTATCGGGCAACCAACGTCCGCACTAGAGGATCAAGGAACGCCGCCGCCACCCCGGCCAAACCCAGCAAGCACTCATTGAGCAACCAACCCCTAGACAACCCAAAGCGATCCTCCTGCCGCGGGGAGCCGCGAACGGCGAGGCCGGGGGGTGGCGCAGGGTCCGGCCGGTCGACAATGGGCGAAGCCCGTCGACCGGACGGAGCCCTGCGACAGGACCCGCCGGCCGGACAACCCCGGCCCATCACTCACCGCGCCAGCAGAATCCGACGGGCCTCGCTCAACTCGGCTATCCGGTCGGCAGCCTCGGTCTCGGCCGCGCCGAGGTCGGGGTGGGCGGCCCGTAATGCCTCGCGGAAGCCGCGCCGGACCGCAGCCTGCTCAGGTGGCTCGACTTCGCGGTCGAACCCCAGGACTTCCAGTGCCCAACCGACGGGATCGGCCACCGCTCGGGCCGGCCTCGACGTGCGCTGACCGGCCGCCAGGTACGCGAACAGCGCCGGACCTAGATCGCCTCGCCACGCCAGACCCCTCCGCACTGCCCGGAGAGCCTCGGTGCGGGCCGCAGGACCAGCCAGGCCCGCCGCGTAGGCAGAACCCAGGACGAGCTGGCTCGCGGTAGCCCGCGACCCGTCGAACTCGCAGGTCAGACGTTCGGCGGAACCATCGCCGTTGGCCCCGTGGAGCCTCTGGCGGCTGCGAGTCAGGCCGACCCGGTCGCGCTGCAAGCGGTGGCGCAGCCGGGGTTGAGCCACAGAGCGCCCCTGCTCCAACTCGTGGACGAGTCCCATGACCTCCCCCAGAAGATCGGGGGTGAGGCCTGGCCCGAAGCGGGCACACACCGCGCCGAGCAGCAAGCCGCCGAAACCGGGGCCTGAGCCATCAGGCGAGGCAGGAAGCCACGCGCGGCCCACTGCGATCCGGCGGGTGGGGGCTATCGGTCTGGAGTGGAAGATCTCCAACTCGGCCAGCAGCACCAGGCCAAGCTAGCGGGCGAGGGTTCCCGCGAACCTTGCCCGCGTGAAGCTGCCGGATAAGCCGGAGCCGACGTTGAGAGTCTGGTTAGAAGCAGGGCGCGGCACGGGCCGCTCAGACGAGCGTCCTGAGGGTGTCGCTCATGCGGTGGGCCAGATCGCGCAGATCGTCTCTGTCGGTGTCCTCGCCCTCCACCAAGTCGAGCAACTCACCCACCGAGTTGCGCAGCGCTCGCCAGTTGGGAGCAGAGAAGCCGAACGGCGTCCGCACACCGGCGATCCGCCGAGCGTTCATCACAACGCCTCGCATGCCGTCGAGATCTCCGGGATCTCGTCGCAGCCGATCACACGCCACGAACAGGGCGCTGAGGAGCTCATTGACCTCTAGGCCGTCGAGCTCCTCGAACTGAGCTTCCTCCTCGCGGGCCAGCAGATCGTCGATCACCAACTCGACGCGGTCTTCGTCCGCTTCGCGGACCAGCAGGTCGCAGACCTCGCCCGGCTCGGTCTCCTGATCGGTGCCGCCCTCGGCGTCGTCCTCGGTGTCGCCCACGGCGTCGTCCTCGGTGTCGCCCTCGGTGTCCAGTAAGTGCGGCACGCGGGCCTGCACCAGTCGCTCCACCAACTCTGACCTCAGCGCCTCCGACCATTCTGCGAGTTCGAAGGCCGTCAAGGAGTCCTCGGGCCCGATCGGTCGGCTCGTGGCCTCCTTCGCCTCCTCGGTTTCCTCGACCTCGTCCACGAGGCTGTCGACCGTCTCCTCCAGCGACTCGTGGACCATCAGCGTCGTGCCCTGCCACGAATGGACGACCTTGTCGACGGTGAGCAGCTGCTGCAGCATCACCCGGCTCTCGAGCGACCACTCGTGAAGCTCGTACGCCAACCACTCCCCGGCCTCGTCGTCGCTGGGATCCTGGTTTGAGTCCTGGTCAGCCGGATCGCTCGAGAACGGCTCGGACCCGGTGTCGGCCGAGCCTCGGCGGAACCTGTCTCGGAACGCGGCGGGCACGTCACAATCTTGCCACCGCGGCCGCCCATTGCGGCACTGCTGAGCTGCTGCACCGCTCAGGCCGTGCCAGCACCACTCACGTGCTACTCACTGATGCCTGGCTTGGGATAGGTTCGCGGCATGGTCGTAGCGACGCATCCCAAACCCGATCGCAACATCGCGCTGGAGCTGGTGCGAATCACCGAGGGCGCGGCCATAGCCGCATCCCGCTGGATGGGGCGGGGCGACAAGGACGGCGCCGACGGGGCCGCGGTGGACGCCATGCGGAGGGTGCTGAGCGACATCTCGATGGACGGCATCGTCGTGATCGGAGAGGGCGAGAAGGACGAGGCGCCCATGCTCTACAACGGCGAGCGCGTCGGCAACGGCCAACTGCCCCAGACCGACGTGGCCGTCGACCCGATAGACGGCACCACGCTGACCTCGCTGGGGCGGGCCAACGCCCTGTCGGTGATCGCGGTGGCCGACCGGGGCACGATGTTCGATCCCGGCCCGTGCGTGTACATGGAGAAGATCGCCACCGGCCCCGAAGCCGCCGACCTGATCGACATCACCAAGTCGCCGACCGACAACCTGAAGGCCGTGGCCGAGGCCAAGAGCGAGTACGTGCACGACCTGACCGCCGTGATCCTGGACCGCGACCGCCACGACGATCTGATCGCGGAGGTCCGCGAGGCCGGTGCCCGCATCAGGCTGATCCCCGACGGCGACGTGGCCGGCGCCATCTCCACTGCCTGGCCCAACACCGGTGCCGACATCCTGTTCGGCATCGGCGGCACCCCCGAGGGCGTGATTACCGCGGCCGCCATCAAGTGCATGGGTGGCGCGTTGCAGGGCCGCCTGTGGCCCCGCAACGAGTACGAGCGCAAGGCCCTGATCAAGCTGGGCTACGACGTGGAGAGAGTGCTAACCCAGGACGACCTCGTTAACACCGACAACTGCTTCTTCGCCGCGACCGGAGTGACCGACGGCGACTTGCTCCAGGGAGTCCATTTCGATGCCAACTACTGCCACACCCAGTCGCTGGTGATGCGCAGCCGGTCCGGCACGGTGCGCCTCATCGAGGGCCGGCACCGGCACCGCAAGGCCCGGGATCTGTAGAACCTCCGCAGGCCGGCGCTCTAGGCGGCCGCGACTCTCAACCGCAGTTCGGCTCGCTCCAGTGCGGCGGCGGCCCCAGCGTCCTCGGCATCGGCCGCCAGGGCTTCAGTAGCCCGCTGCCGGGCGGCCTCGGCCCGGGCTCTGTCGATCTCGTCCGCGGCCTCGGACACGTCCGAGAGGATGGTCACCTTGTTGTGGCTGACCTCGACGAAGCCCCGGTGCACGGCGAAGGTGTCGCGCTCACCGCCGGGGCGCAGGACGTCCACCGACCAGGGGGCCAGCACGCCCAGGAAGGGCACGTGCCCGGCCTGGAAGGCGATGTCGCCCTCCTCCACCGTGCGCACGATCACCATCTCGGCCGAGCCCGAGTAGGTCACCTCCTCGGGCGACACCAGCTCGACGTCGAGCTCTACAGCCATGCCCGGCCCTCACGCATGTCAGGCCCTCGACTCTGCGGGACCGGGACCGGCGGCACGAACAGCCATGTCAGGCCTGCAGCTCCGCGGCCTTGCGCTCCACGTCGGAGGCGCCGCCCACCATGTAGAAGGCCTGCTCGGGAAGGTCGTCCATGTCGCCGTTCACCAGCGCCTCGAACGACTCGATGGTCTCCTCCACCGGGGTGAAGATGCCGTCCTGGCCGGTGAAGTTCTTGGCCACAAACATGGGCTGGGACAGGAAGCGCTGAACCTTGCGGGCC
Source organism: Candidatus Aldehydirespirator sp. (assembly GCA_965203635.1). GTDB lineage: Bacteria > Actinomycetota > Acidimicrobiia > Acidimicrobiales > Aldehydirespiratoraceae > Aldehydirespirator. The sequence goes on from OZ241903.1 coordinate 290,682, forward strand.
CGGTCCACCGTCACCCGGTCCTCCTCGGAGAGCTCGTCGAGGCCGAGGATGGCGATGATGTCCTGCAGCTCCTTGTAGCGCTGGAGCACCTCCTGCACCCGGCGGGCCACCGCGTAGTGGCGCTCCCCCACCACCAGCGGGTCGAGGATCGTGGACGTGGACGCCAGCGGGTCCACCGCGGGGTAGATGCCCAGTGCGGCGATGTCGCGGCTCAGCTCGGTGGTCCCGTCGAAGTGGGTGAACGACGTGAACGGGGCCGGGTCGGTGTAGTCGTCGGCGGGCACGTACACGGCCTGAAGCGACGTGATCGACTTGCCCCTGGTTGAGGTGATCCGCTCCTGGAGCTCGCCCATCTCGTCGGCCAGGGTGGGCTGGTAGCCCACCGCCGAGGGCATGCGGCCCAGCAGGGTGGACACCTCGGAGCCGGCCTGCACGAACCGGAAGATGTTGTCGATGAACAGCAGCACGTCCTGGTTCTGCACGTCGCGGAAGTACTCGGCCACCGTCACTCCGGCCAGGGCCACCCGTAGGCGCACGCCGGGCGGCTCGTCCATCTGGCCGAACACCAGGGCGGCCTTGTCGAGCACCCGGGTCTTGCCGTCGCCCATGACGGTCTCGCCCATCTCCAGGAACAGGTCGGTGCCCTCGCGGGTGCGCTCCCCCACGCCGGCGAACACCGACACGCCGCCGTGGTTGGTGGCCACCCGGGTGATCATCTCGGTGATGAGCACGGTCTTGCCCACGCCCGCGCCGCCGAACAGGCCGATCTTGCCGCCCTGCTTGTAGGGGGTGAGCAGGTCGATCACCTTCACGCCGGTCTCGAACATCTGCGACGACGGCTCCAGCGAGTCGAAGGAGGGGGCCGGCCGGTGGATGTCCCAGCGCTCGGGCGTGTCGTAGCCCGGGGTGTCGAGGCACGCGCCCATCACGTTCCACACGTGGCCGAGGGTGCCGTCGCCCACCGGCACCTGGATGCCGTGGCCGGTGTTGCGCACCTCGGTGCCGCGGGTGAGGCCGTCGGTGGGCTTGAGCGCGATGGCCCGCACCCGGTTGTCGCCGATCTGCTGGGCCACCTCGGCGGGCACCCGCACGTCCTGGCCGTCGACGACCACCGTGAACTCCAGCTCGGTGTTGATCTCGGGCAGGTGCCCGGGCGGGAACTCCACGTCCACGACCGGGCCGGCGATGCCGACGATGCGGCCGGTGCGTAGGTCGGTCAGGTCAGTTCCTGAAGCCGATTCGGTGATGGTCATTTGTTGTGTCCTTGTCTCCGTGTCGTCTCGTGTGGTTCGTCAGCCAGGACGTGCACCGGCCGCGCCAACCGCCGACGCGTCCGTGCCGGCCAGCATCGATGCCAGCGCCACGTCGATGTCGCTGTCGATGGCGTCGGCCGCGTCGCCGCCGCCCAGTGCCTCGGCCCCGCCGACGATCTCCATGATCTCGGTGGTGATGGCGTCCTGGCGGGCCTGGTTCATGGCCCGGGACAGCTTGGTGATCAGCTCCTCGGCGTTGTCGGTGGCCGCCTTCATGGCCCGCTGGCGGCTGGCGTGCTCCGACGCGGCCGCGTCGAGCAGCGCACCGTAGAGCCGAGCCTCGGTGTAGCGGGGCAGCAGCGCCTCCAGCACCGCCTCGGGGGACGGTTCGAACTCGAAGCTCCCCTCCCGGCCGGTGCCCGAGCCCTCCCTGGCCATCATGTCGGTGTCGACCAGGGGCAGGAAGCGCCGCACCACCACCCGCTGGGTGCCCATCGACACGAACTCCGTGTAGATGAGCTCCACCTGGTCGACCGCCTCTGAGAGGAACGACTCGCTGACGGTCTCAGCGATGCGGCGGGCGTCGTCATAGGACGGGTTGTCGCTGAAACCCGACATGGCGTTGTCGATGCGATAGTTGCGGAAGCGGAAGTAGCTGGCCGACTTGCGGCCCACGCAGCACAGCGAATAGCCCTTGCCCTCCGACATGTGGGCCATCACCTGACGCTCGGCGGTGCGGATGACCGAGGTGTTGTAGGCCCCGGCCAGGCCGCGGTCGCCGGTGATGATGATGAACCCGACGTTCCGCACTTCCGGCGCCTGCCGCAGCAGCGGGTGGTCGACTTCGGCCCCTCCCGCGGCCAGATCCTCGATCACGCTGGTGATCAGCCTGGCGTAGGGCCGGGCCGCGTTGGCCCGCTGCATGGCCTTCACCACCCGGGTGGCCGCGATCAACTCCATGGCGCGGGTGATCTTCTTGGTGGACTGGATGCTGCCGATGCGCCGGCGCAGCTCGCGTTCTCTGCCTCCAGGCACGTTCGACCCTTATTCCCCTATTGCCCTACTTCGGTGTCCCCGAGCCCTCAGCCCTCGTCCCGGCTCAGGTCCTCTTCGGGCAGGGTGGTCTCGGCGTCCACCATGGTGGCCTGCTCCGCACCCTGCTCGACCGCGTCGGGCTCGGTTCCCGCCACGGCCTCCGAGGTCTCGAACTGGTCGGCGAAAGCCTTCACCCGGGCGTCGAAGTCGTCGGTGTCGGAGATGGCCCCGCTGTCGCGGATCTCGGCCAGCGTGGCGGCCTCCCGGCTGCGGAACCAGTCGAGCAGCTCGCTCTCGAACCGACGCACGTCGCCGATGGGCACACCGTCGAGGTAGCCGTGGGTGCCGGCGTAGATCGACACCACCTGCTCCTCCACCGGCAGCGGGCTGTTCACGCCCTGTTTGAGCAGCTCGGTGAGGCGGTAGCCCCGCTCGAGCTGGGCCTTCGACACTGCGTCAAGATCGGAGCCGAAGGCCGCGAAGGCCTCCAGTTCCCGGAACTGCTGGAGGTCGCCCTTGAGGGTGCCCACCGCGGTCTTCATGGCCTTCACCTGGGCCGCGCCTCCCACCCGGCTGACCGAGATGCCGACGTCCACCGCGGGGCGGATGCCCGACTTGAACAGATCGTCCTGCAGGAAGATCTGGCCGTCGGTGATGGAGATCACGTTGGTGGGGATGTAGGCCGACACGTCGCCGGCCTTGGTCTCGATCACCGGCAGCGCGGTGAGCGATCCCGCGCCCCGGTCGTCGCTGAGCTTGGCCGCCCGCTCCAGCAGGCGGCTGTGGAGGTAGAACACGTCGCCCGGATAGGCCTCACGGCCCGGCGGCCGGCGCAGCAGCAGCGACACCTGGCGGTAGGCCTCGGCCTGCTTGGACAGGTCGTCGTAGATGACCAGGGCGTGCTCGCCGTTCTCCATCCAGTGCTGGCCCATGGCGCAGCCGGCGTAGGGGGCCAGGTACTTGTAGGGGGCGGGGTCCGACGCCGGGGCCACCACCACCACCGTGTAGTCCATGGCCCCGAGCTCGTCGAGGGTGGCCACCGCCTGGGCCACGGTCGAGGCCTTCTGGCCGATGGCGACGTAGATGCAATTCACGTTGAGGCCGCGCTGGTTCAGGATGGTGTCGAGCGCGATCGTGGTCTTGCCCGTCTTGCGGTCGCCGATGATCAGCTCGCGCTGGCCCCGGCCGATGGGGATGAGAGAGTCGATGGACTTGATGCCGGTCTGCATCGGCTCGTGCACCGGCTTGCGGCCGGTGATGCCCGGCGCCTGGATCTCCATGCGCCTCGGGATCGGGTTGGACAGGGGTCCCTTGCCGTCCACCGGCTCGCCCAGCGGGTTGACCACCCGGCCGAGCAGGCCGTCGCCCACCGGGATCGACAGGATGTCGCCGGTGGCCTGCACCGGCTGGCCCTCCTCGATGCCCTCCACATCGCCGAGGACCACCGCGCCGATCGAGGTCTCGTCGAGGTTCAGCGCCAGGCCGACGGCGCCGTTGGCGAAGCGCAGCATCTCGTTGACGGCCGCGTCGGGCAGCCCCGACACGCGGGCGATGCCGTCACCCACCTCCAGCACGCGGCCCACCGTGGACTGCTCCAGCGCGGGGGTGAACCCCTCGAGGTTCTGGCGGATGGCAGCCGCGATGTCCGCGGTGTTGATCGTCAGTTGTGCCGTGTCGCTCATGTCAGGTCATCCATGTTGGGTCGCTCAATCTCCTAGGTAACGGCCCGACCGCTCAGCCGAGGCCGCTTCGCATCTGCTGCAGGCGGCTGCGCACGCTGCCGTCGATCACGTCGTCGCCGATCTCGGTGACCACGCCGCCAACCACGCCGGGATCGACGATGGCCTGGATCTCCACATCAAGCCCCGAAGAGGCCTTGATGGCCTCGGTCAGCCGGGATCGCTGCTCGCCGGTGAGCTCCACTGCGCTGCGCACCCGAGCCACCCGCCGGTTTCGGCCGGCCGCGGCCCGGTCGATGGCGGCGTCGATGATCTCGACGAGCTCGCCGCCACGGCCTGCACCGACCACCAGCGACACCAGCGCCGCGGTCGCGGGGAGAGCCTTGCCTCCGAGCAGGTCCTCGGTGATCTGCAGCCGGCGCTCCACGTCGATGACTGAGTCGGCGAGGGTGGACTGCAACTCGTCGCTAGAGCGCAGGGCATCGGCGAAGCGGGCCAGCTCGGACTCGACTTCGGCCTGGGCGCCCTCGGCGCGGGCCACCGCCAGCACGGCGTCGGCGTAGCCGCCGATGCGGTCGGAGGCGGACTGGTCGGCCATCGCTCAGACCCTGCCGATGGCCCGGGGATCAGCGTCCCGTAGGTGCCCGGCCGGTGTCACCGTTCAGCTCCCGTTCCCGTTGCTGCCTGCGCCGGCCACCTCGTCGATGTAGCCGTCGATCAGGGAGCGGTGAACGTCCGCGTCGAGGCTGGCGCCCACCACCCGCTCGGCTGCGCCCACCGCGATGGCGGCCACCTCGGTGCGCAGGTCGTCTATGGCCTGGCGGCGGCTCGACTCGATGTCGGCCGCAGCCCGGGCCCGCTGCTCGGCGATGTCGGCCTCGGCGCGGGCCTGCAGGTCCTGGCGGAGCTGGTCGGCCTGGCCACGGGCCTCGTCGATGATGGCAGCCGCGGCCGACTTGGCCTCGGCCAGCTGGGCCTCGTACTCGGACTTGGTCCGCATGGCGTCCGCCTTGGCGGTGTCGGCCGCGTCGAGGTCGGCCCGGATCTTCTCGGAGCGGGCGTCCATGGCCCGCTTGACGGCGGGGAAGCCCTTCCACCACATGAACGCGAAGAGGATCACGAAGGCCAAGCCGCCCCAGATGATCTCTTCGAGCGCGGGGAAGATCGGGTTCGGGGATTGGAGGCATCTTTCCAGATCCGTCTCCAAGGCCGCCAGGTCCTCGGAGGGGAGTGCCTTGACGGCCTCGAGGCTGCCGTGATCCTCCTTGGCTTCCGCCACCTCGGCGAGGACGCATCCGCCGATCGTCTCGCCCGCGGCCCACGCGGGCGCGGCCGCAACCAGCGCCGCAAGGGCGAGCAGGCCGAGAACGGCGGGCACCCGCCGGGTCGCTCGCCTCATGAACTGGCCACTCGGCCGTGCACCGAGCGGCAGGATCGTTGGTCTCATGGGGGCGCCCCGGATCAGATGAAGTACAGCAGGACGAAGACCACGAAACCGATTAGGGCGAGCGCCTCCGTGAAGGCGATGCCCAGGAACATCGTGGTCCGGACCATGCCGGCGGACTCGGGCTGGCGGGCCATCGCCGTGATGGCGTTGCCGACCACGATGCCTATGCCCACGCCGGGGCCGACGGCGGCCAGCCCGTAGCCGAGGCCGGCGCCGATGGCCTTGAAGCCGTCGAGGAACTCGCCCGGCGCGGTCTGTGCGAGGATCTCAAGCACTTGCTTTCTCCTGTTTGTCGGGTGCGGGTGTGTGTCGTTGTTGTTCGTGGGAGTGGTTCGAATGTGTCGAAGGTGTCGTGGACGTCGGATCGAGAGGGCTGGCCGCGGAGCTAGTGCTCGGGATGCATGGAGCCGCCGATGTAGACCGCGGTGAGAATTGTGAAGATGAACGCCTGCAAGACCGATACGAGGATCTCGAAGGCGGTCATCGCGATCAGCATCGGGAACGTAAGTGCGGCCCCGACGTATGTGGCGCCCCACAGCGCGGCCGACAGGACCGCAAAGGTGACCAGCAGCAGGTGGCCGGCCACCATGTTGGCCCAGAGCCGGATGGCCAGCGAGAACGGCCGGACCACGAACGTGGAGACCAACTCGATGGGTGTGACCAGGACGTAGAGCGCTTTGGGCACGCCCGGCGGGAACAGCGTGTTCTTCAGGTAGCCGAATAGACCCTGGCTCCTGATGCCGACCACGTTGAAGATGACCCACACCAGCAGCGCGAGTGACATCGGCACTGCCATCCGGCTGTTGGCCGGGAACTGGATTCCCGGGATGACCTCGGTGATGTTCGAGAACAACACGAAGAAGAACAGCGAAGTGAGGAAGGGCATGAACTTGCGGCCCTCGGGGCCGATGGTCTGCATGACCACCGATTCCTCGATGAAGTTCAGTCCCGACTCGGCCACGTGCTGCACGCCGGTGGGCACCAGTGACTGCCGAGGTCTTCCGGCCAGCCCGAACAGCAGCATCGTGGCCGCGGTGGCTGCCAGATAGATGACGGCGGTCTTGTTGACAGCCAGCGGCGTGCCGTCGAACAAGAAGGCAGGCCAGTCGAACAGGTGGTTGATGGGCGGGTACTCGAGGGCGAGAACGCTCATGGCTGACGCTCCGGCTTGAGCCCCGGGTAGGCCAGCGACATCGAGACGCGGCGCGTCTCGACAATCAGGAGGCCCAGATGGGTGAGGAGCAGGCTCGCTGCGAAGGGAAGCAGCTCGAACCAGTCGTGGTGGCGCACAGGAAGCACAGCGGCGGCAACGATACCCAGGCGCGCGACGTATCCGCCGAGGGCCCCGACCATCATCGCGGCGGGCCCCAGTCGGGCTCCCCAGCCGATGACAGCGGCACCCAGCATGAAGTTGACCAGCACTAGCACCAAGGCCAGGCCGACCGACCAGACGCCGGACCATTGCCAACCCACCGCGCCTGCGGCAAGCAGCGGCACGGCGAAGAACACCGAGCGTCGCACCATGTCGAGAGCCACCGCTCGCTCGGGAGCGCCGATCTCAGCAACCGCCGCGGCGGCCGGACTGGCGGGAACGGTGCTCACGACGCGCTCCAAGTCCCCAAGCCGGCGTGGCTGGCGGCAACGGCGCTCACGACGCGCCCCGAGCCTCGGTACCGGTGTCGGCGTAGCCCGCACGCCGGCTGTCAAGGGCCTCGTCCATGGCCTCCCCGTAGCCTCGGGCGAAGCTCCACACTTGGTAGCCGAGGACCACCAGCACCAGTACCGCCGTCACCAGCGGGAACGTGCCGAGACGCCCGTCGACGAGCCAGCCGCCGAACCCGAAGATGGCAGGGGTGGCGATCATCTCGAACGCCTTGGCCAGCGCGTCGCCCGCGCCGGCACGGATCTCGGCCGCGCCAGCGCGAGGATTCGCCTCAGTGTGTTCCATCGCCGACGGTGCCCGCGGACCCTGCGTGTCTACTCGCGGCCCTTGCGGCGGCCGTAGCGACGCTCGAAGCGCTCGACCCGGCCCGCGGTGTCGACGATCTGCATCGTCCCGGTGAAGAACGGGTGGCTGGCGCTGGAAATCTCCACCTTGGCCAGCGGGTACGTGTTGCCGTCGGACCACTCGATGGTGTCGTCGGTGGCAATAGTCGAACGAGTGAGGAACGACGTGCCGGCGGACTGGTCGGAGAAGACGACCAGCCGGTACTCGGGGTGTATATCGGTCTTCATCGGGGCACCAGTCTGTAAGTCGGGCGGGCCGGTCACAACCCCGGCGGCAACGAACTTTCACCCATTTCCGCGTGGAGCCGCGATCAGCGCAGCAATTCCGAATTAGAGGCGGTGCTGCGCAGCTTGGAGAGGGCCGTCTCCAGGGCCTTCACGACGGCCCCCGGATCGTCCTCCGCACCGCCGGTGAAGCTGCGCCGCAGGTCCTGGAGAGCCTGAACCTCGTCCGCGTCGATGAAGCGGTCCTCGTCGCGCGACACGGAGGCGCTCACGTCGATGGCCGGGAACAGACCGAGTTGCGCCGCCCACCGGTCGAGCCGGATCTCGGTGTTGGCCGTGCCTACGAACTCGTCGCTCAGGACGCCGGGCAGCGAGCTCGAGCCGTCGGAGACGATGGAGGCGATCATGGTGAGGGAACCGTCTTCGGAGACGTTGCGGCCCGCTCCGAAGAGCTTCTTGGGCATGTGCACGGCGCCGCTCTCGACGTTGCCGCTGTAGGCCCGTCCCGCGTTCGACAGTGCAGCGTTGTAGGCCTGGGCCAGGGAGGTGAGGCTGTCGAGCACCACCGCCACGTTGCGTCCGGACTCGACGAGGCGCTTGACCCGCTCGATGGTCATCTCGGCCGTCTGCACGTGCTCCTCGGGGGTCTGGTCGAACGACGTGGCCGCCACATCGCCGTTGCGGACGCACCGCCGCACATCGGTGATGTCTTCGGGCCGCTGGTCGAGGAACAGACCCATCACGAATATGTCCGGCTCGTTCGTCTCGATCGCGGTGATCAGAGAGGTGAGCAGCTCGGAGGCTCCGGACCGCCGGGGCCCGCTCACCAGGACTCGCTGGCCGATGCCGATCGGCGCGACCAGATCGATGAGCCGGGCCGTGATCGCGTCGGGATCCTCGGGCTGCTCGAGCATCAGGCGTCGCACGGCGTGGATCGGGGTGAGGCTCTCGAACTGCGGACGATCCGACAATTCAGCGGGGCCGTCGTTGATCGACTCCAGCGTGAGCAGGGCAGGGTTCTTCTCGGCCCGGTTGGCCGGCCGCGACGTGCCCGTGAGGTGGTCGCCGCGTCGCAGGCCGTACTGGCGGATCGTCTTGACCGGCACGTAGGCGTCGTTGCGGTTCGGCAAGCAGCCGTCGACCCGGAGGAACCCGTAGCCCTCGTCGCGCAGATCCAGGCGACCCGCGACCGCGACGGGGTCGCCGTCCCAACTGTCGTCACGGTCGCGGTCGCGATCGCGGCTGCGGCGGCGCCGGCGCCGGTTGCCCGGATCCACCTCGTCGTCACCGCGGTCCGACGTGCGGCTCTCCTCACGGTTGCCGGTCGCCGATCCTTCGCCGTTCTGATCGCCGTCGCGCCCGGTGGCCGGGGCGTTGTCCGTAGACCGCGGTCCTTGATCGGCCTTGCCCGATCCGCCCGGCGCGGCTTCAGCCGGCGGGCCCTCGCTCGCCGGCTGGGAGATCCTGGCGCCGTCGGCGGTCAGGTCGATGATCAGCTGGATGATCTCGTCCTTGCGGGCCCGGCTGGAGGGCTTGGCCCCCAGAGCGGCGGCGATCTGATTGAGTTCGCCACGATCTTTGCGTTGCAGCGTGGACCGCCGCATCTCGGTCGCTTCCACGGATGAATTCCCCGGTTGTCGGACTCAAGCATCCCGGCTCGGCGAAGCGACGCATCACGAGCCGGAGAAGCAGCCATCACGCCGAAGGCGCGAGGCGCTCAGCGAAGGCTACGCAGCAAAGGGCCGTCGCTGCAACCAGCACGGCAGGGGTTCAGCCTCGGACTTAGTCCCTCCGCGCCGAGCGCACGAAGTCCTCGACCGCGTCGATGCGGTTCGGCAACGAGGTGCAGCGCTCAGGGAGGTCGGCCACGGCTGCCAGCGCCGGGGGCGGATCCGGCAGGCATCCGGTCGCGTTCAGGACCGCATCGGGGAACTTGGCCGGATGCGCCGTGGCCAGCGACACCACCAGCTCGCCCGGCCGGCGGCAGCGTTCGGCCACGCCTACCCCGACCGCGGTGTGGGGGTCGATGAACATCTGTGACTTGGCATGGACGCGGCCCATCACATCGAGCGTCTCGGAGTCGTCGAGACGGTCGCCGGCGAACTCCGCCCTCAGGCGCTCGTGCTGCTCCGTGCTCAACCCGGCCCGGCCTTCGGCCCGGAAACGGGCGAGCAGGGCGGCCGTGGCTGCTCCGTCGCCGTCGAACAGCTCGGACAGCAGGCGCTCGAGATTGGACGAGATCTGGATGTCCATGCTGGGCGAGAGCGTGGGCACCACGTCGTGGGCGGCCAGCTCCCCGGTCTCGATGAGCCGGCTGAGGATGTCGTTGGTGTTGGAGGCGATCAGAAGGCGTTCCGTTGGCAGTCCCATGCGGCGGGCGTAGTGCCCCGCCAGCACGTTGCCGAAGTTGCCGGTGGGAACGCAGAACGTGACCGGCCGATCATCGGCCAGTCGCCGGGCCGCCCAGACGTAGTAGACGACCTGGGCCGCCACCCGGGCCCAATTGATGGAGTTGACCGCGGCCAGCTTCGACTCGGTGCGGAACGGCTCGTCCGCGAACATGGCCTTCACCAGGTCCTGGCAGTCGTCGAAGGTTCCGTCGACGGCAACCGCATGGACGTTGGGCGCGTCCAGCGTGGTCATCTGGCGTCGCTGGATCTCGCTGGTGCGCCCGGCGGGGTGCAGCACCACGATGTCGAGGCGGTCGCGGCCGGCCACCGCCTCCATGGCCGCGGAGCCGGTGTCGCCCGAGGTGGCCGCAACGATCATGGCCCGGTCGTCGCGGCGCTCCAGTTCGTGATCGAACAGCCGGGCCACCACCTGCAGGGCGATGTCCTTGAAGGCGAACGTGGGCCCGTGGAACAGCTCGAGCAGCCAGTGGTCGTCGTCGAGGGCGACCAGCGGGCACACGTCGGGGTGGTCGAAGGTGGTGTAGGCGTCGGCAACCAGTGACGCCAGCTCGTCGTCGTCGACCGCTCCGCCCACGTAGGGAGCCATGATGCGGGCGGCCAGTTCGGCGTAGCTCAGGTTGCGGGCCTCGGGGCCGGCGGCCTCGGGCAGTTTGGGCACGTGTTCGGGGATGTAGAGGCCCCCGTCGGCTGCGAGCCCGCCCAGCAGCACCTCGTCGAACGCGAGACGGTCGCCGTGACCCGGCTCCGACCGGGTGCTCATGTACCGCATGGCGCTACTGAGGGTTCTCGTCCCCGACGACCCGGATGACGTTGCCCAGTTCGTGGACCGCCTCCAGGCCGCGGAGGTCGCGCAGCGTGGCCTGCAGGTCGCTCTCGCGGCACTCGTGGGTGATGAACACGAGGCGGGCGTCGTCGCCCAGGCCGTGCTGCTCCATGGAACGGATGGACACTCCGTGGCGTCCGAACACGTCGGCCACCGAGGCCAGCACGCCGGGCCGGTCGGCGACCTCCAAGCCGATGTAGTACTCGGACCGCAGGTCGTCGATAGAGCGGATGCGGGCCCGGACGAGCCGCCCGATCCGGCCCGGACCGCCCGAGGTGAGGTTGACGGCCGCGTCGACGAGGTCGCCCAGAACGGCTCCGGCGGTGGGTCGGCCGCCGGCGCCCCGGCCGTAGAACATGAGCTCACCGACCGCGTCGCCCTGGATGAACACGGCGTTGAAGCTGTCGCGCACGCTGGCCAGCGGGTGCTGCACGGGCACCATGGCCGGATGGACCCGCACGGCCACCTCCGGCGGCTCGCCGTTGCCCCACCCGGTGCGCTCGGCCACCGCGACGGCCTTGACCGCGTAGCCCAGACGCCGGGCCATCTCGATGTCGTGGAGGGTGATCCGGGCGATTCCCTCGTGGTAGACGTCGCCGGCCACCACCACTGCGCCGAAGGCGACGGTGGCGATGATGGCGGCCTTGGCACCGGCGTCGAACCCCTCGACATCCGCGGTGGGATCGCGCTCGGCATAGCCGAGGCTCTGGGCCTCGCTCAACGCCTCGGCGTAGCTGGCACCGCCCTCGGACATCTGGGTGAGGATGTAGTTGGTCGTGCCGTTGACGATGCCCATGATCCGCTGCACCGGCTCAGCCGCCAGCGACTCCCGGAGGGGACGGATAAGGGGGATGGCCCCCGCGACGGCGGCCTCGAACAGCAGATCGACACCGGCGTCGTCGGCGGCCTCGAACAGCTCCGCGCCGTAGTTGGCCAGCAGCTCCTTGTTGCCCGTCACGACCGGCTTGCCCTGCGCGATGGCGTCGTGCAGCAGGCTGCGGGCCGGCTCGATCCCGCCGATGACTTCCACCACGATGTCGATCTCGGGATCCGAGACGATCGCGGCCGCGTCGGTGCAGAACACCGACGGGTCGATGTTCAGGCCGCGGTCCTTGGAGATGGAGCGCACCGCGATCCTGGTGATCTCCAGCCCGATGCCGGTGCGGGTCGCCACTGTGTCGCGCTGCTCGTCGAGCAGCGTCACGAGAGCGGCGCCCACGTTGCCGCAGCCGAGGAGTCCGATACGGAGCCGGTTCACCCCTCCAAGCTACAGCCCACTCGCTACGGGCCGGGCCTCGGACGGGTCGTCACAAGCGGCTAGCGCCAGCCGGCCTTCGTTTCGAGCGCGGCGGTGCGCTCACCAAGTACAGAGATCAATGCAATCAACATGAGATACATTGTATAACATGGTTGAGACACCGGCAACCAGGACCATTCACATATACTGAGATTCATGAGCAGCGACGTTCGACTGTTCTCGAAGGACTGCTCGTCGGCGGAGGCTGCAGCCCGAGAAGCCCAGCACCTCGGGACGCTGCGCGGCCCCGGGATAGTGCCTCTACGAGGCGCCAGTACCCATGGGCTGGCGCTCGAGAAAGCGGCCTGCTCGCTGGCCGACGTGCTGCACGAGCGGGGCCCCCTACCGGAAGACGAGGTCAGGACGGTCGGAGCCGCGGCCGCGGCCGCTCTGGTTCGCGTGCACGCGGCCGGTCTCGTGCACGGGGACATCAAGCCGGCCAACCTGCTGCTGAGCCACGGCCGCGAGCTGTGGCTGTCGGACTTCGACGCGACCTGCCCCGCGGACGGCCGGCCGCTCGAGCGGTTCAGCCCCGGGAGGCTGCCACCGGGCGCCCCGGCCCGGCCCGCCGTCGACCTGACTGCGCTGGCCCTGGCGCTGGTCGAGCTGTCCACCGGCATCCTGCTGGATCCGGGTACCTCCTGGCGTGCGGCCGACCTGCGCCGTCTCGGATGCTCGCCGGCTCTCAGCGCGGAACTCTCTTTCATGCTCGACGGCGACGGCCGGACGCTCAGCGCGCTGGATGCAGCCAAGATGCTCGGCCGGGGCGACTGCGGCTCGCTGCCCGCGCCGGCTGCGGAGGCGCGGCGCGTCGATCCCACCCCGACCGTCGACTTCATGCTGGCCCGGCACCCGCAGCCGGACGTGTCGCCCCGACCGGCGCTCAAGGCCGACGAGCCGCCGTCGAGATGGTGGCAGCGCCTGGCCGCATCCTGGCTGCCCTAGAGCCGAGCAGGTGCGGCCGCCTCGCGTTGCGGCGTTGCGCCGGCTGACGCCGGCGAGCGCGCCGACCACTCGGACCGAGCCGTCGCCGGCCGGTCCCGGGGTCAGGCGTCGGGCAGCTCGCAGGCCAGCAGGTCGTCGTAGGTCTCGCGGCGGACCACCAGGCGGGCCTCGCCATCGGCGGCGAAGACCACCGCGGGCCGCAGGACCTTGTTGTAGTTGGAGCCCATGGAGTGGCCGTAGGCGCCCGTGACGGGCGTGGCCAGGATGTCTCCGACCGAGATGTCGGCGGGCACCATGGCGTCGCGTACCAGCGTGTCCCCTGACTCGCAGTGCTTTCCCACCACGGTCACGACCCGGTCCCTGGGAGCGTCGACAGATCTGGGCAGGAACGCCTCATAGCCGCTTCCGTACAGAACCGGCCGCGGGTTGTCGCTCATCCCGCCGTCGACGGCCACGTAGGTCCGGACCCCCTCGATCGTCTTGATCGTCCCGACCGTGTAGAGGGTTACCGCGGCAGCCGCCGCGATGGCGCGGCCGGGTTCGGCGGTTACCCGAGCCGTCACCCCTGCCGACCGGCAGGCCTCAATCACCGCTGCGCCCCACTCGGCGATCGTCGGTGCCGACTCGCCGGCCACGTAGGGCACGCCGAGACCGCCGCCGACCGATATCTCGTCCACCTCGAAGGGCGCGGCGGCCTCCGCGATCACCGCTACTGCCCTGGCGAAGGAGGACGCCTCGAACACCTGGCTGCCGATGTGGGAGTGGATGCCGACCACCTCGACCGAGGCCGAGGCCCGGGCCCGCTCCATTGCGGCCGCGGCCGCACCCGTCGACACGGTGAAGCCGAACTTGGAGTCGTCGGCCCCGGTCACCAGGTAGGCGTGGGTGTGGGCCTCGACGCCGGGGGTGAACCGCAGCAGCACCTTGGGACGCGCCCCGGTCTCGGCGTTCAGCGCGTCGAGGCGGTCCAACTCGTCGAAGCTGTCCACCACGATGCGCCCAACGCCGGCCGCGACGGCCTCGCGCAGCTCGCCCATCGACTTGTTGTTGCCGTGCAGCACGAGGCGGTCCGCGGGCACGCCCGCAGCCAGCGCCACCTGCAACTCGCCCCCGGTGGCCACATCGAGGCCCATGCCCTCCGAATGCACGAGGCGAGCCATGGCGACGCACAGGAACGCCTTGGCCGCGTAGGCCACGTCCGGTCCGAACGCGGCCACCGCCTCGCGGCAGCGGCTGCGTAGATGCTCCTCGTCGTAGACGAACAGCGGCGTCCCGTAGGCGTCGGCCAACTCCAGCAAGTCGCATCCCCCGATACTGAGCCGACCCTGTGACACGTCGTGGTTGTCGGGCAGCAAGCGGCGGGGCAGCGGCGAGGCCTGAGCGGGTGGCGAAGCCTGAGCGGGTGGCGCAACCTGCGATCCAGCCATCGGGCTACAGCCTCTCCGGGGCCGACACCCCGAGAATGCCCAGGGCCACGGCCAGGCCCACCCGGGCTCCCTCCACCAGCCACAGACGGGCCTGACGCAGCTCCTCGCCCACGTCGTCGCGCAGGATCGGGCAATCGTGCCAGAACCGGTGGAAAGCGGCCGCCAGCTCGCGGGCCCAGCCCGTCACCTGGTGGGGGGCGCGGGCTCGCGTCGCAGCCACCACGGCGTCGGGCAGGGACGCCAGGGCCCGCAGCACGTCCAGCTCACGCTCGTGCACCAGCACCGACAGATCCACGTCGTCCAGCGGTGCCCGCTGAACGTCGCGGGCCGCGGCCATCCGCCCCAGCGAGTGGATGCGGGCGTGCGCGTATTGCACGTAGTAGACGGGGTTCTCGGCTGACTGGGCCGACACCACGTCAACGTCGATGGTCTGGGTGGTGTCGATGGACTGGAGCAGGTACACCAGCCGGGTCACGTCGGGCCCCACCTCGTCGAGCAGGTCAGAGACCAGCACCATGTCGCCGGCCCGCTTGGACAGGCGCACCTCGACCCCGCCCCGCCGCAGGGTGACGTTCTGGCCGATCAGCGTCTCGTAGCCGTCCGGCGGGTGGCCCAGCGCACCCAGCGCGGCCCGCATCCGTGGGACATAGCCGTGGTGGTCGGCGCCGAGAACGTCGATCACCACCTCGCCCCGGGAGAACTTCTCGTGGTGGTAGGCGATGTCGGGCAGGAAATAGGTGGGCTCGCCGTCGCTCTTGACCAACACCCGGTCGGCACTGTCGCCGAGGTCGCCGGTCCGCAGCCACACCGCGCCGTCCTGCTCGTACACCATTTCCCGGCTGCGCAGCTCGTCGAGGACGTCGTCCATCGCGCCCCGGGCGACCAGCGCGGACTCGCTGGTGTAGAGGTCGAAGTCCACATTCATCGCGGCCATAGTCTCGGCCTGGTCCCGGCGGGCGCGTTCCAGCCCCCACTCGCGTATGTCGTCCGTGTCGGCGATGTCGGGCATCTCGGCGGCCCACTCGGCCACGTACTCGCCGTGATAACCGTCGTCGGCCGGCTCGGCACCGCGGCTCCGAGCCTCGAGAGAGGCGGTGAACAGGTCGATCTGGCGGCCCCGGTCGTTCACATAGAACTCCCGGCACACCGCGTAGCCGCAGCGTTCCAGCAGCCGGCACAGCGAGTCTCCGTAGGCGGCCCAGCGTCCGTGGCCGGCATGCAGCGGTCCGGTGGGATTGGCCGACACGAACTCCACGCTCGCCGAGCGTCCCGCACCCTCGGTGCTGCGGGCGTAGCCGTCGACGCCGGCGTCGATCACCTCTCCGAGCACCTCGTGCAGCCAACTCGGGGCCAGCCTGAAGTTCACGAAGCCGGGGCCGGCGGCCTCCACCGTCACCACGTGCGGGGGCGGCTCGGCGCTGAGGTGGGCGACGATCTGCTCGGCCAGCTCGCGGGGCGGACGCCCCGCAGCCTTGGCCGCGGCCAGAGCGACATTTGACGACCACTCGCCGTGGGAACGGTCCCGGGGCCGCTCGATGGCGATCTCGGCGGGCGCGCCGTCGACGCCGGCTCCCTCGAGAGCCGATCGCAGCCCGTCCCGCAAGCCGTCGCGCACATCCGGCATCGGCCGATCCTACCGTTGGGCCCCAGCCTCCTCGGTGAGCCGAGCGCCACCGGCCCGGCCTCAACCTGCGGGACAAGACACCCGATCGACCAGCAGTCCGGCCCGCCTTGGGCCGCGAGGACCGTTGGGCCCCTATCTCCCTGTGAGCAGCAGGCCAGTCAGGCCGGCCACCGTTGGGCCCCAGCCTCCCGGTTGAGCAGCAGGCCAGTCGCGTCGGCCACCGTGGCCCCAGCCTCCTCGGTGAGCCGACCGCCGATAGCATGACCCGGCCCAGCCCCCGTAGCTCAGGGGATAGAGCAACGGCCTCCGGAGCCGTGTGCGCAGGTTCGAATCCTGCCGGGGGCGCATGACTGTCACGGACGCGGCACCCGCACCGGCCAAGAAGCCCCGCTGGACCTACCAGTGGAAGGAACTCCACGACGAGGTCATCACCTCGGGACTGTGCACCGGCTGCGCGGGGTGCGTGATCGCCTGCCCCCACCACGTCATCGGCTACACCCACGAGCCCGGCGCCTACAAGCCGTTCCACCTCGAGGACGACGAGTACGGCCCCGGCGACTGCGTCCACGGGGTGAAGGGCTGCACGTCCTGCACGAGGGCCTGCCCCCGCTTCCGCATGTGGGAGCCCGAGGCCGACATGCACCTGTTCGGCCGGGAGCGCCACCCCGACGAGATGTCGGGCGTCTACTCCGACATCCTGCTGACCCGGGCCAGCGACGACTTCGTGTACGACGTGGGCCAGGACGGCGGGCTGGTGTCGGCCATCCTGATCTGGTGCATGGAGAACGACATCATCGACGGCGCCCTCACCAGCGGGGTGGAGTCGCTGCCCGGTGGCGAGCCGGGCTGGAAGGCGTTCCCGATGGTGGCCACCAACCGCGACGAGGTGCTGAGGGGCGCGGGCAGCCGCTACACCTACTCGGCCAACCCGATCGCATTCGAGGAGGCCCGCGACAAGGGGCTGGAGCGCTTGGCGCTGGTGGGGATGAGCTGCCAGACGTCGGTGGGTCCGGTGATGTGGCACCGCAAGGTGGGCAAGGTCAGCAAGCCGATCAAGCTCAACATCGGCCTGCTGTGCTCGAAGTCGTTCGACGACTCGCTGTTCGACGAGCTCTTCGAGGTGAAGTACGGGCTGCCCAAGGAGCAGATCTCGAAGATGAACATCAAGGGCGTCTTCCAGATCTGGACCAAGGACGGCCGCTACTACGAGATCAACCTCAAGGAGTGCCACGCCTGGACCCGGGAGGGCTGCAACCTGTGCCCGGACTTCGCGGCCGAGCACGCCGACATCTCCACCGGCGGCATCGGGGACCTGACCGACTGGACCCTCACCATCGTGCGCACCGAGCTGGGCCGGGCCGTGATCGACGCCATGGTGCGCGACGGGGCCATCGAGACCCGCCCCGGCGACGACGACCCGGGCGCCATCGCCCTGATGCACCGCCTGTCGGCCAAGAGCCGGGAGCGCTGGCCCCACTGGGCCGACGGCGCGGCCCGCCTGGGGCTGCCCGAACGCAAGACGGCCTGATACACAGGCCTCCCAACCCCCAAGGAGCCTGACATGGACATCGAGTTCTGGATCGACCCGCTTTGACCCTGGTGCTGGGTGACGGCCCGTTGGGTCGTCGACGAGGTGCAGCCGGCCAAGGACCTGAACATCACCTGGCAGCCGATCAGCCTGTTCTTCAAGAACGATCCCGATCCTGACTCCGACTACTACACGCACTCCTACTTCAGCCTGAGGCTGATGAGGGTTCTGGAGTCGGTCCGGGAGGCCGAGGGCGACGACGCGGTGGGCCCCCTGTACTGGGAGTACGGCCGGCGCCTGCACCACGACGGTGTGCGGGAGTTCGCGGTGGCCGACGCGCTGGAGGCGGTCGGCTACGACACCTCACATGCGGCCGCCTTCGACGACGACTCCTGGGACCCGGAGATCCGCAAACGCATGGACGAGGGCCTGGCCCTATGCGGCGACCAGGTGGGCACCCCGATGATCGCCCTGAAAGATCGCAACGGCGACAAGCAGGGCTACTTCGGCCCGGTCATCACCCGGGTGCCGCCCCCAGAGGACTCCCTGGCCATGTGGGACGCCCTGGTGGCCATGATGAACGTGTCCGGCTTCTGGGAACTCAAGCGCACCCGCACCGAACGCCCCGAGTTCGGCCCCCGCCCCTGAAGCAATCAGACGTGCAGGTCTCAACGATTCTAGACCACATCGACAGCGGCTACATGGCGCTTCCTAAGTTTCAGCGCGGCTACGTGTGGAATCGCGACCAGGTGCGTGGGCTCATGGAGTCGGCCTACCGCCGCCACCCGGTAGGTAGCCTTCTCGTCTGGGCCACGGCCGCAGACGACGCGCCTCACCGGGGCGAGCGAGAGTTGGCGCCAGGCGTCGTCAGACTGCTCCTTGACGGCCAGCAGCGAATAACCACCCTCTACGGCATCGTCCGCGGATCACCGCCGTCCTTCTTCGACGGGAACGCGAGAGCGTTCTCAGATCTCTACTTTCACATCGGGAGCCAGGAGTTTCGGTTCCACCAGCCCTCGCGCATGAAAGGTGACCCACTCTGGGTCGATGTAACTGCGCTGATGCGAGAGGGGAACGCTGGACTGGGAAAACACATCGCCAAGCTGACGCAGAACCCCGAGCTCGAGTCGATGCAGGGTGACTTCATCGGCCGCCTTAACAACATCCTCGGAATCCGCGAGATCGACCTACATGTTGAGGAGGTGACAGGGTCCGACAAGACTGTCGACGTCGTAGTGGATATCTTCAACCGCGTAAATGGTGGCGGTACCAAGCTGTCGCAGGGTGACTTGGCGCTCGCAAAGATCTGTGGCTCGTGGCCGGACGGCCGAGAGCACATGCAATCGATCCTTGAGCGCTGGCGTGGGCGCGGGTACGACTTCACCCTCGACTGGCTGCTTCGCAACGTGAACGCGATCGTGACTGGCGAAGCGCGGTTCGAACACCTCCATGATGTATCAACCGCCGATATTCAGAACGGCCTCGACCGTGCCGAAAAGGCCATTAACCACGCCCTGAATCTGATTGCCAACCGGCTCGGCCTCGACCATGACCGCGTACTCTTCGGCCGCTACGCGCTGCCGGTCATGTCGCGCTATATCGACCAGCGCGGCGGTCGGTTGGCGGATGCAGCCGAGCGGCGTCGCCTTCTCTACTGGTACTTCCAGAGTGCGATGTGGGGCCGCTTCTCCGGCTCGACGGAGACGACGCTCAACCAGGACTTCGAAGCGATCGAGGAGCTAGATAGCGGCCTCGACGGCCTGCTAGATCGACTTCGTCTCTGGCACGGCAGTCTACGCGTAGAGCCCGGGCACTTCCGCGGTTGGAGCCTAGGGGCGCGGTTCTACCCCGTGCTCTACGCGCTCACGCGCGTGGGTGAAGCCAGGGATTGGGGTACTGGTGACGTCTTGAAGCACGGAATGCTGGGAGCAATGAGCGCGCTCGAAGTGCACCACATCTTTCCGAAGTCTCTGCTCTACAAGAACGGCTTCGACCGCTCGCGAGTGAACGCCGTCGCGAACTTCTGCTTTCTCACGAAGGGCACGAACTTGCAGATCAGCGACCGTCCACCCTCGGAATACTTCCATAAGGTCGAGGATGGACACCCGGGTTCACTCGCCTCACAGTGGATCCCAATGGACGAGGCGCTCTGGGAAATCGACAACTACCCGCGATTCCTCGAAGAACGCCAGCGATTGCTTGCCGCCGCGGCGAATGAGTTGCTTGACGGCTTGCTGCAAGGCGCGGCGGGGTCGGTCGAGTCCGCGGAGGCGCCTCCCGCCGAAGTCCCAGCGAGCGCTCCGCCAGTAATTCCGGGTGGGATCGCTGAGGAAGACGAGAGGGCCGTGTTGCAAGCCATCAACGAGTGGGTGCGAGAGCAGGGGCTGCCGGAGGGCTACATGGAGTACGAACTCGCGCATCCCGAGACGGGCGACCCTCTCGCCATCCTCGACCTCGCGTGGCCGAACGGCCTTCAGCCGGGTTACAGCGATCCGGTCGCGCTGCTGCTCGGCGAGGAACAACAGACCTTGCAAATTGCGAACGACCATGGCTTCCGCCACTTCACAAGTGCCGAAGCCTTCAAGCGCCACGCGGAAACCGAGGTGCTGGCCCTCGCTAGCACGGATGGGTAGCTGCATCGCCGCATACCGACGACCGGGCTACACACATATGGCCCGGTCGTCGGTCTAGGCGCGGGCCTTGGCGGGCCGACATCCATGACTATGCGGCTGCTGCAGACGTGATCCTGCGGGTTTCGGCGGAAGTAAGTGCATGTGGCCGCTTCGCTCTTCTCGCGCGTCACGAGAACTGCTTGCGCTTTAGCCACACCAGCCCTTCGCCCCGCGAGATCACCGCAACATCGATCGGGCCACCGACGACATCGGCACCGGGGGTGAACTTCTCCTGGAACGATGCAAGGTGAACAAGTGTCTCAGCCATCTCCGCCAAGTGCTCCTTAGGAAGGCCCTGAACCAAATCGAGTAACGGTGCGGCATAGTAGGCAACCCTCATCTCCAACTCATCGGGCATCGAACTAATGACCTCGGACGGCAGGGTTTGAAGCCAATCGACAACACCGTCGTAGCGCCTGGGATTCACTAAATCTTGAAGACCGTACGCTACCCGATCGATCAGTGCATTCAACAAGTCGAACACAATACTATGGTGAGCCTCAAGGAACTGGGGATGTATACCATCTATCAGGGTCCGCGCTACGTCATGTTGCTGCGCCAGCGGATAAATCATTGACGCGCAATTGTCGTCAATGCTGATGTGATCGAGATGACGCGCTTTGATAACATTGTCCATGACTTGATCAACAATCCAATGAGTCAAGGATGGAAATAGCTGTTCATTTCCAAAGCCCGTGACGACCATGCCTGTTGATCCTGGTGACCAATCCGCTGTGCGGAGCGACTGCAATGTCGACCTCTCTAAATCATCTCGCAGAGTTCGTGTCAGCATCCTCGCGTCAAACGCTAGCAATTCAGGTAACTGACTGAACCAGAGACTCAAGAACTCGTTCCAGCTATTCACGGTCTCGCCATGCAACTGCCACCCTCTCACTGCTGTCTCCAATTGCTGTACAGCTCTAGTTTCTGAGATGCCAGACACGGGACCAATATCAGTCAGATACTCTGATCTCATTCGGGCAGCACGACACACCTGATCTTGAAAATAATCTTTCAACGCACCACCATCACTGGGTGCTGTCTGCGCGAAACGCCGCGCGCTTTCCTGCGCCATTCCACAGAGTTGCTCCAATTCCCAGAGGATCTCTGTCCTTACGAACTCCAGTTGCATCTGTGAAGAGATGTGTGAAACCATCTGCGGTAGGAACTCCACGAAGCATGAACCGTACTCTTCAACGGTAGAGAAGGACACATCCGTGTGTTCTTGCTTATACTGCTGTACTATCGTTTCCCAAGGTATGGGACCGAGCGATCCGGCACCATAGAACATGATTAGAACCGGCGGATCGAGCGACAGTGGAAATATCTTGTTTGCCGTCTTGTATACCTTCCTATCAGCTCCCAAGGTCACAGCACTGTCGGCCGCGACAGCGACCGCTGCCCGATTGAGTATTGCTACCTCTGCTGTCATTGTTGCACCTGGTTGTCATTGTGATGTGGAATGGACCTAGCATGACTGTATCTCCGCATCTGCCAGCCGGCCCGAGCAACTGGGTGCGCTAGCCCCATAGGGCGGCGATCGGGATCGCCTCTATTCGATCCTCCAGACGGAACTGGGCCGGGCCGGTGTGAAGCACCACTCCCGCCTTGAAGCCGTCCCCAAGCTGATCACGCAGCCACACCAGATGGCGGGCGTGGGCGAGCGTGGGCGCGCTGTGGGCCTTGATCTCCATGCCGATGAGGCCTCGTGCACCCAGATCGGCGATCAGATCCACCTCGTGGCGACCGTCGCGGTCGCGCAGGTGGTACAACCTCGGCCGGATCGGGTCCACAACGATCTCGGCGCGCAGCTGGTTCGTTACGAACGTGTCGATCAGCCGACCGAGGAGATCGCCGTCGCTCATGACCAGACGCAGGTCGGCGCCGACGGCCGAGGCCCACAGGCCGGTGTCGGCCACGAATCGCTTCGGCCCGCGGGCCAGGCGCTTGAGGCGGTTGCTGCTCCACGCTGGGAGCTCAGCTATCACGCCGAGGTCGCAGAGCAGCCTGGTGTACGAGAGCGATGTGCGCCGGTCCAGGCCGGCGGCCTGGTGGAGGGTTGTGTCGTTCACGATCCCCGCAGAGTTCAGCGCGTACGCCTGGAAGAACTCGATCAGCCTGGGGGGATCGCCGCCGCGGCGCCCGGCGGCGCGTTCATGGGTGAGCAGCTGATCCAGGTAGCTGTCGAGCCAGCCGGCCCGAACGCTGCCGGCAAGTTCGATGGCCGGCTCGGGAAAGCCGCCGCGCAGCGCTATCTCGGCATAGCCGCGCAGGTCGGGCGGGTCGCTCGGGACGGACAGCGGCTCCGCTGACAACAACCCGCTCAGGAACGGGCGCGAGGGCGCCGAGACCAGCTCCCGTACGGTCAGAGGATGCATGGCAATCCTGATGAGACGACCCGTACCTGGCCAGAGGGCCGGATCCGCATCAGAGCGGACCGAGCCCGTCAGAATGAACCGTCCGACCCGGCGATCGGCATCCACCGCCCGCTTGACGGCACCGAGCACACCGGGGCATGCCTGCCACTCGTCGAGCAGCACAGGCTCGGGCCGATCCCGCAGCGCCGCGTCGGGATCGGCCTCAATAGGGAAGGCCTCGCGCTCGTTGTCCAGCCGCACGACGCTGGCGGCGTGGCGCAGGGCGGTGGTGGTCTTGCCTGAAGCGCGCGCACCGGTGATCATCACTGCCGGCGCTGAGGCCAGGACCTCAGCGATCCAAGGATCAACTAGGCGCTCCAAGTAGCGGTCCACATTCGCATGCTACCCGCCTACGCACATAAGAATGCCGTTCTAGCGCACTCTTGAATGCCGGTTTGGCGCATTAGTGAAGACGGATATAGCGCATGCTCTCATGCTGGTTTGGCGCACTCCGATGCCGGTTGCTCTCCGCCCCGAGTTCGGCCCCCGGCCCTAAACCCTTACGGCACACACCCGAAACTGATGCAATCTCTACTTTGGATTGTCATGATAATCTAAAGGACATGTTTCAGCGGTTGCTGTCACTGCCGGAGCCCGGGACCGAGACCTTCTTCCTGTGGGGGCCGCGACAGGCGGGAAAGAGCACCCTGCTCAGGCAGCGGTGCCCCGACGGGATTTGGGTCGATCTGCTCAAGGCGGACGAGTTCCGCCGCTACGCGACCCGCCCGGAGCAATTGCGCGAGGAACTGGAGGCGGCGGGCCCGGACCCGTCGCGCCAGGTGGTCATCGACGAGATCCAGAAGGTTCCCGCCCTGCTCGACGAGGTGCACTGGCTGATCGAGAACCGCGGGCTGCGGTTCGCCCTGTGCGGATCGAGCGCGCGCAAGGTGCGGCGAGGCGCGGCGAACCTGCTTGGCGGACGGGCCCTGCGCTACGAATTGCGCGGCCTGACCGCCGGAGAGCTCGGGGAATCCTTCGACCTCGACCGGATGCTCAACCACGGCTGCCTGCCCTCGATCTACGGGTCCAGCGGGCACCGGCGCCGGCTCGACGCCTACATCGCCGACTACCTGCGTCAGGAGGTCGCCGCCGAGGGACTGGTGCGAAACCTGCCCGCCTTCTCGGACTTCCTCGACGCAGCCGCGCTGAGCGACACCAATGGTGTCAACTATTCGAACGTTGCTCGCGAGTGCGGCGTGTCGGGACCCACCGCCAAGGCGTACTTCGGCATCCTGGAGGACACGCTGCTGGCTCGCTGGCTGCCCCGCTGGCGACGCCGGGCGAAGCGCCGCCTGGCCGGCGCGCCCAAGCTCTACTTCGAGGATGTGGGCCTCGTGAACCGTCTGGCGCGGCGCGGCGAACTGCACCGCGGTTCTGACGAGTACGGCAAGGCGTTCGAGAACTGGGTGTTCCATGAGCTCTCGGCGTTCCTCGCATATCGAGAGCGCGACGAGCAACTGACCTACTGGCGACTCCCAAGCGGCATCGAGGTCGACTTCGTGGTCGGCGACATGCGGATCGCGATCGAGGCGAAGGCGAGCGCCAGAGTCACCAACAGGCACCTCAAAGGCCTCCGCACCCTCGCCGAGGAGCACCCTGGCGTCGGTCGCCGGGCCGTGGTCAGCCTCGAACCTCGCCCACGCCGCACCAGCGACGGCATCGACGTCATCGGCGCAGAGAACTTCGCCCGACAACTCTGGCAAGGCGAACTCGTGTAGTGCCGGCCTACGGGCCGCAGAAGTGTGACCAGACGGCTCCGGACCTGGCCGGGCCTATGCCTCTGACCGCTTCGAGGTCTGCCCGGCTGGAGAACGGCTGGGCGGCGACCAGCCTGGCGGAGAGCACCTCTCCGATGCCGGAAACCGCGTCGTACTGAGCCGCGGTCTTGCCCGCGATCACGCACTCGTCGGGAGGGGCAATCGTGGTCGTCGGCGGGACTGTCGTCGTCGGCGGGACTGTCGTCGTCGGCGGGACTGTCGTCGTAGTGGCCGGCGGTTCGGCCGAGAACCCGGGCGCCTGATCGCCGCATCCCGACAGCGTCCGGCTGAGGGCATCCGCCTCGGCCTGGTCGACGGCCAGGTCCCATGCCGACTTGACCGTCACCGTGACCCGAGCCAGCAAGCAACGCCCGGCCGACGTGACCGTGTACCCGCCACCGCATGCCGACGACCGGGCGATGTCGGCGTCGGACCACTCGGAGATGTCGTCTCCGCCCTTGGACTGGTTCACGCAGGCACGCGACGCCACGTGGTTGGCCGGGTCCTGGCTGAAGCGCTGCTTCGCGTTCCCGGACCACGCCCAGCCGCCCGACTCGTGCGCCTCGTGCAAGGCCACCACATGATCGACGTTGCAGGTGTCGATGGGGGTGCCGGTATAGGGGTCAGGAGAGCCGACCGCTCCGCGGCACAGACCGCTGTTGTGGGGGCCCCAGGCGTCGCGGTCGTAGCCAGCGTCGTATTCCGCCGCCACCGACAGCGAGATCGAAGGGATGGACGTCGTCGGTACAGACACCTCCGGCACGGACTCCGTACCTTCTGCCCCTGCAACTGTTGCCGTCGGCGCCGATATCGACGGCACCGAGACCGAGGGCGCGGAGACCTCAGGTGCAGAGGCAGTTGGAACCGAGACCTCGGGCACATACACCTCAGGCACAGAACCGGACGGCGCAGACACCTCCGGCACAGACGTTGCACTCGTGGACGGGGTGGACTCGTCCTCGGGGGTGGTGAGTGGCGGCGCCGGGTCCTCGGTTGAGCCGCGGCCATCAATCGATCCGCAGGCGGCTGTGATGACCAGCGCCAGTACCGCTGTGACTCGTATGAGCCGTCCGAACCAGAACTCAGCGCTGCGTTCAGACTCGGACCACATTTAGTGCTTCGACGTGCGGGAAGTCTCGGTCCTGGGTTACGACCGGCACCCCGAGCGCCATCGCGGTGGCGGCGATCCAGGAGTCGTTGACCGGCATGTTCAACTTCTCGTCGCGCAGGATCAGGCGAAGCCTGGCCCATGCCGAGGCGACGCCCTCATCCACCGGCACCGGCTGGAGCGAGAGCGCAGCCGCCAGCGTGGAGAGCCGCCGGTCGCGGGTGGGCGTGTCGGTTGCGGCGAGCACCCCGGCCCGCAACTCGCCGATGGTGATCACCGATACAGCGAGCTCCTCGGGGAGGGACTCTGCCAAGATCGACCTTCCCGTCTCCCGCGCGATGAAGACGGAGGTGTCGGCGAGTCCCCGGCTCAACGCCACAGCAGGTCGTCGGTCGTGTCGCCGGCCAGCGACGCCAGGTCCGCGGTGAGCCCGGCATCGGCCTGATGAGCGAGCACATCGTGGACGAAGCGGCTTCTGCTCATCCACCGCGGCCTCTCAGCCACGGGAGCCAGTTCCGCCACCGGGCGCCCGTTCACGGTGACGGTGATGCGCTCCCCGTCGGCCACACGATCGAGGAGCGCCCGAGTCTGATTCCGCAGGTCCCTAGAGGCAACCTCACTCATGCGACAATCGTAGCACAATTGCTACAGCCCGCCTCCGAGGTCGCCGAGGGCGGCGCGGCTGCATGAGCGACCACATGTCCGAGCCGCTTTCGGTGTGGATTCCTTCCGCTTGCTCCGTTAGTTTCGGGTGTTCCGGAACTTGATCAGGTTCGCAAGTCTGCCGGCGTGAGGAGTCCCGACATGACGGCCATCTTCCGCCGAGCCATCGGCAGCAGGGCAGCATCGATAGTCGAGACGTCGTGGGCGGCGAGGTGGGCGAGGTGCCTGGCGGCAACCGTCATGGTGGCGTCGGCGGCGGCGGTGACGCATGCGCCGGCCGCAGCCCAATCCGCGGGCTTCTCAGACGTTACCGGCGGATTCTACAAGCCCGCCGTCGACGCACTGGCCGCGCTGGGCACCTTCGAGGGCACCCTCTGCGGAGACGACACCTTCTGCCCCGACAAGCCCCTCAAGCGCTCGACGATGGCGGTGTGGGTGGTACGAGTCCTCGACGGCGCGGACCCGTCGCCGATTTTACGGTCGCGCTTTGACGATGTGGACGGCGACAGCTTCTACGCGCCGTTCATCGAGCGCATGGCCGATCTGGGCGTCACCGAGGGATGCGGTGACGGCAGCGGGTTCTGCCCCGACAGCAGCGTGAGCCGAGCGCAGATGGCGGTGTTCCTCTCACGCGCCTTCAAGCTGCCCGCGGCACCGGACCCGAGCTTTGTGGATGTTGCCTCCGACGCCTGGTACGCGGGTCACGTGGCCCGCCTCGCGGCGTCGGGCATCACCACAGGATGCGGTGACGGCAGCGGGTTCTGCCCCGACAGCAACACGACCCGCGCCCAGATGGCCACCTTCCTGCATCGCGGCCTTGGCCTCGTCGAAACCCCGGAGGCCGAGCCGGTGCCGGAGACCGGCGAGAGCGACGACGAGGCCTTCCTCAACGACCATGTCAGCAACGATCAAGGCAGCGCGCAGCACCGTGCATGGTGGCGACGTCCACGAGGCAATCTGCGCGTCAAGCTCCATGTGTGCGCGGAACGCGGCTTCGAGCATCTGTTCTCTCCCAGCGACCTCACGGCGTATGCCGACGCAGCCAACGAGCAGATCGCGCCGTTCTACTCCTGGCAGTCGTCGGGACTGCTTTCCGTGCAGTTCGAGCCCGGCCAGATCGTCGCATCTGAAATATTGGCTGACATGAAGCACTACACGAATTGGAAAAGTGTTATGGCCCCTGAGGACTGCTTCACAGTGGAGTCGAACATCGGGCAACCTGGTGTCGTACACCATTATCTGCTGTACGGAGAGGACTATGAGACCCGCAATAGGGGCCTCGCACTCTTAGCTGGGCCTCGCAGCGCCACCTACCTGCGCCATCACCTAAGCGCTGGTCCAAATCCACTTGAGATCACACCTGATCGCTTGTTCGTCCTCCAACATGAACTGGATCACAACATCAACGCGCCCCACCTCAATGGCGCGCCGTTGGGCAACACTCGAGTATGGGCTTCTGAACGCAGCCGCCCCATAACGGTAGGCACGCTCGCGGGCTATCCCGATATCCCGAGACTGAAGGACAGCGGGTTGGACGAAGCAGGCGAACTCTACGAAGTCTATTCGGTCTTTCCCTGCTATGTCCTGGTCCGGCTGGGATGGCCGATGGGCGACCACCACCCCGCCTGCGGCCGCTGGCCCCCTCCCCCAGTGCGCGATGTCGCGGCACAGACCGACCCAGATGGCACATTCCGGGTGACATGGAGGCCCCCGTCAAGTGATCTCAACCCTGAGCCGGTGACAGGCTACGAGATCGAACTGTTGGAGTGGCGGGGCAACGTCGGCGAACCGACCAACACATTCCGCGTCTCGTCCGACACCACATCTCTCACCCTGCCATCGCTGGAGTTGTACGTCCCGTACGGCGTGAACGTCTGGGCGACTTCGGCTGCGGGCGTCGGCGACCTTACCTGGCCTGTCGACATCCGCTACTACGGGCCCGCCGCACAGATCAGAGTCGCCGACAGATCGGGCACGGAATGGGCTGCTTACGACTTGAGTTGGGATCCCGTCCCCGGTGCCAGTCACTACCTGGTCAGCGGCTTCGAGGACTGTACATACACGTTCGAGAACAGCCCTGACGGCCTCGGCCGCTCGTCGAGCGTGTGCTCGCAGCGCACCGAGACAGCCTCGATCACGCTCAGCGAGGCTCAGAACCACCTTGAAGCAGGACGATCATATGAGATCACCGTCTTCGCCTGCGGGGAGGGCTTCGACGAGACCCGGCTGCAGTGGCCCGATGCCGGAGACTGCTTCGCCTACGGAACAACGACCATCGACGCGCAGGCTCGAGGGTTCAAAGCCGTGGAGTTCGCACTCATCGATGGCTGCGTCTGGTTCCAGCCGGGAGCAGAGATGGACGAGGCGAATGCGGCCGGACCGTGCTACATCGTGGAATGGGTGCCGAGTCCCGGAGCGACCGAGTACGACGCCGTCGCCTGGCTGTGCCCCAACGACGGCGGGCCGTGCCGCGGAGAGGGCCTCGGGGCATACGACGATAGCTACTCCATCTCGGACGCCAAGGTCACCGCGAGACTCGACCTGGAGTACGGGAAGCGCTACGAGGTGACGGTCGACGTCGACTGCCGGGGACCAGCCGATACGGGCACATGCTTCCGCTATGCACGGGGCTGGGTGACGGTACCAGCCCGCGGCAACTGACGCCTGCTCCTGCCGAGCGGCCCGCAACCGTCGTCAGTGGTCGGGCTGGACGGTCTCCACCGGTTCGCCCCTGAGCGCCGCCAGGACCTTGGCGACTACCTGGACTGAGACGTCGCGCTGGGCTGCGCCGGTGCTGGCGCCGAGGTGGGGGGTGTGGACGACCCTGGGGTGGCCGATCAGGGGGTGACCGGGCGACGGGGGCTCCTGGTCGTAGACGTCGAGGCCCAACCCTCCGAGGCGACCGTCGTCGAGGGCGGCACGGGCCGCGGCGGGGTCGATGAGGCTGCCCCGGGCCGCGTTCACCACGACCGCGCCCGGCTTGATGGCCGCGAACGCGGCCTCGTCGAGCAGAGCGGAGCCGTCCTGGAGCGCCACCGCATGCAGGCTCACGAAGTCGGACGCGGCCAGCAGTTCGGGCAGCTCGACCATCCTGGCCCCGTGCTCGGTGGCCACCTCGGCACCGATGTACGGATCGGTGGTCAGTACGGCCATCTCGAAGGCGAGCGCCCGGTGGCCGACAGCCCGTCCGATGCGGCCGAAACCGACCAGGCCGAGCGTGGCGCCGGCCAGCTGCATGCCGACGTACTGCTTGCGGTCCCAGTTGCCGTCCGCCAGCGAGTTGTGGGCGTCGGTGATGCGCCGGGCCGCGGCCAGCATCAGCGCGAAGGCGTGCTCGGCCGCAGCCAGGGTGTTGGCCTCCGGGGTGTTGACCACCGCAATGGCCTTCTCGGCCGCCGCGGCCAGGTCGATGTTGTCGACGCCCACGCCGGCGCGGCCGATCACCCGCAGGCTCGCCCCGGCCGCGATCAGCTCGGCGTCGGCCTGGGTGCCGCTGCGGACGATCAAGGCGGCGGCGTCGCGCATCGACTCCAGCAGCTCGACCCGGCTCTGCCCGTCCGCGAAGACGGCCTCGACGCCGGGAGAGGCGCGCAGGCGGTCCGCACCGGCTGCCCCCAGCGGATCGGCCACCAGCACCTTGTGTCGTTTAGGCATCGGACACCTCTCGATCGCTTCCGGCGTGCCGCGCCTCGCCCGCCTCTCGTTCGAGCGCGGCACTCCCCCGCAGTTTCGCGGCGGAGCGTCCGCTACTCGTGGATGCCGAAGCGGTGCAGCCCGTAGGCGTTGATCGCGTTGCCCCGGAGCACCTTGCGGCACTCGTCGGCGTCCATGCCGACCGCCGCGAACATCGAGTGGGCCACCTTGCGGGAGTGCGGGAAGGTGCCGTCGGAATGGGGATAGTCGGTCTCGAACAGGATCTGGTCGATGCCCACGTCGTGGCGCTGCTTGAGCCCCACCAGGTCGTCGAAGATGCAGCCGAACACCCGGCCCTGCACGATCTCGCTGGGCAGCGGCCCGTCACCGCCCACGCCGCCCCGGCCCTCCTTGAACACCGAGTCCATCCGCTCCACCTGGAAGGGCATCCAGCCCACCTGGCTCTCCGCGTAGGTGATCTTGATCTCGGAGAACCGCTGCAACGTGCCCGAGAACACCCAATCGACCATCGACCCCTCGGCGTTCTGGGCGTACAGCGACATCGAGGTGGCCAGCGGTGCGTCGGCAGACGTGGACGGCATCGACGACGACGAGCCGATGTGCATCGACACCGTGGTGCCGGACTCCTCGCAGGCCTGCCACACCGGATCCCACTCGCCGGTGTACATCGACGGCAGGCCCAGCTTGGACGGGTTCTCTGAGAAGGCCACCGCGAAGCAGCCCTTGGCCGCGCAGCGCCGCACCTCGGCTGCGGCCATCTGGGTGTCCCACAGCGGCAGCAGCGCCAGCGGAATCAGTCGGCCCCGCCCCGCGCCCCCGCCCCAGTCGTCGATCATCCAGTCGTTGTAGATGCGCAAGCACTCGGCCGCGAGCTCCTTGTCGTCGCGCTCGAGGAAGCCCTGGCCGCAGAACCGGGGGAAGATGTTGGGGAAGTTGATGGCCGCCTCCACGTGATTGAGGTCCATGTCGGCCAGCCGGGCGGTCTGCTCGTAGGTGCCGGGACGCAGGTCCTCGTAGCGGGCGGCCACGTTGCGCTGCTCCTCCCGGGGCATGCCGGCGGGACCGTGCAGCAGGCCGGTGGGCGTGACGCTGTCCTCGAACAGCCACACATCGCACCACTGCCCGTCGGGGTCGTTGCGCTCGAAGCCGTAGTGGCCGCCGGTGAAGTGCAGCCTCACCTTCTCCTGCACCACCCTTGGCCCGCGGGCTCGCATGGACGGCGGCAACTGCTGCTGCCACAAGTCCTTCGGCTCCATGACGTGGTCGTCGACTGAGATGATGAGCGGCAGTTCCTCGATGGCGGGAGTGGGCGTCACTGCATCAACCCCCGACTTGGCCGCGGCGACCGGTCGGGCTCAGGCGTCGACCCTGCGGGCGCATGCCGTCAAGATATCCTCCGCGGTGCCGTCCCACAGGTCCTCGGTCTCGTCGTCCAGATCGCTCGGGTTGGGGGTGGAACGGAGGGCCCTGTCTAGGGAACGGAACTCCTCCAGCGTCAGTCGCTGGCGCAGTCCGTCGAAGGAGCATCCGCACAGCACTCTGGCCTCGGCTTCCGTGAGGTTCTCGGTGTTGGCCTCCATGCACGACGCCATGAAGTTGTGCTCCACCGCGGACTCGGCCCCGAACTCCTCGTCTACGAAGCGTTCATCCTGCTCGGCCTCGTCCCAGGTCTCCGGGTCGGCGCTGTTGCCGCATCCTGCCACCACCAGCACGACAGCCGCGGCAAGAACCCAGACAGGACGAAGGCGTGCGCGCATAGCGGGTCTGAGGCTACCGGGTGAGGTCACAGGCGAACGCTAGTGAGTGTGACCGTCTTGCGGATTAGCGTCGTGTTTCCCGCTCTTGTTCGCTGCGCTCACGGGCCGCTCGGGCCACGGCCTCGCTCAGCACCAGGCGACGGCCTCGGCTGCTCCGGCCCACCCGCTCGGCCTCCGGCACTCAGTTCCCGCGCTCTGGTGAACACGGCGTCGAGCATGGGCTCGGTGAGGCGTCCGGTGAAGGTGTTCTGCTGGCTGGGGTGGTAGCTGCACAACAGGGTGCGGCCGTCCGGAAGCGGCGCCTCGGCGCCGTGGCCGAAGCGGGGCCGCGGACCCGATCCGAGTTCGCGCCACACCACCTGGTGGGCGAAGCCGCCCAGCACGACCACCACCTTCAGCGAGCCGAGCGCGGCCAGCTCGCGCCTCATGAACGGCATGCAGGCGTCGCGTTCGACGGGGGTGGGCTTGTTGTCGGGCGGCGCGCACTTCACCGGCGCAGTGATCCATGCTCCGGTGAGGACCAGACCGTCACCGAGATGGGTCGACTGGGCCTGGCTGGCGTAGCCGGCGCGGTGCAGGGCCCGGTACAGCCAGTCCCCGGAGCGGTCGCCGGTGAACATCCGGCCGGTGCGGTTGGCCCCGTGGGCCGCGGGCGCCAGGCCGACCACCAGCAGGCGGGCGTCGGGGTCACCGAACCCGGGCACGCCGCGGGCCCAGTACTCGTCGTCGCGGTAGGCGGCCCGCTTGGTGCGCCCGACCTGCTCGCGCCACTCCACCAGCCGGGAGCACACCCGGCACGCGGTCACCTCCGATGCCACCTCGGCAAGGGCACGGCGCGAGCCGGGGGACTCCACGGACGATCAGGCTACGTTGACACCCATCATGGCCACGAGTTCTGCCCGCACCTCGGCCAAGCCCGCTTCCAAGGCCGGTGCTGAAGCCGCGGCCGTCGTGCTGTTCGTGCGCCACGGGCAGACCCCGACCACCGGGACGGTGCTCCCGGGCCGGGCGCCGGGTCTCCATCTGTCGTCCGAGGGTGTGGAACAGGCTCAGCGAGTGGCCGAGCGGCTGGCCGGGCTGGGCCGGATCAAGGCGGTCTATGCCTCGCCCATGGAGCGCACCGTCGAGACGGCCGGACCCATCGCCCGGGCCTGCAAGCTGCGAGTGCGGCGGAGCCCAGGTCTCATCGAGTGCGACTTCGGCCGGTGGACGGGACGCAAGCTTCAGAGCCTTCGCAGGCGCAAGGATTGGACCACTGTGCAGCGCCACCCGAGCGGGTTCCGCTTTCCCGGTGGGGAGTCGTTCGCCGAGATGCAGGCCCGGGCCCTCGACGCGGTGGCCGCCATCTGTGCCCGCCACGCCGGCGAGACCGTGGTGGCCGTGTCCCACGCCGATGTGATCAAGGCGGTGGCCGCGGCCGCGGCCGGCACACCGCTGGACCTGTTCCAGCGGATCGTGATCTCGCCGTGCTCGGTCACCGCCATCGCCTACCACCGGTCCGGCCCCATCCTCCTGACCGTGAACAACACCGGCGACGACCTCGCCGCTCTGCGCCCGTCGTGAGCGAGTCGTTCCACTTCGAGGCGGTCGACATGCTCACCGTGGGCACGCTCGGGCCCAAGGGCGAGCGGGTCTTCTACCTGCAGTGCCTCGCCGGGGGCGAGCTGGTGTCGCTCAAGTTCGAGAAGCGCCAGGCGGCCGCCCTGGCCGAGTACCTGGAACGGGTGCTGGGCGAGCTGCCCGAAGCCGAGGAAGCAGACCCGCCCGACGACCTCGACATGCGTGAGCCGGTGGTGGAGGCATGGACGATCGGCGCCCTGGGAATCGCCTACGACCAGGAGGAGGGCCGGGTGATCCTGGTGGCCGAGGAGCTGGTCGAGGACGAGGACGACACCGGAGCGTCGGCTCGATTCACCCTGACCCGCCCCCAGGTCAGGGCGCTGGTGACCCGGGCCCGGGCCGTGGTTGCCGCCGGCCGGCCACCGTGCCCGTTCTGCCTGCGGCCCCTGGAACCTTCCAACGGAGACTGGTGCCCGTGCCACAACTGAGCGCGAGTGAGAGCGCCGGCCGCCAGTCCCCCATCCGGGACCGCCCCCCGATCGAGACTGCCCGTGCCCTGGCCCTGCTGTCCAGCGGCGAGGTGGAGCTGAGGGGACGAATGCCCTACAGCTCGAACGCGACCTTCCTGGTGGACGTGACCCATGAGGGACTCGACGCCCAGGCCATCTACAAGCCGGTGCGGGGCGAGCGGCCGCTGTGGGACTTCCCTTCCGGCCTGGCCCACCGCGAGGCGGGCGCGTTCTGGATGGACGCCGCGCTCCGCTGGGACGTGGTTCCCCCCACCGTGGTGCGCGACGACCTGCCCTTCGACGAGGGGTCGCTTCAGCTGTTCATGCCCGCCCATTTCGAGGAGCACTACTTCACGCTGGTGGAACAGGACCGGCTCAGGCCCGAACTGGAGCGCATCTGCGCGCTCGACATCGTGATCAACAACACCGACCGCAAGTCGGGCCACTGCCTGCTGGGAACCGACGGCACCGTCTGGGCCATCGACAACGGACTGTCGTTCCACTCCCAGTTCAAGCTGCGCACCGTGATCTGGGACTTCGCGGGCGAACCACTGCCCGACGACGTGAGCCGGGACCTGCGCTCACTGCTGGACGGCGGCCTTCCCGAGCCCCTCGCCGCGGCGCTCACCGCCCAGGAGCAGGACGCCACCCTGGCCCGAACCGAGGCTCTGCTCGCTGCGGGCCGGTTCCCGTCCGACGGCCACGGCCACCGCTGGCCCTGGCCGCTGGTGTAGACCGAGCGTCCGAGCCGGCGAGTTCAGAGCCGGCGGACTCCAAGGGGTCAGCGGCCTTCCAAGGCCTCCGTGAGCCTGGGCAGCACCTTGTGCACGTCGCCCACGATGCCGAGGTCGGCCACCGCGAAGATGGGGGCCTCGGAATCCTTGTTGATGGCGATGATGTTCTTGGAGCCCTTCATGCCCACCAGGTGCTGGGTGGCGCCCGAGATGCCGCAGGCGATGTACACGGTGGGCTTGACCACCTTGCCGGTCTGGCCGACCTGGTAGCTGTAAGGCACCCAGCCCGCGTCCACGATGGCCCGGCTGGCTCCCGGCGCGGCGCCCAGCTGCTTGGCCAGGCCCTCGATCATCGAGTACGCCTCCGCGGCGCCCAGTCCCCGCCCGCCGGAGACCACGATGGCAGCCTCGTCGAGCTTGGGGCCTTCGGACTCCTCGGTGAAGCGGTCCCGGACCACCGCGCCGCCGGTGGTGCCGAGGTCGGGAACGGGAAGGTCCACGACCTCCGCGGGCGGGCCGCCGACCGCCGCCGGCTCGAAGGACTTCGGGCGGACCAGCCAGATGTCGGGACCGCCGTCAGTGAACCGGGAGGTCACGTTGAGGGTGCCGCCGAACACCGGCTCGACCCCCACCAGACGGTCCCCGTCGAGGCGCAGGTCGACCACATTCGACAGCACGCTGACGTCCAGCTTCACCGACAGCCGGGCGGCCACGTCGCGGCCGTCGTAGGTGGTGCCCAGCAGTACGGCGTCGGGCGCGGCCACACTGCCGTCGGAGATGGCTTCGGCCACCGCCGAGGCGACCGACACGCCCTTCATGCGCCCGTCGAGATCGCCGGTGGCGTGGACCGTGGTGACCCCGTGGTCGCCGAGCTCGGCCGCGCAGGCCGTGCCGTCTCCCCCGCAGAACACCTCGACGGTGCCGGCCACCTCCCGGGCCTTGGCCAGCATCTCGAGCGTGATGGTGGCCACGCCGTCGTCGCCGGCCTCACAGAACACCCAGATCTTGTCCAGCGTCATTGCACCGACCTCCCTATTCTCCGCTCTTGTTCGCTGCGCTCACGGGCCGCTCGGGCCACGGCCTCGCTCGGCTCTTGGTGAAGATTCTCATGCTGCTGCTCGGCCTCTAGATGACCTTGAGTTCGTCGAGGAAGGCCACGATGCGTTCGTGGGCGTCGCCCTCGTCCACCACGACCTCGCCCGCGGCCCGCTCGGGAGCCTCGGCGACATCGGTGATCTCCTGGCCCGCACCAGCCCAGCCGACACGCTCGGCGGCGATCCCGAGATCGGCGATCTTCAGCTGGTCGACCGGCTTGTTCTTGGCCTGCATGATCCCCCGGAACGACGGGTACCGGGGCTCGACCACACCGGCCGTCACCGACACCACCGCGGGCAGCGGGCACTCGACAAGGTCGGCGCCGGCCTCGGTCTGGCGGCGCACGGTGGCGCTGGAGCCCTCGACCACAATCTCCTTGGCGAACGTCACCGAGGGCAGGCCGAGCAGTTCGGCCACCTGGGCGGGCACGACGCCGGTGTAGCCGTCGCTGGACTCGGTGGCGGCCAGCACCAGGTCGGGCTCGGCCCGCTCGATGGCCGCGGCGAGCACGCGGGACGTGCCCAGCGCGTCAGAGCCGGCCAGCGCCTCATCACTGATGAGCGTGGCCGAGTCGGCGCCCATGGCCAGGGCAGTGCGCAAGCCGCTCACCTCGTCGTTGGGCACCATCGAGACCAGATGCACAGAACCCTCGCCGGCGGCGTCCACCAGCTGCAGGGCCATCTCCACCCCGTAGGAGTCGGACTCGTCGAGGATGAGCTTCACGTTGCGCCGCAGCGTCTTGGTCTCGGGGTCGAGCGCGCCGGGATCGGCGGGATCGGGAATCTGCTTCACGCAGACGACAACCTTCATGGGCGCCAAGTGTGCCAGCGCCCGGCCAGAAACGAACCTCGCCGTGCGACGAATTCGCCCGGCTATGCGCACAGTCGCTTGCGGTCACGAGGGCGCACCCGGCTCAACCAGCGGACAGACTGGGTGAATGAGGGTGCTGCTGCTGGTGAACTCGGCCGCTTCGTCCGTGACCGGACGGCGCCGGGTGGTGATCCAGAAGGCGCTGTCGGCCGACCATGAGGTGACCCTGTCCGAGACCGTCCGGCGCGGCCATGCCACGCGACTAGCCCGGTCGGCCGCCTCCGACGGCATCGATGTCGTGGTGGTCCTGGGCGGGGACGGCACCCTCAACGAGGCCGCCAACGGCCTGGCCGGCACCGACACCGCCCTGGCCGCGCTGCCGGGAGGAAGCACCAACGTGTTCGCCCGCATCATCGGTCTGCCCGACGACCCCATCGAGGCCGCCGGCCAGCTCCTCGACGCTCTCGACCGGGGCGCCGTCGCCAGGATCGGGCTCGGGGTCGTTGACGGGCGGTACTTCCTGTTCCACTGCGGCATCGGGTTCGACGCGGCCGTGGTGGAGCTGGTCGAGAGCCGCGGCCCGCTGAAGCGCTGGGCCGGGCACCCCCTGTTCGTCTACGCAGCGGTGACCACCTGGCTGCAGCGGGCCAACCGGCGACGTCCTCCCATGCGGGTGCTCGATGCCGACGGCGACGCGCTGGCCGAGGGCCTGTTGACGATCGTGCTCAACCTCAACCCCTACACCTATCTGGGCAGCCGCAGCTTCGACCTCGTGCCGGGCCTCGGCCTGGACGAGCCCCTGGTCACCGTGACCCTTCCCAGCCTCT
Organism: Candidatus Aldehydirespirator sp.; assembly: GCA_965203635.1. GTDB lineage: Bacteria > Actinomycetota > Acidimicrobiia > Acidimicrobiales > Aldehydirespiratoraceae > Aldehydirespirator. Next base: position 327,946 of record OZ241903.1, read on the forward strand.
CGCTGCACCGGATGCTGCCGGTGGCCCTGAAGGCCCTGCGCTCAGGCGACGTGCGAGGCCTGCCCGGAGCGACGGTTCACGAGGGCCTGAGGGACCTGACCGTGAACGCGGAGCCGCCCGTTCCATACCAGGCCGACGGCGACCACCTCGGCGCTGCGCCCCGCCTGAGGATCCGCTGGGCGCCCGAAGCCCTGCGGCTGGTCCTGCCCTGAGCGCTCAGGCTGCGTCGACTAGGGCCCGGGCCACGTCGGGCACATCGGTGATCAGGCCGTCCACGCCCATCGCCAGCAGTTCCGACATGCGCTCCGGGACGTTGATGGTCCACACATTGACGGACAGTCCGGCGTCGTGGGCCCGGCGCACGAATGCGACGTCGCACATGGCGTCGAAGGCGTGCACTGCCACCATGCTGTGGGCGCTGGCCCGGGCCACGGCCTGCGCGGGCGCCACGATCCCGCAGATCAGCGCGGTGCGAATGGCCGGATCGACAGCCCGCACCGCATCCGCCGCGTCGACGTTGAACGACGACACCACCGCGCGCTCCGGGCCGAGATAGGCCGCAATGAGGCCGGCCACGGCGTCGGCCACCAGGTTCTCGCTGTCGTAGTCGGGATCGTCGGGCAGGTTCTTGATCTCGAGGTGCACTCCCATGCCCTCGCAGGCCTCCAGGGCCTCGGCCAGGCTGGGCACGTAGTCGGGCAGTTCGTCGGCGTGGAGGTGGCCGATCCGCCGGCCGTCGGCCAGGTGGGCGTCGTGGTGGACCACGGCCACGCCGTCAGTGGTGCGGCGCACGTCGAGTTCGACCCAGTCGGCTCCGAATTCTCGGGCCAGCCGGAAGGCTTCCAACGTGTTCTCGGGCGCGGCCTGGCTGGCGCCCCGATGCGCGATCACCGCTGCCACCCCGGCAGTCTCGCACACACTTCCTGCCGGCAGGAATCCGACGGGCGCAGCGGTTGTGCACTGCCTAGGCTCGGCCAGCCCTGCCAATGAAGATGCCTGGTCCCCGACAAGAGTCCGACGCGAGGTGGATTCCGACACTGCGAGCGATCGGCGCGGTCCTGATCGCGCTGGTGATGACTTGGACAGTCGCGCTCTCGGTCGCCGGCGCGCGTCCGGTGCCCGCCAGTGGCTCCGAGTCTGGTGACCGGTCCGACCTGCCCAAGATCGGTCACTTCGTGCGACCTCACTACATGCCGTTCGGTCCTTGCAGCTGGCTGTTCTCCGATTCCTTCATCGACGAGATCGAGGCCGCCCACCCCGGCGCCCGGTTCACGGCGGCCGTCCATGACCACCGCACGGGTTGCCGGTACGAGCTCAACGGCGACCTGGAGATCACCACCGCGAGCGTCATCAAGGCCCAGGTCCTGGCGGGCGTGCTGCTGGCCGCCCAGGAAGCGGGCCGTCAGCTCAGCAAGTCCGAGGCGGCCGACGTCGAGTTGATGATGCACTACAGCCACAACCGCCCGCCCACCTCCAGGCTGTACGTGCAGCTCGGCGGCGCGGCCGGCATGGAAGCGCTGGACGAGCGCTTCGGGATCGACGGCACGAGCCACACCGCGTCGTACGGCCGGACGCTGTCCACGGCGGAGGACCGGACGCGGCTCGTGGAGCAGCTTCTCATCGGCGGAGGGCCCCTGAGCGCCGAGTCGGTGCAGACGGCGTGGGAGTGGATGTCCGGCGTGAGCGCGGCGCAGAGCTGGGGGGTCACCGCCGGCCTCCCGGCCACCTACGAGGCTGCGCTGAAGAACGGCTTCTTCCCGATGTCCGGTGCCGGGTGGCGGCTGGGCACCACCGGGGTGGTGCGCGACCCGGACGGCGGCTCCTACGCCATGACCGTGATGACGGACAACAACCCGAGCGAGTCGGCCGGCATCGCTCTGGTGGAGAAGATCGCCCGCCACATCAACGCCGCACTCACCCGCGGCACGCCTGCCGAGCGGACCGCGGACCTGGTGGAGTGCGTCGAGCCGCCCAGGGGATCGTCATGGTCCTCGGCCGCCGCGATGCTCGGCGGAGTCGATGCCGTAGAGCTGAGGCGTCTCAACGGCGGCGAACCCGGACCGCTGACCGGTCAGCGAGTCTGCTGGGCCTAGAGCGAGCGCGTAACTTGTGGACGCGGAAGCCTGAACAAGCGCGAGGAGGTCCGCAATGACATTGTCAGCCGCCGAAGGGCCGACCTCGGTGCCGTTGCTGGAGGAGACGATCCCGCAGAATCTGGCCCGAACGGTTGCCGAGCACCCCGACCGCGACGCGTTGGTGGCGGTGGAGCAGGGTCTGCGTTACACCTACACCGAGTTCGCCGGTGAGGTCGACCGGGTGGCCCGGGGGCTCATGGGGGTCGGGGTGGACAAGGGCGACCGCGTCGGGATCTGGAGCCCGAACTACGCCGAGTGGGTGCTGGTGCAGTACGCCACGGCCCGCATCGGCGCGATCCTGGTGACCATCAACCCCGCCTACCGGTCCTCGGAACTCGAGTACGTGCTGAACCAGTCACAGATCTCCGTGCTGGTGGCGGTGGAGTCGTTCCTGACCAGCGACTACCGCTCGATGATCACCGAGGTCCGGGAGCGGGTGCCCACCAGCCGGGTGATCTACCTCCACACCGACGATTGGGACGACCTGCTGGAAGCTGCCGAGGCGGTGTCGCCGGATCAACTGGAGGAGCGCAGCGGGCAACTCGAGCCCGATGACGCCATCAACATCCAGTACACCAGCGGCACCACCGGCTTCCCCAAGGGCGCCACGCTGAGCCATCGCAACATCCTGAACAACGGGCTGTTCATCGGCGAGGCCTGCCAGTACACGGCCGAGGACCGGGTGTGCATCCCGGTGCCGTTCTATCACTGCTTCGGGATGGTGCTGGGCAACCTGGCCTGCACCACCCACGGTGCCGCCATGGTGATCCCGGCCGCCGGATTCGACCCCAGGGCAACCCTGCGGGCCGTCGCCGCAGAGCGTTGCACGAGCCTGTACGGGGTGCCGACGATGTTCATCGCCGAGCTCGGCGAGCCCGATCTGGCCGACTACGACCTGTCGTCGCTGCGAACCGGGATCATGGCCGGCTCGCCGTGCCCGATCGAGGTCATGCGCCAGGTGGTGGACCAGATGAACATGAGCGAGGTCACCATCGCCTACGGCATGACCGAGACCTCACCGGTGTCCACCCAGACGTCCGCCGACGACCCCCTCGAGAAGCGGGTGACCACGGTGGGGCGGGTCCATGCCCACGTCGAGATCCGCATCGTGGACCCCGCCAACGGCGAGGTGGTGCCCCGCGGCACCAGCGGCGAGTTCCAGACGAGGGGCTACTCGGTGATGCTGGGCTACTGGAACGACCCCGAGCGCACCGCGGAGGCCATCGACGCCGACGGATGGATGCACACCGGCGATCTCGCGGTGATGGACGACGAGGGCTACGTGAACATCGTCGGCCGGATCAAGGACATGATCATCCGCGGCGGCGAGAACGTCTACCCCCGCGAAATCGAGGAGTTCCTCTACACCCACCCCGACATCGTCGACGTGCAGGTCATCGGCGTGCCCGACATCCGCTACGGCGAGGAGATCATGGCCTGGATCCAACTCCGGGAAGGCTCGGACGCCACCGAGGACGACATCAAGGACTTCTGCCGGGGCACCATCGCCCACTACAAGGTGCCCCGCTACATCAAGCTCACCGACACCTTCCCGATGACCATCACCGGCAAGATCCAGAAGTTCAAGATGCGCGAGCAGTCCATCGAAGAGCTCCGCCTCGCCGACGCCGCCCAGGTCCAGAGCGCCTAGCTGACCGACACGAATCGGCCCCGAATTACGCTCGCCGGTATGGCAGGAGCAGAGCGCTCGGCTGGGTGCGCCGCTTGAAGAGTCCTGACACCGCCACGATCGTCAACAGGTATGGCAGGGCGAACATGAGCTGGGGCACGAACGAGTAACCCGCCGCCTGCAAGGACAGTTGCATGGCGTCGGCTGCGCCGAAGATGAGTGCGGCCCACAGCGCCCGAGCCGGATTCCAGGCACCGAATATCACGATGGCTAGGGCGATGAACCCCTTTCCGGAGATGATCGTGTCGCGGTAGGTGTGGGCAGCGGTCAGCAGCAGGAATCCGCCTGCGCATCCGGAGAACGCTCCGGAGGCCAGAACGCCCAGATAGCGGAGCTTCGTGACCGAGAGACCCGCAGCATCAGCCGTCTTCGGATGGTCGCCGACCGCCTGGAGGGCCAGCCCGAGTCGGGTGCGATAGAGCATGACCCACACACCCGCCACCAGCCCGAGGGTGACGTAGGTGAGCGGCGACTGGGTGAACACGGAGCCCCCGAGTATGGGGATCTTGTGCAGAAGCGGGATCTCGATCGATCGGAAGCCGGACACGGTCAATATGCCGGGCGAGCTGCCGTAGATGGCGCGGAACGTGTAACTCGCGCCAGCCAGGGCGGCCGCATTGAATACCACCCCGACGACCACCTGGCTCGCCTGCACCGTGACGTACATCCAGGCGAGGAAGAGGTTGACGGCCAGACCCACTCCCACTGCCATCATCAGCGCGAACACGGGACTGCCCGTCTCGTTGGCGGCCACGAACGCGGCCAGCGCGCCGACGAGCATCGTGCCCTCGATGCCGACATTGAGGACTCCGGACACTTCACCGATGGTCTCCCCCAATGCGGCCATCAGCACCGGCGCAGCAAGACGGATGGCACCCGCCAGCCAGGTGACCACGAACACTTCGGAGAGGAGCGTGTTGTCGAGTATCTCCACTCACACCCCCGGTTCGTCGTGGCCAGAACCGGTTGTGCCTCGCCCCAACACGGCCCGCAGATTGATCTTGTAGTAGCGGAGCGGGCCGCTGGCGAGGATGGCCAGAACGATCAGTCCTTGGATCACCTGCGCCATCGAGGCCGGGATCCCCGTCCGGCGCTGCATGACCTGAGCTCCGATGGACAGGCCACCCAGCAGAAACGAGGACACAGCCGTTCCGATCGGCGTCAAGCCTCCCAGCAGCGCGGCGACGATGCCCTCGAATCCCGTGGTCGTGTCGAGGCCGTCGAGCAGGCGGTACTGGACGCCCAGCACTTGGGACCATCCCGCGAAGCCGGCAAGAGCTCCGCCGAGCACGGAGGCCTGAATTGTTCGCTTGGCGATGTCTATCCCGCCGTAGTGGGCCGCCCTGGGGTTGTGTCCTATGGCGCTCAGGTCGTACCCGAGGGCCGTCAGGTGGAAGACCCCGGCGATGACGGCGACCAGCAGCACCGCGACTATCACTCCGAAGTGGAGGTTGTTCGACTGGCCGAGGAGCAGCGGCAAATGTGCAGACTCGTCGAATCTCTCCGTCTGTGGAAGAGCGCCCGCGGCCCGCATGGGTCCGCTGACCAGGTAGTTCAGCAGGAACGCGGCAACGAAGTTCATCATCAGCGACAGCAGCACCTCGTTGCCGTCGTGGCGGGCCTTGAGATAGCCCACGATCCCGCTCCAGACGCCCGCCGTTGCCGCTGCGGCGGCCAGCGTCAGCGGGATCAACAGAGCGGTCGGTGCCCAGTCCAGCGGCCGCCCGTCAGCGGCTGCGAGGGCGACAAGGGCCGCTCCGGTAGCCCCGATCAGCAGACACCCCTGGAAACCGAGGAAGAAGAAGCCGGCCCGCCAGGTGACGATCGTGCCCAGGCCGATGAAGATCAGCGGTGCCGCCCGCACAAGCGTGTCGCCCAGCCCGCGGCTGGTGCCGAATCCCTCCCGGAACAGCGTCGAGTACCCATCGAGTGGTGCGCTGTCGAACGGAATGAACAGCAGCCCTCCGAGCAGCAGCCCGGTGGTCATGGCGGCCAGCGCGATGGCGATCCCGAATGCCGGTCCGCCGATCGGAGCCAGCCGGCGCTCGAGCAGGGGCGGAGCGCCGTGCCAGCTCATGACTCCACACCGGCCATCAGGAGTCCGAGATCGCGGACGTCGACGTCGACATTGGGGACGACCGCGATCAGGCGGCCGTCGAACATGACGCCGATGCGGTCCGAGAGCTCCAGCAACTCGTCGAGGTCGACCGAGATCAGCAGCACTCCGATCCCGGCGTCGCGGCAGTCGAGGAGCGTCTGGCGCACCCGTGCGGTGGCCTTGACGTCGAGTCCCCTGGTCGGCTGCTCGGCGACTAGCAGCCGCGCGCCGCCCTCGAGTTCTCTGGCGAGGATCATCTTCTGAAGGTTGCCGCCCGACAGGTTGCCGGCAGGAAAGTCGGTGGACGGCGTGAGCACCTCGTATCGATCGACGAGCTCGTCGGCTGTTGCGGATGCGTCGCGTCGCTGCATGAACCCGTGCCGGCTGAACCGGCCGCACGATCCGAGGATCATGTTCTCCGTGATCGACAGCGCCTCAATCGAGCCGACGCCTCGCCGGTCTGCCGGCACGTAGCGCACACCGGCGTGGCGTCGCATCGACACCGAATGGCGGTCGATCGCGATCCCATCAAGTTCAATGTGGCCGCTCGCCTGCCGTCGGAGCCCGACAATGACCTCGGCGAGCTCGCTCTGCCCGTTGCCGTTGACGCCCGCGATGCCGAAGATCTCCCCCTTGCGGACCTCCAGGGACACGTCGGTGAGCCGGGCGACCCCCGTGGCGTCGGTGAGGCCGACATCGACCACCCGCACGGCCGGGTTGTCCTCATCGGGCACACTCCGATCGCTCCGCAGTTGCTCCGGCACGCTCTCGCCCACCATCAACTCGGCCAGCTCCGCTGCCGTCGTGGACGAAGTCCGCTTGGTGGCAACGTTCTGCCCGGCGCGCATCACGGTGACGTCGTCGGTATGGGTGAGCACTTCCTTGAGCTTGTGGGTAATGAGGACGATGCTCTCTCCGTGATCGCGCAGGCGGCCGATCACCTCGAACAGACCGGCGGCTTCGACCGGGCCCAGCACTGAGGTCGGCTCGTCGAGGATCAGCAGGCGAGCCTCGCGGAACAGCAGTTTGAGGATCTCGACACGCTGCTGCTCCCCGACCGAGAGATGAGCCACGCGTGAGTCCGGGTCGACTCCCAGCCCGTACTCACTCGACAGGTCTCTCAGTTGCTGCCGCGCCTCCTCGCGGTCGAGAGCGCCGAACGGGCCCGCCCCAGGCCCGGACCTCACACCGACCAGGACATTGTCGAGAACGGTCATCCTCGGGATCAGCAGGAAGTCCTGATGGACCATCCCGATGCCGAGTGCGATGGCGTCGGAGGGTCTGCGGATCTCGACGAGCGTGCCGTCGATGTGGATCATCCCGGCGTCGCGCTGCAAGAGACCGTAGAGGACGTTCATCAGCGTGCTCTTGCCGGCCCCGTTCTCGCCGAGGAGGGCATGCACCATCCCGGTCTCGACGGTGAAGTCGACGGAGTTGTTGGCGACCACGCCGGGAAAGGTCTTCGTGATGCCTCGAAGCTCCACCCTCATCCCGGCAGTGCCCTTCCTCGCTTGATCGTCTCCGCCGGACCGTATTCGACCACACGCGGCGAGCTAGGCACGGCAAGCCGTTGGAGAGCCGACGGCTTGCCGTGCTCGCTCGGCCCTCTTGCTCAGTGGGTGGGGACGGAGATCGCGCCCGAGTTGACCTGCTCGAAGACGCTCTCGAACTGGCTCCAGACGTCGGCGGACACGCGGTCCGGGTTGTAGTCGTCGCCACCGAACGTGAAGGTCCACATGAACTCGGTCGAAGGAGCCCACTCCACTCCTGCGGGGTAGTCGGCTCCGCCGACGTTCTGGCCGAGGAACTGGACCATGTCGGCCAGCTCCATCCTGAAGCTGGTGAGCATCAGGTCAGGGGCCGTCTGCGTCTGGTCCTGGTAGAACCCGATGACTTCCACGCCCTGCTCTGTGGCCCCTTCGATGGCACCGAGCCCGGTCGTATCGGCGATATGGAGGATCACGTCTGCTCCCTGGCCGATCATGGCTGTCGCGGCCTCACGTCCGAGCTGTGGGTCGTCGTAACTCCCGGTCAGGACGTCCAGGGCCTCGACCCCGTCGACCGTCTCGGTCGCTCCCGCCTTGAAGGCAAGGAGCATGGTCCGCTGCGTCGGGTTGTCCCCGCCGCCGACGATTCCGACCACGCCGGACTCCGACTGCAGCGCGGCCAGCGCACCGGCTGCGTAGGAGATGGTGTAGTACTGGGCGTCGATGAACGTGAGGTTCGACGTCAGCGGGACATCCGGATCGGGTATGAACGTGGTCGCGAAGAAGTTGGTGTCCGGATACTCGGGAGCCATCTCCGAGACCGTCGTACCGAACTCGAAGCCGTGCCCGATGATGAGGTCGTACCCGTCGAGCGCGTAGCCCTCGACTGTTGACGGGATGTCGGCCTGGGCCACGTCCTCCGTGAACGCCGTGTCGAAGCCTTGACTCGTGAGAGCGTCCAGCCCTTCGTAGGCGCCCTGGTTCCAGCCGCCGTCGTTAATGGACCCCGACATCACCAGGGCGATGCGGGCGGGCCCTGCATCCTCCGCGGCTGCGGGCTCATCCGCGTCGCCTGAGCAACCGGCAGCCACCAGCGCCAGCGCCAACAGCGCCCCGGCCAGGAGCGGCAGTCGTTTCTTGATCATTGGTCCCCCCTTGTAGAAGACGTTGGTCTTCGGGCCGCTCTTTGCACGGCCCATCGCGGGGAGCGCACTTTGCGCTCCGCGATCATGCGATCTCATGAGCTTCCTCCAACTGGGCGCGCAGGTCGCCGAGGAACGGGATCCCCGCTAGCTGGTCGGGCTGAACGGACGGCCAGTCGACGCCGCCCGGTCGCGGGTAGCGCGTTCGAGTCTCGATCACCTCATCCGGCGTGACGATCCAGTCGAGCGGCGTGTCGTGTTGGACCATGGCCACTCGCCCGTCGTCAACGACTTGCGAGCCGTGCACGGTGGTGACAATCGGCGTGCCGGGCTGGACCAGGCCGACGTCGCGGAATATCCCGAGCTCCAGGTCGGCGAACCCCCCGCCCTTGCCTGTCCGGCCCCCCGCCCGGGTAACTGCGACACAGCCGACGACGACAATGTCGAACGGCTCCATTTCTTCGAACTCGACCGGAACGCCGATCTCGACGGCGCCCTCGGAGAACATCACGTTCTCGAACGAGATCCGCCGGGACCGGAGGTCCGCAGGGTCCAGACGCACGAATGGGAACGACTCCGTGAGCTCCGGGACCGGCGCATAGAGGGTCTTGCCGTCCTGAAGCGCTCGAAGGCGGACGTGCGCCTGCGCGGGATCTGGATTCGACTTGACGACCGATGCCCGCTTCCAGATGTCTAGCGTCGCCAGCCGACCGGCCGCTTCGTGGGCTCGCACGAAGTTCGGGATCCTGCTACGGACGGCTCCGACTCCAGTGGAGGCGCTTTCGAGCGCGGACCAGACCTCGCGCCTGAGGTCGTCCTTGACCTCATTCCGACCGGCCCATCGAGCATCGGCCATGTGCTTCCGTTCCCCCAAACGTCCGCAGCGGTTGTCAACCAACCGTACGCCTCGCGGGTCGGTGTGTCAACACTTGTCTGACAAGTGCGGCCGGAGTAGTTTTCGTGGCGTGGGGCGGGCACACCAGAAGGAGCGGCCTCCTCCCCTCGAGGACCGTGTCCTGTCGCTGTGGCGCGACAGCACCGACGACGAGGACTCGGCCACCCTGGGCGGCGAGATCGGCATCGCCGAGCAACTCGGGGTTGCCAGGCCGGCACTGCGCGAGGCGATCGCCAAGCTCGAGGCCATGGGGGTGGTCTACCGGCGGCAGGGCGCGGCGACCGTCATCAATCGCGACGCTCTACAACTCGCCGGGCGATTCGACGAGCAGGGCGAGTTCAGCGATGTGATCGAGGCGTCCGGTGCTCGTCCCTCGCTCCATCTCGAAGGCTGCGAGCACATCGAACTGACGGGCACTGACGCCAGCGTCTTCGAGGTCCCGGAGGGCACGTCGGCCATCAAGGTCACCAAGCGGTGGGACGCTGATGCGAACCCGGCTCGGGCGGCGATCGACACTCTTCCCCTGCACCCCGACACCAGCACCGAGATCGACCCGTCAGAGTCGATCCTCATCCTGGCCGAAAGGGTCCGCGGCGAGCCCGTCACGTGGGAGCTCGCACTGCCCACGGCAGTGCCCGCCGACGATGAGATCGCCAGGGTCTTGAACCTGAGCGCCGGTGCGCCCTTGCTGCTGCTCGAGACCATCGGGTTGTCGGCCAAGGGCCGGCGCTTGTATCGCTCACACGACTACCACGTCCCAGGAGCGGTGCCCCAGGGCCTCATCCGCAACGTTCGCCCCGAGGCGACCCATCAGCGGACGCAGTCCGGCCGCTGAACGGGGCACGGATCGATGGCCCATCCGGCTCCGAGGGCGGGCTGACCACATGTCCACTCTGCTGCTCAAGGATGCGGACGTCGTCATCACCCTGGACGCGCTCGGCACCACGATCCCGGGCGGCAGCGTCTACATCCGCGACAACATCATTGAGCGGGTAGGGCCCGCGCCGGACCTGCCCGACACTGCGGACGAGACCGTCGACGCAACAGGCCTGGCCCTTGCCCCCGGCCTAATCAACACCCACCACCACTTCTTCCAGTCTCTGTTCCGCGCCGTGCCCGGGGCGCAGGACTGCGGGCTGCTCGACTGGCTGGGCCGGCTGCTCCCCCTCTACGCCGGTGTCGACGGAGAGGCAGTCAGGGTCGCCTCGTTGACGGCAATGGCCGAACTCTTGCTCTCGGGTTGCACCACCAGCAGCGATCACCACTACATGTTCTTGCACGACGCCTCAATCGATGCTCAGATCGAATCCGCCTCGGAGATCGGCATGCGTGTGCACGCGACGCGAGGGTCGATGTCGCTGGGCGAGAGCCACGGCGGCTTGATCGACGACGGCCTCGTCGAGGACGAGGACGCAATCATGGCCGACAGTGTCCGCCTCATCGAGCGCTACCACGACCCGTCGCCTCTGGCCATGCTGCGCATCGGCCTGGCGCCGTCAACTCCGTTCGCCGTCAGCAAGGAGCTGATGAGGGAGTCAGCCGCGCTTGCTCGGTCGTATTCCAACGTCAGCCTGCACACCCATGTCGCCGAGACCCTCGACGAGATCGAGTACTGCGGCCAGCGTTTCGGGCAGCGTCCGGCCCAATACATGGAGGAGGTGGGTTGGCTCGGACCGGACGTCTGGTGGGCGCATGCCGTGCACCTGAACGATGCCGAACTCGCGATGCTGGCGGAGACGAGCACCGGGATCGCTCACTGCCCGTCCTCCAACATGCGCCTCGGGTCGGGGGTGTGCCGTGTGCGCGACATGCTGGCGGCGGGAGTCAAGGTCGGGCTGGGCGTCGACGGCTCAGCCAGCAACGACACGGGCCACCTCCTGGCTGAGGCTCGCGCCGCGTTGCTGTTGCAGCGGGTCGTGCACGGCGCAGACTGTCTGGGGGTCGAAGCGACACTGCGAGTTGCGACGCTGGGCGGCGCGTCAGTCCTCGGCCGTCTCAGCGAGCTCGGCTCGCTGGAGGTCGGGAAGGCCGCGGATGTGATCGGGATCGACCTTCACACGGTCTCGATGTCGGGTGGCGCCGTCCACGACCCGGTCGCCGCGTTGCTGCTGTGCTCGGTCGACCGCGTCGACCTGTCCATCATCAACGGGCGCCAGGTGATCAGGGACGGCAGGATCCTGACCATCGATTTGGAAGCGCTGGTGGGCCGCCACAACGAGATCGCTCGGCGGCTGGCGGCGGGCCATGCCGGTTACTGGGATCCGGCGGATCCGAACCGGCGCTAGCCGACCGGTGACGGGACCGATCGGCGGGGGACGGTCACCTCGATCACGGTGCCGCGGGGTGCGTCGGCCGATGCCGCCTTGATGGTGATCGAGCCGCCGAGGTCGTGAACCACGAAGGTGCGCACGATGGTGAGGCCGAGCCCGGCGTCGCGGTCCAGCGAGAAGCCCTCGGGCACACCGGGTCCGTCGTCGGTGATGCGCATGGTCAACGTGCTGGCGGTGCGGGCCAGGCGCACCTCGACGAGCTCCCCCGCGCCCGCGGGAGGTGCGGCGTGCTGGAAGGCGTTCTGCACCAACTCCACCAGCACCACCGCCAGCGGCATCGCCGTCTCACCGTCGATCTCGCCAACGGCCCCCTCCACCTGAATCTTGAGGGGCCGCTCCGCCGGGGCGAGACCATCCTCCACCAAGCGCACAAGCGGGCCCACGATCTCATCGAAGTCGAGGTCGGAGGTGGTGTCGAGAGCCAGATGCTCATGCACCATGGCGATCGACGAGACCCGCCGGACCGAGGACTCGACGGCCGTCTTCGCCTCCGCGCTGCCCAGGCGGCGAGCCTGGATCTGCAGCAGCGAACTCACCGTCTGCAGGTTGTTCTTGACCCGATGGTGGATCTCGCGGATCGTCGCATCCTTGGACAGGAGCAGGCGGTCGTGGTGGCGCAACTCGGACACGTCCCGGAGCATCGCCACCGCCCCGGTGATCCGGTCCTCGGCCACCATGGGGTAGGCCCGCAGCACGACCACGATCATCGATCCGGCCGTGAACTCGGCCACCGTGGAACGCCGGCGCCAGAACGAGCGGCGTATCACCGTGTCGTCCAGTCCGAGGTCGCTGAGGCTGCTGCCCGGCACCGAGCGGGTCACGCCCAAGCGGTGCAGGGCGCTGCGGGCGTTGGGCGAGGCGTAGCTGATCCGGCCCTGCCGGTCCAGCACCAGCACTCCATCGCCGACACGGGGCTCGCGGAACTCGCCGACCCGCTCCATACGCTCGTAGGGGAACGCGCCCTCGGCGATCATCCGCGCGAAGCGGTTGTACAAGCCTCGGTAGACGGTCTCCAACGGATTCTCGTGGCGGATGGGAGCCGGTGCCGCCTCGCGCGAGAGCACCGCCACCGGCGCGTCGTCGCAACGGACGGGCACATAGTCCACGACCCGACGGCGGTCGCGTCGCGGCAGGCTGTCGGCCTCCTCCACGACCGTGTCATCGCCCACGACGGGCAGGGAACCGGCCTCTGCCACCTCCGCCTCGCCCGCCTCGCCGGTATCCATCGCAGCCTGCAGCCAGGCCAAGGCGGGCCCCTGCATGATGGTGCCCACCGGGTCGACCACATGAACGGTGGGGCCGGTGTTGGCCCGGGCGTGGGCCAGCACCACGAAGCCACCGTCGGCGCTGACGGTCTCGCTGGACGCCAGATCTGAGGCGCCCGCCATCGTGGCCGGATCGAAGCCGGCGACGCAGGGGGCGTACAGCAGCAGATCCCCGAAGGAGAGGTCGGCCAGCGGCGCCCACGAGGCCACCAGCCGGTGCAGATGATCGATGGAGCGCTCGTCGAGCGCGGTGCCGGCCCGGGCCAACTCCGCGAGACCGACCACCGCTGCGGTACTCCGCTCGGCCTCTCAGCCGAAGCCGATGGGGTGGGAGCCGGGCGGACCCATCTCCACATGGGTGAGGCGCGATGCGGCCACCGCGATCTCCCGGCCCTTGTCGTCGGTCAGCCACAGCACCGGGACCTTGCCGTTCAGAGCCGCCTCGACCGACGCCTTGATGTTCTCGCGGTCGGCGTCGTCGGGGAGGTTCACGGTGATGGGTTGGGGGTTGTCGGCGATGCCGATGCGAAGCTCCACTCTGTTCTCCTTCAGACGATCTTCAACTCGGGATGGGTTCGTTTGGTGGGGCCGTGGGCTTCGATCCACGACGCCATCGCGGCGAAGACCGACGACGCTTCAGAACCGGGATCCACCGCCATTATGGGCCGACCGTGGTCGCTGCCCTCGCGCAGCGGGATGGTCATGGGAACCTGGCCAATCAGCTCCACGTCGAGTATGCGGGCCAGTTCCGCCCCGCCGCCCGAGCCGAAGAGCTGGTAGCGCTTGCCGTCGTCGCCGGTGAACCACGACATGTTCTCGATCACGCCCCGCACCGCGATGTTCACCTTGGAGAACATGAACGCAGAGCGCTGGGCCACCCTCTGGGCCGCGGGGTTGGGCGTGGTCACCACGTAGGCCTCGGCCCGGGGCAGGAACTGCGCCAGCGACAGCGAGATGTCACCGGTGCCGGGCGGGAGGTCGACCAGCAGGAAATCGGGGTCGTCCCAGAACACGTCGGTGAGGAACTGCTCGAGAGCCTTGTGCAGCATCGGGCCCCGCCAGATCACCGGCTGGTCCTCCTGGGCGAAGAAGCCCATCGAGATGCAGCGCACGCCGTGCACCTCCGGCGGAACGATCATGTCGTCGATCACCACCGGGGCCCGGTCCACTCCCAGCATCCTCGGTATCGAGAAGCCCCACACGTCGGCGTCCACGACCGCGGTGGAGTGGCCCTTCGCGGCGAGGGCGATGGCCAGGTTGGCGGTGACCGACGACTTGCCCACCCCGCCCTTGCCCGAGGCGACCAGGAGCGTGCGGGTGGCATTCCCGGGCTCTGCGAACGGGATGGCCCGACCCTCGGCGTGGCCGTGGGCATGGGCGGATCCGGCGGTGGCGGCCGGGTTGCCGTGCAGCTTCGTGCGCAACTCGGCCCGCTCGGCATCGCTCATCACGGTGAAGTCCAGGGTGACCGCGGCCACGCCGTCGAGTTCGAGCAGAGCGTCGGTCACCCGGCGCTGGATCTCGCTGCGCAGCGGGCAGCCCGCCACCGTGAGCGCGATGCGCACATCGGCGTGGCCCCCGTCGATGGTGAAACCCCTGTACATGCCGAGATCGACGATGCTGCGGTGCAGCTCAGGGTCCTCCACCGGTCGGAGGGCCTCGATCACCTCCGCTTCCGTGACGGCCACGGCCGTAGGCTAACGGCGTGTCCAGGACGGGCCTCAGTGCTACAGCGGGTGACGGTGGGGGTGGCCGCTCCGTCGTGGACGCCTAGAGAGCGCGGATCGATGCTGCACCTCGTGCGCCATGCCGACGCGGGAAGCCGGATGGCCTGGGTCGGCAACGACTTCGAGCGACCGCTGGACGATCACGGACGGATGCAGGCCGACGCCATCGGCGCGGCCCTGGCCTCCCGGCCGGTGCGTCGCATCCTGTCGAGCCCGTATGTGCGCTGCGTGGAGACCGTCGTGCCGCTGGGTCGGGCGCTGGGGCTGCCCGTGGAGACTTGCGACGAACTCGCCGAGGGCTCATTCGTCGGCGATGCCTTCGATCTGCTGCGATCGCTGGCTTCAGCCGAGGGTGACTCGGTGCTGTGCGGCCACGGCGATGTCATTCCCGGGCTGCTGTGGGTGCTGGCCCAGTACGGGCTGGATATCCCTGATCTGGGAAGGTGCAAGAAGGGGTCGATCTGGGAGCTGGACGTGAGCGACGGCCGAATCGTGGGCGCCGCCTACCGGCACCCGCGCACCTTCGGGGCAGCCTGACTGCGATTCCCGCTCCTGTTCGCTGCGCTCACGGGCCGCTCAGGCCGTGTATTGGGGCGGCCCAGCGAAGACCTCTTCCAGCAGCGGGGCGAAGTCCTCGATCGGAAGGTCGTCGTAGTGGGGGTCGAAGCAGTTCTGGTCGTATGAGGCGCAGAAGTCGACGCAACGGTCGTAGTGCGGCGACTCCGCGTAACGCTCTCTGGCGTTGCGGTCACCGCCGAGGTGATGGAAGTAGTAGTAGCCCTGGAACAGCCCGTGGTGACGCACCACCCACTCCGTCTCGGAGCTCACATAAGGGGCGAGGATGGCGGCCGCCACCGCGCTGTGGTTGTCGGGGGCCAGCACGTCGCCGATGTCGTGCAACAGCGCGGCCACCACGAACTCCGAGGACTCGCCGTTGCGCAGCGCCCGGGTGGCCGACTGGCGGCAGTGTCGGGCCCGGTCGATCTGGTACCCGAGGGTGGGGCCCTCGAGCATCCGCATCACCGACAGCAGGTGCGTCACCAGCGTGTCGCGGGCGTGGCCCTCGAAGATCTGCGACAGCTGCTCGTAGTCCCCGCGGGTGCCGTCGGCCATGGCCGTCCAGCCCACTGTGAAGGTGTCGGCGAGTGTGTCAGACATAACGTTCACCCTCCTCCCCGCGGCCGGCGCCGCGGAGTCACGCCGCAATCTACTGCCCGATGATCTCGATGTCCGGGTAGAACGCGGCCGCCGCGAACCAGAACGTGTCGAGGTGCTCGACCGGTTCCAGCGAGGCGCCGACCGGATCGGACGGCTGGCCCAGGATGTCGTAGACCACGCCGGTGGCCGCATCCACGAAGCCGCCGCCGTCGGCCACGGAAAGATCCAGCAGCCGGCCGTCAACTGAGCCCACGAACACGCCGGTGGCGCCCACGTCGCGGCCCTCCTCGATCAGGGGGCTGTCGAGGGCGCTGGCCGTGCCCGGCTCGAACAGGGCCACCAGCTCGCGGCCGGCGAAGGTGAACGGCACGACCCGGCGCTCGGCCAGCACGTCGTTGGGGATGACCGCTCCCTCGGCGCCGTCTCGCAGGGCGACCACCCTGGTGATCGGTTCGAGCCGGTCATCGGTGGGGCCGCTGAACAGGAAGGGACGGTTGTTGGAGTCGTAGAACTCGTAGGGGTTCTGTCCGTACCGGCGGGAATGGCCGGTGTCGAGGCTGAGCACGCGGCCATCGGGGTGCGATGCCAGGAAGGCTTCGAAGGACACGGTCTGGACCGGTATCAAGTCCAGTTCGGACCCGACGAGATGGCCGACCACCGCCTGGCCGGTGTAGTGGGACCACAGGCTCTCGGTCTGGCGGTCGTACATCACCAGCGACGAGTTCAACAGCGCTCCGGAGGTGCCGAAGTCGAGAATGCGGTCCCCTACCCGTCGGTCGTAGGCGACCGCGGAGTTGCACAACGGGCAGTACGACACCGTGACCGGCACCCCTCCCACCGTGCCATTCACGAGCTCGTGCCAGGTCATGATCCGCAGCGGGTAGGCCCGGGCGTCGCCGTTGACCTCCAGTGCCAGCACCGGCTCCACCCCGGCCAGCCACTCCACCCCAGAGGCTGGCTCGAAGGCGGGATCCTCGAGGGCGGGGATGGCGTCAGGGGGCACGACCCCGCGGATCTCGTCGACGTCGATGAGCGGCGGGGGCTGATCTGGGTGGAAGGGATCGCGCAGTGCGCTGAGCACGTCCTCGCGCGGCGTGGACTCGATCGGCTCGCCCCCTAGGCCGGGTGTCGAGTCACTCGCTGCGCCGGTCGCGGCAGTGGTCGGCGCGGCGGCCCCTCCGACCTGTTCATCCTCGCCGCCGGCCGGCTCGGGTTCCGCGCCCGGATCGGACTCGGCGTGTTCACTCGGTTCGCTGCCGGCTGCCAACTCCGGGGACGTCGACGCACCGTTGACGGGCGTCTCACGGTCATCGGGAGAGGAGTCCGAGCAGCCGAGGACCGCAACGACCAGGACCACGGCCACCAGCACGAGCGCGGCCCTCCCGGAAACAACTCGCATCTTGCAGGCCATATCGGAGCAAACCTAACGTCACACACTCTTACCTCACGGGAGGTTGCCCATGAGCGATCCTGTCGCCGCTCACGATCCCGCCACGGAGGCGGCTGCCGACGTCGGCGACCGGTACGACGTCCGTGTGCTGGAGCCCAGCCCGCCGGCGGTGGCCGAGGGGCCGTTCTGGGCCGACGATCCCGCCGATCCCGCACCCTCCGGGGACAACCCGGTGGTGGCGCCGCACTGCGGGGGCGACCTGAGCTGGGACGAGCTCATCGCCGCCCGGCCGGATCTGGCCGGCTTCGCGGCCGACCGATGGCTCGGCGCCCGCCGGCGCCTCGGCAACCTGCCCCGGAACTACCCGTCGGCGCTGTTCGACTTCCACCGGTTGGCCTATTCGGTGGTGGCCGAGGCCCGCTACCAGTGCAACGGCAAATTCGGGCTGCGGTATGTGCGGGGTGGCTTCGGCACCCCGTTCTTCGGCGACGACGTCCAGGTGAGGGTGGCCGGCGATCGGCTGGTGGTCCAGGAGGCCGGGCAGGCCCGTGCCGCAGCCATCACCACGCTGCGCGAGGCCGGCGAGTTCGTGGGCGTCGACCCGGGCACCACCGCCCGGGAGCACGACAGCCCCGAACTGGGCGACATCGACCGCCCTCTCGACGTGCGGGCCGACGTCGGCGAGTTCCTGGGGGCCTGGTTCGGACTGGCCACCGCCGCGCTCGAGGAACTGCGCTTCACGCCCGGGGTGATCGATCCCGAGCGGGTGCAGCTATGGCCCGGGCACTTCGATCCCGCCATCGCGGCCGGCGACGCCGAGTCGGGCCGCCGGGCCACCTATGGCTTCTCCCCGGGCGACCATTCCCACGATGAGCCCTACATCTACGTGGCCGCTTGGGGTGACGTCGACCGGTCCGACCCGTTCTGGAACGAGGAGGACTTCAACGGCGCGTCGCTGGCGTTCCGCGATCTCGTCTTAGCCGACGACCATTACGGGGCCGCAGTCGCCTTCCTCCGGGCCGGCTACGCCTGTCTCAACCGCTGATCGCGGCTCGCAGACCCTGAGTCTCGATGAGGCGCACCAGATCGGGGGGTTGGTGCTGTAGGGCGTCGAAGGCGTCCAGGTCGGCGCGGGCCGCGGCGGCGTCGCCCTGCTGCCAGCGAGCCAGAGCCCGATACACCAGAGCCCCGGCGTTGGCCGGGTCGGCGGCGAGAGCCTCATCGAGGTAGCCGACACCCAGTTCAGCCAGTTCGGCGTCGCCGCTTCGGACCAGCAGCCAGCCCCGGCCGGCCAGCGCCTCGGGCTCGCCGGGCTGCGCCGCCAGCACCCAATCGACGAGTTGCACCGCTTCGAGCAGCTCGCCTCGGGTCGCCAGAGCCTCGGCCGCGGCCAGCGCCTCGGCCACCGTGAGGGCCGTCTCGGCAAAGGCGGGGCGGTCCTCTGCGGGACCCAGGCCCTCCACCGCCTGCAGCGCGGTCTCGTCTCGGGCCGCCGCCACCCTCTCGCGTACTTGTGACTGGGCCAGCAGTTGCTCGGCGTAGGGGGGCGGGTCCAGAGAGTCGAACACGGCCAGTTCCGACGCCGCGCCGGATCCGTCCCCCTGGTCCAGAGCCACGATGGCCCGGAACAGCCGGGCGTCGGGGTAGGCGGGGTCCACCGCAATGGCGTCGTCGAGATACTCCACCGCGGTGTTCAGATCGCCGCGGCGGGACGTGAGCCAGCCCCGGTAGGTGAGGGCCTCCGCGCTGGACGGCTGGAGCTCGAGCGCTTCGTCGTAGGCGGCGATGGCGCCCGCCATGTCGCCTTCGCCCAACCGCCGCTGGGCCTCGAAGATCAGCTCGCGGGTAGTGACCCGTATCTCGCCGGTGATGGAGCCCTCGGTGCTGCGGCTGCCCGACGAACGGGCCACGAGCAGGCCCGCCGCGCCGGCCACGACCACGACGGCGACCGTCCATACCGCCGCGTTGCGCCAACGCCGTCGCCGCACCGCCATCGGCGGCTGGGGCGGGTCGTGGGCCGGTCGCCGGTCTGATCGCAGCATCCCCACCACCACGGCCGCGATACCGCCGCCGGCGAGAACAGGAAGGATCCACACCAGGCTGGTGATGCCCGACCCCGAGGGGTTGTAGTCGATGTCGACGTCGTAGGCGGCCACCAGCTGATCCCGGATGTAGGCGTCGCTGCGGCCCTCGTCCACCCATACCGCGACCTGTCGCCGGATCTCGCGGGCCACCGGCACGTCGCTCTCGGCCACCGACTGGCCCGCACACACGGGACAGGCGAAGTCCTCGGCCAGAGCTCGGACCCGGTCGGCGTTGGTCCTGGGAGGGCCCTCGTCCAGCGCGCCGTACACGAACGCCCCCGCGGCGATCACGACGGCCGCGATCCAGCTTGCGGTCCGCCAACTCATGACGGCGCCGAGAGCCGATCGATCACGTCATCGATGCCGTCGGCGGTGACCCCGCCCAGCTGCTTCCACACGACCACCCCCGAGGGAGCCACCAGGTAGGACTCGGGCACGCCGGTCACGCCGTAGGCCACGGCCGCCTGTCTCGCGCCGGTGGCCACCACGGGCCAGTCGCCGCCATGGGCCGCGAAGAACTCCCGCACGTTCTCGACGCTGTCGTCGAACACCACCGACACGATCCGGGCGTCGCCGGCTGCCGAGTGACGCTCGTCGAAGTCGACGAGTTCGGGATGCTCCATGATGCACGGCACGCAAGTGCTCTGGAAGAAGTTGACGACAACCCACCGGCCACGCCAGTCGTCGAGATCGAAGGGCTCACCCGCCACCGTCGTCCCGACCACAGCGGGCGCCAAGCCTCCCAGGATGGGGCTGGACGCCTTGCGCTCGAACGCGGAGTCCCGGGTGGCCAGCACCACGACCAGCAGCGCGGCCGCGGCCGCCACCGGCAGCGCGATCCAGAGCGACCGCCGGCGCCGGCCACCGCTGTTCATGCCGGCGCCTCCGATGCGGCTGCCTCTATGGGTTGTCGGCGCCCTGATCGAGAGGGCAGCAACGACAAGGCCGTCCCGAGAGCCATCACGATCCCGCCCAGCCACAGCCACACCACCAGCGGCTGCACGGTGACCCGCAGGATCACCCGGTCCGCGCCGGCCTCCTCGGGGAACTGCAGCACCGACAGGGCCACGTCGTCGCGCAGCGTGGACCGCACCGACGGGATCCCGATCGTCTGGGACGCGAACGGGTAGGTGGCGATGGCCGGCCCGTAGGTCTTGGCGTCGTCGACCCGCACGAAGGCGACCCGCTCGGTGCGGTTCTCATGAGCGACGACCGCCGAGCCCACGTAGACGATCTCGTGTCCCGCGAACGTGGCCGGCTGGCCGGCCTCCAGGTCGAACTCGGCTTGGCGCACATAGGACTGGCTGGCCGCGAAGGCCACCGCCACCAGCACTACACCCAGGTGCACGATCATGCCGCCGTTGGTCCGTCCCACCAGGCCCCGCCACCGGTGGCGGCGCACGGCCAGGAGGATCTGGCGCAGCGCGGCGCCGCCGGCGAAGCCGCCCAGGCCGAAGGCCAGCAGCGGCGCCCATCCCCGGGCCCCGGCCACCACCGAGAACACCAGCGCGCCAGCCGCGATCCACATGGGCACTACCAGCCGCCGGGCCAGCAGTCCCGTCGGCGGGCGACCCGACTCGGAGCCCCAGGGCAGCATGGGCGCCACCGCCATCAACAGCAGCAGCGCGAAGCCGACGGGACGGGTCATCCGGTCGAAGTAGGGGTTGCCCACCGAGATGGTGCGGCCGTCGAAGGCCTCCACCAGCAGCGGGAACACGGTGCCGAGCAGCACCACGAACGCGAAGGCGGCGAACAGGGCGTTGTTGGCCAGGAACGCGCCCTCACGCGACACCGGCGCGGCGATCCGGCCCGGCGTGCGCAACCGGTCGCCCCGCCAGGCGATGAGCGCCAGCGACACGGCCACGATGACCGCGAAGAACCCGAGGATCGCCGGGCCGATGCCCGACTCGGTGAAGGAGTGCACCGAGGCCAGGACACCCGAGCGGGTGAGGAAGGTACCCAGGATCGTCAGCGAGAAGGTGGCGATCACCAGCGACAGGTTCCAGACCCGCAGCATGCCCCGCCGCTCCTGCACCATCACCGAGTGCAGGTACGCGGTGCCGGTCAGCCAGGGCAGGAACGAGGCGTTCTCCACCGGGTCCCAGGCCCAGTACCCGCCCCAGCCCAGGGTCTCGTAGCTCCACCAGGCACCGAGCACGATGCCGAAGGTCAGGAAGCCCCAGGCGGCCACGGTCCAGCGCCGGGTGGCGGCCAGCCATCCCTCCCCGAGGCGCCCGGTGGCCAGCGCGGCCACCGCGAAGGCGAAGGGCACGGTGAAGCCCACGTAGCCGAGGTACAGGATCGGCGGATGGAACGCCATGAGGATGTGGTTCTGCAGCAGCGGGTTGGGGCCGGGGCCGTCGTAGCCGGCGGGGACGTCGACCGAGATGAAGGGATCGGCCGGCCCGACCATGAGCGCGAAGAAGAAGGCGCTGACCGCGAACATCACCAGCGTCGCCCACGCCAGCATCGGATCGTCGCCCCGGGCGCGGAACTTCACCGCCACCGCCACCGCGTAGCCGCACAGCACCAGCGCCCACAGCAGGATCGACCCCTCCAGAGCCGACCACAGGGTGGCCACGTTGAACACCGGGGGCGTGGTGGACGAGCCGTTGTCGGCCACGAACTTCACCGTGAAGTCCCGGGTGATGAGGGCCCGCTCCATCACCACCACCGCGACCACCGCCGCGGCCGCCATAGCGAAGGTGAGCTGGCGGGCGTAGCGGCCCCAGAACCGCAGGTGCCCGGTGAGGCCCAGCCCGGTGACGACCAGGCCCATCAGGGCCGCGCCCAGCCCCGCGGCGACGGCCGCCGAGCCGAGCGCCACGTTGCTCACGGCTCTGATGGTTCCAAGTGCGGGAGACGACGGACGCCCTCGTCGGCTTCGACGATGCGCTCGTCGTAGTCGTCGCGGTTGCGGTAGTCGTTGTCGTGCTTCACCAGCATCCGGTCCGAAGCGAAATGCCAGTCGTGCGCCGCCGCCCGGCCTGGGCTGCGACCTTGCCTCCAGGCCCCTTCGAGGACCACCGGCACGCCGGGCTGGAACAGCTCGGGCGGGTCGCCGGTGTGGATCACGTCCACCACTACCCCGTCGAAGCCGACGGCGAAGGCCAGCACCGGCCGGTCGTCCCAGAAGGCGTGCACCGCATGGTCCAACGGCGTCCCCTGGAGGCGGAAACGCTGCGAGGCCAACTCGTCACGTCGCTCCACCGCCTCGTCGGCGTTGTAGAAGTACAGCGCGGCGTCGCCGAGCAGGTTCGACACGAGCAGCGCCACTCCCCCGGCCACGACCACGGTCACCAGCGCGGCGATCCAGCGCCGGGTGCGGGCGGGGCGCTGAACAGGACGCGGGGTGAGCGGCGAGAGTTCCGTGTCCACGGCGTCCGCCGTGCCGTCCATGGCTCTCACTCGCCGTTCTCGCCGGTGCGGGCACGAGCCCGCCGCCGCAGCCGCCGGCCGCGCACCATCAGGCTGGCCGCGTAGATGCCGACCGCGGCCAGCGTGACGCCCCAGGCGCCGAGCACGTAGCCGGCCTGGCTCACCGGCCGGCCTCGGCGCGCCGGGCCGCTAGCGCATCGTCGAGGTCGCGGGCCCGGAGCTGCCGCTCCAGCCAGCCGATGCGGAAACGGTGCGTCATCATCCAGAGAATCGCCATCGCGGCCACGACGAAGGCCAGGAACAGGGTGAACAGGGTGAGGTCCTCGAGCTTGCCCTCTGTGAGGGAGGACTGCTGGTGAAGGGTGCGGTTGGCCCACCAGTTCACCGACCGGTTCACGATGGGAATGTTGACCCCGCCGACCAGCCCGACCACCGCGGCCCGGGTGGCCACCGAGTCCGCATCGCCGCCGAGGGCCCGAACCGACAGGTAGCCGACCATGACCAGGAACAGGATCAGGGTGGTGACGAGACGCACGTCGCCCCACTCCCAGTAGGTCCCCCAGGTGGGGCGGCCCCAGAGCATGCCCGTGACCAGCGTCAGACCGCACAGCAGGACCCCGACCTCGGCACCCGCATGGGCGGTGACGTCCCACCACACCGACCGGCGCCACAGCCACATCACCGAGCCCAACGCGGTCACGCCGAAAGCGGTGTAGGCGCCGAGAGCCGAGGGCACGTGCACGAAGATGATGCGCACCGAGTCGCCCTGCACATCGTCGGCCGGCGCAGCCAGAAGGCCCAGAACGGCCACGCCGGCCAGGCCGATCAGGGTGACCAGCCCGAGCCAGAAGGTGAAGCGCGACCCGGTGCGAGCGGGGCCGCCGAGATAGGAGGCGATCAGCGGCTCGGAGGGCGCGCTCTCAGGCTCCGGGGACGTCATGTGTCCTCCAGCAGCAGGCCGTAGACGACTGCGCCCAGCACCGCGTTCACCGCCGCGAAGCCGGCCAGCAGCCCGACCCAGGACCAGCCGTCCACCGCGACGGTGCCGAACCCGTCGGCGAAGGCCCGGGTCGCCGCGATCAGCACCGGCGCCGACACTGGAAGCAGCAGGATCGGCAGGACCGTCTGATGGGCTCGCACTCCGGCTACCACAGCACCGAGAAGGCTACCGGCGGTGGCCAGGCCCACCGTCGCCGCGACGCAGGTTGCGACCACCAGCGGGAGCGACTCGATCTCCGCGTCGTACAGCAGCACCACGCCCGGCACCAGCAGCACCTCCACGATCAGCAGCTGCACGGCCACCGCCGCGGCCTTGCCCGCGAACGCGGCGGCCGGAGCCATCCCGCTGAGGAGCAGCATCCGGCGGGCCCCGTCGGTGGACTCCACGGCCACAGACCGCTGCACGGCCACCACGGTGGCGAACAGCACCGTCATCGGTAGCAGCCCCGGCGTGGCCAGCCGCAGCGTGGGCCGGTTGGCGTCGAGAGCGAACCCGAACAGCACCAGCACGAGCACCGCGAACGGCAGCACCTGGCCCAGCGCGGTGCGGGCCCGCCACTCGATGCGCAGGTCCTTGGACGCCACGAGGACGGCGTCGCCCGCGAACAGGCTCAACCCGCGCCAGGCGGTCACGGCCCCAGCCCCTCCGCCAGTGTGCCGCCCGCCATCGTCACTGTGCGAGTAGCGAGGTCGCCGGCCGGTCCGGTCTCGTGGGAGGCCATCACGACGGCGGCACCGGCCGCGGCCGCGGCCTCCACGACGTTGTCCACGATCTCGCGGCCTTCGGAGTCGAGTCCGGCGTGGGGCTCGTCGAGCAGCCACAGCTCGGGGCGGCGCACCACGATCGCGGCCAGCGCCACTCGACGGCGCTGCCCCGCCGACAGCCGATCGGTGGGGACGTCGCGCAGCCGCGGGGGCAGCCCGAGACGCTCCAGCGCGCCCGGCACATCGGCCCCGTCGACCCTGGACGCCCGGGCCCACACCTGGAGGTTCTCGGCTGCGGTCAGCTCGCCGTAGAGCGCAGTGTCATGGCCGAGCAGACCCACCCGGCGGCGCACCGCGGCCCGGTCGTCACCCAGGTCGCAGCCCAGCACGTCGCCGTGCCCCTCCGACAGTCGCAACAGGCCGGCGCACAGGTGCAGCAGGCTGGACTTGCCCGCACCGTTGGGGCCCCGGACCAGGACGACCTCGCGTCGCTCGACCTCCAGGTCGACCCCGGCCAGCGCCGGGAATCGCCCCAAGAGCACGACCGCGCCCTCAAGACGCACAGCGGTCACGAGCCTAGGTTCAGGGGCGGCCGACCCCGGTGATGCGGGAGGGGTGGATGAACACCGCGGTCCGGCGTTCGGCCGCCATCACGCGGTCGTACTCGTCCCAGTCCCCGTGGCTGCCGCCGGCGGCGGTGAACACATCCCGCAGGACCCGGGGAACCGCTGACGGGTCGACACCGTCGAATCGATCATCGGGGCCGATGATCGTGGTGGCGCCCTCCACCCCGACCCACGACCAGCCCACCCGGAAGACGATGGTGGCCTCCGGGGCGCGGCGCCAGTGACGCAGCTTCACCGAGTTGCCCCGCACCACCAGAGCCACGACGTCCTCGCCGGTCACCGGGTGGGCCATCACCCCGGCGTTGACCAGCGAGGAGTGAACCGAACCATCAGGGCGCCCGAACGACACGACGGCAAGGCCCTGGTCGGCGGCTACGAACGTGCGCACATCCTCCATCGTGTGGCTCATACGGCTACTCCTAGTCAGGCGACCGGGTAGAAGTGGCCGGCGTTTACCACGAGGGTCTGGCCGGTGATCATGCGGGCCCGCTGCGACGCCAGGAACACGACCGCTTCGGCCACGTCGGAGTCGGTGGGCATCTCCCGCAGGGCCATTGTCTGGGCGATCTCGTGCTTGACCTCCTCGACGGTGATGCCCCTCGTGCCGGCCTGCCACTCGCAGTAGAGCTTGACGTTGGGCCCCCACATCCAGCTCGGAACCACGGTGTTGACCCTGATGCCGGAGGGACCCAACTCGGCGGCCAGATCGCGTGCCAGCGACAGCAGCGCCGACTTGGCCGCCCCGTACGGGCTCTGGGGGAACTCCGGCACCGGCCTCATCGAGGCCTGCGATCCGATCAGCACCACCGACCCCCCGCCGGCCGCTACGAAGTGGGACTCGACCGCCCGCACCACGTGCACCGCGCCGAGCACGTTGACGGTGAGGTTGAGTTCCCAGTCCTCGTCCGTCGTGCGGTGCCACGCTCCCTTCTGGGTGTCGAGGGCAGCCACATTGACCACCGCGTGAAGCGCCCCGAACCGCTCGGCGGCCGCGTCGGCCGCGGCAGTGCAGTCCTCCTGGCTGGTGACGTCGCCCGCGCAGGTCACCACCCGCTCGCCGCTGGGATCGAGCTCGGCGGCCGCCGCGGCCAGGCGGTCCGCGTTGCGGGCCATCACCGCCACGTTGGCCCCGTCGCGCAAGGCCAGACGGGCGCAACTGGCGCCCAATCCGGGGCCGACGCCCACCACCATCACGGTTCGTCCTTCGAGGATCATGGCCCCAGTCTCTACCGCTGCGGAGCCGCTGCCAACGAAGCGGCGGCTATTCCAGGATCCACGCCACCGGCCGGGGCTCGCCGGCGCAGGACGTGTCGGGCACCCGCTCCGGTTCCGACAGGAAGTCGCCGACGATGTCGTCGATGCAGCCGTCGTCCACCCAGACGCCGTGGTGGGCCCCGTCGCGCACCACCAGCGTGGCGTTGGGCAGGTGCTCCGCGGCCATGTCTGCGAACTCCGGCGGGGTGATCGGGTCGAACCGCCCCGACAGCATCAGCACCGGCTTGTCGCTGGACACCGCCTCAGCCGCCGTCGGCGGCGAGGCGGGAACGTCGATGAGGTCGCAGAGGTGCTCGAAGCCCTCACCGACCACCGCCGTGGCGAAGACGCTCATAGCCACAGGCTCCGTTGAGTCGAACGGGACGCTGTCGGCGCAGTTGGTCGCGAAGTAGGTGGCCTCGTGCTCCGACTCGTAGATCAGCAGGCTGTACTCCACCGCCAGGACGGCCAGGTACTCGGCCGACTCGGCGATGCCTTCGACCAGATCGAACAGGATCAGCGGCAGCGGCTCGGTCAGCAGGTCGAGATAGAGGAACTGGAACACCATCCCGGCCAGCGAGTCGCCGTCGATCAACACGTCCACCGGCTCGCCGAGGCTCGTCTCATAGCTCTCCAGGCTCACGGTCAGCGGGTCGTCGTTCAGCGCCGCGATGAGCCCGTGCAGCGTGTCCCTGAGGCTGCCGACCAATGCCGAGCATTCGCTGTCCGCGGCGCAGGCGCCGTCGATCTCGTCGAGCGCCCGCTGCGCGGAGAACACCAGCGCCGGCGTCGTCTCGAGGTCGGGCGGATACACGCCGTCCAGCACGGCGGCGGCCAGGCTCGCAGGGTCGTCTCGCAGGATCTCCAGCGCGATGGTGGTGCCGTAGCTAACCCCGTAGACAGCCCACCGGTCGAATCCGAGGGCGGCCATGACGTCCACCACGTCGGCGGCGTGGGCGGCGGTGTCGGTGTGGGCCAGCAGCGGCTCGCCCGCCAGCCGGTCGAAGCAGGCGCGGTAGGCGTCGGACTCGATCGAGCGCCCCTCGCCCGCACCGGCGCCGAGGACGTCGGCCAGGACGGCCTCGACCTCGGGACAGTCGAAGTCGACCGACCCGAATCCGGTGCCGCGCTGGTCGACGAACACCTGCGTGTAGGGCTGACGGGGGAAGTACTCGACCATGTCTGTGCTCGGCCCGCCCGGACCGCCCTGCAGCACCGCCAGCGGCGGGCCTGCTTCACCGGGCCGCGACTCGGCGGCGCCGGGCCACACGAGCAGGCTTATCCGGGTGGTGCCGGCGCTGGGGTCGCCGCGGTCTATCGGCACGGTGGCCAGGGCGCAATGAGCGCCGGGAGCGGACGGCACGCTGGTGGGGCACTCGACGCCTGCTATCGGCGGCTCGAACACGATCGCGATGTCGCCGCCCACTGCGCCGGACGAGCCCCCAGGCTCATCCGATTCGACGGCCCTGTCCGCGGCGACAGCATCGGATGCATCCCGCGGTGGGACCGTCTCCACAGCCGGGGCATCATCCGCCGGAGCGGACCGATCCGGTTGCGCATCGGAGGTCGCGGGATCGCTCGTCGCGCTCGGCGCGCCCTCGGGACCAGGCGCGCCCGACCCGCACGAGGAAGCTGCCAGAGCGACAGCCACCAGAACAGCCACGCCGACCCGGCAAAACGATCTTGGCCGCGCCTTGTCTATCGATCGATGCGCGCGGGAGAACACTAGGTTGTTCACGACCTCTGACCTATGGCTTTGACCTCTGGTTTGCAATCCCCGACACGAGCCTAGCTGCCTGCCGCGACACGCACCCCTTGGTCCCGACCAGGATCGGTCAACCTTATGGGCCGGTCTACCAGAGTTGGTCGGTGTAGGTGTCGGTGCCGACGATGGTGGGCAGGAACGGCGCCGCGAAGACGACCTGGCCCGCTCCGGCGTCGGCCAGTCCTGCCGCGTAGGACCGGAACCCGTCCCAGGCATCGGCGGGGTCGCCGTCTAGGAAGAACATCTGCACCTGGCGCTCGGCCGGGCCGGCCGGGGTGCCCAGGTCCATGGGCGCCCGCTCCGTCTCGCCTCCAGCCGGGTCGATGTAGCGCCACGACACCATCGAAGCCACGCTCGAGCCGTCCATCAGCGCAGGCAGCGCCTCGGATCGCAGGTGGGCGTCGAGCCCGTCGATGTCGGTGCCCTCGGCGGGGTCCACCGCCACTACGGCCAGGCCCTGGTAGGGGTGGTCGAGGGCCAGCTCGATGGGCACCGGGTCGTCGTCGCGGTAGTGCGACCACGGCTTGTGGAGCAGCACCGTGTGAGCGTGGATCCGGTTGTTGAAGCCCCGCCCGTCCTTGTAGAGCTCCACCACCTGGTCGATGGCCCACGCGAAGTGCTCGCGGTGACGGCCCTCGTGGACCCAGTAGATGGCCAGGTACGAGCCCGCGTCGGTGGGCACGGCCAGCGGGGAGTCCTCCGGGAACCGCAGGTCCTTCAGGTCTCGGGTGGCCACCCAGCGCCGTCCGGCGAACAGCCACGGACCGATGAGGCACCCGGCGTAGAAGTGGTCGCGCTCGTACCAGCGGTTGTAGTCCGCCTCGTGGCCGCGCTCGGGGTCGACCATGGTGAACAGGCAGCTGCCGACCCGCACGGGATAGGTGTTCACGGGTTCCGGTCTCCTCTTGGCACGGCATCGGTGCTGGTCATGAGTCGAACACCGTCCGGGTCACCCAGTCGGCCACGAGGGCGGGTTTCGAGCCGCCCTCGATCTCGATGGTGATCGTCGTGACTGTCTGGATGGAGGCCGGCTTCAACTCCACCGACTTGACCACGGCGTGGGCCCGTACCCGCTTGCCCCGGCTGACGGGGCTGATGAACCGCACCCGGTCGAGGCCGTAGTTGATGCCCATGACCACACCGTCGAGTCGCGGCGTGTCCGACGGAACCGACTGCATCAGGTGCGTGAGCATCGACAGGGTGAGGAAACCGTGGGCGATGGTGCCGCCGAACGGCGTCTCGGCCTTGGCCCGCTCCTCGTCGATGTGGATGAACTGGTGGTCAACGGTGCAATCAGCGAAGGCGCTGATCTGCTCCTGGGTGATCTCGAACCAGTCGCCGTGCCCTCGCTCGTCTCCCTCGGTGGACTTCAAGACCGCGTAGGCAGCCTCAGCGTTGCTCATTCGGCGCCCCTCTCGTGGCCAGGGGTGGACGGCGCCAACCTACCGCCCCGCCTCCTGCCTCGTCTTCACGTTCTTGACGTAGTTGTGCCGCTCTGAGGCGGTCAACTACGTCAAGAACCGGAGGGCGGGGGCGAGCGCAGGGCCTGCTCAAGCAGCACCCCGGCCGGATGGGAGGCCGCACTCGAACGTCGGGCGATCACCAGCCGGCGCCGCGCCAGGACCTCGCACCGCACAAGGGGCTGCTCTCCCCCCTCGGCCTGGGCGACGGGCAGAACCGACCAGCCCAAACCAAGCCTCACCATCTCGCACAGCACCTCGGGCTGGTGGGACTCAGCCACGACCTCCATGGGCGCGCCCCGCCGCCGCAGGGCGGCCTCGATCCCGGAGCGGGTGTGGGCGTTACGGGGGAACAGCACCCACGGCCCCCAGCCCGCGCTGGGCCCCGGGTGGCGACGCCCGTCGGGCGCGTACACCGCCAGGTCCTCGGTTAGCAGGACCTCGGTGCTCACCCCCCGCAGAGGCTCGATCGGCTCGACGCAGACGGCGAGGTCGAGGGACCCGTCCACGAGCTCGCCCAGGAGGTCGCCCGAAGGAGCGACCCGGAGATGGATCCGCAACTCGGGGTGCTTGGCCCGGAAGCGCCGCAAGGCCTCACCGTGGTGCTGCACCGCGGCGGCGTCGATCATGCCGAGGCGCAGCCGGCCGTGGTCCCCGGAGCGGGTGCGCTTCGCCCAGTCGGTCAGGTCAGCAGTGAGTGCTACCA
Organism: Candidatus Aldehydirespirator sp.; assembly: GCA_965203635.1. Classification (GTDB taxonomy): domain Bacteria; phylum Actinomycetota; class Acidimicrobiia; order Acidimicrobiales; family Aldehydirespiratoraceae; genus Aldehydirespirator. Next base: position 358,240 of record OZ241903.1, read on the forward strand.
CCTGGCGGGCATGGTCGAGCACCGGCCGGGTGTCGGGGCGGAGCACCCGGCGCCGGCCCTCCCGGTCGAACAGGGAGACGCCGACGCGGCGTTCGAGCTCGGCCAGACCCTGGGAAAGGGCCGACGGGCTCACTCCGACCTGCTCGGCCGCCAGCGCGAACGTGTCCGAATCGGCCACCGCGACCAGATATTCGAGTTGGCGGATGGAGAGATCGGGCAGAGATTGGGGCATGCGTGCACAATAGTTTAGTTTTACTTCATTAGTTTGCCATTAGCTGAACTATCCCTTATGTTACTTGCCATGACCCTCGCTGCAGCCCGACAAATCGGCCCCGCGACCGGCAATCTCGGCGTGCTGACGCCTGGTATGGGGGCGGTGGCGTCCACCTTCGTCGCCGGTGTGATCGCGGCCCGCCGGGGCCTGACCCCGCCCATCGGCTCGATCAGCCAGATGGCCCACATACGTCTCGGAACCAAGACCGAGAACCGCAATCCCCCCATCAGGGAGTTCGTGCCCCTGGCCGGGCTGGACGACCTTGTTTTCGGCGGCTGGGATCCCCTGTCGGCCAACGTACTGGAGGCGGCCCGCACCTGCGGCGTGCTGGAGGAGGGCGATCTGGGGAGCATCTCGGCCGAGCTGGAGGGCGTGGTGGCCATGGACGCCGTGTTCGATCGGCGCTGGGTCAGCCGTCTCGACGGGGTGCGGGTGAAGCCGGCCGCGTCCAAATGGGATCAGGCCCAGGCTCTGATGGACGACATCGAGAACTTCCGCGGCGCCCACAACTGCGATCGGCTGGTGATGGTGTGGTGCGGATCGACCGAGGCGTTCTCGGAGCCGACCGAGGTGCACACCTCGGTGGAGTCCTTCGAAGCGGGACTGAAGGCCGACGACGATGCCATCGCCCCCAGCCAGATCTATGCCTACGCGGCGCTGCAGAGCGACGTGCCCTTCGCCAACGGCGCCCCCAACCTCACCGTGGACCTGCCGTGCATGGAGGAGCTGTCCCGCATCCGGGGCGTTCCCATCGCGGGCAAGGACTTCAAGACCGGCCAGACCCTGATGAAGACGCTGATCGCGCCCGGCCTCAAGGCCCGGATGCTGGGGCTGAGGGGCTGGTACTCCACCAACATCCTGGGCAACCGCGACGGCGAGGTGCTCGACGCCCCCGAGAACTTCAAGACCAAGGAGGTGTCCAAGCTGGGCGTTCTGGGCACGATCCTTCAGCCCGAGCTGTACCCCGACCTGTACGACGAGATCCACCACGTGGTGCGCATCAACTACTACCCGCCCCGGGGCGACAACAAGGAGGGCTGGGACAACATCGACATCTTCGGCTGGCTCGGCTATCCGATGCAGATCAAGGTCGATTTCCTGTGCCGGGACTCGATCCTGGCCGCGCCCATCGTGCTCGACCTGGCCCTGTTCATGGACTTGGCCGCCCGGGCGGGCGAATCCGGCGTGCAGGAGTGGCTGAGCTTCTACTTCAAGGCGCCGCAGCCCTCAGGCAGCGCCGACGTGGAGCACGACCTGTTCATCCAGCAGACCAAGCTCAAGAACACCCTGCGGGAGTGGATGGGCGAGGAGCCCGTCACCCACAGCGAAGCCGGCTGAAGCCTCCGATCAGGACTCGGCCGCGAGGATGTCGGTCTCCAAGATCCCGCGGGTGATGAGATCGTCGATGCGGGCTTCGTCGAGGCCCAGTTCAGCCACAATTTCCCGGGTGTGCTGGCCCAGGCCGGGAGCGGGGCGGATGTCGGCGCCGGACATGCCGGTGGAGACGAAGGCCGGGCCCTCGAAGGTCATGACGCCGATGGGCGGCTGGTCCAGCTCGACCAGGTAGCCCCGGGCCGCCAGGTGCGGGTCCTGAAGCTGCTGCGAGGAGGTGAGCATCGGGCCGGCCGGGACACCTGCGGCCAGGCAGGCCTCGGTGACGGCGTGCTTGGACAGGGTCCGGGTCCACGACGACACCGACTGCTCCACCTCGTCCTCGCGTTCGCGGCGAGCCTCCACGGTTTCCAGCGTCGGATCGTCCACCCCTGCCAATTCCGCCAACCCGGCCCACTCGGCGTCGTTGCGACAGCAGATCGCCACCCACTGGTCCTCGCCGTCGCACGGGAACAACCCCCAGGGTGCGCCCAGGTCCCGGCGGTTGCCCTGGGGCCTCACCGAGCCGGGCTTCAGCGACTCCCGGGCCAGCAGGTCGCCCATCGCCCCGACTGTCTGCTCGACTTGGCACACCTCGCTGTGGCATCCGCGCGCCATCACGCCCCGGCGCCGGCCCAGCACCCCGGCAACCGCGGCCAGCGCTCCCATGCGGCCGGCCCAGTGGTCGGGGAAGATCGCCTGGGACCCCGACGGCCGGTCGACGTCGGGATAGTCCCACAGGTGGGTCATGCCTCCGGTCACCTGGGTGTTGGGGCCGTAGCCCTTCCAGTCCGACCACGGGCCGGAGGAGCCCATGAGCTGGCTGGAGACCATCACCAGATCGGGGTTGGCCGTCGAGAGGTCCTGATATCCGAGCCCGAGCTGGTCCATCACCCCGGTAGAGCCGTTCTCGACCGCCACGTCGCAGGGTGCCGATTCGTCGGCGCCGGCCACGAGGTCCAGCAGCAGCCGGTGACCCTCATCGGTCTTGGCGTCGACGCCCAGACTCCGTTTCGACCTCGACGATGAGGCGAACGAGGGCGACATCTCCCCGCCCAGGATCACCCGGATGAAGTCGGGGTATGTCCTGCTCTCGACCTTGATCACGTCGGCGCCGTACTCGGCCAGCATCCGGCTGATCTCCACCCCGACGCCACCGTGGCCGAAGTCGGCGACCCGTATCCCGGCCAGTGGCAGAGTCGGCTCGGGAGCCGACTCCGGCACCGGCGGCCAGGCGACCAAGCCGTCAGGCTCCCCGGGTGCCCCATGCCCGAGAGCGGCCAGCACCTCGTCGGTGTGCTCGCCCAGGTGCGGGGGGCGCCCGGTGGGACCGACCCGCTCGCCGTCGGTCTCCATCCACCCCGACGGCAGGCTCATCACCCCGCCGGTGGACAGCGGTACCCGGTCGAAGGTCTTTCGGGCCTCAAAGTGCTCGTTGGTGATCACGTCGCCGGGCTTGAGGATGGGGGTGGCCACGATGCCCCTGCGCTGGGCCTCCTCGGACACCTCCTCCATCGTCATGGTGGAGAACAGTTCCTCGTAGAGCGGGTTGAGCACCGCGTCGGCGATCAGGAACCGGCTGATGAACCCGTCGTACTCGGGGTCCTGCAGGTAGTCGGGCTCGCCCAGCCAGGCCCGCATGGCGTGCCACTGGCGGGGACTGAGCACCACCAGGCGCACGAACCCGTCGGCCGCGGCCAGGATCGTGTACACCGGGCCGGGACCGGCCCTGATCTCCATCGGCTCGACGCCGGAGACCATGGCCTTGGACGAGTTGGGCAGCGACCAGTCGGTGATCTGGGCGGCCGCCTCGTTGGCCGACACGTCGATGAGCTGCCCTGCACCGTGCCCGAGTCGCTGAATCAGGGCGCAGACGATGGCGAAGGCGGCCATCAGACCGGCCACGTCGCCGGAGATGTTGCCCGGCGGCATGAGCGGCTCCCGCTCCGGCAGGCCGGCCTTCCAGCACATGCCCGAGGTGGCGTCGATCACCGAGCCGGGCACATCGCGGCCCGAGTAGGGGCCGGTGCGCCCGTAGGCGGTGATCGAGGCGACCACCAGGTGCCGGTGGCGGGCCGCGATCGCCTCGGCCTCGAGCTCGGGGGCCCCCGCGTCTGCAGCCGCGCCGGGCTCGGCCGAGCCGATCAGCACATCGGCGGACGCGAGCAGGGATTCGAAGCTCGCCATGCCGGCCGCGTCTCCGGGGTCGATCACGACGCTGCGTTTGCCGCAGTTGCGCATGGTGAAGAACAGCGAGTGCTCCGGGGTGAGCGGGTCGAGGGGCGGGAGGCTGCGGCTGGGCGACCCCTCGGGCGGCTCGACCTTGATGACGTCGGCGCCGAGATCGCTCAGGAGCCGCCCGCACAGCTCACCCCGATCCACCGCGAGATCGATGACCCGGATGCCTGCAAGCGGCCTGACTGGCATCGCGTACCTCCTACCCTCCGAACTTCCGGCGCCTGGGACGAATAATCGCCCATAACTCCCGGAAGTTCACGATGACGGCCCGGATTCGGTGCCGAAGACTCCCACGAAGCTCACGATCTCGCCCGGATAGCCGCCCAGGTTGTGGGTGAGGCCCAGGGTCCGGTCCGTCTCGGGGATGCGGCGCTCGGCCGGGGCCTCGCCCCGCAGCTGCAGCCACACCTCGTAGAGCATCCGCAGGCCGCTGGCCCCCACCGGATGGCCGAACGACTTGAGCCCGCCGTCGGTGTTGACCGGCAGCTCGCCGTCGAGGTCGAAGACGCCGGCGAGCACGTCGCGCCAGGCGGTGCCCCGCTCCGAGAACCCCAGGTCCTCCATTAGAACCAGCTCGGTCGGGGTGAAGCAGTCGTGCACTTCGGCCAGGGCCAGCTGCGACCGGGGATCGGTGACGCCGGCCTGGGCGTAGGCGTCGGCCGCGGCCTGCGCGCACTCCGGCATCGTGGTGTAGTCGTAGTCGGGGTCGAGCGACCCCGCCCCCGTGCCGGTGACCACCGACAGACCCTTCACGTACAGCGGGTCGGCACACCAGCGGTGGGCCTCGGAGGCCCGGCACACGATGGCTGCCGCAGCCCCGTCGGCCACCCCGGCGCAGTCGAACACCGACAGCATCCCGGCCACCGCGGGCATCTCGCAGATCCGCTCGGCCGGCATCTCCCGGCGGAACTGAGCGAGAGGGTTGCGGGCCCCGTTGTGGTGGTTCTTGGATGCGATGCGGGCGGCGACGTAGCGCAACTCGTCGCGGTCGACCCCGTAGCGGTCGGCGTAGGCGGGCAGCATCAGGCTGAACATGGCCGCGGCACTGAGGGTGCGCTGGGTGCCGTCGGTGGGGATGGGGAAGGCGTTGAGGCCCTGGTGGCCGCCGTCCTTGACCTTCTCGGCCCCGAGGGCCATGGCGGTGTCGTAGGCCCCGGAGGCCACCGCGTAGCAGGCTTGGCGCAGGGCTTCGGAGCCGGTGGCGCAGTAGTTCTCCACCCGGGTGACGGGTTTGCCCTGGATCTTGAGAGGCCCAGCCATGCCCAGTCCGGAGGCGGCCGACTGCGACGTGCCGAACCAGAAGGCGTCGATCTCGTCCTGGGCGATGCCGGCCGAGCGGTAGGCCGAGTGGGCCGCGTCGATGATCAGGTCGTCGAGGGAGGCGTCCCAGTGCTCGGCGAAGGGGGTGCAGCCCATGCCGATGACGGCCACACGGTCACCGACGCCGTGCGAACTCACAGGCCGTCACCCGGTGGTGTGCTGCCACCGTGGGTTGTGTCACGCAACGGGCGGGCCTTCCAGAAGTAGTTGTGGATGTCGTCGGCGGTGTAGAGCCGCCTGAAGGTGGGCACCACCCGCATGTCCACATGGACCTCGTCGGCATCGACATCGGTGAGTTCCAGGGGCACCCGGCCGCCGCCGTCGAAGTCCACCACCGCGAACACGGTAGGCGGGCTGGGCGAGTAGGCCAGCCGGTCCACGGTGAAGCTGGCGACGGTGCCGGAGGTGTGGGCCATGGGCACTGGGTCCATGTCATCGGCTGCGCCGCCCTTCTGCGACACTCGGGCCGGGGGAAGGTGCACCATCTCGCTGGACCGATCCCGGGAACCGGTGAACCCGTACTTCCAGTCGGTTCGGCGGTTGGCGGCCGACGACGAGGGGCGGACCGGGGCGGGCCGGTTCGGGGGCTCGACCGTCACCATGTTGCGCCAAGCCAGGAATCGGCCGTAGGAGAGGGATCCGCCCTGCGCGATCTGTCCCGCAATCGGTGCGGCCGGACGGTGGTCTGCTATGGCCTCGGTGGCTCGCAGGACGATCGCCTCCACACCGTCGGCCAATGCCACCACTGCGACGGTCTCTCCAGGGGCGGCGTGCTCGAGGGCGGAACACAACAGGAGTGCCGGATGGGCGGTGGCTGTGTTGCCAACCGTGTTGATGAGCGGATCCACGAGGCTGTCGGCCTTGGCGCCGATGGCCTTGAGTGCCGTGGCCACCGCCCGGCTATTGAGGCCGGTGACCGCAAGGCGGTCGATGCCGGCCGTGCCGTCCACGCCGCTGCCGGCCAGGGCAGTCTGCCACGCCTCGGCCGCGGCCGGACCCAAGACGTGGGCGCCGAAGCGCTCCTCCCACGTGCGCGAGCGCGCTCCGCCGGGGATCCGCCAGCGCTCGGTGACCTCGAGCGTGCGGGACGCTCCGCCGAGGTACTCGGCCAGCAGCGGCCCATCGGAGTCGTCGCCCACCAGCACCGCGGCCGCGCCGTCGCCGGCGGAGGCCTCGTCGGCGCCGGCGGGAAGGCCGTCACGGGTGTCGGCTGAGACCACCAGCGTCTGGCCACTCCCACCCAGCGCGGCGTGCAACGCGCCGATGCCGGATCGGACCGCGCCCCCGAAGTCGAGGGCTGACACTCCTGGATCGAGCCGCAGGGCAGCGTGGATGGCGGCCGCGTTGGTTTTCTCCAGGTAGGCGGGGGCCGAGGTCGCGAACCAGAGGGCTGCGGGCTCGACCTCCGTTGACCGCAGGGCCAGATCAGCGGCGGCCTGGCCCATGGTGGTGGTGTCCTCGTCATAGGACGCCACCGCTCGAGTACCGGTGCCGCCCCCGGTGCCGAAGAAGCCGGCGATCTCGGACCGGTCGAGCCTGCGGTACGGCACGTAACCCGCTGCCGAGATCACGCCGCGCATCGCAGAAACCCTACCGGCGCTCAGGGCCGCCCTCCCTGAAGCCGCCTATTCGTCCCGGCTGGGTGTGACGATGGCGTCGACCTCGATCTCGACCACGAGGTCGGGATGCACCAAGGCCGAGACCTCGACCAGCGTGGCCGCGGGACGGATGTCGCTGAACATCTCGCCGTGGGCTCGCCCGTAGTCTCCGGCCGTCGACATGTCGGTGAGAAAGGCCCGCGTCCGCACCACATCGCTCAGTGACGCCCCTGCTTGGCGTAACGCATCCTCGATGATCCGCAGAACTGCCTGGGCCTGCCGGTAGCAGTCGCCGGGATGGTCGACACCATCCGGATGCAGCGTCGTCGTACCGGCTACAGCCACATGGTCACCGACCCGCACGGCTCGCGAGTACCCGACGGTCGCCTCCAACGGCCCCCCGCTGGAGACATTGACCCGGGCCCGGTCGGCCCTGGGCTCCCGGACGTCCGGCTCCGGTTCGACGCCGCGGGACGATCCCGATTCCTCTTCGTGCGCGGCCAGCAACTGGATGACCTGCTGGCGTACCGGGGCCAGGCCCGCGCCGAATTTGATCAGCACCTGCGCGGCGACACCCTCACCCTCGCGGACCAGTCCCAGCAGGATGTGCTCGGCGCCAATGTAGTTGTGGCTGAGTTGCAGCGACTCCCGCAGACTCAGTTCCAGCACCTTCTTGGCCCGGGGCCTGAACGGGATGTGGCCTTGGGGAGTCTTGCCGCCCCGGCCGATGATCTCCTCGACCTGTCCCCGCACCGACTCGCAACTGATCTCCAGCGACTCCAGCACAGTGGCCGCCACACCGCGACGCTCAGCGATCAGGCCCAGCAGGATGTGCTCGGTGCCGATGTAGTTGTGGTCGAGCCGGCGGGCCTCTTCCTGAGCCAGTACCACTGCTCGACGGGCCCCGTCGTTGAACCGCTCGAACACTGCTGACACCCCCCGTCTCGTTAGCGTCCTGAACGCCGGCCAGGGTAACCCAGCGTGCATCTACCCCGATTGGATGTCTATGCCCAGATCTGCATCGGATAGCCCGCCTCGTCGAACTCGCCTCCGCCGAGGCACGCCGCTTCGCCCGAGGCAACGGGCCGAGCCGTCCAAGCCGCAGCCGCAGCATCAAGCCGGTCGTCAAGGCTCGGACGGGGCGCGTGAACTGATGTTTGAACATATATAGACATCTAATATACTTGAAATATATGTCTTGCAGTTTGCTGGTGGAATGGTACGATGCCCAAGCGATCGGAGTTTGTCAAGCAGATCCGACGGCTGGCCCGACAGTACGGGCAGAGGGCGGAGGTCGTGCGTCAGGGCAGTCATGAGATATGGGAATGCGCCGGGCTGAGATTCCCCGTCCCGCGACATCAGGAGATCGCGGAGGGGACAGCGCGGACGATCATGAACCGGTTGACGGAGCACCTGGAGTCACACGACCAGGAGGGGCAATGACTGGAGCGGCATATCGCGTGGCTGCTGCGCGATCTGGGGACTGGTGGGAGATCGAGATCACGTCGGGCTTGCCTGACAATGTGCTCGGCGTGAGCCAGGCCCGCAGCCTGGCCGAAGTTGAGGACGTCGCCCGGAACCTGGTCGCTGACCTTCTTGAGGTCAACGTAGACGAGATCAGCATCGAAGTTGATGTCGTGCAGCCGAGCGATATCCCGGCCTGAAGCGGGAGACCTAGAGGCCGGCGGCTACTCCGATTGCTGCTCGGGGGTCGGCCGCTCCGGCGAGAGTGCCGTGGTCGGTGACCTCGATGAGATGGGCGTGGCCGTAGGTGTGGGGAGACTCGTCGCGCAGGGCGGTGGTGTGGCCGCGGGCCGCTAACGACTCGTGCCAGCCGGTGGCGGCATCCTCGATGAGTACTCGGCGGCCCTGGCCGGGGACCCAGGTGGCGAAGCCGGCGTCGTGGTCGTCAGGGCCGAGCACCCAGCGGGGGGCACGGATGGCTGCGCCCGGAGACTGGCCGAGCACCAGGGTGCGGGCCAGCAACTGCAGCAGGATCTGGGGCTGGGAGTCGCCTCCCATCGTGCCCAGCACCTGGCGCAGCGAGCCGTCGGGGTTGGTGACCAGCGCCGGGGACAGGGTGTGGGGCGGGCGCCGGCCCGGCCCGTACTCGGCCGGATGGCCGGGCACCAGGTTGAAGCCGAGGCCCCGGTCGTGCAGGAAGATGCCGGTGGTGCCGGCCACCAGCAGGGACCCGAAGCCGTTGGCGTTGGAGTTGATGAGCGACACGCCCATACCGTCGCCGTCCACCGCGCACAGGTAGGTGGTGTCGCCCATCGCCGCGGGCGCGGCCACGTTGCCGGCCCGTTCGGGATCGATAGCGTCGCGCCGGGGTCCGAGCCGGGCCGGATCGACCAGCGCCTGCCCATCCGCTCCGTCGTACAGCACCCGTACCCGGTCATGAGCGGCCTGCGAGGCGGCCTCGACAAGCAGGTGGGCCCACCGCCCGTTGTCGCGGTCGCCCAGATCCAGCCCATCGGCGATCCATGCCCCGGCCAGGGTGAGGTAGCCCTGAGATGTAGGCGGCACTGTCCAGAGCACATGGCCGAAGGCCTCGGCCCGCACCGGCTCGACCCAGCGGGCAATCGGCCGGGCAAGGTCTTCCTCGGTGTACTCCCCCGCGCCCAGCGCCAGAAGACCCTCGCCGAACTCGCCGCCGTAGTAGCCGTCACGACCGTGTTCCAGAACGGCCCTGAACGCCCGGGCCGTACCCGGGCGCCGCACCACGGTCCCGGCCCGCAGACCGGCCGGGATATCGGTGTTGCCCTCGACCCCGGCCACCTCGCCGGCCCGCTCGGCCAGCAGCGGCGAGGCCGCGAACCCCTCGTCAGCGATCCGGACGGCCTCGGCCAGCACATCGGCCAGGGGCAGCCGCCCATAGCGGGAGTGAAGGGCCAGCCAGCCGTCGACCGCGCCGGGCACGGTGACCGAGGCCACGTCACCGTGCAGCGGCATCTCGCCGTGGCCCTGCGCTCGCAGCCGGTCGGGGTCGGCGCCCGACCCTGCGAACCCGGCCGCGTCGAGCGCAGTGGGCGGGCCGCTGCCCCCGTCGTGGACCAGCGCCCACACGTCGCCGCCCGGCCCGCACATGTGCGGAGAGGTCACCGCCAGCACCGCGTTGGCGCCGACAGCCGCGTCAGCGGCCGATCCACCTCGCCGCAGCAGGTCCACCCCGACGCCGGTGGCCAGGTGATCGACGGTGGAAACCATCCCCGACACCGAAGTGCGGGTGACAGCAGAGGGAAGCCCGGACATGCCGCCAGTGTTGCCCGAGACTCGCTCAACCACAAAGCCAGCATGTGGCGAGACCTAAGAAGATGCGCGGGTAGGTGATGCCGCCTCGCGGTGCAGCGGGGTGTTTCCCACTCTTGTTCGCTGCGCTCACGGGCCGCTCGGGCCACGGCCTCGCCCGTATGGGCCGGACTCATGCGCCTACCCGCTCGGCCTCTAAGCGTGAGGCCGGGGGGTGGCACGGGGGCAAGCAATGGCGGCGCTCGCGCCGCCAGGGCGCGCCCGTGACAGGACCCGCCGGCCGGGCTTGGCTCGGCCGGTTAGGCGTCGGTTCAGTTGGCGCCTACGCGACTCCGGCGGCGTTGAGGGCCCGCTCGGTGAGCACTCTGGCCAGATGGCTGCGGTACTCGGCGTCGGCGTTGAGGTCGTCGGGAGGATCGAGCCCGTCGGCGGCCACCGCGGCCGCCTCGGCAGCCGAAGCGCCACCCGCGACCGCAGCCTCCACGCCGGAAGCCCGGACGGGAGTCGAGCCCATGTTGACCAGGCTCACGCCGGCGCCGCCGCCGGCCACGGCCACGCCGACGATGGCCCAGTCCTGGGCCCGGCGGTTGAACTTCTGGTAGTTCCAGCCGCCGCTGCCGGCCGGCACCCGCACCTCGGTGATCATCTCGTCGTCGGCCAGCACCGACTCGAAGTACCCGGTGAAGAAGTCGGTGGCCGCGATCTCACGGGAACCGCCCGAACCCTGGGCCACGATGGTGCCGCCCAGGGCCAGCACCGCCGCGGGAAGATCTGACGCCGGGTCGGCGTGGGCGATGGTGCCGCCCAGCGTGCCCCGATGGCGCACGGCGGGATCACCCACCAGCGCGGCCACCGACGCCAGCATCGGGCAGGCCTCGGCCAGCGCGGCCGAGTGCTCGAGCTCGCTGTGGCGGGTGAGCGCCCCGATGGACACCGTGCCGTTGCCGGTCCGGATGTAGCGCAGGTCGTCGAGACGGCCCACGTCCACCAGTACGCTCGGCGTGGCCAGCCGGTAGCGCATCATCGGGATGAGGCTGTGACCCCCGGCCAGCAGCTTGGCGTCGTCGCCGTGCTCGCCCAGCAGCGAGATCGCGTGGTCGGCGGACTCGGCGACTTCGTAGTCGAAAGCGGCGGGAATCACGACGCACCTCCTTGGGCATCGGCGATGGCTCTCCAGACGGTCTGGGGCGACGCGGGCATGTCCACGTCGGTCACGCCCAGGTCGCGCAGGGCGTCCACCACGGCGTTGATCACCGCGGGGGCGGCGGCGATGGTCCCGGCCTCGCCCACGCCCTTGACCCCCATCGGGTTGGTGGGGCTGGGCGTTGCGTGGCTGTCGAGCCGGAACCGGGGCGCCTCCGCGGCCGACGGCACCAGGTAGTCGCCCAGGTTGGCCGACACGAGCTGGCCGTCGGAGTTGTAGACGGCGTCCTCGTACAGCGCCTGGGCCGCACCCTGCAGGATGCCCCCGTGCACCTGGCCCTCGACGATGAGCGGGTTGATCTGCACGCCGCAGTCGTCCACCGCCACATAGTCGATGAGGTCCACGTCCCCGGTGTCGGTGTCGACCTCGACGATGGCGATGTGGGTGCCGTTGGGGAACGTGAAGTTGGGCGGGTCGTAGGTGACGTGGGCCTCGAGGTTGGGCTCCATCCCGTCGGGCAGGTCGTGGGCGGTGAACGCCGCGAAGGCGATCCCCGCCAGCGGAACCTCGGCCTCGGGCGTGCCCCTCACCCGGAAGACACCCCCGGAGAACTCCAGGTCCTCCTCGCTGGCCTCCAGCTGGTGGGCCGCGATGGCCCGGGCCTTGTCGATCACCTTCTCGGTGGCCATGTAGACCGCCGTGCCGCCGACCGCCAGCGACCGGGACCCGTAGGTGTCAAGGCCGGTGGGGCTGACCGCGGTGTCGGAGTGCAGGACCTCCACGTCGTCGGGATCGACGCCGAGCTTGTCGGCCACGATCATCGACCAGCACGTCTCGTGACCCTGCCCGTGGGGCGTGGACCCGGTCACCACCTGCACCTTGCAGGTGGGCGAGATCCGTACCGTGGCCGCCTCCCAGCCGCCCGCGCCGTAGTCGAGCGACGCCAGCACCCGGCTGGGGGCCAGGCCGCACATCTCCACGTAGCTGGAGAAGCCGACGCCGATGCGCTTCGACGAGCCCGAGGCCCGCCGCTGGGCTTGTTCGGCCCGGCGCCCGTCGACGTCGGCCAGCGCGACCGCCTTGTCGAGCACGGTCTGGTAGTCGCCGCTGTCGAAGATGAGCCCGGCGGACGACGTGTACGGGAAGGCGTCGGCACCGATGAAGTTGCGGGCCCTGATCTCCTCGGGCGACACCCCCACCGACACAGCCAGCGAGTCCATGGCCCGCTCCACCGCGTAGGTGGCCTCGGGACGGCCCGCGCCCCGGTAGGCGTCGGTCGGGGTCCGGTTGGTGAAGACCGACGTGCACTCGAACATGTAGTTCGGGATGTCGTAGCAGCCGTGGTACAGGAACCCGCCCAGCAGCGGCACGCCCGGCGTGACCAGCTGCAGGTAGGCGCCCATGTCGGCCAGCAGCTTGACCCGCACCGCCGTCACCTTGCCGTCGGCGTCGGCGGCCAGCTCGATGTGCTGGACCTGGCCCCGGCCCTGGATGGTGGACACCGCGGCCTCGGCCCGGCCCTCGGTCCAGCGCACCGGCGCACCCCGCTGCATCGCCAGGGCGCTGCACAGGATCTCCTCGGCGTAGACGTTGAGCTTGCAGCCGAAGCCGCCGCCCACCGACGGGGCAACCACCCGCAGCTTGTTCTCACCGATCCCCAGCACGACTGCGGTCATCACCTTGAGGATGTGCGGGATCTGGGTGGCGGAGTACAGCGTGAGCTCGCCGCCGGCCGGCGACGGCACCGCGGCGCAGCCACGGGGCTCCATCGGCGCCGGGATGAGGCGCTGCTGGAGGTAGCGCTCGCTCACCACATGGGCGGCCTCCGCGAAGGCGGCGTCAATCGCCGGGGCGTTGTCGCCCCAGAGGCCCCACGTGTAGCACTCGTTGGACTCGAGGTCGGCGTGGACCAGCGGCGCACCGTCGGCCACCGCGTCCTCTATCTCGACCACCGCGGGCAGCGGCTCGTAGTCGACGACGACCGCGGCCGCGCCGTCGGCGGCGGCGTAGCGGGAGTCGGCCAGGACCACCGCCACCGCGTCGCCCACGTACTTGGCCGTGCCGCGGGCTACCGGCAGATGCGTCGGGTTCTTCATGTCGGGGGTGACCGGCCAGGCGCACGGCAGGGCGCCCTCGCCCCACAGCGGGGCCAGGTCCTCGCCGGACAGCACCTCGTTCACGCCGTCGATCTCGAGGGCGGCGGAGCCGTCGATGCCGACGATGTTGGCGTGGGCCTCGCTGGAGCGAACCACGCCCACCCAGATCGCGCCGGGCAGGGCGAGGTCGTCGATGAACTTGGCCTCCCCTGTCAGCAGGGCCGGGTCCTCCTTGCGGAGCCGTCGGGAGCCGACGTGGCCCGCAGGAGCGTCTTCGGTGATGGTCATGTCAGTCACCTCCCGAGCCCGCCGCGGCGAGCACGGCGTCGACGATGTTCTGGTAGCCGGTGCAGCGGCAGAGGTTGCCCTCGAGGCCGTGGCGCACGCCGCCCTCGTCGAGGCCGGGATACTCCTCCACCAGCGAGATGGCGGCCATCACCATGCCCGGCGTGCAGTAGCCGCACTGCAGGGCGTGGTGCTCGTGGAACGCCTGCTGCATGGGGTGCAGCGTTCCGTCGGCGTCGGCGACACCCTCGATGGTGGTGATGTCGGCACCGTCGGCCTGCACCGCGAACATGGTGCAGGACTTGGCGGATTGGCCGTCCACCAGCACCGTGCACGCCCCGCAGCTGCTGGAGTCGCAGCCGACGTTCGTGCCCGTGAGCCCTAGGTCGTCGCGCAGCGCGTGCACCAGCAGGGTGCGAGGCTCCACTTCGAGGCTCCGTTCGGTGCCGTTGACGGTCAGGGTCACAGCTGTCATGCGCTTCTCCCTGTGTTGACCGGTTGGGGACGCCCATCCTGTCGCGGATTCGAGCCGCTGTCGAGTGAGAGGCCGAGCGGGTAGGCGAGCGAATCCGACTCATACGGGCGAGGCCGTGGCCCGAGCGGCCCGTGAGCGCAGCGAACAAGAGCGGGAGACACCCCATGCCAACGCGACGGGCCTACACCTAGCCGCGCACGTTCCAAGAACGGAAGCGGTTGCCCGGCCAGCAGTTAGGCGGTGCTCTCCGGGTCGGCCGCCGGGCGCCGAGCCAGCGCCGCACGGGCCGCCTCCAGGTCATCCGGGTTGGTGACCCCTATCCACGCCTCGGTGGTGGACACCATCCTCACCGACAGCGCCCCCTGGGCCATCCGTTCAGCCACGACCGTCGGAAGCAGGCACTCCGAGTCGGCGTCGTCGCGGTGGCCGGCCAGGAAACGCTCGAAGCTGTCGCCGATCCAGTCGAACGCCGCCAGCGGGAAGGCCCACAGGTTCATGGACACGATGGTCTCGTCGCTGAGTTCGGCGGCGGGTTCGGACGAAGTGACCGTGCCGTCGGCCCGGCGGGCCACCCCGTGATGCTCGACGATGCCCACGAGGCGGTCCCCGGAAACCTCGCACACGCCGCGGCTGACGCTGCCCGTGGCCGAGAGTGTCTGTGCGAGGCCGTATCCGCACAGGCAGGCCTCGTCATCGGCGAGGTCGGCCGCCGAGGCGGCCAGAGCCGACATCGCCTCCGGGCCGTAGTAGTCGTCGGCATTGCACACCACGAAGGGGCCGTCAACCTCGGCCGCGGCCACCAGGACGGCCTGAGCTGTGCCCCACGGCTTGGGCCGGGGCGCGCTGTGCGCGTCCTGGCGCACATAGGCGAAGGCGACGCCGACGCGCTGCAGGTCGCCGTGGCGGGCGCCGACATGGGTGCGCAGGACCGACTCGATCTCCGAGCGCACCACGAGCACCACCTTCGAGGCGCCCGCGCCCACCGCCGCCGAGATCGCGTAGTCGAGGAAGGCCTCGCCGTCGGGTCCGACCTCGACGAGCTGCTTGTCGCCGCCGAAGCGGCGACCGACGCCGGCGGCCATCACCACCAGCGTGAACATGCCTCTCAGCGCTCCAGCAGGTGGCGCACGTGGTGGGTCTCGTTCACGGAGCGGACCGTGCGCAGGCCGGTGCTGGACGCCGCGACCCGGGTGATGCCGCAGTAGTCGACCAGCAGCGACAGCGGGTCGTCGATGCCGAGCAGGATCTGCAGGTACACGCCGGTCACCATGCCGTGGCAGAACACAGCCACCGTGCGGGAGCGGTTGGTGCGGATCACGTGCTCGAAGCCCCGCTCGACCCGGGCCCTGAACTCCTCGTACCCGTCCAGGAAGATCGTCTCGTTGATGTCGGCGTCGGGGTCGAAGTAGTGAGCGACCGACGGGTCGTCGCGCTCCATCTCCTCTGCGGGCACGTAGATCCGGGACCGATGATCGGACTCCCGGAGATCGTCGAGCAGCTCGATGGAGACGCCGAGGCGGTCGGCGAGCGGCTCAGCCGTCTGCACCGCCCGCTTCATGCTGGAGGACACGACGTGGTCGATGCCCTCCTCGGCGAGGTGCTCGGCGGTGGCCTGGGCCTGGAGGTGGCCCAACTCGGCCAGCACCGGATCGGCCGACCCGCCCTCGGGGGCCTCGTCGCGCACGGGACGGGCGTGGCGGATCACCAGCAGTTCCACGACGCCGGAGGCTACCGCCGGACCGGAGCGGCCTAGCTAGCCCATCGAACTTCCGGCCCCAGGGGCGAATATTGGCCCCAAATCGCCGGAAGTTGGGCCGCAGGGACCCTCACGGCTCTTGGCCGACGCTCAGGGGTGGGTTGCATGCAAAGCAGCGCTATAGCGCTGGCAACTGCGCCACAACCTCAGCTTCTACGACGCCCTGTACATCGCCCTCGCCGAGAGCCTTCACTGCCAGCTGATCACCGCTGACAGCCGCATCGCGAGAGCGTTCAAGGACCACGACCTGATCAGCGCCATCACCCCGGACGAATAGCCACCGGAACGAGTCCCAGCCCCCTCGCGGCGCCTAACGGCATAGAGCCCTCGACCACGGGCGGAGGCTCGGCCACATCGACGGCCAGGAGCGAAGCCGTGGCCAGGCCGTGGGCCCGGCCGCTGCGGCAGGCGGTGGCGTCGACAGCCGCGGCGACGTGCAGAGCGTGGGCCAGGCCCACGGCCGAGTCGAGGAAGGAGGTCACCGTCACCGACGCTCCGGCTTCCCGGGCGCGGGCCGCTATGGACAGGGCCACGTCAGGTCCGCCGAGGGCCTGGGGCTTGACGATCAGAGCACCCACTCCGGCGTCCAGCGCCCACACGGCGTCGGCCTCGCCGCGGACCGACTCGTCCACCGCCACCGGGATCGGGCTGCGCCGGCCCACAGCGGCAATGGCGTCGATCCCTGCGACCGGCTCCTCGCAGTAGGCGACATCGCAGTCGTGCACCCGGTTCAGGACATCAAGGGCAGTGGGCTCGTCCCAGGTGCCGTTGGCGTCGAGCCGCAGCTCGGCTTCGGCGCCCATGGCCGCCCGGGCGGCCCGGACCCGCTCGACGTCGACGGCCGGGGCGGCTGCGCCCACCTTGAGCTTGACCGTCCCGAAGCCGGCCTCGACCGCATCCCGCACGCCCCGCTCGACCTCCGACGGTTCGGGCGCGGCAACGAGAGCGTTGACCCTCACCTCTTGGGCAACCCCATGGCCCCGTTCGCCGGCCAGATGGACTGCCAGCGTCTGCCCGGCGCGGCGGGCCTGAAGGTCGGCCCATGCACCCGCCACGCCCGCTCTCGCGTGGGGCGTGTCGTGCATCGCGGCCAGGAGGGCGCCCAGCGCGGCCTCGTTGCCGCGAGCGAGACTGCCGGTCACGCTCCGCAGCGCGACCTCGGTCTCGAGCAGGCTGGTGCGCGACCATCCCGGCAGCGGGCTGGCCTCGCCCCAGCCGGTGACGCCGTCCGCGCTCAGCGCCACCAGGAACCCGGCCCGGTACCGGATCGAGACCCCGCCGGTCACGAGAGGAGCCTTCAAGGCCAGCCGGAAGGGATGCAGCTCGGCCCGCAACCCGGTCACCGGTTGCTCCCTTCGCCCGTCAGGTCTGCTTCCACGCCGGCAATGAGGTCCGCGATCGCAGCGGCGGTGGCGTCGGGCTGCTCCAGATGGGTCGCGTGCCCGGCTGCGTCGATGCGGGCGACGGCGGCCCGGGGCAGCCCGGCTGCGAGTTGCGCGGCTATGGCGCAGAACTTCGAATCTCGGGCCCCGACGACCAGAAGGGTCGGCACGTCGCAGTCGGCCAGCCGCTCGTGCAGGGGCTCCATCGCTCCGGTCCCGCCGGCCACCAGGCTGCGGGCCAGGCCAGCCGGGTTCGACGCCAGGCGCTGGGCTCGGGCGGCTCGCAGGTGGGCCTCGCCCAGCGCGGTCTGTCCCGCGAGGAGAGGGCCGTCCATCCACTCGGCCACGAAGGCATCGAGGTCCGTGACGATGCGCTCGGCCCGGGCCTGGTCGGCCTCAGCCCGGCGACGCCGCTCGTCCGGGTCTGCGATTCCGGCCGATGCACCGATCAGGGTGAGCGAACGCAGCCGCGGCGGCGACACGCACCCGAGCGCGAGCGCGACCCGGCCCCCCATCGAGTAGCCGACGAGGTGGAACGTCTCGCAGCCGAGCGCGTCGGCGAGGGCTCTGACCTGGTGGGCCATGGCCTGGACGCGGTAGACGGCGAGGTCGTCGGGCGAGTCGGAGCCTCCGTGGCCGACCAGGTCCGGGGCGATCACCCGCAGCGCGGGGCAGGGCTGTTCGCCCACGGCCAAGCGCTCGGCGAGCGGAGCCATCGCCTGGGCCGAACCGGTGAATCCGTGAAGCACCACAACGGGCACGCCGTCGGCCGGACCGAACTCGGTCGCAGCCATCTCCACTCCGCCCGCACGGATCCTCAAGCTCGTCATCCGCCCCACGAATCCTCAGGCCAGTGCGCCGCACACGCCGCGAGCCGCACAGAAGCGGCCACACCGCAGCAACCGCCCCGGCCGCGGGCGGCACCCCGCGCGATGCCTCGCGCCAGCCGCCGGCAGGCGCCGAGAACCGCAGAGAGAGCCGTCAGTCTGCATCGAGCGCCCCCGCCGCCAGCGCCTGGTGGGCGGCCTGCTGAGCCGCGGCCGTCAGGGCTCGGCGCTGGGCCACGTCGTCGTCGCGGCTGATGTCGACGACCAGGAGGTCGACTCCCGGAGTCCGCGTCGAAGCCGCGGCGCTTACCGCGTCGCCCAGCTCGGTGGCTGTGGACACGCGGGCAGCACGGATGCCGGCGAACCCGTCGAGGCCGCACAGGTCAACGCCGTGCGGGGTGCGGAACAGGCGCTCGAAGTCCTGGCGCGGGATGGTGTCGGCCACCGGCAGCAGCGAGAAGATCTCTCCGCCGTCGTTGTCCACGCATACGGCGGTCAGGTGCAGCCCCAGGCGGGCCGCCGCGGCGAGGCCGCCCAGGTCGTGGAGCAACGCCAAGTCCCCGGTGTGGAGGGCCACCGTCCGGGAGGGATCGGCCGCGGCGATCCCCAGAGCGGTGGACGCCGTGCCGTCGATGCCGGCCGCGCCCCGGTTGGCGCAGCAGGTGACCGATACGGTGTCGAAGACGAAGGCGTCGAGATCTCTGACCGGCATCGAGTTGGTGGCGACCAGCACCGCATTGGCGGGCAGGACATCGACGAGGGCTCGTGCTGTTCGTGCCGACAGCAGCGGACTGTCGGCGATGGCCCCGCTGATGGCGTTGCGGGCGGCTCGGTCGAGTCTCGACCAGGTGTCGAGCCAGCCGCCATCGCGGCCTCGCCCCGGCAGGGCGGCACCGGAAGCAATCGTGCTGAGTGCCTCCACGGAGGCCGGGACATGGCCGGTGAGGCGGACCACGGCGTGCTCCCAGCGATCCTCGGGGTCGACGAGCACGACGTGTCGGGGCCGGGTGCGCTCCAGCCACAGTCTGACCGGCTTGGTGGTCGCGGTGCGCCCGACCAGGACGGCCGCATCGGGCCGCAGCGCCTCGCCGAGCGCCTCGTCGGCCAGCAGGTGATCGGCGGTGGCGATCGCCCGCTGCGGCCGCCCTCCACCGCCGCCACCCTCATCGTTGGGCCGCCCTTGGCCGTCACCCAGGCGGTGATCGCCGCGGACGTGGGTGAGGGGCTCGCCTACCAGAGGCCAGCCTGCCCAGGCCGCGAACTGCTTCGCCTCGGCGGCCCAGCGCAGCTCCTGATCCAATCCCCCGCCCGGCCACGGGCCGGCCACCACCACTCCCCGCTCGCACTCGGCGACGGTCCCGGCCAACTCGGACACCTCGGCCAGTGGACCCGGGTCATCGTCCCCGGCGACGCGCCGACGGTCCGAGGATGCGCCAGGACGCTCCCGAACCTCTGCCGGACCCCGTTCATCGTCCCCGGCAACGGGCCTTGTTCCGATGTCCGCACCCGATGCCATCGGTACCGGCACCCCCGACTCCGGTTCCAGTGGCTCGCGCAGGGGCCAGTTGAGATGGACCGGCCCGGGGTCGCGGCCCGACGCCGACGCGACGGCCGTCTCGGCCCATCCGGCGGCGGCACCGGTGCCGGCCTCGTCGGGCACCGGCAGGTCGATGCTCCAGCGCACCGCGGTCCCGTACAGGCCCACCTGGTCGATGGTCTGGTGCGAGCCCCAGCCCCGGCCCCGCAGCTCCGGGGGCCGGTCGGCGGTGCACACGATCATGGGAACGCCCGCGTGGGAGGCCTCCACCACTGCGGGGAGGTAGTTGGCGGCCGCCGTTCCCGAGGTGCACACCAGCACCGCGGGCCGGCCGGTGGCCCGGCCCAGACCGAGGGCGAAGAACCCTGCGGAGCGCTCGTCGAGTTGGATCCAGGTGCGCATCCCGGGCTGGGCGTCGAAGCACAGAGTCAGCGGAGTAGAGCGCGATCCGGGACTGATCACCGCGTCGGCGACCCCCAGAGCCGCCAGCCGGGCCGCGAAGGCCGCGACGGTGCGGTAGACGGCGTCGGTCATGGCTGGGCCGCGGATTGGGCGACAGCGTGCACGCGTCAGCGCTCGTCGATTGCGTCCAGGAGGGCTCGGAGTTTGTACGCCGTCTCGGTGAGCTCCTCCGCCGGCAGGGAGTCGGCGACGACTCCGGCCCCGGCGAACAGGCAGGCTCCTTCCGGCCCGGTCAGCGCGCAACGCAGCGCGACTCCCATCTCGCCGTTGCCGTCGAGGTCGCACCATCCCACCGGGGCCGCATACCAGCCCCGGTCGAAGCCCTCATGGCGGGAAATGAACTCCAGGGAGGCGCCGGTGGGGGCGCCCCCGACGGCTGCGGTGGGATGCAGCACGCCCGCGGCCCGCAGCACATCCATGTCGCTCGCTCCGGTACGCCGGCGCTGCACCTCCGCGGTGATGGGCGTGTGCAGGTGCTGTACGCGATTGAGGCGCATCAGTCCCGGCTCGGCCGGCGCCGGGTCCACCAGACCCAGACCGGTCAGCGCCTCGGTGATGCCGTCCACCACGAAGCGGTGCTCGGACCGGTTCTTGGCCGAGGCCAGCAGCCCGGCGGCGAGACGCTCGTCCGCTTCGGGGGTGTCGCCCCGGGGGGCGGTACCGGCCAGCGCAGTGGTGTGCAGCCGTGAGCCGTCGAGCGTGACCAGTTCCTCGGGGGTAGCCCCCAGGAAGGTTGTCTCGCCGACTGAGAACGCGAAGGTCGCGCAAGCCGGGTTGCGCTGCCGGAGCCGGTCGAGGACCGCGACCACATCGAGGCTCCGATCGAGCGTGAGTGTTCGGGCCAGCACCACCTTGTGGAAGGAGCGCCGGTCGATGGCGGCGACGGCTTCGGAGACGAGAGCCTCGTAGTAGTCGTCACGGTCGCACTCCACCGAAGCCGCAGTCCAGCCGGCCGGACCGGTAGTCGCTGGCGGCTCCGCCTCGAAGGCCGCCAGCTGCCGCTCCAGCGCGGTTTCGGCGGCTGCCTCGTCGCCGTCGGGGCCGACCCGGGTTGCGGCCAGCACCCAGGTGCCGTCTTCACGATCGATCACGGTCAGCTCGGGCAGCACCATCCGGCAGTCTCCGAACCCTCGCCAGGACGGGCCCCGGTGCGGACTCCCGCTGTCGCTATTGCTGGGCGGCTCCGAGTCGTTGCCCGCGGCTTCCGTGTTCGCAGTGAACGAGAACCCGCCTACCAGCACCGGGGCCGGCCCCTCTGACTGCTCGTCGCGCCGGATCCGGGCCGCGAGCACGGCCCGAGCCGCCGAAGCGGCCGAGAACCGGTCGTTGCCCGTCGGCTCGATGGCCTCGACTTCGCCGATGGCCGCCACGCCCACTCCTTGGTCCGGTCGCAGCCACACGGTGCGCAGGCGGTCGGCGCCGGCCGAGGCATAGACCGCTAGCGGGTCGACGCGCCTGTCGAGGCGTCGTGTCCTGACGAGGATGGCGCCGGCCGCGATGGCGGGATCGTCGGCGACGCGGGCCATGGCCCTGGCCCAAAGGGTTCTCTCGAAGTGGCCGACCACGAGCTTGGTGGCCACCGGGACGAGCCGGTTCACGCTGGCGACCAGTGCGGCCTGGTCCGGGCTGTCCCGTTTGATGTGGCGTTTGAGGAGGTCGATGGCGTCGTCGATCAGGTTCTCGACGTTGGTGACGTGGCGCATGGCCAGAGCGGCCAGCTCCTCGATTGCGACACCCTCACCGACCAGCGTGCGGGCCGCGGCCAGTATCTCGACGTCGTCGGAGCCGAACTGCTCGCTCTCGGAGCCGTTGTCCAGCGGCGCCAGCAGACCGGCTTCTATCACCAGGTCGACGACGAAGGCGGGAACGTCGGCCCGTTCGGCGAGCTCCGCCCGGTCGAGCAGGAGACCGGCTTGATCGGATGCAGCCGCGGCGGCGCTGTCCGGCACGCCCACCATGCTACGAGTCTCGGCTCGGAGCGGACCGTAGCGGTCCGCCCGGCCGGTCATCGGTCATCGGGATAGAGTCGGCCCATGGTCTTCGCTGCGGGCACTACCGCCTACAACATCGTCGAATTGCTGCACGTTCTCACGGTCCTGGTGGCTCTGGCCCCGGTGTTCGTGCATCCGCTGCTGCGCAAGCAGATGCGGGCTGCCGACGGCGCCGGTCATCAGCACCTGGTGGTCGCCATGGCGGCCAACGCCCGCCGCCTTTACGGGCCGGCGCTGATCGTGGCCGGCCTGCTCGGGATCGCCCTGGTCGAGATGTCCGAGGACGCGATCTCGCTGACCGAGGGCTGGGTGATCGCCGCCATCGTGATCTGGGTGGCCATGATCGGCGTCCTGCACGGCCTGATCAGGCCCGCCCTGAAGGCACAGGGCGCCGGGGACGCGTCGACAGGGACCGAGAAGCGCCTGGAGGCAGGGTCAGGCCTGTTGTCGATCCTGTTCACGGTGCAACTGGTGCTGATGATCTGGCAGCCCGGCTGATCAACCGGGCGCGCCGGCGCCGGTGATTCTCGGGTCGGTTCTGTGGATATACCACCCAGAACAAACCCGAGATCTATCGCACGCCCCGGCCCGACCCGAGAGTCGACGGTGATCGCTTCACCATTCGGGCTCGTCCTGGTCGGGAGCGAAGTCCTCCCATCGGGGTGTGGGCTCGGCTGACTCCTCCGCCACCTGCCCCTCCGGTCCAGTCCCATCGGTCGGCTCAGCTGACTCCGGGGGACCGGCACCGGCCTTCACCAGAGCGGCCAGCACGGTCGTGACCGGCACGGCCGCGACCAGGCCCAGCGAGCCGCACAGCGTCCGGACGATCTCCACCGCGATTAGCTCGGAGTTGGCCACCATGGCCAGCGACTGGTCCGACACCGCGAACAGCAGCACCAGCGGGAGGCCGGCGCCCGCGTAGGCGAGCAGCAGCGTGTTGACGGTGGCTGCGATGTGCTCCCGCCCGACCCTGATGCCCGACGCAATGAGTTCGCGCCTTGGTAGGTGGGGGCTGTGGTAGCGCAACTCCGCCACGGCGGCCACCTGGGTGACCGTCACGTCGTCGAGTGCGCCCAGCGCGCCGATGATGGCTCCGCCCAGCAGCAGCGAGGCCAGGTCGACGTCGCCGGCGATCAATGGCAGGGTCAGACCCTCCTCGGTGGCAAGGCCGGTGAACTCCGACAGCCCGAAGAACACCCACGAGAACCCCAGCGTCAGCCCCAGGGACGCGAGTGTGCCGGCGAGGGCCACGGTGGTGTGCGGGTTGAGGCCATGGGTGATGTAGAGGCTCACGAAGGCGACGACCGCGGCGGCCACCACCGCCACCAGCACCGGATCGTTGCCGTCGAGCACCGAGGGGGCGACGAAGGCGATCAGCACCAGCAGCGTGGCCGCCATCCCGACGAGGGCCAGGGCCCCGCGCAGGCGCCCGAGCGCCACCACCACGAGGGCGAACAGCCCGGCGAGCCACACCAGCGGCGTGCGCCTGTCACGGTCGACGAAGAAGTAGTAGTCGTTGGAGTCCTCGTAGCCGACGATCACCTTGTCTCCCGGTGAGATGCGTATGGAGACCCGGTCGTAGGCGAGGTTGAACTCCGGCAGGGCGACCTGCGTGCCTTCAGCGGGGCCCTCGTCGACGCGGGTGGTGATGGTCCTGCACGCCTGGGGGTCGTCGGGTGCCGAGTAGCTGCACACCCGGTCGGTGACCTCGGTGACGGTGGCGGCCAGGCGCTGGTACCTGAGCCCTATCTCGTCGGCGCGCTCCTGGGCGGCGTCCCGGCCCTCGCCGGTGGGCCACAGCAGCGCCAACCCCACGACCGCGGCCACACCGGCGAGAGCGACGAACACCAGCACAGCACGCAGCACCCGGTCGCTCCGCCAAGCCTTCCAGCCGCCCCAGAGGCCTGGTCCCGGCCGGTGCTGTCTCGAGCCGCCACCCATCGGCACGATTATGACCGCGATTAGCATCGGCAGGTCGCAGCACCTGGGAGGCGAACGGCGATGAGCGAGTTTCCTGAACTGGGCTTCTATGCACTGGCGGGCGAGCCCGGCAGCTCACGGGACCTGCTTCGGGAGGTGCGAGACGGCGAGGCGCTGGGGCTGGGAACCGTGTTCATTTCCGAGCGCTACAACAAGAAGGAGGTGGCCGCGCAGTGCGGGGCGGCGGCCGCAGTCTCCGAGACGATCACCATCTCGACCGGCGTCACCAACAGCAACACTCGCCATCCGCTGGTCACCGCCGCATTCGCCCGCACCATGCAGAGTCTCACGGGCGGGCGCTTCGTGCTGGGCATCGGGCGTGGTGTCCCGCTGTTGCAGACCGTGATGGGCATCAACCACATCACGACGGCCGAGATGGAGGACTTCGCCGGGCTGATGCGCCGGCTGTTCCGGGGCGAGTCAGTGATGAACCACGACGGACCGGCCGGGCGCTACCCGTTCCTGCGTCTCGATACTTCGCTCGACGAGCACCTGCCCATGAGCCTCGCCGCCTTCGGCGAGAACACGCTCAAGCTCGCGGGCCGCTGCTTCGACGAGGTGATCCTGCACACCTACTTCACCGACGAGACGGTGGTGCGCTGCGTGGAGACGGTGCGGTCCGCGGCCGAGCAGGCCGGCCGGGATCCCGCGGCGGTGCGGGTGTGGTCGTGCTTCGCCACCATCGGCGATCACCTGCCCTACGAGGTCCGGATGATGAAGACGGTGGGGCGGCTGGCCAGCTACCTGCAGGGCTACGGGGAGCTGCTGGTGAACACCAACCGGTGGGACCTGGCCGCACTCCAGCGGTTCCGGGAGCATCCGCAGGTGGCGACGCGCCGGGGCGCCATCGATGCCGGAGCCACAACGGAGGAACTCGAGCAAATGGCCGAGGTCATCCCCACCGAGTGGCTCGCCCCGGCAGCCACCGGCACGCCCGAGCAGTGCGCCCGCGCGGTGCAGCACCAGCTAGACCTCGGCTGCGACGCCGTCATCATGCACGGCGCCACCCCACAAGAACTAGAGCCAGTAGCAGCCGCCTACCGCGATCTTCGACGCGACACGGTCTAGCCAGCTCGGCGCTGTCTCAGCGCGGGTAGCTTGCCGGCTGCTCGGCGAACCGCTGCCCCTGCGGGGGCCATTCCACTCCGGGCTCGGGGAGCGGCTTGCCCTGCGTCCGCAGGTGCTCGACGGCCTCGGCGATCACCGCCCGGATCCCCTCCTCCGCCGTCCGTCGGTCCGGGTCCAGCCAGCTGACCAAGGGGAACCCGTCGCACAGGCCGACCCACTCGCCGTCCTCATCGGACCACTCGGTCCAATATCGATACTCGTGCTCAGCCATCTCGGTCCTCCATCATTCTCAGCAATGTACGTGTATTTTTTGCAATATTCGATCTCTATCGCCGTGCTCGTCGACGACGCCACACCGGCTGAGCTGCAAGCGCGGTTGTAGCTGCCTGCCATGCGGCCACGTCTCGCAACTGACGCAGTAGCCGCTGTTATCGATCACAGCCTGACGCGACGGCCTACGATGCCCGCCGGTGACTCCCGCTGACTTCCCCGATTCGTCATCGAAGTATCTCGATCCCGAGCAGCGGGCTCGGATGGAGATTGACGAGCAGCTGGCTGCGTGCGGGTGGGTGGTGCAGGACTACAAGCACGCCGCGGTGGCCGCGGCGCAGGGCGTGGCCGTGCGGGAGGTGCCCACCGATGCCGGCCCAGCCGACTACGTGCTGTTCGTGGATCGCCAGGCGGTGGGGGTGATCGAGGCCAAGAAGGCGGGCACCACTCTCACCGGAGTCGAACCCCAGACTCGCAAGTATCAGGTCTCCTCGCCCGACTGGGTGCCCGCGTTCCAGGTGGACGGAGCATTGCCGTTCGGCTACGAGTCCACAGGAACCGAGACCCGCTTCACCTGCGGGCTCGACCCGATTCCGGCCAGCCGGAGGGTGTTCACCTTCCACCGACCCGAGATGCTGGCCCACTGGGTCGACGAGCATCTGCGCTTGGGCGGGTACGCCACGCTGAGAGCCGGCCTGCAGCTGCTGCCTGAGCTGGAGCCCGAAGCGCCAGGGCTGTGGCCGGCGCAGGCCGAGGCCATCCGCAACCTGGAAGAGTCGCTGCGGGAGAACCGCCCGCGGGCGCTGATCCAGATGGCCACCGGGGCGGGCAAGACGTTCACCGCCGCCAACGTCTGCTACCGGCTGGTGCGCCATGCCGGCGCTCGCCGGATCCTGTTTCTGGTGGACCGGGCCAACCTGGGTCGCCAGGCGGTACGGGAGTTCGAGGGCTTCACCGTGCCCGACGACCCTCGCAAGTTCACCGAGCTGTACAACGTCCGCCGGCTCGCATCGTCGCAGCTCAACATGGCTGCCGAAGCCGCCACCAAGGTGCACGTAAGCACCATCCAGCGGCTGTATTCGATCCTGCGGGGCGACGAGGAGTTCGACGAAGGTCTCGACGAGAGCACCGGCTTCGAGATGGCGCCGGAGCAGCCGGTGGAGGTGTCCTACAACCCGAAGGTGCCGATCGAGTCCTACGACTTGATCATCGTCGACGAGTGCCACCGCTCGATCTACGGGGTGTGGCGTCAGGTGCTGGAGTACTTCGACGCCTTCCTTGTGGGGCTCACGGCCACTCCGGGCATCCAGACGTTCGCGTTCTTCGAGCAGAACATGGTGATGGAGTACGGCCACGAGCAGGCGGTGGCCGATCGGGTGAACGTGGACTTCGACGTGTTCCGCATCCGCACCGAGATCACCGAGTCCGGGGGCACGGTCCCGGCCGACTTCGTTACGGAGTTCCGCGACCGCGAGACCCGCCAGCTGCGGTTGGAGAAGGTCGACGAGGACATCGACTACAGCGCGGCCGAGTTGGACCGCAAGGTGGTGGCCCCCGACCAGATCCGAACCGTTGTGCGGACCCTGCGGGACTCGCTGCCCGTGATCTTCGACGACCGGGAGCGCCGACCGGACGACCTCCTGAGGCATGTCCCCAAGACGCTCATCTTCGCCAAGGACGACAGCCACGCCGACGACATCGTGCAGGTCGTGCGCCAGGAGTTCGGCCTCAGCAACGAGGGCGCGGTGAAGATCACCTACCGCTCCGGCGACTCCGGCAACAAGCCCGAGGATCTGCTCCAGCAGTTCCGCACCAACTACCCGACCCGCATAGCGGTGACCGTGGACATGATCGCCACCGGCACCGACGTGAAGCCCATCGAGTGCGTGGTGTTCATGCGCATGGTGCGCAGCCGCAACTTCTTCGAGCAGATGAAGGGCCGGGGCGTGCGAGTGATCGACGAGAACGACCTGCGGGCGGTTACCCCCGACGCCAAGATAAAGGACCGCTTCGTGATCGTGGATGCGGTGGGTGTCACCGACGCCGGCCTGCACGACACCGTGCCGCTGGAGCGCAAGAAGGGCGTGAGCTTCGACCGGCTGCTGAACCAGGTCGGGCTGGGTTCAACGGACGAGGCTGTGGTGTCATCGGTTGCGTCGCGCCTAGCTCGCCTGAATCGACGCATCACCGCCGAGGACCGGGTCGCGGTGGAGACGGCGGCCGGGATCGCGCTGGATGACCTGGTCCGCCAGATCACCGACGCCCTGAACCCCGACCGCCAGCACGAGGAAGCCGCAGCCGAGCACGGCACGGACGACCCGACCCCCGAGCAGGTGAAGGCCACGGGCATGCGTCTGATCGCAGCGGCCGTTCAGCCCATTGCCGGCAATGCCGAGTTGCGCGAGAAGCTGATCGATGTCCGCCGCAGCTACGAGCAGGCGATCGACGAGGCGTCCAAGGACAAGGTGATCTCCGGCGAGTACTCGAAGGATGCTACTGACCGAGCCCGATCCCAGACCGAATCGTTCCGCCAGTTCATCGAAGACAACAAGGACGAGATCACCGCCCTGCAGATCCTCTACAGCCAGCCCTACTCAGGCGGGCTCACCTACACCGACATCAAGGAACTCGCCCAAGCCATAGGCCGCCCGCCCCACCGCTGGACACCCGAAGCGCTGTGGAAGGCCTACGAGACCCTCGACGCCTCCAAGGTCAAAGGCTCCGGCCACCGTGTGAACACCGACCTAGTGAGCCTCGTCCGCCACGCCCTCGGCCACACCGACGAGTTGGTCGCATACCCAGACCTAGTCGACCAACGCTTCGAGTCCTGGCTCCACGAGCAGCAAACGCTCGGCCGCAACTTCACCGATGAGCAAACTGCCTACCTCCGCCTGATCAAGGAACGCATCGCCGGAAGTCTCGCCGTGAGCCCCGCAGACCTGCAGAACCTACCGTTCAGCACCCACGGCGGCCTAGGAAGGGCACGCCAACTCTTCGGCCACGACCTCCAATCTCTGCTCGAAGAACTCACCCTGGTCTTGGCCGCATGACCAGCGACCTCCCTCGAAGCTGGGACTGCGTCAGACTCGGCGAGATATTCGCGCCGCGAAAAGGAAAGGTCACCCCAAGCCCATCGGACCTGCGCCCATACCTCAGCCTTGACCATGTCGAGAGCTACACATCAAGGATCACAGCCTGGGAGCGTTCATCAGACTACTCGTCACAGTCGTCTCGCCTCTGCGAGGGGGACGTCGCATATGCACGCCTTCGGCCATACCTCAACAAAGTTGCCCTTGTCGATCGCGAAGCGTGCGGTTCGGCCGAGTTCATTGTCCTACCGGAGATTCTTCCAGTTCTACCGAGCTTTCTGCGATATCGACTAATGAGTCATGACTTTGTGATGTTTGCTGTTCATCACAGCACTGGGGATCGCCCGCGACTCAAGTGGGCGCAGATGCGGGACTTTCTCCTTGAATTGCCGCCTCGTGCAGAGCAGGAACGAATCGTCGCTGCCATCGAAGAACTTTTCTCCCGCCTCGATGCCGCGGAAGCCGCTCTCAACGCCGCACGGAGAAGGCTCGATACCCTCCAACGCTCAGCAGCAGCAGAGTCGTTTGATCGCCCGGAGTGGACATGGACGACACTTGGCGAGATCGCCGAGCTGAAAGGGGGCATCACCAAGGACTCGAAGCGTGAGGGCGATCCAGACTTCATTGAGTTCCCGTACCTGCGGGTCGCCAATGTCCAGCGAGGCTTCCTCGATCTCTCAGAAGTAACCACCATTCGAGCTGATCCTCACAAGGCAACGAAACTCGTGCTCCAGACCGGCGACATCCTCTTCAACGAGGGCGGCGACCGCGACAAGCTCGGTCGGGGCTGGGTGTGGGAGGGTCAGATCGAGAACTGCATCCACCAGAATCACGTGTTCCGCGCCCGCCTGGCCAACGGCGACTTCGATCCTTACTTCATCTCCATGCACGCCAACACGTGGGGCCAACGATGGTTCGAGGCTCACGGTAAGCAGACCACCAACCTCGCCTCGCTCAGCCTGACGACGCTCAAGTCGTTCCCAGTCCCAGCCCCGCCTCTGAGCGAGCAACAAGCGCTCGTAGCTGAACTTCAGGCGATCATGAGAAACGAGGATCGTCTACAATCCGACCTTGACCGAGCAGAGCGCCGTTCCATAACGCTGCGACGTTCGATCCTCTCACGGGCGTTCTCCGGGCGGCTGGTGCCCCAGGATCCGAGCGATGAGCCCGCATCCGTACTGCTGGAGCGCATCGCTGGCGCTCGGACTTCCAAGTCGAACCAATCGAAGATCACGATATGATCACTGATCCGAAGACCCGCGTGCAGAATCTGTGGGACTCCTGCGATGTGCTGCGCGATGACAGCCTCGATCAGCTCACCTACCTGCTCTTCCTAAGGGTGTGGATATGGGACAGCTAGATATTGTTGCAGGTACGTACAGAATTCGAGTAGGGGATGCAACCGGAACAACGTTCGCGATCGACTTCAAAGATCATCAATACTTGATCACTGCGCGCCATGTCGCCAGCGGAGTGACGAACTACTGTGAGATAGAGTGGGAGCGGGGTTGGCGTCCGCTTCCTGTCAGCTTAGTTGGACACTGTACGAGCGAGGTTGACATAAGTGTCCTATATGCCCAGCAGAATCTTCCTCGAATGCTTCTGCCTGAATGGAAGAGTCCGGAGTTTGAACCAGACCTCAAGTTGGGAGAAGCCATACGCTTCTACGGATTTCCTTACGGACTGAGCACGTCACGTGGTACAGAGACAGTGCCCGTACCGTTGGTTAAGTCAGGCATCGTGTCGGGGTTCCATGGAGATGCTGCACTAGGACCTACATCCTCCTTCTGGATTGATGGTCACAATAACCCAGGGTTCTCGGGCGGGCCACTGGTATCCATCCGCGGTGACAGCTACAAGGTGGCCGGTGTCATCAGTGGATACTTACCACATGAGGAAAAGGTGTTGCCTCTGTCAGCTGATGAAGTTCACATGCCATTCGGCCGCGTGATACAGAATTCTGGAATCCTTCTCGCTTGGAATATTCAACATGCGGTAGATGTAATAGCTAAGAGCGCTATCAGATCGTCTGCGCAGTGAGCCTGCCACGATTCTGGTCGGTGCACGAGGAAGGTTCACATGTCTGAGAGGGCACTAGTGCAGAGGCTGTGGGACTTCTGTGATGTGCTGCGTGACGACGGTCTGTCCTACGGCGACTACTTGGAACAACTCACCTATCTGCTGTTCCTGAAAATGGCCGACGAGCAGCACGAGTTGCTGGGCGGCGAGCGAGTGGTACCGATCGAATACGACTGGCAGTCGCTGATGAGTCGGTCAGGTGCCGAACTCGAAGCGCACTACAGCGAGATCCTCTCCGAACTCGGAGCCGGCGAGGACATGCTCGGCGTTGTCTTCCACAAGGCGCGTAACCGGATCCAGACGCCAGCCAAGCTGGAGCAACTCATCAAGGACTTTATCGACAAGCACGAGTGGCTCAGCTACGACGCCGACCTCAAGGGCGCCGCATACGAAGGCTTGATCGAGAAAACCGCCCAGGAGGGCGCCCGGGGCGCGGGCCAGTACTTCACGCCGCGGCCGCTGATCTCCGCCATCGTCGACGTGATGCAGCCCGAACCCGGTAACCGCATCTGCGACCCTGCCTGCGGCACCGGCGGATTCTTCCTGGGTGCCTACCGATCGATCATCGACCGCTTCATGCCCCTTGAGCCCGACCAGGTGGCCCACCTGCGGTCCGGTGCGTTCACCGGCTGGGAAATCGCGGACCTGCCTGCACGATTGTGCGCCATGAACCTGCTGCTACACGGCATCGAGAGCCCCGAGTCCGACTCCCCGGTCCATGTGGACGACGCCCTGCGCTCCGGTCCCAGCGAGCGCTTCGACATGGTGCTGACCAACCCGCCGTTCGGCCGGTCCTCGTCGGACAGCTACGAGCGCGAGGACTTCTGGGCCACCACCCGCAACAAACAACTCAACTTCGTGCAACACATCGTCGGCTTACTCAAGGTCGGCGGAACAGCGGCCGTGGTATTGCCCGACAACGTGCTCTTCGAGGCCGGCGCGGGCGAGACGATCCGCCACCGGCTGCTGCATGACTGCGAGGTCCACACCCTGCTGCGCCTGCCCACGGGCATCTTCTACGCCCAGGGTGTGAAGGCCAACGTGCTGTTCTTCCGCCGCCGCGAGGGGGCCGAGCAGGCCTGGACCAGGGAGCTGTGGGTCTACGACCTGCGTACCAACAAGCACTTCACTCTCAAGCAGAGTCCGCTGACCCGCTCTGACCTCGACGATTTCGTGGCCTGCTACAACCCTGAGGACCGCCACCAGCGCCAGGAGTCCGAACGCTTCAAGCGCTACACCTACGACGAGCTCATGGCCCGCGACAAGGTCAGCCTCGACCTCTTCTGGCTCCGCGACGACAGCCTGGAGGACCTCGACAACCTCCCGCCCCCAGCCGTCCTAGCCGCCGAAATCGCCGAGGACCTCCAATCCGCCCTAGCCGAAATCCAAGCCCTCACCGAAGCGCTGACTGGTACCGCCGACAGCGACCCCGAGCACTGAGGCATGTCGTAGCCCGTCCGTAGTCTGCGGACCCGTGAGTAGCCTGTGGATAACTGGCCGAGAGGGGAGGTGGCCGTGGCCGACCGGACCGGAATCGAGTGGACCGAGACAACTTGGAACCCCAGCACCGGTTGCGATCGCACATCGCACGGCTGCGACAACTGCTACGCGCTCACCCTTGCCAAGCGCCTCAAGGCCATGGGCAATCCCCGGTACCAGAACGACGGCGATCCCAAGCACAGCGGCCCCGGCTTCGGCCTGACCTTGCACGAGGATCTGCTGGAACTCCCCCACCGGTGGCGAGCACCACGCTTGGTCTTCGTGAACTCCATGAGCGACCTCTTCCACGCCGACGTGCCGCTCGACTTCATCCGACGCGTCTTCGAGACCATGGCGAATACACCCCGCCACACGTACCAGATACTCACCAAGCGCTCAAAGCGTCTGGATTCGCTGGCCGATCAGTTGGACTGGCCCCCGAACGTCTGGATGGGCGTCAGCGTCGAGTCCCAGCGCTACGCCTTCCGTATCGACCATCTCCGGGCTGTCCCAGCAGCAGTCCGCTTCATCAGCGCCGAGCCTCTTCTCGGCCCCCTGCCCGACCTGGACCTCTCCTCCATCCACTGGCTCATCGCAGGAGGCGAGAGCGGCCACAACGCCCGCCCCATGGACGAAGAGTGGGTCCTAGACCTCCGGGATCAATGCGCCGCAGCAGACGTGGCTTTCTTCTTCAAGCAATGGGGTGGTCGGACTCCCAAGGCTGGCGGCCGGGAACTGAACGGCTCATTCCACGATGAGATGCCTACATCCATCTCAGCCTGAGCCTTATGAAGGGTCCTAGACTTGACTAGCCGAGCTACGTGGCCAATAGAACCTCACACTCAAGCCAAACACAACCTGTTGCGATTCTATCTTGACGCTTGGTTCCCGATACTGTCAGCCAGAAACAACCCGCATGTGATCTTCTTGGACGGGTTCGCTGGGCCCGGAATCTATGCCGAGGGAGAACCAGGGTCCCCCATCGTAGCCTTGAACACTCTGATGAGTCATTCTCATTTCCCGAGAATGTCGCAGACGAAGTTCACGTTCATTCTCATAGAAAGAGATCCCAACTGCTTCAAGAGTCTCAAAGGTCAACTCAGAGACTACTGGAGCGACTTCGGCAGTAAACCGAACAACGTCTTCATTCATCCCATCAACAATGAATTTAGAAACGTCGCAGAACAGATGGTGACGGCCACGCAAGGCCGCCTCGCACCGACGCTCGCCTTCATCGACCCCTTCGGTTGGTCGGGTGTACCGATGGCCACGATACGCGATCTGCTATCTGCCCGCAAGTGTGAAGTAATCTTCAACTTCATGTACGATAGCGTGAACCGATTTGTTGCGGATGAGACCCCCAGCGTCGCCCACCATTTCGCAGAACTCTTCGGCACGGAAGGGATGGAGCATCACCTAGCATCAGACCTAGCGACAGAGGACCGCAAGACCTTCTTGCGCGACCTCTACGTTGATCAACTTCGCAGTGTTGGCGGCTTTCGCTTCGTGACACACTTCGAAGTGATTAATCACAACCGGGGAAGAACTGCCTATTTCTTGGTCTTTGGCACGCGAAGCCCTATGGGATTCGACAGGATGAAGGGAGCGATGTGGAGAGTCGATCCCGAATCCGGATGTCGATACTCTGGAGATGAGGGTGACCAACTGTCGCTCTTTCCTCCCCAGCCAAATCTAGGTCCATTGAAGACAGCGATCCTAGATCGCTTCGCCGGAACAACCGTTGGGGTCAACAGGCTTGAACAATTTGTTGTAGAAGAAACACGCTACACGTCAACCCAATACAAGCGAGTACTTAAAGACCTTGAATCTGAGGGCTCTATCTCGTGCGTATCGGGAAGGAAGAAGGCTGGCACCTACCCACCGGGCACGGTATTGCGCTTCGAGCCTTTGAAGGACCCCCGACATCCGGCACCACCTAACCATTCAAACGACGGCTATTCGAGCTCTTCGTCCTTCAGTTCAGAGTGAGGGAGGCCAGTGAGGCTGCCGACGTTGTGCCCTCATCTCGATCATCGCCGATCCAGCGCAGGTCCGTGTAGAGACGCGCGTTCACGTAGACCACGAGAAGGGAATCGCCAACTGGCGGCTCCACCACTCGGCGACCTCTGGGCGCCAGTCTGGATTGATCCTCCGGGCGATCACAACGATGGCCGAGACTGCTGCACCAGCCTCGGCCAGTGCGTATGCGGCCGACTGCGACCTTGCTCCGGTCGTGAACACGTCGTCCATCAGTAACACACGCCGGCCTGCGACTTCTGTTGCCGGCTCGAAGGCATGACGATGGGGCTTGCGGTGTGCGATCTCGCCGGACCCCCTGCGCAGCAGTTGCTCGAGCGGCCCGACACTGCCGGCCCCATGATCCGACAACGCCTGGACGAGGGGGTGGGGCGGCTCGCGGCCGGTGGAAGGTACGATGCACACGGCGTCCCAGGACCCGAAGCTGTGGGCGAGCGATGCGCGGTGTTGGATGAAGAACCGTTCGACGAGCGCGGCTACATCCCGGCTCAGGCGTCGGCGCGTTGATGCGTCGTCGCCGTCCTTGTAGCCCCGCAGCCGGTCTCGCATCGTTGAAGGCTTCGCGTACAGCGAGATCGGCACAACTGAGCGGAGTGATCCGAGACTGCTGTGGCACACCGCGCAGCTGTCGCAAAGACTCTCTGTGACGTCCCGATGGCCCCGGCAAATCGGACACACATCGGGACCATGCATCGGCACGCTGACGCAGTCGGACGCCAGTGAATCGCCGAGAGAGGCGAGCGCCTGATTCATTTCAACTCTGGAATGCCAGTTCCCGAATCTCCGATACTGAGCACACGAGATGGACGTTGGCGTCAGAGGCGGCGAGGGTGCGCGCCCAGGGTCTCTTGCCCAGCACGGGCGCCCACAGCAGCACTGGCCGCTTGAACTCGAGGGTGTAGTCCATCTCGATGCGGGTGCCGCTCAGTTCCTCGGCCTCGATGACCACGCTCGCGCTGGACAGTCCGGCGATCACAGCGTTGCGCACTGGGAAGCTGGTTTTCGACGGGGGGAGACCTGGCGGGAACTGCGAAACGACCGCGCCGCGACGGACGATCCGCTCGATGAGATGCCGGTTTTCCGGCGGGTACACAACATCGATACCCGTGCCGACGACGGCAGTCGTACGTCCGCCGACGTCAAGGGCTCCCCAGTGCGCAGCGGTGTCAACACCACGCGCGAGTCCAGACACGATGGTCGTGCCAGCGTCAGCGAGGGTGGCCGCGACCTCGCGTGCCGCATCGGCTGCCTGCTCGCTCGCGTCACGGCTTCCGACCATCGCGATAGAGCCAGCGCCGTTGCTGTCGAGCGAGCCCCGAACGAACAGGACCGCTGGTGCATGAGCTGTCTTGAGCAACAAGCGAGGATAATCAGGAGAATTTGCCAAGAAAACATGGAAGTTGGTAAATTGCTCGCTTAGACTCGCGATGGCGGTCCGCCACTTCTCACCCAGGTCTTGGCAAGGCGAGTCGAACCACAGTCGACCCAGATCGTCCGCGGTCAACCAGCCGTCGCACCGATCGGCTTGCTCGGCGAGCGCCAGCAGGTGGGCGACCTGGTCGGCAGACCACTGCATGTCTAGCGGCGAACCAAAGCCGTCGCCCGCAGCGGTCGTGGTACTCGTCATGCTCTCAGCCTCCCTGACGAATATACAACGCCTGTTCTGCCAGGCGAGTCGCAGCTCTGGCGCACTCTGCCGGCTCGCCGTCGCGGAGCGACTCAAAGTCAGAGCGGTCAACAGGCAGCCCTCCGAGGCGATAGTCCTCCAGACCCTCGCTGATGCGAGTCCACTCCTCCAGCGCCGAACCACCGAACTTGCCAATAGGCACTACTCCTAGTCCATCCTCTCGCGCTCGCCTGATCTCGTCGGCAGTACCGGATCCGCCACCGACCGCTAGAACGGCGCGGGCCTCGCCGAACGCCGAATCACGCAATTCATGCTCGTCTGTCCCTTGGAAGACGATGCTGCCGTATCGGTGGCTCGGTTCGTCGAGAGGCTGATCCTTGCTTCGCCTGAGCAGTACGAACCGCTCGGCATGGAGCCCGCCAGTCTCTTGCAGTCCTCTGACGAGGGCGTAGCCGACCCGAGCACCAAACGCCCCGCCAGCACTCAGCGCGACTGCCGTTTCCTTGAAGGCGGCCCCAAGTTGATCCGCGAACTCTGACATGAGCTCGGGCAGATCGACCGATGGGTAGCTGTCTCCGGTGTCTGGCTTATCCTCAGACGACGATCCCGATATGAACAGGCGACATGGTCGGCAGCGTGCGATCAATTGTCTGAGCAGCGCCTCAAGCTCAGAATACTCTTCAATCGTTGCAACGTTGATCCCGATGGCTTCCAGATCCTTGAGTCGCAGCTCGAAGAGCTTCTTGTCCCGTTCATCACTTGGTTCCCGCATGACAGCAAAGTGCTCGCGATGAATGTCATAACGCGCTCTTCGTATCGCCTGAAAGACCTGGTCGAAGTTGGGATCGTCAAAGCTGAAGCCGAGGAACAGGAAGCTCTTGGTGAGAAAGCTCGCTTGAAGCAATGCCCAGAACCGCTTGTGTGAATCCGGGTACCGAATGTACTGGTCTCTGGCTGCGATCAGTGGTTGATCGGTACTCGTCAATGAGCCGTGCATCTTGTAGACGCGGCATCCTGTGCCGCCGTCCCCTTGTGCAAGGTCGTCGTCCCGCACAAATGCGCGCGTGGCGTCCCCCATGGCGCGTTCGATCAAGTCGTCGTAGTTGGTCGTCCATATCTCCCCGAGCGGAAGCGCTGCTAGGAGCCGGTGACACCGAGTGGGTTGAGGCAACGGGTCTAGCAGGAGTTCCTGCCGGAGGAGGTGCTGCAGGTCTTCTCCGGAGTTCTCGCTGGCGTAGTACTGCGCGAGCAGTGGGAGATCGTCCACGTCGGGGAGCTGTAACGCATCCCGCACGCTCGCCAACAGGCCTGACCAGTCCGGGTAGCCCGCATCTAGCGACAGGCCAGCGCCCACCAGAACGGTGGCCTCCCGGCTGTCAACGTAGTGGCCGAACGACGCAATCAGTCCTGAAGGTTCCATAGCGTCGTCATGCTATATGCATACATTCGGTGTCGCGGCAGCGCTGTTCGCGCGATGGAGGAGCGGCCCGATCGCGCCCGCGCGACCTCGGGTCTAGAGGACAGGTCTTGGTACGCGCTCGCCGTGTGCCGACCGTGGGCCGGTGAGCCGCTTCGCGAGCTCGGGATCCAAGTAGATCTCCGATGTCACCCGCCACTCACGCAGCGCCTGTTCGACAGGTGCGAGATCGTCGGTCTCGGCCGCCTCCGCCATCAACTGGGACATCTCCTCAGCGAACAGCCTCCTGTCGCACTCGGGCATGACATCCACCCACGACAACTCACCTGGAGCGTCGCTGTCGACTTCATCAGAACTGCTGTCAACTGAGCGGGGGCCGACGTCACTGCTCACGGCGAGAGCATAGTCCTGTCCCGACTGGGCGGGCCGGGAGTGCAAGCAGTGCAGTCCTTCGACACGCTCAGCCAGCGACTCGACCGTCACCCCGTCCGTGTACGGCTCGTTGTCGGCACATCGCCGCTCATGCTCCTCCCAAGCTGTGGCGCGGGCAGCCTCAAGGTCTGCCGGTGGCGCTCCATCAAGGTCTTGCTTGGTCTTGCCAGTCATTGCCTCTCCTCTCGCTTGGCGCATCCTTCGTCCTTGGGGACCACCGTCCCGCCGCTCGGTCCAATATTACGGGTCAAACGTAGCTGTCATATTTTTTCAGTGGATAATAGTATATCATGCCTTATATGCTGATTACACTTGGATCATGGCTGAACTGAAGGATGTCTGCGACCCCGCTCTTGTCGACGCGGCCATCGGCGAGAGGCTCGTGTCGGTTCAGAAGGACGGACGGCTGAGGATCCTGAACTACACGGCCAAGGCGACGTATTCGAGGGCTTGGAACGAGGCGACGGTTGCCTGCCGAGGCCTCATCCTCGACGACGCTGGCCGGGTAGTAGCCCGGCCGTTCCCGAAGTTCTTCGGACCATCTGAGCCCGATGCCCCGGCCATTCCTTCGGGACAGCCGATGGAGACCACCGCGAAGCTGGACGGGTCACTCGGGATCGCCTACACCCATCCCGAGGGCGGGGTCCGCGTAGCGACCCGGGGATCGCTGACCTCCCACCAAGCCGTCGAAGCGACCCACATCTGGCACGAGAGGTACCACCGCGTCGTCATTCCCGAGGGCGTCACTCCCCTGTTCGAGATCATCTACCCCGACAACCGTGTGGTACTCGACTACGGCGAGATGCGCGATCTGGTCCTGATCGCCCTGATCGACATTGAGACGGGCGCCGACATCGACGCCGCAAGCCTTGAATGGCCAGGGCCCCGGGCCGAGACGGTGAGCTTTGCCGACTTCGGGTCCCTGATGGACCGCATGGCCTCGGCCGACGAGTCCGACCGCGAGGGCTACGTGGCTCGATTCACGACCGACGAGTCCCGGCCCCACACCCGCTTCAAGTTGAAGTTTCCCGCCTATGTGGCCGCCCACCGCGTGATCTTCGGGCTTACCCCGGCGCGGATCTGGGAGGCGGCGGCCGTGCGTGCCGCGGCTCGCGCCGGAGTGTCAGCCAAGGCCATGGCGGCACGCCTCAGACTCTCCCCCGAGACGATCGCCGGGCTGCTCGGCCATGGCGAAGACCCGGTAGAGGGACTGCGCGCCACCCTCCCCGAGGAGTTCCTGCCGTGGTACGACGCCACGGTCGCAGAGGTCACATCCGGGGCCAACGAGCGGATACGCCTCTACGAGTCCCTAACCGTCCAAGCGGCTGCGGATGCGCCCGACGACTCCGATCGCTCCTTTGCGGCAGCCGCACAGCGCCTCGCCACCGACAACGATGTACATCCGGGTCCGATCTTCGCCCTCCACAACAGGCGAGCCGACGCCCGACTCTCAATTTGGGCCCAAACCAAGCCGAGCGGCCCGGCGACCGGGCCTACAACCAGCAGTCCGTGCGACGAGCGTAGGACGTCCCTGAGGGCCCAAATTGACACCTAACGTTGAAAAATCGCAGATTATCTGCGATATTAGCGATATGAACAACTCACAATCCGAGTCACGGCCCTCAGTTCTTCTCGCGTTCAGAGCGGAGAACGCCCGCTCGTTCAAGGAAGAGATCGAACTATCCCTGCTAGCCACCGCCATGGCGGAGAAGCAGTACGTCCGCATGGTCCCGTGGCGCGCCGGCGGATCCTCCGTTCGCGTCCTACCCGTCGCTGGAGCCTTCGGTGCGAACGGCTCCGGCAAGAGCAACCTGCTGAAGATCATGGCCGACATGAGGCGACTCGTTCTCGGATCCTTCCGGTCCGGCGTTCCCGGCGGCGGTATGCCTCGTTGGCCGTTCCGTCTCGACGAGGAGTCCTCACGCATGCCGACGCGTTACGAAGTCAACATCGTGCTTCACGGCGTCCGCCACGAGTACGGCTTCGAACTGGACGACGAGCAGGTGATACAGGAGTGGGCGCACTACTACCCGAGAGGCAAGGCCGCCCTGCTGTTCCATCGCCAGGGCGAGGCCATCCGGCTAGGCGCGGCCGAGCGTCCCCGAAGCCGGGCGGTCCTCAACCTGCTACGCCCCAATGCGCTGTTCCTCTCCACAGCAGCAGCGATCGAGCACCCCGTGCTGTCGCCGCTCTACCAGTGGTTCCTCGACAACCTGAGGCTCGCTGAGGCGGACTCGCGGCTGTCCCGCCAGGTACTCACTGCGAAAATGCTCGACAACGGCCCCCGGCGCGAGGCCGTCCTGCAGCTGCTGCGGGCAGCGGACCTCGGAATTACTGGCGTCCGCCAGCAACCACCCGATCCCGCCATGCAGGAGAAGATCCGCCGGGTCGTGCACATCCTGA
Source organism: Candidatus Aldehydirespirator sp. (assembly GCA_965203635.1). Taxonomy (GTDB): domain Bacteria; phylum Actinomycetota; class Acidimicrobiia; order Acidimicrobiales; family Aldehydirespiratoraceae; genus Aldehydirespirator. The sequence goes on from OZ241903.1 coordinate 398,129, forward strand.
TGGGAACCGAGGACGAGTCCGACCACGACCCGGCTCCAGCCTCCACGGACTTCAGCGAGATGACAGGCGTAAACCTGGTTCACCGGGGAACCTCAGCCGATGTCGAACTCGACAATGTGGACGAATCGCTCGGCACGCTGGTGTGGTTCGGGCTGGTGGGACCAGTGATCGAGTCGCTGACGACCGGATCAGTCCTGCTTGCAGACGAGCTCGATGCGAGCCTGCACCCCGACCTCGTGGCACAACTGGTGCAGCTCTACCAGAACCCGAACACGAACCCACGACACGCGCAGCTCCTGTTCAACTCCCACGACACGTCGTTGATGGGGGGTGCGGTCGGGGAACGGCTGCTGGGACGCGACCAGGTCTGGTTCACCCAGAAGCTCAACGACGGCCAGACCGAGCTGTACCAACTCATCGATTTCGAGCCCCGCAAACAGGAAGCTGTCGGGAAGCGTTACCTGGAAGGGTGGTACGGAGCCAAGCCGATCATCTCGTCCGCGGAGTTCGAGTCCGCCGTCGAGACGGCCCTGTCCGCGGTCAATTGAACTCTCGGCCACGCCGGCCGCTAAGGCGGGCGCCGACGAGCAGGACGATCCGGCGGATCGCGGTCTTTGCCGAGGGAGAGAAGACCGAACACGGTTATCTGACCCATTGGCACCGGGCCTATCGCAACCGAGTCCAGGTGAGTGTCGAGGGCGGCCTCGGCGCTCCCATGACCGTCGTAGACCGTGCAGTACAGCAGAAGCGCCACGAGACCAGGGAGGCCAGGCGCGGGCGTGGTCGCGCTAGCGACGAGCATTGGTGCGTATTCGACATCGACAGGCATCCGAACGTGGCACCGGCGATCGAGAAGGCCCAGGCAAACGACATCGGCGTGGCTGTATCCAACCCGTGCATCGAACTCTGGTTCGTCCTCCACTTCCAAGACCAGACCGCCCATATCGAGAGGGGCGACGCGCAAGCGATCTCCACGAGACTCCTCAAGTGCAACAAGGTCCTTGACGAGCCAGCACTCCAAGTGCTGGAGGAGAGGTTTGCGGAGGCCAAGGTCCGAGCCAAGGCGCTGGACGCCAAACACCTAGGCGACGACCGAGCAGCGCGATCAAACCCCAGCAGCGGAATGTGGATGCTGATCGACAGGATCACTGGAGGCTGAGTGTCGGAGTCAGGCGAGCAGCGATTCGCGGGGGTGCTCTACGAGCTGCCGTCGAACTATGCGCACATCATGAATGTGGCTCTGGACGTGCCTGCGTTTGTGTCCGAGGCGTTCGGGGTGCCGGGCCATGTTCCGGTGGTGGGCACCGCTGATGGGGCGGAACTCACTGCGACACTCGTGCCGGTCGGCGGCGGCCGTCACCGGCTGTTCCTCAACGGCGCGGTCCGCGACGCCATCGGCAAGGGGGCGGGCGATTCGGTGAAGATCCGGGTCCGTCTCGACCGGAGTGACCGCACGCCGGAGACACCGATAGATCTTCAGGAGGCGCTGGCCGGGAACGGCGCTTCCGCGGGCTGGGAGGCGCTAGCACCGTCCAGGCGCAAGGATTTACTGGTGTGGCTGGCCGACGCCAAACGGGACCAGACCCGAGCCAATCGCAGCGGCCGCATCGTGCAGACCGCCCTCACCGAGGGCACACCTCGTCTGGGATAGTGGACGGCTCAGGTCCGGCCGGGGCGGGCCTCGACTATCTGGCTGTCGTCGTCGTAGACCTGCCACTGGCCGCTGCCGGCGTGCCAGAACAGGCGGCCTGTGAGCCGTTCGAGGGCGAGGCCGTAGCAGTGGAAGTTGGTTGCCGCGCCCTCGATGTGGATCGAGTGCACGTCGTCGTGGAGCATCGCCACGCCGGTGCCCTGCTCGACCATCATCTCGCGCTGCACCTCAGGCTCTTCGCCGCCTGCGCACGGGCCGTACAGGCGGTTCAGCTCCTGCCCGCGCATCCCTACGATCACCGCCCAGGTCCTGTGCTCGTGCGGCGGTGCCGACGTTCCATCGCCCACGCTCTGGACGTACAGCGCCAACTCGTCGTCGTCGTTCTGCGCGATCCGGTAGCTGAACGACGCGCCCGGCGTGTCCGGCGGCGGGAAGTCCTCGTCACTGAAGAGGTCGTCGCGCTCGGCCAACTCGAGCAGCCGCTCCTTGATGCGCTCCAGGCCGGCCCGGTCGATGCCTCCGTGCTCGCGGCCGTGGGCGTCGATCTTGGCGATGTCGTCCATGGCATCGGCGACCGCTGCGGCTCGCTCGGCTGCCCGGTCTGTCTCGCTCATGGCTCCCCCTCGGCTGGACCCTCGTATGCATCGTATTGTCGGGGATCACAGCACGTATGGCAAGCAAGAGAAGCGCCGGCCTGATCCTGCACCGACGGAACGCCGACGGTGTGGTCGAAGTGCTGCTGGTGCATCCCGGCGGGCCGTTCTGGGCCGGCAAGGACGTCCACGCCTGGTCGATCCCCAAGGGCGAGTACGCCGAAGGCGACGATGCCGAGACCGTGGCCCTGCGGGAGTTCGAGGAGGAGTTGGGATCGCCGCCGCCGGAGGGGTCGAGGCTCTTCCTCGGCGAGTTCGGTCCGCCCAGCCGCAAACGGATCAGCGCATGGGTGATCGAGGCGGACTTCGACGCCACGCACGTGGTCAGCAACACCTTCGAGCTCGAATGGCCTCCCGGCTCGGGCCAGGTTCGCGAGTACCCCGAGGTGGACAAGGCGGCGTGGTGGACGATCGATTCGGCTCGTACGAAGCTGCACAAGGGCCAACTGCCGCTGCTCGATGCCCTGATCGTCCTCCTCAGCGACCGCGACGAAGTCGGGGAGTGACAGGCGCGGCATCCGACGCGCCGCGGGCCGTAACGGCCCAGGGTCGAGGCGGCGTAAGTAGCCTCGCATCCGTGAGCGCACCACGCCCCACAATCATGGCCGGGGTCAGGTGTCGGCTGGCAGCGGCTTTGTCCGTCGTGGCCTCGGTGGCCCTGGTAGCGGGAGCATGCAGCGGCAGCGGCGACAGTACCGTCGACGCCCTGGGCGACGGGTCACTCGGGGTCGTGGAGGTCGGCCCGGGCGAGGCCATCCAGATCCAGTCGGTCCTGACGCTGAGCGAGGAGAATTCCGGCCCGACGAACGAGAAGGTCGTGCGGCTCGCCGTCGACCACTACGGGACGATCCACGGTCTCAACGTGGATCTCGGCACACCGGTCGACGACGGCTGCTCGCCCGAGGGCGGCGAACGGGCCGGAGGCGAGATCGCCGCCGATGCCGACGTGATAGGCGTGATCGGCACGACGTGCTCTGCGGCCGCGGTCACCGCCGCTCCGCTGGTGACCGGCGCCAACAAGGTGATGATCTCCCCGTCGAACACCTCCCCCCGACTCACTTCCGACCTGGCCGGCAACCCGAGCTCCGACCGTCACGAGGGCTACTACCGCACTTCGGATAACGATCTGTACCAGGCGAGGACGATGGCGCAGTTCCTCCGCGAGGAGAAGGGCGTCGACGCGGTCGCGACGATCCACAACGGCGACGCCTACACCCAGAGTCTCGCAGAGGCGTTCGCCGCGTCCTTCGAAGAGCTCGGCGGCTCGGTTACCGGCATCGGCGTGGTCGCCCGCGACGAGACCGACCTGGTGCCGACGCTCACCGACCTCGCAGGCGGCTCGCCGGAAGCTCTGTTCTTCCCCGTCTCGCGGACGGTGGGCGCCGCGATCGTGCAGCAACTGCCGGGCGTGTCAGGCCTCGACGGCGTGCTTCGGCTCTCCGGCGACGGCCTGCTGTCTGACGCGTTCTTGGGCTTGGAGGAGTCTGAGGGAATGTTCTTGTCCGGGCCGAACCTCAGCTACGGCACGAACGCCAACGAGAGCACCGGCAGGCGCAGCGCCGACCTCCTGGCCGAGTACGAGGCCGCCTACGGCACAGCGCCGGAGGCGGCCTTCTGGGCCCACGCCTACGACGCGGCCACCCTGCTGCTCAAGGCGATAGAGGCGGCCTCGCGGCCCGAGGGTGAGTCGCTCGTGGTCGACTTGGCGGGAGTGCGCGAGTACCTCGATGGCGTGTCCGGATACGGCGGGATCATCGGTTCGATCAGCTGCGACGACTTCGGCGACTGCGGCGTGCGACGGATGGTCGTGGTCGAACATCTCGATTCCGACGACCCGGCCGCCACCCGGTCCAACACCGTCTACGAGTACGTCCCCTAGGTCGTGACCCTGGCGCAGCGGGAGCGGCTCCGGATCCGGGCTGGGGAGCACACTGGCCCCACCGCCGATCTGGCCCCAGGCTGCGTGCAAGCCAACCTGGTGGTACTGCCCGGGGCGGTGGCCGCTGACTTCGTAGCCTTCGCGGTCCGCAACCCCGAGCCGTGCCCCATCGTGGAGGTCATCGAACACGGCACCGAGGCCGTGCGGAGCGCTCCCGGCAGCGACCTGCGCACCGACGTGCCCCGGTACCGGCTGTTCGTCGACGGCGCCCACGCCGGCTCGGCCACCGACGCCACCGCCTGGTGGCGAGACGATCTGGTATCGGTGCTGCTCGGATGCAGTTTCAGCTTCGAGGCAGCTCTGATGCGGGCCGGGCTGCCCGTGCGCCACGTCGAGCAGGGCTGCAACGTGCCCATGTACATCACGGACCGCCAGTGCGAGCCAGCCGAGGACTTCGCCGGACCGCTGGTGGTGTCGATGCGGCCCATGCCCGCCGGATCAGTCGAGAAGGCCCGGCGGATCACCGAGGCCTATCCCAACGCCCACGGCGGTCCGGTCCATGTCGGCGATCCTGCCGACATGGGAATCCAGGATCTACACGCTCCCGACTTCGGCGACCCCGTGGAAATCCACGACGGCGAGGTACCCATGTTCTGGGCCTGCGGTGTCACCCCGCAGCTGGCCATCGTCAACGCCCGTCCCGAGATCGCCATCACCCACGAACCCGGCCACATGTTCATCACCGACCTGCCCGCCGACCCGAACCCGTCACGCGATCCAATACTCCGGTAGAAGTGGGGAAACAGTTCCCTATAGCCGCCGGGATTTGGATGAGCGGAGGACCGCCATGAGAGAGATGACCACTGAAGAGGCTCTGGAGTTCCTGGCCACCGGCACCCGCACGGCGAAGGTGGCCTGGGTCTCCTCCGACGGGAGGCCCCACGTGGCTCCTATGTGGTTCATCGTCGAGGACGGCGAGGTCCTGTTCAACACGAGCGCCGCAGCAGGCAAGTCTCGGGCGCTGCGGCGTGACCCCCGCATCTCGCTGGTGGTGGACGTCGAGGAGCCGCCCTACGCCTTCGTGAAGGTCGACAGGACCGTGGAGCTCACCGAGGACCCGGACGAGCTGCTGCGGGTCGCCACCGTCATCGGCGGGCGCTATATGGGCGCTGATCAGGCCGAGGCCTACGGGGCCCGCAATGGTGTGCCCGGAGAGTGTCTGGTGCGGGTGCGGCCCACGAGCATCGCCGGCGTCGACGGCATCGCCGACTGGGACTGAACGCCGAACAGGCTGACCCGCGCCCATCCACCCGAGGTGGATCGCGGTACGAGCCGGGACGAGCACCGACAGCCGGGCGACGGGGAGCCCCAGAGGCGCCGCTCAGTAGGTGGTGGTCTTCTCGATCATCAGGCGGATCCACTCGCCGGAGGTGACCGGCTCGTGGCGGGGTGGGTCGTCGGGCGAGGTGCAGGTGGGGATGCACTCGATGAGCGCGTCGTAGGCGGGCTGGTGGAAGAAGGCGACTGAGATGCGGTCGCCTTCGACATCGTTCGGAACGACCACCCGGTGCTGGGTCGACACCCAGCGGTCGTTGGTCCACGCAGCCATCAGATCGCCGAGGTTCACCACGAACGATCCGGCCACGACCGGAACGTCCTCCCAGTGGCCCTCGGGCGACAGGATCTGCAGCCCCGGCTGGCCGTCGTGGTACAGGATCGTCAGGCTGCCCCAGTCCGAGTGAGGACCTCGCCGGTACTGCCCGGGCAGGGGCGGCCCCTCCAGGGCCGGGTAGTGAAGGGCGGCGAGGCCGGTGATGTGTTCGGCGATCTTGTCGTCGAACCAGTGCTCGTCCAGGTCGAGCGCCAGCGCCATCAGCCGCATCAGCTTGGCAGCCAGGTCCTCCAGCACCGCGTAGCAGGCGGTGAGGGCCTCCCTGAAGTCGGGAACCCTCTCAGGGTCGGGCCACACGTTGGGCGCGAAGAACGCCTCCCTCCCCTCGTCCTGGCCCTGGTGAGAGCCGGCCCGGATGGCGGCCTCGAGATCGTCGAACCGGCTGACGGTGTAGAGCTCGGAGAGGTCAGGCGGGGTCTCCTCGTCGTGAGCCAGTGCCAGCGCAGAACCCCCCATCGGCACGTACCCCCGCAAGTTGTCCGACGCTCGGGCCCAGGCCATCTTCTCGTCGAGGGGCAGGGCGAACAGCCGGCGCGAGGCCGCGTCAACCCTCTGCACTAGGCCGTGGGGCACGCCGTGTCCGGTGATCACCAGGAAGCCCACGTCCTCGCAGGTCCGACGGATGGTGTCCACAACCTCGTCGCGCCGCGGCCCGGGCTCGAACGCTCCCGCCAGATCCACCAGCGGCACACGAGACACAACTCCCGCGGAGACCGTCACTCAAGCACCTCCTCGGCCATCCTGGCTCCTGCGACCCGCAGAAACTAGTGCCGACGAGAATCGGGAGTCGCGTCGAGTGTCACAGGGCCGTTCTAGGGTGCGGGCGTGACTGTTGATCTGGTGACCACGGGCTACGGCCCGCCCGCCCACGAGGCGCTGGCTGAGGCCGTGGCACGGGCCAAGGGCGGCGACCCGCTTGCTCCCGTCACCGTCGTGGTGCCCAACCACTACGTGGGCCTGGCCGCCCGCCGAGCGCTGGGCCGTCGCGAGCACGACGGCACCCGGGGGGTTGCCGCCGTCGCCTTCCACACCGCCTACGACCTCGCCGAGCGTCTCGGAGGGGCCGCGATGGCCGCCGAGGGGCGCCGGGGAGTGACCATGACGGTCATCGCCGCCGCGGTCCGCACCGTGCTGCGGCGCGATCCCGGGCATTTCCGGGGCGTGGAGACCCATCCGGCCACCGAGCGGGCCCTCACCCGAGCCCACCGCGAGCTGTCCGAACTCGGGGACGGGCAACTCCGGGCGCTGGCTGCGCAGTCGCCGCGGGCTGCCGACGTGGTGAGGATCCACCGGGAGGTCGCGGCCGACCTCGAAACCAGCTTCAGCAACGAGCAGCAGTTGTCGCGGGCTGCGGTCGCGGCGGTGCGGGCCGATCCCTCTGCCGTGGCGCGCCAGCTAGGGCCGATGATCGTGTTCCTGCCGCAGAGGATCACCGACAGCCAGGCAGGCCTGCTGCGAGCGGTCGGCGAGGCGACGGACACGACGATCGTCGCGGGCGCGACAGGCGCCGAGGACGCCGACGCTGCGGTGGTCGCGTCGGTCGGCAGGCTCGGCGCCGAGCTCGACGCCCCGGCACGGCGAGGCGGGCGCACCCGCGCTCGGGCCACGGTGGAGGCCCTCAGCGTCTCGGACGCCGACGACGAAGTGCGCCACGCCGTGCGGGCCGTGGTCGACGCGGCCCGAGCCGGCACGCCGGTGGGGCGATGCGCCATCGTCTACGGCGTCGAGAGCCCCTACGTGCGGCTGATCAGCGATGCGCTCGACGCGGCCGGCATCCCGCGCTGCGGCGCCACCTCCCGAACGGTGGAGACGTCGCTGCTGGGACGGTCGCTGCTGGACATGCTGGCCTTGAGAGACCGCGGGTTCTCCCGGCGCGTCGTGATGGCTTGGCTGGCCGGCGCCCCGGTGAGCGTCAGACGACCCGACCCCGACGCCGGTGGCGACGGGCCGGCGGCTCGCCACCGATGGCAGGGCGTGCCGAGCGCCGCATGGGAGCGGGAGGCCCGAGCCGCCCGGGTGGAGTCCGGGATCGACAGCTGGAAGCGGAGGCTCACCCGGTACGCCGAGGACTGCACCGCCGAGGCTGACCATCACGCCGCCGACGAGGAGCAGGCCTGGCGCGGTGACCGGCACCGGCGCAGCGCCGAGCGCTCGCTGGAGCTGCTGAGCTTCGTCGAGGAGCTCCACGCCGACCTGGATCCCCGCCCGGCGCCGCGCACCTGGACCGAGCTGGCCGGCTGGTGCCAGAAGCTGATCCAGAAATACCTCGGCGGGCGGCTGCGCCGGAGCTGGCCGGAAGAGGAGCGGCAGATGGCGGAGAGGGTGGACCGCGCCGTCAGCCGTCTCGGAGATCTCGACGGCACCGACGACGACCCCTCGGTGGCCGCCTTCGGGCGGGCGCTGCGGCTCGAGTTGGAGGGCGCCGCACACCGGCACGGGCACCTCGGTGCAGGCGTGCTGGTCGGGCCGGTCGACCTGGCGCTCGGGGTGGAGCTCGACCTGGCCGTCGTGTGCGGCATGGCCGAGGGAACCTTCCCCGCCCGCCGCAACGACGACGCCCTGTTGCCGGACCGGGAGCGGCTAGTGGCAGGCGGCGACCTGCCCGCCAGAGCCGACCGTCCCGGAGACGACCACCGGGCGCTGCTGGCGGTCGTGGCCGCCGCGGGGCGGTCGCTGCTGCTGCACCCCCGCGGCGACCTCCGCCGGGCCGCGGACCGGTCGCCGAGCCGGTGGCTGACCGAGGAGGCGGGCGAAGCCCAGGAGGTGCCGTCGTTCGTGGCCGGGCTGCGTCGCACCGGGTTCCCGGCCCACGCCCAGGAGTACGACACCCGGTGCCTGCTCGACTGGCACGACGCCCGCACCCGCACCGCGAGCGGATGGCGCGAGCTTGCCCGGATTCCAGGTGTGCGACGGCGCCCGGAACTGCTCCGGGGCATCGAGCTGCGCCGGGCCCGCATGTCGCCAAGGCTCACCCGCTTCGACGGCAACCTGCCGGCCGGCGACCTCCGGGGGAACGTTCTGGCGCACCCGGCCGGCGGCACCGAGACGACCTCCGCCTCCCGGTTGGAGATGTGGGCGGGGTGCCCTCACGCCTACTTCATGCGCCACGTCCTGAGGGTCGAGGCCATCGACGACGCCGACGACGAGCATCGCATCAGCGCGCTGGAGCGCGGCAGCCTCGTGCACCGGATCCTCGAACGCTGGCTGGCCGAGGCCATCGCCGAAGGCGCCGTGCCCGCGCCCGAGGCGCGCTGGCCCGAATCGTGGCGGACCCATCTGCTCGCCATCGGGGAGGAGGAGTGCGACCGGCTCGCCGCGCGGGGCCTGGTCGGGCGCAGGCTCTACTGGGAGCACGACCGCCGCCAGATCCTCGCCGACCTTGTCCGCTTCCTCGACTTCGACGACGAGCAGCGCGCCCGCTACGGATCGCAGCCCGAGGCGGTGGAGCTCGGCTTCGGGATGCCCCACAGCGCGAGCGGCCCTGTCAGCGTCGAGATCGGCAACGGGCGGTCCGTGAGTGTTCGGGGGTCGATCGACCGCGTCGACGCAACCCCGAACGGCGGCCTGCTGGTGGTCGACTACAAGACGGGCTCCGCCGACGCCTACCAGAAGCTCGGCCCCGACGACCCGACGCTGGGAGGACACCGTCTCCAGCTCGTCCTCTACGACCTCGCGGCCCGCAGCCTGCTCGGCATCGCGGGCACCGCCGACGGGCATGGCGCCTACTGGTTCGTGTCGACCAAGGGACAGTTCAGCGATGTCGGCTACGCCACCAACACCGCTCGCCGGCAGGTTCTCGAGGCGGTGAACACCATCATCGACGGGGTCGGTGACGGCCTGTTCCCGCTGCACCCCGACGAGCCGGTGTGGAGGCCGTGGGTCCCGTGCGGCTACTGCGACCCCGACGGCATGGGCACTCGCGACCAGTGGCGCGACTTCCAGCGCAAGCGCGACGATCCGGCCCTGGCCCGCTACCTCGACCTCGTGGATCCCGACCGTGAACGCTCCGAGGCCGCCCGGACCACCGAAGGAGCGTCGCGATGACGGCCACCACGCCGCCGCTCGCCGATCAAGCGGCGCGCCACCGGATCGCTTCCGACCTCGACAGCACGCTGTTCGTGCAGGCCGGCGCGGGCTCGGGCAAGACCCGGGCGCTCGTCGAGCGGGTCATCGCGCTGATCGGATCAGGCGTGGCCATGGAGAACATCGCCGCCATCACCTTCACCGAGAAGGCCGGCGCCGAGCTGCGGGACCGGATCCGGGACCGGCTGCACAGCCCCGACACTCGAGACGCTCTCGGGGCGGCCGCGGCGGAGGCCGCGCTCCGGCAACTCGACGGCGCCGCGGTGGGAACGCTGCACTCCTTCGCGCAGAGGCTGCTGAGCGAGCATCCCGTGGAGGCGGGGCTGCCGCCCAGCGTCGAGGTGCTCGACGACATCGGCTCCCAGATCGAGTTCGACCTCCGGTGGCGCGACTTCCTCGACGTGCTCCTCGACGAGCCCGCCATGGGTCCGACACTGCTGGGACTCGAAGTGCAGAAGGTCCGGCTTAGCCAGATCCGGGCGCTGGCCGTGCAACTGAACGAGAACTGGGACCGCCTCGAGAGCTGGGACTTCCACCACGAGCCCGACCTTCCGCCCGTCGATGTCACTGAAGCGCTCAGGGCGCTCGACCTGCTGGTCGGCATCCGCGCCTTCTGCACGGACCCCGGTGACAAGCTCCTGGCCCGCATCGACACCATCGCCAAGCACCGCAGCCGGCTGCTGGCCTTGACCGGCGAGGCTGTTCCCACCGAGGCGGTCGCGGCCGATCGCACCGACCGGATCGAGGCGCTGCTGGCCCTGGAGCGGGAATGCAAGGGCACCAATCTCGGCAAGGCCGGCAGCTGGGACGGCCAGGTTCAGAACGCCCGCGACGGCATCAGGCGCCTGAAGGTGGCCTGCGCACAAGCGCTCCGATCGGCTGCCGAGGCTGCGTTGAGGCGCCTCGTGGCCCGGCTGGCCACCTTCACGCTGAGCGCCGCCGAGGAGCGGCGAGCCCGGGGACGCCTCGAGTTCCACGATCTGCTGGTCCGGGCCCGCCAGGTGCTGCGCCACGACACCCACGGACCCGCGGTGCGGGCGGCGTTGCGCGACCACTACCGGTGCCTGCTCATCGACGAGTTCCAGGACACCGACCCGATACAGGTCGAGCTGGCCGCGCTGCTGGGCTGCGGCGACCTCGCCCCGGCCACCGCCCGCTGGGCTGAGATGGTCCCCGATCCGGGCCGCCTGTTCTTCGTCGGCGACCCCAAGCAGTCCATCTACCGCTTCCGCCGAGCCGACATCGCCACGTTCCTGGAGGCTCGCGACTGGACGAGCGGCCAGGACCGGGGCCGTATCGAGGGCCTGGCCACCAACTTCCGCTCCACCCGGCCGGTCATCGATTGGGTCAACGCCGTGTTCGGTGAGCTGATCCAGCCGATGGAGGGCAGCCAGCCCGAGTACGCGCCGCTGGGCGCAGTCCGCGAGCCGGTCCCGCGGGGCCCTGCGGTGACGGTCCTGGGTGCGCAACCGATCGTCATCGAGGGTCGGGCCTCCGCCGGCGAACTGCGGCGGCGGGAGGCCGAGTCGGTGGCGCGGGCTGTGGCCGCGGCCCTGCGGGACCGGTGGGACGTCGATGGGGGGTCACCGGCCGAGCCGGCGCCCCGGCCGGTGAGGCTGGGGGACATCGCCATCCTCATCCCGTCCCGGCTCAGCCTGGGCGCCCTCGAGGACGCCCTCGACGCGGCCGGGGTCCCCTACCGGGCCGAGTCCTCCTCGCTGGTGTACAGCACCCGCGAGGTGCGAGACGTGCTGGCGGCCCTTCAGGCTGTGGCCGACCCCACCGACGAGCTGGCCCTGGTCGCCGCGCTGCGCTCCCCGCTCTACGGCTGCGGCGACGACGACCTGGCTCACTGGCGCCTGGCCTGCAGGGGCAGGTTCTCGCTGCTTCGCAGGCTGCCCGAGGACGCGCCGGCGGACCACCCGGTGGCCGAGGGGATCGCCCACCTCGCCGAGCTCCACCGGGCCAAGCGCTGGACCAGCCCGCCCGCCCTGATCGACCGGCTGGTTCGCGAGCGCGGCGCCTTCGAGACCGCGGTGGCCGGCGGGCGGCCACGCGACGTTTGGAGGCGGCTCAGGTTCGTGATCGACCAGGCCCGAGCCTGGGCCGACGCCGGCGGCACCAACCTGCGCGACTACATGGCATGGGCCCGGCTGCAAGGCGCCGACAACGCCCGAGTGACCGAGACGATCCTGCCCGAGACCGACGACGACAGCGTGCGCATCCTCACCGTGCACGCCGCCAAGGGCCTCGAGTTCCCCATCGTTGTGCTGTCGGGCATGACCACCAGGCTCAGCGCACCCACCCGCGGGCCTTCGGTGGCCTTCGACGCATCGGGAGAGCCGGTGGTGAGGTTGCGGGGCGGGATCGAGTCCGAGAACTACGAGGCGTGGAAGCCGATCGACGAGCAGATGGACGCCCACGAGCGCCTCCGGCTGCTGTACGTCGCCTGCACCCGGGCCCGCGATCACCTGGTGGTGAGCCTGCATCGCAGAGATCCCGGCGAGACCGGCAAGAAGGAGAACTCGGCGGCCTGGGCCCTCGCCGACGCAGGCGCGGCCGGGGCCGGGGCCGTGGACGGCTCGACGTTCCTCGGCCCGGCCGACGAGGAGGTGGTCCCGGTCGACGGCCGGCCCGCTCCCGTGGAGCCGCAGCGGGCTCCGCTGCCCGAGCGCGGCGAGTGGGAACACGAGCGCGATCGCTGCCTGGCCCGGGCTGCGGTGCCTCTGGCGGTGTCGCCCACTGCGCTGTCAGCCGGCGACGGCGGAGCGGCGGCGGGCGACGACCCGGGCCTGGACAAGGACCCCGGCGACTCCGAGCAGCCCCCGTGGAGCAAGGGGCGCTACGGAACCGCCATCGGTCGGGCGGTGCACGGCGTGCTCCAGGACGTCGACCTGTCCACCGGCGAGGGCCTCGAAGACCTGGCTGATCGGCAGGCCGCGGCCGAGGGTGTCAGCGGCCGATCCAGGATTGTGGCCGGCCTGGCCCGGGCCGCGCTCGACACGGCTGTGGCCCGCGAGGCGGCCGCCTCCCCGCACTGGCGGGAGCTGTTCGTGGCCGCGTCGTTCGGGGAGCGCCTGGTCGAGGGATACGTCGACCTCGTCTACCGCAGTGCCGACGGGCTGGTGGTGGTCGACTGGAAGACCGACACCATCGCCGGCGACGACGGCGTCGACGCCAAAATGGCCCGCTACCGCCTCCAGGGCGCGGCCTACGCGGCCGGCCTGGAAGCGGTCACCGGGGAGCAGGTGGCTCGCATGGTGTTCGTGTTCCTGGACCGGGCCGGAGCGATCGAGGCCGAACTCCCCGACCTGCGGACGGCTGTAGACGAGGCGAAGGCGGCGGCTGCCGGTCTCAGCGGTTGAGCCGCTCGCCCAACTGGAATACCAGGCGCTGCACGGCCGCGGCCAAGCCCTCGCGTTCGGCCTCGTCGAGGGCCCCGATCTCGGTGTCGAAGGCCTCGAGGGCCACGTCCAGGGTCTCTCGGGCCAGGCCCAGGCCTTTGGGCGTGAGTTCCAGGAGGCTGCGGCGGCCGTCGTCTGGGTCGGCCACTCTGCGCACCAGCCCCTGGCTGACCAGGCGCTGCGTCGTCTTGGTGGCCCCGCCCGAGGTCTGCACTATGCGCCGGGCCAGCTCGCCCGTGGTCATCCGGTGCGGCGGGCCGACCAGCCACAACGCGCTCAGGGCGAAGTAGCCGGAGGTGTCGAGTTGGCGGGCAGCCAGGGTCTCCGACAGCCACGCCTCGATCTGGCGTCCCGCCAGCAGAGTCCATATCAGCACGTCGAGGGTGTGGCGGTGCTGCTTGCCCAGCAAGGGATCGATCGATTCGAGCGCCTTGTAGTCGAACGCGAACCGCTGCGCCTTGCCCGCGTCCTGCCGGCCCTCCCCCATCGGTGCCACCGCCCGACTAGTCCTCGTGGGCCAGCGGGTCGGGGTCGCCGGGGCGCATCCGCCCGGTGAACAGCACGGCCACCCGCTCGCGGGGAGAGACGCCCGCAGCCTCGGAGCCGTCGCCGGCCGCGGTCAGGGCCAGCAGGCCGCCGAGGCCCGCCGCCCCCGTGGGGCACACGTCGATGTCGGTGTGTTCGTGAGCGAGGCGGTGGGCCCGCCGGAGGTCGCCCTCGGAGGCGACCAGTGGCCATCCACCGGAGGCCAGCATTGCTTCGACTATGTCGACCCAGTCGTAGGTGATGTCGTCGAGGATTCCCGAGGCGTACGACACCGGCTCCTTCTCCCACACCCGCATGTAGCGCTCGGGATCGTAGCGCAGGCGGCCTATCAACTCCCGCAGCCGGTCGCCCTCGATCGGACCGATCGACTCGGCGATCGCGGCCCGTCTCCCGTTGTCCATGGTGCCCTCAGGCACCGCTTGAGCACGGACGATCCGGTCGAGGAAGTACGAGCTGTCCCGGGTGTTCGGAGCGCGCTCCGGCGTGAGCGACTCGAGCGCCAGCGTGTCCCAGGCCCGCACCAGGGGATGGTTGCCCTCGGGCTGAACGGCATGGACCACGGGCAGGCGGGCCAGATCGCCCCGGTCCGCCGCCGCGGCCAGGCCGGTCACCACCGCGGTGGCCAGCGCGCCCCCGCCGACCTGCACGAACAGCCGGTCGAGGCGAGCCGGCGAGCCGCCGTCGTGCTCCAACAGGGCGTCCGCCATCTCCCAGGCCAGGGTTCGGCCGCCGTCGATCGTGGCCGGGGTCTCGGTCCCCTGGCACGAGAACGGAACCGCGCCGGCCTCGATGGCGGCCAGCATGGCGTGGTGGGCGGGGTCGCCGGGCACGCCCGGCTCGCGCTCGCATGGCACCACCCGGCCGCCCAGATCGGTTATGCGGTCCACCACCGCTTCGTTGGCCCAGGTCGGCACGAACACATCGAGAGGTCGGCCAACGGCCCGGGCCACCACCGCCGCAGCCAGCGCGGCGTTGCCGCAGCTGGCGATGGCGTAGGGCGCCGCGTCGCTGCCGTCGCCGTCGGAATCTCCCAGCCGGTGCGCCAGAGCGACGCCGAACAGGTGCCGGGCCTTGTGCGAGCCGGACACGTTGCCCGTCTCGTCCTTGATCCACAGTTCGGCGTCTTCGATGCCGGCCGCTGCGGCAAGTTCCGGGGCCGGAGCGAACGGCGTCGGCTCGAAGCCGTGGCCCTCCACGGCGGCGACGGCCGCGTCGAGTTCGCCGATCGCGGTCGCCACCGCGTCGGAGGTCGCCGCATCCTCGGGCACGAGTCGGCTCGCCTCGAGCCGTTCGACGTAGCCCTCGAAGGTCGATGTCACGACTGCCAGTTCCACTCAGTCGTCGTCGCGGGCGCCGGTCCGGCCGTTGAACTCGACGATCATCTCGTCCCATTCATCCACGAAGTGGCGCATCCCGTCCCAGAACCGTTGGTCGCGCCGGGCCACGAAGTCCTCGAAGGCGGTGCCCTGCTGCTCCACCCAGGTGAAGTAGCCGAGGTTGAAGATCCGGCGCCGCTCGGCCTCCGAGCAGGCCAGGTGGCGCACTTCTCCGCCCGCGCCGTCGATGAGCCCCCGCCCGAAGGCCGACGCGGCGGCCACGTCGTCGTAACCGCCCCGGTGGTGGCGGCCGATGTAGGCCTCCCGCTCGGCGTCGTACAGCTCGGAGCCGTCGGTGGCCACGGTGACGATCACGTCGTCGCGGCCCATGTCGTGGGCCTGGGCAACCGCGATGGCGGCCAGCGCATTGCACGACGACGAGTAGCCCATGTGGGTGAGCAGCCCCACCATTTGAGCGTCGAGCCCGGCCCGGTCCACCAGATGATCCCGTCCGGCCGGGGTGTTGAACAGCACGTCGAGCGAGTCGGTGCACACGTCGCTTACCGCCACGATGTCGTCGGTGTTCATCACGTTGTGGATCAGCGGAACGTGCTTGTCGCCGATGCCCTGGATGTTGTGCTCGCCGTAGCCGTTCTCCAGCAGGGTCGGACACTCCAGGGCCTCGGCGGCCACGATCCGGCATCCATGGCGGTCCTTGAGGTAGTCGCCCGCGCCCAGGGTGCCGGCCGATCCCGACGCCGATACGTAGGCGGCCAGCCGGGAGCCCGGCCGGTCGGCGGCCACATGCTCGTAGAGCCTCTCCAAGGCCGCTCCCGTCACGCTGTAGTGGCCCAGGTGGTTGGAGAACTCTGAGAACTGGTTGACGATCACGTTCGTCGGATCGAGAGCCATCTCGTTGCAGGCGTCGTAGATCTCCTTGACATTTGACTCGGTGCCGGGCGTGCGCACGATGTCGTTGGCCGGGTCGAGCGTCCACTGCTCCAACCAGTCGAAGCGGGCCTTGCTCATGCCCGCAGGCAGCACGGCCACGCCCCGGCAGTCCATGATCCGGCTGATGGCCACACCGCCCCGGGCGTAGTTGCCGGTGGACGGCCACACCGCCCGGTGCCGGGTCGGGTCGAACTGGCCGGTGACCAGCCGCGGGGCCAGGCAGGCGTAGGCGGCCAGCACCTTGTGGGCCCGGATCATGGGGAAGCGGTTGCCGAGGGCCAGCACGATGCGGGCGTCGACGCCGGTCATCTCCGGCGGCAGCTCCACGTAGTCGGGCACGGGGTGGGGGCCGCTGCCGTCGAGGCGCCCGAACCAGTGGACCCGGAACAGGTTGGCCGCGTCGGGCTCGTTGCGGTCCACGCCGGCCAGCGCGGCCAGGCGGGCCGCCGGGATCGTGGACGGGTCGCGCAGCTCCGCGAAGGTGGGCAGGGCGATGCGCCGGGCCCGGAAGCGCTCGACGGTATTGGTGTACGCGTCGGTGTCGGCGACCTCGGCCGTCAGCCCGAGCGAGCGATGGGCTCTGGCGGCCTCGGCGTCGGAGATGGAGCTGTCTGTCATGCCCCAAGTATCACGGCCCCCCACCGGAATTCCTGTGGATGAGGACCTCTGAGGTCCCCAACCACAGGAATTTGACCCGCGGCCGCTCAGATGGCCCGCGCTTGGCCCTCCCAGTAGGGGTCCCGCAGTTTGCGCTTGTAGAGCTTGCCGTTGGGGTCGCGGGGCATCTCGGTGGTGTAGTCGATCGAACGGGGCAGCTTCTGGCGGCCGATGCGGTCGCGCAGCCACTCCAGGATCGCCTTGGTGGTGCCGTCGCCGGGCTCCCAGCCCTCCCGCAGCTCGACCACCGCCTTGATCTCCTCGCCGGTGTCGGGGTTGGGCACTCCGAACACGGCCGCGTCGCCCACCGCGGGATGCTGCACCAGCTCGCCCTCGATCTCCGCGGGGTAGATGTTCACCCCGCCCACGATGATCATGTCGTTGGCCCGGTCGTTGAGGAACAGGTACCCGTCGCTGTCGAGGTAGCCGACGTCTCCCACGGTGAAGAACTCTCGCAGGCGGCTGGCCGCGGTCTTGGCCTCGTCGCCCTTGTACTCGAAGACTGCCCCCGGCATCTTCATGTAAACCGTGCCCGACTCGCCCGGCGGCAGGTCGTTACCGTCCTCGTCGACCACGATCACCTCGCAGCCGGGCCAGGCCTTGCCGACCGTGCCGGGCCGGTCCATCCACTCCGCGGCCGACACCGATGTGCCGCCGCCCTCGGTGGCCGCGTAGTACTCCCAGATGGAGTCGCCCCACCACTCGATCATGCGCCGCTTGGTCTCGATCGGGCAGGGGGCGGCGGCATGCACCATGGCACGCAGCGAGGACACGTCGTAGCCCGAACGCACCTCGTCGGGTAGCTGCAGCAGCCGGTTGAACATGGTGGGCACCATGTGCGAACTCGTGACCCGGTAGCGCTCGATGCGCTCCAGCGCGCCCTCCGCGGTCCAGCGGTCCATGAGCACCACGGTGTGGCCCAGATGCAACGACATAGTGGTCCAGTTGTTGACCGCGGTGTGGTACAGCGGAGCCTGGGTGATCTGGACGTTGCCGTCGTGGGGCTTGGAGCCGAACAGCATCAGCAGCATTCCCGCGGTGGAGGAGGCCTCGTCGGGGGGCCGGGGATCCAGTGCCCGCCGCACTCCCTTGGGCCGGCCGGTGGTGCCCGACGTGTAGAACATGAACGACCCGGTGGCCAGCTGCTCGGGATCGGGCCTGTCGCCGGTGTGGGCCGCAATGAGTTCGTCGAAGGGTCGGAACCCCTCGACCGGCCCCCCTACGCGGAACCGGTTCTCGGTGGGCACGACGCAGCCGTCGAGCGCCTTGACCGCCTCCTCGGCGAAGCGCTCATGAACGATGAACGCCTTGGTCTCGGCGTCGTTGACGATGTAGTTGATCTCCGCGCCGACGAAGTGCCAGTTGATGGTGGTCACGTACAGGCCGCTCTGGTAGGCGGCCAGGCACAGCGCGAGCTGCTCGAAGCAGTTGGGCAGCAGTGTCGTGACCTGATCGCCCTTGCCGAGCCCGGCGGCCCGCAGACCCCGGGAGATCCGGTTTGTGAGGGCTGCCAACTCGCCGAAGGTCAACTGGTTGTGCTCGGGGTCGACTACCGCCAGGAAGTCGGGATCGGCCTCGGCGATGTTCCACAGCCCCAGCGCGTCGGTGTTTGCCATGAGCGAGAGTCTGCCAGGTACCCGCAGGATTCTTGGTACGAGTTCTGTGCACACCGAGCACAAGAACCTCCCGAGATCCATGCGGAGGCGAGTAGGTTGGCCGACTGTGAGCGATGAGCGACCCCTCGATGAGCAGGTCCGGCTCGAACACCGGCACTCGGTGGCTTGGATCACTATCGACCGGCCCGAGGTGGCCAACGCTCTGAGCCCGCCGTGCCGGGACCGGGTCCGCGACATCCTCAACGGGCTCAACACCAGCCACCGGGCCCGTTGCGCGGTGATCACCGGCTCCGGCGACCGGTTCTTCTGCACCGGCGCCGACCTGCGCCACTCCTACGACGACCCCGAGCGTTCGACCGAGGTGCCCGACAGGATCATGGGCGACGCCCGGCGCATGATGCTCGACGGCCAGTACACGCTGTTCGACGCGCTGCTGGACTGCGACGTGCCAACGATCGCCGCAGTCAACGGCACCGCGGCCGGCATGGGCGCCCACCTGGCGCTGGCCTGCGACCTGGTGATCGCCGGCGACCGGGCCAAGTTCGTGGAGGTGTTCGCCCGCAGGGGCCTGGTGCCCGACGCTCTGGGGCCGTGGCTGCTGCCCCGAATCATCGGCGTGCGTCGCACCATGGAGCTGCTCCTGCTGGCCGAGGACCTGCCCGCGGAGCGGGCCCACGAGTTCGGCCTCGTCAACCGGGTGGTGCCCCACGAAGAGGTGTGGCAGGCGGCCGCCGAGTGGGCCGGGCGCCTGGCCGGCGGCCCGAGCCGGTCATTCGCGTTGACCAAGTGGCTGGTCAACCGCAGCCTGGACGCCGACCGCGCCTCCATGGCCCACGACGAGGCGGTGGCGGTGGAGTTGAACGCCGGCACCGAGGACGCCGCCGAAGGCGTGGCCGCCTTCCAGGAGCGCCGCCCGCCCGAGTGGAAGGGCTACTGACGCCTAGCTGAACGCGACCGGCAGGCTGGCGAGGCCCCTGAGGGTGAGCCTCCGCTTCCAGGGCGGATTGTCGTCGAGAGGCGTCCATGTTCCGAACCGGTCCAGCAGCGCCTGCAGCACGACCTGGCCCTCCAGGCGGGCCAGTGCCGCGCCCAGGCAGTAGTGGATGCCCGACCCGAACGACAGCATCGGCACCTCGCTCCGGCCCACAACAAAGCGATCAGGATCGTCCACCGCGGCCGGATCGCGGTTGGCCGCTCCCAGCAGCATTAGAACTCCATGACCTTGGGGGATGGCGTGCCCGCCGATCTCGGTGTCGGCTCGGACGTAGCGGCCGTCGATCTGCACCGGCGGCTGGAAGCGCAACACCTCGTCCACCGCGGACGGCACCAGCGAGCGGTCGGCCCGCAGCCGGGCCAGCTGATCGGGATGGCGCATCAAGGTGTGGACCATGTTGCCGATCAGGTTCATCGTCGTCTCGAAGCCGGCCGCGTAGATCAGCGACACCGTGACGGACACCTCCGGCTGGGTGAGGCGATCCTCGCCGTCGCTGGCTGCGATCAGTCCCGACAGCAAGTCGTCGGCCGGCTCGGCCCGGCGACGGTCGATCAGGTCGTTCAGGTACTGGTTCACCTTCGTCGAGGCTGCGTCGGCCCGCTCCGTCTCCCCGGGCTGCCGGTTCGGCTCGAGCGTGGCCGCCAGGTCCGACACCAGCGGCCGGAGCCAGTCCCGGTCGGAGACCGGCACCCCGACCAGCTCGCTGATCACGTTGGCCGGCAGCGGGAAGGCGAGCGCGTCGATCAGGTCGCACTCCCCCGCCTCAGCCACCTCATCGAGGAGCTCTTCGGTCATGGCCTCGACCGCGGGTCGCAGCCGTTCCACCCGGCGGGGCGTGAACGCCCGGCTCACCAGCGACCGGATCCGGGTGTGGTCGGGCGGGTTCAGGAACAGCAACGAGCGGGTCCCGTCGGGCCTCGGCTGACGGGCCGCCGCCAGCAGCGAAGGTGACTCTTCCCCCGGCTCGGGACTGCCCAACCGCTGATCGCGCAGCGCCGTCCGGCAGTCCTCGAAGCGGGTCAGGACCCAGAAGTCCGAGAAGCCGCTCTTGTGCACCGGCGACGTCTCCCGTAGCTCCCGCAGCAGTGGGTACGGGTCGGCGATCACATCCGGGTCGGTGACGATCCGCAACAGCAGTTCGTCGCTCATGGGCCGGCTCCCTGTCCGGCTGCGGGGTATTGGGTGAGGGCATCGGCGATCTCGGCGGCGACCGTCGCGTTGGACTCGGCCAGCGCGATGTTGGCCGGCACGATCGCGCCGCCGGTGGACTCGGCAAGGGCGGTCAGGACGGCGGGCGTCACGTCTCCGCCTGAGACGCCCGCGCGCCGGGCCGCGGCCTCGGCGCCGGTGACCAGCTCTGCGATCGCTTCCCGGTCGAGTTCGGCCTCGGGTGGGATCGGGTTGGCCACCAGGATCCCGCCGGGATGCCCGAGGGCGGCGGCTGCCCGTAGTGCGGCCGCCACCTGATGCCCGTCGTGCACGGTGGTCGACAGCTCAGGCCCGCCGTCTCGCACGTAGAAGGCCGGGAAGCGGTCGGTGCGCCACCCCAGCACGGCCACGCCGAGCGTCTCGAGCCGCTCGAAGGTGAGCGGCACGTCGAGGAATGCCTTGACTCCCGACGAGACCACCGCCACCGGGTGGCTGGCCAGGGCCTCCAGGTCGGCGCTCACGTCGCCGCTGCGGTCTGCGCCGCGATGGACCCCGCCGATGCCGCCGGTGGCGAACACCTCGATACCGGCGGCGGCGGCCAGCGTCACCGTGGCCGACACGGTGGTCACCCCCACCCTGAGGCCGGTAGCCACTGCCGGTCCGAGATCGCGGGACCCGAGCTTGGTGGAGCCGCCGAACAGGCGCTCGGCTTGGGCGAAGTTCGCGCCGACGACCGCCTTGCCGTCGAGCACGCCGCAGAGCGCCGGGACGGCACCGGTGGCCCGCACCGCAGCCTGAACCCGCTGGAAGCACTCGCGGTTGGCGGGCTCGGGCAGGCCCAACTCAGAGAAAATCGTCGACTCCAGCGCCACCACAGGTGCACCCGAAGCGAGAGCGGCCCCGACCTCCGACCCGATGTGCAACGCTTCGACCACGCTTGTGAGGGTAGGACCTAGGCTCCCCCCTGTGACGGCCGACCCGAACGCCTCCGAACTTGTCGACGACTTCAACGCGGCCCTCGCCTCGCTGACGGCTCCCGGGGGACCGTTCGGCTGGACGGTGAGGGAGGTCAACGGCGTGCCGGTGCGGGTCTACGACAACGCCATGCCGGACATGCGGGCGGTGTGGGCGATGTCGGCGGCCCACGGCGACAAGGACTACCTGGTCTACGGCGAGGAGCGCTACAGCTACGCCGAGGCCCACGCCCGGGTGCGGGCCCTGGCCCATCACCTGCGCACTGCGTACGGCGCCGGGCCGGGCACCCGGGTGGCGATCTCCATGCGCAACTACCCCGAATGGGTGCTGTCCCACTGGGCGATCATCTCGGTGGGCGCGGCGGCGGTGGGCATGAACTCGTGGTGGACGCGACCGGAGATGGAGTTCGCCCTGAACGACTCCGAGCCGGTTGCACTGATCCTCGACGGCGAGCGATTGGAGAGGCTGGGACCGGCCCGCGGCGAGGTCCCCCTCGTCGTGGCCCGCCATGACGGCGACTTGCCCGCGCCGGCGCTGCCGTGGGAGGCGGTCGCGGACCCTGCGAACGCACCCGATGCCCTCCCCGACGCGGACATCGACCCCGACGACGACGCCCTCATCTTCTACACCTCGGGCACGACCGGCTTCCCCAAGGGCGCCCAACTCACCCACCGCGCCGTGGTTCACAACCTGATGAACATGATCCTGCTGACCGCCTCCGGTGACGCGGCCCGAGCCCAGCGCATGGCCCGCTCCGGCAGCGAGGAGCCACCCCCTGAGGCTCCGCCACTGGTGGCCCTGCTGCCGGTGCCGCTGTTCCATGTCACCGGCTGCAACTGCGTGCTGCACACGGTCTCCATCGCGGGCGGCTGCCTGGTGATGATGTACCGCTGGGACGCGGCGGAGGCCCTGCGGCTGATCGAGCGGGAGGGGGTCACCGTCTTCACGGGGGTGCCCAGCATGTCCCGGGAGATGCTGCAGCATCCCGACTGGGAGAACACCGACACGTCGTCGCTGCGCTCGATGGGGGGCGGAGGCGCGGCCATCCCCACCGATCTCGTACGGCGGATCGACGACGGGCTGTCCCAGGGGCGTCCCGGCGTCGGCTACGGGCTGACCGAGACGGCCGGTATCGCCACCGCCATAAGCAACGAGTTCTATGTGGCCAACCCGTCGTCGGTGGGACCGCTGGTGCCGTGCATGGAGGCCATAGTCGTCGACGAGAACGACGTGACCCTCGATCCGGGCCAGCGCGGAGAGCTGCGGCTGCGGGGCCCCAACGTGATGAAGGGCTACCTGAACCGGCCCGACGCGACTGCTGAGGCCATAGTCGACGGCTGGTTCCGCACCGGGGACATCGCCGAGGTCGACGACGGCGGCTGGATCTACATCAAGGACCGGATCAAGGACATCGTGATCCGGGGCGGTGAGAACATCCACTGCTCGGAGGTGGAGGAGGCGCTCTACGAGCTGGACCAGATCGCCGAGGCGGCTGTGTTCGGCCTGCCCGACGAGCGGTTGGGAGAAGCAGTGGCCGCGGCAGTAGTTCTCGTTCCCGGCACAGAACTCGATGAAGCCGCGCTGGCCGATCATCTCGACGGACGTCTGGCCCGTTTCAAGCACCCGCGCCGCGTGTGGTTCCTCGACGAGGCCCTGCCCCGCAACGCCAACGGCAAGTTCCTCAAGCGCGAGCTGCGCGAACGCTTCGCCTCCACTTCCTGACCGAGTCGCGGACCCGCGGCGTCGGCCGCCGTGTCCATGTCAGCCGGCGAGAGCAGCCAGGCGCTCCACAGCCTGTTCCAGCACCGCGGGGCGCTTGCATGCCGCGAAGCGCACGAAGGGCGCGCCCATCGCCTCGTCGTCGCAGAGAACTTGGACGGGAACGGCCACCACCCCGCACCGCTCGGGCAGCGAGCGGCAGAATTCCAGGCCGTCGCTCGCACCGAGGGGGCGGATGTCGGCTGTGATGTAGTAAGTGCCCTGGGGCACGGCGGGCTCGAAGCCCGCGGCTGACAGCCCATCGCACAGCAGGTCGCGCCGGGCCTGCAGGTCGGCGGCAAGGCCGTTGAAGAACTCGTCACCGAGACGCAGCCCTACCGCCACCGCGGGCTGGAACGGGCCCCCGCTCACGTAGGTGAGCAACTGCTTGGCCGCCTGCACGGCCCGCACCAGCTCCGGGCCGGCACAGACCCAGCCGATCTTCCATCCCGTGAACGACAGCGTCTTACCGCCCGACGAGATCGTGACGGTGCGGTCGGCCATGCCGGGCCGGGTGGCCAGCGGCACATGGGCGTTCTGGTCGAAGACCAGATGCTCGTACACCTCGTCGGTCACCGCGATCACGTCGTGCTCGACGCACAAGCGGGCGATGATGTCGAGTTCGTCCGGGCTGAACACCTTGCCGGTGGGGTTGTGCGGGGAGTTGAGCAGCAGCATCCGGGTGCGGGGGCCGAAGGCGGCGGCCAACTCGTCGGGATCGAAGGTGTAGGCGGGCGGCCGCAGCTGCACCAAGCGATACGTGGCGCCGGCCATCGAGATGTCGGCCGGGTAGATGTCGAAGTAGGGCTCGAAGGTCACCACCTCGTCGCCGGGCCCGGTCAGCGCCAGGATCGACGCAGTGATGGCCTCGGTGGCGCCCGCGGTGATCAGCACCTCGGTGTCGGGATCGAACTCCAGGCCCCAGAACCGCATCTGGTGCTCGGCCACGGCCCGGCGCAGCGCCGGGTAGCCGATGCCGGGCGGGTACTGGTTGAAGTCGCCCCGGATGGCTTCGACGGCGGCCTCCGCCACCGCAGCCGGCCCGTCGGTGTCGGGGAAGCCCTGGCCGAGGTTGATGGCGCCGGTGCGGACCGCCAGCGCCGACATCTCCGCGAACACCGACGCCCCACCGAAGGCCTGCAGGCGGTCGCACAGGTACGGCAGGCGCTGGGCAGTCATCGCCACAGACTATGGCTCAGACGTCGGGCGACGAGTCGCGAGACCGGCGTCAGCCCTCGTCGGGCGCGACGAACTCGACCAGGAACTCCCAGGCCTCGTCGTTGAGCTCGCCGCTGACTCTGGCGACGACCCGGCCGTCGGCATCGATCCCAACGGTGTAGGGGAATCCGCTTAGGCCGTAGGCGTTGCCGATCTCGTTCGCCGCGGAGTCCCGCACGACCACCGCGGGCCATTGCTCCTCCTCGAACCAGGCCGACGGCGGGTAGTTGGGTCGGCCGGATTCGACGGCGGTGCTGACCGCGATCACCTCGACTCCGGCGGGCAGCTGGTTGCCGGCCATCCAGCCGACGATCCGGGGCAGCTCCCGCTGGCAGTGGGGGCACCAGTGGGCGAAGAAGCCGATGATCTTGGCCGTGCCGTCGCCGGGCAGCACGCTCACCTCGGTGCCGTCGAAGGACGTCGCCGCGAAGGCGGGGGCCCGCATCTCCATCGCGGGATCAGGCTCCTCGCCTTCGAACCGCGGCAGGGGCGCGCCCTCGATGCTGACGTCGGAGACCTGAGGCACGTCGGTCTGCGCCTGCTCTGCGTCCCTGCTGGCGAGCAGCCCGACTCCCACCGCTACCGCTACCAGCACCACCACTCCAGCGATGATCCACTTCAACAGAGGGTTCGAGCCGCTGCCGCCGGACGGTCGCGAACCGTGGCGGGACTTGTGGACCTGGGGCCGGTTGCTCATCGGCCCGACCGTAGCGAAAGCAGAGTCAGACCGGCGACCCCGACGAAGCCGCCGCCGGCCATGAACGGGATCGACACGAAGCCGAGGCTGTCCACCCACTGGTACGTGCAGGGTGCCGATGCGTCGCAGGTCGATCCCTGGCCGGGGAACAGCTGCAGTTGGTAGTGGTACACCGACAGCCCCAGGCCGGCCAGCGCCAGGGGCAGTGCGTACCATCCGCCCCGCCCGTCGCGCCGGATCAGCGCCACCGCCAGCACCGGCACCAGGGCGTACATGCAGATCCGCTGGTACCAGCACATCTCGCAGGGCGGGTATCCGGCGACCTCGGAGTAGTACAGGCTCCCGGCGGTCGACACCGCCGCGATCACCAGCGCCAGCGGCAGCAATACCGGCCGCAGCTGGCGGGCGCGGGCCTCGGCTCCTCGAGCCAGCGCGGCTACCACGCCGCCGCAGCCGATGAGCAGCGACCCCAGGGCCAGCACCGCGAAGAAATCCGACACCTGACCGACGCTCACGCCCCCAGCCTGCCTGGAACCCGCCCAGATTGCTTCATTCGCGTATTGCTATTTCCATTGACATGGGATTACATTATTTCTCATGTCAGATCTGATGGCCATGGACACTGAGCGGGCGACGGAGCTGCGCCAGCGGATGGAGACCGCAGCCGACGACCTCGACTGGGACGCGCGGGCGCTGGAAGGTCCGCTGGCGGAGGCCGCGTCGCTGCTCGGAAGCCCCCTCCCGGACATCGGTGGCGGCACGCGCCGGGTGGCCGGCGAACTGCGGGACAGCGCACTGGACCTCCAGGAGCGCACTCGCATGGTGCTGGCCGGGGGGCCGGAGATGAACGAGGGTCTGGGCGCGCTGGAGCGCATCCGGGAGCACTTCACCATGATCGAGTCACGCGGCAACCCGGACGAAGCCGATGGCCTGCTGTCTCGCCGCGACCTGCGCTGGGCGGTCCACTCCGCCGACTCGGCCACCGCGGCGGCCGCGGGCTGGCTGCTGGACCACGACCGCTTCTTCGACCAGGTCGAGACGGCCAAGCACAACGACGACTACCTGAGCCGGGTCCACCAAGGCGAGTTCGCGTTCGATCCGGACGACCGTGACGGCTTGATGAGCCGTGACGACATCGACGCCTTCCTGGACAAGACCGCGGCGTGGTCGGCGCTGGTGCCCCACGCCGCCACCATCGACCCGGCCGGCAGCGGCGCACCGGACGGCTTCATGAGCCGGGCCGACTTCGAGGCCTTCCTCGCCGACTACAACCTGACCGCGGAGGAGGTGAACGCGGTGCGGCAGGTGCTCGACGACCGCGCCTACCACACCTCCGACGGCGGGATCAGCATGGTCAACGTGCTTGACGTGGCGTCGTTCGTGCCCGTCATCGGCGACATCATCGACGGGGCCCGGTCGATCTACTACACGCTGCACGGCGACTTCGGCACGGCCTCGCTGTTCGCTCTGGGCCTGATTCCCCTGCCGGGGCTCTCGTCGTCGGGCGTGCGGGGCGCCCTGAAGGTCGTGGACAGGGTCAAGGCGGTCGCCCACAAGAGCGGCGCCAAGGAGGCGAGCAGGGAGGCCGGCCGGTTGGCCATGAAGGGCACCGCGGCCAACTATGCGGCCTACGAGGGCGCCAATCAGGCCGGCGGGGCGCTCGGCGGCGACCTCGACGTCGACGAGTCGGTCGACTACGTGGTCGACGATGTGCTCGGCCCCCAGATCGAGGATCTCCTCGACGAGGACCTCGACCCGCGGCTCAGAGCGCTGCTCAGCGACCGGCTGGAGCAGTCCCTCAACGACCGGCTGGACCTCGACGCCCGAGTGCATCTGTCGGAGGCCAACACGGTGATCGCCCGCCGCATCGCCGAGCACCACGCCTTCGAGGCCATCTTCCGCAACATGAGGCCGGGATGAGCCGGCGCGGGCGCTCAGCGCAGGATGCGGGTCTTGCCGAAGATGGTGCCGTAGAGCAGGCGGCCGTCGTCGTCGACGGTGACTCCGCCGCCGAGGGTGTTGTAGCGCGACCCGCCCACGACATAGTGGAAGCGGCTCTCGCCGGTGGTCCAGTCGACGGCCTCGATGGTCCACTGGCCGTCCCGGGTGCCGCAGGTGTACACCAGATCCGACTCCTGAGCCACGAAGGGCACCGAGTTGGGCGAGGACACCTCGGTGTTGACCCACGCCTCCCGCAGGCGGCGCTCAGTTGGATCCCACTCGTACTTGTGCAGGCCGTAGGGCGTGTAGGCGGGCCTGTGGCCCAGGAAGAAGCTGAACATGCGGGCCCGGGTGGCCGGCCACCCGTCGGGCAGGGACGCCGGCTCGTTGTTGACGGTCATGGCGCCGTAGCCCGACACGGTGATCGACTGCTCGGTCTTGATCTCGGTGCGGGTCGGGTCGCCCATGTGGGCCGGGCCCATCCCCGCGATCCGCCGTGACGGGGCGCCGGGAAGCTGCTCCCAGTCCTCCGGGATCTCGTCGCGCCACAGCAGCGTGATGTTGACCACGTCGTCGCCGTCGCCGATCACCACGAAGCGGTCCTCGTCCGGCCCGAAGCCCATCAGCGAGGGCGTCGTGCCCGAACCGTCGCCGCCGCCGTTGCGGTAGCGAGCCGACCAGGCCCCGTCACCGGGGTCGAGCGACAGCCGCTCCCCCGTCCAGACCACCTTGTGGATGGTGTCGACCGAGCTGACGTAGATGCCCCCGTCGTCGCCGGTGCAGCTGCTGGTGCGCACCCACCCGTAGCCGGTGTGGCCGTGCTCGGCGGCCCGCCGGGCGCAATGCTCCGCGGCGTCGGTGTCGGCTCCGGGCAACTGGATGGCGTCGTAGGTGCTGAAGTCCCGGGCCAGGCACACCACCCACCCGTGGTCCGTGGTCATCACCAGGCGGCCGTCGAAAGTGATGTTGATCCCCACGAAGTACCCGTCGATGCCGTCGGGCCGGTACCAGCGGTCCCGCTCGACGATGGGGCTGCCCGGGTCGTCCGGATCGACCTCGACGTAGGCCGCGGCATGGTCCTTGCGGCCCAGGAACAGCGTGTGGTCGCAGTCGAGCAGCGCGTAGATCCCGTCCAGTCCGGTCATGAACCGGGCCGCGATCCCTACCGCGTGGCCGACGGCGTCGTCGCCGTCGAGATCGTCGAGCCCTGCTTCAAGCCCTTCGAGTTCGGTCGGATCGGTGACGGGCTCGGTGCCGGTGGGCAGCGTTGCGAGCACTTCCAGAGTGTCATAGTCGAGCTTCGTGATCGTCTGGCGGCCGTTGGACCAGATCACCCGCCGGCCGTTCGGATAGCGCCCCGATATCAGACCGCCGAAGTGACCCGGTCCCAGCGGCGTGTACTGGATGTCGGCCGCCTCCAGGACCTCGGTCGGGCCTTCGGGGCCGCGTCCCGGCGTGTTGTCCTGCTGGTCGCACCGGCCGTGGGCCATGGCGTTGCCGCTGTCGGCCAGATACGGGTTCCGGGGACCGCTGCGCATGCCGCTCAGGCGCCGGCTGCAGCCTCGAAGGCATCGACCCAGGGCCCGAGGTACTCGGCCGCCGCGGCGACCCCGGACGGCGGGCGCAGGCCGATGCCGAAGTCGGTCACGCCCGCCTCGATCAGGCCGGGCACCGCGGCCATCGTGGGCCCGGTCTCTGGCTCGCCGCCGGAGCCGCGCTGGAGGGGCAGCCGTCCGGCAACCTCGATTCCGGACGGATCCCGGCCCGTCGCAGCCACCGCCTCGCGCATCCTGGCGATGCCCGAGCCGATGTCGGCCGCGTCGGGTCCCCAAGGGATCCAGCCCGAGCCGAAGCGGGCCAGGCGAGCCATCGAGCGCCGGTTGACCGTGCCGCTGACCCACACGGGCACGGTCCCGGCGGTCGGCTTGGGCATCTGATGTATGCCCTCGAAGCTGAGTTCCTCGGTGCTGACCGAGGCCCGCTCCCGGGTCCACAACGCGTGGCATACCTCCAGGGTGTGGTCGAGCAGGCGCCCCCGGGCGTCGAAGTCCAGGCCGGCGGCGTCGTACTCCTCCTGCTGCCAACCCACGCCCACGCCCAGGTCGAGGCGCCCTCCGGTGAGCACGTCGATGGTGGCCGCCGTCTTGGCCAATACGATCGGCCGGCGCAGCGCGGCAAGCAGCACCATGGGGCACAGCCGCACCTGCTCGGTCAGGGCACCGACCATGGCCAGCACGGTCAGCGGCTCCAGCCAGGCCCCGTCGGGGCCGGTCGGTTGGCGGCCACCGGCCATGCCTCCCCGGGCCGGATCGGCGTAGCGGTCGAGGCGTTCGCCGTGGACCACGTGGTCCGACACCGCCAGACGGCCGATGCCGGCCCGGTCGGCGGCGACGGCCAGGTCGAAGAGGCGCTGCCACTCTCCGGGCGGCTCGGCCGCGAAGTTGACCAGATGCATCGACAGGCGAGGCTTCATCAGAATCCGCTCTCCTCTCCGGTGCGGGCGGCCCGGCTGGGAGCCACCCGGGGCGGCTCGTTGGGCATCTTCGGGTAGACGGGCGGCCAGGGGGCGTCCATCAGGCCGGAGTCCATGTCCCGAGCGTGCCACTCCAGCAGCGGTTCAAGCGAGGCGGGCTCACCGTCCATGGCCGCCCACGGGTCCCCGACTTCGGCCACCCGGGCACCGACGCTGGCGATGGTCAGGTCCTCGGGCTGCACGTCGTCCAGTTCGTCCCAGCTGATCGGTGCCGATACCTGCCCGCCGACCCGGGGGCGGGCCGACCAGGCCCCGAACACCGTCTTGTGGGGGGCGTTCTGGTTGAAGTCCACGAACACCCGCCGGCCCCGCTCCTCCTTCCACCAGGCGTCGGTGATCAGGTCGGGCCGGCGCCGGGCCATCTCCCGGGCCAGGGCCACCGCAGCTGCCCGGACGTCGTAGGAGTCCCAGCGGGGCGCCAGCCGGGAGTAGACGTGCAGTCCCCGCCGTCCCGAGGTCTTGATGTAGACGGTCATCTGCAACTCGTCGAAGGCGGTCTTCACCTCGCGGGCCGCCTCCCGCACCTCGTCGAAGCCGACGCCGGGCTGGGGATCCAGATCGATGCGCAGCTCGTCGGCGTAGTCCGGGGTGTCGGCCCGGTAGGGCCAGACATGGAATCCGAGGCAGCCCATGTTGACGGCCCACACCACATGGGCGAGGTCGGTCGCCACCATGGCGTTGGACAGGGTGCCGTTGGGGGTGCTCACCACTGTGGTGGTGAGCCACTCGGGGGCGCCCTTGGGAACCCGCTTCTGGAAGAAGGACTTGCCCCCCGCTCCGTCCGGGTAGCGCTCGAGCAGCACGGGCCGGCCTCCCATGGCCCGCAGCAGGGGCTCGGCCACCGACAGGTAGTACTCGACGAGGTCGAGCTTGGTCTCGCCCCGGGTCGGGAAGAAGACCTTGCCCGGATTGGTCACCCGCACGTCGCGGCCATCCACCTCCAGCATCACGACCTCGGAAGCCACGGCGGCCTCAGCGAACGGGGAACCCGACCACTTCGTCCCGGCGGTCAGTCGCCCAGCAGATCGATGAGGGCGTCCACCGCCAGCCGGTAGCTGGTGGCGCCGAAGCCGGTGACGACCCCGGCGCACACCCCGGCGATGGCCGACGTGTGGCGGAAGTCCTCGCGGGCGTACACGTTGGACAGGTGGGTCTCGACCACGGGCACATCGACCGCGGCGATGGCGTCGCGCAGCGCGATCGAGTAGTGGGTGAGGGCGCCCGCGTTGAGCACCACGCCGTCGGCGGCCCCCTCACCGCCGGCCGCGGCAGCCTGGATGGCCGCCACCAGGTCGCCCTCGACGTTGGACTGCATGTGGCGCAGGACCGCGCCCCGCGACTCGGCGTGGGCTGTCACTCCGGCGATCAGCTCATCAAGGGTGGCGTGGCCGTACATCTCCGTCTCGCGGGTGCCGAGCATGTTGAGGTTGGGACCGTTGACTACCAGGATCGTTAGCGCCATAGCGCAGTTATAGCCCGAGCAGCGACATCACCGCGTCGGCCACCTCGTCGGGACTGCGGCCGTCGGTGTCCACCGAGGCGAACCGTGCATAGCCCTCGGCTCGCTCGGCCAGCAGTTCCCGCACCCGTGCCGGGGCGTCCGCGACGTCCAGCAGCGGCCTGGGGGCGGTGTCGCCGATGCGCTCGATGATGGTGTCGGGGGGTGCGGTCAGGCAGACGACCCATGCCACCGGCTCCAGGCGGGCGGAGCACGACGCGTCGAGCATCATGCGGCCTCCGGTGGCGATGACGAGGCCGGTGCGCCCAGCCAGCTCGCGAGCCACCGACCGTTCCAGCTCCCGGAACACCTCCTCGCCGTCGCGCTCGAAGATCTCGCCTATGGGCCCGGCCCGCGACTCGATCACCTCGTCGGTGTCGACGAAGCCGTAGCCGAGGCGGTCGGCCAGGATCCGCCCCACCGTCGTCTTCCCGGTTCCCATGAACCCGGTCAGGACAACGTTCCTTCCCGGCGCCAGCCCCATGCCCACGAGGCTACGGCCGACCGGACCGTCGCCCGTCAACGCGTTCTTGACGTAGTTGTGCACCTCTGAGCGGCACAACTACGTCAAGAACGACCGAAATGGCGCGGCCGCGACGCTCGACCGCGATGCCGGGCAGACTCTCGGAGGTGGACGGCGGCTTCTTCGGCCTGCTTCGAGAGCGCTTGGCGCGCAGGATGGAGCGTCCGATGCTGCGCGTTCCGGGCGGCCCGACGGTGACCTACGGGGAGATGGACGCCCATTCGGCCCGGGCCGCCGGATGGCTGCGAAGTCAAGGCGTGGCGCCGGGTGACCGGGTGGTGGTGAAGCTCCCCAAGTCAGTCGAGTCCGTGGCCCTGTACCTCGGCGTGCTGCGGCTCGGCGCGGTGTACGTGCCGATCAACACGGCCTACACCGAAGCCGAGGTCGAATGGTTCGTGGGCGACGCCGAGCCCGCCGCGGTTGTGCGCGACGCCGACGCCCTGACCGATGGGCTCTACAGAGCGCAGCCCCACGATGCCCTCGCAGCCCGCGGGCCCGAAGACCTTGCCGCCCTCGTCTACACGTCGGGTACGACCGGCCGCCCCAAGGGGGCCATGCTCACCCACGGCAACCTGGCCAGCAACGCGCTGACCCTCAACCAGGCCTGGGCGTTCCGGCCTGCCGACGTGCTGCTGCACGCTCTGCCCATCTTCCATGTGCACGGACTCATGGTGGCGCTTCACACCGCCATGCTCAGCGCCTGCGAGGTGATCTTCCCGGAGCGATTCGAGGCCGCGCCGGTGCTCGCCGAGCTGCCCGAAGCCACCGTGATGATGGGGGTGCCCACCCACTACCACCGGCTGCTGGCGACTGGCGGGTTCGACGCCGCGGCCTGCCGCGGCATCCGGCTCCTCGTGTCGGGATCGGCGCCGATGACCGCGGCTCTGCACCGCTCGGTGGCCGACAGCACCGGCTGCGAGGTGCTGGAGCGCTACGGGATGAGCGAGGCGCTGATGATCACCTCGAACCCCTACGACGGGCCCCGGGTGGCGGGCACGGTGGGTTTCGCCCTGCCGGGCATCGAGGTGCGGGTGTGGGGCGAGAACGGATGTGCGCCGGCGGGACAGGCGGGGATGGTCCAGGTGCGGGGTCCCAATGTCGGCCCGGGCTACTGGCGCCGGCCCGACGCGACCGCCGAGTCCCGCACCGAGGACGGGTGGTTCATCACCGGCGACGTGGGCCGCCTCGACGAGCGGGGCCGCCTGGCGCTGGAGGGCCGGACCGGCGACATGATCATCTCCGGAGGTCTGAACATCTACCCCGTCGAGATCGAGCAGGCTCTCGACGCCCATCCGGCCGTGGTGGAGTCCGCGGTGGTGGGCCTGGAGCATCCCGACCTCGGCGAAGCGGCCGTCGCCTTCGTCGTGTCGGAGCACGATGCGGTCGAGGTCCGCGCCGAACATGAAGCACTTGACCACCCCACAGGTGGCAAACCGCTTCATGTTCGCGCCGACGGCCCGGACCTGGCCGTCACCCTGGCCGACCTGGCCCGGTTCAAGCACCCCAAGCGCATCGTGCTGGTGGACGGGCTGCCCCGTAATGCCATGGGCAAGGTCCTCAAGGCCGAGTTGAGAACCCGCTACGCCGCACTGTTCTCGAAATAACCGACTCGAACCCGGGACGGCGGTACTGTCCGAACGTGCAGCGGTTTAGCGGGCGTATCAGACTCCTCGCCGCGCTGGGATGCGCCGTATTGGTAGTCGTGCTCGCAGCGGCCGCTTGCAGCGGTGGCGACGACACCGCTCACGTTCCGGAGGCCGACCATCTCGGCGACGGCTCGCTGGGCACCGTGGAGGTGGACCCGGGCGACGCCGTCCAGATCCGCTCGCTCAACACCATCACCGGCGACGTCGCCTACCTCGGCATACCGAACCAGCGGGGCGTGGAGCTGGCGGTAGCCGACTTCGGCCCGATCCACGGCTTCGATGTCGACCTCGGAACCCGCTACGACGACCTGTGCTCATCCGACGGCGCTCAGGCCGCGGCCCAGACCATCGTGGCCGACGAGGACGTGATCGGCGTGATCGGGCCTTCGTGCTCCACCGCAGCCGTCGCCGCCTCACCCCTCATCACCGCCGCCGGGATGGTGCTCATCGCCCCTTCCAACACGTCGCCCACCCTCACGTCGGACCTGGCCGGCAATCCCGGCCTCAACCACAGCGTCGGGTACTACCGGACCTCCAACAACGGCCTGTACGTGGGCGAGACCATGGCCCGATTCACATACGACGGGCTGGGCCTTACCACCGCGGCAGCCATACACGACGGTGACCCCTACTCGCGGTCGATAGCCCAAGCCTTCGCCGACAGCTTCGAGCGGCTGGGGGGCACCGTCACCGGGTTCTCGGCCATCAACAAGGAGGACACCGACATGGTGCCGGTGCTGACCGAGGTCGCCACCGGCAATCCCGAAGCGCTGTTCTTTCCCATCTTCCAGCCCGCGGGCGACTTCCTGACCGATCAGGCACCCGGAGTGCCTGGCCTTTCCGAGACGATCCTGCTCACCGACGCCGCCCTGCTCAACGACGGCTTCATGTCGCTGCCGCAGTCGGCCGGCGTTTACTTCTCGGGGCCGGACCTGCGATTCGGGGCCACGTCCAATCAGAGCACCGGAAAGACCCCAGGGAGCCTGCTCGACGCTTATGGCGAGATCTACGGTGAGCCGCCCTCCGCGCCGTACTGGGCTCATGCCTACGACGCCACCACCCTGCTGCTCGAAGCCATAGTGGCCGCGTCCGCGGTCGAGGACGGCACTCTGGTCATCGACCGGTCAGGCGTCAGGCAATACCTGGACTCGGTGAGCGGGTACGGCGGCGTCATCGGCACGATCAGTTGTGACGACTTCGGAGACTGCGGCTCCCAGAAGACCACCGTCATCCACCACCTCGACCCTGAGGACATCGAGGCCAGCCTGGCCAACATCGTCTTCGAGTTCGCCCCAGCGTGACGAGAGGCCGAGCGAGTAGGCGCACGAACTCGCTGCATACGGGCGAGGCCGTGGCCCGAGCGGCCCGTGAGCGCAGCGAACAGGAGCGGGAGACACCACGCCCCGACGCGACGGGCGTGCACCTACCCGCGCGCGTTCTAAGACGCGCTCTGGCGGTGACGGCCGCTCTGGCGGTCTCCTCCACGCTGGTGTGGGGGAATCCGGTAGCCACGGCCCAGCCGGCGGTGCCGGACCGTGAGATCGAGGCACGCATCGGCGCGAGATGGCATGCCGACGGGCGCGTCGAGTTCGGGTTGCAAGTGCGCGCCGACACGGGCGAATGGGGCGAGATCCAGCAGCCGGCCAGGCGCTTCATGCCTGCGGCCCGCCGGAGTTGGGTGTCGACCTCGCGCTGGCTGTCGACCTCGCCCATCGCCCTCCGGGGCGCCGAGGCCCGCGTCGTCGCACGGCGGCTCGCCGACGGCCGGGTCGAGGCCACGCTGAGGGTGCGCATCGAACGTGGGGAGTGGAGCGAGCGCTTGACCGAGCGGCGACGCTTGCTGACCGGGGGCGGAGAGATCGGCGTCTGGTATTGGTCGTCACCGGTGAGGCTGGCCTCACAGTGGGCCCAGATCGTCACGTTCTACGGCCATCCCGGGGTGCGCGCCATGGGGGTGCTCGGTCATGGGACACCGGCGGACTTGGCCGAAGAGATCGCCGAATGGACAGAACGCTATGACCGGCTGAACGGACCCCGCGGCGCCGTCGGGGCCTACCACCTCATCACCGGCGTCGCCCAGGCCAATCCGACATCGGACGGCACCTGGCTCTACCGGCTCCCCCACGACCGCATCGCCACCTATGTCGAGGCAGCCCGGGAGCACGGAATGCTCCTGTTCATCGACAACCAGATCGGCTGGAGCGATCCCCTCTCGGAGGTGAAGCTCCTTGAGGACTTCCTGCGGGAGCCGTTCGTCCATATGGCGTTGGACCCGGAGTTCGCGACCCAGCCGCTGGGGGTCCGTCCGGGGCGGGCCATCGGCGGCATCACCGGCGAGCAGGTGAACGAGGTGCTGCTCTACCTCTCAGAATTGGTGGCGCAGGAGAGGTTGCCGCCCAAGATCCTGATGGTGCACCAGTTCGCCGACCGCATGCTGCACAACCGGGATGTCATCGTGACGCAACCCGGCGTCGAGTTGTCGATCGACATGGACGGCATCGGGAGTCCCCGGGCCAAGCTGTACGGCTACGAGCTCTACGCGATCACCCAACCCTCGCAACGTCCGGCCTTCAAGCTGTTCTTCGACCAGGACAATCCGCTGATGAGCCCCGAGGATGTCCTGGAGATGGACCCTGTGCCCGACGTGATCATCTACCAGTAGCGGCGGGCGCAGCCACCTCAGGTCAGCAGCAGTCCGATCTGGCGGGAGGTGGCGACCAGCGCGCCGGTGGAGTCCCATAGCGAGCCCGACTCGATCATCCGGCCGTCGTGAAGGTCGTGGCTCTCCTGGCGGACCTGGAGCCATCCCGGCGCCGGCACCCTGCGGGCGTGGACGGTCAACTCGATGGTCGGCACCCAGCCGATGAAGCCCAGCAGGGGATACAGCGAGGGCGGCAGGGCGTCGGCGAAGAAGGGCAGAGCCATCACCGACGGCGCCGAGCCGTCGTTGAAGCGGATCCAGCCGTCGATGAGCGCCTGATCGCTGCCTCCCGCGGGAGCATGGTCGGGATGCACGTGCACGTCCACCCGGGAGAGGATCGGCAGCTCCACGCCCTGCTCGAGGCTGCCCCGATGGACGCACTGCTGCACCGGCGGGATCGACGGCGGCGCCTCGGATATCTCCGGGCCGCGGCGGTTGCCCGACGGCAGGTCCGAGAAGGCGGCCAGCACCTCGAGCCGCTGCCTGCCCTCCTGCCAGAGTGATCCTCGCAGCGTGCTCACGGCGCGGCCGGCGCGGACGACCGCGGCCCGCACCTCGGCGTCGGTGTCGCCCTTGCTCGGACGGAGAAAGTGTGTGGTCACCGAGATCGGATCGGCGTGGGGTACCAGCGAGCGCATGGCTCTCAGCACCGATGTGAGCGCGTAGCCGCCGTTGCTGTTGTCCGCGATGTTCCAGCCGGCCGACAAGTGGGTCGCCCACCGGCCCTCGCCCACCGGTTCAACCGCCGTCTCGGTGTCGAACTGACTCATCGGTGCACCGCCAGAGGAGTTCTCCAGCCCTCGCAGCCTCCAAAGGCGCCCGTGAACACGCTGGTAGTCTGGCGCTTTCGTGCGTCCACACAACTCGGAGAATCCCCCATGCGACTTGTGACCGTCCGGATCGATGGAACCACCCGTGCCGGTCGGCTGTCGGGCGATGAGATTGTCCTGCTCGACGCTCCCGACGTGCGGTCGGTGCTCGAAGCGGGGCCGGTGACGGCGGGCGGGCTGCCTGTGGCCGAGTCGGGAGGCGCGGTGGCCGCAGACGGCACCGACCTGGCTCCCGTGATCCCAGCACCCGACAAGATCATCTGCGTGGGCCTCAACTACCGGGACCATGCGGCGGAGACCAACAGCCCGCTGCCCACGGCGCCCATCTACTTCGCGAAGTACCGCCGAGCGCTGACGGGCCCCTCCGACCCGATCCGGCTCCCGCCGCCCGAGGTGTCGACCAACACCGACTGGGAAGTGGAACTGGCCGTGGTCGTCGGCCGCGAGGTGCGCAACGCCGGACCGGACGAGGCGCTCGGGGCCATCGCCGGCTTCACAGTGCTCAACGACGTGTCCGTCCGCGACTGGCAGACCCGCACGACGCAGTTCCTGGCCGGCAAGACCTTCGAGGGATCCACGCCGGTCGGCCCTGCGCTGGTCACCGTCGATGAGATCGGCGACGGCCGTGGCCTGGACGTGAGCTGCACCGTCGACGGAGTCACCAAGCAGTCGTCCAACACCGACCAACTCGTCTTCGGTCCCGCGGAGATCGTGGCCGACCTGAGCACGATCATGACCCTCGACCCGGGCGACATCATCGCCACCGGCACGCCCGGTGGCGTCGGCATGGCCCGCAATCCCCAGGAGTGGCTCACTCCCGGCGCAGTGGTGCGCACCGCCATCGAGGGCATCGGGGAGCTGGTCAACACCTGCGTAGTCGGCTGAGAGGCCGAGCGGGTATGCGGGCGAGTCCGGCCGGCGACAGTCATGACGATTGGGGGCACCCCGCAGCAGCTGTCTGAGACTCCCACGGTCGCTTCCATTGCGGTCGCCGGACTCAGATCTCTGGGCGTGGACACCCTGTTCTGCCTGCCCGGCGTGCAGAACGACGACTTCTTCGACGCCCTCGTCGACGCCCGCGACATCCGGCCCGTGGTCACCCGCCACGAGCAGGGCGCGGCCTACATGGCCCTGGGCGCGGCCCAGGTCACGGCCCGGCCGGCCGCGCTGTGCGTCGTGCCCGGCCCGGGCATGCTCAACGCCGCGGCCGGCCTCACCAGCGCCTATTGGGGCAACGCCAGGGTGCTGGCCCTGATCGGGGCGGTTCCCTCGGGATTGCGGGGCCGCAGCACCGGCATCCTGCACGACCTGCCCGATCCGGCCGCGGTGCTGCGCCAGCTGACCAAACACACCGGCTATGTCGGGCGCGGCATCGACGCGGTCAGCGTGTGGCAGCAGGCCATCGACGCACTCGCCTCCGGCGTTCCCCGCCCGGTGGCGGTGGAGGTGCCCGTAGACGTGTGGAGCCAGCCCGCCGACGGCGTGCTCGACGCACCCCGAGCGACCAGGCCCGCCATCGACCCCGACCAGATCACCGACGCCGCCCGGGTCCTGGGGCGGGCCCGACGGCCGCTGATCATGGTGGGCGGCGGCGCCCAGGACGCCTCTGAGCCCGTCAGGAGACTGGCCGAGATGCTGGAGGCGCCGGTTTTCGCCCGGCACATGGGCCTGGGGGTGCTGGACACGCGCCACCACCTGCACGCCTACCTGACCGTCGGCCGCGATCTGTGGCCTACCTCCGATGTCGTGCTGGGAATCGGCACGCGGATGGAGTTCCCGAACGTGGAGTGGGGAGTGGACCCGGCCCAGACGGTCGTTCAGGTGAACATCGACGCCGACGAGCTGGACCGGCACGGCACCGGCACCGTGGGTGTCCACGGCGACGCGGCAGAGGCGTGCCGGCTGCTCATCGAGGCACTCGGCCGCTACAACCGCCGCCGGGACGATCGCACCGACGAGATCGCCGGACTGCGGGCCCGGCATTTCGAGCGGATCGCCTACCTTGAGCCTCAACTCAGCTACCTGCGCGCCATCCGGTCGGTGATGCCCGACGACGGGATCGTCGTCGAGGACGTCACCCAGGTCGCTTTCGTGGCCCACATCGGCTACGAGCACCGCCGGCCCCGGACATATCTGGCCACCGGCGGGGCGGGGACCCTCGGCGCAGGCGTCGCCCACGGCATCGGCGTGGCCGCCGCCGCGCCGGATCGGGCCCAGATCACCATCGTCGGCGACGGTGGGATGCTGTTCACTGCCACGGAGCTGGCGACCGCGGTACAGCACGGCATCAACACGACCGTGCTGCTCTTCGACAACGCCGGCTACGCCAACGTGCAACGCCTGCAGCGGCAGCGCTTCGGCCCGGACCGGACCATCGCCTCGGCCCTACGCAACCCCGACTGGGTCATGTTCGGGGAGAGCTTCGGTGTGCGCACCGAGCGAGCCGGCAGTCCCGAGGACCTGCCGCCTGTGCTCGAGAGGTCGCTGGCCCATCCCGGACCGTCGATGGTGGTGGTGGGCATCACCGACGAACCCGATCCCTGGCCGCTCATGCGCATCCGGCGCTGATACTAGGATCGCTGCGATGATCCGAACCAGTGGGCCTCGCCGCGGGGCGCGGCGGACCGGAGTCGACTGGTTCCTGACGTTCATGCGGGTGGCGATCCTCACGCTGGTCGCCGTCGGGATACTGGCGTTCATCTGGCAGGAGATCGACACCGACAATCCTTTCGCCCGCTGGGCCAATCCCGACGCCACCGGCCTCACCGGCGCCCAGTTCCGGGGACTGGTCATCTCCGGCGTGGCCCAGGGCTGCATGTACGGGCTGATCGCGCTGGGCTACTCGATGGTCTACGGCGTGCTGGGGTTCATCAACTTCGCCCACGGCGAGGTGTTCATGGTGGGAGCCATGACCGGGATGATCACCTCCAACAAGCTCGCCGACGCGGGGCTGTGGGAGAGCAACTTCATCGGGTCGCTGGTGTTCATCGTGATCGTCTCGATGATCGTGTGCACGCTGGTGGCGGTCATCATGGAGCGGGTCGCCTACCGGCCGCTGCGGGGGTCGCCGCGGCTGATCCCCCTGATCACATCGATAGGGGTGTCGTTCTTCATCCAGAACGCGTCGATCGTGCTGCTGGGCCCGGCCGCCAAGGCCTACCCCGACGTGCCCGACTGGGTGAAGGACAAGCACACCTTCCTGCAGATCGAAGGGTCGCGAATCCTCGTGGTGGTCGTGGCCGCGGTGTCGATGGGGGTGCTGTGGTACCTGGTGGAGCACACCAAGGGCGGCAAGGCCATGCGGGCGGTGGCCGAGGACGCCGAGATCGCCGCGCTCATGGGCATCAACGTGAACCGCACCATCGTGAAGGTGTTCGCAGTGGGCGGGGCCATGGCCGGGCTGGCCGGGATCCTGTGGGGGATCCTGTTCCGCAGCGTGATTCACACCACCGGCTTCCTGCCCGGCATCAAGGCGTTCAGCGCGGCGGTGGTGGGGGGCATCGGCCATCTCGGCGGGGCCATGGCCGGAGGGCTGTCGATCGGCGTGGCCGAGTCGGTGGGCCCGCTGCTGATCCTGGAGCCGCTGGGGGTCAGCGGCGTGTCGCAATTGCGCGACGCGGTGGCCTTCGCGGTGCTGATCGGCGTGCTGCTGCTGCGTCCCGCCGGGATCTTCGGCGAGCGTCTGCCGGCCGAGGACCGGACATGACCGCCACCCTTCCGCCGGAGACGGGAGCGGTGGGCGGTCCGACCGGGATGCCGCTGGTGCCGTCGCGGCCCGTGCTGGCCCAGGATTGGCGGCGGCTGGTGCGAATGGGCGCCGTCGGAGCGGTCGCGCAGATCTTCATCGCCCTGTCGAACATGCCGGTGCGCCTCGACGAGCGGGTGGTGGTGAAGCCCGTGCTGAGCCTGGGCTACCTGACCCTGCTGATAGTGCCGTTCGCGGCGGGCTACCGGGTAGGCCACCAGATCAAGCGGGAGGGCATGCCGGTTTACGCAGCCGGCGCGCATGAGGTTGCGGGCGGCGCGGCGTGCGGAGCTCTCGCCGGTGGCGGGCTGTCGCTGCTGGCAGTGCTTCTGGCCAACTTCGACCTGCGCGAGCCGCTGGTCAACTGGAGCCCGATGCTGGCCGAGCTGCTCGCCTTCGGCAACGCCACATGGTTCGCGGTAGTCGTCTGGCTGCTGATCGGCGCGGCGATCGGGGCGGCGGGCGGGATCCTTCGAACGCTCGGTCCGCGAACCAGCCGGGCAGTGGTGACCATGGCCCTCGCGGTGGCGGGCGCGGCGGTGCTGGAGCCGCTGGTCGTGGATCTGGCCGAGGGCATGAGGCTCGAGGCACTCACCGACCGGCTCTATGCCCGCCGGGGAGGGGTCAACTGGACGAGTGCGCTGGGCCTCGCGGCCGCGTCCGGAGTCCTCGCGGTGCTCGCCCGGGGACGGATCCGCCAGGCCCGGGACCATATCGCCTCGCTCGAGGGGGCCAGGCGCAACCGGGCCAACTTCGGGCTGATCCTGCTGACCGGCGCGGCGCTGATCATCCTGCCCTTGTTCGCAGGCAAGCTCACCAACGAGCTGCTGGCCAACGTCGGGTTGTTCGTGCTGCTCGCGTTGGGCCTCAACGTCGTGGTAGGGCTGGCCGGCATCCTGGATCTGGGCTATGTGGCCTTCTTCGCGGTGGGGAGCTATTCGGCTGCGGTTCTCACGGCTGCTACGTCCCCCAGGATCAACCCGGAGATGCCGTGGCTGGTTGCTCTCATCGTGGTGGTGATCATCACCGGCCTGGTCGGCCTGTTCATCGGCGCGCCGGTCATCCGGATGCGGGGCGACTACCTGGCTATCGTCACGCTGGGTTTCGGCGAGATCATCCGGCTGATCTTCCTGTCGGACTGGCTGTCGGGATGGTTCGGGGGCTCCCAGGGCATCACCAAGATCCCCGGCGCGGGGATCTTCGGGTTGACCAGCGTGGCCGGCACCGACCCGCGCCGCGTCTTCTACCTGGTGCTGGCCTTCTGCGCCATCGCCATCTACGTCTCGTGGCGGCTGGAGCGGTCGCGGCTCGGGCGGGCCTGGATGGCCGTACGCGAGGACGAGACGGTGGCCGAG
The DNA here is from genome assembly GCA_965203635.1 of Candidatus Aldehydirespirator sp. Lineage (GTDB taxonomy): Bacteria > Actinomycetota > Acidimicrobiia > Acidimicrobiales > Aldehydirespiratoraceae > Aldehydirespirator. The sequence goes on from OZ241903.1 coordinate 440,120, forward strand.
GCGATGGGCATCAACACCGTCAACGTCAAGCTGCTGGCCTTCGTCGTGGGCGCCATCCTGGGATCCTTCAGCGGCGCGATCTTCTCGGCCAAGGTCGGCTCGGTGTTCCCCAACAGCTTCCTGATCCTGGTGTCGATCGTGATCCTGGTGGTGGTGATCTTCGGGGGAATGGGCAGCATCGTGGGCGTCATCGCCGGCTCCGCGGTGCTGATCGGTGTACTGGGCGGCCCCAAGCAGCCCGGCCTGCTGGCCGAGTTCTCGGAGTTCAAGCTGCTGATCTACGGGGCCCTGCTGATCTGGATGATGCTGGCCCGCCCGGAGGGTCTGATCCCCAGTGTGCGCCGGTCGCGCGAGCTCCACCAGGAGGAGATGGCCCAGGACGCCTGGCTCAGGGGCCAGGTCGAGGATGACGACGGCAACGGCGGCGGGCGAGCCGCACCGGCGACATGACCGCCGCCGACGGAACCGGGCGCGCCCCCGGCGCGGACGCCGCCAACGGAACCGGGCACGCCCCCGGCGCGAACGCCGCCAACGGGACCGGGCGCGCTCCGCTGCTCGAGACCCGCGGCCTGAGCGTGGACTTCGGCGGCCTGCACGCTCTCGACGGACTCGACTTCGAGGTCCACTCCGGCGAGATCGTCTCGGTGATCGGGCCGAACGGCGCGGGCAAGACCACCCTGTTCAACGCCATCACCGCCACCGTCGAGCGGTCTGCGGGCGACATCCTCTTCGAGGGCACGTCGCTGCTGGGCCTCGACCCCAACCGGGTCACGGCTCGCGGCATCGCCCGCACCTTCCAGAACGTGCGGCTGTTCGCCAATATGACCGTGCTGGAGAACGTCATGGTCTCGCAGCACTGCCGCACCCGCCAGCACGCCTTCGGCGCCCTGTTCTACACCCCCTCCTTCAGGCGCGAGGAGGCCGAGATCCGCCAGCGGGCCGAGAAGGTCCTCAGCTTCTTCGGCTCACGGCTGGTCGGCTACCGCTTCGATCAGCCCGCCTTCACCCTGTCCTACGCCAACCGGCGCCGGCTGGAGATCGCCCGAGCCATGGCCACCCAACCGAAGCTGATCCTGCTCGACGAGCCGGTGGCGGGCATGAACCCGGTCGAGTCGGCCGAACTCACCGGGATGATCGGCCGGCTGCGCGACGAGTGGGGCTTCGCCATCGTGGTCATCGAGCACCACATGGACGTGGTGCGGGAGGTATCGGACCGGGTGGTGGTGCTCGACCACGGCACCAAGATCGCCGAGGGCGACTACGCCGATGTCTCCAACGATCCCCGGGTGATCGAGGCCTACCTGGGCCAGGGAACCGAGGAGTCATGAGCGACGACCAGGACGGGGCGGCGGTGACGCCCCTGCTGGAGATGCGCTCGGTGAACGCCCACTACGGGGCGGTCCACGCCCTGCGGGACGTGGACCTGTCGATCTACGGGGGCGAGCTGGTGTGCCTGCTGGGGGGCAACGCCAGCGGCAAGTCCACCACCCTCAAGACGCTGCTCGGCATGCTCAAGCCGACCTCGGGGGAGGTCGTCCTCGACGGTGAGGTCGTCAACGACAAGCCCACCAGCTACCGGGTGGCCCGCGGCGTGACCATGGTCCCGGAGAACCGCCGCCTGTTCAAGCGCCTGAGCGTGCGCGAGAACCTCGACCTGGGCGCCTACCTGCGGTCCGACACCGACGGCATAGCCGCCGACCTCGAACGAGTCTTCGAGCTGTTCCCCAGAGTCAAGGAACGCCTTAGCCAGAAGGCGGGCACGCTGTCGGGAGGCGAGCAGCAGATGGTGGCCATGGGCCGGGCGTTGATGGCCAAGCCCCGGGTGCTGCTGATGGACGAGCCGTCGATGGGTCTGGCCCCCGCGCTGGTGCAACAGAATTTCGAGCTGATCCAGCAGATCCACGAAGCCGGGCTGACGGTGTTCATGGTGGAGCAGAACGCCAACATGGCCCTGTCCATCGCCGATAGGGGCTGGGTGCTGCAGACCGGCCGGGTGGTGCTCGACGACACCGCCGAGAACCTGCTGGCCCACCCCGACCTGCGGGCCTCCTACCTGGGCCAGGCCGACACGTGACGCTCCCCGAGACGGCGCGCTCGGGCGATGCCGTCAGCGGGTTCGTTGGATGACCGGTCGTCGGCTGCTAGTAACTCCTTCGTGGCTGGGACGCGCGACGAGGCGGGGGGCGTGCACCGGCCGCTGGACTTCATCCGGGAGCAGGTGCGGGCCGACAACGCGGCCGGGACCTACGCCGGGCGGGTGCAGACCCGCTTCCCGCCCGAGCCCAACGGGTTCCTGCATATCGGCCACGCCAAGGCGGTGTGCCTCAACTTCGAGGTGGCCGCCGAGAACGGCGGTGCCTGCCGGCTGCGCTTCGACGACACCAACCCCGAGGGCGAGGACGCCGTCTACGCGCAGGCCATAGCCGACGACATCGCCTGGCTGGGCTTCGAGCCCGACGGCCCTGCCGTCCACGCCTCCGACTACTTCGAGCGTCTCTACGGCTGGGCCGAGCATCTGGTGCAACAGGGACTGGCCTACGTGGACGACCAGGACGCCGAGACCATCTCCGCCACCAGGGGCGACTTCAGCACCCCGGGGGTCGAGAGCGGATGCCGGGACCGCTCGGTGGAGGAGAACCTGAGCCTGCTGCGGGACATGCGGGCGGGGCGCTTCGGCAACGGTGAGAAGGTGCTGCGGGCCAAGATCGACATGGCCCACCCCAACATGCTGATGCGGGACCCGGTCATGTACCGGATCCGCCACACCGCCCACTTTCGCACCGGCGACGCCTGGTGCATCTACCCCACCTACGACTGGGCCCACGGCCAGAGCGACGCCATCGAGGGTGTCACCCATTCGCTGTGCTCGCTGGAGTTCGACGCCCACCGGCAGCTCTACGACTGGTACCTGGAGCACCTGCCGCTGCCCGGCGACCGTCCCCGCCAGTACGAGTTCGCCCGCTTGAACCTGACCCACACCGTCATGTCGAAGCGGAAGCTGATCACGCTCGTCACGGACGGCCTGGTGGACGGCTGGGACGACCCGCGGCTGCCCACGCTGCGGGGCCTGCGCCGGCGGGGCTACCCGCCCGAGGCGATCCGGGAGTTCTGCGCCCACATCGGCGTGGCCCGGGTCAACGGCGTGCACGAGATCGAATTGCTGGAGTCGTTCGTGCGGACCCACCTCAACCGCCACGCTCTGCGCCGCATGGCGGTGCTCCGCCCCTTGGAGGTGGTGATCGACAACTGGCCCGAGGGACGGGTGGAGCATCGCCGTGCGGTGAACAATCCCGAGGATCCCGGGGCCGGCGACCGTAAGGTGCCATTCTCCGGGCGGCTGTGGATCGAGCGGGACGACTTCATGCTCGACCCGCCCCGCAAGTTCTACCGGCTGGCCCCCGGTCGAGAGGTCCGCCTTCGGGCCGGCTACTTCCTGCGCTGCAACGACGTCGAGACCGACTCCGACGGCGAGGTGACCCGGCTGCGCTGCACCTACGACCCCGACACCGGCGGCGGCCAGGCCCCCGACGGCCGCAAGGTACGGGCCACCATCCACTGGGTGTCGGCCGACCACGCCGTCGACGCCGCCGTGGCGCTCTACGACCGGCTCTTCAACGACCCGGTTCCCGGCGCCGACGGCCGCGACCCGCTGGAGTCCTACAACCCCGCCTCACGCGAGCTGATCGCCGGCGCCAAGCTCGAGCCTGAGTTGCAGAAGACGGCGCCCGGCGAGGTGGTGCAGTTCGAGCGCCTCGGCTACTTCGCCCACGATCCCGGCACGCCCATGCTGTTCCACCGCACGGTCGGCCTCCGTGACGAGTGGGCCAACATCCAGAAGCGCCGCCAGCAAGGATCCTGACGGTCGTGAGTCCCTGGGTGCTCGAAGAGGGTGTGCTGCACCTGAACCACGGGTCGTTCGGCGCGACCCCGGCGACGGTGCTGGAGGCCCAGCAGCGGGTGCGCAGCCGGATGGAGGCCAACCCCACGAGGTACTTCCTGGGCGGCGAATACCAGCGGGAGCTGGACGCGGCCCGTCGGGCGGTGGCCGGCTTCGTGGGCGGCGACGAGGCCGGGCTGGTGTTCGTCAACAACGCCACCACCGGGGTGAACGCGGTGCTGCGGTCGCTGGAGCCGACCCTCGAGCCCGGCGACGAGATCGTCGTCACCGACCACGAGTACAACGCCTGCCGCAACGCAGCCGCGGTGTCGGCGTCGCGGGCCGGAGCGCGGGTGGTGGCGGCCAGGGTGCCGTTCCCGCTGGAGTCGTCCCAGCAGGTCGTGGACGCGGTGCTGGCCGCGGTCACCGGGCGCACCCGCATCCTGCTGGTCGATGCGGTGACGTCGGCTACCGGGCTGGTGATGCCGGTGTCCGACATCGCGGCCGAGCTCGAGCCCGACGTGCGGGTCCTGGTCGACGCGGCCCACGCGCCCGGGATGATCGACTTCGACGTGGCCGCGTCGGGGGCCTCGTATCTCACGGCCAACTGTCACAAGTGGATGTGCTCGGCCAAGGGCGCCGGGTTCCTGTGGGTCCGACCCGACCGGCGCGACGACATGTACCACGCCGTGATCAGCCACGGCTACAACGGCGGCTGGCCCGGCGACGGCGGGCGCATGCACGCCCAGTTCGACTGGACCGGCACCGACGACCCGAGCGCCTGGCTGACCGTAGGTGACGCGCTGGACGCGGTAGCGGCCATGCACCCTGATGGCTGGCCCGGCGTTCGCAGATCGATCCGGGAGCTGTGCCTGGCCGGCCGCGGGATCCTGATCGACGCCCTGGGGATCGACCCGCCGGCTCCCGACGACATGGTCGGGGCGATCGCCTCAGTGCCGGTGCCGCCCGCCGACCACGCCGGCTCCGAGATCTTCGATCCGCTGATGGCCGCGCTGGAGCAGCGGCACGGGATCCAGGTGCCCGTCTTCATCTGGCCCGCGCCGCCCGACCGGCTGCTGCGGATCTCCGCCCACCTCTACAACGACCTGTCCCAGTACCACCGCCTGGCCGAAGCCCTCACCACCGAACTGGCCCGCTGACCACCCCTGCTCGGCCCGAACTGCCGGCTCGCTACCAGTCGGCGGCTATGTACTGGGTCTCGCAGAACTCGTAGATGCCCTCCGACGCGCCCTCGCGGCCCAGGCCGGACTGCTTCATGCCGCCGAAGGGGGCGGCCGGGTCCGACACCGCGCCCCGGTTGAGGCCGACCATGCCGGCCTCGATGCGCTCGCTCACATGCAGACCCCTGGCCAGGTCCTCGGTGTACACGTAGCCGATCAGACCCATCTCGGTGTCGTTGGCCGCCGCGATCATGGCGTCGGTGTCGGTGAAGCTGGTCACCGGGGCGACCGGGCCGAAGATCTCCTCCCGGGTGATGGGCGCGGCCGGGTCCACTCCTCCGAGCACGGTGGGCTCGTAGAAGAAGCCGGGCCCGTCGAGGGCGGACCCGCCGGTGACCGCGCTGGCCCCGCCGTTGATGGCGCCCTGCACGAGCCGGTCGATGTTGGCCACCGCACCGGGGTTGATCATCGGGCCGCAGGTCACGTCGGGGTCGAACCCGCTGCCCACCTTCATCGACCCCATGGCCGCGGCCAGCCGCTCCACGAACTCGTCGTGGGCCGGCGCCTCCACGAAGAACCGGTTGGCCGCGGTGCAGGTCTCGGCCGAGTGGCGCATCTTGGCCACCATCGCGCCATCGACAGCCGCCTCCAGATCGGCGTCGGCGAACACCACGAAGGGCGCGTTGCCGCCCAGCTCCATCACCGTCTTGAGGATCCGGTCGGCGCAGCGCCGCAGCAGCATCCGCCCCACCTCGGTGGAGCCGGTGAACGACACCATGCGCACCGCCCGATGGTCCACCGCGGCGTCGAACCAGGGACCCGAGGCGGTGGTGGGCACCAGGTTGACGACGCCGGGCGGCACACCGGCCTCCGCCAGCAGCTCGCCGACCCGGAGCGCGGTGAGGGGCGCCTCCCGGGGCGGCTTGACCACCACAGTGTTTCCCGCGCCCAGCGCGGGGGCGAGCTTGCGGGTGATCATGGCCGCCGGGAAGTTCCACGGGGTGATCATCACCACCACCCCCACCGGCGGGTGGCGGGTGATGATGCGCTTGTCGCCGCCCGGGGCGGTGCCGATCGTGCCGTGGATGCGAACGGTCTCCTCAGCGTTCCAGCGGAAGAACTCGGCCGCGTAGGCCACCTCCCCCACCGCGTCGGCCCGGGGCTTGCCGTGCTCGAGGGTGATCAGGTCGGCCAGCTCGTCGGAGTGCTCCATGAGGATCCGGTGGCAGTCGCGCAGGATCTCCGAGCGGACCCGGGGTGCGGCCGCGGCCCAGGCGGGCTGAGCGGCGGCGGCCGCGTCGCAGGCTGCGACGGCCTCGGCCGGGCCGCCTGCGGCCACCTCGGCGATGCCGTCCCCGGTGGCCGGGTCGAGCACCTCGATCCGCTCGGTGTCGGGTCCGTCGGTCCAGCGCCCGTCGATGAGCATCTGTGTCTGCATGGTTTCAGCCTCCGAGTCTGGGGATGGAGTGGCCGCCGTAGGCGACGGCCACGTTCTTGGTCTCCATGTAGAAGTCGAAGCTCCAGTCGCCGCCGTCGCGGCCGATGCCGCTGCGCTTGGTGCCCCCGAAAGGTGTCGGCAGGTGGCGCACGTTCTGGGAGTTGACCCACACCATGCCCACGTCGACGGCATCGGCCACCCGGTGGGCCCGGCCCACGTCGCCGGTCCACACGTAGGCGGCCAGCCCGTAGTCGGTGTCGTTGGCGAGAGCCACCGCGTCGGCCTCGTCCTCGAAGGCGATGGCGGTGAGGGCCGGGCCGAAGATCTCCTCGCGGGCTATGCGCATGTCGTTGGTGGCGCCGGTGAAGAGAACCGGGGTCACGTAGTTGCCCTCGGGCGGGGCCTCGGACCATCCGGTGCCCTCCACGACGCGGGCGCCCTCAGCTGAGGCCAGCTCGATGTAGCCGCGCACCTTGTCGCAGTGGCGGGGGTGGATCAGCGGGCCGATCACGGTGCCGGGATCGAGCGGGTGCCCGACTGCGATGTTGCGCAGCTTGGCCGCGATCTGCTCGGTGAAGTCGTCGTAGATGCTGCGCTGCACCAGCAGGCGGCTGGAGCTGGTGCAGCGCTCCCCGTTGAGGCTGTAGATCATGAACACGACCGCGTCGAGGGCCCGGTCGATGTCGGCGTCGTCGAACACGATCACCGGGTTCTTGCCGCCCAACTCGAAGTGGAGCCGCTTGAGGGTGGCCGCCGACTGGGCCTGGATGAGCGACCCGGTGGCCGATTCGCCCACGAAGGCGACGGCCGCGATGTCGGGATGCTCGGTGAGGGCCCGGCCGGCGGTCTCGCCCGTGCCGTGCACCACGTTGAGCACCCCGGGGGGCAGGCCGGCGTCGAGCGCGATCTCGGCCAGCAGGCAGGCCGTGAGCGGGCTCCACTCTGCCGGCTTGTGCACCACCGTGCAGCCCGCGGCCAGCGCGGGGGCGATCTTCCAGGTGGACAGCATGAACGGCGTGTTCCAGGGGGTGATCACCCCCACCGGGCCGATGGCGCGGCGGCTGGTGTAGTTGAGGTGGTGGGCCGACGGCAGGGCCAGACCGTCCGACGCGGCCGGGGCCCGGTCGGCGAAGAACCTGAAGTTCTCCGCGCCCCGCAACGCGGCCGACGACATGAAGCGGATGGCCTGCCCGGTGTCGACCGACTCCACCACTGCGATCTCGTCGGCTCGGTCCACGATGGCGTCGGCGACCGCGTGCAGGATGCGCTTGCGCTGCTCACCCGGCGTGCGGGACCACTCGTCGAAGCTCTCCCGGGCGGCTTCAGCCGCAGCCGCGATGTCGGCCGCGTCGCCCGACGCCACATCGCCGAGGCGCATCCCGTCGATGGGCGACGCATTTGCGAACGTCTCCCCCGACGCGCTCGGAGTTTGCTCCCCATCAATGAGGTGCAGCGTCGGCCCGGCCGCAAAGCGGGCCAGATGCCGCCCGGCGGAGGCAAGGTTCTCCTCGAAGCTGGCTGCGGTGGCCATCATGTGTCTCCTGTCGCGGCCTTCGAAGCTCGTATCGCTGCGAACATGAAGCAGTTAACCACCGTGGAGGTGGCTAAGTGCTTCATGTTCGTGGGCACGGCTACTTGATCCGCCGGATCAGGCCTTCCTGCACCACCGATGCCACCAGCCGGCCGTCGCGGGTGAACACCCTGCCGGTGGCCAGCCCCCGCGCACCGCTGGCGGCCGGGGTGTGCTGGTCGTACAGGAGCCATTCATCGGCTCGGAACGGCCCGTGGAACCACATGGCGTGGTCGAGGCTGGCCAGCATGACCCGCGGGTTGGCCGCGCTGGTGCCGTGGGGCGCCAGCGCGGTGTCGAGCAGGGTCAGGTCGCTGGCGTAGGTGAGAAGGCAGGCGTGCAGCACCGGGTCGTCGCCCAGCGTGCCGTTGGCCCGCATCCACACCATCTGCCTGGGCGGCAGCGGACCGCTGCGATCGAGCGGGCTGGTGGTCACATAGCGGATGTCCAGTGCCTGCAGGCGGTCGGGCCGAGCCCGGTCCGGGTCGGCGGCCTTGATCTTCTTGATGCGAGGCTGCAGGGACTCCGGGTCGGGCACCTCCGGCATCGGGTCGGCGTGCTCGTATCCGTCCTCGGCGATGTGGAACGACGCCGCCAGCTGGAAGATGGCCCGTCCGTGCTGGATGGCGACGACACGCCGTGTGGTGAACGACCGGCCGTCGCGGATGCGGTCCACGTCGTAGAGCACCGGGGCTTTGGGGTCGCCGGCCCGCAGGAAGTAGGCGTGCAGCGAGTGCACGGAGCCCCGCTCCACTGTGCGGGCTGCGGCGACCAGAGCCTGGCCGGCCACCTGGCCGCCGAAGATGCGCTGGCGGTCGTCGTCGGGCGACCGGCCCCGGAAGATGTTGACCTCGATGGCCTCAAGGTCGAGGAGGGCCACCACATTGTCCAGCGCCGTCTGCATCGGCCCATCATGCCCCGGTTGTGGGCAATAGCCTGCGGTCGTGACCACCACGCCGACCTCCGCCCTTCGGAGGCTCAGAGTCGAGCACGGGCTGAAGGCCCTGCGCTACTGCGGCGTGTCGGTCGTGAACGTGACTGTCGGGCTCACCGTTCTGGCGATCTGCCATGGCGTGCTGGGGTGGCCCGCGGTCGGAGCCAACCTCGCAGCCTGGATGGTGGGCACCGCGCCCGCATACCTCCTGAGCAGGACATGGGTGTGGCAGCGCAGCGGTCCTCACCGGCTGGGCGGCGAGGTGCTCACCTTCTGGGTGATGGCGCTGGTCGGCCTGGCGCTGTCGTCGCTGGCGGTGGCGGTCATCGAGCACTTCACCCAGCGCACGCTGCTCGTCGTGGTCGGCAACCTCGGTGCCTACGGCAGTGTGTGGGTGGCCAAGTACGTGTTCCTCGACCGGGTGTTGTGGCCCCGGGCCGGCGATGATGGAAGATCGGCTCCGGCTCGCGGCTGAGGCAGCACGCGGCTTCATGCCGGCCGACGAGGGACTGGCCCTCTACCGGGCAGCCGCGTCGCTCGAAGTGGACGGGCCGCTGCTGGAGGTGGGCAGCTACTGCGGCAAGTCGGCGGTGTATCTGGGCGCAGCCGCACAGCAGGGCGGACGGATGCTGTTCTGTGTCGACCACCACCGCGGCTCCGAGGAGAACCAGCCCGGCTGGGAGCATCACGACCCGGGGGTGGTCGACCCCGATCTGGGCGTGATCGACACGCTGCCGTTCTTCCGCCGCACCGTCGCCGACACCGGTCTGGAGGGGACTATCGTCGCTGTCGTGGGCGACTCGCCGACGGTGGCATCGCTGTGGGCCACCCCACTGGCCATGGTGTTCATCGACGGGGGGCACGGCGCCGGGCCCGCTCACCGGGACTACGAGGGCTGGACGCCCCATGTGAGGCCCGGGGGACTCCTGGCCATACACGACGTGTTCGAGAACCCCGCCGACGGTGGACGGCCGCCGTACGAGATCTGGTGCCGGGCCCTGTCCGACGGGTGCTTCGAGGAGCAGGCGGCGGTCGGCTCGCTGCGGGTGTTGCGGCGTGTTGCCTAGGGCTCTCGCCGTCGGCTTGGGGCTGGTTCTGGTGGTTTCCGGATGCAGTGGCGAGCGGTCGTCGGGCGCCTATCCGGTCATGTCGGGAGGGGCGCCCGAGGCGGTCGCGACTACCGCTCCGACGGTGTCGCGCACCACCTCGACCACCATGACAACACCGACCACGTCGACTGAGCCCGAGGCTCAGTCCGAGACGACGGTGCCTACCGTCGAGGCCCCGGGCGAAGGTGAAGGCCAACTCCCCGTCACGTCGGTGGAGTCCGATCCCATCGGCGGGGAGGATCCGGAGCACCTCACCGTGGAGATGGACTCGTCATCGTCGGCACCGCTGGTGACGGTGATCGATACCGAGCCCATCGAGGACATGCCGCTGCCGGGCCCCGAGCGTCCGGAAGTGAAGATCCGCTTCGAGCCGGGCGCGGTGAGCGCCGCGGAGTCCGGGACCATCGACTTCCGCGAGCGCCAGACCTACACGGTGTACGCATCGGAGGGCCAGCCGTTCACCGCCGAACTGCGAGCACCCCTGGGCGTGTGGCTCGATGTCCGCCTGGACCACCTGGTTGTCACCTCCGCCGCCCAACGGTCCCAACTTGTGGAGGCGGAGTTGCCGGCCACCGGAGGGTGGAAGGTGACTGTGGTCTCCTCTCACGCAGAGGAATCCGGCTACGAGCTCACCGTCGAGGTGCTGCCGCTGGCCGGGCCCACGCCCACAACTACGTCGCAGAAGGTGACCGTGCCCCGACCGGTCACGCCCGACGACGACGGCGACGTCGTCTACCTGACCTTCGATGACGGCCCTCATCCCGAATACACCCCGCAAATCCTCGACGTGCTGGCCCGTCACGACGCCAGGGCCACGTTCTTCGTGGTGGGCTCGTTGGCGCAGGCCTATCCCGACATCATCCAGCGCATCGCGGCCGAGGGTCACACCATCGCCAACCACACCTGGAAGCACGAGGACCTGGCCGGGCTGTCCCGGGCGGCCTTCGACGAGACGATCAGCCGGACCCAGATGGTGCTGGGGGACCTCGCCACGCCCTGCCTGCGCCCGCCCTATGGCTCGATCGACGCCTTCACCAGGGAATGGGCGTCGGACCACGGGCTGTCGCTGTTGACCTGGGACGCCAGCCCCCAAGACTGGCTCCGTCCCCCGGCAGAGGAGATCGCCGACTACATCGTGCAGTGGGCCAGGCCCGGAGTAGTCCTGCTGATGCACGACGGTGGCGGTGACCGCTCCACGACGGTGCAGGGTCTGGACATGGCCCTGGAGCGGCTGGCCGAACGGGGCCTGCGCTACGAGCCGGTCTGCCGCTGATCTCCAGCGAACCGGGGAGAGCCCAACAGGCTATGCTGCCGCGCGCCGACAGGCAGCGAAGCCGGTACGAACCCGGCACTGTCCCGCAGCGGTGATGCTCAGCGGCTCCGGCCGCTGAGACGAGTCCGATCGCCTGGCTGCCGGCATGACGGACCGACCCTCGAGGTAAGGGAAGGCTCGTGCGGTGGCACTCCCGCTGCTCGGCCCCGAACTCGAGCAGAAGGGAGAACCAGATGATCAGCCCCGCAACCGGGCGGATTGCCCGCTGGGTGAGGCTCGTGCTCGCCCTCATCGTTGCAACCCTTGTCGCGGCCGCGTGCAGCGGCACCCCAACCGACGGCCAGTCCACAGACCAGCGGATCGTGTCGATCTCGCCGACCGGGACCGAGATGCTCTTCGCCATCGGCGCGGGCGACCGGGTGGTGGCCGTCGACCAGTTCTCGTACTACCCGGACGAGGCCCCGGTCACCGACCTCGACGGCTGGAACCCGAACATCGAGGCCATCGCCTCCTACGGACCCGACCTCGTGGTCATGCATACCAGCGGCGATGTCGGCGCCAGCCTGGAAGCTCTCGGCATCGAGGTGTGGGCTCACGACGCCCCGTTCGCCTTCGAGGACGTGTACGTCCAGATCGAGCAGCTCGGCGAAGTCACAGGACAGGCCGATGAAGCGGCCGCGGTGGTCGCCGGCATGCGGGCCGAGATCGCCGAACTGATCGCGGCCGCGCCCGACGCTTCCGGCCTGACCTACTACCACGAGCTCGACAACACGCTCTACACCGTCACCAGCAGCACGTTCATCGGGCAGGTGTACGGCCTGTTCGGCCTGACCAACGTCGCCGACCCCGCCGACGCCGACGGCAGCGCCTGGGGCTACCCGCAGCTCAGCGACGAGTACCTGGTGGACGCCGACCCCGACGTGATCTTCCTGGCCGACACCGTGTGCTGCGGCCAGAACGCCCGGACCATTGCGGCCCGCCCAGGCTGGGACCAGTTGTCCGCAGTGCAGGACGGCCGGATCGTTGAGCTCAACGATGACGCCGCGTCGCGGTGGGGCCCCCGGCTGGTGGACTTCATCGCGGCCATCTCCGACGTCCTGGTGTCGGTCGGCGCGGCGAGCTAGACGCAGGACGAGTGGCCGGGCTTGCAGTGAGCGACTCGCAGCCGAACGGCGGACCGAGCGTGGTCCTGCAGGCATCGGGCCTGCGGCCCCGTTCTCTGGTGGCCGGTCTCACCGCGGCCGCCGTCGCGGTGGTCGCCGGGCTGACCATCGGTCCGGTGGACATCGCTGCGCACCGGGTGGCGCTGCAGCTTCTCGACGGCCTGCCGGGATTGACGATCGACTCCGGATTGAGCGACGCCCACGCGGCCATCGTGGAGCAGATCCGGCTGCCCCGGGTGGCCCTCGGTCTGATGGTGGGGGCCACCCTGTCCGTCAGCGGCGCCACCTACCAGGGCGCATTTCGCAACCCGCTGGCCGATCCGTACCTGCTCGGAATCGCGGCCGGAGCCGGGCTCGGCGCCACCATCGCCATCACCAGCAACCTGGGCGACGGCGCCGGCGTGTTCGACGCGGTGCCGCTGGCCGCCTTCGCGGGAGCGCTCATCTCGGTGACGGTGTCGTACGTGGCCGGCCATCTCGGGGGCCGCTCCACCGCTTCGCTGATCCTGGCCGGCATCGCGGTGGCCAGCTTCCTCACCGCCTGCCAGACCTACGTGCTGCAGGCCAACAGCGACGCGTTCCGCCAGATCTTCGCCTGGATCCTGGGCCGGATCGCCACATCGGGATGGTCCGAGCCAGCGCTGCTGCTGCCCTACTTCGTGGTGACCGTGGCCGTGGTGCTGCGCTACCGCCGAGCCCTGGACGTGCTGGCCGTCGGCGACGAGGAAGCCGCCGCTCTTGGCCTGGAGCCTCGCCGGATCCGCCTGGTCGTGGTGCTGGCCGCGTCGCTCGGCGCAGCCGCGGCGGTGTCGGTGAGCGGGCTAATCGGCTTCGTCGGCATCATCGTGCCCCACACCGTGAGGCTGGCGTTCGGCTCCAGCAACCGGCTCGTGCTGCCGCTGTCGGTGCTGTTCGGAGGGGCGTTCATGGTGCTCGCCGATCTGGTCGCCCGCACCGCGCTGGCGCCGGCCGAGTTGCCCATCGGCGTGGTGACCGCGTTCCTGGGCGCCCCCTTCTTCGTGCTGGTGCTGCGCACCAGCCGCCGGGAGATCTGGTGACCCCCGCGGCCTCGCAGCCTGTCGGTGAGTCGGGTGGCGCGCCCGTGACCCCCGCGGTCCGCGTGCGGGACCTGGACGTGACCCTCGACGGCACGCATGTGCTGCGGGGCGTCGACCTGGCTGCGTCGGCAGGGGAGTGGGTGAACATCATCGGCCCCAACGGTGCCGGCAAGACCACCCTGCTGCGAGCGTTGCTCGGCTTGGTGGCCTTCGACGGCGAGATCGCCATCGACGGGCTCAGCGACCGGCGCCGCTCGGCCCTGGCCCGCAAGGTCGCCTACGTCCCGCAGACGCCGGTGATCCCGCCGGGGATGCTGGTCGTCGACTACGTGCTGTTGGGGCGCACCCCCCACCGGGGCGTCTTCGCGGCCGAGACCGCCAACGACCGCAGGATCGCGGCCGAGGTCCTCGCCCGCCTCGACCTGGGCGGTTTCGGCGAGCGCACCGTGCAGTCACTGTCGGGCGGCGAGCGTCAGCGGGCCGTGATGGCCCGGGCCTTGGCCCAGCAGGCCGATGTGCTGCTTCTCGACGAGCCCACCACTGCCCTCGACCTGGGTCATCAGCAGGATGTGCTCGAGCTGATCGACGCTCTGCGACGCGAGCGCGGCCTCACCGTCATCGCGACGCTGCACGACCTGACGCTGGCGGCCCGCTACGGCGACCGCATAGCCATACTCGCCCGAGGGCGTGTCGCTGAGACGGGGCCACCGGCGGAGGTGCTCACGGTGCAGAGCATCTCGGAGCACTTCGGGGCCAGCGTGCGCATCGTCGACGACCCCGAGGGTCCGGTGATCGTTCCCACAACTGCTGCCAGCGCCCAGAATGGAGACCAACCATGACTGCCGCCGACTCCCCTCCCACCGAAGATCCCCGCCCCGGTGGCCTGCGCACCGCCAAGAGCCTGGTGGTGGTCAACACCGGCGACGGCAAGGGCAAGTCGTCGGCCGCGTTCGGCATGGTGATGCGGGCCAGGGCCCGGGGCTGGCCGGTAGCGGTGGTGCAGTTCCTGAAGTCGGACGACTGGGTGACCGGCGAGCAGTTGATGGCTGAGCCGCTCGGGGTTGACTTCTGGTCGCTGGGAGAGGGCTTCACCTGGGACAGCGACGACCTGACCCGCGACGAGGCCGAGGCGCGGGAGGCATGGCGGCACGGCAGGGCGGTGGTGGAGGCGGGCGAGCACCGGCTGGTGGTGTTCGACGAGATCACCTACCCGCTGAACTGGGGCTGGATCGACGCCGCGGAGGTGGAGGCCACGTTCCGCAACCGTCCCGAGCAGGTGTCGCTGGTGCTGACCGGTCGGGACGCGCCGGACTGGATGATGGAACTGGCCGACACCGTCACCGAGATGGTCAAGACCAAGCACGCCTACGACGCCGGGATCCTGGCCAAGAAGGGCATCGACTACTGATGGCTGCCCCGAACGAGCGGCGGAAGCCGGCTTCCCGGCGCGGAGTCCAGATGCGCCGCGGCATCAACTGACTCTTGCCTTGTGACCGTTAGCCTCGCGGCGACAGGCTCGAACATGCAGGAGGCAGCTATGCGGAGCCACGAAATCGACTACCAGATCTACGGAGACGACCTCCAGTTCGTGGAGGTCGAACTGGACCCGGGCGAGGTCGTCATCGCCGAGGCCGGGGCCATGATGTACATGGAGCAGGGCATCACCTTCGAGGCCAAGATGGGTGACGGGTCCGATCCCGACCAGGGCACCTGGGGCAAGCTCAAGTCGGCGGCCAAGCGGAGCGTGACCGGCGAGGGTCTGTTCATGACCCACTTCACCAACAGCGCCCCTCAGGGCAAGCAGCGGGTGGCCATGGCCGCGCCCTACCCCGGCAAGATCCTGCCCATCAACCTGGCCGCCGCGGGCGGGCACCTGCTGGCCCAGAAGGACGCCTTCCTGTGCGCGGCGTCGGGCACCAAGCTCGACATCGCCTTCAACCGCAAGCTGGGCACCGGCGTGTTCGGCGGGGAGGGCTTCATCCTGCAGTCCATCTCCGGTGACGGGCTGGCCTTCATGCACGCGGGCGGCACCATCGTCGAGAAGCAGCTCCAGGGCGAGACGCTGCGTATCGACACCGGCTGCATCGTCGCCTTCCAGCCCCAGATCCAGTACTCGATAGAGCGGGCCGGCAACCTGAAGTCCATGGTGTTCGGCGGCGAGGGCCTGTTCCTGGCCACCCTCACCGGCGTCGGCCGGGTGTGGCTGCAGTCACTGCCCTTCAACCGCATTGCCGACCGTGTGATCGCCAACATCCGGCCCGGCGGCTCCCAGGGCGAGGGCTCGGTCATCGGCGGCCTGTCCAACATGTTCGAGCGCTAGCCGCGGCGGCACGGCGCCCCGATCAGACGATCGGGATGGCGAAGGAGCCCAGCGGGCCGAAGTCGAAGCGGAAGTCGTCGCCCGGCGTGACCGGCATCGGGCGGGTGAACGAGCCCGACAGGATCACCTGACCCGCTTGCAGCGAAAGGCCCTGCTCGGCGTAGCGCCGGGCCAGCCACACGATGCCGTTGGCGGGATGGTCGAGCACGCCGGCAGCCAGTCCGGTCTCGGTGGCGACACCGTTGCGGTAGGCGATGGCGCCCACCCAGCGCAGATCGGCGTCGCGGGGCCCGATCGGCCGGCCACCGGTGACGATCCCGGCGTCGGCCGCATTGTCGGCGATGGTGTCGATCACACCTCGGGTGCGGCCGGTGGTCGGGTCGGTGCGGAAGCTGCGGGCCGCGATCAGCTCCACTGCGGCGGTCACATGGTCGGTGGCGTCCAGCACGTCGTCGATCCCGAGGTCCGCGCCGGACAGGTCATCGGCCAGCACGAAGGCCAGTTCCACCTCCAGGCACAGGTCGCAGAAGTCGGCGGCCGCGATGGGCTCGCCGGGGGAGAACGCCATGGCGTCGGTCAGGAAGCCCGAATCGGGAGTGTCGATGTTCATGGCCTGCTGCATGGCCCGGCTGGTCAGGCCGATCTTGTGGCCGATCACCTGCTCGCCCCGGGCCTGGCGGATGTCCAGCCAGGCGGCCTGCACCCGGTAGGCCTCGTCGAAGGTCATATGCGGGTACACGCTGGTGGTCTGGCGGATCTGCGTTCGCTCGCGCTCCGCGGTGTCGAGCAGACGGGCCTCTGCCCGGATCTCCTCGTCCGTGAGCGCGGTGGCGCCGCCATCCGGCGCGGCGTCGCTCACGAGGCCTCGTCGTGATGGAGAAGCGGGCTCACGGGATGAGCAGGATCTTCCCGGCCAGGCCGCGTCCCTGCAGCAGCCGGTGGGCCTCAGCTGCCTCGGACATCGGCAACCGGGCCGCGATCCGCACGTCGAGCTCCCCCGCGGCGATCCAGTCGAACATCTCCGACACCCGGGAGTCCAGCTCTTCGCGGGTGGCGATGAAGTCCCACAGTCTGGGCCGGGTCAGCCACAGCGACTTGCCCGAGAGATGAAGCGGCGCCTTGGGCTCGACCGCTCCCGAGGCGTTGCCGAAGGTCACCATCGCCCCCCGCAGCCGAAGCAGCTCCAGGCTGTCGTCGTAGACGGCTGCGCCAACGCCGTCGTACACCACGTCGATCGCTTCGGGACCGACCGCGGCCTCCACCCCGGCCACCAGGTCGGTGGTCGAGTAATTCACCACGTGGTCGGCTCCCGCGGCCCGGGCCAGATCCACCTTGGCGTCCGAGCCGACGGTGGCCACCACCTCGGCGCCCCGCAGCTTCGCCATCTGCACGATCAGACGTCCAGTTCCCCCCGCGCCGGCATGGACCAGGCAGCGGTCGCCGGGCCCGATACGGGGACAGTCGGTGACCAGGTAGTGGGCGGTGAGGCCCTGCACGCCGATGGCGGCGGCTACATCGAGACCGACGCCGTCGGGCACCTTGTACGCCACGGAGGCCTTGACCGCGGCCCGCTCGGCGTAGGAGCCCATCGATCCAGCCCAGGCCACCCGGTCGCCGGGCGCGAACCCGTCGACCCCCGCACCGACCTCCAGCACGGTCCCGGATCCTTCCTGGCCCAGCACCACCGGCAGCGGCATCTCGTAGAGGCCCGAGCGGTGGTAGGTGTCGATGAAGTTCACTCCGGCCGCGGCAACTGCCACCGTCATCTCACCCTCGCCGGCCACCGGGTCGGGCCGCTGGACGAGGCGCATCACCTCCGGCCCACCGGTCTCGGCGATCTGAACCGCCGCGCTCGTTCCGCCGGTTGCTGTAGTCATCTCCGCGCCTCCTGTTGGTCTGTCCGACGTGAGGCTAGAGCGAGCGCGGATTGATGCGAGGCTGGCCGCGTCGCAGCGGTGTCGTTCCCGCTCTTGTTCGCTGCGCTCACGGGCCGCTCGGGCCACGGCCTCGTCCGTATGAGCCGGACTTGCGCATCTGTCCACTCGGCCTCTGAGGCCGCGGCGACCTAGGAGGCGTTCTCGTCGCGTACTGGGTTGCGGAGGGTTCCGATCTCGGGAACGGTGACCTCCACGATGTCGCCCGGCTTCAGCCATCTCGGCGGGTCGAAGCGGGCGCCCGCGCCGGTGGGTGTGCCGGTGAAGATTACGTCACCCGCGTCGAGTTCGATGAAGGTGGACAGGTAGTGGATCTGGTACTCGATTCCGAACCGCATGTTGCCGGCGAGGTCGTCCTGGCGGAGTTCGCCGTTGACCCGGGTGGTGAGGTGCAGGCGGTCGAAGTCGCCGATCTCGTCGAGGGTCACCAGCCACGGACCGATCGAGCCGCTGCGGTGCCAGTTCTTGCCCTGGGTGACGTTGAACCGTCCGTGGCGCACCCAGTCGCGGATCGTGCCCTCGTTGCCGAGGCTCATCCCGGCGATGTGGCTCCGGGCCTGCTCGATGGGGATGCGGCGTCCGCCGGTGCCGATGACCACCACTATCTCGCCCTCGTAGTCGAGCTGCTCGGACTCTGGGGGCCTCAGCAGAGCCTGCTCGTGGCCGACCAGCGTCTCGGGGAAGCGCACGAACACGCTGGGGTAGGCGTCGGCCGGGTTCTCGGCGTACTCCGCCCCCCGCCCGCCGTAGTTCACGCCGATGCAGATGATCTTGCCGGGCACCGGCAGCAGGCGCTCGAAGGCGATCCCGTCGAGAGCGTGGTCGGCGGTGGTGCCGGATCCAGCCCAGTCGGACGCTTCGCTGAGGCGACCCTGAGCGATCAGATCGCCGAGGTCGGCCGCGCCATCAACGCGACGAGCCAGATCGATGACACCGTCGCCGTCAGGCGTCAAGGCCCCGAAGGAGGGGGCTCCGTCGACGCTGTAGCTGAGCAGGCGCATGGATGACCTCAGGGATTGGAGGGAGAGGGGGAACCGTACAATCGTGGCGGACGGGAACGCCCATGCCTCACATCATCATCGAACACTCTGCCAACCTGGCCGACCTGACCGACATGGATGCGCTGGTGGACGCGGTCCATCAAGCGGCCCTCGACGACGGCCTGCCCGCTCTCGACGCTCTGCGAACCAGGGCCGCTCCCCGTGACCACTACCGCATCGCCGACGGGGACCCGGCCTACGGGTTCGTGTACGTGACCGCCCGGATCGGCCCCGGCCGGGAACCAGAGACCATCCAGCGGTTCCTCAACCGCCTCATCGACACCGTCGACGAGGCGCTGGCACCGCTTCAGCCCGACCACCCCGTGGCGATCAGCGCCGAAGTCCAGTTGATCGACCCGACCATGCGCATCAACCGCAACCACATCCGCACCCACCTCGCCCAGCCCGACCACACCTAGAGCGTGGAACCCACCGGCAGGTCGGCCGCGCGGCCTGGCGGCTGGCTCGGTGACCATCCATCATGAAGCAGTTACCTACCGCTGAGGTGGTTAACTGCTTCATGTTCGACGCGTCACGGCGCCAACACTGCGCTCCAGCGCCCGAACAACGGTCTCGCACAGGGCTCTCGGCCTGTTCGCGTAGTCGGTCCAGGTGAAGTTGAGGACGTCCCAGCCTGCGAGCGTTATCTCGTTGCGGCGCCGCCGGTCGTCCACGAAGGACTCCCGGTTGTCGTGCCAGCGGGCGCTGTCCAGTTCGATCGCCACACGATGGGCGGGATAGGCGAGATCGACCTGCGCAACGAATGCCCCGCAGGCGTCGTGCACGCGATGCTCCAAGGCCGGATAGTCGAGGCCCGCGTCGGCGAGCAGTTCGGCGACCATCCGGCTCCATTCGCTCAGCGGTACGGACCCGTCGGCAAAGCGCTCCTCCAGGGACGCCTTGAGGGCCGCGCATCCCAGTCGCCCGCGCCGGCAGTGGGAGGCGAGCACACCCCAGAGATCCGACACCCGGAGCTGACCGTCCCTCAGGACGGCGTCAACGGTGCGGTCCAGCCGCCGACGAGGCACGACCGCAGCCAGGTCGAGGACGGTGCGAGCCCGGCCCGTGACCAGAATGCCGTCCCTGTCGACGGGCTTGGCCAAGCCGAGCTGTGTGGACTGGTGGAAGCACACCCCCTTGACCGCCCTGTTGCTGCCATGAGCAACGGACAGCTCCACGACATCGAGTTGGTACCCGTCGATGCGATGCAGCGCCGCGGCTGACCGATGGCTGGCAAGCCCCCCGTAGGCCACCCACGCTGCGAGCAGCCTCGACATCGGCGTGGACGGCGTCGCGACATGCCGATACACACCGCGATGCTCACGCACCCATAGCCCCGACCCGACCCGGCGCTCGATCTGGCGTGCCGTCATGCCCTCGGCCCGTGCCTGGGCGCGAGAGACAACACCGTGTTGCTGCTTCATTCGTCTGAGCACCGACTGGTCGACGTGAATAATGTCGATATATCAGAATATAGATTGTAAATAGTCCTCAGCGGTGCCTTGGGACGCGCAGGTAGGTGCGAATCGGTCGCACCGGGAGCAAGATCAAGGGAATGGGACGGGTGTCTGCGGCGAGGGTTGCTCCTCCGCTGCGGCGCCTTTGGGCGGGCACGGTGCTGTTGGCGGTGACTGCGGCCGGGGGTGCGTGTGCGGCCGACGACGAGCTGACGGTTCCGAGGCCCACCGTGCCCTCCGTGACAACGTCGCCCGCCGCGCTCCCGGACCCGGAGGCGGATGGTCCCGGGGTGGAGGACCCGCAGCAGCCCGGCTCCGAGGGGTCGGACCGAGACTCAGACGGCCGGCCGCTGTCCGGGTCCCAAGAGTCACGACCGGACGAGGCCGCGCCCGAACCGTCCGCGCCCGAGCCGTCCCTGCCCGAACGGTCCGTGCCCGAGTCGTCCGCGCCTCCGGTTCTCGGCGACGGCGCCGAGGCGACGGACCTCGGGCAGGATCGTGACGGTCCCCGGCCGGACGGCAACATGTTCGCGGCCGACGTGGCCCTTCAGACCGTGCTCACCCTCGACGAGCCGATCGACATGGCGGTGGCCCCCGGCGACGACCTGGTGTGGATCGCGGAGCGGGCCGGCCGCGTGTCGCGGGTCGACATGGACCGGGGCGAGGTGGTGGAGACGATCCTGGACATCGGTGCCGAGACCGAAGCCACCGGCGAGCGAGGCCTCCTCGGGATAGCGGTGACCGACCGGTGGCTCTACGCGAACTTCACGGACCTCGCGGGCGACACCCGAGTCGACGCCTTCGAGCGGGACGGAACCGGCCTGAGCGGCCATCGGCGGACGATCCTGTTCCAAGACCAGCCCTTCAGCAACCACAACGGCGGGGACCTGGCCATCGGCCCCGACGGCCTCCTCTACGTGGCCTTCGGCGACGGCGGCTCCGGAGGCGACCCGCTCGATGCCGGCCAGGATCCCACCACCTGGCTGGGAGCTGTCCTGCGAATCGAGCCCACACCGGCCGCGGCCGAGCCCTATGCCGTGCCCGCCGGCAATCCCTTCGCAGCCGGCCGGGACGGGGCGGGACGGCCTGAGATCTTCCTCACCGGAGTGCGCAACCCGTGGCGCTTCTCGTTCGACCGCGTCACCGGCGACCTCTGGATCGCCGACGTGGGCCAGGACGCCTACGAGGAGGTGACCGTGCTGCTGGCCGCCAACGGAGGCGGTCTCGGCGCCAATCTGGGCTGGCGCCTCCGCGAGGGCCTGCACCGCTTCACCGGCGACGAGCCCCCCAATCACGCCGACCCGGTGTGGGAGTACGGCCAGGACGACGGCTGCAGCGTCACCGGCGGGTACGTGTACCGGGGCAGCGCCATCGAAGACCTCTACGGCGCCTACGTGTTCGGCGACTACTGCACGTCGCGCCTGTGGGCCCTGCAGATCTCCAGGGGCGAAGTCGAGTTCCGCGAACTGGGAGCAGAAGTGTTCGGCGGCTCCCTCGCGTCGTTCGGCGAGGACGCCGACGGCGAGCTCTATGCGCTGTCGCTCAACGGCACCGTCGCCCGCATCGTCCCCCGATGAGACTGCGCCTGACCGACGAGACGCCCGCAGGCAGCGTCGAGGCGGTGCGCTTCGTCTACCCTCCGCTGCTGTGACCGCTCCCTCAGACGACACCACGGTTCCCGCACCCGGGATCGAAGTCCACGAGTGCCTCGCCGTCACCGACGAGGTCGTTGACGCCATGCAGCGGCTCATCCCTCAGCTGTCCTCGTCGAACCCTCCGCCCGGCCGGGCCGAGCTGGAGGAGATCGTGGCTTCGCCCGCCACCACGCTGTTCGTGGCCCGGCGCTACGAGCGCATCGTCGGCGCGCTGACCCTGGTCGCCTTTCGCATCCCCACCGGTGTGCGTACCCGCATCGAGGACGTGGTGGTGGACGAGACGCTGAGGGGCCAGCGGGTGGGCGAGCGCCTCAGTGAGGCCGCGCTGGAGGCGGCCCGAGGCCTGGGGGCCCGCAGCACCGACCTCACGTCCAGGCCCTCGCGGGAGGCAGCCAACCGCCTCTACGCCCGCATGGGCTTCGAGAGGCGAGAGTCGAACGTCTACCGCTACACGCTGTGAGCAGTTCGGGTGCCCCCACCGCGCCCTTGTGGACGCCCTCGCCGCAACGCATAGCCGGTTCCAACCTCGAGGGCTTCAAGGGTTGGCTGCGCGAGCACCGCGGCCTGGAACTGCCGGACTGGGCAAGCCTGCACCGGTGGTCGGTGCAGCACAGCGGCGAGTTCTGGGCCGCAGTGTGGGACTGGTGCGGCGTCGAGGGCGACCGGGGCGAACGCCTCGTCGAATCACCCGGCGAGGACCGGTGCCCGGACCCGGGCGAGCGGATGCGGCGCACCCGGTTCCTGCCCGACGCCAGGCTCAACGTGGCCCGGAACCTGCTGGGCGAGCCGTCGACGGACACCGCTCTCGTCTTCCGCAGCGAGGACGGTGAGGCCATCGAGCTGACCCGGGCCGAGCTGCACGACATGGTCGGGCGGGTCCAGCAACTACTGATCGACGCTGGCGTCGGTCCCGGAGACCGGGTGGCGGCCTGGATGCCCAACCGCCCCGAGGCCTACGCGGTGATGCTGGCCGCAGCCGGCCTCGGCGCGGTGTTCAGCTCCACGTCGCCCGACTTCGGCACTGCGGGCGTGCTCGACCGTTTCAGCCAGATCTCGCCCACCGTGCTGTTCGCCTGCGCCGACTACCCCTATGGCGGCCGCCGCCATGACTGCTCGGAGCGTCTGACCGATATCGCGGCCGGCCTGCCATCGCTGCGCCGCACCGTTGTGGTCGAGCCGGGCTGGCTCGACGGTTACGGAGCCGGTTTCGGGTCCGGACCGACTCCGGCGGTGTTCCGGAAGCTGCCCTTCGACCACCCCTGGTACGTGCTGTACTCATCGGGCACGACCGGCCCGCCCAAGTGCATCGTGCACCGCGCCGGAGGGCTGCTCGTCAAGCACCTGGCCGAGCACCGGCTGCACTGCGACGTGCGGCCCGGCGACCGGGTGTTCTACTTCACGACCACGGGCTGGATGATGTGGAACTGGCTCGCCTCGACCCTGGCGTGCGGCGCGGCCGCGGTGCTCTACGACGGCTCGCCCGCCCATCCGGGCCCCGAGTGCCTGTTCGACCTGGTCGACGACACGGGCATCACCCTCTTCGGCACATCGGCGAAATTCATCGACGCCTGCCGCAACGCGGGAATCCGTCCGGCCGCCTCCCACGATCTGTCCTCGCTGCGCACCATCACGTCGACCGGCTCGACGCTGGTGGCCGAAGGGTTCGACTGGGTGTACGGCAACGTCAAGACCGACGTGCATCTGGCGTCGATCTCGGGAGGCACCGACCTGTGCGGCTGCCTGGTCGCCGGCGACCCGACATCGCCGGTCCGGCGGGGCGAGATCCAGCGTCCCGGCCTGGCCATGGACATCGACGTGGTGGACCACTCGGGCGAGACGCTGCCGCCCGGGATCGAGGGTGAGCTGGTGTGCCGCAGCCCGTTCCCGTCGATGCCGCTGCGCTTCTGGGACGACCCCGATGAGACCCGCTACCGGGCGGCATACTTCGAGCGCATCGACGGCGTCTGGCACCACGGCGACTTCGCGTCGCGGACCCCGTCGGGCGGGTTCGTGATCTCCGGCCGGTCCGACGCCACGCTCAATCCCGGCGGGGTGCGCATCGGCACCGCCGAGATCTACCGTCGAGTCGACACGATGCCGGAGGTCGACGAGAGCATCGCGGTGGGCCAGCCGTACGGCGCCGACACCCGCGTCGTGCTGTTCGTCAAGATGTCATCCGGGCACGAGCTGACCGACGAGCTCCGGGGCCTGATCCGCAGCCGGATCCGCGCCGAGTTGTCGCCCCGCCATGTGCCTGCGGTGATCGCCGCGGTGGACGACATACCCCGGACCCGATCAGGCAAGATGACCGAGACCGCGGTACGGGACGTGATCTGCGGGCGCCCGGTGCGAAACACCTCGGCGATGGCCAACCCTGAGGCTCTGGAGCACTTCCGCGACCGTCCCGAACTGGCCTGAGGGGGCGGATCGGCGCGGCCGCGACGGCGGTATCGTGTCGCCGGTGTCAATTGAGCCAGAGCATGTCTTGTGGTCCGGGCCGCGGCCCGAGCTGAACCGTCCCACGCTGATTGCCGCCTTCGAGGGCTGGAACGACGCCGGCGACGCGGCCACCACCGCGGCGGGTCACCTGGCCGGTCGCTGGGGGTGCGTGCCGGTGGCGGAGATAGATCCGGAGCCGTTCTTCGACTTCACGGCGGCCCGCCCGACCGTTCAGCTGGACGACAGCAAGGCTCGAAGCATCAAATGGCCGGTGAACGAGGTACGGGTGGCCCGCCTCGACGCCCCCGGCACCGACGCGGTCGTGCTGATCGGCACCGAGCCGCAACTGAGATGGCGGACGTTCACCCACCAGCTGATCTCTCTGGCCGGGATGCTGGGCGTGGAGCGGATAGTCACCCTCGGCGCGCTGCTCGCCGAGGTGCCCCACAGCCGCGACGTGGAGGTGTACGGCTCCACCGACGACGAGGATCTCCGAGCCGAACTCAGCCTCACGCCGTCCACCTACGAGGGACCCACCGGGATCGTGGGCGTGCTGTCGTCGGCCTGCCGCGACGCCGGCTACCGCACCGCGTCGTTCTGGTCTGCGGTGCCGTCGTACATGCCGGCCGCGCCGTCCCCCAAGGCTGCGCTGGCTCTGGTCAACCGGGTCTGTGCCCTTATGAAGGCGCCGGTGCCGACCTTCGATCTGGAGCAGCGGGCGAAGACCTACGAGCGCGAGATCACCAGGATCGTGGCCGAGGACGAGGAGACCGCGGAGTATGTGGCCCGCCTCGAGAGAGCCTGGGACGCGGGGCGGGACGAGGACACCGACGACACCTCCCTCAGCGACGACCCCGACCGGCTGGTGGCCGAGGTCGAGAAGTTCCTACGCGAAGGCGGCTAGAGGCTGAGCTTGCGAGGCCGTGGCCTGAGCGGCCCGTGAGCGCAGCGAACAAGAGCGGGAAGAACTAGCCGAGCTAGGTTTCGGGCTCGCCCCGCCATGGCGGATTGCGGGGATGGTCGAAGAGCACTTCCACCGGTTCGCCCCGGATGGCACTGAAGGCGTGCGGGGCCCACAACTCGGGGCGAGCAGTGCGTTCGGGCAACTCGCCCTCAGCGAAGAAGCCCACGTCGGAGCACTCCAGCGGGTGGGCCTTCAACTCTCCGCCCAGGCTGCGGCAGTGGAACACGATCGACACCAGCGGCACCCGGTGGAAGCCGAGGCGCATCCCGTCGAGGATGGCAATGGGGCGGATCACCTCGCAGTCGATCCCGGTCTCCTCGCGGACCTCCTTGACGGCAACCTCCGACGGTGAGTAACCCACATCCGACCATCCGGTCGGATACAGCCACCAGCCGGAGTCGGCTCGCTGCACCAGCAGTATCCGGCCGTCGTCATCGCCGACGATGGCACCGACGGTGATCTTGGGAGTGACGTATCCGGCGATGCCGGAGCCGACGCCGCCGAGCCAGTCCTGCACCTGCTCGTCCGCGTCGATCCCGACCTCACTGTGGGCCCGGATGTCGGCCGCCACCGCCAGCACCTCCTCGAAGCGCTCCTGCTCGTAGCGGCTCTCAGTGAAGCCCAGGCCGGTCTGGGCTATCCCGGCCAGGCTCTCGGCCCAGCGCAGGATTTCGATCTCGCCCGCCGGCGGAAGCTGCCGTCCGGAGGGTTCAGACACGGGCGAGGATCCCGTCGGCCGGTCCCACCAGGCCGGTCACGAACGGGCCGAACTCCGCGTAGGCGGCCGAGGCCCGGTCGTAGCGCATGGTGTAGACGGTCTCCTTGAGGGCGCCGATGTCGGTACCGAAGAGGGTGACGCCCCACTCCCAGTCGTCCAGCCCGGTGGACGCGGTCACCAGCTGCACGATGCGCCCCGCGAACTTGCGTCCCGACGCGCCGTGCTCGTGCATCAGCTCCTTGCGCTCGTCGAAGGAGAGCTCGTACCAGTTCTGGCCGACGTTGCGCCGCTTGGTCATCGGGTAGAAGCACCAGGCCGGCTTGCCCGGTGGGGGCAGCTTGGGATTCAGGCGCATGTCGGCCATCTCCGCCGGAAGTCCCAGCGCGTACTCGGACAACTCGGTGATCGACACGTAGCTGTCCACGATGTCCAGGCCGGCCCGCACCAGGCCGGTCTGCAGGTCGCGCAGTGCCCAGGCGTCGGTGTGAAGGCCCATGAAGCACAGCTGGGCCTTGTGTCCCAGCACCGCCACCGTCACCACCTGGGTGCCGGCCTCGGTGGCGTCCTTGACCGCGCTGAGCACCGCGGCGTCGTCGGTTTCGGGCGTGCGGGCGCAGAACAGGTGCACCACGACCAGCCCCTGGCCCACGCCCACTGCTTCCATCATCTACGCAGTCTACGAAGCCCCCGCTGGGGGTCGGCAGTCCTGCTCTTGTTCGCTGCGACCTGAGGGCCGCTCGGGCCACGGCCTCGCTCAGCGCCTAGCCCATCCCACCAGCCGGGGCCATCCCGCTCGGCCTCAGGCATCCACGTAGACGGTCATGGCGCCACCTCGGGCGAAGCCGGCCAGCTGCATCCCGGCCGCCTCGGCGGTGGCTGCAGCCAGCGCGGTGGGGGCGCTCACCGCCACCAGGGCGCGGAAGCCGCCGGCCCAGGCCTTGTGCACCAACTCGAAGCTGGCCCGGCCGCTGACCACCAGGCCCAGCCCGGTGGCCGGCAGACGACCGTCGAGGAATAGCCGGCCGATGAGCTTGTCGACCGCGTTGTGGCGGCCCACGTCCTCACGGACCAGCGAGACCGAACCGTCCGGCGCGACGACGCCCGCGGCGTGGACGGCACCGGTGGCGTCGAACAGTTCCTGTCCGGGCCGCAGCTGTTCGGGAGCCGAGGCCAGCGCCTCCCACGGCATCGTCTCGCCGGTGACCGCATCGAGCTTGGAGACGAGCTCGTCGATCTCGCTGGTGCCACAGAAACCGCACGACGACGTCGTGGTGGTGAGCCGGGGCCGGGGCGCAGGGGCCTTGCCGCCGGTGGACACCGACACCACGTTGAAGTCGGTGGCCGCGGCCGAGCCCTTGGCGCAGTACTTGACCTGGGTCACCCCGTGGCCGTCCAGCAGGCCCTCGGCGAAGCAGAAGCCCACGGCCAGCTCGAAGTCACTGCCCGGAGTGCGCATGGTGGTGGCCACCCGCACGTCGTCCAACTCGATGGCCATGGGCTCTTCGGACGCGAGCCGGTCGGCCCTTCGGTCCTCGCCGGAGCCGTCGCCGGTCCAGGGCCGCACCAGTCGCTGCTGGCTCCTCGACTTGGTGGCCATGTCTAAAGGCTAGAGCGGCTTGCCGCCACCGGCCCCGTGCGCCACCCGGCTATTGAGACAGCTCGGCCCGCACGTGGTGGATCAGGTCGGCCTCTCCCACCGCTGCCATCCACAGCTCCGAGATCAGGGTCGAGCCGACTACTTCCAGCCGCCGCCGCACGGCCGTCACCGACTTGGCCGTGGACGTGAGGCCGACTTCGGCGGACTCCAGTTCGACGACTAGGCCGTCGGAGGTCCTGGTCACAGAGCCCAAGTCGACCTCGACGACTCCTGACGGCTGCGCCACCGTGAGCTCGACGGCGCCGTCGGGCAGGGCCCGCAGGTACCCGGCCTCGCCGTGCAGCGGCTCGCCGGTGGACGGGTCGCGGCTGCGCTGAACCATGGACAGGAACGGCTTGCCGACATGGCCGAAGACCAACTCCTCGGTGTAGGAGAAGTCGTCGATGGTCGGGTAACTGCCCCTACCCGTGCCCCGCCAGGTCCCGAGCAGGAGCGCCAACGGCCCGCACAGCGGATGCAGCTCAGCCATGCCCGCAAGCTACCCCGTCGAACATGAAGCAGTTAACCACCGTGGAGGTGGCTAAGTGCTTCAAGTTCGTTGATGGGGGAGGATGTTGGGGGACTAGAAGTCCATGTCGGGCATTCCGCCGCCCGCGGGCGCCTCCTCAGGCGACTCGGCTATCACGGCCTCGGTGGTGAGGAACAGCCCGGCGATCGAGCCGGCGTTCTGAAGGGCCGAGCGGGTGACCTTGGCCGCGTCGATGATCCCGGCCGCGATCAGGTCCTCGTACTCGCCGGTGGCCGCGTTGAGGCCGTCGGGACCGCTCAGGTTGCGGACACGCTCGACGACGACGCCGCCCTCGAGGCCGGCGTTGACCGCGATCTGGCTCAACGGCGCCACCAACGCCTTGGCCACGATCCGGGCCCCGGTCTGCTCGTCGGGGTCGCTGAGCCCGTCGATGGCGGCGTCGACCGCGTCCACGGCCCTCAGCAGCGTCACCCCGCCTCCGGCCACGACACCTTCCTCGATGGCAGCCTTGGTGGTGCTGACCGCGTCCTCGATGCGGTGCTTCTTCTCTTTGAGCTCGACCTCGGTGGCCGCCCCGACCTTGAGCACGGCCACGCCGCCGGACAGCTTGGCCAGGCGCTCCTGGAGCTTCTCGCGGTCGTAGTCGGAGTCGGTGTTGTCGATCTCGCCCTTGATCTGGTTGATGCGCCCGGCCACGTCGGAGGCGTCGCCGGCTCCCTCGACGATGGTGGTCTCGTCCTTGGTGACGATCACCTTGCGGGCCGAGCCGAGCATGTCGACGCCCACGCTGTCGAGCTTGAGGCCGACCTCCTCGCTGATGACCTGGCCACCGGTGAGGATGGCCATGTCCTGAAGCATCGCCTTGCGGCGGTCACCGAAGCCGGGGGCCTTGACCGCGGTCGACGTGAACGTGCCCCTGATCTTGTTGACCACCAGCGTGGCCAGGGCCTCGCCCTCCACGTCCTCGGCGATGATCAGCAGCGGCTTGCCGCCCTGCATGACCTTCTCGAGCACGGGCACCAGGTCGCGCACGTTCGAGATCTTCGATCCGACCAGCAGGAGGTACGGGCTGTCGAGCACGGTCTCCATGCGCTCGGGGTCGGTGACGAAGTAAGGCGAGATGTAGCCCTTGTCGAAGCGCATGCCCTCGACGGTCTCCATCTCCAGGCCGAAGGTCTGGCCCTCCTCGACGGTGATCACGCCGTCCTTGCCGACCTTGTCGATGGCGTCGGAGATGGTCGAGCCGATCTCGTCGTCGGCGGCTGAGATGGCGGCCACGTTGGCGATCTGGGCCTTGTCGGAGGACACGTCGTGGCTGTTGTCCTGGATCGAGTCCACCGCGGCGTCCACCGCGGCCTCGATGCCCCGCTTGAGCGACATCGGGTTGGCGCCGGCGGCCACGTTGCGCAGCCCCTCGCGCACCATCGACCATGCCAGCACGGTGGCGGTGGTGGTGCCGTCACCGGCGACGTCGTCGGTCTTCTTGGCGACCTCCTTGACCAGCTCGGCGCCGATCTTCTCGTAGGGGTCCTCCAGCTCGATCTCCTTGGCGATCGACACGCCGTCGTTGGTGATGGTTGGGGCGCCCCACTTCTTGTCGAGCACGACGTTGCGGCCCTTGGGGCCCAGCGTGACCCGCACGGCGTCGGCGAGCTGGTTCATGCCCCGTTCGAGCGCACGGCGAGCCTTCTCGTCGAACTGGATCGTCTTGGCCATTTGAACCTCCGGAACGGCCCTGCGCAGGGCCGGATGTCTCTTGGTTGCCTGGGTTGGCACTCTCGTGCCACGAGTGCCAAGTCAACCGGCGCAGGGCCGCGATGACAACCCGTCAGAGCGCTGAATGTGGCCGCCCGGGAGAGGCGAGTATCAGGGGCGACGGTGGTTCAGCCGCGGCCGCCCGCGACTGCGGGCACGATGCTCACGGTGGCACCGTCTTCGACCGCGGTGCCGAGCCCGTCGAGGAAGCGGACGTCGTCGTCGCTGACGAACACGTTGACGAAGCGGCGCAGTTCGCCCGCCTCGTCGAGGATGCGGTCGCGGAAGCCGGGATGCGAGGACTCCAGCGAGTCGAGCACCTCAGCGAGGGTGGAACCGTCGACGGCAACCTCCGACGCGCCGGCAGTGAGAACTCTCAGGGTTGTGGGCACTCGGACAGTGACGGCCATGGCGTTCCTCGCTGGGCTCGCTGACGGGCTGACGGGACCGGGCCATGTTATAGGCCCGACGGTAGGATCGGCCCGTGGAAACACCCATGGAGAAAGACCCGGGCGGAGACCTGGAGAAGCTGGGCGGCCTGTCCTGGCCGGCCCGGGCAATCGTCGGAGGCTTGGCCGTGGTGGGGGCGATCACCATGGTGCAGCGGATCCTCGCCATCGTCTCCTGGCTGGTCACGCTGTTGATGATCTTCGTAGTGATAGCGGCCCTGGTGGTCTGGCTCGTGAGCGAGCGGCGCCGGCGCTAACATCCTCACTTCTAGCCGCGCCTGAGCGCCTCCGCGACCGCCTCCCGCACGCACCCACAGGGGTCGGCGTGCGCTCGTTCCGATCCGAACGTGGCGGTCAGGTCAAGGATCTCCAAGCCGTCGGGTCTCGGCGCGGTGGGGTCCGAGCCGCCGATCACGGCCAGCGCCCGGGTGCCTGACTCGGCCGCGAGTTCGGCCACACCCCCGACCACCTTGCCCTGCAACGACGTGGCGTCGTAGCGACCCTCGCCGGTCACGACCACGTCGGCGTTCAGTATCCGCTCCCCCAAGCCGATCTCGTCGGCGACCACCTCGAAGCCGTTGACCAGGCTGGCGCCCCGGGCCGCGAGGCCTCCGGCCAGGCCACCGGCCGCGCCGGCGCCGGCCATGGTGGTGACGTCCACTGCGAAGTCCCGCTCGTAGATCTGCGCCAGGCGTCTGAGTCGCCGGGCCAGCAGCTCGACCTGCGCGGGCGAGGCTCCCTTCTGGGGACCGTAGACCGCGGCGGCGTCCAGGAAGGCCGTGCGCACGTCGCAGGCCACGATCATCTCCACCCCCGACATCCGGGCTACCGACGGCAGTGCCTCCAGCGCGCCGAGCCCACCGTCGGTGGTGGCCGAGCCGCCCACCGCCACCAGCACCCGCTGCGCTCCGCCCTCGACCGCCTCGGCGATCAACTCGCCTGTGCCGGCCGTGGTGGCGTTGACCGGATCGTTGCCCGAGGCGCCGCCGGCCACGGCCAGACCCGAGGCCAGGGCCATCTCGATGACGGCAACGCCGCGGCTGAGCCGCCACGGCGCGGCGACCGGCTCACCGAGCGGTCCGGTCACCACCGAGGAGCGGTTGGGGCCGCCGAGCGAATCTAGGGTTCCCTCGCCGCCGTCGGCCATGGGCGCGAGGTCGCACGACGCCGATGCCGCTGCGGCGGCCGCGGCTATTGCCTCCGCGACCTCTCCGGCCGAGGCCGTGCCGCGGAACTTGTCGGGTGCAGCCAGGACGCGCACAACCGACATTCTCGCGGCATCCCGTTGGACCTGCGGTCAGCCAGTCGCTCTATCCGGAATCAGCGGGTGGATCGGGGTCGAGGATCACGTCGTCGGTGCCGACCACCGCGAAGATGTTGAACTCCTCCAAGTCCGCCGGCGACTCCGGATTCCTGATCAGGGTCATGATCGTTCCCGGAGCCGGCGTGATGATGTCGGGGGGCGCGCCGAGCACGGACGCGACCGCCTTGGCGTCGTCGCCGTATCCCGGCCGGTAGTAGATGACCGAGGCTTCGACCCGGTCCTGCTGGGTGTTCTTGGCTGCGGTCACGAACCCCGTGGCGTTGAGTGTGTCGGCTGTCCGTCCGGCCCGTCCCCGCACGCCGGTGCCGTTCATCACGGCCACCTTGACCTCACCGGGGGGGTGGGTGACCACCGGGGGGGCCGTCGTGGTCGTCGTGGTGGTCGTCGTGGTGGATGTCGTGCCGTTGGTGTCGGTCTCTTCGGGGTCGCCGTTGGTCGACTCTTCCGGCGTGGCGCTGGGAGAGGCCTCGGGGCTGTCGTCGGAGTCGTCGAAGCCTCGCGCCAGCAAGAACGCGCCCAGCGCGACCGCCACGATCACAAGCACGATGGCCCGCCCCGCCGAGCCGCCTCCCGAAGATTGAGCGTGCTGGGGAGTCATGGCCCGAACCTTAGTCGGTGATGCTCGTTCAGTCTCGCACTGCGTCCGGTCTGAGTCCGGAGCCCTAGCCACCCGAGCCGGGGGCCTCGCCGCCGCCGGATCGGGAGGCGAAGCGGGCCGCGAGCCTGCCGGCCCCGGTTCCGCTACGGACTGCCCCCTCCATGGTGGCCGGCCAGCCGGTGTCGGTCCAAGCGCCGGCCAGATACACGCCGGGCAGGCCGGATTCGGCTCCGGCTCGCAGCGAGTCGGTGCCCGGCACGCCGAGGAACGTGGCCGAGTTCTCGCGGGTGACGATCGACTCGGTGACCTTGGCTTCTGAGGCTGCAGGCAAAAGCCGGGCAAGCTCCGCGGTGAAGTGCGACACCAGATCGGCGGAGGCCATGCCGATATAGGACTCCGCGGCCGAGAGTGACACGGCCAGGCATTGGCGGCCGTCGTCGAGTCCGGCGCCGGCGGTGCGGTCGAACACGTACTGCGCGTCGCTGCCGACGGTGGCG
Organism: Candidatus Aldehydirespirator sp.; assembly: GCA_965203635.1. GTDB lineage: Bacteria > Actinomycetota > Acidimicrobiia > Acidimicrobiales > Aldehydirespiratoraceae > Aldehydirespirator. The sequence continues at coordinate 472,999 of OZ241903.1, forward strand.
AAGAAGTCCAGGTCGGTCACTGGGCGGTCGTACACCAGATGGACGTTGACGATCGGGGAGATGCCCAGCTCGACGAGCCGATCCTGGGCCGCGACGGTGCCGGACGGCAGCAGCGCGGCCACCGCGTCGTGAGGCACGGCCACCACCACCGAGTCGGCTTCGATGACCTGCTCGTCGGTCTGCACCTCCAAGCCTGGGTGGCCGGGGCGCACCGCCTTCACCGCGACACGCGAGCGGACCTCTCCTCCGGCGGCCTCCAAGGCCCGGCGGGCGGCGTCGCCGTGCAGGGCCGACAGGGGCACCCGGGCCCAGCCGATGTCGGCCGCGCCGGCCTCGGTGAGCAGCCCGGTCACGAACACCTTGGCGGCCAGCTTGAGGGAGGCGTCGGCTGCGCCGGCGTTGACCGTCGGCAGCACGATCAGGTCCCAGAACGTCTCGACGGCGGTCGTGTCCTGGCCGCGGGCCGCCAGCCACTCGCCGAAGGTCATCTCGTCGAGGGCCGGATCGTCGGGGTCGAGCCGCCTGAGCGCCAGCCCGGCCCGCAGCACGGCCAGCCTCTGGCGCAGGCTCAGATGCGGGTAGGACAGCAGCGCGGGCGCCAGGTGCAGCGGGGCCGGACCGGGCGTGCGCCTGATCGACCCGACCGGTCCGCCCGGCGCCATCACGGGAACGTCGAGCCGGCTCTGCATCGACGCTCCGCCGGCTGAGCCGATCCGCTCCAGGAACGCCCGGTAGGCGGTGCAGCAGCGCATGAACACGTGCTGGCCGTTGTCGAACCAGATGCCGTTGCGCTCGAACGACCAGGTGGCACCGCCCAGGCGGGGGCGACGCTCGAGCAGGGTGACGGCTGCGCCCCGGTCGGCCGCTTCCACCGCGGCCGACAACCCGGCCAGACCGCCGCCGACCACCACCACCCGGGGCCGGTTGCTCGAAGCTGCAGGGCTCATGTCGGGCGCACCACCCGCGCCCGGCCGCGGGCTTGATGTCACGGCCGCAACCCGGACAGGCTGCGGGCCGCCACCAGGGCCTTCTCGGTGGTGGGGAGGCTGACCCGGCCGTTGAGCGGGGATGCGGGCTGGGCCAGGATGCGGCCCAGCAGCCGCCGGTAGATCCCGGCCATGGCCGCGGTGCACGCCCGGCTGCGGTAGTCGAGGTGGTCCAGCAGCACCAGCCCTCGCTCGAACCATGTCACCGCCTGGCCGGCCACGAACTGCACCAGCGTGGCCGCGCGGTCGGGCGGGTCCCAGCGGCCCGGGGCGACCCCGAAGCGGATCCGTTCCTGTTCGGGCAGGTAGATGCGCCCCATGCGGTGGTCCTCGACGATGTCTCGCAGCATGTTTGTGAGCTGCAGGGCCACGCCCAGGTCGTCGGCCAGTTCCTCGACGGGCCGGTCCTGTCCGGCCGGCGCGGCGTTGCTGCCGGTCGGGCCCGCGGCGACGGCACGAGCGGGCTTGGTGCCGAACACGCCCAGCGACAGGCGGCCCACCGAGCCGGCGACCAGCCGGCAGTAGCGCACGGTGTCGTCCATGGTGGCGTAGGTCTCGCCTCGCACGTCGAGTTCGCAGCCCTCGACGATCTCGTGCAACGCGGCGACGGGGATCGGGTAGTGGGCCGCGGCGTGGCCCACGCCCACCAGCACGGGGTCGGCGGGGTCGGCGATCTCGCCCGCCTCCAGGGCCGCGATGGCGTTGTGGAGGTCGTCGAGCGCGGCGAGCTTGCGGTCCTGGGGCCAGTCGCCGTCGCCTACGTCGTCGATGCGGCGGGCCAGGGCGTACAGGGCGGCCATCGCCCGGCGCTTGGGCGGCGGCAGCAGGCGGATCCCGTAGGCGAAGTTGCGGGCCTCGGACCAGGTGATCTCCTCACAGCGGCGGTAGGCCGCCTCGGCACCGATCACGGGCCGCCCGTCCCCCGCCGGATCGCACCGGCCAGGTACACGCCGGCGAGACGGCCAAGCACCCGTGCGGGGCCCGCTTTGCGGGTGCGGCTCAGCACTTCGAATCCGGCGGCCTCGAGGGCGTCGAGATTGGCCAGCCCTCCAGACACGAACCCGGCCACGGCCAGGCGGGCGGGCCCTCGCAGCGACACCACCAGTCCCCTGCCGCCCTCGAGCATGGCCCGGGCCCGGCTGGCCTCGTAGGCCACCAGGCCGCGCAGGTTGGCCGATGCCACGGGAGCACCGAGGTCCTCGACGTCGACGCCGAAGCGGTCCATGTCGTCGGCCGGCAGGTAGACGCGCCCGTTGGCCGCGTCCTCGCCCACGTCCTGGAGGTGCTCCAGCACCTGCAGACCGCTGCACACCTGATTGGAGGCGTTCAGGCGGTCGGGGGTGGCCGCCTCGAACACGGCCAGCACTAGATGCCCGACGGGATTGGCCGACAGCTCGCAGTACTCCATCAGTTCGTCGAAGTCGGCGTAGCTGGTCTTGTGCTGGTCGAGCCGGTTGGCGGCCAGCAGCCCGTCGAAGGGCCCGCGGTCCAGGCCGAACCGCTCCACCGTGGGTGCCAGCCGGACGAAGGCCTCGTGGCGGGGGGCGCCGGCGAACAGGTCGTCGAGCTGGGCCTCGACCCAGTCGAGCGCGGCCAGGCGGTCCCCGGGGTATTCGTCGCCGAGGTTGTCGACGAGCCGTGCGTAGCCGTAGATGGCCCGCAGGTGGCCCTGCACCGCTCTGGGCAGCAGCCGCAGCGCCACCGGGAAGTTCTCTCCGGACGCCCGGGCCATGACCGCGTCGAGCCCGACATGGCGCTCGACCGCTTCGTTCACCGGGCCGAAGCTACCACCCGGCTGCGGCCGACTAGTGGCGCCGGCGTGTTCGGGAGGGCGCACAAGACCACGTCAGCGCTGGCAAATAAAGAAATATCATAAAAAGGTTGCAAATATCTGAAACTGACGCTTAGATCCTCGGCCATGAATTTCATGTGTTTTGGATCTTCCGATCAAGGATCAGCCGCGCGCACAACGGCAGTCGCCGCAATGGTCGCTCTCGTGATGGTCGCGGCTGGCTGTAGCAGCGGTGCCGGCGAAGGCAGCCAGCCACCCGTGCCTGAGTGGGTCACGGTCGATCCCGGGCCTTCGGTGCCGGCCAAGTCGGTCGAGAGGGCGCAGGTCGAGGAAGCGCAGGTCGAGGAAGCGCAGGTCGAGGAAGCGCGGCCAACGCCCACCACGACCCGACCGACCACCGCCAAGGCCGCGCCCACCACCACAACCACGGCCGCGCCGCCGGTCACGACAACCACCACAACTACAACGACGGCCACAACGACGGCCACGACCCTTCCGCCCCGCACGACGATCCCCCCGGTCGCGGCGGGTCCGGCGCCAGAACCTCAGGGCGGCCATCCGCCGCATCCGGAGGTGGGAATGATCCCGCGGCAGCATTCATATTGGGACTACCCCGACTGCGCGCCGGGCCCGCCGTGGCCCTCTGACTGCTACCCGCCGTCCGAGTGGGAGATCCCGCAGGACCTCTCCGACTGCTCCCGCGGCGCCTATCCCGACCTCGGTGTCGGCGGCATATGCGCCGGCGATCGGGCCGACGAGAAGCCGCGGTGGACCGCTGACGTCGCCCGCTGGACCAGCTGGTGCTTCGACCAGCCCCGGGGCAACTGCACCTGGCTGCTGCATGAGATGAAATGGGCGCTCGACTATCTCGGCGCTCATCCATGGTGCGTGCTCAACGAGTACCAGGACCGCGCCGACGCCTACGGCGCGGGGGGCCGCGGCCTGGGCGTCAAGAACCGCCACGGCTGGCACACCTGCGCCACCGTTATCGACCCCCTGGTCAAGGAGACCCCGCCGGGCCGCACCAACGACGCCGGGCTGCTGTTGTCGGGCACGGTGACGCTGGCCGAGCAGTGTCGCATCGTGCTGCCCGCCGGCGTGCAACTCGAGACCCGGGTCCGACGCAGCTCGGAGACACCCGAACGCTTCGGCAACGACTGCGACGCCTGGGCCGAGTGGGTCGAGAGCCATCCATACGGAAGAGACAACCGCGACTGCTGGCGCTCGGCGCGCATTGCCGAGGAGTGGATGGAGCACCACCACGACACCCCCGAGCGCTACTTCCCTGTGACCTGCTGAACGAGGAGCCGTCCGCAATGTCCGAGACCCCGTCTCCGCATCAGCCGCCGCCCGGCGAGTCCACCCCCCGGTGGTGTCTGGCCGTGAGCGCGTTGGGGATCGCCGCGGTGTTGCTGGGCGCGGTGATCGCCCACCAGCGCGCCGAGGCCGCCCCGGCGGCTGCCGGCATGAGCTTCAGCACCCGGGCCGCGCTGTTGCACTGCCCGCCGAACGCGTGCAATCGCCCCAGTGGGCGACCCCCAGCCACGACCGCCCCCGTCACCACAGTCTGGATCAGGCCCACAACCAGCAGACCGCCCGCCACCACCAGACGACCGCCGCCCACCACCACCAGACGACCGGTGACGACCACCACCAGACGACCGCCACCCACCACCACCGCTAGGCGGCCGTTCCGCCTCATCTTCCCCCCTTGCTTCCCGAACTGCTCACCGCCGACCACCACCGCGAGGCCGACACCCACCACCACCAGACGACCGCCGCCCACCACCACCAGACGACCGGTGACGACCACCACCAGACGACCGCCGCCCACCACCACCAGACGACCGGTGACGACCACCACCGCGAGGCCGGCACCGACCACCACCAGACGACCGGTGACGACCACCACCAGACGACCGCCGCCCACCACCACCGCGAGGCCGGCACCGACCACGACCCAGGCCACCGGCGGCGACCCGGGCTGCGAGTCATGGGCATGCAACGAGGTCGACTCCGGTATCCAGAACGGCTACCTGCCCGAGAACTTCGACCCCGACGCGGACACCACACCGAACGCCTTGGCAGAGATCCTCAACTTCTACGGTGAGCACAATCCCGAGTTCGACGCCGACGCTGCCTTCGACGCTCTACCCGACGAGGGGCTCGCCGCCCGGGGCGACATGTTCATCGCGATCGCGATCGGGATCGGTCTCGACGTCGACCCCGACGCCGACCCGTTCGAGGTGGCCGACGAGCTGGCCGACATTGGCATCTTGCAGGGCCACGACCGCGACGGCGACGGCTTGACCAACCCCTACACGCGGCCCGACGCCGACCCCGACTCGACAATGACCAACGCCCAGCTCGCCGCGTTCCTGGCCCGCATCCCAACCGCCGACGACGACAACGACCAAGGAGACGGCGAGGTTGGAGGTCCCGACGTCCAGCGACCCCGACCGGGCGACGACGGCGGCGATCCGGACCAGGACGACGAGACGTGCACCACCGGGCTGCTTCTCTCCGGGAGTGACCGGTCGCGGTTCGTGTCGCAGTTGACGTGGGCGACGCTGGTGAGCATCGAGCCCACGGGCGAGCCGGACAGGCCCTGGCCTCCCCACCCCGAAGTGCCCGGTGGTGGCGAGTACCTGGTGGTGTCCCGCTCGCCGGTGTGGCCGGTGATCGACCCTGACGCCTTGTGGCACGTCCAAAGCGACGACGGCTGCATGTGGCAGGCCGTGAGCGTGCAGACCTGGCTTGGCCAGCTGCTGCCGTGGAGCGCCCGACACCGTTCCATGATCGAGACCGCCGACGAGGCCCGGCCCGGCGCCGGCTTCGACATCTACCTGAGCCGCTGGGACAACCTGAGTGCGGCCCAGCAGGCGCAGGCCGAGCGACACCACCGCAGCAGCGACGTGAACGCGTCGTGCGACATCGCCACGGCTATGGCCGCGGCCGACTCCTACAACCGCTGCCGCTGGGAACTGGCCACTCCAGGGGTCTGGTCCTGGCAGGCGAGGGCCTGCTTCGAGGGCGTGGGAGAAGGCGTCACTTTCCGCCAGTGCGCGACGCTCGCCAGCGGCGTCGAATGGTTCCTGGAGATCATCGACTACACGTCCGGGATCACGCTGCAGCACAACCCGGGTCCCGGGCCGACTGCTGTGCTTCGGCATGGAGCGCCGGAGAGCTAGGAGACGCAGATGGCAACAACATCAGCGCCCATGTCGGGGCAGGCCCGGCGATTCGCGGCCGCAGCTCTGATCGTCGTCGTGGTGGTGGTCGCGGTATGGCTGTTCGGCCGCCCCGAGCCCCAGCGCACCGTGCACGTCGTGGCTGCGGCCGAGGACTGGCCGGCCGGCCACGAGCCGGGCGAGTTCGTGACGGTGGAGATGCCCGAGGCGTCCGCCGCGCTGTTCGTGACTGCTGATCAGCTGGCCGATCGCGTGCCTGCGGTGGCGGTGCCGGCGGGCACGGTCGTGTCCAGGACCATGCTGACCGACTCCGTCGTGCCGGCCGCCTCAGACCTGTCGGCGGCCCTGCTGGCGGTGGCGGTGGACCCGTCGCTCTGGCCCGACCCGGGACCCCGGGCCGGCGACGCCGCCGTGTTGGCCGCGCAGCCGGGCGGTTGCGCCACTGCGGTGCTGCCTGTGGTGGTCGCGGGTGAGGGCACCGTGGTGGTCGAGGCCCGACCGCAGTTGGCCGCCGTCCTGGGCCCGACGGTGTGGTGGATATGGGAATCGCCTCCGGCGGGCTGGCCCGGCTGCCTGCCACCGGCACCGGCACCGCAACCGGGCGAAGGGAGGTCCGACGATGCTGATGGTCTCAACTGACCACCGACTCGACCCGCAGGCCGCCGGCTGGGTGGTGCGCACCATCATCGAGGGAGTGCGCTCTTCGGCCGCTGACCTCGTCGTGGGCGAGTCGCTCTCCGACCGGGCCCTGGCCGCCGCGCCCCACCGGGCCTCGGTTGTGGCGTTGCATGCGTCCGAGAGCGACAGCGTGCAGCGCGCCGCCGCGGCCGCGGCCGCCGGAGTGGTGTGCGTGACCGCGGGCTCGGGCCGCGGCCTGCGGGACCGGTTGCGTCTGAACTCCGGTCCGGCGACCAGAGTGCCGTTGGCTCTGGTTGTCGTCGCGGACCACGCGGTGGATACCGCCGAGCTGCGGCTGCTGGCCGGCGCTCAGGTAGTGCGAGCGGTGCCGTACGCGCCCTCCAGGCGCTCGGAGCGGACATTGCGTCGCTTGGGCCGCTCGCTGGGCTCGTTGGCCGCCGCGCCGCAGCGCATGGACGGCGCCGACCGGGCCGCGCGCCGCGAGTCGGCCGCCGCCGCGGCCGCCGGCCGGCTGCGGGAGCTGCTGGGCGAGGACGGGGTGGAGGAGTTCCAGATCCGGGGCGGCGAGTCGATGGTGGTCGAGTTCTCCAACGGCGAGCGGCAGAGTCGATCGTCACCCTTCTCGAGCGACGACGAGATGATCGGGGCGTGCCGGTTTCTGGCCGCCTACGCGGGCGAGCGGCCCCAGCGCTTCGACGAGCTCGACCCCCGCCTCGACACCCGCATCGGTGGCCGGTGGCGCCTTCACGCCGAGGCGTTCGTGTGCTCGCCGCCGACGCTGGTGCTCCGCAGCAACCTCGGCGGCCGGCGCACGCTCGCCGAGTTGGGCCTGTGCAGCCCCCAGCTGGCCGATGTGCTGGTGGAGGCCATCGCCGGCGACATGCGAGCCAACGTCGTGGTCGCGGCCGCGATGGGAGGCGGCAAGACCACGCTCTGCCAGGCGCTCCTGGCGCAGGTGCCGGCCGAGGAGCGCATCGACACCATCGAGGACACCCCCGAACTGAGGCTGCGCGAGTACGGCATCCATCCCAACGCTTACGAGCGGCTCACCAGGGACGCCAACAACGACGGCGTGGGCAAGCACTCCATGGCCGACCATGTGCGCGACGCCAAGAGGGCCAACAGCTCCAAGCTGGTGGTGGGCGAGGTGAGGGGCGAGGGCACCATGGCCCTGCTCGACGCCATGTCCTCGGGCCTCGACGGATGCCTCGTCACCCTGCACTCCCCGCCCGGCGACGGGGTGCTCGAGAAGCTCACCGCGTACGCCACCTCCGAGGGAGCCGACGAGGGCCTGGCCCGACGGTCGATCGCCATCGCAGTGCATCTGCTGGTGTGGATGGGCCGCAACCACACCGGTGAGCGGGTCATCGCGGACGTGACCCAGCTCACCGGCACCGACGACGACGGCATGATCCAGACACGCTGCCTGTGGCGCCTCCAACCCGGGCAGCGCTGGGCCACGCCCGAGGCCTCGCCGGCGGGCCGCATGGCCGACGTCTACCGATCCGCGGGTGTAGAGGTCGATTGCCCCGCCCCGGAGGGCGCGCCGCGGCGGCCCACCCTGCAACTCGTGGGCGGCAGCGCGGCCGGCCGCGATACGGCCACCACGGACGGCAACGGGTCACCCCGATGAGCACTTCGGGATGGACCGCGGTCGACGGGACGAACAGCGTGCCCCGATGAGCACCGCGGGATGGATCATCTGTGCCGGCGGCTCGCTGGTGATCGCCATCATGCTGTGGCCCGCCGACGGGACTCGCTGGTCGTTGCGCGCCGGGACGGGGCGGCACCGGCTGGCTCGCATCCCGGCCGAGCTTCCCGCGGCAGCCGCGGCCGGAGCCGCCATGATCGCTCTGAACCTCACCGCCGGCCATGTGGCCGCGGCGGCGATCGGCGCGGTGGTGTGCACGTCGGCGACGAAGGTGCTGGTGTCGTCGAGACGGCGGGTCGCCACCGCCGAGGGGGTGGCTCGATTCGCGAGCGTGCTGGCCAACCAGGCCGCGGTCGCGGTGACCGCCTCCGACGCGGTCGCCCGGGCCGCGCCGCTCGTGAGCGGACCCGTCGGCAAAGCGGCGGTGGCCATGGCCGCCGACTGCGAGAGCCTCGGAGTGGACATTGCGGCCGAGCGGTTCGCGGCCCGGGTGCCATCCGCGGTGGCCGCTTCCCTGGCCGACCTGGTCGCCGTATCGGCCGAGGGCGGCGGCCGCTGGGCGGAGACCGTGACTGTGCTCGAAGCGGAGGCCTCCCAGACCGCGGCGACGGCCCGGCTGTTCCATGGCCGCGTCGCGGCGGCCATGCCCACGCTGACCCTCGTGGTACTGCTCGGCGCCGGCCTTGTGGCCGGGGCCGGACAAGTCGCCACCGACGTCGGGGCGTGGCTGGCCGGCACCCAGGGGGCCGCGCTGCTGCTGGCCGGAGCAGTCGTGATAGCGGCGTTGAGCGCCCGCGTCCTGCTGCCGGCGCGGTCGGTCGCGGGAAACGGGGGGCTGCAATGACATGGCCCCGCGCCCGCGTGGGTCTGGGGTCGACACCGCGCACCGCTCCGCCCGCCGTGCCCGGAGGTTCGCGATGATCTGGCTCACGGCCATGTCCGGTGCGGGCGCGGCGCTGCGACTGGTGCTAACCGGCCCGCCACGAATGGCCAACACCGTCGAGCTCGCAGCCGCGGGCTGGCCCCCGGCGAGGCTCCGCGCCGCGTCGGTGGCAGCCACGCCGATGATCGCGGGCGTGATCGTGGCGGCCGGGTCGCTGCTGTCGGACTTCCGGACCGGCGCCATGGCGGCGGTAGCCGTGTCGTTGTGGGCGCCGGTGGCGGTGGCGCCGTTGCTGCGCCGGGTAGTGCTGTCGGGCTTCCGGGCCCGGCGTGACGCCGCCCTGCTCGAGTGGCTGCGCCGCATCCGTCTGTTCGTGGCCGCGGGCCGCCCCATCAACGACGCCGCGATCGAAGCGGCCGAGCGGGTGGAGGCGCCCGCCTTCGCGCCCGTCGCCACCAGCATCAACCTGGCCCTCGCGTCGGGACGCGACCCTCTCGGCGCCGCGTCGGCGCACTTCGCCGGGTCCGCGGCCGAGACGCTGGTCGGCACCCTGGCTGCGGCCGAGCGGGGCGGCGCGGCGGCCACCGGCCTGATCGACCGGCTCATAGCCCAGGCCGTGAAGGCCCTCGAGGACCAGCGCCGGGTCCGCATCGAGGCGCTGGGCCGGTCGGTGGCCGGCACCGGCACCCTCATTGCCGTCACCGCCAGCGCGGTCGTGGTGATCGCGCTGCTGGCCAGCATCCAAATCGGCGTGTGAGCCCCGCTCCTCGCCCCTTCCCGACAGTCACTCAATCCCGCGAAGGAGACAAGCTCATGGACTCACCCGTCGCCAAGATCATCATGCTCGCCGCCACCATCGCCATCACGGTGGCAGTGGTGGCGTTCACCTGGCAGATAGTGGGCAACAGCACCCCTGATCCCACGACCAACCCCACCACCGACAAGGCCCAGATCAAGCACGAGAACCTGTGCAAGGCCGTCGGCGGCTCCTGGAGCAGCACCAACAAGACGTGCTCGTAGTGGCAGCCGTCGCACTTAACGTCAGGCCAGGCACCGGCGATGGACACCGCCTTCGGGGCGCTGCGCACCACCGTGATCATCTTCGTGGTGGTAGCGATCAGCTTCGGCGTCTACCTCCACCAACTAGCCAGGATCACCGCATCCACGGCGGCAGTGGCCGCAGCCACCGCAGCGACGCATGTCCTGGACGACAGTGACTGGGACTGCACCGAGACCCACACCGGTTGGGCCGACGCCGAGGAGGCCGCAGCCCGGGCGGCGGCCGCCCGCACCGGTGCCCGATCATCGGCCACCGCCACCGGCTACACGCTCACTGCGGAGCCGTCGTGCACGGTGGTGGCCACGGTCACCGTGGGCGCAGCCGGGACCCGCAGATGGTTGGAAGCCAACGCGGTGGCCTGCCGGCCGTCACGCGCCGCCTACGCCACCGGCTGGGCGCTGGCGCCGCCGTGCTAGCCGAGCCCCGGCACCGGAGGGCCAGCGACATGGATGAGGCAGCAGCGCTGGTAGTGGCGCCGAATCGTACCCCGCGGGAGACGCGGTCGGAGGGGCGGCAGGATGGATGAGGCGGTGGCGCTGGTGATGGCGGCCCCGGTGGTGGCGCTGTCGCTGTGGGCTCTGACGTTCGTCGGCAGCTTCTCCAACGGCCAGGCCCGTGCCACTGTCGCGGCCGAGCTAGCCGCCCAGGCAGCCTCGCAAGCGACCGGTCCCGAAGCGGCCGACTCCGCAGGCCGTATCGCGCTGGGGGCGACGCTGTCGGCCTGCGCCCGGACCAGTGCGACTCTCGCCCAAATCGACGCCGGCCAGTCGGCCGCCGCCACCGTGGTCTGCGAGGTGCCCGGTCCGCTGCCCGGCAACCGGGTGTGCTTCACCGGCTACGCCCAGACCCGGCCGGCCGCATCGGCACACGCGCGGGTTGCCTGCCCCGCGTCGCAGTGAGGCCCGGATGACCGTCTCGGTGCTGGTGCTCATGCTGGCCGCGATGGTCACCGCCATGACCGTGTCACTGCGCGACCACGCGGCCCACGCCGCGGCCGCCGACCTGGCCGAGATCCGGGCCGAGCACGCCGCGTCCGCCTTCGTGGCCGGCTGCATCACCCACGAGGGATGCGCACCGCCCGCAGCCGGCGGCGTCGAGGCGTGCGCAGCCGCCGACACCGGAGTGGTCGTGACGGCGCAGGTGTCGTGGACCCCGGTCCTTCTCAAGAGTCTCACCCCCGCAACCGCCAAACGGGTGATCGCCTACGACGAAGGGCTGGGTACCGGCCTCAAGGCCCGAGCCGCCGCAGCCCTCAACCCCTGCCGACCCTGAGTGCGCACGCCCGGTCCTTCGCACCCGCCCGCCAGACCGACGCGCGGGTCTGCCGTCTGGCCGCGACGATGCAAGACAGAGGCGTCACTGCGACTGGACTGATTGCTGCTCGCCGCGGTCTGCTGCGATGGCCGCGTTGAGTCCGAAGATGACCGCCATGCCGCCTGCGAACAGCACAGGCTGGTAGATGGGGTCGCCCGCGATCGTCAGCCATATGGCCGCCAGCGCCGGCGACGCGTAGAGCAGGCTGTTGACGCGCGTGTCGGCGGTGACGATGTTGCCCGCCCGGTGCAGCAGGCGGGCGCAACCCATGATCAGTCCGGACGCTGCCCCGAAGGCCGCCGAGCGGGTGGCGCCCAATCCGCCGAAAGCGAGCGTCAGCCCAACCGCTGCCGCGATCGGAACGCTGACCGCCGAGGCGGCGAACGTCGACCACCACAGGGCGACGAGGTACTGCTTGGCGGACACAGCCCCTCGTCCGGAGCGCCGAGCCATGGCGCAGCGGTCGCCGTAGATGATCCCTGCCGATGGCCGCACGGCGTATGTCGCCGTGGTCAGCACCCCCAGCACCAATCCGACTGCCGTGCTCCGCCATGAACCTCCCTCGAGTTGGCCGGGGGCCGTCTGACTCCAAATGACAGCGGCCACCGCGATCGGCAGTCCGCACATCATGGTGGCGCTGCGGGTCGAGATGCTCCTGCTGCTGCCGCTCCAGCGCGCGATCAGAAGGGACTGGGGCACAACATCGAGGCCGTCCGAGAAGCACGACAGCACCACGAGCGGCAGCAGGGCCGCCGTGCCGGCGTACAGCAGGACATTGGGTGCCGTGATCAGCAGCAGCGCCAAGAGCACGCCCGGACGCGGGCCTGCCATCGCGACGGGAGGCAACGCCACGAGTCGTGCTGGACGCATCGCCTGAAGCGGGCCCACTCCCAGCACGGGCCTGGCCGACACGGCCAGCGCAGCCAGCAGCATCGTCGCGCAGGCAGACTCCATGAGCGTGCCGAGTACCAGCACGGAGAAGCCCTCGCCCGCAAACCGGATCGGCAGCGGGATCAGCGAGTAGGCGACGGCCGCACCGGCGATGCACGCCGCACCAAGAGCATTCCGGCGACGCGGCTGCATCAGGCATTGACCCTATCCCAGACCGCCATCCAACGTGCCAGACCAGTGGTTCCAACCCGCTGAGCGGCCTGCCCAGGTAGCCTCATCGATGTCCAGGACCAACCTGGCCGTATTACGTGCCAAGTCTCGTTCCATCCCGCCCGAGTAGCTCAGTTCGGCAGAGCAGCTGTCTTGTAAACAGCAGGTCGCAGGTTCGATTCCTGTCTCGGGCTCAAGTGACCCGGCCACCTAGGTGGCCCCCTACAGGGCGGGGGCCTGGGCGTGGTGGTCGGTCCTGCGCTGGAAGGCTTCGCCCACCGCTACCAGGGTGCGGTCGGCGAAGGGGCGCCCGATGATCTGGAAGCCGATCGGCATCCCGTCGGCGGCGAATCCCCCGGGAAGAGCGATCGCCGGCAGTCCCGCGGCGTTGACCGGGAACGTGAACTGCGTCGTCGCGGGGATCAGCGGGACACCGCCGAGCTCGACCGCGCCGTGGTCGAGCACCTGGTTGGGATTGACCGGGGCGGCGATCAGATCGACGCCCTGATCGTCGAACACGTCCAGGTAGGCGCGCTCGAAGGACACCCGTGCGGCCTGGGCGGCGGCCAGCGCGGTGCCCGGGATCGCAGCTCCGGAATCCATGATCGCCCGGGGCTCCTCACCGATCAGCTCGTTGCTGGAGGACCGCAACTCCTCCAGCAGGGCAGCCGACTCGGCGAACACGATGGCGGCGCCCGCGTCGAAGTGCTCGGCCGTGTTGGGCACCCGCACGGTGCGCACGCCGGCCACGACGGACCCGAGCACGTCGACGGCCTCCTCCATCACCGCCCGCACCTCGGGATCGGTCTCGAAGCCGTCGAAGAAGCCCTCGTCGGGCACCCCCAGCACCAGGCCGCCGGGCGTTTCGGCGGGCGCCAGCGCGGTGTTGGCCGAGTACGGATCCAGCCGGGAGAAGCCGGCCACGACGTCGAGCAGCACCCCGCAGTCGGCGGCCGTGCGGGCCATCGGGCCCACGGTGTCGTAGGTCCAGGAGATGAGATGGACGCCGTCTCGTGGAACCGCGCCCCTGGTGGTCTTGATGCCGGTCGTGCCGCAATAGTTCGACGGGATCCGCACCGACCCACCGGTGTCGGTCCCCAGCGCGCCGAACACCTGGCGGGCGGCCAGGCCGGCCGCGCTGCCCCCCGACGATCCGCCCGTCATCCGCTGGGGGTTCCACGGATTGCGCGACGCCGGGCATGACACGCCGTAGGCCAGTTCATGGGTGTTGGTCTTCCCCACGATGACCGCTCCGGCGCTGCGCAGGCGGCTGACCACGGTCGCGTCGGCGTCGGGGGTGAAGCCTCTGAGCGCTTCGCAGTTGGCCTCCGTGGCGACACCCTGGGTGAAGAAGAGGTCCTTGAGCGCGACCGGGACTCCGTGCAGGGGGCCACCAGGCTCGCCCCGGTCGAGAGAGGCCGCGTCTGCTCGGGCCGCGTCCGCCTGGACCGACGCGAACGCTCCGACCGCCGCGTCGGTCTGCTCGATCCGGGCCAAGGATGCCTCCAGCAGCGCGGAGGCGGTCACTGTCTTAGACCTCACCGCTTCGGCTGCCTCGATGAGGCTCATCTGTGTCAGGTCGGTCATTGGGATTCCTGCCTTTCTTCTCAGATCAACAACCGCCGGGCGACCCGCGCCGCCAGGTCGCGGTCCGCCGCCGGTCCGCTGTCGACGACCTCGCCCTTCTCGAGGACGATGAAGCGGTCGGCGAGCCGCTTGGCCAGCTCGAGGTGCTGCTCGATGAGGAGCACTCCCCGCCCCGCATCCCTCGCCGATTCGATGTGATCGCCCAGCAGGGCGACGTTGGAGGGCTGCAACCCCTCGGTGGGCTCGTCCATCACCAGCAGCGACGCGTCCGTGGCCAGCGCGATCGCGGCGGCGAGCATCTTCTGTTCGCCGCCCGACAGTGTTCCCGTCCTCTGGGAGCCCCGCCCCGACAGCGCGGGACCGAACGCGTCGAGCACCCGATCGTGGCTCTCGGGACCGAAGCCGCTGAGGCGAAGGTTGTCGCCGACCGTGAGCGCGCCGAACAGGGCCCGCTCCTGGAAGGTCGCCCGCAGCCCGGCCCGCACCCGCCGCGAGGGCGGCATCCGGGTGATGTCGACGCCGTCGAGGTGCAGAGCGCCTCCGGTGGAGCGCAGCACGCCGAGGACGGTCTTCACCAGCGTGGTCTTGCCCGCGCCGTTGCGGCCCACCACTGCGACGATCTCGCCGCTCGACACGCTGAGGCTCACGCCGTGAAGCACCGGCACCGTGCCGTAGCCGGAGCGCAGATCGGTGGCTTCGAGACGCATCAGTCGCCGACTCCGCCGTACACGGCCACCACTTCGGGGGCGTTCTCGACCTCGGCCACGGTTCCGTCGGCCAGCAGCGAGCCCCTCGCCAGCACGGTCACCCGGTCGGCCACTGCCCGGATGAAGGCCATGTCGTGCTCGACGATCAGCACCGGCAGCCGGTAGTCGGCATGCACCTCCCGCAGGAGTTCGGCCGCCGCCAGGCTCTCCGCCGCCGTCATGCCGGCGGTCGGCTCGTCGAGCAGCAGGACGCGACAATGCCCCGCCATCGCCATGGCGATCTCCAGCCACTGCTTGTCGCCGTGGGAGAGCCCCCCGGCCCCGGAGCCGGCCCGTGCGTCGAGCCCGGTGCGCTCCAGTATCCGCAGCGATGCCTGCGGCACCCCGGCCTCCCAGGCCGCGAAGGTCAGTCGCCAGGGCGAAGGATCGGCTCCCCAGGCCGCCACGGCGATGTTCTCGGCCACCGACAGCGAGCCGATGACCTGGGGTGACTGGAACTTGCGGCTCACGCCGTGGCGGGCGAACTCCCAGGCCTTCAGGCCCGTGCAGTCCCGGTCGAGCATGGTCACCGAGCCGTCCTGACAGTCCTGCTGTCCGCAGAGCACGTCCAGAAGAGTGGACTTGCCCGCCCCGTTGGGGCCGATCAGGCAACGCAGCTCCGGCTCGTCCATAGTGAGCGTGACGCCGTCGAGGACCTTGAAGTATCCGAAGCTCTTGTCCACTCCGGCGGCTTCGAACACCGCCGAGCCGTTGCCGGTGGCGGTGGCGGGGGCGACGGCCAGCAGCGCGGGATCCCGGCTGCGCCTCGGTGGGCGTCCCGCCGCTCGCAGCAGGCTCGGGACCAGCCCCTCGGGGACGAGGGCCACCGCCGCGACAAAGATCACGCCGGTGGCCAGGGTCCAGTACTGCAGCCACACGTCGGCGAGGGTCGCCGAGGCGAAGTTGATGGCCAAGGTACCGATGACGGGTCCGACGATCGTTCCCCGCCCGCCGACGAGCGTCCACAGCACCACGTTGGTGGCGAGGGCGAAGCCGAAGATCTGGGGTGACACGAAGCCGGTGCGGTGCACGTAGAGGGCGCCGGCCAGACCGGCGACGGCCCCTCCGACGGTGAAGACCCACACCTTGAGGGCCACCGTGTCGTAGCCGAGCGCCTCCATGCGGCGCTCGTTGTCGCGGATGCCGACGAGCACCGCCCCGATGGGCCTGGTCGCCAGCAGGCCGACAAGGGTGATGACGGCCACGGCCACGACCGAGATGAACAGGTCCTGGGTGCTGTCGGACCACTCCGAGGAGAACGCACCAATGCGTGGAATGTCGGTGAGGCCGTTGAATCCGCCGGTCACGTCGCGCCACTGCTCCGCGACCTGCTCGAGGGTGAGCGACAGCACCAGGGTCAACAGCCCGATGACGACCGGGGTGGGCCGCCGCCGGAACGCGGCGACGGCCACACCAGCCGCGACGGTCGCGCCGACCAGCGTCGCCACCAGCAGCGCGGGCAGGGTCAGCGCCGGTGCGGCGGCGGCGATGCGGGCGGTGGTGTAGGCCGCGATCCCGAAGGGCAGCAACTGGCCCAGCGAGAGGATCCCCGCGTAGCCCCAGACCAGGTCGAGGCTGACCGCCAGCACGGCGAGGCTCAGGAACAGCGACAGCTGCCCGGCCCGGAAGTCCCCCAGGGTGACGCTGGCCGCCGCGGCGGCCGCCGCCGCGGTCGCGCCGTAGCCGAGCGGCCGCTTCACGCCACCGCTCCGACCGGCGTGGGGCGCCGGAACTGAAGGACCAGCACCGCCAGCGCCAGGGACGCGATCTGGGCCCACACCGCGTCGTAGAAGTGGATGACACCCGTCTGGACCGCGGCCACGGTCAGCGCGCCCGCCGCCACGCCCCAAAGCCGGTTGTAGCCCCCGACGATCACCACGAGAAAGGCGCCCGGGAGATAGGCGAGACCGGCCTGCGGCTCGACGGCGCCGAGCGGCGCCACCAGCGCTCCCGCTATCCCCGCGGTGGCGGCGCCGACACCGAACGCGCACAGGTTGGTCATCCCCGTGCGGATGCCCGCCGATTCGGCGAGGTCGCGATCGGCAACGATGGCCCGCACCACCAGGCCGAAGCGGGACCGGGTGAACGCGAGCAGGGTGGCCGCCACGACCACAGCTGCGATGACGATCAGTAGGTAGCGGTATGTGGGGAACAGCACACCGAAGGCCCTGGTGGCGCCCGGCACCGGGTTGGGGACGCTCTGGAAGTCCTTGCTGAACACCAGCTCCGCGACCTGGCGGAGGCACACCGACAACCCGAACGTGGCCAGGATCGTCAGCTCGGGCTGGCGATGGATGCGCCGGATCAGGCCCACTTCGATCACCACGCCCAACACGAACAGCACGACCGCGGCCAGCGGCACGCTCAGCCAGTGGTTGAGACCGACGGTGTGCACGACGTAGGCCACGTAGGCGCCGAGCATCACGAACTCGCCGTGGGCGAGGTTGATCACGCCCATGAGGCCGAAGACGATTCCGAGTCCGAGCGCGACGATGGCGAGGATCGCGAAGAGGCTGACGCCGTTGAGCAGTTCGAGTGTCAGCGCGTCCAAGTGTTCTCGCTCCGGTCCATGCGGCGCTCAGGGTCTGAGTCGGTGCGGGCGCTGGACGGACGCTGCGCCCGCACCGACTCTCTCAACCGGCTGGGAGGTGCCTATCGACGCAGACTCAGGACGGGTCGCAGGTCTCGTCGGGCTCCACCGCGGGGAACGACTGCACGATCAGCTGCGAGCCGTCGGCCTGGATCTCAGCCACGTAGATCGGCTGGGACAGGTGGCGGCTGCCGGTGATGGCGATGTCGCCTGTCGGTGTCGTCAGCGACAGCCCCTCCATGGCGGCCGCCACCGCCGCAGTGTCGGTGGTTCCGGCCGCGTTGGCCGCGGCCGCGTACAGCAGCGCGGCGTCGTAGATGTGCGAGCTGAACGTCATGTGGGGAGGTGCGTCGGCTCCGAAGCGCTCGAAGTAGCGGCTCACGAATGCGTTGTTGAGGGTGCTGTCGACTTCCTTGAAGTAGCCCAGGGTGACCCGCATGCCGGCGGTGACCGCCGGGCCCATCGCTCCCAGGACGTTCTCCTCATAGATGTTGGCGAGGCGCGGGATGGCGTCCTGGCCGATGCCGAAGTCCACCGCCTGGGTCTCGAAGGCGATGGCGTCGCCGCCGACCAGCGCCGGGAAGATCAGGTCTGCGCCGGATCCGGCGATGATCTGGGCCACCGACGAGAAGTCCTGGGTGCCCAGCGGGACGTACTCCTCGCCGACAACCTCGCCGCCGGCGGCCTCGATGTACTGCCGCGCCAGTTCGAAGCTGCGGCGGGGCCACACGTAGTCGTTGCCCAGCAGGAACCAGGTCTGACCGCCGGTCTGCTCCATCATCCACGGGATGACCGGCGCCAGTTGCTGGCTGGGCACCTCGCCGGTGTTGAACATCACCGACGAGCACTCGCCCCCCTCGTACAGGGCCGCGTAGATGTAGAGCACGTCGGCGTCCTCCGCGAGCGGCTTGGCGGCCTGGCGCGTCGCGCTGGAGTGAGTGCCGAGGACCACATCGACGTTGTCGGAGTCGATCAGCTGCTCCATGGCCTGCCGGCCGACGGCCGGATCGGTGGCGTCGTCGGCCAGGTAGGTCTCCACGGGCCGGCCGTTGATGCCTCCGGCCGCGTTGATGTCCTCTTCGATGAACTCGGCGATGTTGGATGTGGGTGGACCGAAGAGGCCGGCCGGGCCGCTGTTCGAGAACAGGATCCCGATGCGCACCGGCTCTCCCGAAGGCTCGGCCGGCTCCTGCGGCTCGGGCTCGTCGGGCGCCTCGGTGGTCTCGGGCTCGGGCGCCTCGGTCGTCTCAGGCTCGTCGGGCTCGGGCTCGTCGGGCGCCTCGGTGGTCTCAGGCTCGGGTTCTTCCTCCGAGTCGGTGGATTCGGCGCCCGTGTCGGTCGCGGCCGGCTCGGACGGAGCGTCCGGGGTCCCGTCGTCATCGTCTCCGCAGGCCGCGGCGACCAGAGCGAGCAACGCGACGAGCGAGGCCACCAGCCACCAGCGAGACCGCCAGCGGCAATCCGATACTGTTCTCATAACAAGCCCTCCTATATGTGAGCAGTTATTGACATATTGTCGGATAGGAGGGGCGCGGTCAAGTCCCGAGGGCCCTTCGCGACGCGACGGGCCTGCGCCTACACGCGCCCGCTCTAGGAGGCTTGGGTGGCGGCGGGGAGTTCGTCCAGGACCCGGACGCCAGAACGGGTCGCTTCGCCCAGCAGCAGCGACTCGAGGGAGCCGCCCCGGGTGCAGCGCCGGGGACCGTTGAACCTGGATCTGCGCAGGCCGCTCAACAGTGCGGTCGGCTCCACTCCCCCGCCGGCCCGGCACGAGCGGGCCCAGGTGTGGATCGCTTCGTACACGCCCTCCGCGGCCGCCGAGACCGGTGGGGAGCACGACCCGAACCGGTCCGAGTAGCGCCGGAGGAACTCGCGGTTCTCCGAGGTGTCGAGCGCGACGAAGTAGCCCAGCGCATTCCAGGTGCCCTCACCGGACTCGCCGAGATGCTCGACCACGGCGTCGTCCATGAGTGGGGCGAACGTCCGGATGCTGTCCCTGAGGCCGTATGCCGCGAAGTCGCGCTGGAAACCGACATGGTCCTGTCCGACGAAGCTCGATACCACATGATCGACACCGCTCCGCTGGATGGCCGCCAGGAGCGGTTCGAAGTTCTGCGATCCCAACGGCAGGTAGCCCTCGCCGGCGACGTGGCCGTCCATTCGCTCGATGACGGCCCTCGCCGTGGCGCCGACCGCTCGGGGCCACGAGTAGTCGTTGCCGGCCAGGAACCAGCGGGACCCGCCCGTCTGGGCGGCCATACGGGGCAGGGCCCGGTGTAGCTGGTCCATCGGCGTCTCGCCGAAACGGACGAGCAGCGGATGTTCTGCGGTCGGCTCGCTCGTCGGCGTGTAGAGGTAGGGGATGCCCTGCGCCACCGCCATGGGGGCCGTGACCGCGTAGGTGGCCGATGAGTGCATCCCGATCACGGCGGCCAGACCCGGCGTGCGGCACAGGCGGCGCATCGCGATCGCGCCTACGCCCGGGTCGGTGGCGTCATCGCCTACGACCAGCCTGACGGCTCGGCCCATCACACCACCGTCGGCGTTGATCTCCTCGACCGCGAGTTGCGCACAGTTCGCAGTCGAGCGGCCCAGGATCCCCGCAGGACCCGACAGGGAGATCAGGAGCCCCAGAGGCACCTCCCACAATCCCGTCTCGTAGCCGCCGAGCAGCCCCAGTTCGGCGCCGAGGCGAGCCACCTCCAGGTCATCGATCGTTACACGGACACGCAGCCGGGTGCCCCCGCTGTCCAGCGGGTCGAAGCGGCAGACGACACGGCCGGCCCAGGGTGTCTCGTGCATCAAGTCGATACGGCGGTTCGGCTGGCACGAGAGCACCCGGGCCGTCCCCGGCGACCGGGCCAGGCCGCCGAGGGGAAGCGCCAGGCGGACCAGCGCGCCGGGTGTGAGCAGGGGCGCCTCGGACCCGAACAGCCACCCGACGGCCGTGTCGCCCTGGCCGAAGAGCGCGAACAGCTCGCTGGGGCAGGCCTCCAGCCGCAGTTCGTTGTTGAGGACGAGCTCACCCATGAGACCGCGGCTAGGCGCTGCGCTCTTCGACCCGGCCGGCGGGGATGTCCTCCGACGTGGCCGCGCCCTGCACGGCCGACGCGAGCTGCTCCAGGGAGTTCTGGTACACGGAGGTGAGGAAGGCCACCACTGCGTCGGCCGGGGTGGAGGTGACCGAGTAGTGCCGGAACCGGCCGTCGCGGCGCTCCGCCACCAGTCCCGCGAGGCGGAGAATTCGCAGATGCGACGACACCGCAGTGCGTCCCAGCGAGTCGAAATGGGCGGCGATCTCGCCCGCGGTGAGCTCCTCGTGCTCGCCGATCAGGCTGAGGATGGCCCTCCGGGTGGGGTCGGCGAGAGCTGAGAAGATGGCGTCACTGTCGGAGGGGGCCATCACGCCTCCTGTGTCTGCTTGTCAATACTTGCGCACACATGATGCCACACCGTCGATCAGCCCGTCCCCTGGTCCGGTGAACGCCTCGCCCCGGCGTTCAGCGGGTGATCTGGGCGGCGAGCGCCAGGTCCTCGGCCGCAGTGTCGAGATCGTTGACCGACACCTGGAACTCGTCGATCCCGTGGGCGTCCACCAGAGCGTTCAGCTCGGATCGGCACGCGTCCACCGATCCCGCGATCACGAAGGCGTCGACCCAGTCGTCGAGCACCAGATGGGCTGCGGCCGGCGGCCCGCCGTTGGCCAGGCCCTGGCGGATGGCCGCCTCGGTGGCGGGTTCCAGGCCGATACGGGCCTTGACGTGGTCGGGGGAATCGACGAGACGGAACGTCAGGGCCGCCCGGGCTGCCTCGCGGGCCCGATCCGTCGTAGCCAGGATGGTCATGTAGCACAGCCTCAGCCGGGGACGGCCGTGCTCGGCGGCAGCCCCATGAATCGCCCCTATGTGCTCGCCGATCAGCTCCTTGTGGACGAACGACATGATGAAGCCGTCGGCCAACTCTCCCGCCAGCCGCATCACCTTGGGGCCTCGCCCGGCCAGCCAGATGGGAATGTCGGGCCGGCCGTAGCCGAGGCGGGCTCGATGGAAGCCGCCGGCCACGCCGACGTGATCGACGGTCCCGCCCGACCACAGCGCCCGGCTGGTCGTCACCAGCTCCCGCATGGCGGTGATCGGCGCCCGGCGCTCGATGGCCAGTGCGGTGAGGGTGAGGGCGCCGCCCGCTCCGATCCCCAGCGCGGCCCGCCCACCGGACGCCTCGTCCAGCGTGGCGACAGCCGCGGCGGTCATGCCCGGATGGCGGGTGTAGGCGTTGGTGATGCCGGTGCCGACCTCCACCGAGCCTGTGGCCGCGGCAACTGCGCCCAAGGTCACCCAGCACTCCCTGGCCGCCAGACCCTCGTCGGGGATCCACACCCGGCGGCACCCGAGCGCCTCGGCTGCCACGGCAGCATTGACGACCTGCTCGACCGGTCCCTCGGGCATCACCATGCAAGCCAACTCGACCACGGCGCCGACATTAGGGCGGTCAGAGGCCGAGCGGACAGGCGAGACCGCGTCCCGACCGTTGGGGAACGGTCTGCCATGCTTAGCGGATGGAACTGGCGGGACGGGTCGCGTTGGTGACCGGCGGCGCCCACCGGGTGGGTCGCGCCATCGCGCTCACGCTGGCCCAGGCCGGAGCCAACGTCGCCGTCGCCTACCACCGGTCCGGGACGGAAGCGGCCGGGACGGTGGAGGAGTTGGAGCGCCTTGGTGTCGACGCTGGTGCATTCAAGGCCGACCTGGCCGCGCCGGCCGAAGCCGCCGGGCTGGCCGAAGCCGTCGCCGGCCGTCTCGGGCCCATCGACGCCCTCATCAACAGCGCATCGTGGTTCGCGCGCGACGAGTTCCCCTCGGACGACACCGAGACCTGGTACCGGACCCTGGACGTGGTGCTCCACGGGCCGTTCCATCTCACCAACGCCGTCGCGCCGTCAATGCTCGACCGGGACGGCGGCGCGATCGTGAACATCGTCGACCTGTCGGCCTGGCAGCCCTGGCCCGGCCGAGCCGCCCACAGCGTGGCCAAGGCCGCTCTGCTGGCCCTGACCCGCCAGGTGGCGGTGGAGCTCGCACCGACCGTGCGCTGCAACGCGGTGGCGCTCGGCCCGACGATCGCGCCCGCCAGGTTCGGACCCGACCAGGTCGAGAGACTGAGACAGCGCACGCTGCTCGGTCGCTGGAGCGGCGGCACCGAGGCCGGCCGGGCCGTGCGGTACCTCCTCGAAGCCGACGCGGTTACCGGCGAGTGCCTGACCGTCGACGGCGGCGAGCAGTACGGCCACGTGCGCGACCGCTTCACCGACACCGCCCGCTGAACCGGCGACGGCGGTCAGGTCCCGGTGGAGCGGCCCCTGAGGATGTCGTCGTAGCCCCGGATCAGGGTGTGCTCGGTCTCCTGCACATCCTCGGGGCTGGCCGCGAAATAGCCGGTGGCCATCCCCATCTCGGAGGCGGCGTCCAGGTACTCGGGCACGCTCGACAGGTACAGGCAGTCGTATAGGTCCACCGACATCACCCGGCGGGTCGCCTCGAACAGCGGCCGCTCGGGCAGCACTGCCCCCACATCCCCGCTCACCATCCACGACGACACCGAGTCCTCCAACTCGGCCATGCGCCTCAACCGCAGCCCCCACTCTCGGGGCTGGTTGCCGACCGCCGCCACCGGCAGGCTCCGGCTCGCGACCCGGTCGAGGAAGGGGTGCAGTCCCGGCACCAGCTTGAACGACGACAGGTAGCGGGTCTCCACGTCCCGGCCGATCGGGCCGAGCCCGAGGTCGCTCCAGAACTCCTCGGCGGTGAGCCTGCCCAGCACCAGCATGCGGTGCCGGTCGCGGATCAGCTCTGGATCGATGTCGGGGTTCTCGCCCAGGATCACCGGCAACAGCAGGCCCTCACGCGGGTCGGTGGGCCGCACGATCACACCGTGCACGTCCACCACCAGCAGGCGCAGCAGGCGCTTGCGGGGACGGCTGGCCTCCGCCTCCCGGGCCGCGGCCCGCTGCTGGCGACGCCGGGTGGCCCGCCGGCCCCGGCCCCTGGGAGCGCGCAGCAGCGCCACCAGCTTGGCCACGCCCACGCCCAGCAGCACCGCGCCGAACACGATGCCGGCCACCCGGGCGATGTTGAGCCACAGCGGCGCCAAGGTGTCGCTGATCATCGTCGAGGCGTTCACCGTCACCGGCCGGTCCCCGTAGGAGAAGCGCCAAGTGGCCGTGGATCCGTCGACTCGGGGCGACAGCTCCACCATCTCGTCGGAGAGCTCCCCCTCCACCCCGAAGGCGGCCGAGGAGGCGCCGAAGGCCTCGTCGGCGTCGAGCAGCGTCAACGAGAACTCCAGGCCCAGGGAGTCCTCCGGTGCGCCGGCCTCCGCGATCAGATCCTGCAGCGGCCGGCCGAAGGGCTGGCCCTCGAAGATCGCGGCGAGCGCGTCGTCGCTGAAGGCGTCCAGAGGCGGGGTCGGGTTGACATCGGCCTGGAAGCGGTAGGAAGTCTCAGCGAAGGCGCGGGTCTGCTCCAAGACCACGCCGGTGAAGATCACATCGGGGCCTGCGATCTCCTCGAGGACTTGAGGCAGCTGAGCGGACGATTCGAACCGCTTGACTGCCCGGACCTGCACACCCCCGTCGGCTCGGAACAAGGGGCCCTCCACCGCCCATCCTGCGGCCCGCGCGTCGTCGAGGCGCAGCCCTCCGGCCAGTTCGGGGACGCGGGACACCGCCACGGCGTCGGCGTTGAACACCACCGTCACCGTGCCCGAGCCGGCATCCTCCACTTCCACGTGCACGCTGGTGTCGACCCGGCACGCCGCAACCAGCAATACCAGCCCCAGGGCCAGCACGGCCGATCTGAGCACCGCGACCACGCGCCGGCCGTCCCAGCGCTGAGCGGCCATGGCCCTGGTCCCCCGGCCCGATCTCAGCTGCCCCCGGAGGGGAAGCCTAGAAGTGGCCCTCGCCGGCGGTCGGCTCCAGTTCGGGCTCGGGAGGCTCGAATCCCTCGATGGCGCGGAACACGATCACCAACTTGGCCTCTTCGAGCGGGTCGTCCTCCACGTCGACGATGACTATCTCGCCGGCCCGGAACTCCTTGTGCAGCAGCCGCTCCGACAGCGGATCCTCCACCAGCCGCTGGATGGCCCGGCGCAGCGGCCGCGCCCCCAGCGTGGGGTCGTACCCGGTGGCCGCGAGGTGGTCCTTGGCCGCGTCGGTCAGCTCCAGGCCCATGCCCTGGCCGGCCAGCTGGTCGGCGGTGCGCACGATCATCAGATCGACGATGCGCCGCACCTCCTCCTGGGTCAGCTCGTGGAACACGATCACGTCGTCGATCCGGTTGAGGAACTCGGGCCGGAAGTGCTGCTTGAGCGCCTCCTGCACCTTCGACTTCATCCGCTCGTAGGTGACCCGCTCGTCGGCCTTGGTGAAGCCCAGGTTGGCCTTGCGCAGATCGGCGGTTCCGAGGTTGGACGTCATGATCAGCACCGTGTTGCGGAAATCCACCGAACGGCCGTGGCTGTCGGTCAGCCGGCCCTCCTCGAGGATCTGCAGCAGGGTGTTGAACACGTCGGGGTGGGCCTTCTCGATCTCGTCGAACAGCACCACCGAGAACGGCTTGCGCCTGACCCGCTCGGTGAGCTGGCCGCCCTCCTCGTAGCCCACATAGCCCGGCGGCGAGCCGATCAGGCGGCTGACCGTGTGCTTCTGCATGTACTCGGACATGTCCAGGGCGATGAGGGAGTCCTCGTTGCCGAACAGGAACTCGGCCAGGGTCTTGGCCAGCTCGGTCTTGCCCACGCCCGAGGGGCCCAGGAAGATGAACGAGCCGCTCGGCCGCTTCGGGTCCTTGAGGCCGGCCCGGGTGCGGCGGATGGCCTGCGAGACGGCGGAGATGGCGTCGTGCTGGGACACCACCCGCTTGTGCATCTCGTCCTCCATGCGCAGCAGCTTCTTGGTCTCCTCCTCGGTGAGCTTGTAGACCGGGATGCCGGTCCACAGCGACAGCACCTCGGCGATGGCCTCCTCGTCGACCTCGTCGAAGAGGTCGACCCCGGACGCCTTGGCCTCGCCCTCGAGGGTCTCGCGACGGGCCAGGAGCTCCTTCTCCTTGTCGCGCAGCTCGCCGGCGTCCTCGAAGCGCTGGGCGTCCACCGCGTCCTTCTTGCGGGAGATCACCTCGGCCAACTCGGCCTCGAGCTCCTTGAACTGCGGCGGGGTGGACATGCGCTTCATGCGCAGGCGCGACCCGGCCTCGTCGATCAGGTCGATGGCCTTGTCGGGCAGATGCCGGTCGGAGATGTAGCGGTCGGCGAGGTTGGCCGCGGCCACCAGCGCCTGGTCGGTGATGGTGACCCGGTGATGGGACTCGTAGCGGTCGCGCAGGCCCTTGAGGATCTCGATGGTGTGGGCCACGGTCGGCTCGTCCACCACCACCTTCTGGAAGCGGCGCTCCAGCGCGGCGTCCTTCTCCAGGTGCTTGCGGTACTCGTCGAGGGTGGTGGCCCCGATCGTCTGGAGCTCGCCCCGGGCCAGCATGGGCTTGAGGATCGAGGCCGCGTCTATGGCCCCCTCGGCCGCCCCCGCGCCGACGAGGGTGTGGATCTCGTCGATGAACAGGATGATGTCGCCCCGGCTCTGGATCTCCTTGAGGACCTTCTTGAGCCTCTCCTCGAAGTCGCCCCGGTAGCGGCTGCCCGCCACCAGCGCGCCCAGGTCGAGGGTGTAGAGCTGCCGGTCGCGCAGGGTCTCGGGCACGTCGTCGGAGGCGATGGACTGGGCCAGACCCTCCACGATGGCGGTCTTGCCGACGCCCGGCTCGCCCACCAGCACCGGGTTGTTCTTGGTGCGCCGCGACAGGATCTGCATGACCCGCTCGGACTCCCGGCCCCGGCCGATCACCGGGTCGAGGGCCTTCTCGCGGGCGAGCTGGGTGAGGTTCCGGCCGAACTGGTCGAGCACGTGCGAGCCCGAGGACGACTCGCCGCTGCCCCCGCCGGTGGTGGCGCCGGGCTTGTCGCCCGGGGCCGATCCCGAGACCCCGCCGTAGGCCGACAGCAGCTGGATGACCTGCTCGCGCACCCGCGCCAGGTCGGCTCCCAGCTTCACCAGGACCTGGGCGGCGACGCCCTCGCCCTCGCGGATCAACCCGAGAAGGATGTGCTCGGTGCCGATGTAGTTGTGGCCGAGCTGCAACGCCTCGCGCAGGCTCAGCTCGAGGACCTTCTTGGCTCGGGGCGTGAACGGGATGTGGCCGCTGGGGGAGCTGCCGCCCTGGCCGATGATCTCCTCCACCTGGCCCCGCACCGACTCGAGGCTGATGCCGAGGGACTCCAGCGCCTTGGCCGCGACCCCCTCGCCCTCGTGGATGAGGCCGAGAAGGATGTGCTCGGTGCCGATGTAGTTGTGGTTGAGGAGGCGCGCCTCTTCCTGGGCCAGGACCACGACGCGACGTGCCCTGTCGGTGAACCGCTCAAACATCGCATACACCTCCTGGCCAGATGGGCTTGCCTTGTGCCGGTCAGTGTAACCCGGCCCCGTGACAGGAGTTGCGTCGCCGGGGCGGTCCCGACCGTGACATTGGCCACGCCGCGCCCGCGGCCGCGCGGTGCCCATTACCCTCGCGAGGTGGCCAACACCTCGCCCTTCGCTCTGCTGCCGTGCCTCACCGACGACCTGCGGCGAGTCGAGGAGGAGCTGCTCAGGGCCGCCACCGCCCCCGACGACTTCGTCACCGAGTTGGCCCGGCATCTGATCGCAGTCGGCGGGAAACTGGTCCGGCCCGGCTTCTGCCTCGCCTCGTCGCTGGTGTGCGACGCCGCGCCGACCCGATCGTCGGAGGCCGCGGTGCGGGGCGGTGCCTCGGTCGAGCTGGTCCACATCGGCTCGCTCTATCACGACGACGTCATGGACGAGGCCACCACCCGCCGCTCGGTGGCCAGCGTCAACGCCCAGTGGGGCAACCTGCGGGCCATCCTGGCCGGCGACTACCTGCTGGGGCGGGCCTCCGCCATGGCAGCCTCGCTCGGGGCCGAGGTCGCGGAGCTGCTGGCCGAGGCGATCACCCGGCTCTGCGAGGGCCAGATCATCGAGCTCGAGAACGCCTACGACACCGGGCGCAACGAGCAGCGCTACGAGAAGGCCGTGTCGGGCAAGACCGCGGCGCTGCTGTCAATCTCCTGCCGGATCGGAGCCACGGTGGGCGACGTGCCGCGGACCGTGGTGGAAGCGCTCGGAGAGTTCGGCTTCTCCTACGGCATGGCCTTCCAGATCGTCGACGACATCCTGGACCTGGTGGCCACCGAATCGCAGCTGGGCAAGCCGGCCGGCAACGACCTGGCCGAGGGCACCTACACGCTTCCGGTCATCCGGGCGCTGGCCGACCCGGCAGCAGGCGACGAGCTGCGCTCGATCCTCGGTGGACCCATCGACGCTGCGGCCCGCGACCGGGCCGCAGAGCTGGTGCGGTCCACCAGCGGCGTGGACGAGGCCCGCGACACCGCCCGCATGTGGGCCGACAAGGCCCAGGCCGCGCTCACGTCGCTGCCCGACACCCCCGCGACCGCCGTCCTGCGCCTGGCCGCCGACCGACTGACCGAGACCCCAGCCCTAATCGCCGGCTAGCCGCTGCGGCCTGACGCGAGCTGCTTATTCGCTCGGCCTCTTGGGGTCGGGGCGGAGGGTTGGGAATAGGACGGCGTCGCGGATTGCCTGGGTGTCGGTGAGGAGCATCACTAGGCGGTCGACGCCGATGCCGAGGCCGCCCGTCGGCGGCAGCCCGTACTCCAGGGCCCGCAGGTAGTCCTCGTCGACCATCATCGCCTCGTCGTCACCGGCGGCCCGCAGCTCGGCCTGGGCCTCGAAGCGGGACCGCTGCTCGTCGGGGTCGACCAGCTCGGTGAACGCATTGCACAGCTCCCGACCGGCCACGATCCCCTCGAAGCGCTCGGCGTAGCCGGGGCGGCTGCGGTGCCGGCGCGACAGTGGTGACACCTCGGCCGGGTAGTCGGTGACGAACACCGGCCCCCACAGGTTGGGCTCGGCCGCCTTCTCGTAGATCTCCAGCAGCAGCTTGCCCGCACCCCAGCCGTCCTCGGTGGCAATGCCAAGGCTGTCGCATCGGGCGGCCAGCTCCGGCCGCGGTGTGTCGAGGCTCACCTCGGCGCCGGTGTGCTCGGCGATCACCTCGTCCATGGTCGCCCGGCGCCAGGGCGGGGCCAGGTCCACCTCGCGGCCGTCGTAGGCCACCGTGGTCGAGCCGCACACCTCGGCGGCCACCCCGGCCACCAGATTCTCGGTCAGTTCCATGATGTCGGTGTGGTCGGCGTAGGCCCAGTACAGCTCCAGCATCGTGAACTCGGGGTTGTGGCGGGTGGAGATCCCCTCGTTGCGGAAGACCCGGCCGATCTCGTAGACCCGCTCCATGCCCCCGACCACCAGCCGCTTGAGGTACAGCTCGGGGGCGATCCTCAGGTACAGGTCGGCGTGCAGAGCCTCGTGATGGGTGACGAAGGGTCGGGCCGCGGCTCCCCCCGGGATGGGGTGCAGCATCGGGGTCTCCACCTCGACGAAACCCTGCTCATCGAGGCGGCGCCTCAGCCCGGCCAGGATCTGCGAGCGGCGGGCGAAGGCGTCCCGGGCGTCGTCGCTCACCCACAGGTCCACGTAGCGTTGGCGGTAACGGGTGTCGGGGTCGGTGAGGCCGTGCCACTTGTCGGGGAACGGCCGTCCCGCCCGGGCCAGAACGACCCACTCGTCGACCCTCACCGACAGCTCGCCCCGGCGGGTGGCCATGACCACGCCCCTCACGCCGAGCCAGTCCCCGATCGACAGGGACGTGAACTGCTCGAAGCCCGGGGTGGAGGCTGCGGTGGAGAACAGCTGGATGCGGCCTGAGGCGTCCTGCAATGTCCCGAAGGCGAGCCGGCCCTGGTCGCGGCGCAGCATGAGCCGCCCTGCCACCGACACCACCGTGTCGGTCTCGACGCCGGCCTCAAGGCCCCCGAACGCCTCGGTGACTTCGCCCACCGCATGGCTCCGCTCGAAGCGGTACGGGACGTCGTCGTGCCCGGCCTCCGGCGGGTCGGTGTCTGGTCCCCGATGCAGAACGTCGTCGTCGCTCATCGGTCCTGGTTGCGCTCGTAGACGATGCGCAGGCCGTGCAGGGTGAGGAACGGCTCGACGTGCTCGATCGTCTGCGAGATGGGGGCGATCACATGGGCCAGGCCGCCGGTGGCGACGACGTTGGCCTCGCCCAACTCGGCCAGGAAGCGGGCGTTCATGCCGTCGATCATGGCAGTGAACCCATACAGGGAGCCGGACTGGATCGACTCGACAGTGGTCTTGCCGATCACGCTGCGGGGCTCGACCAACTCGACCGCGCCGAGGGCGGCGGCCCGACCGATGAGCGCATCCAGGCTGATCTCGATGCCGGGCGCGATGGCGCCTCCCATGAAGGCTCCGTCGGCCGATAGGACGTCGAAGTTGTTGCCGGTGCCGAAGTCGACCACCACGGTGGGACCGCCGTAGAGGTCATAGGCCGCCACCGCGTTGGCGATCCGGTCGGCGCCGACCTCCTTGGGGTTGTCGTAGTGGATCGGCATGCCGGTCTTGACCCCCGGCCCGACAACCACGGGTGCGAACCCGAGCTGGCGCCGCACCATCTCCCGCAAGCCTGCGAGCAGTCGGGGCACGCCCGAGCAGATGGACACTCCGGTGACATCGCGGTCGAAGTCGATGTCGATCACATGGAGCAGCGACCTGATCACCACGCCGAGTTCGTCGGCGGTGCGACTCGGGTCGGTGGAGAGCCTCCAGTGGTCGACCAGCCCGTCCGCCGCGGCCGAACCGTGGACCGCGCCCGGGTCGTAGATGCCAACGACGGTCTGGGTGTTGCCGACGTCGATAGCAAGCAGCACCGCCGCAGGATACGGCGGATCGGAGCGCCCGCGGAATGGAGGGTGCCGGGAAGGGGCCGCGGTGCAGGACCGCGCCCGTCAGCGCAAACCCCAACGAATGTGGATACGGCGGATCGGAGCGGCAGCCGATCAGCCGGCGCGGCAGCCGATGTTGTCTATCAGGCGGGCCCGGCCGAACCGGACGGCCACCAGCAGGCGCACATCGCCTCGCAATGGCCCGTCGGCGGTGAGGGTGGACGCCGACACCGCCGCGGTGTAGTCGATCTCCGCCAGCGGTGCGGTGGCGATCATCGAGGCCATCTCGGCCTCCACCGCCGCGGAGTCGGTCTCACCCGACTGCACCAGGACCGCTCCGGCCTCGAGGGCGCGGCGCAGCACCGGAGCCTGGCTGCGTTCCGCCTCGCTCAAGTATGCGTTCCGGCTGGAGAGGGCGAGCCCGTCGGGCTCCCGCACGGTTCCGCAGCCGACCACCCGCACCGGCAGCGACAGGTCCGCGGCCATGCGGCTCACGATCGTGAGCTGCTGGAAGTCCTTCTCACCGAAGTAGGCCGAGCACTCGCCCACGATCGAGAACAGCTTGGCCACGACGGTGGCGACCCCGTCGAAGTGGCCGGCGCGGGAGGCGCCGCACAGCACATCGGCAAGCGTCCCCAGGCGCACGGTGGTCGCCACCGGCTCGGGGTACATCTCCTGGGTGTCGGGAACGAACACGAGGTCGGCACCGGCCTTCGCGCCCATCTCGAGATCGCGGTCCAGATCCCGGGGATAGTCGTCGAAGTCCTCGCCCGGATTGAACTGCAGGGGGTTGACGAAGATCGACACCACCACGACGTCGTTCTCGGCCCGGGCCCGCTCGACCAGCGAACAATGCCCGGCGTGGAGGAAGCCCATCGTGGGCACGAACCCGACGGTGCGGCCCGCCGCTCGGGCCTCGGCGAGTCGGACACGCAGGCCGCGGATCGTGGCCTCGCACTCGGGAGCGGGGCGACCGATGCTCATGCCTGGTCTGCGAGGCGGCGGGCTTGCCGGGACAGCGCCTCGTAGGCGGCCCGCTCGTCCGGGCCGATCGCTTCCAGATGCCGCCTGACCGTTTCGGTGTCGCCCCGGGCCGCGGGACCGGTGAGGGCCGCGGCCGGACCCAACTCGTCGACGTTGGCCACGGTGGCTCTGACCAGGTCCATGAAGGCCGCGAAGGGCACTCCGGCCGCCGAAGCGATGCGCTCGGCCTGGCCGAGCAGCGCCACCAGATGGTTGGAGGCGACCACCGCGGCCGCGTGGTAGGCGGACCGGTCGGCGTCGGCCACCTCGAACGCCCGCCCGCCCAGATCGGCGACGACCTGCCGGACGATCGGATCGCCCGCCACCGCGAACCAGCCGCCCGCGCGCAGGCGCCGGGCGCCGACGGCAGCGTCCGGCAGCGCCACCAAGGGATGCAGGGCTGCCGGCCGCGGGTGCGTATCGACGGCACCGAGGCCGAGCGACCCGGCGAGGTGGGCCACCGCCGCGGTCGCGGCGGGCTCGATCGCGGCGGACACCTCTGCCACGGCGCTGTCGGGGGTGGCGATCAGCACCAGGTCCACACCGGCGGCGGCGGTGGCTACCTCGGCGGGCGTCGCCGACCGACCCAGGATGGGGCGCGGGTGCCAGCCGACTTCGGTCAGGGCGGCAGCCATGGCTCCGCCCGCCCGGCCGCCGCCGATGATCCGGACCGACCGCACCGCTATGGATGTAGCGGGCCGAGATTGACGATGCCGTCGGCGGCTTCGGGTTCGTAGCCGTCGGGCAGCAGGTCGGGGCCCACGTCCGCAAGGGGCACGAGCACGAAGTCCCGCTCGTGCATGCGAGGATGCGGAACGACGAGGTCGGGCGTGTCCACCCGCTCGCCGTCGATCCACAGCAGATCCGCGTCAAGAGTGCGAGGCCCCCAGCGCACCACCCGCACCCGGCCCGCCTCGAGTTCTGAGGCCCGGCACCGCGCCAGCAGTTCCCGAGCGCCGGCCGAGGTCCGAAGCCTGACCACCATGTTGAGGTAGGCACCTTGCTCGGGACCGCCCACCGGCTTGGTCTCATACACGTCGGAGACCCCGTCAACGTCGTCGAACCCGTCCACCGCGCCCCGCAGATAGGCCATCCGGTCGCCCAGGTTGGAACCCAGCGCCACGAACACCCTCCGGGTCGGCCCGGGACGATCCGGTGCCGTCATGGGGCGGACTTGAGCTGGTGGGCCATCGACACGATCTCACGAGCCATGGGACCGAGCTCGCGCTCCAGCAGCCGCTCGGCGATGGTGATGGCCTCGGGGCCGGTGTCGACCAACCCCGACCACAGCAGGTAGCCCGCCACCACACCCGACACCCGGTCTCCGATGGAATCGTGATGGAGCACCACCCGCTGTCCGATCGAGCGGTCCCGGATCGTGGTCAGGATCTGCTCGAGACGCTCGGCGCCGTCGCCGGGCTCTGAGAAGGGCAGGTGGGCGTAGGCCAGCCCATGCTCGTCGTAGTCGTGGAGGTTGTAGGGAATCGACGTGATGCTCACGATCAGGCCGATCTCGTTGCGGCTCAGCCAGATGATCTCCTCGAGGCGTCGCACCCGCCGGTGGCCGACGCCGTAGCCCCCGGGCCGCTCACACACCCCGAAGCGATCAGTGATGATCCACCGGAAGCCCCGAGGCTCGATCCCCTCCGACCACTTGCTGCTCATGCATCATCCAGATCGAAGAGATGCACCGAGGGCAGCTCCCGGTAACGCTCGCCCACATCCAGACCGTAACCCACGAGCCAGTCGGCTGGGACCGAGAATCCGACGTAGCGGATGCCCTCGGTGCGGGCGTCCTCCCGCACGAGCAGGGCGCACATCTCGAAGCTGGCCGGACGCCTGGCCTTCAGCAACTCGGCCAGGTAGTCGGTAGTGAGGCCGGAGTCGACTATGTCCTCCACCAGCACGACATGGCGGTCCCGCACGTCGGTATCGAGATCCTTGATGATGCGGACCACGCCGCTCGACTCGGTGCTGAGCCCGTAGGACGACACGGCCATGAAGTCGATCTCCACCGGCAGGTCGATGGCCCGGGCCAGGTCGCTCATGAACACGAAGGCTCCCTTGAGGACGCCGACCAGCAGCGGGGGACGGCCCTGGTAGTCGGCGGTGATCTCGGCCCCGATCGCCTCCACGCGAGTTCGCAGCTCCTCGGGAGCGATGATGGCGCGCCCGACCGACCCCGGCGGCTTCGGCATCTGCGCCGCGGGCTGCTCCGGCGCCAAGCTCATCCTCGCACCATACCGGGCGCCGCCGGTGCCTCTACGGGGCTTCTCGGCCGCCCCGCCGCCCCGCCGGACGAACATGAAGCACTTAACCACCGTGGAGGTGGGTAACCGCTTCATGTTCGGGTCGATGTCGGGAACTATGCGGGTCGATCCGGATGTCGGGGCTCGATGCGGAGGCGGCCGGCGGTGCGGGCCACACGATGACCTCCGGTGATCTCGGTGGCGATGCCTCGACCCGCCGCGACGTCGAACACCCGGTCGATGGAAGCGGCTGTCGGGGCCGAGCCGACGGCCGCGACGATCCAGCTCCTCAGCGCCTCGGCCGCCACCGCCCTGGGTGCGGCGGCGAGGGCGGCCGCGCTGGTGGGGTCGATCTCGGCGGCCAACCCGGCAATCACCTCCAGCGCCTGGGAGGCCAGGTCGGCGTGGCGATTGAGAAGGGGAACCGGGTCGCGGCCCAGTGCCTTGGCCAACGCCGGCATCACCTCGTTTCGTATCGCCACCCGGGTGAAGGACAGATCGTCGTTCATGGGGTCATGCACGGTTGGAAGGCCGAGCCGCTCGCACAGGGCGTGCGTCTCGAAGCGGCGCAGTCCCAGCAGGGGACGGCCGACCCCGGCGTGGGGCGCAGCCGCGCCCGCCAGTCCCCCGCCCCGGCCGACGTTGAACAACACGGTCTCGGCCCGGTCGTCCGCCGTGTGGCCGACCAGCACGTCATCGGGCAGCGCCTCGTAGCGGGCGGCGCGCGCTCTCGCCTCCAGGTTGGGGCCGGGATCCACTCGCACGCGGCGCAGCTCGAAACCTGCCTCGAAGTGGTCGGCGATGGCTCGGGCCGCTTCGGCGTCAGCCCCCGCCGAGGGCCGCAGGCCGTGGTCCACGTGCCAGGCGGTGACCTCGAGCCCGGCTGCGGTCGCCAGCGCGACCAGGGCGGCGGAATCGGGGCCGCCCGAGAGGCCGCAGACCACGGCGGCGCCGGGGGCCGGGAAGGTGCAGCGCGCCAGTAGGGAATCGATGCTCGCGCCCGGGTCCGTTCCGCTGGGCGTCCCGGTCATCGCCGGCCCAGCCCCTTCAGGCTGCAGCCTCGGTGACACTCATGCGACTGACCCAATCGCGCGGGTTGCGGATCTCGGCGATGCCGGGGACGTTCCCGGGTCCCTCCCAGACGCGGTCGAGCAGGGCCGTGCCACCGACCGACTCGACCGACTCGATGAAGTGTTCGCCCTCGGCGTACTGCTTGATCTTGGCGTCGAGGCCGATCACCCGCTGAAAGACCTTGGCGAACCCCCGCACCGACTCCCGTCGCCTACGCATCACCCGCCCGAACCGGGGAGCGGAAGGGACCAGACCCTTGCCGGCTCGATCCATGGTCACGTCGCCGTGGCCCTCGAGAAGGCTCATGAGACCGGCGAGCTGCTC
The DNA here is from genome assembly GCA_965203635.1 of Candidatus Aldehydirespirator sp. GTDB lineage: Bacteria > Actinomycetota > Acidimicrobiia > Acidimicrobiales > Aldehydirespiratoraceae > Aldehydirespirator. The sequence goes on from OZ241903.1 coordinate 508,133, forward strand.
CAGAGTCTCCACCTGTGCCTCTGAGGCGAACAGGGCCATGATCCCGCCGGCCGCCAGCGGGTCCTCACCGCGGCGCCGGGCCTCCACCACCCGCCGCACGGCCGCCGCGATCCGTTTCGGGTCGGGATCCACCGAGTCGAGCACCGACTCGACCAAGCCGATGAAGTGCGGCCGCATCCAGTCCACGCCGGTGAACTGGGCCCGATGGGTCACCTCGTGGAGCGCCAGCCAGAGCCGGAACTCGGCCGGGTCGAAGGCGTACTTGTTCTCCAGCGACACGACGTTGGGGGCCACGTAGTAGACGATGTCCTGCTCCTCGGGATTGTCGTCCTCGATGATCAGCAGGTCGTACTGGCCCAGCACCCTCGTGGACATCCAGCCCAGCATGACGCCGAGCTCGGCCCCGGCCACCCGCCGGGCGATCGGGGCCAGCACCCTGTCCGGGCCCGTGCCGAGCTTGGCCGTGAGGGGCTTCAGCAGCCGCTGGAACGAGGCCAGGTTGGCATCGATCCAACCGACCCGGTCGGTCACCCTGCCCCGGGCCGGGCCCGACAGCGACCGCAGGCCGGTGAAGTCGGCCACCAGCCCCTCGGCCCGCTGGGTGCAGTCGTCGAAGTCCTCGGCCAGGCCGTCACGCCAGCGCGGCGCGGTGTAGGGCTCGCGCCGGGCGGTGCGCACCGCAACCCGGCGGGCCAGGTCCCAGTCGATGGGGTCGTCAAGGTCCCCGGGGTCGTTGGGACCGTCGAGATCGACAGCGCGTTCGAGTTCGACGGAGCCCTCGGCGTGGGCGTCCATGGGGTGGGGCTCAGTCCCTCGGGTATCGCTTGTAGGTGACCTTCTGGAGGTAGCCGGCGATGGTCGCCACGATCGAGACGATGCCGGCCACGGCGAGCGGTACCGCGATCCAGAAGTGCCATACGACGCCGGCGAAGGTCATGGGCGCCTCGGGGTGGCACGTCCGGCGAAGGTCATGGGTCCGCAGTGTAGATGGCTTGCAGGACGCGCACTCGCAGCGATTCCGGGACCCGCTCCTCGCAGCAGCAGCGGGCCACTGTCAGCCGTACTTGTGACTCGAAATGGAACACGTCGGCACAGGAGGGGCAGCACTCCAGATGTGCGGAGATAACGGCGCGGACCGCAACGGTGGCCTCGCCGTCGAGGTAGACGTGAAGGTCTCGGCAGATGTCGTCACAGCAGGTGTCGTCACAGTCGTGAGCCACGGCTCAACCCCCGTCGTCCGGATCCGCTGCCGGCTCCTCGGCGAGGAGCCGATGGCGGGCGGCGAAGTCGTACAACCTCTTGTGGAGCTGTTTTCTTCCCCGATGGAGGCGGCTCATCACCGTACCGATGGGGATTTCGAGGATCTCCGCGATCTCGGAGTAGGAGAACCCCTCCACGTCGGCCAGCAGCACCGGGAGGCGGTAGTAGTCGGGAAGGTCCTCGACCGCCTGCTTAACCTCGTGCTCGGTGAACAGCTCGGCCAGCTCGTCCTCCACGCTGCGGCCGAGCCGGGCCGGGGCGTCGGCACCGAGGCGGCGGTAGAGATAGAGGTGCTCCACATCCCCCAGCTCGGTCTCGGCGGGCCGGCGCTGACGCCGCCGGTACTCGCTGATGTAGGCGTTGGTGAGGATGCGGTACATCCATGCCTTGAGGTTGGTGCCGGCAGTGAAGGTTCCGTAGGACCGGTAGGCCCGCAGATAGGTCTCCGACACCAGGTCCTCGGCGTCGGCCGCATTGCGGGTCAGCCGCAGCGCCGCCGAGTACAGCGACTGCATCAGCGGCAGGGCATCGTCCGCGAAGGTTGCCTGGTCGGCCACGAACCGCCTCTTTGAGAACGAAGGTGAGGGAGCCCGAAAGGGGACTTGAACCCCTGACCTACGCTTTACGAGAGCGTCGCTCTACCGACTGAGCTATTCGGGCCTGTGCGCCGGCCGTCGGAGCCACCCAGCGCCCGCTCAGGCTACAGCCCAGAGGCCGAGCGGATGGGCCGCGACTCGTGAGACTTGGCGTGGTGCTCAGCGAGGCCGTGGCCCGAGCGGCCCGTGAGCGCAGCGAACAAGAGCGGAGTATCAGAGCCTGTGGACGTGTTCGCCCAGGGGTGGCAGGTCGAGCAGGAGGGCTTGGAGGGCTAGGGCCTCGTTGGGGGAGCGGATCAGGCTCTCAGCGGTGGCCCGCACGCGGTCCACGGCCCGCATGGCCGCAGCGGCCCGCCGGTTCGCGGCCGGGTCGTCGCCGGGCACTGAGGTGATCTCGTCGCGGTACCGGGCGCTGACAGTGGCCAGCCCGAAACGGATCTCGTCGGTGCGGAACTGGCGGTGCTCGCGTTTGTGCTGCGCTTCGATGGCGCCGCGGCCCGAGCCCCGGACGCCGAAGTGCTCCTCACGCTGATCCAGGGCGACGATCTCGTCTTTGTGGCGCTCGGTGAGGGCTCCACCGGCCTCGTCGATCATGGCTCGCAGTTCGGCGACGAGCAGCGCGACGGCGGCCCCGGTTCCGTCGAGGCGGTCCGGCACGCTCCACCACGACTCGTGCCGGGCGGCCACCCGCTCGTCGGTGGCCAGGATCCTGGCCCGATGGAGGTTGCCCGCAGCCGCGGCCGCCACCAGTGGGGCCCGGTCGGCCGCGACCAGACCCTCCGACACCAGCACGCGGGTGATCTCGGTGTCGGGAACCGGGCCGAAGTCGACTCTCGTGCAGCGCGACGCGATGGTGACGTGCTCGGGGAGCACCTGCTCGGCCAGCAGCACCCACACCACCGAGCCGGCCGGCTCCTCGACCGGCTTGAGCAGGGCTGCAGCCGCGGCCGGTGTGGCGGTGTGGAAACGATCGACAACCAGCACCTTGCGAGGGCCTTCCACCGGTGTGCGGCTGGCCTCGACGATGAGCTGTGACACCTCCTCGGAGCGGCGCAGGCTCGTGCCGGCCGGGCTGAGCACGAAGATGTCGGGGTGCTCCTGGCGGGCGGCCAGACGACGATGCCTGGCTGCCCGGGCCGGATCTGAGCCCGTCCGCTGGTCCGCGGCCGCGATCAGCTCCCCCGCGAAGGCGCCGGCCGCGGCCTGCTTGCCGGAGCCCCGCGGGCCGACCAGCAGGTAGGCATGCACCGGCGATGCCACCGCCGCGGTCAAGGCAGCCACCGCCTGCGGCTGGCCCACGACCGCCGACCAAGGATCGGAGGTGGCCGTCTCGGCGGCATCAAGCAGAGTCATGACAGAAGGCCGAGGCGGTCTCGAACCGCCGACACCACCCGGGCGGCCACGTCATCCACCGAGCCGTCAGCGTCGACCACCACCCAGTGGGCCGGGTCGGCCTCGGCCATGGTCAGATAGCCGGCCCGGACCCGATCGAGGAAGCCGTCACCGGTTCCCTCGAAGCGGTCGAGTGACGATCCCAGCCGCTGCGACGCCAGCGCGAGGGGGATGTCCAGAAGCAGGTTCAAGTCGGGTTCGATCCCTCGGGTGGCGAAGCGCATCATCGTCTGCAACTCCGCAAGATCGAGACCGCGCCCGTAGCCCTGGTAGGCGAGTGTCGACGCGGTGAAGCGGTCGGTGACCACGTGCCGGCCGGCTCGCAGTGCCGGGCCGACGATCTCGGCCACATGCTGGGCCTTGTCCGCGATTATCAGGAGCGCCTCGGCACGGTCGTCGAGAGAATCGTTGTCCGGATCGAGCAACGCCCGCCTGATGACCCCGCCCACGTCGGTAGCGCCGAATTGGAAGGTGAACAACGCACCCAGAGACTCGGCCAGCATCTGGGCCTGGGTGGACTTTCCGGACGCGTCCACCCCCTCGACCGCGATGAGCCGGCCGGTCACTGCACCGACGCCTCGCTCTCGGACGCCACTCCATCCTGCTCGCGAGCGCCCGATCGCAGGCTCAACGTGGCCAGGGCACCGGCGATGACGATGATCGCACCAGCGATCCACATCGTGAGGCGCGATCCGGGCAACTCGACCACCGCTCCCAGCACCGTGACCTCCTGGTCCCACCAGAGGTCCGACAGGCCGTCGAGCAGGTCGGCCAGCACGCCACCGACGGCCAGCGCGATCAGCGCGCACAGCCGCACCAGCACCAGCAGCGCTGCGAACACCCGGCCCCGGATCTCGTTGTCGACGTTCTCGTGCAGCAGCGTGAACCCGAGCACGTACGAGGGACCGGCCAGCACCCCGAGCAGCACCACCAGCGGGATCATCAGCGACAGCCGGTCCACCGACGCCGCGGCCAGCAGCACCACCCCCGCGCCGATCAGCGCTGATGTGAACCCGCGGAGCCGGTTGATGCGGTTCTGCAGCGCAGCGGCCGAGGCCACGCCCACCGCCATGCCCACTCCGAGCGCAAACAGCACGGCATGGAAGTCGGCCTCCCGCCCGACGATCACCTCGTCGACGAACCGGGCACCCAGAACCACCACCATGCCCGCGCCCATCACCGCGGTGGCCAGCCCCACGTTCACCGACCGCACGATCCGGTTCCGCCCCACCAGGCGCCAACCTTCCCGGAGCTCGCGGATGGCCCCGCCGAGATCGAGGCTCCCCCGCTCCGTCGCCTGACGCTCGTTGCGGGAGCGCACCGGAATGGCGATGCGCCAGATGATCAGCGCGGTCACGAGGAACGTCAGCGCGTCCACATAGAAGGCCAGCCCCTCCTCGTTGAGCCGCAGGTTCGTCGCCCATCCCTCGTCCGGCACGGCCTCCGCCGCCTTGGCCAGCAGCGCGGCCGCCCCGGCGGCCACCGGGAACATGCCGTAGGCCGCGGTCACGTTGAGGGAATTGGCCGCGGTGAGCTTCTGGTGGGGCACGAGATTCGGGACCGTCGCCTCCTTGGCCGGCTGCCACATCATCGTGAGCAGCTCGAGCAGGAAGCTGGCCACCACCAGGCCGACGATGGTGTCGACGAACGGCAGCGTCACCAGGACCAGCGCCCGACCCACGTCGCAAGCCACCATCACCCGTTTGCGGTTCAGCCGGTCGACGATCACGCCCGCCGCGGTGGCCAGGAAGAAGCCCGGCGCCACCCGGGCGGCCAGCACCAGGGCGATGGCGGTGCCCTTGGACCCCTCGGGGGCGAGTTGGTCGGCCAGTGCGATGATGGCGAACAGGCCGAGCCAGTCGCCGGTGGCCGACACCACCTGGGCGATCCAGAGCCTGAAGAAGTCCCGGGTGCCGAAGATCCGCTCCAGGCGCCCCGACGGGCGGGCTGCCTCGAAGGCCTCGTCGAGCCGGATGCCGGCCGAGGAGCGGGGCGCAGCGTCGTCCACGGCACCCGAGGCTACGCGTTGCGACTCCCGGCGGCTTGCGGCCGGAACTTGAAGCAGGCGGCCACGCGTTGCGACTCCCGACGGCTTGCGGCCGGAACTTGAAGCAGTTAGCCACCCCAGAGGTGGTTAACTGCTTCAAGTTCGCCGAGCGCGCAGGGGGTGTCGGGGGGCCGGTCGGGATCAGTTGCGCTTGCCGGCCGACCTCCGGCGGGCGGGGCGCTTCTTGGCGGGGCCCTTGGCCCGCCGATCCGCCAGCAATTCGCAGGCCCGCTCCAGGGTGAGCCCCTCGACGGTGTCGCCGGACCGCAGTGAGGCGTTGGTCTCGCCGTCGGTCACGTAGTGGCCGTAACGGCCGTCCTTCACCACGACGGCCCGGCCGGTGTCGGGATCGGACCCCAGTTCCCGCAGGGGTGCGGCTGCGGCGGCCCGACCCCGGCTCTTCGGCTGGGCCAGCAGCTCAAGGCACTCCTCGAGGGTTACCGTGAACAGCTTGTCCTCGCTGGGCAGGCTGCGACTGTCGGAGCCCTTGCGCACGAACGGCCCGTAGCGGCCGTTCTGAACGGTGATCTCGACCCCGTCGGCGGGGTCAGGGCCGACGGTGCGGGGCAGCGACAGCAGCTGTAGCGCATCCTCCAGCGTGACCGTCTCCAAGGCCATGGTCTTGAACAGCGACGCGAACTTCGGCTTGTCGGGGACCTCCTCGCTCCGTCCAAGCTGCACGTAGGGTCCGTAGCGGCCCGACCTGGCGACCACGGTGAGACCGGTGGCGGGATCGGTGCCGAGAACCCGCTCGTCGCGGCCGGCGGCCAGCAGCTCCAACGCCCGCTCGACGGTGAGCTCGTCGGGAGCGGTGCCGTCGGGCACCGAGGTCGAGTCATCGCCCCTCTGCACGGTCGGGCCGTAACGTCCCACTCGAACCTCCAACTCGACGCCGTCGGCATCCGCGCCCAGCGGGATCGAGTTCACCAACCGGGCGTCGATGTCGCTGAGGCGGCTGGAGACCTTCTCCTTCAGGCCGGGATCGTCGTCCCCGCCGAAGTAGAAACGGTGGAGCCACGGAACCTGCTCCTCGACTCCGGTTGCGATCCGGTCGAGATCGTCCTCCATCTCGGCGGTGAAGGCGTAGTCGACCAGCTTCGGGAAGTGGCGCTCCAGCAGATTGACCACCGAGAAAGCGGTGAACGACGGCACCAGCGCCGAGCCCTTCTTCCAGACGTACCCGCGGTCGATGATGGTGCCCATGATCGACGAATAGGTCGATGGCCGGCCCACGCCGAGCTGCTCCAGACGCCGCACCAGCGAGGCCTCGGTGTAGCGGGCCGGCGGCTGGGTGTCGTGCCCGGACGCCTCCAGACCGCTGCAGTCCGCGCCGTCTCCCTCGTGCAGGGGCGGCAGGCGAAGCTCAGCGTCAGTGTCGCTCGCCTCTCCGGCGTCGGTCCCCTCGGTGTACACCTCGCGGAAGCCCAGATGGGTTATCACCGTGCCGCTGGCCGCGAATTCGGCGTCGCGGCCCGAGGCGCTCCCGGCGCCGACGCGCAGTTGCACCGTCTCGCCGGTGCAGTCGGTCATCTGGCTGGCCAGCGTCCGCTTCCACACCAACTCGTAGAGCCGGGCCTCGGGCCGGGGCAGCTGATTGGCCACCGTCGATGGGTCGGCGAAGGTGTCGCCCGCGGGCCGGATGGCCTCATGCGCCTCCTGGGCGTTTTTGACCTTGCCGGCGTACACCCTCGGTTCCGGCGGCAGCACGCTCGATCCGTAGCGGCTCGCCACCTCGGAGCGGGCCGCAGCCACCGCGTTCGCCGACAGCGACGTGCTGTCGGTGCGCATGTAGGTGATGTAGCCCTTCTCGTACAGTGACTGAGCCGTGCGCATGGCCACCGCGGAGGTCATGTGGAGCTTCCGGGCCGCCTCCTGCTGCAAGGTCGAAGTGATGAAGGGCGCGGCCGGGCGCCGCCGGTAGGGCTTGGAGGTGCGGGCCCGAACCGCGAAGGCCGCGTCCTGAAGATCCGAGACCAGCGACATGGCCGCCGCCTCATCGAGCACAGTGACATCGCCCCGGGTCGGTTGGCCGTCGGAGCCGAAGTCGCGAGCCGCGGCGACACGGGAGCCGTCGAGCTGGACGAGATCGGCGGTGAACTCGGGCCCGCTGCCGTCGCCGTCGGCAGAGTCCGCCGGGACGAACGTGCCGGTGAGCCCCCAGAAGCCGGCGCTGACGAAGTCCATCCGCTCCCGCTCGCGCTCCACCACGATGCGCACCGCGACGCTCTGCACCCGCCCGGCCGACAGCTGCGGCATGACCTTCTTCCACAGCACGGGCGACACCTCGTAGCCGTAGAGCCGGTCGAGCATCCGGCGGGCCTCCTGGGCGTCCACCAGGCGGCGGTCCAACTCCCGGGGCGAGGCGACCGCGGCGGAGATCGCCGCCCGGGTTATCTCGTGGAAGACCATGCGCTTCACCGGTACACGCGGATTGAGCACCTCCATCAGGTGCCAGGCGATGGCCTCGCCCTCCCGGTCCTCGTCGGTGGCCAGATAGAGCTCATCCGCGTCGGCCAGGAGGTCCTTGAGCTTGCGGACCTGCTGGCGCTTGTCGCTGTTGACCACGTACAGCGGCTTGAACTCGTTGTCGACGTCGATCCCCAGGCGGGCCCACGGCTCCGACTTGTAGGCCTTGGGAACCTCGGCCGCCCGGCTGGGCAGATCGCGGATGTGGCCGATGGATGACTCCACGACGTAGCCGTGGCCCAGGTAGCCGGAGATCGTCTTCGCCTTGGCGGGTGACTCGACGATTACTAGGGCGTTGGCCATGGAGTTCGAACCGATCCGACGGACGGGTGCCCGTCAACTGTTGGGGACTCGGACAGGATAAGCAAGGTCTTGAACTACTTTGAGGACCGGGTCTGGAAGCTACCCGGCGCTCGCCGGGTGCTCAGGCTCCCGGCGCCGAGCCGTCCGCCGATCGAGAAAGGCGGAGGATAGTGGCGCCGACCAACGCCGCAACGGTCGACGCCACGAGGATGCCGATCTTCGCCTGGTCCGTGACCAGCTGTTGTTCGAAGGCCAGATTGGTGATGAACAGCGACACCGTGAAGCCGATGCCGGCCACCCCGCCAATGCCGAGCATCTGGATCCAGGTGGCCCCCCGCGGCAGCTCGCACAGGCCCGTGCGTACAGCCAGCCACGAGAACGCCGTGACCCCCGCCAGCTTGCCGACCACCAGGCCCAGCACGATGCCGACGGTGACCGGTGACTGCACCGCGTCGCCCAACGAGCCCCCGGAAAGCTCGACGCCCGCATTGGCCAGAGCGAACACGGGAACAATCAAGAAACTCGTCCAGGGATGGAGGAAATCGGCAAGCCGGTCGGCCACCGATACTCGCTCGCGGACCTCGAAGACGACCTGCCGGGCCAGCCTCACGCTGACGGAGCCATCCGAGAACGACCGCTGCAGCGGCACGCTGGAGCTCGCCTCGCTCACCAGGGGGCGGGCCGGCGCGAACATGCCCATGACAACCCCGGCGATGGTGGCGTGGACCCCCGACTCGAAGAGCGTGAGCCAGAACGCCACCCCGACCACGAGATACACCGGGGTGTACCAGACCCGCATCAACCGCATCACGAACAGCAGGAGCACGATGCCGCCCGACACCGCCAGCCAGCCGAGCGAGATCCCATCCGTGTAGAAGATGGCTATGACCAGGATCGCTCCGATGTCGTCGACGATCGCCAAGGTGAGCAAGAAGATCTTCAGCGAGCTGGGCACATGGCGTCCCAACAGCGCGACCACGCCCAGCGCGAAGGCGATGTCGGTCGCCATCGGGATTCCCCAGCCGGCTGAGCCCTCCCCGCCGGTGTTGAACGCGGCGTAGAGCACGGCGGGCACCGCCATGCCGCCCACCGCGGCGATCATCGGCAGGGCCACGGCCCCCGGACGCCGCAGCTCGCCCACCACGAGCTCGCGCTTGATCTCAAGGCCGACGACGAAGAAGAACACCACCATCAACGCGTCGTTGATCCACTCCTCTAGCCGCTCGTCGAGCACCAGCAGATCGCCGAACTCGACCCGGGTATGGCTGTCCAGCAGGGCGTGATAGGAGTCCTGCCAGGGCGAGTTGGCCCAGACCAGCGCCACGGCGGTGGCCACGAGCATGACGATGCCGCCGCCAGCCTGGAAGTGGAGGAAGCGAAGCATCGGCATGGCGATCCGGTGGGCCAGCCGGTGGTCATCGTCGAACCCCGGCGGGGGGGACGGTTCCGGCGCGGGTGCGCGGTCTCCCCAATCTGACGCCATCGGTTCATCCATTGCAGCCGCGCCGAACCTGTTGTGGACCACCGCCCCAAGGGCGGTTCCGCCCTCGGGGCGCCGACAGGCTACCGGTTCGCCGCCGCCCCAGGCTCCATGCCCGACACCTAAGATGTCTCATGCCCACGGTTGAGGCGCGCCCTTGATCTTCAGCCTCCTAGTGCTGCATGTCGCCGTGTGCGTGGTCTTGGCCTGCGCCGGTCGCCGGCTGGGCCGTAGCAGCCTGCTGGTGGGCGCGGTGCCCCCGGCGTTCAGTGCTCTCTGGGGTACGGCCCGGCTCGGAGCCGGCCCGCCCGCGACAGCCGACCTGACCTGGGTGAGTGGACTCGATCTGGCAATGACGTTCCGCGTCGATGCCTTCGCGGGAATCATGACCCTGATCGTGTCGGGGATCGGCGTTCTCGTCTTCGTGTACGCCTTCGGATATTTCGGGCCCGGCGCAGCCCACACCGGCAGATTCGCGACGACCCTGCTGGCCTTCTCGACATCAATGCTGGGTCTGGTCTGGGCGGACTCGGTCTGGACGCTGTTCGTGTTCTGGGAGCTGACGTCGGTGACCTCGTTCCTCCTCGTCGGGCACAAGAGCACTGACACCCAAGTGCTGGCCGCGGCCCGGCGCGCCTTGATGGTGACCGCAGGGGGCGGTCTCGTCCTACTGGCCGGCCTGCTGCTCGTGACCGGTGACGCGGGCACGACGCTGATCAGCGAGCTGGCCCCGGTCGACGGGACCGCGGCCACCGTCGGTGCGGTGCTCGTGATGATCGCCGCAGCCACCAAGTCGGCCCAGGTCCCGTTCCACCCGTGGCTGCCGGGCGCGATGGTCGCTCCCACCCCCGTCAGCGCATACCTCCACGCAGCCACCATGGTGAAGGCGGGAGTGGTGCTCGTCGCGGTGGCCGGCCCGGCTCTCTCCGGGATTGGGGCTTGGAAGGGATGCGGCCTCGCCTTCGGGGTCGCCTCCATCGGGTGGGGGGCGCTCGGTGCTCTGCGCCATCGCGACGCCAAGCTGATACTGGCGTGGGGCACCGTCTCGCAACTGGGCATGCTCATCACGCTCTTCAGCGTCGGCACACCGGCGGCTGTGCTGGCCGCGGTGTCGCTCCTCGTCGCCCACGCCCTGTTCAAGGGTGCGCTGTTCCTGATCGTCGGCGAGATCGACGTGCGGGCGGGAACCCGCCACATCGACGAGCTGGGGGGGTTGGCTCGGTCCATGCCGGTGGCCTTCGCCGCGGCCGTGCTCGCGGGGTTGTCGATGGCCGGCGCCCCGCCCCTGTTCGGCTTCGTCGCCAAGGAGACGGCCATCAAGGCCGCGCTCGGACTGGACGGCGCGGAGGCGTGGATCGTCGGCTTCGGGGTGATCGGCGGATCCGTGCTGACCGTGGCCTACACGTTCCGGTTCCTGGTCGCGGTGTTCGGACCGGGCCCGGAGACACCGCTCTCGCCCCGCCGTCATGCGCTGACCGTGCCGCCCTCGATCCTCGCGGTGGGCGGGCTCGCGGCCTTCGCCGCCCTCGGCCAACTCGACACCGTCCTGGGGCCGGCCGCGGTCCGGCTGAGCGGCGGCGCACCGGTCGACCATCTCCACCGGTGGCCCGGCCTGGAGCCGGCCCTGGGGATCTCAGCGGTCGTCCTGGTGGTCGGCGCGATCGTGGGTCTGGCCATGGGCAGACGTCCCGGGCAGGCGCCTGCGGACCACGCAGGCCGCCGGACAGACGCCTCCATCGACGGGATCGTGGCCTTCGGGCGCGCGACCGTCGCCCGGGTGCAGCACGGTTCGCTGCCCGTGTACCTGGTGACCATGGCCGCGGTGGCAACCCTGGCCGCCACCCCGTTCCTGGCCGATGTCAGCCTCGACCACCTGGTCGGGTGGCACACACCGCTACAGGGGGTGCTGGCCGTTGCGGTCGTCGGTGCGGCTGTCGCGCTGTGCTGGGTGGACACCCGCCTCGGAGCAGGACTGGCACTCGGAGCGGTCGGCATCACGGTCGCCGCGGTGTTCGTGATCCACGGCGCTCCCGACCTGGCCCTCACCCAGCTGCTGGTCGAAGCGGCCATCGTGGTCGGCTTCGTGCTCGCCTTCGGCCACCTCTCCCGAAGCTTCCCGACGACGGGCCTGCGGTGGCGAGCCGTGCGTATAACGGTCGCCGGACTCGGGGGAGTAGCGGTGGTGATCGGGCTAGGGGCCGCATCCGGCAACCCCGTCGCGGCGCCCCCGCTGGCCGAGTTGGCGGCAGCCTCGGTCGGCGAGGGCGGCGGCAGCAACATCGTCAACGTCATCCTCACCGACATACGGGGCCTCGACACCCTGGGCGAGGTCCTGGTCCTTGCCACCGTGGCGCTGGGGGTCCAGGCCCTCGCCCGGGCCGTCGCCGGCAGGGAAGGCTCAGCGTCGTGATCGACGGGTCGGCTCCCATGATCCGTCTCGGCATCCGGGCGGCCAGCCCGTTCGCGACCATCGTCGGCTGCTACCTGCTGTTCGCGGGTCACAACAACCCCGGCGGCGGGTTCTCCGCAGGGCTGGTGTTCGGAGCGGTGCTCGCGCTCCGGACCATCGCCGGGTTCCACCGGCCCACCTACGGCATCACCCTGGTGGCCGCCGGCGTCTTCGTGGTGGCCGGCGTCGCCCTGATGCCGCTGCTGTGGGGGGATCCGCTGTTCGACCAGCAGGTGCTGTCGGTTGAGGTTCCCCTGCTCGGCAAGATCAAGACCGGGTCCGCCCTGCCGTTCGACCTCGGCGTCGCGGCCATCGTCGTCGGAACCGTGATCGCGGCGCTCGACGGGTTGGGCGCGGCCGATTTCGCAGCCGACCCGCCGGCCGACCCCGACCGCGGGGAGCGAGCATGAACGCCGCGCTCCTGCTGGCCATCGGCGGTCTGACCGCAATCGGTCTGTACCTGCTGACCAGTCGATCGCTGAGCCGGATCGTCATCGGCTACTCCCTGCTGGGGCACGCCACCGTGGTCGCGCTGATCACGGCCGGCGGCCCGGCCGGCTGGCCTCCCATCGCCGGCCGGGCGGCACCGGAGGACATGTCCAACCCGCTGCCGCAGGCCCTGACCCTGACCGCCATCGTGATCTCGTTCGGGTTGACGCTGTTCCTGCTGGCGCTGGCCAGGCGCCAGCGCACTCTCTCGGGCGACGATCTGGTCGAGGACGACCTTGAGGACCGCCGGATCGCGGCGGTCGAGAGCGGCACGACCGAGCCCGAGGACTCGGGGGCGACATGACCGGGTTGATCTCCCTGGCGATCGTCGCCCCGCTGGTGGCCGCGGCCTGCAGCCTCGCCCTGCGCTCCTGGCCCGCCGGGCGGGACATAGCGGTCCTCGCCGGCCTGGGCTCGGCCGCGCTCGCCTCCCACATCATGCTGGTGACCGTCGCCCGTGACGGCACCCACACCGTCGCGGTCGGCGGTTGGGCGCCGGAGCTCGGCATCGTCCTGGTGGCCGACCTCTTCGCCGCCCTCATACTTCCGGTCGCGCTGACGATCATCTTCGTGGTGGAGATCTTCGCCATCGGCCAGCGCCGGACGGTATGGGCGGCGAATCCGGAGCTGAGCGGGCCGTTGCTGTGCGTGCTCACCTCCGGCGTCTCCCTGGCCTTCCTCACCGGCGACCTGTTCACTCTCTTCGTCGCCTTCGAGTTGATCCTGGTCTCCAGCTACGTGCTGCTGACCCACCAGGGCAACCGGAGCCAAGTCAGGGCCGGCATGACCTACGTGGTGATGAACCTGCTGGCCTCAACGCTGTTCCTCTTCGGCGTGGCCTTCGTCTACACGGCCACCGGCACGGTGAACATGGCGCTGCTGGCCGAGCGGATACCGCAGCTGGACGACGGGGTCCGGCTCGGCATCGGCGCGTGGTTCCTGGTGGTCTTCGGGACCAAGGCCGCAGTGTTCCCACTGTTCAGCTGGCTGCCGGACTCGTATCCCACGGCGCCCACCACCATCACCGCGGTGTTCGCCGGCTTGCTGACCAAGGTCGGGATCTACTCGATGATCCGGTTCCACAACCTGATGGGAATGGAGGATCTGGGGCCGATCATGCTGCTGGTGGCCGCCCTCACCATGGTGGTCGGCGTGCTGGGGGCGCTGGCCCAATCAGACGTCAAGCGCATCCTGTCGTTCCACGTCATCAGCCAGATCGGCTACATGTTCATGGGTCTCAGCCTCTTCACCGTGGCGGGCACGGCCGGAGCCATCCTGTTCCTGATCCACCACATGCCGGTCAAAGCCGTGCTGTTCCTCGTGGGCGGCCTGATCGAGAACCACGAGGGTTCGAGTTCGCTGGACCGATCCGGCGGTCTTGCCGGTCGTGAGCCGCTGGTGGCCGTGATGTTCGCGGTACCGGCCCTGAGCCTGGCCGGGATCCCGCCCTTCTCCGGCTTCGTGGCCAAGCTGGCGGTCGTCTCGGCCGCCATCGACCGGGGAGCAACCGTGGTGGTTGTGGCCGCGCTGGTGGCCGGGGGCTTGACCCTGCTTTCGATGGCCAAGATCTGGAACGAGGTCTTCTGGGGCAAGCGCGCCGACGGTCCCCGACCCAGTCCCGCCCCGCGCCGCGGCCGGCGCACCATGCATGCCGCCACGGCGCTGGCAGTGGCGGGCACGTTGACGGTGGCGCTGTTCGCGGGAACGCTGCTCGATCTCTCCACCGAGGCAGCCGAGAACCTGCGGAGCCCCGCCAGCTACATCGCGGCGGTCCTGCCGTGAGGAGGTATCCGGGAACGCCGCGGCGGGTGGTGACCACCGCGGGCCTCGTCCTGGTCTGGTGCGGCCTCTGGGGATCCGTGTCGATCGCCAACCTGGCGTCCGGCCTGGCCCTCTCCGTCGTCGTGCTGGCGGCCGACCGGGGACCAACGGCCCGCCATGTGATCCGTTTCCGACCCCTGCTGAGATTCGCTTGGCTGGTCCTGGTCGACCTGGCCCGCTCGACGGTCAATGTGGCCATCGAGATCGCCACGCCCAACGACGGCACGGAGGAGGTCATCGTCGCCGTCGACCTGCCGGCCACCGGCAGTGAGCACATGCTGCTCCTGTCGGCTTCGATCACCCTCAGTCCCGGGACGGCGGTCGTCGATGTCGACCGCTCCTCGGGCCGCTACTACATCCACCTGCTCCACGGCCGCCTGAGCGCCGAGACGGTGGCCCACGCCCACAAGCTCGCCAAGCTGGCCTGCGAAGCCCTGCCGACCTCCAGCCCGATGGGCGTCCGATGAGCGTCCGATGATCGCGTTGGCCGCCGCCGGCTTCGCGGCTGCCGGGCTGTGCGCCCTCTACCGGGTGGTGCGCGGCCCGAGCCTGGCCGACCGGGTGATCGGCGTGGAAGTGGCCCTCGTCTCCCTCGCCGGCGGCATCGTCATCGACGCCACCAACCGCGACAGTCACGCCCTCCTCGCGATCATCACCGTGATCGCCCTGGTCGGGCTGGCGGGCACGTTCGCGGCCAGCCGGTTCCTGGAGCGCGATATGGACGGCGCGAACGACAGGACCACGCCATGAGGGTTGCGGCCGAGGTGGTGATGGTCGCCGGTGCGGTCATCGCAGTCCTGGCCGGCATCGGGCTGCTCCGGTTCTCGACGCCGTTCGCCCGGATCCAGGCCGCCGGCAAGGCCAGCCCGGTGGCTCTGCTGCTGATGTCGGTAGGGGCCGCTCCCCTGCTCGGTTGGCGTGGATTCGCCTATCTGGCCATCGCGGCGGGCGCGATGATCGTCACGTTGCCCATCGTCGCCCACCTGCTGCTGAGGGCTGTCCACCGGACCGGCAGGATCGACCACCTAGCCATGGACGACTTGGCCGCCGACGAGGAAGGCGAGACGCACCTCGGTTCCTTCTGAGCTGGAGTCGATGCTCGACTGGTCGGCCAGGGCCCGCATGATGGAGATGCCCATGCCGGACTCCCGGCCGAGCCGGGCCTCCGACTCCGGGGGCGGCATCTCCGGCAGCGCGTCCACGTCGAAGCCGGGACCCTCGTCGCGGACCGTCACCACCACGCTCCCATTGGAGCAGCTGCAACAGACCTTCACGGGACGGGTGCTGCCGCAGCGGATGTGGGCCTGTATGGCGTTGGTGGTCGCCTCCGACACCGCCACCCGGAGGTCGTCGACGCGCGACGGCTCGAGGCTCGGCGCCAACTCGGCCGCCGCGGCCACAACCAGTCGAACCAGAGACACGTAGTCGGCCCGGGCCGGGATCTCGATCTCGACCATGTCGCTCATGGCCGCCTCCGGGTGGAGGTCGCGCCATCGGAGACGGCCACGGACAGCTCGGGCAGGGTGTCGATCGAGTCGTGCAGCGCCAGGACCCTGTCCAGGTCGCATATCTCGAACACTCTTCGGATGCGGGACGACGGACACACCAGGGCCAGCTCGCCGCCTCGCTGGCGCACTCGCTTGAGCGCGCCGACCACCGCCCCTAGGCCGAACGAGTCGACGAAGTCCAGCTCCGACAAGTCGAGAGCCAGCAGGCGGGAACCCTCGGCCACCGCGGTGACGACGGCCTGGCGCATGTCGGGTGCCCCGACGACGTCAAGGTCGCCACCGACGCTGAGAACGGTCCACGGCGGCTGCTCACTGCGCCGGATCGTGACAGACACGGACTAAAACGGTACCGCCTGTGTGGATTGACTTGGTGATTCCGGGGCACCCGAGTGTCGTGCAACCGCCTATTCGAGCCGCATGGTGGCGCGGGCCTCGAACACCGCGTCCGAGATCAGCGGTCCCACCAGCGGAACGTCGGTGGGCTCGGCGTAGCGCAACTCCACGATTGCCCGGCCGCCGGCTCGCTGCACGAACACCGTCAGCCGTCCCGGGTCCAAGTCGGACGCGGCCACGGCGGCGGAGCGCACCGCGCCATCACTCACGCCGACCGCGGCGGAGCGCACCGCTTCCCGGGCTGCGTGGGTGACCAGCACCCTGGTCCGCACGAGCAGGCCCACCTGCACGAGGGCGAGCATCATCAGCGCGAAGAACGGCATCATCAACGCCAACTCCACTGTCGCCTGTCCCGATTGGCCCGACCGTCCAGGCCGGTGCGGCCGTCCGGGACGGGAGCGCCCTGCGGTCACGAGACCATGTTGGCGACCGTGTCCACCATCTTGTCGAGCAGCCACGCGATCTTGCCCGAGCCGGTCGCCCAGGTCAGCAACAGCACGGCCACCGCGGCCGCGCCGACGAGCACGAGCGCGTACTCGGCGGTGGTCTGGCCGCGATCGTCCATCCGGTGCCGGACCGATCCGCCGTAGGACTGCAGTGCGGAGCAGATGCGCAGGAACATGGTCACTCCTCTCAGGGCGAGAAACCCAAGTCAGAGATGGTTGTCAACAGCAACGGGACGACGGTGAGCAGGCAGAAGGCGGGCAGCACGCAGAACACGAGCGGGAACAGCATCAGCACCGGAGCTCGCCTGGCCGCCTCCTGCCCCCGGACCCGGCGCCGGCGGTGAGCCTCATCGGCAGCGCGCTGCAGCGCGGGCCGGAGCGGTGTTCCATCGATCTCGGCCGCAGTCACCGCGTACACGACCGACGAGACGCTGGAGCCCAGGCTCTCTCGCAGCCTTCGCACCGAGTCGACGAAGGGCTCTCCGGCTGCGGTGCGCCGCACCACTGCCAGCAACTCCGACCGGAAGGGCTCCGAGACTCGGGGACCGATGTCGGCCAGCGCGGTCACGGTGGGCCTGCCTGCTCCGACCACCAGCCCGAGCAAGTCGATCACTTCGGGTAGGTGGCGCTCGACCTGCAGCATCCGCTGACGCTTGCGGGAACGGCGCCGGACGACGACCGCACCCACGACCCCCGAGAGCGCGAGCAGGCCGGCGACCGGACCGAGCGCCACGGCCGAGGCCGCCGCTACGAGAGCCAAGGCTCCGACCAGCGTCTCGTCCTCCGGCTCGACTGTGCCCCCCGACAGCAACCGACCCAGTGCCGACAGAGCATCGGTCGGGCCACGACCGGCGGGCCGGTCGGCGCCGCGAAGGCGACGACGGGCGGCGCGGCTCGTTGCGGCTGCTGTATCGAAGACCGTCAGCACCAGCAGGGCCACCGCGGCCGCCGACACGAGACCTACGCCCATCGGCCCACACCCCGGCTCAGTCGGGCCATCCACCAGAGGCCGAGACTTTCCAGTGCCAGGCCGGCCACCAGCGCCATGAGCCCGACGGGCGTGGCCAGCAGCCCGCTCATCGCATCGGCGTCGACCAGCGTGACGATGACCGCGAAACCGGCCGGAGCAGCCGCGACGACCATCCCGGAAGCCCGCGTCTGAGAGGTCAGGGCCCGGATCTCGTCGCCGAGCGCCTGCCGCTGGCGCAGCGATGCGGCCGCCCGATCAAGGCTCGCGGCCATGGCCGCGCCCGAGGCGTGGCCCAGCACCAGCAGGGCCGCAGCCGCCCGGCGGTCGGGTGTGTCGGCGACCCAATCGTCAAGGGCGTCCGAGAGGCTCAGCCCCCCGCGGACCCTGCTCACCACGGCACGCAGATCGGTCTCGGGGAGTTCCGCAGCCACACCGTCGAGGGCGGTCAACACGGAGGCGCCGGATCGCAGGGCCCGGGCCGTCAACTCGAGCGCCTGCGGTATGGCGTCGGCCTGCTCGGACCGCCCTCTCCACCGTCGCACCGCAGCCACCAGCCGGGTGGACCCGGCTCTCCGCCGCGGCGCGCCACCCTGCACGCGACCCCTGGGCCCCGCCGGCGGCAGGTCGGGGGCCAGCGCCACGAACAGCAGCACGGCGGCCAGCACCGCCGTCACTTCTCGACCTCTAGGCGGGCAGCTCGGGCGATGGGCGAGCAGACCTCGGTGTCACCGGCCAGCAGGCGCACCCGGTCGTGGTCCGTCACTTCGGCGACGGCGACGATCCGACGGGTGCCGTCGGGGGATCTTCCCAGATGCACGACGGCATCGATGGCGGCGGTCACATGGTCCCGGACCGCCTCCACTCCCAGGCGCTCATCGGCTGCCGTGGCCAGCGCGGCCAGGCGGCGCAGAGCGTCGACCGGACCGTTGGCGTGCACTGTGGAGAGGCACCCGGCGTGGCCCGTGTTCAGGGCGTGCAGCAGATCCAGCGCCTCCGGGCCCCGCACCTCTCCCACCACCAGCCGGTCGGGACGCATCCGCAGCGCGTTGCGCACGAGGTCCCGGATCGTCACCGACCCTCCACCCTCGCGGGACTCGGGCCGGGCCTCCAGCCTCACCACATGGGGATGCTCCAGCTGCAGTTCGGCGGCGTCCTCGATGGTGATGACCCGCTGATGGTGGCTCACCCGGCCGGCCAGGGCGTTGAGCAGAGTGGTCTTGCCCGCTCCCGTGCCGCCGCTCACGACGAGATTGGCCCCCCGGTCCACCAACTCCTCGAGCAGAGCCACCACTGGCGGGCCCGCGAACATCTCGAGGGCCACGTCGGGCACCACGAAGCGGCGGATCGTCACATAGGGGCCATCGACCGCCACCGGAGGGACGGCCACATGGACCCGGGAGCCGTCGGGCAGGCGACCGTCCACGCAGGGGGTCAGCTGATCGACCCGGCGGCCCAGCGGGGACACGATCCTCTCGATGAGCAGGTCGACGGCGGCCCGGTCCAGTGACACCCCGCTCCGGCTCACGGTGCCGCCCCGCTCGATCCACACCGGACCCGGCCCGTTGATCATCACCTCGCTGACCGATGCATCGGCGAGCAGCGGCTCCAGGGGGCCCATGCCATGCACCCGGGCCGCGACCCGGGCCACCACGTCGTCGAGCACATGCGTCGGGGTGAGGGGGGCCAGAGCGCGGACGATGCCCGCTATGTCCACCGCCGGCATCCGGCCCTCGGCCATCGTGTCGATAACCCGGCGATGCACGGCCTCCACCAGCGCGGCTGAGCCGTCGGCACCGGCGGCGCGGGCTCGGCCGACCGTGTCGCGGCCCACTCCCGATCTCTGAGCTGTCGCGGCGCGCCCGGTCATGCCGGCAACTCGAAGCGCCGCAGCGGCGGGGGGAGCATGCTCACGATCGTCCCCGCGTCGACCGACCGGGCGACGCGGGGATCCCAGGCCACCCTCTTCACACTGGAAGCACCGACGGCGGCGGCCACATCCCGCACCCGCAGAGCCCGGCCCGGCTCCTCCACCAGGACCACCCAGTCATAGGGACCGGACGTTCGCTGGGCTCGATTCAGGGCGAGGTAGCAGGACCGCAGCACGCACACCGGCCGGTGCGAGGCGGCGAGGTCGGTTCGCAGCTCGAACGGGTCCAGCCCGGCGTCCACCACGACCGGACCGATGCGGGCCAGCATTTCGAGGGCCAGCACCAGCCTCGAACGAGGGTTCTCGCCGTCTACGGTCTGGTCGACCAGCGCGGGCTGGGTGCCGTCGCGGAGCAGTCTCAAGCCCGGAGCCACGTCCTCGAGCAGCCTGCCGATGGCGTCGGCGGCGACACCGTCTCCCGCGGCCACCCAATCGCCGATGCCGGGCTCCGACGGCGCCGTGCCGGCGATCATGCCGAGTAGCGCCGGCTGGTCGCCGGTGAGGTCCACGAGCGTGGTCTCCCGGTCCTCCGAGGCCAGGCGGATAGCGGTCGCAGCGGCCACCACCGACGTGCCGACCCCGCCCTTAACGGACCAGTACCAGATAATCATCCGCTCCTCCCGCACGCCGGCGTGTCTTGGCGGCAGGACTTGGAGCGTTGGGGCTCAACCAGAACGCTGGGCGCTCCGACGGCCGACCCGGCATCCAGCGAACCGGGCCAGCGACGGCACTCTACAAGTGCTCTAAGACATTACAACCCGATTGGATGATTATTCGATCATTCCCATGATCTTCGCGCCCGAGCGAAGCAACATCTCGGCCGGCTCGTCGTCGACCAGCGGCACGAGGAAGGACTCGATCCCGTGCTGTGAGGCCAGGCTGTGAAGCTCCTCGCGGCACTCACCCGGGGTGCCGGCGATCACGAAGGGCAGCGTCCACTCGTCGCGCACATGCTCGGCCGCGGCCTCGAGACCATCGGCCAGAGCGGCCCTGATCACAGCCGCGTCGGCGTCGGTGAGCCCGATGGCCGCCTGCACCTCGGGAGGCGAATCGACCAGCCGGTAGGTCATGTGAGGCTTGACCGAGGCCATGGTGTCCTCGTCGGTCACCAGCATCGTGGAATAGGCGATGCGCGGATCGTTGCCCGCGGCCCGTCCCGCGGCCCTGATCCGCTCCACCGCTGCGCCCAGATGCGGCTTGTACAGGAAGTCCACCAGCACCCCGTCGCAGGCCGCGCCGCCCAACTCCAGCATCCTCGGTCCCCGCCCGGCCAGCCAGATCTCGGTGCCGGGCCGGACATTCAGCAGGGACGCCTCGCGCAGGCTCACATGGGAGCCCTCGACGGTGACGGTGTCTCCCGCGAACAGGCGCCGGCAGGCGTCGATGGTCTCCCGCACCGCGGTCAGGGGTCGCTCGCGGGGGATGCAGAGGGGGTCGAGCGTGAGGCTGCCTCCGGCGCCGATGCCCAGGAAGGCCCGCCCGCCCGACAGCTCGTCGAGCGAGGCGATGGCGGATGCGGTGGCTCCCGCGTGGCGGGTGTAGGGGTTGGTGATGCCCGGACCGACGGCCAGGGACTGCGTGGACAGGGCGATGGCGGTCATGGCCACGTACACGTCGCTGGCCGCCAGCCCCTCGTCGTACACCCAGCAGCGCTCGTAGCCGAGGCTCTCGGCCAGCCGGGCGAGCTCCACCGCCCGCTCGACGGATCCGTGGGGCATCACGTTGAACGCAGGCCGGACCACGGAACTCACCCTATTCGCCGAGCGCTGCGAGCCAGCACGGCCTCCAGCACCCCGTTGCCCACGGCCAGGGCCTTGTCGGAGATCTTCCAGCACGCGGCAGGGTCGCGGCGGGGATCGACATCGCCGATCTTGAGGCCGGCCCGCACCCGCATACCGTTGCGGATGGCGCCCCTCACCACGCCGTCGAACGGCGCCCGGACAGTCACGCCGCCCACCTCGCCAAGCGGTTGACCCTCGCTGACCACATCCCCGATGGCGATTCGCCACTCGACTGCCCCGGCGGCGGGCGCTCGCACGACCCGGTCGGCTGACCGACCCCCGAGCTCGGCGGGCGTGCCTGTGTCGGGCTGGGCCTGCCCGGTCCAGACAACTCGGCCCAGGTTCGGCCCCCGCATGGTCTCGACCACGGCGTGACAGTCGACGCCTGCGGTGAACCCGGGACCCAGGGCCACGACCACCTCGGCGTCGTCGGTGGAGGTGTCGAGATTGCGCTTGGCCATCCTGGCGTCCACGACCACGTCGGGTCGGGCGCGGTCCAGCGGTGGCAACTCAGGGGCGACGAGCACGGCCACATCGCCCTGTTCGGCGACCGCCAGAGCCTCCGTGGCCGACTCGGTCCGCACGCCTCTCATTCCCTGCACGGTGATCTCGCCGTCGGTGACCGCGGTCGACAGTGACACCGTGCGGCGCACGGTGAGGGGCTTGGGCAGCTCCAGCACCACCACCGGCCAGCCCTGCCTCGTGAGGTGCCAGGCGACTCCAGTGGCCAGATCGCCCCCGCCCCGCAGCACGCACAGCGGCTCACGTACGGCGATGGGCGACCACCTCGGCCATGATGCTCAGCGCGATCTCCTCGGGTGTCTCCGCGCCCACCTCGATGCCGATGGGCGCATGGACCCGGTCGAGCGCGGCCGGATCCACACCGGAGGCCTCCAAGCGGTCCCGGGTGGTGGCCCAGCGGCGCTCGCTGCCCATCACTCCCACGTAGCCCACATCGGTGGCCAGCAGCGCTGGCAGGGCTGCCGAGTCCACGTCCACGTTGCGGGTCACCAGCACCACCGACACGTCCTGGTCCAGGGTTCGCCCATCGAGCAGATCGTCAACCGATCCGATGACCAACTCGTCCGGGGCGCCGTCGCCGGGATCGCCGCCGGGTTCGGCGGAGTCGGGCGCGTCGCCGGTGGTCATCGGGCGGTCGTCGGTGGCCACCACCCGGAAGCCCAGCCAGCCGGCGAGCTGGGCCACGGCCCGGCCCACGTGTCCGTATCCCATGACAATGACGGTCGGCTCGGGCATATGCGGCTCCACGAATATCTGGACGTCGCCCCCGCAGACGCCGGGATCGCCCCGGCCGGGATCGACTAGACGGTACGACAGCAGGCGGCAGCGGCCGTCAGCGAGCGCGGCGACCGCCTCGGACACGACTCGGGCCTCCATCTCTCCCCCGCCGACGGTGCCCGAGATGCTGCCGTCGCGGAAGACCAGCATCTTGGCCCCGGCCCGGCGGGGCACCGAGCGCGACGTGTCGACGACCGTGGCCGAGGCGACGGCCACGCCGCCGTCCACTGCCTCCGCAATCTGGCGAAGCAGGCTCACGACCACAGCCTCGCAGCCTGTTCAGGGAAGCTCACGACCACAGCCTCGCAGCCTGTTCAAGGGTATGGGCGCGCAGCTTGTCCATGTCAGCGCCGATCACCTCGCCGCCGTCGACGACCCAGTCCCCTCCCACCATCACGTTGCGCACATGGGAGGCGCTGCGCCACAGCACCAGCTGGTCCAGCAGGTTGTGGGCCTCCACCGGGGTGGGCAGGCCCCCGGGGCCCTCCAGGTCGACCAGCTGCAGGTCGGCGTGCCACCCCGGCTCCAGCCGCCCCACCCTCTCAAGGCCCAGGGTGCTGGCAGATCCCTCGGTGGCCAGATGCAGCACGGTGGCCGCGCTGATCGCGCCGGGGTCGAGGGTGGCCGCCCGGTGCAGCAGGAAGGCGCCCCTCATCACCGCGAACATGTCGTTGAGATAGCCGTCGGAGCCGAGCCCCACGGTGACTCCCCGTTCCAGCAACTCGAGCACGGGCGCGATCCCGCCGCCCACCTCGCAGTTCGAGAGCGGCATGTGCGAGACCCTGATGCCGGACTCGGCGATGATGTCGATCTCGCGGGGCGACAACTGCACGCACTGGCTGGCCTGGAAGCGGGGCGAGGCCACCCCGATGCGGTCGTAGAACTCCAGCGTGCGCATGCCGTGGTGCTCGGTGCACCAGCGTCCCTCATGGACTCCCTCGTTCACATGGGCGTGGCAGAACACGTCCAGGTCGGCAGCCGCGTCGAAGGCCTGGCGGATGAAGGGCTCTGAGCAGGTGAACGTGGTGTGGATGCACATGGCGCCCGACACCCGATCACCGCGTGCCCGGCAGTCCTCGATGAAGCCGACGTTCTCGTCCAGGCCGGCCTGGCCGTTGGCCTGACCCATCCGCTCGGTGGCCTCGAACGACAGCACCCCTCGCAGCCCGCTGCCGGCCACGGCCTCGCGCTGCGCCAACAGCGCGCCGGGCAGGGCGTTGGGGGCTTCGAGGATGTCGAAGAAGCCGGTCGTGCCGCCCGCGGCCAGGTCGGCGGTCACCCAGGCGGCCGCGGCCGCGATCATCTCGTGGTCGAGGGCGTTCTCCACCAGTGGCCACCAGTAGTCGTCCAGGAAGCCCCAGAAGTCGACGACCGGCGCCGCGGGGGCGGGAACGCCGTGGGCCAGCACCCCGTACAGGTGCACGTGCGCGTTGACGAAACCGGGCAGCAGCACGCAGCCCGAGCCGTCACAGAAGTCGTCGTCGGGGTAGTGGGCTCGCAGTTCGCGGACCGGTCCGGAGTCGTCGATCAGGCCGTCGACCACGCGCACCGCCCAGCGCCGGCGGGGCTCGTCCAGTGCCGCGGTCACGGCCCAGTCCGCCCCGATGATCATGATGGTTAGCTCTCGGCTTGCAGGGCGGCCCAGACTCGCTCCGGGGTGAACGGCAGATCGTTGATGGCCACCCCGGTGGCGTCGAGGATGGCGTTGCGCACGGCCGGGGCCACGCCGTCCTTGGGAATCTCGGCCACCGCCTTGGCTCCGAACGGGCCGCTGTCCTCCATGGTCTGGACCAGGTACACGACGGTGTCGGGCATCTCGTCGGCCCGGTAGATCTTGTAGGGACCGAACGACGGGTTGACCATGCGCCCGTCGTCGTCGAGCACGATCTCCTCGCAGTGGGCGTAGCCGAGGGCCTGGATCATGCCGCCCTCGACCTGGCCGCTGGCGGTGACCGGGTTGATGGCCACCCCGCAGTCCACCGCCATCACCAGCTTGGTCACCGTGACCTGGCCGGTGTCGACATCCACCTCCACCTCGGCGAACTGGGCCGCGAACGGGGGCGGGCAGTCCGGCGAGACGTGCGAGGCGGTGCCCATGATCTGCTCCTGCTCCTGCCAGTGCAGCGAGTCGAGCGCGATCTCCTCCAGCGTGACCGAGCGGCCGTCGGCTGCGTAGGCCCGGCGGTCGCGCAGCTCGATGGTGCAGGGCTCGTCCACCTCCAGCAGCATCGCGGCCCGCGCCTTGAGCCGCTCCCGGACCGCCTCCGCGGCCCGCAGCGCGGCCGTTCCCGAGATGTAGGTGGTCGACGAGGCGTAGGCCCCGGTGTCGAACGGGGTCATGTCGGTGTCGCTGGAATACACCTTGATGTCGTCGAGGGGCACACCGAGCACCTCGGCCGCGATCTGGCCGATCACGGTGTCGGCGCCGGTGCCGAGGTCGGTGGCCCCGATGAGCATGTTGAACGAGCCGTCGTCGTTGAGCTTGATCGAGCAGCCGCCCATGTCCAGGAACGGGATGGCGGTGCCGTGCATGCAGAAGGCGAAGCCCAGGCCCCGCCGGATGTTTCCACGGTCGGCCGGAGCCTTCCATGACTCGTCGTCCCGGCGATGCCAGCCGATCTCGCGCCGCCCCTGGGCCACGCACTCCTCTATGCCCGACGACATGATCTTCGGGTACTCGTCGAGCTCCTCCTCCTCCACGGCCCGCTCACCCAGGTGGGGGGCGATGTCCATCTCGTCGCCCACCTTCACCCAGTTGCGCCGCTTGAACTCGATCGGGTCGAGGTCGAGCGATCGGGCGATGTCCTCCATGTGGGCCTCGAGCGCGAACTCGGCCTGGGGGGCGCCGTAGCCCCGGTAGGCGCCCGGCACCGGGATGTTGGTGTAGACGACATGGCAGTCGAAGCGCTTGGACGCGGCGTTGTAGGAGGTGAGGCCGCGCAGCCCGGACACGATCTGCACGGTGAAGCCGTGGGTGCCGTAGGGGCCGGTGTTGCCGATGAGGCTCATGTCCTGGGCCAGCAGCTTGCCGTCGTCGTCGACCGCGGTGCGGAAGGTGATGGTCTGGGGATGGCGGGTGCGGCTGGCGTAGAACTCCTCGGCCCGGTCCAGCTCAAGCCGCACCGGGCGCCGGGTGGCGATGGCGAGGTGGGCCACGATGTCCTCGATCAGCATCTCCTGCTTGGCCCCGAAGCCGCCGCCGATACGGGGCTTGATCACCCGGATGTCCTTGATCTCCATGTCGATGAGGGGGGCCAGCATCCGGCGGGTGTGGAACGGCACCTGGGTGGCGGTGCGCACCACCATGCGCTCGTCGGAGTCGAGCCAGGCCATCGAGATGTGGGGCTCGATGGGGCACTGCTGGACCTGATGCACCCTGAACGTCTGCTCGAACACATGGGGCGCGGACGCGATGTTTCCGTCGACATCGCCGCGCTGGGCCGCCATGTGGTGCACCAGGTTGCGCTGTGGGTCGCAGATGTGGGTGGTGTCGTCCTCGTCGTGGACCTTGGGGGCGTCGGGGTCCATGGCGAAGCGCTCGTCGAAGACCGCGGGCAGCACGTCGTATTCGACCTCGATGAGCCGCATGGCCTCCTCGGCGGCCTCGACGGTCTCGGCGGCCACCGCGGCCACCCGGTCGCCGACGTGGCGGACCCGGTCGTCGAAGCTGACCTGGTCGTAGGGGTGGGGATTGGGCCAGCTCTGACCGCCGGAGGCGTACTTGACCCTCGGGGTGTTGCCGTAGTGCAGCACCGCGTGCACACCGGGGACCGCTCGGGCCTTCGAATCGTCGATGCTCAGGATGCGGGCGTGGGCGTGGGGACTGCGCAGCACCTTGGCGTACAGCATTCCCCGGGGCTCGATGTCGTCGGTGAAGGCGGGGTTGCCCTTGGCCAGACGCACCGCGTCGACCTTGACCTCCGGCTTGCCCACCACCGCCATGTCGGGCACCTCCCGCGACGGCACGAGCCGGGGCACGGACTGGGGAGCGTCGGGGATCTCGCCGTCGGCGCCGGCTGGGGCGGGACGGTAACCGTCGGTGAGCGGCTCGAGCACCAGCGGTGCGAACGGCTCGGTGTCCTCGCCCCGCAGCACTGCCGCGGCCCGCTTGACCGCCTCGACCGGCTTCACGTAGGCGGTCTCGCGGTCGAGGATGCCCGAGAGCATGTCCCTGATCTCAGCATCGGAGGGGTCGGGGTTCTCCTCCAGCAGCGCCAGAGTGCCCAGGATCATCGCCCCCGCGGAGTAGCCCGACTGGAAGGCGCCGACCGCCACGAACGCGGTCTGCACGGGATGCAGGTCCGGTGAGACGTTGAGCGACTCGACGGTGGTGACCCGGTGGCCGCCCGCCGACGCAGCCAGGATGACGTCGCTGGAGGCGAGCCGGCCGTCGTAGAGGATCGCGGCCGCGCCGGTCTCGCCGCTGTCGGAGCCGTAGTGCACCGAGAACATGCCCAAGCGCCTCAGCGTCTCCCGCAGAGTGTGGTGGGGCTCGACATCCACCGTGACCACCGAGCCGTTGAGTTCGAAGGTGATGTCGAGGGTCATGGGTACAGCTCCCGCATGACCCGGGCCTCGAAGGTGACGTCGAGGGTCATGGGTACAGCTCCCGCATGACCCGGGCCTCGAAGGTGGCGTCGAGGGTCATGGGTACAGCTCCTGCATGACCCGGGCCGTGAGCGTGGCGGCCAGGTGGAGGCGGTACTCGCGGCTGCCCCGGAAGTCTCCCGCGGGCTCCAGGCCGGCGGTCGGGTCGTAGACGTCTACCAGCACCGGATGGCCGCCCACGCCGGTCAGGGCCATGGCCACGAAGCCCTCGACGCGGCGCCCGTAGGCCGCGACGATGGGCGAGTCGGCCGGGGTGCGGCCGGTGCGGGCGGTAGCGGTGCGCCCGGACGGATCGACGGTGATGGCGGTGATGAGCGAGCCTGGCGGCAGCCCGGCAGCCAGCAGTTCGGCCAGGCTGCACTCGGATGCCGGGCCGGCGAGCTCCGCCCTGGCGTCGTGGGCCAGCAAGCCGGCCAGCAGCAGGCTCTCGGCCGCGGCCTTGGCCACGAGGCCGCCCACAGTGGCCAGCGTCCGCAGTGTGGACGGCTGCTCGATCCTGGCCAGCTCCCGCAGCGAGTCTGGAAGCAGTTCGCAGCGCCGGACGGCATCAAGGGTGGCGGTGGCCCCGATGCGCACCCAGCCGGCTCCGGTCGGCGCGATCGCGTCAAGCCCCAGGGCCTGCAGGTCCACGGCCTCCAGGTCTGACGGCTCCCGGTCGGCGTTGAGCGTTGTCCCGCCTCCGAGAGCCACCCGCTCGGGAGCACTCAGCAGGTCGAGCGCCTCATCCAGGGACGCGGGACGGTGATATGCGGTCACGAGCGGCACAGCCAGAAACGCTACCGCACGCCCCTGTGGACTTCTCCTATCCGCCGGGGCGACCTCACCCGGCGGCAAGCCTCTAGCTTCCGGTCACGCGGGTTGAGATGCCGGCCCGGTCGAAGAGTCGGCGAGCGGCGTCACCGGCCCTGGCCATGATCTCCTGCTCGTCGGCGACCGCCAGCCGGCCGTCTCGCAGCAGGACCCTGCCGTCGACCACCACGTCCCGGACGTCTCGGGGGGTGGCGTTGTAGACCAGGGCGCTCGCCACCCGGTGAACGGGCGCCACGAACGGCGCCCGGAGATCCACGACCAGCAGGTCGGCCCGCTGGCCCTCGGCCAGCGCGCCGAACTCATCCGGCATGCCGAAGGCGGCCGACCCGCCCCGGCACGCCATGTGCAGGACGTCGGTGGGCTGAAACACCAGGGCATCGAGATGGTGCACCTTCTGCAGGAGCACGGTGGCCTTGAGCACCTCGAACATGTCCTGACGGTTGTTGCTGCCCGGACCGTCGCTGGCCAGAGCCACCGTGATGCCCCGGGCCCGCATCTCCGCAACGGGGGCCACCCCGGAAGCGAGGTACATGTTCGACACCGGGCAGTGCACCACCACCGAGCCCGACGCAGCGATCAGGTCGAGCTCGTCGTCGTCGACCCACACGCTGTGGGCCAACTGCATGTCTGGGCCGAGCACGCCCAGGGAGTCGAGCCAGGTCACATGGCGCACCCCCCGCTCTTGGAGGCTCATATCCACCTCGACCGCGGTCTCGGCGCAGTGGATGTGGGTGCCCCGACCCCAGCTGCGGGCCGCGGCGACCGTGGTCCGCATCGCCTCATCCGAGCATCCCCAGGGGATGAGCGGCGCCAGCTCCACACGAATCCGGTCGTCTGCGTGGCCGTCCCAGCGGCGCCGGGCCGCTTCGGCGCGCGCCACCGCCTGCCCGGCCGTCTGCTCCAGCGCGGGGTGGTAGTTGCGGTCGGCCCAGCCGTGAGCCAGCAGGAAGCGCACGCCCAGCTCGTCGGCGGCCCGGCACACCGCGTCGTTGATGGCCTCGTCGGTGTGGATGTACTGGTGGTCGATGACCGTCGTGGCGCCACCCCGGAGGTTCTCGGCCAGCCCGGCGAGGGCGGCGGCGTACGCAATGTCGGCATCGAGGTGGACGGCGGCGGGCCAGATGCAGTCCCGCAGCCAGTCGAGCAAGGCCTTGTCGTCGGCCAGCCCCCGGAAGAGCGCTTGGAACAGGTGGGTGTGGGCGTTGGTCATTCCCGGCATGACCGCGCACCCCGCCGCGTCGATCACGTCGCCGGCCTGGGCCAGGCGAGTGGCTGGGGGCTCCCCCGCACCCACCTCGGCCACCCGGTTGCCGCGGACATACACCCACCCCGGATCGTGCACCGCGCCAACGTCGTCGACCGTGACCACGGCACCGCCGCGGATCAGCAGATCGTGACCGGTCACGGATCCGACAAGGTTCAGGGGGACCAGCCGGCGAAGGTGTCGATTACCGGCCTCATGTCGTCCATGAGCGGGTACAGCACCGGGCAGGTGACGCCCGCGTCGATGAACTCGGCCACCGTGTCCCGGCATTGCGATGCGCTGCCCACGGCCATGATGCCCCGCACCAGGTCGTCGCCGATGAGCGGTGCCGCCTTGTAGTAGTCGGCCTCCGTGGCCGGCCAGCCGACCACCTCCTGGACCCGGTCGATGAGTTCGGGGTCGGCCCCCGAGGCGGCCATGATGTGGGGCTCGGTCCCCAGGTAGTACGCGACCAGCGACTTGCCGGTGAGCAGGGCGGTGTCGGGATCGTCGTCCGACAGAGAGCAGATCAGCAGTTCGGGCCGGTCGATGTCGTCGATGGTTCGGCCCGACTTGGCCGCACCGGCCCCGACCCGGGACACGGCGTCGCGGATGTAGTCGACCGACACCACGTAGTTGAGCATGGCTCCGTCGGCGATCTCGCCCGTCAGCTCCAGCATCTTCGGACCGGTGGCTCCGATGTAGATGGGAATGTCGCGGGGCGAGGTGTCGCCGTAGGCCACGTCGAGGCTCACCCGGTCGAGGTGGACGAACTCACCGTTGTAGGTGACCTCCTCCATGGTGAACAGGGCCCGGATGGCCTCGACGTTCTCGCGCATGGCGGTGAGCGGCTTCCGGCGACCCGCGCCGACCCGCCCGGCGATGGGCTCCCACCAGGCGCCGAGTCCCAGCATCACCCGGCTGCCCCCGTCGGGCGCGGGGCCGCCGAGCTCGTGCATCGTGCTCCATGTGGCCGCGATCACTGCCGGGTTGCGGGTGTAGATGGGCAGCACGCCGCTGGCGATACGCAGCCGCTTCGTGGACGCCAGCAGAGCGCTCATCATCACCACGCAGTCGCGGGCCAGCCGGGTGTCGCCCTGCCAGATCTCGCTGAAGCCCTTCTCCTCCGCATACTTCGCCATCTCGATCTCGTAGGCGATGTCGTGCTTGTCCTGGAAGTAGAGCGCCATCCGCTGGGTCATGGCCGCAGATTGTTCCACACCTGCAGGTGCCGCCTACGATCGGCAGTGATGGGATCGAATGCCGTCGAGCCGGAGGGGATTGCTCCTCCCGCGGCGCGCTATGCCCACGCAGTCGTCACCAACGGAGCGGAGAAGTGGCTGCACACTTCGGGGATCGTGGCCACCCGGGCCGACGGGTCGATTGCCGATGACGTCGGCGGGCAGGCCCGCGACGTGTGGGGCAATATCGCAGCCATACTCGCCGAGGCCGGTATGGAGCCGAGCGACATCGTGTCGGTGACCACCTACGTCGTCCCCGGACAGGATCTCGCCCCGGTGATGGCCGAACGAGACCGGTTCCTCGGCGGTCGCCTGGCCGCTTCCACGCTGCTGATCGTTCCGGAGCTGGCCCAGCCTGCTTGGAAGGTCGAGATCGCGGTCGTAGCCGCTCGCTGAGCAAGGCAGAGATCGCGGTCGCAGCCGCTCGCTGAGCCGCGTCGAGCGCTGGACGGCGAACGTGTCTCAGGCCGCGATGGAGGCCACCTCGGCGGCTGCCCCGTCCACGAAGGCCGACACCTCGGCCGGGCTTCGCTGATCCACCCCGTAGAGGGCAACCCACCGCAGCCTCGTGCCCGGGGCGCACAGGCGGGCGACCGAGAGCCGCAGGAGATGGCGTCCCGGCTCGCCCTGGAGCCGGTTCACCCAGCGCGTCGAGCCGTGGGTGGTCACCGCCACCAGGTGACGGACGGTGCGCAGCGGCGAGGTCGAGAGGTCGGCAGCACCATCGATCCACGAGACGAGCTCGCGCTGGACCCAACTCAGCATGGGCGCCGGCAGGCCACCCCACCAGGTGGGGTAGACGAACACCAAGCCCTGAGCGCCGACGACGCTCACCCCGTCGATCGACTCGCCCTGCGTCAGCCGCACCACCTGCACGTCGTGGCCGGCACGCTCCAGGGTCTCAACCACGCGGTCGCGCAGCACGACGTTCAGACAGTCCTGCTGCGGGTGGGCGTGCAACACGACGAAGCGCACAGCCGGAGGGTACCCATTGCGGCCCGAGAGACCGAGCGAATGGACACTGCGCCGGCCGAGCCCTTCTAGAGTGCTTGACGTGGACCTGCGGGACTGGATAGTCGGCGACTTGAAGTCGCTTGGAGCCAAGCTGGACGGCGGCGTGCTGGGACGCATCCCGGCGGAGCGGCGCCGGGAGCGGGTCGACGGCGGCGGGATCGCCCCCGTCTACGTCCTGTGGCACCTGGCCCGGCATCACGACGTTGCGGTGAACGGTGTGCTGCGGGGGGTTGGAGCGGTGGTGGACGGCTGGACCGGCCGGCTGGGGATCGCCGGCGACCTGTGGCGGGGGCTGGCCGAGGGCGAGGACGCCGATCTGGTGGACGTCCTGGACCCCGAGGCCGTCGGCGGCTACACGCTGGCCGTGATCCAGTCGACCGCCGACTGGCTCGATGATCGGGGGCTGCCGCCGATGGACGAGCGGCCCGACACCGCCTCGGCGCTGGCCGCGATCGGCACACCGGAGGATCGCTTCGACTGGCTGTACGCCATGTGGGACGGCAAGCCGACCGCATGGTTCCTCCAGTGGAGCGCCGTGGGGCACGGCATCAACCACCTGGGCGAACTGGTCTCCATCCGCAACCGGATGGGGCTCAGTCCCTTCTAGGAGGCCGAGCAAGAAAGAGGCCTCTGCGCCGGTTTCACAGGCTCCGGTGGTCGGCGTCCTGGGAGGAGTGCCATCGCAACACCCGCTTCTCGACGGCGATCAGCAGCAGGACGAAGGCCACGCCGATGAAGGCCAGCACGAAGACGCTGCCCCACAGCTGATCCACCAGCACCCGGGACTGGGCCACCCGGGCCGCGTTCCCGAGCCCTTCCCTGGAGTTGAAGAACTCACCGACGACCGCTCCGACCAGGGCCAGGCCGACGCAGATACGGCCCGCGGCGAAGAGATACGGCAGCGAATGGGGGATCCTGAGACGCCAGTAGATCTCCCAGCGGCTGGCGTTCACCGATCGCAGCAGTTCGTGCGTCTCGCTGTCGATCGAACGCAACCCGATGAGGGCGTTGGCCACGAACGGCACCCACGCGAACAGCATGGCGGTGAGGATCTTGGGCCAGGGCGAGAAGCCGAACCACAGCAGGAAGATCGGCACCAGCACCGCCACCGGTGTCGACTGCATCAACACGATCACCGGCATCGTCGCCCGCTCCACGAACTGGGAGTGGGCCATCCAGGTGGCCACGAAGAGGGCCGCGAGGAAGGCGATCCAGAACCCCCAGAACGCCTCCTGGATCGTCACCAGTCCGTTCCGCGAGTAGAAGCCCGGATTCTCGACTACATGGATGATCACGTCGGACGGCAGCGGCAGCGTGAGCGGTCGAAGGTCGCGGACGACGACGTATATCTCCCAGCCCACGAAGAAGGCGGTCAGACCGGCGAAGGGCGCCACCAGGAGGGCGGCTCGCCGGACCGGCCGTCGGGGCGCCTCAGGCGGTTCCTCGACCGGGAACTCGGGGTCGAGGCCCGGCTCCCCGCCCCCTTCAGGGTCGGGCCGGCCCGGAACAGGCGACGCAGTCCAGCCCGTCAACTCGACCAACCCTGCCTGAGTGCAGCCCGGACCTCGCCCAGCACATGGTGATAGTCGTCGCTGTCCTCCACCTCGGCGTGGCGCGGTCGGGGCAGGCCGACGTCGATGACCTGGGTGATGCGCCCCGGTCTGGAACCCAGGACGGCCACACGGTCCGACAGCACGACCGCCTCGGGGATGGAGTGCGTCACGAACAGCACGGTGCTGCCGATCTGGCCCCACAGGTGGAGCAGCAGGTAGCGCATGTCGGCCCGGGTGATCTCGTCGAGGGCGGAGAACGGCTCGTCCATCAACAGCACGGGCGCTCCCAGGGCGAAGGCGCGTGCGATGCTCACCCGTTGCTGGAGACCCCCGCTCAACTCGCGGGGCAGCGAATCCAGGAAGGGGGTCAGCCCGATGTCGTCGAGCATGGCCAGCTGGTCGTCGGTGGACATGCCCGGGTTGTCCTGCCGGCGGTTGACGTCGGAAAGCAGCGAGACATTCCTGCGCACCGTTCGCCACGGCAGCAGGGCCGGGTGCTGCGGCACGAAGCCGTAGCGCTTCTGCCGGCGGGCCTCGGCGGGCGACTGGTTGTTCACGACGACCGACCCGCGGTCGGGTTCGAGGAGCCCCCCGGCCAGGCGCAGCATGGTCGACTTGCCGCAGCCCGAGGGCCCGATGAGGCTGACGAACTCCGACGGGCGCACATCCAGGCTGACCCGCGACAGGGCGTGGACCAGAAGGTCCTTGCGCCTGAACCACTTCGACACCCCTTCGAAGCTGATGGCCGCATCAGCCGCGGTGTCTGCCCTGCTCACCACGCCCCCAACGCCGATTCGTTCGCCTGGTCGCTCGGCCGGTGTGGGCGACCCGCCGGTCTCAAGGGACCAGTGGATTGTCAAGCCCGGGCCGCCTCATCGCGCGGGCCAGATCAGCTCGGTGCCGTCGTAGACGCTGGCCGCGATGTCGGCGTTTACCATCGACCGCCAGTCCGGCATCTCCTCGAACACGCCGACCCGGGTGAGCGCTTCGATCTCGGCGCCGAGCAGGTCGAGATCGGGAATGCCCCGACCGGTCCCGGCCGGGGCCAAGTCCGCGATCAGCCCCGATTCGACGCTCCAGCGATAACGCTCCGCCTCCTTCGCGAAATACATCGGATTGCCAGCCGCGTCTATCAACTCGAAGGCGTTGTCCACCGCTTTGTCCGGGTTGGCGGCCGCGAAGTCCTGGGCCTTGATAAGGGCACGCACCACGTCGGCCACCAAGTCGGGGTGCTCGTCGATCATGGCCTGGGTGGTGAAGTTGATCCCGAAGCTCGACGGCACGTCGAGGTCCAGGGGGTCGAGCATTGTGAAGGGCACACCGGCCGATGAGAGGATGTTCGGCTCGTTGGACTTGTAGACGGGCAGCGCGTCGATGCCGAGCTCGAGATGCTGGATCGGGTCGAAGCCATCGAGGAGGATCTCCTCGAAGCAGCCGCGGTCGATTCCCGACATGGCCACCGACGTCTGCAACGAGTAGGGCAGGTCGCCCTTGATCCCGACGACGCTGCCGCACAGTCCGGAGAAGTCGGTGATCTGGCTGCCCCCGGGCAGCACGATCGCCTCGATGGCGGTGCGCCCCCAGTGCAGCAGCGCCACCAGGTCGCCCTCGCCAGCGACGTTGTTGTTCACCAACTCGCCGAACGACCCGGAGTTGCCGAACTGGGCCTGGCCCTCGATGACAAGCGCGCTGCTCGCCGGCGCGAAGCCGGGCTGAACCTCGAAGTCGATGCACAGCTCGTCGAAGTAGCCCTGAGCATCGGCGACTATGGCGTCGATGATTCCCGCCGAGGCGGCGAAGTCGAAGCCAGTTACGAAGGTGATCGGTCCGGCCGCTCGGTTGGCCTCGCATCGTGCCGAGGCCGCGCCGTCGTCGGCGCTGTCACCGCTGCAAGCGGCAGCCACCAGAGCCAGCACCGCCACCAGGGGCAGGACGCGCATCATCGTCCGGTTCGACTTGAACTCTCTCATGGCGCCCTCCCGTCAGTTCCAGTCCCGCAGGCGGATGCCTGCCACAGTGGCGCACTTGCGATTCTGCCACCGGAGGATTCCCGATTCCAAGGCCGACCACTCCCCGGCGGGGAGTCGAGACATACGATGGCGCCATGCGTCGGTGCCTCATCACGGGGGTCGCGGCGTGCGCCTTGGTCATCGCCGCAGCCTGCTCGACCGGGCCCAGCCGCAGCTCGGTGCCGGCCCCGGCCGACTGGGCTTCGGAGGCCGAGACCGATCCGCTGGCCGGGGACACGAGCTTCGCGGCGCCGCCCACCGCACTCCTGCCGTCCGCAGAGCCTGCTCCAGCCGATGAAGGCCCGGCAGAGCCGGCCACCGACGGCGAGCGATCCGCTGCAGGGTCCCTCGACGGCGGCCTGATCGCGGCCGCGGGCCCGCTCGGCCTGCGGCTCCTGGAACCGGGCGGCGAAGTCGTGGGCCAGCTGGGCCCCGACCACATCGTCACCCAGCCCACATGGTCGCGCGACGGGCTTCGTCTGGCTGCGACCCTCATCCATCCGGCCACCGGAGTCTCCCAGGTCGCCGTGGTCGACATCACCACCGGCGACATCGCCACCGTGCCCACCAGCAGGCCCTACTTCTTCTACTCATGGAACTACGACGGCTCCCGGCTGGTCGCATTGGGGCCGAGCCAGACGGGCGGCACCGCGGCCTTCATACTGGACGAGACGGGCGGCCCAGCCTCGGACGTCTCACTTCGAGGCCAGAGCATGTACGTCGCGTGGGAACCCGGCGGGCACCGGCTGCTGGTCCACGCGGGACATCAGTTGCTGCTCATCGACGACGTCGAGGAGCCGCAGGACTACCACGACCTCGGTCTGGTCGGCGTCGATTTCCTGGCTCCGGCGTGGGTGCCCGGCACTCAGGACTTCCTTTACGTGGACTCCTACGACCAGGCCCCTGCCGGCATCGGGGAGGCCGAGCTCCGCGACAGGAGGTCCGCCGCGAGCCCGCAACTGCTGCGCCGCAGCATCGACGCCGACGATGTCACCGACCTCGGACCGGCCGGCCTGTACACGATGCTGGCGGTCCATCCCTCCGGGGACCGCGCCGCCATCTCAGCGGCTTCTGACGAGCAGCCGGCCCCTGCCGGTGACGGCTCGGAGACAGCCTCGACCTCACCGACGGGGCCGGAGACCGGCGTCCCGGCCGGCTCTGTGCAGATCGTCGACCTCGCCACAGCCGAGCGCCTCACCGTCCTCGACAGGATCGGGCTCTGGCTCGAGTGGAGCCCGGACGGTCGCCACCTGCTGATCGCGGCCAGCGCGGACGACCCCAGCGGCATCGGAATGTCCTGGCACATCTGGGACGGGCAGCAGTCCTACGAGCTCGCCCAGTTCGCCCCCACCGAAACCTTCTTCCGGGACTACGTGTGGTTCGCGGACCAGTACAACGAGACGCCGCGCCTCTGGTCGCCCGACAGCGACGCGATCACCTTCGGCGCCAACACCGTCGACGGCGACATCACCGTGGTTGCTCGTCTCAGCACTGGTGGCGCCATGACGAGCCTCGGGTCCTCCAACGTGTCCTTCTGGAGTCCACCCCGGCCGGACGACGGGCTACCGTGACACTCATGCCCAACGCACGCAGCCGCCGTCTCGAGGATCTCAGCGGTCCAGAGATCGCCGAACGTATCACCGAGTCGTCGGTGATCGTTCAGCCGATCGGCGCGGTGGAGCAGCACGGCCCGCACCTGCCGCTGGCGGTCGACCACGTGATCGCTCACGAGTCCGCCGCCGCGCTCGTCGACGAGTATGGCGACGCCTACGATCTGTGGCTGCTGCCCACCCTGTCGGTGTCGAAGTCCAACGAGCACGCCTGGTCGCCGGGGACGCTGTGGCTGTCGGCGGAGACGCTGCTGGCGGTGCTGCGGGACATCGGCCGCTGCGTCGCGGCCACCGCGGCCCGCCGGCTCGTGTTCCTGAACGGCCACGGCGGCAACTCGGCCCTGCTCAACGTGGCCTGCCGCGAGGTCCGCCTTCAGCACGGGCTGATGACGTTCCTCGTGCACCCGTTCGTGCCCGCCGACCACGGCGGCACCTCCCCCGAGACGGAGATGGGCATGGGGATCCACGGCGGGCACCGCGAGACGTCGGTGTTCATGCACCTGCGGCCCCACCTGGTGCACCTTGAGAAGGCCGACCGGGCCGTCCCCGCGGGCCTGGCCCGGAACCGGCATGTACGTTTCGGGGGACTGGCGTCGTTCGGATGGCTATCGAACGACTTCGGGCCGGCTGGCCACATAGGCGACCCGACCGGTGCCAACGCCGAGGAGGGCAAGCTGCTGTTCGAGACAGCAGTCGCCCTGCTGGGCGAGCAGATGGCCGAGATCGCCGCCTTCGACTTCGGCCGCGGCTGATCCTGGGTCCGAGCCGCGCCGTACCCGCCGCGGCGTGGGTCGGCCCGCGGAGGAGAACCCTCGGCCCGCGGAGCCCTCAGAGGGTTCGGCGACGCGAACCGCCACTGGGGATTCTCTCCGCGCCGCAGTCTTAGACCACCTAGTCGTGCTAGATCACCTATAGTGATCGCCTTGGAGCCGCGTCCGGAGGGGACGACCGGCTCGGATATCCCAGGAGAGTAAACCATGAAGAGAATGTTGCTCGCGGTCCTCGCCGTGACCCTGCTCGCCGCAGCCTGCGGAGACGACGAGGAGCCGGCGGCCGAACCCGCCGCCGAACCCGCGGAGCCCGCGGCCGAACCGGCCGAGGAGCCCGCTGCCGAACCGGCCGAGGAGCCCGCTGCCGAACCGGCCGGGGACAAGCCGGAGATCGTGCTGGTCGCCAATCCATGGACCGCGTCGGAACTCAACGTCGCGGTGGCCAGTCAGCTGATCGAGAACGAGCTCGGCTATCCCACCGACGTGATCGTCATCGACGAGAACGAGGCGATGTTCACCGGCTTGGCCGACGGCACGCTCGATGCCGTCCTGGAGATCTGGCCCTCAGGGCTCAGCGACCCCGAGCAGGTGTTCTTCGACGACGGAACGGTCGTCCACATCGGCGACTTGGGCACCATCGGCAAGATCGGCTGGTTCGTGCCGGACTACGTAGTCGCCGACAATCCCGCGCTGGCGACATGGGAGGGCTACGCCGGCGAGGATGCCGCTGCGCTCTTCGCGACCCCCGAGACCGGCGACAACGGCAGGTTCTTGGGCACCGACCCGTCCTACGCGCAGTGGGACCAGGAGATCATCGACAACCTGGGCCTGCCCTTCGAGGTGGTGTTCTCCGGCTCGGAGCCGGCCACCGTGGCCGAGATCGACGCCAGGGTGGCGGCGGGCGAGCCGATCCTGCTGTACTGGTGGACGCCGACAGCGGCCGTATCGACGTACGGCCTCGTGAACGTGCCCCTTCCCGCCTACAACGACGAGTGCGCGGCCAGCCAGGCGAGCGGCGACGGCGGGGTGGACTGCGACTATCCCGAAGAGGTGCTGATCAAGGCGGCCTCGGCCAAACTCGAGGACAAGGCCCCCGACGTGTGGTCGTTCCTCCAGGAGTTCACGATCAGAACCGAGGATCAGCTCACGATGCTGCCGCCGGTGGAGCTCGACGGCGAGGACGTCAACGACGTAGCGGCCAAGTGGATCGCTGACAACGCCGACATCTGGTCTGCCTGGCTCAGCTGAACCAGAGCACGCCTGTGCCGTGAACGACACGGCCGTCTCCGGTCCGTGCCTCTCGGCTCGCGGAGTCTGGCGAGTCTTCGGGGGCCGCAGGGGCCGGGCCTTGGAGATGGCCGACGACGGCGCGTCGCGCGCCGAGGTGCGCCTCGCCACCGGCGCCACTATCGCCGTGCGCGACGTGTCGTTCGACGCCCGCCGCGGCGAGACGTTCGTGGTCATGGGCCTGTCGGGGTCGGGCAAGTCCACCCTGGTTCGCTGTGTCGCCCGGCTGTCACCGCTGACGAGGGGCACGGTGATTCTCGATGGGGCGGACCTCACCGCCATGAGCGACGCCGAGCTGCGGGGCGTCCGGCGGGCCAAGCTCTCGATGGTCTTCCAGCATTTCGGGCTGTTCCCTCACCGGCGAGTCATCGACAACGTGGCATACGGCCTGGAGATCCAGGGGATGGACCGCAAGGCCCGCCATCGCCGGGCCGACGAGATGCTCGATCTCGTCGGCCTGGAGGGCTGCGGGCTCAGCTACCCCCATCAGCTCTCGGGCGGGATGCAGCAGCGGGTCGGTCTGGCGCGGGCGCTGGCCGTCGAGCCGACGGTGCTCTTCTTCGACGAGCCGTTCTCGGCCCTCGATCCCCTCATCCGGCGCGACATGCAGGACGAGCTGCTGCGCATCCAGTCCGACATCAACGGGACGATCGTCTTCATCACCCACGACTTCGACGAGGCGATCAAGCTCGGCGATCGGATCGCCGTGATGAAGGACGGAGAGTTCGACCAGGTGGGAACCGCTGCGGACCTGATCATGAGCCCGGCCACCGAGTACGTGGAAGAGTTCGTCAAAGGCGTCCCTCGCACCAAGGTGCTGACCGCGGGCGACGTCGCGGCGGCTGCTGACGGCAGCGCGTCCGGCCGCGTCGTGGCCGACTCCGACAGCCTCGAGTCGATCCTTCCGCTGTTGATCGGGACCACCGAGGACATCTCGGTGGTCGACGCGGCCGGAGCGCCGGTCGGGCGCATCGACCGCGAAGCGGTCACCAAGCTGATCCAGCCGTAGGCGTGACCGCGGCCGCATCCCCGCTCGGCAGTGCCCGCCGCTGGGCGGTCGACGAGCGGCGCGCGCTGTGGCTGGCGTTGCCGCTCGTGCTGGTCGCGCTGCAGGTGGCGATGGGCGGGGCTGAGCCTCCGGCTCTGCTCGACACCACGTTCTCGGAGCCTCTGGACCGATTCTCCCGCTGGGCTCAACAGAACCGCAACTCCCACTGGCTCTTCACCGTGTTCTTCCGCCCGGCCACGGCTCTGGTGCGCTACGGCCTCGAGCACATCGAGCAGGGCCTGCTGTGGGTGCCTTGGTTCGTGATCCCGGTGGCCATCTTCGCGTTCATCGCCCGCACCCGGGCCTGGGTCTCGGCCGCCGCGGCGGCGGCCGCCATCGTGTACCCCGGCCTCGTGGGGCTGTGGGAGGTGACGATAGAGACGCTGGCGCTGATGACGATGGCCGTGATCCTGTCGGTGGCGGTCGGCCTTCCCGCGGGGATACTGGCCGCGCAGCACCCGCGCCTCGACAACGCCATAAGGCCCGTGCTCGATGCCATGCAGACCATCCCCGCTCCGGTCTACTTCGTGCCGATGGTGATGTTCTTCGGGATCGGCGCGGTGCCGGCCACGCTGGCCACCGTGATCTATGCGCTGCCCCCGGTGGTCAGGCTCACGACGCTCGGGATCAAGGGGGTGGCCGAGCAGGCTGTGGAGGCCTCCACGGTCTTCGGCGCGACGCCGACGCAGACGTTGCGCAAGGTCCAGCTGCCGATGGCGCTGCCCACGATCATGACCGGGATAACCCAGACGATCATGATGGCGCTGGGGATCGTGGTGCTGGCCACCCTGCTCGGCGCGGGCGGGCTGGGCCAGGAGGTGATGGGCACCCTCAGCCAGCGCCGCACCGGGCGAGGCATAGCGACCGGGCTGGCCGTGGTGGCGATCGCGGCCGTGCTGGACCGGCTGGCGAGGGCGGTGGTCGGCGGCGACCGGGCCACGGCCCCGTCACGGCGTGCCGTGCTGGCGACCCTGGCGGGCCTGGCCGGGCTGTTGGTGGCCGGGCGGGCCGCAGGCCAGGCCGGGATCGCGGGCATGGCCTCGTTCCCGGAGGTGTGGGATGTGAGGGCCTTCGACCCGATCGACGACTGGGTGCGATGGGTGCGCGACAACCTGAGATGGCTGACGCGGGGCTTCAACGAGCTGATCATCTCGACCTACTACATCCCGCTGCGCAGGGTCTTGACCGACACCCTGGCCTGGCCGGTCCTCATCGTGGCCGCCGCCGCCTTCGGCGGCTGGCTCAAGGGCGCCAGGATGGCGGTCCTCAATGTCGTGGGGATGGCCGTCATCCTGGTGACCGGCATGTGGGAGCTGTCGATCGACACCTTCGTGCAGGTGGTGGTGGCGGTGGTTCTTTCGCTGCTGGTGGCGATTCCGGTCGGCATCGCCGCGGGCCGCAACCGGCGGGTCGAGGCGGCGCTGAGCCCGCTGCTGGACGCTCTCCAGACCATCCCGTCGCTGGTCTACATCATCCCGGCCGTCACGTTCTTCACGATCGGCATCGTGCCCGGCGTCATCGCCTCGGTGCTGTACGCGTGTGTGCCCGGCATTCGCATCGCGGCCCTGGGCATCAGGCAG
This sequence comes from Candidatus Aldehydirespirator sp., assembly GCA_965203635.1. Classification (GTDB taxonomy): domain Bacteria; phylum Actinomycetota; class Acidimicrobiia; order Acidimicrobiales; family Aldehydirespiratoraceae; genus Aldehydirespirator. The sequence continues at coordinate 549,533 of OZ241903.1, forward strand.
GTGCCCGTCGAGAGCGTCGAGGCGTCGCAGGTGTTCGGCGCGACGCCTCGCCAGACCATGCTGGGCGTGCGCATCCCGCTGGCGGCCAAGACCATCATGGCCGGGGTCAACCAGGTGATCATGATGGTGCTCGCCATGGTCATCATCTCGGGCCTGGTAGGCGGCGGGGGGCTGGGGTTCGAGACGATCTCAGCCGTGAAGAACAGCGAGGTCGGCTTGGGCTTCGAGGTCGGCGTGGCGATCCTGGTGATGGCTGTCGTCCTTGACCGCACCACCCAGGCGCTGGCCGAGCGCGTGGGCCCTCCCGACGCGCCCGCCGAGTAGCGGGCCGGGGCGCAGACCGCCCCGCGGAAGGCCCGTCACGGCGCCGGATCGGGGGCGACAGGATCGAGGCCGAGCAGATCCTCCAGCACGGCGAGCGTCTCCAGCACGCCGAGATCGTCGAGCTGCTGCCCAATGACCTGAAGGCCGATGGGAACGCCGCGGCGGGTGAACCCGCAGCACACCGTTCCGGCCGGACGGCGGGTCAGCGTGGCCAGGGACCCGAAGCGCAGCCAGTCGGCGGTGGGCTCCCCGTCGATGGTGCCGTCGCGACGCGACATCGGGATCTGGCCCGCGCACATCGGTGTCAGCATGGCGTCGAAGCCGGCCATGGCGTCGGCCAGTCCCGTCGAGAGTTCGGCCGCCTGGAGCCGGGCCTCGTACTGCGACGAGACGGTGACAGAGTCGAAGAGGCGCTCCAGGATCTCGGTGAGCATTCCCGTGACTTGGGGCCAATGGTCGGTTCCGCGCAGCGGCCGGTGCGTGGGCACCAGGCCGCCGCCGTAGTAGAGCTCCTCCTGGAGCGCCATGCCCGCGTCGAGCAGGCGGCCCGCCTCGACCACCTCGACGCCAGCCGCGGCGAGACGCTCCACCGCGGCAGCGCAGGCCGCGGCCACCTCGGAATCCACCGGACCGCCGTCGAAGGACGGCGCCCACAGCACACGAGCCGGGATCCTGGGCGAGTCCAGCGCTGGACGCCAGGGCCGCGGCGGCGCGGACAGGCTGCGCAGGTCGCCGGGGTGGGGCCCCACCACGCTGTCGAGGCAGAGGGCGACGTCGCGGATGCGGCGGGCCATAGGGCCCACGCAGCACAGGTCGAGCAGTCCCAGAGGCGGTGGGCCCGCCGGCACCCGCCCCTGACTGGTCTTCATGCCGGACAGCGCGCATGCCGCCGACGGGGTGCGGATGGATCCCCCGGCGTCGGACCCGGTGCCGACCGGGACCATGCCCGCCGCGATGGCCGCAGCCGCGCCTCCCGAGGAGCCGCCCGGCGAGTAGGCCAGGTTCCAGGGATTGAGGGTGGCGCCGAAGAGGGGGTTGAAGGTGTCGTCCATGCAGCCGAACTCTGCGGTGTTGGTCTTGCCGACCACCACGCAGCCCGCGGCCCGCAGCCGCGCCACCTCCACCGCGTCGGCCCGGGCCGGCGGGGCGTGACGCAGATGCATCGCGCCCTTGGTCGTGGGCAGGCCGGCGGCGTCGGTGAGATCCTTCACGCCGACGGGCACGCCGACCAGCGGGCCGGGATCCTCGCCGGCGTCGAGGCGCCTGTCGATGGCCTCAGCCTGCGCTCGCGCCCCGTCGGCGTCGACGGCAACGAACGCAGCGAGGCTGGGGTTCAGGGCGTCGATGCGGTCCAGCGCGTGGGCGGTGACGGCCGCGGCGGTGAGGATCCGGTCGCGCACCATGCTTGCCAGCGCCTCAACGGTCACCGCCCGGAAGTCGGGTACGTCCATGTGCGGGTCCTCCGCGGTGCCCTTGTGGGTGCCCTTGTGAGGTCGGCGCCGCATGCCGACAGTACCCCCGAACCAGCCGTCTTGAAACCGCAAACAACAACAACAACACACAAAAACTCACAACATGGCGCACTCGCGGCCCTGACGCCCGCACGCCATCTCAGGCACCCTGCCGGCAAGAGAGCGCTCCGCGGCGACGAAGTACTCGCGGCCCGACGGCGACCGCGAATTCAGGCGCCCTGCCAGCGGGGGGCGCGGCCCTCGGTGAAGGCCCTGGGGCCTTCGGCGGCGTCTTCGGAGACCAGCATGGCCTCGTAGGCGTCGAGGTCGCCCGAGCGCAACACCTCGAACGCGTCGGCCGGCGGCAGATGCTGTGTGCGGTCGCGGATCTGGCTGATGGCAGCCACCGACAGCGGGGCGGCCTCCGCGATCCGGGCGGCCAGGGCCCGGGCCTCGGCCATGAGGTCGTCGGCGCTCGCCACCGCGTTGACAAGCCCCCAGCGCAGCGCCTCGGCCGCATCGAGGCGCCGGCCCGCGTAGAGGATCTCGTTGGCCACCACGGGCGGGAGCATCCTGGGCAGGCGCACCGAGGCAGTGTCGGGCACGATCCCCAGCGAGGCCTCCGGCAGCCAGAAGCGGGCGTGCTCGGCGGCCACCACGAAGTCGGCGGCCAGCACGATCTCGAATCCGCCGCCTACGGCCATGCCGTTGACCGCCACGATCACCGGCTTGAGCAGGCCGGGCAGCTCGCCGAATCCGCCGAAGCCGCCCTCGCCGTAGTCGGCCTCGAACTCCTCGCCTCCGGCCGCCGCGTTGAGGTCCCAGCCCGCGCTGAAGAAGCGGTCACCGGCAGCCGTGAGTATCGCGACCCGCAGATCAGGATCGTCGCGGAAGGCAGCGAACACCCCGCTCAGCTCCCGGCTGGTGGCCGCGTCGATGGCGTTGGCATTGGGCCGATCGAGGGTGACCTCGAGCACCGGCCCGTCGGCGACGGCCGTCACCGCGCTCGCGGGGGCGGCGTCAGTCATTGGGCGGTGCCTCCGCCACCAGCATCAGCGCGTCGGCCGCCACGGCAGCATGCGGCGTGACCATGAGGGGATTGATCTCGACTTCGATGATGCTGCGATCGTCGCGCACCAGCGCACCGAGTGCCGAGACCGTCTCGACGACGGCGTCGACGGCGGCAGGCGGTCGGCCCCGGTGACCAGCCAGCATCGGCCAGACCCGCAGTCTGCGGAGGCCACCGCGAACGTCATCGGCCGACACCGGCAACAGCAGGCTGACGGTGTCGTCGAGCAACTCCGCAAGCGTCCCTCCCGCTCCGAGCGTCAGCAGCATCCCCACCGGAGGTGCCGATCGCACGCTCACCAGCAACTCGGCGACGACGCCGATGATGCAGGACTCCACCAGCACGGTCCCGTCGTCGCCGGCGAGGCGCGGCGCGGCGGCGGTTACATCCTCCGGGCCTTCGAGACCAACCGCTACCCCACCGGCTTCTGTCTTGTGGGCGAGGCCGGTGGTCTTGACCACGACCGGGTAGCCGATCTCGGCCGCGGCGGGGGCAGCCCGGCCTGCGGGCACGACCACGCCTGCGGGCACCGCCACGCCAGCCGTACCGAGACGCCGCTTCGCCTCGTGCTCCGACAGGGCGGCGGCACCGGGGATGCCATCGCCTGTCACACCTCTTCCATACGGTCGCTCCGGCTGGCGGTTCGACCCGGCTCCAGCTTCGGGGGCCGGTCCATCCGATCCACGGCGAAGGGAGGACGGCCATTGGCCGGCTGACAAGAACGGTGGGGCCGACGGCGGCAGCAAGATGTCGGCGGGTCCAGACATGCGGGCCTGCCCCCATGCCGCGGCCGCCTCCAATGCCGACAGGGCGGTGTCGATGTCGCCGCAGGCGGCCAGACCCAGTCCGGCAGCCCGGACGCGGGCCTCCTCGGGCAGGTTCTCCGCCATCGAGGCAGCGACCACGCCGGGAATGCTGCTGGCGGAGCAGGCTTCGCCGAAGGCCCGCAGAGTGGGCCACCAGCGCGACCGGTCGAGCCCCTCGGCTGGGAAGTCGATCACCAGCAGCGCGGCGTCGAACGGTGCCTCGTCGCCGGGGGTGCCCGGCCCGAGGGCGGCGCGGAAGCAGTTGGCCAGGCGGTCCTCGTCGCCCCAGATGAACGTGTGGTAGTCGAGCGGGTTGGTGACCGCGGCCCGGCCGTCCAGGGCCGATGCCACCCGGTCGGCGTGGTCGGGGGCGAACGGCGGGAAGCTGAGGCCGCGGTTGCGACTGCGATCGGCGACCAGCGCCGCCTCGCCTCCGGAACAGCTCAACGACACCAGCCGGTCGCCCCTCAGCGGTCCGAGGGCGCACAGGACGGCCAGGGTGTCGAGCAGTTCGGGCAGGGTGTGCACCCGGTGGATGCCCAGCCGGTCGAACAGCGCGCCGTAGGCGGCGTCGTCGCCCACCATCGAGGCGGTGTGGGTCACGGCGATGGCGCCCGAGGCGTCCGACGCTCCCAGCTTGAGCGCCACCACCGGCAGGGCCCGGCGGCGAGCAGCAGCCGCGGCGGCTACGAACCGATCGGTGTCGTCCAGCTCCTCGATGCACAGACCCACCCCGGTGACCGCGCCGTCCGCGGCCATGGCCTCGAACGCCTCCGAGATGCCGATGTCGGCCTGGTTCCCCAGCGTCATCACCCAGGCGACGTCCAGGCCCCGGCGCTGCATGGTGAGGTTGACCGCGATGTTGCCGCTCTGGCTCAGCAGAGCGACACCGCTATCCGTGCGGGACAGACCGTGGACGTCGGGCCATAGCGCCGCGCCGGTCGGAGCCGACAGCGTCCCGTAGCAGTTGGGGCCGACGATGGGCATGCCTGCGGCCGCGGCGACCAGTTCGGCTTGGAGGGCCGCGCCGGTCTCGCCGACCTCGGCAAAACCGGAGGCGTGGCAGACAGCGGCGCCGGTGCCGGCGGCCGCCAACTGGCGCACCACCTCGACGGTGGCGTCGCTCCCCACGCCCACGAAGGCGGCATCGGGGGCCGCCGGCAGCTCGCCCACCGATGCGAACGTGGGAAGGCCGCGCAGCTCCCGGCTCCGGTTGACGGCCCACATGTCGCCCGCGAAGCCGAAGGAGCGGCAGGCGTCGATGGCCAGCTCGGCGGCCGCGCCCCCGACGAAGGCCAGCGACCGCGGCCTCAACAGCCGATCGAGCCGACCGGTCATGCCACCGTTCAGCAGCCGAGGGGACGCAGCATGTCGCGGGACACGATGTGGCGCTGGATCTCGCTGGTGCCGTCCCAGATGCGGTCCACCCGGGCGTCGCGCCAGATCCGCTCCAGCGGAAGCTCGTCCATCAGCCCCATGCCGCCCAGGATCTGGATGGCCTCGTCCGAGACGGACTGCAGCATCTCGGTGGCCGACAGCTTGGCCATGGCCGCGTCGGCGTCGGTCATCTCGCCCTGGGCCGACAGCCAGGCGGCCCGGTAGGTCGTCAACTCGGCCTCCAGCAGGCGGGTGCGCATGTCGGCCAGCTTGAACGACACTCCCTGGAACCGCCCGATGCGCTGCCCGAACTGCTCGCGGGTGGCAGCCCAGTCGAGAGCCACCGACAGGGCCCGGTCGGCCCGCCCCAGGCACACCGCGGCCACCTGCAGGCGGGTGCTGCCCAGCCACTCATTGGCCACGTCGAAGCCGCGGTGCTCCTCGCCGAGCAGCTTGGAGGCCGGCACCCGGGCATCGTCGAAGTTGAGGATGAAGTTGTGGTAGCCCCGGTTGGAGACGCAGTTGTAGCCCGGCACCCGCTCGACCCCGGGCGTGTCGAAGTCCACCAGCAGCGACGAGATCAGCCTTCGGGGGCCCCGGGGCGTGTCGGTGGTGCCGGTGGCCGCGAACAGGATCACGTAGTCGGCGAGATCGGCGTGGCTGATGAAGTGCTTGGTGCCGTTCACCACGTAGTGGTCGCCGCGCCGTTCGGCCCGGCAGGTCATGCCCCGCAGGTCGGAACCGGCGTCGGGCTCGCTCATGGCCAGGCACTCGACCCGCTCGCCCCGCACCGTGGGGAGCAGGTACTCGGTGACCTGGTCGCCGGTGCAGGCCCGCAGGATGTTGGACGGGCGGGCCACGATGTAGTGCAGGGCGTAGGCGGTCCAGCCGAAGGCCCGTTCGGCCATGGCCAGGGTCAGGTCGTCGAGGCCACCGCCGCCGAGCTCTACCGGCATGTTGGCCGCGTACAGGCCCGCATCGATGGCCTTGCCGCGGATCTCCTCCACCAGCTCGGGCCGCACCTGGCCGGTGCGCTCCACCTCGTCCTCGTGGGGGACCAGTTCGCGCTCTACGAAGGCGCGCACAGTGTCGACCACCATCTGCTGGGAGTCGCTGATCGAGAAGTCCACGCCAGTCTCCTTGCTTGCTCAATCCTTGGGTCCGGGGATGGCCATGCGGCTGCCGGCCTGCGACGGCACCGGCATGGACGCGTGGGCGGCGGTGACCGCGGCCACCGCAGCAGCCGGACCCCCGGACAGCGGAGCGCTGCGTCCCGCCGCGGTGTCGACGTGAACAAGCATCTGCTCGCCGGTGCACAGCATCTCGGCGTCGGTGTACATGGTGTGGAAGATGTGCAGGCGCTTGGCGTCGCTGCCGAGCACCTGGGTCGTGACCCGCAACGGCTCGCCGAGGGAGGCCTCCCGCAGGTGGTTGAGGTGGGTCTCGACCGTGTAGTAGGAGTGCCCGCCGTTCCGGTAGGACTCGTCGATGCCGACGTAGCGGAACAGCGCATCGGACGCCCACCCGAAGGCCGCCAGGAACGCCCACTCGGTCATGTGACCGTTGTAGTCCACCCAGTCGGGCTCCACGGCGGCCGAGTACAGCGACAGCGGGGCTGCGATCTCCGTGCCGGGCGTCCACGGCGCGGCCTCAGTGGAGGCCTTGGCGGCCAGGATCCGAGCCTCCCGCTCGGCCACCAGGCGGCCGGCGCCGATGCCGCTCGGTCGCAGTGCCCGCATCACGGCCAGCAGGCAGTCGTCCCTCTGCCGCTCGAGTTCGGCGATGGACCGCGCGCCGGCCTGGTCATCCGTGCCCTCAGCCATGGCCTCGATCAGCTCCCCGCTCAACTCGGGCGCCTCAAGCCGGGTCCACGGCAACTTCAGCGCGGGCCCGAACTGGCCCAGCATGTGGCGCATCCCGCCCTCACCTCCGGCCAGGTGGAAGGTGAGGTTGGTGCCCATCGCCGCCCAGCGAAGGCCGGGGCCGTAGACGATCGAGTCGTCCAACTCGGCGGTGGTGGCGGCGCCGTCGTTCACCAGATGAAGGTTCTCGCGCCACAGCGCCTCCTGCAGGCGATCCGACAGGTAGCCCTCGACCTCGCTGCGCACCAGCAGAGGATGCATGACCAGGTCGTCGTAATGAGCCATGGCTACGGCAACGGTCTCCTCCACGGTGGCTTCGCCGGGCACCACCTCTACCAGGGGCAGCAGGTACACCGGGTTGAACGGGTGGCCGATCACAAGCCGCTCCGGATGATCGAGCCCGTCGGCCAGACGGGTGGGCAGAAGTCCCGACGAGCTGCTGGCGATCACCGTCGCCGGCTCGGCCACTCCGTCCAGCCGTTGAAGCAGCGACCGCTTGACCCCTTCGTCCTCCGGGGCACTCTCCTGCACCCAGTCGGCGGACTCGGCGACCTCCTCGGGGCTGCCGACCCACCGCAGCCGGGCCGGATCGGCCCCAGGGAACAGTCCCAGCCGAGTGGCCGAGGGCCAGGCCCGCTCGACGGCGGCCCGGAGCCGGTCCTCGGCGCCGCCGGCAGGATCCCACGCGACCACGTCGTGGCCCCGGGCCAGGGCGCGCACCGCCCAGCCGGAGCCGATAACTCCCGTCCCCGCCAGCCCGATGGTCCTTGCCGTCACCGCACCCTTCCCTCTACGGGCCGTCAGCCGCGCTCCGCGGCCGGCATCCCGGCATTCCTCTGCGGGCGCAGTATCGCACCGCCCGACTCTCTAGCGCACGGCGCCATCGCGGCTCGCTCGCTCGTGCCGTCCACCGGACCAGGGGCGTTGCCCCGGCAATTCGCCTCTTGGTACGGTCAACCCAGTTGCCGATCACATGGAACACGTGCAGCGCCGGAACAAAGACCTAATCTGAGCATGGCCCGCCCGGACACCGCCGACGCCGAACTCGTCAGAGAGATCGAGCAATTCCTCTACTACGAGGCCCAGCTGCTTGACGACCGCGATTTCGAGACGTGGCTCGGCCTCCTGTCCGAGGACATCCGCTACTGGATGCCGACGCGGTTCAACCAGGGGCGCCGGCAGAGGCGCGACTCGAGCGACGACTCGGAGCTCGCCCATTTCGACGACGATCGGCCGACGCTCGAGCGGCGGGTCAAACGACTCCGGACCGCGTTCGCCTGGGCGGAGCAGCCTCCCACCCGGACTCGCCGAATCGTTGGCAACATCCGGGTGACACCGGCCGACAACGACCGCTTCGCCGTGCGGTCCAACTTCATCTGCTACGCGAACCGTCTCGAATCGGAGACCCACATCTGGGCCGGCGAACGATCCGACGTGCTTCGACGCAGCGGCGACGGCTGGCTGATCTGCGATCGCACCATCAGGCTCGACCAGAACGTGGTGCTGGCCAACTGCATCTCCCTGCTCTTCTAGGACTGGCGCCACATGACCACGCTCCGCACCTGTCCGCGCCCGCTCTACGTCGAGCTGGCCGACAATTCCAGCGACACGTGATCCCGCTGCCGGCCGGCAGCCGTCTCCGATGGGCGAACCCGGGTCCGGACGAAGCACTGGGGGGTCGGCGACCGGGGTGCCGGGCGCTTGGTGGCCAGCGCAGCCGAGATCGCCTCGGCCGTCGCGGCGAGCTGGGCCCGATGCCTGCCGACCGTACTGCTCCGGCCCGACAACGAGATTGCCGCCATCGCGCCCCGCTCCCCGAGCACCGGCACGGCTGTGCACCCCAAACCGGTGAGCAGCTCCTCGCGATCGTACGCGATCCGCTCCTCCCGAACCCGGGCCAGCTCCGCCTCGATGACCCGTCCCTCGACCAGCGTCCGGCCCGTGTAGATGGCGCGCGGTCTGACGAGGAACCGATGCAGGACCTCGCGGGGCGAGAACGCGAGCAGCACCTTTCCCAACGCCGTGCAGTGCGCAGGCAGGCGCGCTCCCACCGATGTCGGTACCGTCGGAGCACGGGGAGCGTGCAGCTTCGCAGCTACGAAGACGTCGGTCCGGTCCGGGATCGCAAGGTGGACGGTCTCGCCGGCCCGGCCGCAGAGATCCACTAGATGCGGCACCGACAGCTCCAGCAGCGCATCGTCCTCGCACAGCGGGACACGGCTTCCGAACTCGGACAGCCGCATCCCCAATGCGTACAACGGCCCCCGCTTCTGCACCATCTCCGTGCGCTCGAGCATTCCCAGCAGGCGGTACGCGGTCGACTTCGGGAGTCCGACCCGCCGGGCAAGGGCCGACAGCCCCACCCACTCGCCCCGGCCGAACGCGCCAAGGAGGGCGACTGCACGATCCACAGGCCCCGCTCCGTCGAGACCGCAGTCTCCATTGATCCCCATCCTCGATCCGTCCATGACATCTCCCCCTGCCGGTGCGGTGATATCACCGCTGTAACGTTATCACTGTTACGTTACCTGTGTTATATAACCCGTGTCAAGTAGACTCCGGGAACCCCGAATGAGACTGCGCCCGACCGATGCCGAAACTCGTTGACCACGACGCCCGCCGGGCCGAACTCGCCCGAGCGGCGGGGCGCTCGATCGCGACGCTGGGACTGACCGGTGTGACGCTGCGAGAGATCGCCGCGGAGGCCGGCTGCACCACCGGAGCCCTCGCCCACTACTTCGACGACAAGGAGGCGCTGCTCGCGTCGGCGCTCCAAGCCTTCGCCGACGACACCCTCCAAGCCGCGAGGTCGACGTCGCCGACGAACCGGGCCGAGCTGCTCGAAACGCTCGATGTCGCCATCCCGACGACCGGGGCCCGCGCCGCCGAATGGCGGGTTTGGATGTGGTTCTGGGTCCACTCGACCGTCGACGAGTCCCTGGCGAACCACAACCGGCGCCTGCAACAGGGGTGGACCGACTACATCGCCCGATGCCTGGACCAGGTCATCGCCAACGAGGGTCTGGACCTCGGGACTCCCGCCGATGAACTAGCCGTCCGACTGCTCCAGTCGCTTAACGGCATCGGACTGGACGCAACGTTCGATCCCGAGGCCTGGCCCCCGGCACGGCAGCGCTCCCAGCTCGCCCACGCGCTCGACCTGCTGCTCGACCGCTAGCCCCGGAAGGGCGGCCGCGGCCGCCCGGCGCGAGCCCGAGTCGCCTTCCCTCGCCGCGGTGTTTCAGCCAGCGGACCGAATCCTTTGCGTTCGCCCTGAGAGCCGGGTCAGATTGCGGGCGCAGAGCGTTGCAGGAGGTGACTCGTGGACCCGACCACGCTCGTCGACGTCGAGGAAGGTCTTCTCTACCCCGCGGTGTACAGCGACGAGGACATCTACGAGACCGAGCTCGAGAAGATCTTCGGCCGCTCCTGGCTGTTTCTCGCCCACGAGTGCCAACTCCCCCGCCCCGGCGACTTCGTGACCGCCTACATGGGCGCCGACCCAGTCGTCCTGGTACGTCAACGCGACGGATCCCTGAGCTGCTTCCTCAACGCCTGCCGCCACCGCGGCATGCGAGTGACCTGCGACGACTTCGGAACCTCCCGGGGCTTCACCTGCCCCTACCACGGCTGGTCGTACAGCACCGCCGGCACCCTGACGGCCATGCCGGAGGAGTACGTCTACGACGGCGCCCTCGACAAGGCCAAATGGAGCCTGCGGCCGGTCGCCCAGCTCGACAGCTACCGCGGCCTGGTCTTCGCCACGTTCGACCCGACCGCCCCCAGCCTCGACGAGTACCTCGGCGACATGAAGTTCTACCTCGACGCGTGCTTCGATCGGGTGGAGGGAGGCGTCGAACTCCTCGGCGGCACCCAGAAGTGGCGCATCCAGGCCAACTGGAAGCTCGCCGCCGACCAGTTCTCCAGCGACAACTACCACCTGTTCACAACCCACATCTCGCCCTACTCCGTCCTGAACGTGTCCGACGGTTACGAGCACACCGCCGCCCACCTCCAGGGCGGCCAGTTCTCGAGCCCGTACGGGCACGGCACCGGCTGGTTCCTGGCCCAGACGGCCGGACTCGACGACGGCATCCTCCCCCCCAGCGTCAAGGAGTACTTCGAACGGACCAGCACCGAGACCTCGGCACGCATCGGCGACATCCGTCGCCGGATGGAGAGCCACGCCACCGTCTTCCCCAACTTCTCGTACCTCTCGGCCGACGTTCCCACCATACGGGTCTGGCACCCGAAGGGGCCGGAGGAGATGGAGGTCTGGTCCTGGGCCTACGTCGACGCGTCCGCCCCCCCAGAAGTCAAGGAGGACCTCAGGCGGATGGCCGCGGTCACCTTCGGGCCGAGCGGGATCTTCGAGCAGGACGACGCCTCGATCTGGAGCACCCTGCAACGGAACCTGCAATCGCCCCAGCTCCGCAAGCAGCCGCTCAACATCCAGATGGGGCTGAACCGAGCGATCCAGTCCGACCCCGAACTGCCGGGCAAGCTGGCGGCGCCGATCAGCGAGATGTCCCTCCGGGGCTTCTACGAGCGTTGGCTGGCGCTCATGACCCACGACGACGACTCCTGGCCCCACCCCAACGGACAGTGACAGGCCGCAGCCGGATGCGTGACCCGATCCCGAAGAGTCTCAGCCACCAGCAGCACCAGGAGGCGGCGGCCGCCCTCATCGAGGCCGAGCAGCGACGGCGCTGGATCGATCCGCTCACCGCGACCCATCCCGCCATGACCGACGCCGACGCCTACGCCGTCTCCCAGCTCGTCACCCAGCAGAAGGTGGCGAGCGGCCATGTCGTCAAGGGTCACAAAGTCGGCTACACGTCGGCGCCGATGCGCGACCGGTTCGGCGCCAGCGAGCCGGACTACGGCACGCTGTTCGACACCTGGTTCGTCGACGAGGGCAGCGAGATCCCGCTCAGCCGCCTCAACCGGCCGTGGGTCGAGATCGAGATCGCGTTCGTGCTCTCCTCCCCGCTCGGGGGACCCGACGTCAACGCGGCCGACGTAGCGCTGGCGACCGAGTTCGTGATGCCCGCCATCGAGATCGTCGACAGCCGCTACAACCGCGACGGCCCGAACGGCGGGGTCATCGACAGCATCGCCGACGCCGCCTCCTGCGGACTCGTCGCTCTCGGCGGGCAGCCCCTGCCGCTGACCGCGATCGATCTCAAGACCCTCGAGGGCGGGCTCTACATGAACGGAGAGCTGGTGGAGTCGGGCACCGGTGCCGCCGTCATGGGCAACCCCATCAACGCGGTCGCCTGGCTGGCCCGCAAACTGGCCCAGTTCGATGTCGTCATGGAGGCCGGTCACACCGTCCTGTCCGGCTCGTTCATCGCGGCCGTCGAGGCTGAGCCCGGCGACCACATCGTGGCCAGGCTGCCGCCCATGGCCGACGTCGAACTCCGGATTGAGGGACTGCCGGCGTGACCGTCACACGGGCCGGCCTCGCCGGCGGGGAGGCGGCCATCGGCTACTGGACGTTCTTCCGCGAGCCGCTGGCCGCCCAGCTGGCGTCGCAGAGCGGCTACGACTTCGTGTGCATCGACCACCAGCACGGCGCCGGCGACTTCGCGGCCGTCACCCGGATGATCGACGCCGTCATCATCGGCGGGGCGACGCCGATCGCCCGGGCGCCCTCAGCCGATCCGGCCGTCATCGGCGCGCTCCTCGACGCCGGCGCCCTCGGCGTCATCATCCCCATGGTCAACACCGCCGAGGAGGCCGCGGCCGCCGTCCGGGCCTGCCGGTACCCGCCGGCGGGCGAGCGCAGCATGGGCGCCATCGCCGCCACCGTCCACCACGGCGACGACTACTCCGGTGAGGCCAACGACACGATCATGGTGATCCCCATGATCGAGACGGCCGTCGCGGTCGACCACGTCTTCGACATAGCCCGCACCGACGGGATCGACGGGCTGTTCGTCGGCCCCGGCGACCTCGGCGCATCGCTCGGCCGGCCGCCGGCGCTCGACGACCCGGCCCCCGACTTCCAGTCCGCGCTCAGCCGGGTGGTGGAGGCCTGCCGCCACTCGGGCATCGCGGCCGGCATCTACGCCTCGGCCGGGCTCCTGAGGCAGCGCATCGACCAGGGCTTCCGGATGATCTCGGTCTCGACCGACTGGGACCACATCATCGGCGGCATCGACGACGACCTGCGCGCCGCTCGCTCGGTCCTCGGTCATCGGGGATCGCAGTGAGCTCGCTCGCGGCCGGCGCCGGCGCCCCGACCGCGGCCCGCCACTACATCGGCGGCCGATTCGCAGACTCTACGGACGGAGCGACCTTCGCCGTCACGAACCCCTCGACGGGACGGCAGGCAGGGGTCGCGGCCCGGGGCAGCGACTCCGACGTGGCGGCCGCGGTCGACGCCGCAGCCGCCGCCTTCGAGACCGGCGACTGGGCAGGGGCCCCCGCCTCCCATCGCCGGTCGGTGCTGTTCCGGGCCGCCGACCTCATCGAGGCGCGAGCCGCGGACCTCGCCGCCATCCAAGCGCTCGAGATGGGCGAGCCGATCGGAGAGGCCGCGGCGGCGATGGTGGCCCGGTCGGCATGGAACTTCCGGTTCTTCGCCGAGGAGCAGGAACTGGCCGCCAACGAGTCCTACAACCTCGACGACCGTCTCATCACCTACACCCTGACCCACCCCGTTGGGGTGTTCGGCCTCATCACACCGTGGAACGGGCCGGTGATGCTGTCGACGTGGAAGATCGCGCCCTGCATCGCCTACGGCAACTCCGCGGTTCACAAGCCCTCCGAGCTGGCCCCCCTGTCGATCGCCATGCTGGCCGGGATCCTCGACGAGGCCGGGATCCCGCCCGGCGTCTACAACGCCGTCCACGGATTCGGGCCCGAGGCCGGGGCGGCGCTCGTGGAGCATCCCGGCATCGCCGGCGTCTCCTTCACCGGCTCGCCGCGGGCGGCCCAGGACATCTCCCGGCGAGCCGCGGGGACCACCAAGCGCGTCTCGCTGGAGCTGGGCGGGAAGTCCGCCACCATCGTCTTCGAAGACGCCCCGCTCGACGAAGCCGTACGCGAGGCTGCCGCCGCGATCTTCAGCAACACCGGGCAGTCCTGCGTGGCCGGTTCCCGCATCCTCGTCCAGCAGTCGATCTACCACGAGTTCCTGGCTCGATTCGAGGCCGAAGCCGAGACCTGGCGGGTGGGCGACCCATTCGATCCCGACACGGTCATCGGGCCCATCGTCTCCGAGGCCCAGTACGAGCGGGTGATGGCCTACCTCGATCTGGCCGGCGCCGAGGGCACCATCCTGTTCGGGGGCGTCGCCCCCCGCGACGAGGGCTTCTTCATCGAACCGACCGCCATCATCGACATCGACCCCAGATCCCGGGTCTGCCGGGAGGAGATCTTCGGGCCCGTCGCGGTGGTCCTGCCGTTCACCGACGCGGCCGACGCCCTGGCCATCGCCAACGACAGCAGCTACGGGCTCGCCGGCTACATCTGGACCGGCTCCCAGTCCACCGCGCACTCGGTGGCCCTGCAACTCGAGGCCGGGATGATCTGGATCAACTCCGGGTTCGCGCGGGACCTGCGCCAACCCTTCGGCGGGGTGAAGGGAAGCGGCGAGGGCCGGGAGGGCGCCAACCACAGCCGCGCCTTCTACTCCGAGACCCGCTTCGTCTCCTTCCCCGTCGGCCGGATCGACAAGGCGAGACCGTGACGGCCCGCCCGGACACCGAACCCGATCGCGAGGCCACGACGTGACCACGACCCATGAACCGCGAATACCGATCGACGACGCGACCCGGCAAATGCTCGAACGGGTCTCCACCGCGTCGCTGTCGAGCCAGCTCCAGAGCCGCGGCTACCAGAACTCGTTCTTCAACGGCCTGCAACCCCTCCACGACGACCAGCGGATGATCGGCGTGGCCCGGACGCTGCGCTACCTTCCGCACCGGCCCGACACGGCGTCGGCGCCCGGCACCGACATCCAGCGCGACACCGTCGAGAGCCTCGAGCCGGGCGAGGTGCTGGTGATCGACGCGCGGAGCGAACCCCACGCGGGGACGATCGGCGACATCTACGCCCTGCGGGCCCAGCGCCTCGGAGCAGCCGGAATCGTGACCGACGGCGCCCTGCGCGACACGCCCGCCATCAAGGGCCTGGGCATCGCGGTGTACCACCGATCCTCCAACGCCTCCACCTACGGTCGACGCCACTTCCCGTGCGACTCCCAGATCCCGGTCAGCTGCGCGGGCGCGGCGGTGTTCCCCGGCGACGTGATCGTCGGCGACGGCGAGGGCGCCCTGGTCATTCCCGCCACCATCGTCCGCGAGGTCGCCGAGTCGGCCCTCGATATGGAGATCGAGGAGGAGTTCGTGCTCCAGAGGGTCTCCGACGGGGCCTCCACCGTCGGCTACTACCCCCTGGAGACGCCCCAGCGCGACGAGTACGAGGCCTGGCTCCGCCAGCGCGTGGGGCACCGGCCGTGAGCCCGCGCCGGTCGTCGCTCGACACACCCACGCTCAGCCACCTCGCGCCGATCGCCACCGCAACCCGGATCGGCCCTCTCGTGACCAGCAGCGTGGTGTCGCCGTTCGAACCGGGAACCCGCGACGTCCCGGCATCCGTCGCCGAACAGGTCGCCAACCTCTTCATCCACGTCGGCGAGATCCTGGCCGCCGCGGGCGGATCGTGGGACGACGTCGCCAAGATGACGTTCTTCGCCTGCGACGTCCCGACGACGGTCGCCGAGTTGAACCCGATCTGGCTGGAGCGCTTCCCCGACCCGCTGTCGCGGCCCTCCAGGCACTGCATACCGGTGCCCGACGCCCACGACGGCATCGCGGTCCTGTGCGACGTGCTCGCCTTTATCGAGGAGACCCAATGACTGACCACGGCGTGACCGAGCTCGGCTACATCGGAATCGAGGTTTCGGACCTCGCGGCGTGGCGGGCGTTCGCGGCCGAGATCATGGGCTTCGAGGTAGTCGAACGCGACGCCGACACCGTCGATCTTCGCATGGACTACTGGTTCCGCCGGCTCACGCTGCACGCCGGCGACCGCGACGACATCACCTACGCCGGGCTTCGCACCGCGGGGCCCGACGAACTCGACGCCGTGGTGGCCCGCCTGCGGGACGCCTCGATCGAGGTCGCCGAGGGCACGCCGGCCGAGGCCGCCGAACGCCGCGTGCTGCAGC
This sequence comes from Candidatus Aldehydirespirator sp., assembly GCA_965203635.1. GTDB lineage: Bacteria > Actinomycetota > Acidimicrobiia > Acidimicrobiales > Aldehydirespiratoraceae > Aldehydirespirator. The sequence goes on from OZ241903.1 coordinate 565,603, forward strand.
TGTGCCGGACAACGGACCCCTCGGGAGTGGCCATCGAGCTGTTCCACGGACCCGAGGTGGACTACCGGCGCCCGTTCCACCCGGGCCGCCCGATGCACGGCCGCTTCGTCACGGGGTCGGGAGGACTCGGCCACCTCGTCCTCGGCCAGCCCTCGACCGAGGACGCCTACCGGTTCTACCGCCTCCTCGGCATGCGGGGCGGCGCCGAGTACCCGCCCCAGTCCGACGACCCCAACGACACGCCGACGTTCATGCACTGCAACCAGCGCGACCACAACATCGCGTTCGGGATGGGCAACGTCCCCGGCATCGTGCACATCATGGTCGAGGCCGACAATCTCGACGACGTCGGCCACACCTACGGGCTGGTCCGGTCGGCCGGCCTGCCCGTCGTCTACCACCCCGGCAAGCACGCCAACGACCACATGTTCTCGTTCTACTTCGAGAGCCCGTCCGGCTGGCAGTTCGAGTACGGGTTCGGGGGACGGCCCGCGACCCACCAGACCGAGTACTACCCCGACGACATCTTCGGCCACTCCACCAAGCCGTGAGCCGGCGGACCGGCCCAACCGCCGGGCTGGACCGCGGTCGTCGGTAGCGGCTAGGCGGGGGCGTCCTGGGCGTCGAGGACGAGGCAGTCGGCCTCCCGCCAGGTCGCCCTCACCGCATCGCCGACGTTGATGTCGGCGGCCAGCGACGCGGCCAGCTCGGCCCGCAGCGGGAGGTCCAGGCCGTCGATGTCGATCTCGAAGCTGACGACGCTGCCGCGGTAGGCCAGGTCGCCGATGACGCCGGCCAGCCCGGGACCGGGCTCGTCCTGCCGCTGGAGGGTGACGACCTCCGGTCGCAGGACCACCGTGTAGGTGCCGGCCTGCGGGCCCCCCGGCAGTGACACGGGCTGCCCGCCGATCGTCGCGCCGTCCGGCCCCGACACCACCGCGGTGAGCGTGTTGGCGTCGCCGACGAAGCCGGCCGCGAACTTCGAGCACGGCTCCTGGTAGATGTCCCAGGGCGGGGCGAACTGCTCGATGCGGCCGTGGTTGAACAGGGCGATGCGGTCCGACAGCGCCAGCGCCTCGCGCTGGTCGTGGGTGACGAAGATGATCGTGGTTCCCGTCTCGCGGTGCAGGCGCCTCAGCTCGCCCTCCATCTCGAGGCGGATCTTGAGGTCGAGCGCGGAGAACGGCTCGTCGAGCAGCAGCACCTGAGGCCGGTTGGCCAGGGCCCGGGCCAGGGAGATCCGCTGCATCTGCCCGCCCGACAGCTCATGGCTGCGGCGGGACTCGTAGCCCGGCAGGCGGACCAGCGCCAGCGCCTCCTCGACCCGCGGCCGGAGCTCGGCCTTCGGGACCCGTGCGATCCGGAGGCCGAACGCGATGTTGTCGAACACGTTCAGGTGGGGGAACATCGTGGGCCGCTGGAACACGAGATGGGTGGGCCGTTTGTGGGCGGGCACGTTGGTCACGTCCTCGCCGCTGAGCAGGACCTGGCCCCCCACCGGAGCGGCCAGCCCGCCCATGATGCGAAGCAGGGTGGTCTTGCCGCACCCCGACGGGCCCAGCAGCGTGACCAGCTCGCCGTCGTCGACCGACAGCGAGACATCGTCCAGCGCCACGACGTCGCCGAAGCGCTGGGTGACGTTCCTCGCCTCGATGCGCGGCGGGCTCGATTCGCTCATGGCGTTGCCTCGCTTTCTGCCGGAGCTCCGGCGTCCTTGACCGCCGGCGCCGCGGCCGCGGCCGTCGACGGTTCCTTCCTGGTCTTCGCCCGCCGCTGCAGCACCGCCGCGTAGACGAACGCCGTGATCCACAGCGTCAGGCTGCCGCCTATCAGCAGGCTGGACACGACGTTGATGGTCGGATCGACGGTCCGCCGCATCTGACCGAAGATGAACACCGGCAGCGTGGTATCACCGCCGGACACGAAGAAAGTGATGACGAACTCGTCGAACGACAGCATGAACGCCAGGGCGGTGGCGCCCAGCAGGATGGGCCACAGCTGGGGCATGGTCACCCGCAGGAACACCTCCGCAGGCTTGGCGCCGAGGTCGAGGGCGACCTCCTCGAGGGCGGGGTCGAGGCGGTCCATCGCGGTCCGGGCCACGATGAAGAAGTACGGCGACACGTACACCATGTGGGAGATCATGATGGTGGTGAGCGAGAACTGGAGGTCGAGCCGCACGTAGTAGATCAGCAGCGCCACCCCGAGGAACACACCGGGAAGCGTGATCGGCAGGAAGAACACCAGCGCCAGCGGGCCCCTCAGTCGGGGCGAGGCCCGGGAGACCCCGTAGGCGGCCAGCGTCCCGAGCACGAACGTGGTGACGGCCGCCACCGCCGCGACGATCAGCGAGTTCTGGAGGGCGGTGGTGAACTGCGGCGACCCGAAGGTCGAGCGGTACCAGCGCAGCGAGAACCCCTCGAACGGGAACGACAGGGAGCCGCTCGAGTGGAACGAGAACAGCACGACCACGATCAGCGGGGCGAACAGGAACACCAGCGCCGCGAAGGTCACCGCGGTCTGGATGCGGCCGCCGGACTGCGCCCCCACTACGACCCCCACCGGATCTTGTTCAGCCGCGCGATCCGGAGGCCGAGGCCCATGATCACGTAGCACAGCAGGTACGCGCCGAGGGTCAGGAACGACAGCGCAGCCCCGCGGGCCCAGTCCCCGGCCACCGTGAAGTTGGTCTGGATCAGCAGCCCGATCATCTGCTGGCCGGTGCCTCCGAGGAACTGCGGCGTGACGTAGTCGGCCGAGGTGAGCACGAAGGTCATGAGGAACGCCGACCCGATCGGCGCGGCCATGGTCGGCAGGATGACCCGGAACCATCGGGTCAGGGCCCCGGCACCCAGGTCCTGGGCGGCCTCGAGGTACGCCGGGTCGAGGGGACGGAACGCCCCGTAGAGGATCAGCACGATGTAGGGCAGCGCGATGTGGGTGAGCGCGCAGACCACCGCGAAGCGGCTGAACAGCAGCCAGGAGATCGGCTGCGAGGTGAGCCCGAGCAGGTCGAGGACGGTGTTGACGGCGCCCTCGTCACCGAGGAGTATCCGGAAGGCGTAGATGCGCACCAGGTAGCTCGCGAACATCGAGATGATGATCATGGACAGCACGATGTTCTGGAGCCGACCGGCGTAGTACCGCAACCAGGACGCGATCGCCAGCCCGATGACGACCCCGACCCCGGCCGCGATGACGCCCAGCAGGACCGAGTTCGCGGCCGCGTCCGGCGTGCCAGAGGCTGAGATCGTGGCGCCGTAGTTCGAGAACGTGAACGGTCGGGCGACGCTGAAGCGCCCCGACGTCAGGAAGCTGTAGACGAACAGCGTGATGACTGGAGCGAGGAAGAAGACGATCAGCCCGAGCGCGCCCGGAAGGGTGGCCCCTCCAGGCCCGAGGCGCAGGCGCCGGGCGATGACCGCCGTATCCAAGTCGATTCAGCCCTCGCCGAGCAGGGCCGTGAAGCGCTGGGCCCACTCGCCCGCGGTGACGAACTCGTCGGACTCCGCGGGGGCGTTCAGGAAGGCGGGGGCGTTCTCGAAGAACCCCTCCAGGTCGTCGTAGGGGTACAGCCCCGCGATCGAGGGATCGATGAACTCGACCGAGCCCTCGACGGTGGCCCCGGCCGCGAGCTCGGTCGCCGCCGCTCCGTTGACGGCCGGGTCGAGGACCTCGTTGATCCACGCATACACGGTGTCCTCGTTGTCGGTGCCTTGAGCGATGCCGTACCCGTCGATGAAGGTGGTCGTGCCCTCCTCGGGGTTGACGTTCGTCCGGATGGTGTCCGCTCCCGAGTAGACGGCGAAGATGTCGAGGGCGGCCCATCCCAGGTAGGCGGCCACGACCTCGCCCGACGCCAGCAGGGAGGCGACGTCGCCGTAGCTCGGAGCGATCGTCTTGGACTGGGAGATGAACGGCCGGATCACGTCGGCGACGTCCTCCATCCGGTCCTTCGGGCAGCGGAACGGGTTGAGGTCCACGAGCCGGCATCCCATCGCGAAGTTGCCGCCGGGGTCGCCGGGCATGGTGATGCGCCCCTCGAACTCGGGGGTCAGCAGGTCCGCCCACGCCTGGGGCTCGTCGATGGCGGCCGAGTCGTAGGTGATGCCGAACGCGCCGAACGAGTGGGGGATCATGACCCACTCTCCCTTGGAGTTGGCCAGGCCGATGGACTGCGGGTCGCCGGTGAAGACGCTGTAGAGGTTCCCGAAGTTCGGGATCCTGGAGGTGTCGATGGGCGCCAGCGTGCGTTCGTTGGCCTCGAACTGCGGCGTCGTCCCGGAGGTGTACGAGAGGATGTCGAGACCGCCGCCGCCGCCGATGGAGAACCGGGCGTCGATGTCGTCGCTCGACGCCATGTAGGTCGGGTTGACGGTGATGCCGTTGGCCTCGGAGAAGGCGGCCATCGCGCCGGGAAGGTCCTCGCCCTGCCAGCCCATGAAGTCGAGCTCTCCGCCGATGGACGGGGCCGCCGGCGCCGTTGTCTGGGGCGCGGTCGTGGCCGCTGCGGTGTCGGAGGTCGCGGGTGCGGCCCCGTTGCCGTCGTCCCCGCACGCCGCGAGGCCGAACAACGAGACGCCGGCGACGGCGGTCGTGGAGCGCCGCAAGAAGGCGCGCCGGTCTAGCGGCATTCCGAGCAGCCGGGAAGGATCATGGGTCATGGGTCGGTCCTCGCTGTTGCTGGTGGGCGTCCCGGCCCCGCCGCGAGGCGGGTCGTGAGCGCCCGGGGCTGCTGCGGGAACGTGTCGTGCGGGCTGTCGCCGACTGTCGCAACCACCGCGACCCCCCTGGTTGGTGGACTCCGGCCACCGTATGAAGCCCCGTCGAGGGCGGGCAAGGTTCCCGTTCCGGCCAGTGGAACGCAGCCGGTCAACGTCGGGAGGCCGCCGTGCCGCTGACAGTGACCGATGTCACAGCCGAATACACGGAACCTCAGGCGTATCGCATTACCTAGGTAATATAATGCTGGTCATGTTCATCACCAGATTCTTCGAAGTCGGCTCGCTGGCCGCGCTACGGCTGGCCCTGGCACCCGTCTCCGTGTTCGCGGGCAGGAAGTGCGACGAGTACGCGGAGAGCGCTCTGGTCGAGCGACCCCAGGCCCGCGTCTAGCGACAGGAGCGGGCGGCAGGGCCCCGACAGCCTCCGACGCTGTGCGGGGGCGACCGCTAGCCGTCCCGCTTGGTCGGCTGCGTATCCACCGTCACGCGGATCGGCCGCTGGACGTGCCGCTCGACGGTGACCTTCCTGGAGCCGCCCCCGGGCTCTCCCCAAGTGACGGAGAGCTCGTTGCCGTCGACAGCATGCTCGGGCTCTATGGTCGCGAGCGACAGCCAGCCCCCCACGTTGGCGGAGTAGACCACCCCCGCTGACATCCCGACGCGCCGGCCGCCGTGGGTTACCTCGTCGCACACGAACGTGGAGTAGGCGGCCGATGGCATCTCCATCCGCTTGTAGGGGTCGCCATCGCCGCCCAGGCTTCTGAACACGTCGGCGACGTCGTCGGGATCCCAGTTCAGCCGCACCTTCCGGCGATGGGGCCGGCCCGACATCGCCTCGAGCGCCTCGCGGCCCACGAAGTCGTGGTCGAACTTCACCATGAATCCATAGCCGATGTCGTAAGGGGTCACATAGAGGTCGGCGATGTCGTCGGTGTGGAAGCTGCCCCCGATCGAGCCGTGCCCCTCGATGCCGTCGGCGGGGAGCCACTGGCGGTAGCCGCGCATCGAGTCCGCCGTGTAGACGGCGGGCACCGGGCCGCCGAACCATCCCGACTCGGTGGCGGTCACGTCGTAGATGCGGCCGCCGACCTGAGTGAGACCGTGCCTCTCGCCGGCCTCGAGAAGCAGTGCCCTCACCGCCTCGCCGTCGGACGACGGGCCCCAGAACTCGAACCCCGGCGCTCCCGACATGCGGTGGTTGAGTGCGGTCACGCGGTGCGGGCCCACGTTGAAGGCGCCCATCTTGAAGAACCTGATGTCGGGCAGCGGGCCGCCGTTGAGTTCCTCGAGGATCTTGTCGGCGTTGGGCCCCTGAACCTGGAAGCGGTAGACCCTGCGGTCGCCGAGGTGGACCGAGGGCGGGTCGACGTGCACCTCGTCGATGTCATAGCCCCCCGTCTCGGCGTGGAACGCCACCCAGTTCCCCGCCGGCGGCATGCCGAGGATGCTCGCAGTGTCGGGCCGCTCGCACGTCAGGATGGCATCGCCGATGACGTGCCCGTCGTAGTTGCAGACGACGAGCTGCTTGGCCCGCATGGGGCCGAACGAGCCGAGGCTGTTGACCGCGAGGTCGGACAGGAGACGGTGGACGCCGGGGCCGGTGATCCGGACGTCGGTCATGTGGTGCGACATGTCCTGCAGGACGGCGGACGCCCTCCACGACCTCTGCTCGTCCACCCAGTTGGAGAACTCGGGCCGGACCGGGAACTGGAAGGGGCCGGTCGGGTTGTTGTACATCATCTCGAACGGGCTCGAATACGACGCGAGCCTCTCCTCTAGGGACGGCTGTGCTGGCATGGTCCTGTCCTTTCGTCTTGAAGTAGTGGTCGTCTTGAAATCGTGGTCGTCTTGAAATCGTGGTCGTCTTGAAATCGTGGTCGTCTTGAAGTAGCGGTTCGTCTACCGGTCGATGGTCACGACTCCGTCGGGATCGGCCGCCCTCGACTGGCACAGGATGATCGACGCCTCGCGCTGGGCGGCCGAGAGCACGAAGTCGCGATGCTCGACGTCGCCGGCGACGAGCCCCGCCTTGCAGACACCGCAGATGCCGTCGGAGCACTTGACGTCGACCGCCAGCCCGGCGTCCTGGAGGGCCTCGGTGGCGGCGGAGTCGGCCGGCACGCGAACGTCGCGGCCGGACCGGGCCAGCCGCAGCACGAACGGGTGGTTCTCGTACTCGGGCAGCTCGGGCACCGAGAAGTACTCGAGGTGTCGGGCATCGTCGGGGTAGCCGGCGGCCGCGGCGGCGTCCAGGACGGCGGCCATGAACCGGTCCGGGCCGCAGGTGTAGACGTGGTCGCCGCCGGTGTGCGGCCCGATGAGCGTCCCGAGCTCGGCCCGGGTGCCCTCGTCGGAGACGTGGACCCGGACCCGCCCGGCCCACGGCACGCCTTCGAGCCGGTCGAGGAAGGCGCCGTCGGCCCGGGTGTGGATGCAGTAGTGGAGCTCGAACTCGAGGCCCAGGCGATGAGCCCGGTGCGCCATGGCCATCATCGGGGTGATGCCGATCCCGCCCCCGAACAGCCAGGTCCGGTTGGCGGACTCGTCAAGGGGGAAGTGGTTGATGGGCTCCGAGACGAAGAGTGTCCGGCCCTCACCGAAGAGCTGGTGGACGAGTTCGGAGCCTCCCCTGCCGTCGGCCTCCCGCAGGACGGCGATCTCGTACCGGCTCGGGTCGGCGGGATCGCCGCACAGCGAGAACTGGCGGAGGAAGCCCGGCGCGACGATGACGTCCAGATGGGCGCCGGCCGTCCATCCGGGCAGGTCGGCCCCGTCGGCGGCCTCGAGCACATAGCGGTTGATGCGCTCGGTCGCCCGCTCGACTTCCGCGATCCTCACCTGCACGATCGGGGCGGCGGCCTCGACCCGGTAGGTGTGGGCGATCGCGTCGACGGTTCCGGCCGCGAGGTGGGCCCGGTACTCGGCCGGGGACACCAGCGCCCGGTATGCCTCGATCCCGAGCTCCCGGTCCATCGGGGACGGGTACGGCCAGGGATGCGGCGCGAGGGAGGCCGGGTAGACCGCCAGCGTCTGATCCTCGTACCGGAGATCCAGGTCTCGCTGGAGTTCGCGCCGGCTGACCAGCTCGACGGGCACCGGGCGGTAGGCGCCGTCGTCCTCGAGCCGCAGGTCCCACCACCACTTCTTGACCGGGTTGATCCTGCCGTTGCCCACCCAGTCGTCGAGCGCGGCCAGCACCTTCGCCGAGCCGGGCAGGTTCATCGCCGCCCACCGGAACGGGCTCTCCACGAAGAGGCCCTCGAGGTTCCATGGGCACGTCTTCATGCACCGGCCGCACATCGCGCCCGCCTCGTTGGTGATGCGGTACGTGGTGCACTTCTGGCTGTCCGCCTTCCACGCCTCGTAGCCGTTGAACATGAGCTTCGGACCCGCTGATATCGCCCCCGACGGGCACTCCCGGGCACACTTGTTGCAGCTCCCGCAGAACCTCTGGAGCCCGAAGTCGATCGGCCGGTCGTGAGCCTGCGGCATCGTGGTGGTCACGACGCCCGACTTGAGGCGCGGGCCGAGCAGCGGGTGCAGGATGACCTCGCCGATGCGTGACACCTCCCCCAGCCCTGCCAGCAGCAGGAGAGGCGGCTGGATGACGTCGCCGTCGATGACGGTGTGGGGCCTGGCGGCATGCCCGAGGTTGCGCAGGTGCTTGGCCAGGACCCCGCCGACGAGAGCGAACCGGAGGTAGGCCCGCATCGACTGCGAGACCGCGATCCAGTCGTCGCCGCTGGCGCCCTCCATGGTCTCGTAGCCCTGGTCGACGATCATCGTCACGGCCTGGTCATGGGGTGGGACGATCTCGTCGCCCTCGGAGTCGTGGGAGTACCAGACCCAGTCCGGGCAGCGCGACAGGCCGACCGCGTCGGCGCCCAGCCAGTGGCTCGTCGCCTTGAGGTTGGCCGCGTTGCGCCCGGGATCGAGCGTGCTCGGGTGGGCCTCGGGCGCCTCGTCCCCGTCGGCGAGCAGGACGAAGGCGGCCAGCGGCGTCTGCTGCGCCGCCGAGGGCGCCGCCTTGAACACGTAGGCGCCCTCCCGCGCCGCGTCCTCGTTGCGGGGACCCATGTCGCCGAACTCGGCCCGGGTGAACATGTCGGACCGCTTCGGCACTCGGGCCACGCGGGGCTCGTCGATCAACGTCGTCGGCTGGTCCACCCGCTTCAACTTCTCGAAGCGCAGGGCGCCATCGACGTACCGCCTCCGAGCGTAGGGTGTCCGCGTCCGGGCCGACTTGGCGAACCCCTTCCCCAGGTGCCACGCCAGTCCCTTGGCTCTCAGGCGGGGCTGTCGGTCGAGCGGGACCAGGGGACGGTCACAAGCGAGATCGAGATCGGTGGTGACTGCGCTCAGCCCGAAGCGGTCGCCGACATAGGGGTTGGTGAGACGGCCGCGTTCGACGGTCGCCAGCCCCGCCGCCACTGCGAGCTGGTTGAGATCGACGTCCGCCGCCGATCCGGTGTGGGCGCGGGCAGACCAGCCGAGGATCGAGAGGTACTCCGAGAGCACGACCGCGACCTCTGCGCCCCGCAGAGCCGCTCGCTCGACTTCGGCGCCCAGGATCCACTCCGTCCCGGGTTCGTCGGGCGAGGGATCGCGACCGAATTCGTGCAGCAGGACGACGGCGTACCGGTGGCCCGGAAGGTCGGTCGGTGGCCGCTCCGTCGCCTCCCGGAGCTCGGCCAGCAGCTGGTCGCTGCCGCTGCCCAGCATCTTGATCTGGGAGAGTCGCAGTGTGGTGGCGAGCCGTTCGACCTGAGGGTTCACGATCGGCTCGCGAAGCCGAGCCGTCGGCGGGATCTCGCACACGCCGATGATGGAGGCGTCGGAGAAGTAGCCGAAGGCCTTGAGGTGGTCGGCCCGCTCCGCCGGCGATTCGGGGATGTTCGAGCGCGCGGCCGCGGTCCGGCCCACGCGGAGGGCGTCGAGCATCGCCTGGAACTCGCCCATGGCGTTGACGATCGACGTCGGCTCGGTGCTCCGCTGGAAGCCGACCGGCGCGGCCGGCGGGACATGGGCCAGGTCGGCCGACTCGGTGCGGACCAGGCGCTCGGTCGGATACGGACCCATGGAGACGGGCCTCTTCCGATCGGAGAACAGCCGGGTCACGACACTGCGCCTACCCGGCCGCCAGCCGCCAGGAGTTCGTGGCCTCGACCTGGTTGAAGGTGAAGACGTGCAGCGCCTCGACGTCGTGCGGTGCGAAGAGCCCGCTGAGTGAGAGGAGGAGCACGCCGGGGTCGTAGCTCCTCGTGCGGAGCAGCGACGCCACGACCGAGCGGTTCTTGCGGAGGTAGCCGATGGATGTCCCGACTCCCAGCCGTGCGCCCATGGTGATCAGCTTGGTCCGGTCGATCACTCCCGGGATGCCGAGATGGATCGGCATCGTCAGCCCTTCGGCTCGGACCATCTGGATCCAGCGCTCGACGGCGGCCGGATCGAAGCACATCTGCGTGCTGCACCAGGACCGGAGCTGTGCCGACTGGAGCAGCCCCTGCTTCCGCTCCAGAGCCATCAGGAGCGCGTCGTCGTCGATCAGTGGATGGCCGTCCGGGTAGCCGGTGACCCCGATGGCGTCCAGCCCGTGCTCGAGGCCGAGCAGGTCCTCCAGCAACTCGATGGAATCCCGGTACTGCCCGGCTTCGGGAGCGTCACCGGCGACGACGAACAGCTTCTTGACTCCAGTGGCGCGGAGCCAGGCTGCGATCGTGCGGAGCCGCTGACGGTCCTCGACCTGGCGGGCGGCGAGATGGGGGATGGGCCGCGAGCCCTGATCGAGGAGCTCCTCAACCAGGCGCTGGGTCGCGGCGAAGCCGTGTCTGGGCGAACAGGTCACGGACACGTCGGCCTGCGCCGGCAGCGCGGCCGCGGCGCGGGAGGCCGTCTTCATGGGGATGATCTCGAAGATGAGGTCCCGTATCAGGTCTGTTCTCCTGGCCGCCGCCGCAGGAGTCTCGGCGGCTCGCAGCTTCTGCGCGGAGGCATAGCGCATCAGAATCCCCGGCCGCAGCCCACGGCGCTGCCCGTGCACCGGTCAAGGGCGCGCGTGCCGCTCACCCGGACAACTAGAACGCGACCTCAGCCCGAAGGCAATCCTTGCGTGCCGCGCAGCGGAACAGGTCCCGCACCGCTCGCAAGCCGTCCACGGTATGCGTCGCCACCACGACAACAAGGTCCGGTTCCACAGCGGCAACGTCAGCGGCTGGAGGAGTCTCCCCATCAGCTTCACTCCCGGTCCCAGGATGGATAGCGTCGCGGGGTGACCCGTTACGGCTATATCGGGCTGGGCATGATGGGCTCGGCCATGGCTGAGAACCTGATCCGCCGAGCCGGCGGATCGGTCACGGTCCACGACATCGACCCGGCCGCGGTGGACGCGGCCGTCTCTCTCGGTGCCGGAGCGGGCGCCAGCGCGGCGGAGGTGGCCCGGACCAGTGACGTGGTGAGCATCTGCGTGCCGGCCGCGGCCCACATCGAGGCGGTGCTGTCGGGGCCCGGCGGGATCGCCGAGGGAGCCCATGACGGGCTCAGCGTGCTCATCCACTCCACCGTGCATCCCGACACGGTGCTGGCCGCCCGCGACGAGGCCGCCGAGTGGGGGGTGCCCGTGTTCGACGCCTGCGTCGCCGGTGGGGCCGACAACGCCAGGGCCGGCAGCCTGACAGTGCTGGCCGGAGGGATGGGCGACATGCCCCCCGCCGCTCGGGAGATGCTCGACGTCTATGCCGGCACCCTCATCGACGCCGGCCCGGTGGGCGCGGGCGCGGCCCTGAAGATCGCCATCAACGTGATGACCTACGCCCAGTTCGCGGCCGCGGCCGCGGCCCATGACATGGTGGCCAGCACCGGCGGCGAGCCGGCCGCGCTGCTGGAGGCGTGGCGGTTCACGGGCCAGCTGGGTGCGCTCACCGAGCAGTACTGCGCGCTGCTGGAGATACCTTCCGAGCACATCCGGGGCGAACTGAGGACCATGCTGGAGACCCAGGCCGGCATCGCCACCAAGGATCTGTCGCTGGCGCTTGAGCTGGGACGCACCCGGCCCGGCGCCGCCGCCCTGCTGGAGGCGGTGCAGGCCGCCATGCCCGCCGTGTACAACGTCCACGACGCGAACGAGGAGACCCGATGACCGCCGACAACACCGCCGACCGGCCTGCTGACGACACCTACGAGCGCGGCGTGGCCATGGTGACCGAGATCTACCAGGGCGAAGTGCCGGCGTTGCCCGAGGGCACCATGGCCTTCAACGACGTGATGATGCGCAGCCTGTTCGCCGAGGTGTGGGACCGCGACGTGCTGTCGATCAGGGACCGGCGCCTGCTCATCATGGGAGTGATCGCGGCCCGGGGATCCACCGACGTATGGAAGCTCCAGGCCCAGTCAGCCCTCAAGCGGGGCGAGCTGACCCCAGACCAGCTGCGGGAGACCCTGATCGCGCTGGCCCCCTACGCCGGCTACCCCAACGTCGCCCCCCTGATCGGCCCCTGCGAGACCGCCATCAACGACTGGACCGAATCCCAAGACTGACAGGTCCCCTCGACACCAGCCCGTGGGGAACGCCGCACGCTGATCGACTTCCGGAGAACTTCGGGAACCTAGCGGGAGGGCCGGGCGTCTCTAATGGTGATGGCCCATAGTGTTGCAGCAGCTCATGGGGGCACACTTCCCGCCATGGATGCTGTGGATGCACACGCGGCTCTGTCGAGCTTCGAGGACTTCTACACAACGAACTACCAGCCCATGGTCCGGCTGGCCCGGGCTCTGGTGGACACCGCGGAGTGTGCTGAGGAGATTGTCCAGGACGCCTTCGTCAAGGTGTACGAACGCCGGAACCGCCTCGACCAGCCCGCTGGCTACCTGCGCATCGCGGTAGTCAACGGTGCGCGCAGCGAGCTACGCAAACGAGAGGTCAGGAGAAGGATCGGGCTGCAGGTGCGCCCGGACCCGGCCCCGGCAGGACGGGACTACCTGATAGACGCCCTCGGCAAGCTGGCCCCCAAGCGAAGGACGGCGCTGGTGCTGCGCTTCTACGCGCAGCTGTCCGAGAAGGAGACCGCCCAGGCGATGGACGTGCGGCCGGGCACGGTGAAGAGCCTGGTGTCGCGGGGTCTGGCCGACCTGCGAAAGGTGATCGAGCGATGAGCGACGACCGTCGCACTCCCCCTCCCAATGACCGGGACGCAGCCGATCTCCGCAAGCTGACCGGCTCCGCCTCCGATGATCCGGGCGCCTCCGATGATCTGGAACTGGGCTCGGCTCTGGGCCGAGCCCTCAGAGAGCAGGCCGGCTCGGTGGGGGAGCCTCCGCCGGTCGGTCTGATCGCGGAGCGGGCTGCGGCCCGGGCCAAGGCCCGGGTTGTCCGGCGCACGGTGACCGCCGTGGCCGCCTCGGTCGTGGTGCTGGGCGGTGTCCTCGCCTGGAATTCCCAGGATCGCAGCGGCACCGTCGTAGTGTCGGCCGCCGACCCCGACGAGCGAGACCCGGACAGCGCGACCGGTGAGAGCACCGGACCGGCCTCCTCGCCCTCCTCGCAGGGGACATCCAGCGGCGCGGCCGCAGGGTCGGGAACGGATGCCCCACCCGGCGCCCTGGACGATCCCGTAGCGCAGGAGGACGGGTCCGCGGAACCAACCGGCGTGACTCCTGAGGGACTGTCGACGGGCCCGGTGCTGCAATGGACCGAGATCGATCCCGGCTTCGTCGATCTCTACAGGCTTGAGCCGGTCGGCGATGGGCGTGTCCTCGCCCGCGGATGGCGCGACGCAGGCCCCATCGAGAATCCGGCGGCCCCTGAGCAGGTCGTCGTCACCGCCAACGGCATCGACTGGACCGATGTGCCCATGCCGGCCGGGATCATGCCCCGACTCGTCGACATCTCGGGCGACCGCTGGGTGGTGACCGGCGAAGGCGGAGCCTCGGACGCCCCCGGTGAGGCCGGATCCGTGCCGGCCGGTCCCGGCCGAGCGTTCTTCTCCGACGACGAGGGCGCTACTTGGACCGAGCTGGCCCTGAACCTCCCTCCGGGCCCGGCGTGGGCATCACCCTACGTGATCGAGAACTCCCAGGTGGTGGGGGTGTTGGTGTCGGGCAAGAACATCGTGCTGGTCGTGACACGGGACACGGGCCTGGACCTGTATGGGCTGCTCCAGGGCAGAGATCTGGTGCCCGAGGGGAGATCGGTCGTCGGGTGGAGCACTACCCGGCTGAAGTCGATCGAGTTCGATCTGGCCGACGGCCCCCCGCCCGACGACGCCGTCCCACCGATTCTGATCGCCTACGGCGGCGGCAGTGCCGGCGGTGTCGGCGGCAGCGGCTGGGGGCCCCCTGTCGAGAGCATCTCGCTGACCTACGACGAGCTGGGCATGACCGACGAGGAACGGGCTGTGCTCGACAATCCGGGCTACGGCCGGGTCCTGCTCCTGGCCGGCGACGGCTCTGCGATGGAAGCGGTCGCCGAGTACGAGGGCTGGCCCGGCTCCGGTCTCGTCACCGCGGAAGGGTTCGTCCTGACGGTCAGCGGCCCCGAGGGAGCTGTGGTCACCTCCCCCGACGGCCGCCTGTGGAGCAAGCTGCCGTCATCCGAGTTCTGGCCTCCGGCATGGGGAGTCGTGACCGGTGGAACGATCTGGGACGCGACCACCGACCATCTTGGAACTCTCAGAACTCTCACCATCTCGCGTGGCCGCTTCGGCGAGGCCGCGATGTCAGTAGTGGCCACGTTCGAGGGTCTGCAGTCGGCTGGGCGCCTTGCCGCGGGACCGGCCGGTGTCGTCGCCACTGCACACCCGGCACCTGATGGTGCTGGGTCCGAGGTCATCGACAGCGTCCTCCCGGAGGGCCGGATCGCCAAGGACGGATACGAGTTGCGCTACAACGAGCCCGAGGGGGGCATCACCCTGTGGGACTTCGAGGCGGACGCCGCGGTGTATGTGTTCGGGCCCGAGGACAGGCAGGGCGATCAGCCCCCCGCGGGAGTCCGCGAGAGTTCCGAGGACGGGGAGTTCGCCTTAGTGTTCGAGGATCCTGAGACCGGAGCCGATCTGGTCACCTTCACCTACGAGGACCTGGCCCCCGTGTTCGAGGCCGGCTCCGTGTTCGAGGTCGCCTCCGGTTCCGATAGTGCGTCGGTCGACCTTGTGGGCTACGAAATGCCCGAGACCTGGGTGGGCTGGTCGGCCGACGGATCCGCCTGGGGATGGCAGACCATGGCCGACGCATTCGGGATCGACAGCGCCTCGCCGGGGGCCCAGTTCGCGGTGGGCGGCGACTTCGTGATCGCCCGGGTCGATGTCGCTCAGGTTGAGGAGGTGGAGGTGGGCACCAACACGCAGGGCGACTGGGCCTTTGTCTCCGTTCAAACCAGCGAGCGCCAGCTTCGCTTGTTCATCGCCAGAGTGCCCTGAGTCCAGCCGTACAGGTCCGCAGCCGTTCAGCGTTGATTGACGTGTAGCCGCCGGCACTCCCGACCCGGGCCATCGATGTCCCGGCCGTTCAGAGTTGATTGACGTTGTGGCCGCCGACCGCCCAGTTGAGGACCCAGAAGGCGCCCATGCCGGTCGGGTCGAGCAGCGCCTCGGCCTCGCTTGTCCGGCTGCGGGCCCGGAGGGCGTCGAGGTCTCCGATGCCGGCCCGCTCAGCCCATGCGGACCGGCCCTCGGCCACCAGTTCGTCGATGCCGTGGCCCCTCAGGAACTCGTCCTGGGTGCAGACCTCGGCCCGGTGGTCGGCCTGCACCTGGTCCAGGGCCACGTCCGCAGTGATGTCGCACGATCCCGGATCGGCCAGCCACCAGGATCCGCCGTCGTGGTCACGATGGGTCCGCAGCCAGCCCAGGCCGGCGGCAGGATCATCCGACGGGCTCGACCGGTGGGCTAGGTCCGGTGTCGCCGCCCCGTAGTCGAAGGCCACGACCCGGCCCTTCCCCAACAGCACGTGGGCCTCATCCACCCAGCCGCGAACGGCTCGCTGGACCGGGACCCGAGCCCCGGTCGCAACCTCGGGCAAGCCGACGACAAGCTCCGGTGATGCCAGCCGAGGCGCCAGCGAGAACCGGCCCGGTGAGGGCGGATCACCGATGTCGACCCGTAACTCCTCCCAGCCGTCCGCAGTGCGGCGGACCACATCGAAGGGAAGATTGTCGAGAAGCTCGTTGGCCACCACCACGCCTGCGGGCACGCCATGGGGCAGCGCGTCCGACACCCGGGCGGCACTGGTCACGATGGGATGGTCGGGATGCAATGCCCGCTGTGACGAGGACACATCGACCAGTACCAGCCGCAGCGCGCCCTCGGTCATGCAGCGAGGCTCCGCGGCCAGCACCGACCGGGCCAGCGTGCCCGGACCGGCCCCCCAGTCGACCACCGTGAACGGCTCGGGCCGGCCCAGCTCGGCCCACCAGGCATCCAACGCCCGGGCCAGCACCGCCCCGAACAGGGGACCCACTTCGGGCGCGGTCAGGAAGTGCCCTGATCGGCCACCGGCCCGACCCCCGCCGGGCCGCATGTAGAACCCGCCGTCGGGGTCGTACAGGCAAGCGTCGACATAGTCCGACACCGGGATCGGCCCGTGCTCCCCTATCCGGCGGGCGATCCGCTCCCCAAGAGTCGCGCCGCAGACGCCATCCCCGGGCATGTCAGCCGGGGAGGGTGGCTACCAGGGTTACGTCGGTGAAGTGGCCCACCCATTGGGGGAGGATGCCGAAGGCGAGGGTCGCCGCACCGGTGAGGACCAGGGCGGCTGAGACTGAGGTGGGGGACTTGATGGGGGTGGTTGTGTCGAAGTCCGCGGACTCGGGCGGGGCCTCCGCCCACATGTGGCTGGCGATGCGGGCGTAGTAGTAGAGGGCTATCACCGAGTTGATGGCCACTATCACGCCGAGGGCGACGCCCCAGGCGGTGCCCGGCGAGAGCAGGGCCAGCACGATCTCGAACTTCGCGAACCAGCCGCCCAGCGGCGGGATGCCGGCCAGGGCCATCAGGAAGATCGTCATGGCGACGGCCAGGCCCGGCGAGTAGCGGAACAGGCCCTTGTAGGTGTCGATCTCGGCCGAGGCGGTGCGGCGGGCCACCGCGATGATCACCGCGAAGGCCCCCAGGTTCATGGCCGCGTAGATGGCCAGGTAGGTCACCACCGACGACAGGGCGTCGTCGGCCGTGGCCAGCGACTCCCCCGCCACCGCCAGCGGCGCCAGCATGTAGCCGGCCTGGGCCACCCCCGAGTAGGCCAGCAGCCGGACCACGTTGGTCTGGCGCAGCGCCATCAGGTTGCCACCGAACATCGACGCCGCGGCCAAGACCCACATCAGCGGCTGGTACACGTCGGCCCGCCCCCAGAAGCCCACGAACACCAGGCTCAGCAGGGCCACGAACCCGGCCGCCTTCGACGCCACCGACAGGAACGCGGTCACCGGCGTGGGGGCGCCCTCGTAGGTGTCGGGCGCCCAGGTGTGGAACGGGAACGCCGACACCTTGAAGCCGAAGCCCACCACCACGAAGATCACGCCCAGCGTCACCACCGCCAGCGGCGCGCCGTCTCCCGATATGGCCGCGTCGATGTCGACCAGCATGGTGGAGCCGGCCGCCCCGTACAGCAGCGACATGCCGTAGAGCAGCACCGCGGAGGCGAACACCCCCATCAGGTAGTACTTGAGGCCGGCCTCGTTGCTGCGGAGGTCGCGCTTGCGCCAAGTGGCCATCAGGTAGGCGGGGATGGACAGCAGCTCGAGGGCCACGAAGATGGTCACAAGGTCGCGGGCCGAGGCCATCACCACCATGCCCAGCACCGCGGAGAGCAGCATCTGGTAGTACTCGTTCTCCCAGTAGTCGCCCTCGGCGATGTAGTTGGTGGACAGCAGCACCACCACGTACCCGGCCAGCAGGAACACGGCCTTCATCACCAGCGAGTAGTCGTCGACGACGTACGCCCCCCAGAAGGTGGAACGGTCGGCGCCGTCCCAGGCCAGGGTCAGCACCGGCACCATCGAGGCCAGCAGCCCGAACGACGCCAGCGCCGACACCACCGCCCTCCCCCGCTCCAGCCAACAGATGTCGACCAGCGTGAGCAGCGCGCCGAAACCCAGCAGGGTCAGCTCGGGCGCGATCGCGTGCCAGTCGATCGCCGGCCGCTCGAAGGCGAGGGTCAGGACCGAGCCCATCATCAGCAGGTCAGCCTTCTACCGCCGCAACCGAACTGGCAGCAGAATGCACGCATACCGTGCAAGACGCTGCCAATCCTCGCGGCGCATATCCCCGCATGGCGAACTGGCAGCAGAATGCGCGCATACCGTGCAAGACACTGCCAATTCGGGGAGGGGGCGTGGGAAGAGTTCATGGCCGGCGTCAGCCTCCGGTCGCCAGCAGGCCGACCACCGCCGGGTCGGTGACATCGAAGATCAGTCCCGGCACCAGGCCGAACAGCAGGATCCCGACCAGCAGCGGCGCCCAGGCGATCCACTCGGTGCGGGTCACGTCGACGATCTCGTCGCTGCCGGCGAACTCCTCTCTGGGCGCGCCCATGGCGGTGCGCTGCAACAGCCACAGCAGGTAGCCCGCGGCCAGCACGGTTCCCACCGCGGCGACCACCATGTAGGTCCGGAACGTCTCGACCGGCAGGCCCTCCGCGGGCGAGTAGGCCGACAGGATGGCCGGGAACTCGCCCCAGAAGCCGGCCAGGCCGGGCAGGCCCAGCGACGCCATCGAGCAGAACCCCAGGATCCAGCCCATGCGGGGCGCCTGGACCAGCATCCCGCCGAGCCGGCGGATCTCAAGCGTGTGGTAGCGCTCCTTCACCGAGCCGGCCAGGAAGAACAGCATCCCGGTGATGATCCCGTGGGCGACCATGCCGAATATGGCGGCGTTGATCCCGAAGTCGGTGAGGGTGGCGATCCCCAGCATCACGAAGCCCATGTGGGCCACCGACGAGAAGGCGATAAGGCGCTTCATGTCGGTCTGGGCCAGACATCCCAGCGCGCCGTAGATGATGCCGATCACGGCCAGCAGCCCGATCCACGGCGCCCACGTCTCCGCGCCGTCGGGCAGCATGGGCACCGCGATGCGCACGAACCCGTAGGTGCCGAGCTTCAACAGGATCGCGGCCAGGATCACCGATCCCACCGTGGGCGCCTCGGTATGGGCGTCGGGCAGCCAGGTGTGGAACGGGAACATCGGCACCTTCACCCCGAAACCGATGAACATGCCGGCGAAGATCCAAATCTGGGTCGAGCCCAGAATGCCCGCGCCGGCCACGTCGGACAGGACCCGCATGTCGAAGGTGCGCAGCGACTCGCCGGTGGCCGGGTCGGTGGACAGGAAGAACAGGGCCAGGAACGACAGCAGCATCAACGCCGAGCCGAACAGCGTGAACAGGAAGAACTTGATCGACGCGTAGCGCCGGTTCTCGCCGCCCCACACCGCGATCATGAAGAACATGGGCAGCAGCACGACCTCGAAGAACACGAAGAACAGGATCAGGTCCTGGGCCACGAACGTGCCCACCATGCCCGTCTCGAGGATGAGCATCAGGACGAAGAACGCCTTGGGGTTGCCCGGCTCGGGTATGTGGTCCCACGAGTAGACGACGCACAGCGGCACCACCACCAGCGTCAGGGCCATCAGCGGCAGGGAGATGCCGTCCAGGCCGAGGATGTAGCGGCTGTTGATCACCTCGATCCAGCGGGCGTCGACCACATACTGCAGGGCGCCGGCATTGCCGTAGTCGAAGTCGATCAGCAGCAGGCCGCCGATCACCATCGCCAGCAGCGACGACAGCAGGGCCAACTGCTTGAGAGCCTTCTCCTCGGCGGAGGGGACCGCCATCATCACCGCTGCCCCGGCCAGCGGGACGAAGGTGACCAGGGTCAGGCCCCAATCGTTGAGAAAGTCGGTCATAACTGGGTCCTCGAAGCTCCTGGGTACTGGGGGATTGCGTTCTGGGGGGTCACAGCGACAGGATGAGCATGAACACGCCGGCGAGGATGGTCGCCGCCGCGAACAGGATGGCGGCGTACTGCTGGACCTTGCCGGTCTGCATGCCTCTCAGGCTCTCACCGGCGCCGTCGGAGGCCCGGCCCGAGCCGTCCACGATGACCCTGTCGATGAGGGTCTGGTCGATATGGTCGTACACGGCGCGGCCCGCGGCCACCGACTGGCGGCCGGCCTCGTTGACGACGCCGTCGATGACGCGCTGGTTGGACCAGTAGGTGGCCTTGGCCAGGGGGCCCTTGACCGCCTTGACGATCACGCCGGTGTAGAGGTGGTCGAAGTAGTACTTGTTGACCAGCGCGGTGTGAATCGCCCGGGGCAGGCCACCCCGCGAGACCGGCCCGTCGTCGATCTCGGTCAGCTGCTGCCCCGCGGCCTCCGAGCGCTGCTGCACGCCCTTGAAGTAGTAGCGCCAGGCCAGGCCGGCGCCGATCAGGGCCACCAGCACCGAGACGACGGCCAGCGACCAACTGGGCTTGGCGTGGCCGATGGCCGGGAAGTAGGCCGCCACCGGCTCCACGTAATGGCCGAAGCGCTCCTGCCACGCCTCGGGCCACAGCTGGAAGCCCTTGGGCATGTTGAACAGCCCGGCCACCACCGCGAAGAAGGCCAGCGCGTACAGCGGCACCAGGATGCGCGGGCCCGACTCGTGGGGATGGCCGTGGCCCCGGTACGTGCCGAAGAACGTGAGGTAGACGACCCTGGTCATGTAGGCCGCGGTCACCGCCGCGCCCACCATGCCCATCACCAGCATCAGGGTGTAGTTGCCGTTGGCGCCGGTGCCGCCGAACAGGCCCCAGCCGCCGGTGCCGGCCAGGATCTCGTCCTTGGACCAGAACCCGGCCAGCGGGGGCAGGCCCATCAGGGCCACCGTGGCCACCAGGAACGTGCGGTAGGTGTGGGGCATGACCTTGCGGAGCCCGCCCATGTCGGTCTTCATGTCGAAGCTGTGCACGGCGTGGCTCACCGAGCCCGACCCCAGGAACAGGCACGCCTTGAAGAAGGCGTGGGTGAACAGGTGGAACATGGCGGCGGTCCATGCGCCGACACCCAGGGCCATCACCATGTAGCCGAGCTGGCTGACGGTGGAGTAGGCCAGCACCTTCTTGATGTCGTTCTGGGTGAACGCCAGCAGCCCGCCGAACAGCAGGGTGACCGCGCCGACCAGCGCAAGAATGTTGATGCTCGAGCCGGCGATCGACATCCCCTCCCAGAACACCGGGTAGAGGCGGGCCACCATGAAGATCCCGGCCACCACCATGGTGGCGGCGTGGATGAGGGCGGACACCGGCGTGGGTCCGGCCATGGCGTCGGGCAGCCAGGTGTGCAGTATGAACTGGCCCGACTTGGACATCACCGCGGCCAGCAGGCACAGCGACGCCACCACCAGGGCGGTGTGGCTCACGTCGCCCGCGTTGATGCGCTCGGACAGGGTCAACGTGTCGAAGGTGCGGCCCGCGGCGAAGAACAGGATCGACACGCCCACCAGCAGGCCGATGTCGCCGACCCGGTTGGTGAAGAAGGCCTTGAGGGCGGCGTCGGAGTTGGCCTTGTCCTCCCACCAGTGTCCGATCAGCACGAAGGAGCACACGCCGACCAGCTCCCAGCCGACGATCATCTGCAGCAGGTTGTCGCTGAGGACGAAGAACAGCATCGCCGCGGTGAACAGGCTCAAGAAGGCGAAGAAGTGGGTGTAGCGGGCGTCGCCGGCCACGTAGTCGGTGCTGTAGATGTGCACCAGCAGCGACACCGCGGTCACCACGAAGAGCATCATCACCGAGAGGCCGTCCAGCAGGATGCCGGCGTCGTAGGTGATGCCGCCCCAGTTCAGCCATCCCACCGTGCGGTGCACGGCCTGGACGCCCTCGTGGGCGTCGTCGCGATGGCCGATCCAGGTGATTACCGCTCCGAGGGACAGCACGAACGAGCCGGCCACCGCGGCGACGCCCAGCTCGGAGCCCTTGCGCCGCATGCGCTTGCCGAACAGCAGGATGCCTGCGAACGACAGGGCGGGCAGCAGCGGCACCAGCCAGGCGTAGTCGAGGAAGAACCCGGCGCTGTCTACGGAGCTGGGCCCGTAAGCGACGGTCTCCTCGGCGGCGGCGAGCGCGGCGGCGAGCACGTTCACGGCTGTCGGTCCCCTCAGAACACGCGCGGGTAGGTGACGCCGCCTCGCGGTGCGGCGTGGTGTTTCCCGCTCTTGTTCGCTGCGCTCACGGGCCGCTCGGGCCACGGCCTCGCTGAGTGCTTCGCCAGCATGTTCACGTGTCGCCTCCTACCCGCTCGGCCTCTAGCCCTTGAGCAGATCGGCCTCGGTGAGGTCGATGCTTCGTCGGTTGCGGTAGATGAGCAGGACGATGGCCAGGCCGATGCCCACCTCGGCCGCGGCCACGGCGATCACGAACAGGGCGAACACCTCGCCGGCCACATGGTCGCGGAAGGCTCCGAACGCCACCAGGTTGATGTTCACCGAGTTGAGGATGATCTCGACGGACATCAGGACCATGATCCCGTTGCGGCGGGCCAGCACGCCGTACACGCCGATGCAGAACAGGATCGCTGCCAGCAGGAGGAACTGGTTGAGGATCACGGCGCGTCCCTACTCTTTGCGGGCCACGACGATGGCGCCGATCAGGGCGGCCAGCAGCAGCACCGACACTGCCTCGAAGGCCACTATGTACTGGCTGAAGATGGCGTCGGACACCGCGGCGAAGCGCTGGGGCTCGTCGATCACCACCCGGGTGTCCGAGTAGCTGTCGACGAGGGCGATGCCCATCACCACGGCCAGCAGCACGGCCACCAGGCCGGCCATGAGCCGCTTCTCGCCCGCCACCGAGTCGTCGTCGCCCATCGAGGCCTTGGTGAGCATGATCCCGAACAGGAACAGCACGATGATGGCGCCGATGTAGACGAGCACCTGGGTGACGGCCACGAACTCCGAGCCCAGCAGGATGAACTGGGCCGCCGCGCCGGCCAGCACCAGCACCAGCCACAGGGCGGCGTGCACGACGTTGCGGGTGGTCACGCACCGGATCGCGGACACGATCATCACCAGCGCTATCGCGCCGAAGAACACGTTCTGCGCGACGAAGAGGTCGCCGCTCGCGGCGCCCGCGGCCAGCACGCCCGCCGGCGTCATGTCGGCGGCACCTGAGTGGTGCGCGAAGCGTTGATGGTCACCGGCGTCATGTCGGCGGCACCTTCAGCTTCTTGGCCACCGAGCCCGACTCGTAGTCCTCGAACTCGGGCACGGTCTCCATCCACTCCGACAGGCGCGACATGTCATGGAGCAGATCAGCGATGCGGGGCTCGGAGAACTCGTATTCGGGGCTCCAGAACAGCGCCTCGAACGGGCACACGTCCACGCAGATGCCGCAGAACATGCACAGCGCGTAGTCGATGTCGAAGCGGTCGAGAATGTTGACCTGGCGGGGCTTGCCTCCGGCGCGGCGGGGCGGGGCCTTCTCCTTGTGGCCCTCGATGTAGATGCACCAGTCCGGGCACTCGCGGGCGCACAGCATGCAGGCGGTGCAGTTGCCCTCGTGCAGGGCGATCACACCCCGGGCCCGGGGGGGCGGCGCCTCCTTCACGTGGGGGTACTGCACGGTGGCTGCGCCCTTCGAGGGCGCGGGCATCATCGTGCGCACGCCCCGCTTCGGGAACACCGTGCGCACGATGGTGGAGCCGGTCACTACCAGCCCCTTGACGAGACCGGGCACGAGGCTCATCACACCACCACCTTGAGCACGCCGGTGACCACGATGTTGGCCAGCGCCAGCGGTACCAGGAACTTCCAGGCCAGACGCTGGAGCTGGTCCTCGCGGAAGCGGGGGAAGGTGAACCGGACCCAGAAGACCAGGAACGTCAGGAGCACCACCTTGCCGAACAGCACCAGCGGCCCGAGCACGTTGAACAGGTTGTCGGCCGGGTCGAGGCCGGGCACGTACCAGCCGCCCAGGAACAGCACCGCCGCAATGGCCGAGAACACGCCGGCGGTGGCGAACTCGCCGATGAAGAACAGCAGGAACCGCAGGCCCGAGTACTCGGTCATGTATCCGGTCACGAGCTCCGACTCGGCCACCGGCATGTCGAAGGGGGTCTGGGTCAGCTCGGCCTGCATGGCGATCATGAAGATGGCGAAGCCGGCGAACTGGGTGATGATGAACGGGTTGCCGATCACCCCCCAGCCGAAGATCTCACCGTTGGCCTGGGCCAGCACGATCTCCTGGAGGTTCATGGTCTCGGCCTGGATGACCACCCCGACCACCGCCAGCAGCAGGGGCAGTTCGTAGGCGATGAGCTGGCCGGTGGCTCTGAGCCCGCCGAGCAGCGAGTACTTGGAGGCCGAGCCCCAACCGGCCATGAGGATCCCGATGACCGACACCGAGCTGACGGCCATGGCCAGGTAGATCCCGAGGTCGTTGGAGATGAACCAGGCGTCGGGACCGCCCGGCAGCACCACGAGCAGCAGGAACGTGGAGGTCAGGACGACGAACGGGGCCGCCTTGAACACGAAGCGGTCGGCCCGACGGGGAACGATGTCCTCCTTCTGGAGGAACTTGCCGATCTCGGCCAGGAGCTGGAGCGAGCCGTAGGGGCCGGCCTCCATGGGACCCAGCCTGCTCTGCATGAAGCTCACCATCTTGAACAGGTGGGCGTAGACCAGCGTGCCCGCCACCAGCAGCACGGCCACCAGCCCGGCCACGACCCGGATCGAGGTGACCTGCCAGTACGACAGCTCCGACAGGACCCCGATCATCGGTCGGCTCCCGCGACCAGCCCCAGCCCAGCACGCCGCAGAATCATCGGTCGATGTCTCCGAGGATGAAGTAGAGGCTTCCCAGGATGGTGATGATGTCGGGCACGTAGACCCCCTTGAGCAGCCACGGCGTGATCGACACGTTCGAGAACGACGCCGAGCGGATCTTCACCCGGAACGGGAACAGGTCCCCCTTGGACACGACGTAGTAGCCCATCACGCCCAGAGGGTTCTCGGTCTCGACGTAGGCCTCGCCCGCGGGCACCTTGATGATGACCGGCACCTTGGCCATGATCGGCCCCGACGGGATCCCGTCAAGCAGCTGGTCGACGATCTTGGTGGCCTCCCGGGTCTCCTGCATGCGCACCCAGAACCGGGCGAACGAGTCGCCGTCGGGGTGGGTCCACACCTTCCAGTCGACCTGGTCGTGGACCAGCCCGCACGGGCTGTCCCGGCGCACGTCCCAATCCACCCCGGAAGCCCGGATGTTGGCCCCGGTGAGGCCATAGGACAGGCCGACGTCGGGCGGGATGACGCCGATGCCTCGGGTGCGGGCCTGGAAGATCTCGTTGCCCTCGACCAACTCCTCGATCTCGTCGCAGAAGGCGCGGATCTTGCGCATGGCCTGGCGGGTCTCGGCGACCCAGCCGGCCGGGAGGTCGTCCTTGAGGCCGCCGATGCGGTCGAAGTTGGGATGGAACCGCCCGCCGGTGGCGGCCTCTATCTGGTTGAGGACATGCTCGCGGTCGCGGAAGGCGAAGAACACCGGGGTGATGGCCCCCACCTGCACCGCCATGTCGCCCAGGAACAGCGTGATGTTGGCGATGCGGCTCAGCTCGAAGAGGATCGTGCGGATCCATTGGGCCCGGGGCGGGGCCTCCACCTCCATGAGCCGCTCGGCGGCCAGGATGAACGGCACCTCGTTGGCGAAGCTGCCCAGCCAGTCGATGCGGTTGATCAACGTGGTGACCTGCGGGTAGGTGCGGACCTCGGCCAGCTTCTCGTAGCCCCGGTGCATGTAGCCCATGACCGGCTCGGCCGCCACCACCTGCTCGCCGTCGAGCTTGGCCACGATGCGCAGGGTGCCGTGGGTGGCCGGATGCTGGGGACCGATGTTGAGGGTCATGCCCTCGGTCTCGATCTCCAGGTTGACGCGGGCGTCGGCGGCCTGCGCGGCGATGTAGCTGAGCTGCTGACGCTCGGTGACGGTCACGGCGCTGCACCCTCGGTGGCGTCGCCACCGTCGTCCGTGGAGGGCATCAGCTCGACGTCGACGAGGCCGGGCCAGGGCTTGACCCGGCGTGCCAGCAGTGGGTAGTCCTTGCGCAGCGGATGCCCCTCGAACTCGCCGGGGAGATAGATGTGGCGAAGGCCGGGGTGACCGTCGAAGTCGATCCCGAACATCTCCCAGGCCTCGCGCTCGTGCCAGTCGGCTCCCGGGTAGACCGCCACCCAGCTGGGGGCCCGCAGATCGTCGGCCGGCAGGTCCGCCTTGGCGATGATGGAGCGACCCGAGGTCACGTCGTTGACCCGGGCCAGGAGCTGGAAGCGGGTGTCCCCGCCGGCCACCCCAGTCTCGGTGGGAGCAGGCTCCTTGGGCTCGGGAGGATCGAGCGCGTTGTCCACGGAGCTGTCCATGTCGCGCCCGAACGGCGACGGCATCCAGTCGATGGCCGAGAGGAAGTTGAAGAACCCGAAGCCCTCCTCGTCGCGCAGGAAGCCGGCGAGACCGGCCCAGGCGTCGCGCTCCACTCGCACCCAGACCGCGCCCTGGTCTGTGTGCGACTCGACGAGGCCGTCGCCCAGTGCGTCGCCCAGGCGGGCCAGCAGCGCCTCGGCCTCAACGTCGACGGCGGGGGCGTCGGCTTCAGCGGCTTCAGCGCCGGCTTCGACGGCGTCAGTCGACGACAATCGGCTCACCCCTCCAGCGCTCCCCCATGTCCTCGTTCTGGATGCGCTCCTGCAGCATGACGATCCCCTCGAGCAGGGCCTCGGGTCGGGGCGGGCAGCCGGGCACGTACACGTCGACCGGAATGATCTGATCGACACCCTTGGTGACCGAATAGCTGTCCCAGTACGGACCGCCGCAGTTGGCGCACGAACCCATGGAGATGACGTACTTGGGATCGGGCATCTGCTCGTACAGGCGACGCACCGAGGGCGCCATCTTGTCGGTGACGGTGCCGGAGATCACCACCAGGTCGGCCTGCCGGGGGCTGGCGGGCAGGGGGATCACGCCAAGGCGCATGACGTCGTAGCGGGGCGAGCCGAAGGCTGCCCCCATCTCGATGGCGCAGCAGGCCAGGCCCCACTGGTACACCCACAGCGAGTACTTGCGGCTCATGTTGAGCAGCGTCGACAGGGGCTTGGGCATCTTGCCCGACTCGACTAGACCCATCTGGGTCCCCCCGCGAAGCTCGGCGCGCTCATACCCATCTGGGTCCCCCCGCGAAGCTCGGCGCGCTCATACCCATCTGAGCATCCTCTTGCGCCAGGCATAGAGCAGGCCGAGGAGCAGGATGAAGATGAAGATGGCCATCTCGACCAGGCCGAACAGCGCGTAGGCCTCCAGGCGGGCGGCCCACGGGAAGATGAACACAGCCTCCACGTCGAACAGCACGAACAGCAGGGCAAAGACGTAGTAGCGGATGTTGGCCTGCGACCACATGTCCCCGATGGGGTCGACGCCGGACTCGTAGTTCTCGACCTTTGCCGGGGTGGGGCGGGACGGCCGCAGGATGCGGCCCGCACCCAGGAGCGCGGCCACGATGACGGCGCCGAGAGCCCCGAATATGCCGACGGTCAGATAGGTGCGCAGGAACTCCGACACGGGCCGGAAGCTTACCGGCGCGGTGGCCCGCGACGCGTCAGCCGAGAGTGGGCATCTCCGCTCGGCCTCTAGCCGAGAAGCACCACTCGGCGAGCCATCCAGGCCGCGCAACCCGATAGCAGCACGGCCGGTCCCGGGCGCCAGGCCACGACCGCCAGCCGCATTGCGGTTGCGTCGCCGGCAGACGGCACCGACAGGACATTGATGATCGCGAGCACGCCGAGAAGGGCCACCGCAACCGACGCCCAGTAGACCGATTGCCGCAGCCGGGGGACCATGTCGGAGGCTGGGGTGGTGCATACCGCGACGGCCGCGCCCACCAGCAGGAGGCCGGTCAGGGCATTGACGTTGGTGAGCGCGCTGTGGAGGTCATCCCACCACGGGTAGCGACGATCGATCCCGGCGTACCGGATCATGGGCGCGACCACGTGCAGCAGCGCGGTGGCCAGCAACACCACGACGAGCACCTCCCGCGCCTCGTCCCAGGCCACCGCCAGTGGCCGTCGGTCGCGCTCGCCAGCCATAGCGAGAACGTACCCGCTCAGAGGCCGAGCGGGCAGGGGCGCGAGTCTGCCTTACGGGCGAGGCCGTGGCCCGAGCGGCCCGTGAGCGCAGCGAACAAGAGCGGGAAGCACAGCAGGCCGAGCGGGCAGGGGCGCGAGTCTGCTTACGGGCGAGGCCGTGGCCCGAGCGGCCCGTGAGCGCAGCGAACAAGAGCGGGAAGCACAGCAGGCCGAGCGGGCGCGTGCAGGTAACTGGAAGGGGCTGGGGGACCTTGCCGCCTAGCCGGAGGTCAAGAAGTGATCAGCCGCCGACCCCGGCGAGCGCGTCGGCGCGCGATCCGTGGACCGGGATGATCTTGTCGAACCCGCTGATCTCGAAGATCTCCCGGATCGAATCGGACAGCGAGCAGACAGCCATCTTGGCGTTCTGCTTCTGGAGCGTCTTGGCAACGAGCAGAACTACGCGCAGGCCGGCGCTGCTGATATAGGAGATGCCTTCGAAGTCCAGCACCATCCCCGTATCGTCCGGGCTGATGGCGGCCTCGAGGGCTTCGTGAAACTCAAGGGCGTTGGCACCGTCGACGCGGCCCTCAGCCATTGCAATCAACGCTCCCCCCTGCCTGTCAGTGCTGATATTCAATGAACCGCGTCTCCTCGGTATAGCGAAACAGCTGCCGGCTGACCGTAGCCGCCTGACGGGACGACATGCTAGCCCCTCGACCCGGTACGCGCCTACCGGGCCACCACAATCGCCGGGACGGGCCGCGATCAGGCCCGGCGGCTCGAAGTCCCCATAGCGGCCCGACCGGCGTCAGCGGGATACTGTCGTTCCGCTCTCTCGACGCCGTCACCTGGGGAGGGTCACGGTTGCTGGACGTACTCCTACCAATCGGGCTGCTTATCGTTGTCGCCAAACTGCTGGAGGGCGCGCTTGGCCGTTTCGGCCTGAACTCGATCATCGCCTTCACGCTGACCGGCGTGTTGCTCGGCCCGGTCACGGGGCTGGTCGAACCCACGCACGACCTCCAGCTGTTCCTGGAGATAGGCATCTTCGTGCTGTTCTTCATCGTGGGGCTCGACGAGATCGACGTCCCGGGCTTCGTGGTGACGATCGGCGGCCGCTACTTCGCGGCGGCCATGATCTCGGTCGTCATATCGCTGGTAGCAGCCCTCGCGGTCACATCCGACCTATTCGGGCTCGATCTGGGGCTGGGACTGGAGTTCAACGAGGCGCTGGCGCTGGCCGGGGTGCTGTCGCTCTCGAGCCTCGGCCTCGCAGCCAAGGTCCTGTCGGACTCCGGAACCCTCAGGCAGCCCATAGGGCTCAAGATCTTCACCATCGTGATCATCGCCGAGATCGCTTCACTGCTCGTGGTGGGCTTCACCATAGGTGAGACCCTCCCCCGCGTGACCGCGCTCTCGGTTCTGGCCCTCGTCGGCAAAATCGTTGCCTTCGTGATACTGGCCTGGCTGCTGTCGGCGAAGGTGCTGCCGGTGGCCATCGTCGGCCTGCAGCGCTTCGTGAACGTTCCCCAGCTCTCATTCGGCCTCCTCATCGGAGGGCTCTTCCTGATGGTCGTGGGAGCCGAGAAGATGGGCCTGCACGGCACCATCGGGGCGCTGCTGTTCGGTGCGGCCCTGTCGGGACTCTCCCAAGGGGTGCGCAACGACATCATGCCCGGCATGCGCAGCGCCTCGGAGGGCCTCTTCGTCCCGCTGTTCTTCGCCTCGGCCGGCTTGTACTTCGACCTGTCCTTCACCGACCTGCCCGCCTCCACGATCGTCGCCCTGGTTCTGGTGCCTCTGGTCGGGAAGTTCGCTGGAGCATTCATCGGCACGTACGTGACCCGGATCGACGCACCCTTCGCGCTGGCCACCGGTCTGATGTCCAAGGGCGTCGCAGAAATCGCCTTCCTGCTGGTCCTTCTCGAGAGCGGCGTGATCGACGAGGATGTGTTCTCGCTGCTGGTGATGATCATGTTCGGCTACATCATGTTCATGCCGTCGGTGATCAACTTCGCGGTAAGGCGGACGACGCTGAAGGAGCACCCCGCACTCCCCGGTTCTGTGCCGCCTTCGTTCGCCCGTTACGCCCTGGAGGGCATCGAGGTCCGCACCGTGCTGGACACGACCCGCGAGTACCCGCGCTCCGACACCAGCGTGGCAGAGTTCATCGACGCCTGGACCGTTCCCAACCAGACCGACTACCTGGTCGTCGATGACGGCGAAGTCTCGGGAGTCGTCTCGACCAGCGGGCTCCGCTCGATTCGCCGGGGCTCGCAGGCCAAGGCTCTGCTGCGTGACGTGCTGCGGGCGAACCATCTGGCGGCGCGGCCCGACGAGGCGATCCACGACGCCCTGGAGAGGATGACCAACGGCTCGCAGTCGGTCATTCCCGTGCTGGACCAGGATTCCGGCCGGTTCCTGGGCTCGGTCACCAGCCACGACATCATCGACTTGGTATTGCTGATGGACGAGATCGATGCCGAGTTGAAGCAGATGGAGTCCGATTAGGCCGACCGTTGCCGGCCTAGTCACTTCCGCTCTCGTTCGCTTCGCTCACGGGCCGCTCGGCCTCCAGGCCCGTGCACCAGCGGGAACCTCTCGTCGTCAGCGGGGTACTCACCTGGTACTGCGGTGGTGTCGTCCTGGGTGACGGTGGGATCGCAGCCCGGATGCGGGTACCAGGTGGCATCGTCGCCCAGCCACCGGGTGGACAGCGCAACCCGGCGCTCGCGGCTCTCGTTGGCGGGCGAGCCATGGATGATCCAGGCCGAGAAGAAGATGGCGTCGCCGGGCTCGACATCGAACCCGACGATCTCGTAGGGGCAGTCGGAGCGGCCGCGGGCCTCCTCGATGTTCGGCATGGGATCGCCCTTGAAGTCCTCGGTCCAGCCACCCTGGCCGTCGAACGACGTCGGGGCGTAGTACGCGTCCCAACGGTGCGAGCCTCTCACGAACTCGAGCGAACTGTGGCTCACCCGGCTGCTGGTGGCCGCGACCCACGCCGACACGATCTGCTTGCCGAGGAAGGGCCAGTAGGGAATGTCCTGGTGCCACGGCGTGGGCGCCGAGGTGAGGGGCTCCTTCACCAGCAGGTGATCGAAGTAGAAGCGCATCCTCCCCGAGCCGGTCAGCGATGCCGCCATCGCCGCGATGGGCGACGAGAACACGAAGTCGCGGATCACCGGCGCGTGCTGCCAGCGGTACCGGGTGGTGAACAGGCGGTCCTGGGCTGCGCCAGGGTTTGTGTCGGTGACCCACGGCCCTGGATCATCCAGTTGCGTCTGGGCGTCCTCCAGGATCCGCGCCACCCACTCGCCGTCCACTGCACCCGGGATCCGGACCACGCCGTCGCGCTCGAAAGCAGCCCTCACTTCAGCCGAGATCACCGCCGACAACCTAGACCAGCGGTCTACGCTGCGATCATGCCCCTCGTGTTCGCAGGAGTCTGCAGCCACGCTCCGGGCATCGTCGGACGAGCCGACCAGGCCGATCCGGAAGTGAGGGACAAGGTCTACTCGGCCTACGGCGAGATGGCCGCGGCCCTGGCCGAGGCCCGGCCCGACGCCTTGATGGTCGTGGCCGCCGAGCACTTCGGCAATTTCTTCATGAACAACATGCCGAGCTTCGCCATCGGGATGGCCGACTACTACGAAGGGCCCATCGAGGATCCGGGGTGGCTGGGGATCGAGCGGTTCGTGGTGCCGGGGGATCGAGACCTGTCCCAGCGTCTGATCACCGAGATCATGGGCACGTCGGATGTCTCCTACGCCGAGGAGTGGAAGCTCGATCACGGGATCGCGGTGCCGCTCCACTTCCTTACCCCCGAGTACGACCTGCCGATCATTCCGGTCAACATCAACTGCCAGGGCCCGCCTCTCGCCCCCTATGGACGGGTCTGGGCGTTCGGTGAGTCGATCCGGAGGGCCGCCGATCTCGTGCCCGAGCGGGTGGCGGTCATCGGAACCGGCGGGATCTCCCACTGGCCGGCGACGCCCGACTCGGGAAAGATCAATGAGGCCTGGGACCGAGACTTCCTCGACCGCTGGTGCCGCAACGACCGCGATGCGCTGCTCGACTACGACGACCGGTCCGTTTATGCCGAGGCGGGCCAGGGCGCATTCGAGATCCGCACCTTCATCGCTATCAGCGCGGCGGCTTCAGGGGCACCCGGCACCGTGCACTGCTACCAGCCGGTCCCCATCTTCGCGGTGGGCTGCACCATCGCGACCTACGACCTCACCGCCGCCTGAGGAATCTCGGGTTTCTCTTGTGTGCCTGATACACATTTCTTGCACCGAGATTTGCTGACTCAGGTACGGCTCTGCTGGCCGAGCGCGGCCGCGTGGGCGTCGACACCCTCGTACCCGCTCATGGCGTACACCCCGGCGCGCACCGGTCCGTGCTCGGAGACGCCGTCACGCATCCGCTGGAGGTAGTCGGCCCACTCGATCTGATGCAGGGCTGCGAAGTGCATCAGGATCTGCCCGTTGACGCCGAGGACATAGAGCAGACCGATGTCGGGAGCGATTAGCGCCTCGACTTCGGTGTCGTCGAGGTCGTACGACTCGAGCACAGCACGCCGATCGGCAAGGTAGGCCTCTTGAAGGCTCGGATCGCGATTCAGTTCGTAGAGGAACTTCTGGACGTAGTAGAGGCTCATCGGATCGCGTCACAGGCCGGCGGCCGTGCTGGACAGGGATTCCAGCACGCCGGGGACCACGCCCATGGCCACCGTCAACAGCACCGCGACCACGATCACCGCTCCTGCGCCGAAGCCGGTTGCGGGCTTGGACGCTTCCGCGGCTGTCCCGCCTTCGTCGCCGGAGTCGCGGAAGTACATGGCCACCACCACCCGCAGGTAGGCGAACGCTGCGACCACCGCGCTCACCATGGCCACCACCGCCAGCCAGTACGAGCGGGCCTCGACGGCCGCGGCGATGACCGAGAACTTGGCCACGAAGCCCGACGTGAACGGCACGCCGGCCTGGGCCAGCAGCAGGATGGTCAGCCCCAGCGCCAGCGCAGGTCGGCGGGTGCCTAGGCCGGCCAGGGTGTCCAGGCCGGTGCGGTCGTCGCGTTGGCCCGACAGCACGGCCACCACCGTGAAGCTGCCCACCGCGATCACTGAGTAGGCGGCCAGGTAGAACAGCACCGCGGCTACGCCCTCGTCGGAGGCGGCCTGCACGCCGACGAGGATGAAGCCCGCGTGCGAGATCGACGAGTAGGCGAGGATCCGCTTGGCATCGCTCTGGACCGCGGCCAGAACCGATCCGACCGCCAGGGTGGCGCACGCCAGCGCGAACACGGCCGGCCGCCAGTCGTCGGCTCGCACGCCCAGCGCCTCCACGAAGACCCGGATGAGCGCCGCGAAACCGGCCGCCTTCACCGCCGAAGCCATGAGGGCGGTCACCGGCGTCGGCGCGCCCACGTAGGTGTCGGGCGCCCAGGCGTGGAACGGCGCCGCGGCCACCTTGAAGCCCAAGCCCACCAGCAGCATGGCCAGGCCGGCCAGCAGCATCCCGTCGCGAAGCACGATGAAGGTGTCGAGATAGTCGCCGATCCCTTCCAGGTTGGTGGTGCCGATCGCGCCGTAGACCAGCGCGATGCCGAACAGCAGGAACGCGGTGGAGAACGCACCGAGGACGAAGTACTTGAGACCGGCCTCCAGCGACTCGAGGCGGCGCAGGTTGAGCGCGGCCATCACATAGGCCGCAATGGACATCGTCTCCAGCCCCAGGAACAGCACGATGAGGTCGGCCGCCCCGGCCATGACCACCGCCCCGGACGCGGCCAGCAGGATCAGCACGCAGAGCTCCGCGCTGGCGACCCCGACCCGTTTGCAGTACCGGGGAAGGGTCGGAGCGGCCAGAGCCACCGAACCGAGAACCACCGCGGTCACGAACAGCGCCATCTGGTCCATCACCAACTGGCTGGCGAAGGCCTGGACTGCGGTGTCGCGCTGCCACAGGACTATCACCGAGACAATGCCGGCAACCGCGACCGCGAACGTCCAGACGGCATCCAGCGCCAGGGGCAGCAGCCGGCCCGGCACCAGCGAGCGCACCATCAGCAGCACCAGCGCGCCCGCGGCAGGCAGCAGAACCGGCAACAGCCCCGTCCAGTCGATGTCGGGGGTCTGCACCGGAAGCTGGGCCAGTACCGCGCCCATTAGCCGGCTCCCTCGTCGTGGTCGTCACCATCGTGATGGCCGTCACCGTCGTGGTCGTCACCGTCGTGGTCGTCACCGTTATGGTCGGCCTCGTCCATCGACCTGGCCAGATCGTCGAGGCTCACCGAAGGATGCACGTCGGCGACGGGCTCCGCGAAGCCCGCCACATTGTCCTCCACATGAGCGATGATGGCGTCCACAGCCGGCTCGATCCGCTCGATCACCGGCTTGGGATAGACGCCCATGAACACGATGGCCGCGATGAACGGCACCATCACCAGGCCCTCGCGCCAGCGCAGGTCCGGCGTCTCGGCGTTGGCGCCGGAGGCCGGGCCGTGGAACACCCGCTGGTAGGCCCACAGCAGGTAGACCGCGGCCAGGATCACACCCGCGGCCGCGACCACTGCCCACCAGCGGTGGGCGTTGAATGCGCCCAGCAGCACCAGCAGCTCTCCCACGAACCCGTTGAGGCCCGGCAGCCCGACCGACGAGAGCATCACCACCATGAACACCGCGGCCAGCAGCGGAGCCGGCTTCTGCAACCCGCCGAGTTCGGAGATCTCGCGGGTGTGGCGGCGCTCGTAGATCATGCCCACCAACAGGAACAGCGCCCCGGTGGACACTCCGTGGTTGACCATCTGCAGCACGCCGCCGGTGAGACCCTCGGTGTTGAGCGCGAAGGTGCCGATCACGATGAAGCCGAGGTGGGCCACGGATGAGTAGGCCACCAGCCGCTTGAGGTCACGCTGCATGGCCGCGGCGATGGCGCCGTAGATGATGCCGATCACGCCGAGCGTGACCATCAGCGGCGCGAAGTAGACCGACGCCTCCGGGAACAGGTACAGCCCGAAGCGCACCAGGCCGTAGGTGCCGAGCTTCAGCATGACCGCGGCCAGGATCACCGAGCCCGCGGTGGGCGCGTTGGTGTGGGCGTCGGGGAGCCAGGTATGCACCGGGAACAGCGGCACCTTCACTGCGAAGGCCAGGGCGAAGGCCAGGAACAGCCAGCGGGCCGTGTTGGTGGCCAGAAGCTGATCGGTGGCGATAGTCACCAGATCGAAGGTGACATCACCGCCACTGCCGGAGGAGTGCAGGAACGCCAGAGCCACGATGGCCACCAGCATCAGGGCCGAGCCGAACATGGTGAACAGGAAGAACTTGATGGCCGCGTAGGCCCTCCGCCCGTGGCCCCAACCGCCGATCAGGAAGTACATGGGCACCAGCACGATCTCGAAGAAGACGAAGAACATGACCAGGTCGAGGGCCACGAACGTGCCCAGGCAGCCCGCCTCCAGCACCAGCATCCAGGCGTAGTAGGGCTTGGGCGAGTGCTCGGCGTCCACGCCGACGATGGCCAGCGGGAAGATGAGAGCGGTCATCACCACCAGGAACAGCGACAACCCGTCCACGCCGACCTGCCACGAGATGCCCCAGCCCGAGATCCACTCGTACTGCTGCCAGAACTGGAATACGGCCGCCGCGCCGGCGTCGAACTCGGCGAGCACCCACACCGCCAGTACCGCGGACACCGTCGAGGCCACCAGGGCGACCGGCTTGAACAGGTCTGGTCTGGTACGGGGCATCGCCAGCAGCACCAGGGCCCCTGCCACCGGGACCAGCACCAGCACGGTCAGAGCGGCCGGGAAGGACGTTGAAGCGAGCGCGCCCATCTAGAAGCTCGTCCTGGCGAGGAACCAGACCAGCAGCGCGACGGCTCCGGCCGCGGTCAGCAGTGCGTACGACCGAACGAAGCCCGATTGCACCCTCCGCAACAGGGCGCCGCCGGCCCGCACCGAGCGGCCCACGCCGTCCACCGCGCCGTCCACCACGTTGGCGTCGAAGGCGGCGACCCCCTCGAAGGCCCTCCGCCCCGGCCCGCCCACGAAGCGCGTCCACGCCTCGTCGACGTAGAAGGCCCGGGCCGCGGCAGGCAACTCCACCCGGCTGGCCGGCAGCCGGTGCTGCAGGTACACCGCCGCCGCACCCGCGATCCCGACCGCCGCGCCGGCCATCGACACCAGCGCCAGCAGCCACTGGGCCCCGCCGCCCAGGCTCAGGTGGGCCTCGTTGCCGAACAGCGAAGGCTCCAGCCACGATCCCAGGAAGTGAAGGTCCTTGGTGAACGGCAGGTTGAGCCCCCCGGCCACCGCCGCCGCGCCGGCCAGCACCACCAGCGGCGCCGTCATCAGCCGAGACGGCTCATGGGGGTGGGCGTCGTCGCCGTGGCGAGCCTCGCCGTAGAACGTCATGAACACCAGCCGGCTCATGTAGAAGGCGGTCAGCACCGCGGTGACGATCCCCACCACCCACAGCGCCGGGCTGGCATCCCACGCATAGGCCAGGATCTCGTCCTTGGACCAGAACCCCGCGAAAGGCGGCACCCCGGCGATGGCCAGCCAACCCACGATGAACGTGACCGCGGTGACCGGCATGGCGGCCCGCAACGCGCCGTAGCGGCGCATGTCCTGGTCGCCGTCGAGGGCGTGGATGACCGAGCCGGACCCCAGGAACAGCAGCGCCTTGAAGAAGGCGTGGGTGACCATGTGGAAGATGGCGGCCACATAGGCGCCCGTGCCCACGGCGAGCATCATGTAGCCGAGCTGGCTGATCGTCGAGTAGGCCAGCACCTTCTTGATGTCGTTCTGGGCCATGGCCGCACCGGCCGCGAACAGGGCGGTGGCCACCCCCACCCAGGCAATGACGTCGGGCGCCCAGGCGTCGGCTACCGCGATCAGCGGGTTGACCCGCACCATCAGGTAGACGCCGGCCGTGACCATGGTGGCCGCATGGATGAGCGCCGAGACAGGGGTGGGACCGGCCATGGCGTCGGGAAGCCAGATGTAGAGGGGCAGCTGGGCCGACTTTCCGGCCGCACCCAGGAACAGCAGGATCACGATGGCGGTCGCAGTGGTGGACGACAGCGAGCCGGCCTGACCGAACAGGTCCAGGTAGCGCACCGACCCCAGCGCGCCGAAGGCCCAGAACATCGCCAGCATGAAGCCCCAGTCGCCCACCCGGTTGGTGATGAAGGCCTTCTTGCCCGCGGTGGCGTTGGCCTCGTCGGTGAACCAGAACGAGATGAGCAGGTAGGAGCACACGCCCACCCCCTCCCAGCCCAGGAAGGTGAGGGCCAGGCTGTCGCCCAATACCAGCACCAGCATCGAGAAGGCGAACAGGTTGAGATAGACGAAGAACTTCGAGAAGTCGCCGTCGCCGTGCATGTAGCCGATGGCGTAGAGGTGGATGAGGGTCCCCACACCGGTGACGAACAGCGCCATCGTCACCGACAGCGGATCGACGAGCAGGCCGGCATCGACCGAGAAGTCACCGGCCGGAACCCACTCGAACAGGGTGACGACGAAGCGGCGCTCGGCCGGGTCGCGGCCCATCAGGCTGAAGAAGACAGCCGCGGAGCACACGAAGGAGCCGGCCATGGCCAGCGTCGCCAGCCAGCCGGCCCGGGGCTCGCCGAGACGGCGGCCCAGCGCCAGCAGCACCGCGAAGCCGGCCAGCGGGAACGCGCAGATCAACCAGGCGGCCTCGAGCATCTCAGTCCCTCAGGAGAGTCTTGGCGACCGCTCGCATCTCAGCCCTTCAGAAGCGAGACGTCGTCGGCGGTCGCGCCGGAGCGCCGCCGGTTGATGGCCACTACCAGTGCGAGACCGATCACCACCTCGGTGGCCGCCACCACCAGCACGAAGAACACCGCGACCTGACCACCCACATCGTTGAGCCCGGCACCGAGCGCAACGAAGGCCACGTTCACGGCGTTGAGCATCAGCTCCACGCACATGAACATCACAAGCGGGTTGCGCCGCACCAGCAGGCCCACCCCGCCGATGGCGAAGAGCGCGACCGACAGCGCCAGGTACCAGCCCACAGAAAGCCCGGCCAGATCCATCACGCCGCCTCCGCGTCGGCCGTCTCGGAGGCGTCGGAGCGGGACGCCCGGCGAGTCAGGACCACTGCGCCCACCACGGCCACGGTCAGCAGGGCCGCGGTGATCTCCACCGCGAAGGCGAACTCGCTGAACAGCACGCGACCCATGCGCTCGATGTCGGTGGCGTCGCCGTCGAGAGCCCGGTCGCCGCCGGCGCGGCGCAGCCCGGTGAGCACGTCAGCGCCGGTGATGACCACCGTTCCCAGCACCGCGGCCAGGGCCGCACCGACAACGGCGGCCAGCGGTCGCTGCCCGAAGATGGGCTCGATTCTCAATTCCTCGGCCTTGTCGACGCCCAGCAGCATGATGACGAACAGGAAGAGGATCACGATGGCGCCGGCGTACACGACCACCTGGACCGCAGCCAGGAAGTGGGCGTCGTTCAGCACGAACAGAACGGCCACACCCACCAGCGTCTGCACCAGGAACAGGGCGGCATGCACCGGGTTGCGGCTGGCCACCACGCCGATGGCGCCGGCCAGAATGATCGCCGCCGAAACGACGAACACCGCCTCAGCCATCGCTCCGCCCTTCGCCGGCCGGGGCTTCCTCATCGGCGGGCTCAGCGGAGCGCACGCCGTAGCCGAGCTCACCGGCCCAGGCCAC
Organism: Candidatus Aldehydirespirator sp.; assembly: GCA_965203635.1. GTDB lineage: Bacteria > Actinomycetota > Acidimicrobiia > Acidimicrobiales > Aldehydirespiratoraceae > Aldehydirespirator. The sequence continues at coordinate 604,124 of OZ241903.1, forward strand.
CTCGCCCACGTAGCGGTGATCGCCGGAGGGCGAAGTGGCCCGCATCCAGCCTGAGGTCAGCGCGTCGTCGCCCTCCCGCCAGTCCTCCCACGGCATCCGGCGGGGCCGGCCGTCGTCGTCCACCAGCAGCTCGTCTTTGGTGTAGATGGCGTCGTCGCGGCCGGTGAACGAGAACTCGAACAGCTTCGACTCGGTGATGGCCTGGGTGGGGCAGGCCTCCACGCACAGATCGCAATGGATGCAACGCAGGTAGTTGATCTCGTACACGTAGCCGTAGCGCTCGCCCGGCGCGACCGGATCGTCGGGATCGTTGTCGGCGCCGCGCACGTAGATGCAGTCGGCCGGGCACACGCCCGCGCACAGCTCACAGCCGATGCACTTCTCCATGCCGTCGTCGTAGCGGTTGAGCACGTGGCGACCGTGCAGTCGCTCCGGCTTGGGCCGCTTGACGTCCTTGGGCGAGTCGTCGAAGCCACCCCGGTAGTCGGTGGTGACCCGGGGCAGGAACAACTGGCGCAGGGTGACGGCGAAACCGTGCAGGTAACCCATGTCAGGCCCTCTCCTCCACCGGGTCGGAACGTTCGTCGGAGCGGGCTGCCTCGCGGTCGCGGCTGCGGCGTCCGCTTCGCACCGCCCGGACCAGCAGAAGGGCCGCTCCGGCGAACACCAGCAGCGACACGATGGTGACCGCGGCCTCGCTCCAGCCCTGATCGCGGCCCACCTCCAGAGCGGCGAGGAACAGGAACCAGCCCAGCGCCACCGGTATGAGCGCTTTCCATCCGAGGTCCATGAGCTGGTCGTAGCGGAACCGGGGCAGCGTGGCCCGCATCCACACGAAGCAGAACAGCAGCACGAACAGCTTCAGGAAGAACCAGGCCACGCCCCACGCCCAAGCGATGCCGACACCGCCCACCTCGCTCACCAGCACCGGGCCGGCCGGGCCGCCGAAGAACAGGGTGACGATGATGGCCGACATCGTGATGGTGTTCATGAACTCGGCCAGGAAGAACAGCGCGAAACGGATCGACGAGTACTCGGTGTGGAAGCCTCCCACGAGCTCCTGCTCGGCCTCGACCAGGTCGAAGGGCGGGCGGTTGAGCTCGGCCGTGCCTGCGATCATGAACACGATGAAGGGCACCAGGCCGGTGACGATCACGTTCCAGCGGGGAATGATGCCGAAGTAGCCCTCGGCCGCCTGCACAGCCACCATGTCATGGGTGGACAGGCCTCCCGTCACCAACACGATCGACGCCACCGCCAGACCCAGCGCGGCCTCGTAGCTCACCATCTGCGCCGACGCCCGCACCGACCCCAGCAGCGGGTACTTGGACCCCGACGACCACCCGGCCAGCATCACGCCGTAGACGGCGACCGAGCTCATGGCCAGGAACAGCAGGATCCCGATCGGCGGGTCGGCCACCTGAAGGTAGGTGGTGCGACCCCACCACTCGACCAGGCCACCGTTGTTGAAGTCTCCGCCGAGCGGGACGATCGCGAACGCCAGGAAGGCCGGGATGAGCGACAGGTACGGCGCCAGCTTGAACACGAACCGGTCCGACCGGTCCGGCACCAAGTCCTCCTTGAAGAAGAGCTTCGTGCCGTCGGCAAGGGTCTGCAGGATGCCGAAGGGCCCGGCGATCGTGGGCCCGAACCGCTGGTGCATCCCTCCCAGCAGCTTGCGCTCGAACCAGATCATCAGCATCACGGCCACCAGCAGGAACGCGAAGGCCACCACCGCCTTGGCCAGCGTCAGCACGACCTCGACCAGGCCGATGTCTCCCGCCAGCATGGGATCGGCGGCCAGCACGAGGGTGCCGCTCATCGGGCCTCCACCTCGACCACCGTCACATCGGTGCCCGCGGCGATGAGAGCGTTGGCGGGCGCGCCGGGCGCCAGCCAGTGGACCCTCAGGGATCCGGCCGGCACGCCGACGTCGGCGGTCAGGTTCGCCTCGATGTGACCGAAGTCGGAGACGACCCGAACGGCGGCACCTTCGTCCAGACCGATCGAGTCGAGGTCAGCCGGGTTGATGCGGGCGGATGCAGTTGGGGCCAGGCCTTGGCTCGACGGGCAGTGGCGCAACATTGTGCCGTCGTCGTACATCGTGCGGGTGGCCACTAGCAGGAATGACCCTTCGGGCGCTTCCTCAGGGTCCTCCCGGCCGGCGGGTCCTGTCGCAGCGTCGTCCTCCCGGCCGGCGGGTCCTGTCGCAGGCTCCGTCCGGCCGACGGGGCTTCGCCCCATTGTCGGCCGCCCGGACCTGCGCCACCCCCCGGCCTCGCCGGGGCGCGTGAGGAGCACTCCTTCGACGGGGCTCGAGTTCAGCGCCTCCTCTGTGAGCGGACTGTGGACGGCGGACACTCGGACTAGTTCGGCTCTTATGGACTCGGGGGAGTCGAGGCCCTCGGTTGAGCCTGGCTTGAGTCTTTCGGCCAGGTCGGCCGCGATCATCCAGTCGGGGCGGGACGTTCCCGGCGGGGTGACCTTGCGGCTCATGAGGCTCACGCGGCCCTCCAGGTTGGTGAAGGTGCCGTCGCATTCGGTGGGACCGGCGGCCGGAAGCACGATGTCGGCGGCCAGTGTGGCCGAGTCGTTCAGGAACAGGTCCACGGCCACCACGAGCCCCGCTCCTCGCAGGCCCCGGTAGGCGAGGTCGCGGTCGATGAAGTCGTTCAGAGGATCGGCGCCGACGAGTACGAGCACGTCGATGTCGCCGCGAGCGGCTGCCCTGAGAACGCCGGCGGCATCCAGCCCTGCGGCCGCCGGAAGCCGCGGCCAGGCCTCAACCAGGAAACCCTTGTCTTCGACGCCGTCAAGCCGCACGCGGCCGGGCAGCAGCTCCGGCGCCAGTCCTGTCTCCAGCGCGCCCATGACGTTGCCCCTCCGCAACGCGGGCAGGAAGCGCACCGACGGCAGCGCCGACAGCTCCATCGCAGCTGCGGTGACCACCTCTGCTCCCTCGGCCAGCGACGCCCGGCCCAGCACAGCGGTCACACCGCCATCGGCATCGGCGAGGCACTGTGCCGCCGCCTCCAGCTCGGACCGGTCCACGCCGGTGCTTCCGGCCTCGAACCCGTCACCGGCAGCCGCAGCTGCCAACGAACTCACCAGTTGAGCCGTGGTGCCGGGGCGGGGGCGCAGCGAATGCCGGGCCAGGTGCGACAGGCCGGTCGCGCATGGCGTGACCTCGATCAGATTCACGCCGTCGTTGATGACGGCGTGGCGCAGCCGCAGATACAGGGTGCCCAGCTCCTCCTTGGGGTCCGGGCCGATCAGCACCACGGTGGCGCCGGGCCGGCAGGCGTCGTCGATGGTGGCTCTGGGCAGGCCGAGGACCACTGCGGGGTCGAGGCCGTCGTCGAGCTGGGCGTCGACGTTGTCGGTGCCGATCACTCCCTTGGCCAGCTTGGCCCACATGTACTGGGCCTCGTTGTTGAGCCGGGCACCACCCAGCACGGCCACACGCTCGGGCGGTACCGCGCCCACCGCGCCGGCGATCCGGTCGAGCGCCTCTCCCCAGCCTGCCTCCCGCCACTCTGAGACCCCACTGCCTGCTGCGTCCCTCAGCATCGGCGCGGAGAGGCGCTCGGCGCTGTTGAGAGCCTCGAAGCCGAAGCGCTCCTTGTCCGTCAACCAGCCCCAGTTGACCGCGTCGGCGTCGGCACCCAGCACTCGCAGCACCCGGTTGCGCGACGCCTGCACCGCCACCCTGGCTCCCAGGCTGTCGACCCAGGCGGTGGACAGCGTCTCGGTGAGATCCCAGGGGCGGGCCTTGAAGCGGTACGGCGCCGCGGTCAGTGCGCCCACCGGGCAGATCTGAACGGTGTTACCCGAGAAGTACGAGGCGAAAGGCTCATCGGGGAATGTGTTGACCTCAGTGTGATTGCCGCGGCCCATGAAGTGGATGAGGGCGTCGCCGGCCACCTCGTCGGCGAAGCGGGTGCAGCGGTCGCAGAGGATGCAGCGCTCCCTGTCGAGGTAGACGGTCTCGCTGATGGCGATGGGCTTGGCGAAGTGACGCTTCTCCTCCACGAAGCGGGTCTCCCCCGGCCCGTAGGCCATGGTCTGATCCTGCAGGGGGCACTCGCCGCCCTTGTCGCATACCGGGCAGTCGAGCGGGTGGTTGATGAGCAGGAACTCGAGCACGCCGTCCTGAGCCTTCTTGGTGACCTCCGATTCGGTTGACACCTTCATGCCCTCCGACACCGGCACCATGCATGAGGGCTGCAGGGCGAAGCCTCGCCCGGTGTCCACCTCCACCAGGCACATGCGGCACATGCCCACCGGGCTCATCCGCGAGTGGTAGCAGAACCTTGGGATGTAGGTGCCGCTGCGCTCGCAGGCCGCGATCAGCATCTCGCCGGGGCGCGCTTCCACCGCGGCGCCGTCCACCGTGATCTCCACGGTCGTCTCGGGCTCGGTCGCAGTCACGACGCGGCCCCCGAGGTCCTGTGCGACCGGTGAGGTCGGGGGGTGGCGGCGAGTCGGGACGACCGACGAATAGGGCGAAGCCCGTGTCGGTCGGGCCGAGCTCGCCGACAGGACCCCCCGACCGGCGGGCGCGCGCGGGTCACTGGCTCGCTCCTACGGGGACTACTTCGATCGGGATGGGGTCGCGGCGGGTGATCTTGGACTCGTACTCTTGGCGGAAGCGGCGGATGGTTGACACCACCGGGGCCACTGCCGACGGCCCGAGGGGGCAGATGGTGGTCTGCCGGGGTGGGAAGGGCACGGCTTCGTGTCCGTCATGGGCGGCTACCGGGTAGGGGCCGGGGCTGATGTTGTCGCCGATGTCGAGCAGCAGGTCGATGTCGGACGGACGGCCCTCCCCGTCGAGGATGCGGCGCAGGATCTGTTCCAGCCAGGTCGTGCCCTCACGGCACGGAGTGCACTTCCCGCAGGACTCGCGGGCGAAGAACTTCACTACCCGCCAAGCGGCCCGCACTGCGTCGGTGGTGTCGTCCATGACAACTATGGCTCCCGATCCCAGCATCGAGCCGGCCGCGCCCACCGGCCGCGCCTCGAGCGGCAGGTCCAGGTGCTCGGCGAAGAACCAGGGAGCCGAGCCCCCGCCGGGTATGAACATCTTCAACTCGTGACCGTCGCGGATCCCCTGGCAGAAGTTGTCGCCGTAGATCAGCTCCCGGAAGGTGGTCACCCCGTGCTCGACCTCGTACACCCCGGGGCGACGCAGATGGCCCGACACCGCGAACATCCGCGTGCCCGGCGACGATTCCGACCCGTGGCGGCAATAGGCCTCGGCTCCGTTGACCATCATCCAGGGCAGGTTGGAGAGGGTCTCCACGTTGTTGACGATGGTGGGCTGGCCGTAGAGACCGACCGCGGCCGGGAAGTACGGCGGCTTGAGGCGGGGCATGCCCCGGCGGCCCTCCAGGCTCTCGATGAGCGCGGTCTCCTCGCCCACGATGTAGGCACCCGCGCCCCAGGCCATGACGATGTCCACGGAGAAGTCCGTCCCACAGATGTCGCGCCCCACGTAGCCGGCCTCGTAGGCCTCGTTCAGGGCGGCCGCGATGCGCTCCTGGGCCAGGGCCATCTCGCCCCGCACATACAGGAAGCACTGCTGCAGTCCTAGCGCGTAGCAGGCGATCAGGCACCCCTCGATGAGCTGGTGGGGATCGCGCTCCATGAGCAGGCGGTCCTTGTAGGTCCCCGGCTCGCTCTCGTCGCCGTTGACGACGAGGTAGTAGGGATGCTTGCCCGGCGGCAGGAAGCCCCACTTGACGCCAGCCGGGAACCCGGCTCCGCCCCGTCCCAGCAGCGTGGCCGCCCGCACCTCGTCATGCACCGCGGCCGGAGTCGTCTCCAGCGCGGCCCGGAGACCCTCGTAGCCGCCGGTGGACTCGTACCGGGCCAGGGTGAACGAATCGTCGTACGCGAAGCGGCCCGTGATGAGCTTGGGGCCGTCGTTGTGCACATAGCCGGGCGCGTGCGCGATGTAGCCGTTCACAGCCATCTGCTGATCCATCAGCCCGCCGCCTCGGCCTTTAGCCAGACGGGCGCTTCGCGGGCCTGCTCGGGCGGGACGACCCCGGCGAGACGCTCGGCGGGGATCGACTGCCGCACGGCGGAGAGTGCACCGTGGCGGGGAATGTCCAGGCGGCCGGCGCGCAGGTCGTCGACCAGCCGGTCGAAGTCGTCGTGGGTCACCTTCCCCCGGTAGCGATAGTTGACCTGCAGGCACGGCGCCTCGGTGCAGGCTGCGATGCACTCCGCTTCCTCGAGGGTGATCATGCCGTCGTCGGTAGTTCCTCCGACCTCCACCCCCAGCGACTCGGCCGCATGGTGCAGCAGCTCCTCGCCTCCCCACAGAAGGCAGGAGATGTTGGTGCAGACGTTGATCATGTACGTGCCGACCGGCTCGAAGCGGAACATCTCGTAGAAGCCGGCCGTGCCCTTCACCTCGGCCGGGGTGGCCCCCACCAGTTCGCCGACACGGCGCATGGCGTCGTCGGTCAGGTAGCCGTCCTGCTCCTGCGCGAGGTGCAGCAGCGGGATGAGGGCCGAGCGGGGCCGGGGGAACCAGCCGATGATCTCAGCAGCCAGCGCCTCGTTGGCAGGACTGAGCGTCACCGGCCCGCCTCCGGCATGGACAGGCGGCGGACGCCGGTGCTCGACTTGCGAGTGAGTAGGGCGAAGCCCGTGCGAGCAAGCGAGCACCGGTGGCCGTCGCCGGGACGTACGGGCCTCACCGGTCGACCTCGCCCATGATCGGGTCCACCGAGGAGATGATGGCCACGCCATCGGCTATGAGGCCGTCCTGCATCAGGTGGGGCAGGGTCTGGAGGTTCACGAAGCTGGGCGCCCGCACATGCACCCGGTACGGCACCGACGTGCCGTCGCTCACCAGGTACACGCCGAGCTCTCCCCGGGGGGATTCCACCGCGGCGTAGGCCTCCCCGGCAGGAACCTTGAAACCCTCGGTGAAGATCTTGAAGTGGTGGATCAGCGCCTCCATCGATTCGTCGATGCGGGCCCGGGGCGGCGGCGTCACCTTCTTGTCCTGCGTCCGGTAGTCGCCTGAGGGCATCGCGTCGATGATCTGCGAGACGATGCGCAGCGACTCGCGGATCTCGTTGAGGCGGATCGCGTACCGGTCGTAGCAGTCGCCGTGGGTTCCCACGATGACGTCGAAGTCCACCTGGTCGTAGAACAGGTAGGGCTCGTCGCGCCGCAGGTCCCAGGCCATGCCCGCGCCGCGCAGTATCGGCCCGGTGGCCCCGAGGGCGACGGCCTCGGCGGCGCTGATGATGCCCACCCCTTGGAGCCGCTCGCGCCAGATGGGCTGACCGGTCAGCAGCGTGTCGTACTCGTCGAGTCGGGGCTCGATCAGCTCGATCAGCTCCGACACGTCGGCGCGCCAGTCGGCGGGCAGGTCGGCGGCCACGCCTCCGGGCCGGATGTAGTTGTGATTCATGCGCAGGCCGGTGACCTTCTCGAAGAAGCGCAGCACCTCCTCGCGTTCGCGCCACCCGTAGATCATCATCGACACCGCGCCCAGGTCCATGCCGTTGGTGGCCATGAACAGCAGATGCGAGCTGACCCGGTTGAGCTCGCACATCAGCATGCGGATCCAGGTGGCCCTCTCGGGAACCTCGATGCCCAGCAACCGCTCCGCGGCCAGCGAGAACGCCAACTCGTTGAACAGCGGCGAGGCGTAGTCCATGCGGGTCACGTTGGTGCCGCCCTGGAGGTACGTGAGCTGCTCGCCGGTCTTCTCCATGCCGGTGTGGAGGTAGCCGATGACGGGCTTGGAGCGCAGCACGGTCTCGCCCGAGAGCTCCAGCATCAGCCGCAGCACGCCGTGGGTCGACGGGTGGGACGGACCCATGTTCAAGAGCACCAGCTCGTCGTCACCGGGGTCGTCGGGGTCGCCGCCGATCTCCGCGGCCTCGGCCTCCGACATGCGCAGCACTGCAGAGGGCTCGCGCCGGCTGACCCGTTCTGCACCCGCAGCCGGAACGGCGACGGCCACGGCGGCAGGATCGTCTTGCTCGGTGACGCTCATCTCGGTGCTACCGGACGTTCGAGGCGGCCTTGAACTGGACGGGAATCCGGCCGCTGTCGTAGTCCTTGCGCAGCGGATGGCCCGACCAGTCCTCCGGCATCAGGATCCGTGAGAGGTCCGGGTGACCCTCGAAGGCGATCCCGAACATGTCGTAGACCTCGCGCTCGAGGCTCTCCGAGCCGGGCCACAGATCGAACAGGGTGGGCAGGGCCGGGTCGTCGGCGGGAACCTGCACCCGCAGGCGCAGACGCTCTCGCCGCTCGTGCGACATCAGGCCGGCCACTACCTCGAAGCGCTCCGGCTGCACCCCTTCGGGCAGACTCCGGTCGGCGCCGTACGTCAGGTAGTCGACTGCGGTGAGGTCGATGAGCTGGTCGAAGCCGTCGGCCCGGGCCGCCGCAGCCACGTCGAGCCATTGGCTCGGTGACGGGTGGATCACGGCCTGGCCGCGGGACGGCCGATCGCTCCCGACCAGGGCGCCGTAGCGCTCAGTCATGCCCTCGGCGGATCGTGGCGGTCGCCGTCTGGCCGTCGATCTGTTGGACTGCGATGCCGGCGCCGCCGGAATCGCCGGCGGCCCGGCGGGCCAGCAGCTCCCCGGACATGATCTCGTGGTGGAGCGTGAAGATGGCGTGCATCAGCGTCTCGGGGCCGGGGGGGCATCCCGGCGCGTACACGTCCACGGGCACCACCTGATCGACACCTTGGACGATGGCGTAGTTGTTGAACATGCCCCCGCTGGAGGCGCACACGCCCATCGAGATGACCCACTTGGGCTCCATCATCTGGTCGTAGATCTGGCGCAGCACCGGGGCCATCTTCTGCGACACCCGGCCGGCGACGATCATCAGGTCGGCCTGGCGGGGCGAGGCCCGGAAGACCTCCATGCCGTAGCGGGCCAGGTCGTAGTGGGCCGCTCCGGTGGCCATCATCTCGATGGCGCAGCAGGCCAGACCGAACGTCGCAGGCCAGAGGCTTCGGGCCCGGGACCAGTTGACCAGGCTCTCCAGCTTGGCCGTCATGAAGTTGTGCTGGATGGCCTTCAAGCCGTCCTCACGCAAGTCGGCGACCTGATCGGAGACCCCCATCAGGACACCTCCGACGGACTAGGAACGCGGCCCTCAAGTCCCACCCGTCGAACCGTCGTGCGAGCAGTGCGGGCCGCGGACACGATCTCCTCATCGGACCCGATCTCCTCGGAGGGGCCGGCCGAGCGTCGGGACTTCGACGTCGGCCCCCATTCGAGTGCGCCGGCGCCGATCAGATACACGAACGACTCGAACACCGCGAAGCTGAACACCAGCAGGACGACGAGTCCGAACAGTCCCAGCCCGCCCCGGGCCACCGCGTAGGGGTAGAACAGCACGATCTCCACGTCGAAGACGATGAAGATCATGGCCACCAGGAAGAACCGGACCGGGAACCGCTCAGGAGTGTCGCGCGACGGCACGATCCCGCACTCGTAGGGATCCAGCTTGGGCACGGTCGCCCTCCGCGGGGCCAGCAGACCCGAAGCGACAAAGCTCCCCGCCGCGAACAGCGCCGCCAGCGCGAACAGCGCGAACAAGGGGAGGTACTGCCCTAGCACCGCTCAGGCGTCCACTCGTGCTCCCGCCTCGCGCTGTCGCCAGGCCAGCTTGTCGCGCTCATGCAGGAACAAGCACAAGGCCGCGAAGATGCACAGCGAGCCCAGGGTCACCAGGGCCGGCTTGAGGCGGAGGTTGCCGAGGTCGCGGACCATGATCACCGAGATCACCGGCTTCGACCCGTCGACGATGGGCCGCGGCGGGGGCTGGCCGGGAAGGAGCGCCTGATGGACCACTTCCTGGACCTGCACGATCCCGTAACGGGTGGGATGGGTGATGGTGAGGGCGGTGCGTATCTGGGTCCAGATCCGGTCGAGGCGGTTCGGGTCGTCGGGCAGGCCACGCTTGCCGCCGACGGTGTACGCGTCCAGCAGCTTGAAGTCGTCCTGGGCCGTGAACGTCAGGTCGGGACTCTCCAGCAGCATCGCCACCGCGGAGGCCTGGGCCTCACCCGCTTCGGCGCTGGACAGCAGCGTCCAGCCTCCGAAGTTCAGCCTTCCGGACGACTCGGCATCGGCGATCACACCGGGCGAGACGGCAGCCAGCTCCGACAGCGTGGTCGCCCGGTTGCGGGCCAGCTCGTCGGCCACGAACTCCTCGATCTCCTCAGCGTTCAGCCCTTCGATCTGATCGGGCGTGAGCGTGTCCCGGGTGACCAGCCCGAACTCGGCCTGGGCCACCGGATCGTTGGAGTCCAGGACGAGATTGAAAGCCGACGGCAGCTCACTGGCATCGGGCAACGTCGTGGCCTGCTCCAGTGCGGCCGCGTCGAGATCTCCGACATTGATCTCCCTCAGCTGCCAGGTGGGTGCATTGCCGGCCCAGCCGATCCCGTAGATCCACCAGACGAGGGCCATGATCACCATCCAGCCGAAGAACCCGGTCACGGCGACGAGCGTTCCCAGCCGGGTGCCGGTGTTGAGCGCGAGCAGCAGCCAGACCGAGCCCATCAGCACGACAACACCCGCGAAGACCGCCATGAAGCCGCGGATCTCCGGGTCCCAGGCAAGCCCGGCGATCAGATCGAGCGCTTCCATCTAACTGGTCCCTTTCACCGCGCGAACGGCGCCGAGCGCTTCCATCTCACAGGTTCCTCTCGAAGGCGACGATGGCGTCGATCTGGTCTTGGGTGAGTGTGGCCGGGTAGATCACCCCGAGGTCGTCGTCGGTGCGGGGACCGAAGCCCGGCATCTGCCCGTTGCCGCCCGAGCCGCCCCGGCCGTAGGTCTGGCCGATGCTCTGGCCGGCCGAGATGAAGTCGGCGTGCAGACCGGCCGTCTCGAACTGGTCCAGGGTGCTGCCGCCTGTGAGGTTGGGTCCGAAGAAGCCGCCGCCGACGTTGTAGGCGTCGAGGATCGGCCCGGCGTGGCCGTCGATGCTGTCGTCGCCGTCGGTGGTGGCGTCGAAGGACCAGCCGTAGGTGTGGCAGCGGGCGCAGTTGTAGGTGCCGCCCGCGGCCGGGTTGTTGAACAGGATCTCGCCGTATGTCTGGTAGAGCTCGCTGCCGGGCGCCTCACCCGAGGCGAGCAGCTCCAAGCCGGCCTGACGGACGGCTTCGTCGTTGCCGGCCAGCGACTCGTCGGCGGCCAGTGCCATGGCCCGGGCCTCCTCCACGGCGGCGTCGACCGCGCCCAGCCACTCGTCCACGGCGTCTTCGTCGTCGGCCCCGCCCAGACTGTCCAGGTATCCGGCGATCCCCTCTCGCACCCCCTCGTCGACGACCTCGCGCAACTCCGATTCGGGGATCTGGATCCGCCTCATGTAGTGGATGAGGTACTCGATCTGCTGGGGGGTGAGGGGCCCGCCGCCGGGTGCCCCCCATGCCGGCATCACGTTGTTGCGGCCGTAGTTGAGGACGTGGCGAACCTCGTCCTCGCTGTAGCGGGACAGCACGGTGTTGAGCGCCGGAGCCGCCCAGGCCACCGTGGCCACGAAGTTGCCCTCCGCGTCGGTGATGGTGACCGGCGCGGAGCCGCCCGTGCCCTCGGCGCCGTGGCACTGCTGGCAATCGGAGCCCTCGGTGTAGAGCTCGCCGCCCCGGTCGGCGAAGATGCGGTCGGTGTCGGAGATCAGACCCTCGTGACGCCCGGGCTCGCCCAGCCAGTAGAGGGGCAGCCCCACCCCGATGATGGCCAGCATGGCCAGCCCGGCCAGCAGCGACTTGTCGAGCTTGGAGCCCTCCAGCTCCTCGTCCTCCAGGTAGGGCCTGCGGTTGGGAGCCAGCTCTATCTCGCTGCCGACCTCGTCGCGGGAGGCGCGCGCGTTGAGGATCAGGTACACGACGTACCCGACGAAGACGATGGCCAGGATGACGAACCCGATGGTTCTCTGCGTCGAGGCGGCTAGGAGCATGCGCGGCGATGGTTCCTACGAATCGGATCGGTCCACTAGTGGCCCGTCGCCTGGCCGATGCAAGCCGGCCCCTCGGCTTCCTGGCCGGTGGTGTTGGTGCCGATGGGCGGTCCCTGGATGATCGTGCCGGTGTCCACCACCAGTGACCCGTCGGGTGTGATCTCCATGGCGAAGCGGTCCATGCCCCGGGGTGCCGGCCCGCCCCTCTTCTCGCCCACCTGGTTGTACTTCGAGCCGTGGCACGGGCACTCGAACCACTGCGAGGTCACGCACTCAGGCACCCGGCAGCCCAGATGGGGGCACTTCTGGTACAGCGCCACGATGCCACCGTCGAGCCCCAACTGGTGGCCCGCGGTCATCCCGGCCAGTTCGGGCCCCGAGTAGGCCGTGGCCGCCTTCTCCACCGCGCCGTTGGGGTACTCGGTGAGCCACATGCGGCCCTCGGGCTTGTACAGGAACCCGGAGTTGTCGCGGATCTCGGTCAGGAGATCGCTCACCAGGCCCACCTTGATCTTGGAGCCGAAGCCGCTGCTGCCCTGAGGCCACAGGAAGGCGATGCACGCCACGCCGAACCCCGAGAGGCTCAGGCTCATCAGCATCACGATCGTCCGGTTGAAGAACTGGCGGCGGCTCACCCCGATCGTCTCGGGATCGGGCGGGACATAGGGCGCGGGCGGTCCGGAGCCCTCCGTCGGCGCCAGCGCGCTGCCGGCCCGAGCCGCGGCCGCGGCCTTCTCAACCTCCCGGCCGCTGGGCGGCGCCTCGGCCCGCAGAACCACCGACGACCGGTCCCGGCTGCGGGTCTCGCGCGACAGCATGCCGATGGCGGCGTCCGACTGGCGCCGGCGGACCGCGGCGAGCACCGCCACGATGGCCAGCACAGCCAGCACAGCCACAGCCACATAGATCATCGGTTGCCTCCTTGTACGGGGCAGGTGCCAGAGGCCGAGCGGCCCGTGAGCACAGCGAACAGGAGCGGGAAGCGAGCGATGGTTGCCACGGTCACAGCTCGAAGAACAGTCCCGCTTGCCAGGGGAAGACGAAGTTGAAGCCCGGACCCCTGAAGAAGGAGCCGATGATCACCAGCACCGCCCAGAACATGAGGTGGATGGTCATGAGGCTGATGGCGAACTTGCGGTCCTCAGGTTTCTTGGACGGGTTCCTGTCGATGTAGGGCGCCAACATCAGCGCCAGCAGCCCGACACCGGGGATGGTGACGCCCGCCACCATCGGATGGAACATCGTCAGCAGCTCCTGCAGGCCGAGGAAGTACCAGGGGGCCTTGGAAGGGTTGGGCGTCTGGTTGTAGTTGGCCAGCTCCAGCAGCGGGGCGTTCACGAAGATCGAGAAGATCAGCGTGAACGCGGTGATGAACAGCGAAGCCACGAACTCCACCACCAGCAGGTGCGGCCACACGTGCACCTTGTCCTGCGGCTTGGACTTCACGTCCTGGATCGAGCCCGACTTGACCACCGTCAGCAGGCGCTGGGTGTGCCCGCCGGGGCCGGTGGCGGGCGCCGGCGCGGTGGGCGGCGTGGCCACGGCCACTCCCCCGCCGCCGGCGGCCGCGGCAGCCTCCGGGGCGTCTCCGGACGCTTGGGCGCGGGCTGCCTTGGACCGCTCCAGCAGGTGAGGCGGGATCTTGCTTGCCGCCTGTTGCTGCGCCTCGGTAGCGCCGTCGCCCGAGCTTGCGGCGGCGGGCCCGCCGGCCGCGGCAGCCTTGGCCGCCTCAGCCTTGGCTCGGGCCTCCTCGGCCCGCTTACGCAGATGCTCGGGGATCTCCACCATCGTCGCTACCTCACACCTCCGCGCATGCCCGCTCTTGTTCGCTGCGCTCACGGGCCGCTCGGGCCGGTGTTCCGCTCTTGTTCGCTGCGCTCACGGGCCGCTCAGGCCCCGGGGCCTCGCTCGATGTGTTGCGTACGCTCATGAATCGCTCCCTGTCCGCTCGGCCTCTTACAGCGGACCCGAGATGCCGCCGTCCTTGCGGACCCGCCAGAAGTGGACGGCCAGGAAGATCACGAGCACGAACGGCAGCATCAGCACGTGCAGCACGTACCAGCGCAACAGCGTGTCCGTGCCGATCTCCACCCCGCCGAGCAGCACGAACCGCACCTGGTCGCCGAACACTGGGGTGTAGCCCATCATGTTGGTGCCCACGGTCACCGCCCACAGGGCCAGCTGGTCCCACGGCAGCAGGTACCCGGTGAACGACAGCAGCAGCGTCAGCTTCAGCAGGATCACGCCGATGACCCAGTTGAACTCCCTGGGCGGCTTGTAGGCCCCGTGGTAGAACACCCGGGCCATGTGCAGGAACACGGTGATCACCATGAGGTGGGCGCCCCACCGGTGCATGTTGCGGACCAGCAGGCCGAAGGTCACCGAGGTCTGCAGGATGTAGATGTCGTCCCAGGCCTGGGCCGCGGTGGGACGGTAGAAGAACATCAGGAAGATGCCGGTGACGGTCTCGAGGATGAACAGGAAAAAGCTCAGACCGCCCAGGCACAGGGTGTAGCTCACCTTCACGGCGTGACGCTTCACCTTCACGGGATGAAGGTGGTACAGCACGCTGTTCATGATCACGTAGGACCGGTTCCGGGGGCTGTCGGTGTAGCCCTTGCGGAAGATCGACCCGGGCCGGAAGATCGAGGTCCAGGCCTGCGAGCCCTGGACCTGGTCGCCGATCTTCGTCATCTGGGCGACCAGGCGCTCCGGCAGCGGTGCCTTGCGCTCCTCTGTGTCGATGGCCATGGGTCTCCTGCGGATGAGTCTGGGGGTCGAGATTGCTTACGCGAGCCGCATCCCGTAGCCGTAGCCATGGGAGTTGGTTCTCTGGTGAGGGTCGCCCCCGGGGGGAGGATCGCCCATCTTGCCGAGAATGATGACGCCGGTCGGGCAGCGATCCACGCACAGCGCGCAGCGGGTGCACACGTCGTCGTCGATCGTGAAGATCACCTTGTCGGCGGGGTCTATTCCCGGCAGCTCGGTGCCGACGGCCTCGTCGACCGCGTCGGTCGTGACCATGAAGATGCACTTCCACGGGCAGATGTCCACGCAGCCCTCGCACATGATGCACTCCGACTGGTCGATGTGGATGAACTGCTTGGGCTTGACGGCCTGGGCGAGCCAGTCCGCGTCCACCTCCTGGAGCACGTAGTCGTCCCGGAACTCCGGCATGGGCGGGTTGGCGTCGGTCGTGGTCACGCCTCGGATCCCTCCCGAACCAGGGGGCGCCCGAAGCTCGACAACTCGACGGCCTCGGCGGCCTCGGCCTTCTTGCCCCGGTTCTGCCACACCATCCACAGCCATACCTGCGCGCCGACGGCGACGACGTAGATCCCGCTGGCGATGACGTCGCGGATCACCACATAGGTGATCGTGAACGGGAAGCTGCCGCCCTGGGCCTGGGCCCTCAGGATCCCTCCCGGGCCGACGAAGAGCTTGTCGGTTCGCCAGTTGAGCTCGTTGTCCGCCCACGCGAGCCACTGGTGGGGCACGACCCCGTATATCCAGAACATCCCGAAGAAGACGATCATCGCCCCGAACATGGCCTCGCCCCACGTGACCGGGGTCCCCACGGGCCGGCGCTTCGTGTAGGCGAGGATGGCGCCGACGAGTGCGACCGTGACCACGATTGACAGAGCGAAGGCGACCACCGGTACTCCTCGGCGACGACTACTGACGGCTGGCAGTGTAGTCGGAGCAGGGCGGACCCTCTCCGGACCGGCGTAGGTCTATCAGCGCAAGCCGCTCGATCCGAACATCGGGAGCCGTGATGTGGGCGCGGACGCCTGCTCGGGCGCGGTCCCGGCGAAGAGAGGGCCATCCCCAACTTCCCCGAATGGCAGCCTTCTCTCCGCCGGAACGGTCTTTACAATACCTGAAAGTCATCAATATCGCAATCGTGTCCCGAAATGTGCAGCCGACCGTCGGCTGCGTCCAGATCCGTGAGTGGGTCTCAGCCTCGGAACTTCGAGGCGTAGCCGATGCGCATGGCGGGGCGGAAGATCAGCTCGGTGGCCGCGTACATCGAGCCGAGAATCCCGTCCAGCACTCCGGCGGTCAGCTGCGAGACCGGTGTAGAGCCCGACAGGAACACCGCGTCCTCGGGTCCGATCTCGAGCTTCAGGCCGGTCAGGCGCCGGTTCCGGCGCAGCAGGTGCTCGTAGAAACGGGCCTCGTTCTCCTCCGGCGCCGGGACCAGGTAGGTCTCGTAGTGCAGCGTGCGCTGGCCGAGGGTGAACCAGATCGTCCACACCTCCTTCTCCTCGCCGTGGACCCGCACGTACCACCGTCGCTCGCCTTCCTGGCCGCGTTCAATGGCGTCGATGGCGGGGTTCGCGGCGGACGCGGCTGCCAGCCACGAGTCCATCTGCCGCTCCAGAGCATCGAGATCCGCATCCGATGCAGGAGGCGCCTGGGTCATGGGATCGGAATCGTCTCCCATCGGCTCGGCCTCTCAGACTGTGCAGTCCAGCAGAACCCGCGCCGAGAGATCCGCGAAGATCCTGCGCAGCCGGGCCGCGGTGGCAGTCCAGGAGTAGCGGCCCGCCATCTCGGCGCCGCGACGGGCCATCGACGAGGCCAGTGAGGGGTCGTCGAGGATGGCGAGCACCGCCTCGGTGTAGCGGGCCGGGTCGCGTTCCGGAATGCGGAAGCCGTTGCGACCGTGGTCCACCAGCGTTCGCAGCCCGCCCACGTCGGCTGCGACGACCGGCACGCCACAGGCTGCAGCCTCCAGGGCGACGAGGCCGAACGACTCCGACCGGCTGGGCACGAGGCACACATCCGCGGCCCGGTAGTAGGTCGAGAGCAGGTGGTGCGGCTGCGGGGGAACCAACGCGACGTGTCCTTGCATGCGGTGGCGGCGGACGGCGCGGTCCAGTCGCAGGAGTTCGCGCTCTCCGTCGGGACCGGAGGCGCCCCCCACCACGAGGAGCTGGGCGTCGCCGTAGCGACGGCGAAGGCCGGCGAGGGTCTCCACGGCCACGTCGAGACCCTTCAAGGGCTGAATGCGACCGACGAACAGCAGCACCGGGCCGTCTCCCAGCCCCAGCGCGGCGCGAGCTCCCGGGCGCGACCCCACCGAGAACACGGCCCCATCGACGCCGGGCGCCACCACGTCGATGCGTTTGGGATCGGCGCCGTACAGCTCCGCGAGCTGTTGCAACTCCGTCACGGAGTTGGCCGTGATGACGTCGGAGCAGGCGATCACCTCCGCCTCGGCATCGATCCGGCGTTGCGGTTCGGGATCACCGGTCTCGGCCTTGACTCGAGCCAGCGTGTGGAAGGTGGACACGAGCGGCAGGTCGAGCTCGTGCTTCAGGCGGTGGCCGGCCAGCCCCGACAGCCAGTAGTTGGCGTGCAGCACGTCGACCGGGTGCTCCTGGAGCCATGCTCCGACACCGTCGGCGAAGTCCTCCACCACGCCCGGGAGCGACTCCTTGGACAATTCGGCGGCTCCGGCAGCCACATGGACGACCCTGAATCCCGGCTCCACGTCGACGACGGTGGGCGCGTCGCGGTTGCGCCTCACGAACACGGTGGCGTCGATGCCTGTCTGGGCCAGCGCGGAGACGAGCTCCCGCACGTAGACGTTCATGCCGCCCGCGTCGCCCCGTCCCGGCAGCACGAGCGGAGATGTGTGAAGCGACAGGACGGCGGCGCGACTCACGAACGATGGAGGATATCGGTCACTCTCGCTGGATGGGGCCTCTGTTTCCCGCTCTTGCTCGCTGCGCTCACGGGCCGCTCGGGCCCGCAGGACTCGGCCTCAGGCAGGCTCGCCGGTGAAGCGGTGGGCGTCCAGGTCGCTGAGGTTCGCCCATTCCAGCGTGCGGGCGTGGGTCGCCTCCAGCACGACCTGGGGCGCGGCTCCGGCCTCGAGTGCCTCCGTCCAACGAGGTGCGCAGAGACACCAGTGGTCGCCGGGCGACAGCCCGTCGAAGCCGATGGCCGGTTGGGGGGTGGAGAGGTCGTTGCCCGCGGCCTTGGAGAACTCGAGGAACTCGGCGGTCATCACCACGCAGACCGTGTGGACGCCGTAGTCGCCGGAGTCGGTGTTGCAGCAGCCGTCTCGGAACCAGCCGGTGAGCGGGTCGAAGGAGCACGGCTGCAACTCGCCGCCGAGAACGTTGAGGGCCACGGGGCTCAGTCTCTCAGATCTCAGGGGTTCGCGCCGCGGTTACTCTCTTGGCATGGACGAGGCGAGCGGATCTGTGTCCCCGGAGGGTCGGGCCACCGGCGAGGCGGACGGCCACCCGCCGCCCGATCCCGAAGAGGCTCGCCAGGAGGCCCAACTCGCAGGCATCGAGCGGGACCTGGACACCGTGGACGCAGCCCTCTCCGCGCTCGACGCCGATGACCTTGAAGGAGCGGAGGCGCTGGCCGCCGAACTCGAAGAGTCGGAAGAGTCAGAAGAGTCAGCTGGCGAGGGCGTCCTGTGACGGTCTCGCCGTGCGGCCGAGGTCGCTGAGGGCCAGCAGGTACCCTTCGGCTCTCTCCGCGTAGGGGTTGCGGTTCACGAGGGCATGGAACTCGGGTGAGTGCTCGGCTACGACGAGGTGCGCCAGCTCGTGGATGATCACATGGTCGAGGACCCAGGGGGGTGCCTCGGCCAGCCGGGTCGAGATCCGGATGTCGCCGCTTCCGGTCGAGCAGGATCCCCAACGCAGGCGCTGCCGGGACGACCACTGGATCGAGCGCGGCTCGGGAAGGCCGAAGCGGGCCGCGAGCTCCCGGGCCCTGGGCTCCAGCGGCAGGTGGCCGCACCGCCACTTCTCCTCGAAGCGGGTCAGGACCTTGCTCACCAGGGCCTGCTCCTCGTCCTTCGTGGTCCACGCTGGAACCCGCACGACCAGCACGCCGTCCGACATGCGAGCTGACACCGTCTTCTGTCGCTTGGAACTGCGGATCACCCGCACGGGCGGGAGACTCTGGGGCGTGGGCGCCTCCTCGGCGTCGCCAAGGGGTGTTTCGATAACGCTCATCGTCGCTCCGTTGTGGCAGCGGGCCTGAGGCACGCACCGTCGCCAGTGAGCGCGATTCGGCCTTGCAAGCGCACGTCACCCGACTGCACCAGGATCCGGAGACCGCCGAGATTGCCGATGCGCTTGAAGGCGCATCCGAAATACCTTTCAAGTGTATAGATAACACCGGCATGTGACACAACCAGCACATCACCGGATGAGGCCCGGGCCGCGCTGCGGTGCGCGGCGTCGAACACACGCTCGATCAGCGACTCGTCACTCTCCCAGCCGGGTGGATAGTTCCCTGCGGCCAGATCGCCGGGGAAGTCGCGCTCGATCTGCTCGGTGGTGAGCCCCTGCCAGAGGCCGACGCTGCGCTCGCGCCATCCCGGATCGCAGGTCACCGGCCCGGTGCCGAGTGATTCGGCGATGATCTCAGCAGTCTCGCGAGCCCGGTCAAGATCGCTGGAGACGATGCACTCGACACCGTCCAGGTTGGCGGCTGCGGCCCGCGCCTGAGCAGCGCCCGCGACCGACAGCGGGGGGTCGGCGTGGCCCTGCCAGCGGCCGTCCAGGTTCCAAACGGACTCGGCGTGACGGACGACGAGAAGATTGGCCATGATCGCAAGCGACCGTAACCCGACGGCATCAGCAGGCCGCGGATGCTCACGAGCTCTGGCTACCATTGCGCCCGTGGCGCGTCTGCGGCTGTTCGCATCGGCTCGGGAGGCGGCCGGGACCGGTCATGACAGGGTGCCCGGCGCCACAGTCCGAGAAGTCCTGGAGCAGGCCTGCGACCGCTATGGCCATGACTTTGCCGGGCTGCTGGAGACTTGTCAGGTGTGGTGCAACGGCGAGCCGACCGCGCCCAACGCACCCGTAGGAGACGACGACGAGATCGCAGTGCTGCCGCCCGTCTCGGGCGGCTAGACCGGGCCCGAGCGGCCCGGTGAGCGCAGCGAACAAGAGCGGAACACCGGGCCCGAGCGGCCCGGTGAGCGCAGCGAACAAGAGCGGAACACCGGGCCCGAGCGGCCCGGTGAGCGCAGCGAACAAGAGCGGAACACCGGGCCCGAGCGGCCCGGTGAGCGCAGCGAACAAGAGCGGAACACCGGGCCCGAGCGGCCCGGTGAGCGCAGCGAACAGGAACGTGGCTGCCAGAATGGGGGTGGGCCGCTAGCTCATCGGGTAGAGCAGGAGACTTTTAATCTCAAGGTGCCGGGTTCGAGCCCCGGGCGGCCCACCGGCCGGAACCTGCATGGCTAGCGGTACCCTCCACTGCCGTGGAGTGGAACCCGGAACCTCAGGATCAGGGTCCTTTCTGGCCCGGTGCCGCCGAGAGGCGCAGCCCGCGGTGGGTGCCGATACTCGTGGCCGTCGCGCTGGTGATCGTGGTCGTGGGCGGCGTGATCTGGTGGCTCGGTCGGGACGGTGGAGACGATGGTGACCCTCCGACCGTCGCGGACGACACCGAGGAGTTGAGCCGGGACAGCGAAGCGGACGGGGCGCCCGCCGTCGAAGCCGACGGCGACGGAAGCGCCGAGAACGGGAGCACCGGAGACGGGAGCGCCGAGAGCGGGAGCACCGAGGACGGGACGACCACGACCTCAACCCCCGCTACCACATCCACTACGACCACCGTCCAGGCCACCACCACCACGATCACGACCGTGCCACCGGACAACCCGGAGCAGTTCGGCCCGCCGACGCTCAGCAACCGGTCCACCGTCTCGACCGTCGGCCTCGACGAGGTCCAGTTCGGGATGACGGTCGCCGACGCCCAGAAAGCTGCGGGGACGGTGCTGGTACCCGCGGGACCGACCGGTGCCTGCTATCACGTCGTCCCCCACGACGCTCCCGAGGGGATCGTCTTCCTGGTGCACTCGGGCACCATCGAGCGAGTGGACATCAACAGCGGGCCGATCACGACCCGCTCAGGCGTGGGCGTCGGGTCTCCCGAGAACATGGTCACCGACCTCTTCGGCGACCGGATCGAGCGGGAGGTGCGGGTCGACGGCACCGTCGACCTGGTCTTCGTGCCGAGGGACGCGGGAGACCAGAACTACCGGGTGGTGTTCAACATCTCCGACGGAGCCGTGCGGGCCTACAAGTCCGGGCGACTGCCCATGGTGATGCTCGACACCGGCTGCGAGACCGCCCAATAGCAGGCGACGGGCCGTCAGGAGGGCGGCTCGCGGTCGTAGCTGTAGCAGTGGATCTCGAACTCTCCGAAGCCGACCTCGGTGGCCTCGCCCGTCTCCAGGTTCAGATCCCGCACGAAGCGGATGGCGGAGGCGCGGATCACGTCGTCCTGCAGGTACAGGTCCAACGGGCTGTCCAGCGACGGCTCGATGAGCGTCCCGTCCGCTAGGCGAAGACCGACGTACGGATCGACGAACGAGGCCTCCAGGTACAGCTCCACCGGACCTCCGGAGACGGGATCGTCGCCCGCCCCCAGTACCACCACGTCACCGGCGCCGCGGTCATGGCAGGTGACCGCGAACTCGTACTGGACGTCACCGACCTTGGCTGTTCCCTCGGAGCGAGGAGGCTCCGGCGGCGCGGTGGTCGTGGTCACGACCTCCTCGACGACGGTCTCCTCAGCCACGAGCGGGCCGTCGGCCGTGTCGGCGCAGGCCGACGCGGCTGCGGCGGCCACGATGGCCGCCAGCAGGGCGCCCCGCGGTAAGCCCTGACGGCGCGCCTGCCCGGGCGCGCGACACCACACCATCACGCCACGCTACGTGCCCCACGGACCGGGCGCAGAATCAAGAGTTCCAGCCCGGGGTCCGATGTAGGGTTGGGCGGTGCCGTCCCAGAGCGAGTTGCGCAAGCGCCAGGTCCGTGCTGCCCGGCAGCCGGCCGCCGACGGGCGTCGCACCAGCTCCCGCCGGGACCGGCAGCGTCGCCTGGTAGCGGTGGTTGCGGTGCTGGTGGTGACGATGATGGTGGCTTCGCTGGCCGTGGGCCTCCTGGCCGCCTAGCGAGGGTGCGCCACAGCTGATGAGCAGCCCGAAGCGGGAACGCCAGCGCGAGAACCGGCGCATGCGCCTAGCCGCCGACGAGGCCGCCGCCAAGCAGTACGCCACCCGACGGCGCATCAAGCTCATCGGCATAGCGGCAGTGGCGGTCGCGGCCGTGCTCGCGGTGCTCGGGTTCCTCCAGCGCGACAACTCCGAACCCGAGCCCCCCGTTGAGCCAGCCGCCGAGCCTGCCTCCGAGCCAGCCGTTGAGCCTGCGGCTGAGCCTGTCGCCGAACCGGCGGCGGCAGCATGTCCGGCCGTCGACGGGTCGAGCCCCCGCACGATCGACTTCGACGGCCCCCAGCCCATGTGCATCGACCCCGAGGCTGGCTATGTCGCCACCTTCGACACCAGCGAGGGCGAGATGCGATTCGAGCTGACCGCCTCCGAGACCCCGCTGACCGTCAACAACTTCGTGACGCTGACCCGCTGGGGCTACTACGACGACACCCTGCTGTTCCGCACCGACCCGTCCATCGACATCATCCAGGGCGGCTCACCCCACACCAACGACAATCGGGATCCCGGACCCGGGTACACGATCCCCGACGAGCCCGCCTTCGAAATCGACCCGGAGACCGGCGGGCTCACCGGGCCGTACCGCTATCAGCCCGGCCAACTCGTGATGGCCCGGTCGGCCGGGCCTGACTCGGCCAGCGCGCAGTTCTTCCTGACCACCGGCCCCAACGCCTCCCGGCTGGATGGCCAGGGCACCTACGTGGTGTTCGGCCAGACCGACGACGCCGGACTGGCCGTGGCCCAGTCGATCATCGGCCTTCACGAACCGGGTGGATCCCTCGGCGGGGCTCCATCGCGTGACGTGACCGTGCACTCGGTCACCATCGAGGAGAACTGAGCCGACCGGGCGGAAAGCGAATTGGCAGCGCTGAGTGCCGTTTATGGCGCTCCCGGCTGCCAATTCCCCAGATCGACGGTGGTCCCGCCTTGGCGGGCCTCGACCGTGCCACCGAGCACAGTCCAGTCCTGGGGGCTGGAGGATGACACCAGCGCCTCTGGCTCGGCCGTGGAACACACCGCCGCGCCCGACTCCAGGGCCATGAACAGCGCCGACTCCGGGACCATCCCCCGCAGGCGTCGGCGCCGGTCGCGGGGCCAGTTCTCCCAGCCGGCCGCGACGACGATGCCGTCGTGAAGCCCCAGGCCGACGGTGAGCGCACCGCCGCGATCGTCCACCATGGAGGCGCACACCGCGGCCGCAGCCGCGCCCGACCAGACGACGTCGGCCCCGCGCTGCTGCGCGGCAACTATGGCCTCCAGCAGCGGGGTCGCCTTGACGGCGCTCACGAAATGGGCGGGCGACCCGTCCAGCACCAGCACGCCGTCGCACTCTGCGATCGGCCCGGACACATCGGGGTCCAGCGCTTCGGACCGGCGCAATGCGCTCACCACTGCGGGCCGGAGCGACAGCGCTTCGGCCCAGGCGCCGATCCGGGACATCAGCGCGTCGGGACGCCGGAAGGCGGCTGCCACGGTCACAACCGCTACCGAGTCGCAACCCGTCAGAGCACGGCCCGCGGGCGTGCCCGCATCCAATTCACGGCCCCCGGCGAGGACGACCCGGCTCATGTGCCTGCAGATTGAGGGGATTGGCGGCGGGCTCTCAGCACCACGTACTGGCGCCACTCGGGCGGGACCGATTTCGCCTCGCGGCGGTGGATGTCGGTGACGAACAGACCGCGGGAGCGCACGGCCGACACCACATCGCGGCCCCGGGTGCGGGGCGAGGGCGACGGCCGGCGGGATCGGGCGGTAAGCCACCTGGGGAATGTCCTGCGGTAGAGCCCGGCCGGCTCCACCATGCCGATCCAGCCCTCGCCGGCAAGGACCCGTTCGATCGCGGCGATGTAGTCCTCCAGGGAGGCCACATGGGGGGTGCACATGAACGACAGGATCGTGTCGTAGCGGGCGCCCCGGCCGGCTTCAGTCTCCAGAGCCGCCTCCGCGGCTTCGGTGGGCACGGTGTACACACGGCCCACCGCGGCGTCGGCCAGGGCCCGGCAGCGCTCGTCCACCTCGTCCAGCAGGGCTGGAGGCAGCGCCGGCGAAGCCCGCTCAACGGCCCGAACACCGCTGGTCATCTATTCAACCTACTCTCTCCCAGAGGCCGAGCTTGCGAGGCCGTGGCCCGAGCGGCCCGTGAGCGGAGCGAACAAGAGCGGGAGACACAGTGTTTCGTCGCGATGCAGCAACCACCACCCAGGGGATGCCTTGATGCTCGCCGATGCGAGGCTGGATGCTTGCCGATGGGTCTTCCCCGATCCCTCCTGCAGCGATGAGGGGGGCCTGGTGGCCGTCGGCGCCGACCTGAAACCGCCGACGCTGATAGCCGCCTACAGCCGCGGGCTGTTCCCCATGCCGCTGAAGCCCGGCGGGCGGATCGGCTGGTGGTCTCCGCCCGAGCGGGGCGTCCTGGAGCCCGACGGGCTGATCGTGCACCGATCGCTGCGCCGGGCCTGCCGCCGCTTCGAGATCCGGGTCGACACCGCCTTCGCCGAAGTCGTCGAGGGTTGCGCCGATCCCGCCAGGCCCCACGGCTGGATCGACGATCAGATGCGGGATGCCTACGTGCGGATGCACTGTGAGGGCTTCGCTCACAGCGTCGAGGTGTGGAGCGGCGACGAGCTCGCCGGAGGCCTCTACGGCTTGGCCATCGGCGGCCTGTTCGCGGGCGAGTCGATGTTCTACCGGGCCCGGGACGCCTCCAAGGTCGCGCTGGTGGCCCTAGTCGCCGGTCTCCAGGACGGCCATCCGAGGCTGATCGACGTGCAGTGGGCGACGCCGCACCTGCGCTCCCTGGGCGTGGAGACGATCCCGCGCCAGGACTACCTGCGCCGTCTGACGGAACTGCTCGCGGCTCCCCCGCCCGCGATGTTCACACCGAGTTCTCAGGTCCAGCCGCCGTAGCGGGCCCGGCGTCTCCAGGGTCGGCCTGCATAGCGCCAGCGGGGCGACGGCGCCGGCATGGTTGCGGCGGCCAGATGCGGCCAGATCTCGGAGCGGAATGCCTCGACCGCGGCAACGATGGCGGCCCGTTCGGCATCGGTCGGCTCGGGGGTGATCGACACGATCCCCGAGCCGCCCGCGACCTGGCTCGCAGCGGTCGCCTCCACCGCGGTCACAGCGGGACGTTCCCGTGCTTGCGCTCGGGGATCTCCTCGCGCTTGGACTCCAGCACCCGCAGACCGGCCACGATCTTGCGGCGAGTCTGCGAAGGCTCGATCACCTCGTCCACAAAGCCGCGCTCGGCTGCGACATAGGGGTTGGCCAGCCTCTGCGTGTAGTCGTCCACCAATTCGTCCCGGCGAGCCCCCGGATCGGCTGCGTCGGCCAGCTCGCGGCGGTAGATGATCTCGACCGCGCCCTGGGGGCCCATGACCGCGATCTCGGCGGAGGGCCACGCGAAGGAGAGGTCCGAGCCGACGCCCTTGGAGTCCATGACCACGTAAGCGCCCCCGTAGGCCTTGCGGGTTATGACCGAGATGCGGGGCACCGCGGCCTCGCAGTAGGCGTACAGCAGCTTGGCCCCGTGACGGATGATGCCGCCGTGCTCCTGGTCGACGCCGGGCAGGAAGCCGGGGACATCGACGAAGGTCAACAGCGGGATGTTGAAGGCGTCGCAGGTCCGCACGAAGCGGGCCGCCTTCTCAGCCGATTCGATGTCGAGGACGCCGGCCAGAACCATCGGCTGGTTGCCCACGACGCCCACCGAGCGCCCGTCGATGCGGGCGAACCCGCACACGATGCTGCGGGCCCAGGAGGCGTGATACTCGAGGAAGTCGCCGTCGTCGGCCACTTCGGTGATCACGTCCTTCATGTCGTACGGGACGTTGGGGCTGTCGGGCAGCAGGGTGTCCAGCACCGGGCACTCGCGATCGGGGTCGTCGGCCGACTTGTACGCCGGGGGCTGCTCGAGGTTGTTGGAGGGCAGGAAGGACAGCAGCGCCTTCACGTCGTCGAGAACATCGTGCTCGCTCGAGGCGACGAAGGTGGCCACCCCCGACTTGGTGCTGTGGCTGGTGGCCCCGCCCAGGTCCTCGAGGCTGACCTCCTCGCCGGTGACCGTCCTCACCACGTCGGGCCCGGTGATGAACATGTGCGACTTCTCGCGCACCATGAAGATGAAGTCGGTCATGGCCGGGCTGTACACGGCTCCCCCGGCGCACGGTCCGAGGATCACGCTGATCTGGGGGATCACCCCCGAGGCCTGGACGTTGCGGAAGAAGATCCCGCCGTAGCCGTCCAGCGAGACGACGCCTTCCTGGATGCGGGCGCCGGCGCCGTCGTTGAGGCCGATGATGGGCGCGCCGACAGACACCGCGAGGTCCATCACCTTGTGGAGCTTCTCGGCGAACACCTCGCCCAGCGCGCCGCCCATGACCGTGAAGTCCTGGGCGAACACGAAGACCTTGCGGCCGTCGATCGTCCCCCAGCCGGTTATCACGCCGTCGGTGTAGGGCCGGTCGTCCAGTCCGGCCTCGTGGGCGCGGTGGCGGGCCAGCATGTCGAGCTCGTGGAAAGAGCCTTCGTCGAGCAGGTAGTCGAGCCGCTCCCGGGCCAGCATCTTGCCCTTGTCGTGCTGACGCTTCACGGCCCGCTCGGGGCCGGCCGCCAGCGCCTCGGACTTGCGAGCTCTCAGATCCTCGAGCTTGTCGTGCATCGACGCCTCAGCCACGACGCTCAAGGCTACCGGTAGCCCGCGGCGCGCCGGGACCCGGAGCCGAACTGGCAGCACAACGCACGCATACCGAGCAAGGACGCTGTCATTGCCGCTGGCGGTTTCAAGCTTGCGGCGACTGGCTCGGGCTCTTCTGGAGGATGCCTAGTCGAGTGCGAAGGGCAGGTCGGGTTGATCGCTGGGCGGTGTGCTGCGCACGGGCCCGGCTCGGGGGCCGCCTCGGTGCGAACCATCGGTTGGGTGGCCCGTGTCGCGTCTGGCTCTGGCATTGCGGAGCACTGCTCGCGCCGCTGCGGGTCTGGGTCCGCTTCGCGGCGTGGCGAGAGATTCGTGCGGCTTGGCCAGCCGGGGCTCGTCCGCATCGGCCGTTCCACCGTACGGGGGGCCGGGGTCGCAGTTGTAGGTGACCCGTTCGCGCTGCTTGGGGGCGCGCGCCGGCCGGTCCGGGATGGGCCGTTCGGGGGCGCGTGCGGGTCCGTAGCTCACCCGGTTGGGTGGGTGCAGGGTGTGCCAGCCGTCGGGGCTCTTGCGGATGTGCCAGTTGTCGTGGTGGATGCGGTGGTGGCAGCTCCAGCAGGCTGGGACGAGGTTGTCGAGTTTGGTGGGTCCGCCTTGTGAGGCTGGTTCGATGTGGTGTCCCTGGCAGATGCCGGGGTTGGCTCCGCAGTGGAAGCAGCCGCCGTATTTGGCGATGAGCAGCTGCCATTGGGCTTCGGTGACGGTGCGCCGCGAGTGGGTGCGCCAGATCGGCTTGCCCTTCCGGTCATAGACGACGCCGGTGAGCTTCGCGTTGCAGGAGAGCTGTTCGAGCACCGCCTTGGGGAGCCGTTCACCGTCGGGTAGCTCGGCGATGAGTTCGCCGGTGGTGTCGTCGACATGGGCGACGACGCAGATGTCGGCGAAGGGCTTGCCGCCGCCGTCGCTGGCACCGCCGCTTGATGTGAGGTTGTCGAGGGCGTCGGCCATGCACTGGTCGAAGCTGCGCCGCCCAACGTCGTTGTCGGCGGCTTGGGTCTTGTCGGTGTCGTGGAGCCGGCGGGCCTCGGCGCGCAGCCGGTTCTCGATGCGCCGTCCGGTGACGGTGTCGAACTCGCCGCGCAGATGCACCATCCCGTCGTCGTCATTGTGCCAGATCCGCACACAGCGCGTGGCCCGCTGGCGGGCGTGCGCGCCCTCGCCACCGTCGTGTTGGCAGTCGGCAACCCAGCGCCGCGCCTCGCGGGTGAACTGCTCGGGCCGCATCGACTCCGCCTTGGCCAGCAGATCGCCGTCGGAGTCGACCACGTCGGCGCTGGTCTTGTCGATCGCGTCGGCGAGCCGCTTGGCGTTGGCATGGGACACCCGCCCCGACTCGACCGCGTCGCGCACCGCCGGTGCGGCCCGGATTACCTGCGCGGTCTTGACCCGGCTGTGCGCGTCGCTTCTGTGCATCCCGGCCGTGTCGGCGAGCACCTGCGCGCCGCCGTCGCCGTGGCGCTCGGCGTTGGCGATGACCTGGGCCGCCGCGACCTGGAACGCGGAGCCCGCGGCCATGAAGGCCCTGGAGATCTCCAACGCCTCGCGCGCCTCCGCACACGATGCCGAGCCCTCATTGAGGCAGGTCAGCATCTCCTTGGCGTAGGCCTCGGCCCGCCGGGCGGCTTCGATCAGCATGAAGACAGTATCTCACACCGGTGTGACATCTGTCAAGTATTTACATGATTATCTATGATTTTTAACAACTTTAGATTCGCAAGAGTCGCTCTAGTCGATGTCACAGTGGTGCGCTAGCTTCAACCGCCGTGATGTCGCGGGCAAGACACGGCTCCCCGACGGATGCCACTGCAACCTGCCGGTGGCGCCTCAACCGGGCCGGGATCGTCAACGTCTACCAGTACGGGAACGAGGTGCTGGAATTCGCCGGTGGGAGGCTGCTGCTGCGCGGCGTCAACGGCTCGGGCAAGTCGACGGCCATGAACATGCTGTTGCCGTTCCTGGTCACCACCCGCGAGCGGGGCATCGACGCGGCGGGCGAGCAGAGTGGAATCCTCAAGTCCTGGATGCTCAGCGGGCGCGACGACGCACAACCCGTCGGCTACCTATGGATCGAGTTCGTGCGGGGTGACGAGTTCCTGGTGTGCGGCTGCGGCATCAAGGCGAACCGACAGGCCGACAGTGTCAACACTTGGTGGTTCGTGACGTCTAAGCGGCCCGGTATCGACCTGGACCTGGCCGCGGGCGGCACTGCCCTCTCGTCCGAGACTCTGCGGGCGGCCCTCGACGGCGACCCCGTCTTCGGCAAGGCCCAGCGGCGCGACTACCGGCGCGCGGTCGAGCAGCGGCTCTTCGCCGGAGCGTCCATCGACCAGCACGTCCGCCTCATCAACAAGGTGCGCAGCCCCCGGGTCGGCGACCGCATCGACCTGGAGCTCAGGGAGTACCTGGTCGACGCGCTCCCGCAGGTGTCCGAGCAGGCGCTGGCGGAGGCAGCCCAGCCGCTGGACGACCTCGACGAGCACCGCCGCAGCGTCGCCGAGTTGGCCAGGACGCTCGACGCGGTGCAGGGCTTGCTCGACGTCTACCGCTCCTACTGCCTCAGCGACCTGCGCCAGCGACTGGCCGGCTGCCGTCAGCGTCTCGGGGAGCGACGCAACAACGCCCGCGAGGAACTGAGCAGGAAGGACGCGGCCGTCGAGGCGGCCAATGATCTGACCCGACTCGACGGTGAGATCGAGGCGCTCGAAGCCGAGCAGCGACGGCTCCGGCTGGAGATCGGTGCGCTTGAGAAATCCCCCGCCTATCAGCAGGGCCAGCAACTCGAGGGACTCCGAGAACTCGTGCGCGACTTGGCCCGGCAGTGCGCGATGGCAACTTCGAGGGTGGATGCCGCCGCGCAGCGAGCCGGCGTAGACGCCCAGGAGCTGGACCAGATCCGACGCACGAGCCTGAACGACCGGGACACGCTCAACGGCGAACTCGCGACAGCTCGCGAGCTGGGCGGCCGGTGCCGCCTGGACCGGCGCCCGCCGGACCTGGTCACGGTGTCCGAGAGCGACCTCGCGCCCTCCCCGGCCGGGACGACCGGCCCCGGCGTGCACAGCTCGCAGGTGGTGCGCCTCACGGAGCCGGCAGCACCCGACCTGCCGGCGGCCCGCAGCCAGCTGGCAGCCGGGGTCGCCGCCGTCGGCCGGCGACGCGCCGACCTCGACGACGTGAAGCAGGCCCTGCAGGCTGAACTCGCTGCGGCGCGAGGGCTCGACCAAGCCGAGGCGGCCCGCAAGCAGGCCGCCCGCGCCGCCGACCATGCGGCGGAACGCCTGACTGAGAGCACCCGTCGGCTCACCGCAGCGAGGACTGAATGGCACCAGCAAGCCCGGGAATGGGCGGCGAATGCAATTCGAGTCCTGGAGTCGGCCGGCCTCGACGGGCCCGCGACCGCGGCCCAGGCAGGGGTCCAGCCCCTGGCCGCGAACGCGGCCCCCGCCGAACCGGACTTGCTGCGGGACCGTCTTCACTCCGAGGCCGAGGCCCTCGTGGAACACTGGCAGAGCGAGGTGGCGGCGACCGAGGCCCAACTCGAGCACGAGCGACAAGCTGAGGAGGAGGCGCAGGCGCTCGTCGACGAACTGGAGCGCCGGGACGAGCCGGAGTTCCCGCGTCTCGCCTGGCAGCATGGGAGCGACTGGTGCATCGCGGACCTCATCGACTTCGCACCCGGCCTCGAGGAGTCACAGCGAGCCGGGCTGGAGGCCGCCTTGGAATCCTCAGGCCTGCTGTCGGCCCGGCCCGCCGACGGAGCCTTCGAACTGGCGAGCGGCGAACTGGTGGCCGTGGCATCCCAGGGCGTGGCCGACCCGCTGAGCGAACTCCTCACCGTCACCATCCCCCAACAGCTCGAAGGACAGGTCGACGCAGGCTCGGTGCAGAAACTACTGGAGTCGATCTCCAGCGATCCCTCCTCGGACGCGGTCACGCTCGCCACCGCCGACGGAGAATTCCGGGTCGGGTCGTTGCGAGGGCGCCATCGCAAGGATCGAGCGGAGCACATCGGCGTCACGGCCCGGCGCGACGCCCTCGAGAAGGCTCGAGCCGAGGCCCGGCGCTGCTTGGACGAGGCTGCCGCGACGGTGCGGCGCAGCCGGACCGCGCTCGAACGCAGCCGGAGCGCCTGCCACGAGGCGCAACTCCAACGCAAACGCCTGCCGGCCACGAGGGCCATCCTCGCGGCGCGGGCACAGGCAGACGCCGACACCGCCGCCCTCGACGGTGCCACAGCTCACCGCGATGAGGCCGCCGGGGCCGTGGCAGCCGCGGAGCGGGAGCTCAGCCGGTCGTCTGACGAACTCCACCGCACCGCAACGACTCTCGCTCTGCCGCACGACAGTCACGGACTCGACGCCTTCGATCGCGATCTCGCCGAGGCCGAGGCCGCGCTGCGGCGGTGCCAGTCCCACACCGAGACCCTCGCACGATCAGTCACATCATGGGAACGAGCGTGCGACCGCTGGCGCAGGGCGGCGCAGGCGCTGGAGGGGGAACAGGCCGAGCTTCACCGTGTCGAGTCGAAGCACGCCGACGAGCAGGCCGGCCTAGCCACTCTGGAGGACAGCATCGGGGCCGAGTACACCGAGGTGATCGAGACCCGCGATCGATGTCGCGACGAGCTGGCCGGCCTCGAAGCCAGAGCACCCGAACTCCGTGACGAACAACGCCGGGCCGTGGAGCGCAAGGCCGGGGCTGAGGCGGCCGCGCGGGCCGCGGCCGAGCGCACCGGGCAGTCCGAGCAAGCATGCGAGGCAACTCGGGTCTCGCTGGACGAGGCCTTGGCTACACCGGGCTACCTGGAGGCCATCCGAGCCGTGCCCACCGCCCCCGACGCCAGCCGCGCAGGGCCGGGCTCGCCCTCCGGTGCCGCCGATTCGGGCGACAGCCCCAGCGACGGCGACGCCTCGGCGGACGGCGTCCTGGTGGCTCCGGTGCCGGGTTCGGAGGGGCTTCGATGGACGGTCGAGGCGCTGTCGCGGATGGTCGCGGACGCCGCCGACCGATCGGGTCAGGGTCGGGGCGAGACGCCCGAAGTACGGCCGGACAGCGTGCGCCAGTCCTTGCTCCAGAGGCGGGAGGCCCTCGGAGCGGGCTGGGATGCCAGCGACCTCCAGCCGGATCCGGCCCTGCCCCTCTACGTGGAGGTGACCGGTCCGTCGGGGCGGGCGACCCTGGCGGAATCGGTCTCAGCGGTGGCCCGGCAGCACCAGAGGGTGGCCGGCCTGCTCAACCGCAAGCAGGAGGATGCTCTGCGCCAGTTGCTCCAGGGCATGATCGCGAGCGAGATCGCAGGCAAGATCTTCGATGCCGAGCGGTTCGTCGACCACATGAACACGCGGCTCGGTGCGGTTTCCACCGCGCACCGGGTTGGCGTACGCCTGAGATGGCGCCGCTCTGGAGAACTCGACGACGCCACCGCTCGCATGGTCGAACTGCTGGCCAAGAAGCCCGACCTCCGCACTGAGGAGGAGACCGGCGAGCTTCGCCGAGCGCTGTCGACTCGCCTCGACGCGGCAAGGACGGATCAGCCCGACCTCTCCTACCGCCAGTTGATCGCCGAGACGCTCGACTACAAGCAGTGGCACGAGATGGCGGTGATGGTGCGCCGAGGCAGCGGGGAGTCGCGACTGAGCCGGGCGACGCCGCTCTCGGAGGGCGAGAAGAAGCTGGTCGCCTACCTGCCACTGTTCGCAGCCGTGTCAGCGTCCTGTGACGCTCTGGCGGAACAAAGGGCGTCTCCCGGAGAGGGGCAGCCGGGTATCGCTCGCTTCGTGCTGCTCGACGATGCATTCGCCAAGGTCTCGGAGGACAATCATGCCGCACTGTTCAGCCTGCTCGTCGACCTGGACCTCGACTTCATCGCCACCAGCGAGCGGCTCTGGGGCACCCACGCCACCGTGCCTGAGCTGGCCGTGACCGAGGTTGTCCGCGACGCAGCCCTGCGAACCATCCTGCTCGAGCACTACCGGTGGGACGGCGCCACCCTCACCCACACGTCGGACCCATGACCCAGACGCCGGACGGCGATCCCGCCCAACCGCAGAGCCACCGCCTCAACGAAGCGAGCGACCCCGACCGGGCTCGGCTGCTGTTCCGGTACCTGGGCGGCGAGGAGTGGAACGAGTACCGGTCCATTCTGCGGATCTTCGCTGATACGTTCTTCGCCGAGTTCACCCCCGAGGACGTGGCCGGCCGGACCCGCATCGACGCGGACACGGTGCGGGACCGCTTGGAGAGCCTGCGCCGCTGGGGCAACCTCACGGTGTCCTCGTCGGTGGGCAACCCCTCGAGCCTCGACGACTACTACCGGAGACGCCACCGATACCTGATCACCCGCTCGGGCCAGGAGGTGTTCGACTTGGTAGAGGGGGTTCTGGCCGCCGTGGATGAGATCGGCGATGTGCAGGCCGGTCGCCTGCGCGACCTCCATAGCGCTCTGAGGGCCGTGCTCGAGCACATCACGCCCGCGACGGACATGGTGTCCGGCACCGCCACCAGCCTGGCCGACACGGTGCGCGCCGTCTTCGACATCCACGACAGCTTCACAACCGAGCTGACGCAGTTCTTCGCCCAACTCAACGAATGGCAGAACCGCTACGACCTCACGCCCGACGATGTCCAGGTCTTCGCCGGCGTCCTCGTCGACTATGTGGGCGAGCAACTGACCGACATCGAGCGAATGGCCGGACCCATCGGGCGCTCGCTGGAGCTTGTCCTGGCCCGCCTCGACGACCTGCTGCCGGCGTTGCGGTCCGGTCTGGCGGCCCGGGTCGAGGATGCCGGCCTGGCCTCCAGCGTGGCCGTCCGCCGACTCAAGGGGACCGAGGCCCAGGACTGGCAGCTCCTTGCCGACTGGTTCGTTCGAGCACCTGGCCGGCCCTCGCGGCTCGATGAGCACACCCGCCAAGCACTGGCCGCGGTGCGCACCCTGACAACCAACGTCAGCCGGCTTGCCCGGCTCGGCACAGGCACATCGTCGAGGCGCTCGGACTTCCTGCGGCTGGCAGGGTTTTTCGACAAGGCGGCAACGCCGGCATCCGCCCACAGACTCGCCTCCGCCGCGTTCGGGCTGGGTTCCTGCCGACGCCTCGGAACGCCCGCATCGGACGCGGACGACCCCGAGCCCACCTCGACCGCCTGGCAGGACGCACCAAGGGCGACGGTGCCGGTGTCGCTGCGAGAGCGGGGCGACACCTCGACGCGAGGCTCAGCCTCGCCCATACGCGACCGGAGCCGGGAGCTTGAAGTGCTGAGACAGCGCCGGAGACTGGAGCGGGTTGCCCGGGACCGGACCGCCGCCGAACTGATGGACTGCGCCGACGAGTCGGGCAGCATCGACGGCGCAAAGCTCTCGCACGAGTGCTTCGTGATGCTGCGCGACCTGGTCAGTCGTTCGGGTCACGGCGTGGAGCCTGGCTCGTCCTCTCGCCGGGCGGTGGAGGCCGGGGTGTGTTGCGAGGTCAGCCGGGTTCCCGGCTCACGCACAGTGGTGGAATCGCCGGAGGGCCGGCTGGCCATGCACGGCCTGGAGGTGACCGTCACCGCCTCCAAGGGCACGGCGAAGCGCGGATGACAGCCGGTCGAACCCGCCGCGGCTCCAGCAGCCCGGACGGGCCGGGTCCCGAGATCGCGCTCGACCTACGGGCGGCCGCCCGCCACCTTGTCGAGCATCCCTTGGTCACCGCAGAGAACGACCCCGAGGCGTTCCGCCTGATCCGCAGGCACGGGCCTCAGCTCGGCCGGTGGTTCACCCAGCGCTTCGGCTACCGGCTCCAGGTGGGCGGTGACACTGCCCGGCTGTTCAAGTCATCGACGGTCGCCACCAGACGGCCCCTCCGTACAGCGGCTACGGCCAGCCGGCCGTTCTCCCGGCGCGAGTACACGATGCTGGCGCTGGCCCTGGCTGCGGTGGCCGCCGGGCCCGAGGTGACAAGCCTGCGCGACCTGATCGAGGAGATCCGGTCCGCCGCGGCCGAGGCAGGGGTGTCGCTCAGCGAGGAGCCGTCCGACCGGCGGGCGCTGGTGACCGTGCTGCGATGGTTGATCGGCTGCGGCGCGGCCACCGAGATGCACTCCCGGATCGACCGCTACGCTTCCGACGGCTCCGCCGACGCGGTGCTGAGGGTGCGGCCCGACCGGGTGGCCATGCTTGCCCTGCCGGCGCTGGCACGCTCCGAGACTTCCGACCAACTGCTGGACCGCTCCGAGCAGAGGAGGGCGTCGAGACCCTGGATGCGCTCGCTGCTGCTCGAGGAACCGGTCGTCTATCGCACCGACCTGACCGACGGAGAGTGGGCCGAGTTGCGGCGCCGGCTGGGTGAGGAGTCCGCGGTCTTCAACGAGATGTTCGGGATGGCCATCGAGGCCCGGGCGGAGGGGCTCGCGGCGATCGACCCCGACGGTGAACTCACCGACAGCCGCTTTCCCGCGGGGGGCACGGTCGGCCAGGCCGCCCTGCTGCTGATAGACCGGCTGGTCGCGGCCGACCACAACCCGGTCGAGCGACACACGCTGGTAGCCACCGTCGCCGATCTGGCCAAGGCTCACCGCGTCGAGAGCCGCCACTGGGCGCAGATCGCCGAAGAACCCGAGCGTCTCGCTGACGACGTGCTCGAGCTTCTCCAGGACCACCGTCTGGCGCGGGTGTCTGGCGAGTCCGTCGAACTGCTGCCTGCGGCATGGCGGTACGCGGTGGAAGTGCGCATCGAGCAGGGATCGCTGCTGTGACCAGCGGCGCGACCAACTCGGGGCATACCCCGCCGTCGCTCTTGGAGGTGGGCCTGCAGCCGGTTTGGGCTCGGGTGCGCCGTCACCTCGACAAGCATGGGATGCACCGGCGCGGCGCGATCGCTCTGCCCGAACTCGATCCGGCCGGCGAACTCACGCTGCGGTCCCTGTTGGGGAGGGTCAACAAGCGACTCGATCTGGCCCGGCTGGAGACTGCGCTCGTCGAACGCGGGATCGGCGCCGACCTCAGCGAAGCACTCACCCGGCTGGGTCACCCGCTTTCTGCGGAGGCCGCCCAGCGCAGATCTGGCCGCGCCCGCGCGTCCGCGGCCCAGGCGGTGCTGCGCGACGCGGCTGAGTCGTGGCGGGAGCCTTGGGCTCGAGAGTGGGCTGCGGCCGCGATCAAGGCCGGGCTGCACAGTGGTCTCGGCCACAGCGAGGTCGAGACGCTTGTGCAAGATGTTCGGCGCCTGCTCGACCATTTTGATGACTGCGACTCACTTGCGGCAGGCACCGAACCGCATCTCCGTCCTGAGCCAGACTCCCAACGCACACCGGGCCGCACCGGACCGGCGCTGCCGTGCGAATCGCGGCCAGCCAGTCGCACTGAGGTGGCGGCGACATTGTTCGGTTCGGCACACGCCCTCGACCCCGGCACCAGGCTGGCCGCCTTCGTCACCCGAGCCCTTCAGTTTCGACTGGGCACGAACTTGGCGGGACGCGAGCTCTGGGACGCGGCAGGCGTTCAGGCCGACAGGGTGTCTGCGCCGGCTCTGGTGTGGGCCGTCCCGGCGACAGGCCGCTCAGCGCTGGCAAGGCTGTTACGAGGCGCGACCGAGGGCGGACTCCCTCTCCATGTGAGCCTTCTGGCCTTGCGTCGCGATCCGGTGACCGTGCCCGCCGGCACGCCGGTCCTCGTGGTCGAGAACCCGCGTCTCGTGGAGGCAGCGGCCGAACGTGGGCTGGGGTGCTGCATAGTCTCCACCAACGGCAACCCCACTACCGCAGTGACCACACTGCTGCAGCAACTTCAGGAATCCGGAGCCCGCCTCTGGTACCACGGCGATTTCGACGCGGCGGGGATCGCCATCTGCCGGCGCATGCACGACATCGGCTGCCGCCCCTGGAGAATGGATGCTAAGGATTATCAGGAGGCGGTCAGCCGGGCCGAACGAGACGATGTGCGACTGGACCGCGACTCAAAGGCCTGCGGACCCACGCCGTGGGACTCGGCTCTTGAGGAGCTGTTCGGCACCCGGAGGCTGATCGTCCACGAGGAGTTCGTGCTCGACCCGGTACTCGACAACTTCCTCCAATCTGCATCTTCCAGCTAACCCGCGTGCGTGGCACTCGCTGCAGCTGGTTGCACACTGAGACAGTGCGAACAAGCTTATAAAAGCATTATACAGCAAGGTTTGACATAACATTGAACATTGGATAGTCTCCTATGAGAGCCTCGCTGCCGGGCATCAGCGGCAGCCATCCGCACATCCGTCTCCGAGCGCAGCCATTCGGCCGCCGACCCGAGCGAGGCCCCATGACCGCACCAGCCCCCAGCGTCCCCGCGGAGGCCACCGCACCCATGCCCGGCACCGCAGACCCGCAGACCCCCGGTACCACCCCCACCCACGCGCCGGCGCGGACCGCGGCCGGGATCGGACGGCGGGCCTGGGAGCAGTTCGCCGACCACCCCCTGCAGGCCGTGTTCGGCACCGCCATCGTGGCTCTGCTCATCTTCAACTTCACCACCCTCAACTTCAGGATCAACGACACCAACGACCGGATCACCCGACTCGAAGACAAGGTGGACGCCCGGTTCGCGGCGCTGGAGGAGGATGTGGCCGAGATCAACCTCAAGCTGACCGCCCTCATAGCCGCCCTCAACCGCACCGAGGAGGTTGACGCCGCGATCGAAGGCCGGCTCCTCGACCCCACCCGAACCCCCGTCCCCGACGGCGTCCCGCCGGGCTAGGGGCTGCCTCGCCGTCGCGTCGCCGTCGGGCTCGTGGTCTTTCACCGTGGCCGAGGCGGACGCGGGGCTCGTAACCTCTCTGCGTGTCGCAGGATTCGACCGACTCCGGCGGGGCTCCGTCGGTTCGCACGCGGGTGCGGCGGGGGGTGCCGCGGGCCCGTTACGGGCGCGACGACATTCTCGGGATCCTCGACGCCGGGATGATCGCCCATGTGGGCGTGACCACGCCGGAGGGACCGCTGGTGCTGCCCATGGCCTACGGCCACGACGGTGAGCGCCTCTACCTGCACGGCGCGGCCGCCAACCATCTGCTCGGCACCGGCGACGGCCACGAGGTGTGCGTGACCGTCACCCATCTCGACGGGCTGGTGATGGCCCGCACCCCGTTCCACAACTCGATGAACTACCGGTCGGTGGTGGTGCGGGGCCTAGCGACGCGCATCGACGACGAGGCAGGCAAGCGCCGAGCCCTGAAGCTGGTCACCGACCATGTGGTGGCCAACTGGGACTCCGTCCGCCCGCCGTCACCGACGGACCTGCGCAAGACGCTGGTGCTGGAGTTGCCGCTGGCGGAGGCGTCGGCCAAGGTCCGCACCGGCGACCCGGTCGACGAGCCCGACGACATCGCCGGTCCGTGGTGGGCCGGCGTCGTGCCGATCACCACCCGCTTCGAGTCGCCGACCACTTCGGCCGATCTCACCAGCAGCGCCAACCCTCCCGCACCGATCACGGCTCTGACCGGCCGCACCCCGGACGAGCGACCCCGCACCGAAGGGGCTGAGCGGAGCTTCTGAGGCCGTCGGCGGCCGGGGCGGGACCGGCCCCCCATCTAGTTGTCGTCGTCGTAGGGCTCGTATTCCTCGGTGGTGGCGTAGTCGTCGCCGCCGATGAGCAGGTCCTCGTCGACGATCGCCTCCGGCGGCGGGGCGTCCACGCTGATGTCGGCGTCGAAGTCGTAGAACTCGACGGTGATCAGGCTCGAGGGCCCCTCAACGTCGTCGTCGGGACCGACGAGACCAGCGAACAGCGATGCCAGGTCGAACGACAGCCGCCGTATGAGGCTCTCATCGTCGAGCCAGACCTCCACCTCGAACGATGCGTCCAGGAATCCGAAGAACTGCTCCAGCCCCTCCGCGAACGGGTCCTCGGTCCCGTCGTCGAAGAACGCGCCGTCAGGGTCCTCGGCGCTGTCGTCGGAGAACCCGCCGTCAGAGGCATCGGCGGCAGCGACCCCGCCCTCGTCCGCCGCGAACAGGGCTTCCCCCGACAGGTCGAGCAGAGACACCTGGAAGCGCACTCTGGTGGCCTCGGTGCCCCGCACCTCCTCGCGGCCGACGATCTCCGCCTGACCGGCAGCCTCGAGGAGGGCGCCGGCATCCCCCAGCGGATCGCATTCACCGAGGGGGGCCATGAGCGACTGGGGGAAGACGCACAGGACGCCTCCCGCGGATTGCAGCATGAGGTCGCCCATCGGGTCGACGCCCTCGACGGACCCCGCTACGAACCAGGGCTCCTCGACGCCCAGTTCGGCGAGGGTCTCATCCCCCACCGCAGGCCGCACGTAGATCACGTCGCCCACGTACCGGACCTCGCTGTCGGCGCCGCCGGGGAACTCCGGGTCAAAGCCGGGAGGCACTTCGACGGCGACGGCCAGGTCGCCGTCGGCGTCGGACTCGAAGCTGGAGGACAGCGCGGCGAACCCCGGCGCCAGTTCCATCCTCGCCTCGCCCCGCACGGAGCGCCCGTCAAGCACCGTCGTGGCCGAGGCCAGCAGAGCCTCGGCGTCAACCGGTGGAGCGTCCGGGCCGTCGTCCGACGAGCCGGCGTCATCCAGGGCGTCGGCCGCCGCCGCTTCGACATCGTCCTCAACGGCTACGGCATCGCTCACGTCTTCTGATGCGTCGTCCGATCCCGCTTGGGTGGTGACGGTCGCATCAACCTCGGGCTGCTGATCGCCGGCGGTGCCGGCATCGCCGCCGCCACAGGCGGCACCTGCTAGCGCCAATGCCGCCAGCAGCGTCATGGCCAATCGGGTCCGGAGCATGTTCGCCTCCCTAGGCGAGGCACTTGTGTGCCTCGACACTACAGACGCCTACATGGCCGCCCGCGGTTCCAAGATTTCGCCCAGTCTTAACCGAGCGTCCGCCCGCAGCGGGCACCGTGCTGACTGTCGTTCGGCAAGATTGCGGTCACGCCGTCCCGATGGCCCGACTCTTCCGCACCGGCGGCGTGAAAGGCGACCATGTCCAGCGAAGACAGCACCCAGGCCGAGCCCGTCAGACCGTCCGTGACGCTCACCACCGAGCAGATCCTGCTGATCAGGCAGGCCTCGGTGAGACTCCAGAAGAGGTTCGAGGGAACCTTCAACGCCGAGACCATCGAGCGCTACATCACGGACTCGCAGACCCAGATCGAGTCGCGGGCCCGCTTCGCCAACTGGCTGCCGATCCTGATCGAGCGCTTCACCCACGACCGGCTGCTGGCGCTGGCCCGCCTCGAGGTGGGGACGCTGGACCGGCCCGGTGTGCTGTTCCTGTGCGTGCACAACGCGGGGCGTTCCCAGATGGCGGCGGGATACCTGCGGCACATGGCCACAGGTCGCATCGACATCTTCACCGGCGGTTCCGACCCCGGCTACGACACCAACAAGGTGGTGGTGGCGGCCATGGCCGAGGAGGGCATCGACATCTCCGCCGAGTACCCCAAGCCCTGGACCGACGAGATCGCCCGGGCCGCGGACGTGATCGTCACCATGGGATGCGGCGACGCCTGCCCCATCTACCCCGGCAAGCGTTACGAGGACTGGGAGCTGGATGATCCCTCGGGGCAGTCCATCGAGGCGGTGCGGGCCATCCGCGACGACGTCAAGCGCAGGGTAGCCGAGCTGTTGGCCACCCTGGAACCAGCGCCCGTGTGAGCGCAGCCGTGCCGGCGGCGACGCCGACGCCGACGCCGGCCGGACCGTCAGCCGGCCGGCTCGCCGGTCTGATGCGGCCGGGACGGCGCGTTGACGTGGACGGTGACGATCTCGAGCTCGTGGTACTGCTGGTGGAGCACTGAGGTCGCGTAGTGCTGGAGCAGCCGCAGCGAGACGTCGCGCTCGACCGGTCGGTCCGCGGTCGGCTCGTCGAGCACGGCCAGCCGGTCCTCGATGTTCTCGCCCCGGGCCGCGGCCACGAACTCGAGCACGGCCCGCCCGTCCTGCTTGCTGGCGGTGACCCGCAGCGCGCGTCCGGCGACTTCCTCGCCGCCTGTGTCGGTGTCCAGCAGCGTCAGCAGCGTCTCCTCGGCGACCGCGTCGAGCCTCTCCGACATCGGAGTCCCCCAGCGGTGGCGCGTCGCGAAGTCGTCCAGGAACTGCCGGATGCGCGGCAGCTCCGACAAAGCCAGGTCTGTTCGCAGCCGATGGCGGCGGGCTTGGGTCGCCTCCATGAACAGCGTCAGCACGATCGCCACCATGCCGCCCGCGGTCATGCCGTTCTCCAGGAAGCCGCCGGCGAACCCCTCCAGGTACTCACCGAAGATCAGGTTGTTCTGGAAGCCGACGCCGAGCCAGAACGAGACGCCCGCGATGAGGCCCTTGCGGTAGTCCACGGCCTCCTCGGCGACGATGCGCATGCCGACGACGAACAGCAGCGCTATCAGCACCGTGGCGTACCCCGCGACGACCGCGTCCGGTATTGCCAGCACCAACGCCAGGAACTTGGGCAGGAGGGCCATCACCATGAAGACGGCACCGATGGC
The DNA here is from genome assembly GCA_965203635.1 of Candidatus Aldehydirespirator sp. GTDB lineage: Bacteria > Actinomycetota > Acidimicrobiia > Acidimicrobiales > Aldehydirespiratoraceae > Aldehydirespirator. The sequence goes on from OZ241903.1 coordinate 645,245, forward strand.
GACGCCGACCCGGCGGGCGGCGACCCCGGTGAGCTCGGTGATGGCGACGCTGCTCGAGTAGGTCGTGTTCGGGACCGTGCCGGCCAGTCCCGACAGCAGGTTGCCGGTGCCGTCGGCGGCCACCGCTCCCTGAACGACGCGGTAGTCCACCGCCCGCGGCCGGCGCCACGAGACGCGCTGTATGGCCACCGAGTCGCCCAGAGTCTCGATGGCGCCGATGATCGTGACCATCACGAAGGCGGGCAGAAGGCTCCAGAACGCCGAGCCGAACGAGAGGTCGAGGCCGGGCCAGTCGGCATCGGGCAGACCGATCCAGGCCGTATCAGCCACCCGGTCCGTGTCGTACAGCCCGAAGGCCGCGGCCACCACCGAGCCGGCCACGACGCCGATGACCGGCGCCCACAGCCGGAGGCTGCCCGAGGATCCCAGCGCCACCGCAATGATCACGACCACGGTGACCACGTAGCTCGTGGGCGCGCTCCATTCGGAGCTGCCCTCCGGTGAGGCCGTCACCATATCGAACAGCAGCGGCATCACGGTCACCGCGATCAGCATCACCACCGTGCCGGCAACGGTGGGGGTCAGGAGTCTCCTGAACAGCGACAGCCTCGCAGCGAGCAGGAACTGGAACAGCGACGACGCCACTATGAGCGTGGCCAGCAGTCCGGGGCCTCCCCCCACCAGCGCGGCCACGCACACCGCGATGAACGCGCCCGACGTCCCCATCATCAGCACGTACCCGGCGCCGATGCGTCCGAGCCGAACCGCCTGGAGGACCGTGCTGACCCCGCTGACGACCGCGGCCGCGAACACTGCCCATGTCAGGTACGACTCGCTCTCGCCGGCGGCCCGGATGATGATCGCGGGCGTGAGCACGATGCCGGCGATGGAGAGGACCGCGAACTGGAGGCCCATTCCGGCCGTCAACGCGAGGGGCGGCTTGTCGTCGGGCTCGAACCGGATGTGGCGCGGCTGTGCCGATGCTGCCTGTTCCATGGCAACGATGATTGCGAAGACACGCCGCACTTCCAACATTGCGACTGGCTGGCGTGAGGCCGTCCTGGACGCGGGCGAGGTAGCGGCCGACCGGATGCGTTGATTGCATGGCGGTATGGACAGAGACGAGTTTCACGACAAAGTGGTGTCCGGGCGGGCCTGGGCCGAGTTCTGCGACGCCCTGAAGGCTGCCGGCGACCTGGTCCAGGAACGGTCCACCTGCGACCTGGACCGGATCGAGGGCTACCGGTTCCTGAGCCGGCTGGCCCGGGGCGGGCTCTACAGCTCGATCGAGACCGGCGACGTGCGCTTCCCAGTGCTCACAACCATGCCCGACCAGGTCAAGATCGGCTCGGACAATCCCGACTCCCTCTACATGTCGGGCAACATCGACGGCCGTCTCAACTACCGCATCTCCGGCCAGCGGGGAACAGTCCACTACCTGTCGTTCACCGCCTTCACCGGAAACTACGGCGCAGGTCAGGAGCGTCTCGGCCAGGCCGGCTTCCTCCACGGAGGGGACCTCCTCGTCGACGACGACGGTCGCTTCGAGATCTTCGTCGGGCCCGAGCAACGGGGCGACAACTGGCTGCGGACCAGTCCCGAGCCGACCCTCATCGCCATCCGGCAGTTCTTCCTGGACCGCGACGACGAGCTGCCGATCTCGGTGCGGATCGAGTGCCTCGACCACGACGACCTCCCCCCGCCGCTGCTGGCCGAGCGGTTCGGGAAGGCGCTGGAGTCGGCGGCCGCGTTCGTGGCCGGAGTGTCAGCCGTCTTCAGCGGATGGGTGGACGACCTCGGCGCCAACGCCCGCAACGGCCTCACGACCGAGGCGGGGCCGATGCAGGGAGCCTGGGGCGACCCCAACCAGATCTTCCGGCACGGCTGCTACGACCTCGACGACGGCGAGGCCCTGCTGATCGAGTTCACCCCGCCCGAGTGCTTCTACTGGAACTTCCAGGTGGACAACCGCTGGATGGAGAGCCTCGACTACCGCCGGCTGCCGGTGACCGTCAACAAGCGCACCGCCCGCTACGAGCCCGACGGGTCGGTCCGCATCGTGGTGGCGGCCGACGACCCCGGCTTCGGGAACTGGATGTCGACCGACGGTCACCGCTTCGGCGCCATCGGCCTGCGCTGGAACCAGGCTGTCGCCGACGTCGAGCCCGAGGTCCGGGTGATCAACGTCTAGTCCAGGAACTTGAAGGCGGCCCGCATCTCGGCCACGAACAGCTCGGGCTGCTCGAACGCCGCGAAGTGGCCGCCAACCTCAGGCTCGTTCCAGTAGCGGATGTCGGTGTAGCGCTTGGAGGCCCAGCGGCGGCTGGCCCGGAAGATCTCGTTGGGGAAGATGCTGCACGCCGAGGGCACCGCGCACTCCCCGCCCGCGAAGCTGGCGAAGCTCTCCCAGTAGAGCCGGCCCGACGACGCCCCGGTGGCGGTGAACCAGTACAGCGACACGTTGTCCAGCAGCTGGTCGCGGCTGTAGTAGTCCTCGGGGTGGGCGCTGCGGTCGGTCCACGACCAGAACTTCTCGAGGATCCAGGCGGCTAGGCCCGCCGGCGAGTCCACCAGGCTGTAGCCGATGGTCTGGGGCCGGCTCGACTGCTGCTTGGAGTAGCCCGAGTCCCACTTGTCGTAGTAGCCCATCGACTCCAGCGCGGCCTGCTCCTTGGCCGTCAGGTCGGCCATCGACTCCTTGGACGGCCCGGCCACCGGCATGTTGGTGTGGATGGCCCGGCACCTGCCGAGGTCCTGCATGCCGATGTGGGTGGTGACCGCCGACCCCCAGTCTCCGCCCTGGGCCACGTAGCTGTCGTAGCCGAGTCGCCCCATCAGCTCGTCCCACATCGCGGCGATGCGCTCCACGCCCGTGCCCGGCGCCGAGGGCTTGGCGCTGAACCCGTAGCCGGGCAGCGACGGCAGCACCAGGTGGAAGGCGTCGCCCTCAGTCCCGCCGTGGGCGGTCGGGTCGACGAGCGGGTCGATCACACCTGTGAACTCCAGCACCGATCCGGGCCAGCCGTGGGTGACGATCATTCCCAGGGCGTCGTCGTGGGCCGAGCGGATGTGCTGGAAGTGGACGTCGAGCCCGTCGATCTCGGTGATGAAGTTGGGCCGGGAGTTGATGGCGGCCTCGCAGCGGCGCCAGTCGTAGTCGCCGGCCCAGTACTCGCACACCTCTCGCAGGTACGCGATGGGGATGCCCTGGGACCAGTCGTCGACCACCTCGGGCTCGGGCCAGCGGGTCCGGGCCAGCCGGGTCTTGAGGTCGTCGATCTCGGCGTCGCCGACCGAGACGGTGAAGGGGCGGATCTCTGTGCTCATGGGTGGCATGGTAGGCAGAGGTCCGGCGGCGGCGGACCGGCCGCGGCGCGTTCTTGACGTAGTTGTGCCGCCCTGGTGCGCCGAACTACGTCAAGAACGGCCACGTAGGCTCGGTGCCGTGGACCTGCCTGTGATGCCGCCGGTGAAGCCGATGCTGGCCAAGGCGGTCAGCGGGATCCCCGACGGCGACCTGGCCTTCGAGCCGAAGTGGGACGGCTTCCGCTGCATAGTGTTCCGCGACGGTGACGAGGTGGAGTTGGGCAGCCGCAACGAGCGGCCTCTCACCCGCTACTTCCCCGAGTTGGTCGAGCCGCTCAAGGCCGCGCTGCCGCCCCGGGCGGTGGTCGACGGCGAGATCATCGTGAGCGTCGACGACCGGCTCGGATTCGACGCCCTCCAGCAGCGGATCCATCCCGCCGAGAGCCGGATCAACCGGCTGGCGGCCGAGACCCCGGCCGAGTTCATCGCCTTCGACGTGCTGGCTCTGGCCGACGCCGATCTCATGGGCGAACCGTTTCGCGATCGGCGGGGGCTGCTGGAGGCGATGGCTGGCGCTTTCGAGGCCCCGGTCCGCCTGGCCCCGTCCACTGTCGACCGGAACCTTGCCCGCGACTGGTACGAGCGCTTCGAGGGCGCCGGGCTCGACGGCCTCATCGCCAAGCCCCGGGGCGGGACCTACGAGCCCAACAAGCGGACCCAATTCAAGGTCAAGCACACCCGCACCGTCGATGTGGCCGTGGCCGGCTACCGGATGCACACCGACGGCGAGGGGGTGGGGTCGCTGGTGGTGGGCCTGCACGACGACTCCGGCCACCTGCACCACTGCGGGGTGGCGGCCAGCTTCACCGCCCAACGTCGCCGCGAGCTGCTCGACGAACTGGCGCCCTACGTGCTGGTCGACCCGAGCGAGCACCCGTGGTCCGAATGGATGGATCCGGCCGCCCATGCGGAGGGCACGGTGATGCCGGGCACCCCGAACCGGTGGTCGGGCCAGCGCCGGCAGCAGCCGTGGGTGCCCCTGCGCCTCGCGCTGGTGGCCGAGGTCAAGTACGAGGCCATGCTGAACGGCCGGTTCCGGGGTACCACCCGCATGGTGCGCTGGCGTCCCGACCGCACCCCCGAGTCCTGCGGCTTCGACCAGATCGAGACGGTGCCGCCCATGGGCATCGGCGAGGTACTCGCCTCCTAGCTCTCAGCCGCGAACTGGCAGCGGCGGAGGCCGAAACCGGCACCGACGGCTGCCAATTCAGGCGGGGGCGAGCTCGCGGGCCCGGGTCGCCAGGCGCTCAGCTCCCAACTCGGCGCAGCGCTCGTCGAGGCCGGGGCGGGGGCCGCGCCACTCCATCTCGTCGACCGTGGCCGACACGGGGGCGCCCAGCTCGACGGTGGCGATCCGGCGGTACAGCAGGGCGTCCTCGAAGCCGTCCCGCAGCGCGGCCGCCAGCTTGGCCGCGCCCCTGACCTGCACGTCCCACTGATCGGGGTCGAACGGGATGGCGGTGATGTGGCCGTACCGGGCCAGCAGGGCCGACGCCGACTTCGCTCCCCATCCGGGCAGACCCGGGAAACCGTCGGCGGAGTCGCCCACCAGGCCGAGATAGTCGGGGATCGATGCCGGGGGCACACCGAACTTCTCCACCACCCCGGCGTGGTCGTAGAGAACTCTCTGGCGCCGGTCGTACTGCACCACCCGCCCGTCGACGGTCACGCACTGGGCCAGGTCCTTGTCCGGCGTGCAGATCACCACCTGCTCGACACGCGGGTCGCCGGCCGCCACCGCCGCGGCGGACGCCAGCCCGTCGTCGGCCTCATGCTCGACCTGGGGCCACACCGCGAAGCCGGCCAACTCCAACAGCTCCTCCAGTTCCGGGAATTGGGCCTTGAGGTCGGGGTCCACGCCGCTGCCGTCCTTGTAGCCGTCCAGCATCTCGTTGCGGAACGACTCGATCACGTGGTCGGTGGCGATGCCGATATGGGTGGCGCCATCGGCCACGAGGTCGAGCATCGAGTTGAGCACGCCGCGCTGGGCGCCCCGGCGCGGGTCGCGGTTCGACCTGGCGTAATGGAAGCGGAAGAGCTCGTAGGTGCCGTCGATCAGATGCACCAGCACCGCGCCGACCCCGCTACTCCTCGACCAGCTCGATCAGGGTGCCGAACGACCCCTTGGGGTGGATGAAGGCGATGGTGGTGTTGCGGCTGCCGGGCCTCGGTGCCTCATCGATGGGCGTGGCCCCGGCCTTCACCATCGCCTCCAGCGCGGCCGCGCAGTCCGGCACCCGGTAGCCCACATGGTGCAGGCCCTCGCCCCGCTTGTCGAGGAACCTGGCCACGGGCGAGTCGTCGCGGGTGGGGGTGATGAGCTGCACGTAGCTCTCGGCCACCGCCAGCAGGGCCTCCTCCACGCCGTCTCGCTCCACGATCTCGCGGTGCGCGACCTCTGCTCCCAGAGCGTCCCGGTACCAGTCGATGGCGGCGTCGAGGTCACGGACCGCGATGGCGACGTGGTCGATCTCGGTGAGCATCACCGCAGCCTACGGGACTGTCTCCGGCACGGCCGATCCGGTGGGGTTCAGGCTCCGTCGAGTGAGCGGCGGCCCTCGAAGGCCCGCCCCAGGGTGATCTCGTCGGCGTACTCGAGGTCGCCGCCCACCGGCAGGCCGCTGGCGATGCGGGTCACCTGCACCCCGGCGGGCTTGAGGTACTTGTGGACCAGCATCGCGGTGGCCTCGCCCTCCAGGTTGGGGTTGGTGGCCACGATCACCTCTTCGATGCCCTCGTCGGTCACCCGGGCCAGAAGCTCCTTGAGGCGGAGCTGGTCGGCGCCGACACCGTCGATCGGGCTGAACGCTCCCTGAAGCACGTGGTAGCGGCCGCCGAACTCGCGCGTGCGCTCGACCGCCACCACGTCCTGGGCGTCCTCCACGACACAGACAAGGCTCGGGTTGCGCCTGGGATCGCGGCACACCGCGCACTCGCCGCCCTGCTCGGCCAGGTTGAAGCAGCGAGGGCAGTACGAAACCTTCTCCTTGGCCTCGGAGATCGCCCGAGCCAGCCGATTGGCGTCCTCGGCCGGCGCTCTCAACAGATAGAACGCCACCCGCTGGGCCGACTTGGGTCCGATGCCGGGCAGCCGTCCGAGCTGATCGATCAGCTCCTGAACCGCGCTCGAGTAGCTCACCTCGCCACCCTCGCTACGTCTGGCCGCCGACGTTGTCGCCGTCGGGTTCGGGCAGCAGCGTGAGCTCCGTCCCGGGGAACGTCGCCTTGATCTTCTCTTCGATGTCGTGGGCGTGGCTGGGCGCCTCGGCCAGGTCATCCAGATCGGCCAGGTCGAAGCCGTCGACGGCTTCCTCCTCCGGCGGCGCGTCAGCTTCGTCGGCAGCACCAACGTTGGCTTGCTCGAACGGTTCAGTCACCGCCACGGGCGCAGCCGGACTCGCCTCCGCCGCGGCAGGCGCAGATCTGGACCCAGCCCGATCCGCCGCGGCAGGCGCAGATCCGGACCCAGCCCGATCCGCCCCGACTGTGGCGGCGGTCGCATGGGTCACGAGATCCTTCCAGAGGGCCTGGAGCTGAGCGGGCTCGCGCCGGCGCTCCTTGTCGGGTTCGAGATCCACTGCTCTGGCCACCACGAACGACCGGTCCAGGCTCAGGTGCCGGCGGGCCCAATCCACCACATCCGTGGGGGTCTTGGGCTGCATCTCCGCCAGGTCGGGCACGGGCACAGGCGGTGGCGGGACGGCAGGCCCCGACGGCGGCGGCGATGCGGACGCTCCGGCCACATCCTTTCTCGCCGCGATCGCAGACCGATGCTCGGACAGGGTCTTCCGTATCGCCTCGGCGGGACGGACACCGACGGCCGGCCTGGCCACTGGCGTCGAAGTCGCATCGGCACCCTCCGCCGGTGGTGGGGCGGGATGCTCCGGTGTCGAAGCCGCAGGCGCCGGAGCCGCAGGTGCTGAAACCGGAGCCGCAGGTGCCGAGACCGGAGCCGCCGGGGACCGGGGGGCCGGTCCGGGGGCCGAGGAAGCCGGCGAGCCCTCCAGGCGCGCCTCCAGTTGCCGGACTCGCTGGGCCAACGCTTCAAGGGACCGGTCCTCGTCGGGGTGGCAGAGCCGCATCAGCGCCACCTCCATGTCGATCCTCGGATCCGGCGCCTGCCGCATGTCGATGAGGGCCCGGCCGAGGGTCTCCAGCGCACGGGTGATGGCGGCGGGCGCCATGCGCTCGGCGAGATCGGCGGCTCTCGCCCGCTCGTGCTCGGACATGCGGGTCGGGGGATCGCCCATGGCGGTGAGGAAGGCGTCGCGCAGCCCGGCCAGCGCCATCTCACCGATCGTGCGGGGGTCTCGCCCCCGGCCCACCGCGTCGCCTACCGCAGAGAGCGCGGCAGCCCGGTCGCCTTCGGCCAGCCCGGCCAGGATGGCGTCCGTCGAGGAGTCGAGCTCGGCGGTCCCACCACCGGCGACGATCCGCTCCAGCGCGGTCAGGCTGTCGCGCACCGACCCGCCGCCCGCTGCCACCGCATGGTCGACGGCCTCGCCGTTCACGTCCAGCTCGGCGTCGGCGACGACGTAGCGGAGATGGTCGGCCATGACGTCGGCGCCGATCAGGCCGAGCTCGAATACCTGGCAGCGGCTCCGGATGGTGTGCACCACCTTGTGGGGCTCGGTGGTGGCCAGCACCCACGTCACATGGTCGGGGGGCTCCTCCAGGGTCTTGAGCAGCGCGTTCTCGGCGCCGGCGGTGAGCATGTGGACCTCGTCGAGCAGGTACACCTTGGTCCGTCCCGGCGAGGTCAGATTGACCCGTTCGAGGAGGCCCCGCATGTCGTCGACCTTGTTGTTGGAGGCGGCGTCGAGCTCCTGGAGGTCGAACGAGCGGCCCTCCTGGATCGACAGGCAGGACTCGCAGACGCCGCAGGGCTCGCCGTCGTCGCCGAGGTCGGTGCAGTTGAGCGCCTTGGCCAGCACCCGGGCGGTGGAGGTCTTCCCGCTGCCCCGGGGGCCGTGAAGCAGGTAGGCGTGGCCGACCTTGTCGGTGCGCACGGCTGTCTGCAGGGCTCGCACGACATGGTCCTGGCCCTTGATCTCGGAGAACTTCTGGGGCCGGTAGCGACGGTAGAGGGACTGGTAGGCCACCGGCTTGGACTCTAGACGTGGACTATGACGGCCCGCGGCCCGGATCATGAGCAATCCCCCTCCCCCGCCAGCGGCCGCGCCGGCGCCCGCTCCCGGGAGTGACGGCCAGGCTGTCTGCGGCACCCGGGAGGATCTGCTGAGAGCTGCTGCCTTCCGGCCCTGACCCGGTTCACAGGCACCCGTTGCACAGGACCCGGCCGTCACACCCCGAAGCGGGCGCTGACGCCGCTCACGATACCCTCACGGGTCCGGACCCGCTGCTACGGGGATCGGGGAGGGTTGCCAGAGCGGCCGAATGGGCACGCTTGGAAAGCGTGTGAGGCGAGAGCCTCCATGGGTTCAAATCCCATACCCTCCGCTGAGACATGGGTCAAAAATGCCCTTTCACCTGGACTCTTGCTGATCCGCTGCCGTTGTGATGTCAGTCATGGTGTCAGGCAGCGTCCCGCCGAGTGGACTTGTGGATGTGCTGTCCCGGGTGATGCTTGACGCGTTGGCTCCGGTAGGTGTGTGACACTTCGGGGACGCGGTTCCGGTAGCTGGGCGACACTGGCTCCGGTAGCTGTGTTACACCTCGATGGTCCACGTCTGGTGGTGCTGAGCCCTCTTCAGTGTGTGGCGGCCTGGTCGTCACGAAGTGGGAGGGGGTCGTCATGTTGGTGGAGCTCGGTGTGGTGGAGCAGAGGCATGCGGCGGTGTTGGAGGTGCTGCGCGACGGCGCTGCGGTGTCCGAGGTGGCCCTGCGGTTCGGGGTGACCCGCCAGACGGTGCACCGGTGGCTCAGGCGGTATGCGGCGAGAGGTTTGGCGGGGCTGGCCGATGGGTCGCCGCGGCCGGGTTCGTGCCCGCACCAGATGCCGCCGGAGGTCGAGGCGCTGGTGGTTGGTCTGCGCCGGGAGAATCCGGGGTGGGGTCCGCGCACGCTGTTGTTCGGTCTCGAGGCCCGAGGTGTGGTGCCGTTGCCGGGGAGGTCGTCGGTGTATCGGTGCCTGGTGCGTCACGGGCTGATCCAGCCTGAGGCGAGAAGGCGCAAGCGATCCGACTACAAGCGCTGGGAGCGCAGCCGGGCGATGGAGCTGTGGCAGATGGACGTGATGGGCGGGGTGATGCTCACTGACGGCTCCAAAGCGTCGGTGGTGACCGGGCTCGATGACCATTCGCGGTTCGCGGTGTCAGCTCATGTGGTGGAGCGGGCCACGTCGCGGCCGACGTGCGACGCGCTCGCCAAGTCAATGCGGGCGTGGGGGGTGCCTGATCAGGTCCTGACCGACAACGCAAAGGTGTTCACGGGCCGGTTCGGGCCCAGCGCGGCCGGTGAGGTGCTGTTTGATCGGATCTGCCGCGAGAACGGGATCCGGCATCTGTTGACGGCGCCTCGGTCGCCGACGACGACGGGCAAGGTGGAGCGGTTCCACAAGACGCTTCGCCAGGAGTTCCTCGCCGGCAAGGTGTTCGAGTCGATCGAAGACGCCCAGGCGCAGCTCGACGGCTGGGTGCGGCACTACAACTTCGAGCGCCGCCACCAGGGCATCGGCGATGTGGTGCCGTGGGAGAGGTTTCGCCTGGTTGTCGAGGACCGCCCCGCGAGGGTCAAGCGAGCCGAGCCCGCACCGGCGCCGCAGACGACCACAGAGGCGACGGCCACTCGCAAAGTCGCCCGCTCGGGCAAGATCAGCTTCGCAGCCCAGCAGTATGCGGTCGGGGTGTGGCTCGCCGGTGAGACCGTCGAGGTCACTGTGGACGCGGGGCTGGTGACGGTCAGTCACCGCGGTGTGGTGGTGGCCACCCACGCCCAGCGTCACAGCCCCGCCAAGGGCGCCAAGGCTCTGCGCCGCCGCGCCAGAGCCCAGCCCAGCCGCAGCACGAGGCCTCGCCAGGCGACGGTGGGCCAGGTGGTGACCCGCAAGGTCGACTCCGGGGGCTGCGTGTCGTTCGCGGGGGCCACCTATCGCGCCGGCAGAGCCCATCGGGGACGCCAGGTCCAGGTCGCGATCGTCGACAACACAGTCGAGATCTCAGCCGGCGGCGAGGTCCTGCGGATCCATGCCGTCAAGCACGATCGCAGCCGTGAGCACGGAGCGTTCGCCAACGCCGGCGGCCGCCCGTCACGCATCAACGCCGCCTGAAACCCGCACCGGGCTGTAACACAGCTACCGGAGCCAACCTGTAACACGGGTACCGGAACTTGACAGTGGACTTGTGGACTTGACAAGCGGGACTTGACACGGGACTTGACAGGGCCACTCGGCCACTCGGCACCTATGTGCTGCATCGTGGAGGTGTGACCGCGAGGATTGCGGATCGTCCCGAAGGTCCGACGCTTGACAGCAAGCACCAGGAGAGCCTGGTTGGCACTTCAGGTGGCGAGGGGTCCACCGCCGGGGGGGCCTGCCTCAAGTAATATCGGCAGGAACCTGGCGCACTCCCATGGGTAGATGTTTCACCGGCACCTACAGGTAGCGGCTTCGCTGTCACGAGCCTCCTGCAAGCCGCAATGCTCGGTCGGCGGCCACGAGCGAGGGAACCGAACAAATGTTCGTTTCCTTGGCTGGCCTTGCTATGCTGGAGACAGCGTGGTAGATATGACAAGCATCTACAGCCCTTCCCAGTAATCCACAGTCATCCACATTCATCAGAACATATCCACAATATTTCCCCTGTGTCATTCACAAGCACCATCCGAGAGGGAGAAGACATGACCGAGACTGTCGACGACCGTCAGCAGCGCCCCGACTCCCGGCGCAAGCGCAGGCAGTCGCTCCACGAGAGGGTCATGACCGACCCAGAGTCCCGGTACGCGTACTTCAACACGACTCAGGGAACGCTGAGGGCCGACCCCTCCCACAAGGACATGGAACAGATCCTGAAGGTCCTAGACGATAATGAGATCGTCTATCTCTATGAAGCGGACACCAGCCGCCCGCGGCCGGTCTTCTTCTCGGGGGGACACATCAGCATCGGTCTCGATGAGATAGCTGAGGCAGCGGGAAGGCTCGCCGCAGCGCCCTAGCCGCTAACGCGTTCGCGACGCTCGCGGCGTGGGATCCTAATGCGTCAAGAGCACTTCTCGCGTCCGGCGGAAGCCGCCCGCACATGTAGGCTGTTCAGTCGCCCGTGGGGGACTCCTGTGGATCCGACGACAGAGCGAGGGTTGCTGTGCCTGACGTGAATCCGGTACCGGTCATCCTCCTCTGCGCTGCATCCGGCACCCGTCTCACAACCATCTCTCAGTCGCTCGAGGAACCCAATCCGCGACTTCGAGTCCGCGACTTGGAGGCTGAAGCCTGCGCAGCGCGCGGCGTGTCATCAATGAGAGAACTCATCAAGTCACCCCGGCAGGTGTTGTACGACACATGGAGAGCGACATGCAACGGCATCCTCGAGGAAGTCGTACGCGAAGGTTCGACCCATCCTGTTCTCATCTCGCTTCATCTGACCTGGTACAAGCCGGACACGGGAGAGTTCTTCTCGCCGGTCAACTTGTTCGAGTTGAACAGGGCCGGCTGTTCGATCGTCCACATCGTGATACTCATCGACGACATCTATGACATGTTCTTCAGGTTGTCGGGACCGGGTGAACTCTACGGCGAGGAGTTCATGTCCCACGATCGGAGCACGCTCAAGAAGCTCACCGATCGAATGAACGATGACGGCCTCCAAGTGCAGGCGACGGAGATAGCCCTCGGAGAGTTGCTGTCGTGGCGACGCGCCGAGATGATCCAAGCAGAGAACATGGCGCGGTCCCTGGGCGCGCACCTGACGGTGTTGGGTACCAAACACGACAAGCGTGCCCTCCAGGCCATCGTCTCGAACCCCGACGCTGCCCGGATCTATCTCTCGCACCGGATCTCAGAACACCGGAGACACAACACGGAGACGGTCACGCAGGACCGCCCGTTGGGCGAATGGATCCCTGTGGTGAAGGAGGTCAACGAACTCCACCACCTGTTCCTCGATCACCACCAGGTCCTGATCAATCCGACTGCCATAGACGAGCTGAGGTTCAAGAAGACGAACCCCAGAGGCAGGCGCTACCCGTTGCTGGGCGCGCGCTGGCCGATGCCGGAGCCGACCGAGCGATTGCTGTGCGAGGTGTCTGAAGCCCTAGAAGACGGCAGCCCTGTGGCAGACTACGAGCAGGCGCACGACTATGAGCACACGGCGATCCTGGCAGGGGATCTTCCGAAGGTTCATCCGGTGTCGTTCAGCGTTTCACGATCGCTGGCAAACAGGATCCTCTTGGAGATTCCCTTCCGAGATCATGTCATCGTGGAGAACACACCCAACCTCTGTGTGTACAGACCGTTCTTCTGCCGGGACCCGGACGCCGCTGGCTCCGAAGCCGACTGGTCGAGCGGCGTGAGGCCCGAAGTCAACCACTGGCTTGAGACACAACCGTTTCCGGGCCAGAAGACCGAGAACGACAGCACCATCCGTCGAGCGGCCTTCGTCCACACGAGGCTCGAGATGAAGTGCCGGTTCCAGTGGCTGTTACAAGACCCGAATTGGGGACGGTTTCTGGAGAATGTCAGAAAGCCCCTGAGGAAGAACTGGAAGAGACTCGGAGTCTCCGAGGACGAGATCGATGGCTTGTTCGCCAACCACATTCAAGAAGTCAAACCCAACCCCCTGGACCGACACCCCGACGAGTCCGTCGCCAGGACGAAGCCAGAGAGTGTCTTCAAGGCGATTCGGACGGCAGTGCAGACTGCGTTGCATCTGACCTTCACATCACTTGAGCGTCCCGGCGAACAACCCTCCGACGAGAAGGAGACCCCGATCACGCTGGGTCAGGTGGCTCTCTACGCGATCGATGAGGGCGCCGACCGCGGGGCCGAGAATATTGCAACCCTCGTGAGCAGGCTTCGCCGCTTCTTCGCCGAAGACCTCGACGCCATCCAGGTGGAGAGTCTGAATCACGACTTCTGGAGCGATTGTGACCAGTGCTTCGAGCAGTGCTTCGAGCCAGACGAGCGGGTCGCACTCGACCGGTACGTTTCCCAGCATCTCAACGTGCCATACGACGAGCTCGAACAGCTTGCGGGCGAAGGCGATCCGACATGAGCCGCGGCGCTCCTACCGCTGGCCCTTCGGCTGCGCTACAGCAAGAGACGCATTCGCGAGGTTGAGACTGAGTTGGCGGTGCAGATTGGGATTGCCACCATCACCAGCAGCTCCTCTTTCGCGCTCAACGAAGGCCGTCTGGCGGCTCCCAGCCGCCGCCACGTCTATGTCGCCGACGTAGATCCACCGATCCGCTCCCCCAATGGCGTATCTCCACGGCCAGCAGCGGCGTCGGCGCGCTCACCAGGCACAGGGGGGCGGAACTCGGACTGGTCTGGCCTTCCGGCTCGGTGGTGCCGTTGCGTACTCGCCAGCCCCGTCGAGTGCTCCGAGATGTGTGTGGTACACAATCATGCCCGGCAACTCCCGCAACAAGGAGCGGCTCGCTTCACAGTGTTCGCGAATGGCCATCTAGCCAGTTGATGACGGCCTGAGCGCGGTCGTCGATCCAGCGCAGCATCTGCAAGTGACTGCCGGGCGATGCCGCAAGTCGTCGCAGGCGTTCAGCCCGTTGGTGGCGGCCAGTGAGACCTGTGCGGTGATCTCCGACGCCTTCGGCCGCCTCAACGGGACAATTCGCTCTAGTGACATCGGCCAGTTGCTCCAGGTGGTGGCTGCTTAGGAGGTATTGCAGTGGTCCGGGATCTCCAAGTCCGCCCGGAGCTGTCGACACGCTTACGTATTGAGCAAGCAGGCTGGCTGAGACGCTCGCTGAGAGCGGTGCCACGTTTTGGCCCAGGGTGGTCTGTTGCCGATCCGCTCCTTGGATGTAGGAGGGGTCGTCAAGCAGGCCTTGCATGTCCGGGACGACTTGGCCGAGATCAAGCTGGCCGTTACAGCTCATGCACGGTCGCCCGGGTCTGACGACGTGAGATCGCCATGTGGCATTGCGCAGCGTGCCATCCCCAAACGTGTCGATGGCGATGCCGCCGTCGATCACCGGGATCAGGTCTGTGTAGGCCAAGGCGTTGAGGACCGCTCGGGGCCATGGCTGGTCGACGCAGCAGAAGATGAGGTCGTGATCGAGCGCGAGCAGGAGTCCGTCCGGTTCGCAGATGGAAAGATCGGATACGTCGATGCGGGGGGCAATGGCAGTCGCGGCCGCGCTCGCTGCGCGACGGGCAACATGGATTTTGGGCCGCTTCAGCCGAGCGTCTCGGAATGTGGCGCCGAGCAGTCGATCCAGGTTGCGAGGCTCGACGAAATCGAAGTCCATGACCGTCAGGTGGCAGAGCCCCGACGCGGCCAGTCGGACGGCGACGTCGAGGCCGACGCTGCCGGCGCCTACGACCAGAACTCGCCGTCGAGCGAGATCGGCCTGGCACTGCTCTCCCCAAGCGCTTACGGTCCGTTCCTGTCTGTGCGTGGACTGTGGTGGGGGACAGAGATCGTCGTTCCACGACACGACAAGTCGGTCGCCGATGACCCGCACGTTGCTTGCGTGCGTGCAATCGATGTCACGGCCCAGTCCGAGGTCCCAGAGACGTGCTGACCAAGTACGAGCACCCGTCGCGAGGGTCATGCCCATGAGGGGCAGTCCTGTCACCTCGCGGACGAGGTTCGCATAGCTGGACTCAGCGTCTCGATCCGGTCCGCTCATCGGCTGCCACCCGCTTGCCCCGGGGTGGCTGTGCAGCAGAACGAGACCGCTCGCGTGATCTTGGGCAATCTCGGCTCCGCGCAGGATGTAGTCGGCGGTGACGGTGGCGTTGCCGTGAACCTGTCGATCTCCCGACTCGGGTGGGATGACCGAGGTGATGAGGCCGCTGAGACGCGTCACGCCGTTCGAAGGCCTGTAGGTGGCCAGACACAAGTCTTCCTGGCCGTCGGGACGAACTAGGCAGTCCATGAGGGCCTCTTCAGTCGCCGCGGTCATTGCGACCGATGCACGACTCGTCACGAGACCGCCTCGCTAAGGACGGCTTGCAGGTGGCTGGTCCAACCTGCAGCTGGCTCGGCATCGCCCCACCCAGCGACGTTGCGGCTGTGCATCAGCCACCCCGGCTTCGAAGACGGCCGGCTGTTGGTGCGCGGGAAGCAGATATCGCTGCTGAGGTGGATCCAATGCGGCGGCGCCTGAGGCCAAGGGGCGAGTTCATCAACCGACACGCCCACCTCGATGGACTCTCCGGCTCGGGCACCCTCCACCGGCGTGAAGCAGCAGATGACCAGCCCGGCCTCGACCGTGGGCGCGAGGCCGAGCTGTGCCATGGCATCAGTGAATCCCCGTTCACCGGACTGCATTACGCGACGGGCGCCTTCTGGCGGATCGACACGAACCGTGCGTCCTTGTGGATCCTGACAATCTCGTCGTCAGCGAACCGCTTGGTCTGGGGGCGCTCCTTGCCCTGCAGTTCGCCGAGGTCGAAGTCCGCTGGATCGAGCCCAGCCAGGCGAAGCAGGTCAGCGGCGGGCTGACTCAGATCGCTTGTCTCAAAGGGCTGTCCGTCGATCGTGAACGGGATCAACCGCCGAAGCGGCTCGATACTGGAAGTATCAGTCATTTGGGTTCAGCTCCTTCCGCTGAAATGCCACCCACTCTGGGTGACGGCGTATACTGTACGGGACGCCTACGTCGTTGTCAACTATCCGGGAGAGGAATCACTATAGTGGTCAGAAGGGAGCCGCCGTGACCGACGAACTAGGTCAACAACTCCGCAACGTAAGACACATGCTGGGGCTATCGCTGAAAGCAGCCGCGACGCCAGCAGGCATCTCCGCCACCTACCTCCAGAAACTAGAGACGGGCGAGGTCAAGAACCCCTCCCCCAATGTCCTGCACGGCCTGTCGAGCACTCTGCAGGTGCCGTATCCCGACCTCATGGAACTCGCCGGCTACGTAGTCCCCGACCGGAACGAGACAGCCGGCAATCCGTTCGACCACGCCCTGTCGGCATCGGATCTGACCGCCGATGAGCGCACCGCGGTCGCCTCGTTCATCCGGTACCTCCGCGCCGAGCGCGAACCCGACCACGGAGACTGAGGAAGCCCAATGCTCGCAGACCTCGACAGCGCCGACGAGATCACCAAGCACGTCGGACACCTCCTGCGTCTCGCCGATGTGGACGAGCGCCTGCCAACGCCTGTCGAGGACATCGTCGTCGCAGCCGGCCTCACCAAGACCGACGAGATCCTCATCACCGAGTCAATGATCCGGCGAGCCCCAGCGAAGATGCAGCGACTCCTACGCAGCGCCGCCCGAAAGATCCAAGGCGTCCTCCACCGCAAGGAGCACGTGATCCAGATCGCGCCCAACAACTCAGCAGAACGCGAACGGTTCGTCACCTGCCACGAAGTCACACACGCCATCCTCCCGTGGCAGTCAGACCTCGCCGTACTCGGCGACAACCATCGAACCCTGTCACCACAAGTGACAGCCCTCTTCGAACGAGAAGCGAATCAAGGCGCCGCCGAGATCCTCTTCCAGCAGGGTCTGCTCACGCGAATAGCGCTGGACTACCCGATATCGATGTCCACCCCGGTCGTGCTCGCCCAGTGCTTTGGAGCATCGATCCACGCCACCTTCAGGCGCTGGGTTGAGAACATCGACGGTGTCGCCTGCGGACTCGTACTCGACACCAAACTCGTCAACGGTCACCGAAGGCGATACGAGCAAATCCTCACACCCCGATGGCAGCAGCAATTCGGACCCGGCGGATTCCCGCAGGAAATGGGCGCCAAGACATTCCCCTTCGCCAAGCGAGCCCTGCTGGAAGGGACCTTCCCGCTCGTGGATGTCAACGGCACCCCCATTGAACTCCGGTACGAAGCCCTACAAACGCCCTACCGCCGGTTCGCCCTGCTCTGGCTCCCAAAGCGGGGGAGCCTCGTAGCGCGGCTCCGCCGAACCCCCACCATCGTGTCGCGAACTGCCAACTAGAGCCACTTGGCCACACCGTGGCCGGGTGATAGCCCAACTCCTCGCCGATCTCCCGATTCGTCCAGCCTTCGTTCTTGAGTGAATGCACGTCCATGTAATGCTCCTGGTTCATCATGAGTCCGGCGGTCCCTCAGATCGGCGTCGATGCTTGGTCGCTCGACACCCTGAAGGGACCGCCACCCTCAGAGGTCGATGGTGCTCACACCAGGAGGACCCCTATCACCTACCGCGAATTCGCGGACCGCCGAACGCGACTACGCGTGATCGCTCACAGCAATACCTGCCTGTTCGAAGCGGACCCGGCCTGTGGATCTGCGGCCGCGTTCTCTTGGCCGCGTCGGGCTCCGTTGGCTAGCTCTTATGAAGCATCACGAGGCCCCAGTCGGCCAAGCAGCAGAACATGCCGAGTGCGTCGCACCTCAATCGGAGCGGCCGACCCAGGGCGAACAGCAGCAATGGGCGAAGGTGGTGCGCTACCGTCCCGGGGACCTAGAGGGCTGCATGGAGCAAGCTATGGATCTGGACTCGCTGACGGTCACAGTGCTGGTGCCCGAGAACGCCGTGTCGCCCATTGTCGTGTTCGACGACAACGCCGCGTTGAAGGCCGCGATCGTGGAACGCGGCGCAGCCCGGCACCTCACGGATGAATGGAACGTCGCGGGTTTGTACATCCTGGTTGACCGTTGCGATGCCAATGGCGGCTGGGGCGTGTACGTCGGCAAGGCGCCGTCGGGCATCCGAGACCGCATCAAGAGCCACCTGCGCAACAAGGACACTTGGTATCGGGCACTGCTGGTTCGGCGCGACACAACCCACGGCTTCAACTCGGCGCAGATCGGCTGGCTCGAGGGCCGGCTCTATGACCTTCTCAAGGCTTCGGACGGCGCCCGTCTGTCCAACAAGGTCAGACCCGGAGATGAGACGCTGGCCCCGTATGACCGGCATGCGCTCGAGATGGTGCTGGTGTCGATACAGCGGCTCATGAGACTGCTGGGCCATGACCCCTCCTCTGGCGACGACACCGACACTGCCACCGAGACGGTGAGCAGCCGCCACTACGGCGTCAAGCTCGCGCAGCTTGTGGACGCCGGACTGATCGAGGTCGGCGACGTGTTGGTGTCAACCAACGGTGCTTGGCCTGCCAGAGCGAGGGTCACCGCCGATGCGCGCATCGCGATGGACGACGAACTCTACGAAACCCCATCGGGCGCAGCAGGCGCCGCGAAGAACGGACCTGCCAACGGCTGGGACTTCTGGGCCCGCCAAACGCCAACAGGATCCGTGCCGCTGTCGACACTAAGGGCTGACTTCTTGGAGCAGTCCACGCCGGACTAAACCAGCACACCACCGAGCCCACGAGCGAATTCAGGAGGTTCACCCATGGCTCCACGTCCTGACCCTGCCGGGGAGCGTCCGGCTTGGTTCGTGGGAGCGGCATTCGGGCGCACCAACGACCAGACCGACCGCTTCATCCGAGAAGGAGTCTGGGAGCACGGTTTCCAAGACGGCTACCTCGAGGATGTGAAGTCCATTCATGAGGACGATCGCATTGCCATCAAGTCGACCTATACAAGGAAGCACGGCTTGCCTTTCGACAATCGCGGTCATCCAGTCTCAGTAATGGCCATCAAGGCTGTCGGCGTGGTGACCGATAACCCGGGTGACGGACGACGACTCGAAGTAGATTGGAGGTCTGTCGAGCCGCACCGCGAATGGTACTTCTACACATACCGGCCCACAGTGTGGAGAGTCGTTCCGCAGAACTACCGATCCAAGAGCCTCATCGACTTCACATTTGGAGGACAGGACCAGGACATCGACAAGTTCCGCAATTTTCCATACTGGCGTGACAGGTTCGGTGATAACCCCACATCAGATGACCGCTTTCCCTGGACATCGTTCTACTCAGGATTCGCCGACAAACTGCTCACCTTCCGCCAAGATCGGTCGGCTCTGCTCGCCGCGATTTATGAACTCCCTCGCAAACGGGTCAAGTACCTGACCGACAGATTCGCTGACAACACCTCCGGCCCGCTACAGGACATCTGCCCCTTCACCACGATGGGCACCTTCAATCGAGGGATGAGATGGGACAACCGCAGTGAGATTGCCCGCGAGTTAGCTCGGCTCCTAGGAATGGTGGAACTGGAAGGACGATCTATCGAATCCTTGGCCGGAATACCGGTCCTGCACAACCAGAACAGCTGGTTCTTCCCATATGAACAACGGCGCGATGATGATCACATTGATGCACTATGGCAACTGTTCGCTGATGCCTTGCGATACGCCGACGACGGTGACGAGACGAACCGCGCTTCGCTCATTGAATCCTTCGACGACGCGATGTCACGTAAGAGAGCGGGTCCGATGCTCACATTCGGTCTCTATTGGATCCGGCCGCAGACTTTCGTGTCTCTGGACGGATTCGCTGCCGCGTTCATCAAAGAGCAGTTGGGGGTCGATGTTCCCAACGGCAAGCCGGACGGCGAAACTTATCTGGACTTGTGCGACGAGTTGCAGATGATGTTCAGCGACGAGGGTCGACCAGTTCACTCGTTTCCCCACCTGTCTGCAATGGCATGGGATCCAGAGAATGAGACTGGATGGGACACCAAAGCTCAGAACGGTGACACCCGTCCGAGTCCGTCCTACTCGGTTGCGGACATCGTCGAGGAGGGATGCTTCCTGGAGCGGGACAGCTTGGAGGAGATCTTGGAACGATGGCGGGTCAAGAAGAACTTGATTCTTCAGGGTCCGCCGGGCACTGGCAAGACCTGGCTGGCCAAGAGGCTCGCTTTTGCCCTCATCGGCAGCAGGGCCCGCGACCGGGTGCGCCCGTTGCAGTTCCACCCGAACCTGTCCTATGAGGACTTCGTAAGGGGCTGGCGGCCCAGCGGCGGCACGAAGGGCCGCCTCAAACTGGTGGATGGACCGTTCCTGACCGCGGTCGAAGACGCCAAGAACGAGCCAGGACAAGACTTCGTGATGGTCATCGAAGAGATCAACCGGGGCAATCCGGCCCAAATATTTGGCGAGATGCTCACTCTGCTGGAGGCCGATAAGCGCACTCCCGGCGAGGCGTTGGCGCTTAGCTATCCCCGAGACAGCCAGGAGCGGGTGCACATTCCGGACAATCTCTATGTGGTGGGCACCATGAATGTCGCTGACCGGTCGCTCGCCCTGGTGGATCTCGCACTGCGACGCCGCTTCGCGTTCATCGACCTGGAACCGGTCTTCGGAGACCCGTGGCGTCACTGGGTCAGCGAGCAATGCGGGCTGGACGCCGAGTTCCTCGGTGACATCGAGCGGCGACTGACGTCGTTGAACCAAACGATATCTGACGACGACCTACTGGGCCCGCAGTTCCGGGTCGGCCACAGCGTGGTGACGCCAAGCAACGAGACGGCCATCACGGATCCGGTCCAGTGGTTCACGCAGGTGGTGGAGACTGAGATCGGGCCACTCTTGGACGAGTACTGGTTCGATGCCACCGACAGGGCTCGCTCCGCCAAGGAGGATCTGCTCAAGGGGCTCGGCAGTTGACACCGACGTCGACGCCGTCGGGGATGATCGGCGCGATTCCAGTCAGGAACGTCTGGCTGTTGATGCTGTATGCATCGCGGCTCTATCAAGAGCTTCCGAGCAGGCGGAGGTACGGCGCCGAGGAGAACCCCGACGACATTCCCGATCTTGTCGCGGAGATCCTGACCCACGCCGTCGAGCGCCGGATCCGGCGCAACCTGACTCTCGAGTTTCACCGCAGCCGGGCTGACCTGACTCGTGTGCGGGGGCGCATCGACGCCCTCCGCACTGAGCGCCGCAGCCTGTTGCGGCAGGGCAAGATCGCCTGCTCCTTCGAAGAGCTGACCACCAACACACCACGGAACCGTCTCGTGAAGGCGGCCCTCAACGGGCTGCGCGGTTCTGTACGCGACGAGCTTCTAGGTAGGCGGTGCCGACGCCTCGCTGCGGCCCTCGACCGAGCCGGAGTTAGTAACGAGACTTCCGCAGGCATCCGTTCGCGAAGCGTCCGAGGTGCCCTCACCGCCGGCAGGGCCAACGCCGAGGACCGCCAGATGCTCGCCGCCGCGGAGTTGGCCTTCAGGTTGAGTCTGCCCACCGAGGATCCCGGTCGTGCTCACCTGCCCGCACCAGGCAGGGACGAGAAATGGGCGAGAGACTTGTTCGAGGCCGCGGTGGGAGGCTTCTACAGCACGGTGCTCGGCCCCCGCGGATGGTCGATCAAGCCCAGCAAGCGGATCAACTGGCCAATCGAGACGCCGACCAAGACTTCGAGAATCGACGACATCATGCCCCAGATGAAAACCGACATCGTCTTGGAGAGCCCTCTAGCCGATGAGCACGATCACAGGCATCGCCTAGTCATCGACACCAAGTTCACCAGCATCCTGAAGCCGGGCCATCACAGATCCCTCACCCTGGACAGCGGCCACATCTACCAGATGTACGCCTACTTGAGATCCCAGGAGAGCCACAGCGACCCCAAGTCCCGCGATTCGTCCGGACTGCTGCTGCACCCCTCCGTCGGCGAGGCTGTCGACGAGTCCGCAGTGATCCAAGGGCACACAATACGCTTCGCCACGGTGGACTTGGCCGCTGACAGCACCGCCATCCGAGCACGGCTCATCTCCCTAGCCGATGACATAGTGACACCGCGCCCACGATGATCGATGAGATCGTGGTGCTGACGTCTCCATCGGATCGGCAGCCAGTCCAGGCGGCGGTGCCCGCCCTGGATGTTCCGGATTCGTTGCAGGTCGCGGCAGAGTCCCTGGTTCGGTCGTAGAAGTCGCCGTGGTTGTCAGCAGGCTGGGCGTCGTTCAGCCAGTAGATCTCCATACCGTCGAGTCCGACGTTACCGGTGTTGGTCCTGGCGCTAACCGGCGTGATGCAGGCAACGACCGGGAAGCCGCTACCGTAACTCCGCCAATTGCTCGGGACTGCTCAACGCTGGCCGTGCAGCAGATCACCTCGTGATGATCATCGACCCATTCACATTGTGCGTCTTGTTGCCAACCTGTTTGGCCTGCGTGGAGTAAGTTGATGCATCCTTCTGTTGCGGATGAGGATGAGATCACGCGGATTCGTCCGCCGTTTCGTCTGTGCCGGTTCCTTCTGCAATGGTTCCTTCGTCATTAGGAGATGTCCTTTCTTCTGACAAGTACTTGACTGATGATCCCCACATCGGAGCCTCCGCATACGGCCCCAGGCACCGTGCAAGATCGGATTCTGTTGATGACGGCTCACGCACACGCCTAAACAGCTGCTTAGCTTCGCTTCTATCGATAACAAACGCGTGTGACGGATAGTCGGTTATCAACCGGTTCAACGATCCCTCAGTGATATTGCCTCCCACTCTCAACAGTCGCTCCCCGTAGGATGACGCGACCCGAACTTCGCGACCCGCCTCGCCGATACTCAGCGGATCCACTTGCCCATAGAGTGACGAGAACAGATTCGACGCCATCTCGCTCGCAATTGAAGACGCCATCTTCAGCGTGATCGGATCACCACCGCCAGCCTTGATGCGCAACATAAAGTACTCGTACGCAGCGAACGCTCGATCCTCTAGCGCAGCCAATGTGTCCATGATTGTCAACCCGGACCGTAGCTGTCCTATCTCGTCCTCTTTGGGCATTTGAACATCCAAGGGCCCCAACTCTCCCCGATCTGAGATAATCAACTCGTTGGCGCCGGTAGCGATCAAAGTCCCTGCGCTCTTACAGTACGTCGGGACAAACACCGAAAAGGCCCCATACTGCTCCTGAAAGCACCGCGCTATCCAATACGCAGCATGTGCATCACCGCCGTAAGTCACCAGCACCAAGAGAACGTCGGTGCGACGCCTCCGGCCAGCACACAGATCCATGCACAGCTGTGCAGCTTCCATAGTTATGACGCCATTGAGCAACACAACATCCACATCGGATGCCTCCGCGATCTCGGTCGCCGTGTTCTGAAGATCTTGGAGCCAGTCAGTCGCAGCCGAGTCCCCCGCGCTTGAATCAGCTGGGGGAGCCTCCGCAGCCGCATCCACATCGGCCGGATCAGCTGAGGGAGCCTCCGCAGCCGCATCCACATCGGCCGGATCAGCTGAGGGAGCCTCCGCAGCCGCATCCACATCGGCCGGATCAGCTGAGGGAGCCTCCGCAGCCGCATCCACATCGGCCGGATCAGCTGAGGGAGCCTCCGCAGCCGCATCCACATCGGCCGGATCAGCTGAGGGAGCCTCCGCAGCCGCATCCACATCGGCCGGATCAGCTGAGGGAGCCTCCGCAGCCGCATCCACATCGGCCGGATCAGCTGAGGGAGCCTCCGCAGCCGCATCCACATCGGCCGGATCAGCTGAGGGAGCCTCCGCAGCCGCATCCACATCGGCCGGATCAGCTGAGGGAGCCTCCGCAGCCGCATCCACATCGGCCGGATCAGCTGAGGGAGCCTCCGCAGCCGCATCCACATCGGCCGGATCAGCTGAGGGAGCCTCCGCAGCCGCATCCACATCGGCCGGATCAGCTGAGGGAGCCTCCGCAGCCGCATCCACATCGGCCGGATCAGCTGAGGGAGCCTCCGCAGCCGCATCCACATCGGCCGGATCAGCTGAGGGAGCCTCCGCAGCCGCATCCACATCGGTCGGATCAGCTGAGGGAGCCTCCGCAGCCGCATCCACATCGGTCGGATCAGTCTGTTCCTGTGCCATCGGAGCGAGAGGATACGAGCAACCACCGAAACCATCTACTGAAGTAACGCAACGGGGGTGGGTGCCGAACTGAAGCATGACCGGCCTCCATGGCTAGCGCTAGCCCTCGTTGTGAGCCTCCCCGATGGCATCGAGGATGTCGTCGCGGCCCGCGACAGCGCCCCGAATGTGGGCGAGAACGGATTGTTGCCGGCCACTGGCCCCTCCTGCGAGACCCTGGAATGCGTGAGAAAGGCCAATCGGCTTGATCTCTTGGCAACCTTTATGGTTTGGATTCTGGAGACCTGCTTGTGAGCTGCTGATCTGGTACTTGATGCCTACAGGCCTGTGGGGCGGTTGATGAAGCGGCCTGCCTGGGGCGAGTAGAACCACCCGCTGCCGGCGAGCGTGCCGCCGTCGACCGGGATGTTGGCGCCGGTCACGAACGACGACAGGTCGCTGGCCAGGAACAGCGCCACCCGAGCCTGATCCTCGGGACGGCCCACTCGCCCGACCGGCGCCCACGCCTCCCAGAGGTGCTCGTAGTCCTCGAAGCCGGTCAGGTAGTCCACCTGGGGGGTCTGGGTGAGGTCGGGGCCGATGCCGTTGGCCCTGATTCCGAAACGGCCGTAGCCGGCGGCCAGCGAGGTGGTGAAATGCGCGGCGGCCGCCTTCATGGCCGCGTACACCGGCTCGCCGGGGAACCCCCGCAGGCCCTCCACCGAGTGGACGTTGACGATCGAGCCGCCCCCGCCGTCGATCATCGCCGGCAGCATGGCTCGAGTCACCAGCAGCATGTGGTGCAGGTTCACGTCGTACATCGCCTGCCAGGACTCCGGCGACGAGAGATGGAATCGAACCAGCGGCCGGTAGTCGCCCACATTGTTGACCAGCACGTCCACCCGGCCCCAGTGGTCGAGCACCCCGGCCCGCAGCCGCTCGACGTCGTCGATGTCGCGCACGTCCACCACCTGCAGACGGGCACTGCCGCCGGCTGCGCCGATGTCGGCCAACACCTGCTCGCCGCGGGCTTCGTCGATCTCCGCTACCTCCACGTGGGCCCCGTGGGCCGCGAACAACCTGCTTATCGCCCCGCCGATGCCGTCTCCGCCGCCGGTCACGACCGCCACCCGCCCTGCCAGCAACGACCCGTAGTCATCTATGGGAGGAACCCCGCCAACGGGGACATGATCGCTCACACCCGATGTTCTAGCTCCTGAAGCCACTCCCTCGTCAGAGAAACCCCGCCTGCTGTGTGCCGCTACGGTGCCGGGATGGACGCGGCGCCGCCGAACGGCCGCGACGGCGATGACGACGCCGGCCACGGCGAGGGCCACGAACGTTCATGGCGGGCCGCGTCCGGCCTCGTCGGCGTGCTGGCTGTTCTGGTCGTCGTTCTATGGCTGCTGAGCCTCACCAGCGACGACGGCACCGACCCCGAAGGTCGCGATGCCGACCCCGTGGACGAGGAGCTCTTCGAAGCACCGACCACGACCACCACCCTGCGAGAGGCCGAAGCCGGCACCGAAGTCGTCTCCGAGGGCGGCGAGGCCGAAGGCGCTGCTCCGGCTGAGCCGTTCAGTGGCCTGGAGGGCCGGCTGACGTACCTGAGCGGCAGCAATGTGGCGTGGGTGGACCTGGAAACCGGGGCCGTTCGAACGGTGCCCATCGAGCCGTCCGGGTCGCGCCTCGAAGTGGCCGCCCTGGAACTGCTCACCGACGGCAAGCGAACGGTCGGCCTGTCCTGGGCGGACAGTGCACCGACCGCGTTGCTCGTGTCCTCCGGCGCGGAACTGGTGCCCTCGACCCATCCGCTCGTCGACTTCTGGGTGATCAGCCGCCCCGACGGGCCCGGCGGCACCATCCGCATGAATGCCTGGCAGGACTACGGCATCCTCACCGGCGAGTTGCAGGCCCCTCCGGGCTCCGAGGTGGTGGTGGTCCGAAACGCGGGAGTCCTGGTGGCCCCGCCGGTGGGAAGGACATACCGCCCGACGTTCACGGGTTTCGAGGTGGTGAGCGAGCACCGGCTGCTGGCCGCCAGCGACCAAGTGCGGGTGGAGCAGCGCTGCGACGGGCAACTCTCGTGCACGGTGGTGGTCGTGGACGCCGCCACCGGCCGGGCTTCGGAGCTACCCGAGGATTTCGTGGCCGAGCTGGCCGGTATCTCCGTGTCACCCGACAGTCGCTGGCTGCTCAACGACACCAGCCCGGCGTGGCTATTCGACCGGCAGACCGGGCAGCTGCGCCTGCTGGACGGGGGCGGCTACGGCCGACCGTTGTGGTCCGGCGACTCGACGTCGGTCGCCTGGCTGACCTCCGACCGCACGCCGACGCTGGTGGTCGCCCTGCTCGAGCCGCCCGAAGGGGGCCAGGACTGGTTCGCGGTGGAGTTGGCCGAGCTGGGAGCAGACCCCTCGCCGGGGTCGTCGTTCCTGCTCGACGCGACCGTCAGCCAGCCGTGAGCACCCTGCTCGACGCGACCGTCAGCCCGAAGTGAGTTCGGCCGCCCCGAAGATCACGCCGAAGCGCACGCACCAGATCGCCACCGTGGAGTAGTGGTCGAGGTCGAGCCCGACGGGGATCTCGTAGTTCTGCGAGCCGACGTTGCCCTTGAGGTCGCCTAGGTCGACGAAGTCGTCGTCGAACTGGCCGGCTGGGGCGTCGGTCGGGGCGGACGACAGGTACACGTTCAGGTCGGGGCCGTTGTCGGTGCGGAAGTCCTCGAACCGCAGGAACCGCTGGCCGCTGCCGTCGCCGAGCACCAGGGCGCTGCCCTCGGTGGGATGGGAACGGTCGATGAACGATCCGGACGCCTCCACGATGATCTGCGGCTCGGCCGGCTCAGGCTGGGTCTCGGTGGGCTGCGTCTCGGTGGGCTCGGTTGTGTCAGCAGGCTGGGCCTCCTCGCCCTCGGGCTCGGGGACGCCGGGCTTCGGGATCTCGGACTGGGCCTCGTCGCCGGGCTCGGTCGCCTCGCCAGCGGTGGCCTCCGACGTCACCGGCCCGGGCATGTCGGGCATGGGCTCGTCGACCTCGTCGACCATGGGCATGTCGTCTTCCGCCATGGCGTCGTTCATGGCGTCGGCCATGTCCTCGGTCGTCTCGTCGCCTTCAATGCCCGACGGGGCCGGGCCCGCGGTGAAGAACGGGAGCGCCTCGTCCACCTCGTCGTCCTGGAAGTACGTCTGGAAGGCGAAGAAGCCGAACACCAGCCAGGCTCCCACCCCCGCCAGTACTACCCCTGCCGGGAGCGCCCAGCGCCAGTGCCGTCGGATCCAGGATCTCATCACTCCAAATTATCGCCGCCCGGCGCCGCAGATTTCAGAGACTTCTTCGGAACAACGGAGCCGGGGACCCCGATCTCGCTCCCGCCGCTAGGTTCGGAGCCATGAGCGCGCAGGCCGTGTGGGTGAACGGACGGATGGTCGAGCCCGACCACCCGCATCTGCGGGCCGACGACCACGGCGTGATTGTGGGCGACGGCGTCTTCGAGACGCTGCTGGTTGTGCCCGACGGCGCCGGGGTGGCCGCCTTCGCGGTGCGCCGGCATCTTGCGCGTCTGCGCCGCTCGGCCCGAGCGCTGCGCTTCGAGTGCCCCTACAGCGACGACGAATTGCGGGCCGCGATCGCCCGGTGCCTCGACGCCGCGCCCGAGGCCGGGATCGTGCGGGTCACGGCGACCAGCGGCGGCGGCCCGCTGGGGTCCGGGCGAAGCGGGGCGCGGGGCTCGGCCATCGTGATCGCCGGCAACCGGCCGCCCGACTACCCACCGGGCACCGCGGTCTCGACCGTGCCGTTCCCCCGCAACGAGCGGGGCGCCATGGCCGGCGTCAAGACGACCTCCTATGCCGAGAACGTGCTGGCCCTCGACGTGGTCCGGGAGCGGGGCGCGTCGGAGGCGATCTTCGCCGACACCCGGGGCCGTGTCAGCGAGGGCACCGGGTCAAACATCTTCTGGTCCGACGGGACGCGGCTGCACACGCCGCCGCTGGACACCGGCTGCCTGGCCGGGGTCACCCGGGCGCTGCTGCTGGAGCGGCTCGATGTGGCCGAGACGCACCTGCCTGTGGCGGAGCTTCCCCACGTTCCCGAGGCCTTCCTGGCCTCCTCCACCCGGGCGGTCCAGTCGATCGCCCGCATCGACGGCACCGAGCTGCCGGTGGTGGACGGCCCGTTGACGGCGGCCGCGGCCGCGCTGATGGCCGATCTGATGGCCAACGACATCGACCCGTGACCCTGACCACACACGTCTCGGCAGCATCGTGACCGACGACGAGCTGATGGAGCTGGCTCTGGCCGAGGCCCGGCTGGCGCCCACCCACGGCGACGTGCCGGTGGGCGCGGCGGTGTGGCACGACGGCGAGGTGGTCGCCCGGCGCCACAACGAGCGCGAGCGCACCGGCGACCCGACCGCCCACGCCGAGACCCTGGCGGTGCGCGACGCCGCCGCCCGCTTGGGCGACTGGCGCCTGGACGGGTCCACGGTGGCCGTGACCCTGGAGCCGTGCCCCATGTGCGCGGGAGCGCTGCAGCAGGCCCGGGTGGGCCGGGTCGTCTACGGCGCCGACGACCCCAAGGCAGGCGCTCTCGGCTCGCTCTACAACCTGGGCGCCGACCCCCGGCTCAACCACGAGTTCGAAGTGGTGCCGGGCGTTCGGGCCGGCGAGTGCGCCGCCCTGTTGCAGGAGTTCTTCTCGGGGCTGCGGGGCGCCGATCCGGGCGCGGCACCCGAGCAGGAGGCCCGCCGGTAGCCTCTGCGGCGGAGAGTTGCCAGAGCGGACGAATGGGGCGGCCTCGAAAGCCGTTGTGGCCTCCGGGTCACCATGGGTTCGAATCCCATACTCTCCGCTGAGACATGGGTCAAAAATACCCTTTCAACTGAGCTTTTGCGGATCCGTCGCTGATGTGGTGTCAGTTATGGTGTCAGGCAGCGTCCCACGGGTACCGGAACTTGACATGTGCTGTCCCGGGTGATGCTTGACGCGTTGGCTCCGGTAGGTGTGTGACACTTCGGGGACGCGGTTCCGGTAGCTGGGCGACACTGGCTCCGGTAGCTGTGTTACACCTCGATGGTCCACGTCTGGTGGTGCTGAGCCCTCTTCAGTGTGTGGCGGCCTGGTCGTCACGAAGTGGGAGGGGGTCGTCATGTTGGTGGAGCTCGGTGTGGTGGAGCAGAGGCATGCGGCGGTGTTGGAGGTGCTGCGCGACGGCGCTGCGGTGTCCGAGGTGGCCCTGCGGTTCGGGGTGACCCGCCAGACGGTGCACCGGTGGCTCAGGCGGTATGCGGCGAGAGGTTTGGCGGGGCTGGCCGATGGGTCGCCGCGGCCGGGTTCGTGCCCGCACCAGATGCCGCCGGAGGTCGAGGCGCTGGTGGTTGGTCTGCGCCGGGAGAATCCGGGGTGGGGTCCGCGCACGCTGTTGTTCGGTCTCGAGGCCCGAGGTGTGGTGCCGTTGCCGGGGAGGTCGTCGGTGTATCGGTGCCTGGTGCGTCACGGGCTGATCCAGCCTGAGGCGAGAAGGCGCAAGCGATCCGACTACAAGCGCTGGGAGCGCAGCCGGGCGATGGAGCTGTGGCAGATGGACGTGATGGGCGGGGTGATGCTCACTGACGGCTCCAAAGCGTCGGTGGTGACCGGGCTCGATGACCATTCGCGGTTCGCGGTGTCAGCTCATGTGGTGGAGCGGGCCACGTCGCGGCCGACGTGCGACGCGCTCGCCAAGTCAATGCGGGCGTGGGGGGTGCCTGATCAGGTCCTGACCGACAACGCAAAGGTGTTCACGGGCCGGTTCGGGCCCAGCGCGGCCGGTGAGGTGCTGTTTGATCGGATCTGCCGCGAGAACGGGATCCGGCATCTGTTGACGGCGCCTCGGTCGCCGACGACGACGGGCAAGGTGGAGCGGTTCCACAAGACGCTTCGCCAGGAGTTCCTCGCCGGCAAGGTGTTCGAGTCGATCGAAGACGCCCAGGCGCAGCTCGACGGCTGGGTGCGGCACTACAACTTCGAGCGCCGCCACCAGGGCATCGGCGATGTGGTGCCGTGGGAGAGGTTTCGCCTGGTTGTCGAGGACCGCCCCGCGAGGGTCAAGCGAGCCGAGCCCGCACCGGCGCCGCAGACGACCACAGAGGCGACGGCCACTCGCAAAGTCGCCCGCTCGGGCAAGATCAGCTTCGCAGCCCAGCAGTATGCGGTCGGGGTGTGGCTCGCCGGTGAGACCGTCGAGGTCACTGTGGACGCGGGGCTGGTGACGGTCAGTCACCGCGGTGTGGTGGTGGCCACCCACGCCCAGCGTCACAGCCCCGCCAAGGGCGCCAAGGCTCTGCGCCGCCGCGCCAGAGCCCAGCCCAGCCGCAGCACGAGGCCTCGCCAGGCGACGGTGGGCCAGGTGGTGACCCGCAAGGTCGACTCCGGGGGCTGCGTGTCGTTCGCGGGGGCCACCTATCGCGCCGGCAGAGCCCATCGGGGACGCCAGGTCCAGGTCGCGATCGTCGACAACACAGTCGAGATCTCAGCCGGCGGCGAGGTCCTGCGGATCCATGCCGTCAAGCACGATCGCAGCCGTGAGCACGGAGCGTTCGCCAACGCCGGCGGCCGCCCGTCACGCATCAACGCCGCCTGAAACCCGCACCGGGCTGTAACACAGCTACCGGAGCCAACCTGTAACACGGGTACCGGAACTTGACATACCGGAACTTGACATACCGGGACTTGACAGCGGGACTTGACATGCGCCGGCAGCGGTGATCTACAAGGATCGGCGCTGCTGTAGTTTGGCCAGCATGAGCGACGACTATGTCCTGTACAGCACGTCGGGGTCCACGGCGACGATCACTCTGAACCGTCCCGAGCGTCTCAACGCGATCGTCAAGCCGATGTGGGCCCGGCTCGACGATTTCGTCGCGGAGGCCAACCGCGACCCCGCTGTGAAGGTTGTCGTGGTGCGCGGCGCGGGGCGGGCGTTCTGTGCCGGGTTCGACTTCGGCGCCGGCGGAGACCTCGCCGCAGGGCGCGAGCAGGGCCGTGCCTGGGACCCGGGACGCGATGCCATGGCCGTCACGAACCGCTGGGACGGCCCGGTGCCCAACTTTATGAGCCTGTGGTCGAGCCCCAAGCCGACCATCGCCGCGGTGCACGGCTGGTGCGTCGGGGGCGGCTCAGACCTGGCCCTGTCGGCCGACCTCGTCGTCGCGGCCGACGACACCCAGATCGGCACGCCGTACTCGCGGGTCTGGGGCTGCTACCTGACGGCCATGTGGGTGTACCGGCTCGGACTGGCCAAGGCCAAGGAGTACGCGCTCACCGGCAGGCCGCTGTCGGGGGCCGAGGCGGCCCGCATCGAGCTGGTCAACCAGGCCGTCCCCGCCGACCGGCTCGACGACACGGTGGCGCAACTGGCCGCACAGCTCTCCAGCATCCCGTCGTCGCAGCTCGCCGCCATGAAGCTGGTGGTCAACCAGGCCTACGAGGCGATGGGGCTGCGCAACTCCCAGGTGCTCGGATCGATCCTCGACGGCGCGATGCGCAACACCCCCGAAGCGCTGGCCTTCATCGACACCGCCATGACCCAGGGAGTGCCCGCCGCCGTCGCCCAAAGGGACGGCCCCTTCGGCGACTACAGCCAGCGCCCCGCATGACACCCGCGACATACCGCTAGCACCCGCAGGCGGCGGCCGGGAGAGTACGGGCGCCGAGGCTCGATTCGATCTGCAATTCCTCAGCCGGGCGTGGTGGGTTGGGGGTCGGCGTCGGGGCGGTTGCGAGCCCGGTTCAGGAAGGCTGCCATGTGGGCGCGGGCGGCGGCCTCGGCGGGGCAGAACCTCAGCGGGTCGGTGCCGCGACCTCGGGTGATGCCGGTGGCGTAGAGAGCGTCGATCTGGTCGGCGGCCCAGCTCCGCAGAATATCTGGCTTTGTGTTGTCACCCTTGGCCCTGTCGCAGAGCGCCCAGCCCATACTCTCCGCCGCTTCTTCAGGTGTGGCGTTGTGTCCAGCGTTGCAGGGCGGTGAGCACGACGTGGCGCTTGCCTTCGTTGGGCATGAAGGGGGCTCGGGACAGCTCGATCTGGATCCAGGGCATCTCGGCCGCGTGGAAGCGGGTGATGTAGCCGCCGTCGTAGGGGTCGTTGATCCTCACCGGCCCCTCCAGTTGGTCCTGGAAGCAGTCCCTCAGCGACTCGATCCACTCCTGCGGGCAGGTTCCGTCGCCGTTGCTTAGGCACACCCAGGGCCGCTCGATACCCGGATCCGGTCCCAGCGGCGGCCCCACCGCGGCCATCGTGTGGCAGTCGACGCCCAGGACCCATTCCCCGGAGCACCCCAGCTCGGTCAATCGCTGGTGGTAGGGGGCGTGGTAGGCATCGAGGAGGTCGTCGATCTCGGCGTGCGTCAGCGGACGCTTCCACACCTCGACGTCCCAGCAGGTGTGGGTCTTCACCACACCATCGGCCTTGCGGTTGTCGCGGGCCCGGTTCATGTCGACGATGGCCCGAGCCACGTCGGTGGTGACGAGGGTCCCGACCTCCTCCTCGAAGGAGTAGATCTCGTCCGAGCCGCCGTCGCCGTCGTCGGCGACCTCCGCGGGCGTGAGCGCGCACAGTGGCTCGATCTCGGCCGGCACCCGCAGGCCACCGTGGGGCACCGACACCAGCAGCGGCAGCATCATGCCGGCGTCCCCGGGCCTGCGGGCGTCTCCGGCGCTGCGGGCGTCCCCGGTGCCGAGTCCGGGCCTGCGGGCGTCGCCGGCGCCGAGTCCGGGCCTGCGGCCGCTCCGTCCCTGCGGGGGTCGGCGACCCCCACCAGCCGGTCGCCGTCGGCCATGACCAGCTGCACGCAGCCCATGTAGAAGGAGTAGGGCTCGCGCCGGGTCAGCTCGAAGCCCGAGCGGCCGAGCGCGTCCAGCACATCGGTCGAGATGCGCGACGCCTCGGCCGAGACCACGCCTTCGAGCGAGCAGTGGATCCGGGGCGCGTCCACCGCGGCCAGCGGCGAGGACCGGCGGAGTCGCAGCAGCACCTGCAGGATCGCCGGGGGGATGCGCTCGCTCCCCGGCGATCCGATCGCCAGCCAGGGCCGCTCGTCCTTGAAGACGATGGTGGGGGCCACGCTGGCCCAGGGCACCGCGTTGGGCCTCAAGTAGTAGGGGTGCGAGGGATCGTCGAGGTTGAAGGCGCTCATGTAGTTGTTGTAGAGGAAGCCGAGTTGCGGCGACGCCGCGCACGAGCCGTAGACGTTCTCGATCGACTGGGTGAGCGCCACCGTGTTGCCCTCCGAGTCCATCACCGACAGGTGGGTGGTCTCGCCGCTGGTCTGGATCGCCGCGATCCGGCGGGCCACGCCCCGGGCGTACTGTCGGTTGAGCATCTGCTTGTCGGTGACCTGGTCGTAGAGGTCGGGATCGAAGGGGCGGTCGTTGCGGTCGACCAGGGCCTGCCGCATGGTCCTGGCCAGGCACACCGCGCCGTCTCCGGTATCGATGTCCTGCAGCTCGCGGGGAAGGCTCTGGTGGATGTTGAGCATCTCCACCAGGGTGCGGCCCGCCCCCGGCAGCGGCATCGTGAGCACCCGGTCGCGGCCGAGGCGCCCCGACAGCGGCTCGCGCTCGACCGGCACGGGAACCTGCGCCAGGTCGCCTTCGCGGAGGATGCCGCCGTTGGCCACCATGTCCTCATGGATCAGCCGGGCAGTCTCACCCGTGTAGAAGTCCTCGCAGCCCCGCTCGGCCAAGCGGCGAAGGGTCGCGGCCAGCGCGGGCTGGACGAACCTCGTCCCGGCCCGGCGCGCCCTGCGCCCGTCCTGCAGGAACAGCGGTCCGGCCGAGTGGGCCTTCAGGTGCCGGCGTTCTCGCCGGGTGAGGCGGTACTGCAGCACGCTGATCTCGTACCCGTCGGCGGCCAGTTCGATGGCCGGCTCGAGGACCGTCGCCCAGCCGAGGCGCCCGAAGCGCTCCAGCACGTGTGCATAGGTCGCGGGCGAGCTGGGGACGGTGGTGGCCATATGCCCGCGCCTGCGGTCGGCTCGCAGGTCGGCGAAGCTGTCGATCACAGCCCCGCTGGGGGCTCGCGACGACCCGTCCACCGCCACCGTGGTGCCGGAGGCCCGGTGATGGACGAGCATCATGGTCTGGCCGCCCAGTCCCGACGCGGCGGGCTCGCACACGCCGAGGGCCAGCGCGGCCGCCACCGCGGCGTCAACTGCGTTGCCGCCCTGCTCCAGCATCCTCACCCCGGCGGCCGTGGCCGAGTAGTGGGCCGTGCTCACCATTCCGTGCGCGGACGCGGCGACCCGCTGGGGCTCGTGTATGCGGGTGTCGGTCAGCTCCAGCAGGTCGGTGTCCACCTCGGTCACCCGCCGCGGCTGCCTCGGCCTCGAATGGCGGCGACCCTCCGGCTGGATCGGCGCGCGAGGCTGCTGCGGCTCGGGTCCGGTCATCGGGTCAGCGCCCGATCCAGCCGGTGAGGTACTCGGTCAGCAGCAGGGTCCGCTCCACCAGGCTGATGCGCTGGACGGCCTCCTCGGGGGTTCCGCCGTCCTTCATGGCGGGGCTCACCCCGCAGACGACCGCGGTGCCGTCCCCGACGAGGCCGGCCACCGACGGCCATGCCGACGACTCCCGCTCCACGCCGATGTCCCACTTGGCCGCGGCGGCTTCCAGCGCTTCGGCCAGGGGGTGGTTGGCCGGACGGTCCGGCATGGGTGGCCGGTCGGTGAGCCGGTTGAGGCTCCACTTCGGCCCGCCCCTGCCGAGAACCTTCCGCATGGAGGCCTCGGTCTCGTCGGCGTGGGGGACCGAGAGATACGACATCATCAGCGAGACCTCGACCCGGTGGGGCATGAACATGGCGTGGCGCTCGGTGTTCATGTCGATGACACCGATGGACAGGCGCCTCCTGGGCGAGCTCAGCTGGCCGATGGCCTCGACCTTCTCGCAGGCCCAGCGCACCACCGGCCGGCGGCGCCCCACCTGGCCGGGGCTGAGCCTCTCGCCCTCGATGGTCAGGTCGTAGCGCCGGCTGCCCCGCCGCTGGGTGACGATGCCGTGGCCGACGGTGCCGGGCCGGCACACGAGCACCTGATCCGCCCGGGCGGCAGCCTGCTCGATCACCCGCCGGCTGCGGGCTGCGTCGCGCCCCTCGTCGCAGTACAGCAGCACGCCCAGCGGTATGCGCCTGAGGCTCCGGGTGCTGCGAAGCGCCCGCAGCGCGTACTCCAGCATCACCAGCGACGCACGCGATCGTCCCACCCCCTCGCCGTAGAGCCACTCCGGATCCCGGCGGTACCCCTGCTTCAGCCCGCCCGCTATGACCGGGACGTCCAGGTGGGCCACCAGCAGGACTCCCCCGTCGAATCCCCTGGCCGTCTGGTACATGTGGGCCTCGGACTGTTGGGTGAGCTCCGGCACGGGCACCATCCCGACGTCGGTGAGGATGCGGCCGGCCCGCTCCGCGGCCCTCTCCAGGCCCACGGGGTCGTCGGTGCGGCTGGAGACCTGCACCCACCGCTGCAGCGAGCGCTCCATGGCGTCGCGGCGCTGGGTGATGAACTGCAAGGCCCGCTTGGACGGGTCCGCGGCCCGGGCGTCGACCGTTGGCGGCTGCGGCGTGCCGAAGTAGCGGGCGCTGGCCACCTCGACCAGACGGTTCACGAAGGCCTCGAACTCCAGGCCCACATGGGCCGCCCCCACCAGATAGGAACCGTGCTCGCCCAGGCTGGGAAGGCTGTTCGCCTCCAGCACGTAGAGGTTGTCGTCGGCGTCCATGCGCATGTCGACGCGGGCGCAGTCGTAGAGGCCGAGAGCCGAGAACGTGCGCACGGCGATCTGCTGGGCCTCGGCGGTGAGCTCTCCGGAGATGGGCGCGGGGCACACCGGATGGATCTGGCGGCCGCTGCGGCCGGTCTTGTCCTCGTAGGTGTAGATCTGGGGACCGTCGCCGAAGCTCAGCAGCACCGGCGGCAATGCCTCCGGAGGGGCGTTGCCCAGCAGGCCGACGTTGATCTCGCGGCCCTCGATGTACTGCTCGGCCAGCACCGGCTGGGAGAACCGGTCGAAGATCACCTTGGCCGACGCCCGCAGCTCGCTCTCGTCGTCCACTACCGCGAGGCCGAACGAGACGGCCTCGTTCTTCGGCTTCACCACCATCGGATAGGGCAGGTCGCCCGGGATCGGGACCTCAGGCGTCTCCAGCACCGCGAACTCCGGCGTGGGGATGCCGTTCTGGCGCAGGATCATCTTGGTGACGACCTTGTCGAGCGCCAGCGAATGGCCCAGAGGGCCGGACGCCACATAAGGGATCCCGACCATCTCCAGGATGCTGGGCACATGGGTGTAGCGGGCCTGGCCCTGCAGCCCGTAGGAGACGTTGAACACCATCCCGGGCCGCTCGCCCGAGACCACCCGGGGCATGAACGACTCCAGCTTGGAGATCAGCTCCTTGTCGGCCTCGATGGCCGCGACCTGGTGGCCGCCGGAGCGGAGCGCGTCGGTGAGCCTCTTGATGGTCTTGAGGCCGATCTTCTCCTGGTTCGGCATGCCGAACAGGTTGATGACGTTCCGGCTGTCCCGGTTGTAGACGACCGCGATCCTCACAGCCCGGGAATCTATTGGACCTCCGGCCGTTCAGTGCCCGGACCGATACCTGACTAATCCGGTCGGATTTGTCATCATGGCACGTTAGCCTGCGGACAATTCGCCACCACCTGGAGGTAACCCATGGGACTGCGCATCAACGACACCGCTCCCGACTTCACCGCCGACACCACTGAGGGAGAGATCAACTTCCACGAGTGGATCGGCGACGGATGGGCGCTGCTGTTCTCCCACCCGAAGGACTTCACCCCGGTCTGCACCACCGAGCTGGGTGCGGTGGCCGGCCTGAAGCCCGAGTTCGCGGCCCGCAACTGCAAGATCATCGGCATCAGCGTCGACGGGGTGAGCGACCACGTCGGCTGGTCCGCCGACATCGAGACGGCGACCGGCAACGCGGTCAACTACCCGTTGATCGGCGACCCCGGGCTCAACGTGGTGAAGCTCTACGACATGCTCCCGGCCGACGCCGGCGACACGTCCGAGGGACGCACCGCGGCCGACAACGCCACCGCCCGCTCGGTGTTCATCATCGGCCCCGACAAGAAGATCAAGGCCTCCCTCACCTACCCGATGACCACCGGCCGCAACTTCGCCGAGATCCTGCGCCTGCTCGACTCGGTCCAGCTCACCGCCCACGAGCAGGTGGCCACCCCGGCCAACTGGCAGCAGGGCGAGGACGTGATCATCGTGCCCGCAGTCTCGAACGAGGCCGCGGCCGAGAAGTACCCCGACGGCTGGGAGGCCCCCCTGCCCTACCTGCGGGTGGTTCCGCAGCCCGGCACCTGAGCGGCTTCGCCCCTGCCCCTACCGCCGCCGCCCCGAAATCCCTGTAGCCAACGACATCACAGGTCCCTCACCACAGGAATTCGGCGGGGCGTCAGCGCCCGCAGGCACCTACGCTGCGGCGATGACGCCGACCATCGCAGACATCAGGGCCGCGCCGCTGCGCCACCCTGAGGTGTTGGGACGTCCGCAGACGAGCCAGGCCTCGTGGGATCCATGGGGCCTGATGCACCCGCTGTCCTACGACGCGGCCTTCGCCGGGCAGGCCGAGCGCTTCGCGCCGCCGTGGGGGGAGGTCGTCTGCGTGGCCACCGCCTCCGACGGCACCTTCGGCGTGGGCATGACGAGCCAGGCCGGCCCCGTCGTTCCCATCATCAACGACTTCTTCGCGCCGATGGCCGCCGACGAGCCGGCCCTGGCCACCGAGAGGCTGTGGAACATGATGATGCGCAGCGCCAACAGCGCATTCGGAGCCTTCGGGATCGCCTCGTTCGCGGTGAGCGCGGTGGATCTGGCCCTGTGGGACCTGAAGGGCAAGATCCTGGGCGTGCCCGTGTACGAGCTCGTGGGCGGCCCGGCCCGGGACCGCACCCGCTGCTACGCCACCGGCAACGACCTCGACGACCTGCGCGACCGGGGCTTCGAGGCCTTCAAGCTGGCCTGCCCGGTCGGCTCGGGCGCAGCCACCGCCGGGATCGAGGAGGCCGAGCGCCTGGTGGCCGGCGCCCGCTCGGAACTGGGACCCGACGCGGACATCATGTTCGACTGCTGGCCGGTCCTCGACGCGGCCTACGCCGTCCGGCTCGGCGAGGCGGTGCGGCCCTACCGCCTGACATGGATCGAGGACTACGCCCAGCCCGACGACTGGCCCGGCTACGCCGAGGTACGCCGGCGCCTGCCCTCGCAGATGCTGGCCACCGGCGAGCGCTGGTACACCGACCGCACCTTCGCCCACGCCGCCGAGCAGCGCCTCGTCGATGTGATGCAGCCCGACGTCCAGTGGGTGGGTGGAGCCACCGCGGTTCTCAAGATCGCGGCCATCGCGGCCGCGGCCGGCCTTGAGCTGGCCCTCCACGGCGGCGCCAACGACTCCTACGGCCAGCACCTCTGCCACGGGCTGCCCGGCAATCGCTGGGCGGAGATGTTCGTGGGCTGCGGGCCCGGAGAGTCGCTGAAGGGCGCCTGGCGGTCCACGCCGGGCATGTCCATCCCGGCCGACGGCTGGCTGGTGCCCAGCGACGCCCCCGGCTTCGGCATTGAGTTGACCCGCGACCAACTGGAAGCGGCCGTCGCCTGAAGAGCCCGACTGGCGCTCCCCCCGGTCGCAGAATCTCGGGAGGATTAACCGGCCTCTACCACCCAAAACCAACCCGAGATCTGTAGGGCCGGGGCGGGTCAGTCGACGATGGTGACGCCGGCGGAGGCCATCTCCTCCAGGGCGGCCTCGGAAGTGTCGGAGGTGACTCCGGCGCAGTGCTCGACCAGCACCGACGTCTCGAAGCCGGCTTCGGTCGCGTCCAGCGCGGTAGCTCGCACGCAGTGGTCGGTGGCGATGCCCACCACGTCGACGGCCTTCACGCCGCGCTCGGTGAGCCAGTCCCGCAAGCCCACATCCTCGCTGGATCCCGACACCCCCTCGAAGCTGCTGTAGCCGTTGCTGTACTGGCCCTTGAGGAACACCTCGTCCAGCGCCACCTGCAGGTTCGGCGAGAAGGCGGCGCCCTGTGTACCGGCCGCGCAGTGCACCGGCCACGAGGTCACGAAGTCGGGGTTGGTGCCCGGTGCGGCGTAGTGCTCCCCCGGGTCGATGTGCCAGTCCTTGGACGCGACCACGTAGTCGTAGCGGCCCCCGGCCCGGTCCAGGCCAACCAGGCCGGTGATGGAGGAGGCCACCGCATGCCCGCCGTCCACCGCCAGCGACCCGCCTTCACAGAAGTCGTTCTGCACGTCCACGATGATCAGCGCCTTGTGCATCTCATCTCCTCTCCCGGCATGCCGAGCGCCCCGTGCCGACGTCGACTGCCCTCCCTCTCCGTTCGATGATCCTGTCGCGGCCGGCGCCTCCATCCCCACCCATTCGGTGGGTACGGCCGGCGAGCGTCGGGGGTGCGGAACCCGATCCTCGGGCCGCAGCCCCTGACGTCGCTCAGCACAGCGGCGCCGGGCTGCCGCGGGATCATCCTGCCAGGCCCGCTCGCCCCCTGCCATAAGGGGGACCTGCGGGTCGTGACTGCCGGCAGGACCGGCCATGCCCGCCGGCGACAGCACCTCCGCCCTCCAGTAACCGTCTGCGTCGACGGTGCGGTGAACTTGCTTGCGGCCGCCGACGGTGGTCTTGCCCGGCGACAGTTTGCCCACCGCTCGCAACGGCGCGCCCGCGCCCATGCTGTCGGCGATGGCCACCAGCTTGTACACCACCGACGCGGTGGGATGGCCCGAGCCGGTGACCAGGCTGGTGCCCACCAGGTAGGCGTCGATGGGGGCGGCCGCGTCCTCCAGTTCCGCCACCCGGAACTCGTCCAGATCCCCGGAGGCGACGATGCGGCAGCCCTCCGCGCCGAGCGAGTCGAGCAGGGTTCGGGCCCGGATGCTGGCCGCCAGCAGGTTGCCGCTGTCGATTCGCACCGCGCCGATGTCACGGCCCACCACCTGCACGGCCCGCCGGATTCCCTCCAGCACGTCGAACGTGTCGACCAGGTAGGTGGAGCCGGTGCCGAGCGCGTCCCGTTGAGCCCTGAACGCCGTGTGCTCGTCGGCATGGGCCAGCACGAAGGCGTGGGCGGTGGTGCCCCCGGTCGGTATGGCGTAGCGACGGCCCGCCTCCAAGTTCGACGTGGTGTCGAAGCCGCCGATGTGGGCGGCCCGGGCTGCGGCCACTGCGGCGTCGGGGTCGGCGCGGCGGCTGCCGCCCTCTATGAGCAGGCGGCCGTGGGCAACGTCGCGCACCCGGGCCGCGGCCGAGGCCACCGCGCAGTCGTAGTTCAGGATCGACAGCACCACCGTCTCGAGCACCACACACTCGGCAAAGCCGCCCTCCACGGTAAGCACCGGCGAGTAGGGGAAGAACAGCTCACCATCGGGGTAGCCGGTCACGTCGCCGCTGAAGCGATAGGAGTGGAGCCATTCGACCACGTCGGGGTCGGTCACCACGCCCGCGGCGGTGAGATGGTCCACCGTCGCCTGGTCGAAGCGGAAGCGCTCGATGGCGTCGATGATCCGGTCCACGCCGGCCACCACGCCGTAGGCCCGACCGGCCGGCAGCCGGCGGGCGAACGCCTCGAACACGGCCCGGCGCTCGGCAATGCCGGACTGAAGGGCCGAGGCCACCATCGTGAGCTCGTAGTGGTCGGTCTTCAGGGCCATGGAGGCACCGCGATCCACGACCCAAACGCTACCGGCACAGGCCGAGAGCGCTACCGGCAGAGGCCGAGCGGTCGGGCCTCACGTCGTAGCAGATCCAGGGGGACTCAGCGAGGCCGTGGCCCGAGCGGCCCGTGAGCGAAGCGAACAAGAGCGGGCAAACAGCACGGTCCGTAGGCTCGGCTTCGATGATGACTGCGTGGGGAGTCATGCACTCCATGGCGGCCGACCGCTCCGCTCTGGAGGGCAAGACAATCACCGCCGACACCCGTCGCCGGGTGTGGGGGTTCGCCCGTGCCTACCGCGCCGCGATCGTCGCCTTCATCGTCATCGTCGTGGCGTCCACGTTCCTCGGGCTGCTGTCGCCGCTGGTGATCCGGGAGATATTCGACTCCGCCATCGCCGAGGGCGACGGCGGCTACCTGAACGTGCTGTTCGGCGTGCTGATCGCCGCCGCGGCGGGCGAGGCGCTGCTGTCACTGCTGGCGCGCCGGCTCAGCTCCGGCATCGGCGAGGGCCTGATCTTCGATCTCCGGATGAGGCTGTTCGACCACGTGCAACGCATGCCGCTGGCCTTCTTCACCCGCACCCAGACCGGCACCCTGGTGAGCCGGCTCAACAACGACGTGATCGGCGCCCAGCGGGCCTTCACCGGCACGCTCGGCACGGTGGTGTCCAACATCATCACCCTGACCGGGACGCTGATCGCCATGTTCGTGCTGGAGTGGCGGCTCACCCTGCTGGCGGTGGCGATCCTGCCGCTGTTCGTGCTGCCGGCCCGGCGGGTGGGCCGGGGCCTCCAGGCCATCACCCGGGAGGGCATGAACCTCAACGCCTCGATGAACAACACCATGACCGAGCGGTTCAACGTGGCCGGAGCGCTGCTGGTCAAGCTGTTCGGCCGCCATGACGACGAGGCCGCCGACTTCTCCGGCCGGGCCGGGCGGGTGCGCGACATCGGGGTCCGCAGCGCCATGTACTCGCAGATCTTCCTCATCGCGCTGACCCTGGTGGGCGCGGTGGGAACCGCCATCGTCTACTGGCTGGGCGGCCATCTGGCCATCGACGGCGCGCTCAGCGCGGGCACGCTGGTGGCGCTGGGCCTGTACACGGTGCGGATCTATGTGCCCCTGACCAGCCTGTCCAACGCCCGGGTGGACGTGATGTCGGCGTTCGTCAGCTTCGAGCGGGTGTTCGAGGTCCTCGACACCCCCAACCCGATCACCGACAGCCCCGAGGCCGGCGATCTGGATCAGCCGTCGGGCCGGGTCCAGTTCCGGGAGGTGCACTTCGCCTACCCGTCGGCGGACGGCACTCCCGAGTCGCTGGGGGTGGCCGCCGCCTCCGAGAGCACCGCGGCGCCGGTCGAGGTGCTGACCGGCATCGACCTGGACATCGAGCCGGGCCGGATGGTGGCGGTGGTGGGTCCGTCGGGCTCGGGCAAGACCACGCTCGTCTCGCTGGTGCCCCGGCTGTACGACGTCACCGGGGGCGCGGTGCTGGTGGACGGTGTCGATGTGCGCCGCTTGAAGCAGGCGTCACTGCGGGCCGCCATTGGCACCGTCACCCAGGACCCGCACCTGTTCCACGACACGGTGGCCTCCAACCTGCGCTACGCCCGGCCCAACGCCGCGGACACGCGGCTGGTCGAGGCGTGCCGTGCCGCCCGCATCCACGACCTGATCGCGTCCCTGCCCGACGGCTACGACACGGTGGTGGGTGAGCGGGGCTACCGCCTGTCGGGCGGCGAGAAGCAGCGTCTGGCCATCGCCCGGATGC
Organism: Candidatus Aldehydirespirator sp.; assembly: GCA_965203635.1. GTDB lineage: Bacteria > Actinomycetota > Acidimicrobiia > Acidimicrobiales > Aldehydirespiratoraceae > Aldehydirespirator. Next base: position 687,859 of record OZ241903.1, read on the forward strand.
TGCTCAAGGATCCGGCCATCGTCATCCTCGACGAGGCCACGTCGCATCTCGACACCGAGAACGAGGCCCTGGTGCAGGAGGCTCTGACCGAGGCGCTGAGGGGCCGCACGTCGCTGGTGGTGGCCCATCGACTGTCCACCATCGTCGACGCGGACCTGATCGTGGTGCTCGACGAGGGCCGGATCACCGAGTCGGGCACCCACGACGAGCTGCGCCTCGCCGGCGGCCTGTACGCCGAGCTGTACGAGGGCCTGCTCCGAGCCGAGATCGCCGAGCGGATGGTGCCATGAGCGGTCTAGTTGCTGCCGATCAGACCCTGACGGTGGGCGAACTGGCCCAGGTGCTTCGCTGGACGCTGGACGAGGCCTTCGGTAGCGGGGTGTGGGTGGCAGGAGAGATCGACAGCATCACCCGGGCCCGCAGCGGCCACGTCTACTTCGACCTGGTCGAGCGCTCCGAGCGGGCCGAGCCCGGCGCACCGCCGGTGGCCTCGCTGAACGTGGTGCTGTTCCGCGACGACAAGGACCGGGTCAACGCCACGATCAGGCGCCACGGCAACGCCATCCGCATGGACAACGGAGTGAGCGTGCGCATCCAGGGGATGCTCGACTTCTACCCGCAGCGGGGCCAGCTCCAGTTGCGCATGATCGCCATCGACCCGGCCCACACACTCGGGGCGCTCGCGGCGGACCGCGACGCGCTGCTGCGGGTGCTGGCCGCGGAGGGAGCGCTACGCCGCAACGCCGGTCTGGCTCTGGCGCCGGTGCCGCTGCGGGTGGGGATCGTCACGTCCCTGGACAGCGCCGCCCATGCCGACATGCTGCGGGTGCTGACCGGCAGCGGTCTCGCCTTCCAGGTGGTCGAGGTCGACACGCCGGTGCAGGGCGTTGACGCACCGGCGGCCATCGCGGCCGCGGTCACCGCAGCGGCCGACGACGCCGTCGATGTGGTGGTGCTGGCCCGCGGGGGCGGCAGCCGCACCGACCTCGTCGCCTTCGACCACGAGCTGGTGGCCCGGGCCATCGCCTCGTGCGAGCGTCCCGTCTTCACCGGCATAGGCCACGAGACGGACCGCAGCGTGGCCGACGAGACCGCCCACACCGCCTGCTCGACGCCGACGGCCGCGGCGGAGGCCGTGGTGCAGCTGGTCGAGGACTGGCTGGAGAGGCTCGACGGCACTGGCCGGTCGATCGCGGTGCGCAGCCGCCGGGTTCTGGCCATCTTGGAGCAACGCACCGGCAAGGCGGCCGCCGACACCGCCCGAGAGGCTCGGGCCTCGGCCCGGCGGGCCGATCGCAACCTCGACTCGGCCGCCCAGCGCCTCGTCCAGACAGGACGGACAGCCACGGCACGGGCCGGACGCCGAGTGGCCGCGGTCACATACCGGCTCGGGCAGGCCGGTCCGGCCGCGGAGCGTCGGGCTACCAGCAGGGTCGACCGGGCCTCGGCCCGGCTGTCGGTAGCCGGCCGTCACGAGATCCGCCACGCCCAGCGGCACCTGGACGCCATTGACACCCGGGTGCGGACCCTCGACCCGGCATTGATCCTGCGCCGGGGATGGTCGCTGACCCGCCGCGGCGACGGGACGCTGGTGCGCTCAGTTCAAGATGTCGCGCCCGGCGACGGCATCGTCACCCACGTATCCGACGGCACGTTGGACAGTACGATCCTTGACCAGAGGCCGAGCCGATGAGCACTGAAGATCCCACTACCGGCCCCGGCAGCGCCGGCGAGCCCGGCTACGCGGCGGCCATGGCCGAGCTCGAGCAGATCCTCCAAGAGCTCGAGGGCGAGGACCCCGACGTGGACGTGCTGGCCACCCGGGTCGAGCGGGCCGCCACCCTCATCGAGATCTGCCGGCGCCGGATCACCAACGCAGGCATCCAGGTCGAGAGAGTGGTAGCCGCGCTCGAGTCGGACACCGAGACGTGACCGTTCCCCCACCGAAATCCCAGCCACCAAGGACCCTAGAGGTCCTCAACTACAGGAATCCCGTGTGACCGTTCCCGCCGGGCAGCGAGCCGAACCCCCCGCCGAGCTGACCGCCATCGCGGCCAGGGTCCAGATCCGCCTCGGCGAGATCCTGGCCGCCGAGCGCCAGGAGTGGGCCGCACTGGACCCGAGCCTCGACGAGCCGCTCGGCGACCTCGCCGACATGGTCCTGGGCGGGGGGAAGCGCATCCGGCCCGCCTACTGCCACTGGGGCTGGCTGGTAGGCGGCGGGGATCCGAGCGGCGACGGCGCCCTCGACGGCGGCTGCGCCCTGGAGATCCTCCACGCCTTCGCGCTGGCCCACGACGACGTCATGGACGGCTCCGACACCCGGCGGGGCGCGCCGACGGTGTGGCGAAAGTTCGTGCAGCGCCATCGCGCCAGGGAGTGGCGCGGCGAGGACCGGCGCTTCGGCGAGGCGGCTGCCGTGCTGGTGGGAGACATGGCCATGGTGCTCGCCGACCGAACCCTGGGGTGGGTGTCCCCCGAGACCCGGGCAGTGTGGGACGGGCTGCGCACCGAGCTCAACATGGGCCAGTACCTGGACGTGGTCGGGGGCGCCCGCGGCAGCGCCACCGCGGACGAGGCCCGCAAGATCATCGAGCACAAGACGGCCCGCTACACGGTGGTGCGGCCACTGCAGCTCGGCGCCGCGCTGGCCGGACGGCCCGACCTGGCCGAGCCACTGGCCCGCCACGGCCTTCCGGTGGGCTTGGCCTTCCAGCTGCGGGACGACATCCTGGGCGCGTTCGGAGACCCGGCCGCCACCGGCAAGCCCGTCGGCGACGACCTGCGGGAAGGAAAGCCCACGCTGCTCATGGCCATGGCGAGAGCCGCCGCGACCCCGCCACAGCTGGCACTTCTGGACCTGGTCGGCTCCGAGATGGACGACGAGACGGTGGCCGAGATCCAGCAGGCGATCGTCGACACCGGCGCCCTCGCCAACCTCGAGAATGAGATCTCAGAACTCCTGGAAGAGGCCCTCGGCGCGCTGGAGGCACTGCCCGATGTGCCCGCCGCCAAGGAGGCCCTTGCCGCCACCGCTCGCTTCGTCGCCACCCGCCAAGCCTGAATTCGTCTGCACACCGGCGGTGGACTAGAACCTTCCGGGGGTAGACGATGACGTTGTCAGCGGAGCTAGCGAGCATCGTCGGCGGCGACCGGGCCGAGACCGATCCGGCGGCGATCGGGGCTCGGCTGCGCGACAACTCGTGGCTCTCGCCGGTGCTGTCGGGGTACATCGACGCCATGGCCGGAGCCTCCACAGGCGGTTCGCTCGGGGTTGAGGCCATCGTCGGTCCGGCCGACCTCGAACAGCTCGCCGCCTGCGTGGCCGCGGCCTACCGGCACGACACGCCCATCACGATGCTGGGTGCGGGCACCTCCAACTTCGGACAGTCCATACCCATGCGAGGCGGGATCGTGATCGAGCTCAGCCGCCTGTGCGAGATGGACGACCCGGCCGCAGCCGCCGACAGCGGCCGCATCACGGTCGGAGCGGGTGCCCTCCTGGGGCGTGTCGACGCTGCGGTCCGCGCCCACGGCGCGGAGCTCCCGGTGGTGACCACCACCTACGCCGCCTCCCACGCGGCCGGATGGGTGGCCGGAGGCCATGTGGGGCTGGGCAGCTCGTCCTGGGGCACGATCTGGGACGGCAACATCGTCGGGGCCACCGTCATGACCTGCGAGGCGGAACCCCGGCTGCTCGACCTCGACGAGGACTCGGTCGAACCGGTCCTCCACGCCTACGGAACGACCGGGATCATCACCGACGTCACGTTCCGGCTGGTTCCGGCCCGCACCTGGGTGGAGATGGTGGCCGCCTTCCCCCGCTTCGACGGCGCGGCCCGCTTCGTGGTCGACCTCGCCGAGCAGGCCGAGGGCATCCGGGTGGCCGCGGCCCAGGAGCCGACGCTCACCCCGGCCTTCACCGCCCTGGCCGACGACGCGGCCAACGACGAGGCCCTGGTCATGGCCATCGTCGCGGACTCCGAGACCGACTTCGTGAACGCTCTCGCCGCGGCGCGCGGCGGCCGATTCATCCCGTGGCAAGGCTTGGGCGCGTCCCGCCGGCCCACCCTCGCCTACATGGTCTATGGCCACCGCATGCTGTGGGTGAAGAAGCTCTTCGCCTCCGCCGCATTCCTGCACTGCTACCTGTCGGAGTCGCGGCCCGTCGACCAGCTGCTCGCCATCAAGGCGCGGTTCGGCGAGCATTGCCTGGTGGAGCTGAAGTACATCCGGTCCCGCTGGCTTCGCGAGCGCTGGGGGCAGTCCGGCGACGGCGTGATCTTCGCACCGCTGGTGGGGATGGCGAACGGGCGCGAAGACCTCGACGATCTGCTCGCCTTCTGCGACGACATCGGGGTGGCGTACCAGAACCCGCACACCTTCTTCCTCGACGAGCAGGGGCTGTTCGCCGATCCGGGGCTGCTGCACCGCTTCAAGCGCCAAGCGGATCCCAAGGGGCTGCTGAATCCGGGCAAGCTGAGCGACGAGCCCTCGACCGCGGTAGGAGTCCGATGATCATCGACCATGTGGCCCTGGAAGTGGACGACATCGACGAGCGCGTCCAGCGGCTGGAGGCCGCCGGTCTGCGCGTGCTCCGCCACGGCACCCGCCACAGCACCGGCCAGCGGATCGTGATGATGGGCGACGGGACCGGCAACAAGCTGGAGCTGATCGAGGCCGAGCCGGACCCGGAGGGCGGCACCCGCGAGGCACCCGCGTTCGCCCATCTCGCGCTGAGAACCGACGACGCCGACGACGCCCACCGCAGACTGCAGGCAGCCGGCTTCGAGAGCAGGTCCGAGCCCCACGACCTGGCCGCAGCCCGGGCCCGTTCGGCCCTGCTCGACAGCGGCGGCGGCTTCCGGGTGCAGGTGATCTCCTACGACGACGACAGCCCGGACGCCGCCACCTGGGACCAGGGCGGGAGCGGGTAGCAGCCGTGGACCTTGGACTGGCGGGACGTGAAGCCCTGGTGGTGGGAGGCTCGGCCGGCATCGGTCTGGCCACAGCCCGTCTGCTGGCAGCCGAGGGAGCCTCAGTCACGATCGCGGCCCGCGACGCCGACCGGCTACAGGCAGCCGCAGCAGACATCGAACGGACCACGGCCTGCGAGGTCGAATGGTTCTGCGTAGACGTGACCGGCGAGGACGCCGAGGCTCAACTGGGGGCGCGCTATCGCGACGGCCGCGGCCTCGACGTGCTGGTCGTCACCGTCGGCGGTTCCATCCGGGGCCGGTTCGACTCCTTCGGCGACGACGCCTGGCACGACAACTACAACATGAACGTCATCGGACCGGTGCGGGTGGTTCGCGCCCTGCTGGGAAGCCTGGAGGCCGGCCGCGCTCCGGCGATCGTGCTGCTGGGAGCGGCCGGGGCCAAGATGCCCTACGTGAACCAGGTTGTGTCCAACGTCCACAAGGCGGGGCTGCTGGCTCTGGTGAAGACCCTGTCGCACGAGCTGGCCGGCAAGGGCGTCAGGGTCAACGCCATCAGCCCGGGACGGACCCTCACCCGGCTGTGGCTGGACCGCGCCGAGCGGCTCGCAGCCGAGCAGGACACCACGCCCGACGAGGTGATCGAGGAGTTCGCGGCCGAGATCCCGCTGGGCCGCTTCGCCGAGCCCGACGAGATCGCCCAAGCAGTCGTCTTCGTGGCCTCCGAGCGGGCCGGCTACATCACCGGCCAGTCGATCTCAGTGGACGGCGGGATCGGCCGGGGCCTGCTGTGAGCGCCCCGTCGGCGATGACTCGGCGGCACGAGGCCGTCCAGTATGCGCTGAACGAGATCCGGAGCCTGCGGGACACGCTCGGGCCCTCGGACGAACTGCTCGACGCGGTCGGCCCCGTGCTGGCCGGACTGGCCCTGCACGACGACCTGTTCGACACCGAGACGTTCCCGGTGGACCCCGGGGCGCTGATGACGATCTACGAGCTGAGCGTCGATCCCGACGGCCGGCTGGGCCTGTACGCCTCGGCCGGGCTGCCCGGCAAGTCTCAGCCCCCGCACGACCACCGCACCTGGTCGGTCATCGCCGGGGTGCGGGGCGCGGAGCACAACCGGTACTTCGAGCGCATCGACGACGGCCGCGACCGGGAGCAGGGCCGGCTGGAGCCCCGGGGCGAGCGCACCCTGCGGCGGGGCGACGCCAACGGCATGATGGGCGACGCCTTCCACACGATCCGGGTCCTCGACGAGGGCCCGGCGATGCATCTGCACCTCTACGGCTACCCCCTGGACCGCCTCGACGGCCGCATCTACTTCGACAGTCCCGCCGGCGGCGTCGAGCACCCCTTCATGGGCCGACCCGATCTGCGCACCGCCAGGGTGACCGCCGGGGAGTTGGCCGCCATGGGCGCCGACGGCGAGGAGTTGGCCGTGCTCGACACCCGCGACGTCGCTGCCCACGCCTGCGGCCATGTCCCGAGCTCGTGCCCGGTGCCGGCCTCAGAACTCGAGGTGCGGCTGTCCGGGCTTCTGCCCCGCCGAGCGGTGAGGGTGGTGGTGATGGGCGAGGACGACATGGCTGCCCATCGGGCCGGCCACCGGATCCGCAGGATCGGCTTCACGAACGTGGCGGTGCTGGCCGGCGGCGTCGAGTCCTGGCAGCAGGCCGGCTACGAGGTGCACGATGGGATGCACACCATGTCCAAGGCCTTCGGCGAGCACCTGGCCCACGCTCGGAGCACCCCGATGATGGCAGCCGACGAGCTGCGATCGCGGCGCGAGCAGGGTTCGCCGACAGCGCTGGTGGACTGCCGGCCCGAGCCGGAGTTCACGGCCCGGCATGTTCCCGGTGCGGGCCACGCCCCCGGCACCGAGCTGCTGGCCCGGGTGCTGGGGATGGACCTCCGGCCCGGCACGCCGGTAGTGGTGAGCTGCGCCGGGCGCACGCGCTCGATCATCGGCGCCCAGACGCTGATCGACGCGGGGGTGGCCGCCCCCGTGCTGGCCCTGGAGAACGGCACTATCGGTTGGGAGCTGGCCGGGGAAGTTCTCGACTCGGGCGCGGTGGAGGAAGCCCTGACCCCGCCCTGCTCCAGCGCGCTGCAGGAGGCGGCGGACCGGGTCCGGGACTTGGCCGACCGGCACGGCGTGCCGGTCATCAGCGAGGTCGATCTGGCCACCTGGCAGGCCGACGATTCCAGCACGACCTATGTGTTCGATGTGAGTTCCCCTGCCGGCTACGAGGCCGGGCATCGTCCCGGATTCGCCTCCGCGCCCGGTGGCCAGTTGCTTCAGGAGCTGACGGCTCGCACCGCGGTGCCGTCGGCCCGCATCGTGGTGGCCGATTCCGACGGTGTGCAGGCGCTGATCACGGCCTACTGGCTGCGGCTGATGGGCCGCGACGCCTACGCCCTGCCGGACGCCAACCGGGGCCGCTGGCTGGAGCCGGGTGCCGGCGCCGCCGCCGAGTTGGCCCGACTGGAGAAGCCGTACGAGCGAATCGAGGGTCGCCTGGAAGCCATGCAGGGCTACATCGACTGGGAGCTGGACCTGCTCGACCGGGTCGACGCTGACAGTTTCGACCTGACCCATGGGACCTGAACCGGCCGATCCGGCGCCGCAGCCGCCCATCCTCCGAAATTGGTGCGAATTGTGGGCCCATAGGGCACATTTTCCGCATCAATTTCGGGAGAAGGGTCTGGAACTCGGGCCATGAGTCCAGCGGTCGGGGTCTACGTCAACAACCGGGCCGCGGTGTTCGGGGGCGACCGGTTCGGGCTCGACGACCTCCTGTCGCTAGCCCGCCGGGCCGAGGAGTGCGGGTTCGCGTTCGTGTCGGTGGGCGACAGCGTGCTGGCCAAGCCCCGGTGGTCGCCGATCGTGACCCTGGCCGCGGTGGCCGAGGCCACCGACACGATCGGGCTGGCCACCGGGATCCTCCAGCCTCACCTGCGCCATCCGGTGACGGTGGCCCAGGAGTGGGCCACGCTCGATGCGCTCAGCGGCGGGCGCACCGCGCTGGGCGTGGGATTGGGCACCGGCCCGCCCGAGTTGGTGGACGCCGAACTGGCCCTGGTCGGGCTCAACCGCCGGCGTCGGGCCAGGGCCTTCACCGAGGCCATCGAGGTGATCAAGGCGCTGTGGGCCGGCGACGGGGTCGACTACGAGGGCCGCGTCTACCAACTGAAGGACGCGTCGATCGGACTGCGTCCGGTGCAGCGCCCGGCTCCGCCGGTCCTGATCGCGGCCGGGGTGTTCGTGGCGTCGCAGCAGGGCTTCGGCCCCAATGACGTCTTCGACGAGGCGCGGGCGTCCACCTTCGTGGGGCGGTGGGACCGGGTCGCCCGTCTGGGCGACGGCTGGATCACCGGCATGGCCACACCGGAGGAGCTGCGGGCGGGCCGGGAGTCCATCGCGGCCGCGGCGGAGGCCGCCGGGCGCGACCTGCCCGACCCGTTCGATGTGAGGGTGAACCTGTTCCTGCTGGTGGGCGATGACGCGGACACGGCCCGGGTCGAGGGTGCGGCCTTCATGGAGGACTATCACCGCCGCCCCATGGACGACGCCAGCATCGACCGCTGGCTGGTCTGCGGCCCGGCCAAGGCCTGCGCCGAGCGCTTGGACGCCTACGTCCAGGCGGGTGCCACTTCGTTCCAGTGCGTGCTGGCGACCGTCGACCAGCAGGCACAGATGGAGTTAGTCGCCACCGAGTTGCTGCCTCTGCTGAGTTGAGCCGCTCTCGAGAACCGGACTTCGCGTCCGTTGGCTGAGGTCAGTAGGTTGCGCGTCGATAGGGGGAGCCGTGAGCACTGCTAGAGCTGCGACGCTGCTGGGGCCTGAGCGCCTGGAGATCCGGGAGTACCCGGTGCCGGACGTGGCCGACGACGGGGCCCTGTTGCGGATCGGCGTCGGCGGAGTGTGCGGCACCGACGTCAAGTACTTCCACGGCCGCATCGACATGCCCTACCCGGTGATCCTGGGCCACGACATCTTCGGCCGGGTCGAGCGGCTGGGCCGGGCCGCCGCCGCCATCCACGGTGTGGCCGAGGGCGACCGGGTGATCCTCAAGGGCTCGCGGGGCTGTGGCCACTGCCGGGACTGCCGCGACGGCGCCCCCCGCTTCTGCCCCCAGCGCACCCTCTACGGCAGCGCGACGAGCGCAGCCGACCCGCCCCACCTCTTCGGTGGCTTGGCCGAATACCTGTACGTGAACCCGGACGCCGAGCTGTTCAAGGTGGACGACGCCATGAGCGACGAGGCCGCGGTGCTGTGCGGGTCAGTGATGGCCAACGGCTACCAGTGGGCCATCCTGCACGGGGGCGTGACGTTCGGCGACACCGTGCTGATCCAGGGGCCGGGCCAGCAGGGCCTGGCCTGCACATGGGCGGCCCGGGCCGCGGGCGCGGCTCGCATCATCGTGACCGGCGCCGCGGCCGACGCCGACCGGCTGGACCTGGCCCGCCGGTGGGGCGCCGACCACACCGTCGAGGTCGGTCACACCGACGTGATCGAGGCGGTGGCCGACGAAACCGGCGGGGCCATGGCCGACGTGGTGGTTGACGTGAGCGGCAGCCCGGCCGCGCTGGAGCCGTCTATCGCCGCGTTGCGCAAGCGGGGCACGCTGGTGCTGGCCGGGCTCAGCGGCAGCCGGCAGGTCCCGGTCGACATCGATGCCTTGGTCTGGAACGAGATCAAGGTGCAGGGAGCGTTCACCGCCGGCAGCCCGGCGCTGCGGGCGACAATGGAGCTGATCGAGTCGACCGGTTTCAAGCCCGAGGAGATGATCAGCCACACGTTCGACCTCGACGACACCGAACTGTGCATCCGCGCCATCGCCAACGAGATCGAAGGCATCTACCCCACCAAGGCAATAATCCGACCATGACCCCGCCCTAGCTGGATCAGGTGAGGTTCAGGATGGTTGGGCCTTCGGTGTGGCGGAGTTGGGGTTTGTTGACTTTGTGGGTGGCGCCTTTGGGGAGTTCGTCGAGGATTTCCAGGTAGCGGGGTTGGCAGAAGTCGGGGATGGTGGCCTGGCAGTGGCGCTGCAATGCCGCCGGATCGATGGTCTGGCCGGGCTCGGGCACCACCACCAGCTTGACGTCCTCCTCACCCAGTTCTGAGGGCACGCCCACCGCGGCGCACTCGGCGATCCCGTCGAAGGCGGAGACTGCCCGCTCGACCTCGGTGGAGGAGATCATCTCGCCTCGGCGGCGGATGGCGTCGGCGATCCGGTCGACCCAGCGGATGTAGCCGTCGGCCTCGATGGTGGCCAGGTCGCCGGTGTGGAACCACCCGTTGCGGAACGAAGCCTGGGTGGCCTCAGGCTGGCGGTGATAGCCCGTCATCATCACGCCCGGCACTCGAGGTCTCACCACCAGCTCGCCGACCGTGCCAGGGGGCAGCTCGTTGTCGTCCGCGTCCACCACCGCCACCTCGTACTGAGGCACGGGACGGCCCGATGCCCGGTAGCGCATCGGATCGTCGGGGCTGGTCGTCGAGAAGTGCCCGGTCTCGGTCATCGCGAACCCGGTGACCAGCCTCAGCCCGAACCGCGCCTCGAAATCGGCCCGGCGCTCCATCGGTATTCCCGCCGCGCCGTGCATCATCCGCACGTCGTGGTCGCGGTCGGCCGGGCCGGGCTCCTGACGCAGCAGGATCGATGACACCGCCCCCACCACACCCACTTCGGTGGCCCCCGCGGCGCGCACCTGGTCCCAGAACGTGCCGGCCGAGAAGCGCGACACCAGCGCGGCCCGACCGTCCACGACCAGGGCTGTGCCCAGCGTCGAGAACCGGGCGTTGACGTGGTACAGGGGCAGCGCCGAGAACAGCACGTCGTCGGCGGTGAGCCCCCACTGCTCGATCTTGATGCGAGCCTGCTCGATGGGGAACGCCTGGGGCAGCACCGCTCCCTTGGCCGGCCCGGTGGTGCCCGACGTGTAGATGATGTTCATCGGATCGCCCGAGCTCGGCTTCCTGAACGGCGGCGGCCGGTCGCCCGACCCCCGAAGTTCGCCGTAGTCGACGAGCCTCACACCATCCGGGGCCCGTCCCCCGCCGCGCAGCACCGCAGCCTCTACGTTTGGTGCAGACGGCAACTGCTCGGCAACCCGGTCGGCCAGCGAGCCGTCGACAATCAGCACCCGCGCACCCGAGTGGTCCAGCACATGAGCGAGCTGCGCTCCGCGCAACCCCGCATTGACCGGGCACTCGACCGCCCCCAGCCGCAGCAGGGCCAGCATGGTCACCACCGCCTCGGGATGGTTGGGCGACATGTGGCCGACCACCTCACCCCGAGCCACTCCGGCGGCAGCCAAGCCGCCAGCCAGGCTCTCAGCTGCCTCGATCAGCTCCGCCCAGGTCCACCGCCGGCCGTCGAAGTCGAGCACCGCTCGATCAGGATGCTCGTCAGTCCGCTTCTCGCACAACGACCACAGATCTCTGTGCTCAAGGCCGCTCATGACCTGCTACCCACAGTCGCACGAGCGGCACCGACCGGAATTGGCAGCACAATGCACGCATACCGTGCACAACGCTGCCAATTCGACAGGCATGTGCCGGAGCCTCGCGAACTGGCAGCACAATGCACGCATACCGTGCACAACGCTGCCAATTCGACAGGCATGTGCCGGAGCCTCGCGAACTGGCAGCACAATGCACGCATACCGTGCACAACGCTGCCAATTCGACAGGCATGTGCCGGAGCCTCACGGACTGGCAGCACAATGCACGCATACCGTGCACAACGCTGCCAATTCGGATCCGGCTGATTTCCGATCCGTCACTTGATCGCCCCGAACATTGGTAGCGACACGCCCTCAGGGCGGTCCTCAAAGACCGCCTCGACTCGGTCGCCGATAGCCAAACTGGACATGTCGGGGGCGACGAGGTTGGTCAGCATCCGCGGACCCTCGTCCAGTTCGACGACTGCCACCACGTAGGGAACATCGTCGGCCCAGGTGTCGTCGTAGAAGGGCACATGGACCTCGGTGAACGTCCATACCGATCCCATACCGCTCATCGTCTGCCACGACAGCTCGCTGCTCCAGCAGCTGGGACAATGCTCCCGGGGCGGGAAGAACACCAGGCCGCAAGCGTCGCAGCGCGGCAGCATCAGCTCGTGGCGGGCGGCCGCCTCCCAGTACGGCGCGGTGGCGGTGTCGTTCAGGTCGGGTCGGGGCTTGCCGGTCATCCGCCCCTCCCCAACACCATGGTCGAGAACGTCGAGAACACGCCGCCGTTGCCGTGGGCCACCACCGCTTCGGCGCCGTCCACCTGGCGTCGCCCGGCGGTGCCCTGCAGCTGACGGACCGCGTCGAGCAGGTGGAACACCCCGCCGGCGTGGCCGTGCGACAGCATCCCACCGTGCAGGTTCACCGGGCACTTCGAGCCCAGCGCCAGCGCCCCCGACTCGGCGTACGGCCCGCCCTCACCCTGCCCGCACAGGCCGAGAGCCTCGACCCCGGCCACCACGCTGAACGTGCAGGCGTCGTGGATGTACACGGCGTCGGCATCGGCCGCGGTCACGCCAGCTCGATCGAAGGCTCGGGCCGCGGCCACCGGCCCGCCCAACTCATGCAGGTCGGGGGCTTGCGACGGGATGTGATGGGTGGTCGCCGCGCCGTATCCCAGCACCCGCGCGTGGGGCACGCCCAGACTCCGGGCCCGCTCGACGGACGTCACCAGGAAGGCCCCGCCCGCGTCGGAGATCAATGAGCAGTCCAGCCGGCGCAGGGGCGACGAGATCATCGGCGAGGCCTGGTGGTCGGCCAGGGTGATGGGCTCGCGCTTGTGGGCGTTGTCGTTGAGCGAGGCGTGATGCCGGGAGGTGACCGCCACCGCGCCCAGCTGCTCGCTGGTGGTGCCGTAGAGGTGCATGTGGCGCTGGGCGAACAGGGCGTAGCCGCTGATCATGGCGATCTGGCCGTAGGGGGCCTCGAAGTCCTCTCCTCCGGTGAGGGTGCCCGGCGCCCGGCCCCGACCCGCCCGGCGGATGGAGATGCCGTTCTCGCCGTAGGTGCACAGCGCGGCGGTGCACATGCCGGCGTCGATGGCCGCGGCCACATTGAGCAGGGCCGCATGGTGGGTGCCGGGGCCGCCCACGTCGGTGACTACGGCCAGCTCGGGTCGCAGCCCCAGATGCTCGGCCACCCGGGCCGCGTGCAGCATCATCGCCTGGGAGTAGCCCGAGAACGAGAACACCCCGTCGATGTCGTCCTTGGCCAGGCCGGCTGCGGCCACCGCGGCCACGCCTGCCTCAGCCTGCAGGCTGATGGCGCTGCGGCCCGGCAGCTTCCCGATGGGTGTCTCGGCGACGCCGACAATGGCGATGCCGTCGAGCACGCTCACCCCGCACGCTCCCACAGCAAGCTGCCGGCTCCGTCACCCCGGGCCGTCCAGCCGGCTGGAATCGCATGGACCGTGCCCGCGATCTTGATGAGCGAAGGACCGGCAACCTCCTCGCCCGGCTCCGAACTGGCAGCGCCCAGGTCCGAAATCGGCACCGACGGCTGCCAATTCGGATCGAGCCTAGGAGCCGCAGGAGAACTGGCAGCGCCCAGGTCCGAAATCGGCACCGACGGCTGCCAATTCGACGACACGTCGATGCGGACCACCGGGTCAGTGGGGTCGGCGTCGATCGGGGCGGCCGCTGGCTGGCTCCTCCCCGACCGGTGGTGTGCGGTGGCTGTGATCTGGGCCTCAGGCACCGGCAGGCGTTCCGCCTCCAGGTCGAGCCGGGCACGGGCCGCGAGCTGGTCGGCGACCTCGACCGGGTCATCGTCAGGTGCCAGCGCAGCTTCGTAGCGCTGTTCGACCTGGGCCTCGGCCACGCCCCGAGCACTGAAGACCCCGCCCGCTGCGAACGACCGGATCCGGCTGATGCCCGCCAGGTCCGCGACCGGGCCCGCGTGGAGCCCTCCGGCCCCGCCGAACGCGTAGAGGGTGACCTCCTCGGGACCGATCCCCGAGCGGGACAGCAGATCCCCGATAGCGGCGGCCGCCTTCTCGTGGGCGGCTCGATGCACGAGCCGGGCCGCGGCCCCCGGATCGCCGCCGGCCAGCGGACCCAGTGCCGCCGAAGCCCGGCCCGCGTCCAGCACGATGTCGCCGGGAAGCTCCTGCCCGTCGGCCAGCAGTCCCAGCACCACGTCGGCATCGGTGAGAGTCGGTTCGGCGCCGCCCCGACCGAACGCGGCCGGCCCGGGCACGGCGCCCGCGCTGGCCGGCCCCACCGTCACCGTCCCCGAGTTGCTCCGCGACGCGATGGACGATCCGCCCAGGCCGACCGACACGATCCCCGGCACCGGCAGCGACACCCTCACACCAACGATGTCGGGCTCCCGGTTCACTTCGTAGGTTCCGTCCCGCACCAGGCCGAGGTCGAGGGTCGTGCCCCCCATGTCGAAGGCGATCACCGTCGAGTCTCCGTGCTCGCGTGCCAGGCCGGCGGCCAGACCCAGCCCAGCGGCCGGGCCCGAGCTGTAGGTGCTGATGGCGGTGGTGCGGGGCATCCGGCCGAATGTGCCGTCGGAGCGGGTCGCCAGCAGCGGCACCGACAGGCCGGCCTGTTGAAGGACTCCCTCGGTGCGGTACAGCAGCTTGGCCATGGGCCGGCTCAGGTAGGCGTTGAGGACGGCCGTGTTGGTCCGCAACCCGTCGTCCTCGACATCGGCCGTCTCCCACCCCAGCGTGAGCGGCATCGACCGCAGGTAATGGACGGGGTAACGGTCCCTCACCAACTCCCGCAGCCCCAGCTCAGCATCCCGGTGCGTTCCTCGCAGGCTCACGACGGTCTGGCGCACGCCTCGCTGGACGAAGTCGCGGCATAGTCCCAGCGCCTCCTCGGCGGCCGCGTCCGGGGCGACGCCCACCACATCGTCGGTCCGCACGAATACTCCCAGCGCCGCAGCCGGCTCGAATGGCCCGTACAACGACTTCTCGGCCCCGGCCTCGACCATTAGCCCGACCGGGTCGCCGGTGCCGGTGACCACGGCGTTGGTGCCGATGGTGGTGGCCAGCCGGAACAGGTCGACGTCTCCCAGGAGGTCCCGAAGCGATACGCCGAAGGCCTCGGCCCCCTCAGCCAGGCACGCCATCACCGAGCGGGTCAGGTCGAAGTGAGTGGTGGGCACCTTTGCGGCCACCGTCCGGTCGCCGTCGAAGAAGTACCCGTCGGTAAAGGTGCCCCCCATGTCGATGCCCACCGAGTACGTCACGGCCGTGCGACCTCGCCTGACAGGATCCGGGACGCGTGGCGCAGCAGGGCTGGGGACACGCCGCCGTCGAGCGGCGCGATAACGATCTCGTCGAGATCCGGGACGGCCCGGTGCCGAGCCAGGCACTGCTCCAGCATCGTGGCCGACTCGAAGACGTCCGCGGCCACGAGCGCCAAGCCCTCCGAACATCCCGAGGCGGAAGCCCATTGCCGATAGCCGAGCGTGGCGGGCCAGCCGGTACCCGCGCCGCCGGTCACTAGCAGTAGATCGACGCGGAGATGCGCGGCCGCTCGAATGATCGGTTCGTGCGAGTCGCCCGCGAGATGATCGTCGAAACGGGTGTCGTCACTGAGGTCCTCGACCACCGCGACCCGGCTCACGCCGCCAGCCACCAGCGCGCCGACACGGGCGGTGGCCAGATCCGACGCCGCGTCCAGGGCATCGGCTGCGTCCGGCCCCTCCAGCCGACCTTCCGCACCCGCCGCGAGGCGAGCAGTCCAGGCCAGCGGTCCCGATACGAGTCCCAGCACAGGCGGTGCCGACGGCGAATTCGCCAGTCCCGCGGCCACTGCGTCGAGCGGTCCGAAGCCCGGCTCGACGCCCGCTCCCGCACCCAGCTCGCTTCGTAGAGCCGCGTCCTCGGCCTCCACCGACCAGGGCGCACAGCAGTGGGTAAGACCCAAGGCTCTGGTGCCCTCGTCGATACAGCGGACCTGGCCATCGAGATCCTCGGGCCAAGCCCGGCCCAGCGCCTTGGCGCAGACCACCGCGGGAACCAGAGCGGTCAACCGGCTCACCGCTTCACCTGCGGCCATTCTGCGTGCACTTGCCGGCCGCATGGCCGAGAACCGCACACAGAACGGGTCGGCGGGTCATCGGTGCCATGTGCCGGCGTCGGATACGGGCTCGGTCGGGTAGTCGCGGTCGTCGATTACCTGCACCGGCGCCGGGAACTCGCCATAGTGGCGCAGAGCCTCGGGCGGGGGCCGTCGCTGCGACCAGTCGGCCACGAACTCCGCGTAGGGCCGGCCCTGCCGCTTGCGCTCGGCCCGGATCTCGGCCCGGCGAGCTTCGGTGGCCTCGGTGTCCACCCGGTCCCGGCCCTGCGTCACGACCACGCCATATAGCCGGGCGGCCAACTCGGGCGAGGTGATCCCGCCGGCGATGTCGCCCAGCACCGCCTCGGGGTCCCGCTCCAGCACGTCGCCGTAACCGCCCCCGCAGCCCCGGGCCAGCACGACCACGTCACCGTCGCTGACCGACTCGCCCTCGGAGTTGGTGTGCCCGAAGGCGTACTCACCCGAGATCCGGCGCCGGTCGGCCAGCTCCCGCACGCTCATAGGCAAGTCGGGGGCACCCGCGGCCATCAGCTCCTTGGCGTCGGAGCCCCGGACGATGATTCGGGGCTGGGCCGCGCCGGAGTAGCCGCCGAACAGCCCGTAGTTCTTGGTGAACCGGCTGCCGGTGCCCACCGAGTTGCTGCTCAGCTGCGGGGTCCCGTGGATCACGAAGCAGTCGGTGAGGCCGACCCCGCCCCGGTACCGGCCGATCCCGCACACATCCTGGTCGAAGCGGTTGCGGAACAGGTACACCCAGGGGAACTTGCGCTCCTGCTCCTCGGGGCCGGGGCAGTCCACCACCATGGCCCAGAAGAACCCGGCACTGTGCTCGCCGTCGAGGTCGAAGCGGGCCCCCTGGCCGGTGGCGTTGCCGTTGGCGGGCCCGCCCGCGATCTGGTTGCCGTACTGTCCGGTGCCGCCGAACTGGATCAGCAGCAGGTTCTCCGCGAACGGCGCGGTCACCCCGGCCCGGTGGGGGCTGTCGTGCAGCATTCGCATGGCGGCCAGCAGCAGGCCCTGGACCACGACCCGGCCGGTGTGGCTGCCCGAGCCGGTGCCCGAGTCGCGGCTGGGGGCGTTGACGATGCTGGGCGGGGCGGTGAGCTTGATCGGGTCGAACAGGCCGATGGACCAGCGCAACCCCCGGAACACCGTCGGGAACAGCGCCGCGGCCGAGGCGGCCCGGGCCAGGTGCCAGCGCAGGTGGAACGGCCCGATGCGGGGCTCGGGCGAGGCGCCGGCCATATCGATTATCAGCTCGTCGCCTCGCTTGTGCAGATCCACGGGCAGGCGGATGAGCCCGTCGGAGATGCCGATGGTGTCGAGGAACACCACCGACCGGTAGACGCCGTCGTTGAAGCCGGCGATGCGGCGTCGGGCCAACTCCGCCGACGTCTTGATCGACTGGCGCAGCCCGGCGGCCACGAAGGGGGCGCCCCGGCGCTCCACCTCCCGCAGCAGCTGCTGGCGCAGCCGCACGCACACCGCCAGGCGGGCCTTCATATCCAGGGAGTTCTGCCGGGGGGTGCGCACCGAGTTCAACAGGAACTCGAGGTGGTCGGTGTGGAACCGGAAGTCGGTGCCCACCCGCAGCGGCGTGATGTGCAGGCCCTCCTCGTAGCGGGTGCCGATCTCGGGCGACCAGCCGCCCGGCGAGCGCGACCCGGTCTCGCCCTGGTGCCCGCCGCAGGCCACCCACGCCACCAGCTCGCCGTCGGTGAACACCGGCATCATCAGGAAGTGGTCGTAGGTGTGCACCCCACCGGCGTCGGGGTCGTTGAAGAAGAAGATGTCGCCGTCGGCCAGCCCCACGGTGGGGTCGTCGACATAGTGCTTGAGCACGTACTTGACCGGGCCGTAGTGCAGCAGAGCGTGGAGGATCACCCCGGTGGACATGCCGGCCAGGTCGCCCTTGGCGGTGAAGATGCCCACGCCCAGGTCGCCGGCCTGCAGCATCTCGGCCATGCTCAGGTACTTGCAGACGTCCCGGCCGTCGTCGATGATCGAGTCGAGCTTGTGCAAGAAGATCTCGAGGTCGACCGGGTCGAGGCGGCCCTCCCCGGCCAGCTCCAGCTCGGTGGGCTCCTCCAGCACCTCGCGGTGCAGCACCTCGGGGTCGAGGCCGGGACCGGGCTTCATGAGGGGGCGCCCGAAGCGGGCTATCCGCTCGTCGAGGCCCATGGCAGCTACGTCCAGCAGCTGGGCACCAGCCGTCGGGGCGAGGGTCATGGGCCGGCCTCCGATGATGTGAGCCAGCCGGTGCGCTGCTCGTCGAGGGCGTAGCGCCAGCCGGGCGGCACCGCGACGGTGGTGTCGACGTCCTCCATCAACGCCGGGCCCTCGGCCGAGAACCCGTCGGGAAGGCCGGCCCGGTCGTAGACAGGAGTGTCGATTGCGCCGGCGCCCGGCCAGCTGACCTCCCGGGTGGCATGGCCTGGCGACTCGCCGTTGGTGGAGGCTGCGCCGACCGTGCGGGGCCGGGCCTCCAGCCGGTAACCGGAGGCGCCGGCCACCAGCCGGAACAGCTGCACCAGGATCCCGCCGTAGGGGTGGATCGATCCGGCCCCGTAGGCCGCCGCGAACACCTCGTTGAAGGCGTCGCACACCGCCACCACATCGTCGGCGCCCTCCAGGAGCAGCCGGGGCGAGTCGAGCCGCACGGTGTGGTGCTGACCCCCGTAGTTCATGTCGAGCTCCAGCCGGAGGCTCACCGCGTCGAGTCCGAAGCCCTCCTCGGCCATGTCCCGCTCGGCCAACGCGACCAAGCCTCGAACGACATCGTTGAAGGCGTCGGCCGAGTCGGTGTAGTCATCGCCGTCGAAGAGCTGGACCATGCGAGTGCGCTCGTAGGTCTGCATCACCGGCATGGTGGCCACGCCATAGGCGTTGAACTCGCTGCCGTGAGGGAAGGTGGCCACGGTGTGCACATCGGCGTAGCCGGCCACCGCGGCCGCGTGCACCGGACCGGCCCCGCCGAACGCGAACATGGTGAAGTCGCGGGGATCGTGGCCCTCCAGGGCGGTCTGCCGGTAGATCTCCTGGCCCATCACGCCGTCGATAAGGCGCCGCACCCGCACCGCCGCCTCGGTCACGTCGATGCCGAGCGGGTCCGCGATGCGGCGGCTCAGGGCCCGCTCGGCCCGGCGCCGGCTCAAGGGCATGGCCCCTCCCAGGAACCGGTCGGGGTCGATGAAGCCCAGCACCACGTCGGCGTCGGTGACGGTCGGCTCGGTGCCCCCCTGCGAATAGCAGGCCGGGCCGGGCATCGAGCCGGCGCTGCGAGGGCCCACCCTCAACTCACCGGTGTCGGTGAGATGAGCGATCGACCCTCCACCCGCGCCGATCGAGTAGTTGGCGATCACCGGCAGGTGCACCCGCCAGCGGTCGATCACCGGGTCGAACTCGTAGTTGCGGTCCTGCCCATCGATCACCAGACCCACATCGAAGCTGGTGCCGCCCATGTCGGCGGTGATAACCCGGTCGAGTCCGTAGTCGCGGGCCATGGTGGCCGCGCCGGCCAGGCCGGCCACCGGTCCGCTGCCCAGCAGGTGCAGGGCGGTGGTGCGGCTGGGCGAGGCCACGCCGCCGATGTTGCGGGCCACCAGCAGCGGCCTGCGGCATCCCAGCGCCCGCAGCCGGTCGCCGAGGTCGATGACGTGCTCCTCGGTGTCGGGGGCCAGGAAGGCGCTGAGGATGGTGGTGATGCTGCGCCGGTACTCGTCGAGGCGGGGGGCCACGTCCGACGACAGCAGCACCGGGCAGCGGCCCAGCACCGAGTCGGGGTACTCCCGCCGCACGATCTCGGCCACCTGCTGCTCGTGGGTCGGGTTCATGAACGACCATGCCAGGCACACCGCGATGGCCCTCACGCCCTGGCGGACCAGGTGGTCCACCGCGGCCAGCACGTCGTCGGTGCTCAGCGGCATGAGCACCTGGCCGAAGCAGTCGATGCGCTCCCGCACCCCCACCCGCAGCGGCCGGGGCACGAGGTCGTCGGGTCGCTGGGCCCGGGTGCGGTCGATCTGCACCTCCAGGGGCATGCCGTCGGCCCAGGAGCGCGAGCGGGCCACATGCACGGTGTCCTCTTGGCCCGCGGTGGTGATGAGCCCGACCTTGGGGCCGGTCCGCTCGATCAGGGCGTTGGTGCCCACGGTGGTGGAGTACTTGACTGCGTCAACCGCCGCGAAGGCGTCCGCCGGGTCGCAGCCGAGCCGCCGGGCGGCCTGGCCGATGGCGGCGATCATGCCGTCGGACAGATCGGCGTGGGTAGTCGGCGACTTGCCGGTGGCCTGGCGCCCGCCCAGCACCACGAAGGCGTCGGTGAAGGTCCCCCCGATGTCCACGTCGAGCAGGCTCGGCCCGCCGGCACCGGCCAGGCTCGCACCCGCGGCTTCAGCAGACGGCATCGAGGTCGAGTTCTATGTCGTGGGTGATGGGATGGCCCGGGGGCAGGTACTCCACGTCGAACATCACCGCGCAGGCTGGGCAGTAGAACTCCACGATCCGGCACCAGTCCGGGTGGGGGTTGAACCCGAACTCGGTGGGCGGGTCGAACGGGACGTGGATCTCCCGAGGGTCGCGGTCGTAGACCAGGCAGCCCTCCTTGTAGTTGCGCTCGGCCGGGCCGAGGTCGTGGCCGCACCGGTTGCACACCCACCGCCGGGAGCCGGTGTCGAGGTCCAGCGCCTCGGTGATGCGTCGCCGGCCGGTGCCGGAGTCCGTGGCCACCTAGAGCGAGCGCCCTCTGATGACGGCCGCTCGCGTCGCAGCGGTGTCAGTCCCGCTCTTGTTCGCTTCGCTCACGGGCCGCTCGGGCCACGGCCTCGCTGCACATCGCACCAATTCGTCCACCGGTCGCTCCCAGTCGCTCGGCCTCTGGCGATCCTCCCCCGCCGCCTCTAGCGGCCGGATTGTATACCGTCGGCTCCACGTGGTTCTAAGGCCGGCCCGGCGCAGGCTACCCGGCAGCCGCGACGCGGCCCGCCGGTGTCGGGCCACACTGTGGGGGTGAGCACGGACGCTGCACCCGCGGCAGTCGACATCCGCCAGGAGGCGGCCCGGCGGCGCACTTTCGCCATCATCTCGCATCCCGACGCGGGCAAGACCACCCTCACCGAGAAGTTCCTGCTCTACGGCGGGGCGCTCACGGCCGGGGCGGGATCGGTGAGGGGCAAGGGCGAGCGCCGGGCGACCGCCTCGGACTGGATGGAGATGGAACGCCGCCGGGGCATCTCCGTCACGTCGGCCGTCGTGCAGTTCAACTACCGGGACCGGGTCCTGAACCTGCTCGACACCCCTGGCCACGGTGACTTCTCCGAGGACACCTACCGGGTGCTGTCGGCGGTTGACGCCGCGGTGATGGTGCTGGACGGGGCCAAGGGCATCGAGTCCCAGACCCGCAAGCTGTTCGAGGTGTGCCGCAACCGGGAGATCCCCATCGTCACGTTCATCAACAAGTGGGACCGCCCGGCCCGCGACCCCCTCGAGCTGCTCGACGAGATCGAGGACCAGCTCGTGCTCGATCCGGTGCCCGTCACCTGGCCGGTGGGCGAGGGCGAGCGGTTCAGCGGACTCATCGACCGGCGCGGCGGGGACTTCGTGCGCTTCGCCCGCACCGCAGGAGGGGCCACCGTCGCCGGCGAGGAGACCGTTGACGCGGGGCGGGCCGAGGCTGAGGAGGGCGCAGCCTGGCACGAGGCACGCGAGGCGCTGGAACTGATAGACGCGGCCTCCGCCGAACTCGATATCAAGCGGTTCGAGGCGGGCGAGCTCTCGCCGGTGTTCTACGGCTCGGCCCTGACCAACTTCGGGGTGCGGCTGCTGCTCGACGCCATCGTCGACATGGCCCCCGCGCCCAGCCCTCGCCTCGATGCCGGCGGTGACCCGCGGGCCGTGGACTCGCCGTTCAGCGCAGTGGTGTTCAAGGTGCAGTCCAACATGGATCCCGCCCACCGCGACCGGATCGCCTTCCTGCGAGTGTGTTCGGGCCGCTTCGAGCGGGGCATGACGGTTGCCTGCGGGGACACCGGAAAGGCGGTGGCCACCAAATACGCCCACACGGTTGTGGGCCGGGATCGCAGCACCGCCGAAGAGGCCTGGCCCGGCGACGTGATCGGCCTGGTCAACGCAGCCGACCTGCGGGTCGGCGACGCCGTGCACGCTGCGGGCGAGCCCGTTCGATGGCCACCGGTTCCCTCGTTCGCGCCGAGCAGCTTCCGGGTGGCCCGCTGCACCGACACCTCCAAGGCCAAGCAGTTCCGCTCCGGCGTGCGCCAGCTCGACTCCGAGGGGGTCGTACAGGTGCTCCGCCGCCCCGAGGGCGGGGAGAGCGCCCCGATCCTGGCCGCGGTCGGGCCGCTGCAGTTCGATGTGGCCGAGCACAGGCTCCGCCACGAATTCGGCGCCCCTGTGGAGCTCGCGCCGGCCCCGTGGACCGCGGCCCGGCGAACCGACGAAGCCTCAGCCGCGGCGCTGGGCGCCATGTCCGGTGTGACGGTGGCGGCGCGCGATGACGGCGAGCTGCTGGCCTTGTTCGAGAGCCCCTACTGGCTGGCCCGCCTCCAGTCCGACCACCCCGAGCTCACCCTGGAGCGCCTGATCGGCGAGGGCTGACAGCCGCC
The DNA here is from genome assembly GCA_965203635.1 of Candidatus Aldehydirespirator sp. GTDB lineage: Bacteria > Actinomycetota > Acidimicrobiia > Acidimicrobiales > Aldehydirespiratoraceae > Aldehydirespirator. Next base: position 710,485 of record OZ241903.1, read on the forward strand.
CGAGCGAACATGAAGCACTTTGCCACCTGAGAGGTGGTTAACCGCTTCATGTTCGTCGACACACCACAGAGCGCCGGTAGCGTCCCGTTGTGGCTGATCGGCCCAACATCCTGCTGATCGTCTCGGACGAGGAGCGCCGCAACGACTGGCTCGACGGGGTGGTGGACCTGCCCGCCCACGAGCGGCTGCGAGCCGACGGGCTCAGCTTCGACCGCTACTTCACCCACGCCTCGCCGTGCTCGCCGTCGCGGGCCAGCCTCTACACCGGCCGCTACCTGGCCGAGCACGGCGTGGTCGACAATGTCGCCTTCCCCACCCACGCCGCGCTCGACCCAGCCATCCCGACCATCGGCAGCCTGCTGGCAGAGCGGGGCTACCGGTCGAGCTATCTGGGCAAGTGGCACCTCGGGCACGACGCCACCCCCGACATGGCCGCCCACGGCTACCTCGACTGGGAAGGCAACGACATCCACTTCATGGGCAGCGCCTACACGGGCCGCTACTTCGACCCGATCATCGTCGACCAGGCCATCGACTGGCTGAACCATCGGGCCAGCGAGAACGGCAACGACCCCGGCCAGCCGTGGTTCCTGACCGTCGCGCTGGTCAACCCCCACGACATCATGTGGTTCCCGGCCGACCACCTCAGCTACCAGGCGGGCCATCCCAAGTTCGCCGAGTTCTTCAACGCGGTGCTGAACATGCGTGTCGGCGACCTGCCGGTGACCCCGCCGCCGGAGGACTACCCCCGGCTGTTCGACCGGCTGCCGGAGAACTGCGGCGACGACCTGCACACCAAGCCGGAGGTGCAGCGGGCTTGGCGCCATGTGCGCAACCGGGAGCACGTGGTGGGCCGCATCGACGCAGACGACCACGACACCTGGCTGCGGGGCCTCGACTACTACGCCTGGCTTCACGTCGAGCTCGACGCCAGCCTGGCCCGCCTGCTGGACGCCCTCGACGCCCACGGCCTGTACGACGACACCGTGATCGCCTACACCTCCGACCACGGCGACGCCTGCGGGTCCCACGGGCTGCGGGCCAAGCTGCCCTGCGTGTACGACGAGGTGATGGGGGTGCCGCTGATCGTCAAGGCCCCCGGCGCGCCCGCCGGAGCCCGCACCCGGGCGCTGGCCACCCATGTCGACCTGGCGGCCACCATCGCGGCGCTGGGAGGAGTCGACGTCGGCGACACGCCCACCCTGTCGGGCCGGGACCTGTCGCCGGTGCTGGCCGATCCGTCCGGGTCGGTGCGCGACTTCGTGCTGTTCTCCCAGGACTCGGCCCAGTCCGACCTGATCCGCAACACCCGCTACGCGGTGCGCGGCTTCTACGACGGTGAGACCAAGTACGCCCGCTACTACGGCGTGGGCGGCGGCGTCCGGCGCGACGGAACCGCCGACGAGCACGGCAAGATCTTCGATGTGGACGCCGACTTCGACGACCATGACCACGAGTGGTACGAGACCGGCCACGATCCCCACGAGCTGGTGAACCTGGCCAACGACCGGGGCCGGCGCAACGAGTTGCGCGCCCTGTTCCGCCGTCTGCTGGACTATGAGGCCGAGGAGTTGACCCTGACGCCATGACCTACACCACCGCCACCACCGACACCTCGACCAACGGTGCGCCGGACCACGGCGAGGCCATCCACGAAGGCCCCAAGCCGCGGGCGCCGGTGGCCGACTGGGCCACCGACTTCGACCATGTCGACCCGGGCTACGCGGCCCGCGCCCCGGAGATATGGGACGAGTTGCGCCAGGAGTGCCCGGTGGCCCACAGCGGGCGCTACGGCGGGACCTGGCTGCCGGTGCGCCATACCGACGTCTGCGCCATCGCCAAGGACACCGACACGTTCAGCTCCAACGGCGTGGTGGTGCACGACGGCCGCCCCGAGATCCCTCCCCCGGTGGGGTTCGCTCCCCCGATCACCAGCGACCCGCCGTTCCATCGCATCGCCCGCGAGTTCCTGCTGCCGGCCTTCGCACCCAAGCCGATAGAGGCCAAGCGGGAGTCCACCCGTGAGACCTGCCGGGAACTCCTCGACGACCTGCTGGCCGACGTGGAGGCGGGCCGCACCGACATCGTGGACGCGGCGCTCGGCTACACCCAGCACATCCCGGTGCGGGTGATCGCCGACATGCTGGGCGTGCCGAGATCCGACGGCGACCAGTTCCGGGTGTTCATCCACCGGATCATGGAGCAGCCCGGCACCGAGCTGCACGTCGAGTACGAGGACTCCATCGACTTCTACCTGGACAGGCTCATCGCCGAACGGGCCGAAGAGCCCCAGGACGACCTGATCAGCCACATGACCCACGCCAAGATCGCGGACCAGCCCCTGGAGCACGAGCACGTGCGGGGCACCTGCGCCCTGCTGATCGTCGCGGGGGTGGACACCACCTGGTCGTCCATCGGCGCGTCGCTGTGGCACATGGCCCAGCACCCCGAGGACCGCCGGCGCTGGGTGGAGGACCCGGCGGTGCGGCCCTTCGCGGTGGAGGAGTTCCTGCGCTTCTACGCACCGGTGACCATGGCCCGCCTCGTGGCCAAGGACGCCGAGTTCGCGGGCCGCTCGATGCAGGCCAACGACTGGGTGCTGCTGCCGTTCCCGGCTGCCAACCGCGACCCCGAGGCCTTCGAGGACGCCGGCACCTTCGTGATCGACCGCATGCGCAACCGCCACGTCGCCTTCGGGCTGGGCATCCATCGCTGCCTGGGATCGAACCTGGCCCGCATGGAGTTGACCGTGGCCCTGGAGGAGTGGATGGCACGGGTCCCGGACTTCGAGCTGGCCGACCCCGAGGGCGTGAGGTGGTCGACCGGCCAGATCCGCGGCCCCCGGGAGCTGCCGATGCGGATCCTCAACGGCGCGGCCTAGGACCCCGGGACTGCACGTGAGGCTGCACAAGTTCAGCGACGTTGACGCGTTCGTGGCGCTGGACCTCGACGGCGCCGAAGCCGCCTCGGGCCCGGTGCGCTGGGCCCGCAAGATCCTCCAGGGCGGAGCCAAGGACCTGGCCCGCTCCCAGACCTACACCTACGCGGCGCTGCAGATGCGCCGCAGCGGCGCGTCTGCGGGCATCAACGCCGAGGCGCCGGGGCGGGGCGAGGCCGTGGCCGCGTTCGTGGCCGAGGCTGCCGCCCTGGTAGCCGACGGCACGTACCTGCCCGACGCGGCCAAGGGCGTGGGCGAGGACGACCTGGCCCCACTGCGGGACGGCGATGCCCGGAACGTGGGGCGGCTCGGCGCATTCGCGGCCGCATCCGACGCGGTGTCAGCGGCCACCGCGGCCGAGGCCGCGGCGGGACTCGACGGTGCCACCGCAGTGATCGAGGGCCTGTCGGCCACAGGGACGGCTCTCGCCCTAGAGGTGGCCGCCCGGGGCGGTCGGGTGGTGGCGGCGTCCTCCGCCGAAGGGACCCTGACGACATCCGGGGGTCTCGACACGGCTGCGCTCGCAGAAGCATGGACCGACCACGGAGACAGGGCGCTGAGCGCGCTGGCCGGCAGCGACAACGGCTTGGACCCGGCTGAGGCTCTGTGGACGAGGTCTGCCGACGTGGTGTTCGCCGGATCGAAGATGGGTGTCGTGCACCACGGAGTGGCCGAGCAACTCGAATGCCGCGCGCTGGTGCCGTCCGGGCGCCTGGCCTTCACCTCCAAGGCGCTGGCTGTGTGCCGTCGTCGCGACGTCGCCGCAGTGCCCGACTTCGTGGCCCTGACCGGCTCCGCCATCGCGGCCTGGAGCAGCCCCGACACCAGCGACGACGACGTCCGGGACGACGTGATCCGAGCCGCGACGGCGCTCATGGTCGAGGCGCTCGACGCCGACGACGGTCCGTTCCTGGGCGCCTGCTACGCCGCGGAGGCGTTCCTGTCGACCTGGCAGGACGAGCTGCCCTTCGGCCGCCCGCTCGCCTCCTGACGGCCGATGTCCCCGCTACGCTCACCCGTCACGGGGCTGTAGCTCAGGCTGGTTAGAGCACCTGCTTTGCAAGCAGGGGGTCGTCGGTTCGAATCCGATCAGCTCCACCCTCGGCGGGCGCTCAGAGCGCCACGTCACGACCATGGGGCTGAACTCGAATGACCCGCATCGGACTGGCACAGATGCTCAGCCGCCCGGAGGCGGCCGAGGCCAACCGGAAGGCCGGCGTCGACGCGGCCGCCTCGCTGTTCGAGCAGGGCGCCGACATCGTCGTGGTGCCCGAGATGGCGGTGCCGTGGTACACCACCAACCGCGAGGCGCTGGAGCCGCTGGCCGAGGGTCTGGACGGCCCGACGGTCGGCGACTGGCAGGCCCAGGCGGCCCGTCACGGCGGACTCGTGGTCGGCGGGCTGTGCGAGCGCTCGGGCGACGACATCTACAACACCGCGGTGGCCGTCGACTCCGAAGGCGTGGTCGCCCACTACCGCAAGCTGCACCTGTTCGACGTGGAGAAGCACTGCTTCACCCCCGGCGACACCGGCCTGAGCGTCGTGGACACGGACTACGGGACCATCGGGCTGTGCATCTGCTACGACCTGCGCTTCGTGGAGGTGGTGCGGGTGCTGGCCCTGCGGGGCGCGGACCTGATCTGCGTGCCCACCGCCTGGGTCCGAGGCTTCGACCGGCGCCAGTACCGCGACGGCGAGTTGATCCCCCACGCCGAGGGGGCGCTGGTGCAGGCCAACTTGAGTCAGGTGTTCATCGCCTGCACGTCGCAGGTCGGCGCTGGTGACGGGGTCGAGCTTCTCGGATCGTCGGTGGTGGCCGACCCGTACGGCCGGATAGCCGGCGGGCCGCTGTCGACGGTGCGTGAGCAGCTAGAGATCGTCGACATCGACCTGGCCGAGGCCCGCAGGGCCCAGGCCAGAAGCGAGCTCATCCGGCCCCGCGCCGACCGCCGCACCGATGTGTACGGCGTCCTTCACGAGGGCGAGCCGCTCTGAGAGCGCCCTGTACGGGGGCCGTCAACCGATGCTCAGGCCGGCCAGCAGCCGGTTGAGTTCCGGCACCAGCAGGTTCCGCCTCGAGTACGACCCGATCACCGTGTAGAGGCAGAACGCCCGCGACTCGACGTGGAAGAACTGCTGGAGGCCGGCTTGGCCCGGCAGCGACAGGTGCAGCTGGTCGGGGGCGAAGTCGGCCGGTTCGAGGCGGGTCGGGAAGCCCTCGTGGGCGAACAGCTTCGATGTGGCCGAGGCGCGGTCGAACTCGATCAGAGCGGCGAAGATCCCGCCGCGGTCCATGATCTCTACCGCGCCCGACCCGTAGTCGCCCCGCTCCGCAGGCAGCGAGAAGTTGGCCGCGTGCACCACGACCAGAGACGCATTCGAGGACTCCAGGCTGGGGTCGAGCGTGGCCGGATCCGGTTGGGTCGACAGCTCGGCCTCCCAGCCTGCGGGCACGTCGACGCTCACCCCATGAGCGGCCAGCATGCTCACGTCATCCAGCTCCTGCTCGCAGTTACAGCGCCAGCAGGCTCGCGGCGGCCGCGCCGGCCAGGGCCACGGCCACGCCCGCACCCATGCGCCGGACCCGGTCGGCGTGCTGATCGAGACGGAGGTGCAGGTGCCGCAGATCGTCGGGCGTCCGAACCCGGCGGCCCAGCACCAGGCTCGCGCCCCGGACTGCGCCGAAGGCCGTGCCCATCAGCAGGCCCGCGGTCATCTCACCGGCCAGCAACGCAGCCACCATGAACAGCGGCACCAGGGCGGTGTTGACCACGGTCGCCACTGCCGCGCCGAGCTGAACGCCGAAACCTGCTCCGTAGACCCACGACCGGTACGCGACCAGCCAGTCCTCGTTCACCTGGCGACGGCCGGGGAGCCGCCGACCCGACAGGTCCCAGGCCGCCGCGCCGGCGCAGGCCACGGCCAGCAGCACGAGCCGGACATTGCTGCCCACACCGCCGACCGAGATCTGGCCCAGCGCTCCGAGGGCCGCCCCGACGGCGGCTCCCCCGGCGACCGCGCCCAAGCCGAGCCACAGGACTGTCACCGACCATCGATTGCCTCGGGCCCGCTCACCGAGCGGGCTGATGCTGGTGAGCATCGAGATGCCTCAAGGCGACCATGCCGACCGGGCTCCGGCGGCCAGAGCCGCCACGGTCCCGATGGCCAGCACCGCAATCATGAGTCGGCACCGTTGCTGCCGTTCGAGTCCGACTGGCCGCCGTAGAGGCTCGGATGACCGGGACCGATGCCCGCGGACCGCAGCGCCTCGTCGGCCCGCTGCGCCCGGCTGCGGCCCGAGTGTCCGGCCGAGGCCTGCGGTTGCGATCCGGAGGTGTCGGCCAAGCCGGCGTCGTCCAGGGCCTGCTGGAGCAGGTTCTGCAACTGCTCCCAGCGCAGCGCGCTGCCCGCGCCCACTACCCGACCCTCGGCGCCGTCCACGAGCACGAAATAGGGCGAGCCCGGCACGTCGTAGTCATCCCACGCCGCGGACGACAGCACGGCCTTGATGCCCGGCGGGACCAGATCCGCCATGGCCGACTCCGAGTCGTGGGCGGGATCCTGGCCCACGACCACGAGCCGGGTGTCGCCGCCGGGCAGCTCGAGATCCGGATCCGAGAAGGCACCCCAGAACCGCTTGCAGGTGCGGCACCCCGGAGACAGGAACGCGAGCAGGGTGAGGTGGGCCACGCCGGTGACGGCGACCTTGGTCGGACCTCCGGCCGGAACCGTCCCGACGAGGTCTCGGGCACCTTCCGGGCCGGCCACCGCAGCAGCCTCCGACCGCTCCGCCACGACCCCGGCAGCGGAACTCGCGGTCGCTTCGTCGTCAAGGCTGATGCCGGCGCGGTCGAGGGCCCGCAGGATCTCGGCGTGGGTTCTGAGCAGCCCGAACACGAGCAGGGCCAGCACCCCCACCGCGATCGCCAGCAGCACCACTACGACCGTCACGGGGCCACTCCCAGGGAGGCTCGATCGCGGCGGTGGTAGCCGTGCAGCAGGGCCGCGACCTCGGCACGGGTGGCGGGCTCCTCAGCGTTGAAGGTCGAATGCTCCGCCCACCAGTCGATGTTGTGCTCAAGGGCCCACGCCAGCGCGTCCCGGAACCAGGCGTTGGAGCCCACATCGGAGAAATCGATCCTGGCGCTGCCCTGCGGCTCTCCCGCCAGACGATGCAGGAACACGATGGACTGCGCCCGCGACACGTCGCTCGACGGATCGAAACGGCCCGGCGCGCGACCCGTGGTGATCCGCTGCTCGACCATCCACGCCACCGCCTGCGAGTAGAAGGCGTCCGCCGCGACATCGTCGAATTCACCGCTGGGATCGACTGGGGGCCGGCCTTCATACCGCCACAGGAAGGTTGCGAACTGGCCCCGCGTCACCAGTTCGTCGGGACCGAACAGGTCGTCTTTCATGCCGGTGGTGATGCCCTCATCGGCCATCCACCTCACCGCTTCGGCGTAGTAGGCCTTGGGCGGGATGTCGTTGAAGTCGTCGTGCAGGCAGGGCCGATCGTGCCAGCGGGTCCCCGGATCGTAGAGCACCGGGGACCTCGTGCAGGCCGGATCCCACGTCCAGGGCGGCACGCAGGTGACGATCCGGCACATGAGCGGGCCGACGCAAGCGTCCTGGTTGCACTGCCCGTAGCGGAACCGGGTGCACCCCGACTTGCGGGTGTCACAGCCGCCGGTGCACCGGCACACGGCCGATGTGCATGCTCTTGCGCAGGTGCGGTCCGATGAGCGGCAGTGGCAGCCCGCATCGCAGGTGGAGTTGCAGTCGAGGTAGTAGCGCGGGCTCGGGCCGTTCAGATCGCAGAATCCCGAGCCGTCCACCTTCCACCAGCCGGCCACGAGGGTTCCCGGCGGGCACAGGTTCTCCCCGGTGAGCTTGCAGCAGAACTCACTGTAGGGGTCGCAGCACAGGGCATTCGGGTTGCACTCCCAGCCCTTGCACAGGATGACGGCCGCCTCCGCGGTGGTGGGACGGACGGCATAGGCGACGGGTGCGACCGCCATGGCCGTGGCCGCCATGGCCGACGAGCGCAGGAAGCCCCGGCGACCGGCGCGCCGGTCCACCACCCGGGAGACCCGCTCAACCAGCTTGCGGCTCACTGGTGCCTTCCCGAGACGGGCACCGGCTTGCCGGGCTTGGCGACCGGGGGTGGCACGGACCGGAACAGGGTGCCGGCTTCGTGCCGGGCGGCTCGGGCGGTTCGGGCACCGAGCGCCTCGGGCAGCGCGGTGAAGGCCACCAGGCCCAGTCCGGCCATCAAGAGAATCTCCACCGCCAGCGCCGCGCCCACCGCGGGACGGTCGCTGATCGACTGGGCGACGGCCTGAACCGGTGAGGCGTCCGTTCCGACCGCCGCGAACGACACCGCGGCCAGGGTCAGATTGCCGAGAACGTGAACCCGCGAGGGCGGCGCATCGAGGCGCCCGAAGCATCCGCACGAGCCCGCCTTCACCAGCACCGCACGAAGCACGATCACGGCAAAGGACGCGTAGAGCAGGCCCATGGCCCACGCGGCCGGTCCACCCACCAGCAGGGCGGCTATCCCGACCGCGGCTTCCGACGCTCCGACGAGCCGTACCAGAGGGGTCGGGGCCCGGAAGCCGAGAAGGTCCGCGACGCCCGGCGCCGGCCTCGACAGCTTGGCCGCGCCCGCCGCCACCAGCAGCACCGCGGCAGAGGCGTAGATCGCAGACACCACTGACACGGGCGGCGATGCTAACGGCCTCGACGAGGCTCAGGCCAGCCTGGTCCCCTTCGCCGGATGGACGCCTAGATGCCGGGGGCCCCCTTCGCCGGATGGATGCCTAGATGCCGGGGGTCCGGTACCCGTCGGACCGCCACAGGATCGGGAAGTGGTTCTCGTCCATCTCGTCGTCGGTGAGCCGGGCGTAGCGGGAGTAGATGGGTCCGTTCCCCTCGCCGAAGCCGGCCCGGTCGAAACGGGCCTCGCTGCTGGCGCAGTGCAGCACCAGGGACCGGCGATGGCGGCCCGAGCGGTTGGGGCCCGAGCCGTGCCAGGCCCAGCCGTGGTGGAACGACCCGCCGCCGGCGGCCACCTCCACCGCGGCAATGTCGAGCTCGACGCCGGCAGTCGCGGCGGCGGCCCTCACGGTGGCCCGGTAGTCCTCGGGGTCATGGAACTCGCCCATCGGGTCGGCCCCAGTGGGCCAGCGGTGCGATCCCCGGGCCAGTTCCATGGTGCCGCCGCCGGCGGAAGTGTCATCGAGGGCGATCCAGCAGGAGAACATCTCCGTCGGCTTGTACCAGGACAGGTAGGCGTTGTCGCGGTGGAAACCGAAGGAGCGCGCCCCCGGCGGCTTCCAGATCACGTTGTCCTGGACGATCCGGGCGCCGGGCCAGCCGGCGAGGCCGGCCACCGCCTCGCCGAAGCGGGCGTCGAGCACAACCGACGCGATCAGCCGGTCGGCCTTCCAGCCGTTGCAGATCTGCCGGGCCAGGGCCGGATCGCTGCGACCCTCCTGCCAGTTGACCTCGTCGGGAGCGGTACCGGTCTCGAAGTCGCCCCGGAACAGCCGCTCGAAGCGCTCCTTCAGCGGGTCGATCAGGCCGGCGTCGATCAGGGCGTCGACAGTCACGAACCCGTCGGCACTGAACGCAGCCGTCTCGGAGGCCGACAGGAGCCCAACCCCGCTGAGGCGATCAGCCACCGTCATGCCCGCTCCCGGGCCCGCCTCATCAGACCCTTGGCGATGATCGTGCGCTGGATCTCGTTGGTGCCCTCGCCGATGGCCATCAGCGGCGCGTCGCGGTACAGGCGCTCGATCTCCATCTCGGTCGAATATCCGTAGCTGCCGTGGATGCGCATGGACTCGAGCGACGCCTTGATGGCGGCTTCCGAGCCGAAGAGCTTGGCCATGCCCGCCTCCACATCGGCCCGCAGGCCCTGGTCGATGCGGTTCGCGGCCCAGCGGGTCAGCAGCCTGGCCGCCTCGATCTCGGTGGCCATGTCGGCCAGCTTCAGCTGGATGGCCTGGAACTCCCCGATGGGCTGGCCGAAGGCCTCCCGCTGCTGGGAGTAGTCGAGCGCGGCATCGAAGGCGGCCTGGGCCACGCCCACACCCCGTGCCGCGATGTTGATCCGGCCGACCTCCAGGCCTGACATCACCTGCTTGAACCCCAGGCCCTCCTGTCCGCCCAGCAGGTTGTCGGCCGGTACTCGCACATCGTCGAGCACCACCTCGCACGACTCGGGGCCCTTGTACCCGAGCTTGCCCAGATCCCTGAGCACTTCGAGACCGGGCGTGCCCGCCTCGATCATGAGCACGCTCATGCCCCTGTGCCGGGGCACGGAGTCCGGGTCGGTCTTGACCAGCACGGGAAGCGGGTTGGCGAAGCGGGCGTTGGTGATCCAGGTCTTGGTCCCCCGGATCACGTAGGTGTCCCCGTCGCGCCAGGCCCGGGTGGAGATGCCCTGCAGATCGCTGCCCGCGCCCGGCTCGGTGAGGGCGATGGCGGTGCGCCGCTCGCCGGTGGCCAACTCGGGCAGCCAGCGCTGCTTCTGCTCCTCCGTACCGTGCAGCATGATCATCCGGCAGCTCAGGGAGTGGCTGCCGAGGATCCCGGCGATGCCCATCCAGCCCATGGAGATCTCCTCGAAGACGAGGCTCATCGACACTGTGTCGAGGTCGAGTCCGCCGTATTCGGCGCCGACGGTGATGCCGAACAGGCCCATCTCGGCCATCTTGGCCACGATCTCATGGGGATACTGGCCCGACTGCTCCATCTCGCGGGCCACCGGCCTGATCTCGCTGTCGACGAACTGCCGGAGCACGTCGCGGAACATCTGCTGCTCTTCGCTCAGCTCGAAGTCCATGCGTCCCCCCCCGCCGGTCGGTCCCTGGCCCGGAACTGTTCCGGTCATTATGTCGTCGCCGAACCGCTCGGCGTCGCCTAGCGGCGCTTGCCGGCGCCGCGGCCCGACCCTGTAGCGGGCCGTGCACCTCCGGCACACGCCTCGCTTCGGGCGGGGCCGGCTTTGTAGAGTTTGCGGATCGGGCCGATGAGCAGCCCGGCTGTGGAGGAGCACGTCGCAGGGACGGAGGACATGGCGCCTGAGTCGACTCCCGCTGGACGGGAGCATCCGATCGCTCCTTTCAGCCTCCGGCGCAAGTCGATCCAGGCCATGCTCAATGTCACGCTGATGCTCGCCGTCAGTGTCACGTTGCTCGTGATGGCCATCGACGCCGGCGACACCACGCTGGTCGTTCTCGCATCGGTCGGTCTCGCCCTGCTGGTCTTCTTGACCTACCGTCTCGTGACCACCGGCCGTCGCACAGTTCAGGTGGAGCTCTGGATCCGCCACATGGGCGAGGGGAACCTGGACTACACGGTGGATCTGGCCGGCAACGACGAGGTCAACGAGGCGGCCGAGGCGCTGGAGAAGCTCCGGCAGCGATCGATCGAGGCGCTCCAGCTAGACCTCGTGCGGAAGCTGTCCGAGGACCTCCAAGCCAAGAACGAGGAGCTGGAGGGGGTGCTGTCGGAGCTGAGGCAGACTCAGGACCGGATAGTCGTGCGCCAGAAGCTGGTGGAGCTGGGAGAGCTGACCGCGGGCGTGGCCCATGAGATGAGGAACCCGCTGAACTTCATGAGGAACTTCTCCGAGGCGTCGGAGGAGCTCGTCGCCGAACTGCGCGAGGCCGTGGAGCAGCCCGAAGCGGACCTGGACGACGGCACCCGCGCCCTGATCGCGGGAATCATCGACGACCTGGCCGAGAACCTTCTGAGGATCCGTTCCCACGGGGACCGGGCCGACCGGATCGTGAGGGACATGGCGACGATCGGGCGCGGGGGCGGCACCCGCCAGCCGGTCGCCATCAACGACCTGCTCAACGACAGGACGACGATCGCCTTCCACAGCGCCCAGGCCCAGTTCGAGGACTTCGAGGTCGACATCCACCGCGACTGCGACCCCGGTGTCGGCGAGATGGAGGTCGTGCCCGAGGAGATGGGGAGGGTGTTCTTGAACCTGGTCGGCAATGCCTGCTTCGCGATGGACGAGAAGCGGCGGATGGTCGAGCGGGACAACGGCTCCTACAAGCCGGCTCTGTGGCTGAAGACCGAGCGAACCGGCCAGGAGATAGTCATCCGCATCCGCGACAACGGGACCGGCATCCCGCCCGACTCCATGGACAAGATCTTCAACCCGTTCTACACGACCAAGCCGTCGGGGACCGGCGTGGGACTGGGACTCAGCCTCTGCAGCGATGTCGTCCGGCAGCACGGCGGGTCGATAACCGCCGAGTCCGAGCCCGGTGAGTTCACCGAGATGACCGTCCGGCTCCCGTTGCTCCCGCTGCCCGACCGCGGATCGGGTTCCGGCTAGCTATATCGACTGGCTCGGGAAGCCGAGGCCCTCGTGGTCCCGGCCGGACATGTCGGCGTTGAGACGAGCCGCCACCATCAGCTTGGACATCACCGGACCCAGCTCGGCGGGGTTGTCCGGCTGGACCTCGACCGGACCCAGGTGCCATCCCTCGGATATGCCCAGCTTGCTGCCCCGCACATCGAACACGCGGCCGGTGACGTTGGCCGCCTCGGGGCTCGCCAGCCAGGCGGTGACCACCGCGATCCAGCGGGGGTCGATGCTGTCCTTGAACTCCTCGGAGGCCTCGTCGCCGCCCATGAGCGGCGCGGTGAGGCGCGACCAGGCCGTGGGGGCCAGGCAGTTGACGGTCACGCCGTAGCGGACCAGTTCCTGGGCCGCGATCACGGTGAAGGCGGCGATACCGGCCTTGGCTGCGCCGTAGTTGGTCTGGCCGACGTTGCCGTAGATCCCCGACGGTGACGACGTGTTGATGATCCGCCCGTAGGTCTCCTCGCCCGACTTGGCCTTGTTGCGCCAGTACACCGCGGCGTGATGCGACGGCCCGAAGGTGCCCTTGAGGTGGACGGCCATCACGGCGTCCCAGTCGTCCTCGGTCATCGAGAACACCATCCGGTCCCGCAGGATGCCGGCGTTGTTGACCACGATGTTGATGTCGCCGAACGTGTCGATGGCCTGTTGCACCATGGCCCCGGCGTCATCGAAGCTGGCCACGCTGCCGCCGTTGACGACCGCCTCTCCCCCGGCCGAGGTGATGGCGCCGACCACTTCGGCGGCGGGGGTCACGTCCGCGCCTCCGCCGAACTCGTCGCCGCCCAAGTCGTTGACCACGACTTTGGCGCCGTGCTCGGCGAGCATCAGGGCGTGCTCGCGCCCGATGCCGCGTCCTGCGCCGGTGACGAGCGCCACCTTGCCTTCGAGAAGCCTGGTCATGGGACCTCCTGGTCTAGGGCCTGCCAGCCTCGAACGCTACCGGGGGCCGGCGTTCACCAGCCCCGGGCGACCCATTCGTCGAGGTGCGGGGACTCGTCGCCGATGGTGGTGTCGAGGCCGTGACCGGGCAGCACGACCGTGGAGCCGTCGAAGCGGCTGAAGATCCGCTCGGTGATCGAGCGGATGATCGTCGGGAAGTCGCCCCCCTCGTACTGGGTGGCGCCCGGCCCGCCGGGGAACAGCGTGTCGCCGGTGAACAGCAGCGGCGTCCCCTCCACGTGGAACGACATCGAGCCGGGGGTGTGGCCCGGGGTGTGCAGGGTGTGCAGCCGGAGGCGGCCGACCTCGATGACGGTGTCGTCCTCCAGCAGGTAGTCGTAGCTGGGGAGCATGGCCGCGTCCTCGGCGGTCACTCCCACCTCGTAGCCGGCGTCGCGTACCGCCGGGATGGCCTGGATGTGGTCCCAGTGCCCGTGGGTCTCCAGCACGGTCCGCACGCCGAGCCCGCGGCACAGCTCCAGCAGGCGTTCGTGCTCGTTGGCCGCGTCGATCAGGACCGCCTCGCCGGTGGACGTGCAACGGATCACGAAGACGTTGTTGTCGACCGGGCCGACGACCACCCTGTGGACCTCGACCCCGGTGTCGGACCAGTGCAGGGTCATGGTGCCGACCCTATCGGCGGGTCAGTCGGCGAAGATGCGCACCTCGCCGCGGATGTCGCCGGGGGCGCCGCAGCACCAGCAGGGCACCGACGACGACCCGCGCCAAGTGACGTCGCAGCGCTCGCACCGCAGCGAGTGGGGCGCGTCCGCGAGCGCGGCCACGGCCACGCCGGCGCCGCTGGGCGGGTTCGATCGACGGATCCAGAACCGCACGGGCGTCACCATAGAGCGCGGTCACGCGCCGGTGGATGATGCCCCCCTTCCCGCCTGGGCCCGAGCGGCCCGTGAGCGAAGCGGACAAGAGCGGGAACCAAACCGGTAGGGTCGCCCGGCCGTCCCGACCCCGAACCGTGATTGCGAGGAATCCATCGTGGCCGCCACACCCTGCCCCGCCGAGGACGGATCGAGTCCGGTCCGTCGCCAGTTCAGCCAGCCGCCGCCGATGTGCATCGATGCCTCCAAGCGCTACACGGCGACGATGGACACTTCCATGGGGTCGATCATCATCGCGCTCGACCCGGTCGCGGCACCCCTGACGGTCAACAACTTCGTGGTGCTGGCCCGGTACCACTACTACGACGGCGTGACCTTCCACCGCATCATCGGCGGCTTCGTCTGCCAAGGCGGCGATCCCGAGGGCACCGGCCGGGGCGGCCCCGGCTACCGGTTCGCCGACGAACTGCCCAAGCCCGGCCGCTACGAGATCGGATCGCTGGCGATGGCCAACGCCGGGCCCAACACCAACGGCAGCCAGTTCTTCATCATCAGCGGCCCCCAGGGCACCGGGCTCCCGCCGCAGTACTCCTTGTTCGGCAAGGTCGTCCGGGGCCTGGAGGTGGTGGAGGCCATGCAGCAGGTTGAGACCGACCGCAACGACCGCCCCCTGGTCGACGTGACCATCAACTCGGTGACGATTAGCGAGTCGGACTGACTAGCGTCGAAGTTCCCCGCGGGCTCCGAGCGTCTGCTCAACCCGGCCCGCACCCCCAAGACCCTTACTAGGAGCATCCAGATGGAGATCGGCACGGTCGGCGTGATCGGCGTTGGAACGATGGGCAGCGGGATCGTCGAGGTCGCGGCCCGCAACGGCCTGCAGGTGGTGGCCCGGGAGGCGACGCCGGAGCTGGTGGAGGCCGGACGGGCCCGCGTCGAGGGATCGATGGACCGGGGCGTCGCCCGGGGCAAGCTCGACGAGGCCGTACGGGAGGCCGCGTCGGCCGCGGTCACCTGGACCACGGAGCTGGACGACCTGGCCGGCTGCGACCTGGTGCTCGAGGCCGTTCCGGAGAACCTTCCACTGAAGCTGGAGATCTTCGGTGTGCTCGACCGGGTGCTGGATCCCGGCGCGATCATGGCCACCAACACGTCGTCGATCCCGATCATCGACGTGGCCATGGGCACATCCCGTCCCCAGCAGGTGCTGGGCATGCACTTCTTCAACCCGGCCACGGTGATGAAGCTCGTCGAGGTGATCAGCACCCAGCTCACCGACCCGGCCGTGACCGAGGCGGCCACCGCGTTCGCCACCGACACGCTCGGCAAGCGGGTGGTGCCGGCGCCGGACCGGGCCGGCTTCGTGGTCAACAAGCTGCTGGTGCCCTACATCTGCCAGGCCATCGAGATGTACGAGTCACAGCACGCCTCCGCCACCGACATCGACGACGCCATGAAGCTGGGCGCGGGCCATCCCATGGGTCCGCTCACGCTGGCCGACCTGATCGGGCTCGACGTGTGCCTGTTCACAGCCGAGTCGCTGTACGCGGAGTACGCCGAGAGGTTCTACGCGCCGCCCCCGCTGCTTCGCCGCATGGTGGCCGCGGGCCGGCTGGGCCGCAAGACCGGCCGCGGCTTCTACGAGTACTGAGCCGCCCTTCCGGCATCCTTCCGGCGTAGCCCGGCGAACTTCCGGCTGTCAGGGCGAATAATCGCGCTCAACTCCCGGAAGTTGGTGCCGCCAGCGCTCGGCCGAGGCCCGAGCCTCGGCCTCGAGGGAGATGGCCCGGTAGGCCTGCCGGTGGCTGCGCAGGCGCCCGAGGTTGCGGGCGTACTCGCTCACATACCGTCGCAGGAACCGGATGATCCCGAGCTGGTTGTACTGCTCGACGTGGACCAGTTCATGGGCGAGCAGGGTTCGCTTCCCAGACCTGTCGTCGTCGCGCAGCACCAGGATGAGCCGGCCCACGGTCATGCCGTCGAAGCCCGGCGCGAGGAACGGAACTCTCTGCACCCGGGCCCGGCGGGCGAGGTCGGCGGGCACCAGGTCGTAGGCCGCGATCTCCTGGGGGGTCAGCCGCCTCATGCCGGGTGGGCGCCGTAGCGTCCACCGATACCGGCCGGGCCGGCCATGCCGGGGGCCAGCTCGCCGTCTCCGTCCCAACCCCTCAACAGCTGCGGCAGATCCCGCAGGGCCTCCAGGGTGGGCACTTCGACCTCGTGGCCGTCGTGGTCGTCCTCGTGGCGCCAGGTCACGTGGTAGGGGATGTGGACCGCGGTCGCGCCCAGCTCCAGCACCGGCAGCACGTCGGAGCGCAGCGAGTTGCCGACCATCACGAACCGGGCGGGATCGATCCCGTGACGCTCCAGCAGCTCGCCGTAGACATCCGCGTCCTTGTCGGCCACGACCTCCACTCGCCAGAACCGCTCGGCCAGGCCGCTGGCGGCCACCTTGGCCAGCTGGTCGTGCACATCGCCCTTGGTGATGACCATCAGCCGGTGGTGGTCGAGTGCGTCGAGCACCTCCTCCACACCGTCGATCAGCTCGATGGGCCGATCGAGCAGGCGCCTGCCGTAGCCGATGATGGTGGTGATGCGATCAGCGTCGATCTCGCCTCCGGTGATGTGCACCGCGGCCTCGATCATCGACAGGGTGAACGACTTGACGCCGTAGCCGAAGCGGGGCAAGTTCGACATCTGGACCTCGTGCAGGCGGTCGTCGACGGTGGCGGCGTCGGCCCAGGGCGACAGCAGCTCCTCATACTCCTCGTGCACGTCCTGGAAGAGGTCCTCGTTGTGCCACAGCGTGTCGTCGGCGTCGAAGGCGACGGTCAGAGGATGCTCGTCCCCGGTCACGGCTCCGATCCTACGACCGCCCGATGAGAGGCCGAGCGAATGCGAACGATCCATGTTTGGCCTCGCGGCGGCGAGCGAGGCCGTGGCCTGAGCGGCCCGTGAGCGCAGCGAACAGGAGCGGGATGACGGCCGAACGGTAGCGATTGGTACTGGGATCGGCATGCTGTAGCCATGCGGGAGCGGTCGAGGACGGTGCGACTGGTGGCGCTGTCGTTGGCGACCCTCGCGCTGGCTGCGGTGATTGTGGTGCGGTGGGCGTCCGAGGCGGACCGGGACGAGCCCGGCGAGGCCGACGCCGCCGCGTCTTCGACCACTTCGTCGTCAACCAGCACCACGACGACCACGACCACCACGACTACAACGACCACGACGACGACCACCACAACCACCACCATCCCGCCGTTCGAAGGTTGGGTGGATCCGGAGACTTCGGGCCGGCCTTGGGGCGACACCGTGGAGGGCCTGCTCACGTTCCGGGGGAACCCGACCCGGACCTACTACGGCAAGGGGCCGGTGCCGCGGGCGCCGGAGGTGGCTTGGCGGTTCCCCCAGGGTGATCCCATGTGCTCGCTGTCGTCGATCGGCGGCGAGCCCCGCAAGTGGTGCGGCACCGGCTGGACGGGCCAGCCCGCCGTGTTCGAGCGGGACGGCCGCACGTGGGTGGTGGTGGGGGCGTTCAGCCGCAACGTGCACTTCCTCGACGCCGACACCGGTGAGCGGCTGCTGCCCGACTTCCCGACCGGCGACATCATCAAGGGGTCGGTGACGATCGACCCCGACGGCTATCCGCTCGTGTACGTGGGCAGCCGCGACAACAGGTACCGGGTGGTCGCCTTCGACGCGGGGACGCCCCGGGAGCTGTGGTCGCTGGGCGCCTACGACCTGGGCCCGATCGTGTGGAACGACGACTGGGACAGCTCGGGCATGGTGATCGACGACCACCTGTTCATCGGCGGCGAGAACTCGAGGTTCCACATCGTGAAGCTGAACCGGGGCTACGGCGCCGACGGGCTGGTGACCGCCGACCCGCAGGTGGTGTTCCATGCGCCCGGTTGGGACGACGAGCTGCTGGCTGCGGTGGGCCGGGAGCTGTCGATCGAGAACTCGGTGTCCATCAGCGGCGACACCGTGTACTTCGCCAACTCGGGCGGGTTGGTCCAGGGCTGGGACATCGCCGGGCTGCGGGACGACCCGGCCGCCGTGCCCGAGCGGGTGTTCCGCTTCTGGACGGGCGACGACACCGACGCCTCACTGGTGATCGACGCGGAGGGCATGATCTACGCCGGGGTCGAGTACCAGAGGGGCACGGACCGCTCCCACGAGGTGGGCCAGATCATCAAGCTCGACCCGAGCCGGCCCGACGATCCTCTGGTGTGGAGCGTGCACGTGCGGGGCGCGCTGAACGGCTCGGGTGTGTGGGCCACTCCGGGGTTGCACCGCGACCTGCTGATCGTGCCCACCCACACCGGCCACGTCTACGGCGTGGACACCGCCACCGGGGAGGTGCGCTGGACCAAGAAGCTGCCCGGCCCCACCTGGCCCAGTCCCGCCATCGTGGACGACGTGTGGATCCAGGGCGACTGCGGAGGCGGGCTGTACGCCTTCGACGTGAGCGACACGACGGTGGAGCCGCCCGAGCTGTGGAGCATCGATCTGGGCGCCTGCATCGAGTCAACCCCGGCGGTGTGGGACGGCCTGATCGTGGTCGGCACCAAAGGCGGCTACATCCACGCCATCCGCTAGCGGACTGGGTCCTCTTCGCGCCGCAGGGCGCGCCAGATTGTCTGGGGGGTGGCGGGCATGTCGATGTGGTCTATGCCCAGGTGGGCTACGGCGTCGTGGATGGCGTTGAGGACGGCCGGGCCGGCGCCGACCGTGCCGGACTCGCCGATGCCCTTGGCGCCGAGCGGGTTGAGGGGCGTGGGCGTCTCCATTCCGATCAGCTCGAAGCTGGGCAGGTCGGGGGCTGAGATCGCCGGGTAGTCGACGAGGTTGGTGGCCATCGGGTTGCCGTCGCCGTCGTAGACCATCTCCTCCAGCAGCACTTGGGCCACGCCTTGGGCGATGCCCCCCTGGATCTGGCCCTCGGCTATGAGGGGGTTGATGAGCGTGCCGGCGTCGTCGCAGGCGACCAGGCGCCGAAGCGTTGCCTCGCCGGTGGCCGAGTCCACCTCGACCACGGCCAGGTGGCAGCCGAAGGCGTAGGTGTTGTCGGGCTGCTCGAAGTCCGAGGCCGCGGCCAGGGGCGCCTCACCGTGGTCTGCCGCTTGGGCGGCGATGTCGGCCCAGCGGAGGTGGGGCTGCGGCGACCCGACCACATGGAACGTCCCCGTGGCTGGGTCGAGCACGACGTCGGCCTCAGCGGCCTCCAGCCTGGCCGCAGCATGGACGCGGGCCCGTTCCACCAGATGCCGGGCCGCGGTCAGGACCGCCGAGCCGGCCAGCTGGGCGGAGCGGGAGGCGGCCGTCAGCCCGCTGGAGGCGATCTCGGCAGTGTCGCCCGAGATCACCGTGATCTGATCGACGGGCACTCCGGTGGCCTCGGCCGCGATCATGGCCCAGCAGGTGTCGTGGCCCTGCCCGAACGTGGTGGCTCCGCTGCGCACCACCAGCGACCCGTCGGCCGCGAGCTCGATCTCGCCCAACTCGCTGGGACCCATCGAGGTGCTCTCCACGAACGAGGCGATGCCGATGCCGAGCAGCATCGGGTCGCTGCCGGCCCGGCGGGACGCCTGCTCGGCTCGCAGGTCGCCGTAGCGGGCCGCGGCCAGAACCCGGTCGAGGGCCGCTCCGAAGTCGCCGGTGTCGTAGGTGCTGCCCGCAGGGTTGGTGTACGGGAAGCTCTCGGGCGCCACGAAATTGAGGCGGCGCACCTCGGCGGGGTCCATCCCGACCGTGGCGGCGTACAGGTCCACGGCCCGCTCGACGGCGTAGATCGCCTCGGGCCGGCCCGCGCCCCGGTAGGCGGCGACCGGCGCGGTGTTGGTGACAAGGCTCTGCCCGCTGATCGAGGCGTTGGCGATCGCGTAGCAGCCGGTGAACACCTTGCGGGTGTAGGTGGGCAGAAAGGCGCCGATCATCGGGTAGGCGCCCGCGTCCTGAACGACTTCAAGTTCGTAGTGGGAGATCCGTCCGGTGCGGGTCCCGCCCAGGCGGAACCGCTGAGTCTGGGCCCGGCCGTGCACGTGGGAGACGAGGTTCTCGGCCCGGGACTCGGTCCATACCACCGGCCGGCCGACGGCGCGGGCCAGTCCGGCCAGCACGAGCTCCTCGGGCGAGGGCGAGCCTTTGGCCCCGAAGCCGCCGCCAACGTCGGGGGTCACCACCCGGACCGCGGCCTTGTCGAGCCCGTACAGGGAAGCCAGGGCGTCGCGCACCCGGTGCGGGGCCTGGGTGGAGGCGTAGAACGTGAGCCTCGTGCCGTCGGCGGACCATTCCGCGGCCGCCGACCGGGGCTCCAGCGGCACGGCCGCGAGCCGCCGGTTGACCAGTGTGTCCCCCACCGTGACCTCGCACCCCGTGAAGTCCGGCGGGCCTCCGCCGTGCCCGGCTGCGGGCATGTCGAAGGCAATGTTGGTGCCGGCGTCGGGGTGGACCAGCGTGTTGCCCGTCGCCGCGTCGGGCAGGGCTGCCACCGCGGGCTCCGGCTCGATGTCGACGACTACCTGCTCGGCTGCGTCGGCTGCCGCCGCGGCCGTTTCGGCCATGATGACCGCCACCGGCTCGCCGACGAACCGGACGGTGTCACGGGCCAGCACCGGGCGGGTCATCCGCTGGTCGACCACCGGGACCGGCTTCAGGTCGGGCAGGCCAAGGTCGGCCGCGGTGAACACTCCGAGCACGCCGGGCTGCCCGCTGGCGTCGGCCGTGTCCACGCCGACCAGGCGCCCGCTGGCGACGGTGGAGCGCACGAACCAGGCGCGGGCCGCGCCGTCCAGGTGCAGGTCGGCCACGTAGCGGGCTCCTTCGGTGAGCATCCGGGGGTCCTCGGTGCGCAGGACCCGGTTGCCGAGGACACTCACGCCGACCGCGCCTCCTCCGGCCTCCCTGACCGTTCTTGATGTAGTTGAGCCTCTCTGAGCGTCACAACTGCGTCAAGAACGCGCGGCGGCCTCACGCCCGGCGCCAGATCGGGCCGGCCGGAGTGTCCTCCACCACCACCCCCAGAGCCGACAGCTCGTCTCGCAGCGAGTCGGCAGCGGCCCAGTCCTTCGCCTCCCGAGCCTCCTGCCGCCGGGCAACGAGGTCTTCGATGGCAGCGTCTCCCTCTAGAACCTCGGCTGGTACGGCCTCTACGGCCACGCGGACCCGTGGGACACCAGCCCGAATCGACGCCTTGATGGTTGCATTGCGCGGGTATGTGACTCCTAGCGCCCCGGCTAATTCGTGAACTGTGAGCGCGAGTTGCGCGGCGTCCTTAGCGTCGGCGTCGATTGCGGCGTTGGCCCGGCGCCGCGTGTCGAAGATCACCGCGACGCCCTGGGGTGTGCCCAGGTCGTCGTCCATCGCCGCGGTGAATGCGTTGACCGCAGACTCGTCCAGGTCATCGGCACCAACCGGTGCTTCTGGAATGTTGAGGACTGTCGCCCGGCGGGCCAACGAGTCCAGCCCCTGGCACGCGGCCCGGGCTGAGGCCATCAGTTCGGGGTTGACCTCCATGGTCTTGCGGTAGTGGGTCTGCAGCACCAGCAGGCGGAAGGCCCGGCCGTTGTCCGGGTGCTCGTCGAGCATCTCGACAACGGTGCGGTAGTTGCCCAGCGACTTCGACATCTTGGTGCCCTCGATGTTGAGCATGGCGTTGTGCACCCAGTGGCGGGCGAAGGGCCGGCCCACGGCCAGCGCCTCGGCCCGCTCGTTGGTGTGGTGGGGGAACACCAGGTCGTTGCCGCCGCCATGGATGTCGAAGTCCTCGCCGAGGATGCCGAGGCTCATGGCCACGCATTCGATGTGCCAGCCAGGGCGGCCCGGCCCCCACGGCGACGGCCACGACGGCTCGTCGGGTTTGGCTGCCTTCCACAGGGCGAAGTCGAGGGGGTCCTCCTTGGCCTCGTCGACCTCGACCCTGGCGCCGGCCGAGGCCCGCAGGTCGTCGAGGTCACGATGCACGAGGTCGCCGTACCCGAACACGTCCCGCACCCGCAGGTACACGCCAGTGGGAGTCGTATAGGCCGCCCCGGCGTCCATGATCTGAGCGACGAAGTCGACCATCTCGGTGACCCATTCGGTGGCTCGGGGCCGGTCGTGGGGGGCGAGTATCCCGAGCGCGGCCATGGCGTCGATGTAGACCGCCTCCCATTCGACGGCCACCTCGCTCTCGGTGCTGCCCTCGTCGCGGGCCCGGTTGATGATGTTGTCGTCGATGTCGGTGATGTTGGCCACATGGCGGACGTCGAGACCCCGCCACTCCAGGTAGCGGCGCAGCACGTCATAGGTGAGGGCCGAGCGGGCGTGGCCGAGGTGGGGATGGTCGTAGACGGTCGGGCCGCAGGCGTACAGCGCCACCCGGCCCGGCTCACGAAGCTTCAGGGGGCGAACCTCGCCCGTGAGGGTGTCGTACAGCGAGATCACTGCGGGTCGGGCGACGGCGGATCTGGCTCCAGGGAGATCCCGCACAGTTCGCACAGCTCGGCCAGCAGGCCCGGTGCGGAGTCGTCGAGGCGGCCGGCGAGCACGGCGTCTGCCATCTCGGCCAGCACGGCACGGGCCCGGGGCGCGTCGAGGTCGTCGTCGAGCGCGTCTCGCAGCCGCTGCGCGAACAGAGCGGGATCGGCACCGCCGGTGGAGCCCTTCCACCGCGAGGCTTCGTTGAGGGAGTCGAGAAGGACCTCGGCCTCGTCGACGTCGCCGTCGTGCCATTCCCAGTCGTGGCGGTAGTGGTGTCCCATCAGCGCGAGGCGCACCGCAGCCGGGTCGCTCTCCTTGCAGAGGTCGCTGACGAACACGAGGTTGCCCAGCGACTTCGACATCTTGGTGCCCTCGTAGGCGACCATCCCGCAGTGCATCCAGTGCTTCACGAACTGCCGGTTGGCGGCGGCCTCGCTCTGGGCCATTTCGCACTCGTGGTGGGGGAAGATCAAGTCGCTGCCGCCGCCGTGCAGGTCGATACCGGCGCCGAGCAGGCCCATCGACATTGCGCTGCACTCGATGTGCCAGCCGGGACGGCCCGGGCCGAACGGCGAGTCCCACGTCGGCTCGTCGGGTGCCGACGGCTGCCACAGCACGAAGTCCAGCGGGTTGCGCTGGCGGGGGTCGTCGGGGGTGCCTCCACGCTCGGCGGCCAGGGTCCGCATGGCGGCGGTGTCGTAGCCGCCGAGGCGGCCGTAGGCGGGCCAGGTGGAGACGTCGAACCAGGTGGTGCCCTCGACGGTGTAGGCGTGGCCGCCGGACACGAGGACCTCGATGAGGGCGATCATCTCGGCCACCCACTCGGTGGCCTTGGGCTCGGCTGTGGGCGGTCGGGTGTTGAGAGCCTCCATGTCGCTGTGGAACCGGGCTGTCTCGGCTGCGGCCAGCTCCAGGAAGTCCACGCCGAGCTCGCGGGCCTTGGGCAGGATCGAGTCGTCGACGTCGGTGATGTTGCGCACCAGCCGCACCTGGTGGCCGAGGTCCTCGAGACGGCGGATCAGCAGGTCGTAGGCGAGGTAGGTGTTGGCGTGCCCGAGGTGGGTGCTGTCATACGGGGTGATGCCGCACACGTAGATCCGCACCTCCTCGGGCGGCGTCGGCGGCTCGAAGGGCACCACAGAACGGCGTGCGGTGTCGTACAGGCGCACGAGCCGAGGCTACCGCTGCCCCTCCAACAGCCCTAGCAGCGGGCGTCGAAGGTGGGCGCCGGTCAGATGATGGGGCGGCCGACGGTCAGGGGATCGGGGTGGTCGACGATGCAGCGGGTGCCGCTGTAGATGGTGGGCATGCAGCGGTTGCAGTGGATGCAGTTGCCCTCGGCGACGTTGCCGGCCTGCCAGCGGTTCGGCAGGTCGGGTTGGCGCAGCAGGGCCCGGGCCATGGCCACGAAGGCGAACCCCTCGTCGAGGGCGGACTGCACCGTGTCGAGCCGGTTGATTCCCCCGAGCAGGATCAACGGCATGTCGAGGGCTTCGAGGAACCTCCGGGCCTTGGGCAGGAAGTAGGCCTCCTCGAAGGGATAGTCGGGCATGAGCTTGTCCCCGGCCAGCTTGAAGCCGAGCCGGGCGTGGGGCGGGAGAGTGGCTGCGAACTCGTCGCGGGGGGCGTCGCCCCGGAACAGGTACATGGGGTTGGCGAAGGAGCTGCCGCCGGTGAGCTCCAGGGCGTCGAGGGCGCCGTCGGCCTGGAGCATCCGGGCGAATTCGAGGCTCTCGTCGTCCTTGAGGCCGCCGGGGACGCCGTCATTCATGTTGACCTTGGCGGTGACGGCCAGCTTGTCGCTCACCGCGGCCCGCACCGCCTGGACGGCTTGGCGACCGAACCGGGCCCGGTTGTCGAGGGATCCGCCCCAAGCGTCGGTGCGCTTGTTGAGGTTGGGGCTCAGGAAGGCGCTGAGCAGGTAGTTGTGGCCGAGGTGGATCTCGATGGCGTCGAAGCCGCCGTCGGCGGCGAGGCGGGCGGCCCTGGCGTAGTCGTTGGTGATTCGGGCGATGTCGGCGTCGGTGGCGGAGCGGATGACCCGGAGAGCCAGAGGGTTGAACCTCTTGCTCGGGGCGATCGACGCGGCCTTGTTGGACCGGGAGTTGGCGACGGGTCCTGCGTGACCGATCTGGGCGCCCGCGGCTGCGCCCTCGGCGTGGATGGCGTCGGTGAGTTGCCGCAGGCCGGGCACGGCCTCGGGTCGCAGCCAGATGCACTCGGCGTGGGTGCGGCCCTCGGGAGCGACAGCCAGGTAGGCGACGGTGGACATGCCGGCGCCGCCGGCGGCCACCGCCCGGTGGTATTCGATCAGCTCGGGCGTGACCAGGGCCTCGGGCATCACGCCCTCGAAAGTGGCCGCCTTGATGATCCGGTTGCGCAGCGTGACCGGCCCCAGCCGGGCTTCAGCGAAGGGATCGACGGAGTTCATGGGACCAGGTGCGTACTTCGGCATGGACTCGCTCGGCCAGTTCGGCGGGCGCTTCTCGGCAAACGCAGCTCATCACGAACGCAACATAGGCCCTCACCGCGCCTGCCGCTTCGTCTCGCAAGCCTCACTTGGGGTCAAGGTCCGGTCTCGGAACGCAGCTCCCACCAGTACGGTTGCAGTTCCTGTGGTGTCGGTGACGCGAGGAGCCCTGCTTGCTCGGCGCCCGAGATGATGGCCGCGGTTGATGATCAAGCCGTCCTGACGGCCGCTCGAGGCCGCTCGACCGAGTTCAGCACTGCACAGAACGAGTGCCCCCGGCAGGAATCGAACCTGCGCACACGGTTTAGGAGACCGATGCTCTATCCACTGAGCTACGAGGGCGGGCATTGCGCGATTTGTTGCGCGAAATTGCTCTTCGAGCCGATTTTATGTGCCGGGTACCGTACCACAGACCCCGGATTTGTGCGTTCAGGCGCCGCCTGCGGGCCGATGGGGCCCGTCGGGCGCGCCGGGGCGGCCTGGGCCGCCTCAAGGGCCGGCCTGGGCCGCTCAGATCAGGGCTACGGCTACGGGGACCGGCTGTTGTGTGCGCTCAGCGTCCGCGACAGCCGCAGAAGCTGGTAGGCGAGGATGTTGAACCGGAAGCGGTCCTTGACGCAGACGACCCAGCAGTGGCGATCCTTCGAGATGTCCAACCGGGGACTTGGCGACGAGAGGTGGCACAACCCACCCAACTACCGATAAGGGACAGTCTAGCAGGGAGGCTCAGGCCACACCTTATGTCATATTCGTTCTCTCCCGAAGCGGATCGCAGACGAGTGTGACATAACTGGTGGGGCCTCTCTTCCTCGACTGGGGCAGAGCCCGACGCTCAGCGTCGAAGAACGTAGTGTGTGCCTCGCTTGGAGCCCCGTCGCTCCAACTGGCCGTCTGCAACTAGGCGGTTGAGTATCCGCACGGCCATCGCCCGATCGAGGCCGGTTCGAGTTCTTACGCTTGCATTGGTGATTGGACCCTTGCTCGCCATAGCGAGCACCTCGGCCACGAAGTCCCTTGGCCGGGTCCGTACGCCATCGGGACCAGCGAATCGGGTGTGGAGGCTGTAGAGGGTCCCTGAGTCAGTCCCATGCTGTTCAAGCAAGCCTCGGTCGCGGAGCCGATGCAGGGCTGCGCGGCTCTCTTTGACGCCAACTTCAAGTAGCTCTCGCGCCCGAGCGTTCGTCAGTGTTCTTCCTCTGACAGCGTGAAGCAGAAGCGTTGCGTCCTGGAGGCTTGTGCCGGGATCTGTTGACTCCCGCTCACCGACAGAGTACGGCCGAGCCCGTACTTGGTCGCTGCCTGCCAGCATCTGCCCGAGTAGCGCTCGCTCTGCGGGAGCCGCGCTTGAGCCGAGCCGCAGCGTGACCGTCACCGACGAGTCGTCTGCAGCGAAATGGGGTGGAGGCATGAAGTTCAGAGCCATGTGTCGTTGCATGAGATCGACGCCCTGTCCGGCATCCTCGGCGACGCCGAAGAAACGGAGCGTGCGAATGACCAGGATGTTGCGCGGCACGGACCTCTCTGCGATGTCAGCCAGCGTGACCCCGCCTGGCAGAGCACCGGGGGAACGCACGACGACCCGATCTGGGCGGATCTCGATGCGGACCGCTTCGCCGGTTGCGGCATAGGAGCGGTGCGCGACCGCGTTGGCAATGGCCTCCCTGAGGGCGGGATACGGCAGTCGATGGAGTTCATGGCGATGGACGCCCACTGTCGCCATGTCGTAGCCAAGCTCATCCAACACGAACTCGGCGGATCTGTCGACCTGCTGCTGGAGCGGACCCCGGAACTCGGCCCGGCGGTCGTAGTTGAGGCCGTCGTCGCGGTATCGGAACACCTCCACGTAGGCCTTGCCGAGCACTGTGCCGGGATCAGTGACTAGATACAGCACTCCGGCGACGCTCAGCCGCTCGTCGTGGCCGGTGGCGAGCAGGAAAGCGTTATCTCTCAGTCGCTGCATCAGGAGATCCTGATCGCCTCCAATGTTCCACTCCCAGGCCGACGCGAGTTGAAGTGCGAGGTCGGCGTCAATCTGGTCCGTGGCCGCCTCGGTAGCCGTTGCTTCTGGAGCTCGCACGAACCGGCGGGCTATGAAGTCGGCGAGTTGGACGCCCATAAGCGTGTGATTGGACGCGCCACGTCGTTCCTTGACTTGGCCGTTGCTCAGTTGGGCGAACCCGTCTCGTTGGCGATCCACTCCGATGGCCACGAGGTCTCGGCCCGCTGCTTCGAGTCGGTGGATCCGGTATTCGCCAAGCCCTGTGACGGTAGCTAGCCGGTTATGGATCTCGACCTCCTTGTCGCTGCTGAGTGAGAGGCCCCTGATCTGACCCGTGTCGGAGACCCCGAGCAGGATCACTCCCCCGTCGGTGTTGGAGAACGCCGCCGACGTCTTGGTGATTCGATCGAGCGGGACCCCCTCCTTGAACTCAATGCGCTCGCTTTCGGCCGGAAACTCCTCCGCGAACCGTTCGGCACTCAACTCCAGCTCAGGCGCCCGGGGGCACGAGGGGTGAAAGAGAGGATATGACATATTCGTCCCACAGTATATCGGCACTGAAACGAATGTGTCATAATGAGGCTCCGGTGCGTAGGACCTCTTGGTGGTGCGCCGTGTGGGTGTCGGGATCATGTCTTGGCTGGTCAGGCGACGCCCTTGGTACTCGTTTCCTTCCAAATGAGCGCTCCACCCACTCCTCGATCTCCGGCAGCCACGGATCGAATAATCCGCTGCCGGCGCGCCGGGCCCACACCCCCAGCCGCCCGCACCGACGTGGGGTGCCTCGACGGATCTGCGCATCCTCTCGCAGCGCCTTGAGGGCACACCAGACCCTCCGGGAAAGCTGTGAACCTCACCGGGTATTGCGCAGGCTCCAGGAATCCCAGGGCGGTCTACTGCGGGGTGGCTTGTCTTGTTGTCCATGGTCCGGCGGCTGTGGAGTTCATGGCTCGTACTCGCACGTCGTAGGTTGTGCCGCTGGTGAGGCGGGCGATGCGCCTGGTGGTGGCGGTCTCGTCTGCGTATCTGGGCCGCGAGATCCAGCCGGTGGAGGGGTCGCGGCTGGTGGCGGTCTGGTCGGCGGCGTCTGTGGTCAGTTGGACTTGAGGTGGATCTTGACGACTTCTAGGAATTGGGCGTAGGTGATCTTGGCGGTGAGCCAGTCGTTCTTGACCTGCTGGTATTCCGTCCCGTCGATGGCGCCATCGTTGTTGGTGTCGTAGCGGGCGGCGATGGGGGGCAGGCCGGGCGGGTCCTGCTGCGGCGGCGGTGACTGGCGGGTGATGGTGACGGTGTAGTCCTTGGTGGCGCCGCTCTCGGCGGTGACTCTCACGGTGATGGTGTTGGCGCCGGTGCTCAACGCGATGGCGGTGCTGGGGGTGCGGCTGGTGACGGTGTTGAGGTTGCTGCGGTTCCGAGCCGTTGCGGTACTGCCCGGATAAGCCGGTGACGCGCGCTCAGATGGCGTCGTTGTTGCGGAGGGCCCTGAAACCTGCCCGAGGCTGAGCCCGCGGGGTTCGTCGACGTCGATGCCAGCAGTGTCCATGCGGCTTCGATCGATGCTCTCCGGGAGGCCGGGATCACGTCCGGCTGCGGTTCCGAGCCGTTGCGGTACTGCCCGGATAAGCCGGTGACGCGCGCTCAGATGGCGTCGTTGTTGCGGCGGGCCCTGAACCTGCCCGCCGACTGACCCCCCAACTGGTTCCGGTTCACGCCGCTCGCCAACCTCACCCGCCGCCCAGCCGGCACGGTCTGCTGCGGCTTCAGTTCATCCCTGCGTGTGCGGGGAGGGCAACTAGGTATTCGACGGATGTCCCAGTTCGTCCCGGTTCATCCCTGCGTGTGCGGGGAAGGGGGGCAGTCCCGAATCCCACGCACTAGTCGCCGCCGTCCGTGGTTCGAACCTCCCGAGACGGATGGGACTAGCCCACGAAGCGAGAATGGCGCGAGCGATGTTCCAGGATGAAGCTCGCAGCCTCCCAACGGCAGTCCACCGACCGCGGCCACCGACCGGTAGTCAGAAGTGGGGGATGTCAGTGATCGCCGTCCCCGTCTGAGGACGGCCCGCCGTGGAGCCGCCGGTACACGTCCTGGAACGCCGCCTCGCGGTCCGGCGGGGTGTGCTCCAGTAAGACGAGGTAGACCTGCTCCTCGGTTGGGTGGTGCTGGTAGTCCAGGTACCGCTCATGGAGCTCCCGCATCGCCGATGAGAAGGCGGCCAGCCCCATGGCGTCGTACAGGTGGGTCAGGAAATACTGGCCCAGGGCGTAGCCGCACGGCTCCCGGAGTTCGCTGGGCTCCGCGAGCGCGGCGATGGTGGCGAAGCCGTTGTTCACGCACCACACCTGCCCGCATACTCGTTGCCCTCGAACAGGGGCACCTCGCCGTGCCAGTCCTCGGTGCCGTCCCACGCCTTCCGGTAGGCCCGAACGGGCCAGCTCCATGCCAAGCTCGGCGTCCTTCAGCCACACCTCGACGATTGGCACGGCGGCGAGCGGGTACGGCGGATCGTCGTACCACGGGAGCAGCTGCGCCAGGACGGCGTGCGCCGTTTCCTCGGGGCTGGGAGCGGGTGCGGGTGTCGGTGTTGGCGTCGGTGTCGGAGTGGACGCGGCCGCCGGCGCAGGCGTTGACGATGGTGTGGGCGTAGGCGTCGTAGTGGGCGCAGACGCCGGCGCGGACCTTGCCCGGAGTCGTCATTCCTCGCCCTCCGCCTCCCTCCGCTGAGGCCATCTGCGGGAGGCCCTCAGCGGGTGGGTCGCGCCCACGACGAGGTTCTCGTGACGGCGGAGATGCTGGCTCGGCTGCCGCTAGCGGGGGGCGGGGCGGTACTCGTCGATCGGGTAGATGCAGATGTTCTCGGCGCCGAAGGGGTGGGGTTTGGTGCAGGGATATTCGAAGCGCAGTGTGTGGATGGCGTCGGGGGCCTGCGTCTTGCCCGGTCGCAGCGAGAACGGCAGCATCCCGCTGGAGTCGATCGGCCCCAGAGAGGCCAGCGTCGTGTAGATGTCGGCCCGTGTCGGGTTGTCGCCCGCCTGGTGGATGGCCCGCAGGGCTGTGCGCATGATGTTGCAGACCCTGGCCACCATCCGCTGAGCCGACGATCCCTGCGACGGGTCTGCAGACTGGTGGGTGGCGCCTGACGGGCTGTTGGCTGCGTAGACGTCGTTGCACATCTCGTTGAACACCGGCAGCCGGTAGCCCTCGAGGCGGTACGCGCCGGTGTTGGCGTCGTCGATGATGAGGGCGCCGTTGTAGAGGTTGCCGGCCGCCTCGCCGCCGAAGGCCACGATCTTGGACGACACCAGCTCGCCTGCCTGGGCGTTGAAGTCCGAGGCGTAGAACTGCACGTCGCCGGGCACGAACCCCTGGTTGTGCATCTCGAGGATGTAGTTCGGGGCCGACAGGACGTTGAGGACGTTGAAGAAGACGTCGACGCCGGCCTCGCGCATCCGCTGCACCGACTCGATCGTGCCGGTGGCGCATGTCGTGCCGCCCTCGCAGCCGATCACGTCGAACACGGCGACCTCGACGCCTTTGGAGCTCAGCGTGTCCACCAGGCCCGACTGCACGGCCTCGTGCTCGCCGGGCGTGTCCGGTGCGGCGACGCCGATCGTCTTGCCGTCGAGTTGGCCGCGGTCCGCGAGGTCGGCCGCGAGCCAGCGCAGGCTCTCCTCCAGCGTCGGCGACAGCGACACGAGGCGGTCCCCGCCCCGGCTCATGAACTCCTCGCTCTGGCCCTGGACTGAGACGAACGCGGTCTCGTGCTGCTCGACGATGCACAGGTTGGCCGATCCCTGGAAGCCGCTGGAGTTGAGCAGGATCACGCCGTGGTGGTCCTCAATGGCCTGGATGCAGGCTGCGTTGCGGTCGGCGTCCACCGTGGCACCGATCAGCGGCACTTCGACGGTGTGCAACTCGATCATGCGTCCTCGCACCCCGCCGCATTGTGTGTTGACCACCGCCGCGAACGTGTCGAACATCTCGGCCACATCGCCCACCGGTAGGGCGAAGCCCATGCCGACGGCGTCCTCCAGCGTCGTCCTCAGATGCACCAGCGAGATCGAGTCGGCCTCGATGCCCGGGCCGGTCGCGACCCTGCCCGGGGCCGGGTCGTGGGCGTGGCAGAAGGCGTCGAGTTGCGCGAACGGGTCGCCGCTGCGGTCGAATGCGGCCTGGAACTCGTCGAAGATGCCGTCGCGGGGGTCGTCGAAGACGATCGGCGGCGGACTCCCGGGCTCGGCGGGTGCGGGCTCCTGGCCGTCGCCAGGATCGGCAGGGGTCTCACCGGAGTGTCCGGGCTCGGTGGCGGCCGCTTCCGTCGCGGTGGTCCCGGCACCGGGCTCGGCCTCCGGCACTGTCGTGGTCGCCCCGGCGCCGGGGGTCCGGTCTGCGCCGTCGGGCTCCGCCGCCGCCGTCTGCGGCGCCGCGGACGTGGACCCGGCCGCGTCTAGATCGCCGGGGTCCGTCGCCTCGCCCCCGCAAGCCGCGGCCGCAACCGCGATCGCAGCGGCCACCGCGAACGGGCGCACAGCCCTACGGGGCATGCAGCCGGCCCCTATGTCGGTGCCGATGACGGACGGGCACCAGCATCAGGCACCAAGTCTTGAACCCCGGCCGGGGGGCGGGCAAGCACGGATCTTCTGACGGCCGGGGCGCAGCCCCGCTGGCCCGTACACAAGCTTGTATATTAGCCTAGTTATCATCTATTACGTTCAGAGAATATACGCAAAACAGCATACGAATATGCAAATGACCATTCGAGCACTTCCGAGGGCGCGGTGACGGCCGGATTGGACGAGGCCCTAACGCGGCGGGCGCTCGAGTTGGTGCTGCGTGAGACGACCGACATGGCCGGCGAGGTGCTGCGCGTGCCGCTGGGGTACTACCGCGACCCGGCGAACCTCGAATCGGAGATGGCGCTGCTGCGGACGACGCCGCTGCCGGTGGTGCCCAGCGCGCAGATCGCGCGGCCCAACGACTTCGCGGTGCGCTCGATGCTCGACACGTCGCTGCTGGTGACCCGCGACTGGGGCGGGGCGGCCCATGTGCTGTTGAACTACTGCCGCCACCGCGGCGCCAGGCCCGCGGAGGGGTGCGGCAACTCCGGCGTGTTCACCTGCCCCTACCACGGCTGGGTGTATGACCCGGCGGGCCGGCTGGTCGGCGTCCCCGGCGCGGAGGGCTTCGACGGCGTCGACCGCGCCGACCACGGGCTGGTGGAGTTGCCTGCCGAGGAGCGCCACGGCTTCGTGTGGGCCTGCCTCACCGCCGGCGCGGCCATCGACGTCGCCGCGCATCTCGGCCCGATCGACGACGAGCTCGCGCAATGGCGCTACGACGACTACGAATACCTCACCGCACAGCAGTTCGAGACCGGCGTCAACTGGAAGAACGGGCTGGAGGCCTTCGCGGAGGGCTACCACTTCCCGTACGTGCACGCCGACAGCGCGATCGGGATGAACACGATCGGCAACACCGCCGCCTACGACGCCTTCGGCCGCCACCTCCGCCTGGGGATGCCCTTCAACGCCATCACCGCGCTGCGAGACGACCCCAGCGGCTCCTGGGACCCCGGCGACAACATGGGCATCGTCTACTGGGTGTACCCGAGCCTGATCCTGGCCAACAGCCCCTTCGGTGTGGAGGTCCTCGACATCCTCCCCGCGGGTGCTCCCACCCGCTGCGTGGTGCGCCACGGCTGGATGGCCCGCATCCCCGCCGCCGGCGAAGCGGACCGGCTCGGCTACCAGTCGCTGTATGAGCGGGTCCACTCCGCGGTGCGCGACGAGGACTTCGCGATGCTGCCCTCCTGCGGCGACGGTGTGCGCAACGGCCAGCACGACGCCATGGTCCTCGGACGCAACGAGATAGGCGTGCAGCACATGGTCCGCGTCCTCGCCGAAGAGCTCGGCTACGACCTCTAGAGGAGGAATGACATGTCGCCCTCGCCGGTTGCCGCTGCGGCGGCTGCCACCATCCACCGGGGCGAACAGGAGCTGCCCTGGGCCGACGCCGGGCACGGCATCGAGTTGAAGGTGGTGATGGTGCGCGACGACGACGCGCTATGGATCGTCCGCAACCGGTTCGCGCCCGGCGCCGCGGTGCAGACCCACCGCCACACCGGCCCGGTGTACGCCCACACCCTCAGCGGCGCCTGGCACTACCTCGAGTACCCCGAGGTCAACCGGGCCGGGTCGTTCTTGTTCGAGCCGGCCGGCAGCGTCCACACCCTCGCGGTGCCCGACGACAACACCGAGCCCACCGACGTGTGGTTCCAGATACATGGCGTGAACCTCAACCTCGACGCCGACGGCAACGTGGAGTCGATCACCGACGGGCCCGGCGTTCTGGCCGTCTACTACGCCCTGTGCGAGACCCAGGGCCTTCCCCGCCCCAACGTCGTGACCTGACCGCCGCGATCTGAAGAGGCATCCCGCCGGCAAGACCCTCCACGCCCAGTCGGCGTGCGCATTTCACGGTGTGTGGTTCGTCGGTGTGCCGCCCGCAGTTGCATGAACAGGTGGTCGGGGGCGCCGGGGCTGCTGGCAGGGTCCCCACCATGGTTGAGCAGCCCCAGCAGACCCCCGACAGGGCTCGGGCCTTCCCCGGGAATATGAGCTACCCCGCGGCCCGCAGCCCGTCGGCTGAGATGGTGGCGGGGGGCCTGTGCGCCCAAGTCAGCCAAGGCTGCACAGAGCCCCCCGCTTCGGTGCTCGACCGTGTCACCTCGGGGGTGAGCCCAACAGGTACGAGTTGTCGGTCAACGGTTCGAGCACCCTCCTTCGCGCCAGTCGTTGCAATCCTCGTCATCGACGCCCACGGCGACTAGCGCTCACCTCAACAGCAGATGATGCTAGATCTCAGCTATCAAATGCAAGTGATCCACAGAATTGTTGTGTGGATCAGCATATGGTCAGATGTTCTGCCGGGCCGGGTCGCCCGCGGGTTGGCGCTATGTCTGTCCGGTGGGCATCCGGTAGCCGACGCGGGGCTCGGTGAAGATGTAGTCGGGGTTCTCAGCAGAGTCGTCGAGTTTGCGGCGGAGCCGTTTGACGACGTCGCGCACCAGCCAGGGCTCGCCGACTCTTTGGGGTCCCCACACCCGGTGCAGCAGCGCGTTGTGGGTCAGCACCCGCGGGGCGTGCGCGGCCAGTTCATACAGCACGGCGTACTCGGTGGCGGTCAGCTCCACCGGCTCGCCGGCCACCGCGGCGCGGCGCCGGGCGTAGTCGATACTCAACTCGCCGGCCTGGTAGGGCGCCGACGGCTCGTCCTCGAAGGACTCCAGCCGCCGGCGCAGAGCCGCCCTGATCCTCGCGGCCAGCTCGGTGGGCGAGAAGGGCTTCACCAGGTAGTCGGCCGCGCCCATGTCGAAGGCCCTGGCGACGGTCTCGTCATGTCCGTACGCCGACAAGAACACCACCGGTATGTCCGCGGTCTTGTGGATGTCGCTCATCACGTCGATGCCGTCGCGGTCCGGCAGCACCAGATCCAGCAGCACCAGATGCGGCTTCTCCTCGGCCATGATGCGGCCGATGTCGGCGGGGTCGCCGGTGACGACGGGCGCGTACCCCGCCCTGATGAGGGTGTCGCGGATGTACCTGAGCGCCTGGGGGTCGTCGTCTACGGCCAGGACCCGCACCTGGCGCTCAGACGGCGGCCGCGGCCCGCCGGGGCCCGCCGCCGGCGCGGCCGGCGCGGGCTCTGCGGCCGGCATCGTGAACGTGAACCGCGCCCCCAGCCCCGGCCCGTCGCTGTCGGCCCAGATGCGGCCTCCGTGGGCCTCCACGATGCCCTTGCAGATGGCGAGGCCCAGACCCGACCCCTCCACACCCGTTGCGGCGGCGCCCGATGCGTGGCCGGTGCCGTGGCCCCGCGAGAACCGGCGGAACAACTCCGGCATCAGCTCCGCCGGTATGCCCCGGCCCTCGTCGGTGACCGAGACCGCCACATGGGGGCCGTCCTTGGCTGCGGCCACCATGATCGGCGACCCCTCAGGTGAGCTTGCGGCCGCGTTGAACAGAAGGTTGCCCAGCACCTGCGCGATGCGGCGACGGTCCGCCATCACCAGCGGCAGGTCCTGCGCCGCCTCCACGCTGAGGGGGTTGGTGGCGCCTCCGGCGATGAACCGGTTCCTGGCGTCGTGCACCGGCAGGTTCACATCGACGGGCTCGGGCGCCACCGGCAGGGTGCCGGTGTTGATGCGGGCGACATCGAGCAGGTCGCCGATGAGGTGCCGCATCTGGTCGGACTGGTCGCGGATGATGCACAAGAACTGCGTCATCTCCGCGGGGTCGAGCCCGCCGCCGGTCTCCAGCAGCGTGGCCACCGACCCCTTGACCGCCGCCAGGGGGGTGCGCAGCTCGTGGCTCACGATGGCCAGGAACTCGGCCCGCAGCCGCTCCTGTTCCTCCAGCGGCGCCATGTCCTGCAACGTGACCACGAACGACACCAGCGCGTCCTGTTCGCTGGAGCGGATCGCGGTGGCGTTGAGCAGGGCGTTGACGCTGCGCCCGTCGGGAGCCCGCAGCACGATCTCCTCGGCGCGGACCGCATCACCGGCGCCGAGCGCCTCCGTGAGCGGCAACTCCTGTAGGGACACCTCCCGGCCGTCGGAGCGCACGCAGGTCACCACCTCGAGCAGGTCCTGGGGCGTCTGGTCGTCGTCGCGCAGGCCCTCCACGATGCGCAGCGCCTCGCGGTTGAACGACACCGGCGCCCCGGTCGCGGCGTCGATGACGACCACGCCCACCGGCGAGGTGTTCACCAGCGTCTCCAGCTCGGTGCGGGCCCGCTGCTCGTCGCGGTGGCGGCGGGCATTCGCGATGACCAGCGCCGCCTGGGAGGCGAACATCACCAGCGTCTCCTCGTCGGCGCGGGTGAACTCCTCTGCGCCGTCCTTGTCGCCCACGAAGACGTGGCCCACCCGATCGCCCCGGTAGAACATCGGCGCCGCCAGGAAACTGAACACCTCCACCGGCAGCGGGATGCTGAACTCGGTGAAACCCAGCGAATGTACGTGTGCCACCAGATCGGGGACCCTCAACGGCTCGGAGATCCCGGTCAACGACTCGAAGATCTCATAGGGGTCCGGGGTGAGCCACAGCTGCTCGGCCTCCGCTGCGGTCAGCCCCGACGTC
Organism: Candidatus Aldehydirespirator sp.; assembly: GCA_965203635.1. Classification (GTDB taxonomy): domain Bacteria; phylum Actinomycetota; class Acidimicrobiia; order Acidimicrobiales; family Aldehydirespiratoraceae; genus Aldehydirespirator. The sequence goes on from OZ241903.1 coordinate 746,667, forward strand.
AAGAAGTCCTGGACCTGACCCCCGTCGTCGAGGAGGGTCATCCCCCCGTAGCGGGCGGCTGTGAGGTGGCGCGCCGAGTCGAGCACCCCCTGCAGCACCGTGTCGAAGTCCAGGCTCTCGTTGATGCGCAGGCTGGCCTCGCTCAGCCGCGTCAACCGCTCCTGTAGCGCCTCGAAGTCCCGGTCCCGCTGGTCTGGCTGGTTCATAGCATCTCCTGACTCGACGGTGGCCGGGCCACCGTGTGGGTTCCGCCATCTCGAATCATAGATAATCATAGATCAGCTCATATAGATCATCCCCCCCACTTCATTCAAGCCGTCTCTGTTCTGCAGAAACTCCAACCTCTGTCTGGCCCAAGGGCGAGGCAGTCACCGCTCGAACACCACCACAGCACCACCAGCAACAGCACCGTCGGAACCCGCGGCGTCCGAACCCGCGGCATCCGAACCCGCGGCATCGGATCCGTGCCCAGCTAGTCCCGAGGTCTGCATATGATCCTTCTGCGCACATACAGGGATCGTGTTATTGTCGTCGGCTGCCTGGCTCGCTGTGAGTGTGCCATATGTGCCCAGGCCTCAAGGTAAGCGATCAGTAGGGGGACCGTTATGGACACCGATGACACTGGGGCGGGGGTGGATCCGCGGATCCATCGCAGCGTTGATGACACCGATGTCGATCTGACTGAGGCGACCCTCGCCCTGCATGACTGGGAGGAGGAGGAGGAGCGCCGCCGCGAGGAGGCGATCGCCAATCGCAAGTCGTTCGAGGGTCTGCAGATCGATCCCGACATCGACTTCTACCCCGAGGTCTCTGACCGGGAGCCCGGGGACCGCAACATCGTGCGGGCGGGGTTCGACATCCACCCGCAGGTGACGTTCTGGGCGTCGGGGTTTTTGGTGGTGTTCATCTTGTTGTCGATTTTTGTCGACGCCACCCAGGACGTGTTCAGCGAGATCCTCGATTTCATCAACGGGTCGTTGGGCTGGTTCTACATTTTGGACTTCAACATCTTTTTGTTCGTGGCGCTGTACTTCGCGTTCAGCCGTTACGGGAAGATCAAGCTGGGAGGTCCCTTCGCCTTGCCGGAGTTCTCCACGGTCTCCTGGTACGCGATGCTTTTGTCGGCGGGGTTGGGCATCGGGTTGATGTTCTGGGGGGTCGCCGAGCCGATCTTCCACTTCACGTCCCCGCCGCCGCTTTTCGATGTGGATCCCGGCACCGCGGATGCCGGCAAGGCCGCACTGGCCACCACCTACCTCCATTGGGGGGTTCACGGTTGGGCCCTGTATGGGCTGACGGCGCTGGCTTTGGGGTTCTTTGCCTACAACCGGGGGCTGCCGTTGACGTTCCGGTCGATCTTCTACCCGATCCTGGGGCCGAGGATCTATGGCACTTGGGGCCATGTCATCGACATCCTGACCGTCATCGCGACGCTGTTCGGGCTGGCCACGTCTTTGGGCTTCGGTGCGCAGCAGGGGGCCGCGGGCCTCAACAAGCTCTTCGGGCTGCCCAACAACCTCGCGTTCCAGATCGTTCTGATCCTGGCCATCACCGGGCTGGCGACCATCTCGGTGGTCGCCGGTCTCGATGCGGGGGTCAAGCGGCTCAGCGAGTTGAACATCTGGCTGGCGGGCGCGTTTTTGATCTTCGTGCTTCTGGTGGGCCCGACGCTGTTCATCCTGTCGCTGTACACCCAGAGCTTGGGCTACTACGTGCAGGTTCTGCCGGAGTTCGCGTTCTGGAACGCTGCCTTCTCCGAGACCCAGTGGCAGGCATGGTGGACGATCTTCTACTGGGGATGGTGGATCTCGTGGTCGCCGTTCGTGGGAATGTTCATCGCCAGGATCTCCAAGGGCCGCTCGGTGCGCGAGCTGCTCATCGGGGTGATCTTCCTGCCGTCGATCCTGTGCTTTTTGTGGATGTCGGTGTTCGGCGGGTCGGCCATCAACCTGCAGATGACCGGCGAGCGCGACGTGGCCACCGCGGTCAACGAAGACGTTGCCACCGCCCTGTTCGACATGCTCGAGGCGTTCCCTCTCACCGGGATCGTCTCGTTCATAGGCGTGCTGCTGTTGGTGTCGTTCTTCGTGACCTCGTCTGACTCGGGGTCGCTGGTGGTCGACCACCTCACATCGGGCGGCAAGCTCGACTCGCCCAAACCCCAGAGGGTCTTCTGGGCCGTGATGGAGGGCGTGGTCGCGATCGCGCTTTTGATCGGCGGCGGGCTCAGCGCCCTGCAGACCGCGGCGGTCTCGATCGGGCTGCCGTTCTCGGTGATCTTGTTGATCATGTGCTGGAGCATGAAGAAGGCCTTCTCCGAGGAGCTCGACCTGCTCGAGAGCCACTACGACGAACAGATCTTCCGCGCCCAACACAGCGGCCTCATCGCACAAGTGAAAGACCGGCTCACAGAAGGACCGAAACAGTGACGGGCCCGCACCAGACGGGAGGAGGCTCGATATGAGAAACCAAAGACGCAACGCCATCGTGCTGGTCGCAGCGCTGGCCGCGCTGGTCGTCGTGGCCCTCGTGGTGATCTTCAGCGGCGACGAGGAGGACCAGACCGTCACCATGGCCCGCGCCAACTGGTCCAGCGGCTACATGCAAGCCGAAGTCTACGCCCAACTCATTGGCGAGCTCGGCTACACGGTCACCGACCCTGCCGCTCACACCCTCAGCCCCAACTCCTTCTATCCGGCGTTGGACAGCGGACAGTACGACCTGTGGGTCAACGGCTGGTTCCCCACCCACGACATCTACCTCACATCAGAGACAGCCGCCGGGCTGGAATACGACCGCAGCATCGAAGCCGTCGGCCAACAGGTCCAATCCGGTGCTCTGCAGGGGTACATGATCGACAAAGCCACCGCCGACGCCATGGGCATCACCTCGATGAGCCAGCTGGCCGACGCGTCGATCGCGGCGGTGTTCGACACCGACGGCGACGGCCTCGCCGACCTGATCGGCTGCAACGAGGGCTGGGGCTGCGCCACCATCATCGACAACCACATCGCCGAGCTCGGCTGGGGCGACAACGTCGAGCAGGTGTCAGGCACCTACGGCGAACTGATGCGGGGAGTCCAAAACAGGGTGGCCGCCGGCGAACCGGTGCTGTTCTACGCCTGGACACCCAACTGGACCTACCAGGCGCTCGCACCAGGCGTGGACGCGGTCTGGCTGGAGTCGCCCGCCCTCGAAGACGACGAGGGCACCACCGAGGTCCGCGGCCTCGCCGGCTGCGCCGGCAACCCATGTGACCTGGGATGGCCCGTCAACAGCATCCGTGCCGTGGCCAACAGCGAATTCCTCAACGACAACGCCGACATCCGGCGCCTGCTCGAACAAGTCCAGATCCCACTCGGTGACATCGCCGCCCAGAACGCCAAGGCGAACCCCAACGCCAAAGCCGACGCAGCCGCATGGATCGCCGACAACCGAGCCCTCGTCGACATCTGGCTGGCCAACGCACGCGGCTGAGCCGCAATAGTCTCACCCCCGAACGGAGCCGGGTCGTGCCGTCAGGTGCTCGGCCCGGCTCTGTTCGCGTCCGCTCAGACACCGAGCGGCTAGGCGACCAGCAGGAGGCTGCGGTGTCTGTCGGGTCGGCCTTTTAGCATCGGCCAGCAATGCCTGCTGTCATCGCCGGGACCGGAGTGGCCGTCCCGCCCAACGTCGTGACCAACGACGACCTGACCCGGATCATGGACACCACCGACGAGTGGATCCGCTCGCGCACCGGTGTGGTCTCGCGCCGGTTCGTGGATCCCGGCACCGCGACGTCGGATCTGGCCGCGGAAGCGGCCCGGGCCGCGCTGGCGGACGCTGGTGTGACCGGTGACGAGGTGGAGGTGTTGGTGTGCGCCACCATGACCCCGGACCGCCAGAATCCGGGTATCGCCGGCGCGGTGCAGCACAAGGCCGGTCTCGGCGAAGCGGCCACCTTCGATCTGCGCCAGCAGTGCGCCGGCTTCCTGTTCGGGCTCGATCTGGCCGACATGTTGATCTCCACCGGCCGGGCCGGCACGGTGGTGGTCGTCGGCGCGGAGGTCCATGCCGGCTACCTGCCCTGGGGCGACGCCTGGCAGATCGTGCTGGGCCAAACCGGCAGGGCCCCGACTGCCGGCGAGCGGGAGCTGGCCACCCGCCACCGCACCTGGAGCGTTCTCTTCGGCGACGGCGCGGGCGCGGCGGTGCTGCGCGAGCAGCCGGCCGCGGCCGCTGCGCCACCTGCACCGGCTGTGGGGATCCTGAAGTCGGTGCTGCGCACCGACGGTGCCCATGGCGACCTGATCGAGGTGCCGGGACTCGGATCGCAGCAGCGGCCGTATGCGGATGCGGCCCAGATCGCGGCGGGGCTGCATCACCCGGCCATGAACGGCGCCGGACTGTACCGCCTGGCCGTGGAGACCATGCCGGCCGCGGTGTGCGAGGCGCTGGAGGCGGCCGGCTGCGAGCTCGACGAGCTCGACCTGGTGGTGGCCCACCAGGCCAACGGCCGCATCCTGGACGGGGCCCGACGCCGCCTCGGCGTGGACGCCGCGGTGATGCCGTCCAACATCGAGCACTGGGGCAACACCACCGCGGCCACGCTGCCGATCCTGTACCACGAACTGCGCCAGCAGGGCCGGGTCGCTGCGGGGTCGCTGGTGGCGTTCACCAGCTTCGGCGCTGGCGCCCACTGGGGCGCGGTCCTATACCGCGAGCCCGGCGCAACCCAGGCGGCGTGAGCGCTGTGGGCCTCCTGATGTGGCTCGCGGCGGCAGTGTCGATCTCGGGGCGTGCCACAGAGGCGGCGTGAGCGCTCTGGGCATCGCCGCGCTGGTGGCCGGTGTGCTGATGGCCGGCTGTTGGCTGGTGAGCCTGCCCAGGCGCGACGTGTCGATCGTCGATCCGCTGTGGCCGATGGTGTTCGTGGCCGTGGCCTGGTCGTTGTGGCTGTACAGCGACGGCAGCGACAGCGGTCGGGCATGGTTGATGCTGGTGATGGTGTCCGCGTGGGGCCTGCGATTGGGCGCTCACCTCACCGCCCGCAAGTTGGGCGCACCTGAGGATTTCCGCTACCAGGCCCTCAGGCGGCGCCTGGAGCCGTTCTGGCTGTGGAGCCTGCTGGTCGTGTTCATCCTTCAGGCCGGGCTGGCGGTGGTGGTGTCACTGCCGGTCCAGGCGGTGCTGGGCGATCCCGACCCGTCACCGCTCGGTTGGCTGGACTGGGTGGGAGCGGCGGTCTGGGCGGTGGGGCTGGCCTTCGAGTCGGTCAGCGACGAGCAGCTGCGCCGCTTCAAAGCCGACGAAGCCAACCGGGGCTCGGTCATGGACCGGGGCCTGTGGCGCTACAGCCGCCACCCCAACTACTTCGGCGACAGCGTGGTGTGGTGGGGCATCTGGCTGGTCGCCGCAGCGGCCGGGGCGTGGTGGACCGTCGCCGGGCCGCTGCTCATGACGATCCTGCTGCTGAAGGTCTCAGGCGTGACCGTGCTGGAGCGCAGCATCAGCAGGCGCCCCCCGGCTACGCCGACTATGTGGCCCGCACCAGCGCCTTCGTACCGATGCCGCCCCGGCGCAGCGGTCCTTAGCATCGACGAGCCATGAGCTTTTGAACATGTCCCTTGTGGCCGAGGCTGTCACCTGCACCCAGCAGAGCCAGCGCCCGTGGTGGGGTGCACCATCTGGGCGTGGAAGCTCTGGAACCAAGACATGCACCGTGATCGTCCAACCAGCGTGAGTGCAAGGGGCCGCCATGTGATGGTCCGCCTGGGAGTGGTCTGTGCGGTGATGGCGGGTCTGGTGGGATGCGGTCAGGACATGCCGGTGGATCTGACCGAACGCGGCGGCTGGGTGAGGCTGCCGGACCCGCCGCTGAGCGGCCGCGTCGACGCGACCATCGTCGGTGTTGGTGACGATGTGCTCGTGTTCGGCGGCACCGACTTGCTGTGCCCACCAGGTGCCGATTGCGGCTTGGGTGACTCGGTCGTCTTTGGTGACGGAGCCGCCTTTGACCGTTCGTCCAACCAGTGGCGGCCGATAGCGGACCTGCCGGTGCCGACGATGTGGGCCGGCACTGCGGTGGTGGGTGACCAGGTGTTTGTCCTCACCCGAGGCGGCGGCGGTGTGGACCGCGAACTCATTGCCTATGACGTGAGCGACGACGCCTGGCAGCGCATCGATCGACCCGATGCGGCCGGCTCGTTCCCGTCGACGTCGATTGTCGCGGCCGGCGACGCGGTCGTGGTGTATCGGACCACCGACAAGCACGCCAGCGCGCCGGACTGGGTGTTTGATGTCGGCGACGCGTCGTGGAGCGAACTGCCCGACGATCCCCTCGGTGCTGGTTTCAATCGATCGATGGTGTGGAACGGCGTCGCGCTGTTCTTGTTCGACAAGGCGCTCGTCGAATCCCCCGGCGGCGTCGACGGGCCGTCCTACACCAGAGCCGCCCGATACCAACATGGCGCCTGGGTCGCCTTGGCGACTGCTGGAACGATCGGCCCGGGCCCGGCGCTGGTCGACGGGCACCGGCTGATCGCGCCGATGCTCGGCTGCGCCGACGGCGGCGACAACAACAGCTACGGTCGTTGCATTCCCTTCGGTGCGGTGTTCGACACGACCGCCAACCAGTGGAGCGAGCTTGCGAACGCGCCGGCAAAGGGCCGCAAGGACATCTCGGCCTACGGCGGCTTCTCGGGCAGCGGCCTTGTTGCTGCAAGCACCCACGGACCGTTCCTTGATGCCGCCACCGACGAGTGGTTCGACCTCCCAGCGCTGGACCCCGAGACCGGCCCGAGTTCAAGCCGCGCCGACAATCAGACGTTTGTGACGCGCCGGGCCGCGTCGGTCGGTGACGCCATCGTGGTTGTCGGCGGCGCTAGGTTCGGACCCGGCGGCGGCGCTCTGCTCGCCGACGCGCACATCTGGACACCCTGACCCACACCAACCCCACAACCAGCTGGCTCCTGTCCTGCCAGCATCTGCGGGGATGATCTTGTGGCTCCGTTCACGTCTTGTTGAGGCGGTTGCATCCGTTGTTGTCCTTCGCTCCGTATTAGGGGGTGAGGTTCGCGACAACTGGAGATGATCATGTCCAAGAATTCTCGACTAGTCCTGTCGGTGGTGCTGGTGCTGTCGCTGGTGGCGGCAGCCTGCGGTGACGACGCCGACGACGCTGGGGCTGGAACCCAGGCCCCGGCGGTGACCGAAGCACCCGAACCGGACCCCCCGGCCGAGGCCGAATCTGAGGCGGAGTCTGAGGCACCGGGCACGATTGTTGAGGTGGCGGCTGGTTCTGGGGCGTTCCCGACTCTGGTGGCCGCGGTTCAAGCGGCCGGTCTGGTCGATGTGCTCAACGGTGAGGGGCCCTTCACGGTGTTCGCGCCCACCGAGGAAGCCTTCGCCGCCGCGCTGGCCGCGCTAGGGATATCGGCTGAGGACCTGCTGGCCGACACCGATCTGCTGACCGCGGTGTTGAACTACCACGTGTTGCCGGTGGCCGCACCCGCGGAGGTGGTGGTCACCCTTGATGGGCAGAGCGTCACAACCGTCAACGGCGCCGATGTAGAGATCACCGTCAACGGCAGCGCGGTGATGGTCAACGACGCGACGGTGGTAACCACCGACATTGAGGCCTCCAACGGCGTCATCCACGTCATAGACACCGTCCTGCTCCCACCCGCGCCCGAATCCGACCCCGAGGATGCAGACGCCATGGACGAGTCCCGGGAACCGGAGGCGCCGGAGGCTGAGGAACTGAGCGAGCCCGAGGCCGCGGACAAGTCTGAGGCTGTGGGGACGATTGTGGAAGTGGCTGTTGGTTCTGGGGCGTTCCCGACTCTGGTGGCCGCTGTTCAAGCGGCCGGTCTGGTTGATGTGCTCAGCGGCGAGGGGCCCTTCACGGTGTTCGCGCCCACCGAGGAAGCCTTCGCCGCCGCGCTGGCCGCGCTGGGGCTCACCGCAGAGGATCTGCTGGCTGACACCGAACTGCTGACCGCGGTGTTGACCTACCACGTGTTGCCGGTGGCCGCCCCGGCTGAGACGGTGCTCACCCTCGACGGCCAGAGCGTCACCACCGTCAACGGTGCTGACGTAGCCATCACCATCGACGGCACCACGGTGATGGTCAACAACGCCACCGTCGTAGCCGCCGACATCGAGGCCTCCAACGGCGTCATCCACGTCATCGACACCGTCCTGCTCCCACCCGCACCCGAATCCGACCCCGAGGATGCAGACGCCATGGACGAGTCTGAGGCTCCGGGGACGATCGTAGAGGTGGCTGTTGGTTCTGGGGCGTTCCCGACTCTGGTGGCGGCTGTTCAGACCGCTGGTCTGGTTGATGTGCTCAGCGGTGAGGGGCCCTTCACGGTGTTCGCGCCGACTGAGGAAGCCTTCGCCGCCGCTCTGGCCGCGCTGGGGATATCGGCTTCGGATCTCTTGGCTGATACCGATCTGCTGACCGCGGTGTTGACCTACCACGTGTTGCCGGTGGCCGCCCCCGCGGAGGTGGTGGTCACCCTCGATGGGCAGAACGTCACCACCGTCAACGGCGCCGATGTGGCCATCACGATCGACGGCAACACGGTGATGGTCAACGACGCGACAGTGGTGACCGCCGACATTGAGGCCTCCAACGGCGTCATCCACGTCATCGACACCGTCCTTCTCCCACCGGCCGGGGAATAGCCCCCAGGGTTCGGCGGGCAGGCGGAGCCTTCGGGCCTCCAACTCCAGCCGCCTGCCCGCCGAAGGACCCGGCCATCCCGGCACGCAGTGGCGCCAGCACCCCCTGGCCAGTTGGTGGGCCCTCGGTATAGTCCCGGTGTGGCGAGGCTTAGCAGCGAGCCGATCGAGAGCATCGAGAAGGCGTTCGCTCGCGGTGACGACGACGCCCTGAAGGTCGCCTACGAGCACCACGGAAGCCTCGTCTACACCTTCTGTCGCCGGACCCTCGACGAGGGCCGCGCCAAGGACGTCACCCAGGAGGTGTTCATCAGCGCCTGGCGGAGCCGCACGCGGTACGAGCCTGCGAAGGGCTCTTTGGCCGGGTGGCTGATCGCGATCGCCAGGAACCGGATAATCGACAACGTCCGGGCCGAGCAGCGGCACTCCGACCGCCGCGCCAGCGGCGCCCCCGACGACGTTGGCGTCGACTCCCAGGTCGACCGGATCGCGGACAGGCTGCTGATCGCGGAGGCCCTCCGCTGCCTCACAGACAGAGCCCGCCGGGTCGTCGCGATGCACTACTTCGACGATCTCACCCTCCGCCAGATCGCCGAGAGGACCCAGCAGCCTCTCGGCACGGTCAAGAGCGACCTGCGCCGCGGCCTCGCGCGCATTCGCCACCAACTGGAGTCGGCCCATGAATGACGATCGCGACCGACGAACCGACGCCGAGATCGAGGCCCTGCTGCGCGACCTCGAGGCGGCAGACCTCGAACTGCTGGAGCCCCCTGACGATGTCTGGGCAGGAATCGAGTCGGCGGTGGGAGCGGCCGAGGACGAGAACAGAACCGTCGTATCGCTGGAGTCGCGGCGGCGGATGCGGCGCCGGCTGGCGATCGGCGTTGCGGCTGTGCTGGTGGTCGTCGTGGCCGGCCTGGCTGCTCTGTTGCTGGCGCGAGACGATCCCAGCGAGGTAGTGGCCACCGCGTCGCTTGCATACGACCCCGAGAACTTCGATGCGCTCGGCGCCCAGGCCCAAGCGGGCGCGGAACTGGTCGTCAACGACGGAAGGCACAGCATCGTGCTCGTCGACGCGGCGCTTCCGTCTCCTGAGGCCGGCGCCGACCTCGAGGTGTGGCTCATCCGTCCCGACGCCGCCGGCAATGTCGCCGGCCTCGTGTCGCTCGGTGTGATCGATCCGGCCGATCCCGGCAGCCTCGCGATACCGGCCGGCTACGACCCCGATGCCTACTTCGTCGTGGACATCAGCGTCGAGCCCCGCGACGGAGACGCCGCCCACTCCGGTCGAACGATCCTGCGCGGACCGCTCAACGAAGCTTGACCACCGCCAGCCGTCAACAGGGCCACAAGTCCGAGCACCAGCCCTTGGCGATCCGGCTGCCGCCAGCGTCCTTGCTGCCGTCGTCGCTCCCGGTGCCAGACGCAGCAAACATGCCGCACAAGCCTACCGGCAGCCCACCACGATACTCTATGAATCACACAGCAAGACCAGCTTGCACACATCAAGCCATGTATGGATTCGACGAGGCGCCGGTGATGAACACCGATCGCAGCGAGGCTGCTCGATGACGGGCATCCGGCGGCGCCCGGCGGCGGCTTGGGGTGCTCTGGTCTGGTTCGCTGTGATCACCGCAGGCTGTAGCAGCGACGGCGGGGGCGACGGCGGGGGCGGTGCCGCCGGCGCGTTGGGTGACGGGTCGCTGGGGGTTGTGGAGGTGCAGGAGGGTGACGCCATCGAGATCCGCTCGCTCAACACGATCACCGGCGATGTCGCCTTCTTCGGGTTACCGATCGATCGGGCGGCGCGGATCGCGGTTGACGACTACGGCCCGATCCACGGCTTCGATGTGGATGTGGGCGCGAGTCTCGATGACTTGTGCTCCAACGACGGCGGGCAGGCCGCGGCCCAGACCATCGTGGCCGACGAGGATGTCGTCGGGGTGATCGGCACGTCCTGTTCGGGCGCGGCGACCGCGGCGGCGCCTTTGATCACCGGCGCCGGCATGGTGCTCATCTCCGGCGGCAACACCTCTCCGGCGCTCACTTCGGACCTGGCCGGCACGCCGGGCCCCAACTACAGCGTCGGCTACTACCGCACCACCACCAATGACCTGCACCAGGGCGCGACCATGGCCAAGTTTTTGGTCGGTGAGCTCCAGATCAGCACCGCGGCGGCCATCCACGACGGCGACCCCTACACCCAGGGCTTGGCCCAGGCCTTCGTCGACGCGTTCGAGGCCGAGGGCGGCACCGTCACGGGGTTCTCCGCAGTCAACAAGGACGACACCGACATGGTGCCGGTGCTCACCGAGATCGCTGCGGGCGGCCCCGGCGCGTTGTTCTTCCCGATCTTCCAGCCCGCGGGCGACTTCATCGCCGGCCAGGCGCCGGGGGTGCCCGGGCTGCAGGACACTGTGCTGGTGACCGCCGACAGCTTGTTGAACGCCAACTACCTGTCGCTGCCCCAGACCGCGGGAATGTACTTCTCGGGCCCGGACCAGCGCCTGGGCGCCAACGTCAACCAGAGCACCGGCAAGAGCGCCGCCGACTTCCTGGCGGCCTACCAGCAGCAATACGGCGAGAGCCCGTCGTCACCGTTCTGGGTGTTCGGCTACGACGCCGCCACGCTGCTGCTCGACGCCATCGCGGCGGCCTCGCGGGTCCACGACGGCACCCTGGTGATCGACCGCCAGGGAGTGCGCGACCACCTCGACGCCGTCCGCGGCTACCGCGGCCTCGTGGGCACCCTCAGCTGCGACGACTTCGGCGACTGCGGCGCAGCCAGAATGACCGTCGTGCGCAACATCGGCGGCAGCAGCAACGTCGAGGCCACCATGAACAACATCGTGTTCACCTACACCCCCTAACCCCCCGCCCGGCGACCGCGAACGGCGGTCTATTGAGCGGGGCGTGCCGCTACTGGCGCTACTGGAACGACACGAACACCGGCGGGGGCGACAGTGCCAGCACCTCGTCGGCGGTGGCCATCGGGGAGTCCTCGTCGTAGAAGTTCTTCCATCCCCAGAAAAAGCGGCCGGCGTCGCTTCGTGCGGTCAAGGCGTTCCATGTGTCGTGCTTGACCGCGAGGCGGCCCTGGCCGTCCATGTGGATCACCACCGCGAGCTCCGGCGGAGTACGGATCTGGTCGCGGTTGGTGATCATCGAGAACCGGAACTGGTGCACGACCAGCAGCTTCTGGGGGAGGGCCTCGGCGCGGACGATTCCGGCCAGCCACTCCACGACCTGGTTTATCTCGGCCGCGTCCACGGTGCCGACCTGCTCTAGGTGCACCTGGTCGGGCTTGAGTTTCCATTCGGGGTCCAGTGCCAGCCCGACATGGGGTTGGCGCAGGAACTCCTCATAGATCCTGGCCTGGGACAGGAAGTCGGACCTTCCCGGTTGAAGGTCCAGCACCACATAGGCGCCGCCGGCTGCCGCGGCCTCGATCCAGGGCCTGATCACGTCGCGGGCAGTCACGCCGGAGTAGTCGCCGTCTTTGCCCGCCGAGGCCGACGCGACGGTGGCGATGACCTCGAACGCCGGCACCACCATCGAACCGTCCGCGCCGTAGCCCTCAGCCATGGACCGCAGCCGCTCCAGCCCGTCGTCGGGGCCCTGCTCGCCCAACACGCCCAGCGCCGACGTGGACGGGTGGCCGTAGGCCGCCACCAGGCGCCGGCCGAGCCCCGCCGCGGAATCGAACATCACCAGCCCCCCGCCGGGCAACTCGGCGCCCCTGCGGACCACGTCGAGCTGCCAGCGGGCGTCGCCGCCGAGATCCGACAGCATCTGCACCTCAGAAGCGCCGGCGATCGCGGCGCGCGCCGGCGGCGCCAACGCCCGCAGATCGCCGGACACCGCCATCACGTCCACTGAGATCTGGTGCGCGACGGCGGCCAGGGACTCGACCTGCACGGTGTCATCAACCAGCCACAGCCGCTCGAACGAGGATCGCTCAGCCACCGCGACCGCGGCATCGTCCACAGCCGCCTGGGTGATCTCGATTCCCGGCAGCCGGCGCCGGACCACATCCGCATCGACGCCGGCCACCACGACACGGTCGGGCTCCAGGCGCCTGACCTCCTGGACCAGCGCGGCATCCAACCGCGGACCCGTCAACAGCAGCGGACCGCCGACGCCGCGTGCCACCAGCGCCGCGACCGCCGCACGGTCACCGGCGGGCGCCAAACCGACCTCGTGGGCGCAGCCGTACAGTGCCTGCGACACCTCGATGCTGGCCGGCACCGGCGAAGGGTCAGACACCACGAAACCCTCAAGCTCCGAGAGCGGGCACTGCCGTGCCGGCGCCGTCGACCCCCCAGCATATGACGCCGCGGGATGGTTCTCGGCTTGGCGGTACCCGTAGCGTGCGGGCGCCGCCGACCCCCCAGCATCCGACGCCGCCATCTGTCCCGCCGTGCCCTGCGAACCCCCAGAGCCGGCGTCGGGCGTCGCTGCGCTCGCCGCAGCCACAGAGGACACAGCCCGCTGCCGATCATCACTGGTCGCCCAACCCGACAGCAACAACCCGCCGACCACAAAGACTCCTCCAGCACCTAGACCAACGCGGCGGGGACAGCGGAACCGGATCGACACAGGTAGCACAAACCGTAGATGGCCGGCCCTATGAGATCGCGCATACCCGTATCGCACACGAGGGGCCGGCAGACACTCCTATGCCAGCGGCCGCGACCGCTGCCATCGCCACCGACGCCCCGCCTCGGACTCGCCGCTAGCGGCGTCAGCAGCTGTTGGACGATGCCGAGGTGGCGTGCCGTCGGCTCGCCGTCTCCGCCGACATCGCGGCCTGGGCCGGTTCTCTATTCGACAGGGTGGTTGCTTCTGATCTGCAGAACCCTCGCTTCTATTGCCCGGGCTGGTCGCCGCCGATGACGCGCATCAACATGACGCCGCTGCGCCTGACCTCGATCCAACTCTGCCCCTCCGGCGTCTGCGCCAGGATGTGGTAGCTGACGTCGGAGATGCTCCAGCCGTCCTCGCCGCCGGCGTCCTCGTCCTTCGAGAAGGTGGCAACCACCCGCAGGTCGACCCTCCCGGTGGTGTACAGCACGAAGTGATAGGTGGTGTTGGCCGAAAGCACGGTGTCCGGCGGCGCCGCGAAGGCCACGCGGCCCTTGGCCATCACGTCGGGGACGACCAGGTCGACGAGCTTCGATCCGGGCTCGCCTCCCGCCGCCGCCGACCACAGCTCCGCACGCACCGTCGCGATGTGCCCCGCGTGCAGCGTCGCGCGGATGGACACCTCGATGCTCTCCAGAGTGGTGTCTGCGTTCCCGGTCGTGAACCCCTGCGGGGACACGAAGTTGTTGGTGGACCAGTCGCTCCGTCTCCGCTCCTGGCCGAAATTGCTCACCAGAGCGGGCTCGAGGGCCTGGTCCTCGCCCTGGTCCGAGGCCTGGTCCTCGCCCTGGTCCTCGCCCTGGTCCGAGGTCTGGTCCTCGCCCTGGTCCTCGCCCTGGTCCGAGGTCTGGTCCTCGGTCTGGTCCTCGCCCTGGTCCTGCCCGCCGCCGTCGTCCGGCGGGACGACGTCCTCAGGCGGGTTGGTCTCCTCCGGCGGCGCGACTTCCTGGGGCAGGATGAGCTCCTGGGGCGGGGTGATCTCCTTGGGCGGGGGTTCCGCCTGGGGCAGCGTGATGGTGGAGTGGACCCGCTCGCCCTTGCCGGCTGCGTTCTGGGCGCGCACCCATACTCTGTAGGTGGTGCCGGATTCCAAGTTGTCGAAGGTCACCGTCGTCTTCTTGGCCTTGGGCCTCTTGGTCTTGCCGCTGCCTCTCTTGCCGCCCTCGGGCTTGAGGTGGACGATGTAGCGCTTGGGCGCGCCGCCCGTGTCCGGGGCCTGCCAGCTCACCGTCACGGCGCCCTCCGCCGTGACCGTCAGCCCCAGGCCCGTCACCGGACCGGGAAGCTCCACCGCCGCCTCGCTGTTTGGCACCGTCGGCGTGGTGGTGCTGTCGCTCGCGGAGGCGGGCGGCGCGTCGCCGACGACGAGGCCCGCCAGGGCAGCGAGCACCGCCAGCAGCAGGAGCGGGGACAGAAGGGAAGGCCAGGCGCGCCGCGTCATGACGGGCCTCCCGCGGGTTGCAGGCGACGGCCGGCAGCAAGGACCAGAACGCAGACTCGGGCAAGGGCAGCGGGCATGGCCGCCCGCAGAAGGAGCCGCATCCTGCTGCTGTCGCTCCCGGCGTCGAACACGGTCATCATGACCTCCTGTCACCCACATCGGCTCTATCGGTTTCATTCGGTCAGTACAGACTCGCTGCCACTTGCAGCGGAGCGGCTTCAGGGCGAGACGCCCCAAAAGTCCGGGCGAATATATCCCACTGTGCGCTATTACTCACGCATTTCTTAAGGATTTATTGTGAGAGTTTGTGTATACAATCCCGATGAGGTCTGTATACAATTCCGATGAGGTCTGTATACAGTTGCTGGAGGTCTGTATACAATTGCTGGAACAATCCCTGGGAGCATCTGTATACAATTCTCATGAGGTGTGTGTATGCAGTTCGTGGCGAAAGTCCGCCCTCGGACACGCCGTCGAAGTTCCGTCCCCAGCAGGCGGCACTGCCGTCATCGCGAAGCGCACAGGTGCGACGCGATCCGGCGGAGACGTCCTTGAACTCTCCCTGCGGGGGGCTCTCCAGGTAGATGCCGGGGCTGTGTGCAGGCGGCCGCTGGCGTTGTAGCCCGAACTTCGTGTGGGGGTCCTATCGGGCTGGTGGGGCGTAGATGAGGCCGCCGTCGCGCCGGCTGGCGTCGACTGTGCCGGCGCGGGTCAAACCGGCCGGTTCGAGGTGGCGGCCGAAGATCTCGCCGTAGTTGCCCACCTGGGGGATCGCCTGGAGGAAGGCGTCGGGGGCCAGGCCCATCGCGGTCTGCAACTCGCCGTCACCGCCTCATTCAGTGGTCCGCGCAGGATCGTTCGACCGGAGTGGGCGGCATCGGGACGAAGGCGCTGGTGCGGGCCACATAGTCGGCGTAGCCGGGGCGGCGCTTGCCCATCCTGCGCTCCAGCACGGTCACCCCTGAGACCTTCAGCAGCAGGATCGTCATGAGCAGCGGCCCGGCGACGGTCCACCACGCCCCGGCCGCTCCGGCGACCAGCCAGATGCCCCACCACACCACGCTGTCGCCGAAGTAGTTGGGGTGGCGGCTATAGCGCCACAGGCCCCGGTCCATAACCAAGCCCCGGTTGGCTTCGTCGGCCTTGAAGCGGCGCAGCTGCTCATCGCCCACCGACTCGAAGGCCAGCCCCACCGCCCAGACCGCCGCTCCCACCCAGTCCAGCCAACCGAGCGGTGACGGGTCGGGATCGCCCAGCACCGCCTGGACCGGCAGTGACACCACCACCGCCAGCCCGGCCTGAAGGACGAACACGACCAGCAGGCTCCACAGCCAGAACGGCTCCAGGCGCCGCCTGAGGGCCTGGTAGCGGAAGTCCTCGGGCTCGCCCCACTTGCGAGCGGCGAGGTGGGCGCCCAGCCGCAGGCCCCAGGCGGACACCATCACCAGCATCAACCATGCCCGACCGCTGTCGCTCCCGTCGCTCCACAGCCACAACGACCAGGCCACGGCCACGAACACCATCGGCCACAGCGGATCGACGATCGACACGTCGCGCCTGGGCAGGCTCACCAGCCAGCAGGCGGCCATCAGCACACCGGCCACCAGCGCGGCCAGGCCCAGAGCGCTCATGACTCCTCAGCGGCACGCCCCGAGATTGACACCTTGCGGAATCGCGAGCCGTACAGGATGCTGCCGTAGAAGTTGAATGACCGCTTGGCTGCGGGATCATCGAAGGGATAGTCGGCACCAAGCTGTGTCGCAGCTGCCAGGCCGGTGACGAAGCAGGTCTCCTGGCTGTTGATCAGCGTATGGGCGCCGCAGTGCCAGGTCCGTCTCCTGCCCTGGATGAAGCGGAACAGGCTGACGAGCACCGCCATGTGGCGCACGTCGTGGACGATGTGCTGGAACCACCACTTCTTGATGATCTTCTGCTCGTCTATGGGACTTGTCGGGTTGTAGGTGACCAGGCAGGGCTTGTCGGATCGATTGGCCCATGGCTGCTGGTTGTGCATGATGTAGGTGATCTCGTGCTGCAACTGCTCCCTGATGTCGGAATCGAAGTCGTGGGCATAGACGCGCCCTCCGTACTTGACGCTGTAGCTGAACCGGGTATCGAGCAGCTCGATACCGAACTGCTCCATCAACAGCAGGATGTGGTCGTACACCGACGGAATGCAGGCCGTGACCGAGATGTCGAAGGGGATCGATGTGCCGTCGTCCTGGGGCATGTCGACCGTGATGGCGTTGCCGCCGATCTGCTCGGACGCCTCGTAGAGCCGGATGTCGAAGCGGTCGGGGTGATGATTCAGCGCCCATGCGGCCCCGAGCCCGGAGACACCCCCACCGATGATCGCGACTCGCCGCCGCGGTGGCCGCGTCTCGTCGGCGGTCATTGCCCGCTGGTCGATGAGGAGCCGATGGCCTCCGCGGCGCACCGCTCAACCGCTTGAAGCGTCTCGCGCACATCGTCCCAAGTCGAGTTGTGGTTGATGATGCAAAGCCGCAGGACGAATCGCCCGTTGACCATCGTGGACGTCAGGAAGGCGCGCTCGCCCCAGAAGATCCGCGCCAGCACCTCGCGGTTGACGCTAGTGAGGGCATCCTCGCTGAGGTCGCCGGGGTTGATGCGGAAGCACACGATGCTCAGCGACGCCGACACCAACTCCAACGTGGTGCTGTCTCGCACATACTCCGCGGCTCGCTCCGCCAGGTCGAGTCCGTTGTCGATGGCGGCGCGGAACGCCGCCAGCCCGAAAGCCTGGACCGACATCCAGATCTTCAACGCGCGGAAACTGCGGCTCAGCTGGATGCCCCGGTCCACCGGATTGGCGTGCCTGGCGCCCCATACCGAATCCTGCAACACGTCATGATGCATCGCGAAGGCGCTCTCCAGGGTGCTGCCGTCGCGCACGAGGATGCAGCCGGCCTCGTAGGGCTGGAACAGCCACTTGTGCGGGTCGACGTTGAGCGAGTCCGCCCGCTCGATGCCCTCGAGCGCCGCTGCGCCCCGCGGTGCCAGCACGGCGAATCCGCCGTAAGCCCCATCGATGTGAAACCACACCCCCTCTGCCGCGCAGAGTTCCGCCAGCTCCGGCAGCGGATCGACGGCACCCGCAGCCGCCGTGCCGGCGTTGGCACACACGACCACGGGTGTGCATCCCGCGGATCGGTCCGCGGCGATTGCGGCCTCCACCGCGCCGGGATCGATCCGGCCGGAGGCTTCGCTCGGAAGCACCCGAATCCGATCAGGCGCGATACCCACGATGCGGGCGGCCCGGATCTGCGCGCTGTGACTCTGATCGCTCATGTAGGCCACAGCACGATCCGGATTGCCGGCCGCCTCGCGTGCCGCCACGAACGCATGCAGCGCAGCCGCCGACCCGCCGCTGGTCAGCAGCCCGCCCGCGCCCTCGGGCAGCCCAAACCACGTTCGGAACCAGTCGACAACGAGTTCCTCGAGCTGGCAGGGGCCGCTCGCAGTGAGCCAAGTCGCTGCGTTCACGTTGAATCCCGACGCCATGAAGTCGGCCAGAACGCCCGGCCAGGTCGGGCACGTCGGCACGAAACCGAACGATCGCGGATGATCGAGTCGCAGAGTGTTGGTCAGCACGTCCCGCACTGCCCGGTCGATCACATCGCGCGCCGGCTGGCCGGTCTCCGGCGGCTCCTCGTCCAGCTGATGGGCCAAGGCGTCCTTGAAGTCTCCCTCCCAAGCCCGACGGCTCCTCAGACCCTCGGCGCGCTCCACCAGAATGTCCGTCACATGGCGTGCCAGCTCGCGCATCTCTTCCGGTGCCATTTGCAACATGGAATATCCCCCTCCTGTGGCCCAGGCATCCCAATGTAAACGCGATAGTGCCATCCGCATCTCTTGACCACGCACACCGCGAGGAGGACCAGCCGCGCGGGCCGTCGACTCGCTGTGTTGTCTACGGGCTCGCCCACGAGCAGGTCCGCCACAACATGGCGCTGCCGCGGCCCGGTCTGACCATGCGCGCTGCTGGCCTGACCGGCCCGTGCCGGGTTGAGGGCGGCTCAGTATTGTCGTGTCGGTGAGCGACGCCGCGGAGGTGCAAACAGCCGGTAGGGAACGTACCGGCGGCGAATTGACTCCTTGCCGCCCGCTGCTCAAGTGGCCGGGCGGGAAGCGGTCCGAGCTGCCGCTCATCGCACCTCGGATACCCGAACATTCACGCTACTTCGAGCCCTTCTTCGGTGGAGGCAGCGTCTACTTCGATGCCATTGACGCCGAGTCTCATGCCAACGACCTTCATCCCGACCTGATGGAGTTCTACCGTTGCGTCAAGCACGACGATGAGCGGTTCTTCAAGCATCTGTATTCCATCGTCGAAGATTGGGAGCTGGCCCCACTCGCCGAGAGAGACGCCATCTATTACGACTGCCGGGAACGGTATAACGCATCCACGCTCACAACAGTTCAGCGGGCTGCCGACTTCTTCCTCCTAAGGGAGCTGGCTTACGGAGGAATGTTCCGCGTCAATGCGAACGGCCACTTCAACGTCCCTTTCGGGCGGGCCTACGCCAAGAACAAGAACCTGCGCGAGAAGGTAGACCATCTTCGCTCCGACGCGGTAGTGGCCAAATTGAGGCGCCTCAATCTGTCGGCTCTCGACTTCGCCGACTTCTTGGACTGCTTCGAGTTCTGCCAGGAGGACTTCATGTTTGTCGATCCGCCGTACGACTCATCGTTCTCCAAGTACGACACTCTTGACTTTGCTGAACAAGATCAACGACGTCTAGCCGAGGCTCTGATGCAGTTCACCGGACGGTTCATGTTGGTCTGCAAGGCGACGCCTCTCATTGAGGACCTTTACCACGGTGTCGAACACTTGCGAGTGCACCACTATGAGTACCAATACAAGTTCAACATCAAAGGTCGCTTCTCGCGGTCGTCCACCCACGCGATGATCACCAACTATGATCCGTTCTCGCGAGAGAGGCGAGCTGACGATGCACCGGAGCTGATGTGCGTATCGGGATCTCGCCGTTCGCCACTACACAACAGACCACGCTCGAGCTGAGCCGGATCGCCGTTGAGGGCGGCCTCGACACGCTGTGGCTCGGCGACGGCTACCTCGCCAACCCGGACTTCACCGGATGGGCCGGCGGGATGGAGAGCCTGGCCGAGCTGGCGTGGCTGGCCGGGCGGTACCCCACCGCCCGGGTCGGCATCGCGGCTGCGATCCTCCCGCTGCGCGATCCGTCGTGGCTCGCCAAGCAGGCCAACACGCTGCACCGGATGGCGGGCGGCGGATTCGTCCTCGTGGTCACGCCCGGGTTCTGGGCCCAGGACCTCGAAGCGAGGGGAATCGCCTTCGCCGATCGGGCCGCGGTCTTCGACGCGAGCCTGGCAGACCTCCGCCGGCTGCTCCCCGACGAGACGCTGTCGCCCGGACCCTCAAGCACCGGCCCGCCGCCGGTATGGCTGGCCGGAGCGGCTGCGACCATGGCCCGAGCCGCGGCGCTGGATCTGCCCTTCCTGTCCTCGCGGGCCACCCCAGACGAACTGGCCCCCGTCGCCCGACGGTTCTTCGACGCGGGCGGGGAGTTCCTGGCTCATCGGACCCGGCTCGAATACGGCACACACGATGTGACCGGCAACGTCGTCGACTGGCACGCGATCACCGGCTCAACCGGCGAGCTCGTCGACACCCTCGGCCGGTACGCCGAGCTGGGCGTTGGGGACCTCTCGATCATCCCCGGGCAGGACGATGCCAGCTCCCTGCGAACCGTCGAGATCCTCGCCGCCGAGGTGATGCCCCAGCTGTAGGCCGCCCGGTCGAGCGTCAGCGCTCGTCCGGGACGGCGCTGGTCGCTTGGTGGGTGGACGTCATCACGCTGCGGAGCCCGAGCCCCATGACCACCCGATTGATGTAGGCGTAGTAGGCGACCATGTTGTTGAGGTCGAGGATGTCGAGGTCGCTCAGCCCGTGCTCTCGCAGCGGTTCGAGATCGTGCTCGGTCACAGCCGCGGGCGACTGAGTGAGCTTGGCGGCATACGCGCAGATCGCATCGAGGCGGCCGTCCCCGGACTTCACCCCGACCGGGTCGGCGTCGATGGCGTCCAGCACTTCGGTGGCCAGTCCGAGCGACTCGAGCTTGAGCCGCAGACCCGAGGCGCAATGGTCGGTGCCGTTGAGACGGGACGTCACCAGGGCGGCCGACTGGCGCTCGATGGCGGTGAGTTGCGACGGGCAGTGCTCCACGGCGCGATAGAGCCGGAGCCGCTCCTCGACTATCGGGGGGTGGAGGCTGCCGAGCATGGTGAACTCGGCCGGCTCGCCGAGCTTCGCCGCCTGCCAGTCGTAGGCGTCGCGGAGCGGACCGGAGGCGTCGTCCCACGAGACGGTGTCGATCCAGGCCATTGCTGCGATGGTAGACCGGTGCCGTGAGCGGCGACACCGTTCCTGCGGTCGGTGTGTGGGTTTTTCCCGACGCGCCCGCCCCCAAGCTGGTCGACTTGGCCCGCCATGTCGAGGATCGCGGCCTCGACGAGCTGTGGGTGGGCGATGAGGGGCCGGCACGCGATCCCTTCGCCGTGCTCGCGGCCGCGGCGGTCGTCACCGACCGGATCCGGTTGGCCACCGGCATCACGAACCCGTACGTGCGCCATCCCGGTGTGGCGGCCGCGAGCATGCTCACCGTCCACGAGCTCAGCGGCGGCCGAGCCGTGCTCGGGGTCGGTGCGGGGGGACAGATGTCGCTGTCGCCGTTCGGCCTGGAGGCTTGCAAGCCCGTCGACCGTGTGCGTGAGTTCCTCGATGTCACCCGGGCGGTTGCGACCAGGACACCGACGGCCGGTTACACGCCTCCGGACGTCGCTGTCGACGAGGCGGCCGCCGGTGCGCCGCTGCCGGTCTTCGTGGGAGCGCGCGGGCCCCGGCTCAACCGGCTCGCGTCCGAGCTGGCCGACGGTGCCTTCGTGTCCGGCATGCCCCCGTTCCGCTACCCCGCCGTCGTCGACTGGGCCCGGTCGGAGCGCCCGATCGACATCGCGCTGTACCCGAGCGTCGCCTTCACCGAGGAGGCGGTGGAGCGACACCGGCCCGAGATGATCTGGTCGCTGCTCGACACCCCGCTGGAAGTGCGGGAGGAGCTCGGGCTCGACGTCAACGCCGTGAGGTCGGCCGCCGGGGCGCTCCGGGGCGGCGATCCGGAACCGGCGCGAACGCTGATCGACGACACCGTGTTCGAACGGGTGATGCTGGCGGGCCGGCCTCCGGTGGTGGGTCGGCGGCTGGCGGAACTGGTCCGCGAGCACCGGCCCACGAGCATCGGGCTCGCCCTGCTCCAGGACGACCTGCACGAGGGCGTCGATCACGCGGCCGAGGCCTTCGCCGCCATGACCGCCGAACTAGCCGAACTAGAAGGTGAACGATGGTCGGCGTGATCAACCATGTGGCCAACCCCGACGTGGAGGCCGCGGTCGGGCTCGCCCGGGCAGCCGAGGGAGCGGGAGCGGCGTGGATCGGCATCGCCGACGCCTTCTGGTGGCGCGACGTGTGGATGCTGCTCGGAGAGGTCGCCTCACAGACGGAACGCATCGGGCTCGGACCGGCCATGACCAACCCGTACATGCGTCACAAGTTCCACACGGCGTCGGCGCTGGCCACGCTGCAGGAGCTGGCGCCCGGCCGCGTGTTCTGCGGGATCGCAGCCGGCGGATCCGAGGTCACCGCGGCGGCCGGGATCTCCCGGCAGGACGCGGCGGAGAGGGTCGCCGAGCTAGTCACCTTCCTGCGCGAGGTCGCGGCCAGCGGGGCGCTCGATGCGGCATCGGGCCGCCGTCTCGACGTCGGCCTCGATCCCGTCCCGATCCTGATGGCGGGGCGGGGCGACAACATGCTGCACGCCACGGGTGCGCTGGCCGACCGGGTCCTGCTGTGGGCGATCCCGGCGTCGGACCTGGAGCGCTCGGCGTCGATCGTCCATGCCGGCGCCTCCGGCCGGCCCCGTCCGCCGGAGCTGGTCTGGGCACCGCTGGTACGCCACCGCGACGCTCCGCAGGCGTCGATCATGCACGTCGCCGTCTACGCCTCCCTCAACACGGCTGCTCCGGTGCGGCTCGGATGGGGACTGGACGACACCGGGGTAGAGGCCATCCGGGAACAGCTCGTGCGGGGCGACCTGCCGGCCGCGGCAGCCCTCGTCCCGCCTGAGGCCCTCACGGATCTGGTGTTCGAGGATCTCGACCCGGCCCCGATCGCGGCCCTGGCCCGCGGGCTCGGCATATCGTCGTTGGCGGTGCCCGGGTTCGACCCGGCAACGCTTGGCGATCACGTCCGCTGGGCCGGCTCGGTCGAGGCGCTGCTCGACTGACAGGGAGGCTCTGGTGGCGCTGCAGGACGAGGTGCAGGCGATCCTCGACAGGGGCGTGGGCGCCGGCGACGTCGTGGGCGCAGCCGCCCAGGTCGTCACCGGCGACGGGCTCCTCGCCGCCGCGGCCGCGGGGGAGCGGTCGGCCGACGCCGCGGCCGGCGCCGGCTCCATGACACTCGACACGGTCTGCTGGATCGCCTCCATGACCAAGGCCATCACCGGCACGGCGGCCATGCAGCTCGTGGAGCGAGGCCGACTCCACCTCGACGCGCCCGCCGCGAGCGTGCTGCCCAACCTGGCTGACGCGGGCGTGCTCGAGGGCTTCGACGACGGCGGGCGGCCGGTCGTGCGGCCGGCCAGGGCCCCGATCACCCTGCGTCACCTGCTGACCCATACGTCGGGGTTCGGCTACGACACCTGGAGCGGCCTGCTGCTGCGCTACCAGCAGGCCGCCGGGACCGTCTCGATGACCAGCGGGGAGCTGGTGGCGACCACGACGATGCCGGCCCTGTTCGATCCCGGTGAGGGCTGGATGTACGGCATCGGCATCGACATCGTGGGCCGCATGGTGGAGGAGGTCTCGGGCCACCGGCTCGACCACTACCTCGACGAGCACATCCTCGATCCGCTGGGGATGGCCTCCACCGCCTTCGGGATCAGCGACGACATGCGGTCCCGGCTCTCGGCGATTCACGCCCGGCAGCCCAACGGCTCGCTGGCCGCCATCGAGCTCGCCCGGTCTCCCGAGCCGGAGTTCCCGTCGGGCGGCGGCGGGCTATACAGCACGGCCGAGGACTACTGCCGCTTCCTGCAGATGATCCTGGGCCGGGGCAGCCTCCACGGCATGGCGGTGCTGCGCCCTGAGACAGTCGACCAGATGACGGCCAACCACATCGGAGACCTCCGGGTGGTCGCCCTGCCCACGGCGAGGCCCGAGCTCAGCAACGACGCCGAGTTCTTTCCCGGCATCGAGAAGAGCTGGGGCCTGACCTTCCAGATCAACGAGGAGCCACTGCCCACCGGCCGCCCCGCCGGCGGGCTCATGTGGGCCGGCATAGCCAACTCCTACTTCTGGATCGACATGGACAACCAGGTCGCCGGCACCTACATCAGCCAACAGCTCCCGTTCGCCGACCCTCGCTCCTACCGGCTCTACACCGACATCGAGACCGCCACCTACAGCCATCTGCTCCAAGAACAATAGACTCGGCTACTAGTACCACCTAGTACTTCACTTGAACAAGAGTTGAGACGTTGCTACTTTGAGGAAACCTGACCGCGCGGCCGACCCGAACGGGAGCGCCGCTCGCGAAGGGGCAAGCCCATGAGCCCAAAGAAGAACCGTCCCACACTGGAGGGAACCATGATCAAGGCAAGACCAATGGTGGCTGCGCTGGTAGCCATCGCGCTGCTGGCATCAGCCTGCGGCGACGACGATGGGGACGAGCCAGCGGCGACCGACGCTCCTGCGGCTGCCCCCGATGCCGAAGCCGAAGCCGCACCGGCCGAGGCGCCGGCCGATCCTGCCGATGAGGCTGCGGCTGCGGCGGATTCGTCTGATCCGATCCGGATCCCGCTGCACAACTGGTCCAGCCAGCTTGTGGGCGCCGAGGTCGTGGGCGGCATCCTCGAGGCCGCCGGCTTCTCGGTGGAGTACGTGCCCTCTGACAGCCAGGTCGTCTACCAGTCGATGTGCGACGGCGACATCGAGCTTGTGCACGAGGTCTGGGAGGGCGCCTTCGGCGTGGCCTTCCAGGAGCAGGTCGACAAGGGCTGCGTGCTGGATTGGGCCACCCACAACGCGGTGACCCGCGAGGAGTGGTGGTACCCGATCTACGTCGAGGAGCAGTGCCCCGGCCTTCCCGACTGGCAGGCGCTCAACGACTGTGCGCACCTGTTCGCGACGGCTGAGACCGGTGACAAGGGCCGGTTCCTGGGCGGTCCGGTGGACTGGCTCAAGGGCGACGAGGAACGGGTCGAGGGCCTCGGCATGAACTTCGAAGTGGTGAACGCGGGCTCCGCCGCGACGCTGTGGGCTGAGCTGGACGCGGCTTCGGTCGACAACACGCCCATCGTGTTGTTCAACTGGACCCCGAACTTCGTGGAGGCCGTCTATGAGGGCCGCTTCATCGAGTTCCCCACATTCGAGGACGCCTGCCGCACCGACCCCGAGTGGGGCATCAACTCCGAGTTGACCCACGACTGCGGCAACCCCGCCGACGGCTACCTGAAGACCGGCGTGGGCGAGCACTTCCCCGAGAAGTGGCCCACCGCGGCTGCGATCGTGCAGCGCATGGACTTCACCAACCCGATGCTGGCCGCCATGGCCGCCGCGGTGGACGTCGACGGCAAGGAGCCATCGGAGGCCGCCCAGGAGTGGCTGGCCGCCAACGAGGACCTCTGGCAAGGCTGGATCAGCGGCGACGTGGCCGCGGCCGCTCCTGCAGAGACGGCTGCGGCGGATTCGTCTGATCCGATCCGGATCCCGCTGCACAACTGGTCCAGCCAGCTTGTGGGCGCCGAGGTCGTGGGCGGCATCCTCGAGGCCGCCGGCTTCTCGGTGGAGTACGTGCCCTCTGACAGCCAGGTCGTCTACCAGTCGATGTGCGACGGCGACATCGAGCTTGTGCACGAGGTCTGGGAGGGCGCCTTCGGCGTGGCCTTCCAGGAGCAGGTCGACAAGGGCTGCGTGCTGGATTGGGCCACCCACAACGCGGTGACCCGCGAGGAGTGGTGGTACCCGATCTACGTCGAGGAGCAGTGCCCCGGCCTTCCCGACTGGCAGGCGCTCAACGACTGTGCGCACCTGTTCGCGACCGCGGAGACCGGTGACAAGGGCCGGTTCCTGGGCGGTCCGGTGGACTGGCTCAAGGGCGACGAGGAACGGGTCGAGGGCCTCGGCATGAACTTCGAGGTCATCAACGCCGGGTCGGCGGCCACGTTGTGGGCTGAGCTGGACGCGGCTTCGGTCGACAACACGCCCATCGTGTTGTTCAACTGGACCCCGAACTTCGTGGAGGCCGTCTATGAGGGCCGCTTCATCGAGTTCCCCACATTCGAGGACGCCTGCCGCACCGACCCGTCCTGGGGCACCAATGCCGAACTGACCCACGACTGCGGCAACCCCGCCGACGGCTACCTGAAGACCGGCGTGGGCGAGCACTTCCCCGAGAAGTGGCCCACCGCGGCTGCGATCGTGCAGCGCATGGACTTCACCAACCCGATGCTGGCCGCCATGGCCGCCGCGGTCGACGTCGACGGCAAGGAGCCGTCTGAGGCCGCCCAGGAATGGCTGGCCGCCAACGAGGACCTCTGGCAAGGCTGGCTAGCCGGCTAGATCTCCCTACGGTCCGACCTTGTAGTAGTTGCTCGTCCGTTAGAGTGCCGGCCGGGCGGAGGCATCGCCTCCCCCGGCCGGTTCTCTCGTGGAGGCGCGGATGGTGCTGCGGTGAACGCTGACGCGATGATCTCGTGCCGCGACGTCTGGAAGCTGTACGGCCCCGATCCCGAGAAGTTCCTCAAGCACCACGACGGAACACCCAGCGTCGACACCGTGAAGGAGGCCGGGTACATCCCGGCGGTGGTGTCGGCCAGCCTCGACGTGATGCCCGGCGAAATCCTCGTGCTGATGGGTCTCAGCGGCTCGGGCAAGTCCACGCTGGTGCGCTGCCTGTCGCGCCTGATCGAGCCGACCTCGGGCAGCGTTCACTTCGGCGGCGTCGACTTGCTGGCCGCCTCGGGCAAGGAGTTGATCGACATCCGCCGCCACCGCATGGGCATGGTGTTCCAGCACTTCGCGCTGTTCCCCCATCGCACCGTTGCCGAGAACGTCGTGTTCCCGCTGGAGGTGCAGGGCGTCGACAGCGCCACCCGCCGGGAGCGAGCCTCCGAGATCCTCGCCCTGGTGGGTTTGGAGGGTCGCGGTGGCTACTACCCCCGGGAGCTCTCCGGCGGCCAGCAGCAACGCGTCGGCATCGGTAGATCACTGGCGGTCGAGCCGGACGTCTGGTTCCTGGACGAGCCCTTCTCGGCGCTCGATCCGCTGATCCGGCGAGAGATGCAGGACGAGTTCCTTCGGCTCCAGTCCGTACTGCACAAGACGATCGTGTTCATCACCCACGACTTCAGCGAAGCGATCCGCCTGGCAGACCGCATCGCGATCCTCTATGAGGGCCAGATCGTCCAGTTGGGGCGGGCCGAGGACCTGGTCACCCAGCCCGCGACCGACTACGTGCGGAACTTCGCCCGCGACGTGCAGCGCGACCGGATCCTCACCGCCCGCAGCGTCATGGGAGACGCCTCGGACGCTCCGGAGGACGCCGAGACGGTCGATGCTGACGCCGTGCTGCGCGAGATCGCTCCCGCGGTGCTGGCCAGCCCGCACCCGCTGGCGGTGGCCGAGGACGGCGCCGCAGTGGGGAGCCTCAGCCGCGATGCGGTGATCGACGCGGTGTGGGGCACCGGCGACCCCGAGGGCGCAGACTCCGGCGCCGGCTGATGGCTGCGCCCGTCGAGACCGAAGCGCCTGGGAGCGCGGTCGAGACTGCTGCGCCCTCCAGCATCATCGAGCAGCTCCGCCGCACGAGGGGCTGGCGGATGGCGCTGCTGCTGCTGTCGCCCTACATCGTCATCCAGATCATCCATCAGGCCGCGCCCGGCCTGTTCCCCGACTGGCTGTCGAAGCTGGGCGACTTCCGGTTCCTGCCCGACTGGGCCAACGAGGCCCTGCTGTACCTCAAGGACGAGGAACTGCTCGGCCTGTTCAACCTAAAGGACGTCACCCGCACGGTGTCGGGCTGGCTGGAGTGGCCCCTCGATCTGAGCGAGCAGCTGCTGATCTCGGGCGGCGACTCCTTCGGCTGGGGCCCGGTTCCCTGGATCGTGATCATCGGCCTGCTCGCCGGGATCGGCGCCCTGCTCGGCGGGTGGCGGCTGGCGGCTCTGGCTGGGGCGTGCTCGCTGTATCTGGCCATGTTCAACACCTTCGGGTGGGGCGCGGTGCCCTGGGTCGTGCTGGTGGGCCTGTTCGCGGTGGTCGGGACCAAGCTGGGCGGCTGGCGGCTGGCGCTGCTGGCCGGCGGGTGCTCGCTGTACCTGGCTGTCTTCGGCGTGTGGAAGGACTCCATGATCACGCTGTCGATCGTGTTCGTAGTGGCGCCGCTGGCCGCGCTGATCGGCTGGGCCTCAGGGCTCGCCGCGGTGAAGGCCAAGTGGTTCGAGGCTCTGCTGGTGCCGGTGCTCAACGTGATGCAGTCCATGCCTCACTTCTCCTACCTGCTGCCGATCTCGGTGTTCATCGGGATCGGCGACGAGGCCGGCGCCATCGCCACCGTCCTGTTCGCAGTGCCGCCCATGGCCAGGCTCACCATCCTGGGCCTGCGCTCGGTCTCGCCGGAGGTGCGCGAGGCGGGACTGATGTCGGGCTGCACCAAATGGCAGATGCTGTGGCGCGTCGAGATGCCGGCGGCCCGCCCGCAGCTGCTGGTCGGCATCAACCAAGTGCTGATGCAGTGCTTCGGCATGACCGTGCTGGCGTCCTTCGTGGGAACTCGCGGCCTGGGTCTGCCGCTGCTGAACTACCTGCAGAGCCTGAGGATCGGCAAGGCCCTGGAGGTGGGGGTGGCCATCGTGTTGATGGCGATCATGCTCGACCGGCTGGGCCAGGCCTTGGGCGCCCGCAGGCCCGAGCACATCGACATGACCAAGAGCTGGACGGCGCGGCATCCGTTCTGGATCGCAGGCCCGGCCGTGGTCGCAGCCGGGATCGTGGTGGCCCGGCTGACCGAGTATGCCGCTCTGCTGCCCAGAGACGGGATAGTCAGCACGGACCGGCTCTGGGAGCTGCGCCTGCCCGGGACCGACATTGTCGTGCTCGATGGGCGCAAGGGGGCGACGGTCAGCACCGAGCCGTTCTGGGAGTGGATGGTCGACTGGGTGCAGCTCAACCTGAAGTCCCCTCTGGGTCACTTCCGGGACTTCATGATCCTGGAGATCCTGTTCCCGATGCGCGACGCCTTCCAGGCTCTGCCCTGGATCGGGCTGCTGGTCCTCGTCGCCGCGGTCGGCTGGCGCTTCGGCGGGTGGAGGCTCGCCGCCATCGTCGCGGCGTTCGTGGCCTACCTGGCGTTCTCGGGGTTCTGGATCGAATCGATGGAGACGCTGTACCTCGTCGTCGCGGCCCTGATCGTCAGCGTCGTCATCGGGGTCCCGATCGGGATCTTCGCCTCGACGAGCGACCGTCGCTACGCCTCGGTCCAGGTCATCCTGGACACCTTCCAGGTGCTGCCCTCGTTCATCTACCTGATCCCGGTGGTGATGCTGTTCCGGGTGGGACCGGTCGCCGCCCTCACCGCCATCGTCATCTACGCCACCGTGCCGGCGGTGCGCTACACGATGCTCGGGCTGCGCAACGTGCCCGCCGACATGATCGAGGCCGCCGAGATGTCGGGCTGCACCCGGACGCAGGTGCTGCGCAAGGTCAAGTTCCCGATGGCGTTCCCCGAGATCATGCTGGGCATGAACCAGGTGCTGCTGTTCGGGCTGCTGCTGGTGATCATCTCGGCCTTCATCGGTGGCATCGACGGGCTCGGCGACGACATCCTGCTGGCCCGCACCGAGCAGGCCCTCGTCGGGGAGGGCATCGTCGCCGGGTTCAACGTGGCCGTGATCGGACTCACCGCGGACCAGCTCATCACCAACTACGCCCGCGAACGCAAGGCGCAACTCGGCATCGACTGACGCCGGGCGCTAGGGGCGCTATTGGGCCTGCGAGGTCTGGGGTTCTACGGAGCCTACGGAGCCCACGACCCCCACGATGAGCGCGACCCAGTTCGCCTCGGAGGGAAGATACTGGTCCGACAGCCCACCTGACTTCAACAAGTGAGTGCCTATCCCGGCCGATTGGATCAACAGAACCAGAGCAGCGGTTTCGTGCTCGGCGTCGACAAGGCCCGCCTCCTTGGCACCCTCCACCAGACCGGTCAGTTGGGCGGCCTGATCATTCAGGTATCGCTGCAGGCGCTCTTCGACCTGCGGGTTGTTGCGTGCGCTGCCGAACACCTGCACCAGCACGTCTCGCACTTGATCAGCGACCAGCAGGTTCGCTCCCCAGGCGGCCAGGAGGTCCGGAGCCGGCAACCCCTCGAGCCCCAGGTTTCTGATCCTCTGTTCGGGCAGCAACTGCTCCAGGAGGTGGTCGACAGCGGCCGCCATGAGGTCACTCTTGTGCGGCCAGCGCGGGTAGATGGCTCCCGGCGTCACCCCGGCGCGGCGAGCGATGTCGCTGATGACGGCCCCGTCGTAGCCGCGCTCGACGAACTCCGCGGCCGCGGCCTCCACCACCCGTCTCGCCGTCTGCTCCGAATCGCCTCGCCGGCGCGGCTCGCCTCCAACAGCCATCAGAACCTCCCACCGAACGCAACCATCAAAGGGCCACTTTACCGAACCGCCGCGTCTCACGAGCGTGGCCGGTGGCATGAGGCCCCACAGCGTGCCGCAGTAGTGTGAGGTCATGGGTGCGTGGTTGCTGGCGATCTCGATAGCACTCGCACACGGGCTACTGGCCGTGTTCATCATCGTGGGCGCTCCACTGGCCGCACGCAGGCCCCGGCTGATGGGCTGGTACCTGGTCATGCTGGTGCCGACTGCTGCGGTGAACCTCACCCAGCAGCCGTGCCCGCTGACGGTCTGGGAGAAGCACTTCTGGCGCCTCGCGGGTGAGACTCCGTACCGGGGGGGCTTCATCTCCAACTACTTCGTGAAGCCCTTCCACTCCCCCGGTCTGAGTCCTGGCGACGAGACCGTCCTGCTCGTCGCGGTAGTGGTCTGGTGCCTGTCGTGGCTGCTGTACGCCGCCGTGTCGCGACTGCGGAACGGCTCCGGTCGCGCTCAGCGGCTGGTGGCCTCGGTGAAGACCAGGTAGCTGCGCTCGTCGAGGGTGGCGGCCACCGCGACGGCCTGCTCATGGCCGGCCGCGCTCATCTTGGCCATCGTCTTGGCCACGATGTCGGCCGCCTTGGTGTCGTCGTCGAGCCGGTCGAGCACCGAGCGCAGCTCCGTCTCCAGGAAAGTGAGGCTCACCGCGTCCTCGAAGGTCTGCACCTCGGGGTCGGAGCCCAGCCCCCGCTTGGCCACGATCTGGGCGGCCCGGTCCGCCACTGAGCCGTCCACGCGGGCCTCGTCGAGGATGGCGGCCAGGTCTCGGGCGTGGCGCTCCCGCTGCGCTCTCCGCCAGCGCAGGTAGCCCGCCCGACCCTCGGGATAGTCCGAGCGGGGCAGCGCCCAGCGACGCAGGTGATGGGCCCGGGCCGCCAGCCTCAGCGCGTCCGAGGCCTCCGGATCGAGACGGACTACCCACTCCTCGGCCCGCCGACCCTGCGCCAGCGCCAGCGGCCTCCCGTCGTGGCTTCGGGGATCGGCGGCGTTGGCCGCGTCGATCGCAGCCCGAGACTCGGAGACGCCACTGGAATCGCTCACCTCGTCGAACCCCGCTCGTCCCGCGCCCTACAGGTTGGCGATCTCGTGCTCCAGCCGGGCCTCGATATGGGCCCGGGCCGCCTCGATGCGGGTCGGCAGGTGCATCGACGGGTACAGGCCGTCGTGGGGCTTATAGCCCTTGAGCACCTGCTTGGCGATGGTGTCCTTGTGCACCTCGGACGGGCCGTCGGCGATCCCCATGACCGGCCCCGACATCCACATGTGAGCCAGCGGCATCAGGTTGGACACGCCGAGCGAGCCGTGGGCGTGCATGGCCCGGTACACCACATCGATCAGCACCTTGGGCGTGGCCACCTTCACTCCGGCGATGTGCTGGCGGATCTTGGCGTAGTCGCCCACGGTGTCGATCAGCCAGGCGCAATGCAGCACCTGGAGGCGGAACTGCTGGATCTGCACCCACGAGTCGGCGATCCAGTGCTGGATGGCCTGCTTCTCAGCGATCAGCGAGCCCTTGGTCTCCCGTGACAGCACCCGCTCGCACATCATGTCCAGCGCCCGTTGGGCCGTCCCCACCGAGCGCATGGCGTGATGGACCCGGCCCCCGCCCAGGCGGGTCTGGGCGATCTTGAAGCCTGATCCCTCCTCGCCCAGCAAGTTCTCGGCCGGCACCCGCACGTCGTTGAACCGCAGGTGGGGATGGTCCCCCTCGCCCAGCGGCTCCGAGCCCAAGCCCACATCGGTCACTACCTCCAGGCCCTCCGCGTCGGACGGCACCAGCATCATCGACGAGCCCCGGTACACCGGCACGTCGGGGTTGGTGATGACCATCACGATCAAGAACGTCGAGTAGCGGAAGTTGGAGGCGAACCACTTCTCGCCGGTGATGACCCACTCGCCGCCGTCGCGCACCGCCCGGCAGGTGAAGTAGTTGGGGTCCGACCCGCCCTGGGGCTCGGTCATCGAGTAGGTGGACGAGATCTCCCCGGCCAGCAGTGGCCGCAGGTACCGCTCGCGCTGCTCCTCGGTGCCGTAGTGGGCCAGGATCTCGCCGTTGCCCGAGTCGGGGGCCTGGCATCCGAACACGATCTGGCCCCACAGCGACCGGCCCAGGATCTCGTTCATGAGGGCCAGCTTCACCTGCCCGTATCCGGGGCCGCCCAACTCCGGCCCGAGATGGCAGGCCCACAGATCCTGCTCCTGCACCTTCCGCTGCAGCGGGCGCACCAAAGCGTTGGCGGTCGCGTTGGTGCGGTCGAACGGGCTGACCGTGTCACGGAAGTAGAGGTCGAGCGGCTCGACCTCCTCGGTGACGAACCGGTCCATCCAGTCGATCTTCGCCTGGAACTCCGGCTCAACGGAGAAATCGATCGCCATGAGCCACCAACCTACGCCGCACCCGGCCCGGCGCCGCCGCCCGCCGAAATTGATGCGGATTTGGCCCTCAGAGGGCGGTAATCCACATCAATTTCGGGAAATGGCGCTAGAGGCTCGTGGTGCGGGCCAGTTCGGCTGCGGCCTCAGCCATGTCGAGGACCACCGCGCCGAACGCCTCCATCTTCGGGTTGTCGGCCCCGCCGGCCACGAACCGGGCGTAGCCACCCTCGAGCACGATGGCCATCTTGAATCGGGCCAGGATCACGTAGTAGTCGATCTCGTCGACGTCTCGGCCCGACACCGACGAGTAACGCTCCAGCAGATCGTCGCGCCCCGGCATGCCCGTGTAGTCGACGTATCCGCTGACCCGGCGCCCGGACCCGCCCCCGGTTCCGTCGGGCCAGCCCATCACCACCCAGGCCAAGTCCAGTAGCGGGTCGCCGACCGTGCCCATCTCCCAGTCCACGATGGCGGCCATCCGGGCCGGGGCTCCGTGATGGAACATCACGTTGGCGAACTGGTAGTCGCCGTGCATTATGCCGGGCTCGTAGCTGCGAGGCCTCCGTCCCCGCAACCAGTCCCCCGCGACATCCAGCCCACAGATGTCGCGGAATTTGAACCGCTCAAGGTGCGCGTACCAGCGATCGACCTGACGCTCGTGGAACCCGTCGGGCCGTCCCAGGCCCTCCAGGCCCCTGGCCTTCCAGTCGACCCGCGACAGCCGGGCGATGGCCTCCACCAGCTCGTAGGCCAGGCCGGCCCGGGCATCCAGGTCCGAGAAGAACGGCTCGGGCCATTCCGGTTCGCTGATCGGCGACCATCCGTCCACGTAGTCCATCAGGTAGAAGGCGGCGCCCAGCACGTCGGGGTCGTCGCAAGCGCCCGCGGCCCGGGCGTGGGGCACATCGGTGCCGCGGAGTGCGGCCAGGATGCGGTACTCGCGCATCATGGTCTGGTTGCGACCGGGCGGCACGCTCCTCGGCGGGCGGCGCAGCGCCCAC
Organism: Candidatus Aldehydirespirator sp.; assembly: GCA_965203635.1. Lineage (GTDB taxonomy): Bacteria > Actinomycetota > Acidimicrobiia > Acidimicrobiales > Aldehydirespiratoraceae > Aldehydirespirator. Next base: position 780,575 of record OZ241903.1, read on the forward strand.
CGGTTGCCGCCGCGGCTCACCTCGAAGATCTCGTTGGACGCTCCGCCCGAGATGAACCGGACCGACAACGGCTCGCCTGCTCCGGGCAGGCCCCGGTCGTTCATCCAGTCGCCCAGGCGCACGGGGTCGACCAGCCCTGCAGTGCGCTCCGCCTCGGAGTCGGACCCGTCAGCGCGACCTGAAGACGAACCCTCCGGCTCGCTGCCAGTCGGCTGACTCACAGAGGCCGAACCTACACGCAGCCGGGGGCTAATCCCCGAAGGGGTCGGTTACCCCCGACCGGGCGCTCGGAGTGAACGTCACCGGCATCGCCACCACGCCGGTCATGAGCAGGTTGCCCGGAGAGGGCTTGAAGCCGTTGATGTCGATCTCGTAGTCGCCGACGCGGCTCAGCACATCGCCCAGCATCAACTCCGATTCGATGCGAGCGATCGACGAACCGATGCAGCGATGGCCTCCCAGGCCGAACGCGAGATGCTTGTTGACGGCTCGCTCGATGCGCACCTCGTCGGCGCCCTCGAACACCGAGGGGTCGTGGTTGGCGGACACCCAGCTGATGAACACCACATCGCCGCGGCGGATCTGCCGGCCGCCCAGCTCGACGTCGCGGGTGGCGGTGCGGGTGAGCGTCTCACTGGGGCTGTAGTAGCGCAGGAACTCCTCCACGGCGCCTGCGAGCAGGCCCCGGTCACCCCTCAGGCGGGTCCGGTCGGCAGGATGGGTGCCGAGATGGTGCAGGCCCCACGAGACCAGCGACGTGGTCGTGTCGAGGCCGCCGGCCACCAGGTTCCACATGATCCCGGTTATCTCGTCGTCGGTCAGGGGCCGCCCGTCGATGACCGCGGTCACCAGGGCTGTGGTGACGTCGTCGGCCGGGTTGTCCCGCCGGAAGGCGGCGAATCCGGCCAGTTCGGCCCACATGTCGTCGCGGCGGGCCACTGCGCTGCGGAACCTCGGATCGGACGGCTCGTAGGAGGAGGTGGCGTGGAAGAAGTCGGCGTAGTGCTTCCAGTTCGACGATTCCATGCCCATCAACTCGAGGGTGAGCACTGCCGGGACCGGAGTGGCGTAGTCGAGCACCAGGTCCGCCGCGCCGGCCTCGGTGAACTGGTCCAGGAACCAGGCCGATACCGCCGCCATTCTCGGCCGCTGGCGCTCTATGACCCGGGGCGTCATGTACGGGTTGAGCACCCGGCGCAGGTCGGCGTGCTCGGGCCCGTCGATCTCCGACACCCCCATCCGAGGCACATACGGCGGCCGGGGGATGCCACAGATGCCGTGGTAGGAGATCCCATCGTCGGAGTCGGGCTCGTACTTGTGGGCGAAGGTGTCGTTGTCGCGGGCCACCGCGGCCACCGATTCGTAGTCGGTGACCATCCAGAAGCCCCCGTAGTGCTGGTTGAACACGACCGGGCAACCGTTCCGCAGCTCGGCATAGCGACGGTGGCGGTCGGCAATGAAGGCCGCAGCCTGATGGTCGACATCGATGGTGCCGCCGCCCTCCACACCGGCAGCCTAAGTGATCGCTTCCAGTAGGGTCGGGCGCATGACCCAGCAGCCCGCGATGACCGTCGCGGAGGCCGACGCCATGCTCACCGGCCCGGGCGGGTTCTTCGAGATCGTCACCGAGAACGTGGGCGGCATGGAGATGGGCGTGGTGGCCGGCCCGCACCGCAGCCTGCGAGACCTGCTGGCCGCCTCGGCCAACCACGGTGGCGACGGCTCGGCCCGCTACTACCTCTTCGACGACGGTCGCAGCGCCACCTTCGCCGAGAACATCGACCATGCGGGGGCGGTGGCCGCGGCCCTCACGCAGCGCTTCGGCGTGGAACCCGGTGACCGGGTGGGCCTGCTGGGCTCCAACCAGCCGGGCTGGATCCAGGGATTCTGGGGGACGGTCAGCGCCGGAGCCATCGCGGTGGCCATGAACGGCTGGTGGAAGAGCGACGAGATCCGCTACGGCATCGAGCTGACCGAGCCCAAGGTGCTGATCGCCGACCGCCGACGCCTGGAGCGCCTCGACGGAGATCCCGGCGTGCCGGTGATCGGCATGGACACCCAACCGGGCAGCCCGACGACAGTCGACGGCCTGGTCGACGCCCATGCCGGCACTCCCCTTCCCGACTTCCCGATAGCCATCGACGACCCGGCCGCCATCCTCTTCACCTCTGGCACGACCGGCAGACCCCGGGGCGCCATCCAGACCCAACGCAACTTCTTCGCCTACCTGAACTGCGCGTACATGATCGGCGCCCGCCAGTTCCTGCGCTTCCCGGGCGAATCGATGGACGTCGGCGGGCCGACCCTGGCGTGCAGCCCTCTCTTCCACGTGTCCGGTCTGCACGCCTGCGCGGTGATGGCCGTCGGAGCCGGCTTCAACCATCTGTGGACCACCGGCCGCTACGACGCCGAGAAGATCCTGCGCCTCACCGAGGAGCACGGCATCGCCCGATGGTCGGGAGTGACCACCCAGGTCTGGAGGCTGGTCGAGCACCCCCGCCTCGGCGACTACGACACGTCGTCGGTGGTGAGCATCGGCGGCGGCGGGTCGCTCTGGTCGCCGGAGCTTCAGGAGACGTGCCGCAGCGCCCTGCCCCACGCCCGCGTCAGCGTCACCGTCGGCTACGGGCTGACCGAGAGCTCGGGTCTGGCCACCAGCGCGGCCGACGACGTGCTCAAGGCCCATCCCGACTCGGTCGGCTACCCCCTGCCCATCGTCGGTGTCCGCATCACCGACGAGGATGGGCGCGAGCTGCCCGAGGGCGAGGTCGGCAACATCTGCCTGTCCGGTCCGATGGTCACGCCCGGCTACTGGAACGACCCCGCCGCCACCGCGGAGACCATCCGCGACGGCTGGCTGCGCACCGGCGACTACGGCTACGTCCGCGACGGGCTGCTGTTCCTGGTGAGCCGGCGCAGCGACCTCATCATCCGCGGCGGCGAGAACATCTATCCCGCCGAGATCGAGCAGCGCCTCGACGCCCACCCCGCGGTAGCCGAATCGGCCGTGCTCGGCGTTGAGCACCGGGAGCTGGGCCAGGAGGTCAAAGCGGTGGTGGTGGTCGACGGCGCGCGGCCTGCCGAGAACCTGATCGGAGAACTCGAGGCTTGGGTGGCCGATACATTGGCCGACATCAAGGTTCCGGCCCACTGGGAGTTGCGGACCGAGCCGCTGCCCCGGAACGCCACCGGCAAGATCCTCAAGCAAGTCGTGCAGGGCGACGCCGACTACGACTTCATCGAGGAGTAGCGAAGGAGGGGGCCCCATGGACATGAACGACATGATCCTGGTGAGCGTCGACGATCATCTGTGCGAGCCGCCCGACATGTTCGACCATCACCTGCCGGCCAAGTGGCGCGACGAGGCCCCCAAGATCCTCCACACCGACAACGGCGACGACGTGTGGACCTTCAACGGCTCGATCATCCCCAACATCGGCCTCAACGCCGTGGCCGGGCGACCCAAGGAGGAGTACGGCATCGAGCCGACCAGCTTCGATGAGATCCGGCCCGGCTGCTACAACGTCCACGAACGGGTCAAGGACATGAGCGCGGGCGGGGTGCTCGGATCGATGTGCTTCCCGTCGTTCCCGGGCTTCGCCGGACGGCTGTTCGCCAACCACCCCGACAAGGACTTTGCGGCCGACCTGATACGGGCCTACAACGACTGGCACATCGGTGAGTGGTGCGGCGCCTATCCGGGCCGGTTCATCCCCATGGCCCTGCCCATGATCTGGTCGGCGGAGGAGTGCGCGGCCGAGGTGCGCAGGGTGTCCGAGCTGGGATGCCACTCGATGACCTTCACCGAGAACCCGGTCCCGCTGGACCAGCCCAGCTTCCACGACCACTACTGGAACCCGTTGTGGGAGGCCCTGGTCGACTGCGAGACGGTGCTGTCCATCCACCTGGGGTCGTCAGGTCAGATGGTGGTCAGCGCCCCCGACGCGCCGATGGACGTGATGATCCACATGCAGCCCATGAACACTTCGATCGCGGCGTCGGACCTGCTGTGGTCGACGGTGCCCCGCCGCTACCCGGGCCTCAAGATCGCCCTGTCGGAGGGTGGATCCGGATGGGTTCCGTACTTCATGGACCGGGCCGACAAGACCTACGACATGCACCACCTCTGGACGGGCCAGTCCTTCGGCGACCTCAAGCCCAGCGACGTGTTCCGGCGCAACTTCCTCACCTGCTTCATCTCCGACCCGGTGGGGGTGGCCCTGCGCCACGAGATCGGCATCAACAACATCTGCTGGGAGATGGACTACCCCCACTCCGATTCGAACTGGCCCGAGGCTCCCGAGGAACTGGTCGAGGTCTTCGACGGCGTGTCCGACTCCGACATCGACCGGATCACCCACCTCAACGCCATGGACTGGTTCAACTACGACCCGTTCTCGGTGCTGGACCGCTCAGACTGCACCGTGGGGGCGCTGCGGGCCTCAGTGGCGGGCCATGACGTGTCGATCCAGTCCCGCGACACCGGCCGCCACGGCGGCAAGAACACGTCCCTGCGGGACTTCGCCGTCAAGACCCGCTGATCACCGCCATCGGCCGAAATTGATGCGGATAATGGCCCTATACGGGCGGTTTCGCCATCAATTTCGAGGACGGACGGCGACGGACTAGCGGGACGAGGCTGACAGCAGCTCGTAGGCGTTGTCGCGCATCACCTTGCGGACCTCGTCGTCGCTGAAGCCGGCGATGTCGTCCAGATATGAGGCCGGCTCGGCCAGACCCTCGGCGTGGGGGTAGTCGGAGCCGAACAGCATCCGGTCGGCCCCGATGCAGTCCTTGATGAGGGCCATGTCGTCCTCGAAGTAGGGCGACACCCACACGTTCTCGATGAAGGCCTCCACCGGGTGGCGCTTGAACTCCCAGGGCATCTTGCCGTGGCAGATCTTGAGGTTGCGCAGCAGGTCGGGAACCCACATGGCCCCGTTCTCGATGGTGGCCAGGCGCAGAGCCGGGAAGCGGTCGAGCACGCCGTGGCAGATCAGGGCCGCGAACGTGTCGGAGATCGAGCGGTCCGAGAACGCCACCAGCGGGAAGGCCATGTGCTTGAACGCCTCGAACTGGCCCCTCGACGGCTCCCAAACCTTGCCGTACTGGACGGTGCCGTTGAGCCCGGCGTGCATGGCCAGAGGCACGCCGGCCTCCTCCAGGCGGGCCCAGATGGGGTCGTAGTCGGCCATGCCCGGCGACTGGTAGCCACCGCCGGTGGGCACCGGGCCGGGCACAGTGCACACGATGCGGGCCCCCATCTCCAGCAGCCGCTCCAGCTCGGCCGCGGCCAGTTCCGGGTCGGCGAAGGTGAGCATGGGCACCGCAAGGATGCGGCCGTCGCGGTCGAAGCCCCAGTCCTCGTCGAGCCAGGTGTTGAACGCGCTGAAGGCGGCGTGCAGTGCGGGGATGTCGCGCTTGAGGGCCTCCTGCATGCCCACGCCCTGGGTGGGGAACAGCAGCACCGACTCCAAACCCTGGCGGTCCATCAGCTCCACCCGGGCAGATCGGTCCCGGAAGCCGGGGTGGTCGTCGAGGGGGTCCAGCTCGCCGAACATCGCCGCGATGTCGCGTCCCTCAAGATTGCGGCCCCGGAAGTAGTCCTCGAGGCTGCCCGGCTTGGCGATGGGGTCGAACGTCGGGTTGGGGATGAACTTGTTGACCTTGCCGGCCACCATGAAGCGCTTGCGGCCGTCGATCTCGGCCCACTGCATGCAGCGCTTCTTCATGGACGGGTCGATGTGGCGGATGAAGGCGTCGGGGGCCTCGTAGTAGTGCTCGTCCACATCGAACGCCCTGAACCCGAGGTCTGGTCGCTCTGCCATCGCTTCGATGCTACCGGCCACCCCGGACGGCGAGCCCTGCCATGACCACCATTATCAATATGTTTCATGAATATAATTGTATTTCAAGTCGCACTCTGCTAACTTGCCCGCCATGGACCCGACGATCACCGCCACCATCATCGGGGTGCTGCTGACGGCTGCCTTCGGCGCCTTCGCCACCGCGTTCGCGTGGCTGCGATCCGACATGACTACCCGCTTAGAGCGGCTTGAAGCGAAGGTCGACGGCCTCATCATGACGCTCGCCCGCAGCGGACAGCTGACCGATCCGGATGAGTCAGGCGTTGATGACTGAATCGCCGTAGCGGTGGAGAGCCTCGATGGCATGGGACAACGAGTCACCGGGCATAGGGACCATGCACCAGGTGACGCTCAGGCTGGCCAGATCAGCCAGGGCTAGAAGGTGGGCCTCGGGGTTGAAGTCGTCGTCGGCGGGGTTGCCGCCGTCCGTCGTCATGAACGAGACGTCGATCTCGGCGGGGTCGCGGCCGGTGGCCTCGGCTTGACGCCATAGGTCGTCGAGCAACGCTCGCAGATCGTCGAGCGTTTCCAGGGGGACCGTCCGGGCGGTGGCGGCCAGCCCTCGGGGGGCGGGGAACGGGACCCAGCCGTCCGCCTTCTCGACGACACGGCGGCGGCTCAAGCGGCTGTTGCCGCCGATCCAGATCGGGATCGGCCCCGACGGTTTGGGATTGGCTGTCTGGCTCCGGGCCGTGAAGTTGTGGCCCTCATAGCTGAAGTCGTCGGTGGTCCACACCCCCCGCATCACCTCGATGGCCTCGTCGAAGAGGTCGTTGCGCTCGTCGAAGTCCACTCCCAGGGCCCGGTACTCGCCCTTCAGGTAGCCGGTGCCCACGGCCAGCACGAACCGCCCGCCAGATAGGGCATCAATGGTGGCGACCGACTTCGCCACCAGCAGCGGGTTCCGGTACGGCAGCACCACCACGTTGGGGATCAGCAGCAACCGCTCGGTGACCGCGGCACAGAAGGCCAGGGCAGCGAAGGGATCGAGTGCGTCGTGGCCCCCGGCGCCCAGCCAGCGATGCGTAGGGGCGGGATGATCGGTGAACCCGATCCCGTCGAAACCCGCCTCCTCGGCCGCGCGAGCGAACTCCACCACGCCCCGGCGGGTGGCGAACTCGGCGCTGCAGCGGCCCGAGGCCAGCGGGTAGGTGACCGTGAACCTCACCGGTCGGTGCCTGCCCGGAAGCGGTGGTAGCGGCCCTCGGCTGCCGCCGCGTGTGCGGGACGCGGTTCGACCCGGTTCGACACCCGGCCCCAGCGCCGGGCCTCAGATGTGTCGGCCTCGAGGCCGGCGGTGACCCGGCTGTGGTAGGCCGCGCCGTGGGCGGCGCCGTAGGGCTCGGCCGACACGTCGACGGCCAGGCCGGTGGTGTCGGCCAGCGCCTGCATCCAGGCCGGCGACTGGGTGCCGCCCCCCACCGCCACGATCCGACCGGCGTCGAGGCCCGAGAGGTCGATGTGGTGGCGCACCACGAACCCGGCCGCCTCGTAGGCGGCCATCAGGACATGGGCCGGCGTGTGGCCGACGTGCAGGTCGAGCAGCTCGGCCCGGCGATCGGGATCATGCAGCGGGGTGCGCTCCCCTCTCGGGTAGGGCAGCCACACCGGCAGGTCGCCACCGTCGAGCGCCAGCAGTTCCTTCGAAGGCGCGTCGCCCACTAGGGCCCGGACCCGGTCGATGAACAGGCCGCCGGCGTTGCTGGCCCCGCCCACGGCCATGAGCCCGGCCCGGGCCGAGGGGAACGTCCACAACCCGTCGACCTCGACCCACTCGGTGGTGAGCACCCACGGCAGCAGGGTGGTTCCGCACATCACCAGCACGTCTCCGGCGTCGCCGCAGGGCGCCACGAGCTGCTCCCCCAGCACGTCGATGGTGCCGGCCGACACCGGAGCCCCGTCCCGCTCCCCGATGGCGGCCGCGCCTGGGCTGATGGCCGGCAACTGCTCCGAGGTCATGCCGATCTCGTCGAGCAACTCCGGCGCCCAGCCCTGCCCGTCGGACATCGGGGTCATGGCCATAGCAGTGGACGAGTCGATGGCGGCCACGCCGCACAGGGCATGGTTGGCCAGCGCCTGTGCCGGCCACAGGGCCTCCGCCCCATCACAGCCGGCCAACCAACGGGCAAAGCCGACGGCCTCCCCGTCCGTGGCCTCAGTGCCCGACCCGACCCCCCGGCCACGGGCGTCGCCGTACAGCAGGCCAACAGTGACCGGCGTTCCCACCGAGTCGACCCCGCACATGGACGGCACCATGGCCGAGACGGTCACCGCGGCGATCGATCGATCGGCGGCGCCCGCCAGCATCTGGTCCCAGGCGCTGAGCACGCCGTCAATCCACGCGCCCTGAGGATCGTGCTCGAACTGTCCGGGATCGGTCGACACGACCCGGTGAGGGGTGCGGGCCCGGGCCACGACCTTGCCGCCGGCGTCGGCTGCGACCGCCTTCACCGAGGTGGTCCCGATGTCGATCCCGACCGTCACATGTTCCATGCGCTCTCCCGTGGACCAATGCCGGCAGCCGGCGCCGACCCCTAAAGGAAGCTACGCCGTCAAGCGCGGGGCCACGCCACGCACGGGCTGATGGGTGGCTGCGGGCGCTAGCGTCGGCTCGTGAGCCGGCCTCGGGTGTTGGTTACCGCGCCCCTTCGGGGCCCTGCCCTCGACGAGTTGCGCGACATCGCCGACGTGGTGTTCGAACCCTGGATCGAGAGCCGGCCGATCAAGCTCTACCGATCAGCGGACTTCGCCGACAAGATCCTCCACGTCAGAGCCGACATCGTCGTGTGCGAGGCCGACTCGTGCAAAGGTCCGGTGCTGGAGCTGCCGTTGAAGGCCATCGCCTCCACCCGGGCCCGGCCCACCAACGTCGACCTCGACGCGGCCACCGCAGCCGGCATTCCCGTGTTGCGCACACCGGGCCGCAACGCCGACGCGGTGGCCGAGATGACGGTGGCACTGCTTATGGCCGTGAACCGGTTCGTGGTCGCCGGTGACCGCGACGTGCGGGCGGGCACGATGTTCGGCAAGACCCTCCCCTACCAGCGCTACCGGGCGTGGCAGGTGGCGGGACGCACTGCCGGGCTGGTGGGACTGGGCGCCGTGGGCCGGGCCGCCAAGTGGCGCCTGGAGGGCCTGGGCATGACGGTGATCGCCTCCGATCCCTACGCCGCCGACGCCACCCACAGCCTCGACGACCTCCTGGCGACCGCCGACGTGGTGTCTATGCACGCGGCCGTCACGCCGGAGACGGCACAGATGATGGGCGCCGACCAGTTCGCGGCGATGAAGCCGGGGGCGATCTACCTCAACACGGCCCGGGCCGCGCTGCACGACACCGATGCCCTGGTGGCCGCCCTGGAGTCGGGCCATCTGGCCGGCGCCGGCCTCGACCACTTCGAGGGCGAGATCCTGCCCACCGACCATCCCCTCACCGCCATGAGCAACGTGGTGCTCACACCGCACATCGGCGGGGCCACCTATGACGTCGAGAGCAAGCAGGCGGCCATCGTGGTTGCCGACATCAAGGCCATCCTGTCGGGCGGCAAGCCGCTCAACTGCGCCAACCCGGAGGTCCTCGAGTGAGCATCGAAGGGGGCCGTCTGGATCCTGTCCACCAGGAGGTGGCCGAGGTCTCGAAGCAGATGGAGCAGGCCGGACTGGTGGTGGGCACGGCCGGCAACGTGTCGGGCCGCCGGAGCGACGGCTCGATCTGCCTCACCCCGTCGTCCACCCCCTACCCCGACGTCGCCGCCGCCAACCTCGCCGTCCTCAGCCTCGACGGCGAGCACCTGGGCGGTTCGGGCAAGCCGTCCACGGAGAAGGCCATGCACCTGGCCTGCTACAACGCCTTCGAAGAGGTCGGCGGGGTGGTCCACTGCCATCCGCCCCACGCCTCGATGTTCGCGGTGGCCCACCAGCCCATCCCGGCCAGCATCGAGGAGGTGATCATCTACGTGGGCGGCGACGTGCCGGTGGCCGACTACGCCACCACCGGCACCGACGAGCTGGCCGCGGAGGTGGTTCGCCACCTGGCCGACCGGGGCGCGGTGCTGATGGCCAACCACGGCCTGCTGTGCGTGGGCAAGTCGCCGTCCGACGCGCTGCACACCGCTCTAGTGGTGGAGCACACCGCCAAGATCATGTTCGGGGCCCGCGTACTGGGCGGCGTCGTGCCCCTGCCCGAGAAGATCGCCGGCGACTTCGCCGGCATATACGGCTACATCCGCAGCACCTGGTCGCCACCCGGCACCAACGGCGACGACTGAAACCGGCGAGGGAGGACTGCAATGCAGCACATGCTCTACGACACCGACGGCAGGGTGGCGGTGATCACCCTGAACCGCCCGGACAAGGCCAACGCGGTCAGCGGCCTGACGCTCGACGAGATGGACGAGTGCTTCACCCGCGCCGCCGACGACGGCGAGGTGAGGGTGATCGTGCTGCGTTCGGTCGGCAAGCACTTCTGCGCCGGTCACGACCTCTCAGGCACCGACGAGGCCCTGGAGAAGGCCGCGGCCGGCGAGAGCGGCCCGGCCAAGGGCAGCTTCGTGGACTGGAAGGAGCGGGGCCTCGAAGCCATCTACGAATGGGAGACGATCCACTACCTCGGCTACAGCCGCCGCTGGCGCGACATCCCCAAGCCCACCATCGCGGAGGTGCAGGGCCAGTGCATCGCGGGGGGACTGATGCTCTGCTGGCCCTGCGATCTGATCATTGCCGCCGACAACGCCATGTTTTCTGATCCGGTGGCCCGTATGGGCATCGGCGGGGTGGAGTATCACGGCCACACCTGGGAGCTCGGCCCCCGCAAGGCCAAGGAGATGCTGTTCACCGCTCGCCGGATCAGCGCGGCGGAGGCGGAGGCGGCCGGCATGGTCAATCGGGTGGTGCCTCTCGACGACCTCCATAGCTCCACGATGGCGCTGGCCCACGAGATCGCCCAGATGCACCCCTTCGCCCTGGCCCAGTCCAAGCGGGCCGTCAACCGCACCATGGACATCCAGGGCTTCTACTCGGCGCTCCAGGCTATCTTCGACATCCATCAGACCGGCCACGGCAACGCCCTGTCGGTGGGCGGCTACCCGATCCTCACCGGCCTGACCGATATGAAGAAGTCCCAGCAGTAGGGATGCGGTCTCACCATCGATGAAGGTCCCCTTCGGGACCTCGCCTACCGTTGATTCGTGAATCTCTGGGAGCGGCCGGACGTTCACGCCCGGCGCTGGTTCCTGCTCGGCGTGCTCAGCCTGACTCTGGTGCTGGTGGTCATGTCGGTCTCGGGCCTGAACGTGGCCCTGGCCACCTTGCAGAGGGATGTCGGTGTCACCGGGCCGCAGCTGCAGTGGATCGTCAACACCTACGCGCTGGCCTTCGGCGGGCTGCTGATGACCGGCGGAGCCATCGGCGACCGCTACGGCCGCAAGGGCGCCCTGCTCGGAGGCCTGCTCGTGTTCGGGCTCGGTGCACTCCTCGGAGGCTTGGCCGACTCGGCCGAGGTCATCCTGGTCGCTCGGGGAGCCATGGGGGTTGCGGCCGCCTTCGTCATGCCGGCCACGCTGTCGCTGCTGATCGAGATCTTCCCGCCTCCCGAGCGGCCGACCGCCATCGCGGTGTGGTCCGGCTTCGCCGGGGGTGGCGCCGCCATCGGGCCCGCGCTCACCGGCCTGTTCGTGACCGGATGGTGGTTCGTGCCGTCGTGGGGGTGGGAGGCCGGCTTCCTCTACAACGTGCCGGTGGTGGCCGTGGTGATGGTCGCGGTGGTGCTGTGGCTGCCCCGATCCCGGGACGAGCACCCCCGGCATCTCGACCCTGCCGGAGCGGTGCTGTCCATCGTGGCCATGACTGCTCTGATCTACGGCATCATCGAGGGGCCCGAGCAGGGATGGACATCGGCACCGGTGCTCTCGGCCTTCGCGGTGGCGGTCGTCTTCGGTGCGGTCCTGCTGAGGTGGCAGCAGCGCGCCCGCCATCCGATGCTGCCGCTGGAGCTGTTCGGCGACCGGCGCTTCAGCATCGGCTCGGCGGTGGTCACCATGACGTTCGTCGTGATGATCGGGTTCTGGTTCCTGTTTGCGCTCTATGTGCAGTTCGTCCTGGGATACTCCGCTCTGGAGGCGGGACTGGCAACCATGCCGGAGGCGCTGTCGTCGATGGTTGTCGCCCCGTTCACCGCCCCGCTGGCGGCCAGGTACGGGTCACGCCGGATCATGGCGGTCGGCTTCGCGGTGCTGGCCCTCACCTTCCTGCCGCTCGCGCTGGTCGATACCGATACCAGTTACTGGTACCTGCTAGGACCCCTGGTATTGGCCGGGGCGGGACTGAGCCTGGCCATGACCCCGGCCACCAACGACATCATGGTCGCCACTCCCTACGACAAGGCCGGGATCGGCTCAGCCGTCAACGACACCGCCCGAGAGCTGGGGGCGGCGCTGGGCATCGCCACGCTGGGAGCCCTGTCCACCTCGATCTACCGCAGCACGGTGGACGTGGCTGATCTGCCGCCCGAAGTGGCCGCCCCGGCGGCCGAGTCAATGGGCGCGGCCATTGAGGCCGCCTATGACTTGTCCCGATCGGGCGCGCTGGGCGAGGCCGCGGCCCAGGCCACCATCACCGAGACGGGCCAGGCCTTCACCACTGCATTCGCCCAGACGATGGCGGTGTCGGGCGTGGTCTCGGCGATAGCAGCTGTCGCCCTGCTAGTCGGCCACGTCGCCCAAGCCACGCGCCCGCGCCGGCGGCGCCGCGACCTGAGGCCGAGCGGAAACATGTGAGGCTCGGCCCCTCAGAAGCGGTCGGCTATGCGGATCGACACGGCCGCGCCGGCCACCGACGAGGCCGCCACGGCCAGCCACATCGCCGGGTAGCCGGAGTGCTCGATCAGCCACCCCGTGACCAGGGGCCCCACGAATACCCCGACGTAGACGCCCATCTGCGTGATGCCGGTGGCACTGCCGGCAGCCCGGGGGTTGGCCCGCACGATCCCGTAGTTCGTGAACACCGGCCAGATCCAGCCGCATCCGAAGGACAGCAGCATGGCGGCCACGTGGGTGGCCGGCGAGCGCAGGGCCAGCCCGGCCATGCCTATCGAGCCGACCAGGGCAGTGATGCCCCCCACCCGGAACGGCTTGACCCTCATCGTGTCTGACAGCCAGCCACTCACGACTCTCATCGTGATGCCGGTGGCCGCCCCGACACTCAGGAACAGGCCGGCGGTGCCGGGTCCCAGCCCGGCGTCAACGCCGGAGCCGACCCCCCACGCGACGAGCGATCCAGCACTGAAGGCCAGGAACGCACCCACCGCGGCGGCCCCCAAGAGGTCCCGGGACGACGACTCCGGCACCGAGTCCCGTGTTGCCGCCGTCCGGAACACCGACGATCCGACGGCCACCCTGACCAGCACCAGCGACATCAGGGCGAACACCGCGCCGGCCACATAGGCCCAACGCCAGCCCACGGTGAGGGCCAGCGAGGGCACCGCGAAGCCCGCCAGCAGGGTGGCCGTAGGCAGGCCCGACTGCTTGATCGACACGGCCAGACCCAGCCTGGGCAGCTGAGCCTGGGCCAGAGCCAGGTTGACGGACGTCTGGTTGGCGGCGTTGGCCAGCCCGGCCAGCACCAGGAAGCCGATCACCGCCAGGAACGAGCGGGCGCTGGCGGCCAGGGCCAGTTGCACCGCTATGGACACTCCGAGCGCGAGGGTCATCTGGTTGAGCGGCCCGATCCGCTGGGCCAGCCGCCCCAGCATGATCGACCCGACCATGGCGGCCCCGAAGAACGAGCCGAGGCCCCATCCGTACACCCCTTCGGAGACGCCCATCTCTGCACTCACCTGCACCGACATGGCGCCGATGAGGAAACCGGGAAGCACGGTGGACACGGTGGCCATCACCGCGGCATTGATCACCAGGGACGGACGCGCTTCAGCAGGCAAGGGAGCGGAACCGTCTCTAGGCGTTGATGGGACGGATCATGCACTCCTGGGCGAAGGAGGCGACCAGCGCACCGCCGGCATCGAAGGCGTGGCCCTGGCCGAAGCCCCGCGCCCGGGACAGCGTGGGCGAGTGCTGCGCGATCAGGCACCACTCGTCGAGGCGGAACGGGCGGTGGAACCAGACGGTGTGGCTGGTCACCGCGGTGTGGAGGGTGTGGTAGGAGTCGGCCTGGCTCACGCCCTCGACCGGGAGCAGCACGGTTCCGACGATGGTCAGGTCGGTGGCGTGGGCCAGCAGCGCCTGGTGAACGGCCGGGTCGTCGCCCAACCGCCGGTCCTCGACGCGGGTCCAGAAGGCGTAGCGGGGAGGAGCCGCTGCCGGATCCCGCAGTTCGGCGCCGCCCGTCACCCTCGTCGTCCAGGGGATCATGGACATGTCCGTCGCGGCGGCCTCCTCAGCGCGGCCTACGTCGGGGGCGGGTTCCTGATGCTCGAAAGCCGACGCATGCTCCAGCACGTGCATTGAGAGCAGGGCCGCAAAGATGGTCTTGCCATGCTGGCTGGCTCGGATCCGGCGCAGCGCGAAGGTTCGTCCGGTCTGGGTCTCCTCCACCTCGAACTCGAGTGGATCGGTGGTCGAACCCTCCCGGGGGAACAGGCAGCTCAACGACTTGACAACCTTGCCCTCGGCGGTGGCCGCTCCCAGCGCGACCGCCTGGGCCAGCAGCTGGCCACCGAAGATCCTCCGGTAGTCCATCTCGATGTTGGGCGCGGTCCACACACCCGGCCGCACCGGCTGCACTTCCAGGCATCCGAGCAGGTCGTCGAGGGAGATGACCGCCATCAGGTCCCCGTAGTCGCGGCGGGGAGCGGACGGAACAGCGGGACGTGCCACTCGCCGCTCTCCTCGAACAGCACCTCGACCCGCATCCCGATCTCGACCTCGTCGATCTCGCAGTCCACGATGTTGGTGCCGATCCGCACCGTCGGATCCTCGTCGAGCTCGACGAACGCGAAGACGTAGGGCGGCGTGAACCCCGGGATCCACTCCTTGCGGTTGACCGTGTAGGTGGCGACGGTGCCGGTACCGGCCACCGGTTCGGGGCCGACCCGGCGCGAGTGGCAGAAGGGGCAGGCCGGGCCGGGCGGGTGGACCCATCGGGAGCATTCGCCGCACCGCTGGATCCTGAGCCGGCCGTCGGCCCCGGAACGCCAGTAGAACTCGCTCTCGGGCGAGGCCAGCACGAACCGGGGCGGGTTGTCGCCCGAAGTCATGACGGCACCTTCAGGGAGCAACTCGCGCTCGTCTTGTCCGCGCTCACGACGGGCCCTTGGTCAGCAGCAGGCATCCGGTCTCGGGACCCCCGCCGGCTCCGACCGCGACCACCTCGCAGTCGGGTACACCTATGTTGGCCGTGCCCCGCAGCTGCATCACTGCCTCGTGCAGGTGGCCGAAGCCGTGCAGCCGGCCCGCGGAGAGCTGGCCGCCGGATGTGTTGAGCGGCACCGGACCGTCGGGTCCGATGTTGGCGCCGCCCTCCACGAAGGACCCGCTCTCCCCCTTGCCGCAGAAGCCCATGGCCTCGATCCAGGCCAGGGTCAACCAGCTGAAGCCGTCGTAGAGCTGGGCGGTGTCCACGTCGTCGACGGTCAGCTCGGTGCGCTCCCACATCGAAGCGGCGGTGTGGCGCATCATCATCGACGTCAGGTCGTCGAACTGGTCCCAGGAAGGCCGGCCCCGGATGGCGGTCCCCATGGCGTTGACGCCGACCACGCCCGCCGGGGCGTCGGGTGCGTGGTCTCGGTGCGAGACCACTACCGCCGTGGACCCGTCGCAGGGAACATCACAGTCGTAGAGGCACAGCGGGTCGCTGACCATGCGCACGGCCAGATAGTCGTCGATGGTCATGGGATCGGTGTAGATGGCCTTGGGGTTGGCCGCCGCGTTGGCCCGCCCGTTGACCGCAATGGCACCGAGCTGCGTGCGGGTGGTGCCGTAGTCGTGCATGTGGCGGCGGGCGTAGCAGGCGACCCAGCAGGCGGCCGACGCCGCGCCGTAGGGAATCATGAACTGGAACGGACCGGCCGAGCCGGCCATTCCGCCGCCCCCGCCGCCGGGGCGCAACGGCCCTCCGCTGCCCTCCACCACGGTGCGGAACACCAGCACGTGGCGGGCCAGACCGGCTGCCACCGCCAGGATCGCGTTGTGGACCGCGCCCAGCGGTCCGGCGGTCTCCACTCCTGCGCTGCGCCAGTTGAGCGACAGCCGCAGCGCCTCGTGCAGTTCGGCCCCCATGGCCCCTCCGAAGGAGCCGCCGAAGCCGGGGTAGGTGGACACCCCGTCGATGTCGGCGGTGGTGAGTCCGGCGTCCTCGACGGCCCGAAGCGCAGCCTCGACGGTCAGGTCGATGCCGGTGCGGTACAGCCGGCGGCCGATCTCGGACTGGGCCGCCCCGCTGATGATCGCTCGACGTTCCATCCGCTCACGCATCAGCGGGGCGCTCCCCCCGGGGCTGGCACCTTCTTGACGTAGTTGTGCACCTCATAGCGGCACAACTACGTCAAGAACGGACGAGAACGGCGCGACGGGCATCAGCGGGGTGCTCCCGACTCGAAGAGACGGCTCTCCAGGACGGCCCCGGCCTCGCCGGCCGGACCCTGCCAGGAGATCAGCCCGTACTCCAGCACCGCGGCCCGGTCGCACAGCTCCAGTGCGTGACCGACCTGCTGCTCGACGATCAGCAGTGCCGTTCCGGTCGCTCTGATCTGGCTCAGCGTCTCGAACACCTGGTCCACAATCATGGGGGCCAAGCCCAGCGACAGCTCATCGGCAATCAGCAGGCGCGGCGACTCCACCAGCACCCGGGCCAGCGACAGCATCCTCTGCTCGCCGCCCGACAGCGTGCCGGCCAGCTGGCCGCGGCGCTCCCCCAGCCGGGGAAAAAGCTCGTAGGCGCGGTCCAGGGCACCCGCCAGCCCGGCCCGGCCGAAGGCCCGCTGCAACGACAGCGCCAGATTCTCCTCCACGGTGAGCGAAGCGAACACCGAACGCCCCTCGGGAGCGTGCATCACCCCGGCCCGCACGAACCGCCAGGCCGCCACCTTGTCCGTGGGGATCCGGGCGCCGTCGACCAGCACGGTCCCGGCGCTGGGCGCCACCAGCCCGCTGGCCACCCGGGCCAGGGTGGTCTTGCCGGCCCCGTTGGCCCCGACCAGAGCGACAGCCTCCCCGGCGTCGACCGCGAGCGACACCCCGAACAGCGCCCGGAACGGCCCGTAACCGGCCTCCACGTCGCGCAATCCAAGAATCGGCGTGCTCACGGCATGACCTCGCCAGCTCCTGCCACGGCCGGATACCTGCCGATAGCAGCCGTTCTGTGAGCAGATATGCCGACTGAGACGGCTTCGTCGCTCAGAGAAGCGGTGAGAAGGCCGGGGCGCAAGACCATCACGAGACCTCGAAGCTACCCAGGTAGGCCCGCCTCACTGCCGGATCGGCCAGCACGTCGGCGGTCGGACCCTCGGCGATGAGGACCCCGGAGTCGAGGACGTAGGTGCGCTCGGTGAAGTCGGCCACCAGCGACACATCATGCTCGACCAGCAGCACCGCGTACCCGCGGGTGTCCTGCACTGCCCGCAGGGTGTCGGCCAGCACCTGCGTCTCGTCGCGGTCGAGGCCCGACGACGGCTCGTCCAGCAGCAGGACCTGCGGACCGGTCATCAGGGCCCGGCCGACCTCCACCAGCCGGCTCTGCCCCAGGCTGAGCGACTCGACCGGCTTGGCGGCCAGTCCGGCGATGCCCAGCAGTTCCAGCACCTCGTCGCACACCGCGACCTCGTCGGGTGTCGGCCGGCCCCGGCCGATCAGGTCCTTCCAGAATGCGCCCGTGCCGTTGCGGATCCGCTCCGCGATCAGCAGGTGCTCGCGCACGGTGGTGTCGGCGAACAGCTCGACCCGCTGGAACGTCCGGCCCATACCCGCCCGGGCCCGGCGATGGGCCGGCCACCCGCCCACGTCGACGCCGTTGAGCACCACCGTGCCGGCATCGGGCCGCAGGATCCCGAGCAGACAGTTGAACAGCGTGGTCTTGCCCGCGCCATTGGGTCCGATCAGACCCACTCGCTCCGTCGTCGCGACACTCACGCTCACATCGTCAAGGGCGCGGATGCCGGCAAAGGCCACACTCACGCCGGAGGCCTCCAGCACCCACGTCATGCTCGAGCCTCCCGGGATTCGAGCCAGCGGTTGATGCGGGTAGCCGAGCGCCGCTTGCCGTGCTCCACCAGGCCCTCGGGATGGCGGGCGAACTGCATGGCCATGAGACCGAACAGGATCAGCCGCCAATTGCCCGAGATCGGGAGCAGGTCGGGCAGCCGCTCCTCGCCCCGCACGATCCAGCCGAGCAGCTCGCCCTGGAGTATCAGCGGCTCGAACAGGGCGAAGGCGGCACCGGCCATGATGGCCCCCTCAACTGTGCGTGCTCCCAGCGCGACCACCACCACCAGCCAGAACAGCGCGACGATGGGAGCAAAGTTGAGCGCGTAGTTCACATTCTGCTGATGCATCGAGAGCAGCGCTCCGCCCAACCCGGCGATCGCAGCCGACACCGCGAAGGCGACGATGCGGGCCCGAGCCGCGGAGATGCCGATCGACGCGGCGGCCACCTCGCTGCCCCGGAGGGCGGCGAGGGTGCGCCCGATGGTGCCCTCGCGCAACTGGATCACCACCACCGACGCAACCACCAGCGCCACCACCGCCAGCACCAGGAAGGCTCGGTCACTGGCGAAGTCGATCGGCCCGATCAGCGGGCGGGGTACCTGGGTGCCGGTGAGCAGAGCGGTGCTTCCCCCGCCCACCCAGGAGAACTTCACCATCACCGCGTCGAAGAAGAAGGCGAACGCCAGCGTGGCGATGGCGAGCCACACTCCCCCCAGCCGCAGTACCGGAAGCGACAGCAGCGCTCCGACTACTGCGGCCAGCGCCGCTCCGATCAGCGCGGCGGCCAGAACCGACATGTTGAACCGGTCCGCCATCTGGAAGACGGTGAAGCCTCCGATGGCCGCGAACGTCCCCTGGCACAGCGAGATCTGGCCGCCCATGCCGGTGATGACGGTGACCGACAGGTAGATGAGCGCGATGATCACCGCCTTCGTCACGAGGCTCATCCACAGTACGTCGGCCCGGAACCACACCACCAGCCCGACCACGGTCACGAAGAACACGCCGAACAGCCGGGTGAACAGCGTCAGCTTGGCGTGCCGTTCGAGGGCGGCCAACGCCGGCGGCGGGGGATCCACGCCGGCCAGCGGATCGGACGCCTCGCGCTGCCGGCCGACGGCGCGCCACAGCACGAGGATGGCGAACAGCACCACGAACGGCAGCGACGGGGTGAGATTCTCCTGGAAGGGCCCCAGCCAGGTGTGGTCGTCGGCCAGTCCCGGCAGGAAGGTGTTGAACACCGCGATGAACCACCCCAGCCCCAGCCCGCCCAGCAGGGCCCGGGGCAGGCTGACGAGCAGTCCTGTGGCCGCCGCGGCCACTGCGATGATCACCAGCGTGAAGTAGTCCCCCGAGCTGAGCGAGTTGAACCGGGGCGCGATCAGCACGCCGGCCATGCCCGCGAACGTGCTCGACAGGGCCCAGGCGAAGGCCGATACCCGGTTGGCGTTGATCCCGCTCAGTTCGGTCATCCGGGGGCTCTCCACCACGGCCCGCATGGACAGGCCCATCATCGTGAAGCGGAACAGGGCGGCCAGGAGCAGCGTGCCGGCCAGCGCCACCGCCATCATGGCCAACTCGTCGCGGTTGAAGCGGTAGACCCCGAACGGGTCGTAGTACACGCCGGCGCCGTCGGGCATGATGCCGGTTATCTGCCGACCGGCCACCGCGCTGAACCGGGCTGCCCAGTTGAAGATCTCGGGCAGTGCCACGCTGAGACCGATGGTGACGACCAGCTTCGACACAGCCGCGGCGGTGCGGAGGTGGCGGAAGATGGCTCGCTCGAGCACGAGGCCCACCAGCGGCGCCAGCACGAACACCGACACGAGCAGGGCCGCCCACTTGGGCCAGCCCCACACGCTGTGCGCCTTGAAGTACATGGCGGCCGAGATGTAGGCCTGCGCGCCGAACGCGAGGTTGAACACGCCGGAGGTCTTGTAGGTGAGCACGAAGCCCAGGGCTATGAGTGCGTAGACCGCGCCGGGGGGCGTGCCCTGCAAGACGCCCCGGAAGAGGTCCTCGAAGAACCCGGACGCGAGGATCACGCTGCGGCGGTCAAGAGCCCGAGAGCGTGCGTGACGGTGTCAGGCCGCGAAGTCGGTGGGCGTCGGTTCGGACCATTCCTCGGTGTCGCCGGGCCAGCACATCCACGGTTCGGGCTGGAACCCGACGAATCCCCCGCCCTCCATCCGCACCGAGGATGTGCAGTGGAGTGCGTAGGCATGGTCGAAGACGCCGGGCGCGTCCGCGGTGTGCTGGCGGCTCCAGTCGACGGGGTTGATGAGGCCGCCGGCGTCGTAGATGATCTCGTTGAGCGAGTCGATAATGGACTGCCGGCCGAACTCGGGTCCTGCCTCCAGCAGGCCGGTGACGAAGAGGTCGGCATTGATCCAGCCGACCAGCGACTGTTCGGCCACCGGGCCTCCGTGGGCCGGCACCCACTGGTCGTAAGCGTGGCGCAGCGGGCTGTCGACCTCGTACTCGAAGGCGGCGAACACCAGCAGGGCATAGTCGCCGTCGAACAGGTCGCCCGCCGCCGCCACGAACTCCTCGTTGTACGAGTTCGGATGCAGCAGCGTGATCTGATCCCGCACACCCTGGCGCTCCAGCTCCTGGGCCAGAGTGAGCATGGCGTTCAGGTCCATGCAGGTGGCTACGAAGTCGACCCCGGCGTCGATCATCTGGGTCACCTCGGGGCCGATGCCGTTGGGCAGGCCGTAGGCCAGGTCATCGTTGAAGTAGGCGACCTCCATCCCCTGATCCGGGCCGTAGCGATCGACCGAGTCGGCGAAGGCCTTGGCGCACACCTTGGAGGTCTCGGTGATGCCGTATCCGAGCAGCGCCACCCTGGTCGCGCCGGCCTGCGACGCGAGCCAGACGAAGCTGCGGACGGTGCATGTGGGGCATCCGATCACGTGATTGCCGAAGATGTTGTCGCGGTTGACGGCGTCGGCACCGTGGATGTTCCACACGAAGGTCGGAACCCCCGCGTCGTTGAGGTCGCCCCACCCCGACGGAAGGAGCGTCGCCTGGAACGCGGCCAGGCTGCTGTTGTCGGCGATGATCTTCAGGGCGTGCTCCTGGTTGCGGAACAACTCGTCGTCGAGGACCTCGTCGATGACGAGGTTGCGGCCGTAGACGCCGCCCGAGTCGTTGACGTAGTCGAAATAGGACTGGACCCCGGTGACGTAGCAGTCGAGGATGCAGGTGCCCAGCGGGTTGTTCTGCTTGATGCCCACGACCGAGACGCGGATCTCGTCGTCGGTCACGCCGGGCACCCCCTCGAGGGCCACGAAGGTGTGGCGCTCCGGGTAGGGGTCGACCGGCTCCTCGACGGCGGGCTCGGTGCTCGTGGGCTCGTCCGTCGCGGACTCGCCGGCGCCGGCCGGCTCCGGGTCCGGTTCAGGCTCGGGCACCTCATCGGTGGCGGCCGGCTCCGGGTCCGGCTCAGGCTCGGACGCCCCATCGGTGGAGGCCGACTCGGGCTCAGGTTCCGGATCCGGAGTGGCAGGCAAGGTCGTGGTGGGCGCGACTGCGTCCGATGCGATGGCGGCTCCGTCGCCGCTGGGGCTGTTGCCGCAGGCCGCGGCCAGCATGGCTATGGCGCAGAGGGCTGTGAGTGTGCGTCGACCTCGATTCATGGGTCCCCCTAGGTGTCGCACAGCAATACTGCCGTCCCGGCGCAGCTCGGTCGACTCGCGCCGCGGTCGGCAGCCTGCCATCGCTGATGCTAGAGGGAGCCGTCCGCTCGGCCTCTGACGGCTTGCCGATACAGTCGCTCGGGTGGAGGCCCGGGGGACGGTGTGCGGCTGACCTGCTCATCAGAGGTCGAGGCGTTCAGGGCTGAGTTCTCGGCCTGGCTCGACGCCAACCTGCCCGACCCGGCCTCCACGACCGTGCGGCCGCGGTCGAGCGGTGACATCCCGGTCTGGGCTCGGGAGTTCCAGCGCCGCATGTTCGACGACGGCTGGCTGGTGCCGGGATACCCGCGGGAGTTCGGCGGACGCAACGCCAGCCTCTACGAGCAGGCGGTGTACTGGGAGGAACTCGGACGGCGCCGGGTGACCCAGAGCTTCAACCCCCAGGGTCTGGGCATCGTCAGCGCGTCGATCATCACCTTCGGCACCGAGGAGCAGAAGCACCGCTGGGCAGTGCCGATCATGCGGGCGGAGAGGACCGCCGCGCTGGGCATGAGCGAGCCGGGCGCGGGCAGCGACCTGGCCGGGCTGTCCACCCGGGCCGTTCTCGACGGAGACCGCTTCGTCGTCAACGGCCAGAAGGTGTGGACCTCCGGGGCCCACCACGCCGACGTGCTGCTGGCCTTCGTGCGCACCGATCCCGATGTGCCCAAGCACAAGGGCATCTCCGCGCTGATCATCGAGACCGACACTCCCGGTCTGGAGCGCCGGCCGTTCCAGGACATCACCGCCCGGCAGCCCGACTTCAACGAGGTGTTCTTCGACGATGTGGAGGTTCCGGCCGAGAATCTGGTCGGTGAGCTCAACGACGGCTGGCGGGTCTGCACCGGCTCACTGGCCCATGAGCGCGAGATGTTGTGGATCCTGTGGTCGCAGGGACTCGACCAGATGCTGGACGCCATGCTGTCGCAGCTGAACGACGGGGCCGGCGCGGGCGCGGCCGGCGATCCCGTGGTGCTCGACGGGCTGGGCAGCTCGATCATGGACTCCTGGGCCCTGCGCCTGCTGGGCCAGCGTCAACTGGCCCGCAGCCAGAGAGGCCTGCACGTGGCCGACCAGTCGCTGCTGAAGCTGCTGGGATCGGAGGCCCAGCAGAGGCTGGCGCTCTTGATGCTGGAGTCGCTGGGCCCGGCCGCGCTGGACCGCACCGTGCCCGAAGGTGCGCAGTCGCCCTACGAGAGCGACCGCTCGGCGCTGTCGTGGGCCGACCGGTACTTCTTCACCTTCGCGGGCACCATCAGCGGGGGCACCAGCGAGATCCATCGCAACATCATCGCCGAGCGCGTCCTCGGCCAGCCCAGGGGCTAGGGCGATGGAGTTCGAGTTCACCGAGGACCAGCTGGAGCTCCAGCGAGCGGTGCGCGACATGCTCGACGCCGAGGCGCCCCCCGAACTGGCCCGGGCCGTGGCCGACGGCCGGTCCGACGCCGTCGACTTCTGGCAGACGCTGGCGGGGCTGGAATGGCCGGCCATGGCCCTGCCTGCGGAGGCCGGCGGCCTGGGCTACGGCTGGGTCGAGTTGGCCATCGTGCTGGAGGAGTTGGGCCGCCACGCCGCGCCGGGGCCGTTCGTGGCCACCGTCACTCAATACGCGCCGCTGGTAGCCGAGGCCGCCACCCAGGACCAGGCCGCGGAGCTGCTGTCGCCCGTGGCTGCGGGCCGCACCACCGGCACGATCGCCGTCGACGAAGGCGCCGGAACCTGGGATCCCGCCAATGTGAATGCCACCGCCCGTCGCGACGGCGACGACCTGGTGCTGGCGGGCACCAAGCACTACGTGGTGGACGGCGCCACCGCCGACGAGATCGCGGTCGTGGTCCGCATCGACGGCGTCCCGCGGGTGGTGCTGGTGCCGGGCTCATTGGTGCAAGCCGTTGAGATGAGACCCATCGATCCCGGCGTCCGGCACTCCACCGTCAGCCTCGACGGAGTGCGGGTGCCCGCCGGGCGGCTGCTGGGTGACGGCGACGCCACCGGTGCGATCCGCCGGGCGCTGGAGGAGTCGGTGACTGCTGTCGCCGCGGTCACACTGGGCGCCTGCCAACGGATCTTCGACATCATCAACGCCTACGCCAAGGAGCGCATCCAGTTCGGCGTGCCTATCGGCTCGTTCCAGGCCGTGAAGCACAAGCTGGCCGACATGTACCGCGACATCGAGCGAGCCCGGGTGCTCGTCTACTACGCCGCCCTCACTCTGGCTGAGGATCACCCGGACCGGACACTGGCCGCGTCGATGGCCAAGGCGGCCGCGGGCGAGGCCCAGCGCCGCTGTGTGCAGGACGGGCTCCAGCTAGCGGGTGGCATCGGGTACACCTGGGAGCACGACCTGCATCTGTTCCTGCGCCGGGCCAAGGTCGGCGAACTCCACTTCGGCTCGGCCTCCCACCACCGCCGCAGAGTCGCCCGCCTAGCCCTCCAATCCGGAGCTGCCTAGGCCGGCGTCGAGTTGGCGGGCGGCTCCGGCGATTGGGAGTCGATCAGATGGCCGGACCGCGCCAACGCCAGAACAAGGTTGTCCAACTTGCCCTCCACCCGACGGATGTCGGAGCGCAGCAGATGGAACGCCCCTGCCAGCACGCCAATGAGCGCGCTCCCCAGCACGCCGATGAGTGTGGCGGCGATTGCCGGGTCCATGACGCGTCTAACCCTGCCGGTCGGTCGGCGGCGGTGGAGCCTGCGGATCGACCAGGAACCCCGCCCTCGCCAACGCCAGAATCAACCCGTCCAGCTTCGCTTCGATCCGGTCGAATCGCGAGTTGGTGTCGTGATGGTCGGCTCGGGTCTCGGAACGGTACTCCTTGAGATCGGAACGCAGCAGGTGGCAAGCACCGGCGAAGACACCAAGCAGGGCACTCACCACGATTCCGACGACGACTACGGTCATGACGGGATCCACGGCGCGGCTCTAGTTCTGCGGTTCCGAAGGAGACTGCGGGTCGACCAAGAAGCCCGCCCTGGCCAGCGCCAGGATCAGGCTGTCGACCTTCCCTTCAAGGCGGTCCATCCGTGTGTTGGTCTCGACGCGATGCTCCTTGAGGTCGGAGCGCAGGAGGTGGAAGGCGCTGGCGAACACACCCAGCAAAGCCGCCACCATGACGCCGATGAGGGTGGCGGCTATCGCAGGGTCCATGCCGGCATGCTAATCCGCTCCAGCCACGGAAGCAACTCAAAAAATCATGAAATAACTCAAGACAGATCGAAGAGGACGGGCAGCGTCGCCGGGCCGCGGAAGGCGTAGCCGGCGATGGTGGGCGGCTCGGTGTCGGGGTCCAGGCGCAGGTTGGAGAGACGGTCGAGCACGGCGTTGATCCCCACCTCGAGTTCCATGCGGGCCAGGTGCATGCCGAGGCACTGGTGCGGTCCGGTGCCGAAGGCCATGTGCTGCTGGGGCTCGCGATCCAGGTCCCATTCGCCGGGGTCGGCCCATCGGGCCTCATCGCGTGACGCCGAGCCGTTGATCACCGAGACGGACGATCCGGCCGGCACCGGGCAGCCGTCGATCTCCGTGTCGGTCTCGGCGACCCGAGCCACCATCGTGACCGACGTCTCCCAGCGCAGGGTCTCCTCCACTGCGGCCGGCACCAGCGACCGGTCGGCCAGCACCCGGGCCATCGCCTCGGGACGCTCCAGCAGAACCAGCAGGCAGGACCCGAAGGCGCGGTAGGTGGTCTCGGCCCCGGCCGGCAGCAGCAGGCGCAGGAACCCGTAGATCTTCTCGTCGGTGAGCCGGGCACCGTCGATCTCGGCGTGCACCAGCTCCGACAGCAGGTCGCCGGTGGGCTCGATCCGTCTGGCTTCCACCAAGGGCTCCAGGTAGTCGCGCATGGCCTGGGACGCGGCCCGTCCCTCCTCGGGGTACAGCGGCCCGTAGTTGATCCGCACGGCCCAGTCGTTGAACTGCTCGTGATCCTCCGTGGGCACGCCCACGATCCCGCAGATCACCTG
Organism: Candidatus Aldehydirespirator sp.; assembly: GCA_965203635.1. Lineage (GTDB taxonomy): Bacteria > Actinomycetota > Acidimicrobiia > Acidimicrobiales > Aldehydirespiratoraceae > Aldehydirespirator. Next base: position 806,237 of record OZ241903.1, read on the forward strand.
CACCGGGAACCTGCTGGTGACCTGGGCCACCAGGTCGGCCCGGCCCGTCGGGGCTATGGCATCCAGCAGCGTCTCGATCACGGGCTCCACCAGCTCGCCCCGCCACCGCTCCAGCGTCGAGCGGCGGAAGGCGTAAGCAACCAGGTTGCGGTAGCGGCGATGCTCGTCGCCGTCGAGCCCGAGCATCAACTCCCCCATGTAGGGCCGCATGACCTCACCGTTGATCGACGCCGAGAACGAGCGCCAGTCCCGCAGCACGCGGTCGGCGTCGGCCCAGGTCGTGACCGTGAACCTCGGAAGCGCGGGATCCTCGGTGAAGCTGAACCCCTCCTCCCGGATGACGGGACAATGCCGGCGGGCATGGTCCCACTGGCCGTAAGGCTGAGCGGAGTCCCACTCGTCATAAGGAGGCGCCGAGTAGTCCATCTCGGTCCCCACGCCCCCGACCTCCACCTCGGCGCCCACGCTGCGACCCTGGGGGCTCACAGGATGGCGCCGCGCGACTTGAGGTCGGCGATGTCGTCCCAGTCGATGCCGAGCTCGGCCAGCACCAGCTCGGTGTGCTCTCCCAGCTCCGGCGCCCGGTCCACTTCCACCGGGGTCTCGTCGAACTGGGCGGGGCTGGCCACGAGCTGAACCGGATTCCCGGCGCCGTCCTCCATGGCGGGCAGGTAGTTGTTGGCCACCACCTGGGGGTCGTCGTAGAGCTCGGCCAGGGTCTGGAACGGGGTCCACACCCCGTCGAAGTCGGCCAGTCGCTCCTTCCACTCGTCGAGGGTGCGTCCAGAGAAGGCTTCGTCGATGATGTCGATGCACTCCGGTCCGTTCATCGAGCGGGCCTCGGAGGTGTTGAACCGCTCGTCGTCCACCAGGATCGGCCGCTCCAAGCGGACCGCGAAGTCGTCCCAGTACCGGTCGCTCTGGAGCAGGATGAGGCTGATGTAGCGGTCGTCGGCGGTGCGGAACACGCCCACCCCCGGATTGGGGTTCTTACGCCGGTCCCCCCGGGGCAGCGAGGTGAGCCCGAACAGCTTGGCCGCCACCACCAGCGGCGAGACCTGCCAGATTGCGGTGGCCAGCAGTGACACGTCGATCACGCTGGGCTGGCCGGTGCGCTCCCGCTTGAGCAGCGCCGCCGCGATGGCACCGGCCAGCGCCATGCCGCCCATCACGTCGCCGAAGGCCGGGGAGGGCTGGCCCTGGGGCCAGCCGGCCGCGTCCGGTGGGAACACCGCGGCCACCGCGCCCCGAGCCCAGAACGAGGCCCCATCGAAGCCGCCCTTCTCCGCGTCGGGACCGGCCGGACCCTGCCCGGTCCCCCGGGCGATGACGATGGACGGGTTGCGGGCCCGGATCGCCTCGTTGTCGATGCCCAGCCGGCGCCGCACCGGCTCCAGGTAGTTGGTGAGGAACACGTCGGCCGTCTCGACCAACTTCATCAGGGCTTCACGGCCGTCGGGGTGGGCGATGTTGAGTGCCACTGAGCGTTTCCCCCGGTTGGGCTGCTCGACCATGAAGTTCACGGTGCCGGCGGGGATCAGCCCGGAGGTGATCAGACCCCGCTGCGGGTCGCCGCCGGCCGGGTTCTCGACCTTGATGACGTCGGCGCCCCAGTCCACCAGCACCGACCCGCCCGAGGGAACGAACATCCAGGACGCGACCTCGACGACCCTGACACCCTCCAAGGGCCTCGACATGTCCGACACCTCAGGCTCGCGACGCGGTCAGACCGCCAGCAGTTCCTTCAGGTTGCCGCCCATGATCTTGGCCGCGTCGGCGGACGACAGCGAGGACGGCAGGTCGTCGTAGAAGCTCACGGGGTCGCCCAGGCCCTCCGGATGGGGGTAGTCGGAGCCGAACAGGATCCGGTCGGGGCTCATGACATCGATCAGCCCCTCCAGCCCGTCCTCCCAGAACGGGTTGACGTAGACGTTGCGCCGGAACGCGTCCAGGGGATGCTCACCGAAGTCCTGGGGCAGCTTCTTGTAGACGTCCTCGAGCTTCTCCAGGAGGGGCTTCACCCACGTGCCGCCGTTCTCGATGGTGGCTATGCGCAGGTCCGGGAACCGGGTGAAGGCCCCGTGGCAGATCATGGCGGTCATCATGTCGCTGATGGCCCGGTTCTGCATCACCAGCAGGCGCAGCGGGTTGGGCTTGAACGGCAGGAACTCGGTCCTCCCTTCCCAGATCGACGCCAGGTCGGCATAGCCGGAGTCCGACGAGTGCATGCCTACCAGCACGCCGGCCTCCTGCACGCGCGCCCAGAACGGATCGAACTCGGGCAAGCCCGGCGAGCGCGGCCCCCGCAGGCCCCAGGCCGGGGCCGGCCGGATCAGGATGCAGCGAGCGCCCCGCTCCAGGCACCACTCCAGCTCCTCGATGGCCTTCTCCACGATGGGCAGGGTGATGATGGGAGTGGCGAAGATCCGGTCGTGGAAGTTGAACGTCCACTCGTCGTAGATCCATTCGTTGAGCGAGTGGACGACGACGTGAGTCAGGTCGGGGTCGTCGCGCATCCGCTCCTCGAGCAGGCTGGCCAGCGTCGGGAACATCAGCGAGCCCTGGATGCCGAGCTCGTCGAGGTGGGGCAGGCGAGCCTCGGCGTTGCGGGCCCAGTCGGGGCAGCGGATCGGCTTGCCGAAGATCTCCCGCAGGCTCTTGCCTTCCGGGTTGCCGTGGCGGTAGTACTCCTCCTGCGCCCCCGGCGGGGCCACCACCTCGAAGGTGGGGTTGGGGATGTACTCCGATATCAGGCCCTTGATGGCGATCTTGGTGCGGCCGTCGACCTGCACGTAGCGGATGGCGCCCTTGTAGTCGGCGGGAAGATACCGGGTGAAGGCGTCCTCCGTCTCGTACATGTGGTTGTCGGAGTCGTATACCGGAAAGCCGAGGTCGCGGGCCACGACGGTCCCCTCCTTGCCGCCTGGGTTCGTAGGGTTAGGGTACCGGTCGCCAGTGAGCGTTCTACGCTCACTGGGTGGCAGTTTCCGACCCGGGAGCGCGCCGGTTCCGCAAACCGGGTTACGAGCCGACGGCGGACCGGTTCGTGCGGCATGTGGCTGGTGAATGGGAAGACCGCGACCTGGTGGTGCTGGGTGAACGGCGGCTGAGCTACCGGGAGTTGGAGGTTGAGTCGAGGCGCCTGGGACGGGCCTTGCTGGCCAGCGGCGTGACGAGGGGCTGTCGGGTGGGGCTGCTGGCACCCAACGGGCCTGAGTGGGTGGTGGCGTGGCTGGCCGCGGCCCGGATCGGGGCTCTGGTGGTGCTGCTCAACACGTTCCACCAGGCCCGGGAACTGGGCTGGGCGCTGGCCCACTGCGACGCAGAGGTGCTGTTCACCGTGGACCGGTACCTGAGCCACGACTACGCCGCCCGGCTGGAGGAAGCAGTGGATGGCCTCAGTGACCAGCGTCGCGAGGCCATCGACTCCAGCAGCCATCCGAGTCTGCGGGCGGCGTGGATGTGGAGCCCGACCGGGACCACGCCGGCCTGGGCGGGATCGATGGACGACCTGCTGGCCCGATCGGACGAGGTCTCCTCCGAGCAGTTCGAGGCGGCAGCCGACGGCGTCGAGCCGCAGGATCCGATGGTGGTCATCTACACCTCCGGCAGCACCTCCGAGCCCAAGGGCGTGGTCCACTCCCAGACCTCGGTGATCGTCCATCCGTTCAACCTGCTGCAGTTCCGCGACTTGGCCTGCGGCGACGTGCTCTACACACCGATGCCGCTGTTCTGGGTCGGCGGCCTGTCCTACGTGCTGGTCAGCGCCATGCACACCGGGGCGGCCGTCGTGTTCGAGGAGCGCTTCGAGCCCGGAGGCACGCTGGAGCTGATCGAGCGTCGACGGGTGACCCACATGGTCGGCTGGCCCCACATCGCCAAGGCGCTCGTCGAGCACCCGTCCTTCGGCGAGCGGGACCTGTCCTCGATCAGGGGCGGCAGCTTCGACGAGATGCTGCCAGTACACCTCCGGGTCAGCGATCCCCGTAGGAAGGCCACATCGCTGGGCATGACCGAGTCGCTCGGCCCCCACTCGATCGAGCCGCTGCACGTCGAGCTGCCCGAGGGCAAGGAGGACTCGTTCGGCCGCAGCGTCCCCGGCATCGAGCACCGCATAGTCGATCCCGGCACCGGCGACGAGTTGCCGGCCGGCCAGGCCGGCGAGATCTGGATCCGGGGCTACTCGCTGATGCTGGGGCTGCTCGGACGAGACCCTGCGGACGTCTTCGAGCCCGGCGGCTGGTACCGCACCGGTGACCGCGGCCTCCTCGACCCGGACGGCCACCTGTTCTTCCAGGGCCGGCTGGGCACCGTGATCAAGGCGGGGGGAACCAATGTGGCGCCCCGCGAGGTCGAACTCGCGATCGAGTCGCATCCCGGCGTGATGCACGCCTTCGTGGTGGGCGTCCCCGCCGCCGACGGCAGGGGCGAGGCCGTGGCCGCCGCGGTGGTGGCCAAGCCGGGCACCGCCCTCGATCCGGCGGACTTGCAGGCCCGCCTCCGCGGTGAGATGGCGAGCTACAAGGTCCCCCGCCACATGGCCGTGTTCGCCGAGCAGCAGGACCTGCCCTGGCTGGAGTCGGGCAAGATCGACCTCCAGGCCCTCCGCCGCCTGCTCACCGCCCGCTTCACCAACGAACCCGCATAGCGCATCTCCTCTAGTGGTAGGAGATGGCCTCCAGCAGGTCGATGCGGTTGGCCCGGCGGGCCGGGACGAGAGCAGCCAGCAGGCCGGCCACCGCGGCCACGATCAGGTAGAGCACCATGGTCGACCACGGCACGGCCACAGAGGAGATGAGCGCGCCGGGGAGCGACGCGGCCGCGATCAGGCCGGTCACCGTCCCGGTGGCGACGCCGACAACCCCGCCGAAGACGGCCACGATCACGCCCTCCAGGAGGATCGCGGCCCGGATCTGACGTCGGGACATGCCCACGGCCCTCAGCAGCCCGATCTCACGGGTCCGCTCGAACACCGACAGCGCCATCGTGTTGGAGAAGCCCATCACCGCGATGAGCAGTGCGATGAGCAAGAACACGTTTATCACCGCCAGCAGCGAGTCGACCTGCACGGCCCTGCTCTCGCGGTACTCGACCTGGTCGCGCACCTCGATCTGCGGGAAGTCGGCCAGTGACGACTCCAGCGCGGCCCGGGCGTCGTCGGGGCCGGCACCCGCCGCGGTGACTGCGGTGACCAGGCTCAACTGGTTGCCGACGATGTAGCGCTCCCAGTCCTGGAGGTCGATGACCCAGGACCCCACCACCGAGTCCTCGGTATGGAGCGCGACCACGTTGAAGGTGCCCTCCCGCAGGCTGGAGAACTCCAGGTCCACCTGATCGCCCACGGCCAGGCCGAGTTCGTCGGCGTCGTCGACATGCACCATCGCATCGCCGGGGCCGGCCCCGGCCAGGCTGCCGGACACCACGCCCGGCTCCACGTGGCCGGAGAACGAGGCGAGGTCGGCAGCCGCGAGCACATGTTCGTTCCCGTCGGCGGTGCGCACCCCGCCGGTCCGGAACCGGAAGGCCTCCACCGACTCCAGTTCGGGCAGTTGGGCCATCGCCTGCAGGGCCTCTGGACTGAAGACCAGTTCGAGGTTCTCGCAGGTGCCGGAGCACATCATCCAGTCGGCCAGAACCGACTCCTCCAACTGGTCGTCGAGGGTCTGCTTGAACGAGGTACCGAGCACGGTGACCAGAGACACCATGGCCAGCCCGATCATCAGTGCCGAGGCGGTGGTCGCGGTGCGGCGGGGGTTGCGGGCCGCGTTCAGCCGGGCGAGGCGCCCGTTCAACGTGAAGATCCGGGCGGCCGGCCACCCCAGCACCTCCGAGAGGGGTCCGGCGACGGCGGGGCTACAGATGTTGACGCCCAGCAGCATGCACAGCGCTCCCAGGCCGATGAGCAGGATGATCCCGGATGGGGGGAACTCCGCCAGCAGGCCCACCGACAGCAGCACCAATCCCGTCACCCCGACCACCGATCCGACGATGATCGACCGGCGCTGGCTGTAGGTGTCGATCTCGGCATCGTGGGCCAGCGCCACCATGGGCGTCACCCGGCGGGCCCGCATCGCCGGCCACATGGCGGAGACCAGGGTCAAGCCGATGCCGAGCACCAGCGCGGCAACCACCGTCCCGCTGCTGACGACCAGTTCCGGCTTGATCACGCCGGCGCCTGCCAGTGACAGAACGCCGGTGATGGCTCTGGACACCAGCAGGCCGAGGCCGAACCCGGCAACGGTGGCCACCACGCCCATCACCAGGGCCTCCAACCCCACCGAGGCGACAACTTGGCGCCGGTCGGCTCCCAGCACCCGGAGCAGGGCGAGCTCCTTGATGCGTTGGCCCGTCACCAGAGTGAACGTGTTGTAGGTGATGAACGCCGAGATGACCAGCACGATGACGGCGAAGGCAACCAGGGCGTTGCGGAAGAGGTCCACAAGCTCGCTGAACTCCTGGTCGCGGGCTTCCACCTGCTCCTGCTGGTCGAGTACCACGATGGAGGGGCCAAGGGCCCGTTCGATCGATGCGGTGACCTCGGCCTGGGAGGTCCCCGGCGAGAGCCGCACGTCGATCAGGTCGTAGCCGCCCCCGCCGTGCAGGACCTCCCGGGCCGTGCCCATCTCCCAGGCAACGAGCTGGAACCCGAGCGCCACGTCGGGTTCCATGAAGTAGAAGTGGCCGACCAGTTCGAAGGAGTGGGTGCCGCTGGGGGTGGAGACCCGGTACCGCTCGCCGATCCAGAAGCCGAATTCAGCCGCGGTCTGGTGATCCATGACGAACTCGTCGGGCCCCGAGGGCGGGCGGCTGACGCCATCGTCGAGCATGAAGACCCTGCCCAGCGACTCGTCCTCCGGCCAGCCCATCCCGGCTTGCTGACTGAACCCGGGGTCGAGGGCGTTGCCGTCGGCGTCGATGGCCACCACGCTGAACTCGGACACCGCGCCGGCCACGGCCTCCACACCGTCGACAGCCGCCAGCTCGTCCTTCAACGAGGGGTCGAGCAGGGGCAGATCCTGCCACTGGTCGGCCGCCTCCGAACTGGACTGCGAGCGGATCGAGAGGTCGACGTGGTCGTACAGCCTCTCGGACAGGCCGCTCAGGGAGGCGCGGAGCCCGTCGGTGTTGATCAGGACGCCGACGGTGAGGGCCACCCCGGCCACCACCGCGAGCGTGGTCAGCCCGAACCGGACCTTCGTTCCGGCGATGTTGCGCAGGCTGTAGCGCAGCAGGATCATGGGCCTGCTACTGGGTGCGTCACTCGTCCAGTTCTTCGAAGAACTCGAGGACCTGGTCCATCGTGGCCCCCTCGGGGATGCCCCGGATGAACTGGCCCACCTGAAGGATCTTCATGTAGTCGAGCACCTGCTCGGCAGTGGGATTGATCAGCTCGCCCTTGAGGCCGCCGTCGGACAGGAACACGGTCCGGTCGGCGAACGACGCCGCCCTGGCGTCGTGGGTGACCATCACGATGGTCTGGCCCAGATCGTCCACCGCTTTGCGCATGAATCGCAGCACATCGGTGCCTGACCGGGAGTCGAGGTTGCCGGTGGGCTCATCGGCGAATACGACTTCCGGCTTGCTGGCCAGCGCCCTCGACACCGCCACCCGCTGCTGCTGGCCGCCGGAGAGTTCGTTGGGCCGGTGGGCCAGGCGGTCGCCCAGGCCGACGGTCGCAATCACGCTGTCCACCCACTCCTGGTCGGGCTCTCGCCGGGCCAGCTGGATGGGCAGGGTGATGTTCTCGATGGCGGTCAGCGTGGGCACCAGGTTGAAGGCCTGGAAGATGAACCCCACCCGGTCGCGCCGCAGCCTGGTCAACTCCTTGTCGGACAGGGTGCTCAGGTCGGTGCCGCCGATGTAGGCCCGGCCCTCGGTGAGGTCGTCGAGGGCGGCCATGCAGTGCATTAGCGTGGACTTGCCCGACCCTGACGGACCCATGATCGCGGTGAATCGGCCCTGCTCGAAGGTGATGCTCACCCCGTCGAGGGCCCGGACCTCGGTCACGCCCGATCCGTAGATCTTGACGGCGTCCACCGCGCGGGCCGCGGCAACCATCTCGGACGACTCGACGGCAGCGTTGCTCATGACTCTGGCACGTCGTTCAGCCTTCTCGCCGCTCGCCTTGTAGTAGCTAGCATCATAGGAGACTCACCCCCTGGGCAGGCCCAGGAGGCGCTCGGCGACGATGGTGCGCTGAATCTCGTCGGTGCCGCCCGCGATCGAAGCGGCTTTCGACCACAGCCACTGGCGTTGCCAGGTGCCCGCGGTCAGGGCCTCGGCCGGCTCCGGCCAGAGAGGGGCCTCCGCTCCCAGCACGCCCAGCGCGGCCGCCGACAGCCGGCGCGTCATCGACGAATGGATGAGCTTGGCGATACTGGAGTCGGGTCCCGGCTCGATACCGCGGCCCAACCTCGACAGCGTGCGGTAGTTCCGCAGGCGCAGAAGGCGCAGCGCCACGTACGCGTCGACGAGGCCGTCGGCGATGACCGGATCGCTCATCGCGGCGAGAGCCCGGGAGTCGGCCATCAACTCGCCGAAGTAGATCTCATGCACCACCTGCTCCTTGAACGGGTAGGAGGTGCCCCTCTCGTGGGCCAGCGTGGTGCCGGCCACGGTCCACCCCTGGTGCAGCCCGCCCACCAGACAGTCCTCCGGCACGAAGACCTCGTTCAACCCGACCTGGTTGAACTCGGACTCGCCGGTGATCTGGCGCAGGGGGCGGATCTCCACTCCCGACGCCTCCATGTCGATCACCATGCACGAGATGCCCCGATGGCGCCCCCGGTCGGCCTCGGGGTCGGTGCGCACGAGGGCGATCCCCCATTTGGCGAAGCCGGCGTACGAGGTCCACACCTTCTCGCCGGTCACCAGCCACCCGTCAGCGGCCGGCTCGGCGCGGGTTCTCAGCGACGCCAGGTCCGATCCGGCGTCGGGTTCACTGAAGAGCTGGCACCAGATCTCGCTGGCATCGAGGATCGACGGCAGCCACCTCTGCTGCTGGGCGGGAGTTCCGTGGGCCAGCAGCGTCGGCCCAGCCAGGTTGATGCCCACCCGGTTCACCGGTTGGGGGGCTCCGGCCCGGGCGTACTCCATGTTGTAGAGCGCCACCTCCACCGGCGTGGCGCTCCGGCCCCCGACCGTCTCTGGCCAAGCGATGGCCACCATCCGCGCCTCGGCCAGCTTGGCCTGCCAGCGCCGGCCCCATTCGATCGCCTCCTCTCCATTGAGAGCGGCGTCGGGACGCTCGGTGTTGCGGGCGAGCCAGGCTCGCACCTCAAGTGCGAACGCCCTCTCGTGGGCCGACAGCGCCAAGTCCATGCGTCGCGGACCCTACCGCCCCCCCAACGGGGGCAGCGCCCGACTCCAGACGGGTAGCGTGAGGTATGGACAACACCGCGCCCGACCTGGATGCGGCTGCGGCGACGGATGCGATCCGGCTGCTGCTGGACACCGCCGCGATCCGCCGGCTGCTGGCCGCCTGCTGCCATACCCTCGACGACGGCCACTTCGACGAGTGGGTCAAGCTGTACACCGACGACTGCAAGTTCGCGGTGATGGGGAGCCGCACCCAAGGGCGTGAGGAGATGCGGGCCATGATCGAGCCCTTCCAGACGACCGAACTCAGGGGCAAGCACATGATCAGCGAGCCCCGGATCAACGTGCACGGCGACGAGGCCAACGCCACTACGGACTTCGCCTTCGTGGCCAAGGACAACAAGATCCTGCAGACCGGCCGCTACCACGACGTTCTGCGCCGGGAACCCGACGGCTGGCTGGTGTCCGGGCGGGAGATCGTGTTCACCGGCGACGAGCCCATCGGTCTCGACGACTGAGGGCGCAGACCCGCCCGTGGCCCTCGACAAGCTGCTGTCGGGAGGGCCGGCCCGCGACGACCTGGTCGTGGACAGCGCCGGAACGCACTCAACGGCTGAGATCGAGCGGCGGGTCAGGACGGTTGCGGCCGCGCTGGCGGGCCGGGGCGTCACGCCCGGCGACCGGGTGGCGTTCCGGCTTCCGACCGGCGTCGACAGCGTGGTGGCCTACCGGGCCTGCTGGCGCATCGGAGCGGCGGCGGTGGCACTCCATCCGGCGGCCGGTTCGCACGACCTGGAGCAGGCCCTGGCCCAGGCCGGCCCGGTGGTGACCATCGCGGCCCCAGAACTGCCGCCGCTGCCCGCCGTCCAGCCCCTGGCGCTGGACGAGTTGACGGCGGGAGCGAGCGACTCCGCCCATACCGGGAGGCGGGACACCCCTGACGGCGCCGATGCGGCCGTGCTGTTCACCTCGGGGTCCACGGGCACGCCCCGCGGTGTGGCCTACACCCACGCGAGCCTGGTCTACAAGGTGCGCCAACTGCCGGAGGTTCACGGCCTGACCGGCGACGACTGCGCGCTGGTGCCGTCCCCGCTGGCCCATTCCGCGGGGCTCCTCTACGGCGTGCTGATTCCACCAGCGATGGGCACCAAGGTGGTGCTGATGCCCCGCTGGGATCCCGAGGCGGCCCTGGACCTGATCGAGCGGGAGTCGGTCACCTACATGGTGGGGCCACCGACGTTGTTCACGACCCTCATGGACAGCGACGCCTTCGACGCCGCCCGCACTGCCTCCATGCGGATGATCTCCTGCGGCGGGGCCGGGGTCACGCCCGCGTTCTGCGATCGGGCCGCGACCACGCTGGGGGTGGTGGTCAAGCGCTCCTACGGCTCCACCGAGGCGCCCACCATCGCCACCTCCCGGTTCGACGACCCGGCCGACAAGATGATCCTCACCGATGGGCGGGCCTTCGGGGACGCGCGGCTGCGGGTGGCCGACGACGGCGAGCTCTGGGTATCGGGGCCGGAGCTGGCCCGCGGCTACCTCGATCCGGCAGACACCCGGGCCGCCTTCGTGGACGGCTGGTTCCGCACCGGTGACCTGGCCACCATCGACGACGGCTGGGTCACCATCACGGGCCGGCGGGGCGACCGCATCATCCGCAGCGGTGAGAACATCTCGGCAACCGACGTGGAGCAGCACCTGGAGGCCCATCCGGCCGTGCTACACGCCGCGGCCGTGGCCGAGCCCGATGACCGGCTCGGCGAGCGGGTGGCCGCGTTCGTGGTGGCGCCTGACGGCTTCGACCTGACCGCATGCCGGGAGTGGTTCGCCCGGCGTGGGGCCGCCCGCTTCATCACCCCTGAGCGGATCGAGGTGGTGGAGGAGCTTCCGGTGCTGGCTTCTGGCAAAGTGGACCGGGTGAAGCTGCAAGCTCGCCTTGCTGCGAGCCCGTCCGGCGAACCCTCCGGGGGCGACCGGTGACACCAGCAGCGAGCACCATGCCCGCCGCCGTCTACCGGCGCCCGGGCGAGATGGATGTCACCGAGGTGCCCCTGCCCGAGTTGGGCCCCGACGATGCCCTGGTGGAGGTGGCCTACTGCGGGGTGTGCGGCACCGACCTCCACATGGTGCTCGACGGCTGGGGCGCGCCCGACACCATCTTCGGCCACGAATGGTCGGGCCGGGTGGTCGCCGCGGGCGCCGACGCCCGGGTCGAGGAGGGCGCCTCGGTGGTGGGCCGGGGCTGGGTGGAGTGCGGCCGCTGCCGGTACTGCCGGGCAGGGCAGCCCGGGTTGTGCACCAAGCGCCCCCTCGCCGGAATAGACGACGACCACTCGGGGGCCTTCGCCCGCTACCTGGTCATCGACCACCGCAACCTCACCGCCGTTCCCGACACCGTCAGCCTGAGGGAAGCGGCCTACGCCGAGCCGCTTGCGGTGGCCATGCACGCCGTCACTCAGGGGTCGTTCCAACCGGGCGGGCGAGCGATGGTGTTCGGCTGCGGCCCGATAGGTGCCGCGGTGGTGGCCGTGCTGATCGCCCGCGGCGCTGATGTGACCGTGGTCGAGCCGTCGGAGCCCCGCCAGGAACTGGCCCGGCGGCTGGGCGCGGTGGTCCGGGCCGTCGACGAGTTCGAGACTCCGGCCCATCCCGGCCAGGTCGCGGCCGACGCCGTCGGCTGGGTGTTCGAGACCTCCGGAGCCCGCCAGGCAGCGCAGGCCGGCCTGACCCAGCTGGCCGGGGGCGGCACGATGGTCATCGTCGGCACCGGCATGGACTATCCGAGGCTCGACACCAGCCGGATGATCCTCAACGAGCTCATCGTGACCGGCGCCTACGAGTACGACCCTGACGGTCTGGCCGCCGCGCTCGACCTCATCGCTTCGGGCGCTCTGCCGATGGATGTGCTGCTCGAACCGGATCCGGTCGGCCTCAACGGCATCCTGGACATCATGGGCCGCCTGCGCTCAGGCGAGGTGGCCGGAAAGGTCTTGGTGCAGCCATGAGCCTCGCGGCCGGAAAGGTACTGGTGCGATCGTGAGCATCACAGAGTTCAAGGGCCCCGCCCGCTTCAACCATGTGGCCATGAGCGTGCCCGCCGACCTGCTCGACGAAGCGGGCCGATCGGCGATCACCCGCTTCTACGGCGACGTGTTCGGCTGGCGGGAGCACCCCACCATGACCGAGGACCGCAAGCGGCTGGTGATGGGAGTGCACTCCTATGACCAGTTCGTGTTCGTCATCGCCGACGACAATCCCATGCAGGCGCCCCGGGACGATCACTTCGGCATGGCCGTCGACAGCCTGGAGGAGCTGAAGGAGGTCCTGCGGCGGGCCGAGGCCTTCGCCGCCACCGACGGTCGGGTGGACGTGATGGAGTACGAGGTCGAGGACTTCGGTGTGCTGAAGCTGCACAGCTTCTACGTCCGCTACCTGCTGCCGCTGATGGTGGAGGTCCAATACTTCGAGATGGTCGCCTGATCAGGCGAGCAGCCGGCAACCGCAGGACGCGGCCGGTCAGCGAACCGGCACGAGCCCGCCGGTCGCGGCCGCCCAACTCACCGCGGCCGCGGTGCCGGCCAGGAGGTAGGGGCCAAGGGGCCGGCTGACACCCCGGCCATGTCGAACCAGGACGACCAGCGCTTCGGGAACGGCCAGCGCGAACCCCGCCGCCAGGCCCCACAGCGCTGCCTCCCAGCCCCACCACCCGCACAGCAGGCCGTTCAGCACGCTGAGGCGGACGTCGCCGAAGCCCATCCCGGGCGGGTGGATGAAATGGACCGCAGCCATGATCGCGCCGCACGCCGCGGCCCCCAGCACCGCGCCGATGAGGCCGCCCGGCTCGGCCTCGATCAGCGACGCCACCGCGTAGAGCAGCCACACGATTCCCGCGGTGGGCCAGATCAGCCGCGTCGGCAGCCGGCCGGTCCGAAGGTCGGTCAAGGCCAGACGCACGCCGGCGCCCAGCCAGCACAGGGCCGCGGCCGCAACAAGAACCGCCGTCACCGGCTCAGCCCTCGGGCCAGATGCCGGCTCCCGACTCCACCCGGTCCCGCAACACAGCCGCCAGCCGGGCCCGGTGATGGCGGGCGTCACCGAACGACACGCTGTCGAGCTGGGCTCGTTTGAGGTACAGGTGCACGTCAGCCTCCCAGGTGAAGCCGATGCCTCCGTGGACCTGGAGAGCCGACTCGGCCACCCGCACGCCGGCGTCGCTGCACCAGATCTTGGCCACCGCCGCGGTCTCGGCCGCCTCGCTCCCGCCGGCCCCGAGCGCCCAGGCCGCGTGGTAGGCGGCCGATCGCATGCCCTCGACATCCACCAGCATGTCGGCGCAGCGGTGCTTGACCGCCTGGAAGCTGCCGATGGGCCGGCCGAACTGCTCCCGCACCTTGGCGTACTCGACGGCCAGGTTCATCACCGCCTCGGCTCCGCCCAGCATCTCAGCCGCATGGAACACCGCGCCCCGATCAAGATGGGCGGCCACCTCATCGGCGCCGCCCACCGTAATGGCTGCGGCGCCGTCGAGATCGATCCAGGCCAGCTCCCGGGTCTGGTCCATGGCCGGTTCCGGCGACCGGGCCACCCCGGCCAGGTCGACCGCCACAAGCTCGTCACCGGCCGGAGCCACCAGCACGTCGGCCCTCGCCCCGTAGATCACCGGCTCGGTCCGGCCCGATGCCGAGCCGTCGCCGGCCCGCTCCAGCGGGGTCCGGGCCACGCAGGCGACCGCCTCACCGGCCAGGAGGCGACCGGACCACGGTCCGTCGGCCAGCACCGCCAGCGCCGCCAGCTGCTGCAGCAGCGGCACCGGAGCGAGATGGGCCCCGGTCTGCTCAAGCAGCACCGCGGCCTCGACCGTCCCCATCCCGACCCCGCCCAGCGCTTCGGGCACCGCTATTCCGGTCCAGCCCTGATCGACCATGGCCGCCCACAGATCGGCGTCGAATCCGCCGTTCTCGCAGGCCCGGCGCACCGTCGCGATGTCGCAACGGTCGTCAAGCAGCGCCCCGGCTGCATCCCGCAGAGCCACCTGGTCAGCCGACAGATCGAAGTCCACCGCCCCCCAATCTACGAAATCGGAGTAGTAGGAGACGCACAGGGCCCTGAGCTACCGGGATTTCGTAGATTGGACGTGTGGACCTGACGCCGACCGCCGAGCAGCGGGCGTTCCGGGCCGAGTGCCGGGCATGGCTGCGAGACAACTTGCCCTGGGACTACGGCACCGGCCTCCCGCCCCTGTTCGACGACCTCGCCGAGGAGGTCGGGTTCGGCCGCCGCTGGCAGCGCAGCCTGGCCGACGCCGGCTACGTGGGCGTCACCTGGCCGGCCGCTTACGGCGGCCGGGGCGCCGACGCGGTGTTCAGCTTCATCGTGCAGGAGGAGCTGGCCCGGGCCCGGGCGCCCGAGCTGGTGGGCCGCATCGGCGTCAACCTGGTGGGGCCGTGCCTGCTGACCCACGGCACAAGCGACCAGAGGCAGCGCTGGCTGCCGACCATCCTCGGAGCCGAGCAACTGTTCTGCCAGCTGTTCAGCGAGCCCGACGCGGGCAGCGACCTGGCCTCGCTTCGCACCCGTGCCAAGCCCGACGGCGACGGCTGGCGTCTGCACGGCCGCAAGGTGTGGACTTCCTACGCCCAGTTCGCCGACTGGGGCCTGTGCCTGGCCCGCACCGATCCCGAGGCTTCCAAGCGGGCCGGCATCACCGTCTTCATGGTCGACATGCGCGTCCCCGGAGTGGAGGTGCGGCCGCTGCGCCAGATGACCGGCGAGTCCGACTTCAACGAAGTCGTCTTCGACGGAGCCTTCGTGGCCGGCGACCAGGTGATCGGCACGGTCGACGACGGCTGGAGCGTGGCCGGATCGGTCCTGGCCGGCGAGCGGGGCACCAACCCACGGCAGCTGGTGATCCACGCCCAGCTCCTGGATGAGCTCGTGCTCCTCGCCTCGCAGCAGGGCCTGTCCGACGATCCTCGCGCCGCCCAGGACCTGGCCCAGGCCTTCGTGGAGGTGCGCCTGTTCCAGCTTCAGAATTGGCGCGCCCTGTCCAAACAGGCCCACGGACGCCTGCCGGGACCCGAGACGGCCACCGCCAAGCTGTACTGGAGCGAGATGAGCCAGCGCCTGCACGCCATCGCCATGCGGGTGCTGGGCGACGCCGCCCCGTTGTGGCGCGACGCCCATGGCAATCCGGCCAGGGGTCGCTGGCAGCGGTCGTGGCTCTACTACCGGGCCGCCTCGATCTTCGCGGGCACCAACGAAATCCAGCGCAACGTCATCGGCGAGCGGACCCTGGGCCTCCCCCGCCAGAGGCCGAGCTGAGCGAGGCCGTGGCCCGAGCGGCCCGTGAGCGCAGCGAACAAGAGCGGGATACACGGCTGACCCGGTGCGCCCCTGCTGCGTACACTGACCTGCATGGCTGAGTTCTCGACCATCGTCTACGAGGTCGAGGACCATGTGGCCACGATCACCATGGACCGGCCCCAGGTGGCCAACGCCCAGGACACCCGGATGATCGACGAGCTCGATGCCGCGTTCGACCTGGCCGACGATGACGACGAGGTGCGGGTGGTGGTACTGGCCGCCAACGGCAAGCACTTCTCGGCCGGCCACGACCTCAAGGCTCTCGTGGGAGACGTGGAGCCCGACAAGTGGCGCCTGATGCGCGACACCCCCGAGGGCAAGTGGCACCACGAGAAGGTGATGTACTTCGACCGCTGCCTGCGCATCCGCGACTTCCGCAAGCCGACCATCGCCGCGGTCCAGGGCAAGTGCGTGGCCGCCGGTGTGATGCTGGCCTGCATGGCCGACATCATCGTGGCCAGCCACGACGCCGCCTTCCAGAACCCGGTGCTGCGCATGACCGGCGCCGCGGTCGAGGTCCTGGTCGAGCCGTGGGAGATGCCGGCCCGCAAGGCCAAGGAGTTCCTGCTGACCGCCGAGACCATCAGCGCGGCCGAAGCCGAGCGGCTCGGGATGGTCAACCGGGTGGTCCCCCGCGACGAACTGGCCGACGCGGTGCGCGAGCTGGCCGGCAAGATCGCGCTGGTGCCCCCCGCCACCGCGCAGGTGGTCAAGCGCTCGATCAACAAGACCCTCGACCTGCAGGGCCAGCGCGACGCCTGGGACTACCACTTCCAGGCCCACCACTGGATGCACAACACCGCCACCGCCCTGGGCGCGCTGGAGCGACGCATGCAGAAGGGCTCGATGAAAGAAGTCTTCGCCGAGCACCGCGACCCGCAGACCCAGTGAGGCAGCCCCTGGCCGGGATCAGGGTGCTCGACCTAGGCACCCGGATCGCGGCCCCGTTCTGCGCCGGGATCCTGGGCGAGCAGGGCGCGGAGGTCATCAAGATCGAGGACCCCGGCTACGGCGACATGACCCGCCTGAACGGACCCTTCACCACCGACGACGAAGGCAACCACTACTCCCTGTACTGGTCGGTGGAGGGCCGGGGGCGCAAGTCGGTGACCGTCGACCTGCGCGACCCGCAGGGCCAGGACCTGTTCCGGCGCCTCGCTGCGGTGTCCGACGTGGTGTGCGAGAACTTCCGGCCCGGCACCCTGGAGCGCTGGAACATCGACCCGTCCCGACTCGACCCGCGCCTGGTAACCGCCCGCATCAGCGCCTTCGGCCAGGGCGGGCCCAAGTCGCTGCACCACGGCTTCGACCACAACGCCGTCGCGTTCGCCGGGCTCACCCACCTCACCGGGCACGCCGACCGGCCTCCGGCCCGGCCGGGCCTTCCCGTCTCCGACTACCTCACCGCGGTGTTCGCCGCCCAGGCCGTGACCAGCCTGCTCTATGAGCGCGACGCCAGGGGCACCGGGACCGGCGGCGTGGTCGACGCCTACCTGTACGGCTCGGTGCTGCGGATCATGGAGTGGACCATCGCGGCCTACGACCGGCTGGGCACGATTCGCCAGCGTTCGGGCAACCTGTCGAAGGGCGCCGCGCCCCTCGACAACTACCTGAGCCGGGACGGCCGGTACGTGTGCATCGTGGCCGTGCGCCAGACCGTGTTCGCACGTCTCTGCCGGGCGATGGACCGGCCCGAGTTGCCGGCCGACGAGCGCTTCGGCAGCCCAGCGGCCCGCCGGCACAACCGCGACGAGGTTAACCGGACCGTGGCCGAATGGGCAGCCGCACTGGACGCAGCCACCATCGAGGAGCGCTGCCTGCGTCACGGAGTGCCGGTCGGCATCGTCTACGACGTGGCCGACTTGGCCGCCGACGAGCACGTGCGGGCCCGGGGGGACCTCTACACCGTCGACGACCCGGTCATCGGCCCGGTGCGCCAGCAGGCCCCCTTCCCCCGCTTCGACGACGACCTGCCTCCGGTCCCGGCCGGCGCGCCCCGCCTGGGCGAGCACACCGACGAGGTGCTGTCGAGCCTGCTGGGACTGTCAGGCACGGAGCTGGACGCGCTCAGAGCCGACGGAGCGATCTGACGCTCAGTTGACGCGCTGGATGAGTGTGCCGGTTCCCAGGCCGCCGCCGCAGCACATCGACACCAGGCCGTAGTCGCCGTCGCTGCGCGCCAGCTCGTGCACCGCCTTGGTGGTGAGGATGCAGCCGGTGCCGCCCAGCGGGTGGCCCAGTGCAATGGCTCCGCCGTTTGGGTTGGCCCTGGCCGGGTCGGCGCCGACGGTGCGCTGCCAGGCGATCACCACCGACGCGAAGGCCTCGTTGACCTCGAACACGTCGACGTCGTCGATGGTTATCCCCTCGCGTTCGAGCACCCGCTCGGTGGCCGGAATGGGACCCTCCAGCATCAGCACCGGATCGCAGCCCACCAGCGCGGTCTGGGCCACGCGGGCCATCGGCTTGAGCCCCAGCTCGGCCGCCTTGTCCGCCGACATCAGCAGCACCGCGGCCGCGCCGTCGGCGATCTGCGACGACGTGCCCGCAGTGTGGATGCCGTCGTCGCGGGCCACCGGCTTGAGCGCGGCCAGCGCCTCCAGGCTGGTGTCCCGGGGGACCTCGTCGCGGGAGAACTCGACGTTCTCACCGGTCTTGCGGCCGTCCTCGTCCACCAGCACCGCATCTATGGGCACGATCTGGGTCTCGAAGCGGCCCTCCTGCTGGGCGGTGGCCGCCCGCAACTGCGACTCCAGTCCGAGGTCGTCGGTGTCCTGGCGCGAGATGCCGTAGGCGGTGGCGATGCGCTCGGCGCCCTCGAACTGGCTGGTG
Organism: Candidatus Aldehydirespirator sp.; assembly: GCA_965203635.1. GTDB lineage: Bacteria > Actinomycetota > Acidimicrobiia > Acidimicrobiales > Aldehydirespiratoraceae > Aldehydirespirator. The sequence continues at coordinate 824,753 of OZ241903.1, forward strand.
AACTCGTAGTGCTGGAAGTAGCTGCGTGACACCGGCTTGCCGGGACCGTTCATCACGTTGGCCGCCAGCGGAACCATCGACATCGACTCCACCCCGCAGGCCAGCACCGTGTCCTCCGCGCCCGAGGCGATCAGGCTGTAGGCCAGGTTCACGGCGTGCTGCGACGAGCCGCACTGGGAGTCGACCGTGGAGCATGCCGTGGTCTGGTCGCCGCCGTGGGACAGCCAGGCGGTGCGGGTGATGTTCATGCCCTGGGCGCCGACCTGGTCGATGCAGCCGCCGACCACCTGGTCGACGTCGCCGCTGGTGATGCCGGCCCGGCTCAGGCACTCCATCTGCACCGGTCCGAGGATGTCGGCCGGGTGGGTGTGGGCCAGCGTCCCGTTGCGCTTCCCCACCGCTGAGCGCACTGCCTCCACGATCACTACGTCGGTCATGGCGTGTCCTTTCTGGCGTTCAACGGCAGCCTACGTGCTTCGTGTGCTGACATTTCTCCCGGCCGGCGGGTCCTGTCGTCGAGGCCGTCCGACCGACGGGGCTTCGCCCCATTGTCGGTCGGCCGTTCCTCGCCGCCACCCCCCGGCCTTCCGGGTCGCGCCTTCTGCCCGGTCAGGGGGCTGCGGCTATGACGGTCCAGTCGAGAATGTGCTCGGGCTCGCCGGAACGGTGGGCGAAGCCTTCTACGTGCACTGCGAATACCCGGCCGGACGCGGCTGGGGCTGTGTCTAGGAGGGTGTGTTGGAACGACACTTGGTCGCCTTCGAAGGCGGGGGCGGTGTGGTCGCAGCCGTGCCATCCCACCACGGTGGCCATGCCGGGCAGCACCCTCGACAGCGACGCTTGGGCCAGCCCGACGACATGGCCCCCGTAGAGCAGGCGCTGCGGGTAGGGCGACTCCTCCGCGTCGCGGTGCACCATGGCCAGGTTGTTGGTGAGACGCACCAGCGCCAGCGCGTTGTCGACCACGTCCCGGGCCGGGTCGGCCACCGTCGTGCCGGGCTGCCAGTCGGTCCCGGGGCCGAGTGGCGTGAAGTTCCAGCCGGCCGGCACCAACCAGGCATAGGAGGCGAGATCCAGCGGTGGGGTGGCGCCCAAGTCGTCGGCGTGGCCGGGCTGCACATCACCGCGCTGGGGCAATAGGGGCGCCCGCTGGTAGGTCACAGCCGGTTCGCCGTCGGCGGTGGTGACGATATCGACCAGCACCTTGCCTCTGTGAGGCCGGCCGGTCCGCGGTCTGCTGTCGGCCAGGGCGACGACGGTGACGGTGGTGGCGATGGACTGCCCGACGAACACCGGCCTGAGCAACCGCACGTCGCGGTAGAAGAGATTGGCGATCACTCGCCGGGTCAGCGTGGTGCTGTGGCCTATCGACAGGTGCATTACCAGCGCCGGACTGGCCAGACGGCCGGAACGGCCGGTCACGGCTTCACAGACTGCCGGGTCCATCGCCATAGGAAGCCGCTCGCCCACCATCGACTGGTACAGAGCGGCCATGCCGTCGTCGATCACCACCGAGGGCTGGGCGGGCAGCACCTGACCAACGCCGAGATCCTCGTAGTAGGGACTGTCGAGCGGGATCACCGATTCGCAGACTACGGGCCGGCTGTCATGGCCGCTCCGAGAGCAGCGACGGACCCTCGCCCGTCACCGCCACGACATCCCTGCGGTGGCCGTCGGTGACGCCGAGGACCATCCCGGCCTCCAACCGCTCCCCGGCGCCGACGCCCGGGCCGATCACCGGATGCTCGAAGCCCATGCCCAGACCTCGCACCAGCCATTCGCCGGTGGTCGCGGCTGCGGACAGGTCGGCATGGGACGCACCGGCGCGGCACGAGTCAACGAGCGAGGCGGAGCCGGCACGCCGACCGTCGGCAAAGACACCGCCCACGCCTCCCTCGTAGAGGTCGCAGATCACGCCGACATCGACGGCCAGCTCGGCGCCGCGCCGCTCGGCCCGCACTCCCGACGACGGGACAGTCACCCCCACACCGGCCAGAGCCCTCGTGGCCGCTACTCCCGGGTCGGTGCCTCCAGCCGCGCCGAGCGCGGCCTCCACCCCGACCCAGGCCGCAGCACAGGCCGAAGCGATGGCTTCGACCTCTCCGGGCAGCTTGTGGCGGCGGACCCGAGCCATCAGGTCGTCAGCGGCCACGACCTCGGCCCCGGGGGCGAAGCCGGCCGCGGCCCGGCGGAACGACGGCGTCAGCTCGTCCACTCCGATCCGGCCGGCCCCGGCCAGGCCGTCGATCCCAGCCATCGATGCGGCCATGATCCGGGGATTCCAGGTGAGCGGGTAGAGGTCGTCGAGAGTCATCGGAGACTCGATCCCCGCCTCCCAGCTCGACAGGGCATGGACCCGCTGCGTGGAAGCGACCACGATGCAGCCCGCCCCGAACGGCCGGGTGCCCGCGGTCCACAGCCGGCGCATCCCGCAGGCGTACCCGGCGTTGTCCTGGCGTCCCAGCACCAGGACGTCAATGCCGTCCGCGGCCATGGCGTCCAGCACCCGGTCGCGGCGGGCCGGCACCAGTTCCGTGGTCATGTCCGGAACGGCTCGTAGTGGTGGCCCCCGCCCAGCAGGCGCCAGCCGTTGTCGGTCACGGCCACGATCTCCTCGGCCCGGTAGCCACCGGTACCGTCGGTCCAGGTGACCGGCTCGAACACCAGCACCATGCCCGGCTCCAGCCCGTAGGCGTTGTCGAAGGCCGGGCCCAGGTCGGTGCCGATCATGGGCATCTCGGCGCTTTCCAGGCCGACTCCATGGGCCAGGTAGAAGTGCGGCAACCACGGCGTGTCATGGGGCTCGACGGACCGTGCGGCCCGGCCTACGTCGCCGAGCGTCGCGCCGGGGCGCACCGCGGCCAGCGAGGCGTCCAACACCGCCGTCCAGCGATCGAACAGCGACTGCTCGGCGGCAGTCGGAGCCCGCCCAACCACCCATGTGCGCCCGAAGTCCGACATGTAGCCGTGGTAGCCCACCCCGGCATCCACCCACACCAGGTCGCCTTCGGCATAGACCGGGTTGTCGACCCCCGTGGGGAAGGCGACATGGCCGGTGGATGTGCGGATTCCGCCGTCGCGGCGGGTCGGCATGGGCTGAAAGATCGGGTCGATCCCGTTGCGGTAGATGGGATCCGGATCAGAATCGCCGTCTCGCAGCGCGGCCAGGAACGCCGCGGCCACCCCGGCCCGGGTGGCACCGGGCACGCATGCCTCGTGAGCCGGGATCATGGCCCGCTCCGTCCCGCGCTGGGCCTGGTCGATGCAGGCCAGCTCATCCGCGGTCTTGACAACCCGGGCCGGGCCCAACACCCGGCCGGCGTCGACCAGCTCGGCTCCGCCCAGCACCCCGGCCCGGGCCATGGCGCCGGTGACCGCGTCCACCGCCACCCTGAGGCCGGTCACCGCTCCGAGCACGTCGGCGATGGCCGCCCCCAGGGCGGCCGCGCCCTCGTCGAGTTCGGGCCACAGCGGATCGCCCACCTCGGCGCAGCCGGCCGCAGCCTCGCCAGCCGGATCGTGGGCATGGAGCCGGGCCGGTCCGTCAGCGGCGCCGACAATGGCCACGGCCCGGCGGTGGTTGGCATGGCTGGCATCAACCGCTTCGGGAACGTGCCCGGTGGCGTAGCACACATGGGGGCCGTGCATCAGCACCGCCCCGTCCACCCCCTGCGCCCGCATCTGGTCACGCAGGCGGTCCAACCGCTGCGTACCCATACGTCCCAGGTCAGGCACCGTCGGCGCAGCCGGAGCCGACTTGGCAGCATCACCGCTCACCTCACCACTATGCCCCGTCTCGCGTCGGGCGCAGCCCCGGCAGCGTCGGTCGGCGATACGCGCCAGCGGCCACCACACCCCCGGCATCGGCCATACCGATCAGCGCAGCTGTGAGGCCTCGTGCACATGGCTGGTACATGTTTGGAGCCGGTGCATAGCCTTCGCGCATTCGAACCAGTTGACCCGCGCTTCGGAGATTGGCGTGAACTACAGCCTTCAGACGCTGCGAGGAGACGTCTTCGGTGGACTCACCGCGGCCGTGGTGGCACTGCCGCTGGCGCTGGCGTTCGGGGTTGCATCCGGCCTGGGCGCGATAGCCGGGCTGTACGGCGCGGTGGCCGTCGGCCTCTTCGCAGCCACCTTCGGCGGGACCAAGACGGTGATCTCCGGGCCCACCGGGCCGATGGCCGTCGCCATGGCGGTGGTCATCGCCAGCCATGCCGACAGCATCGAGCACGCCCTCACCATCGTGGTGATGGCCGGGATCATCCAGATCCTGCTGGGCGTGGCCGGAGTCGGGCGACTCGTGTCCTACACGCCGTACTCGGTGATCTCGGGATTCATGTCGGGCATAGGCGTGATCATCATGGTGATACAGACTCTGCCGTTCATAGGCCTGCCCGTCGAGGAGGGCGGACCGCTGAACACGATCCGCCAGTGGCCGGAAGCCGTCAGCGACCTCAACCTGAGCGCACTGGCGGTGGCCGCGGTCACCCTGGGAGTCGGCCTGGTCTGGCCGCGACGGCTCCAGGCGTTCCTGCCCGCCGCGGTAGCCGCGCTGATAGCCGGAACGCTCCTCAGCATCCTCTGGCTGGACGACATACCGATCATCGGCGACGTGCCCACGGGCCTTCCGGATCCGAGTCTGCCCTCTCTGACCGCCTCCGGGGTTCTCGCAGACCTCCAACCCGCCCTGACCATCGCCCTGCTCGGCGCGATCGACACGTTGCTGACCGCCCTGATCGCCGACTCGCTGACCCGGGAGCGCCACAACCCGAACCGGGAGCTGATCGGGCAGGGCTTCGGCAACGCGGTCGCGGGCCTCTTCGGGGGCGTGCCGGGAGCCGGGGCAACAATGGGCACGGTGGTCAACATCCGGGCCGGGGCGCGGACCCGAGTCGCGGGAGTTCTGTGCGCGCTGATCCTGCTGGCTCTAGCCCTCGGACTGGGGACCTACGTCGAGTCGATCCCCCACGCGGTTCTGGCCGGCATCCTCATGATGGTCGGATGGGACATTGTCGACTGGCGCTTCCTGACGCGGCTGCACCGCGTGCAGCGCGAGCACTTGGTGGTGATGGTCGGAACCCTCGGGCTGACCGTGTTCGCCGACCTGGTAACCGCGGTGGTGCTGGGACTCGTCGCGGCGGGAATGGCCAACGCACGGCAGTTCGAGCGCCTGGAACTGGACAGCGTGGTATCGGTGCCGATGCTGGACCTGGCCTTCCTGGAAGACGAAGAAGCCGCTGACGTTGACAAGTTCTCGGCCCGCGTCGGGCTGGTGGCGCTGCGGGGAACGTTCACGGTGGCGTCTTCCAACAAACTGATCGCCACTCTCGGAGCCGACGTCCGAGATCACGAGGTGGTCATAATCGACTTCTCCGACACCGTCTACGTAGACGACAGCGCGGCCCTTGTGGTGGAGCAATTGATCGATGTCGCCGTCGAACAAGAGACCGAGTGCATCATCACGGGGGCATCAGACCTGCCTCTCGGCAGCCTCGAGGCGCTCGACGTCCTCCAGCGCGTGCCGGCCGACCGCTTCGTCGAGGACCTCGACGAGGCCCGCGAACTGGCAAGGCAGCTCCTGGCTGACATGCACCGCTGACGGACCGAGGTCAGCCGACTATGAGAGTGTCCTCGCCCATGATGGCGCGGCCGGATGTCTCGCGCTGGTCCTGGTGGTTGTCGGCCAGTTCCGTGGCCGGATCTCCGGCGATGCGGGTGTGCCACATGATCCGGGGCTCGGTCATGTCGAAGGGGGTGCCCCGGTGCATCAGGCGGCGGTTGTCCCACAGCGCCGCGTCCCCTGCGGACCACTGGTGGTGGTGGATCCGCGGCGGCCGGCAGGCCTCGGCGTTCAGTTCGTCGAGGAAGGCCTCCGACTCGCTCTCGGACATCCCCTCGATCCCGTAGGCATGCCGCCCGATCAGCAGGTTGGGTCGGCCGGTCTCGGGATGCATCTTCACCAGCGGCCTCAGCGACGGCTCGAGGTCGTGGAAGCCGTACATGTCGTAGCCGCCGCCCTCGGTCTTGGTCGGCATGTATCCGGACCGGCTCTGGCTGTAGTAGAGCGAGTGGTAGGCCCGCATGCCGGCCAGTCGCTGCTGGGTCTCCGGGTCCAGTGCCTCGTAGGCGGCCCGCATGTCGGCCCATCCGGTAGCCCCGCCCCGGCTGGTCACCACTTCGGCGGTGAACACCGAACCCTTGGCCTGGAGCGGCATGTAGGTGCTGTCGTGGTGCCAGCCCTCGTTGCCCCTCAGCGACTTCACCACGTCATGGTCGGGGTCGTTGAGGATCTTGCCGTCGGCATCCACGTTGCTGAAGGCCACCGCCTTGAACTCCAGCGGGCCGAACCGCAGGGCGAAGGCGTCCTGCTCGGCCCTGGTCAGGAACTGCCCTGGGAAGATCAGCAGCGCGTGCTCCAGCCAGGTCCGATGCAGGGCATCGAACGCCGCTTCGTCGATGGACCGCAGCTCCACCCCCGTGACTACCGCGCCGAAGCTGGCATCAAGCGTTTCGACGTCGAATGGTTGTTGTGCCATGGCTCCGCTGAGTCGACCCTTACGAGGTCTCATTTTATCGATATCCGCAGGTTGGCGAGGCGTAACCGACTTCAGGTATCCCGCAATTCCTCGACTAATGCGGCCTCGCGGCCTCGACCATTGCGGAGGCGATTGTGCGGATGTCGGACGGGGTCGACACGTAGGGCGGCATTGTGTAGAGGAGCCGTCCGAACGGTCTGAGCCACACGCCTCGCTCGATGAGTGCCGCCTGAGTTCTGGCGACGTGTATCGGCATCTCCATCTCGACAACTCCGATAGCTCCGAGAACGCGAACATCTCGCACCCCTCGAAGCGAAGTGGCGGGCGCCAGCCCAGCAGTCAACTCCGACTCGATTCGCTGCACCTCGGATCGCCAGTCGCGCGACAGCAGCAGCTTGATGCTGGCCAAAGACACCGCGGCGGCGAGCGGGTTGCCCATATAGGTCGGCCCGTGCATGAGAGCGCCGGACTCGGCCGCGTTGACTCCTTGTGCGATCTCGGGGGTGCACAGCACCGCGGCCATGGTGAGGTAGCCGCCCGTCAGCGCCTTGCCGACGCACATGATGTCGGGGCAGACACCGGCGTGATCGCATCCGAACAGCTCGCCGGAGCGGCCGAACCCCGTGGCAATCTCGTCCGCGATCAACGGAACCCGATGCTCGTCGCAGAGGTGCCGCACGGCCCGCAGGTAGTCCGGCGAGTAGAACCTCATGCCCCCCGCACCCTGCACCACCGGCTCGATGATGACGGCTGCGATCTCATCGGAGTGCGCCGCCAGCAGGTCGGTGAACTCGGCGATGTGGCTGTCGTCGAACTGCTCGGCGAAGGTCGGGCTGGGCACGGGAGCGAACAACTGCTCGGGCAGCATGCCGGTGAACATCGAGTGCATCCCGTTGACGGGATCGCACACCGACATGCAACCCAGGGTGTCGCCGTGGTAGCCGCCGCGGACGGTGAGCAGGCGACGACGACCGGGACGGCCCACACCCCGGGCGAACTGCAGCGCCATCTTGATCGCGACCTCCACCGAGACCGAGCCCGAGTCGGCCAGGAAGACGTGCTCGAGCCCCGCGGGCGCGATGTCGACCAGCGTCTCCGCCAGCTCGACAGCAGGATGGTGGGTCACCCCGCCGAACATCACGTGGGCCATCTCCCCCAACTGACTGCGGACGGCCTCGTCCAGCACCGGATGGCGGTACCCGTGGATGGCCGACCACCACGACGACATACCGTCGATCACTTCCGAGCCGTCCGACAGCGCCAGCCTGACTCCTCGCGCCGACGTCACCACGATCGGGTCGTTCGCCGCCGGCATCGGGGCGTAGGGATGCCAGACCCGCTGCCGGTCGCGCTCAATCAGCGCCTCGGTTGTCACGCATTCAGTCTCGACACCGACTTCCGCCGAGAAACGGGGCTCCACAAACCCAAGGCCTATCACGGTGAGTCCCCGCATTTTGGGAGCGCCTACAGTTGACACCGTGCGCACCGGGGTGTTCCTGTTCGGCGGGGTCGAGATGGACGATGCCGGTGCGGGGCTGCCCGCTCCCACCGACCGCCGCTACGACCACAAGGAGGTGTGGCGGGCCACCGAGCGGATCATCGACATGGGGGTGGTGTGTGACCGGTTGGGGTTCGACTCGTTCTGGTTGACCGAGCACCACTTCCAGCACGAGGGCTATGAGGTGGTCCCCAACGGGATCCTGGTGGGCACGATCCTGGCGGAACGCACCGAGAGCATCCGTATCGGGATGGCGTTCAACATCGTGCCGCAGTGGCATCCGCTGCGCCTTGCCGAGGATTTCGCGACGATGCACAACGTCTCCGGCGGGCGCGCCATCCTCGGCGTGGGTCGGGGCACGGTGCCGCGTGAGGCTGAGACGCTGGGCACCCAGATCGGCAGCTTCGACAATCCCGACAAGGCCGCGGCCGACGAGTTCAACCGCCGCCAGTTCGACGAGGCCATGGAGGTGATCCTCCGAGCCCTGAACAACGACACCTTCAGTTTCCATGGCGAGGTGTACGACTTCCCTCCGGCCGGGATCCCGGACCGGGGCGGGTTCGTGACCGAGCTGTCGCTGGTGCCCCGGCCGCTGTACCCCTACGAGATCTGGCAGGCCGCCAAGTCGCCGGCCACGCTCGAGCAGATCCCCCGATGCGGGTGGGGAGGGGTGTTCTGGAACTACCACCACTCGATCGTGAAGGAGCGCTGGGAGCAGTTCGCCGAGCGATACCTAGCCCATCACGGGCGCGAGCTGGGCCGGGGCGAGCACCGCATGCTCGTGCAGAACGTTCGGGTCGAGGACACCCGTGAACAGGCCATGGCGTCGGTACGCGACGGCCACGACGAGCTGTGGAAGTTCCTCGGTCCCTACGGGTGGAGCAAGGGCTACCTCGACGAGGACGGCCAACCGGCCAAGCCGGGGCTGATCCCCACCCTGGAGCAGTCCATCGACCAGAAAGTCTGGGCGGTGGGAAGCCCCACCGACGTGGCCGAGGCCCTCAGTTGGTACGACGAGCAGATCGGAATAGAGAACCTCCTGCTGTTCCCGGCCATGCCCGGCGACCCCTACGAGAAGGTGGATGAGCAGCTCCACCGCATCGCCGAAGAGGTGCTCCCCCTGTTGCCCGGCTCCTGATCGGGCCCATCCGGCCGGCGGGTCCTGTCGTCGAGGCCGTCCGACCGACGGGGCTTCGCCCCATTGTCGGTCGGCCGTTCCTCGCCGCCACCCCCCGGCCTGTGGGTTCGCGGTCGAAAGTCGTAGGGTCTGACTGCTCCTACCGCCGACGCAGGAGGCTGAGAATGCTGGGACTTTCGGCCGACGAGTTGCTGACCACGACCCGCGCCGTTCGCAGGCGCTTGGACTTCGACCGCCCGGTCGATCCGGGGCTGATAACCGAGTGCCTGGACATCGCGCTCCAGGCGCCCAGCGGCGGCAACCGCCAGGACTGGGTGTGGATGGTGGTTGCCGACCCGGCCAAGAAGGCGGCGCTGGCCGGGTTCTACCGCCAGGCGTGGGCCGCCTACAAGGAGTCGCCCTACTTTCCCACCAATGAGCCACCTCATGAGGACCCTGCCGTTCAGGCCTCCTTCGAACGGATCGCGGATTCGGCCCAGTACCTATCCGACAACCTCGAACGGGCTCCGCTGTTCCTGATCCCGTGCCTGGCGGTCAGCCGCGTCGACAGGCCTTCATGGGGCGGGGCGGCATCAAGGCTCGGATCGGTGATACAAGCGTCGTGGAGCTTCATGCTCGCCGCCCGGGAACGGGGACTGGGGACATGCTGGACCACCTTGCACCTGGCCTACGAGCAGCAAGCCGCCGAGATCCTGGGCATCCCGTACGACGATTGCACGCAGGTCGCCCTCATCCCCATCGCCCATACCATCGGCACCGACTTCCGCCCCGGCATGCGAGAGCCGCTGACCAAGGTGCTGCACTGGAACGAATGGAAGGGTGCCGCGCCGTCCTGACCGGCAGAAGTCCATGAGCGGCCGCGACGACATCCAGCAGCTGGCCACGGAGACGTGACCGGCAGCGACTGGGAGGGCATCGCGACGGCCGCTCTGGACGCCGTCGTGGCCGCCAACCAGCTGCGCCAACCCCGGGATCTCGACGGCGGAGACCCCCGTACGGCGCTGTCGGCGACGGGACAGCCGGTGGTGTCGTTCGCCTCCAACGACTATCTCGGACTCACCCAGCACCCCGCCGTGCGGGCCGCGGCCCGGGCCGCGATCGACGACTACGGCACCGGCTCAGGATCGGCCCGGCTGATCGTGGGGTCGCGTCCCGTGCACAGCCGCCTGGAGGAGCGCATCGCCGCCTGGCGTCGGGCGGAGGCCGCAGTGCTGTTCACCACCGGATACGCGGCCAACCTGGGCGCCATCGCCACGATGGGCCGATGGGCGTCGGTGATCTGCTCCGACGAACTCAACCACGCCTCCATCATCGACGGGTGCCGCCTGGCCCAGGCGCCGACACGCGTCTTCCCTCATTGCGACCCGGCCGCAGTGGACGACCTGCTGGGTCGCTCCGAGGGCCCCGGCATGGTGGTCACCGACTCGGTCTTCTCCATGGACGGCGACCTCGCGCCGATCGGCGAACTGTCGGCCGTGTGCGCGGCCCACGGGGCGCTGCTCGTGCTCGACGACGCCCATCTCGTCCTGGACCATCCCGAGCCGCTGCACCCGAACTGCCACCTGCTGCGGGTGGGGACCCTGTCCAAGGCAGTCGGAGCGCTGGGCGGCTTCGTGACCGGACCCCGGACGTTCACGAACCTGCTCGTCAATGCGGCCCGCCCATACATCTTCACCACTGCGACCGCCCCAGCCGCGGCCGCAGCCGCGACGGCCGCCATCGATGTGATCGACTCCACCGACGGCGACGAGCTCAGGAGGCGGCTGCGGACCAACATCGATCGCGTCCGGCCCGGCCATCCGAGCCCCATAATCCCGATCATCGTCGGCACCGAGGACAGGGCATTGGCCGCCTCCGACACCCTGGCGAGGCAGGGCATCCTGGTTCCCGCCATCCGGCCCCCGACGGTGCCGGCCGGAACGTCACGACTCCGGGTCACGGTCTCGGCAGCCCACTGTGACGCCGACCTCGACCGGCTGATCGACGCGCTCCGCCGGGCAGGGATCGACGCCGGAGGCCGAGCGGGGGCGCATCCCGTGCGCAGAGACGGCAGCGCATGAGCGAGGCCGTAGCCCGAGACCGCAGCCGCACCGGCATGGTGTTCGTCACCGGCACCGGGACCGAGGTGGGCAAGACATGGGCGTCGGCCGGGCTTGCCCAACTCCTGCGGGAGCGGGGGTTGAGCGTCGAGGCGTGCAAGCCGGTCCAGTCATACGACCCCGACGAGGCCGGCCCGACCGACGCGGCCGTGCTGGCCGCGGCCACCGGCCAGCACCCCGACGATGTCTGCCCGCCCGAGCACACCTACCCGGTGCCGTTGGCCCCGCCGATGGCGGCCCGCCGACTCGGCCGGGTCTGCCCCACCCTCGACGAGCTGGCCGGCAACTGCCGCTTCGCCGCAACAGTCGACATCGGGCTCGTGGAAGGCGTGGGCGGGCTCCTCTCGCCGATCTCATCCGACGGGCACAACCTGGATCTCATCGACCGGATAGGACCCGATCTGGTCATCGTGGTGGCGTCGGCCGCCCTCGGCGGCATCCACGACACCTTGGCCTGCACACTGCCGCTGTCCGCCTACCGGCAGGCCGTCTTCTGCAACCGGTTCGATCATCAGACCGCTGTCCACGTCCTGAACGTCGACTGGCTGCGCGACACGGGCCTAGAAGTAGCGACCAGCCTGCCGGAACTGGCGAGAGTCGTCAGCATGATCTCCTAGGCCCGACGCTTGATCTAGTCTGGCCAACGAGATGAGCTTGCAAGTCGGCGACAAGCTCCAAGCGGTCAGAGGAGACGTCTTCGGCGGGATGACCGCGGCCGTGGTAGCGCTGCCACTGTCGCTGGCCTTCGGAGTCGCTTCAGGGCTGGGAGCTATCGAGGGTCTGTACAGCGCCGTCGTGGTGGGCATGCTCGCCGCGCTGCTGGGCGGATCGAAGACCCAGATCTCAGGACCCACCGCCCCGCTGTCGGTCGCGATGGCGGTCGTGTTCGTCGACTACGCCGACGGTGAACTGAGCAAGGCCCTGGCCATCGTGGCCATGGCCGGGATCATCCAGGTGCTGCTGGGCGCGCTGCGGCTCGGCACCTTCGTGGCCTACACGCCCTATGCGGTGGTTTCGGGGTTCACCAGCGCGGTCGGCTTGATCATCGTCATCGTCCAGGTGCTGCCCTTCTTCGGCACCGAGGTGGCCCTCGGCGGCGCGCTCAAGTCTCTGCGCGAGTGGCCCGACGCAGTCACCAACGTCGACCCGAGCGCGCTCACGCTCGGGCTCATCACCCTGGCCGTGTGCATCTTCTGGCCGGGACGGCTGCAGCGATTCCTGCCGCCGTCGGTGGCCGCGTTGATCATCGGAACGATGGTGGGCGTGTTGTGGCTGAGCGAGGCACCGACGATCGGGGAGGTGCCCACCGGCCTCCCCGACCTGATGGTGCCCGAGCTCAGCTTCGGCGATCTGGGGAGCGCGCTGCCGGCTGCGGTCACCATCGCCCTGCTCGGCTCCATCAACAGCCTCCTCACCGCGAGGGTGGCCGACTCGCTGACCCGCCAGGACCACGACCCCAGCCGTGAGCTGATGGGCGCCGGGGTGGCCAACGTGGTGGTGGCGTTCATCGGCGGTGTTCCGGGCGCGGGGGCCACGTCGTGCACGGTGGCCAACGTGAAGGCCGGCGGCCGCTCCAGGGTCTCCGGGGTGCTGTGCGCCACGATCCTGGCCGCGCTGGTCCTGGGACTGGGGCGCTACGTCGACGCCATACCCCACGCCGTGCTGGCCGGCATCCTCATCAAGATCGGGTTCAACATCATCGACTGGCGCTACCTGTCCCACATCCATCGCGTCCCGAAGGAGAACGTGGTGGTGCTGGCGCTGACCCTCGTCCTGTCCATCGTCTCGGACCTGGTGATCGCAGTAGCGGTGGGCCTGGTGATGGCGGCGCTGACCGGGGCCCGCCAGGTGGAGCGACTGGAACTCGACAAGGTGATCTCGACCCCGCTGCTCGACATGACCTTCCTGGCCGACCCCGAAGCAGACGACGACGCAGGGTTCGACCTGGACTCCGACGACGACCCCTTCGCGGCCCGGGTCGGCCTCCTGTCGCTGCGGGGCAGCTTCACCGCGGCCTCGTCCACCAGGCTCTTCAAGACCATCAACCACGACATGAACGAGCACGAAGTGGTGATCTTCGACTTCACCGACACCGTCCACGTGGACGACAGCGCCGCTCTGACCATCGGCCAGCTGGCCGACACGGCACGCGACGCCGACACCCAGTGCATCGTCCTGGGCATGTCGGGCATGACCAAGACCAGCGTCCACGCGCTGAACGTGCTGCGGGAGATCCCCGAGGAGAACTTCGTCGAGGATCTCGACGAGGCCCGGATCGTCGCCCGCCGTCTGCTCGACACCTAGGAGCCGACTAGGAGCCCCGACAGGTCAGGTGAGGACTCCTGGCCGCTCCCTCGGGTGTAGGGGATGGTCGAACGGCCGCACGCCGAAGCGGCGGGCCAACTCGAAATAGCCGCGGTAGAGCCCCGCTCCGGCGGCAGCTTCGTCGTAACCGCCGGTGGCGTCGGCGTGAGCCGACAGCCGGTACCAGGGCACACCCGGATCGGCGTGGTGGACATGGTGGAGGTTGTTGTAGAGGTACAGCAGGCTGAAGAACCGCCCCGATCGCACGACGGCGGAGCGGGTGGCGCCCTCCACCCAGCGGTGCTCGCAATAGGACCTCATCAGGGTCAGGGAGTTCCCCAGGTACGTGGCTCCGAGCACGTACTGCCACCAGGGGACCCCCATGACCACCACCACGAAGGCGACGAGCGCGGCCGCGGCCGCCACATGCGCCGACCACCACCGGGCCAGCTCCCGGTCGCCCCGGTAGATCTCGCGGGCCTGGTGGACGAGCACCGCCGCGATGTATCGCGGCGGTCCCAGTAGCAGGCGGCCGAGCAGGGTGTGGTGGGCAAGCACGAAGGCCCGGCCCAGGCGGCCCATGGACTCCCACTGCTCGGCGCTCACGTAGAAGCTCTCGCTGTCATCGGTCGGGTCGGTCAGTTCACCGCAGTCGTGATGGTCCCAGTGGTAGCGCCGGTACACCAGGTAAGGCAGGTGCAGCGACATGGGCAGCGAGGCCAGCAGGGCATTCAGCCGCTGGCTGCGGAACGGATGACCGTGGATGGTCTCATGCTGGAGCGAGCCGTGCCACGCCGCGAGCAGACCCAGCGCGAGGACCGTCAGGGGCCAGGGAGTGACGCCGTGGAGGGCCAGCACGGCCAGCCATAGGCCGTGCACCGCGACTGCGACCGCGATCGTGCGCCATTCCACGGTCGGCTCAGAGGCCGAGCGAACTGGCGCATCGGCAGCCATCGCACCTCCAATGTCGCGACGGATCCGGGGACGATCCCCCAGTCCCCGTCGATCAATGTAGGAACTCCGACCCTCAGCCGGGTGATGAGTTGCACACAATCCGTAGCATTCTCGCACAATGCACAAGATTTGTAGCGCTAACGCGACGAATGTTGTAGAATTGCTACACCATGGCCAGCCAGACCGAGTTGGTGAACCGCTTCCGGGAGCGGCTCGGCGAGTTGGTGGCCGACACCAGGCAGTCCCGATCGGACTTCGCCGCCGACGCCGGGATCGACCGGTCCACGCTCTCGCAGCTGCTGTCCAGCGGCAACCGTCGCCTCCCCCGGGTGGAGACCCTGGCCGCCATCGCCGAGGCATCGGCGGTGTCGGTGGACTGGCTGCTCGGACTGTCCCACGGCGGCCCGGCCCGCGCCGACATCGTCCATGAGGAATTCGCGTTGAACCTCGACGAGCTGAGCCCCCTCGACGAAGCCTGGATCGGATGGCACGAACAGTCGGCCGGCTCGAAGGTCCGCACCCTGCCCGCCTCGCTGCCCGAGCTGCTGAAGACGGAGGCCGTGATCCGCCATGAGGTCCAGCGCTACACCACGATCAGGCCCGAGCAGCGGATCGAGACGGCCACCGCCCCGCTCGAGCTCGCCCGGGCGCCGGGGAGCGATCTGGAATGCTGCAACTCCATCCAGGCCATCGAGGGCTTCGCCCGGGGATGGGACGTCTGGGGATCGCTCGAGCACCGGCACCGGGTGGCACAGCTCGACCGGATGATCGAGCTGTGCGAGGAGCTGTACCCGACATTCCGGTGGTTCCTCTACGACGGCCGGCAGCGGTACTCCGCCGCGGTCACCGTCTTCGGCCTGGACCGGGCCGTGCTGTACCTGGGACAGATGTATCTCGTGCTCAACAACCGCAACCATGTCACCACGTTCGTCAAGCACTTCGACGACCTGATCCGCGCGTCGGTGGTGCAGCCGCCGGGCGTCCCCAACCTGCTGCGCAAGCTCCGATCCGAGATCACCTGAGAGGCCCGCCGGTAGGATTCGCGGTCGTGACTGCCCTTGATCGCACCGTGTCGTTCGAGCCGGAGCGGTTCGAGACGATCCGGGTCGACATCTCCGATCACGTCTGCCGCGTCACCCTCGACCGGCCCGAAGTGCTGAACGCCTTCAACGATCAGATGCGCCGGGAGATCCGGTCCACTTGGCGGGCGCTGCGCACGATCGACGAGGCGAGGGTCGTGGTGGTGACCGCCACCGGCGACAAGGCCTTCTGCGTCGGCGTCGACCGCTCCGATTCTCTGGTGGCCCTCGAGGGCACGGGTGACAAGCTCTACGGCACCTCGAACAACTACATGTACGACGACCCCGGCGACGACATAGGCCCCAAGGCGTGCGACCTGTGGAAGCCGGTGATCGCCGCGGTCAACGGCATCTGCTGCGCCGGTGCCTTCTACCTGGTGGCCGAATCCGACATCATCATCGCCTCGGAGAACGCCACCTTCTTCGACCCCCACGTGACCTACGGGATGGCCGCGGTGTACGAGCCGATGAAGCTGGTGCCGCGGATGCCGCTGGGCGAGGTCCTGCGGCTTGCTCTGGTCGGAAACCACGAACGCATGACGGCACAGACCGCGCAACGGGTCGGGCTGGTGTCGGATGTGGTGCCCCTCGCCGAGCTGCCGGACGCCGCCGGCCGGCTGGCGAAGATCATCGCCTCTCAGCCGCCCGACGCCGTGCAAGGCACCCTCCGGGCCATCTGGGCTGCCAGCGACATGGGCCGCCTCGACGCGCTGGCGATGGCCCCGTCGATCCTCACCACCGGAACCAGCGTCGACGCTCTGGCCGAGGGGCAAACCACCTTCTCGGAGGGCAAGCGAATCGAGCCCCGCCTGCGCTAGAGGCCGAGTTGAACGAGGCCCCAGGGCCCGAGCGGCCCGTGAGCGCAGCGAGGGTGAGCGGGCAACATGCCCGAGCGGCCCGTGAGCGTAACGAACAAGAGCGGGAAGCGCGCCCGAGTTCTAGCGGTCCAGGCGCCACTGCTAGGTTGAACTCGCCCGCTGATGCCCCGCGGATGGGAGCACACCCATGACCGAGCCCTACCCGAACACGCTCATTTTCGTCGACTTGCCCACCGACGAACCCGACCGGGCCGAGCAGTTCTACCACGAGGTTTTCGGCTGGAAGATCAACCCGCGCCCGGCCGGGTCGTTCTACCAGGTGGTGCCCGGGCAGAACTTCAAGCTCCCCGACGGCACTCAGGGCCCCACCGGCAACCTGCACCTGGGCATCACCAACGTCGCCAACCGCCGTCCCCACCCCACCGACGAGGGCCTCGAGCCCCGGCACCTCTGCCGCGACGGGCACTCCACACGCCTCTGGATCCTCGTGTCGCCCGACGACGACATGGACGCCATCTCCGACCGGGCCGTGGCCCACGGCGCAACCGACTTGTGGCGTCACCACTATTTTGGCGAGTTCAACGGCTACAACAACGCCATCATGGATCCCTGGGGCAACACCCTGGTGCTGTGGACCTACGGCGGCGACGAGCCCGATATCCCCGACGGATGGACCCAGGAGTAGCCGGATGACCGACACAGCCGACACATACACAGTCCATCCGCCCCACGCCCGCTGGACCCATGTGGCGCTGCGGGTCACCGACATCGACGCCAGCATCGACTGGTACACCACTCACACGCCGCTCAAACTGCTGGACAAGCGGGAGGACGCCGACGGCTACGGCGCCTGGCTGGGACACGACGACTCCCCCGACAAGCCCTTCATCCTGGTGCTGGCCCAGTTCTTCCCCGAGTCCGACCCGTTCAAGGACGCGCCCATCGCCACGCTGGCACCCTTCGCCCACCTGGGCGTGGAGGTGACCAGCCGGGAGGAACTCGACGCCGCCGCCGAGCAAGCCAGGGCCGAGGGCTGTCTGGCCATGCCTCCCACCGACATGCCCCCACCCATCGGCTACATCTGCATGATCAGCGATCCCGACGGCAACATGATCGAGCTCAGCTACGACCAGGGCGTCTACGCGCACGCCCAGAAGGTGATGCGCTGAGCGCCTCCGACCCGGGGAGCGACGCGGCCGAGGCGACACGATCCGTCGCGGCGTCCTACCTGGCCTCGTTCGCCACGGGGGACCCTGCGGCGGTGGCCGCGCATGTCGGCGACGACTTCGTCAACCAGCACACCAGCGCACTGGGATCGCCCAGCCATGGCAAGACGACGTACCTGGAGCGTCTGGCCGACTTCCTGGCCACGTTCTCAGGTCTGACCTACGAGGCCGCCGACATCGTGGTCGAGGGCCACCGGGTGGCTGCCGCCTACGTGATGCGGGCCGAAGTGGACGGTAACCCGATCGAGATCCAAGGCGTGATGCGGCTGAGGATCCGGGACGGGTTGATCGAACGCCGGGTCGACTACTTCGACAGCCTGACCTTTCTGCGCCAGACCGGCCAGGCCTAGCCGGCCAACCCGTTCAAGCCATCCACTCGTAGGCTGCACACCAGTGCTCCCCCGGCTGAGGTCGATCATCCTGGTTGCCGCGTTGCTTGCAACCGCCTGCAGCGGCACGGCGAGCAACGAGTCTGCAGACGCCGGCCCGGCGACCTCGCTCACGGCCGCCACAACCGCCCCGACCACAACCACAGCCGGGCCGGCCACGTCCACCACCACAACCGCTCCGGCCACAACCACATCCACCACCACGACGGTGCCGCCAACCGAGGCCGAGGGGCTGGGCGACAGCTTCTACCCGTTCCTGGGCAACGGCGGATACGACGCCCTCCACTACGAGATCGAGCTCGACGTCGATCCGGCGGTCAACACCATCTCGGCGCTGACGTCGATCACCGCCCAGGCCACCAAGGACCTCGAGACATTCAACCTGGACCTGTCCGGGCTTGAAGTCCATTCGGTGACCGTCGACGGTGCCCACGCCGAGTTCTGGAGATCGGGCCACGAACTGACCGTCCAGCCTGCGAGCCCGCTCGCGGCGGGCTCGCAGTTCGAGACGGAGATCCTCTATTCGGGCTCGCCCGAGACGCTCGACGATCCCGGAGTGCCGTTCTCCAAGATGGGCTGGCTCCAACAGGACGGGGTGATCTACACGTTGGGCGAGCCGTCGGGATCGATGACCTGGTTCCCGTCCAACAACCACCCCACCGACAAGGCAACCTACGAGATCGAGATCACCGTGCCGGAAGGTGTCACTGCCGCCTCCAACGGGCTGCTCGTCGACGAGACCACCACCGACGGGCAGACCGCCTATACGTGGCGCATGAACGACCCGATGGCGGCTTACCTGGCGGCGGTCTACATCGGGGACTTCGAGCGCATCGACCACGGACCGCTCTACGACGGCGGCCCGATCATCCGCGACTACTTGCCCCGCGACGCCCCGGCCGAGGTGGTGCAGGCGCTGTCGGTCACGCCGGAGGTGATCGCCTTCCTGGAGGAGCGTCTCGGCCCCTACCCGTTCGACGCCTACGGCACCATCGTGATGCCGTTCCCGCTCGGCTTCGCGCTCGAGAACCAGACGCTCTCCATCCACGGACCGGCCACCATCGGTCCCGATATCATCGCCCACGAGGCCGCCCACCAGTGGCTGGGCAACTCGGTCTCGCCCGACGACTGGAGCGAGATCTGGATGAACGAGGGCTTCGCCACCTACCTGCATCTCATGTTCGAAGCGGAGCACTTCGGAGCGGACTTCAACGACACCATGACCGAGGTGTATGCATGGCTGTCCGACAGCGGAATCGGACCGCCGAGGGGCATCGAGATCCAGGACCTCTTCGGCGCATCGGTCTACTACCGGGGCGCGGCAACGCTGCACGCCCTGCGCCTCCACATCGGGGACGACACCTTCTACGAGATTCTGAGGACCCACTACGACCGCTCGGCCGGCGGCACCACCAACACCGATGAGTTCCTCGGGATAGTCGAGGAGTTCACCGGCTCCGACGCCGTCGCCCTGGTCGAGTCCTGGCTGTACGACGAAACAGTCCCGGCCTTTCCGTGACGGGCACGGAGCGCTACACCCACGGCTATCACGAGGTCATCCTCGAGTTCTACCGGCGACGAACGGCCGAGGTGTGCGCTGCCTTCCTGCTGCCGCGACTGGAGCCCGGCGCCGCGGTGCTGGACATGGGGTGCGGCCCCGGCACCATCACCGTCGGGCTGGCCCGCCGGGTGAGGACGGTCGTCGGCGTGGACACCTCAGCCGAAGTGGTCGAGTCGGCCCGCCGCCGGGCCCGGGAGGAGGGCGTCGACAACGCCAGCTTCGAGTTGGGCTCCGCCTACGACCTCCCGTTCGATGACGACAGCTACGACGTGGTCTACGCCCACCAGCTGATGCAGCACCTGTCCGACCCGGTCCGGGCGCTGCGGGAGGCCCGGCGGGTGCTGCGCCCCGGCGGTCTGGTGGCAGTGCGCGACTCCGACTACCAGACGATGGTCCACGCGCCGGTCGAATCAGCCCTGAAGCACTGGCTGCGCCTGTACCACGAGGTGGCCGGGGCCAACGGCGGCGAGCCCGACGCCGGGCGCTTCCTGCCCGGGTGGGTGCGGGCCGCCGGCTTCGTGGACCCGGTGGTCACAACCAGCACCACCACCTACGCCGACGCGGCCGGACGCGAGCTCTGGGGAGGCATGTGGGCCGTCCGGGTGACCGACAGCGACTTCGCCGACCACGCCGTGGAGGGCGGATTCGCCATGCGAAGCGACCTAGTGGCGATCTCGGCCGCCTTCCGCCGCTGGGCCGACAACCCAAGCGGCTTCTGGGCCTGGCTCAACGGCGAGGTGGTCGCGGTCAAGCCGGGTTAGCGGCAGTCGTCGATCACGGACGCGAAGCCGTCGATGGTCTCGGCATAGCCCTCGACCGCCGTCGGGCGCAGGACCGCAGCCAGATTCATGCTGGCGCTGGTGAACCCCAGGGCTGTCACCTCCCTGACCTGCTCGGGGATCTCCGAGGGCGCCCCGGCTATGGCGTAGCGACGGATCCAGTCCTCGGTGACCAGGTCGCAGAGCTCCGGCGGGTCGTAGCGGTCCAGGTCGAAGTACCAGCCGGTCGCCCGGCCCAGAGCCTCGTCGATGGCCGCGAGCCGGTCGGGATCGATCTCCGCAGGGCGGATTATGGCCAGATAGTGGGCCACGTAGCGCACCACCGACCGGCGGGCCAGATCCCCGTCGGAGGACACGCACAGCGTCAGGCGGGGCGCGATGTCGATCTCGGCGACGTCCCGGTCGGCGCGGGCCGCGCCCTCGGCCAGCCAGCGGTAGTACTGGCGGGCGATCTCGGGGGTGAAGTGGCGGGCCCCGACCAGGGCGATGTCGGCCAGCTCACCCGCCAGGCGCATCACGTGTGGGCTGCGGGTTCCCACCGAGATCGGCACCGGCGCTTCGGGCGGGCGCACCAGCCGGCCGCCGTCGATGGGGAACATCTCGCCGTCGAGTCGCACAGTCTTGCCGGCCAGAAGGCCGCGGATGCCGGTGATGGCCTCTCTGAGCGCCCGCACCGGCCGGGGGTAGTCGATTCGCAGATCCTCCAGACCGGCGCCGACGCCGATGCCGAGGAACATCCGCCCGCCGGAGAGCTCCTGGAGAGAGGCCACCGCGCCGGCCAGCATCGCGGGATGGCGGGAGTAGGGGTTGGTGACCATCGAACCGATGTGGATCCTGCTGGTGGCCTGCGCGACTAGCGCCTGCAGCACGAAGCAGTCGGGCCAGAACACCACGTCGGACACGCCGAACCGGTCGAACCCGGCCTGCTCGCAGCGGACGGCCAACTCGACGAAGTCGCCCGGGCCCATGCCCGGGCTGATCTCAGCTTCCAGTGTGACCGTCATTGAGCCATCCGGCTTCGGTTCGCCCGCTTCACGATCACCGACGATAATCAGCGACCCCAGCGGCGACCCATCGGGAGCGACAGTGAGTTCGACAGGTGCAAGTGTCCGGGTAGTGATGTTGTCGGGAGCCAACCGGGGCATCGGGGCTGCCATCGCCGAGCGGCTGGCCGCCGACGGCTACCGGCTCAGCCTCGGGGCGCGCCGGGTGGACGCCTTGGCTGAGAGTGCTCCCGACATCGGGTCCGACCGGATGCTGCTCAACTACCACGAGGCCACCGAGGAGGACTCGGCCCGTCGCTGGGTCGATGCGACCATCGACCGCTTCGGCCGAGTCGACGTGCTGGTCAACTGCGCCGGAATCGTCGACCGTACCGGGTTGGAGAGCATGGACGAGGACGTGCTCGACGACATGTGGGCGGTGAACGTGAAGGGGCCGCTCCGGCTCACCCGGCTGGCTCTGCCCCATCTGCGGCAGTCGGGATCGGGCCGGGTGATCAACATGGCCTCACTGTCGGCCAAGCGGGTCAAGGGTGACGCCATCGTGGGCTACTCCATGACCAAGTACGCGCTGCTGGCCCTGTCCCACGCCATCCGCCAGATCGGCTGGGACGACGGCATCCGGGTGACGGCCGTCTGCCCCGGTCCGGTGGCCACCGACATGATGGATCCCGACGACGAGACCATCACCCAGCCGGAGGACGTGGCCGACCTGGTGGCCACCATGATCGCCCTGCCCAACACCGCCTCGGTGTCGGAGCTGCTGATCGGCTGCCGGATGGAGGCCTGGGCCTAGGCGGCCGCCTCAGCCGGGGTCAGGCAGCTCTTGCCCTCGACCCCTTGCCGGGACTGTTCGGCTGCGGTCGCCTGTTGTTGCGTCGCCGACGGCGTGAATGGTTGTTGGTGCCCGCACGCCCGTTCTTGCGATGTCGCGGCTTGGGGCCTGAGCGTCGTGGCTCAGCATCGCCGCGTCGCGGCTGCGGATCCGCGGCAGGCTGACGGCTCGGGTCGGACACCACCGCGGGCTTCACGGCGCGGGTCTCGTGGCTATCCAGCATCCGAATGGCGGTCAGGTCAACGTCGGTGATCGCCTTCGGCATACCCAGCTCATGTTGCATTTGACGTAGTTCCTTGGCCTGGTGAGGCTGCACCAGCGACACCACGACACCGCCGCGGCCGGCTCGCGCCGTGCGACCCGAGCGGTGGAGATAGGTCTTGTGGTCGGCAGGAGCGTCGTAGTGGATGACCGCGCTGACATCCTCAACGTGGATGCCCCGAGCGGCCACGTCGGTCGCGATCAGGGCCTCCACCCAGCCGGCCGCGAAGGCCTGCAGCGCCCGGGTGCGCTGGTTCTGGCTGCGGCCCCCGTGGATGGCAGCGGCGCGGACGCCGATGCGATCGAATCGGCGGGCCAGCCGGTCGCAGCCGTGACGGGTCCGGCAGAACACGATGGCGGAGCCGGCGGCGGTGACCGTGTCGGCGGCGACCTCGGTGCGATCGGTGGTGGACACGTTCCAGAACAGATGGTCGGCCGAGACGACGTCGGTGGTCTCCTTACCGACCTCGCAGCGAACAGGACGGTGTTGGTAGTTGCGGGTGAGCGACGCCACGTCGGAGTCGAGGGTGGCCGAGAACAGCATCGTCTGCGGCTCGGGCGCGATCTGGTCGAGCAGGCGACGCACCGCGGGGATGAATCCCATGTCGGCCATGCGGTCGGCCTCATCAATGACGACCCTGTCCACCGCGGACAGATCGACTGAGCCCTGATCGATCAGGTCCTCGAGCCGGCCCGGGCACGCCACCAGGATGTCGACGCCTCTGCGCAGCGCCCGGCGTTGGGCGTCGTAACCCACGCCGCCGTATACGACCGCGACGCGGACATCTCCGGCGAAGGACTGCAACTCGGTGCTGATCTGGTCGGCGAGCTCGCGTGTGGGGGCAAGCACCAGCGCCCTCGGCTCATGCGGCCGGGCCCGGCCGACACTGGCCACGAGCGGGATGCCGAAGGCCAGGGTCTTCCCTGATCCGGTGGGAGCTCGGCCGCAGATGTCTCGCCCGTCGAGGGCGTCGGCCAACACGGCCGCCTGGATCTCGAACGGCTGGGCAATGCCGCGCGCTGCCAGGGCGCGGCATATGGATTCGGGTACGCCCAACTGGGCGAAAGTGGGGGACATTTTCTCTCCTTGCCCGCGTGACGCAGGCGGGTACAGGTTCAGTGGCGCCTCAATGAAGCAGGAGGCCTTGCAGCTGTCGGGTCGGTTCACGATGACCGGAAGAACCAACACCCGTCTGCGAACCCGCCAGCCGGACGTCCCGACTGGTTATCCCCAGGTTACCGGCGGAGGCGTCCCGATCCTCGGCCGCTGTCAGGAGAGGCCGGGCCGCTCCTGATCAGCCGGCGCTCCACAGGCCCTCGCGCTCCAGGCCGGCCATGACCTCCTCGATGCCGGCCCGCAGCGTGTCGACCAGCCAGTCGATCTGGTCTGTGGTCAGCACCAGCGGTGGCGACAGCACGTTGAGGCGTCCGATGGGACGCACCAGCAGGCCCCGGGCGTCGCAGGCGTCGGAGATGCGCCGGCCGATCTCGACCTCCGGGGGGAACATCTCCCTGGTGGCGGTGTCGGCCACGTTCTCCAGGCACATCATGAAGCACTTGCCGCGGATGTCGCCCACGATGGGCAGATCGCTGAGGGTGTGCAAGCGCTCTTCGAAGTAGGGGCCGACCCGGCGCACGTGGCCGCAGATGTCCTCCCGCTCGAAGATGTCGATGTTGGCCAGCGCGGCCGCGCACGACACCGGGTGCCCCGAGTAGGTGTAGCCGTGGGCGAACTCCGCGCCGGGCGCCTGGGGCACGGCAATCACTTCGTAGATCTCGTCGGACAGAAGGGTGGCCGACAGCGGCGCGTAGCCGGACGTGAGGCCCTTGGCGGAACTGATGATGTCGGGCTGGATGTCGAACACGTCCTTGCTGGCGAAGAAGTGCCCGAGCCGGCCGAAGGCGGTGACCACCTCGTCGGAGACGTAGAGGATCCCGAACTGGTGGCAGGCTTCACGCATCCTGGGCAGGTAGCCGGGCGGCGGCACCAGCACCCCGCCCGCCCCCATGATCGGCTCGGCGAAGAAGGCGGCCACGTTCTCCGGGCCCAGCTCCTCGACCTTGGCCCTGAACTCGGCCACGAGGTGGTCGGTGTACTCGGTGGGCGTCATCTGATCGGATCGCCGGTAGACGTCGGGGCCCTCCACCCGGGTGATGAGGGGCTCGCCGATGATGTCGAAGCCGATGTGGTCGTGGGCCACGCCCGTGAGCGACATGGCCAGGTAGCTGGAGCCGTGGTAGCCGTTGACCCGGGTGATGATGGTCTTCTTTTCGGGCTGGCCCAGCCGGTTGAAGTAGAAGTGGATGATCCGCACCGCAGTGTCGTTGGCGTCCGACCCTGACAGGCCGAAGAACACGTGGTTGAGGTTCCCCGGCGCCAGCGACGCCAGCTTGTGGGCCAGGGTGGCTCCCGGCACCGAGGTGGTGTTGGTGAACGGCGAGTAGTAGGCCAGCTTGCGGGCCTGGGTGGCCATGGCGTCGGCGATCTCGGCCCGGCCGTAGCCGGCGTTCACGCACCACAGCCCGCCCTGGGCGTCGAGGTAGCGACGGCCGTCGGAGTCGTAGACGTAGGCGCCCTCGGACTCGGCCATCACCAGGGCGCCCTCGTCGGACCAGACGGCGAAGTCGGTGAAGGGGTGGATGTAGTGGTCCACGTCCTTGCGCCAGAGTTCCTGCGTGTCGTAGGCGTCGAAGCGGCTGGGCGCCTGCTCGACCACCGCAGGCACACCGTCGCCGAACATGGTCTCGGTCATCGCTCTCCTCTCGGGCCCCTCATCAGAGGGCGGCCACGACCTCGGACATGAAGCGCTCGATGATCTCGGGGGCCTCTTTGGGCCTCAGATTGAAGTCGGGGATGATCAGCTCGTCGGCGCCGGCCGCGGCGTAGTCGGCCACCTGCTCAACGAGCTGGGCGGGAGTGCCCACCAGTTCGGGACGCCCCGCCGCGCCGACCCGCGGACCGGCCGCCTCAGCCTCGGATTCGCACAGGCGCAGCGTCACCGCGACCGAGCGGGCGATGGTGGCCGGGTCGCGGCCCGCGGCGTCGCAGAGCCGGTCGATGAGCGCGTTGTAGTAGCGCAGGTCCTCGACGGAGCACCATCCGTTCCATTCGTGGCCCCAGCGCACCAGGGTGGGGATGGTGCGGCGCTCGCCCCGGCCGCCGATCATGATGGGCAGCGGATCCTGGAGGGGCTTGGGCATCAGCGGCGCGCCCTCCAGCCGGTAGTGGGCGCCGTCGAAGTCGGTGCGCTCGTCGGCGAACAGGCCGGCGATCACTGCGCAGGCCTCGTCCAGCATGTCGGCCCGGTCGCGCACCGTTCCGAAGGCGATGCCGTAGCGGCGGTGCTCGTTCTCCTGCCAGCCGGCGCCCAGGCCGAGCACCAGCCGCCCGCCGCTGATGTGGTCGACGGTGGCGGCCTGCTTGGCCAGAACCGCCGGATGGCGGTAGGTGTTGCCGGTGACCATCGCCCCGAGGCGCACCCGGGGAACGGCCGCGGCCAGCCCGGCCAGCAGCATCCAGCATTCGTGGGTGGGCAGCAGCTCGGGGTCGGCGCCGGGGCGCTCGTAGCCATAGCCCCCCTCGGGCGGCATGAAGTGGTCGGGCACCCACAGACCGTCCCACCCGCAGGCCTCCGCCGTCTGGCCGACAGCCAAGATGTGCTCCCATTTCCTGCCGCTCGACGGCCAGAATCCGAATCTCATGGTGCAGCTTTCTATCCCTGATGGGCCACCACTTCAAAGAGGATGATCCTCAAGCCGTCGGGCCCGGCCACTTCGAGGCTCTTGTGACCCCAGGGCTGCAGCTGCGGCGGGCGCACGATGGTGGCGCCCGCTGCGACCAGCCGAGCGTGCTCGGCGTCGGCGTCGTCGATCTGCCATGACACCGACACGCCCGTCACTCCGGGCGCATCCCATCCGGCGCCGTCTTCGATGACCTCTATACGGCCGTCGGCGGCCAGCAGGAGCGTCCCCCTGAAGATCTCGCCGAAGGACCGCTCCACCTCGAGGCCCATCACGTCGGTGAAGAACCCCACGGTGGCGTCGTAGTCGTTGGCGACGAAGATGACTCTGAACTCGGCCATGGCCCGACCCTACCGCTGTTGAACTGCCGTCTATCCGCCCGGCCTCTAGGTTGGCACCCGTGGCAAAGGCAGGGGCAGGCGAGCTGCTGCGCTCCGAGGACTGGGTCTCGGTGTGGATGGGCGCCGCGATCATCGCTCTGGTGGTGGTCGGTGTCCGGCCGGAGGCTGCCGGTCTGTCCTGTGGCGACGGCATCGGCGGTCTGTTCGCTCCCGGCCGGTTGGCAACCACCCTCGGGGTCGGCGCCGCCCTGCTGGTGCTGTGCACCGCCGGGGTGCGCCTCATGGAGGGCTCAACCCGAGGCTTCGCAGTGGGCTTCGCCGCGCTGTTCGGGCTGGCCTGGGCGGCGCGGGCCGTCGCCTGCGACTCCGCCCTGAGCGACCGCGGCGTCAACTACGCCATCACCTCGCTGGCGCTGGGGCTGTTCATCTCCAACGTGCTCCGGGTGCCCGAGTGGCTCCGAACCGCCATGCGCACCGAGTACTACATCAAGGCCGGGCTGGTGATCCTGGGCTCGAGCGTCCTGTTCGGCCGGGTGCTGGAGGCCGGCATGTACGGGATGGTGCAGGCAGCCGCGGTCATCGCCGTCATCTGGTACCTGTGCTTCTGGGTCGCCCGCAGGCTCCGGGTCGACGAGGAGTTCTCGGCCATGATGGCCACCGCGGTGTCGATCTGCGGGGTGTCGGCCGCCATCGCGGCCTGCGGGGCCATCGCCGGCGACCGCAAGAAGCTGTCCTATGTGACGTCGCTGGTGCTGGTGGTGGCCGCGCCGATGATGATCCTGATGCCCCTGGCCGTCGACTGGCTCGAACTCTCCGACGTCGTCGGCGGCGCCTGGATCGGCGGCACCATCGACACCACCGGCGCGGTCGTGGTGGCCGGCGAGAGCATCGGCGACTCGGCCACCAACGCGGCCACCATCGTCAAGCTGTCGCAGAACGCCCTGCTCGGCGTGGCCGCCTTCGCCCTGTCGATCTGGTGGACGGTGCGGGGCGGTGCCGGCGGCGCCGACCGGCCCGAGGTGTCGGCCTCGGTGATCTGGGAGCGCTTCCCGAAGTTCGTGCTCGGCTTCCTGGCGACCTCGCTGCTGTTCTCCTTCGTGCTCACCGACGGGCTGGTGGACGCCACCACGGGCGTGCTGAAGGGTCTGAGGACCTGGCTGTTCGCCTTGGCCTTCGTGTGCATCGGGCTGGAGACGCGGCTGCGCGACCTGCTGTCGATGCAGGGCGGCAGGCCCGCGGTGGCGTTCGTGGTCGCGCAGGCGGCCAATGTGCTCTGGACGCTGCTGCTGGCCTGGGCGCTGTTCGGCGGCTCGATCTTCGCCGTGCCCGACCTGTAGCCGGCCGGCGGCGGGCCGTCAACGGCTAGAGGACGGGGAACTTGGCCTTGTCGGGCAGGCCGGAGCGGGCGGTGATGGCCTCGCCGGCGGCCTGGCAGCGGCCGTAGAAGGTGTCCTCGTCGATGGTGGTCATGCGGCCGGCGTCGACGACCTTGGCGCCGTCCACGAACACGGTGTGCACGCCCCGCCCGTCGGCCGACCACACAAGTTGGTTCATCACGTTGAGCAGGGGCCGCCACTCGGGCCGGTCGGTGTCGTGCAGCACGACATCGGCCTTCTTGCCGGGCTCGAGCGACCCGATCTCGTCGGACATGAGCATGGTGCGGGCCCCGCCCAGAGTGGCCATCTCGTAGGCCTTCTCGGCCGGGAACATCTGGGGGTCCATGCGGGCGTCCTTGAACAGCCCGGCCACCAGGTAGGCAGCCCGGTGCATGTCGGCGTAGTTGGAGGCGTTGTTGCCGTCGATGCCGATGCTCACGTTGATGCCCCGCATCACCATCTCGGGGATCTTGCCGACCTGGGTTACGCCGTAGCTGACCTTGAGCGCGGTGGTGGGGCAGTGCTCCACCGAGCAACCCGACGCGGCCATCACGTCGAGTTCGCTGTCGTCCACCCGAACGCAGTGGGTCATTGCAGTGTCGGGGCCGAGCACGCCCAGCTCGCCCAGATGGATCATGGGACGCTGCCCGAACTCGGCGATGAACCCGTCGGGGTCGAGGTCGGCCGGGCTCATGTGGAAGTTCAGGCCGACGCCGTGGTGGTCGGCGGCCTCCCGGGCCGCCCGCCACAGCGGGTCCGAGCAGGTGGTGTGGCCCACCACCATCGACCACGCCTCCAGGCGCCCGCCGGCGGTGCCCCGGTGCATGTCGATGGTGTCGTTGATGTTGGCAATTGCGGTGTCGGTGTCCTGGCGGTAGACGTCGGGCTCGGGGGGCAGATCCCACACCCACCTGCCGATGCGGCCTCGGATTCCGGAGGTGATCAGGCCGTCCATCACCTCGTCGGTGAAGCGGATCGTGCCCGCCTCCAGGAAGGTGGTGGTGCCCGACTTGAGCATCTCCACCGCGGCCAGCTGGGCCGAGAGCCGTTCCTCCTCGGGCGTGTACACCGAGTAGAGCGGGCACAGCCACATGAACACGTTCTCCTCGAAGGGCGTGTCGTCGGGGACGTAGCCGCGGGTGAGGGGCTCGCCGGTGATGTGGATGTGGGTGTTGACCAGGCCGGGGGTCACCACGAACCGGTCGCCGCCCACCGTCTCGGCCGCTTCGTAGGCCGCCTCCAGGTCCGACGCCTTGCCCACGGCCACGATCTCGCTCCCCCGAATGGCCACCGCGCCGTGGCGGATGATGTCGCGGGTCGGGTTCATGGTCACCACGTACCAGCCCTTGATCAGCGTGTCGATGCGCTCCCGCTCGCTCATGTCCGTCTCCTGCCTGCGGAGGTCTTGTGTTTCAGTCTCTGGGCTTGGAGGCCACGTAGGCGAATTGGAAGCCGATGGGCTCGATGAGGCGGATGGCCTCGAAGCCGGTTTCTCGCAGCCAGGCGGTGGCCGTCTCGGTGGTGACTCCGAAGCCGTTGACGGTGCTGGCCATCATGGTCATGCCCATCAGCACGGCGTGGGGGTTGGTCTTGTGGTTGGGGCCGACGAAATAGTCGGCCAGCACCACCCGCCCCTCGGGACGCAGGGCTGCGTAGGCCCGCTCGACCAGATGGCGGGCGCCGTCGGGTCCCTCAGTGCGGCAGACGTGGCCGAGCACGACGATGTCGTAGGCGCCGTCTTCCATCGGGATCGTGTGGAAGTCGCCGGGCCGGAACTCGCAGCGGTCGGCCACTCCGTGCTCGGCCGTCTTGCGCCGGGCCACGTCGATCACGCCGTCGAGGTCGTTGACGGTGGCCCGCCCGTTGCCGCAAGCCTCCAGCATGGCGATCGACCACGGTGCCCCGCCCGCGCCGAGATCGAGGATCCGGGGTGCAGCCAGCGCGCTGTAACGCATCCGGAAGTCGGCCCGGGTGGCACAACGCCACATGGTGGTGAACGTCCCCTCCACCAGCGGCACGTAGAAGGCGGCCGGGTCGTCATCGATCGGGGTAGCGGGCCGGCCCGAGCGCACGGTGCCGGCCAGGCGGGTCCAGTTCTCGTGCGGGCCGGGCGCCACCGGGATAAGCCCGGCCATCGAGGCTGCCCCGTCGGCGAGCAGGTAGCGGCGCGCCGCGTCGTTGAGCCTGAAGCCGTCGACCACCCGGTCGAGCAGGCCGAGGGCCACCACCGAGTCCAGCAGGGCCTCTAGGTGCAGCGCGGGCAGATCAAGCCGCCCGGCCAGCTCGTCCGCAGTCATGCCGGCGTCTGGAGCCTCGTCCAGAGCCTCGAACACCCCGAGCTCCAGCGCGGCCAGCAGCACGTGGTAGCGGCCCAGCCCCTCGATCACCGCCCACACCGGCGCGGCCGCGGGCGGCTTGTAGTCCGTGAACGGCCGGCCCACATGGGCCATCGTGTGCGTCTTCTTCAACTCCGGATAAGGAGCATCCCGAGAACTGTCAGCCATGGCCTCTTATATCTGTAGTTTGCCATCCAATATTCACAGTCAGTTGAACGCCACCCCTAACTGCCCGCGACCCCCCCCCTCATCCCAGAAAGGGACGAAGAGCCCCCACGTTGGGGCAATAGAGGCCGGCGGGTTGCGCCGGGCGGCCTCCAGCGGTGTGCTCACCGGCGCTTCGCCGCTCTGGTTCCGGTGGGTTGGATGCCCGGCAGTTGTTGTTGCGCGACCGTGACGTAGGGATCGCCCTGCGACCGTGGAGGGCGGCCGGAGCGCACCGCGCTCCAGAGTTCCCGCAGTTCTCGAGAACCGTGGTATGTGCGGCCCCGTCCTGCACCGGTCGCATCCAGCACACGGGCATCGACTAGGGCCTTTAGGTCTCGGCTAGCGGTGAGATCAGAGATCGGATCGCCGTCGGTGATCTCGACGAGCCGGATGTAGATCGAACGGTGAATTCTCCGGCCCCGAGCGGCATCGGCGAGCGCGCCAATGGCCCGCGTGGGCAGCTTCCGTCGGTCGACGAGCTGAGAGATGCCGTCATACAACGACTCGGTTTCGTGGACGCGCCGCTGCAGTGTCCACGCTTGGCGATAGTGGGCGCGCAGCATGAAGCGCATCCAAGGCCGCGCTGAGTTCCGCGGCTGCCAACTGCCCTGGCCCACTTCGCTGAGCACTGCGTAGTAGTCAGCGGTGTTGCGCCCCAGGTATTCCTCGACAGACGAGAACACCGGCGAGACGATGCCCTCGGCAGATAGCACCATGGTCTGCAGTGCTCGGGCCATGCGCCCATTGCCGTCGCGAAACGGGTGAATCATCGTCAAGTTGAGGTGGGCTATTGCGGCGCGGAACATGACCGGTGCGGAGTCACCTTCCGCCAGTGATTCGACGAGCGCGCCCATGAGTTCGTCGACGAGTCCCGCGCCGGGCGCCTCGTAGACGCGCGTTCCGGTCTCGTCCTCGACCCAGACATCGCCGGTGCGGTAGTGGCCGGGCCGGACTCGCAACTCATGCTTGGTCATCATGAAATGGAGCGACTTGAGCAGCGACTCGTCCACCTCGACGCCGTCTTCAGCGAACGAGAGCACGTAGGTCATGGCGTCGCGGTAGCCGGTGAGCGCCAAGCGCGTCTGTTCGGCGGTGTCGAGCGGTTCCTCGTCCTCGATGGTGTCGAGCACGTCATCGAGCGAGGCTCGGTATCCCTCAATCCAATTGGAGCCTCGCACCGCGCGCGCAAAGCTCATGCGCCGCAAGTGACCGGCCCACCGGCGCGGTCGATCGACGACGTAGTGCGAGAGCTCGCGGCGGAGCCGCTCGATCTCCCCGATGACCATCAAGTCGGCATCGTCCGGCTCGGGCGTGACGAAGATAGCGGCGCACATAGTGTCTAACTTATCAAACTATGATGCCATATAGATATCAATCCATCATGGCGCTGCTGCACGAACCGTCGGAGGATCTCGTCCATACGGTCAGTGTCCAGCGTCGCCTACCAGGGGTGCAGGATCTCGATGCGGTCACTGGCGACCTCGTCGGAGGCAGTGAACAGGGGCAGTTCGAGTTGTTCAGCGAGGATCAGCGCCGACCAAGAGTCGAGCGCGTCGACCGCATCCAGGCCGGCCCGGGCAAGCGTCTCGGCCACGATCATCCGGACCGGAAACCACTCGTCCACTACCGCAAGCGCCAGACCCGTCTCCACTCGGACGGTCTCCGTCCTGCCCTCGTAGCGAGCCGCCAGGAACCGCCCGACGGTGACCGACGACCAGTCGAGAGCCAGCAGTTCCGCATCGGGCACGGTCTCGCTCTCCAAGGCTCCTGCTGCGGCCAGCAGTCCGCCCGCGTCGCAGACGACGCTACGCGTCATCGACCCTGCGGAGCCGCTGCCGGATAGCCAGGAACTCGGCTCTGCTCATGGGTTCACGGCCGCTGGCCAACTCCGCAGGCGAAAGACGCGACGCGATGCGTGTCAGTTCGTTGCGCAAGTACTGCTGAACAGACAGCCCCGCCGCAGCCGCCTGCTCCTTCAAGCGCCGTGCGACGTCGTCATCGAGGTCTTTGATATTTATGTCCACCCCCACGATTATACCAAGTCGGTAGAAGACAGTTGATCGCTGGCAATCAATAATACTTAGTGTAGGGATGTTTGAGTCTATATTATGTATCCTCTAGTGACCACCGTTCCCGCCCTAATCGCCGGTGCGCTGATATCGGCATTCTCTTGACGCCATGGGAGAATTCGGGCATGAGTGATGTGCGCACGAACCCGGAGCGGCTTTGGTCGCGGTTGATGGACATGGCCGAGGTGGGGGCTACCCCGGCGGGGGGCTCAAACCGGCAGGCGCTGTCCGACGACGACAAGGCGGGCCGGGATCTGTTCGTGGGCTGGGCCGAGCAGGCGGGCTGCTCCATCGAGCTCGATCCTGTGGGCAACCTCTTCGCCCGCCGCGATGGGATCGATGCCGACGCTCCTCCGGTCGTGCTGGGCAGCCACCTTGACACCCAGCCCACCGGCGGGCGCTTCGACGGTGTGTACGGCGTGCTGGGCGGGTTCGAGGTGGTCGAGGCGCTCAACGATCACTCGGTGCAGACCCTCGCCCCCGTCGAGGTGGCGGTGTGGACGAACGAGGAGGGATCCCGCTTCCCGGTGTCGATGATGGGCTCCTCGGTCTGGGCCGGGGTGCTGCGGATCGACGAGGTCCGGGCCATCACCGACCGCTCCGGGATCAGTGTCGGCGCCGAGCTCGACCGCCTGGGGTGGGCCGGATCCGCGGCCTTCGGCAAGCCGCTGCGGGCCTACCTGGAGTTGCACATCGAGCAGGGGCCGATCCTGGAGGCCAGCGGCTCGTCGATCGGGGTGGTCACCGGTGTCCAGGGGATCCGATGGTTCACGGTCACCGTCGACGGCTTCCCGGCCCATGCCGGCACCACACCCATGGACCGCCGCCACGACCCGGTTCGACCCCTGACCTCGGTGCTGAGCGGTCTCTACGAGATGGCTGCCGCCCGCGCCCCGCAGGTCCGTATCACCCCCGCGCAGTTCGTCTCGGAGCCGGTGTCACCCAACACGGTCCCGGCCCGGATCAGCTTCACGATCGACATGCGCCATCCCGACGCCGACGCGCTCGATGACATGGAGGCCACGCTGCGCAGCCTGGTAGCCGGTGCAGCCTCTGAACACGGGTGCGACCACCAGGTGGACATCATCAACGACTGCGCGCCCGTCGTGTTCGACGACGAGTGCGTGCGAGCCGTCGAGTCGGCCGCGCGGCAATGCGGGTTCGCCTACGAGCGGATCGGCTCCGGCGCGGGCCACGACGCCTGCCACGTGGCCCTCAAGGCTCCCACCGGCATGATCTTCGTCCCCTGCGAGGACGGTCTCTCTCACAACGAGGCTGAGTCGATCGAGCCCGAAGCCGCCGGCCGCGGCGCCGAAGTCCTGCTCCACGCCGCCCTCGACCTGGCCGGCACGGCATCCTGACCCCGAGTCCGCCACCCAGCCCAGATCTCGGGTTGGTATTGGGCAGCCAGGCCACAGAACCAACCCGAGAATCCGACGGGGGTGATGCCAGGGGCTAGGGGCGGAGCAGGATCTTCCCGAAGAAGTCGCTCTCCAGCATCTTCTGCTGGGCGTCGGCCGCCTCCGACAGCGGGAACTCCGAGTCGATCACCGCGGTGAAATCGCCCGAGCCGATCCCGTTGCAGAAGGTGTCCCACAGCGGCCCCATCTCGTCAGGCCGGTACGGGTCGGACCCCATGATCCGCAGACCGTTGTGGAACAGGTGGCCGAGCGACCCGATGGTGGCGGTGTCGCCCGAGGCGTTGCCGCAGTTGACCAGCCGCCCCCCGATGGCCATCGAGAACAGCGACTGGGTGAACAGCGCGGTGCCCACATGGTCGAACACCATGTCCACCCCCCGGCCCCCGGTCACCTCCATCGCCCAGCCGGTCACGTCGCCGGTGCGGTTGTTGAGCACGTGGTCGGCGCCGATCTCAGTGGCCTGCTCGCACTTGGCGTCGGTCCCGGCGGTGGCCAGCACAGTGGCGCCGGCGTGCTTGGCCAGCTGGATGCCGGCCACCGACACTCCCGATCCGGCCGCGTGGATCATCACCGTCTCGCCCTCAGCCAGACCGCCCGTGGCGAACAAGGCGTGGCCGGCGGTGAGCCACACCGTCGGGAACGTCGCCGCCTGCTCCAGCGACACGTGGTCGGGCACCCGGTAGCAGTGCGAGGCCGGGACCAGGCACTTGGTGGCATAGCCCCCGTCGAGGATGCCGCCCAGGATGCCGAGCTCGCCGTAGAGGTCGCCCATGCCCGCGAGCTTCGAGTTGTCGGGCACGCCGGCCATGGACGGGTCGGCCACCACCCGGTCGCCGGGCTGCCACTCGGTGACCGCGGCACCCACCTCGGACACCACGCCGGCAATGTCCATGCCGGCGATGTGGGGGAAGGTGAACCCCGGCATGTAGTACCAGCCGTTGCGCTGGAGCAGGTCGAGCCGGTTGAGCGCGGTGGCCGCGACCTCCACCACCACATCGCCGGCGCCGGGCACCGGGTCGTCGACTTCGGTGTACTCCAGCACCTCGGGTCCGCCCGAAGCGCGGTACAGCATCGCCCTCATCGGAGCCTCCTCACTCCATGGCCGCCGGTGCCGTCGCGTCTCCGGGCCGGCTCAGCGCCTGCCCGCAGCGAGCGCTGCCGTCGAGCGATGCGTCAGCCGTGGCCCTCCTCGGGAGTGGCGCCCCACTCGATGATCTGCAGCATGTTGCCGTCGGGATCGGCGACCGTGCCGATGAGCCCGAAGGGCATCTGCTCGACCTCGCGCACCCACGTCGCGCCGTGGGAGTTGAGATGCGCCTCCAGCCCGCGGCAGTCGCCCACGTCGAGATTGAGGATGATGCGATGCCCGTTCTCGTTGGGTCCCGACACCTCGCTGTGCTCCTCGATGAAGAGCTGGACCCCGCCGAACACGAAGGCGCCCATCTCGTTCTCTTCGGGCCCGAAGCAGGCCCGGTACCAGTCCTTCATGGCGTCGACCTGCGACGATCCCACCAAGATGCTGCCCAGATTGGGTGCTGACATTGGATTCCTCCTGAAGTCGCGAGCTGTTGCCGGACGGTACGCCCAGCAGGCGAGCCGGACCAAGTCCGCCCGGGAAGGTTCCAACCGGAGTTCAGGAGTAGTGTCGCCGCCACAGGGGGATGCCATGACCGAGACCGCTTCGCCCGCAGCTGCGGCACCTGCGGGCCAGCCGCCGCCGTCGCTGCTCACCCACATCGCGCTGCCCGTGCGCAGCCTCGACGACACCCTCGCGTTCTACGAGAAGTTCACCACCCTGGTGAAGATCTCAGAGCGCCACGACAGCGAGACCAAGATGCGAACCGCGTGGCTGGCCAACGAGCGCGACATCACCACCCCGGGGGCGGCCCGCTTCGTGATCGTGCTCATGGAGGGCGCCCTGCCCAAGCAGATCACCGGCGACATCGTCGAGGAGTACGGCTTCCTCACATCCATAGCCCACCTCGGCATCTCGCTGGACACCCGGGACGAGGTGGACGCGGTCGCCCGCCTGGCCGCCGAGGACGGCTGCCTGGTGCTCGGGCCGATGTACCGCAACCCCGATGTGGGCTACATCTGCCTGATCAAGGATCCCGACGGCAACAACGTCGAGTTCTCGGTGGAGCAGGTCCTGGGCTGAGCATCCCCTGGCTGATCAGGCGTTCTTCTCGGAGGCCGATCCGGGCACGTAGGTGCCCTTGTTGCGCCACAGCACCACCTCGGCGCCCCACGGGTCGCGGAAGGCCGCGTGGCGGGCGTCGAACTCCTCCCAGTAGTACTCGTCCCACATCTTGGTGGCGCCCATCTCAATGGCGGCCGCCAGCTTGGCGGGCGGATCGTCGACCATCACGTATATGCGGGGCACGGGCCCGGTCACCGGCTCGGTCTCCAGGTGGATCCCGAGGTTGGGCTTGACCCCCGGCAGCACCTCGTGGAACTCGCCGGCCGGGCGCCGCTTGTACTTCCAGTCGAACAGCTTCTCGTAGAACTGCGAGGTCGCCTCGGGGTCGGGAGTGGGCAGATCCACGAAGATGAGAGGGTTCACCATGCCGGTCGCTCCTTAATGACGGTCGATGGATGGCAGTCGACGCCTCAGGCCACGCTAGACCAGCGCGTTCAGTCGGGCGACAGCGGAGAAGGGCGATCACGTCGCAGCGAAGTCACTCCCGCTCTTGTTCGCTGCGCTCACGGGCCGCTCGGGCCACGGCCTCGCTCCGCTCGACCTCAGGCAGCCGGGCGACAGCGGCGTCACCGAACTCGACGAACCGCTCGTAGCCGGCCCGGTAGGCCTCGTCGGGCTCCGGCTCGATCCGGGTCATCGCGGCCAGCGGCCAGGAGTCCATGCTGGCCGCCCCGACGCCCTCCCACCAGTCCAGCGCCGCGCCCGCGGCCAGCGCGCAGCCGTGGGCCGACATCTGCTCGGGCCTGGAGGGCATATCGACGGCCACCTCCAGCACCGACGCCTTGATCGAGCACCACAGGCGGCTGAGCGCGGGCGAGCCGCCGCAGCACATCACGTCCATCTCCACCCCGGAACTCCGGAGCTCCTCGTGTACATGCCGCAGGCCGTAGCCGGCCGCCTCCAGCACGGCCCGGGCGATCTCGGCCACGCCGGTGTCGAACGTCAGGCCGTGGATCTCGCCCCGCAGGCGTGACTCCCACCGGGGTGCTCGCTCACCGTCGTGATAGGGCAACACCAGAAGGCCGCCCGCGCCTGGATCCACGCTCCCCGCCAGCGTCAGCAGTTCCTCGATGGATCGGCCCGACGTGGCCGACCACCACTCCAGCAGTTGCCCGTGCCCGTTGGTGGGACCGCCGACCACCTCCACCCCGGCCACCGGGCTGAAGTAGCCGGGTATCTCTGCGGGGCGCTGTGCCGCGTCCACGGCCACGCCCAGCCCCCCGGTGCGCCCGCCGGGGTCATGGCCCCGGCGGGGAGTGCCGAGCCCGCCCGCCCAGAAGCTCATGTACGCGTCGTTGGACGCGCTCACCAGAGGCGTGCCGGCCCGCAGGCCCAGCGAGCCGTCGCAATGCCCGATGACGGTCCCCACCTCGACCCGCTCGCCGTATCCCGCGATGGCCTCCTCGCCGGGCCACAGTCCCTGGATGTCGCCCGCACCCAGGCAGCGCAGCGCCCAGTCCCAGATCTGCCCGCCGGCCAGCGGGCGGCCCGCCTCGTGGCTGAGGAATTCGAGTTGGGCGAGGTGCTGCCCGGTCCGGTCCAAGCCGATGCCCGCCGGATGCCGGCAGGTCGCGGCCCACCCGACCGGCTCGGGGCTCTGGTCATCTCGCAGCGGGACGGTGGTGGGGCTCTGCCCGCCCACGCCCACGGCTGCGATCTCCAGGCCGGCCTCGTCCACCCTGGCCAGGAGCCGGCCCAGGCCGTCGAGCCACGCGGCGGGGTCGGCCCGCCCCGCCGGCCACGCGTCGGCCCCCTCGAAGGGCTCGTACATCCACAGCTCCACACCCCCGCTGCGAGCAAGCGCCACCGCGCGGGCTCCGCCCGTCCCGAGGTCGACGCCGACGACGACCGAGCTCACCGCGGCAAGTCCTCCATGCCGCTCCGCGTTCGCCTCAGCCGACCATGACCCGGTAGACGGGCTGCGACGCGGCCAGCGCCATGGCGTCGGCGACGTCGTCAAGGCGGTAGCGGGCGGTCACCAGGCGGTCGAGGTCCGCGGCCAGCGCCCCGGACTCCAGCAGGCCCGCGGCCGTGCGCCAGTCCTCCGGCTCCTGGCTGAAGACCCCGATTATCGACAGCTCGTGGTGGTGGATGCGATCGGCTCCCACTGAGGCTGTCACGTCCTTGGGGAACGCCCCGTACAGCACTACGGCGCCCGCGTCGTCGCACAGGTCGAGAGCCAGCTCCACCGCGCCCGGGGTGCCCGCGGTCACGAACACCACGTCGTGCCGGCCCAGCCACTCGGACAGGTCATCCGGTCCGGCCGCCCAGCCGGCCCCGGCCTCGGCCGCCTCCGCCCGGCGCTGCTCGTCCACATCGACCATGCCGACGCGGGACGCACCCCAGGCCCGGCACAGAGCCAGGTGCAGGCGGCCCATGTAGCCCGCGCCGATCACGGCCACCCGGTCGGACGCCCGGAAGCCGCTCAGCCGGACGGAGTGCACCACGCAGGCCAGCGGTTCGCCCATGGCGGCCTGCTCGATGGGGATCTCCCCAACCCGGTAGGTCTGGGCCGCAGCCACCCTGACCACTTCGGCCAGGCCCGCGCCCATCGAGATGGTGCCGTCGCTCAGGGTTCCGCCCTGGGGTCGCTTGCACAGGGCGCTGCGGCCTCGCCGGCACATATGGCACGTGCCGCAGCGGGTGAGAAGGTCCATGGTGACCAGGTCCCCGAGGTGTGGAGTGCCGGCCAGGGACGCCACAGCCTCGCCGACCTCGATCACCCGGCCGGCGGCCTCGTGGCCCGGAGCGACCGGATATATCGGCTTCGTGCCGTCGAACAGGCGGCGCTCCATGGTGCACAGCCCACAGGTGCCCACCTCCACGAGCACATCCTCGGGACCGGCTGCGGGCCGGGGCTCGTCGCGGAGCTCGACCGCTCCCGGCCCGGTGACCACTGCTACCTGCATGTCGCTCCTATCTCGGGACAACTCCTTCGACTCTAGGGACACGGGATGTGGGGCCATCGCTGCGGTATCTCCAGACCGGCTCGCGCCAGCAGCGAACTCTGCGCCTCAGAGGCCTCAGCATGCAATGCGGCCAGGTCGACGGTGACGCAAGCGCCGTCGCGCACGACCGGCCGGCCGGCGACCACCACATCGCGCACGGAGCGCCCGTCGGTGCCCCACACGAGCTGCAGGACCGTCTCGCCCCGCGGGTTCCAGGCCACTGAAGTGGTGTCGTGCACCACGATGTCGGCCTGCTTGCCGGTCTCCAGGCTGCCGATCCGGTCGTCCATGCCGATCGCGGCCGCGCCCTCGATGGTGGCCAGTTCGAACGCGGTGTGAGCTCCGAAGCGCTCGGGATCGACGCGGGTGTCACGGGCCAGGCCCGCGGCCAGAGCAGCCACCCTCAGGATGTCCGAGGTGTCTCCCGCGTTGGAGGCGTCGCAGCCCAGCGCTACCCGCCCACCCCGCTCCACGATCTCGGCGTGGCGGCCCTGGCCGGCCACGCCCTGGCCCAGGCGCAGATAGGCCCACGGGCAGTAGGCGATAGCCGTCGACGTGGCCAGCACCAGCTCGATCTCGGAGTCGTCCAGCCACACGCCGTGGGCCACCAGCAGATGGGGTCCGAGCACACCCAACGCGTCGAGGTGAGCCAGCGGTCGGCGCCCGGTGCGGGCCAGGTACCGCTCGGGATCCGAGGACGTGGGCGACATGTGCATCGTGAGGCCGGTGCCCCGATCCCGGGCCAGGTCCGCCGCCCCGGCCAGCAGTTCGTCGGAGGCGAGATCATGACCGACGAGGGTCACCCACCCCTCGACGAGTCCCCCGGATCCCAACGCGTCGACCACCTCGCGCTGGCGTTCGAGCACCTCGGTCGCCGGCGCGGTGAAGG
Organism: Candidatus Aldehydirespirator sp.; assembly: GCA_965203635.1. Lineage (GTDB taxonomy): Bacteria > Actinomycetota > Acidimicrobiia > Acidimicrobiales > Aldehydirespiratoraceae > Aldehydirespirator. The sequence goes on from OZ241903.1 coordinate 864,762, forward strand.
GACCCTCTTCGATGTCCCAGCCCCAGGTGCCCATCGTGCCGCGGATGCCGGCCCGACGCATCCCCGCCGCGGCCCGGTGCGGGTTGGCCACTGTGCCTGCCTCCACCACCGTGGTCACGCCGTTGGTGAGGTTCTCCACCGAGGACAGCACCGACGAGAGCTCGTCGTCGTCTCCGGTGTGGGCCCCATGGGCGGGCACCGACCATTCGAAGATCGAGGCGCCCGGGGGCAGTAGATCGGGAATGCAGCTGCGGATGAGGGGATCGCCCGTCAGGTGCTGGTGGGCGTTGATCATTCCCGGCGTCACCACACACCCGGTGGCGTCGATCACCTCGGCCTCGGGATAGCGGCCGGCCAGCTCGGTGCTGGAACCGACCGCGGCGATCACATCGCCGGCAACCGCCACCGCACCCCCGACCAGCACCTCCCGGGCCGTGTTCATGGTCACGACATCGCCGCCGGATACCAGCAACGTCGCGTGAGCCGCCGGCGCAGTCTCGGCCGTGATCTCGGCCCCCATCGCCACCGAGCATAGGCGGCAAGGCTCGCGCGAGAATCAGCGGGTGACCATCCCCACCGCAATCCTGAATCCGGGCCAGGGCCGCATCGACGGCGAGCACTACCTCCCGGTCACCCCGGAGACGTGCCGGTGGGGCTGGTGGCCGAACCGGCTCACCAGGCCCGTGCTGTCGGTGGCCGACGGCGCAGTGGTCACGATCGACACCCTGTCGCACGAAGGGATCCTCGAGGACCAGGGCCGCGATCCGACCGCCTTCTTCGGAACCCGGGGCGTTGCCCCCCGCGACGTGCTGGCCGACGCGGTGGAGATGGCCCGCGACGTGCCCCACACCTTCGGAGTCGACGGCCCCCACGTGGTGACCGGACCGATCGAGGTCCGGGGAGCCGAGCCCGGCGATCTGCTGCAGGTCGACATGCTGGCCTTCGATCTGCGAGTGCCCTACGGCGTCACCTCGAACCGCCACGGTCTCGGCGCGCTGGACGGCGAGATGCCCGACGGGACCGAACCGGCCGACACGCTCACCGCCGGCGCGCCCGGTGGCACCGTGTCGGTGTTCACCGAAGTGGAGGGCAACGCCGGCAACGGCACGGCAGTGCTCCGCTACACCGGGGGCCGCGCCGTGCGGTATCCGATCGCCCCGTTCCTGGGAATGACGGGAGTCGCGTCCGACACGGCCGAACCTGTCGCCACCCGTCCGCCGGGTCGCCATGGCGGCAACCTCGACATAAGGCACCTCGTGAGCGGCACCACCCTGTACTTGCCGGTGCAGACACCCGGCGCCGGGTTCGCGGTGGGAGATCCGCATTTCGCGCAGGGCAACGGCGAGGTCGCGCTGACCGCTCTGGAGGGCTCCCTGCGGGCCGACCTGCGTCTGTCGCTACTGCGAGGCCCCGAGGCCCGCCGGGCTTGCGGGCTGATCGAGAACCCGCTGGGCGAGACCGCAGACCACTGGGTGCCGATCGGGCTACACGCCGACCTGAACGAGGCGATGAGGGAGGCGGTCCGCGAGGCCCTGCGATTCTGCGAGAGCCGGCTAGGCCTGCCCCGCCACATCGCCTACGCCTATCTGAGCTGCGCGGCCGACTTCGAGGTGACTCAAGTAGTGAACGAGGTGAAGGGCGTCCACTGCATGATCCCCAAGCGGGACTTCCCCGGCGCCTGACGGTGCCCTCTACCGGTGGCTGCCCTCCACATTGAGGTTGGGCAGGACCCGGTCCAACCAGCCCGGCAGCCACCAGTTGCGAGCGCCGAGCAGTTCCATGGTGGATGGCACGATGAGCATGCGCACCAGGCTGGCGTCGGCCGCCACCGCGGCGGCGAGGCCCAGACCGAACATCTTGATGGCTCGCTGGTCCTCGAACACGAAGCTGCCGAACACGAACACCATGATCAATGCGGCCGCGGTGATCACTCTGGCCGTCAGGGCCAGGCCGTCGGCAACGGAGTTCACCGCGTCGCCGGTGCGCTCGAACTCCTCCTTCATGCGCGACAACAGGAAGACCTCGTAGTCCATCGACAGCCCGAACAGCACCGCGAACAGCATCATCGGCATGAACGGCTCGATCGGCCCCGGCTCTATCCCCACGACGCTGCCGAGCCAGCCCCACTGGAACACGGCCACCAGCACCCCGTAGGCCGCGCCGATCGACAGCATGTTCATGATGACCGCCTTGAGCGGCACCACCAGCGAGCGGAACACGGCCATCAGCAACAGGAAGGAAGCGCCCAGTACCGCCACGAAGAACACCGCGGTGCGCGACTTCAGGAAGTCGCTCACGTCCGCCTTGACCGCCACCAGCCCGGTGATGACGGGATCGAGATCGGTCCCTGCCGTCGCTGCGGGGATGACCGTGCTGCGCAGGTGCTTGACGAGGGCCTCGGTCTCGGCGGCCTGAGGTCCGGTGGTGGGTCGCACCTCGATGGCGGCAGCCGTGGGTGCTATCGGGCTGTTGGGGATCGGCGGGCTGACGAAGCTGACGCCGTCGGTGGCCGCCATGGCCTGCACCAAGCGGGTCAGTTCGGCCGTCTGGGAGGGTCCCGACACTTCGGCTACCACCACCAGCGGACCGTTGGCGCCCGGCCCGAAGCCGTCGACGAGAAGTTCGTAGGCCTTGCGGGTGGTGGTCTCGGGGCCGTAGTTGCTCTCGTCGGCGAAGCCGAACCGCAGCACGAGCACGGGAGCGGCCAGCAGGAGCAGGAGCAGGGTGCCGCCTATCGCGAACGCCCAAGGTCGGGCTTGCACTGCCCGGCTGAGCCGGTACCAGCCGGTGGATCGCAACGGCCGCTCGCGGCGCGGCCGCAACCTTCGCCGCAGCGGGTTCCGGTCCTGTCCGAACAGTCCGGCCACCAGCACGATCACAGCAACCGGCACGGCTCCGGCCGCCAGTGGTTCGATGCCGGCGCCGAAGCCGAAGAGGGCCACGCTGAGCAGCACCGCGGTGACGATGCCTCGGACCCGTGTGATGGTGATCCGCTCGCCGAGCAGGGCGATGAGCGACGGCAGCAGCGTCACCGAGCCGATCATGACGACCGCCACCGTGGCCGCGGCCGCCACGCCGAAACCGGTCACGAACGGGATCCCGATGAACAGCATTCCCAACAGCGACACGACGACCGTCGCTCCCGCGAATATGACGGACCGGCCCGCAGAGTCGAGGGCCACCACCAGGGCCTGCTCACGCCCGCGGCCCTCGTTCAGAGCGTCCCGGTAGCGGGTGATGATGAACAGGGCGTAGTCAATGCCGACTCCCAGCCCGATCATCAGGCCGATGGCCGGCGCGAAGTCGGGCACCGTCATGAAGTTGCTGAAGACAATGATGGAGGCTGCGCCGATCCCGACGGTTACCAGAGCCGCAGCCACCGTGGCCCCCATGGCCATCACCGAACCCAGCACTGCGATCAGGACGAAGACGGCGAATGCGAGGCCGATCGCCTCTGACTCGGGCGGCCGCAACTCGGCGAACCAGATCCCGCCGACCTCCACTTCCAGGCCCTCGATGGAGTTCAGATCCAACTCCTCGATCAGACCCTCGACAGTCCGGCCCATGTCCTGGGCCTCGGTGCCGCTCGTTCCGGGCGGGAGACTCACATCCGCATAGGCGATCCGGTCGGCCTCGGGGCCCTCCTGCGCTATGCGCAGCGGCCCGATCAGCGGGTCATAGGGAGTGATGACGCTGGTGTCCTCAAGCGCGCTGACCCGGGCGAACAGCTCGCTCATCGCGGATCTCACGTCGGGATCGTCGACACCCTGCTCGGCCCGGAACACGATCGTCCCGGCCGGCCCGGCACCGGCGCCGGAGAAGTGACGCTGGAGAATCTCGTTCCCGTCGTGGCTCTCTGTGCCCGCAATGGCCAGATCGCCGCTGTAGGCCTCCCCGAGATTCTGCGAAGCGCCCAACGCCAGGAACAGGATGACGAGCCAGGCAACGAGGCCGCGCCACGGATGCCGGAAACACCATCGAGCAATCGACGAATACACCGCGGCGAACACTACCCCAACCCGGGCGCGAGCAACTTTGAGCAACGCGCCTGGATCAGTCGGGCTGTGGTTGGGGCGCGTCGGGGCCCGAGACCGGCACCGTGCCCCTGATGCGCAGCCAGCCCGCCACGACCAGCGACAGCACCGTCAAGCCGACGGCAGCCCAAGTCGGCCCCGACCCGAAGCTCTCGTACATCCAGGCGGCGGGGAGCGCGGCGATGGCGGCCCCCGCCACCTCGGCCGCGCCCATCAGCCCCAGAGCGGCCGCCTGGCGGTGCTCGGGTACGGCCCGGGCCACCACCGCGTGAGCGGCGGTGAACCCGTAGCCGTCCGCGAAGCCCACCAGCGTCATCACCCCCGCTATCGGGATCACGCCACCGATGACACCGAAGGTCATCGTGCTCACGCTCACCGCAACGAGCCCGGCCATCGTCACCCGCACCGGTCCCACCCGATCTGCCAGCCGCCCCGCCCGGGTGCCTACCAGCATGATCGGCAGCGCCACCATGGTGAAGGTGAGGCCGGTCAGAGCGGCGCCGGCGCCCCGGTCGGCGAACATCACCGGCAGCACGGACTCCCAGGCGCCGATCATCATGAAGTAGCCGCCGACGATGATCAGCGCTCCCTGCAGGCGCCGTCCCCGCAACAGATCGAACGATGTCGCCCGTCCCGAACTGTCCAGAAGGCCGCGGTCGGGAGGCAGTCGCATGGCCACCGGCAGGAACAGCAGCATGGCCGCCGCGAACACGATGAAGGGCAGGCGGATCCCTCCCAGCCACACCAGAAGGGCGGTCATGGAGGGACCGAAGATGAACCCCGTGGTCTCGGCCACCACCATGCGGCCGAGGTTCTCCCCGGCCCGAACCGGGTCGTGGACCGAGGCGGCCCTGCGCACACCGGGCAGGATGAGTCCTCCTGCGAACCCCAACGCAGCCCTGCTGAGTATCCACAGCTCCAGGTCGACGGCGAAGACCATCATCAGCATGGCGACTGCGCTGAGCGCGATGCCGAGGGTCGCCATCACCCGGGAATGGCCCACGTCGGCCAGCCGGGCCAGGGTCACCTGGGACACGAAGGCGGCCACGAAGCCGCTGGCCACCATTAGGCCGATTCCGGACCCGCTGAAACCCAACTCGTCGCGCAACTCGCCCAGCACGGTGACGATCCCGCCGATGCCGCCGGCAGTCACGCCCATCAGCAACTGGAAGGGCAGCAGGTCGCGGTCAGCACGCCGAGCGGGGAACCGGCGGCTCATCGCAGTCTCACCGGGCACCGAGCTTGGACGCCGAATGGACAGGGAGCGACCAGTGCGCGCTGGTCACAAGCCACCGGCGCGACGACGCGCCGGGCCGGCGGATCACGGAGTCAGACCTCTTTCAGCAGCAGGTCGCTGGTCTGGCCGGAGACGAACAGCTCGCTGCCCGCCTTGAGGATCTCCCGGTACCCCTCCTCGGCGGGCAGCCGCTCCAGGAACTCGTCGAGCACCGCCAGGCTCGGGGCGTCGATCATCCAGTACACCTTGCCGTAGGAGCCGTAGGCCTCCATCCACGAGGTGACCGTCACCTGCTCGGGGTCGGCCGCGGCCATGTAGCCGGTGTAGCGCTCGATCCAGGAGCGCACCCGGGCCACGTCGCTGGAGTCGACCTGGGCCTTCCGCACCATCCTCACCATCGCAGCTACTTCCCTTCCCGGACTTCGAGACCTATCCGCTTCGGTTCGCCGCCATTGGACGCCGACGTCTCACTGGGACAGGCCGACACTGCGGCCAGCACGTCGATCTCGGCTCGCAGGTCGATGTAGTCGCCGGCAGCCGCGGGCGACTCCCGGAACACGAGACGCTGCTCGTCCTCCACGTCGGTGTACATGAACACGTTGAACACGTCGGGTATCAGATCCGGGTCCACGCCCCAGGGCCTGACCGCCTCCTCGAGGTTGCCCTGGCAGGTCCGGTGACCCGACTCGATGCCGTCGCGGATGCCGTAGACGCCGACGGAGCAGCGGCCGCCGTTCCAGGCGAAATGAACGCCGACCGGGTCGTCGATGACGGTCATCATGGGCCGCTCGTAGGGCGGGCGCGACCACAGCGTCGTGATGCGCCGCATGGTCCCGGTTCCGGCCAGCATGTTGAGGGCCACGGTCTGGCCTGCGTGGTAGCCCTCGCGGGGGTTGTCGAGGGCCAGAAAGGTGGAGTCGGCCACCTGGGGACCGTCCAGCGCCACGATCCTGAGCACCTGCCCGGCCCGCACCTCCACCGCCCGTCCCTCGCAGCGGGGCACGACCACCTCCTCGAGGACGCGCCCGCCCGGCCGGGAGCCGCCGATGCCGCCCGCCGTCATCCGGCCGTCTCGACGCTGACCTCGCCGGCGGGGGCCGTCGCCAGCTTGACATCGGTCGACATCAGCTCCACCCAGGCTCGCAGGTAGCCCCGCATGGGGCCCTCGTGGGTGACCGGCGCCCGCCTCACACCGTCGGCGGAGACCTCCTCGGCCTCGTGGTCCAGCCCCTTGCTCATGTCCACCCACTCCACCTCGGCGATGGCCAGTCCCTCCTGGCAGCGCTCGAACAGCTCCAGGTCGTCCGGGTTCCCGAGGCTCGGGAAGTCCTCTGCGATCCGCATGCGCAGCACGTTCACCTCGTCGGGCGCGCCCTCGGCGGCGGCCACCCAGGTGTGCAGCCGGGTCTCGCCGACACCGACGGGGTCCACCGTCTCCAGGTGGTTGCCCTTGATGAGCAGGTTCGGGAAGATCGACAGATTGATCATCGAGCCCGGAGCGATCTCCAGGACGTCGGCTGCACCGTCGCCGTGGCTCTGGACGATGCGGTCGGCATACCACTCCCGCCCCGGCACCGGCCGCTGCGTCTCCCAGAAGGACTGCTGGAGGCCGGGACGCTGATCCACGAACATGTGACCGTTGCCCAGGTCGGCTCCGTACATGCCGGTGTCGTCGGGGCTGGCCTTGAACTGCGACAGCGAGCGGGCACCTCCGTGCTGGCGCTCGTTCAGGAGCAGGAAGCTCCGATGGGCGAAGGTCGGGTGCAGCCCGTCGCCGGCGTTGTCCCAGGCCAGCTTCCAGTTGCCGCGGTAGATCATCCGCTGGCAGTTGCGGACCTCGATGCGCCCGGAGGGCGAGCGGTCCACGAACTGGTCGATCAGGGGGCCGGCCGGGCCCAGCCACTCGTTGAGGCTCGGAGCGTCGGGATTGAGCGTGCCGAATATCAGGCCCCGGTAGGTGCCGAGGCGCGGGACCTGGGCCAGGCCGTGGTCGGACTGGTCGAAGGTGGCCGGGTACCCCTCGGCGAAGGGGACGTTCACCAGCTCGCCCCGATTCGAGTACGTCCAACCGTGGTAGGAGCACTGGAAGCGCCGGGCCGACCCGCACTCGGACTGGCACACGGTCGAGGCCCGGTGGGCGCACCGGTTGAACAGGGCGTGCAGCCCGCCGCCGGAGTCGCGGGTGAGGATCAGAGGGCGCAGGCCCATCCGGGCGGTGATGAAGTCGTTCGGTTCGGGCAGCTGGCTCTCGTGGGCCAGGTAGACCCAGGCGCCGCCGAAGACCCTCTCCATCTCAGCCACGAAGATGTCGGGGTCGGTGTAGAGGGAGCGGTGGACCCGGTGGGGCTGGATCAGGGTGTCGAGAGCGTTCATGGCGGCGCGTGTCTCTATAGCACGAAGGAGAACTTGCGGATGTCGCTGCGGCTGTCCACCAGGCGCACGATCTTGAACCTCAGCAACCAGTTCTCGCCCAGTGCGGCCAGCACGTAGTCGTTGCGGCTGGCGAACGGGGTCAGCCGGTCCTTGCGGTACTCCCAGACCACCGTCGAGCACCTGGCCAGGATGTCGCCGCCGTCGAGGGGCCATGCCTCGACGTTGGACACGATGCGGCAAGTACGCGACGGCGGCTCCTGGGCGTGAGCCCATCCGGTCTCCAGCAGCCCGATGCGGTCCTCCATGCGGCGACGATCGTCCAACAGGTACGAGACCTGGGTGCGGGGATCACCAGCGGGGTCGAGGGGGACCCAGTACACGCAGTCCGGGGTGAACCGGTCCAGCCAGGACCGGTAGAGGCGCTCGTCCAGGAGCCGGGCCTCATGGTGAAGGGCCTGCTCGACAGCGGGCCGCAGGTCCGGGTGGCCGGGACCGCGCCCGGCCCCGTCCGGCGCCACCAGGTCGGCGAGACGCTGGTACAGCCCGTCGTCGAGGACCGACGCCGCTGACTGCTCCATCAGACCGATTCCGTGCCGTGAACGGCCTCCAGCAGGCGGCCGACCAGCGCAGCCGGATCGTCGGATCCCCAGACGTTGCGGCCGAAGGCCACACCGGCGCCGCCCGCGGTGACCACGCCCCGGGCCAGCGCGACGACCTGGTCCTCGTCGTCGACCTTGGGGCCGCCGAGAGCCACGACCGGTGCGGGGCAGGCCTCGGCCACCGCCGCGAACTGCTCGGGGGGTCCGGGGCACATGGTCTTGACGATGTCAGCGCCCAGCTCCACCGCGAGCCGGGCCCCCCGGCTGACGTTCTCCGGAGTCCATCCAACGGTGCGGGGCCAGCCTCCCGGTATGGACTCGGCCATCACCGGCAGGCCGAGGAGCTCGCACTCGGCCGCCAGGTGGGCCAGCCGCTGGAGCGAGTGCTCTTCATCGGGAGTACCGGGGAACACCATGATCACCACTGCGTCGGCGCCGAGCACCATCGCCTGCTCGGCCGAGTAGAGCAGTGATGTGGTGTCGCCGGCCGGTGGATCGCCGAGATCGGAGATCCCGCCGTCGACCCGCAGCACCAGCCCCGCGCCCGCGAAGTCCTCGGGACGGGTCCGGGCCAGGTGCCAGGTGGCGAGGACGGCGTCGGGCCGCCCTTGAGCGATCGCAGCCGCGGCAGAGGGCGCCACACCCATGCCCATGTACGCGGGATGGTCCATGGCCACGAAGACGGCCCGGCCATCGGCGCGGAAGATGTGACGGAAGCGCCGGCGCTTGCCCGCCGACACCGCCGAGGCCGGAGGGCCAGCCGTGGTCATAGACGCTTCTTCCTCTCGTGCGGTTCAGTCTGCCGGCAGCGGCGCGGTGAACTCGTCGTCCGCCAGGGGGGTGGCCACGTCGGCCCGAACCAGCTTCATCACGTGGGCGGCCCGGCCCTCCCAGGTGGAGGCCGGCCCGACCCGGTAGAACGGCGAGCGCAGGTTCTTCATCAGCTCGGTCACCATGTTGGTGTCCTCGAGGTTGGTGGTGGCCAGGCGGTCCAGCTCGAAGTCCTGCTCGGCTATCGACTTGTCGAGTCCGTATACGCGGCTGAACAGCCGGGTGCGGTCCGGGGCGATGGGGTCGGCCCGCACCAGGATGAGCTGCGTCGGGTAGGGCAGCGGCGTGAGGTTGGGGTAGATGAAGTCGGCGTAGTGGCCGAGCAGCTGCTCATGGGTGAGGTCGGTGCGCCCGCCGGTGGAGTCCTCCTCGTCGGAGTGGGGCTTGAAGCCGCTGCAGGTGCGGCCCTCGAAGCGCACGATGGTGTCCATCTGCTTGCGGAACCGGTTGAGGCGCCGGTGCACGAAGCGCACGTGGTAGTCGTCGTTGGAGTTCTCCGCGAAGGCCTTCCAGTTGATGGGGTAGGTCTCGTCGAGCTCCCGGTAGTAGCGGGTGAAGGCGCCGAACTTGTAGAGGTCGTATCGCTCGGCCAGGGGGGCGATCCACTCCCGGAACGGCGGCGCCTTGCGGGACAGACAGCCGAACACGAGCTTGTCCCAGGCCACCTCGATGCGGATCGGCGCCAGCCCGTAGTCGGAGGTGGGCAGGTCGTCGGGGTACATGCGGGCCCGGTCGGGGATGCCGACCAGCCGGCCGTCGATGTTGTAGGCCCAGTTGTGGTACGGGCACGTCATGGTCTTCCCGCAGTTGCCGGCCGGCTCGTACAGCAGCCCCGAGGCCCGGTGGCGGCAGTTGTTGAGGAATCCCCGGACCGAGCCGTCCTCCTGGCGGATGACCATCACCGGCTGGTAGCCGATGGTGCCCGTTATGAAGTCGCCGGGCTCGACCAGGTCCTCGGTGTCGCCCAGCCACACCCAGGACCGGGCGTAGACCCGCACCATCTCGAGGTCGAACAGGTCCTGGTCGTAGACCTCGTAGGGCTGCAGCATCGGGCTGTCCAGCGGGGCGTCGACCAGCCCGGACGTCTCGCCCACTCTGCGTCGCAGACGCTCCACGACCGGCTCGTGCTCGGTGTCCGCGATCACACCGCGACCCTACCGGAGCGCTCGATTGCCAGTCCAAGCAGCCAGCAAGCTGCCGGAGGCCGAGATCCGAGGACTCCACACCGCAGGCTGTCCGATCCTTCGGAGACAGCCCTCAGTCGACAGTCATCCGCACGTCGCCATACGACTTCCCACGGTCACCGCAGATCAGGAGCCATGGGCGCGCGGCTGCAGGTCCAGCACTGCTCGAATGCCGTCGTCGATGGCGGCCATGAGGGAGCGGGGCAGTTGGCCGGCGCGCTCTGACAGCCAGGACCGGTCCACCAACTCGAGCCCGAGAGGCACTGCGACAGAGTCCTTGGGCAAGCCCGTGGCCGAGGAGTCAAGCCGCACGTTGCCGGCGAGTCCCGCTCGGTCGAGGTTCGACGTCAACGGCACTACATGGGTCTGCCAGACGTCGGCGCTGAGAACGTCGCCGGAGGAAACGACAACACAGGGCCGGCGCTTGTCGAGGTCGGTCCACCACACCTCTCCCCGTGCTACCACGGCGCCGATCGCTCCATACGCTCGCCTGCTGCCCGCGCGCCCTTCCTGCTCGGCCGCTCGCCGGACGCCAACGCTGCATCTGCCGCGAGCTGCTGGGCGAAGGAGGGGGTCGACCGGGCCCGGTGGCGGCGCAACTGGTCGGCAACCCACCTTGAGAAGGGCATGTCGAGGCTCTCGATGATGGGTACCACGTCGTCGGGGAGACTGATCGTCCTGTTGGGCATGTACGTATCATACATACGTAAACGATCGCCAGCACCCGTCGCCGACGGGGCGAACTCACGGACCAGGCATAGCGCGCGATCTGCTGCCAATTCGCCGGCGACTCTGCGAGTCAGTCCAGGAGTTCGACCTCGCAGCGGACGCCGGGAGCATGGGCCAGGCGCTGGTCGGAGGTCAACAACGTGGCGTCGGTCGCCTCGGCGAGGGCGACATAGGCGGCGTCGTAGACGGTGAGGTTGTCGCGCAGTTCCCAGCACCGCTCCAGCAGCGGCTCATGAGGGACGCGAGCGACCGGCAGCACCGCCAGATGCCGCAACCCGCCGCGAGCGAGCGGCTCCGCAAGCTCCCCACGCCGTACGAGCCCCCTGAGCGCCGAAGCCACTTCGAGGTCAAGGACATGCGGCGCCAGTGCGGCCTCACTAGTGATACGGCTCAGCGCCCTCAGATTGCGCTCGCTCGATCCAGCCACCGCCTCCGTGGCCACGCTGGCGTCGACGACTATCAATGAGACTCGCGATCGGCCCGGATGACCTCCACGATGATGCTCGGGTCCAAGTGCGTCTCGCCGTGAGTGAGAGCCTCGACCCGCTTTCGAGCGAGTATCTCCTCGGCGCTGGCGAGGTCCGCCTGCCGGCAAATCGCGTCGAGCATGTACTGCTGCAACGACTGGCCTGCGGCGGCGGCCCGGATCCTGAGCTTGCGATGGACGTCTTCGGGTACATGCTTGATCTGGATGGTGGCCATTCTCACAGAGTAGCGCCAAATTGACGCTATCAACGCTGGATCAGAGCCAGCCCCGGATCCCGTTCGTGTCGCGGTAGTAGCGCGAGCGTTAGTCGTGCGAGACTCAGAGGCGCCGATGACATCACCCGAAGCCAACCAGGCCATTCGCTACGAGCCCGACGAGCCCTGCCCCGTGCCGGTGTCGGTGGCGGTGGGCCTTCAGGGCGCCGTCCTCGGACTGGCGCCGCTGGTGCTGATCGTGGCCGTCACCGCCCGAGCGGGCGGGCAGGACCAGAGCTACGTCGAGTGGGCCGTGTTCGCCGCGCTGATCATCTCGGGCGCCCTGACTGCTCTGCAGGCCACCCGGTTCTGGCGGTTCGGCGCCGGTCACATACTGATCATGGGCACTACCCCCAACTTCGTGGCCATCTCGGCTCTCGCCCTCGCAGAAGGCGGGCCGCCGCTTCTGGCCAGCCTGACCGTCACAGCGTCGCTCTTCTACATCGCACTGGCGCTGTGGCTGCCGCTGCTTCGCAGGGTCATCACACCAGTGGTCTCCGGCACGATCCTCATGCTCCTCGCGGTCACCATCCTGCCGGTGGCCTTCGATCGCATCCGGGAGGTGCCGGAGAGCGCTCCCGACGCCGCTGGGCCAGCGATTATCCTTGTGACGCTGGCCGTCACGGTGGCGATGGCGCTGCGAGCCTCGGGGTCGTGGCGTCTGTGGTCACCGGTGATCGGAATTGTCGCTGGTTGCATCGTCGCGGTCCCGCTCGGAGCCTACGACGCGGGGGTGGTGGCCGACGCGCCCTGGGCCGGGCTCCCCAGCGCCGGCCTCCCCGGGATCGACCTGACCCCCGGCGTCGACTTCTGGACGCTTCTGCCCGCCTTCGTCGTGGTCACCCTCGTGGGTGGCGTCAAGAACATGGGCGACTGCGTGGCCGTGCAGCAGACTTGCAGTCGCAGGCCGCGGGCTACTGACTTTCGGGCTGTGCAGGGATCGCTGAACACCAACGGGCTGGGCATCTTCTTCTCCGGCCTCGCGGGCACGCCGCCTACCACCGTCTACTCGGCAACCAGCGTGTCGCTCACCAGCCTCACCGGGGTCGCGTCCCGCCGCGTAGGGTTCGTCATCGGGGCAGCGTTGCTGGCGCTGGCGTTCCTTCCCAAGGTGACGGCCATCCTGCTCACTATCCCCAGCCCGGTGATGGGGGCCTATGTGCTGACCGCCATTGCGTTGATCTTCGTGGGAGGGATCCGGACCGTCGTACAGGGCGGGCTCGACCGCCACAAGACGGTGGTGACTGGAATCGCGTTCGCAATCGGCGCGGGACTCGACCAGCAGACCATCATCACCGATGCGCTGGGGGGCACCTGGGGCAAGCTGCTCGACAACGGCCTGCTGGCCGGCGCGATCGCGGCCGTGGCGATGACAGCGTTCCTGAACCTGACCAGCCCTCGGGGGCATTGGCGGCTGGACGTCGAGCTGGACCCGGCCGCGCTGCCCGAAGTTCGAGAGTTCCTCCAGAGGGTGGCATCCACCGCGGGCTGGAACGACGCCTCGGCGCAACGGCTGGACGCAGCGGCCGAGGAGACGCTGATCAGCCTGCTGCAGCACGGCGAGGGACAAGCCGACAGTGGCCGATCCGGCCGAACACCTCGCCTGATCATCCGGGCCCGTCCCGGGGGCTCCATTGTGGAACTGGAGTTCCTGGCCGTGTTCGACGACGAGAGCCTCGAGGACCGGCTGGCGTGTCTGAGCGAGGAGGCCGAAGGTGCTGGAGGACCCGCCGAGGGTGAGATGTCGCTGCGCCTGCTGCGGCACTACGCGTCCTCGGTGCACCACCAGAAGTTCCACGGACTGGACATCGTCACGGTGCAGGTCCGGGCCACGAGCTAGCCCTTGGTGCTCGGATGGACATGGAAGTAGGTTCGGGTCACGATGGCCAGAGGTGAAGGCATTCACGACCCGTGTCCTCGAACCGGCACACAGCCACATTCCCGGTGAGCGCCCGGGACCGGTGCGCGACCATTCCCACCATGTCAGAAGCTGTCTGGGCCGTACCTGAGCCGCCGTCCGTCCACGAGGTCCGGATGGATGACGATGCGGCCATCACGCTGCGCCGCCATGGCAACCCGGACGGCACAAGGCTCATCCTCTGCCACGGGAACGGCCTCTCGATCGACCTCTACTATCCGTTCTGGTCCTTGTTGACCGACGAGTTCGACATTGTGGTCTATGACTTGAGGAGCCACGGTTGGAATGCGGTCAGCCCCCTGGCGAACCACACCGTGCCGACCTTCACGGAGGACCATGAGCGGATCCTCGACGCGATCGACCGCCGCTGGGGCTCCAAGCCGCAGGTGGGCGTGTTCCACTCGGTCTCGTCATTCGCGCCGCTGCTGTCACCCACCCAGGGCAGCCGGTTCTCGGCCCTAGTCCTGTTCGATCCACCGCTGCGCAAACCGGGGGTGACGAGCAACGAGTTCGACGAGGCCGTCGAACGAACAGCCAAGATCGCGGCGCGACGCACGCCGGTGTTCGAGACCAGGGAGGCCTTCATCGGCTTGATGGGCTTCCTTCCGACCTTCCGGAATGCCGTGCCCGGTGTCATCGACCTGCTGGCCGCAACCACCCTGCGCGAGGCTGCGGACGGCTCCGGCTTCGAACTGCGGTGCCCGCGGGAGCACGAGGCCCAGATCATCGCCCACGCTCGGATCTTCGCCGTGCTGGTCGACTTCGAGGCTCTCGGGTGTCCCACCAAGGTGATCGGGGCCGATCCGACGCTGCCGTACTCGTATCTTCCGACGCTCGACCTGAGCGACATGATGACCGTGGACTACGACTTCCTCCCCGACGCCACCCATTTCCTCCAGCTGGAACAGCCCGCGAGTTGCGTGGCGGCCATGCGCGACTTCCTGGAGCCGGCCGGCCTTGCCTGATCCTGCGCCGGGCGCGGGCCGTTCGCCCATCGCAGTGGTGGGGATGGCGTGCCGATTCCCCGGCGCGCCGGATGTCGAGGCGTTCTGGCGGCTGCTGGACTCCGGAACCAGCGCCGTGACCGAGGGCCTGCCCGGCTCGGGCGTGGGCCGGGTGGGCCAGCTGTTCGCCGACCGGGCCGTCCAGAACGACGCCTGCCGGTTCGGGGCCTTCATCGACGGGATCGACCAGTTCGACGCGGCGTTCTTCCGGATCTCGCCGGTGGAGGCGCAACTGCTCGATCCCCAGCAGCGACTGATGCTGGAAGTGAGCTGGCAGGCGCTCGAGGACGCTTGCATCGATCCCGACCGGCTCAAGGGCAGCCGCACCGGGGTGTACGCCGGGATAAGCAACAACGACTACCGGGGCCTGGTCCTGGAGGGCAACGACACCGCGGAGCCCGCGGCCAGCCTGTACTCGGTTGCCGGCACCTCCTTCAACACCGCGATCGGCAGGGTCGCGTTCGCGCTCGGGCTGCAGGGGCCGGCCCTTGCAGTCGACACTGCGTGCTCCTCGTCACTGGCAGCGGTGCACCAGGCGGTGGCCGGGCTGCAACGAGGCGAGTCGGATCTTGCCCTGGCCGGCGGCGTGCACATCGTCTTGTCGGGGAGGCTGTTCGAGTTGCGGGGCAACGCCGGGATGCTGGCGCCCGACGGGCGCTGCAAGACCTTCGACGCCGCCGCCAACGGCTACGTCCGGGGCGAGGGTTGCGGGATCCTGGTGCTGAAGCGGCTGGCCGATGCGGAGGCCGACGGCGACCGGATCTGGGGAGTGGTCCGGGGAACGGCACTGAACCAGGACGGCGCGAGCCAGGGGCTCACGGTCCCGAGCGGTGAGGCCCAGGAGCGGGTCATAGCCGACGCCTTGGCCTGGGCGGGAGTCGAGCCGGCGGATGTCGACTACGTGGAGGCCCATGGAACCGGCACACCGGTCGGGGATCCGATCGAGGCCGAAGCCACCGGGAACGCCTACCGCGCCGGGCGGGATCTTGACCAGCCCCTGCTGATCGGGTCGGTCAAGACCAACATCGGCCACCTGGAGTCGGCCGCGGGTGCAGCCGCATTGATCAAGGTCCTGCTGGCGCTGAGGCGGGGCGTCATCCCCAAGCATCTCAACTTCCGCGACCCCAACCCTGAGATCCCATGGGAGCGGCTGCCGCTCCAAGTCACCGCGGAGCCCACGCTCTGGCCCCGCCGCCCCGACCGCCAGCCGCTGGCCGGCGTGAGCGGGTTCGGCTGGTCGGGCACCAACGCCCACATTCTGGTGGAAGGGTACGGAGCACCCGATGCCTCAAGCGAAGCATCCGATCCGCGACGGTGGCTATCGGGGCCTCCCATCAGGGTCGCTATCGGCGGGCCCGAGAGAACTGCGAGCTCGACGGCGGCGGCGCCCGCGGCCCGCTCAGCCCGCCTGCTTCCCCTGTCGGCCAAGACCGGCAAAGCCCTGCGAGAGACGGCCGCGGGATACCTGGAGTGGCTCGAGGAGAACTTCGAGGATGCGCATGGTGACCGGTACGCAGACGAACTGTTGTCCGACGCGGCATGGACCGCGGGGGTGGGGCGGAGCCATCTGGCGCATCGCGCCGGTGTTGTCTTCTCGGACATCGGGTCGCTGAAGGAGTCGCTGGAGGCGCTGGCCAACCGCGACGAGGATCCGTCGAGCCGGACCGCCGCCAGAGTCGCCTTCGCCTACACCGGCCAGGCCAGCCAGTGGGTGGGCATGGGCCGGACCCTCTACGAGAGCGAGCCCGTCTTCCGGGCGGTTCTCGACTGCTGCGACGGGATGCTCCGCCAGGAGCGGGGGGCTTCGCTGCTCGACGTGATGCTCGGCTCCGGTGACGCCGCCGAGCTGGACGACCCGGCCTGGACCCAGCCCTGCATATACGCAATCGAGTGCGCTCTCACCGCGCTGTGGGCGAGCGTCGGTGTCCGTCCCGATGTGGTGGTCGGCCACAGCCTCGGCGAGATCGCGGCCGCACAGGCCGCCGGGGCGTTCAGCCTCGAGGACGGCCTGCGGTTTGCCGCCGCCCGCGGCGCCCTCATGGGCGCGTTGGGTGAGGACGGCGCCATGGCCGCGGTGTTCGCCACTCCAGAGCGGGTCGCGGCCGCGGTCGACGAGCTCAACGCCTCGAATGGAGGCTCGCCGGTGAGCGTGGCCGCCGACAACGGGATGCACCAGGTCATCAGCGGCCCGGCCGAGGCGGTCGAGAGCCTGCTGGAAGTCTTCGAGTCCGAGAAGGTGTGGGTTCGCCGCTTGCGCAAGAGCCCCGCCTACCACAGCGCGCTGGTGGAGCCGGCTCTGGACGATCTGGAGGCCGTGGTCGACAGCATCGAGACCGCGGTCCCGCAGATCGCCTACGTGAGCAGCATGACCGGTCGGGCGTTGGAGGATGGGGCAACCCTCGACGGCCGGTACTGGCGGCGCCAGGCCCGCGCTCCGGTGGCCTTCCGCAGGTGCGTCGAGACACTGGCCTCCATGGCCGTGGACGCTGTGGTCGAGGTCGGTCCCGACGCCGTCCTGGGCCCCACCGTTGCCACCGCCTGGCCGCAGCGAGCCGGCGCGATCGAGCCGGTCATCACCTCCAGCATGCGCCAGCCCACGGCCGGCAAGCCGGATCCAGCCGACGGCAGCGGCTTCCTCGACGCGCTCGCAGCCGCCTACCGCGCCGGCATCGACGTTTCGTTCGAAGGCCTGTTCGCGGGCGAGGCCCGGCGCCGCGTCGCCCTCCCCGGCTACCCCTTCCAGCACCAGCGACACTGGGTGGAGCAGCCGCGCCGGCGCAGGCGGGAATCCGACCATCCGCTGCTGGGCACACGCCACGACTCGGTGAGGGGCGAGACCCTGCATACCACCGAGATGTTTGTCACCGACCCGGCATGGCTCCACGACCACCGGGTGTACGGGCGAGTCATCACGCCGGGCGCGCTGTACGGCTCCATGGCCGCGGCGGCTTGCAGGCCGGAGGGCGGTTCCGGGTCGGTGGCCGTGGAGGACCTGCAGCTCCACAGCCCGATGATCTTCGACGATCACGACCCGCAGGACACCGGGGAGGTCCCGGGCCGCCAGGTGCAGCTCATACTCGACGGCCCCGCCACCACCGAACCTCGCCGGTTCGAGATCTTCAGCCGGGCCGACGGCTCCGACGACTGGACCCAGCACGCCGAGGGCGCGCTTTCGCCGGGCCTCGGCTCCCCGGCGAGTCCCGAGCGGCGGGACTTGGAGGAGCTCAGAGCCGGCATGGCCCCGGTCGACCTGGCCGACTTCTACCGGGCCCGGGCCGATGCGGGGGTCGAGCTCGGCTACTCGTTCCGGACGATGCAGTCGCTGTGGGCCCGCGACGGGGAGGCCCTGGGAGAGGTGGCCCTGCCCGACGGCGCCGACAGCGGGGGCGCAGAGCTGCACCCCCTGCTGCTCGACGGCTGCTTCCAGGTGATGGCCGCGGCCCGCGGCGCCGCCGGGCTCGAGGACGGCTCGCCCTACCTGCCGTTCGGATGGGAGCGGCTGTGGCTCGCCGGCCCGCTCGGAGACCGGCTGGTCTGCCACGCCGTGTTGCGCGAGCCGAGCACCGAGGGAGACGGGCCCCGCGAGGTCATCTCCGCCGACCTGCGGTTCTACACCGACGACGGCGCCGAGCTGGGCGGCTTGGACGCCTACACGGTCAAGCGGGCCACCCGGGCGGCGCTGCTCCCGCCCGATGAGGGCATCGACGAGCTGCTCTACGAGGTGGTCTGGAGGGACCGCCCGCTGGCACCGGGCGTGGTGCCCGCCGACTTCATGCCGGATCCGGGGGCGGTGGCCGCTCACTCGAGGACGTTCGCGACGTATCTCGAGGATGTGGGCATCGACAGGGGCGGCCGGGCGGACCTCCTGATCGACTTGGAGCGGCTGTCGTGGTCCTACGCGCAGCGGGCGCTGGAGCGGCTGGGCTGGCAGGGCACTGCGGGCGAGGTGGTCGAGCCGGAGGGGTTGCGCGAGCAGCTGGGGGTGCTCCCCGAGCACAGCCGCCTCTTCCGGCGGCTCTTCGAGATGCTGGTCCGAGCCGGCCTGGCCACCGCCGACGGTGACCGGTTCGTCATCGCATCGGACGGTCCTTCCGATCCCGGAATCCAGGCACTGCTCGACGATCCCGAGGGGTTCGCCTCGCAGATGGCCGACCGCTACTGGCACGGCTCGGCCGAGATCGGCCTGTTCCGTCGCAGCGCCGGCGCACTGGCTGATGTCCTGACAGGCGACGCCGACCCGTTGACGCTGCTGTTCGGCAGCGGCGAGCCCACCGCAGCGGACCTGTACCTGAAGTCTCTGGTGTGGACCGCGGCCAGCCGGATGCTCGGCGACGCGGTGGCAGCCCTGCTGGAACCGATGCCGGAGGATCGAAAGCTGCGAGTGATCGAGGTGGGCGCAGGCACGGGGTCGGCCACCGCCGCAGTGCTGCCGGAACTGCCGGAGGGGCGCTTCGACTACACCTACACCGACATCTCGGCAGGCTTCTTCGCCGAGGCCGAGGGCCGCTTCGGCGGACCGGAGGCGTCGATCGACTACCGGGCCCTCGACGTCGAAAGAGACCCGGCCGCCCAGGGCTTCGACTACCACAGCTACGACCTGGTCATCGCGTCCAACGTGCTGCACGCCACCCGCCACCTGTCCGAGACGCTGGAGCACTGCCGGAATCTTCTGGCACCCTCGGGATGCCTTGTGGCCCTCGAGACCCTCCGGGGACAGGGCTGGCTGGACCTGACCTTCGGAGGTCTCGACGGCTGGTGGCGCTTCGCCGACGCCTCCCGGCCCCACCACGCACTGGCCGGCCCGGACGTGTGGCGGCAGGAGCTGGCCGGCGCCGGCTTCGAGGGGATCGAGATCCTGGGGATCGACGAGACCGACCCAGCTCAGGAGCCGGACCGGGGCATAATCCTGGCGCAGGGCCCGGCCGAGGTGACCGAGCCGGAGGGGCAGTGGGTCCTGGTCGCCGACCGGGGTGGGGTGGCCCGCGATCTGGCGGCGCGGCTGGCGGCCCGCAACCAGACGGTGACGCTGGTCGCTGGCCAGGCCCAACCGGTATCGGAGCCGGCGCCGTCATCGGCCCGCGTCTCCACGGCGGTGATCGACAGGGAGCGCCGCGAGGACTGGCTCACACTGTTCGAGAGCCTTCCGCCCGACGTTCCCCTCAACGGCGTGGTCCACATCGCGGCGGTCGACGGCCACCGGGCGGATGCCCCCACCGGGGAGCTGGCGGCAAGCGTGCGGCAGGCGGCAGCCACCGCGCTGGCGCTGATGCAGGGACTCACCGACGCCGACGCGGCCACCTCCAAGGGGGTGTGGTTCGTCACCCGGGGCGGCCAGGTGCTCGAGCACGAGCGAGCCGGCGGTCTGGCCGGTTCGGTGCTGTGGGGCTTTGGGAAGGTCACAGCCCGGGAGGCGGCCCATCTGGAACCGAGGATGATCGACCTGGACCCGGCGGCCACGGCGGGCCTGCCCGACCTCGCCGAGGAGTTCCTGTATCCCGACTCCGAGACCCATATCGCCTACCGGGACGGGCACCGCCAGGCCGCCCGCCTGGTCCGGGCCGGTTCGAGAGCCGAGCGCCTGGAGCTGCCCGAGCCGGCCGGCGAGTCGGAATGGCTGCTCGAGCCAGACGAGGGCGGCGGGCTGGTGCGGGTGGAAGACGTGCCGCCGGGGCAGCTGGAGGCCCGGGACGTCCGGGTGGCCGTCGAAGCCACCGGACTCAACTTCTTGGACATGTTCCGGTCGCTGGGGGTGGTCGACGAGGGCCTGCTGGGCTGCGAGTTCTGCGGCCGGGTGGTCGAGACCGGACCGGGCGTGACGGCCGTGCAGGAGGGCGACCGGGTGGTCGGCCTGGCCTTCGGCACCTTCGGATCCTCCGCGGTCGCCCACGAGGAGTTGCTGGCCCCCGCACCCGAGGGGACCTCGGCGACCGCGCTGGCGACGATCCCGACCGCATTCGCGTCGGCTCTGATGTCGTTCGACTGCTCGGGACTGCAAGCCGGCGAGCGGGTCCTCATCCACGCCGGCGCGGGCGGAGTAGGCCTTGCCGCCATCCAGCTGGCCCAGGCGGCGGGCGCCGAGGTGTTCGCCACCGCCAGCGCGCCCAAGCGCGCCTACCTGCGCTCTCTGGGCGTGGAGCAGGTCTTCGACAGCCGCTCGGTGAAGTTCGGGGAGCAGATCCTGGAGGCCACCTCCGGCGCCGGCGTCGACGTGGTCCTCAACAGCCTTACCGGTCCCGGCTTCATCGACGCCAGCCTGTCGTGCCTGGCCAGGGGAGGCCGGTTCGTGGAACTGGCCAGGGTGGACATCCTGAGCCCCGACGAGATGGCTGCGGCCCGGCCCGACGTGGGCTACTGGATCCTGGAGCTGGACGGGCTGAAGGAGCGCGACCCCGGCCAGCCCGGATCCGCCCTCCGGCGGGTCATGCAGCGGGTGACGGCCGGCCAGCTGCGGCCTCTGGTCCACACCCGCTGGTCGCTGGCCGAGGCCGGGCCGGCCATAAGGTTCATGCAGGGGGCCCGCCACACCGGCAAGATCGTGTTCGCGGCGTCGCCGCTCGAGACCGGAAGGTTGCGGGGCGACCGGACCTACCTCGTCACGGGCGGCCTGGGCGGGATCGGCTGCAGGGTGGCCCGGTGGCTGGCCGACCGCGGGGCCGGGGCCATCGTCCTCAACGGGCGCCGGGACCCGGACCCGGATGCAGCCGCGGCCATAGCTGATCTGCGCGACCAGGGCGCCACGGTGAGCGTGGAGTTGGCCGACATGACCGACACAGGCGCGGTGGACGCCATGCTGGCCCGCATCTCCGGGACGCTGCCGCCGCTGGCGGGCGTCGTGCACAGCGTGGGCGTGCTGTCCGACGCCGCGCTGACCAACCAGACCTGGCAGAGCTTCGAGCAGGTGCTGTGGCCCAAGGTGCTCGGGGCCTGGCAGCTGCACCGGGCCACTGAGAACCTCGATCTCGACCTGTTCGTGCTCTTCTCGAGCGTGGCCGGCGTGATGGGCAATCCGGGCCAGGCGAACCACGCGGCCGCCAACGCCTTCCTGGACGTGCTGGCCGCCCACCGCCGGTCGCGAGGCCTGGCCGGACAGTCGATCGCGTGGGGAGCGTGGTCGGAGCTCGGCGAGGCCGAGGAGCACCGGGAGCGCATCGCCGGGCGGCTGGAGGCCTCCGGGGCGGGCTGGATCACCCCCGAGCAGGGCATGAGGGCCTTCGACCGCCTGGTGCGCCAGGACGTGCTCGCGCCCGTGGTGGCGGCCAAGGACTGGCAGGTGGCCTCGGAGGGCCAGCAACATGGCTCACCGTTCGTGGAGGATCTGGTGGCCGAGGCCTCCAGCGGACCCGGGGGAGATCAGGACTCTCAGGCGGACCTACCGACGGTGCTCGGCCAGTCGCCTCCGGCCGAGCACGAGCAGATTCTCAGCAGTTTCCTTCAGCGGGAGGTACAGGCAGTGACCCGCCTGCCGACCCTGCCGGCACCCTCGGCCGAGTTCGCCGACCTCGGCATGGACTCGCTCATGGCGGTGGAGTTGAGGAACCGCATCAATCGCGGCTTCGCGGGCGTGTACTCGGCGAGCAACACCGCGGTCTTCGACTATCCCAGCATCGGTAGCCTCGCCGCCCACCTGGCGTCGGAGCTGGCCGAGGCGGGCGGCATCGAGGCCTTCGACGGCGGAGCCGATGGGCGTTTCGCCATACAGGCGCCCGCAGAGGCCACGCCGCCCGCGCCGAGCGAGGCAGGCGGGGCCGTGGCTCCAGAGACAGAACGGCCGGACGAGTCGGCGCGTCCCGCGGCGCGGGTGCCGGCGCCCGGCCCGGCCGCGAGCAGCGGCATCGCCATAGTGGGGATGGCGTGCCGGTTCCCCGGCGCACCGGACCTGCACAGCTTCTGGCGCCAGCTGGAGGCGGGCGAGAACGCGGTCACCGACGGGCGCCCGGACCCCGGACCCTGGAACGGGGCTTTCGGGGATCCGGCCAACCCCGATCCCAGCAGCCGGGTCGGAGCATTCGTCGAGGGCATCGACCGGTTCGACGCGGGCTTCTTCCGGATCAGGCCGATCGAGGCCCGCATGATGGACCCCCAGCAACGCATGCTGCTGGAGACGAGCTGGCAGGCGCTCGAGGACGGCGGCATCGATCCGGCCAGCCTGAAGGGGAGCCGCACCGGGGTGTACGCCGGGATCGGCGGCAGCAGCGAGTACCGCAAGACCATCGCCGACGCCGGCCGGGGCGACAGCTACTTCGGCACCTCCCCGAGCGTGGCCGTAGGGCGGATCGCGTTCACTCTCGGCCTGGCCGGCCCGGCCGTGCCCTTCGATCTGGCCTGCGCGGCGTCGCTGGTCGCCATACACCATGCCGTGACCGCGCTACAGCAGCACGAGGTGGATCTGGCCCTGGCCGGGGGGGCCAACGCAGTCCTGTCCCCGTCGATCGCCAAGTTCCTCGTGGAGACGGGAATGCTGTCGGCCGGCGGGCAGTGCCGCGCCTTCGACGCGGGGGCGGACGGCTACGTCCGGGGCGAGGGCTGTGGCATGGTGGTGCTCAAGCGGCTGGACGATGCCATCGCCGGCGGCGACCGGATCTGGGCTGTCATACGCGGCACGGCCGTCAACCAGAACGCGACCGGCCTGGGCCTCATCCAACCCAACGGTCCGGCGCAGATGCAGGCGATGGGGCAGGCGCTCGACCGGGCTGCGGTCGAGCCCGCGGAGGTGGACTACCTGGAGGCGCACGGGCCGGGCTCGGCCCTTGGCGACGCGGTCGAGATGAACGCGGCCGCGACCGTCTACGGCACCGGCCGGGACCACGACCGTCCGCTACTGGTCGGCTCGGTCAAGACCAACATCGGCCACCTGGAATGCGCATCGGCTGTGGCCGGCCTCATCAAGACGGTGCTGGCCATGAACCGGGGGAAGATCCCCAAGCACCTGCACTTGAGCGAGCCGAGCGAGCAGATCGACTGGGACCGGCTGCTCGTCCGGGTGACGGCCGAAATGACCGACTGGCCCGCAACCCCTGGTCGGCCCCGGCTCGCCGCGGTGAACTCCTTCGCCATCTCGGGCGCCAACGCGCACCTCGTCCTGGAGGGGTACGACGCACCGCCGGGGGACACTTCCCCATCCGCCGGCGACACACGGCTGGAAAGCTGGACGCGGCTACTGCCGCTGTCGGCTCATTCGGACCAGGCCCTGCAGGAGCTTGCCGAGCGGTACCTCGCATGGCTCGACGAGCGAGCCGGGGAACTGTCGGACTCCGATGGCGCCGCGGCCGGGTTGCTGGCCGACATGGCCTGGACGGCGAGCATGGGACGCAGCCACTTCGAGTGCCGGGCCGCGGTCCTGTTCAGCGATGTTGAATCGCTCCGAGACGGGTTGCGGGACGTGGCCGGCGGCAACCGGCGAGCGGGCCTGCCGCCGCCCGCAGCCGACGATGACGGTGCTCAGGTCGAAGCGGTCGCAGCCGAGTACGCGGCCGGTGGCGACGCGTCCTTCCCCATGCTGTTCGAAGGTGAGACCCGGCGCCGGGTTGCCCTGCCGGGCTATCCGTTCCAGCGTCGCCGCTACTGGGTGCAGCCCTTAAAAGCGAAGTGACCGGTTGACGCGATATCGATGGCTCCCTAGGCTGCCGCGGTCTCCCAAGACGTAACAGAAAGGAACTCCTCCGATGTCCTCCACCGAAGAACGCATTCGAGCACTCGTCGACGCCAACCTGCAGATCGAGGGCAGGTCCGAAGGCCAGCCGATTAGGCTGGACCTCAACATCATCGATGCGGGCGTCAGCTCCGCCGATGTTGTGGCGTTCTGGCGGCTCGTATGCGAGGAGTTCGGCATCGACATTCCGGCCGACGAGTTCGCCGGGCTGCTCACGCCAGGAGATCTGATCGCGTACCTCGACGCCAACTCGGGCTGACCCGCAGACCTTCGGGCTCCTCTCCGTCCGGAGAGTACCCTCGCGCCCATTCCTGTGAAGGCGCGAGAGCCAGACGACTGGTGCAGCCAGTTCCGCGCCATCGATGAGATCCGGGTACTGCACGTAGACCTGTCGGCCGGCGGCGGGCGCGAGGACGGCGCCTTGCCGTGGCTGGACCGCGACGAACAGCAGCGGCGGGACCGATTCGTGCACGACAGCCCCAGGCGCCGGTTCACGCTGTGTCGGGCCGTGCTCCGGTCGGTGCTGTGCCACCGGCTCGATTGCCGCAACGAGCATCTCGCCTTCGAAGCCTCCGAGCACAACAAGCCGTCGGCCACCGTACGCGGCCGGCCGGCCCCGATCAGCTTCAACGTGAGCCACAGCGGTCGCCACGGCTTGATCGCGCTCTCGCCCGGAGGAGAGATAGGCGTAGATGTCGAGGAGAGGATCCCCCATCCCAAGGCCGCAGAGTTGATCGCGGCCGTGTTCGGGCCCAACGAGCAGAGCGAGCTGGCCGCAATGAGGGGGCAGCGCCGACTGGAGCTGTTCTTCGATCTGTGGACGATGAAGGAAGCGCTGAGCAAGGCCCACGGTATGGGCCTGTCGTTGGATGTCGCCCGCTTCGAGATCCCGCCGGCCATGCGCGAGGGTGCCGCGAGCGGCTGCTTCCGGTTCGCTGACCTACCCGACGTCGCTTGGAGACTCCACAACATCGGCACCGACGAGTTCGCGGCCGCGGTCGCCTACGAGGATGCCGGGCGGTAGTCGCAGTGGTCGACAGTTGGCCGGTCACCACGGGATCCATCGGGATCCCCGAAGACGTGCTGGCTTCGGCCGCGGAGACCCAGGCGACGCTGGGCGACAAGCTGGCCGCGCTGCGCGCGCTGAGCGAGCCGTTCCCCGAGACCGTCGGGCCCGCGGCGGCCGACCGCTGGGTGTCCGATGCCGTCCCGGGTACCGGCGGGATCGTCGCTGGCAGCAACCAGGCCACAGGACCATCGCCGTCAGCGGGCGGTGAGGACCTCGCCGACCTGAGCGCGGCGGCGTTGCTGGAGGGCTACCGGACCGGAGCGTTCGACCCGGTCGAGGTGGTCGACGCCTGCCTGGCCCGGATCGACGACACCGGCGCCGACATCGGAGCGGTCGTGACCCTCGATAGCACCGCCCGCCAGCAGGCGGTGCGCTCGGCCGGTCGCCGGCGAGCAGGCGACGCCGGACCGCTGGAGGGCGTCCCCGTCGGAGTGAAGGACATCATCAACACCGGGGGGTTGCGCACCGCGGCCGGGTCGACGCTGTTCGCCGACCACGTGCCGGCATCCGACGCCACCGTCGTGGCCCGGCTGCGGGATGCGGGCGCGATCATCGTGGGAAAGACCACCACGCCGGAGTTCGCCTTCGGCGACGAGACCGGCGACGGCGTGAGAAACCCGAGCGCACCCGGCCGCTGGGCAGGAGGAAGCTCCTCAGGCTCCGCCGCCGGGCTGGCAGCCGGGTTCTTCTGTGTGGCGCTCGGCACCGACACCGGCGGATCGATCCGGGTGCCGTCGTCGTACTGCGGCGTGAGCGGGCTGAAGCCGACCTTCGGCCGGGTACCCCGAGACGGCGTCTTCGGCGTGTCCTGGACGCTGGACCATTCGGGGCCCATGGCCCGCACCGTCGAGGATCTGGGGTTGGCATTGAGCGTCATCGCGGGCCGCAGCCAGGCCGACTCGTACTCGTCGGACAACGCGGTCCCCGACTACCGGGCGATCGGCGCATCGGCGCAGGGTCTGCGGCTCGGGGTTCCCGACGGATGGCTGCCCGGGGGCTCCTCACCAGGCGTGGCCCGGGCCCTGTCGGACGCGCTCGACCTACTGGAGCAGTCCGGCTGCGCGGTCGAGCCGGTCAAGTTCCCCCACGCCGAGCTGGCCGGCACCATCGCCTGGGTCATCACGGTGGTGGAGTTCGCCGCGCATCACGCCAGCAATCTTCACCGCATCGAGGAATTCACGCCCTCAGCCGCCTGCCGGCTCGCGGCCGGCGCCCGAGCCAGCGCCTCCGACTATCTGACCGCGCTGCGGGCCCGAAGTCTGGTGCAGGGCGATTTGGACGCGGTGTTCGAGCAGGTGGATGTCCTCGTTACCTCGGCCACGCCGACCTCCGCGCCCGACCCGGCCAGCTTCTTCGACGACGGCGACCGGCTCTGGCTCGACAAGGTGGCCCGCAACTTCCTCCCATTCAACGTCACCGGCCATCCCGCACTCGTGACGCCGGTCGGCCTCGACGAGGGCAGACCGGCGGCAGTCCAGATCGTCGCCCCGCACCACCACGACGCCCTGTGCCTACAGGTCGGAGCGGCGCTGCAGGCAACAATCCAGTCCCACCCTCATTGAGCCTGGTAATGATTTTTCATAATCTGTGTTGCATTACAGGTAAGGCTAGTATAGCATGAGCGATGTTCGCATCCGGGTGGGAAGGGTTGACGCATGACCGCAGCAGACGCATCCTTGCCAGCCGCACCGGCGGACACCCTGGCCACAACCAAGGACTTGCAGGTTCTCAGGTCGGACCTGACGGCTGTAATCCACAAGGAGATCGCGGAGCTCACCAAGACGATGATGCGGGTCGCGTTGATGATGGTGGCCGCGTTCGCGGGGGCGCTGGTCACCGTCGCCCTGGTCGTCTAGAGCGGGCTCCCTCGCACCCGGCGAGTCTGCCTCTCCCGATACGAAGCAGCCCGAGCCAGGCAACTAGGTTCAGCTCCAAGGAACCACTCCTGCACGCGCTCGAACCTCGGGGAGGAAAGCTCCATGACCGTGCTGACCGGCGACCTGCTGGACAGCTTCGACGACTCGATCGGGCCGGTGGACGAGGCCCGGCTGCTGCCGCCGGTGCTGTACACGTCGGCGGAGTTCTACGAGTTCGAGCGGCAGGCCATCTTCCAGCGGGAGTGGCTGTGCGTGGGCCGGGTCGACCAGCTGAAGGAGCCGGGCGACTTCCGCTGCATCACCATCGCGGGCGAGCCCCTCATCGCGGCCCGGGACTCCGACGGTGAACTCAGGGTCATGTCGGCCGTGTGCCGCCACCGGGGGATGGTGATCGCGGAGGGCTCCGGCAACTGCCGCCGCTTCACCTGCCCGTACCACCATTGGAGCTACGGGCTCGACGGTGCGCTGCTCGGCACCCCGGCCATGGAGCGCGCCGTGGACTTCGACCACCGCGATCACAACCTGCCCGAGCTGAAGGTGGAGATCTGGCAGGGGTTCATCATGGCCAACTTCGATCATCACGCCCGGCCCTTCGGACCGACCATGACCAAGATCGACGACATGCTCACCAACTACGGGCTGGAGTCGACCACCACCCTGGAGGGCAAGACGATCGGTGACCTGCCGTGGAACTGGAAGGTCATGATGGAGAACTTCAACGACCCCTACCACGCCAGCCGGCTGCACGGCCCGCTCCAGACGTTCGCTCCCAGCCACATGAACGACTTCCTGGAATGGGACGACACCGACGGCGCCATCGGCCGGGTCCAGCACTTCACCGACATCGACAGCTCCTTCAATCCCACCCAGCGCTGCATCCTCCCGGTGTTCTCGAACCTCACCGAAGAGCAGCGCAAACGGGGCGGCTTCGTGCTGATCCCGCCCACCCTGGCTCTGGCCATCGTCCCCGACGAGGTGGCCTACTTCATCATCAGCCCGCAGGACGCCGGCCACATCACCATCCAGATCGGCTATTGCCTGGAGCCGTCGGCGCTGCAGGACCCCCTGTTCGACTACCTGTTCAAGGCGGCCGAGGACGGCGTCAACAACTTCAACGAGCAGGACATCTACGTGGACGCCATGACCCAGCAGGGCCTCAACTCGCATCTCGCGCCCCGCGGCCGCTACTCGTGGCAGGAGGAGACCCTGGTCCAGTTCAACCGCTGGCTGGTGAAGCGCTACCGCGAGCACTGGCCCTCCAACGGCGCCTGATCAGGCGCCCCACCCGAAGCCGGCCGGACCAACAGCCGTGGACCCTGAGCGGACCGTCACCTTCGACCCGGCCGAGCACCCGCCGATGGAGCGGCAGTTCATGCTGTCGCAGCTGGTGGTGCCCCGGCCCATCGCCATGGTCTCGACCCGCAGCCCCGACGGCGTCGCCAACATCGCGCCAATGAGCTACTACCTGCCGATCACCGGCGATCCGATGCTGCTGGGCATCACCATGGGCCTCCGCGAGACCGGGCAGCTCAAGGACACCTACAACAACGCCATGGCCAGCGGCGACTTCGTGGTGAACGTCACCACCGAGGTCTTCCGGGACCGGATCGAGACGGTGGCCATGGAGGCGCCGAGCGACGTGGACGAGTACGAGCTGGCCGGCTGGACCCCGGTGCCGGCCACCAAGGTCACATCGCCGGCCATCGGCGAGGCCCTGGCCCGCCTCGAGTGCGAGGTTCGCAAGGTGGTCGACCTCGGAACGCCGGGGAGGATCTTCAGCGAGGTCCACCTGGTGATCGCCGAGGTGGTGTGGGTGGCCTACGACGCCGCGGTCTGCGACCCCAGTGGCCGCATCGACCCGCTGCGGCTGGGACCCATCGGCCGGCTCGGTTTGCGGACCTATCTCCGTACAGTGGACGACGGCGCCTACTACCTGCACCGCACCCCGTGGTCGGAGTTCGCCGACAACCCCAAGGAGTCGTAGTGGAGACGCCGACGCTTCTGGACCTGTACCGAGACATGTGGCTGATACGGGCCTTCGAGCAGGGCCTCGAGCGCGAGTTCGAGAAGGGCAACGTGCCCGGGATGCTGCACACCGGACTCGGCCAGGAAGCCACCCAGGCTGCACTGGCCTGGCACCTCACCGCCACCGACACCTTCTTCCCCGACCATCGCTGCCACGGCATAAACGCCCTGGCCCAGCAGCGTCACGGCGGCGACGGCGAGCGGATCATGGCCGAGCTGTTCGGGAAGGCCACCGGGGTGTGCAGCGGCAAGGGCGGCAGCCTGCACTCGGCCGACCCCGCCGTGGGGAACTTCGGCGACAACGCGGTGGAGGGCTCCTACATGGCCACCGTGCTGGGAGTGGCGCTGGCCGCCAAGATGCGGGGCCGGCCCAACGTGGCCTGCGCCATCATCGGCGACGGCACGGTGGGGCGGGGCGAGTTCCATGAGAGCCTCAACATGGCGGCCATCTGGGACCTGCCGGTGCTCTACGCCTGCATCAACAACGGCTACGCCATCTCCATGCCGGTGGGCGAGGGTCACGCGTCGGCCGACATCGTCGACATGGTGCAGGGCTACGGGTTCGGCAGCGAGCAGGTCGACGGCAACGACATCGTGGAGGCCTGGACCGCGGTGG
Organism: Candidatus Aldehydirespirator sp.; assembly: GCA_965203635.1. GTDB lineage: Bacteria > Actinomycetota > Acidimicrobiia > Acidimicrobiales > Aldehydirespiratoraceae > Aldehydirespirator. The sequence continues at coordinate 894,648 of OZ241903.1, forward strand.
GCTCCGCGGTCGAGCACATCCGCTCCGGGGCCGGGCCCTACTTCCTGGAGTTCAAGACCTGGCGCTGGCAGGGGATCTTCGCCGGGGAGTTCCGGCCCGAGGCCGAGGTCAAGTACTGGAAGGAGGAGCGCGACCCGATCATGCTGGCCGCCGAGGCGCTGGGTGAGCGGGGCGTGGACCACGCCGAGCGCGATGCCATCGAGCAGGAGGCGCGCGACGTCATCGAGGAGTGGATCGGATTCGCGCTGGAGAGCCCGGCACCGGACCCGGGCAAGGCCACCGCCGACGTCTACGTCGGCTGGGAGGTGTCGTCGCGATGACCGCCGCAGAGACGGCCGCGACCAAGCCGGCCCGCACCGCCCGCACGCCCCGCAAGCCCAGGGACAGGGTCCGCAAGGCCAGCTTCACCCGGGCCCTCAACAACGCCCTGGACCTGGCCATGGAGAGGCACGCCGAGATGTTCCTGATCGGCGAGGACATCGCCGAGATGGGCGGCGACTTCGGCGTGACCAAGGGGCTGCTGGCCAAGTACGGGTCCGAGCGGGTGCGTGACACACCCCTGTCGGAGGCGGCCATCATCGGCACCTGCGCGGGCGCGGCCATGGTCGGCATGCGCCCGGTGGCCGAGATCATGTTCGCCGACTTCATCGCCGAGTGCTACGACCAGGTCGTCAACAACGTGGCCAAGCTCCACTACATGTTCGACGGCCAGTTCAAGGCTCCGCTGGTGATCCGCACCGCCTGCGGGGGCGGGTTCGGCGGCGGTCCGCACCACTCCCAGAGCGTGGAGGGCTGGTTCCTCAACGTTCCCGGCATCGTGATAGTGGCCCCGTCCAACCCGGTCGACGCCAAGGGCCTGCTGCTGGCGTCGATCGACAGCGACGACCCGGTGCTGTTCCTGGAGCACAAGGCGCTGTACCGCAGCCGGGCCGAGGTGCCCCCCGAGTACTACACCACCCCGTTGGGGGTGGCCGCCGTAGCCCGCGAGGGAACCGACGTGACGGTGGTGGCGGCCATGCGCATGGTGCCGATGGCGCTGGACGCCGCGGCCAAGGCCGCCGACGACGGCATCTCGGTCGAGGTGGTGGACCTGCGGACGATCCGGCCCTACGACGCGGCCACCGTGCTTACCTCGGCATCCAAGACCGGCCGGGTGGTGGTGGCCAACGAGGCCCCCCGCATCGGCGGGCTCGGAGCCGAGCTGAGCGCCCGCATCAGCGAGGAGTGCTTCGCGGACTTGCGGGGCCCGGTGGTGCGGGTGGACGGCCTCGACACCCCCATCCCCTTCTCGGTACCCCTGGAGGACATCGTGCTCCCCGGAACCGACGACATCGCCGCCGCCATCAGCACCGCGGCCCAGTACTGACAGGACGAAGCACGAGGAGAACTGAATGGCGACCAATGTGATATTGCCCAAGTGGGGGCTGACCATGGAGGACGGCACCGTGGTGGCCTGGTACGTCGACGAGGGCGACCACGTGGTCGAGGGCGAGGTGATCGCCGAGGTCGAGACCGAGAAGGTCGAGAACGAGCTGGAAGCGCCCTGCGCCGGGGTGGTGGCCCGGATCCTGGTCGACGAGGACGAGACCGTCGATGTGGGCACGGTGCTCGCCGTGATCGCCGGCAACGAGGCCGAGGCGGCGGCAGTTGCAGGGGGCTAGCCGTGAGGCCTGACCGCTTCGACGGTGACACCGTGCTGATCACCGGCTCGTCCAGGGGCATCGGCGCGGCAACCGCCCGGGCGTTCGCGGCCGAGGGAGCCCGGGTGGCGGTCAACTACCGCAGCGACGCCGACGGCGCGGTCTCCACCCGTCAGGCCATCGCCGACGCAGGCGGCACGGCCGAGGTGTTCCAAGCCGACATCGGCCGCGAGGCCGACGTGGCCCGGCTCGCTCGGGAGGTGGAGGCCTCGCTGGGGCCGGTGTCGATCCTGGTCAACAACGCCGCCCTCATCGACCGCTCGTCGATGTTCGACCTTTCCCTGGATGCGTTCGACACGGTCTGGCAGGCCAACGTCAGGGGGCTGTTCCAGCTGAGCCGGCTGGCGGCAGCCGGCATGGTGGAACGGGGCCGGGGCGCCATCGTCCACGTCAGCTCCATCCTGGCCCGCCTCGGGGTGGTCAACCGCTGTGCCTACATCGCGTCCAAGGGCGCGGTCGAGGGGCTGACCCGGGCCATGGCCCTGGAACTCGGCCCCAAGGGGGTGAGGGTCAACGCGGTGGCGCCGGGACTCATCGCCACCGAGGCTCTGCTGGCCGGGATGCGGGACCCCGACCTCCAGACCGCCATCCAGCGCCACATCCCCGAGGGCCGCTTCGGAAGGCCCGAGGAGATCACCGCGGCCATCCTGTTCGCGGCCTCATCCGAGGCCAGCTACCTCAACGGCGCGATCATCCCCGTCGACGCCGCTCTGGGCGCCCGCGAGTCCACCCCCGCCTGACATGATCTGCGTCAACCGTGAGGCCATGAAGACGGTGAGGGTGATCCTCGACGAAGCCGACGCTCTGGGCGTGTCGGTGGACCGGCTCGAGAACGGCGCCACCGTCATCGACATGGGGCTGGAGGCCAGAGGCGGCTGGCGGGCCGCCCAGCTCTACACCCTGGCCAGCCTGGGCGGCCTGGGCACCGTCGGCTACGAGCCCTTCGATCTGGCCGGGCGCATGCTCACCGCGGTGCGGGTGATGATCGACCACCCCATCGAGGCCTGCGTGGCGTCGCAGATCGCGGGATGGCGCCTCCAGGCCCCCGGAACCGAGCACGCCGCCATCCTGGCCGGACCGGGCCGGGCCCTGAACCGCGACAGCCTCGACCACTACTTCGAGTGGATCGACTACCGCGACGACCACCACGAGTCGGTGGTGGCCATCCAGACGTCCGAGCCGATCCCGGTGGCCATGGCCGACATGATCGCCTCCGCCTGCCGGGTCGACCCCGGCGACCTGTACGTGCTGTTCGCGCCCAACCGGAGCCTGGTGACCGCGGTGCAGGTGGCGGCCCGGATCGTGGAGCAGTCCATTCACCGGCTGGCCGAGGAGGGCATGGACCTGCGCGGCCTGCGCCACGCGTACGGCCTGGGGGTGGTGCCGCCCCTGGTGGACGACGACCTGATCTCGATGGGCCGCATCAACGACAGCCTGCTGTACGGCGGCATCTCCAACGTCACCGTCGAGGGCGACGACGCCCAGTGCGCCGAGATCGTCGAGCGGGTGGTGTCGGCGGCCTGCTCCGCCTACGGGCGCCCCTTCATCGAGATCTACGAGGACGCCGGCAGGGACTTCTACGAGATCCCCATAGAGCTGCACTCTCCGGCCGAGATCCACCTCACCAACCTGGCCAGCGGCCGGACGTTCAGCGCGGGGCGCATCAACTACGAAGTGCTGACCGAATCATTCTTCGGCTAGAAATATCATGAAATGGTATTGTATTGGAGGACAGGGCATAGTACGCTGGTCGCATGACAGGGCCGGAAGCGCTCAGCGTCCAAGGCGAGAGCCCGGCGGCCACGGCCGATCCGACGGTCGCGGTGGCTGGGTCGAGCGCCGCTTCGCAACGCTGGCCTCAACTCATTCCCATTGCACAGCTGATCGCCGTCGTTCTGGGCGTGCTCGCCATCATCTGGCACCAGCAGCAGACCACCGACAATCTGCGGACCGAGTTGCGGGCCGACATCATCCGCGTCGAAACCACACTGCGGGCCGAGCTTTCTGCAGAGATCGGCAGCCTGCGCAGCGAGGTGGTCGAGAACGGCCAGCGGCTGGCCCGCATCGAGGGATTCCTCGGCATCGGAGTCCCGGACGATCCGCCACAATGACACGGTGACATCGCAGCCGACCCCAGTGGCGGTCATCACCGGTGGCGGGTCGGGCATCGGCTTGGCTTGCGCGGGGGCGCTGGCGGCTCGGGGTGCTTGCTGCGTGCTGGTGGGACGCCGGAAGGACCGGCTCGACGCTGCGGTCTCGGCACTGGGAGTGCCCGCGACCGCGTTGGCGGCCGACCTGACCGAGCCGGGCGGGCCCGAGCGGGTCGTCGAGGAGACGCTGGCGGCCTGCGGCCGGATCGACGTGATCGTGCACAGTGCCGGGCTGTTCGACAAGGCGGCGGTGCCGGAGGCCACCGCGGACCACTGGCAGCGGGTCCTGGACGTGAATCTGAGCGCGGTCATGGCCTTGACCCGGGCCGGGTGGAAGGCTCTCAGCCAGTCCGAGGGCCAGATCGTGCTCATCAGCAGCATCGCCGCGGTGCAGGCCTTCGAGGGCAATGCGGCCTACGCCGCGTCCAAGGGAGGGCTCAACGCGCTGGGTGAGGTGCTGCGGCTGGAAGGACGGGACTGCGGCATCAGGGTGATCACGCTGTGCCCCGCCCAGATCGACACCGAGCTGTGGGATGGCAAGGCCCCCGGGCAGGTGCGAGCCCGCATGATGCCCGCCGCCGGGGTGGGCGAGCTGGTTGCCAACCTCCTCGGCACTGACCGTCGCATCGACATCGGACCGGTCGTGATCAGGCCCGTCCACGATCCCTGGGTCGAACCCGAACCGTGACCGCCGGCGGGCTTGCGCTCGGCCTTCAGATCGTCCCGACGATGGGCTCGGCCGAGCTGATCGACACCATCGTCACCGCCGAGGAACTCGGCTACTCCTACTGCATGGTGGCCGACGAGGGCCTGATGCTCGACGTGTACGGGGTGCTAGGCGCGGCGGCCCGGGCCACCAGCACCATCCGCCTGGGGGCGGTCACCAACCCCTACACCCGCCACCCGGCCGCCACTGCGGCCGCCATCGCCACCGTCGACGAGATGAGCGGGGGCCGGGCCTTCGTCACGCTGGTGGCCGGCGGCACCATGGTGCTGCATCCGATGGGCCTGGAGAGATCGGCCCCGCTGGCCATGATGACCGACACCATCGAGGCGCTCCGGCTGCTGTGGCGGGGCGAGCCGGTCACCTGGCAGGGACGCAGACTCTCGCTGGAGGGCGCCCAGCTCGCCACCGGCACCCACTCGATCCCGATCTGGGTCGCGGCCCGCGGCGAGCGGATGCTGGCAGTGGCCGGCACCCACGCCGACGGCCTGGTGCTGATGGTCAAGTCCGACCTCGGCGACGCGTTCGGCCTTGCCGACCGGGCCCGGACGGAGGCGAGCGCCCCGCTCACCCGCGTCTACCTCGACCGCTTGGCCTACAAGCCCGCGATGATCGAGGAGGCCAAGCACCTCTACGGCTACGCCATCATGGACAGCCCGCCCCGGATCCTCAAGAACCTCGGCCTGAACGATGCCGAGATCGCCGGCCTCAAGCAGGCCTTCGCGGAGGGCGGCCCCGAAGCCGTCGGCCAGCTCGTGACCGACGAGCTGGTGGCCTCCTACCAGATCGCGGGCACCCCCGCGGAGTGCCGGAGCCAGCTCCAGGACCTGATCGGCGCGCACCGGCTCGACGCCTTCTTCGTGAACGTCATCTCGCCCGGCCTGCCCGCCAACCGCGAACTGCTATCCGAAGTGAAGTCGATCTCCACCAGCATTCACCCCTAGAACTGGCAGCTGGTGTGTCAGCTCACTAGGAACGCGGCGAGATCGTCCAGGGCCTGGCCGGCCTCGGGAAGGTGGTATCGCAGTTGCCAGCCGTGCCACAGGCCGTCCCATACCGACAGCTCGACCGGGACCCCGGCGCGGCGCAGCGCGGCCTCGAGCCGGCACGAATCCGACAGCAGAAGCTCGCGGCTGCCCGTCTGGATCAACGCCGGCGGGAGTCCGGCCAGGTCTGCGAACAGTGGGGAGGCCTCCGGGCCGGCCGTGTCTGGTCCGGCGTAGACGGCCGCGAACGCGGGCGGATCGAGGGCTCCCAGGACGGGATCGGCTGACTCCAGGGTCCGGTACGTGTCGCCCGAGCAAGTGAGATCGACCCACGGCGACAGCAGGCCGAGCCGGCTCGGCAGCGCCGCGCCCCGGTCGCGCAGGGCGACGGCCGCGGCCAGGCCCAGATTCGCGCCGGCCGACTCGCCGTAGATGGCCGCGAGCCGGCGCGAAGCCAGCAGCTCGAGGCAGACGTTCACGATGTCGGTGAGCCCAGCCGGGCACCGGTGCTCGGGAGCCAGGCGGTAGTCCACCGACACGACGGGCATGCCGGTGCGCTGGGCCACACCCACGGCCAGCGCGGCGCTGGCGGTCGGCGAGCCGAGAACGAACGCCCCGCCGTGCAGGTGCACCATGACCTGCTCAGCGCCGAGAGTCCGCTCCTCGGCCGCGAAGGTCACGACCGGCACACCGGCGACGGTCGAGGGCCGGCTGATCCAAGGCCCCTCAAGTCCTTCGTTGAGGGAGACCCAGTTGGCGAGAGACATCCGGCGGGCGGTCTCGACCGCGTCGAGGTCGGCCGGATCAAGCGGCGGCGGCGTCACGAAATCCGTCAGGAATTGCTGGGCCTCCTCGCTCAGGTGCGAGGCGGGCTCGATCAGACCCATGGCTCGCACCCTACCGACCACCCGAGATGCGCTCAGCCTCGAAGACCGGCCACCGACGCCCGCACCAGGAAGTCGTCCTCGGAGCCGGGTCGCGTGTCGTCGCCGGGGTGCTCGACCCGGACCAGTCCGATGATCCGGAACGGCGCGTCGTCGGGCTGACCGGAGATGTCAATGGAGAACCGGGCCGTCGATCCGACGAGGCGGCCCTCGCAGGCACGATCGTCCGCGAGTTGTCTGGGGACGGTGTTCGGATCCAGGGCACGGGAGACAACCTCCGGACCCGCTCGACCGCCGTCGGTGACGTTGGACAGCCTGCAGATGACTCCGCCGTCCGTGTAGCCGTTGGCGACGTCGGCGTAGAACTCCGCCGTCCACGCCAGCGAAGGACCGGGGCTCGGTGTCTCGGAGAGCTGCAGTTCGACAACGAGCGCGCCCTCGCCCGACAGCGAGAGGTTGATCGCTTCGATGTCGGCGCCCTCGTCACAGCCCTCTCCCCTGTCGAGGCGGGCCTCACGGCAGTCCGCCGGCTTGTCAGCCACTGTCAGTCCCGCAGGATCGGTGGGGGCGAACGGGCCGAGGTCCAGCAGGGCGGCCGTCCCGAGCGCCAAGACCCCGAGAGCGCCCAGAGCCATGATGACGGCAGCCAGCAGCAAGAAGGGCCAGCGGCCGCGCCCTCTAATAGTCCTGGTCCTCCAGCATCGCCACGCCGGGCCGACCCGCCCGCTGTCAGGTCAGGCCGCGGACGAACGGCTGAGCCAGCGCCCGAGGCTCGCGGGTGCGATGGGCGAAGAAGGTCACGGTGACGATGGTCACCACGAACGGGGCGGCCGACAACAGCTCGGAGTTGAGTTCGTGGCCCACGGTGGGCAGGGTCAGCCGGAACGAGTTGACCGTGCCGAACAGCAGGCAGCCGCCGATCACGCCCCGCATGGTCCACCCGCCGAAGATGACCGCGGCGATGGCGATGAACCCCTGACCCCCGACGACGGCGTCCTCGAATCGCCCGATCTGACCCAGCACCAGGTAGCCGCCGCCGAGCCCGCTCGTGAGCCCCGCGATGTAGATGGACTCTCGGCGCCGCTTGTTGACGTCGATGCCCGAAACGTCGGCCGACTGGGGGTTCTCTCCGACGGCCCGCACCTCCAGGCCCCACCGGGTGCGGTACAGCAGCCACCATGCGGCCGGGATCATCGGGTACACCAGATACAGGGGCCAGGGCTGGTTGAAGAGGGCGTCACCGATGAGGGGGATCTCCGACAATCCCGGGACTTCGAACCGGTGGGCCGCCCTCGACACCGGTTGGATGCTGGTGTTGAGGAAGCTGGCAATGCCGAGCACCAGGGTATTGAGGGCCAGCCCGACCACGAACTGGTTGGCGGTGAGCCGGTGGCTCATGTTGGCCTGCACCGATGCGACGATGACGCCGATGAGGGAGGCGAACATCAGCCCCACGGTGACCGACTCCGTGAGGTGCATCCCGAGCGCTCCCGCGAAGGCGCCGCCCAGGACCATCCCCTCCAGCGAGATGTTGAGGGTTCCGGCCTTCTCGGCGATGGTCTCGCCGATGGCCGCGAAGGCCAGCAGCGCAGCGAAGCGCATGGCACCCGAGTAGGTCACCTCGTTGGTGACCACGTCGCCGATGGCGGAGAAGAAGTCGCCCATGGCTCAGGTCCTGTCCCTGGTTGCGGCCAGCGCCCGGCGGCGCTCCCGGATGAAGAGGATGGCCGGCGGCACCAGCAGGGCCAGCACCAGCAGGGCCAGCACCACCTGGGAGATCTCGCGCTCGACCCCGGTGGCGGCCAAGAAACCGGAGCCGGCTCGCAGTCCGGCGAAGCTGAAGGCCACCACCACGATGCCGACCGGGTGCGAGCGGGCCACCAGCGCCACCAGCAGCCCCTCCCACCCGATGTTGTTGGCGAAGCCCGGCGTGAACCGGTAGTTGCCGAAGTCACCCCCGGAGAGCATCAGGGCCCCGGCCAGGCCCGCGCACGCTCCCGATATGAGCATGGCGGTGGTCCCGTACTTGACGGTGGACACGCCGGCCCGCGTCGCGGTGCGGGCGTTGCGGCCCAGCATCCTCATGCGAAAGCCCCACACACTGCGCTTGAACAGCAGGAACACGATCACGGCCATCAGCACCACCGCGATCGAGCTGATCGGGAAGTCGTTGCCCCAGATGTCGATGCGGGGCAGTCGGGTGTCGGTGGCAAGCTGATCGCTCACCTGGTTGCGCACCGAGCGATCCGCCCGGAACGGGGCCAGCAGCAGCCAGTCGACCTTCAGCGCGTAGCCGGTCGCCTGGGAGGCCACCGTGATCAGCAGCAGCGTGGTCAGCACCTCCGGCACCCGTCGCCAGTAGAGGAGCCAGCTGGCGATGCCTGCCCACATGGCTCCGGCGAGAGCGCCCACGATGAGCAGGCAGATCACCACGATCGGCCCGGGACCGCCCAGGTTCACACCGACGTACGTGGCGAAGGCGGTGCCCATCATCACCTGGCCTTCCTGGCCGATGTTGACCACACCGGCCCGGCCGTTGATGGCGGTCCCCAGGGCCACTACCACCAGCGGGATGGCGATGCCGATGGTCTCTCCCCACCGTCCGGGGGCCCGCAGGCTGCCGTCCAGCAGGGCCGAGAAGACGGCCTGCCACGAGCCTCCGGTCGCCCACACGATCAGAGCCGAAGCGAACAGGGCGACGATGATGCACGCGAGGTACATCGCCGCGGCCACCCCCGCCTCGCGCAGCCGCGAGGGCGCAGGCCCAGACCCCGCGGCGGCAGTGGGGCCGGTCTCGGGGCCCTCGGCGGCCAACTGTGGGTGCTGCTCGCTCATGCCGACACCGGGCCCGATCTAGGCGGCTGCCTCGGTGCCGGCACCGCCCAACAGGAGGCCCAACTCCTCGAGGTTCACATCGGCCCGGTCCATCTCCCCGATGATGCGACCACGGAACAGCACGACGATGCGGTTCGAGAGTTGCAGGATCTCCTCCAGCTCGCTCGAGATGAGCAGCACGCCGACGCCGCTCTCCGCGACCAGGCGGAGGCGGTCGGTCATCCACTCGATGGCACCGACGTCGAGGCCCCGGGTGGGCTGGGCCGCCACCAGCACCTTGGGCGAGTAGCTCAGTTCGCGGGCCAGCACTACCCGCTGCTGGTTCCCGCCCGAGAGCGACCAGAACGGGGCGTCCGGACCAGCCGTCTGGATCTCGAAGTCCTCAATGAGGCGGGCCGCGTCCCGCCGCATGACAGCCGGGTCGTAGATCCCGTGATTGGCGATCCTCTCGATGTCCACCAGGAACAGGTTCTCGGCCACAGTCATGTCGAGCACGCAGCCGGAGGTGTGGCGGTCCTCGGGGACGACGGCCACACCCGCTCCGGACATGGCGCCCGGCCGCCCCGGCTGCACCCTGACGCCGTCGACCTCGACCGTGCCCGCCTCCGCGGTCAGCAGGCTCGACAACAGGTCGGTCAGTGCGGCCTGGCCGTTGCCCTCCACCCCGGCCACGCCCACGATCTCGGAGTCATACACGTCGACGCTCAGACCGTCGAGGGCGACCCGCCCGTCGGAGCCGCGGACTTCTACGTCGCGAAGGCGGAGCGCGGGCACGCGCGACTCCGATGCAGCCCCGGCGTCCCCCGCCGCCCGGGGCCGAGGGCCCTCGACGTCGTCGACGCTGGCCGCGACCGTCTCGATGAGGCCCAGCGCAGAGGCCTCCGACCGGAGCGAGACCTCCCGGCCGACCATCGCCCTGGCCAGCATGGGCGCATCCGCCGCCGAGGTCTCCATCCGCTTCACCACGGCACCGGCTCGCATGATGGTCACCTCGTCGGTGGCGTGGAGGATCTCATCGAGCTTGTGACTCACCAGGGCCACCGCCCGGTTCTCCTCCCGAACGGCCAGCCGCAGCACATCGAAGAGCCGCTCCGACTCGCCCGGGGTGAGCACCGATGTCGGCTCGTCGAAGATCAGGATGCTGGGATCGCGACGCAGGCACTTGATGATCTCGACGCGCTGGCGGACCCCGGCCGAGAGATCTTCGACTCTGGCATCGGGGTCGACTCCCAGGCCGTAATGCTCGCTGATCTCGCCGACTCGCTGGCGGGCTGTGGCCACGTCGAACCGGCCGGTGTCGCCCAGCATGACGTTCTCCCAGACCGTCAGCGGCTCCACCAGGCTGAAGTGCTGGTGGACCATGCCGATCCCGCGGGCCGCGGCATCGTGGGGATCCCGTATCTGGCAGCGCTCGCCGTCCACCTCGATGGTCCCGCCGTCGGGAAGCACCAGTCCTATGAGCACCTTCATCAGCGTGGACTTGCCTGCGCCGTTCTCGCCGAGGATGCCGTGTATCTGGCCGCGATGAAGAGTCAGGTCGACTTGGTCGCAGGCCACGATGGCCCCGAACGATTTGGAGATGGAGGAGAGACGGACGGCGGGAACCTCGGTTCCCGCCGTCCGTTGATCAGCCATATGGCGACCTCTCGGGTGTGACTGCCCTCAGGGGGCGATCAGGCGTCCGAGCAGGCCAGCGGTGCCTCCATGTCGACGCCGCCGTATGCGATCGCCCTGATGGCATCGAACTCGGCCAGGCAGTAGCCGTTCCAGACATCGGCGTGGGCCTGGTCCAGCTGCTCCTTCTGCTCCGGCGTGGGATCGCAGATCAGCGCGCCGACCTCCGGGTCGCGGCCGACGGCGAACTTGTAGATGTCGCCCTCCACGAACGCGCCGGACACGATGAGCGGGAACACGGCCCGGGCGAAGTCGCCGCCGTCGAACAGGGCGGCCATGTCCCAGTGCAGATCGGTCCGGCTGCACACGTCGGAGGCGCCTGCGCTCGTCACCGGGACGCCGTGCTCGTTGGCCAGCTGGACCAGGGGCTCGTGGGCCCCGCCCAGGTACGGGTAGACGAGGTCCATCCCGGCGTCGAGGGCGACGTTGAACGCCTCGGTGGCTCCGGCCACGTTGTCGAAGTCGAAGGGGAAGTTGCCCGTCGGCGTGTAGACCACGTCGAAGCTGGGATCCACGGCCTTGAGGCCCAGACGCATCGCCAACTCGGTCTCGACCTCGAAGCCCAGGTCGCAGCAGCCGATCATGTAAGCGGTGTCGCCACCGTGCTCCTGGAGGAGCAGGCCGGCGGCGACGCCGACGACATACTCGATCTCGGCGCCGTCGTTGGTGCTGAGGGCCACCCCGTCCATCTGCGGGAACCCGGTGCCGCAGTTGCAGTACCAGAAGATGTCGGGATACTGCGCCACCAGGTCGGGCAGCGGATCGGAGATCTCGCCCGCTCCGACCGCGATTATGTCGACGCCCTGCGCGGCCAGGTTCTCCAACTCGGTGGCGGCAACCGCCGGCTCGATGTTGTCGACCACGATGGGCGGCTCCCAGCCCTGCGCCGCCGAGATGTCCTCGGCTGCGTCCACCAGGGCCTGGTAGTAGGCCCCGTCGTCGCGGGGACCGGCCGCCGCCACGCCGAGGATCACCTTGCCGTCGCCGTTGGTGTCCATGTCGAGGGTCGCGATGGTCTCTATATCGCCCTCCTCGATGGCCTCGGTTATGGCCTCCTCCTCAGTCATCGCCTCTTCTTCAGCCATGGGCTCTTCCTCGGCCATCGGCTCTTCCTCGGCCATCGGCTCATCTTCGGCCATCGGCTCATCTTCGTCAGCGGCCGTAGGCGCCTCGTCCGCCGGGGCAGGGGCCGTTTCGGTCACCGCGCTCGTGTCGTCTGCGGCGTCGTCGCCGCCGCAGGACGAGGCAAGCAGCCCGAACACCGCCGTCACGGCTGCGATCCAGAAAATCGTGTGTCGTTTCATGTTTCCTCCAGTGGGTGGAACCGCGTTGCGTGCCGTTGTCTGACAATCAGACCCATCGACGGCCGGACGTTAGAACGTGGGCGGCGCAACTGCCAACTCCTCGCGGTCCAGCGTTGTCATTCCCCGCTCTTGTTCGCTGCGCTCACGGGCCGCTCGGGCCACGGCCTCACAAGTTCGGCCTCTGACCACTAGCCCATCCTTACTGTCTCGCCGGGCCACCGGATACCGGTCCGGCGCCACCCCTAGTCGTCGAACTGGGCGCGGCGCCAGGCCAACGCGGCCTTCAGGCCGTCCCGGGCGGCCCTGTCCCGGAACTCCTTACCCACCGCGGTCTCAGTTGCGTAGACGGGGGCCACCACGTCGAGCCCGGCGTGGATGGCTGATCGGAACCCGGCCGCGTCGGCGCCCCGGTTGATGCCCAGCTTCGCCGCGGCCAGGGCCTCGGGGGCGATCAGCGCCATGCGATGGGCGTAGGCCAGGGTCTCGGTGCGCAGATCCTCGGTGGGGACGACACGGTTGACCATATCCAGCCCGAAGGCGGTGGGGGCATCGATCAGGTCCCCCAGGTAGTGGAGCTCGCGTGCCCGCTTGTAGCCGATGATCCAAGGCATGATCAACCCTGGGCCGGGGTCGGAGAAACGGACCTCGGGCTCCCCGAAGACTGCGTCGGACGCCGCGATGGTGATGTCGCACAACAGAGCGATCTCACATCCCCCGCCCAACGCATGGCCCTGGACCGACGCGATCACCGGCTTGCGCAGGTACCAGTGGGCCAGCATGAACTCGAGCCCCTCGGCCAGCATGGCGTGCCTCGACAGCGCGTCGTGGCCATAGACCGTCTGGCCCGGCTCCGGCTCCGCCCCGGAGATGTCGAACCCCACACAGAAGCTGCGACCCTCCGATCGCAGCACCACAACGCTGGTGGACTCGTCAGCCTCCGCAGCCCGCAGCGCGTCCCACCAGGCGTGCATCAGCCGGGGGCTGATCGCATTGAGCTTGTCGGGCCGGTTGACGGTGATGATTCCCACCGGACCGTCGGTCTCATAGAGAACAAGATCGGAGGGCGCCTTCCGACTCTCGGATCCTTCTGGGTCAGCAGCCATGGCTCTCCTCCTCGGGTCCCGCTGATCTGGGCACGATCAAGGCGTCGACCACCGCGCAGCCCCGCCCGTCGGATAGCACGACCACCGGATTCAGGTCGACCTCGGCCAGGTGTTCCCGTTCCGCCCAGGCGAAGCCGGCCAGCGCCTCGATGCACCCGACAAGAGCGTCGACGTCAGCCGGCGGCTGCCCCCTGAACCCCGAGAGCACCCGGGACAGCCGCGCCGTCTCCGAGACCATGTCGGCCGCGTCCCCGACGCCGAGAGGAAGAACCCGCCGGGCCACCTCGTCCGGTTCGGACAGGTCCGCGGCGACGCCGCCGGGGCCGAGCGCCAGCGTCAAGCCGAAGTCCGCGTCTCGGCTCACCCCGACGAGCGCCTCGACACCACCGGCGACCATCTCCTGAACCAGCACGCCGGCCGCGTCAATGTCTTGCTCCTCGATGCTGGCGGCTAGGTCGTCCCAGGCCTGTTCCAACGACTCGGAGTCGACGATCCCAAGCTTGACCAGACCGAGATCCCACTTGTGGGCAGCGCGGTCCGACAACGCCTTCAATGCGACGGGGAACCCCACCTCAGCCGCTGCGCTCTGAGCTTCGGCCTTGCTCGTCACCAACTGTTCCCGGGCGACGGGCACGCCGTAGCGGAGCAGGATCCGCTTGGAGTCGTACTCGTGGATCGCCGGCCGGTCGCCGTCCGCCAGCAACGCGGCCACCCGATGGTGGCTGGGAGTGCCTTCCAGCGCCGGCCGGGGCCTCCAGAGCGAGAAGTCTGCCAACCGCGCGATGGCCAACAAGCCCTGGCGCAGTCCCCCCAGCGTGGCGCCGCCCCCATCGGCCAGCAGCTCCACCTGGGTGCTGTGCATGAGTCCGGGACGGGTGTTGAGCTGGTAGTGCGGCTTGTCGCTGGCGGCCGCCGACGCGGCCAGCCAGGGTGTGTAGGCCCGGCCGAAGTTCCAGCCTCCCATCGGCTGACCGTCGAAGGCGTCGTTGGGGAACACCACCACATCGATGTCGTCGCTCGCTCGGGCCACCTCCAGCGCCTTGGGAAGGTTGGTCTCGAAGTGGCCGCTGCCCCACGCGTCCAGAGGGTTGCCCTCCCCCGGCACGGGCCCCATGAAGCTCTCCACCGCGTTGCGGTCCGCCGCAGACAGCGGGGGCAGCTCGATCCCGACGGTGGGCGCGGTGTCGAGCATGAGTTCCACCAGTCCTCCCGAGGCCGTCACCACCGATGCCCGGTGACCGGCCGGCAGGTGTGCGGCCTGGCAGGCGGCCAGGATCTCGGTCAACTCGTCGAGACCGTCCACCTCAATGGCCCGGTGGGCTCGCAGCAGCGCCGAGAAGACGGGCGCGGAGCCGCAGAGCGCCCCGGTGTGGCTGGTAACGGCCCGCCGGGATCGGGGGGTGCGCCCTGCCTTGAGAACGACGACCGGCTTGCCGGCCGCCGCAGCCCGATCGAGGGCGGCCACAAAGCGCTCCGGGTCGGCGATGTGCTCGCTGAACACTGCAATCACGCCGGTGCAGGGATCGTCAACGAGATGATCGATGTAGTCGGCGGTGGTCACTACCGCCTCGTTGCCCGACGAGACGATGGTGGAGAACCCGAACCGGCGGGTGTCGCTCATCAGCCCGATGCACACCGAGCCGCTCTGGGACACGAGACCCACGTTCCCGTGCAACTGGCCCGGGTCGTGGACGAGCTGCGCGTAGGCGGCTGTCGTCCCCGCCGGATTGAGGAACCCCATGCAGTTGGGCCCGCACAGGACGATGCCTGCACTGTGGCTGATGGCCGCGATCTCGGCTTGGAGCTCCTTCCCGCTCGGCCCCGCCTCGGCGAAACCACCATCGAAGATGACCGCACCAGCGGCGCCGACGCCCGGCAGGAGCCGGTAGGACTCCAGCACCCGGCGGGCTCCCACGCAGAACACCACCACGTCGGGTCTGATGTCCAGATCCGTCAAGGACGGCCGGCATTCCAGGCCGAGCACTTCGGTGTACTTGGGGTTGACGGGGGCGATGGTCCCGCTGAACCCGATGTGTCGGAGGTTCTCCACCACCGAGCGGCCGATCGACGGGTTCCCGGACGCGCCGACCACCGCCACAGACGATGGGTTGAGCAGCGCCTTGACGTCCACCGGCGCGGACGCTAGTGGGCCGCGCCGGCAACAGCCGACGCGGCGCGACCGGCTTCCACTTGCCGGGGCAGCCCCCCTACAGTCGCGGGGCGTGCCCGTCCGTCTCGTTGTCAACGGATCCCAAACGGCTGTCGACACGGCCTCGGCGGCCACGCTGCTGGATGTCCTGCGCAGCCACCTCGGCCTGACCGGGACCAAGGAGGCCTGCGGCCGGGGCGACTGCGGAGCGTGCACCGTGCTGGTCGGCGACCGGGCCGTGCCTTCGTGCCTGGTGCTGGCCGCCCGGGTGGACGAGCCGGTGCGAACCGTCGAAGGCCTTGCCGCCGACGCCTCAGCCCTGCGGGAGTCGTTCGCCGACTGGGGCGGGCTGCAATGCGGGTATTGCACACCCGGACTGGTCGTGCGGGCCCATCAGCTCATCGAATCCGGCGAGTGCGACACCTCCTCCAATGACGAAGTCCGGCAAGCCCTAGCAGGGAACTTCTGCCGCTGCACCGGTTACAACGGCGTGGTCGCGGCGGTGCAGCAGGCCGCCGGCCGTCGCGTCGCACCGGACTGAGCCAGAGGGGCGGCCAGTTTGAGTGTTCTCGGTCGGCGGGTTCGGCCCGACCAATGGAACGAACGGACCTCGGGGGCAGCCGTCTACACCACCGACGTGGTGCTGCCCGGAATGCTCGAGGCCCGCATCCTGCGCAGCCCACACCCCCACGCCGACATCCGCAGCATCGACACCTCCCGGGCCGAGGCCCTCAGCGGCGTGGCCGCGGTGATCACGGCCGACGACCTGTTGGACCGGACCTACCTGCACCTGGGCGACCCGTTCCGCGACCGGTTCGCGCTGGCTCGGGACCGGGTCCGGTTCATCGGCGAGGAGGTGGCCGCGGTTGCGGCCCGCACCCGGGACGAAGCTGACGCGGCCCTTGATCTGATCGACGTCGCCTACAAGCCGCGAGCCAGCGCCTTCACGGTGCAGTACGCCCGGGTCGGCGAAGCCCCGACCGTCCATGACGATGCCATCGGCAACCTCTCCATGCAGGTGGTCCGCAGCTACGGCGACCCCGACACGGCGCGCTCCGAAGCTGAGGTCACCGTCAGCGGCCACTACGCCTACAAGCCCGCAGCCCACGTGTGCCTGGAGCCGCACTCGACGGTCGCCAGATGGGACCCGGCCCGTCGGCAGCTGGATCTCTGGGTGTCCACTCAGGCGCCCTACTTCGTGCGCAAGGAAGTCGCCCACCTGCTCGACCTGGACATGGACCAGGTCCGCACCCACCCGGTTGCCGTCGGGGGCGGCTTCGGGGCCAAGGCCAAGGCCGGCTGCCATGAGGTGATCGCCGCCGCCCTGGCGATCAGAGCGAAGCGGCCGGTGCGGCTGGTGCTCGACCGCGACGAGGAGTTCGCGGCCACGGCCGTGCGCCATGCCTTCGGCGTCCAACTCGCCACCGGCGCCCGGCGCGACGGAACGCTCACCCACCGCGACACCTACGTCACGGTGGACAACGGCGCCTACAACCACGCCGGGCCGTCGGTAGCGATCTACGCCACCATGCTGGCCGCGGGCCCGTACCGGCTAGGCGGCTGCTCCACCGCGGTGTCACTCGTCTACACCAACAAGCAACCAGGGGCGTCGTTCCGGGGCTACGGAAACCCGCAGATGACCTTCGCGATGGAGTCGCAGATCGACGAGCTGGCCTCCAAGCTCGCCATCGACCCGATCGAACTGCGGCTTCTGAATGCCCCCCTCAGCGGTGATGTGACCCTGACCGGCTGGCGCCTGGGTTCGGCTCGGCTGGCCGAGTGCCTCCACCGAGCCCGCGCCGAGATCGATTGGGATGCCAAGCGGAGCCTGGCCGGCAGCGGACGCGGAGTGGGCGTGGCCGCGGCGGTTCACGTCTCCGGAGCCAACGCCTTCGAGCACTCCGAGCTGAGCGAGGCCGCGGTGGAGGTCCACGACGACGGCACCGCTCGGGTGTGCTTCGCAGGGGCCGACGCCGGAACGGGCCAGGCTGCGCTGCTGCGCCAGATCGCGGCGGACGAGTTGGGCCTTGCCTACGACGACGTGTCGGTGACCATGATGGACAGCCACGACGCTCCCCAAGACCTCGGGGCGTGGTCGTCGCGGGGCACGATGTGGAGCGGCCACGCCACCGCCGACGCGGCCCGGGGCGCGGCTCGAGTCCTCAAGGAGACCGCCGCGGCCAAGTTCGGTGTCGCTTCCACCCAGGTCACGCTCGTCGAGGGTGAGGCCCGCTCCGGCACCGACGCCGTGCCGATAGGCGACCTCGTGGCTCTCGCCGAGAGCGCGTCTCACGGTTGCCTGCGGACCGACGGCAGCTACCTCACCGACGTCGCCAAGATGGACAAGGAACACGGGCTGGGTCATTTCTCGCCCGCCTACTCCTTCTGCGTGCAGGCGGTAGAGGTAGAGGTGGACTACGCCACCGGCCAGGTCAGGGTGATCGACGCGGTGACGGTGCACGACTCCGGTGCGGCCCTCAACCCGGCCGCGGCCGAGGGCCAGGCCGTGGGGGCCATGGCCATGGGTCTCGGGGCCGCCCTCGGCGAGGAACTCGTCTACGAGCAGGGACGCCTCGTCAACCCGAGCTTGCTTGACTACCCCGCGCCCCGGGCTCCGGACCTGCCGCCGATCCGGGCCATCCTGCTCGACGGGCACGACCCGGCCGGGCCCTACGGAGCGAAGGGAATCGGCGAGATCGGGGTGGTGCCCACGCCGGCCGCGGTGGCCAACGCGGTGGCCAACGCCACCGGCGTCCGAGCGCGGGAGTTGCCCCTGACCCCGGAGAAGCTCCTGCCGCTGCTGAACCCGAACACCTCGACCGCCCGCGTGAGCCGCGGCAGGCCGGAGCCCAGCGCCCTGGGCTTGGAAATGATCTGGATCGCCCTGATGCGCAGCCTCTACGGGCGCGGCCTCTTCAAGCTCCTCGACCGGCTGACCCGCCGACGGCGAAGCAAGCGAGGCCCGACGGCACCCGTTCCGGAGATCGAGGCCATCGAGCAGCCCGCAACCGTGGCTGCGGCCGTCGAGGCTTGTGCCGCCCAGCCTGACGGCTCCGACTATCTGGGAGGCGGCACTGATCTGCTGGTCGCCCGGCAGCAGCGGCTGACCGCGCCGGTTCGCCTCATCGACACGACCGCCGTCCGCGAGCTGCGACGACTCGATGAGACTCCCGGCGGCGACCTGAGGATCGGCGCCGCGGTCACCCTGGAGGATCTTCGCCGACGGATGTCGGTGCCGGATGCCCAGCCGGGTGACTCGATGCTGTTCGACCTGCTCGAGGAGCTCGCCACCCCCCAGATCCGCGAGCTGGCCACGGTCGGCGGCAACCTCTTGCAGGAGAAGCGCTGCGCCTTCTATCGCAACGGTTTCGGTTGCTACAAGCGCAGCGGGTGGACCAGCCCCTGTTACGCCGTGCTTGGAGATCACCGGTTCCATCACGCAGTCCTCGGTGGGCATCGCTGCCAAGCCGTGACCCCGTCGGACCTGGCTACCGGCCTGCTGGCCCTCGACGCCATCGCCCAGAGTGTGCCGCCCGGGTCGAAGCCGTCCCGATGGCGGACGATCGACAAGCTCTACGCGGGGCCGGGCGAGCCCGACCTGGCCGAGGCCGAACTGCTGACACAGGTGAGCGTGCCTGCAGCGGCCCGTGCCCGCCTCGCCGCCTTCGACAAGCTGAGGCTCTACGCGGGCGACTTCGCGGTGTGCTCCGCGGCGGTGTCTCTGTCACTCGACGAAGACGGCGCCACCATCGCCGACGCACGGGTCTCCCTCGGCGCCGTGGCCCCCAAGCCGTACCGGGCCAAGCGCTCCGAAGAGCGGTTGCTGGGTGCCAGCCTCCACGATCCCGAAGCGCTCAGAGAGGCCTCCTGGGCGTGGGTCTACGACACCCACCCGCTGCCCGGCAATGTATGGAAGGTCGAGGCCACCTGCGGCCTGCTGCTCCGAACGCTGAAGCGTCTGGCCGGGCCCTAACCGGGCGGGGCCGCGGCCTTCTCGGCAAGCAGGAATTTGCGGATCTTGCCGACGCTGGTCCGGGGCAGCTCGTCGATCAGAGCGATGTCGACCGGGCGCTTGGCCTTGGCCAGGCGCTCAGCGCACCAGGCGCCGAGCTCGGAGACGGAGGGCGGCGCCGACGGGTCGGCGGCGACCACGAACGCCACCGGCACCTCGTCGCGGATCTCGTCGGGACGGCCCACCACCGCGGCCTCCAGAACGGCGGGATGCTCGGCCAGGGTGGACTCGACCTCGACTATCGAGACGTTCTCGCCCGACACCTTGAGCACGTCCGAGCGGCGGCCGTCGAAGTAGTGGCGTCCGGTGTCGTCGCGCACCGCCCGGTCGCCGGTCAGGAACCAGCCGTCCCGGAAGCTGGCCGCGGTGATGTCCGGGGCATCGAGGTACCCCGCGAACAAGGTGAGGCCCGGCTCGCCCCCCACGACCACCTCGCCCACAACCCCCGGCTCCACCGGGCACCCGGCCGCGTCCTGCACATCCACGGCGCAGCCCACAGATACCCGGCCCATCGAGGCGTGGTGCGGGTCGGCCGACTCGTCGGTGAGGACCGCGGGCATGGTCTCGGTCATGCCGTAGAGCTGGCGGGGCCGGCAGCCGAACCATCGGGTCACCGTGGAGTGCTGGTCGGCAGCGATGTTCTGCGCATACCAGCAGTGACGCAGGCGCAGATCGCCGACCGGGCCGCCCCGGGCCAGGATCATGCGGATGGGCGCCGCGAACAGGCTGGCACAGGTCGCCGAGTGACGGGCCGCCGCCGGCAGGAACCCTGACGCAGAGAAGGCCGGCATCAGGGCCACGCTCGCCCCGGTCCAGATCGCCGACGCGAACGAGTAGTACTGCGCGTTGGCGTGGAACAGGGGTAGCACCACCAGCTGCCGGTCATCGGGAGCGAGACCGGCCGCCTCGGCCATGACCTTGCCGGCGAACGCGTAGTTGGCCTGGGTCACTTCCACACCCTTGGGCCGTCCGGTGGTGCCTGATGTGAACATCACCGCGGCCCTGTCACCCAATCCGGGCGATGGGCGTTCGGTTGCGCCCAACGGTGGCGCATCGAACGGCGCCAGCGCGGTGTCGGCCTCGTCGATCTCGATGACACGCAGATCATTCCGGCCGGCGTCCGCCACCGCGGCCCGGTAAGTGCCGGCCCTGGCCCCGGCGCACAGCCCGACGGTGGGACGGGTGCGCTCGATGTGCCCGGCCAGCTCCGGCGTTCGACCCATGGGGTCCGACGGCACGATCCAGGCACCCAGGCGGGACGCGGCCAGCCATACGGCCACGAACGTCGGCGAGTTGGTCAGGGCGAGATGGACGGCCGCGCCCGGCTCCGCGCCCAGAGCGGCCAGCGTCCCGGCCACCCGGTCCACCGCCTCATCGAAGTCTCCGTAGCTCCAGCGGGACACGTCTCCCGACGGCGTCTCGAAGATCAGGAACGTCTCGTCGGCGCGGCTGGACACAGCCCGATCCCACGCTGAGGCGAAGGACACGGCCTCAGCCCAGGTGCTCACGGCGCGACCGGCTGATCCTGATCCGGGGGGTTCGATGCCGGCGCGCCGTATCCGCCGCCGCCGGGCAATTCCAAGCGCACGCTGTCGCCGGGCAACAGCGTTATGCGGGTCTGGGTGGTTACCGGCTCGCCGTTCACCTGGAATGACCCCGCCGCGCCCGGCTCTCCCCCGAAGATGCCCTGGGGCGGCTCGGTCAGGCGGCTGGTCACGGCGTTGAGCTGCCACGGCCGGGCCGTGTCAACCTCGAATTCGATCACCTGGCCCAGCCCGCCGGGCTGGGCTCCACCGCCGCCCGAGCCCGGGCGCAGCGCCTTGCGCAGGAACCGGACCGGGGCCGACGCCTCCACCACCTCGATGGGCACCGCCGACACACCGGTGGGGTACGAGCAGGCATCGAGACCGGGCTTGGTGGCCCGGGCTCCCACACCGCCCGCGTAGGTGAACATGGCGGTGATGAACGGCGACCCGTCGTCGTGGTGGCCGTTGACCTGCATGGTCCATACCGCACCGGCGCCCTCGGCCATGGCACCGGAGGGCTTCACCCGGGCCAGGGCCTTGAGCAGCGCATTGGGCAGGAACATCCCGACCACATGACGGGCCGTGCCCGGCTGCGGGGGCACCGCGTGCACGACCGATCCCTCCGGGGCCCTCATCTTGATGGGCGCCAGGCTGCCGTGGTTGTTGGGTATGTCGGGGTTGAGGACCGACCGAACCGTGAAGGTGGTGTAGGCGTGGGTGTAGTTGCGGACCACGTTGATCCCCCAGGGACTGGCCTCGCTGGAGCCCTCGTAGTCCACCGTGATCTCCCCGGCCTCGGGGTCGACATGCATGGCGCACACGATGTCGACCCGGCTCCCGTCGGCCAGATCGAGCACCGCCGACGCGCCGTAGCTGCCTGCGTCCAGCTCACCGATGGTGGCCCTGGTCGCAGCCTCGGAGCGCTCGATGATCTCGTCGGCGAGATCCTCTATGTCGTCGAGACCGTGAGTGTCGCACAGCGTGGCCAGCCGCTGCGCTCCCACCTCGCCCGAGGCCATCTGGGCATGGAGGTCGCCGGCCATGTGGTCCGGCTGGCGGACATTCGACAGGATGAACTTCCAGACGTCGGCGTTGCGCTCCGAGCCTCCGGAGCCGTCGCCCCGCATCAGCCTGCAGATCGGGATCCAGAGCCCCTCCTCGAAGCAGTCCCGCCCGCCGGCGCCGATGCCGTAGCCACCCACGTCGGTGTGGTGGATAGTGGACCCGAACAGGGCGATCAGCCGGGGCTCGCCCCCGCCGGCCGGAACCCGCCAGGCCGGCACCAGAACGGTCACGTCGAGGAGCTGGCCCGCCGTCTTGTACGGATCGTTGGTGATGAGCACGTCGCCCGGCACCAGCGAATCGACCGGATACTCCTCGAGCATGGCGGCCGCGCCGAGGGCCAGGCTGTTGATGTGGCCCGGTGTTCCCGTCACCGCTTGGGCCACCATGCGACCCCGCCGGTCGAACACCGCGTTGGCCAGATCCCCGGCCTCGCGCACGATGGGGCTGAACGCGGCCCGCTGAAGGGCTCGGGCCTGCTCGTTCACCGTGGAGATCAGCGACTGCCACAGGATCTCCAGCTCCACCGGGTCGAAGGTTCTCATGCCGGCCTCCGGGTCGCTACCAGGCTCCCGTCCGATGCCACTTCGGCATGCCAGCCCGGCCGGATGACAGTGGTGGTCTCGCGCTCCTCGACGATGGCCGGGCCCCCGAACGTCGCTCCCACGCCCAGATCCTGCCGCCGGTACACGGGCACATCAACCGCGGTGGTGCCCCGCGCGAACACCACCGGACGCCGCGACACCGGCTCAGCCGCGCCGGCCTCGCCGGTGGCCCCGGTATCCGGGCGCACCTGAACCTTCTCGGCGTAGGCCGACAGCCGCCAGGTCACAGCCTCGACGGCCACATCGGGAATGGTCATGCCGTAGATCCGCCGGTATTCCGACTCGAAGGCGGCCCGCACATCGGCCTCGCTTGCGGGCCAGGCCTCGCCCGTGCCCACCCAGACCGTGATCTCGTTGCCCTGGCCCGAGTACCGGGCGTCGAGCCCGTAGCGGAAGCGCACGTCGCCGGCGGGCACGCCGGCGGCGGAGAGCACCCGGCGACCCTCGCCTCGCAGTTCGTCGAGGAGCCCGTCCCGCTCGGCGATGTCCACGCTCTCGAGCAGGCGCGGCATGGAACGGGCCAGATCGATGCGCACCGGCGACACCAGCGTCCCGAACGCCGACAGCACGCTGGCGTTGACCGGGAAGATCACCCGGTCGCTCTCCAGGAGATCGGCCACACCGCAAGCGTGCACGGGTCCGGCACCGCCGAAGGCCAGAATGGTCACGCCGCGAAGATCCACCCCCTGCTCCACCCCGTGCATGCGGGCGGCTGCGGCCATGTTCTGGTTGACGACCTCGTGGATCCCCGCGGCCGTGTCCATTGGTGACAGCCCGAGACCCTCGGCCTGACGAGCGGTCGCGGCAGAGGCCGCGTCGGCGTCGAGGGGCATGTCGCCTCCCAGGAAGGCGCCGGGATCGAGCAGTCCGAGCACTACGTCGGCGTCGGTCACCGCGGCCGTGGTGCCGCCCCGGCCGTAGGAGGCGGGACCGGGATCGGCCCCGGCGGACTCCGGCCCCACCTTGAGCAGACCGAAGCGGTCGAGACGGGCCAGCGATCCCCCGCCCGCACCGATCTCGACCAGGTCGACCGACGGCACCGACACCGGGAAGCCCGAACCCTTCTTGAACCGGTAGATCCTGGCCACCTCGAAGGTGTTGGTGAGTGCAGGCTCACCGTTCTCGATCAGGCAGGCCTTGGCCGTGGTGCCGCCCATGTCGAAGCACAGCAGCCGCTCGGAACCGAGGCGGTCGGCGTACCACGTGCCGGCCAGAGCACCGGCCGCCGGTCCCGACTCCACTAGGCGGATCGGACCCCGGGCCGCGTCGTCCGCCGACACCACACCGCCGTTGGACAGCATCATCAGCACCGCCCCGCCGAAACCCTCCGCTGAGAGCCATCTCTGCAGTTCGTCGAGGTAGGGGCCGATAACCGGCATGGTGGCTGCATTGCAGGCCGCGGTGATCATGCGGGGGTATTCGCGGATCTGGGGCGAGATCTCGGCCGAGATACATACCGGCACTCCGAGTTGGTCGCGAAGATACTCGGCTACGGCCTGCTCGTTGGTGGGGTTGACGTAGGAGTTGAGCAGGCACACGGCCACCGACTCCACCGCCGCGTCCGTCAATCGGGAGCCCAGCCGGTCCAGGTCGGCGGCCGACGGCTCAGCCAGCACTGCGCCGGCAGCCGACGTGCGTTCATCGATCTCGAAGGTGAGATCCCGACTGATGGGGGGATCGGGGAACTCGATCTGGAGGTCGTACATGTCGTAGCGGTGCTCGTCCCGGATCAGCAGCGTGTCGCCGAATCCCACCGTCGTCACCAGTCCGGCCCGGCCGGTGCGGCCCTCGATCAGGGCGTTGGTGATGAGAGTGGTGGCGTGGACGATGGGCGCGGTGATCTCCGCCGGTGTGACCTGTGCCTTGGACAGGAGCTGGGTGACGCCGGCCCGCACCCCCTCCAGGGGCGCGGCCGGAGTGGTGAGGGTCTTGTCCACGACCACCCGGCCCGACTGGCTGTCGAGCAGCACCACATCGGTGAAGGTCCCGCCGATGTCGACGGCCAGCCGCCAGTCAGCCATGCCAGAGGCCGAGCTTGCGAGGCCGTGGCCCGAGCGGCCCGTGAGCGAAGCGAACAAGAGCGGGAAACAAGCGGTGGTCAGCCCGTGTCGGCGAGGTCGGAGCGGGGCGGAGCGAACACGTCGAGGATCCAGCACTCGCCGTAGACGTCATCACCGATGAACACCGAGTCGCCGTGCCAGACCGAGCGGGGCGCCAGGTATGAGTCGCCCTCGCTGAGCACGATGCGCTCGTCGTTGGCTCCGTCGGGGCCGATGCGGAAGTCGAGCTTGCCCCGCATGATGACACCGAGTTGCTCGTTCTCGGAGTGGTTGTGCAGAACCGAGCCCCGAGCACCCCCGGCGATGCGCCAGAAGCAGAGTTGCAGGTGTTCGCCGGTTATCACCCGGTGCCGGAAACCGGGGCGGGCGGTCTCGGCGAAGGCGTCGTCGTCGAGGAAGTAGCAGTAGGGGTTGCCGAGGCTCTCGGCGATGCTCATGGTGGACGCTCCTTAAGGATCCCCGGGCGAGGAGTCACCCGAGGGCGGCGAACCGCTCTCGGTCGGCGTCGAGGTCGAGCGGGCGGATGATGGCCTCGTGCTCCTCGTCTCCCCAGTACTGCGGGGGCACCAGCCACATCACTTCGAATTCCAAGCCGTCGGGGTCCTTGGCGTAGAGGCTCTTGTTGGGGCCATGGTCGCTCTGGCCTACCAGGGCGCCGGCCTCGATCAGCCGCTGGCGCATCTCGACCAGCTCATCGAGGGTGCCGACCTCCCACGCGATGTGGTAGAGGCCGACCGTGCTGCGGCCGGCCTGGGAGGGGGCCGCGTCCTCGCCGATCGAGAAGAAGACGATGTCGTGGTGGTTTACCGATTCCGGAGCCCGCATGAACACGTAGGCGCCGGGCCCGTCGATCACCGTGTTGAAGCCGAGCACGTCGGCGTAGAACTTCTGGTGGCGGCGGGCGTCGCGGACGTACAGGACGGCATGGTTCATTCCCGAGATCATCGCTTCGACGATACGTCCGGACTACAGCCGTTAGCCAATGTGGAGTCGTTGGCCGATGTGCAGCCGCTAGCCGATGTGGAACCGCGAGCCAATGTGGCGGGCCGGGCACCAATTGAACTCGGTGAGGACCATCCCGTGCCCCACCGGTCCGAATGCGGTGACCGATGCCAGGCTCACCCGCAGGCGCATGATCATCTCGGCGGTGCCGTCCAGCAACCATGCGACTGCCGACTTGATGGGGGTGGCATGGGTCACCACCACGATGTTGCTGGTCGCGGCCTCCTCCACGATCTCGGCGACCGCCTCGCCCACCCGCTCATGCAGGCAGGCCATCGACTCGCCTCCGGGTGGCACGTAGGAGATGTCGGAGGCCCAGGCCGCGCCGAGCTCGGCCATGACGTCGGAGATGCGGCGGTCGTCATAGGCACCGAAATCGATCTCCATCCACCGGTCGTCGATCGTGGTGGGGACATCGCCGAGGCCGGCGGCCCGGGATGTCTGCCGGGTGCGGCGCCGCGATGACGTCACCACGCGATCCACGGGCCAGCGGTCCCGGAGAGCCTTGCCGACCACTGCGGACTGCTCGAAGCCGACCTCGTCGAGAGGCGAGTCGATCTGGCCCTGAAGCCGGGCCTGGGCGTTGTTGGGAGTACGGCCGTGCCGCAGGAGGATCAGGATGCGCCGATGGTAGACCGGGCACCGGCCGGCCCGCCGCGGCGCCTTCTCCGGCAGGCCGGTCGAGACATCCTCGCGGCTGGTGATGTCACAGCACCCCAGGAATCTGGCAGGATCAGGACATGGCATCGGCAACCGACACCCTTGGTGAACTCACCGACGCGCTGGGCCCCTCGGTCTCCACCGAGGAGTTGTGCCGTGTGGTGGGGAGCCGGGTCCGGGAGTTCCGCCGGTCGCTGAACATGACGATGTCGGAGTTCGCGGCCGGCGCCGAGATCTCCTTGGGGATGCTCTCCAAGATCGAGCACGGCCAGAGCGCGCCGAGCCTGTCGACCCTCGTGCGGCTGGCGGCCACCGCCCGCGTACCGGTCACCGCCCTGTTCCGCGGCCTCGACGAGGAGCACGACCTGGTGATCGTGAAGGCGGGCGAGGGTCACGAGATCCATCACCAGGGAGGCGGGCCGGGGCGGCTCTACCAGGATCTCGGCACCCTGCGCGGCCCCAACCGGATGATCGAGCCGATGATCACCACCATCACCGAGCCGGGCGGGGTGTTCCCGCTCTACCAGCATCCCGGCGTGGAGTTCATCCATGTGCTGGAGGGATCGATCGACTACGGCTACGGCGGGAAGGCCTACCGCCTCGAGGCGGGCGACACCATGCAGATCCACGGCGAGGTGGCCCACGGCCCGGTCGA
Organism: Candidatus Aldehydirespirator sp.; assembly: GCA_965203635.1. Taxonomy (GTDB): domain Bacteria; phylum Actinomycetota; class Acidimicrobiia; order Acidimicrobiales; family Aldehydirespiratoraceae; genus Aldehydirespirator. The sequence goes on from OZ241903.1 coordinate 921,739, forward strand.
GCTCGTCAAGTTGCCGATACGTTTCATCTCCATCAAGGTGTACCCGGCAAGCGAACCCGGGACCGGCGGGGGAGGATGACGCTGTGGGCCTGATGCTCATCCTCAGTTGGTTCGGCGACGGCGACGCGATCCGCTACAGCTGGCCGCTGTGGATACTGCTGGCCGGTGCGGTGGGGCTCACGGTCTGGGAGTGCCGCGAGCGCGGCTACCGGGTCCACATCCTGCTGTGGTGGGTTAGCGTCGTGGCCATCACTCACGTGCTGGGATACATGGTTCTGCGCTTCCTCGTCCGTCCTCCCGACAGGGCCTGACCCGCCTCCCGACGCGCCAGGACCGCGACGATGACCGACCCCGCATCCGGACCGAAGCCCGCAGGCCTGCTGGGCCGACTCCGCGCCATGCAGGGACGCACCAGACTGCTGATCGCGGTCGGACTGGTCCTGGCGCTCATTGCGGTGTTCGCGCCTCAGAGTTGCGGGGGCCGGGACGTCGAGGAGGAGGAGGCGGTCGCAACGGCACGGGCGGCGCTGGCCGCGGAGCCCGGCTCCTTCGTCCCGGAGAAGACCGAGGCCAAGCTGCTGCGCCAGGGCTTCCCGGCCAAGTTGATGTGGGTGGTGGTCTTCTCCGTGGCCGACCCCGAGGGCGGCCCCGAGGAATTCCTGCACAAGGCCGACATCTGGGTCAACGCCAGCTCCGGAGAGCTGGAGCAAGTCATCGTCCACGAGCCGGACGAGGGCTAGAGGCCGAGCGGACAGGGGCGCGAGCCCATAGCCGCCGCGACGCGAACCCTGGGAAAGATTCGCGAACCCTGGGAAAGGTTCGCGAACCCTTGGAAAGCGTCCGATGGGAACGGCGGCACGGTCTGTGCTATTGTCGGCGGGTCCGGCCGACCGGTCGGAGCGGACAAGAAGAATTGGGGGTGAGTCAATGGACACATCTATTGTGTTCACCGAGGCTTACTACTTCTTCACCGTCGCAATCATGTGGCTGCTGCACGTGGGGTTCATGACCTACGAAGCCGGCGTCAGCCGCCGCAAGAATGTCATGTCGACGGCGATGAAGAACATCATGACGATTGCCGTGGTGACGCCGACGTTCTACTACCTCGGCTGGTACGTGTACTTCTGCATGCAGGAAGGTCTGAAGTTCACAGTTTCAGCCGATGGAGCAAGCCCCGCAGGTCTGACGGGGCTTTATTTCTGCGGTGACGGCTACGGCCTGGGCTGGGACGGCTCCGCGGGACCGCACCTCGGCGACAACATCACCGGCGTCTTCTGGGCAGCATTCGTGCTGTTCTCCTGGACGACGGGATCGATCATGTCGGGCGCGGTGATCGAGCGCATCCGCATCTCGGCCTACCTGTGGCTGACCGCCCTGATGGGCGGCTTGGTCTGGGTCGTCGCGGCGGCTTGGGGATGGAGCTACGGAGGCTGGCTGGCCGTGCACTTCGGCTACCACGACTTCGCGGCTTCGATGGTGGTCCACGGTGTGGCCGGCATCTTCGCCCTGGGCGTGCTGTACAACCTCGGTCCAAGGATCGGGAGGTACGACAGCAACGGCGGCACGAGAGCGTTCCAGCCCCACAACCTGCATCTCACGCTGATGGGGCTGATGATCATCTTCACCGCGTTCTACGCCTTCTACGCGGCGTGCCTCGCCATCACAGCCGACACCACTCCGGGTTGGGCCAACATCTACTTCAACCCGGCCACGCTGTCGGCCATCACCTACACCATCACGATGGGCTTCGCGGGCGGTTTCGCCGGCGGTTACATCTTCTCCAAGGGTGATCCGTTCTGGACCATCTCCGGAGGCCTGGCCGGCGTGGTGGCGGTATCGGCGGGCGCCGACATCTACAGCCCCAACCTGGTGCTGCTCCTGGCCTTCTTCTCGGCCGGAGCCTGCTACCACATCGGTGGCTGGCTGGAGACCAAGGCCCGCGTCGACGACGCGGTCGGCGCAGTGTCGGTGCACGGCATCATGGGGATGTGGGGCGTCCTGGCTGTTGGCATCTTCGCCAGCGGGTACCCGACGGGCCCCGCCGGTGTGGAGACCAGCTTCCTGGGCCAGCTCGTAGGCATGACCGCGATCTTCGCGCTGTCCTTCGTGACTGGATACGTCGCATCCTGGATCCTCAAGAAGCTGAACCTGCTGAGGGTGCCGCCCGAGGTGGAGGTCGAGGGCCTCGACATGGCCGAGTTCGAGACGGACTTCTATCCGGAGTTCGGCCGGGCCGACGAGCCCATCACCCATGCCGACGGCTCCAGGGAATCGGCCGCAGCCACGCTGCGGGCGGAACTGGCCGCTAACCGCTAGTCGGTGTCCGCCTCATGGCTGCAGCTCGTTGGTGCTCTAGCCCTCATGTACTTGGTGGTCGCGGCCGCCGGGTACTGGGGCAAGCGCAGGCGAGCGCAGCTGGAGGCTCAGGATCATCGACACGACAACTAACAACGTTCAGAACCAAGGAGGACTGAATGAACAGCTTCCCCTTCGACAGTTGGGAACAAGGCGTCGAGCTGGCCGGCCCGTACTTCACGTGGGCTGAAGGCCCCGTCTTCGGCGGTGGCCCCTCGATGGTGCTCGCCATTCTCGGGATCGCGGTCTCCGTGGTCTCGGCACTGATCGTGACCGTTCGCGAGGACAAGCTGCTGAACCACGCAGCTGACCGGCTCGCCGACAAGTACGGTTCGGAGGACTGACATGGCTCGTCGTAAGCAAATCGAGTTCCAGGGCAAGCATGGCCACGACAAGGGCATCGAGATGGCGTTCATCGTCTTCACGATCGCCTGCATCGTCTTCACCATTATCGCCATACAGGCTTTCTGACACCTGACTCACCCCATTCAAGGAGGCTGGCGCCGTGCCGCACTGAGCGGTGCGGCGCCAGCCCCTGCACTTAGGCCCTAATCTGGCCCTAATCTGGCGCCGTGACGTTCCCTCGTAAGCGGATCGCGCAGGTTTGCGTGGTTGCGGCAGCCGCGGCGATGTTCTTGCCGTGGCACACGACTGCATCAGCGAGCAGCACGGAGTCGGTGCAGGGGATCGCCGTCAATGACGGCCAACTGGTCCTGGTCGTGAGCCTGGTCACCGCAGGGCTCGTCCAGGTGGGCTGGCGACCGGCTTGGATCGGCGCCGGCTTCGCCGGTGCTATCACCATCCGGAGGATTCTCGACGGTGGGACTGACCCCGCCGTGGGGCTCTGGGTGGCGGCCGCGGTCTCCCTCGTGGCCGCCGTCCTGCTGATCTGGGAGATGTTCACCAGCGTGTCCGCGCCGGGCGACGACGGCCAGCCTCCGGGCCGTGGACTCTCGGGCCCCCTGGGCCGAAGAAAGCGCTGACGCTATGGCTACGACCGTGCCCGAACAGCCCCGAGTGCTGGTGCCACCGCTGTTGATGCTCGGACCGGGAGTCGAGCGCTACCGGGTGACCGGCGGCGGCGCCACCGTGTTGGCACTCGACGCTGGTGACGAACTGGAGATCGTCGATCCCGAGGGTCGCCAGCCCTGCGAGCTGGTGGCATTCGACACCACCGGCCGATCCGATCCCAGCCTGCTCGGCCCCGCTGATGCCCCGGGCGGCGGCAACGGCAGCCGGGCCCGCTCCACCGAGGACCCGGCCGCGGTGAGCACCCTCTCCGCGGAGCTTCAGGACGCCCGCCGGGTGCGGGTCGGGCTGGAACGCGTCGGCGTGGACCTGGCCGCGTTGAGGGCCGCGACTCCGTTGCGGGTCCTGGGCGACGACACCACTGCCGGCGTCCGGACCAGGGTGGTGGCCCATGACGACGTCGCCTGCGTGATCGTCGCGCCGGGCGAGTCGATGTCGGCCCACGGCGGCTCTCCCCCCACCGACCTGATCGCCTACGTGCACCGCCGCGACACGACGAGATCCGAGGTTGAGCCCCTGCTGCCCGCGCCGCTGGCCGATCCCAGCCAGGACTTCATCGTTCCGCACAGCACCGCCAGGGCCTACGAGGTCGCCAAGGGCGACTGGTTCCAGGTTGTCGATGTCGAAGGGCGGCAGTGCTCCGACTTCCAGTGCTTCGCAACCGCCGATCTCGACGCCGGGCTCGACGTGAGCCTCGACGCCACGATCACTCGCTCCCTCATGGGAGCGACCTGCCCGGCGCCCGGCCTCTACTCCAAGTTCTTCAACGCCAGGATGCAACCCCTGGTCGAGGTGATCCAGGACACCGTGGGCCGCCACGACACCTTCAACACCGCCTGCAATGCCCGCTACTACGAGGAGCTGGGCTACCCCGGCCACGTCAACTGCACCGACAACATCAACGACGTCCTCGACCCCTACGGAGTGGCCCGCCGCCGGGGCTGGGAGGCCATCAACTTCTTCTACAACACGAACCTCGACGACCACAACCAGATCTACCTCGACGAGCCGTGGTCCCGGCCGGGCGACTACGTCCTGCTGCGAGCTCTGGAGGACCTGGTGTGCGTGTCCACCTCATGCCCCGACGACATCGACGCGGCCAACGCCTGGAACCCCACCGACATCGCGGTGCGGGTCTATCCGGGTGCCAACCGGTTCAAGAAAGCGACGGCGATCCGCATGACCGCAGACTCCGAGGCCCAGATGACCTCCGAGACGGGGTTCCATCCCCGCACCTCTGGGTTGACCCGCAGTTTCAGCGAGTACTGCGGCTACTGGCTGGCCGATTCCTACACCGCCCACGGACCCGTTGAGGAGTACTGGGCCTGCCGGCAGGCCGCCGCGGCCATAGACCTCTCCCCGCTGCGCAAGTATGAGGTCACCGGCCCCGACGCCGAGCTGCTGATGCAGACCTGCGTCACCCGCAACGTCCGCAAGCTCTCCGACGGCCAGGTGTCGTACACCGCCATGTGCCTCGACACCGGCGGCATGATCGACGACGGCACCGTGTTCCGGCTCGGGCGCGAGAACTTCCGCTGGATCGGCGGGCAGCTGGGCTACAGCGGCGTGTGGCTGAGGGAGCAGGCCCAGCGCCTGGGGCTGCGGGCATGGGTGCGCAGCTCCACCGAGCAGCTCCACAACCTCCAGGTCCAGGGGCCCAACAGCCGACAGATCCTGGAGCAGGTGATCTGGACCCGTCCCGACCAGCCGACGATCGCGGAGCTGGGATGGTTCCGGTTCACCATCGCCCGTATCGGCGACTACGACGGGATCCCGCTGGTGGTGTCTCGCACCGGCTATACCGGCGAGCTCGGCTTCGAAGTGTTCTGCCACCCCTCGGACGCACCCGCGGTGTGGGACGCCATCTTCGAGGCCGGCGGCTCCCACGGCCTGGTGCCCATGGGGCTGGCCGCTCTCGACATGCTGCGCATCGAGGCCGGGCTCATCTTCGCCGGGTACGAGTTCTGCGACCAGACCGACCCCTACGAGGCAGGGATCGGCTTCACCGTGCCGCTCAAGACCAAGGAGGACGACTTCATCGGCCGTGACGCCCTCCTGCGGCGCCGTGACAACCCGCAGCGACGGCTGGTGGGCCTGGAGGTGGACGGGGGCGAGCCCGCCGCCCACGGCGACGGTGTGTACGCCGGTCGCAATCAGGTGGGCGTGATCACCAGCGGCACCATCTCCCCCATACTGCGCTCCAACATCGCCCTGTGCCGCATGGCGGTCGAGCACGCCGAGATCGGCACCGCGGTAGAGGTCGGCAAGCTCGACGGCCACGAGAAGCGGATCGCGGCCGAGGTGGTGCGGTACCCGTTCTACGATCCCGACAAGACCCGGGTCCGCAGCTAACCCAGAGGCTGAGCGGAAGCGAGGCCGTGGCCCGAGCGGCCCGTGAGCGAAGCGAACAAGAGCGGGAATCCAGCGCTAGCGACGGAGGACCTTGGGCACGGTGGTGCCGAAGTCGGAAGGCAGCTTGACGATCTTCACGCCGCACTCCCGCATGAGTTGCACCTTCTCGGCGGCGGATTCCCCGACGGTGGAGACGATGGCGCCGGCATGGCCCATGGTGCGCCCCTTGGGTGCGGTCAGCCCGGCGATGTAGCCCACCACCGGCTTGTGCATGTGGTCGCGGGCGTACTGGGCGGCCTGGGCCTCCTGCAGCCCCCCGATCTCCCCGATCATCACGATCGCCTCCGTCTCGCTATCGGCTTCGAAGCGCTTGAGGTGGTCGAGGAACGAGCTGCCGTTGATCGGGTCGCCCCCGATCCCGACGCTGGTGCTCACCCCGATGCCGACCGCCTTGAGCTGTGACGCCGCCTCGTATCCGAGCGTTCCCGACCGGCTGACGATGCCGATCGGGCCCCGCTCGTAGATGTTGGGAGGCATGATGCCCATCATGGCCCGGCCCGGGCTGATCACCCCGGCACAGTTCGGCCCGATCAAGCACATCCGGCTGGCGTGCTGGTAGCGACGCTGGTAGCGCTTCACCATGATCATGTCCTGTACCGGGATGCCCTCGGTGATGCACACGCAGTACTCGATCCCGGCGTCGGCCGCTTCCATGATGGCGTCGGCCGCGAACGGGGGCGGCACGAACACGACGCTGGCGGTGGCATCGGTGGCCGCCACGGCCTGCTTCATGGTGTCGAAGACCCTCAGGCCACAGTGGGTGTCACCACCCCGGCCGGGCGTGACCCCGCCCACCACATTGGTGCCGTAGGTGAGCATCTCGGCAGTGTGGAACGTGGCGATGCGGCCGGTGATGCCCTGCACCAGCACCGGAGTCGTCTCGTCGAGGATGATGCTCATCAGGCCGCGCTCCGTTCGGTGGCCGCGGCCGCCTTCGTGCCCGCCTCGGCCAGCGAGTCGGCGGTGATCACTGGAACCTGGGCATCAGCCAGGATGCGCCGTCCCTCCTCGACGTTGGTGCCCGACAGCCGCACCACCACCGGCACCGAGGGATCAAGCTGCTGAAGGGCCTGAACCACACCCTCGGCCACCCAGTCGCACCGGTTGATGCCGGCGAAGATGTTGACCAGCACGGCCTCCACGTTCTCGTCGGACAGCACCAGCCGGAACGCCTTCAGAACGCGCTCGGGGGACGCGCCCCCGCCGATGTCGAGGAAGTTGGCCGGCTCGCCTCCCGCGTGCTTGATCATGTCCATGGTGGCCATGGCCAACCCGGCACCGTTGATGATGCAGCCGATGTTCCCGTCGAGCCCCACATAGCTGAGTCCGCGGTCGACGGCTGTCCGCTCACGGGGGTCCTCCTGGGACTTGTCCCGCAGTTCCGACACGTTCTGGTGGCGGAACAGGGCGTTGTCGTCGAAGGTCATCTTGGCGTCCAGCGCCAGCAGACGGCCGTCGGCGGTGACCGCCAGCGGGTTGATCTCCAGCATGGTGGCGTCGAGCTCACCGAAGACCCGGTAGCAGCCGGTCATCATCTGGACCGCCTGGGGCACCAGGCTCGCGTCGAGCCCCACCGCGAAGGCGATCTCGCGGGCCTCGAACGCCTGGAGCCCGACGGCCGGCTCCACGTTGACGCGCACGATGGCATCCGGGTCGCGGGCCGCGATCTCCTCGATCGCCATGCCGCCGGCAGCCGAGGCCACGACCATCACCCGCTCGGCGGACCGATCGAGGACGAACCCCAGGTAGATCTCGCACTCGGCGGAGACGGCCGCCTCCACGTACAGCCGGTACACACCCTTGCCCCGTTCGCCGGTCTGGTGGGTGACCAGCCGCTTGCCCAGCAGCTCGTCGGCCGCCTCCCACACCTCGCGCTCGTCATTGCAGAGCTTGATGCCCCCGGCCTGGCCTCTCGCCCCGGAATGGATCTGAGCCTTCACCACCCACCGTTCGCCGCCGATCTCGGAGGCTCGGTAGGTCGCCTGCTCAGGGCTGTAGGCCAGCCCTCCCTCCGGTATGGACACGCCATAGTCGGCGAGTATGGCTTTGGCTTGGTACTCGTGGATCTCCATGAACGCCCCTCCTTGGTCACGAGCTCCTGCCCTCGATGGCCTCGGCCGTCTCGACCACGTTGCGGGCCATCCGGGCCGACGCGGCGTCGATCATGCGCCCGTCGAGTTGGGCCGCGCCCCGGCCGGCGGCAGCGGCTTCCTCCAGGGCCTGCAGAACCCTGCGGGCCTGGTCCACCTCGGCCTCCGGCGGTGTGAACACGTCGTTGGCCAGATCGATCTGCGAGGGATGTATGGCCCACTTGCCGTCGTAGCCGAGGGCTGCGGCCCGGCGGGCTCCGGCGATGAACCCCTCCCGGTCACCGAAGTCCCCGAACGGGCCGTCGATGGCCCGCAATCCGTTGGCCCGGCAGGCCACCAGCATGCGAGAGAGGGCCGAGTGCCACTGGTCTCCCGGGTAGTCGGGGTTGAGCCCCCCGATGGTGATCGTCCTGGCTCTGGTGGAGGCCGCATAGTCGGCCACTCCGAAATGGAGCGCCTCAAGCCGCGGGCTCGACGCCGCCACCGCTTCGACGTTGGCCATGCCCAGAGCGGTCTCCACCAGAGCCTCCACCCCTATCCGGTGGCTGAGTCCCATCGCCTGCTCCATCTGGGTGAGGAGGGCGTCGACCGCATAGATGTCACCGGGCACGCCCACCTTGGGAACGAGGACCGTGTCGACCTGCGCTCCCGCCTGCTCCACCACCTCGATCAGATCGCGGTACATGTAATGGGTGTCGAGCCCGTTGACCCTTACTGAGATCGTCTTGTTGGAACCCCGCCAGTCGACATCGCCCAACGCCTCGATGACGTTGCGTCGGGCCCCTTCCTTCTCGTCGGGCGCCACCGCGTCCTCAAGGTCCAGGAACACGTAGTCGGCCCGGCTGGCTGCCGCCTTCTCGAACAGTTCGGGCCGCGACCCCGGCACAGCCAGCTCGCTGCGGTGCAGCCGGCGTCTCGCCTCGGTGATCTGATGATGGCTCATAAATGGCTCCTGCGGGGGATTCTTGGCAGAATCGTCTCGGGCGGTCGTTCCTGCGGGCACTTTTCAACAGAATTCTCTGCGTTGTTGCTCACACAGACGAGTTCTTGCAGATTTGCCGTGCGCTCTCGCCTATGCGGGATGGTTCAAGCGGGATGGATTCTCCTATGCTCTCGGTGACCAGATCACTAATTTGACGGAAGGTAGCACTACTCCTATGGAAGATCAAGGGGACTTGGGTCAGCTGAGCCGGCCGGTCGAGCGGATTCTGATGGGCCCCGGCCCGTCCAATCCCTACCCCGAGGTGATCGAGGCCTTCACTCGGCCGGTAATGGGCCATCTCGACGGCGCGTTCCTCGACCTGCTCGATGAGACCTGCGACCGCCTGAGAGCCGTGTTCCGCACCGACAACGCGCTCACCTTCCCGGTGTCGGGCACCGGCTCAGCCGGGATGGAGGCCGCGTTCGTGAACGTGATCTCCGAGGGTCAGACGGTCGTGGTGGGGGTGAACGGCGTGTTCGGCGAGCGCATGTGCGATGTCGCGGCTCGGTGCGGCGCCAACGTCGTGCGGGTGGACGCCGACTGGGGCACACCCCTCGACCCGCAGCGCATTCTGGACGCCCACCCCGCCCCCGCGGTGATCGCGGTCGTCCACGCCGAGACCTCCACCGGCGTGCGCAACGACTTGGCCGAGCTGGGCTCGGCCAAGGGAGACGCCTTACTGCTGGCGGACTGCGTCACCTCGCTCGGCGGCATCGACGTGAGGCTCGACGACTGGGGTGTCGACATCGCCTACAGCGGAACCCAGAAGTGTCTCGGGGTCCCGCCGGGGCTGGCACCGGTCAGCGTCTCGGCCCGGGCGATGGAACGGTTCCGCTGCCGGCCGCAATCGTGGTACTTCGACATGGGGATGATCGCCGACTACGTCGCCGCGAGAGGCGCCCGGGCCTACCATCACACCGCTCCCATCTCGATGATCTACGCCCTTCACGCAGGACTGGGGGTGGTGCTCGACGAAGGGCTGGATGCAGCCCACCGGCGCCACCAGCACTGCGGCGACCTGCTTCAGGCCGGGCTGGAGGCCCGCGGCCTCACCCTGGTGCCGCCGGCCGAGGCCCGCCTGCCCCAGCTCACCTCAGTGAAAGTGCCCGGATCGCGGCTGCCGCGGGGCATGGGCGAGGCCGATGTCCGCCGAGCGCTGCTCGACCACTACGGCATCGAGATCGGCGGAGGCCTGGGGCCCTGGGCAGGCAAGTGCTGGCGAATCGGCAGCATGGGCCACACCGCTCGACGCCGCAACGTGACGCTCGTCCTGGCTGCTCTCGACGAAGTGCTCTGCTAGCGGCTATTTTCCCTCTGACCTTGCCAAAAGGCTACGCTAGGTTTTACTGTAGATATAGACACACCTAACCACAGGGGGGGTCACGATCATGACACGAGTGGCTGTCATCGGCGCTGGGCCGTGCGGCCTGGCCCAGTTGCACGCCTTCGCCAGCGATTCGGGGGCGGGCAGCCCGTCGGCGCCTGAAATCGTCTGCTACGAGAAGCAGAGCGACTGGGGCGGGCTCTGGAACTACGACTGGCGCACCGGTCTCGACGAGCACGGCGAGCCCTGCCACGCCAGCATGTACCGCTACCTGTGGTCGAACGGCCCCAAGGAGTGCCTGGAGTTCGCCGACTACGGCTTCGAGGAGCACTTCGGCAAGCCGATCGCCTCGTTCCCGCCCCGCGAGGTGCTGTACGACTACATCATCGGACGGGCCGAGCGCAGCGGCTTCCGCGACCAGATCCGCTTCAACCACCCGGTGCGCCGCGTCAGCCGCTCCGCCGGCGGCGGCTTCACCGTCACCGCCCACGATCAGGCCAACGACACCGACACCAGCGAGGACTTCGACCACGTGGTGGTGTCCACCGGCCATTTCTCCATCCCCAACATGCCGCACTACCCGGGCTACGAGACATTCGGCGGAACGCTGATGCACGCCCACGACTTCCGCGACGCCGTGCAGTTCAGCGACCGGGACGTGCTCGTGATCGGATCGAGCTACTCGGCCGAGGACATCGCCTCGCAGCTCTGGAAGTACGGAGCCCGCTCGGTGATCTGCACGTCGCGCAGCGGGCCCATGGGCTTCGACTGGCCCGACGGCATCACCGAGAGGCCCATCCTCACCCATGTCGACGGCCGTACCGTGCACTTCACCGACGGCTCGACCGCAGAGGTGGACGCCATCGTCTCCTGTACCGGGTACCTGCACTACTTCCCGTTCATGGACGACGAGCTGCGCCTGGTGACCGCCAACCGGCTGGCCACCTCAATGCTCTACCGCGGGGTCGTGTTCCAGCCCGAGAACCGGATCCTCTACCTGGGCATGCAGGACCAGTGGTACACGTTCAACATGTTCGACGCCCAGGCCTGGTACGCCCGAGACGTGATCCTGGGCCGCATCTCCCTTCCCGACGCGGCGGAACAGGCCCGCTGGATAGAGGCGGCCCAAGCCGAGGAGGACGGGCTGGCAGACGACTACGCGTGCATCGACTTCCAGGGCGCCTACACGCAGGACCTGGTGGACCAGACCGACTATCCCGACTTCAACACGCCTCTGGTCAACCAGATGTTCTACGACTGGAAGAAGCACAAGAAGCAGTCGATAATCGGCTACCGCGACCATGGCCACACCTCCCCGCTCACCGGCACGGTGGCACCCATCCACCACACCGCCTGGGATGAAGCGCTGGACGACTCGCTGGAGTCCTACCTGGCCGACTCGGCCTGACCGCCTCACAGGCCGAGCGCAGCGAGGCCGTGGCCCGAGCGGCCCGTGAGCGAAGCGAACAAGAGCGGGATTGCTAGGCCGTCATGGACGATGTGATCATCGTCGGCGGCGGCATCGGGGGGCTCACGCTGGCCCTCATGCTGCACCAGCGGGGCATAGGCGCCCGCGTCTACGAGGCCGCCCCGCAGATCAGACCCATCGGCGTCGGGATCAGCCTGCTGCCCCACGCCGGCAAGGAGCTGGGCCTGCTCGGACTGCTCGACGCGCTCGCCGACGTGGCCGTGACCACCAGGGACTCCCGCTTCTTCAACCGGTTCGGCCAGTTCGTGTACTCGGAGCCCGTCGGCCGCTACGCGGGCTACGACTGGCCCCAGTTCCAGATACACCGGGGAGACCTTCAGCAGGTGCTCTGCCGCGCCTTCCTCGACCGGGTGCCCGACGGATCCGAGCGGCTGCTGACCGGGCACCGCTGTACCGGCACCGACTCCGGCGCCGGGGGCGCGGCGGCCCACTTCGTGGACTCCGTCACCGGCCGAGCCCTGCCGTCCGCGGAGGGTGCAGCCGTCATCGGCTGCGACGGCATCGGATCAGTCGTGCGGCGCCAGTTCTTCGGTGACGAGGGTCCGCCCGTCTACTCGGGCGTGAACATGTGGCGCGGCACGACTGTGTGGGAGCCGTTCCTCAGCGGCTCCACCTACCTGCGGGCCGGCTGGCTGACGGTCGGAAAGATGGTGATCTACCCGATCCGGCACGATGTCGACGGTCAGGGCCGCCAACTGGTCAACTGGGTGGCCGAGGTGCAGACCGACCAGTACAACGAGCAGGACTGGAACCGCACCGGCCGTCTCGAGGACTTCTACGACGTATTCGCGGACTGGACCTTCGACTGGCTCGATGTGGCCGGACTCATCCGAGGCGCGGAGCAGATCCTCGAGTATCCGATGGTCGACCGCGATCCGCTGCCCCGCTGGACTCACGGGCGGGTGACGCTTCTCGGCGACGCCGCCCACCCCATGTACCCGCGGGGCTCCAACGGCGCGGGCCAGGCCATCCTCGACGCGCGGTCCCTGGCCGACGGCCTGCAGTCGCGCCCGTCGGTGGACGAGGCGCTGCGGGCCTACGAGGAGCAGCGGCTCCCAGCCACCTCAGCGGTGGTGCACGCCAGCCGATCCGCACCCCCGGACGTCATCCTCAAAGCGGTCCACGAGCGAACCGGCGACCGGCCCTTCGAGAACATCTCCGACGTCATCACGCCGCAGGAGATGGCCGCCATGTCCGACCGGTACAAGCACGTGGCCGGCTACGACCGCGAGTCCCTCTCCAGCGGTGCACGCCATTAGCCAGACCGCGGCCACAAGGATTTGGAACGGTCGACGGCGCGTGGTTGGCTACAGCGCGTGCGTACCGGGTCGCTTGAGATTGCCCCACCGTTCGATGAGTTCATCGCGGTCGAGGCCCTGCCGGGCACAGGTGTCCAGATAGAGGAGTTCTGGGGTGCTCTGGAGTCCATACTGACCGACCTCGGGCCGCGCAACGCGGCATTGCTGGCCCACCGCGACGAGCTTCAGGCCCAGATCGACGACTGGCACCGGGCGGCCCGCGCCGACGGCCGCGGCCACGACGGTGACGCCTACGCCAACTTCCTGCGCGACATCGGATACCTGCGGTACATGGACAGTGCGGTGACCGCGGCGACGACCAATGTCGACCCCGAGATCGCCGAGGTGGCCGGACCACAGCTGGTGGTGCCCGTCGACAACGCCCGCTACGCGCTGAACGCAGCCAACGCGCGCTGGGGGAGCCTGTACGACGCCCTCTACGGAACCGACGTGCTCAGCGAGGCCGACGGATGCAGCCGCGGCGACGCCTACAACCCGGTCAGAGGCGACCGTGTGATCGCCGCGGGCCGCGAGTTCCTCGACACGCACTTCACCCTCGACTCGGCGGGCCACGGGTGGGCGACCGACTACCTGGTGCAGGACGGTTCGTTGAGAGTTCGCAGCGGGGACGGCACAGTGAGCGCGCTGCTGCGCCCCGAGCAGTTCGTCGGCTACACCGGCGCCGCGGATGCGCCCGCATCGATCCTGCTGCGCAAGAACGGCCTGCACTGTGAGCTGCGTATCGACGCCGACCATCCGGTGGGACGACGCGACCACGCCGGCATCTTCGACATCCGGCTCGAGTCCGCCCTCACCGCGATCATGGACTTCGAGGACTCCGTCTCGGCCGTGGACGCCGATGACAAGGTGGCGGTCTACCGGAACTGGCTCGGGCTGATGCGGGGCACACTGGAGACGACGTTCGTGCGCGACGGCAGGACGGTGAACCGGTCGCTGCACGGTGACCGCAGCTTCATCGGCCCGGACGGCTCGCAGGTCACGCTGCCGGGACGCTCCTTGATGCTGGTCCGCAACGTGGGGCACCATCTCACCACCGACATGGTGAGGCTTGATGGCGAGCCGGTGTACGAGACCATGGTCGACGCCATGGTCACGGCTCTGTGCGCGCTCCACGACCTGCGGGGGATGGGGCGGGTGGACGGCCGGCCCATACGCAACTCGGCCTCCGGTTCGGTGTACATCGTCAAGCCCAAGCTGCACGGACCCGACGAGGTCGCCCTGGCCTGCGATCTGCTCAGCCGGGTGGAGACCGCCCTGGGTCTGGTGCAGCGCACCTTGAAGATGGGGATCATGGACGAGGAGCGTCGTACCTCGCTGGGTCTCAAGGAATGCATCTGGAGGGCACGAGACCGGGTGGTGTTCATCAACACCGGCTTCCTGGATCGCACCGGCGACGAGATCCACACCGACATGGAGGCGGGACCGGTGATCCCCAAGACCGAGATGAAGACGGCCGCCTGGCTCGGTGCCTACGAGAACTCCAACGTGGACACCGGCCTGGCCTGCGGGCTGCAGGGACGCGCTCAGATCGGCAAGGGGATGTGGACGATGCCCAGCGAGATGGCGGCCATGGTCAAAGCCAAGATCCAGCATCCGATCGCGGGGGCCAGCACCGCCTGGGTGCCCTCCCCCACCGCCGCGACCCTGCACGCCATGCACTACTTCCTGGTGGACGTGACTGACCGCCAGAGGGACCTCGCCGACCGCACGCCCGCACGCCTCGCCAGCCTGATCGACATACCCGTGCTGGCGGCGGGCCGGGAGCTCGGCCCGGGCGAGATACAGCGCGAGCTGGACAACAACATCCAGGGCATCCTCGGATACCTGGTCCGATGGGTGGGCCAGGGAGTGGGATGCTCGACGGTTCCCGACATCGGTGACATCGGCCTCATGGAGGATCTGGCCACCCTCCGGATCTCCAGTCAGCACATTGCCAACTGGCTGCATCACGGACTTGTGTCCGCCGAGGTGGTGCGCGAGACCATGCGCCGCATGGCCAATCTGGTCGACCAGCAGAACAGCGGCGACGCCGACTATGAGCCCATGGCTCCCGACTACGACTCCAGCGTTCCGTTCGCGGCCGCGGTCGAGCTCGTGTTCTCTGCCCGAGACGAACCCAGCGGCTACACGGAGCGGGTGCTTCGGACCCATCGCCGGGCGGTGAAGGCCCGCTCGACCCGGTAGGCCCGGCCACTGCACGTAGGCACTGCTTCGAGGCGGAGCGAGCAGGCGGCTACGATCCGCCCGGTAGGCGCAGACACCGCGCGTCGACCCTGAGCCTGGACACTGCTTCGAGGCGGAGCGAGCAGGCGGCTACGATCCGCGCATGCGAGCGGTGCCGGCCGAGGTCGATGTGGTCGTGATCGGCGCGGGAGTGACCGGTGCCAGCATCGGCTACCAGCTCGCCCGCCACACCGACCGGCGGGTGGCCGTCATCGACGCCCGGCCACCGGTCGGAGGCATCTCGGGCCGCACATTCGGCCAGATCCGCCAGCACTACTCCAACGAGCTGATGGTGCGCATCGCCCAGCGGGGATTCGATTGCATCCGCAACTGGTCCGCGGAGGTGGGCTACGGCGATCCCGGCTATGCCCGCTTCGGCTACATGCTGCTGGTCACCGAGGACCAGGTGGACGGGCTGCGCCGCAACATCGAGCTCGGCCGCAGCCTGGGGGTGGACACCCGCTTCGTGCGAGGCGGCGAGATCACCGAGATCGAGCCGCTGGTGAACGCCGACGGCCTGGCGGGCGGCGCCTACGAGCCCGACGGCGGCTACATCGACGTCACCAAGATGGTGCTGAGCTGGCTGGTGGCGGCCACCAGCAACGGCGCAGCGGTGCTGGCGCCCCTGGAGGTGACCGGGATCACCACCAGCGCCGGCGCGGTGACCGGGGTGGCCACCAGCGCCGGAGAGATCTCCGCGCCGGTCGTGGTGGCGGCCACCGGCGCCTGGGCCCGCGACCTGCTCGACCCCCTCGGCGTGGACGTGCCCGTGCAGCGGCGCCGCCTCGACATGGCCATGCTCGAGCAGCCCCCCGGGGCCCGGGCGCTGCACACCTGCATCACCGACGGCAACTCCAACCTGGTGATCCGTCCCGACATGGGCCGGCATGTGCTCGCGGTGGCCTACCCGCCGGAGATGCCCCCCGTCACCGACCCGCTGGCCGACGGGTCGGCCGCCGACCACCGGGCCCATTCCGCCCGCATCGGCGCGGCCATGGCCGAGCGGCTCCCGGCCATGTCGGTGGCGGCCACAGTGTGGACGACCAGCGGGGCCTACGACATCTCACCCGACTACCACCCGATCCTGGGCTGGGCTTCGGAGATCGCGCCGGTGTCAGGTCTGTACCTGGCGGTGGGCCTGTCGGGGCACGGGCTCAAGCTCTCCCCCGCCCTGGGCGAGATCGCGGCCGCGCACCTGACCGGAGTCGAGCAGGTCGGCGACGCCCCTGCCATCGACGCCGGAGCGCTCAGACCCAGCCGGTTCTCCGATGGTGACCTCATGCACCTGACCTACGGCCCCAGCGCCCGCGCGTGAGCCACACCACAGCCCGCGGGGTAGTATCCCCTCCGACCAGCAGAGACATTGACTGAGGAGCATGGCGATGGAGATCACCGCCCAGAGGGAGAGCGAAACGGTAATTGCCAAGGCCAACGGGCGCATTGATAGTTCCAACTCTCGGGAGTTCCACTCTAGCTTGGAAGCGGCAATCACCAAGGATGATTCTGCCGTTGTGTTGGACTTTGAGGACGTCTCCTACATCAGCAGCGCTGGGATGAGAGTGATTCTTATCACTGCCAAGGGTCTCCAGAGTAGTGGTGTGAAGTTTGTTCTTTCCTCAATGAACGAATCAATTCGGGAAGTATTCAAAATCAGCGGATTCGACAAGATTATTCCGATCCACGGCTCACGGTCCGAGGCGCTCGCAGCCGTCAGCGCATAAGTGGCCGTCTCCAATCGCTAGAGAGGACTCCAATGACAACGACTGAGTCGCCGCAGAAGCACAAGATCCTTGTGGTCGACGATGAGCCAGATCTCGAGCCTCTCATGCTGCAGCGCATGCGGCGCTACATCAGGACTGGCGTGTACGAGTTCGTCTTCGCCCACGATGGGGTCGAGGCACTTGAAGCGCTGGACGCGGACGAGAGCATCGACATGGTCCTGTCGGACATCAACATGCCCAAGATGGATGGCCTCACACTTCTTGACAGGATTCCGGACGTGGCGCCGGACATACGAGCCGTCATAATCTCCGCCTACGGCGATATGAAGAACATCCGGATCGCCATGAACCGTGGTGCCTTCGATTTCGTCACAAAGCCGGTCGATTTCGACGACTTAAAGTTCACAATAGATCGAACTCTGCAACACATACGTGAATGGAAGGAAGCGCTCAGCGCTAGAGACAAGCTCGTAGTGCTGCAGAACGAACTCAATGTTGCAAGCATGATGCAGCAGTCCATCCTGCCGAACAAGTTCGCCCGCAACGACAACTACAAGCTATTCGGCACCATGCAGCCTGCCCGCAACGTAGGGGGCGACTTCTTCGATGTGATCGGTCTGTCCGACAACAGAGTGGGCTTGGCCATCGCGGACGTATCCGGAAAGGGCGTGCCTGCGGCGTTGTTCATGATGTCCAGCCGCACGCTGCTGAAGGGTGCAGCCATGCGGGCCGACGGTCCCGGCGAGGCGCTCACCGAAGTGAACGACGTACTCAACGAGGACAACGACGCCTGCATGTTCGTCACCATGATCTATGCCGTGTACGACCCGACGACCGGTGTGCTCACCTACGCGGACGGAGGCCACGACCCGCCCCTCGTCATCCACGCGGACGGCAGCAGCACCCAGCTGCCGGTGACCGACGGACTTGCCCTGGGCGTGCTGCCCGGGTTCGACTTCCTCCAGCACTCCCACGAGCTGTCACCCGGTGACACCGTCGTTCTCTACACCGACGGCGTGACCGAGGCGATCAACGCCGAGGAGGAGCAGCTGGGCCTGGACCGGTTGCGTGAGGCCTTCGCGGCCAATCCCCCGGGCGATGCGGAGGACGCCGGCCATCGAGTCATCGACCTCGTCAATGAATTCGCCGGCGATGTGCCGCAGTTCGACGACACGACCTGTCTCGTGCTGCGTCGAGAGAACTGACCGCGCCATGCTGTTCCTGACCACCAACGCCAACGGCGAACAGGTCCGCTCCAGCTACGAGGAGCTGCCGGAGCTGGTCGCGGCCGTCGAGGCGCTCGGTGAACGGGACGGCTGGCCCGGCGAGCTGACGTTCCGGGTCAGCCTGGTGATCGACGAGCTGGCCCAGAACGTCGTGGACTATTCCCACGAGGGCCAGCCCGGCGATGTCGAGGTGGAGGTGACCTCCCTACCAGAGGACATCGTCATCGAGATCATCGACGACGGCATCCCGTTCGATCCCCTGACCGAGGCACCCGAGCCGGACCTGACGTCTGCGATAGAAGACCGGCCGATCGGCGGTCTGGGCGTGCACTTCACCAAGACCCTGATGGACGACGTGGAGTACTGCCGGGAGTCGGGGAAGAACCGCCTGAAGATCGTCGCCCGCAAGGTGAAATGACCCACCACCGCGGGCCGCGTCGCCGATGGACTGCCGGCGGATGGTGGGCGGTGGTGGTCGCGGTGCTGGTCGCGGCGTGCGGCGGCGATGGAGAAACCGCGGACGCCCCGGACATTGACGAATCGGTATCGGTCCGACCCGTCATCGAGCCGGACGGAGACTCACTGGGCCTGACCGAGGAACGGATCCTGTTCGGACAGTCTGCCGCGCTCAGCGGACCGGCCAAGGAGTTGGGCAGGAACATGAGGCTGGGGATCCTGGCCGCGTTCGACGAGGTGAACGCGGCCGGGGGGGTCCACGGGCGCGCCCTGGAACTGCAGTCCCTCGACGACGCGTACGAGCCCGAGGACGCGATAGTGATGACGCGCCATCTCATCGAGCAGGAGCAGGTGTTCGCGCTCATAGGCGCGGTGGGCACTCCGACCTCTCGCTCCGCCACCCCGATCGCCCGCAACGCCGGGGTTCCCTACATCGCACCCTTCACCGGCGCCGCCTTCCTCCGCGACGACGAGTGGGACAACATCATCAACCTGCGAGCCTCCTACAACCAGGAGACCGAGGAGATGGTGGCCCGGCTGACCAACGACCTCGGGATCACCCGGATCGGCGTCATGTACCAGAACGACTCGTTCGGACGGGCCGGCTACCGCGGCGTGGTCGCGGCGCTCGATCGGCGGGGAATGGAACCCGTGTCGATCGGGATCTACCCCCGCAACACCACCGCGGTCAAGACGGCCCTGCTCGACCTGCGCCAGGGCAACCCCGAAGCGGTGATCTCGATCGGCGCCTACGAGCCGGTCGCGAGGCTGATCCTGTGGGCCCGCCGCACGGGCATGGATGCGGTCTTCATGACCGTGTCCTTCGTCGGCAGCAATGCCCTCGCCCAGGAATTGGGACCGGATGGCGCAGGGGTGCTGGTGACCCAGGTCGTCCCGTTCCCGGAGGATGACACTCTGCCCGTCGTCCACTCCTACCTCGGCGCCCTGGCGAGCCACGATGCGGAGGCGGAGCCGGGGTTCGTGTCGCTCGAGGGCTATCTGGCGGGACGCATGGTGATCAAGGCTCTGGAGCAGTGCGGCGCCGACGTCGAACGATCCTGCCTGCTTCAGCAGCTGATCGATCGGGGCGATCTGGACATCGACGGCTTCGACCTGCAGTTCGGCGAGGGCGACAACCAGGGCTCGGACCAGGTCTTCCTGACGGTGATCGGCTCCGACGGCCAATACCACCCCGTCGAGACCCTGCATGAGACCAGTCGCTGGGTGATCCGGTGAGTTCACCGCTCGACGACCCGGCGGCCGATGAGTCGATGACTCCGTTGCCCGACGAACCGGTGGAGGACACCGCCGCGCCGACTCCCGACGATCCGGCAGCCGGTGACACCGACCAGTCGTCGATCGAGGACACGCCCGCCGATGACGCGATGAGGCCCTCGCTCGGGTTCTGGTCCCGGATCTCCACCAAGCTCTACGTGGGCATCGGCGGAGCGGTGGCCCTGACGCTGGCCGCCAGCCTGGTCGCGTGGTTCTCCTTCAACCGTGTCGGCGATGCCCAGAGGCGGGTCAACGAGGGAAGCGTTCCCGAACTGGCCGCCGCGTTCCGCGTCGCGCAGTACGGCGGGATCCTCGCCAACGCCGCGCCCACCCTGGCCGCCTCGGCCACGACTATGGAGCTGTTCCAGCAGAGCCAGCAGATAGACGGGACCGTCCTGACGTTCGAGGAGCAGATGGCGGTCCTGGAACAGAGCGACAGCGACGACGCCAGCGTGGCCCGCATCCGCGAGAGTGCCGACACCCTGATCGCCAACATCGCCGAGATCCGGCGCGAGGTCTCGGAGAGGTTCGACATCTCCGAGCAGCGAACGGTGCAGCAGGCGGAGCTCGTGAACCTGAGGGCTCAGGTGAGCGACGTCCTGGTCCCTGCCTTGGACGACCAGCTCTTCTACACCCTCACCGGCCACTCCGAGCTCGACACGTCCCCGGTTCCGAGATCCGAGCACTTCTCGGAGGACGAGGTCTTCCGGTACCGGCGCCTGGCCGAGCTCGAGGCCGATGCCAACATCACCTCCGACCTCCTGGCCAGCGCCTTCGCCCTGGACGATCAGAGCCTGCTGGAGCCGCTGCGGGAGCGCTTCGAAGCGGCCGCCGGCCGGATCGACAGGAACCTTCTGACGTTGCAGGGAACACAGTTCCATGCCGACGCGGCCCCGATCTTCTCCCGCCTGCGGGAGCTGGGGCTCGGCATGGAGAACTCGTTCGACCTCGCGGCCAGCGAGTTCACGATCATCGGGCACCACCAAGAGCTCCTGGACCAGAACAGCCAGCTCGCGCTCACGCTGGTCTCCGAGGTCGACAGCCTGGTGCGCTCCTCCCAGGACCGGGCCGCGGAGGCCACCACCGCGTCCGGGCAGGCCATCACCACCGCCCGAACCCTGCTGCTGGCCATCAGCGCCTTCAGCATCGTGGGCGCCCTGTTCATCATCTGGTTCTTCGTGGGCAAGGCTCTGGTGCGGCGCATCGCGTTGCTGTCGGACTGGATGAGACGCATGGCCGGCGGCGACCTTGAGGTCACCGTACCGATCACCGGCCGGGACGAGGTCGCGGACATGGCCGCCACCTTGGAAGTGTTCCGGCGCCACGCCCTGGAGGTCCAGCGCCTCAACCTGGTCGAGCAGCTCGCCTCAGAGCTGCAGGGCAAGAATGAGCAGCTCGAAGGGGTACTGGCCGAGCTGCAGAAGGCTCAGGACCAGATCGTCACCCGTGAGAAGCTGGCCGCTCTGGGCGAGCTCACCGCAGGCGTCGCCCATGAGATCAAGAACCCCTTGAACTTCGTGAAGAACTTCGCCGAGGCCTCCGAGGAGCTGATCGACGAGCTCAAGGAACTGCTGGAGGACATCGGCGACAACATCAGCGACGACAACAAGGACTATGTCAACGAGATCGCCAGCGATCTGACCGGCAACATCGAACGCATCCGCTCCCACGGCGAACGAGCCGACCGCATCGTGCGCGACATGCTGATGATGGGACGCGACTCCGGCGAGTGGCAGCTGACCGACATCAACGACCTGCTGGAGCAGCACGCCCAACTGTCATTCCACAGCGCCCGGGCTCTGGATTCGGACTTCCAGCTCGACATCCAGCAGGACCTCGACCCGGACGTGGGCTCGCTGAAGGTGATCGCCCAGGATCTGGGGCGGGTGTTCCTGAACATGGTGACCAACGCGGGCCACGCCACCAACGACCGCCACCGCGCCGAGGTCGCGGCCGGCAACAACAGCTTCCAGCCGACGCTGTGGCTCTCCACGACGCGGTCCAACGATCACGTCGAGGTCCGCATCCGTGACAACGGCACGGGCATGCCCCCCGATGTGATCGAGAAGATCTTCAACCCCTTCTTCACCACCAAGCCGACGAACCAGGGCACCGGTCTCGGCCTGTCCATCTCCAGCGACATAATCCGCCGTCACGGAGGCAGCATCGCAGTCGAGTCCGAGCCCGGGGAGTTCACCGAGATGTGCATCACCCTGCCGGTGGAGGCGCCACTGGAGGCTGAGCAGGCCGACGCGGGCGACTCCTGGGTCTAGGTCCTCACCACTGCCGGGACTCTTCTGCGTAGACGTGGTCGGGCAGTTTGTACTCGATGTTGAGTTCTTGCAGGGCGGACACCTCGAGCAGAGTGTTGAACGCGGTGAAGCTCGACTCCGGGGCCAGCCTCGGGAACCGGTCCTTCATGAACCGGTGGTAGCGACGCTGCATGCGGAACCACGCCAGCACGCCGAATGTGGGATTGGACGGATAGTTCAGACGGTCGGCCATCTCGTTGCCGATCATGGCCCGCGACACCCTGAAGATGTACTTGGCGAGCTTGCGGCGGGCGGGCGGGTCGGTGATCCCCGCGATGACGGGCGCCGAGTTCACCAGCGAGTTCGCCATTGCGACGGACTCCATCCGGGCGTCGGGCTCGCACAGCGCTCCGATCCTGAAGAGTTCCAGGGCGTCGTCGTAGTCGCGGTACAGGATCGTCTCGGGAACGCCCATGAGATGCCCCGAGTAGCGCCAGACATTCATGAAGCTGTCCCGCTCCTCGTCGCTGTAGGAGGCGCCCAGACTCTTCATGTGCTGCAGCATCCTCGCCGAGAAGGCGGTCAGCGCATAGCCGACATGGGCCGCGCTGACCGGCGTTCCCCAGGCGTCGGCGTCCCATTCATCGGAGTCGTTGAACAGCTGCCTGACCCTGGCGTGAATGAGCCGGATCCGCACCGACAGCCTCCACCCGTCGCCCCGGGTCTCCAAGCCGCCCGGCAGGAGGATCTCGATCATGTGGCGGTTGTTCTGCCGCAGGCGCCTCACGCCCTGGTCGCGCAGCCTTCCGGTGATGAAGAAGGACTTGGCGATGGTGGTCGAGAACCCCTCGACCAGCACGCCCCCCAGCATCGCGGCCAGGCACGCCGACGAGTCCCGGTGGAAGGCGCGGACGCCGCCCGCGAATCCGTCGTAGTCGACCCAGCCCGGGACGGTCTCCAACTCCTCGATGAACGCATGCACCC
The DNA here is from genome assembly GCA_965203635.1 of Candidatus Aldehydirespirator sp. GTDB lineage: Bacteria > Actinomycetota > Acidimicrobiia > Acidimicrobiales > Aldehydirespiratoraceae > Aldehydirespirator. Next base: position 944,876 of record OZ241903.1, read on the forward strand.
CGGCCGGCGCATCCTTCAGCGCGGGGGCGTCGGGATCCTCGATGGCCGACCGGATGAACCGGTCCGCCTCTCGCATCGGAACCTCGGCGAGTTGCACCATCATCTCGTCGCACACCGGGTCCCCGATCATCGTGTGGACGATGTAGTTCGCGGCCCTGGAGGGATTGACGGCCCGGGCCCGTTCGTAGGGCGCGACGTAATCGGAGGGTATTGCTAGCGGTTCGTTCTCTTCACGGCCCCCGGTGCTGGACTCGGCCGCCGGACCATCCTGAGCCACTTAAGACGCGCCTTCATAGAGTTGCGCTAGCACAACCGATAAGGGTACCCCCAACCCATCAAGCGGCACATAGCTCAGTCAGCGGGTTCAGCTCCAGGGGTAGGGCGAGTTGCTCACCGGGTGGAGCTTGCCCTCGGCATAGCGCGACCACCGGAACGGCTCCAGCAATGCCTGGGGCTCGCCCAGCAGTTCGGAGGCCACCAGCGTGCCGACGCCGATCATCTTGTAGCCGTGGTTCGAGTCGGCGATGAAGTACACGTTGTCGCAGAACGTGTCGAACACCGGGAAGTTGTCGGGCGAGAAGCTGCCGATGCCGCCGGAGGGCTCGGTGCTCATGAGATGGGACTTGCCCTCGAAGCGCTTCTGGCAGTGGGCCAGCGCCGCGGTCCATGTGCGGTAGAAGTCCTCGCCCACGATGAAGTCGGGGGAGTCGGGCCCGTAGGGGTCGACGGCCACCTCTTCGGCCGGCTTGTCCACCACGTAGGGCACGTAGCCGCCCTGCACGCCGCCGAAGCTGAAGTCGGGCTTGTAGTAGATGCCCCACGGGCCCTCGGTGACCAGCCCGGCCTCGTCGTAGAGATCGACGTCGGTGTCGACGTGGACCACGGGCGGCATGTTGCCGTCGTTGTCGGTGAGGTAGCCGGGATCGACGGCGAGCGTGCCCTCCTGGAGGCACATGTAAGTCCAGGTGGGCCGGCGATGGAGGCGGCCGTCACGGCCGAGCACGTCGACGCTGAACGGCAGGTCGAGCATGGCCCATATCTGCTGCACCCACGGACCGACCGCCACCACCACCTGCTCGCAGGCGACCGGACCCTGGTCGGTCAGCACCGCGGTGACGGCTCCGGAGGCGTCGCGGCCGAAGCCGGTCACGGTGACACCGCCCACGACGGAGACTCCCTGGGCCTCGGCCTTCTGGAGCAGTCCCTTGAGGGACGCCATGTTGTTGGCGTAGCCGCCCCGGTGCTCATGCAGCACGCTGGTGATGCCCCGGGCCTGCCAGTCATCGAAGATCCCGCGCATGTAGCGAGCCGACTCGGTGGCACCCTCGATGAACGTCGACGAGTAGCCGATGGCCTTCTGCTGCTCGTGGATCGAGGCCACGTCGGACCGCATGGCCTCGTGGCTTATCTGCAGGTAGCCCACCGGATGGTAGGAGAACGCCTCCGGGTCGCTCTCCCAGACGTCAACGCAGTGGGACATCAGCTCGCGCATGGCCGGCTGGAAGTAGTTGTTGCGAACGACGCCGCAAGCGATGCCTGAGGCACCCGCGCCGACGCCGGTCTTGTCGATCACGACGACATCGTCGCCCGACCCGCGGCCGGACGACTTCAGGTCCCGAGCCAGGCTCCAGGCGGTCGACAGACCGTGGATGCCAGCGCCGATGATCACATAGCGCGCTGCGGCGGGAAGTCCCATGCTGCTAGCCCTCCTTGCCTGTTCGACCTGCGACCGGCTGCCTAATGGCCGGCGGGGGCGGTCCAACCCTCCAGCACCGGCTGCTTCCAGTCGGTGCCCACGATCGGTGAGTCCTCCACCCACGGTCCCAGCTCCACCTGCGGGAACTTGCAGTGGATGTCCTTGAGAGTAATCCCGTAGGAGTTGCCGTCGGTGAGATGCCTGATGAGCACCTTGCGGGCGATCTCGTCCTCACGCCCTGCGGGGATGTCGAAGTAGATCTTCAGGAACGAGTTCGAGTAGCGGTCGAACACCGCGGGGACCCCGTCCTCCTCCAGCAGGGTGATGTCCTCCAGCCAGTTGATGTCCTGTCCGGGAGTGGCGGCCAGCAGGTCGATGTCCTCGACCAGGGACATGTCCTCCTGGTAGGCGAAGCGCTTGCCCGCCAACACCTCGGCATCGATGGCAACCGTTCGGGTCTCGTGCGAGCTCTCGCCCGTGCTCGCCGATCCAGCCATTCTCACATACCTCCGTCGATCACGTGCTTGTCGAACAGGTCCCGGATCTCGGCGAGGGTGCGCTCCTCGGTGACGCCGGGTATGTAGTTGGTTCCGGCCAGGGGCACCTTGGCCATGGCCGCGGCCTCGTGGGTGAGGGCGGCCAGGTCCTCGGGCTCCAGCGAGTGGATGTCGGTCTTGCCGCACGCCCGGGCCAGCATCTGCACTTCCATGGTCAGGGTGATCAGGAAGTTGTAGACCCGCAGGGCGGCCTCGTCGACGTCGAGGCGCTTGCGCAGCTCCACGTCCTGGGTGGCCACGCCCACCGGGCAGCGACCGGTGTGGCAGTGGTAGCACTCACCGGCGGGGACGCCGATGGTGCCCTCGTAGTCGGTGACGCCGGGGATCTCCTTGTTGCAGTTGAGCGCCATCAGCGCGGCGGTGCCCAGCGCCACTGCGTTGGCCCCCAGGGCCAGGCACTTGGCCACGTCGCCGCCGTTGCGGATGCCGCCCGCCACCACCAGGTCGATGTCGTCGGCCAGACCCACGTCCTCGAGGGCCCGGCGGGCCTCGGGGATGGCCGCCATCAGCGGGATCCCCGTCTCCTCGGTGGCGAGGTGGGGCCCCGCGCCGGTGCCTCCCTCGGCGCCGTCGAGGTAGATCACGTCCGGGCCGCACTTGGCCGCCATGCGCACATCGTCGTAGACCCGGGCCGAGCCCAGCTTGAGCTGGATGGGGATCTGGTAGTCGGTGGCCTCCCGGATCTCCTGGATCTTGAGCGACAGGTCGTCGGGGCCGAGCCAGTCGGGATGGCGGGCCGGGGAGCGCTGGTCGATGCCGGCGGGCAGCGAGCGCATCTCGGCCACCTGCTCGGTCACCTTCTGGCCCATGAGGTGGCCGCCCAGGCCGACCTTGCAGCCCTGGCCGATGAAGAACTCCACCGCGTCGGCCAGCATCAGGTGATGGGGGTTGAAGCCGTAGCGGCTCTGGATGATCTGGTAGTACCACTTGGTGGACAGGTCGCGCTCGGGCGGGATCATCCCTCCCTCGCCCGAGCAGGTCGCGGTGCCGGCCATGGAGGCGCCCTTGGCCAGGGCCATCTTGGCCTCCAGCGACAACGCGCCGAAGCTCATGCCGGTGATGTACACGGGGACTTCGAGCTCCAGCGGCTTGGCCGCGAAGCGCGACCCGATCACCGTCTTGGTCTCGCACTTCTCGCGGTAGCCCTCGATCACGAACCGGGTGAGCGTCCCGGGCAGGAACACCAGCTCGTCCCAGTGGGGGATCTTCTTGAAGATGGAGAAGCCCCTCATGCGGTACCGGCCCAGCTCGGACTTCACGTGGATGTCGTTGATGACCTCCGGAGTGAAGATCCGGCTCTTGCCGAGGACGTCTGTGCTCTTGTTGACCTCTGCCATGACTAGTACTCCCCCTGATTCAGTGGATGACGAGCTTGCGCTCGGAGGGCTCCAGCGCGTCGTAGTTGTGGAGTTGCTTGCCGCAGACGAACTTCTGGAACTCGGGCGGGTCCCCGAGCCCGTGGATGCGGAACTTGCGTTCGATCAGCTCAGTGTCGGCATCGTCCCACTCGCCGGGCACGCAGTCGACGCCCAGCGAGCGCACCTTGCCAGCCACATAGATGGAGCCGTCGTACATGGAGTCGCCCAGGTTCATCCCCGCGTTGCCGCAGATGATCTGGCGGCCCCGCTGCATCATGAACCCGGTGTTGATGCCGACGTCGCCCGTGACGATGATCGTGCCGCCCTTCTGGTCGATGCCGGTGCGGGCCCCGACGTCGCCCTTGACGATGAGGTCGCCGCCCCGTATGGCCGCACCAGTGAGCGACCCCGCGCTGCGCTCGATGGTCACCACTCCCGACATCATGTTCTCGGCCACCGACCAGCCCACCCGGCCGTTGATGGTGACCTCGGGACCGTCGATGAGCCCGCAGGCGAACCAGCCCGGGCTGCCCTCGAAGTGGATCCGGCAGCGCTTGAGAATGCCCACCGCCAGCGAGTGCTTGGACGCCGGGTTGAGCACCGTCACGTCACCGACGCCGTCGTTGTAGATGAGTTGGCGCAACGCCATGTTGATCTGGCGGATCGTCAAGTCGGCCGCGTCGAAGCGAGCCCGATCACCATCGACCTCGATGTTGTCGGGCATGTCGGCATGGGGTTCCACCAACCCCCGGGCGTCGTAGCTGACGCCGCTACGCGAACCTGAACCTGGCATTACTGCCCCCTTCCCGGTTCGCCGCCGTCGAGAACTAGACCTGCCACACCAGCACCTCTCGCTCGTAGGGGTCGCGGGTCTCGACCTCGCGCTTGACCAACGACCGGATGGCGACCTCCTCGGTGGCCACGGCCACCAGGGGGTCGGACTCGAACAGCACCAGCGGCTTGGCCGCCATCTCGTCCTTGGCGATGCCGAGCTCGTTGCCCGTGACGCACACGTAGGTGAACACGCCGTCGAGGTCGTCGAGGCTGTGCTTCATGGCCGTCTCCAGCGACAGGCCCCGCGCCATGTACTCGGCCAGGTACACCGCGATGATCTCGGAGTCGCACTCGCTCTGGAAGCGATGGCCGTGCTGCTCCAGGCGCCGGCGCCACTGGTGGTAGTTGGTGAGCTGGCCGTTGTGGACCACGGCCACATCCGCGAACGGGTAGGCCCAGTACGGATGGGCACTGGCCAGGTCGACCTCGGACTCGGTGGCCATGCGGACATGGCCGATGCCGTGGGTGCCCCGGAACGAGCCCAGCTTGTACTGGCCGCTGACCGTCTCGGCGTCGCCGAGATCCTTGATGATCTCCAGCGAGCTGCCCAACGACAGCACCTCGCAGCCGGGCACGTCCTCGAGGTAGTCGGCCAGGGCCTTGAGGTCGCCGCCGTAGCGGATGGTGGCCCGGAAGGCGTAGCCGGTGTCGCTGCTGACCGTGGCCACCTCGGCACCGATCTTGGCCAGGCGGGACTCGACCTCGGCCCGGTTGCGCTCCAGGCGCTCCTCCATGCCGAAACCGGTGCTCTTGTTGGGCTCGGCCAGCACGAACCGGATCACGACGAGGTCGTCGGCCGGTCCGTACACCGCGTAGCCGGTGGAGTCGGGCCCGCGGTGCTTCATCGACTGGAGCATGGCCGTGAGCTCGGCCCCGATATCGGCGGTGCCGTCCCGGTGTATCACGCCGGCTATGCCGCACATGGTGCTACCCCCTTGGTAGGTGTCGTTGTTCTGTCGCTCGGGCTGCTGCCCGCTAGGGAAGGACGTCCAGGTACTCCTCGACGTCCCAGTCCGTCACGGTGGCCAGGAACCGCTCCCACTCGTCGCCCTTGTAGTGGAAGAACACGTTGCTCATCTCGCCCGGCAGCGCCCGCATGACGACCTCGTCGTTGCGCAGGGCCTCCAGGGCCTCGCCCAGGGTGAGCGGGATCTTCTTCACGTCCTTGCCGGCCTCCATGGCCTCGTAGATGTTGCGCTCCTCGGGCTCGCCCGGGTCGAGGCCGCGGTCGAGGCCGTCGTCCATGGCCTGCAGCAGGCCCGCGAACGACAGGTGCGGGTTGACCGCACTGTCCACCGAGCGGTACTCGAAGCGGCCCGGGGCGCTGACCCGCAGGGCGGTTGTGCGGTTCTGGAAGCCCCAGTCCGCGAACACCGGCGCCCAGAAGCCCGTGTCCCACAGGCGGCGGTACGAGTTGACCGTCGGCGAGGTCAGGCAGGTCAGGGCCTGCACGTGCTCCAGGATCCCGCCGATGGCCTTCATGCCGACCGGGCCGGGCAGCTGCGGGTTGTCGCCCTCGGGCATGAACTTGTTGTTGCCGTCGGCGTCCCACAGCGAGATGTTGTGGTGGCAGCCGTTGGCCGACACGCCCATGAACGGCTTGGGCATGAAGCACGGGAATGCACCCAGCTCGCGGCCGACCTGCTTGCAGACCTGACGGTAGGTGGTGAGCCGGTCGGCGGTGAGCTCGGCCCGGTCGAAGTTGAAGTTCAGCTCCAGCTGGCCGGGAGCGTCCTCGTGGTCGCCCTGGATCATGTCCAGGCCCATGGCCTCGCAATACTCGATCACTCTGTGGATGAGGGGCTGCAGCTCGGCGAACTGGTCGATGTGGTAGCAGTTCGGCTTGGTCATGCCTTCGACGGTGGGCTTGCTGTCGGCATCGGCCTTGAGCCACATCATCTCGGGCTCGCAGCCGGCCCGCAGGTGCAGCCCGTGCTTGGCCTCGAACTCGGCGTGGAGGCGCCGCAGGTTCCCTCGGCAGTCGGAGGTGAGGTAGGCCCCGCCGTCCACCTCTTCCTCGCGGCCCCTGAACAGGGTGCACCACACCCGAGCCGTCCTGGAGTCCCAGGGCAGGGGCATGAAGGTCTCGGGCTCGCCGATGCCGACCAGCTCGCGGGCCTCGGGGCCGTAGCCGATGTAGTTCCCGTGGCGGTCGATGAAGAGGTTGGCGGTGGAGCCGTACACCAGCTGGAAGCCCTTGCGAGCGATCATGCCGAAGTGCTTGGCCGGTATACCCTTGCCCATGATCCGTCCCGTCACTGAGACGAACTGGCAGTACAGGTACCGGATGTCGTCGGCTTCGATGCGGGCCTCCACCTCTCGGATCTGCTCCTCGCGTCCGTCTGCGGTAACGAACCTCTCAAGATCAGTGGCCATTTTTCCCCCTACTGGTGTGGTTGTGTTGCGGCGAAACCGTAGCGCTGTTGGCAGGAGCCTCGCCAATATGCCTTGAGCCGGACTCAACCCTAGTGCGACGACTCCCCATATGTCTAATCAGAGTAGTGGATCTTTCCCCACATTACTGACAGAGGCAGCGGCGGCCGGGGTCCTCGCCCGGACTGATCCGTAGAGTTGCCCGGGATGGAACGGGTATCGCGGCCGGCCTGGCTGACACTTGCGGTGGTCTCGGTGGCCGTCTTCATGGTCGCGATGGAACTCACGATCATTGCCTTGGCACTGCCCAAGATCCGGGCGGCGCTGGCGGGCACCACGCCGGCCGCCCTCTCGTGGGTGGTGAACGCATACTCGATCGTGGTGGCCGCCCTGCTGCTGCTGTCGGGCTGGCTGGCCGACCGCTACGGCCGCAAGCGGGTATTCCGCACCGGGTTGGCCCTGTTCGCGCTGGGCTCCGTCGCGGCCGGCGCCTCGACCAGCATCGGGATGCTCATCGCGGCACGGGCCCTGCAGGCGGTGGGCGGCTCCATGCAGTACCCGGCCGGGCTGGCCCTGCTGCTCGATGCGTTCCCCCGGAGCCGCCATCAGACAGCCATCGGCACCTGGGGGGCCGTGGGTGGTTTGGCCGCGGCGGTCGGACCGGCCCTAGGCGCAGTACTCATCGAAGCCTTCGGCTGGCGGGCCGTGTTCTATGTCAACGTGCCCGTGGCCCTGGCCGCCCTGGTGATCGGCGCACGGGTCCTGCCCGAGAGCAGGGGAGAGAGGCCCACGGCCAGGGTGGACGTGATCGGCGTGCCCCTGGCGTCGGTGGGGGTGGGAGCGATCATCCTCGGAATCGTTCAGGGTGAGACATGGGGATGGGCAACCGCGGCCACTGTCGCCTGTTTCGCAGCCGGAGCGCTGCTGGTGGCCGCATTCGCATGGCGCAGCCGGCGCCACCCCGCACCACTGTTCGACCTCCACTTGCTTCGCATCCGTTCGTTCATGCTCGGCAACCTCGGCTCGCTGTTCTTCTCCATCGGATTCTTCGCCCTGCTCGTGCCGCTGCCGTCCTTCATCCAGGAAGTCTGGGGATGGTCCGCGCTGGAGACCGGGCTCGCATACTCGGTTGGGCCCCTGGTCTCGTTCCTGGTCGCGCCACAGGCCGGCCGGCTGGCCGACCGCATAGGCAACGCCCCCCTCCTCACCGCCGGATCGGCCTGCGGCATGGCAGGACTGCTATGGCTCGTTCTGACCATCTCCACCGATCCCTCGCTGGCACGCCTTCTAGTGGCCACCGTCCTGGTGGGGATGTCGGCAGGCACCGGCTTCTCACAGCTGGTGGGAGCGGCGCTGCGTGACATTCCCCCGGAGCGCTACGCAATGGCCACCGCCGGTCGCACCACCTTCTTCCAACTCTCGGTGGCGTTCGCCATCGCCATCGCGTTCGCGATGATCGGCCGGCCGGACGGCGCCGCGTCCCAGCTGGCCGCCTACAACACGGTGTGGATGGTGTGCGCCGTCGGCTACCTGTGCAACTTCGTGCTGTTCACCTTCATCTACCCCCGCCGGCCGGCCCGCTCCGGCCCGCTCGGCCTCTAGAGTCGCTGCCGTGAAGTTCGGGATCTTCTACGAGCACCAGTTGCCCCGTCCCTGGCACGAAGGCGACGAGCAGAGGCTCTTCAACGAGGCGCTGGAGCAGGTGGAGCTGGCCGACCGGCTGGGCTTCGACTACGCCTGGGAGGTGGAGCACCACTTCCTGGAGGAGTACTCGCACTCCTCCGCGCCCGAGGTGTTCCTGGCCGCGTGCAGCCAGCGCACCCGGCGCATCCGGCTCGGTCACGGCATCGTGCTGATGCCCCCCGGCTACAACCACCCCGCCAGGGTCGCCGAGCGGATCGCCACCCTCGACCTGGTGTCGGGCGGCCGGGTGGACTTCGGCACCGGGGAGTCGTCATCCATCCTGGAACTCGGCGGCTTCGGCGTCACTGTGGACGACAAGCGCCCAGCCTGGCAGGAGGCGGTTGAGCAGTGCTGCAACATGATGGCCATGGACCCCTACCCCGGCTATGACGGCGACTACTTCTCGATGCCGTGCCGCAACGTGGTGCCCAAGCCGGTGCAGAAGCCCCATCCCCCGCTGTGGGTGGCCTGCTCGAACCGGGAGACGATCAAGCTGGCAGCCAAGCTGGGCATGGGTGCTCTCACCTTCTCCTTCGTCGATCCGAGCGACGCGGCCGCATGGGTGCAGGACTACTACCGGATCCTCGAGACCGAGTGCGTGCCCATTGGCCATGCCATCAACCCCAACATCGCCATGGTCACCGGGTTGTCGATCCACCCGGATGAGCAGGAGGCGAAGCGCAGGGGACTGGACGGCTTCCAATTCTTCGGCTACGGGCTCGGTCACCACTACATCTTCGGCCAGCACAAGCCGGGGCGCACCGACATCTGGGCCGACTATCTGGCGGCCAGGCACACCATTGAGGACAAGGGCAACCAGAGCGGCATCGGCACGCCCGAGCAGGTTCGCAAGCACCTGCAGGGCTTCGCGGAGGCGGGCGTCGATCAGGTCGTGTTCATCCAGCAGGGTGGCAACAACCGCCACGACCACATCTGCGAGACGCTAGAGCTGTTCGCAGCCGACGTGATGGGCGAGTTCGCCGAGTCCGAGGCCGAGCGGGAGCACGCCAAGCTGCAGCGACTGGCTCCAGCCCTGGACGCGGCCATGGCCCGCAAGGCACCGATGCGAGTCCTCGACGACGACGAGATCCCGGTGTTCGAGGCGCTGGGACGCAGCATCGTGGCCACTCTCCCGCCGGAGGAGGCCTCCCAGGTGGCCAAGACCGTCAAGGAGTGGGCCGAGACGGACATGCCGATCCACGTGCCCGACGACTTCGGCGCCTGACGACCATCCGGGGCAGAGCGGCCGGCGCGGGCCCGATTACCGAGCCACCAGAGGCCGAGCGAATAGGCGCGCGACCCAGCTCATACGGGCGAGGCCGTGGCCCGAGCGGCCCGTGAGCGCAGCGAACAAGAGCGGGGAACACCCCGTCCCGACGCGAGGAACTCTCACTTGTTTGCCCGGGCCATGAGATCCGGAGTCGGGTTGTCGATTCCCAGCAGCACCGCCAGGGCCGCTGTGACCTGATTGCCCACGGCCGGGCTCCGCTCCGGCGGCATGAAGCCGGCCGCGGTCATCCGGTCCCCCAGGCGGATGAAGATGGTGCAGAAGCGCATCGCCCCGAACACCTCCCAATAGTGAGGATCAAGCACAGCACGGCCCGAGGCCTGCTCGTAGCGGGCGACCGCCTCATCACGGGTGGGGTAGCCCTCCAGTCGTGCGATGCCCATGTCGTCGAAGGACATGCGGTCGAACATCAGCCACCACCCCAGATCGGCCTCCGTCGGGCTCAGGGCGCACACTTCCCAGTCGAGCACGGCCGCGGTCCGGTAGTCCTGCAGGATGATGTTGCCCAGCCGGGCGTCTCCCCACGTCAACCCGATCCGGTCGTCGCGGGGGTCATTGGCCTCCAGCCAGTCGAGCGCGGCATGAAGCACGGGATGCTCCCTACCGGCCAGCTCCGAACGGACGTGGTTGCGGTACAGGTCGATCTGCAGCGCGGTCGTCGGCCGGCCGGTGCCGCTGGGGTCCAGCCAGCCCAGATCCGCCTCGCGCCAGTCCAGGCTGTGAATGCCGGCGATGGCGTCGATAGCCGAGAACACCATGCGCCGGCGCTGTGCCGGTGTGGCCTCGTCCACCACGAAGCCCGCCTCGGTGTAGCGGGGGACGTCGGCGGGAGTCCGGCCGGGCACGTATCCCATCACGAAGAAGGGGGCGCCCAGAATGTCGGGGTCGGGCTCGTAACCGAACAGCGGCGGGACCGGGGCCGCCCCGGCCTCCGCCACTGCCTTCATCGCCCGGTACTGGAGTTCCACCGACACCGCGCAATGGGGCGTCTGGGGCGGGAACATGCCGCCGTCGGCGGGCTCGATCCTCACTGCATAGCGCTCCTGACAATCCGAGCCGTCCTCGATCCAGACCGCGTCGAGGATCACCGTCTCGCTGGAGAACCCGGTGCTGACGGGCACTTCGATGTCGATCACGGTGAGGCCGTCCCTGGACGGGAAGGCCCGCTGCATCCACCGTTCGAGTGCAGCCCGGTAGTGGCTCCGATCGGTTCGGAACTTCGGAGCGCTGGGCAACTCGCTCTCGGCGGGTTCGCTCGGAGCGAGGCCGGGGTCGCCCGGCGCGGGGCCGCCCGGCGCGGGGCCGGACGGCTCTGGGGGTCTGTGTGGGTTCGACACGCAGCGTAGTGTGCCGCAGATGCCCGACACTTCGCCACATGCCCAGTCCCACGAGGACACCACCCCCGGCGACGCCGACAGCCGAGCGCGACGGCTGCACGACCGGGACCGGGCGGCCCGCGAGTTGGGCATCGAATTGACCGACACAGGGCCGGGGACCGCCACCGCTCGCATGACGGTGCGAGGCGACATGCTCAATGGCGCGGGCAAGTGTCACGGAGGCGTGATCTTCACCCTGGCCGACACCGCCTTCCAGTGCGCGTGCAACACCCACGGCCGGCTGACCGTGTCGTCGGGGGCCTCGATCCAGTTCGTCCGGCCCGCGGCGGAGGGCGACGAGTTGACGGCGGTATGTGTGGAGCGCTACCGCAACCGTTCGGGCGGCGGCTACGACGTCACCGTCACCCGCGCCGGCGCGGGATCAGGCGCACCACAACTCCTGGCCCTGTTCAGGGGCCAAGCCCACGAATTGAGGTCGGCGACTCCCTAAGCGCCGACCGCGGCGATCAGACCTGGGTCTGCTGGCTGAGGAACGACCGCTCGGCCAGTCCGTGCCACTCCGAGATGCCGTCGCGGAACTCGCGCCACGGCCCGAGGATCCGGGCGAAGTTCTCGTCGTCGGCGGCCACGCCGTCGAGCACGTTCTCGGTCTCGGCCTTGAACGCGGCCATCAACTCGGGTGAGAACTCGCGGATCTGAGCGAACGCCTTGACCCTCTGGAGGTCCGCCTGGTTGAGCACGTCGTAGGTGGCCATGGTCCTCATGTTGGCGTCGGCCGCGGCCGACTGGATGGCGGCCTGGTACTCCGGAGGCAGCTCGTTCCACCTCTCCAGGGAGATCTGGACCTCCAGTGCCGTGCCCGGCTCCCACCAGCCCGGGTGGTAGTAGTACAGGTCGCCCTGGAACTGGTCGAGGCCGAGGATCAGGTCGTCGGTCGGGCCCACGAACTCGGCGCCGTCGATGGCGCCCGTCTGGATGGCCTGCAGGATCTCGCCGCCGGCCAGCGTCACCTGCTCGCCGCCGAGGTTCTCCAGCACCCGCCCGGCCAGACCGGGAATGCGCATCTTGAGGCCGTTCAGGTCGTCTACGGAATTGATCTCCTGGGTGAACCAGCCGCCCATCTGGCAGCCGGTGGCGCCGCCGGGGAAGGCGATGATGCCGTGCTCAGCCGCGTAGAACTCGTTGAGCATGTCGATGCCGCTCCGCCTGCCCTCGTTGTCGAACGTGCCGTACAGCCAGGCGTTCTGCTGGCGCTGGTTGAGTCCGAACGGGACCGCGGTGCCGAACTGCTGCACCGGGCTGATGCCGACGTAGTAGTACGACGCGGTGTGGCCCATCTCCACGCCGAGGTCGCGCACCGTCTGCAAGACTTCCAGGCCACCGACGATCTCGCCCGCCGGGCGAGCGTGTATGACAAAGCGGCCACCGGTGAGTTCCCCGACCCGTTGGGCGAAGTACTGCGCGGAGCCGAACAGCGTCACCAGCGCGGTGGGCCAGCTGGTGGCCATCTGCCACTCGAGCTCGGGGCCCTGCGCGGTCACAGCCACGGTGTCGGTGGGTTCGGCGGCAGCCGTCGTAGTGGTCTCGGCGGCCTCGGGCGCATCTGTCGCGGTGGGGGCCGGAGCCTCCTCGGCGTCATCTCCGCAAGCAGCCAGGATCGAAGAGGCCGCTGCGAACCCGGCCACACCGAGTCCGCCCTTGATGAATCCCCGCCTGGCCAGACTCGAAGAGTTGGCTTCCTCGAGGATCGAATCGACAGCATCACCGTCGGTCCGGGCCGAGCTTGCTTCCTGAGTCATATGAATCCCTCCATGTTGGACGCTTGTTGCTCGCCATCGACTCCTCCGCAGGGGACGGATGACTCCGAGTCGTTGGCGGGCGGAAGAATACACGACCTACACGCGGCTTGCCCGGGAACGTCGACATGATGATCGCGCCGACTATTTTGTAGAGGGCCGCGACGCGGATCCGCGACGCGGCGTTCGTCAACCGAACCGGAACGTCTCGATCGACGTGTAGGTGATTGCGGGGAAGATGGCCAGGATCACCAGGGCCAGCGCCTGCAGGCCCATGAACGGGAAGGCGCCCTTGTGGATGTCGGCCGTCTTGACCTCGGGTGGCGCCACGCTCTGCAGGTAGAAGAGCGAGAACCCCACCGGCGGCGAGATGAAGGCCATGTTCAGGTTGACCGCCATGAGCACCGCGAACCAGATCTTCTCGTCGGGAGTGAAACCGAGGAAGTCCATGGCGGGCACGAAGATCGGCACCACGATGAAGGTGATCTCCAGGAATTCCAGATTGATGCCGAGGAGGAACACCGCCACCATGGCGATGACCACGAAGCCCCACTTGCCGCCGCCGATCGAGGTCAGCCACTCCGAGGTCTGGTCCGACCCGCCGAGCTGGAAGAACATGGCGCTGAAGAACGTCGAGCAGAACAGCAGGGTCATGACCAGCACCACCACGTTGGTGGTGGAGCGGGCCGCGTCCTTGACCGCCTGCCAGTTGAGCCGCCATCCCTTGGTGATATGGGTGGCGCCCCCCTTGACCATGAGATCGTCGAACAGCCAGTTCAACACGGTAAGCACCAACGCCCCGAACACTCCCACCGCTCCCGACTCCGACGGCGTGGCGATTCCCGCGAAGATCGACAGCAGCACCCCGAAGATCAGCGTCAATATGGGCACGATGGCAACCAACACCTCGGCGGCCAGCATCCGGGTGCGCAGCAGGACCACGAGGAACACTCCGAAGTGGATCACGACCATGACGAGCGGCGACCACGGGCTGGCCAGGAAACCCATCCCGCTCGCCCTGGCCAGCAGCGTCACCGCCCCCACCATCAGGGCCAGGATCATCGCGATCAACAGTTTCGTCCGCAGTGACGGGTCGCCGGAGAGTGTGCGCTGCTCCTTGGGCATGGCCGGACCTGTCTTGGGCCTGAGCCACGCCAGCACCAGCACATAGATCACGTAGAGCCCGCTGAGCAGCAAGCCTGGCAGCAGCGCTCCGGCGAACAGCCCGAGGATGCCCACGCCCAACTGCTGGGCCAGCAGGATCAGCACGATGCTGGGCGGCAGCAGCTGGGCCAGCGTGCCCGAGGCGATGATGGCGCCGGTGGAGAGCTTGTTGTCGTAGCCGAGCCGGACCATGGCGGGCAGCGACAGCAGACCCATCACGATCACCGTGGCGGCCACCACGCCGGTGGCCGCAGCCAGCAGGGTGCCGACCAGCACGACCGCGGCCGCGACACCGCCCCGCAGCCGGCCCATGAGCATTCCGAAGGCGTTGAGCAGTCGTTCGGCCATGCCCGACCGCTCGAGGATGGCGCCCATCAGCACGAACAGCGGCACGGCCAGCAGGGTCGGATCGCTGACCGCCTTGTACCACCGCCCCGGCAGCGTGTTGAGCGTGTTGGGGTCGAACACGTCCAACCAGTCGCCGATGAAGCTGAAGAACAGCGCGGTGGCCGCGAACGAGAAGGCCACGTTGTAGCCCGACAGGATCACCAGCATGAACACCGCGAACATGGTCAGGGCCAGGAACACCCCCGCGTCCATGCCCAGGATCGTCTCCAGCGCCAGCATCATCGGCGTCTACTCGATCCTCTCCGGGCTTCTCACGGCCACGTCTACTCGATCCTCTGCGGGATGTCGCGCTCGACGATGTCGCCGTAGTCGTCCCGGTCGATCAGCACGAACCCGGTCTTGATCACCTCGGCGAGGAGCTGCAGGCCGAACAGGCAGAAGCCGACCAGCAGCATCGTCTTGATCGGTCCCACCGCGAGGCCGCCCGCGTCCACGGCCTCCTCCCAGCTCTGCCACACCCGCCAGCCCGCGGGCCATTCGCCGTTGTGGCGCCGGCCCAGAGCGGCCGCCGCGTAGTGCTGCAGGATGCGGACGCTCATGAAGATGAAGGGGAGCAGCAGCACCGTGTGCATGCCGAAGTCGAGGGCCGCCTTGGTCTTGTTGCGGAAGTTCACCCACCAGAAGTCGATCCGGGGATTGACGCCGTCACGGACTCCCATGTTGATGGACACCAGGAACATCAGCCCGAAGGACTGCCACGCCAGGCTGACCACCTCGCCGATGAGGATGTCCTGTTCCACGTACTCGTTGCTGTACCGGGTGATCACGTTGAAGAACTGCAGGATGAACACGGCCCACGCCAGGATCATCGCGATCTTCAGCGTGAACTTGGGTATGGCCTCGATGCCCAGACGCAGGCGGTGAAGCCCATCATGCCATGCCGAAATGGCCACCCCGGCGATGAGGAGGATCCACCACCACCACTCGAAGTGGCCGATCAGGTAGGACGTGTCGGTGAACAGGTGGGCGACGGCGCCCGCCAGCAGTGTCGTTAGCGCGACCCACCCGGAGGGGTGCAGAGTCCTCCAGCCCAGCGCTCGCTGGCCGGACTCCGGCGCGGTTATCACCGACATGGTGTGCGACACTAGTGGCCCGGCCGCTGCGGCTGCTAGCGAGGGGTCGGCACCCGGCGGCGCAGCGCGAGTCCTGCGGACGTAGGGTGGAGGGCGATGAGCAGCCTCTGCGCCGTCCGCGAGAGTGACGTCATCGACGCCCTCCGGGGTGTGGACGACCCCGAGTATCCAGGGGTCAGCGTGGTCGACATGGGCATGATCAGCGCCGTCGAGCTTGCGGGCGGGCGGGTTGCGATCGAGCTGATCACCACCTTCAGCGGCTGCCCGGCCCTTGACGTCATCTCGTCCGAGATCGCCGGAGCAGTCGGGACTCTGGACGGCATCACCGGTGTCGAGGTGCGGCGCAGCGCCCAGGCCTGGGACACTTCGAGGCTCAGCGAGCAGGCCCGGGCCGTGATGGCCCGTGACTTCACAGTGGCTGTCGCCGTCCCCGGCAAGCCGGCCGAATGTCCCCGTTGCGGGGTTGCGGCGCTGGTGGAGCAGTCACCGTTCGGGCCGGCCCGGTGCCGAGCCGTCCACCGCTGCACGGCCTGCGGTGAGGTCGTGGAGGTGCTGCGAGCCTGAGCGCGAGCTGGTGCCGCAGCTGCGGCATCTGGCCGTCCAGCCCGCGGGACTGACCGATGTGGCCAGCCATGTGCCGCACGACCCGCAGTAGCGGGGCGGATCGAGTTCGGGCAGGCAGCCGGCACAGTCTCGGCGACCGCAGCCGTGGCAATGGAGCGCCTGGCCGCTCAAACCGCGGCTGACAGACTGCCGATCGGCATACGCAGATCGGCGAGCATGTCCAGATCCTGCTGGGGCGATCGTCCCAGAGTGGTCAGGTAGTTGCCCACGATCAGGGCGTTGATCCCGGACGTCATTCCCATGGCCTGGAGATCGCGCAGGGTTATCTCCCGACCGCCCGCATAACGCAGGATCACCGACGGCAAGGCCAGCCGGAACAGTGCGATCCAGCGGATGGCCTCGAGGGCCCCCACCGGCTTGCGGATCTGCAGCGGCGTGCCCGGTCGGGGGTTCAGGAAGTTGATGGGCACCTCGCAGGGCTCTACCGCCCTTATCTGCTCGATCAGCTCCAGCCGCTGCTCGACGCTCTCACCCATGCCGAGCAACACGCCGCAGCACAGTTCCATGCCGGCCTCGCGCACGTAGGTGCAGGTGTCCACCCGCTCGTCGAAGCTGTGGGTGGTCACCACCCGGCCGAAGAACGACCGGCTCGTCTCCAGGTTGTGGTTGTAGCGGTGGACCCCGGCCGCGGCCAGCTCGAAGGCCTGGTCCCGGGTCAGGATGCCTGCGCTGATCGCGACGTTGAGGCCGGTGGAAGCCGAGACCAGCGCGGTCAGCTCGATCAGGCGGTCCATGGTGCGGCGATCCGGGCCGCGCACCGCCAGCACCATGCAGAACTCGCTGGCCCCCAGTTCCTCGGTCTCGCGGGCCGCGGCCAACACCTCCTCGGTGTCCAGAAACGGCGTGGCCTTGACCTGCGTGTCGAATGCGGCCGACTGGCTGCAGAAGTGGCAGTCCTCTCCGCAGCCCCCGGTCTTCGCCGACAGGATGCCCTCGACCTCGACCACCGGGCCGGCCCATGCCAGCCGAACCTCGTGGGCCAGCGCGGCCAGCGAGGGCACCGACGCGTCCCCGATCGCAGCCAGGTCCGCTATCTCGTGCGCCGTGAGCTGACGGCGCTCGTCGAGCAGCGCTACCGACGCGCGCTCTATGGCAGGCCAGTCGATCATGAGGCCTTGAAGCAGGGCTCGTACTCCCAGTTCAAGGCCGTCTCGGAGGCGTAAGGCCCCTTGATGAGGGTGAAGCCGTTGTTGCTTCCCTCCTCCGACACCGTCACACCCGGCGTGTACCGCGAGAGATCGACGTCGTACAGGTAGGTCTCACGCACGACGTTGTTGTTGGGGTTGCCGCGCCAACTCTGGTCCGGCGAGAGGCCCTTGAGGTCGGCGGTGATCTGGTTGGCCGCCGCCAGCACGCCGGCCCGGGTGAGGTTGCCGTTGCTGATGGCCTGGTCCAAGATCTGGTGGGTGATGTAGGCCAGAATCCAGCTGACGATGTAGACGTCATCGAACGGCGCGTCCGGGCGGTACTCGCGCATACCGCTGATCATGTCCTGCATGCCCTCCGAGTCTTCGGCGTCCCACAGCACGGCGTAGGTGGAATGGGTGTAGACGGCGTCGGCCAGCTCCGCGAAGCCTTGGACGCCGAGCAGAGCCGGGTTCCAGCTGGGGGCGTTGCCCGCCCACTGGCCGGTGAAGCCCGCTTGTGCGGCGCCGCCCATCAGGTTCGCCGTCGTGCTGGGGCTCGTGGCGAGCCACACCCAGTCGGCGCCGGACTCGACGATGCGGGTGATGACCGGCGTCAGGTCGGCGCCGGGGATCACTTGGGCTTGGCCGTCATAGACGATGTTGAGGCCCAGTGCATCGGCCGCGATCTTCGCACCCTCGGCGCCGTCCTCGCCGTAGTCGCCGGGGAAGCTGGCGATAGCGAAGTCGGGGCCGTAGGTCTCCGACATGTACGTCACGCCGTTCATGGCCTCAATGCAGTAGTTGGGCCCCACCTCGAACACGTTCTTGCCGATCTGGGGGTCGGCCCACCCCGAGTACCACGAGATCGGGACGGCGGCCAGGTTGTCCTCGATGAGCGATTCGGTGGTGGCCGCGGTATGGGGCGAGCCGACGGACATGCTGAACATCACCACGCTCTGGTCGCCGTCGCCCGCCATGGCCTCATAGTTCTCCAGATGCGTGGGAACGTCGTAGCCGTTGTCCAGCACGACGGGCTCGACTGACCAGCCTTGGATCCCGCCAGTGTCGTTGACCCGCTCCCAGTAGGCCAGGTGTCCGTCGGTGATCTTGGTGATCAACGGGGCAAAGATGCCGGTCAGGTCGGTGTTCAGACCCACCCGGATCGTCCTCGACTCTATGTCCACGCCGAAATCGTGAGCTAGCGCGCCCTCGGCCGCGGCCAACGCCTCCTGGGCCGCGGCAGCTTCCCCCGCCGCCGCGTCGGCCTCCGCTCGGGCCGCTTCCAGCGCGGCCTGCGCCGCGTCGGCCTCCGCTTGGGCTGCTTCCAGCGCGGTCTGCGCCTCGACCTGCTGTTCGGCGCTGGCCTCCGCAGCGGACGCCTCGGCCGCGGCCAACCTTGCCGTGGCTTCGTCGGCCGCGGCTTGGGCTTCCTCGGCCGCGGCTTGGGCTTCCTCGGCGTCGGCTTGTGCCGCGGCCCTCTCCGCTTCGGCCGCCGCGGCCCTCTCCGCTTCAGCCGCCGCGGCGGCGTCGGCTACCGACGTGTCCGGCTCGTCGTCGCCGCAGGCCGAGGCAACCAGGGACAGGGCACATAGGACCACCAGCATCCATTTCATTGGTTTCACAGTCGCCTCCTCTTCGGCGAACGCTACACGTTGCGCGCGAGCATGGGGCCGGATTCGTGCGCCTACCCGCCCGACCTTCGGGGCCCGGTTCTCAGGCAGCCGGCTCACTCGGTGGCAGCGGTGTCCAACTCCGTGCTGCCCAGGTAGGCCGCGATCACGTTGGGATCGCGCTGCACCTCTGCCGGAGACCCCTCTGAGATCCGTCGACCGAAGTCCAGGACCATCACCCGGTCCGCGATGTCCATCACCAGGCCCATGTCGTGCTCCACCATGAGCAGGGTGATGCCGAGCTCGCGGCGGATGTCGAGGATGAAGCGGGCCATGTCCTCGGTCTCCTCCAGGTTCATACCCGCAACCGGCTCGTCGAGCATGAGCATCTCGGGATCCATGGCCAGCGCCCGGCCGAGCTCTACTCGCTTCTGGATCCCGTAGGGCAGTAAGGCCACCGGATGCTTCCGCCACCCCTCGATCTCCAGGAAGTCGATGATGTCCTCCACCTTGCGGCGGTGCTCGATCTCCTCCCGCTTGGCCTTGCCCACCCACAGCGCTCCGGCAAGGAAGGAGCCGCTCATTCGGATATGGCGACCGGTCAGCAGGTTGTCGAGCACAGTCATGTGGGAGAAGAGCTCGATGTTCTGGAACGTGCGGGCCACCCCGAGTTGGGCTACCCGATCGGGACGCGTGCCCATGATGGAAGCCCCCTTCCAGCGGATGTCGCCCGACTGGGGGCGGTACACCTGCGAGATGGAGTTGAAGATCGATGTCTTGCCCGCGCCGTTGGGACCGATGATGGCGAACAGTTCGGCCTCCCGGACTTCGAATGACACCGAGTCGATCGCCGTCACCCCGCCGAAGCGCAAGGAGATGTCGTCCACCTCCAGCAGGGCGTGCGTCGATTCTCCGGAGGGGCTCACGACAGCCAGCGCTTGCGGCGCTTGTAGTGCTTGACGTCGCGGAACGACTTGCGCTCCCCCTCGGCGTGCAGGCCCAGATAGAACTCCTGCACGTCCTCGTCGGCCAAGAGCTTCTTGGGATCGCCGTCCATGACCACCTTGCCCGACTCCATGACGTAGCCGTAGTGGGCGATGGACAGGGCCATGACCGCGTTCTGCTCGATCAGCAGCACGCTCGTGCCCTGGGCATTGATGTCTACGATGATGTCCCGTATCTGCTGGATGAGCATCGGCGCGAGCCCCAGCGAGGGCTCGTCGAGGATCAGCAGCTTCGGATCGGCCATCAGCGCCCGCCCGATGGCCAGCATCTGCTGCTCGCCGCCGGACAGGTACCCGGCCGTGTCCCGCCGTCGACCCTGCAGGAGCGGGAACAGTTCCATCACCCGCTCGTAGGCCTCCTCGTTCTCCTTCCGGTCGCGCACGGTGAAGGCACCTGTGTTGAGATTCTCGTCCACCGTCAACTCGGCAAAGACCCGCCGGCCCTCCATCACCTGGGTGATGCCGGCCTCGACGATGCGAGACGGCTTGAAGTTGGAGATGTCGGTGCCGTTCCACCCGATCGAGCCCTTGGTGATGTCGCCCTCATGGACATCGAGGAGTCCGGTGATGGCCCGCACCGCGGTCGTCTTGCCCGCTCCGTTGGCGCCGAGCACCGCGACGATGCTGCCGTCGGGAACATCGATGGACAGGCCGCGCAGCACAAGGACAACCTCGTTGTAGACGACCTCAAGGTTGGCGACTTCGAGCATTTGGCAGTCTTGTGGGCGGGCAGGCCCCGGCGGGGCGGCCTGCGCTGCAGTACCGCCCCGCCGGCAGGCCTTAACGGACTAGGAAGCCACGAAGCAGGGCTCGTACTCCCAGTTCAGGGCCGTCTCGGAGGCATATGGCCCCTTGATCAGCGAGAAGCCGCTGTTGGCCCTCTCATCCGAGATGGTGGCCCCCGGCGTGTACAGGGACAGGTCAACGTCATACAGGTACGTCTCGCGCACGACGTTGTCGTTGGGGTTGCCCACCCAGGACTGGTCGGGTGCCAGACCGTTCAGGTTGGCCGTGACCTGATTGGCCGCGGCCAACACCCCGGCCCGAGTGATGTTGCCGTTGCTGATGGCTTGGTCGAGGATCTGGTGCACGACATAGCCCTGGATCCAGCTGATGATGTAGAAGTCATCCCAGCTGGCGTCGGGGCGGTACTCGCGCATCACGTCGAGCAGCTCCTGCATGCCTGCGGCCTCTCCTACCGCGCCGGCGCCCGCGCCCTCGCCCAGAAGCACCGTGTAGGTGGAATGGGTGTAGAACGCGTCGGCCAACTCCTTGAAGCCGTCGACGAGCAGCAGAGCCGGGTTCCAGCTCGGCGCGCTGCCTATCCACTGACCGGTGTAGCCGGCCGCGGCCGAGCCGCCCAGGAGCTGTGCTGTCGTGCTGGGGTTGAGCGTGACCCACACCCAGTCTGCTCCGGACTCGACAATGCCGGTTATGACCGGGGTCTGGTCTGCGCCGGGGATGACCGCGCCCTCGCCGTCGTAGACAACGTTGAGGCCCAGTGCCTCGGCCGCGATCTTCACGCCCCGGGCTGCGTCCTGGCCGTAATCGCCGGGAAAGGTGGCGATGGCCACGTTCGGACCGTAGGTCTCGGCCATATAGGTCGTGCCGTTCATGGCCTCGATGCAGTAGTTGGTCTGCACCTCGAACAGGTTCTTGCCGATCGATGGGTCGGCCCAGCCCGAGTACCACGACAGCGGGATGGCGGCCATGTTGTCCTCGATGAGTAGTTCGGCGGTCGCCGCGGAGTGAGGTGAGCCGGTCGACGTGGCGAACATCACAACGCTCTCAGGACCGTCACCCGAGAAGACCTCGTAGTTCTCGAGGTGTGTGGGCACGTCGTAGGCGTTGTCGAGCACGACCGGCTCGATCGTCCAGCCCTGGATCCCGCCGTTGTCGTTGACCCACTCCCAGTAGACCAGGTGGGCGTCGGTGATCTTGGTGGTTAGCGGAGCGAAGATGCCGGTCAGGTCGGTGTTGAGGCCAACCCGGATCGTCTTCGACCCTATGTCCACACCGATGTCGTGAGCTATCGCGCCCTCGGCCGCGGCCAGGGCCTCCTGGGCCGCGGCAGCTTCATCCGCGGCCGCCTCAGCCTCAGCCTGGGCCTCCTCCGCTGCAGCCTGAGCAGCTTCGGCCTCAGCCTGGGCCGCTTCGAGCGCGGCCTGCGCCTCGGCCTGCTGTTCAGCGCTGGCCTCTGCGGCGGCCGCCTCCGCTTCCGCCAGCCTTGCCGCGGCTTCCTCCGCAGCCGCTTGCGCTTCCTCCGCGGCGGTTTGGGCCTCGTCGGCCTCAGCTTGGGCCGCGGCCCTCTCCGCTTCGGCCATGGCGGCTTCCTCGGCTGCCGCGGCCGCTTCCGCCTGTGCGGCAGCTGCGTCGGCTGCCGACGTATCGGGCTCGTCGTCGCCGCACGCCGCGGCGACCAGGGCCACGGCACACATCACTGCAAGTAACCATCTCGTTCGTTTCACGGTATTGCCTCCAAGGTTGTCTGCTGGTCTAGGAGCACTCGAACGGTGCCCACATCTTGGCGGAGGATTGCTGCCTTTTCAATAGCGAACCTCAATAGCTGAACGGCCACCTCTTCCAGTAGTTGCGTACTCGCACCCAGATGCCGAAGATTCCCAACGGCTCCACGATCAGGAAAATGACGATGAGCGCGCCGAACAGGACGATGTTCCAGTCGAATACGCTGAGCGTCCATCCCGGAGTCTGGATGGCGGTGTTGATGATGCCGAAGTCGTCCCCCTCGGTGAGCAGGAACCGGGCCAGCAGCTCGGTGAGTCCGCCCTCGGCACGGTCGAGCCACTTGGTGAACTCCTCCACGAATTGGGGCACCATCACCACGAAGAAGGTGCCGATCAGCGTGCCGGACGTGGTCCCGGCCCCGCCGATCAGCAGGATGGCGATGAACTCCACCGACAGGAACAGGCCGAAGTCGGTGGCCAGGATCCGCTGCGACAGGGCCGAGAACAGGGCCCCGGCGACGCCCGCGAAGAACGACGACACCGCGAAGGCGACCACCTTGTAGCGGAACTCGGGCACGCCCATGACCTCGGCCGCGATGTCGCGGTCCCGGATCGCTTGCAGGGCCCGGCCGGTGCGGGTGCGGGTCAGGTTCTTGGCTACGAGCGTGAACGCGATGGTGAGCACCAGCAGGAACAGGTACCGCTTCTGGAGGTCGCTGACGTCGAACCAGAGCCAGGCGCCGTCGTCCTCCACATTTATGAGCGGGGCCTCCTCCTTCCACAGCCGCACATCCAGACCGGGGAACTCACGGCCCAGCGCGGGCGGTCCGGCGATCTTGCGGCCCCAGCTGGTGTTGCCGAAATGGATGCCCAGGAAGACGAGGCCCAGAGTGACGATGGCCAGATACAGGCCCCGGAGCCGCACCGCCACCGGGGACACGGCCACCCCCACCAGGGCGGCGACGATGCCCGCGCCGGGAAGCCAGATCCAGATCGGCAGGCCGTGGCCCCAAGTCTCCTGGCCGCTGGTTCCTCCGAGGTACACCGCGGTGCAGGCGCCGACCCCCATGAAGAAGGCGTGGCCCAGCGACACCTGACCGGCCACACCGGCCAGCAGGTTGAGGCCGAGGGCGGCGATGGCCAGCACCATCAACAGCGCCATGGGCCGCATCCAGTCGCTGTCGCCCAGGAAGCGCACGAGGGGGATGTGGCTGATGACCGGCAGATCGAAAGGCAGCAGGAACAGCAGCGCCACGAACAGCGTGCACACCACCTTCTGGGTCCACGTCGGGAGCAGCTGAACTTCCTGGCGGTATGCGGTGTACAGGCGGGGCCGGCCGAGCACTGCTCGTCACACCCTCTCGATCTCAGGTGTGCCGAACAGGCCGTAGGGCCGCACCAGCAGACCGATGATCATCACGATGTAGGGAACGATCAGCGGGTATCCGGCTCCGAGCCACGAGGTGTTGGCCGCCGCGTACTGCCCGGCGTAGATCTCGGCCACGCCCACTATCAGACCGCCCAGCAGAGCCCCCGTCACCGAGTCCAACCCTCCCAGGATCACCGCGGGAAGAGCCCGGAAGGCGATGTTGGCCGTGCCCTGGTCGACGGAGACCGTCTGCTCAATCGGTGGCTGGGTGGCGAAGATCCCCCCGATGGCGGCCAGGACTGCGCCCGCGGCCCAGGCGATGGCGAAGACCCGGCCGACGTTGATCCCCTGCGCCATGGCCGCTTCCTGGTCGAAGGCAACCGCCCGCATGGCTATGCCGAGCCGCGACCGGTAGAAGAAGTACACGGCCACGAAGGCGGCCGCGGCCGTGATCATGGCGGCCACGAAGCTCCAGTTGATGAACGCGCCGCCCACCTTGAACCCGCTTATCTCCCAGGGCACGCCGATGGGGCGCAGTTCGATCTCGACCGCGTCGTTGTTGAAGACCCGGAACATGATCTCGAGGCCGAGGGTGATCACCGCCACCGAGAAGAGCGGCTCACCGATCATGGGCCGTATCGCCAATCGCTCGACCACGAGTCCGACCACCGCCGCGAACGCGAGAGCGATGATCACGCTGAGCGACCAGTGCACCCACTGCGGGCCACCCAGGCTGTCGAGTGGGTTGGCAATGTTGGTGAAGGGGATGTGGCCGTCGCGCTCGACCACGCTCTCGCCCTCGGAGAAGATGCTGCGCTTCTGCACCAGGAACGCCAGGAACAGCGCGCCGGTGGCCGCGAGGGCGCCCTGGGCGAAGTTGACGGTCTGGGTGGCCTTGAAGATGAGCACGAAGCCGAGCGCGATCAGGGCGTACACCGAGCCCAGGCCCAGCGACTTCATCAGCGTCTGGAAGAACAGGGCCGGATCGTTGGCCAGCTGCACCATCCCGAAGATCACCGACGCGGCCAGCGCACCGATCAGGAAGCCCACCGGCGCGCCCCGACGCAGGTCGATCGCCGCGAGCCTCCCGCCGACGGCTCCGACCATCAGCGCGTCGATCTCTCAGCCTGCACAGGGGCGCGACCCATCAGTACATCGACTCCACCAGGTCGCGGAACATGTCCTCCATGGCGTTGCGCTTGAGCTTCTGGGTCGCGGTCAACTCCCCGTCCTCGTGGTCGAGCTCCTTCGGCAGCATCTTGAACCTCTTGATCTGCTCGACCCGCGCGAACTTCTTGTTGGTCTCGTCCACCACGTCGGAGACCAACTCGATCACCTCTTCCTTCTCGGAGAGGTCCCGGTAGGTGGTGTAGGGGATGTTGTTGCGCTGGGCCCAGTCGCCCACCGTCTCGAGCTCGATGCCGATCAGGGCGGTCACGAACCTGCGGCCGTCGCCGATGACCATCGCCTCCTTCACATAGGGCGACGTCTTCAGGCTGTTCTCGATCTCCGACGGCGAGATGTTCTTGCCCCCGGACGTGATGATGATGTGCTTGATGCGGTCGACGATCTTTATGTGGGTGCCGTCCACCCACTCCCCCACGTCCCCGGTCATCAGCCAGCCGTCGTCGGTGAACGTCTCCGCCGTCTGGTCGGGCTTGTTCCAGTAGCCCGCGAACACGCCGGGATGCTTGGTCTGGATCTCTCCGGTCGTCTCGTCGATGCGCAGGCCGATGTCGGCGTACGGCTCGCCCACCGTCCCCAGCTTCATCCGGCCCGCGAAGTTGCAGGTGGCCACGGCCGAGTTCTCGGTCATGCCGTACAGCTCGAACACCGGCACGCCGATGCCGATGAAGAACTCGAGCACCTCGGGCGCGATGGCGGCCGCGCCCGAGCCGGCGTGACGGCAGCGGCGCAGACCGATCCGCTCCTTCATGGCCCGGAACACCAGCGGTTGGCCCACGGCGTACAGCAGGCGGGTCACCAGCGTGTGGCTGCCGCCGTTGGCCACCTTCTGCCGTCCGATCACCTGCGCCAGGGCCATCGCGAAGCGCAGGCAGACCCGCTTGAAGAAGGTCGCATCGCTGCCCTTGATGGTGACCAGGGCATGCAACCGCTCCCAGATCCTGGGCACGGCGAAGAACAGCGTCGGCTGGATCTCACGCAGGTTCTCGGTGACAGTCTCGATCGACTCCGCGAAGTTCAGGGACGGGCCCGCCCCGACGAGGGTCCAAGTGGAGAAGATCCGTTCAGCCACATGGCACAGCGGCAGGTACGTGACGATGAGGTCCTTGGGGTTGGGGCCGGTGCCGTCGGGGAAGCGGTCGGTCTCGTTGACGATCTTGTCGACGCAGTAGCTCGCATTGGCGTTGGTCAGCATTGCGCCCTTGGGCGGACCGGTGGTGCCGGAGGTGTACACCAGCGTCATCACATCGGTGTCGGCGGCGGCGGCCATCCGCTCAGCCACCGCTCCGGGGTGGGCTTCGCGGTGGCGACGGCCCATCTCCAGGAAGGTGTCCCAGAACAGCAGCCGCGGGTCGTCGTAGTCACCGAAGCCTCTCGGCTCGGTGTAGATGATGCGCCGGACGGAGGCGGCCGTCCCATGGGGAACCTCGAGCACCTTGTCGGCCTGCTCCTGATCCTCGGCGAAGAAGACCACCGGCGTGCAGTCGCCGATCAAGTACTCCACTTCGGCGGTCGGGTTGGTCGGGTACAGGCCGACGGTCACGCCCCGCACGGCCACGGCGGCAAGGTCGAGAACGACCCATTCGGGCCGGTCCTCGGAGTGGATGGCCACTCGATCACCGGCGTCGACACCCAGCTCCAGCAGACCATGGGCCGCGGTCTCGATCAGGTCCCAGGTCTGGGCCCAGGTGTATTCCTGCCAGATGCCGAAGTCCTTCTCCCGCATGGCGACCTGCTGGGGGCTGCGCCGGGCCCAGTCCCGGGCCAACGACGCAACCGTGGTCGCACCGGCTTCGCCTCCGGCGGGCAGAGGAACGTCGGGGCTGTGTCGCTCCGAGGTGATCGTCACGCGTCGACCTCCTTCACGCTCATGCAAGCGGTCAATCGTCCGGCGAACGCTACTTCAATTCCCCGCAAGCTGTCGCTGCCGCGCCTCCTCGGCCGGATCGCTGAGCCCTTCGTGGGCCGCCAATTCCGCCCGGCCGACCACGAACCAGTGAACCTCGTCGGGACCGTCCGCCAAGCGCAGGGTCCGCTGGTTGGTGTACATGCGGGCCAGCGGCGTCCACTGCGAAACGCCGGTGGCGCCATGCATCTGGATGGCCTGGTCGATGATGTTGCAGACCCGTTCCGGAACCATGGCCTTCACCGCGCTCACCCAGACTCGGGCCTCGGCGTTGCCGAGGGTGTCCATGGCCTTGGCTGCCCGCAGCACCATGAGCCGCATGGCCTCGATCTCCACCCGGGCCCGGGCGATGATCTCGGTGTTCCCGCCGAGTTGGGCCAGGGGGCGCCCGAAGGCCTCCCGGCTCAGACCCCGGCGCACCATGAGGTCCAAGGCCTTGGAGGCCGCTCCGATGGAGCGCATGCAGTGATGGATGCGGCCCGGGCCGAGGCGCAGCTGGGATATCTCGAAGCCGCGACCCTCGCCGAGCAGGATGTTCGATGTCGGCACCCGTACGTCATCGAGTCGGATGTGCATGTGGCCATGTGGCGCATCGTCCTCGCCGAACACATGCATCGGGCCGATCACGTTCACGCCCGGCGTGTCCATGGGCACCAGGATCTGAGACTGCCGGCGGTGCGAAGGACCATCGGGACTGGTCTGCACCATGCAGATCATGATCTTGCAGCGTGGGTCCCCGGCTCCCGAGATGTAGTACTTCTCGCCGGTGATGACCCATTCGTCGCCGTCGAGCACCGCCCGTGTGGCGATGTTCTTGGCATCCGATGAGGCCAGGGTCGGCTCGGTCATGGCGTAACACGACCTGATCTCTCCGGCCAGCAGAGGCTCGAGCCACTGCTCCTTCTGCGCGGGCGTGCCCACCCGTTCGAGCACCTCCATGTTGCCGGTGTCCGGGGCGCTGCAATTGAGGCACTCCGAGGCGATGGGGTTCTTGCCGAGTTCGGCCGCGATGTAGGCGTAGTCGAGGTTGCTCAGGCCCTCTCCGCTGGTGGCGTCGGGCAGGAAGAAGTTCCACAGCCCGGCGGCCTTGGCCCGCGCCTTGAGGCTGTCGAGCAACTCGAGCTGACCGGAGCCGTAGCCCCAGCGCTCAGCCCGGCCCTCGCCGAGCCTGAAGAACTCGGCCGTGACCGGCTCCACCTCGACGGCCACGAATTCGACCACCCGGTCGAACAGCGGCCGGGCTTGCGGCGACATCGCAAGATCGAGCGAGGCAGGGTCCAGATGGCCGATCAGTGCTGAAGGTGTCATGGCTCGGCCTTTCATTCCCGCTCTTGTTCGCTGCGACCTGAGGGCCGCTCGGGCCGCGGCCTCGCAAGCTCGGCCGCTCGGATCAGGAGGACAGTAGTGATGCTATGGCCCACACCGCGGCCACCGAACCGACGACTATGTAGAGAATGCTGCGGCCCACCGGAGCGCGATCCAGATCGGTCGGGTCGCGACGGTCCGGTCTCGGCCGCAGCAGTGCCGCCAGGTTGCCCGCAGCCATCGACGCCCCCAGGGCCAGCACCAACCAAGCCAGGAGGTTCTGCCCGAGGAACACCCAGGATCTCCCTCAGATGGCGGCTCGGGCCGCGAAGTTGGCGAACGTGGTGAACCGCGACAGGAACGCCAGAGTGGTGGTGGCTGTGGGTCCGTTGCGGTTCTTGGCCACTATCACCTCGGCCGTGCCCGAGGTGTCGGCGTTGTCGGGGTTGTAGACCTCGTCGCGGTAGATGAACATCACCACGTCGGCGTCCTGCTCGATGGCGCCCGACTCCCGCAGGTCAGCGAGGATGGGACGCTTCTGCTGGCGCATCTCGAGATTGCGGGAGAGCTGCGACAGCGCCACGACGGGGCATTCGAGCTCGCGGGCGAGGATCTTCAGACCCCGCGAGATCTCGGCTACCTCGACCTGGCGGTTGTCGGCGCTCTGACGGCCCGTCATCAACTGCAGGTAGTCCACGACGACCATGGCGAGGTCGCCGACCTGGCTCTTCAGGCGACGAGCGCGGGCCCTGATCTCCATGACCGTCACGTTCGGGTTGTCGTCGATCCAGATGGGTGCGTCCGCCAGCCGGCCGATGGCGGTGTTGATCCGGTTCCAGTCGTCGTCGTCGAGACGGCCGTCGCGCATCTTGGTGGAGTCGACCCGGGCCTCGGAGCAGAGCAGCCGCTGGGTCAGCTCCATGTGGCCCATCTCCAGCGAGAAGACCAGGACCGGCCGCTGCCCGCGTATGGCCGCGTGCGCGGCCATACCCAGCGCGAACGAGGTCTTGCCCATGGACGGACGGCCACCGACCACGTACAGCGAGGACGGCTGCAGACCCGACAGCAGCTTGTCGAGATCGTTGTAGCCGGTGGCGGTACCGGTGATGGTCCCGCCGTGCTCGTAGAGCTCCTCGAGTCTGTCCAGCGTGCCGTCCAGCAGTTCCGAGAGTTGGACCGTGTTGTCCCCCACCTGGCCCTGAGCCACCTGGTACATCAGGTTCTCGGCCCAGTCCACTGCCTTGGTCACATCGTCGGGGCGGCCGTAGCCCAACTCCGCTATCTCGCCGGCCACCTCGATGAGGCGGCGCAGCGTGTGGTTCTCCTGCACGATGCGGGCGTAGGAGGCGGCGTTCGAGGTCGCCGGCGTGTTCATCTGCAGCGAGAGCAGGCCGTCCAGGCCGCCAATGGCCTCCAGCGTGTCGTTGCGCTCGAGGATCTCGGCCACCGTCACCGCGTCGGCCGGGTCGCCGGCGCTGTAGAGGCTGTGCACCGCTTCGAAGACCCGAGCGTGCGCGGGCCGGTAGAAGTGCTCCGCGGTCACCGTCTCCAGCACGTCGGCAATGGCGTCGCGCGACAGCAGCATGGCACCCAGTAGGGACTCTTCGGCCACGAGGTTGTGAGGAGGAACGCGCACGTCGCGCCGTTCGGCCACGGTGCTTGTGCCCCCGCCGGGCCACGGCGCGCTATCGGCAATGCTCACGAACTGACGCCCTTCATGTCTCCCCACAGTGCCCGCTGTGAAATCACGACGGTAACGGCGGGGTGTGACACGCGAGTCTGGCTACCGGGGATAACTCGGGGGATTTCCCGGCCGCGGTCGGGGAATTTGGTGGACGCGCTGTGGGCGGATCAATCCAGTGCAGTGACCTCGACCGTCACCGGCACCTCCACGTCATCGTGGAGCCGGAACAGCACGGTATGGGAGCCGGTCTCCCTGATGGGTGCCTCCAGGGCCACGGCCTTGCTGTCGACCACTGCCCCGACCTGCGACTCGACCGCGGCCACGATGTCGACCGGTCCCACCGAGCCGTAGAGGTGCCCGGACTCCGCGGCACGGGCCGACACCGTCAGAACGGCTGGAGCAAGCCTCACCGCAATCTCTTCGGCATCGGCGCGGTCCGCCGCCCGGCGCAGCGCTGCGCTGCGTCGCATCGCCTCGGCCTGGCGCTCCGCGCCGGCCGACGACTTCAGAGCCAGGCCCTTGGGAACGAGATAGTTGCGGGCGTAGCCGGCGGCCACATCGCACACGTCGCCCTTGCGGCCCAGCCCGTCCACATCGGCGCGCAGGACGACCTTCATGCTCGGTCCTCGCCGGCGGTGGCGGTCATGGCATCGACGAGTTCGGTGGTGGCTGCGTCGGCATCGTCCGCTTCTTCCTCGGCGGACGCACCCCCGGGAGGCGGCGCGGACGGGCGCGGCACCGGCCCGGCGGCGCGGGACCGGCCGTCGCGGTCCTTGTTCTGACGCTGGGTCGTGACCCGGTTCGAGTAGGGAACCAGGGCCATCTCGCGAGCCAGCTTGATGGCATCGGCGACCAGCTTCTGCTGCTGGGCGTTGTTGCCGGTCACACGCCGAGCTCGGATCTTGGCCCGCTCGGACATGAACTTCCGCAGCAGCTTCTCGTTCTTCCAGTCGACGTAGGTGATTCCCTCAGTGGTGAGGAAGCTCACCTTCTTCTTCGCTCGGCGATTGTTGTCGCGGTTCTTGCCCCGCACCTTGGTCTTGGGCACTGCTGTCTCCTCGTCTCAGAATCGGCGGACCGGTCTCAGAACGGTTCCTCGTCGACGCTGGAACTCGCCGCGCCTGTTTGCTGCGTCCCGCCGGTGTGTCGAGACTCGAGCGCCTCAAGACCACCCGGCCGGGATCCGCCCGAACTGCGGGACCTGCCGTCACCGCGGCCGCCGCCGCGGTAGTCACCGCCGCCCGGCCGCTCGTTCCTGGTGATCGCGGCCGTGGCCCATTTCAAGCTGGGCGCCACATCGTCTGCCAGAATCTCGACCTTCGAGCGACGGTCCCCGCTGTCCGTCTCCCAGCTCCGCTGCTGGAGGGTGCCGTAGATGACCACCCGAGCTCCCTTGCGAACCGATTCGGCGACGTTCTCGGCGAGCTGACGGAAGCAGGTGACGTCGAAGAACGAGACTTCGTCCTCCTGGTCCTGTCGCCTGCGATTCCAGGCCACGCCGAACTGGGCGATGGCCATGCCCGATTGGGCGAATCGCAGTTCAGGGTCGCGGGTGACGTTGCCCACGACGGTTACGGTGTTGTCGAATCCCATTGAGGAACCTCCGGATCTCAGCCGGCCGCCGCCGGCGTGGCTTCCGCAAGCAGACCGCGGCGCTCAGCCTCGGCCTCGGGAAGCCTGAACAGTTTGTGGCGAACGATGTCGTCCGCGAGCCGCAGCCGCCGTTCGGTGTCGGGAAGACCGGCCGTGTCGGTCACGATCTCCCAGACCACGTACGTGCCCTCGGTCTTGTGGTTGATCTTGTAGGCGAACTTGCGCCGACCCCAGTTGTCGGTGGACACGATCGCCCCTCCCTCGTCGGTGACGAGGCCGGCCACCTGGGCGATCACCGACTCGACATCGGCCGTTCCGACATCGGAATCGATGATGATCATCAGTTCGTAGGCCCGCAGCACGGGCAAGCACCTCCCTCTGGACCCGGCGGAGCCGGGGCCCCTCTCCGGGGCAGGGTTGGGGAATTCTGTGTTGTCGAAAACAGACTGGACCCGATCGGATGAACCGGAGCCAGTCACATTGTCGGCACGCAGGGTATCGGCCGCTACCCCGGTGCCAACCGGACCGCGTCCCAACCGGCCGGCCCCAGTCCGTTGGCCTGGTGACCGGCGCTCCATCCCCAGCCATCCACAGAGCCTTCCCCAGATGCCCTCGGATTGTGACAGAGCTGATCGGGGGCGCGCCCCACCCGCCCGGCCTGTGCGCTAGACGCCGGCGACTCCTAGCGCGGCCAACTCGGCCTCCGACAGGTGGTACGACTCCTCCAGGGCCGGGAAGGCACCGGAACGAACATCGTCGGAGAAGCGGCGCACAGCCTCCGTGGCGGCGGCATGCAGATCCGCGTAGCGACGCACGAACTTCGGAGCAAGCCGTTGCTCGATCCCCAGCAGATCGTGGTAGACGAGCACCTGACCGTCGCAGTGGGGGCCGGCGCCGATGCCGATCGTCGGGATCTCGATCGCTTCGGTGACCATCTCCGCCACCTGGACGGGAACGCCCTCAAGCACGATCGCGTAGCAACCGGCGTGCGCCAGTGACTTCGCCGCCTGCACCAGCCGGCGAGCTGCCTCGGCCTTGCGGCCCTGAACCTTGAAGCCTCCCATGGCGTGCACCGACTGGGGCGTGAGGCCGATGTGACCCATCACCGGTATCTCGGCGTCGCAGATGCGTTCGATCATCGGCAGGCGTTTGCGACCGCCCTCCAGCTTCACCGAGTGTGCCCCCGCCCTGATGAGTTGCGCCGCGTTGCGGACCGTCCTGGAGGCCGACACGTGGTAGCTCATCCATGGCAGGTCGCCCACGATGTGGGCGTCGGGCTTGGTCCTCGCCACGGCGGCCACGTGATGGGCCATGTCGTCGACGGTCACCTGCAGGGTGTCGTCGTAGCCGAGCACGACCATGGCAACGGAATCGCCGACCAGGATGAGGTCGGCACCCGCCTCGTCCACGACTCGGGCGCTCGGCGCGTCGTACGCCGTCACCATCACCAGCGGATCAGCTCCGTCTCGAACTTTGCGTACCCGTATGGCGGGCGCGGTGAGCGTGTCCATGGGATGCTCCTTCCCGTCCAGCGCGCTGTGGCTGCCAGCGGTGACCGCAGGCTACCGCCCGCCGAGGCACGACCGCAAGCGGGTCAAGCAGATATCAAGAGATGTCAGGCCGAGCGCTTGCCGCCGAGGGTGAACCGGCGCACAAGGTGGTTCCAGCCGCAGTCGGTGCAGACCTCAACCACGTACCCGGTCGACAGGCTGGCGCGGTGCTGCAAGCGCCGCATCTCTGCCCGGGTCGTGACACAGCGGCCGTGCTTGGGGAGCCGCGAACCGAAGACATACGTGACCTCGACGAGGCCCGCGACCGCGCACACCGGACACATGCGGCCCGCCGGCTGGCCACAGAACTCCGCGTTCCTGTGCAACTCCCGTTGAGCGTCGCAGACCTCGTGCCGACCGAGCTGGCCCGACTTCCAGGCTCTCAGAGTGGCCGCCCGAGCCAGCCGGTAGTCCACGGCCGCGGTCGTGGATCCCTCCGGCGCGAGGGCGCTCTCAGCGGCAGCCGCCGACCCGTCCGGCAGGCCGCTCTCAGCGGCAGCCAGGCTGAACGGATTCGGCTTCACGGTTCGGCACAGTAGTCCGTTGCCCGCCACCGTTGCAGGGCTTCCACCGCCTCGGCCCTGCTGGGCGGGCCTTCCTCGAAGGCCCTCTCGCGCAGGAACGCAAGGGCGCGACCAACATCCGGACCGGGGTCGAGGCCGAGTACTGCCATCACTTCGTCGCCGTCGACCGGAAGCGTGAGATTGTCGACATCCTCGACTCTTCGCAGCTCGGTGAGCGTGCCTGCAAAGTCGAGCAGCCGATCACTCGACTGGCCGGAGGTCGTGGCCACCGCGATGGCAAAGGCGAGGGCGGCATCCACCGGCGCTGGAGACGAAGCGACGAGCCGGCGCACCTCGGGCCGGCTGCTGCCCGTGTGGGCCAACCGGTCCCGGGTCGCGATCAGCGCGGCCGCTGACGAGACCACCGCGTTCGAGCAGCGCAGCCTGCGCAGGCAGGCCGCGGCGGCCTCAGCCGTGTCGCGTACGAACAACGAGGCCCATCGGGCTGCCGGCTCGGCGGCCACAGCAGCCGCTATCCGGCCCACTTCCGCGGGGTCGCGGCGAGCCAGGCCTTCAACCACCCGCTCGATCAGGCCGGTGTGGAACAGGAAGCGGAAGCCCTCCGACGGGTCGTCAAGCAGCAGCAGCTTCTCGAATTCGTCGCGTACTCGCTCCACCGAGACGATGTCCAGCCGGTCGCCCATGGCCTCCACCGCACCGACCAGAGCATCGTCGGGCGCCAGCCCATGGCTGGCGATGAACCGTGCCGCTCGCAGCATGCGCAGCGGGTCGTCGCCGAAGGAGACCGCGGGGTCGAGAGGCGTACGCAACACCTGAGCCATCAGGTCGTCCCGCCCACCGTACGGGTCGATCAGGGCGCCGTCGGCCGTGTCGATCGCCATCGCATTGACGGTGAAGTCGCGACGCGCCAGGTCCTGGATCACGTCGTCACCGAAGGCCACCACAGGCTTGCGCGACCACCGCTCATAGTGTTCGGCGCGGTGGGTGGTGATCTCGAAGGCCCGCCCGTCCACGACGCACCCGATGGTGCCGAACCGCTCGCCCTGGGTCCAGACCGACGTTGCCACATCACCGACGATCCGCCGCACGGCCGCCGGGCGGGCGTCAGTGGTGCAGTCGAGATCCGCTCCAGGTCCGAACCGGCCGGCGACAGCCTCACGCACCACCCCACCGACGAGGTACAACCGATGCCCTGCGGCCTCGAAGAGCAGGGTCAGACCGGATGCGGCGCGCCGCGCCGCCGACAGCGCCTCCCGGGCCTCTGCCGTCACCGCACCGTGGCCTTCACCGCGCCTGGGCCATTTCACCGCACCTGGGCCTTCACCGCATGTCGTCTCGCGTGGCGAGCTCGGCCGCCGCTCGCACGACCTCCATGCCGGGGCCGGCGCGGCTGGCGGGCTCGGGCCGCAACTCGAGGCCCAGCAATGCTCCGGCCACGGCGTACGACGAGGCCCGTGTGGCTTCCAGGTCGTAGCCGCCCTCGAGCACGGCCACCGTCCGCGGCGCCAGCGGCATCAGCTGACGGACGAAGTCTCCGTAGTCCGACGACGAATAGCACAGGCCCGTCAACGGGTCGGCCCGATGCCCGTCATAGCCCGCCGACACCAACAGCCAATCCGGGGCGAACCGCTCGACCGCCGGAATGATCGCTTCGTCCAGCGCGGCCCGGGCCACCTCGCCGGTAGCGCCGGGCGGCAGTGGCACATTGATCGTGAAGCCCTCTCCTGTGCCGGCGCCCCGCTCGTCGAGCGCTCCCGTGCCCGGATAGAGCGGGTACTGGTGAATGGACGCATAGAGAACATCGTCACGGCTGAAGAACACGTCTTGCGTGCCGTTGCCGTGGTGGGCGTCTATATCGACAATGGCAACCCGGTGGCCGGCCTCGGCCAGCGAGGCCGCGGCCACGGCAACCGAGTTGAACAGGCAGAAGCCCATGGACGCCCAAGGCGTGGCGTGATGTCCGGGCGGCCGCACGATGCAGTAGGCCTCAGCTTCGGTGCCCCCCGCGCCGAGCTGCTCCACAGCCGACAGCACCGCTCCGGCCGCGAGCAGTGCTGCGTTCAGGCTGGCTTCGCCCATGGGAGTGTCGGCGTCCAGGTGGCCGCCGCCATGCTCCGCGAGGGCTACGACCCGATCGATCATCTCCGGACGATGAACCAGCTCCAACTCCGACCGCTCCGCCGGCCTCGGTGTGCGGCTGTCCGAGAGCAACTCGGCGTCCACTGCAGTCACCCCGGCCAGTGCGGCTCTCAAGCGGTCAGGCCTCTCGGGATGCCGGTACCCGGTGTCGTGGTCGAGGAAACGCTCGTCGGTGATCACCAGCACGATCCGGATCGTACCTGGTGCCTCCTGCTCGGCTGAGAGGCCGAGCCGGGTAGGCGCACGAATCCGGCCCGGACCGAGACCACTACCACCACCGGCGCGTATCGTGGCGGCGCATGCGACGTCTGAGTTCGTGGCACTGACTTCGGTAAGGATCGGCTCGGCGCGATTTCGCGTCGGGCCCTGGCAGGGCCAGCATGACGTGGCGTACCTCGCCCCGGTCACCGCCGCTTCGACTCTCGTGCCCCCGGTATTGGCCTCCCTGCGGGATCGGCTCCTGCACCAGGGGTTCAGGTCCGTCACTACTGCTGCCGTTGCTCCGCCGGCACGCGACCGGCTGGTCAGCGACGGCTTCAGCATCCGGTCCGAGCTCACGGCCCTGAGCCGGGATCTAGAGGCCTACGGAAGGCTGGCTTACCCTGGCGGGCGTACCCGGAGGGCCCGCCGGCGTGATCTGGACGGCGTTCTGCGGGTTGATGCCGGGGCCTTCCCCCCGTTCTGGCGCCTCGACGCCGACGGTCTCCACGAGGCCCGCACCGCCACACCGTCAAGTCGGTGGCGAGTGATCCGGAGCCCGGAGGTGGCGGCCTACAGCATCACGGGACGAGCGGGGCCGATGGGCTACTTGCAGCGGCTGGCGGTGGCAACCCACTCCCAGGGCCGGGGCCTGGGCACGATGCTGGTCTTGGACGCCCTGAACTGGCTGCAACGCCGAGGTGCGCGAACCGCGCTGGTCAACACCCCGCCCGACAACGAGCGAGCCCTCGCGCTGTATCAGCGGTGCGGGTTCCACCTAGAGCCCGACCGACTCGCAGTCCTGCACCGCGACCTGGCCTGACCGGACACGCAGTCCTGCACCATCGCCTCGCTGAGCGGTGCTACCGTCGCTACACCGGCTCCACCGCCGCAGAGGGATCGATGCGGGGCTGGGCGCCAATCTCCCACAACCAGCAACACGAGGAGCTGACATGGCCGTTGGCATCGTCACCGACAGTTCCTGCGACCTCGGCGACGCCGAACTCGACGGGCTTGATGTGCAGATCGTCCCGTTGTTCATCCGTTTCGGAACCGACGAGTTCGTCGACCGCGAGCAGATCGCGGTGGAGGACTTCTATCAGCGGATGGCGGCCACCGAGGAGTTGCCGCAGACCGCGGCACCGCCGCCCGGACGCTTCGAACAGGCCTTCCGGCGGTGCTTGGACGCCGGCTCGGAGGCTGTCGTGTGCATCAACCTGTCTGCGGCCATCTCAGCCACGATGCAGTCGGCGGTGCAGGCTGCCGACGCCATCCGGGCTACCGATGGCGGCGTCGACATCCGGGTGCTGGACAGCCGGTCGGTGACGGCCGGACTGGGCACGCTGGTGCTGCAGGCGGCTCGCATGGCCACCGACGGCGCCGACGCCGACGCCATCGAGAGATTCGTGGCGGACGCCTCCGAGCGAACGCACGTCTTCGGCACCCTCGACACCCTGGAGAACCTCCGCAAGGGGGGACGCATCGGCGGCGCCCAGGCCCTGCTCGGCTCGATGTTGTCGATCAAGCCCATCGTCGACATCTCCAGTGGCGAGGTGGCGGAGGCCGCCAAGCAACGGACCCGGCGCAAGGCGCTCGGGTGGCTGCGCGACACGGTGAGGGCGGCCGCGCCGGTGGAACACCTCGCGGTCATGCACGGCGAGGCTCCCGACGTGGACGATTTCTGCAAGATGCTGGCCGAAGTGCACTCCGGCGACATCCGGGTCTGCAAGGTCGGACCGGTCGTGGGCACCCACGCCGGTCAGGGCGTGCTGGGCCTGGCGTACCAGGTTCCAGCCGTATAGCCCATCGCTGGGAGCCGGTTTCGATTCGCGACGACCTCGACGACGCCAGACTCACCAAGGCCGCACAGGCCGGAGACCGGCGTGCTCTCGAGCAGTTGCTGCGGCTCCACCATGATCAGATCCACGCCATCTGCAGGCGCCTGGCCGGCAACGACGCCGACGGACAGGACGCCACCCAGGAAGCGCTCATTGCCATCGTCAGGGGGCTCCCCCGCTTCCACGGCACAGCCAAGTTCTCGACCTGGGCCTACCGGGTAGCAACCAACGCCGCCCTCGACGAACTGCGGAGACGTAGCCGCCGCCCGGTGCCGACGGTGATAGAGGCAAGCGACCGCTTCGCCGGCACGGCCACCGCCGACGACTCGACCGCGGTGGTGGCACGACTCGACCTTGATGCCGCGCTGGCCCAGTTGCCCGAGGAGTTTCGAGCACCAGTCGTGTTGCGTGACGTCGCCGGCTGTGACTACGCAGAGATCGGGTCGATCCTGCGAATCCCCGCGGGAACGGTCAGATCCCGGATCGCGAGAGGCCGAGCCCGGTTGGCGGAGGCGATGCGAGCCAACGGCGGGAACCACCACGACGCCGCGGAACGTCGAAACGACGAGGCAAGCAATCATGAGTGACGGACAATTCCGCGAAGACGAACTCGTCTCGGCGTATCTCGACGGTGAGGCAACCCCGGCTGAGATCGCCGAGATCGAGCAGGACGACGTGCTGATGGCTCGAGTCGAGTTGCTGCGATCGGTTCGCGACTCGGTGGCGGCGCCGGTCGCGCCCATGCCCGCGGAGCGGCGGGAGCAGGCGATCAGCGCCGCGCTCGCGGTGGCCGATGCCGAGAACACCCAACGACGCGAGGCCAGGATCGTTCCGGTCCGCCGGCGCCGCGAGACGCTGCTCGCGGTGGCCGCGGCGGCCATCCTGCTCGCCGCTGTCGTAAGTGCGGGCCTGATCGCGAGCAGGGGCGGTGACGACGAAGCTGAAATGGCCGCCGAGGGTACTGCCGCGGACGACTCCGGGGCCATGGCAGAAGCCGCACCCGCGGCCACCGCAGCCCCGGCCGAAGCCGACATGGCGATGGCCGAAGACAGCGCCGACTACGAGATGGCAGCCGAATCCATGCCAGAGGAAGAGCCGATGGCCGAAGAAGAACCATCGGCCGAGGAAGAGCCGATGGCCGAAGAACAACCGATGGCCGAGGAAGAGCCGATGGCCGAAGAACAACCGATGGCCGAGGAAGAACCGATGGCCGAGGAGGCGCTTGCGGCTACGGCCGACGCGGAGGGAACCGTCGATCCCGAAGCTGTCGCCGAGCTTGAGGCCGCGTTGGCTGCAGCTGAAGCAGAGTCGGCGATGGAGGAAACCGATGATGCGCCGACGGCGAGTGCTGGAGAGGAACGGCTCACGGCCGACGAGACGGCCGTGCCGGTCGTCGACCTGGGCGCGTTCGAGAGCCTCGAGTCGCTCTTGGGCGACATCGCAGCGCGCTGGTCCGCCGCGCTCGAGGATGGAGCGACCGCGAATTCCGGGACGTGCTCCGCAACGGTGCACGAGCGGGAACTCGAGTTGGATGTCGAGACTGGACGATCCTTCATCACCACGGTCGGAGCCGAAGATCCCCTGATCTTCGACGGCCGGTTCGCGCGCCGATCCGACGGCACCGCCATCATCATCTACGCGGCCCCACCCGACTGTGAGACCGGGACCTACGAACAGAGCGAATCTGACGGTTCCTGAGGCCTCGCTCCAAGAGTGCGTGCCGATATGCGTCCATCCGTTCGGCCTCTAGGCTGGACGGCGATGGCCGATGCCGAGTCCCCCCACCGCGACCGGCCAGCGTTGAGCCTGGGATCCGACGACTGGCCGGCGACTGTCGCCGACAAGATCGTCGAGGTCGTCGATGCAGTGCGGGTGCAGACCACCGATCGGGCTGTGTTCCTGCTTCGGACTGTCGTCTATTGCCTGGTGGCCGCAGTCGCCGCCATCGCGGCCGTGGTGTTGCTCGCCATCGTCACTGTGCGCCTGGCCGATGCCTACCTGCCGATAGGTGCCGGCGTCGGGTCGGCGACATGGGCAGCCCACGGCTTCATCGGATTGCTGGTCTCCATCATCGGATTCGGCGCCTGGCGAGCTCGTACCGGATCGGCGAGGCCCGTCTATGTGGCGATGA
Organism: Candidatus Aldehydirespirator sp.; assembly: GCA_965203635.1. Taxonomy (GTDB): domain Bacteria; phylum Actinomycetota; class Acidimicrobiia; order Acidimicrobiales; family Aldehydirespiratoraceae; genus Aldehydirespirator. Next base: position 984,695 of record OZ241903.1, read on the forward strand.
TCATCGACGCTCTCATCATTCTGGGCGTGGTGCTCTACGGTGTGATCCAGGCGGTGGCCTGAGACCGCGGCCACGCCTGATTGAGAGGAGCAATGCTGGAATGAGCCTTGACGACCTCGCCGGGCGCGAGGTGGAGGTGGTAATCATCGGATCCGGCCCGGCCGGCCTGACCGCGGCCATCTACGCGGCGCGGGCCAACCTCCACCCGGTGGTTCTGGAGGGCGAACCGAGTTCGACGAGTGACCAGCCGGGCGGGCAGCTCATGCTCACCACCGATGTGGAGAACTACCCCGGATTCCCCGAGGGCGTGATGGGACCGGAACTGATGCAGCGATTCCGGGACCAGGCGGTCCGGTTCGGGGCCCAGATCCACACGGTGAAGGCCTCCCGGGTGGACTTCTCGAACCAGCCCTACGGAATCTGGATCGGCGATGTCGGCGCGGATGAACCCACGCTGAGAGCCCGGACAGTGATCGTGTCGACCGGGGCCCAGTCCATCATGCTGGGGCTCGACCGGGAGGTCGAGCTCGTGGGACACGGACTCTCAACCTGTGCCACCTGCGACGGCTTCTTCTTCCGCGACCAGCACATCGCAGTGGTGGGAGGGGGCGACTCGGCCATGGAGGAGGCGACCTTCCTGACCCGGTTCGCTTCGCGAGTGACCATCATCCACCGTCGGGATGCACTCAGGGCCTCCAAGATCATGCAGCAGCGCGCCTTCGACAACGAGCGGATCGACTTCATGTGGAACAGCGTCGTCGAGGAATACCTCGGCGAGTCCACTCTCGCCGGCTTGCGGATCCGCGACACCAAGACCGGCGAGACATCGGTGCTCGACGTGAGCGGGTGCTTCATCGCCATCGGCCACCGGCCGAACACCGACCTCTTCGTGGGCCAGCTGGAGATGAAGCAGAACGGTTACCTCACAACCGAGCCGAACTCCACCAAGACCGTGGTGGAGGGCGTGTTCGCCTGCGGAGACGTGCAGGACGACTACTACCGACAGGCTGTCACGGCTGCGGGAACAGGCTGCATGGCCGCGATCGAGGCCGAGAGGTATCTCGAGAGCCTCCACTCGCGTGTGGCGTCGATGACTCGCCGCACCGGCAAGTAGGGTGACCGGGTCAGAACCGTCGCACGGCGACGAGTGATTCGTCTTCGATGATGCAAGAAAAGGGAAGAAATCGTGGCAGGACCAACTATCACGCTGAGTGCCTCGACATTCGATGAAGAGATCAACAGCGCATCTACACCCATTCTCGTGGACTTCTGGGCTGAATGGTGTGGCCCGTGCAAGCTGATCGCGCCGATCCTCGACGAGATCGCCTCCGAGCAGGAAGGCAGCCTGACGGTGGCCAAACTCAACGTGGACGAGGCCCCTGATGTCGCCCGCAGGTTCGGTGTCATGAGTATCCCGACCATGATCCTCTTCGACGGCGGCGAGCCCGCAAAGCGAATGGTGGGAGCCAAGCCGAAGGAAGCCCTGCTGGGCGAACTCGCGGAGTATCTCTAATCGCGCCCCACGGCCTGCCGCTTCGCCGCGGCGATTCGGGCGACGCCGTCCGCGATCTCCAACGCCGGCTCGCCCTGATCGGCTACCGCACCGACACCGAGCCGCAGGAGTTCGGCACCGAGACCGAGGCTTCGCTGCGTCGCTTTCAGAGCGATCGCGGCTTGGTGGTCGACGGGGTCTGCGGCCGGCAGTCATGGAACGCCCTCGTCGAAGCCGATCACCGGCTCGGTGATCGGCTCCTCTACTACCGCGACCCGATGATGCGAGGCGATGACGTAGCGGAGCTCCAACGTCGACTCGGCCAACTCGGCTTCGATCCGCAGTGGGTCGACGGCATCCTCGGACCCCGGACCCACAGGGCGATCCAGCAGTTCCAGCAGAATGCGGGCCTTCCTGACGACGGGGTGATCGGACGGTCCACCATCGACGCCCTGGACAGGCTCACATCGCGAACCGCCGGCCAGCTGACGATTGCCGAGGTGCGTGAGCACGAGCGGCTGCGCCACCAACCCACCCGGGTGGAGGGAAAGCGCATCGTGGTGGGAGACACCGGCGAACTGCCCGTGATCGCGCAGGCGATCGCTCGCCGATTGCGCCAAGTTGGGGCGGACGTCCTGTCGTTCAGCACACCCGACCTCAGTCATCAGGCCCGAACCTCGAATCAGTGGAACGGCGACATATACGTCGGCGTGACGCTGGCCGACGACAACTTCGGCGTCTCGTACTTTGCTATGAGCGGGTTCGAGTCGGTCGGGGGTCGGGCTCTGGCCCGACGGTGCTCAGCCGCGCTTGCGCCCTGGCTCGCTGAACCAGCCCCGACGATGCCGATGCGACTGTCCATTCTTCGAGAGACTCGAATGCCTGCGGTCTGGTGTCGCATTGGACCTGGATCAATCGTCGTGCCACGGGCTCCCCACATCGCGCGTGCCCTTGTTGATGCGATCACCGACTGGTGCCTCGACCCGGGATTGCAGTAAATATGATACAAATGGATTAAATTGTCACACAATGAGGTGATAGATCCGCTCAAGGTCGGACAGTCCGCTGAACTGGATGGTGATCTTGCCCCTGCTCTTGCCCAACCGCACCGAGACCCGGGTGTCGAGCCTTGTCGAGAGAAGATCCTCGAGCTCGAGAATGCCGGCCTTCAGCTCAGCCGGCGTGGGCGTCTCGTTGTCGGGCTCGGACGATGCGGCCTGCCCCGATGCCGCGTGGACCTCAGCGACTCTGCGTTCCGCCTCACGAACCGTCAAACCCTCTCGAACGATCTCGGAAGCCAGAGCTTGCTGGGCTGACTCGTCCTCGAGGGCCAGCAGCGCCCGACCGTGGCCTGCCGAGAGATCACCCTCGACAACAAGGCGCTGCACGGCCGGAGCCAGGTTCAGGAGCCGCATGGTGTTCGCCACTGCGGAGCGGGAGCGACCGACCCGAGCGGCGACTTCGGACTGGGTCAGTCCGAAGTCGTCGATCAATTGCCGGTAGGCGGCGGCCTCCTCAAGGGCATTCAGGTCTTGGCGGTGCACGTTCTCGACCACCGCGGCTTCGAGGGCTCCCCTGTCATCCGCGTCCCGTACGAGCGCTGGGACATCTCGGAGGCCGGCTCGTTGTGCAGCCCGCCAGCGTCGTTCCCCTGCGATTATTTCATACCCTTCCACAGCTTTACGCACAATTACCGGTTGAACCACTCCAACCTCAGCTATAGAGGCAGCCAACGACGTCAGGGACTCCTCGTCGAAACGCTCCCTCGGCTGGTACGGGTTCGGGACGATGTGACTGATGTCAATCTCCTGGAAGATCGAACCGGCTGGATCTGGATCGGTCGGGATCAGGGCTCCCAAACCCTTCCCGAGACCACTACGACGCGCCACGGAGCACCTCCTTTGCCAGATCGCGGAATGCTCTTGCCCCCTTGGATGAAGGGTCGTAGAGAATGATGGGCTGACCGAACGACGGCGCCTCACTGAGACGCACGGTGCGCGGCACAACCTGCCAGCAAACCTTGTCGCCATAGTGTGTCCGGACCTCTCGGGCCACATCCCGTGAGAGATTCGTGCGAGCGTCATACATGGTGAGGATCAGCTTTGTCAGTTCTAGGTCGGGATTGAGGCTGCGCTGCACCAATTCGATGTTCTTGACGAGTTGAGTCAGCCCCTCGAGCGCAAAGTACTCGGTCTGGATAGGGACGATGACCTCATCGGCTGCCGTAAGGCCGTTGATGGTCAGCAAGCCGAGCGAGGGTGGGCAGTCGATCATGATCAGGTCATACTCCGTTGCCGCCCCCGACATGGAGTCCCGGAGTCTCCGTTCCCTGCTGAAGGCCGGCACGAGCTCGATTTCAGCACCGGCGAGATCGAGGTTGGAAGGCGCGATGTGCAGACCCTTGATCATTGTCGGTTCAATGATCTCCTCAAGTTCCAGGTCTTGGAGCAGGACGTCGTATATCGACCCGTCAAGCGTTCGCGGATCCAAGCCGACGCCAGTAGTTGCGTTGGCCTGGGGATCAAGATCCACGATGAGGGTCTTGATCCCCTTCTCAGCAAAGCACGCCGAGAGGTTCACGGTTGCGGTCGTCTTTCCAACGCCGCCCTTTTGGTTGGCGACAGCAAGGACTCGAGCGTGACTTGGGCCGGCTCGTTCTGTCATGCCCACGGCGTCAGCTCCCCCTCGCAGCGACTCTCGGGTACGGTCCCATACGACCCCCGGCAAGTCAAGCATCCCCAGAGGCCGAGCGAATACGTGCGCGAGTCCGGCTCATACGGGCGAGGCCGTGGCCCGAGCGGCCCGTGAGCCAAGCGAACAAGAGCGGAAATGACACCCCCGCAACGTGAGACGCTCTCACGCGCCTAACGACTTCCTCATGTTTCACGTGAAACAGAGAGAAAGATGGAGATGCGGCCGCTTAGCCCAATGGCGAGCGACGCCGCGCCGGGCGGCGGCGGGGAAGGCCCGTCGGGATCGGTCCGAATCGCTTGACCGAGAGGTAGCTGCCGTGCGGTGTCGTCCAAGTCGCCCCAATCTCACAACCAGTCCGCACCGCCAACCGCATCTGCTGCCAACGTCGGGCGGTCGACGCCGAGACAGAGACCACAAGCGAGCCGCCTTCGTCCAGCAGCGGCAAGGCACACTCCGCAAGCTCCGGCACTGGGCCGAATGAGCGCGCCACCGCTCCGTCGAATCCTCCTCGGCCGTCGGCCCGAGCCATCTCGTCCACTAGGGCGTGCTCCACAGCAACGCGCTCCGCGAGGCCCGCCGCGGCCACAGCTCGCTGCGCCATCTCGCACCGTCGTTCCCTGGCATCCACCAGGCACCACTGCGATCCGGGAAGCTCGAGCGCCAGGAGTACGCCCAAGACACCGGCGCCGGTGCCACAGTCCACGAACCGTCCCTCCGGCAGTGTTCGCCACTCATCCAGGATGTACCCGCCGGCGTGAAGGCGAAGGGCTTCGATTGAAGCTCCTCCGACGGCGCCGGCCGCCCGCGCCGGCCCCCACGCCCGGTCGAGGCGCTCCAGAAGTGCTGGATCTACCTCGGCTAGTGGACGGCGCGGAGCCTTCGTCACATGTCTAGAGGCCGAGCGAATAGGCAGGTGGCTCCGGCCCATACGGGCGAGGCCGTGGCCCGAGCGGCCCGTGAGCGCAGCGAACAAGAGCGGGAATGACACCGCTGCGACGCGGCCGGCTCTCACCCATGTGCGCTCGCTCTCAGTCGGCAGCGGCTGCGATGATCACCCGCCGGTGAGGATCCTCTCCTTCGCTCCGACTCTCCACATTGCTCATTGTTGAGATGACATCGTGGACGATCTTGCGGTCCATCCGGTTCATCGGCTCAAGGGCGATCTCCGACCGCGTCTCGATGGACTCCTCAGCCACCTTGCGAGTGAATTCTGCTAGAGCTGAGGCGCGGCGAGCACGGACTCCGCCCATGTCCATGCGGATCTTTCCTTCCCTGGTCGTTCCACCGGAGCGTTGCAACACCGTTCGAACCAGTTCATCGATCGCTTGGGCTGTGCCACCCCGGCGACCGATCAGGATCCCGATCCCGTCTCCGTTCGCCTCGATTCGCATGATGCCGTTCTCCAGGTCGTGCCGCTTGAACGTGACGGCAATGCCCAGCGATTCTGTGATACCCCGAACGAAGGTCTCCGCAAGGTCGGCCTGCTCCAATAGCGAAGGACCTCTATTTTGATCAATTGTCATGGCTTTTGCATCCTTTTTCGTATCGCGTGCCTTCTGGACTTCTTCCTGGGGTTTGTCCCGAGCCCCGTTCCCAGCGCCAGCAGACTGTTGGGGCTTCGAACCAGACGGGTCCTTTCGACGGGAGCGAGCAGTTGGTACCGGTGTCGCCTCGCTGGACGCTCGCGAGGATTCGGATCGTCTTGAAGATCCCGACCTGCGGCTGTTGTGGCCCCGGCTCCTGCCGTCCTTCGGGCGCACCGGCGTGGGAAGCACTCGAGCGCGCACCCGAGCTTCCTGCTTGATCCTCCCGAACAGACCCATCCTTCCTTCTGAGAGCACTTCGAACTCTGCGTCCGACTCATCAACACCAAGATGAACGAGGGCTCGCTCCTTGGCGCTCTCCACCGTTGTCGCTCTGACTTCCAACCATTCCATTCCAGAAGAACTCCTTCGTGCGGCGCGAGAGTCAGCGCCTCTTCCTCTTGCTACGGCTGCGGTTCTGGCTGGGGCGCTTCGGGCCCGAGCCGGGCGGCGTGACGCGGCCGCCGCCGGGCCGGCTGCCGGAACGGCCCCGCGAGGGGGCTTTGCCGGTCCGTCCCCGTCGTTCTGTCGTCCTTGCCTGCGGAGGTGTCCTTATGTCCCTGACACCCGTGGATCCCGTTTTGTCTGTCGTCCCTGCCTGCGGGGATGTCCTCCTCCGCGTCGGCGCCTTGTCGGTGCCCTGGGTTCGCTTCCGGGCAGGCGCCTTGGCTTTGGACGGCTTCGCGTCCCGTCTCGGCGTCGGAGCACCCTTGCCCTCAGTCACCGATTTCGGCGAGCGAGCCTGGCTGCCGGCGGTGCCGGTACCGTCCGTCTCCGCGGCTGCTCGCTGTTTGGCAACTTGTGCCCCGAGTGAGTCCTCCCCCCGGTAGAAGGACCGGGTGATGTAAGCCTGCTGCGCAATCCGCACCATGTTCGAGACGATGAAGTAGGTCACGACCGCGGCGGGCATCACGTACGAGAACACTGGCAGCATGTAGGGGATCAACTTCATCATCATCTGCTGCTGTGGGTTGACCGCGGCGGCGCTCTGCCTGCCCTGGATCTGACGCTGCTGGTAGAGGCTCGTGAGCAGCACGACCACAAGCATCAACAGATAGGGGAGCGTCGCAACGATGCTCTCGGAAATCACAGAACTCGCGCTGCGAGACAGATCGACTCCCAACGAGACCATCTCAACGTCTGTGCTCAGGTCTCGATAGAGGTCGTTGTCCTTGGCCAGAAAGTCGGGATCAAATGCCAGCTCATCCCTGGAAATCGGGGTCTGGACGTAATTGGGTGCCACTCCAGACACGCTGTCGGCAAAGAGACGGGAGGTGAAGCCGAGCTGAGTGCCGATCTCGGTCGTCCTCCGGGTGAGTCCATCCACCACCCGGAACATGATCAGGAATATCGGACCCTGGACCAGCATGGGGAGCAGACACCCGACTGGATTGAGCCCGTGCTCCTTGTAGTAGGCCATGGTGGCCTCGTTCATGGCCTGCCGGTCGCCCTTGTACTGGTTCTGGAGCTTCTTCACCTCAGGCATGTGCTGCTGCATCTGCAACATGCTCCGTGTCATCTTCAACGTGAGCGGAGTCACCGCGACCACCGCAGTCAGCGTCAAGAGGGCGATAGCCACGCCATAGTCCGGCAACAGGGAGTAGAACCAGGCCAGTACCCCGGTAACGACGTCGAACAGGGGATCAAACATCGGCGGTCTCCCTCAGCGGCACCGGATCCCAACCCATCGAGCCCCACGGGTGACAGCGGACCAGACGGCGCACGGTGAGCCATGCGCCGCGCACCGCGCCGTACTTCTGCAGCGCCTCGAGCGCATAGGCCGAACACGACGGCATGTACCGGCATGTCGGCGGGCGACCGGCCCGGGCCAGCTGGTAGGCCCGTATCGCACGGCAGGCAAGTCGTGTCGGAAGCCGGCGCCTCACCGGATGTCTCCCAACAGCGCCCCCAAGGTCGTTCGGAGCTCAGCGGCGGACAGGCCTTCCAACGACGACGAGATGCCCAGGCGATACTCCCCATCGGACAGCACGATCGTTCCGTCGCCGGCCAGCTCGCGCAGCGCCTCGCGCACCCGTCGACGGGCTCTATTGCGCACAACCGCCGTCCCCACCGACTTCGGCACCGCGAACAGGACGCGCGCGTCCGTTGGAGTAGCGCGGAACGAGACCCTTAGGGGACCGCGGCGAACGCTGGCCGGCATTCGGGGTTCGTGACACGCGCGGCGGCTGATCGCCGAGCCGTTCACGCGGCCAGTCGGCTCCGCCCTCTGCGGCGGCGGGCACGCAGCACAGCACGCCCTCCGCGTGTCCTCATTCTGGCTCGAAACCCGTGTTTCTTATGCCTTTTTCTTATATTCGGCTGAAAAGGGCGCTTCATGAAGATCCTCCTCGGCCTGCTCCGATTCGAGCACGCCACAAGAGCCGCCACCCGGGTCGATGCTGTGGATGAACGGCGGTCGGCATCCACCGTAGGGCTGACCCTGCGTCGCGACAACCAACCGGCTCAGACAGGCACCGCGCGCCGTCTACCGTCGGGCGGTCTCGCACCGGATCAAAGAACATCAATGTTATATATCTTACGTATATGTAGTTCACTTGAACTTCATCCAGCCTGAACTAGTCATTTGCCCCCACTTCAGCGTCGGACTTGCAGCCGATGTGGATGCTGCTACGTTCCGCTGGTCACCACCGCAACCGGATCTGGGTCCCGCCCTCCTCCACTAAGGGGCCACGGAGATCTCTTGTCCACATCTGTGGATGATTCTGTGGAGAAAGGAGATCGACAGGTGAACACCGACGCCGAGGCGGAGCGGATCTGGACCAGTTGCGCCCAGAGCATCCGCAGCCAGGTGAGCGACGCCGTGTGGAGAACCACCTTCAGCGGCGCCCGAGCAACCGCCTTCGACCAGCGCTCCCTGACGCTGGTTGTGCCGACCAGCCTCCAGAAGGCCCGGATCGAGCGCCGCTACTTCGATCTGTTGACCGACGCCCTGGACGAGGCCGAGCCGGACGTGATGGTTCGAATCGAGATCGACCCGGACTGGGACCAGAGCGGCGACTTCTCTGTTGCCGCCGCTGCAGCTCCGGCGGAGGAAGCTCCAGCGTTGGGTGATGCCGACCGTGAATCGGGAGCCGCGGGCACCAACGGAGATTCCGGGCCCCATGCTCGCTTGACTTTCGAGCAGTTCGTGACCGGAACCTCCAACCGGTTCTCGCACGCGGCGGCACTCGCGGTGGCCGAGACCCCGGCCGGGCCGTACAACCCGCTGCTGATCCACGGGGACTCCGGGCTCGGAAAGACCCACCTCCTGAGGGCCATCGCTCATTACGTGACCCACCATTACCCCTCGTACAAGGTGCGCTACGTCACCAGCGAGACCTTCCTGAACGAGTTCGTGCAGGCGATACGGAACAGCACACAGCCGGAGTTCAAGCTCCTGTACCGGAGCAACGATGTGCTGCTGGTCGACGACATCCAGTTCATGGAAGGCAAGGACGGCCTGCAGGAGGAGTTCTTCCACACGTTCAACGACCTTCTGCAGAACGGCGCGCAGATAGTCCTCTCCTCCGATCGCTCTCCCGATGCCATGCCCACTCTGGAGGACCGGCTCCGAAGCCGGTTCAAGTCGGGCCTCATCACGGACATCCAGCCCCCGGATCTAGTCACCCGGCTAGCCATCCTGGAGAAGAAGGCTGAGTCGGCGGCCATTGAGATCCCCAGGGAAGTCCTCTCATTCATCGCCGAGAACGTCACCGACTCGATCCGTGAACTCGAAGGGGCCCTCATCAAGGTCACGGCGTACGCCAACATCACCGGTCAGCCATGCTCCTACGAACTCGCCAAACGGGTCCTGGCCGACTTGATAGGCAACACCATCAAAGCGCCGGTCACGGTCAGGAGCATCCTCGCGGCCACTGCCGAGCTCTTCAACTTCTCGGTGGAACAGATCACCGGAGGCAGCCGGCGCAGGCCCCTGGTCGACGCCCGTCAAATCGCAATGTACGTAACCAGGAACATGACCGACCTGTCCTACCCCGAGATCGGCAGGGCCTTCGGCAACCGCGACCACACCACTGTTATCCACGCCGTGCGCAAGATCGAACACCACATGACCGAGCGCAAGGACATCTTCGACAGGATCCAGGACCTCCAGAGACGGGTCGGAGAGATCTCGTGAGACCAGAGGCCGAGCAAGTACACGAGCGAAACCGTCCCATGCGGGCGAGGCCGTGGCCCGAGCGGCCCGTGAGCGAAGCGAGCCAGAGCGGGAGACACTGCCACCAGGCACAGGGGAGAACCATGGGGACCGTTGCCTCCTCGCCTCTGGACAACTGTGCCAAACGACACCGAAATCAACACCCGGTCGGCAACACGCCGCAGGCTCACTGACCGGCACGGCAAATCTGGGCATATCAGAAGCGCTGTGATTTCAAGGCGAGCCGACCCAAATCCCCAATCCACAGTGCCTAATGTCTTCTACAACCCTATGAATCCAGCTAGAGGAGAAGCAAGACGATCATGGGCATGAAGTTCCGTTGCGAACGAGACACGCTCTTGGATGCTCTGACGGTCGCGGTGCGAGCCACGGCGGGTGCCAGTTCGAACCGGGCCGCGCTGACGGGAGCTCACCTCGACCTTACCGAGGGCGTTCTCACCGTCACCGGCAGTGACCTCGATTTGACGCTGTCGGTGACGGCAGAGGTGCTGGGTACCGCCGGCGGCGCCGCAGTGACACCAGCCCGGCTGCTCACCGATGTGGTCCGGGCCGTTCCAGCCGGAGCGGTGGAGTTCTCGGTGACTGAGGGCGAGGCCTCGATCGTGGCCGGGTCATCGGAGTTCTCGATCCGGCTGATCCCCGAGGAGGACTACCCGCAGCTGTCGTTCACCCAGGAAGCAAGCGAGGACGGCGACTCGGCGGCGTTCAGTCCGGCCGTCACGTTCAGCGGGGCTGAATTCCGGGATGCGCTCAGCCAAGTCGTCAGGTCGGCCTCGTCCGATGACTCCAGGCCGATCCTCACCGGTGTGCTCATGGCCTCGGAGGGGGAGGGCCGGCTGCGGCTGGTCTCGACGGACTCGTACCGGCTCTCGGTGCGAGATCTCGAGGGCTCGTCGATCCTCGGTGAGCATCAGAAGGTTCTAGTGCCGAGCCGCGCTCTCGGTGAGCTGCAGCGGCTGATCGCGGATTCGGACGAAGTGACGTTGAAGTTGGCCGAGCACTATGCGCAGTTCGTGGTCGGGAACGTCCAGCTGACCACGCGGCTGATCCCGGGGGACTTTCCCAACTACCAGGGCTTGATCCCGACCGACCACCCGAATTGCCTGACCGCCAATCGCGAGCAGCTGCTGGAGGTTGTTAGACGGGTACGCCTGCTTGCCCAGGATTCGACGCCGGTCCGGTTGGTGATGAGCGACGCGAGCCTCGAAGTCATTGCCATAACGCACGACGTCGGCAAGGCGAACGAATCCATGGAGGCCAACTACACGGGTGAGGATCTGACTGTCGCGTTCAACCCCGGCTACCTCATCGACGGCATTGAGGCCACCACCGGCGAGGAAGTCACGCTGGAGACGGCGGACGCGGTGAAGCCAGCCCTGCTTCGTTCGGTGGGGGACGAGGGGTTCCTCTATCTGCTTATGCCGGTGCGGGTGAGCTGATCGTTTCGGGCGTCGGCCGTGCGGGTCTGCTCGCTATCGCTTCTCGACTTCCGGTCCTACGCCGAGGCCGAGGTTGTCTTCGCCCCGGGCATGACGGCGATCATCGGGCCGAACGGCCATGGGAAGACCAACTTGCTCGAGGCCCTGGGCTTCGCGGCCGGCCTGGGTTCGTTCCGGGGCGCGGCCGATGCGGCCCTCATACGTGACGGGGCGTCGGCGGCGGTCATTCGCTGCTCGGGGATCGGTGACGGAGACCGCGAGACACTGATCGAGGTGGAGCTCGCCCGGGCCCGGCAGAACCGGGTGAGGGTGAACCGGCAACCGGTGGCGCGGCGCCGTGACCTGCTCGGGGTGCTCACGGCCACGGCCTTCTCGCCGGAGGACCTCGAACTGGTGAAAGGCGAGCCCGCAGTCCGGCGACGATGGATGGACGACGCCCTGGCGGCGGTCCGACCGTCCTGGGGAGCGCTGCGCAGCGAGTTGGACCGGATCCTTCGCCAACGCAACACGCTGTTGCGCCAGGCGCAGGGCCGCGCCGTCGGTGACGTGGCCATCACCCTGGATGTGTGGGACGACAAGCTGGCCGCAGTGGGCGACGAGCTCCGCAGCCGGCGCCGTGACCTGCTGGCTGCGATGGAACCCCGGATCCGGCGTCACTATGGCCACATTTCCCAGGGGCAGGGCGACGCCGGTGTGACCTACCTCTCGTCCTGGGGGGAGGACTCGCTGGCCGGCGCACTGGCCGCGGCCAGATCCACCGATCTCAAGCGATCCACGAGCACGGTGGGTCCCCACCGCGACGACGTCCTGCTGAAGGTGGGAGGACTTCCGGCCCGAAGTCATGCTTCTCAGGGAGAGCAGAGGTCGCTGGCGTTGGCCTTGCGATTGGCGGTGGATGCAGAAGTTCGCGAGAGCCGGGGCGTGGAGCCGGTGTTGTTGCTCGATGACGTGTTCTCAGAACTGGACGCCGGCCGTGCGGCCGCATTGTTGGAGACACTCCCGCCCGGTCAGCGAATCCTCACCACCGCCGCGACCGAGCTGCCCGCGAGCGTCCAGCCCCACCAGCTGATCCGGGTCGCCAACGGCACCGCTAGGTCGTTGTGACGGCGGCGGGAGACGAGCCCATCGAGCTGGCTGATGCTCTGGAGCGGGTGTTGGGCTCGCTCGGCGCACCACCCGCCGACCTGCTGTCGACTGTGTTCCACCGGTGGGAGGAGGTGGTGGGGGCCGACGTGGCTCGGCACTGCCGGCCCGCCGCGGTGGAGGGTGATCGGCTAGTGATCGTGGCCTCCGATCCGATGTGGGCCAGCGAGGTGCGATGGCTGGCCGAACAGGTGCTGGAGAGGGTCAATGAACTGTCGTCCACCGATCGGCTGACGTCGATAGCAGTGCGGGTGAAGCCGGTCGCGGAGTAGCGCCGTTCGGCCGATGCTCGCTGGTAGAATGACGGGCGTGATCGGTGGCTCGACGAAGGGCTTTGTCCCGGTTCGGTGCCCCCGGCTCGCCCGGTCCTTGTCTGCTGTGGCCGGGTCGTGCCAGTGAGTGCTCCGAGCCTCCTCTTGTTCTGGCGGCAGACCTTCGATCCATCGTCGCCCGCCGCCCGCGGGACCGTGTGAGGAGGGTCTGTTCGGCGTGACTGCCAGCGAGCCGGCAATCGAGACAACCCCCGGTGTCGACCCCTCGTACGGCGCGCTCGAGATCACTGTCCTGGAGGGCCTCGAGGCCGTGCGCGAGCGGCCCAGCATGTACATCGGGTCGACCGGCCCGACCGGCCTGCACCATCTCGTGTGGGAGGTTGTGGACAACTCGGTGGACGAGGCCATGGCCGGCTACTGCACCCGGGTCGACGTGACGCTCCACGAGGACGGTTCGTGCGAGGTGGGAGACGACGGCCGCGGCATTCCCGTGGACCCGCATCCCCTCCATGACCACGTCCCCGCGGCTGAGCTGGTGATGACGCTGCTGCACGCGGGCGGGAAGTTCGGTGGCGACGGCTACAAGATCTCGGGCGGCCTCCACGGCGTCGGCGTCTCGGTGGTCAATGCCCTCTCATCCCGGGTGGAAGTCGACATCTACCGCTCCGGGCAACGGCATCGCATGACCTTCGTCAACGGTGGCGAGATCGAGGAAGCCCTCTCCGTGCTGGGACCCGCGCCACAGCTGAACGGCGACATCCGGACGGGCACGACGATCCGATTCTGGCCCGATTCCTCGGTCTTGGAGGATGTGTCGTTCCGGTACCAGACGGTGGCCGAACGTTTGGAGATGATGGCGTTCTTGAACCGGGGACTGGAAATCCGGGTCCGCGATCTGAGGCCCGGCCCGCACGGACACACCGAGTGGGCGTCATTCCGCTACGAGGGCGGCATTGTCGACTATGTGAGCCGGCTGAACCAGTCGAAGGTCCGGCTCTTCGATGCCGTCGGGCACTTCGCCGACACGGAGACCATCGACGGCAATCCGCACGAGGTGGAAGTGGCCTTCCAGTGGAACACCGGCTTCAACACCGACGGCCTGCACAGCTTTGCCAACGGGATCTCCACCATCGACGGTGGCATGCATGAACAGGGGTTCCGCGCCGCGCTGACCCGTACTGTCAATGCCTACGCCCGCGAGAAGGGGTTGCTCAAGGAGAAGGCTGAGAACCTCCACGGCGAGGACATCCGTGAGGGCCTCACCGCGATCATCAGCGTGCGCATCGGAAAGCCGCAGTTCGAGGGGCAGACGAAGGCCAAGTTGGGCAACATGTCGATGCGGTCCTTCACCGAGCGGGTCACCAACCGCCACCTGTCGGAATGGCTCGAGGAGCACCCGGCCGAAGCCAAACGGGCCGTGTTGAAGGCGGTAGCGGCCTCTGCGGCTCGCGAGGCCGCGGCTCGGGTGCGTTCCGAGGTTCGCTCCAAGTCACTGCTCGACGGTGCCGGCATGCCCGACAAGCTGAAGGATTGCACCGCCACCGACTCGGCCCGCCGGGAGCTGTTCATCGTCGAGGGGGACTCCGCGGGCGGTTCCGCCGTGCGGGCACGCGATCCCGAGACCCAGGCGGTGCTGCCGATCAGGGGCAAGATCCTCAACGTTGAGCGGGCTCGCATAGACCGGATGCTCAAGAACAACGAGATACAGGCCATCATCGCGGCCATAGGCACCGGCATCGGCGACGCGGCGGGCTCCAACGGCAACGGCAGTGGAGATGGCAACTCGGCCGACGGCCGCGATCCCGACGACCACAGCTGCGAAATCGGCAAGGCCCGGTACCACAAAGTAATCGTGCTGGCGGACGCCGACGTGGACGGCAGCCACATCCGCACCCTCCTGCTCACGTTCTTCTACCGCCAGATGCGCCCGCTGGTCGAAGCCGGCTACGTGTACGTGGCCCAGCCGCCGCTGTACTCCACCAAGGTGTCGAACTCGAAGACCGTCTACCTGCTCGACGACGCCGCCAAGGATGCATTCCTGGCCGAGAACCCCAAGCACAAACGCGAGTTCCAGCGGCTCAAGGGACTGGGGGAGATGGACTGGGACGAGTTGCGCTCCACCACCATGGACCCGCAGACGCGCAGCCTGCTGCAGGTGTCGGTCGAGGAGGCCGCGATCGCCGATCAGGTCATCTCAGTGCTCATGGGCGACGACGTCGAGCAGCGCAAGAACTTCATCGTCATCAACGCCCGAGAAGTCCGCAACCTCGACTTCTGATCCCCCACGGAAGCGCCACCATGAACGAAGCGACACGCGGAAACGGCGAAGCCGACTCCCCAGACTCCGCGAGTCCTGCGACCGGCGCCAGCCCGGGGGTGACCGTCGTCGAGATCCAGGAGGAGATGGAGAGCTCCTTCCTGGACTACGCCATGTCGGTGATCATCAGCCGGGCGCTGCCCGACGCCCGCGATGGTCTCAAGCCGGTGCACCGCCGGATCCTGTGGTCGATGTATGACCAGGGCTTCCGTGGAGACCGGGGCCATGTCAAGTGCGCCCGGGTGGTGGGTGACGTGATGGCCCGTTTCCACCCCCATGGCGACGCAGCCATCTACGACGCCCTGGCCCGGATGGCCCAGCCGTTCTCGCTGCAGCACCCCCTCATCGACTTTCACGGCAACTACGGCTCGCCCGAGGATCCGCCGGCCGCGGCCCGCTACACCGAGTGCCGCCTCGATTCGCTGGCCATGTCGATGCTCGCCGACATCGGCGAGGACACGGTCGACTTTGTCGACAACTATTCGGGGGACTTCACCGAGCCGGCCGTACTTCCGGCCCGCCTGCCGAACCTCCTGGTGAACGGCAGCCAGGGGATCGCGGTGGGCATGGCCACCAACATCCCGCCCCACAACCTCGTCGAGGTGATCGACGCGGTGGTGCTGCTCCTGGAAGACCCCGACGCCGGCGTCGAGGACCTGATGGAGCGCGTGCACGGCCCGGACTTTCCCACCGGCGGGCAGATACTGGGTCGCAGCGGTTTCGAGTCCGCCTACCGGACCGGGCGCGGCTCGGTGAAGATGCGGGCCGACGTGGTGCTGGCCGAGATCGCGGGCCGCAATGCGCTCGTCGTGGAGGCTCTGCCCTACCAGGTGTCGGCCGGCACCGTCGCCCGCAAGATCGCGGACCTGGTCAATGCCGGGGAGTTGGAGGGGATTGCCGACGTCAACGACGAATCCTCGGGCGATGACACCCGCTTCGTGATCAAGCTCAAGCGGGACGCCAACCCGGAAGTGGTGCTGAACAACCTCTGGAAGCACACCCCGCTGCAGTCCAGCTTCGCCATGAATGTGGTGGCGCTGGTGGACGGAGTGCCTCGCACGCTCAGCCTGCGCGACGCGCTGGTCGCATACGTCGCGCATCAGATCGAAGTGGTGACCCGGCGGTCGGAGTTCCGTCTGGCCGCGGCCCGGTCACGGCTCCACATCGTGGAAGGGCTGCTGCGCGCTCTGGATGTGATCGACGAGATCATCGCCACGATTCGCGCCAGCGAGAACACCGCCGCCGCCCGTGCGTCCCTTATGGCCGAGCCCTACGAGTTCTCGGAGGAGCAGGCCAACCACATTCTCGAGATGGCCCTTTCCCGCCTGACCCGCCTGGGCCGCACCCAGCTCGAGACGGAGGCCGCCGAGAAGCGCATCTTGATAGCGGATCTGGAGGCATTGCTGGCCGACGAGCATCGCCTCCGGATGGCGATCCGCGACGAACTCAAGGAGATCTCCGAGAAGTTCGGGGTCGAGCGCAGGTCGGTGCTCGAGATCGACCCGGGCGAGCTCGACATCGAGGACTTGATCGACGACGACGACCTGGTGTTCACCATGTCGGCATCGGGTTATGTCAAGACGGTCCCCACCGACGAGTTCCGCCTGCAGGGCCGCGGCGGCCGCGGGGTGGCGGGCGCGAAGCTCAAGCAGGCCGACAGCGTCATGCACCTGATCCACACCACGGCCCACTCCTACCTGTTGTTCTTCAGCAACCGGGGCCGGGTCTACCGGCTGAAGGCCCATGAGGTGCCGGTGGCTTCGCGCACCGCCCGGGGCACCTCGATCGTGAACCTGCTGTCACTGCAGGACGGCGAGCGGATCCAGGCTGTGATCGACACCCGCGACTACGAGATGAACCGGTTCCTGCTGTTTGCTACGGCCAACGGCCGGGTGAAGCGCACGAAGTTCACGGCTTACGACTCGTCTCGCAAGGCGGGTCTCATCGCCATTCGCCTGTACGACGACGATGAGCTGGTAGCGGTCGTGCCGACCGACGGCGTGCACGACATATTGCTGTCGTCGCGTCTGGGCCAGACGATCCGCTTCGCGCAGCGCCAGGTTCGTGAGATGGGCCGGATCGCAGCCGGGGTCATCGGGTTGAAGTTGAAACACGCCGGCGATTCGGTGGTGTCGTGCGCGGTGGCCCGTCCGGGCGCGGCGCTGCTGTACGTGACCACCCGGGGCTATGGCAAACGAACACCGGTGGCCGCGTTCAACTGCCGAGGCCGTGGCGGCCAGGGGAACATCGGGTCCAAGCCCACGGAAGAGAAGGGCGAAGTGGTCGGAACACTTGTCGTGGATCCTGGCGACGAGGTTCTGGCCGTGACCGCCAACGGCGTGGTGATCCGGGTTCCGGTGGGCGACGTGTCCGAGCGGAGCCGGATGGCGTCGGGTGTCAAGGTGATGAATCCCGACCCCGGCGACGAGGTGGTGGCCATTGCCCTCGTCGGCGACGACATCAACGGCAACTCGAACCGGGATCCTTCCGAACACCTCGAAGCTGAACCAGACGCGCGATGACGGCGCGGGCCAGGCCCGAGCCCCGGGACCGGGGGCAAGCCGCGCCCCTGATGGTCGTGATGCTGCTGGTGCTGACGTTGGCGGTTGCGGTGACCGTCGAGATCGGGCGGTTCCTGGACGAGAGCGCCCGAGCCCGGACTGCGGCCGACGCGGCGGCATTGGCCGGCGCGGCTGCCGGCCGCGCCGAAGCGGCCGCCCTTGCGGTGGCCAATGGGGGGCTGTTGCTGTCCTACACCGAACAGGAGGCGGATGGTGACTCCAATGCCATGCTCGTTACCGTTGCGGTTCAAGTGGGCCGAGCCAGCCAGACAGCCCGGGCCGAGCGCCTGGTCGAGTGGACTGCGCCCCCTGATGCGACGCATAACTAGACTGCGGCATCGTCGGAGGGGCCATGGACAACTATGAGCGAAGAGTCGACTTCCGGCGTCGGTGATCAGCATCACGGTGCGTCGTCCGGCGACGCCCCGGCTCCGGATTCCGCCGCAGATTCGGGTGCCGACGACGGCACCCTATTCGGTCCCCGCCCGAGCCCTATGCCGCGCTCGACCGTCGGCCGCGCCCTGAGAGCCCGGTCCAATCGACGTCTGCGCGCTCGCCGGGTCCGTCGTCTTGTGCGGCATGTCGAGCCCTGGTCGGTGCTGAAGGTCTCGCTGATCCTCTACTTCTGTGCCTGGGTGGTCATGTTGTTTGTGGGGGTGACGCTGTGGAACCTCGCGGTGAACTCCGGGCTGGTCGCCAACATCGAGAACTTCGTGGTGGAGCTGTTCGCGTTGGAGTCGTTCAAGATCAACGCCGACCAGATCTTCCGGATTGCGGCTGTCGGCGGGCTGGTCCTGGTCCTGGCGGGCAGCGGGCTGACGGTGCTCGGTGCGGTGCTCTTCAACCTGATCAGCGATGTCACCGGGGGAGTGCGCCTGACTGTCATTGAGGAGGAGACAGCCCGCCCGCGCTCGCGCCGGACCCGGCGGCGGGTTCTGGTGGCTGCACCGCCTCCCAGCGTGGAACCCCCGGCCGAACCCCCGCCCACCACGCCCAGTGGCACAAAGCCCGGTGGCACAAAAGAAGCTCGCGGCTAGCGTGGGGCGCCGCTGGGGGCTATAGCTCAGCCGGTTAGAGCGCACCCCTGATAAGGGTGAGGTCGCTGGTTCGACTCCAGCTAGCCCCACACTCCAGACCGACAGCCTGACACCGCCCGGAGGCCGTCTTGGCCGCAGGATTCATCACCTTGATCCGCCGGACGTTCGTTGCCGTCATCGTTGGGATGGCGGTAGCCGCGGCCATCCGGGTGCGCGGCCGCGGCGGCGTCCCCCCTCAAACAGGAGGCTGGCGCGAGCTGCGGGACGACGAGTTGGCGTGACGGACGCCAGAGGCCGAGCGGGCGAGGCCCCCGGGCCTGAGCGGCCCGTGAGCGCAGCGAACAGGAGCGGGGATCTGGCCCGAGCGGCCCGTGAGCGCAGCGAACAAGAGCGGGAGACACCGCGCACCGCTGGTGCGAGCATCGTTGTGTTCGGTGCGGGCGCAACCGGTGCTCGGATCGTTCGCATGCTGGCCGCCAGCACCCGCGTGGGCTCCGTTGAGGTGCGCGACACGGATCCGACCCGGCTGCAGGAAGTCTCGAGTTCGTTCGACGACACCGTGGTCCTCGGCCAAGGCTCGGACGTGCCCGACTCCGCGGACATAGTGGTGGTGGCCACGGCCGCGGGCACGCAGGCCGCGGTGGCCCTGAGCGCGGTGAGAGCGGCCGCGGCGGTCGTCACGACCACCAACGAGATCATCGAGACCCGCGATCTGCTGGCACTTGATCAGCAGGCCAGGCAGCATGGTGTGCCCTTGGTGGTGGGCGCCGGGTTCATGCCTGGTCTCACCTGCCTGCTGGCTCGTGCGGGCGCCGCGGAGTTCGACGCAGTCGACGAGATTCATGTTGCCAAGGTGGGCACGGGCGGACCAGCATGCGCGCGCCAGCACCATCGTGCCCTGAGCAGCCTCGCCATCGACTGGAGGGATGGTCGCTGGACCCGCCGACCGGGCGGCTCGGGACGGGAGTTGTGCTGGTTCCCCGATCCTGTGGCTGGACGGGACTGCTACCGGGGAGCGCTCCCGGATGCGCTGCTGCTGGTTCCGGCGTTCCCGGGCGTTGACCGGGTGACGGCCCGGATGGCGGCCACCCGCCGTGATCGATTGACCGCGCCGTTGCCCATGATGCGTCGCCCCCATCCCGAAGGCGGGGTCGGGGCGGTGCGTGTCGAACTGCGCGGCTGGCGTGATTCTGGTCGCCATGTGGTGGTGCTCGGCGCCCAGGCGCGGCCGGCAGAGGGAGCGGCCATTGTTGCCGCCTCAACAGCCCTGCACCTCGTCGATCACCGGCCGGTGCCCGGCGCGGCCGGGTTGGCCTCGATCCCTAGCCCTGATGGCCTGCTGAGGCAGGTAACGGCTCGCAACCTGCGGCCCTGCAGGTTCGAGGGTTTCGCCCTGTCACGCGACGCCGCTGTCTGAGGATCTGAAGCAGCCCAGCAGATCGTCGTGCAGGGTTCCGTTGGTGGCCACCGCTGAGCCGCTGCGCCAGTCGTCTATGCCGGCCGTGTCCGAGAACCGGCCGCCCGCCTCGGTGATGATGACGGACATCGGGGCGACATCCCAGTCGAAGCACTCAGGATCGACCATGGCCTCCGCCCGCCCGGTCGCCACGAGGGCGTAACCGTAGGCGTCACCCCAGGTTCGCACCCGGGCCCCCCCGGAGCGAACCCTCTGCAGAGCGCTGTCCGGCCAGTAGGAGAGACCGCTCGTGCAGATGTAGGCCCCCTCGAAGTCGGAACGGTCGCTGACTCGGCACGGCTCGCCGTCCCAGTGGGCGCCGCGGCCCCGTCCGGCCCAGACGCACTCGTCCAGGGCAGGCAGGAAGATGACACCCGCGGCCGGGCCCCGATCATCGATCAGGGCCAGCAGGGTGGCGAAGAGGGGGACGCCTTGCGCGAAAGCCTTGGTGCCGTCGATCGGATCGATCACCCAGGTGCGTCCGGTGCGGCCGGCCACCTCACCCTCCTCCTCGCCGCGGACCGTGTCGCCGGGATATGTCGCCAGGATCTCCGAGCGCAAGAACCGCTCGGCTGCATAGTCGGCCTCGGTAACCGGCGATCCGTCGCTCTTGGCCGTCACCGACAGGCCTCGCAACTGGTACCAGTCCAGAGTGATGCGCCCGGCCCGCCGGGCCGCGGTCACCGCGAAGTCGACGAGGTCCTGCTCGATCATGTCCCCGCCCCGCTTCTGGGCCGTGATCGGTGGTGATTATGATATATGTTGATATTGTTCATTCTATGTCAGGTAGTGCCCAGCTATTTCAGGAAGCAGCCCTCAAGGCGTTGCGATCCGAGAGATGCCACTCTGTGGCGGAGGTGCTCGATCGCCGACGAGTTGTCTTGGCTGAGCGCCACCGTCCTGTGGCAGCTCTGCACCACGAGGAGGTCTGGAGGGGACGGGCTGCCACCGCCAGCCGCATCAAGCTGTGCCGCGTCATCGGCGCGGCACTGTATTCCCTCGCTCTCGACCTGGCGACAGCCAGCCGGGCATTGCGGGGCGAAGCCTCCAGGCTCGAACAGGAGGCGGCCCGGCTGCGGTCCAGAGCCAGAACTCTGGCCGATGACGAAGCCCGAGCCGCCATGAGAGCCGGTGGGATATTGTCGCGATCATGATTGTCGACACGCTCCGATCGGTTCTGCGCTTCCGCCGGTTCGAGTTCAACGCGACGAGGCGGCGCCTCCAGAAGGCGGCCAGCATCGAAGATCTGCGCCGGATCGCCCGCCGCCGCCTTCCCGGCGGGGTGTTCGACTACATCGACGGGGGAGCCGAGGACGAGGTCGCGATGGACCGCAACACGCGTGGCTTCCGGGAACTCGAGTTCGTGCCTCGTGTCCTGCGCGACATGGGAAACGTGGACACCACCGGCACGATTCTCGGACGCGAGGTGCCCTTCCCGCTCATACTGGCACCGACGGGCTTCACCCGGATAGCCCACCCGCCCGGCGAGTTGGCCGTGGCCCGCGCCGCGGAGCGGGCCGGGCTTCCCTATTCGCTGTCGACGATGGGCACGCGGTCGGTGGAGGAGGTGGCCGCGGTCAGCAGCGGCTCGAAGTGGTTCCAGGTGTACGTATGGCGCGACAAGGGCCTGCTCAAGGACATGATCCTGCGGGCCGCCGAGGCCGGCTTCGAAGTGCTGTGCATCACGGTGGATGCGGCCATGCTGGGCCGGCGCGAGCGCGATGTGCGCCGGGGGTTCACCCTGCCTCCCAAGATGGGACTGGACACCGTCGTGGAGGGCATGATCCGGCCTGGCTGGAGCCTGCGGTTCGCATTCTCCGAGCCCATCGAGTTCGCCAATGTCGCCGGCAACACCGACATCGACGGATCGACCGCGGTGGATCTGGCCGCCTTCATGAACGAGCAGTTCGATCCCACGCTGTCGTGGGAGGACGTGGAGTGGATGCGCTCGCTGTGGGACGGGCCGGTGCTGATCAAGGGCGTCCAGAGCGTGGCCGACGCGGTGATAGCCCGCGATCGGGGGCTCGACGGCATCGTGCTGTCCAACCACGGCGGCCGCCAGCTCGACTCGGCCCCTTCCATCGTCGAGCTTGTTCAACCGGTGGCGGAGGCGGTCGGCGGCGACCTCGACATCGTCTGCGACGGCGGTGTCCGCCGGGGCGGCGACATCGTAAAGGCGCTGGCCCTGGGAGCGACGTCGTGCATGATTGGACGGCCGTACCTGTACGGACTGGCCGCGGCTGGGGAAGAGGGTGTGGACTGGGTCATCGAGCACCTCCGCACCAGCATGAAGCGAGACATGGCCCTATGCGGCGCGGCAAGCGTGGCCGAACTGACTCCGGACCTGATCTACCGGGTCGACTCTGGGCGGTGAGCCGGTTTGCGACAGCCGCTACACCCGGAGCCCTAGAGAGCCCCTACTGTTTGGGTTAGACATACTCACACAAATGTTGTAGCCTCTAAGCAGGTCGGCCGGGCACGGACCGGTTTCCGCGGGTACAGGAGGCGTACACGGTTGGGGGACAGGGAGCAGGCTCGCCATCATCTGCTGCCGCATTTCACGCGGGGCGACGCCTGGCGTCGCGATGACCTGGCCGTGATCGACCGCGGCGAGGGCTGCTACGTGTGGGACACGGACGGAAGCCGGTACCTGGACGCTCTTGCCGGCCTGTTCTGCACCAATCTCGGTCACGGCCGCAGCGATCTCACCGCGGCTGCGTCCAAGCAGATGGACAAGCTCGCCTTCTACCCCAATTGGGGAATGGCGCACCCTTCGGCCATACAGGCGGCGACGATGATCGCCACCGCCGCGCCGGGTGACCTCGACCGGGTGTTCTTCGTCAGCTCGGGATCCGAGGCAGTTGAATCGGCTCTGAAATTCGCCCGCTGCTATCACCTGGCCAACGGCGAGGAGGGACGGCACAAGGTGGTGGCCCGACGGTGGGCCTACCACGGCACGACTCTGGGCGCCCTGGCGCTGACGGGCATTCCCAGCTTCCGGGACCCGTTCCTGCCGATGCTCGCCGACAACGTGCTCCGCGTTCCCAACACGTTGGAATGCACCGCGGCGGCCGGCCGGCCCGCCCGGGAGCTCGACTGCGTGCAAGCGATCGAGGAGGCGATCGTGGCTGCCGGTCCCGACACCGTGGCCATGGTTATCGCCGAGCCGGTGCAGAACGGCCGGGGGGCGCTCGTCCCGCCCGAGGGCTACTGGCAGGAGCTGCGCCGCATCTGCGATGCCTACGGCGTGCTGCTGTGCGCCGACGAGGTCATCAACTCCTTCGGGCGGCTGGGCCATTGGTTCGGCAGTGAGCGCTTCGGTGCTGAACCCGACATGATCACCTTCGCCAAGGGGGTGACCAGCGCCTACCAGCCCCTCGGAGGGCTGGTGGTGCGCGGCCCGCTCGTGGATCGCCTGTGGGACTCACCGCTTGCCATGTACGTCCATGGCTCCACCTTCGGCGGTCACCCGGTGGCCACCGCGGTTGCGGTGGCCAACATGACCGCCATGCGCGATGAGGACGTCTTCGGGCGCGTCCTGGCAAACGAGGCTCGCCTGGGCGACGGCCTGCGGGCGCTGATGGAGTCCCACCCCTGCGTCAAGGACATAAGGGGCACCGGCTACTTCTATTCCGTCGAGTTGATGCGAGATCGTGCCAGAGGGGTGGACCTCAACGATGCGGAGGTCGCCGAACTGCTTCCGGGCGGCGTGCTCGACCGGCTGGTTCGCTCCGCACGCGTACTGGTGCGGCCCGACGGCAGGGGCGCAGTGATGCTCGCGGTGTCGCCGCCTCTGGTGGCCGACGAGAACGTGATCGACGACCTGCTCGGTCGTCTCGACCAAGTGCTCGACCGCCTAGGCGGTTGGCTGAGGACCTCGACATGAGGCTCGACATACCCAATGAATTGGAGGGATCCCCATGAAACGACTATTGGCCTTGCTGGCCGTACTGGTGCTTGTCGCCGCCGCTTGCGGCGACGATGAAGAGGCACCCGCCGCCGATGGCGACGACACCACGGCTGCGGCCACCACCGACGATGATGCCGCACCAGCACCTGATGACGAGATGATGCTGGACGAGTTGAATGTGGCCTACTTCCTGGAGTGGCCGACGGCGAACCAGGTGGCCCAGGCCAGAAGGACCTATGACGAGGCTCTCGGCTTGACGGTGAACTGGATCCCGTTCGCGTCGGGCGGCGACATGGCCCAGGCCATGGAGGCCGGCGACATCGACATCTCCTACTCGCAGGGCCTGACCCCGTTCGCGAACTTCGTGACCGGCGGCTCGGACCTGCTGATGGTGGGCATCGCCGTGAGCTACGCGGACGCCGACAACTGTGTGGCCAACCCGGATATGGGGATCACCGCGGACAATGCGGCGGAGACCTTGGCGGGTCAGAGCATCTACACGCCGCTGGGCAACGTGACCCACTTCAAGCTGTTGAAGATGCTGGAGCATCTCGGGGTGGACACCTCCACAGTCGAGCTGATCCAGTCCGAGGGCGGCCCCGCCGCAGTGGCCGCGCTCGACTCGGGTGCGGTGGCCATGGCGTGCGCGTTCGGCGGTGCGGTGAACCAGATGATCGACAACGGCGGCAACCTGGTGATGACCGGAGCCGAGCAGGAGGCCATCGGCATCCGCGTCTTCGACATCATCTCCACCACCGGCACGTTCGCGGCCGAGCACCCCGACGTCATCACCGGCTTCCTGCAGGTGACCGAGGACGCCAACGTGGCCTACAACGACGACCAGGGGCCGTTCATCGACATCATCGCGGAGGCGGCCGGCATGGACCGCGAGTCCACCATCGCTCTGCTCGACGCCTTCTCGTTCCCCGAGAAGGACGCTCAGATGTCGGAGGCGTGGCTCGGCGGGACCGTCCAGCAGGTGATGAAGGACCAGATGGACTTCTTCGTCGCCCAGGGCGAGATCGAGTCCGCGCTGGGAAGCTACGAGGACTTCGTGGACACCAGCTTCCTCGAAGCGGTCGAGGGTCGGGCCGGCGGAAGCATGGCCGCGGCCGACGAGATGATGCTGGACGAGTTGAATGTGGCCTACTTCTTGGAGTGGCCGACGGCGAACCAGGTGGCCCAGGCGGAGCAGACCTATGACGAGGCTCTCGGCTTGACGGTGAACTGGATCCCGTTCGCGTCGGGCGGTGACATGGCCCAGGCCATGGAGTCCGGCGACATCGACATCTCCTACTCGCAGGGCCTGACCCCGTTCGCGAACTTCGTGACCGGCGGGTCGGACCTGCTGCTGGTAGGTGTGGCTGTGAGCTACGCGGACGCCGACAACTGCGTGGCCAACCCGGATATGGGAATCACTGCGGACAACGCGGCGGAGACGCTGGCGGGTCAGAGCATCTACACGCCGTTGGGCAATGTGACCCACTTCAAGCTGTTGAAGATGCTGGAGCATCTCGGGGTGGACACCTCCACGGTGGAGCTGATCCAGTCCGAGGGCGGCCCGGCTGCGGTGGCCGCGCTCGATTCGGGTGCGGTGGCCATGGCGTGCGCGTTCGGCGGCGCCGTGAACCAGATGATCGCCAACGGCGGCAACCTGGTGATGACGGGCTCGGAGCAGGAGGCCATCGGCATCCGCGTCTTCGACATCATCTCCACCACCGGCGACTTCGCCGACGACTACCCGAGTGTGATCACCGGGTTCCTGCAGGTGACCGAGGACGCCAACGCGGCCTACAACGCCGACCGGGCACCGTTCATCGACACCATCGCGGAGGCGGCCGGCATGGACCGCGAGTCCACCATCGCGCTGCTGGACGCCTTCTCGTTCCCCGAGCGCGACGTCCAGCTGTCGGAGGCGTGGCTCGGCGGGACCGTCCAGCAGGTGATGAAGGACCAGATGGACTTCTTCGTCGCCCAGGGCGAGATCGCCTCGGCTCTACCCAGCTACGAAGACTTCGTCGACACCAGCTTCCTCGAGGCTGTCAACTGACCTCCCCGTGAGCAGCGGGCGGGCGCTTGAGTCCGGAGCGCCCGCCCGCGGCTGACGGCTTCACAGTGACACGACTACCTTCGTGTCGGAGTTGAAATCCGGGCCAAAGGGGGATCCGAATGGACTCGATTGTTCAGGGCTTGGCCGACGTCTATGACGTCATCACGCTCATAGTCGCCAGGGGCGCCTACTGGGTGTCGGTCGTGCTGCTCGTAGTGGCCGCGCTCGGGTCGCTGGCGATGGTGCTGGATCTGCTGTTCCTGACACCGTCAAGCCGGTTCCGCAGCGCCGACCGTGCCGCTCAGCCCCGAGACGGCATCATCCTGATCGGCCAGATCATGGCCGGGGTGTCGCTCGCCGGCGGTGTGGTGCTGCTGTTCCGGGACACGGCGTCGCCGTGGCAGCCCGCGGTGGCCCTGATCGGGGGTGCCGCGTTGATGGCTGTGCTGGTCCTGTACCGGCGCGCCGACGAGGAGCGGCAGGCTGCGATGGCGCGGTTTGTCTGGCTCGCGTTGGCGGTCATCTCCATCGTCGCGGTGATCTTGGCGTACATGCAGCGCAATGACTCCGCCATCCCGTACATGGGGCTGCTGGTGGCGGCGTTCGTGATGGCTCGGGCGTGGTTCACGCTGGCCCGCCCGGAAGTGAATTTCGATGCCTCCAAGATCGAGGTGACCCGCGAGTCGCGCACTGAGAGCCCCCTGATCGTGGATCGTCTCGGGATGGTGTACGAGTTGCCCGATGGGGGCAGCGTGGAGGCTCTCAAGGACGTGACCTTCACGCTGGAGCCGGGCCGGCTGTTGACTCTGCTGGGACCGTCCGGGTGTGGCAAGACGACTCTGTTGAACATCATCGCGGGGTTCTTGGCCCCGACGTCGGGTGACGTGAAGCTGGGCAGCGACCCCATCACCGGACCCGGTCAGGACCGGGGCATGGTGTTCCAGCGGGGGGCGCTGTTCGAGTGGCTCACCGTCAACGACAACGTCGGCTTCGGGGCCCGCATGAACGGCCGGTCCCGGCCGGCGTCCCGTGAGGCGGTGCAGGACCTGCTCAACATCGTCGGGTTGCAGGACTTCGGCGACAAGGCCGTCTATGAACTCTCCGGCGGCATGCAGCAGCGCGTCGCGCTGGCCCGATGCCTGGCCAACGACCCCAAGCTGATCCTGATGGACGAGCCCCTCGGCGCGCTCGACGCCCTCACCAGGGAGAAGATGCAGGGCCTGGTGCTGAACCTGTGGAACGAGACCGGCAAGACGATCGTGCTGGTCACCCACAGCGTGGAGGAGGCCCTGTATCTGGGCGACCAGCTGTTCGTGATGGCGCCCCGACCGGGACGCATCGAGCGCACCTACGACCTCCCGTTCGCCCGCCAGGCCCTCACCGCGGACGCACGGGAGCTCAAGACCTCCTCGGAGTTCATCCGGGTCCGCGAGGAGATCCTCACGATGATCTGGGAGATGGAGGAGCAGATCATGGGAACCGCGGGAGGAGGACACTGATGGTGGAAGGTCCGGGCGGTCACGCCCTCAAAGACAACATCGAACAGCAGAACAAGATGACGAACTGGCCCTTCAACTGGCTGTTCCGCAAGAGCGGCTCCGATGCCCGCAAGACGGTCACCTTCGGCGACGCCGCGGAGGTCAGCGGCGCTCTGTTGTGGACCGTCATCAGCCTGGTGGTGATCCTGCTGCTGTGGTTCATCTCCACCACGGTGTGGGGTCTGCCCGACGAATGGAACCAATATGCCGACGAGGTCCGCGCCGGGCTCAGCGAAGACGAGAGCTACGGCCAGCGCGACCTGCTGCGCGACTGCGACAACTCCGCCGACAGCCCCGGGGACTTCCCCGGGCTGCCCGAGTGCTCGTACGTGCAGTGGCTCAGCGAGGCAACGTTGCCGAGTCCGGTGCAGGTGGCCGAGGCGACCTGGGACTTCGCCCGCAACGGCTACAGCGGCTTCACGGTGTGGCAGCACTTGTGGCTGAGCTTCAGCCGGCTGGCCAAGGGCCTGTTCTGGGGGGTGGCCATCGGCGTGCCCATCGGGCTGGCTATGGGGCTCTCCAGCCGCTGGAGGGGCATCTTCGACCCCATTGTCGAGCTGTTGCGTCCCATCCCGCCCCTGGCGCTGATCCCGCTGTTCATCGTGTGGTTCGGCATCGGCGAGGAGGGCAAGGTCAACCTGCTGCTGTTCGCAGCCATCTGGATCATGGTGATCGCGGCCCGATCCGGCGTGCTGGCGGTGAACACGACCAAGGTCCACGCCGCCTACTCGCTGGGCGCATCCAAGGCCCAGGTCCTGCGCCACGTGATCCTGCCCAACGCGCTGCCCGAGATCTTCACCGGTCTGCGCGTCGCCATCGGGGTGTGCTGGGGGACACTGGTGGCCGCCGAGCTGCTCGGAGCCAGCTCCGGCCTCGGCTTCACCATCTTCAAGGCCCGCCAGTTCTTCCTGCTCGACCTGATGCTCTCCGCGGTGATCCTCATCAGCATCCTGGGAGTGACCATGGATGTGGCCATGCGCATGGCCGAGAAGCGGCTCATCCCCTGGCGGGGCAAGGGGTGAACCACCCCCCGCCCGCGCCGGCGGGGCAGACCACCATCGTCGACTCATGGCACTGCCGGGCCCGCGCCCGCCGGGCCCGGGTGGTGCTGGCCGACGGCCGCGACGACCGGGCCGTGGCTGCGGCCGAACGCCTGGACGCCGACGCCCTGGCCGACCCGGTGCTGGTGGAGGATGCCGGCACCTTTCGCTCGGCCGCGGTCCGCTCGCAGGCCGAGGCCTCGTCGTGGCGTGACCGCATCGATCTGGACGATCCACTCCATGTGGCCGCTCTCATGGTGGCCGCCGGAGAGGCCGACGCGTGCGTGGCGGGGGCCTCGCGCCCGACGCCCGACGTGGTCCGGGCCGCTCTGTTCTGTATCGGCCGGGCCCCCGGAGTCGACATGGTCAGCAGCTGCTTCTTCCTCGTGCTGCCCGACGGCACGCCGGTCACCTACGCCGACTGCGGTGTCGTGCCGGAGCCGGACGCGGCGCAGCTGGCCTCCATTGCGGTCTCGAGCGCGGCCACCCATCGGGAGCTGGCCGGCTCCGAGCCGCGGGTGGCAATGCTGTCGTACTCCACCAAGGGCAGCGCCGACGGTCCCCGGGTCGAGTTGGTCCGATCAGCCACCGAGATCGTGCGTCGCCGGGCCCCTGCGTTGACGGTGGACGGCGAGTTGCAGTTCGATGCTGCCTGGGACAAGGGAGTGGCCGCGTCGAAGGCGCCCGGGTCGCGGGTTGCCGGTCGGGCCAACGTGTTCGTGTTCCCGGACCTGTCCTCGGGCAACATCGCCTACAAGATCACCCAGCGCCTGGCCGGCGCCCGTGCCTTCGGACCCCTGCTGCAGGGCACCGCGGGGGTGATCCACGATTTGTCGAGGGGGTGCGACGTCACCGATGTGGTCGACGTGGCCGTCATCGCGGCCTGCCAGGCCGCAGAAAGAGGCAGGCTTGTCAGCCAGACCGATTCGCTCGGCCTCTAACTCTGCGCTATGCCTGCTAACTTCCGGTGACGGCGGGAGCCGGGCGACGGAACGATCTGGGAGGCATGGTGTGACGCTGCGTGACGCTAGACCGGGCTCGGCCCGGCGATCGCTGGACAGCGACACCGTGATCACCGCCGCGGCGCGAATCGCCGACAAGGAGGGGCTGGACAAGCTGACCCTGACCCGGGTGGCCGCGTCTCTCGGCGTGCGCCAGCCCGCCCTCTACCGGCATGTGGGCGGCTACGACGACCTCATCCGCAGCTTGAGCCTGCTGGGCCGGGAGATCCTGGCCCAGAGGCTCTCGGACTCGGCCGTCGGGCTGGCAGGCCATGACGCGGTAGCGGCGGTGGGCCACGCCTGGCGAGCCATGGTCAGGGACCATCCCGGCATCTACGCCGCAACCGACCGCTACCCGTGCGCCGGCGATCCAGAACTGGAGGACGCGGTGGAGCAGGTGCTGGCCGTGGTCGGCCAGGCCCTCAGGTCCTACGACCTGACCGACGAGGACCGGGTCCACGCCAGTCGCACCCTGCGCAGCGCCTTCCACGGATTCAGCCATCTCGAGTCCGGCGATGGCCATCCGCTGCCCCACGATCCCGAGGAGACGTTCAGGCACCTTGTGGAGTTGCTGTGCGCCGGCATAGAGCGGCTGTCCCGAAACGCGTCGACTGAGGGGGCCGCGGCCTGATGACCCGGCTCGGGTTCCTTCTCGACAGCGACAGCTGCATCGGCTGTCACGCCTGCACGGTCGCGTGCAAGAGCGAGCACGACGTTCCGCTCGGCGTGAACCGCACCTGGGTCAAATACATCGAGACCGGCACGTTCCCCAACGTCAACCGCCACTTCTCGGTGATGCGCTGCAACCACTGCGACGACGCGCCCTGCATCACCATCTGCCCCACCGGCGCGCTGTTCCGGGCCGCCAACGGGGTGGTCGACTTCGATGACAGCAACTGCATCGGCTGCAAGGGATGCATGAACGCCTGCCCCTACGACGCCATCTACATCAATCCGGCCACCAATACCGCCAACAAGTGCAACTTCTGCAACCACCGGATCGAGCAGAACCTCGAGCCGAGCTGCGTGGTGGTGTGCCCCACCCACGCCATCAAGGTGGCCGACCTCGATGACCCCGACGACGAGACCACCCGGATCATCGCCCGCAGCGACACCGCGGTGCGAGCCCCCCAGCAGCAGACACTGCCCAAGGTGTACTACCGCGGCGCCGACCAGGCGTCGCTGGATCCGCTGCGGACCGCGATCGCGGCCGACGGCATGATCTGGGCCGACACCACGCCACAGCACCCGACGGCCGAGCCCGACGGCCACGGTGTGGTGGCCCGGACCGCCTACACCACCGCCCACCAGATGACCTGGAAGGCCAAGGTTTCCAGCTATCTCGTCACCAAGGCGGTCGCCGCCGGCGTGATGGCCGTGGCCGCCCTGCTGGCCCTGCTCGGCCACGGCGACGCCCAGGCCGCCGTCGGGGTGATGCCGCCGGTCGTCGCGGGGGTCTTCCTCGCCATCACGGGCGGGCTGCTGGTGGGAGACCTGCGCCGGCCGGAGCGCTTCTACTACCTCCTCACCCGCGGCAACCGGCGGTCCTGGCTGGTCAAGGGCGCTTGGGTGCTGGGTGCCTTCGCGGCGGTCTGCGGGGCCTGGTTCGTGGCCGGTGCCGCCGGCTCGGCCGGTGCTCTTGTCGGCTTGGCCGTCCCCGCCGTCCTGCTGGCCGCAGCCACCGCCGGCTACACCGCCTTCCTGTTCGGCCAGTGCGAGGGCCGGGACCTGTGGCAGACGCCGCTGCTGCTGCCGACGCTGCTGGCCCAGGCCGCGGTGGCCGGGGGTGCGGCCTACTCGCTTGCCGACCTTGCCATGGAGATACCCGCAGCGGCCGCCGCTCGCTGGATCATGCTGGGCGGTCTTCTGGCTGGCGGGGTGCTCATCGGTGCCGAGGTGACGTCGCAGGGCACCAGCCACGTCGAGGCCGCGGTGGCGGCCATGACCAGGGGCCGCTACGCCCGCCGCTTCTGGGCCGGTGGGATTGTGCTGGGCCTGCTCCTGCCCGCCGTGGGGACCGCGGTCGCCCTCGCGGCCGGCACGGGCCCGGCACTGCCGGCGGTGGCGGGGCTGGCCGCCCTGGTGGGCATGTGGTTCTACGAGGACGCCTTCGTGCGGGCCGGCCAGTCCGTCCCGTTGTCGTAGAGGAGTTGCGCGGTGGCCGAACTGCACAGCTACCCCCCGCACGACACCTGGCACGACGCGGTGACCCTCGATGCCAAGGCGTGGCCCCGGCGGGTCGAGCACCATCACACGCTGGTGCCCACCACCTGCTTCAACTGCGAGGCGGCCTGCGGGCTGGTGTGCCACGTCAACCACGCCACCGGCCGCATCGACCGCGTCGAGGGCAATCCGCTCCATCCGGCCAGCCGCGGCCGCAACTGCGCCAAGGGTCCCGCCACCCTCAATCAGATCGACGACCACGAGCGCATCCTGCACCCGCTTCGCCGGGCGGGGGAGCGAGGCGGCGGCCAGTGGGAGCGGGTGACCTGGGCCGAGGCGCTCGACGACATCGGGGGCCGTGTCCGCTCCGCCATCACTGAAGGCCGCCGCAACGAGGTCATGTACCACGTCGGCCGTCCCGGCGAGGACGGCTACGCCGAGCGGGTGCTGCAGTGCTGGGGGGTGGACGGCCACAACAGCCACACCAACATCTGCAGCTCCAATGCCCGCATCGGCTACCAGAGCTGGATGGGCCACGATCGCCCGTCGGCCGATTTCGCCAACGCCGAGGTGATCTTCCTGATCTCGTCGCACCTCGAGGCGGGGCACTACTTCAATCCCCACGCCCAACGCATCATTGAGGCCCAGGGCCACGGAGCGACCGTGATCTGCGTCGATCCCCGGCTGTCGAACACCGGTGCCAAAGCCGACTTCTGGCTGCCGGCGTGGCCGGGCACCGAGCCGTTCCTGCTGCTGACGATCGCCCGGCTGCTGCTGGCCGAGGGCATGTGGGAGCGAGACTTCGTGCGGCGCTGGACGAACTGGGAGACCTACCTGCGCCGGCGTCACCCGCAACGGCCGATCACCTTCGAATCGGTGGGACCCGCCCTGCTGGAGGACTACGCGGCCTACACGCCGGAGGAGGCCGAGCGGGTTTGCGGCGTGCCTGCGGCCCAGATCACCGAGATCGCACGGATAATCGGCGCCCACCCGACGAAGTTCGCGTCCCACAACTGGCGGGCCGCCGGCGCGGGCAACCTGGGTGGCTGGCAGACGGCCCGGTGCCTGTTCTTCCTCAACGTGCTCACCGGCTCGGTCGGCACGGTGGGCGGCACCACCGGCAACGGCTGGAACAAGTACAAGGCGCCCCACCCGCCGGGCGCGCCGCCGGTGCAGCACTGGAACGAGCTCAACTGGCCCCGCGAGTACCCGCTGGCCTACCACGAGATGTCGATCCTGCTGCCCCACCTCCTGCACGAGGGCCGGGGCCGCCTCGACGTGTACTTCAGCCGGGTGTACAACCCGGTGTGGACCAACCCCGACGGGTTCAGCTGGCTGGAGGCGCTCAAGGATCCCGACAAGGTGGGGTGCCATGTGGCGCTCACCCCGACCTGGTCGGAGACGGCCGTCTTCGCCGACTACGTGCTGCCCATGGGAGTGGGCGCCGAACGCCACGACGTGGCCAGCTTCGAGACCCACGCCGGCCGCTGGATCGGCTTCCGCCAGCCGGTGCTGCGCCGCTTCGCCGAGATCCGCGGCGAGGAGGTGGGCCACGCCTCCCGGACCCACGAGTTCAACCCGGGCGAGGTGTGGGAGGAGAACGAGTTCTGGATCGAGCTGTCGTGGCGCATCGATCCCGACGGCGCGATGGGCATACGCCGGTGGTTCGAGAGCCCCGAGCATCCTGGGACTCCCATGTCGGTGGACGAGTACTACTCGGCCATGTTCGAGGGCGTCCCCGGCCTGGCCGCCGACGCGGCCGCGGCAGGACAGACCCCGCTGGAGTTCATGCGCGACCGGGGTGCCTACGCCCTGGACGGCGACATGTACCAGCCGTATGAGCGCGCCGTCGAGGTGGCCGCACTCCAGGACTGCGAGATGGACGAGGCGGGCGTCTTCCGTCGCCCGGGCACACCGGGAACCTGGTCGGGAGCGGCTGAGGAGTTGAGTGCCCTGAAGCTGGCAGGGCTCGGCGACGGCTCGCCCGCGGTGGAGGTGGACGGCATCGCCCGGGAGGGGTTCCCCACCCCGTCTCGCAAGCTCGAGCTGTACTCGCAGACCCTGGCCGACTGGGGCTGGCCCGAGTACGCCACACCGGCGTGGATCCCCTCGCACGTGCACTGGGAGGACTTGGACCTCTCCGGCGATGAGCGCATCCTGCTGCCCACCTTCCGCATCCCGACGCTCATCCACACCCGCTCGGCCAACAGCAAGTGGTTGTCGGAGCTCAGTCACCGGCATCCGCTGTGGATCCATCCCGAAGACGCCGAGGCTCTCGGGATAGAGGTCAACGGCCTGGTGCGGGTCACCACCCGCATCGGGCATTTCGTGATCGGCGCCTGGCGCACCGAGGGGATCCGCCCCGGCGTGGTGGCCGCGTCGCATCACATGGGCCGGTGGCGGCTCGACGCGAACGCCGGCGGCTCGTGGGCCGGTGGCGACGCCGACATCACCAGCACCGGAACGGTGTGGCGACTCCGGCGCAAGGGCCGACCTGAGCGCCATACCAGTGAGGATCCGGACACCGAGCGCATCTGGTGGAGCGACACCGGAGTGCATCAGAACCTCACGTTCTGCGTCCAGCCCGATCCGGTCTCGGGCATGCAGTGCTGGCACCAGCGGGTGAGGGTGGGTCCCGCGGCGGAGGGCGACACCTACGGCGACGTGATGGTCGACACGGCCAGGGCCCGCGATGCCTACCGCGAATGGCTGGCCATGACCCGTCCCGCGCCCGGCCCCGGAGGTCTGCGCCGGCCCCTGTGGTACGCCCGCCCCATGAAACCCGCCCCCGCCGCCTACGCCTTGTAGGCCAGAGGCCGAGCTTGCGAGGCCGTGGCCCGAGCGGCCCGTGAGCGAAGCGAACAAGAGCGGGGGTGCCGATTGATTCAGATCGGTACAGTGACCGGCACGAGCATCGAGTTCTACGGAGGTGAGGCCGATGAGCCTTAGCAACCCCACTGAGGGGGTCGACACTTCGAACGCTCCCTACGTGATCGTGTCGAGCGACACTCACGCCGGGCTCCAGTGCGAGGAGTACCGCCCCTACCTCGACTCGGCCCTGCACGACGAGTTCGACGGCTACGTGGCCGCGCGCCACGCCCACCGGCGGGTCCAGGAGGAGGTCAACGCCGAGTTCCTGGCCGAATGGGAGGGCGAGAACGCCGAGGGGCTGCGGGGCGCCTACGACCCGGAGGTCCGCGACAAGGAACTCGACGCCGACGGCATCGCGGGCGAGGTGATCTTTGCCGACGGCGACGCGGTGACCGGTCAGGAGTCGCCGCCGTTCGGGGCGGGCCTGTCCGCGGGCCAGATAACCGATCCCCGGCAGGCCTTCGGCGGGGCCCGGGCCCACAACCGCTGGCTGGTGGAGTTCTGCGCCACCAACCCGCCCCGCCGGGCCGGAGTGGGCCTGGTGCCGATCACCCATGACGTGGACGAGTCGGTGGCCGAGATCGAGTGGCTGGCCGGCAAGCCCGGCATCAAGGGGATCATGATCCCCACCATGTGGCACGGCTTCCCGCCCTACGGGAGCGACCACTACGACCGGGTGTGGGCCGCCTGCGCCGAGACGGGCCTGGTGGTGCACACCCACTCCGGCGAGGCCGACTTCGGTTCATACGGCGACAACGTCGCCATGTACGTGTCGGAGGTGCCGTTCTGGACCCACCGGGCCCTGTGGCAACTGCTGTTCTCGGGCAAGTTCGACAGGTTCGACGGCCTGCGGTACGCGGTGGTGGAGTGCGGCTCGTACTGGATCGCCGACCTGCTGTGGAAGACCGACGTGAACTTCGGGGCCAGCAACAAGATCAAGAAGATGAGCAACCGCATGAAGGGCCTGATCTCGCGCCTGCCGTCGGAATACTTCGGCACCAGCGTGTTCATCGGGGCGTCCACCATGAGCAAGGAGGAGATCCGCCGCCGCCACGTCAACGGCATCGACGCGCTGATGTGGGGCACCGACTACCCCCACCCCGAGGGCTCCTGGCCCCACACCGCCAGGCGCCTGGAGAGCGACTTCCGCGACGTGTCCATCGAGGACGCCCGGCTCCTGCTCGGCCTGAACGCAGTGGAGTGCTACAACCTCGACCTGCCGTCTCTCACCGAGATCGCCGACCGGATCGCCCCCACCCCCGAGCAGCTCCACCAGGATCCTGCCCTGCGCACCCCGCCGGACGCCAAGCGCACCGCCCGCTGGTGGATAGACGAGTACGGCTGCGAACTCCAGTACTGATCCGGGTCCCGCCGTGAGCTACGAGCCGAGCCCGTGGAAGCCGATCGCCCACCATGTGGACCGCTATCTGGCCACTGACGGAGCCGACGGCTTCGAATGGGAGGGCGCTCAGTGCGTGATCCTCACCACCGTGGGGCGCAGGACCGGCAGCCTGCGCCGGTCGCCGCTCATCCGCATCCGTGACGGCGAGCGGTACCTGCTGGTGGCGTCCATGGGTGGCGCCCCTCGCAACCCCAGCTGGTATCTCAACTTGGTCGAGAACCCCGATGTGACCATCCAGGACCGGGCCGAGACGCATCATCTGAGAGCCCGCACGGCAACGGCGGAGGAGAAGGCCGAGCTCTGGCCCCTCGCGGTGAGCCAATGGCCCGACTACGACGACTACCAGGCCCGCACCACCCGAGACCTCCCCCTGGTCATCTGCGACCAGAGGCCGAGCGGATAGCGAGGCCGTGGCCCGAGCGGCCCTCAGGTCGCAGCGAACAAGAGCGGGAGACCGGGACGCCCGCTCAGTTTGGGGTGTAGAGCTCGGATACCACGTCCAGGGCCTGGGCCACCAGGGGCAGGGGCTCCCCGGCCCGGGTGATCAGCAGCAGGGGCACCGAGGCCCACGCTTCGAGCAATTGCACGTACGCCAAACCGGGGGGCTGGAAGGTCCGGACGCTGGCCGGCACGATGGCCACTCCCTCGCCGGCGGCCACGAAGCCGAGAATCGTGGCGTACTCGGTCGCCTCGATGATCGGGTCGTAGGTCACGCCCTCCGCGCCCAGCATCCCGGCGAGCACCGCGTGCAGGCTGGGCGAGACGCGCCGGTCGAACCCGATGATCGCCTCGCCGTCGAGATCGCGCAGGTGGGCGCCCGGTGCCGCGGCCAGCCGGTGGGACGTGCCGGCCGCAACCAGCAGGGGCTCCTGCATCACCAGAGTGGCCTCGACGCGCTCGGGGTCGGCCGCGGCCCGACCTATGCCCAGGTCGATGCGGCCGGCTCGGAGAGCCTTCACCTGCTCGTCGGAGCTCATGGTGTGCAACTCGTAGTCCACCTGAGGCCAGCGGCGCCGGTACTCGCTGAGGGCTCGGGGCATCACCTCGTACGCGGCCGAGTCCACGAAACCCACCCGCAGGGTGCCGGCCTGCCCGTGGCGCCGCTGGTCCATCAGGCGGTCGACGCTGTCGGCTTCGGCCAGCAGGCGCACGGCTTCCGGGTACAGGAACGCGCCGGCGTCGGTGAGGCTCACCCTGCGGGTGCTGCGGTCGAACAGAGCGGTGTCGAGCTCCCTCTCGAGCAGACGGATCTGCTGGCTGAGCGGCGGCTGGGACATGTTCAGCCGGTCTGCGGCCCGGCCGAAGTGCAGTTCCTCGGCCACCGCCACGAAGTAGCGCAGGCGTTGCAGGTTCACCGCTCTATCATATCTTTTTCCTCTCAATCAATCCAAGATTGATACTTCTCCTCACCGATCCATCGCCGTAGTGTTCAACGGCGATGGGGGAACTCAGACGCCGCGTTCGACGCCGCCCGCCGAAGTACTCCGCAGCCGGACTGGTCTGGCGGGGCATGCGGGGCGACTACTGGCCCCGGATCTGGCGCGACACCGAGCTCAAGTCCTCCTATGACGCCGTGGTGGTCGGCGGCGGCGTGCATGGCCTGGCCACCGCCTACTACCTGGCCCGCAATCACGGCATCCGCAACGTGGCCGTGGTGGACAAGGCCTATCTGGGCAGCGGCGCCTCGGGCCGCAACACCGCGATCGTGCGAGCCAACTACCTGACTCCCGAGGGAGTGGCCTTCTACGACCGGTCGCTGCAGCTCTACAACTCCATGGCGCTCGACCTGAACATCAATGTGATGATGAGCGAGCGCGGCCATCTCACCCTGGCCCACAATGACAGCTCGCTGCGCACCATGAACTGGCGGGCCGAGGTCAACAAGCTCCAGGGCGTCAACTCCAGCGTGATCGGCCCCGACGAGATCTCCAAGATCGCTCCCGCCCTCGACACCTCGTCCCATCCCCGCTACCCGATCCTGGGAGCGCTCTACCACCCGCCGGGCGGGATTGTCCGCCACGACGCGGTGGTCTGGGGCTACGCCCGGGCCGCCGACCACATGGGCGTCGAGATGCACCAGAAGACCGAGGTCCTCGACATCCTCTGCGAGGGCGGCGACGGTCCCGACGGCAAGGGTCCCGGCGGCAAGGTGGTGGGAGTGTGCACCAACCGGGGCGACATCTCCACGCCAGTGGTGATCAACTGCACGGCCGGCTGGGCCGGCCTCATCTCGGCCATGGCCGGGGTGCGCCTGCCCATCACCACCCACCCGCTTCAGGCTGCGGTCACCGAGCCGGTCAAAGTGTTCCTGCCCACGGTGGTGGTGTCGGGCTCGCTGCACGTGTACATCAGCCAGACCGACCGGGGCGAGCTCGTCTTCGGCGCCGCCGTCGATGCGGTGGCGACCTACTCGATCCGGGGCTCGCTGGAATTCACCGAGGAGCTGGCCGGCCACGTGCTCGAGCTCATGCCGAGCGTCTCCCGTATGAGGCTGCTGCGCCAGTGGTCCGGCCTGTGCGACATGACCCCCGACTACTCGCCGGTGATGGGCTTCACCCCGGTGGACGGCTTCCTGGTGGATGTGGGCTGGGGCACGTACGGCTTCAAGGCCGCCCCGGTCTCCGGCGAGCAGATGGCCGAGGCCGTCGCCACCGGCCGGACCCCTGAACTGATCGAGCCCTTCGCTCTCAGCCGCTTCGAAACCGGCGAGCTGGTGGGCGAGAAGGGCGCGGCGTCGGTGGGGCACTGATGGGCGCGGCGCACTCTCAACCGTCGGTGGGGCACTGATGGGCGCGGCGCACTCTCAACCGGCGGTGGTGCACTGATGTTGCTGGTTCCCTGCCCGAACTGCGGGCCGCGCAACTCCACGGACCTGCGGTACGGAGGCGAGTCCCACCCTCGCCCCGACCCCGCCACTGCGACGCCGGTGCAGTGGCGGGGCTACCTCTACCTGCGCGACAACCCGGCCGGCTGGCTCCGGGAGAACTGGTACTGCCGGTCCGGCTGCCGGCGATGGTTCACCGTTGAGCGCAACACGGCCACCAACGAGTTCCGGAACCCGCCGATGCCCGGCGACAAACGAGGCGGCAAGGCATGACCATGAGCCGCCTGGGCCCCCAGGCCACCGAGGTGCTCGACCGCTCCACGAAGCTGCGGTTCCGCTGGAACGGCAAGCGGTTCGACGGCTTCGAGGGCGACACCATCGCCTCGGCGCTGGCCGCGGCGGGGGAGCACGTCTTCTCGCGCTCCATGAAGTACCACCGGCCCCGGGGCATCCTCACCGCCGACTACTGGGACCCCAACCTGATGGTGCAGGTCGGCGACGACCCCAACGTGAGAGCCGGGCACCGCCTGCTGGAAGCAGGCATGGACGTGCAGGCCCAGAACGTGTGGCCGTCGCTGCACCGCGACATCAAGGCGGCCAACGGGCTGGTCGGCCGCTTCCTGACGGCCGGCTTCTACTACAAGACGTTCATGCGCCCCGCGTGGCTGTGGCCCACCTACGAGCGGGTGCTGGCCACCTTCGCGCCGGGCGGCAAGGTCGACCCGGACACCCCCCACCGCTACCACGACAAGCGCTACATGCACCCCGACGTCGTCGTGGCCGGGGCCGGTCCGGCCGGGATCGAGGCCGCTCTGAGCGCGGCTGCCGCCGGTGCCCGGGTGCTGCTCGTGGAGCACGAGCACACGGTGGGCGGCCATCTGCGCTACAGCAGCAGCGGCTCGGACGGCGCCGTCCTGGCCGAGTTGCGAGCCGCCCTCGACGCCTCCGATGTGGAGGTTCTGACCAACTCCACCGTCACTGGTCGCTACGAGGACAACTGGCTCGGGATCGTTCAGCGCAACCACCCGATCGCGGTCGAGCGGCTCATCAAGGCCCGGGCCAAGGTGCTGGTGGCCGCGCCGGGCCTCATCGAGAGGCCCTACGTGTTCTCGGGCAACGACCGTCCGGGCGTGATCACCTCGGGAGCGGCCCGACGCCTGGTCAACCTGTGGGGGGTCAAGCCCGGCGAGCGGGCGGTGGTGTTCACCGCCAACTCCGACGGCGACGCGGCCGTCGCCGACCTCGACCGGGTCGGGGTCGAGATCGCCGCGGTCATCGACGGCCGCGATCAGAAGCGTGTCAGCTCGGCCCAGGGTTCGTCGAGAGCGCTGGAAGCCGTGGTGGCCGGCACCGATCGCATCGAGGCCGACCTGCTCGTGGTGGCCGCGGGCTGGACCGCGCCCACTTCGTTGCTCAACATGGCCGGGGACCGGCCGGTTCACGATCCGGTCGCAGCCCGCTTCTTCGGTTCGGATCCTCCCGGCAACGTCCTGGCCACCGGCGGGCTGGCCGGCGACGGCCGGATCGACGAGCTGCGGGCCCACGGCGCGGCCACCGGACGCCTGGCTGCGCAGCGAGCCGCCGCAGTGGCTCATCGCCTGCAGGCGCTGACCGCCCGGGCCCGGCCGGTCGACGGCGACGAACCCGCCTGGGCGCCTGACGAGCGCACTCCGCTGGGCCGCGACCCCCATCCCGAGCTGTACCGCTCCGACACCCATGGCATGGTCGACTTCTCCGAGGACGTCGGATCCAAGGATCTGGTGGCGGCGGCCCGCGAGGGCTACGACTCGGTGGAGCTGGCCAAGCGCTACACCACCTCCACCATGGGACCCTCGCAGGGCAAGCTCGAGACGGTCAACACCGTGGCCGCCATCGCCGAGGCCCGGGGCGAGACCATCGCCCAGGTGGGCACCACCGTGTGGCGCCCGCCCTACGCGCCGCTCACCCTGGGCGCGCTGGCCGGGCGGGTGTTCGAGCCGGTGAGGGTGTCGTCGATCCATCCGTGGCACGAGGCCAACGGCGTGAGCACGATCATCGCCGGCCAGTGGATCCGTCCCGACCACTACGGCGACCCTGCCGCAGAGGTGCGCAACGTGCGCACCAACGTCGGGCTGATCGATGTCACGCCGCTGGGAAAGCTCGACCTGCGCGGGCCCGACATCCCGAAGCTGCTCAACCTGCTCTACACCAACAAGTGGTCGAAGCTGCCGGTGGGCAAGGTGCGCTACGGGATGATGTGCGCCGAGGACGGGGTGGTGCTCGACGACGGCGTCACCGGCCGCCTGGGTGAGGACCACTACCTGATGACCACCACCAGCTCGGGTGCGGGCGGCGTGTGGGAGTGGGTCGAGAACTGGCTGCAGACCGAGCGCCCCGACTGGCAGGTGCACGTCACCCCGGTGACCACCGCCTACGTCAGCATCAACGTGGCCGGCCCCAAGGCGCGGGAGCTGGTCGGTCGGGTGACCGAGGGTGTGGACCTGTCACCCGAGGCCTTCCCCTACATGGAGGTCCGGCTGGCCACCGTCGCGGGTGTGGCGGGCTGCTTCATGTGGCGCATCGGCTTCACCGGTGAGCTGTCCTTCGAGATCCACGCCCCCGCGGGTCATGGCCTCCACGTCTGGGAGGCGCTCATGGACGCGGGCCAAGACCTCGGCGTCGGGCCCTTCGGGCTCGAGGGTCAGCGCATCATGCGCCTGGAGAAGGGCCATTTCATAGTGGGCCAGGACACCGACGGCCTGACCCTGGGCCCGAGCACCGGCCTGAGTCCGCTCATCAAGCTCGACAAGGACGACTTCGCGGGCATGCCCGAGCTGGCCTGGGCCGCCGACCGTCGCCTGCCCATGATCGTGGCCATACAACCCGACGATCCTGGTGTGGTGCCCGACGAGGCCAGCCAGATCGTGCGGGGCAACACCAACGAGATCCTGGGCCGCATCACCTCGGCCCGGATGTCGCCCACCCTGGGACGGTCGATCTGTCTGGGCCAGGTGGAGCCCGAGCTGGCCGCCGGCAGCACCAAGGTGACCGTGCTGTTGACCTCCGGCGAGCGCGTCAGCGCCACCGTGATGGACCACCACGCCCATTTCGACCCGGCGGGGGAGCGTCTCCGTGGCTGAGTCGCCTGTCTTCGAGAGTCCGGTCGTCCGGAGCTACGAGTTTTCTGATGGCCCCCTCACGCTTACCGACGCCAGCCCCACCACCAAGTGGCTGGTGCGGGGGCCGGCCGGCGGCGCGGCCGCCGATCGGCTCGACGCACCGTTCGGCTCGTCCCACCTCACGGAGGGCGGAGCGCTCGTGCTGGGCTCCAGGCCCGGAGAGTGGATCGTTGTGGGCGCCGCCGCGGCGGTGGCCGAGGTTGTGGCCGGCCTCGATTGGTTGGACTCGTCCGAGTTCGTGACCGCTCTTGACTGGACCCACGGCCGGGCCCTCTTCCTGGTCACCGGGCCGGACGCGCCCAGGATGCTCGAGAAGGTGTGCAGCCTCGACTGGTCCGACGCGATGACGCCGGACGGCGCAGTGGCCTCCGCGTCGGTGGCCAAGGTCACCTGCGACATCGCCCGCCACGACGACGACGGCACACCCAACTACATGATCTTCTGTGACCGCTCCTTCGGCCAGTACCTGTTCGATGCTCTCATCGACGCGGGCGACGAGTTCGGCCTGTCTGTCGGCCCCGCCGGCGCGTAGCCAACAGTCTCCCGCCTCTGGGGCAGCCAAGCGCGTTCAGACCGCCTATCCTCATGTCGCCGGGGCTCGCCGCTCCGGCGTCGTCCGGTCCGCCCCCCAACCGCTGATGGAGACGCGAAGTGGTCGAGGTACCTGAGTATCTGCTCGCACGCTCGCGTGAGCGACGAGCCGAGCTGACCGGTACCCCACCCCCAGACGCCGGCGACGCCGCGCCCGCGGCTGAGGCCGCGGCGCCCGCGTCGGCTCCCGCGGCCGCGGTGCCCGCCCCGGCCGCTCCCGCTCCCATTCCGGAGGCCGCGCCGGTGCCTCCCCCCGAGCCGGACCCGCCTTACGTGCAGGCCGCCAATGCCCGCAAGCGGATGCCCTACTGGGCGGCGTCGGTGATGGTGTTCCTGCCCATCTGGGCCATCTTCTACGTGGGAATGCTGGAGTCGCCCGACTCCGAGGAGCTGGTGCTGGCCGACAACGGCGCGGTGGTGTACAGCACATGTGCCTCGTGCCACGGCGCCGACGGCTCGGGCGCCGCCACCGGCCGCCAGCTCAACGACGGCGAGCTGCTGCTGACGTTCGGCCCGGCGTCCGGTTTCGACGGGCTGGCCCACCACCTGTCCTGGGTGTATCTGGGCACGGCGGGCACCAAGCGCCTGGGACTCGACTATTACGGCAACCCGGACCGGCCCGGAGGCCAGCGCGAGGTGGACAGCTTCGCCAGCGGCATGAGCGGCTTCTCCAACCTGAGCCTCGAGGACCTGGTCTCGGTGGTGTACTACGAGAGGGTCGTCCACGGCGGCCTCGATGCCGAGACGGCCGGTCTCGAGGAGGAGATGCTGCTCGCTCTGGTGGCCGATGCCCCCTCCTTCGATACCGGCTCGCCTGACGAGATCAGCGCCCTGCTCGCAGAGTCCGCCGCGGGCCACGGCATAGCTCTCGCCGTCGACGAGTAGCCGGCCGGGCCACGGGAGGCCCACCCCAATGGTCCCCAGCGCCACCGCCGCCAGCGACATCACGGCCACCTCCGAGTGGGCCGCGCTGGGCCGTCACGCCCGTGAGCTGCAAGCCGCCGGCGTCGAT
The DNA here is from genome assembly GCA_965203635.1 of Candidatus Aldehydirespirator sp. Classification (GTDB taxonomy): domain Bacteria; phylum Actinomycetota; class Acidimicrobiia; order Acidimicrobiales; family Aldehydirespiratoraceae; genus Aldehydirespirator. The sequence goes on from OZ241903.1 coordinate 1,028,426, forward strand.
CTGGCCGGGCTGTTCGAGGCCGACCCGGACCGGGCTGGCCGCTGCACCTCGTCCGCGGGCCGGCTGGTGATCGACTGGTCCCGGCATCTGGTCACCGATGCCACTGTGGAGCTGCTGCTGGCCCTGGCCGAGCGGGCCGGCGTGGCGGCGCGGATCGAGGCGATGCTGGGCGGCGAGCCGGTCAACGTCACCGAGGGCAGGCCCGTGCTGCACACTGCTCTGCGGGCTCCGGCCGGCGAGGCCGTGGTGGCCCGAGCGGTCGATGTTGCGCCGGCCATTGCCGCGGAGCGTGACCGGATGGGCGCTTTCGTTCGAGCCCTGCTCGCCGGGGAGCGGCGGGGGGCTACCGGGCTGCCTGTCCGCACGGTGGTGAACCTCGGGATAGGCGGTTCGGTGCTGGGGCCGTCGATGGCCCACGAGGCGCTGGCCGCCTTCCGTTCCGGTCGTGTGGAGTGCCGGTTCGTGTCGAACATCGACCCGGCTGCGCTGGCTTCGGGCCTGGACGGCCTCGACCCGGCTGAGACGTTGTTCGTCGTGGTGTCGAAGGGTTTCGCCACCGCCGAGACGCTGGCCAACGCCCGCGCCGCTCGGGCCTGGACCGCGTCGGCGCTCGGCTCTGAAGCCGCCGGCGGCCACTTCGTGGCGGTGACCGCGGATCGGGACGCGGCGGTTGAGTTCGGCATCGAGCCTGACGATGTCTTCGCAACGTGGGACTGGGTCGGTGGCCGCTTCTCGATGGGGTCGGCAGCGGGTCTGGCCGTGATGGCAGCCATCGGCGAGGAGAACTTCGCGGCGATGCTTGCCGGGATGCGCACCATCGACGAGCATGTGGCTGCGGGGCCGGCGGCCAGTGTCCCGATGCTGCTGGGCCTGCTGTCGGTGTGGTACCGCAACTTCTGGGGCTTGCAGACGCGGGCGGTGGTGCCGTATTCGGAGAGGCTGCGGCTGTTCCCGGTGTGGTTGCAGCAGGTGATTATGGAGTCCAACGGCAAACGGGTCCGTCTCGACGGCGGCCCGGTGGGCTGCGAGACCGCTGAGGTGGTCTGGGGCGGGGTGGGCACCGACAGCCAGCACTCCTTCCACCAGTTGCTGCACCAGGGCACCACGGTCGTGCCGGCCGACTTCATCGTGCTTGCCCGTCCGGACGCTGACGTTGCTGGTGCTGCCGGGGCCGCCGAGCGTCACGAGGCTCTGGTGGCCAACTGCTTCGCCCAGGCCGCTGCTCTGGCCTTCGGCACCCCGACGGCGGAGGAGGACGACGCCCACCGCGAGCTGCCCGGCAATCGCCCGTCCACGGTGGTCCTGGCGCCGGAGCTGACGCCGTCGGTGCTGGGCCAGCTGGTCGCCCTATACGAGCATCAGACGGTGGTGCAGGGAGCCGTCTGGGGCATCAACAGCTTCGACCAGTTCGGCGTCGAGCGAGGCAAGACCCTGGCCGACGCCATAGTCGACGACCTGCAGGCTGGTCCTGACGGTTCAGGGGCGCCTCACGACCCCTCGACCACGTCACTATTGGCCCACTACCGCCGCCTACGCGGGCTCTAGCCGCTACGGAATAGCGCTGTCTCGCTGAACCGCCGGCGACTCGAGGAAGGCAATCCTCGAAGTACCCCCGCCCGGATGCGGAGGCTTGTATCACCCGTCCCATGATGGAGTCAGGCGGCGCTGTCAGTGGGCGTGGCTACTGTTGGCGTCGCTCTGGGATCCGCGTCTTGCGACGTCTGGACGTCTAAAGTCGCGGCGATGGTCACTCCAGCTCAGAGCCTCGGTCGTCGAAGACCCGGTGAAGTTCGCGATGCAATCGAGCGAGTGCTCGCCGACGCCGGCAAGCCCCTGAGCGTGAAGGAGATCCATGAGTCAGTTAAGGCTCGATTGGGAAGCACCGTCCCAGCGTCGTCGGTCCGTAGCTACCTCAACCTCAACGCAGGTCGGGACGGCCAGTTTCAGAGGGTACGCCGTGGCGTCTACAAGCTCGGCTGAGGCAGCGCTCGCTGAGGCGTGGTCGCCGTTCGCGAGGGTGGGCAACGCTTCACTGTACGTCGGCGACTGCCTTGAATGGCTCGCCGAACAGCCGCGACACACCTTCCACGGGGTTGTGACCGATCCCCCGTACGGCATCGTCGAGTACTCGCCACAACAGCAACGCAAGCTCCGCCGGGGACAAGGAGGCGTGTGGCGTCTGCCGCCGGCGTTCGACGGCCATCAGCGCTCCCCCCTGCCCAGGTTCACTACTCTGACCACCGAAGATCTCGATAGCTTGCGCTCCTTTTTCCGCGCCTGGGCTGAGGCGCTGGTGCCGGTGCTCGTGCCCGGCTCGCATGTCTTGATCGCGTCAAACCCCTTGGTCTCACATCTCGTCGCGAGCGCGGTCTGCCGCGGTGGCCTCGAGCGTCGGGGCGAGGTCGTGCGCCTCGTGATGACGATGCGAGGCGGGGACCGTCCCAAGAACGCCCACGAGGAGTTCCCGGGCGTCACTGTGATGCCTCGCTCAAAATGGGAGCCCTGGCTGCTGTTTCGCAAGCCCCTTGAGGGGCGTGTCCAAGACAACCTTCGGACCTGGGGTACGGGTGGACTGAGACGAATCTCCGAGGAGCAGCCCTTCGCGGATGTAATCCCGTCGACCCCCACACGTCGAGGAGAGCGGAAGTTGGCCCCGCACCCCAGCCTCAAGCCTCAGGCGTTCCTCCGACAGGTAGTACGGGCCATCCTGCCGCTTGGCGAGGGGGTCGTCCTTGATCCCTTTGCTGGATCGGGATCGACGCTGGCGGCCGCAGAGCATGTCGGCTATCGCAGCGTAGGTGTCGAGCGAGATCCGACCTATGCCCGTCTCGCCGCAGCCGCCATTCCCAAGCTGCGCAACTACGAGCCGGGCTAGGGCGAGTTGTCGCCAAGATCGAGATAGACCCAGCTTCGCCGCAGCTTCGCTACCCCGTCTGCATGCAGCGTCGCAGTTCTCGTGCCTAGTTCCCCGCGATCATTGCGGCGGAAGTCAGCCGTTGTCACCTCAGCGAGGTATACCTCGGTGAAACGCAACGGATCGCGGCCGGCGGCAGGCTCAGTCACGTTGTCGACCTGGTAGACGAAGACACAGAACCACTGGTCGCGCGCGCCGTGTGTGTCCACGGCGCCGCCCTTCTTCAGAGTGGCTTTGATTTCTACGCCTTCGTCCCCTGCCTTGACCGAGTCGCCGGGATACACACCGTTCACGACGAGGTCGGGATGCCCGTTGTGGTGCTGATTCTCAACCAGAGTGCGCGAATGGGCGGCCAGACTCGCCGTCAGCATGTCCGAGAGCACTCCCGAGAGGATGGCCTTTCGCAGAGTGTCCTCAAGCCGCCCCAGACCCTTGGCGGCCAGGAATCCGTTGACGTCGAAGAAGAAGTCGTAGACATCCTGCATGGCCGCCTCGAAGTCGAGGAGCCGAAGTTCGTAGGGCAGAACCGCATCTCGATTGAAACACCGCGTATCAACTTGGCGTCGATCAATGGTCACAGCACTTCAGCCTAGAGCGCCTCACCTTCTGCCAAGTACGTCGTCGAGTGGCGCCAACAAGTGACGACCACATGCTCAGAATCGCCGGAATCCGGCTACTCGGAGGGTGACAGGTCGATTCGGAGCCGTCCCAACTCCTCGTCGGAGAGGTTCTCGCCGAGGAACTCGACCAGTTCCTCTTGACGAGGCTGGCCGAACGCGAGGCGATAGGCGGTGAGCGTCTTGCGCAACCGGGGCAGAGCTGTCGCCTCCTGGCTGAAGGGCATGACCGGCACAAGGCGCTCGATCTTGGCCGGTCCCTGGAACACCCAGTAAGGCACCATCTCGTCGTCTTCGTCATTTCTCTCAGCCACCGCCATGTCGAGGAGCTGTCCCCAGGGGTCGACACCCTCGGACATGCCGGCTTCCAGCAGGGCTGGCCCCAGGGCATCCGCGAGGTTGCGGCGGACGGCGTGGCTCTTGTACCGATGAACCCGTCCCTCGCGCTGCTCCAGGTCCACGGGGTTGGAGGGCAGGTTCCAATGCACGACGGCATGGCACCATAGATGGAAGTCCAGCCCCTCCTGCCCGATCGATGTGGAGGTGAGCACGAAGGGCCAGAACGGCGAATTGAACGCTCTGGAGACGGACTCGATGCGGGCCTCGCCGCCCCCGTCGAGCGTCTGGTGACCGAAAGCGACCGCGAACCGCGACCGCATCCGGTGCGGGTTCAGCTCGATGCCACCGCCCTCGGACGCTCTGCCGGGGATGTCCACCCGGTACGACGACGTGCGCAGATCCAGGGCCTCGCCGAGGCTGTCCCCCATAGCGTGGGTCGCCTCGACGCGTCGATCTTCATCGTTCAGCTTCAGATAGCCGAGCCAATCGCGAAGCACGTGCAGGTGCTCGTCGAGCACTGCTTGGAGGTGACCGGTGATGGAATGCCGCAGGACGTCGCGCCAGTAGCGGGCATCGCCGTCTTCGGCATGCGGCTCCTCAGGGTCGCTTCTCCCGCCGTCGCGCACCACTGCGGTGACCTCCGGAGCGTTGAAGAAGCCTCGAAAGGCGGCGCCGATCCACGCCGCGTTCCACAACGCATCCTCATGATCGACGGCGAGCCCGGTCACGGAGCTGATCGCTCGTAGCGCACATTGCGCCGGCCCGCCCACCGCCAACTCGGCCAGTACCTCGGCCAGGTCGTCCGGGGGGCGGCCGAGTGCCTCAGTGCCGTAGTCCACCATGGCCCTCGCCTCGGCCACATGGGCTATTAGGCCCTGACCGGCCTTCTCTCCCTCCCAGTACCTGGCGCCGTCGGAGGCGAGCAACCAATCGGTCGCGTCCGGATGGAGTTGTCTGTCGAGGAACAGCGGTGCAGCCCAGTACCACCTCTGGTCTATGACACCGGTGGTCGGCGCTGCCCGGACCAGCGGATCGACGGCTTCTGCCATTCGGGTCTCGACATCGGCCAGCAGGTCGGAGGCGCGCCGGCGCTCGTCTTGCCCATCCGCCTGAAGGTCTGCAGGAGGCTGCGGCCGGGGGTCTCCGAGCACTGCGAGGCTCGGGCTCGGCCACGTCAACGCGAACGCCGTCATGGCCGCCGCCCTGCGGTCGCCGACGGCCTCGCCCGCCCGGACTTCGCTGACCGCGCGCTGAGTCGTGCGAAAGGCCAGGCGCCGGCCGCCGCGACGGGCGTAGTCGGCGCTGTAGCCGTGGCCGCGGCCGGCGAAGGCGCGGCGCTCGGCTTCGAAGCTCACCAGCGAGGAGATCACCTTGGGGACGACTGTCCAGCCCGAGAAGATCAGCCGCTTCGTGAACCCGGCCGCGGCCGGCGACTCGTACACCGACTCGGCGTCGTAGTACCTCATCGACGGCGGCACCCACAGCAACTCGAAGGCGCGCTGGCGCTCAAGGTCGTCGACAAGCCATCGCAGCCGAGCGTTCTGGGGGTCGATTCGCTCGTAGGCCTCGACGTCGTCCCAGTTCAGCAGCCCGGGACCGGGATGGAGCCCCTCATCGTCGAGCCGTCCACCCTCGGCAGCCCGCGCCACGGCCTCCTTCAGCTTGTAGGCCTCCATGAAATTGACCAGATAGGGCGCCGACTTCCAGTACTCGGTGGGCTCGTGGTGCGCCACCGCCTCGGCCAGTCCGCCGACGCGAACATAGGCTCGCAGGTCCACGGGCCTCACGGCGACGGCAGTGTCGGGCTCGTCGAGCATCCCGCTGCGGTCCGGCGTGGCGGCCAACCTCTCGGTTCGGGCCATCACGCCGCGCAGTTCGTCGCCGATCTCCCCGCACAGCGTTTCGGCTCGGTCCAGTGACTCCCTGGCGGTGAGGGCGGAACGAAGGGCTCTGAACCGGTGCTGCAGGCGTTCGACCCGGGCTTGATTCCCGAACAGGAACGAGCAGGTATCCAGGAAGTCCTCGTAGTGGTCGCCCTCGAGTTCGCCCGAGATGGTGTACATGCGGTACGGGGTAGCCGACAGCAGCAGCGTCCGCGTGGCACGGCCGCTGTCGGGATCGGTGTAGTTAAAGAGCTGCTGGGCCATCTCGGCGGCCAAGCTGTCGGGTTCCGTCTGGAGCAGGTCCTTGAACCGCTGGAACTCGTCGAGCACCACAAGATCCGGTCGGAGTGAGTCCAGCCCCACCAGCGCCATTACCCGTCGCACCTCTCCGATCAGTTCCGCAAGGCGCTGGTAGAGCCGCCAGGGAATCGTCCGCTTGTAGGACAGCCCGGCCACGAGCTCGTCGAACACGGCGCGGATCGGCGGTTCGCCGGCTGAGTCTCGGGCGCCATCGGCTTCGGCCAGCCGCCTGCCGAACTCGTCGAGCGATGGAGCGATCAGAGGCCGGTACCACCGCTCCCAGTCCCGCAGCCGCTTGTTCGGGTTGCCGGACCGTATGCCGTGCCAGAAGACGCGCCGAGCCGGCCGGCTGGCCATGACCTCTGCGCCCCAGTGGGCGCGCAGGAACGCGTACGCCAGGGCGCGTTCAGGGAACGTGCCCGTCCTTCGACCGAACTGCAGGGATGTGCCCGGAGTGATCGCCAGCAGGTTGATGCCTCTTCGGGTGTCGTCGCCTTCGTCCAGCTGTGCGAGCGGAAGCATCGTCAGCCGCCTCACTCCCTCGATCGGCCTCACGCCTCCGGGGGCGAGCTTGCGAACGTTCTGACGGGCGATCGCCAGATTGGAGCAGACGTAAACGATGTCGTGACGCTTGTCGCCCGTCTGACCGAGGTAATCGATGACCTGGGCTATCACGCCCTTGGCGACGTGGGTCTTGCCCAGGCCGACCTCGTCGGCCACCAGGAACCGGAGGGCGGGATCGTCGTCGGCGAACATCCGGTTGAAGGCCCAGCGGGCCGTCCGGCGCTGAAAGCCCTTCAGGTCAGCCAGAACCGCCTCGACATCGATGGCCTGGTCGCTCACTGATCTGCTTCTCCGGCGGTCGCCACGTCGTGGATCATCTCCCACAACTCCGCGAAGCCCCGTGGGAGGGCGTCGTCGGCAGCCAGGTCCGACACGAGCGGATGGAGTCCGGCGAGCTTGCCGGGATCCTTCCGCATCGTCCGCAGCAGCTTCTCCAGCACCGGGAGGCTCGTCAGACCATCCCCGTCATCGCCGGGACCCTCGCTGATCCTCTCGATCGTGTCGAGCAGGCCGAGTTCTGCGAAGTCTTCATCGAGCAGCGCCATTAGGTAGCGGAAGAATCGCTCAGCGTTCCCGATGAGGGTTCGCAGCAGGAGGCGGTCGCGGCCCTCGGGAACACCGGCGAGCGGGACCGGTACGACGAAGCTGCTCGACGTGCCGTCCTCGTGGGTCAGCTCGAACGCGAGGAAGCCGCTGAGGTTCTCCAAGCTGGTCTCGAAGCGCTCAGCGAGAGGCGCGCCTCCGGCAACCCGTCTTCGATTGCCGCCAGACGCCAGTGGCCAGCAGTGGATCGACACGTCCTTGAGCACCGGTACCGGCTCCTCGGACCGGTAGGTGACAGCCCACGCTGAGCCGCTCTCCTCGACGTGGCCCTCGATGGCGAGGCGCGCGATGGCATGACGGTGGTGATCGAGCGACGTTTCCCCGTCCGGCTCGTCGTCGTGGCCGGGACGGTAGTCGTAGAAGTAGTCGCGCAGGCCCGGCTCGTCGTCGGTGCCGCCGCACAGCCTGTCGATGCCGAGCGCGTCGACCGGCCCTGTTAGTTCCGCCAGGATCTCGATGTTGCTGCCGAACGCAGGGCCGGTGGCGTTGGCGGAACCCAGCAACAGGCGCGCCCGGCCGTCGCTCTCGAAGGCGAAGACCTTGGCATGCAGCCCGATGAGAGGCCGTCCGGGATCGAAGGGCGATACTCGGCCCGTGTCCCCGACGAGATCGGGTGCGCTCCCGTCGTCGAAGGCATGGACCTTCTCCACCTTGGCCAGTGAGCCCGGTTTGAGGCGGTCGATCCATTCCGGACTGCTGACCAGTTCGTCGATGCGGACCGGATGCACCCCTGTGAAGAAGTCGTCGCTCACGAACGGTGAGATGATCAACGACCGCTCGGAGTCGGGCGGCAGCGGTAAGGGTGTGTCGGTCAGACCCAGAACGTGGACCCGTAGATCGTCGACGCCTGGCGGCAAAGCGAACTTGGTTGCGTGCAGCGCAGCCGACAGCGAGCGTACGCTCTCTCGATGGTCTGTCGAGACGCGACCTGCAGAGAGTCGAAGCAGACCATCGAACAGTGTGCTCACGGGGGTTAGCAGCGCTCCAGCTGACTCCGTTGTCTCATCGAGACGAACCACCGTGTCCCAGCTCTCGTCGAAGGTGAGGTTGCGGCTGGCGATGAGTACCCGGAGTCGTCTCTCGGGTGGATGGCCGTCCGGCGTATCGTCCGCGGCCTCGTAGCGAAGCACCCACACCTTGGGATGCACGATGCCGCCCCGTGGAGCCGTGACGGGAACAACCGTCTGCTCCAGGAAGGCGAACGCCCGGCGCGAGGGAGGCAGCCCGATCTCGCCGACCTGGCTGAACACCGTCAGCTTGCTGGCGTGGGACTTCAGGGCGTGGATCAACTCGATGGGCTCGTAGGCATCGTCGTCGCCCTCGGAGTTGGCGCCGCGACCTGCGAGGGCCAGCGCTGCGGGCGCGGCCAGAAGTGCTTGGAGGTCCAGTGTGTACGTCACGGCCATGGCCGACTCGAAGCGGAACCCGGCCGGGGGTCGCATGGAGTCGATTAAGGTCAGTCGGTTGGCAGGTTGCAGCATCAGGCTCCTACTCCGGCCGCGGCGAGGTCCTGGAGGTAGGTCTTGGTGATGCCCCACCGGTAGTCGAGTTGTCCGCCGACCGGCACTTGGTTCCAGTCCTCGAGGGCGGCCCTGTAGGACAGTCGGGCCCTCTTCGACTTGAGGCGCCGTTCTCGCTCGCGGATGAGGCTGTGGACCATAGGGTCTTCCGCGAAGTGGCTTGGATCGTCCATCACTCGCTGGACCATGTCGTCCCAGAAGTGCCGGGTCGTTCCGCTGATTCTGTAGCCGGCCAGGATCTGCCAGAACTCTCCGGGGCGGTCGGCCCAATGGCCCAATGCCCCAGATCGGCTTGAGATCAGCCGACTCCAGTCTTCAAGCTTGCCTAGTTGGTTGTCTTCGAGTTCCTTCGTGTCCCAGTCGAGTTCCCTCTTCGCTTGCCGTGCCAGCAGCACGTTGTAGACCAGTCGCGGCCCGAGGGTCACTTCCGAGAAGCAGCGGGCGTGGCGGAGGGTCTGGGTGAGCCGATTGGGCAGTTCGTGTGCTTGCAGCTCCCAGGGGTGGGCGACATCGAGCGAGAGGTTCGGCAGATCCGAGAGAGCCGCCACCAAGGTCTCTGGGTGGCGGCGCCGGATGCCGTCGGCCAAGACCTGCGCCTCATCAGGTGTCAGCTCGAAAGTGAGCTTCCTGTCCAGGAAGTTCTCCGGAGGTGCGGGAACGGCCGTCCACACTGATGTCACCAGCTTCGTCGCATTGCCGTCGTCGTCGCGTTCGGGTCGGAGTCGCCCTCTGCTGACCGCGTGCTGCTCGTACTGGGCCATGCTGGTGCCGGGTCGCCTTATCCCCCAGGCCTCCATGCTTCCCCAATAGATGTCGCTCGGCATTCGCTTGAGTTTCTTGCCTGCTACGCGGCCGATCACCCCGTGGCCCCGCCCGAGATGCCTTAGGCAGTCGATGAGCTTGACTTCCGCCTCTCGGAGCCTGCGGGCGTGTTCGGCCGGTGGGGCTCGCTTAGCCTCTAGGTGCTGGAAGATCCACGACAGGAAGATGAAGTACCGCAACCGTGTCTGGACGGTCGAGGTGCCCGGGGCCAGCATGTCTGAGAAGGCATCGCGCACCGTGCCGAGGCCCAGCACGTCGAGGGTGGCGGGTTCTTCGAGCGAGCGCAGCAGGGTGCTCACTCGCTCGCTGGCGGCAGCGTCGAGATCGAGCCAGCCCAGCGATGACTCCGGCGCGTAGTCGTTCATCGCCCTGAGTCAAGCACCGATGCGCGACATCGGGCTGTGCCCGGCGGTTCTGGATGGGTCTTGTCATGATATCTCATGATGATTAATGGGTGCTTGTCACACCCTCTGTCTAATGTGGCAGCCATGGAATCAGGGATCGAATCTGTTGAGGTTGGAGGCGCCGGGTGTGTGGGCTGTGCCGGCGATGTGGAGGTCGCGGCTCTCAGTGACGACGAGTTGGTTGAGCGGATGGCGGCGTTGGGTCGGCGGCGGGCGCGGGTGGAGGCGATGCTGGCGGAGACGGCTGCTGAGATGCATCGCCGTGATGGGGGCAGGGTTGTGGCGGCGATGATGCGTGAGCGGCTGCACCTGTCGGCCCGCCAGGCGACCGCGGACACCGAGTTGGCCGCGTCGCTGGCTGAGTTCCCATCCACGGTGGCGGCTTGGCGCGCTGGGGAGATCACCGCGGGTCATGCTCGGGTGATCGCTCGGGTCGGTGCGGACCCGGATCATTGCGATGAGCCGGCGTTGTTGGAGATGGCTCGCGGCTATCCGGTGGACATGTTCGCCCGCATGACCCGCAGCGTGATGAAGCCGGGCGTGTCATCTGAGGAGCGCAACCGCCAGCACGAGAACCGGTGGGCGTCGCTGGTGCAGGACCCCGACGGGTCGTGGCGTCTGTCGGCGTACTTCGACGCCGACGACGGCAAGCGCGTCAGCTTGGCCTTCAACGCCATGGTGCGCACCTACCGCACCGGCACCACCTTCTACGGGTCCGGCCCCATCCAGGGCCTCACCCCCCAGCAGCGCCGCGCCGACGCGCTGGCCAACCTGATCACCGGTGAGGGACCCCACAACCGCCCCAAGACAGCGCTGTTGATGATCGCCGACTACGACACCGTGGCCCGCGAGCTCAAGAACCTACGTTACGACGACGGCCTGCCCGTGGCCGCCGACCAGATCGCGAGGCTGGCCGCAGATGCCAAGATCCTGCCCGCCATCTTCAGCGCCGAGGGCGACCCGCTGTGGCTGGGCAGAGCCCAACGCGACGCCAGCTTCGGCCAGCGCATCGTGCTAGCGGCTCGCGACGGCGGCTGCGTCAACTGTGCTGCGCCCGCCGAGGGGGGCGAGCCCCACCACATCGAGTGGTTCAGCCGGGGCGGACCCACCGACATCGACAACCTGGCCCTGCTCTGCGAACGCTGCCACCACCTCATACACGACGACGGCTGGCAACTGGACAGGGGCGGCGGCAAGCTCAAACTCAAACCGCCGGAACGGCCGATGACGCAACCCCGCCCTCGGCCTGGCGCCGACTGCCAGAACGGGCACGACAGCCACGACAGCCGCTCCCGGCCCGATGTTCGTGTCCGGTCAGAGCGCAACCCGGTGCTGCGGACCTGAGGGTGGCGCGCCGAAGCCTGAGGGTGGGAGTCGCGCCAGTGGGCGCAGTCGGCTGGCCGGCCTCGTGTCAGCGGCTGAAGATGAGCTGGAACTCCATGATTCCGTGATCCTCGACTGAGATGACTGCGATCGACGTCGGCGTGTCGACGCCGTAGTCACTGAAGACGACCGGGCTGGAGCCGACCGCCACGATGCTCTCGCCCACCAGCTGGGCCTGCAGGTCGAAAACGGCCCGTTTGGTGACCCCCCTGATGGTGAGGGCGCCTTCGGCTGACCCCGAGAGGGCTTCTCCGTCGGCCATGCCCGCAGGCAAGTCCAAGGGCTCCACGAGCGTGAACATCGCCTGCGGGAACTCCTTGGTGTTGAGTGACCCTCGGGCATGGCTGTCGCGGTGGCTGTCGTCGGTTCGCAGAGTCGACATGGTCACCTCCACCGCAGCCGCTACCAACCTGCCGTCGCTGAACTCCATCGAGCCGGTCACATCGGCAGTGCGCCCCACCGCGGTGTTTGCGCCCAAGCCGCCGGCCAGCACCTCCTCCACACGGTAGCCGGCGAAGCTGACCGCGGGGTTGTCCAGCAGGTCGACGGCACTCTCGGCCACCTGGACGGTCCATACTCCGGAGAGGTGGGCCAGAGGGTCGATCTCCTGCTCTGCCGTTGCAGTCTCGGTGGTGGAGTCATCGCCGGTCGAGGCGTTCTCATCGGCGGCCGCATCAGGGCTGGCTTCGTTGCCGGTGCCCGCAGCGGCAACGGAGTCATCACCGCTGCTGTCGCCTGTCGTGTCGGCGGGCACTGCAGTTGTTGTCGGTGTGATTGTGGACGGCGCGGCGGTCGCCGAGGTTTCGCCGCTGCTGTCGCCTGTCGTGTCGGCGGGCACTGCAGTTGTTGTCGGTGTGATTGTGGACGGCGCGGTGGTCTCTGGGGGGTCGCTGGCTGCGTCCACGGATTCGGCTGCTTCGATCTGGGCGACGACCGATGCCAGGTCAACAGCCGCGGGTGCCTCGCCCCGCTGGAACCACCACACCAGCCCGCCCGCCGCCACGAGCCCGACGGCCGCGGCCAACGCCACTGTGATAGTCCATCCCCGTCTGCTCATGTGGGGTCTCCCCGCTGCCTCGCCGGGACAGTAGGCCCCAGCCGCCCGACGGCGGTCAGCGGGTGAAGAGGAGCTGGAACTCCATGATGCCGTGGTCCTCTACGGACACGACTACGGGTGCGGTCGGCGCGGTGACGCCGTAGTCGCTGAACACGACGTCGCTGGAGCCGACGGCCACGATGATGTCGCCCACGAGCTGGGCTTGCAGGTCGAAGGCGACCCGGTTGGTGACGCCCTTGATGGTCAGGTCGCCCTCGGCCGATCCCGAGAACGCCTCACCGCCGGCCATGCCGGCCGGCAACTCCACCGGCTCCGCCAGGGTGAAGACCGCCTTGGGGAACTCGCTGGTGTTCAGGGCCCCGTAGATCCGGCCGTCCCGGAAGCTGTTGTCGGTTCGCAACGTGGACATGGTCACCTCCACGGTTGCCGCCACCAGCGCCGTGTCGCTCAGCTCGATCGAGCCCGCCACGTCGGCGGTGCGGCCCACGGCGGTGAAGTCGCCGATGCTGTTCAGCACCTCGTCCACCCGGAACCCGGCGAAGCTCACCGTCGGCTCGCCCAGAAGGTCACCCGCGCCCTCGGCCACCTGCACGGTCCACACTCCGGCAAGACCACCCGGGGCATCGACCGTCTGGTCTGCCGAGGTCGTCCCCGTGTCGGTCTCTGCGCTGGCTACATCGGTCGCGTCCTCGGCCACGGCCGTCTCATCGGCGTCGGCCGCTGACACGTCGTCGCCGGTGCTCGATGCGGAGTCGACGTTCTCGGTGTCGTCGGCGGCTCCGGTGGCCGTTGTCTCGTCGGGACTGTCGTCAGTGGATTCGGTGGCTGACGGCTGTTCGGCACCTTCGTCCGCCTCGATCCGGGCGACGGTCGCCTCCAGGTCGACTGCCTCGGGGGCTTCGTCCCGGGTCAGGAGATACACCGCCACCACGACGACGACTAGTACGACAACAGCCACGACCGCGCCGATGACGATCTTGATGCGCTTCATCCTTCCTCGCCCCTCTCCATCTCGGTGGCCGTAGCGGCGGCGGCAGCCACGGTGGCCTCGATCTCGGCTTCGGTGTGGGCCAATGACGGGAAGATCGCCTCGTAAGCCCCCGGCGCGAAAGCCACACCGCGCCGCAGCATCCCGTGGAAGAACGGCGGATAACGGCCGTTATCGGCCGCCTTGCGGGCCTCATCGAAATCACGGGGCGCGTCCTCGGCGAAGAACAGGCCCAGCAGGGGACCGACCCGCGGCAGCACCGCGGTCACCCCGGCCGCGGCGAAGGCTCCGGCCATTCCCTCCTGCAGGGCGGCCGCAGTGGATTCAAGCCTCCGGTAGGCGTCGTCGTCGAGCAATCCCAGCACCGCCAGCCCGGCCGCGGTGGCCAGCGGGTTACCCGACAGTGTTCCGGCCTGGTATACGCCGCCCAGGGGCGCCAGCCCGGACATGATCTCCCTCGAGGCTCCGAAGGCGCCCACCGGCAGCCCGCCTCCGATGACCTTGCCGAAGCACCAGATGTCGGGTCGCACTCCGAACCACTCGGCGGCGCCACCCCGGCAGAGCCGGAAGCCGGTGATCACCTCGTCGAAGAGCAGCAGCGCGCCGACCGCGTCGCAGGCATCGCGCAGTCCCTGCAGGAGGCCGGACTCCGGCGCCACCAATCCCATGTTGGCCGCCACCGGCTCGACGCACACCACCGCCACCGACTCGTCCAGCTCGGGCACCACGTTGTAGGGGGCCACGATGGTGTCGGCCACCGCGCCGGCGGTCACTCCCTCCGATCCGGCCAGGCCCTGCTGGGCAACACCCGATCCGCCCGCCACCAGCAGGGCATCGCTGTGGCCGTGGTAGCAACCGGCGAACTTCACCACCGTCGGGCGTCCGGTAACGCCCCGTGCGAGCCGCACCGCCGACATCACCGCCTCGGTGCCGCTGTTGGTCAGCCGCACCATCTCCAGTCCCGCCACCCGGTCGCACATCTCCTCGGCCATCAGCACCTCGTCGCGGGTGGGCGCGCCGTAGCTGGTGCCCCGGCCGGCCGCCCGCCGCACGGCTTCGACCACCGTCGGGTGGGCGTGGCCGCAGATGCCCGGCCCGTAGCTCTGCACGTAGTCGATGTAGCGGCGGCCCTCCACGTCGTAGACGAACGGACCGGAGGCCTCGGCCACGAAGTAGGGGGTGCCCCCCACGGAGCGGAAAGCCCGAACCGGCGAGTTGACCCCGCCGGGGATGACCCGCTGGGCCCGCTCGAACAGTGCCTCATTGGTGAGGGCCTCGTCGCTGCTCAGCACAGTGCCTCGTTGGTGGTCACTGCATGGCCTCGGCCAGGCGGCGGGCGAAGTAGGTGAGCACCACGTCGGCGCCGGCCCGGCGGATGGCGAGGACATGCTCGAGGGCCACCGCGTCACCGTCGAGCCAGCCCCGCTCGGCCGCGGCGCACACCATGGAGTACTCCCCGGACACGTGGTAGGCGGCCAGTGGCACATCGAAGGTGCGCCGTGCGGCCGAGATCACATCCAGGAAGGCCAGAGCCGGCTTCACCATCACCATGTCGGCGCCCTCGGCCAGATCCAAGCGGATCTCCTCGAGGGCCTCCCGGGCTCCGGCCACGTCCTGCTGGTAGGTCCGGCGGTCGCCCCCGCCGGCGATGGTCACGTCCACCGCGTCGCGGAACGGCCCGTACAGAGCGGTGGCGTACTTGGCCGAATAGGCGAGGATGGCAGTCTCGGTGCAACCCGAGCCGTCGAGCGCGGCGCGGATGGCACCGACCTGGCCGTCCATCATCCCCGAAGGAGCCACGATGTCGGCCCCCGCGGCCGCCTGGGCCAACGCGATGCGGGCGTAGATCTCCAGGGTGGCGTCGTTCTCCACGTCGCCCGAGCCGTCGAGCACCCCGCAATGGCCGTGGTCGGTGTACTCGTCCATGCACAGATCGGCGATCAACACGATGTCGTCACCGAGATCGGAGCGCAGGTCGGCCAGAGCCACCTGCACGATCCCGTCGGGATTCCAGGCCTCCGACCCGATGTGGTCCTTGTGCTCGGGCACCCCGAACAGCACCACCGCCCCGATCCCGAGGGAGTGCAACTCCTTGACCTCGGCCCGCAACGATCCGCGGGTGTGCTGGAATTGTCCCGGCATGGAGACGATGGGCTCGGGTTCGTCGATCCCCTCCCGCACGAACAGCGGCGCGATGAAGTCCGCCGGATCGAGCCGGTGCTCGGCCACCAGCCGTCGCAGGGCCGGGGTCCGGCGCAGCCGACGCATGCGCCGCTGCGGGAAACTCACCCTGCGAGGCTACCCAGCGTCGTCGGGCGCCGACCACGGGCGGGCGTGGCCGACCAGCGCGGCCACCACGCCGTCGATGGTGTGCTCGGATGCCTCCACGGTGACTTCGAGGCCGTGGGACGCCGCGGTGGCTGACGTGGCCGGGCCTATGGAGGCCACCAGGGGCGGCACCGCGTCGGCGCCGACCTCGGCCACCAGACGCGTGACCACCGACGACGAAGTGAACACCACACCGTCGGAGGCAGCCACCGCCCGGCGCTGGTCGTCGGTCAGGCGGGCGGCCACGTTCCGGTAGGCGGCCACGTCCAGCACCTCCCAGCCGGCGTCTCGCAGGCTGTCGGGCAGCACGGGTCGGGCTACCGCAGCCCGGGCCAGCACCACGAGGCTGCCGCTGCGCCCGGAGCCGGGAGCCGGGAACGCTTGCACCAATCCCTCGGCGATCGATCGGTCGGGCACCAGCCGCACGGTCAGCCCCACTGCCGCGGCCCGGGCTGCGGTCCCCGGACCGATGGCGGCGACGTTGACGCCGGTGGCCAGCGGCCCGGCCGCGGCCGCTCGCTCGGCCCCGTTCGGGCTGGTGACCACCAGCCAGTCTCCCCGTTCGAGCCGGGCCAGCGCCGCCTGCAGTCCGGCTCCCCCGTCGGCAGGGTCGGTGATGGCGATCACCGGTGCGCTGACCACCTCGGCACCGGCCGCGGCCAGCCCGTCGGCCAGCGGCTGGGCCTGGTGGCGCGGCCGGCAAACCACGATCTTCAGCCCGGCGAGCGGCTCGGGTGCATGAAGCCGGGGCCCTCCCGGGCTCATCGGGCCGCTCCCATGAGCTCCCGACCGCCGCATTCGTCCAGCAGGTGGCAGGCCACAGACCGGCCCAGCGTCTCGGGATCGCGGCCCCGGCGGGTGTCGCGGATGAGCGCCCGGCCGTCGAGCGACGCCACCAGCCCGGTCAGTTCCAGACCGCCGCCGGGAGCCTCGCCGGCGTGGGCGCCGGCCGGCAGGCTGCAGTCGCCGCCCAGTTCGGCCAGAAAGGCCCGCTCCGCGTCGACTGCCCGCCTGCTCGGCCCGTGCTCGGTGGCGAGCAGTGCCTCGAGCACGGCCCGGTCGTCGGCTCGGCACTCCACCGCGATGGCTCCCTGCCCGACCTGGGGCACGAAGACGTCCGGTTCGAGCACGTCGAGCACGTCTGGTTCGAGCCCCAGGCGCTGCAAGGCCACCGCGGCCATGACGATGGCGTCGAACGCGGCGGCCTTGTTGAGCCGGGTGGCGATGTTGCCCCGCAGCTCGGCAAAGGCCAGGTCGGGTCGTGTCCAGGCCAGTTGGGCCTTGCGCCTGACCGAGCCCGTGGCCACCGTCGCGCCGGCCGGCAACTCGGCCAGCCGGCAGCCCACCAGGGCGTCCCGCGGGTCGCCGCGCCTCGGCACCGCAGCCAGCACCAGGCCCTCAGGAGTCGACGACGGCAAGTCCTTGGCTGAGTGCACTGCGATGTCGGCCCGTCCGTCGAGCACCGCGGCCTGCACCTCCTTCACGAACACTCCCTTGCCCCCCATGGCGTGAATCGGCGTGCCGGTCTGCCGGTCACCGGTGGTGGACACCACCACCGGCTCGGTTGCCACCCCGCCGGTCTCGGCCAGCAACCCGGCCACGATGCTGGTCTGCCGGAGGGCCAAGGCACTGCCCCGGGTGGCCGCTCTCAGAGGCCGAGCGGTCATGGTGCAGTGTCTACAGGTCGAACAGGTCGCGCAGTGCTTCGGCGAGCCGGTCGCCCCGTGCGTGGCCGGCCGCGTCCTTGAGCCGGATGGTCGGCTCGTGGAGCAGCTTGTTCACCACGCCGCGCAGCAGGGACTCCACCGCGGCGCGCTGGGCGGGCGAGAGATCGGCGAGGCGCGACGCATGGCGGTCCAGCTCGCTCGCGCTGAGAAGCTCAGCCCGGCCCCTCAGCGCCGCGATGAGCGGGGCGACTTCACGGGCCGATGCCTCAGCCAGATAGAACTCGACCTCCTCGTCGATGATGGCCTGCACGGAGTCGATCTCCTGGGTGCGACCGGACCGTTCCCGTTCCACGAAGTCGCCCAGGTCGTCCATGTCGAGCAGGGTCACTCCGGGCAGTTCCCGAGCAGCGGGGTCCACATCGCGGGGCACGGCCACGTCGACGATCAGCAGCTCCGCGCCCGCCCGTCGGGCCATCACCGCGTCGATGTCGCTGTGCTCGAGGACTATCTCGGTGGCCCCGGTAGTGGTGATGGCCACGTCGGCACCGGCCAGGGCAGTGTCCAGATCGGCCAGGGCCACGGCCCGCCCGCCGCACAGTTGCGCGGCGGCCACGGCCCGCTCCGGTGAGCGGCTCGCCACGGCTATGTCGCCGGGGTGGGCGTCGGCCAGGGACTTGAGCGTGCCTGAGGCCACCTCTCCCGCGCCCAGCACGAGCACCCGGCGGCCGGTCAGTCCTCCGAGCCGCTCGTCGGCCAGAGCGACCGCGGCATGCGACAGCGAGGCGATGCCGCGGGCGATGCCGGTCTCGGTGCGGGCCCGCTTGCCGGTCTCGACCGCGCGGCGGAACAGGGGTTCGAGCACCGCGCCGACGGTGCCCTCCGAGCGGGCTGACTGCCATGCGTCGCGTACCTGGCCCAGCACCTCGTGTTCGCCCACCACCACGGAGTCGAGCCCGGCGGCCACCGCGAACAGGTGCCGCACCGCGTCGGCGTCGTGGTGGGCGTACAGCTCGTCTCCCACCGTCTCGGGCGGGAGCCCCGAATGGCGGGCGATCAGCTCCCGGATGTCGGCGTAGCCGCCGTGGAAGCGTTCGGCGTAGGCGTAGACCTCGATGCGGTTGCATGTGGACAGCAGCACCGATTCGCTGAGGTGCTCGGCCACCGCGAGGTCGTGGAGGGCCTTGGGCAGGTCGTCGGGCGCGACCGTCATCCGCTCGAGCAGGCCGAGCGGCGTGGCGCGGTGATTGCACCCGACCACTACCAGCGACATCGAATCGGATGCTATCGCCGCTCGCGTCACGCGAGCCAGGTCGCGCGACGGCAATAGCGCCGTCTACCGGGCCAGGAAGAAGAGTTGCAGCACCCCGGCCACGACGATGATGGCGAGCAGTGCCACGATGGCGATGGTGGTTCCCGGTCTCATGGCCGGCCTCCTTGCTCCTGCGGCCCGGGCCGGGGGCTGAGCCCGACCGGCGTCACCACCGTCGGGCTGCCTGTCCGGCGGTCGCCGGCCCCGGCGGTGGCGAGGCGCACCTCGGATCCCTCGTGCAGCCCGAGCTCGTCGGCCGCCGAGCGTCGGGGCAGGGCCAGCGACACGAGCCCGCTCGAGTCGGTGACGAGGCCGACGCGTCCCGGCGGCACGTCCGCATAGGCCCGGGCTCGCTCGGCCGTCCGCAGGTCTTCCCCGACCGCCACCTGCAGTAGGGCTCCGGTCGCGGCCATCTCGTCCACTTCGGCCGGATCGACGTTGAGCTGGCAGTTGCCGAAGCGGTCCACCCACAGCACCTCGGCCACTAAGTCGTCACCGTCGCGCCGGCTCACCGGCAGCATTCCGGGAGTCAGCGTGGCCACGTCGACGGCCGGTCCCAGATCGCTCAACGGCACTCCGCAGCAGAGGTGCGCGGCCGCCGGCGCGAACACGTCACGGCCGTCGAAGGTCGAGCCCAGCCCGCCGAGGTCCTCCAGCCGGTAGTCCGCGCTGGCCAGCTCCACAGCCCGCCCGGCCCCGCCGACGAGGGCCACCACGGGGGCCAGCAACCCGTTGTCCGGTCCGACCAGCACCGAGGCACCGTCGCCCACCTCCACCGCCACCGGTCGGCGGTCGGTGCCCACCCCGGGGTCGACCACAGCCAGGACCACGCCCGGCAGCAGGTACTGGGCGGCCCGGGCCAGCGCCAACCCGCCGGCTCGCACGTTGCAGGGCGCGATGCCGTGGGTGACGTCCACCACCCGCACATGGGGCGCGATGGCGGCGATGACCGAGTGGACCACCCCGACGAACTCGTCGCCGTGGCCGTAGTCCGACAGGAACGAGATCGTGTCGTAGCCGCGGCCCGCGCCGGCCGGCGATGACGAACTCCTGGTCACTGGCCCAGCTCGCGGGAACGGCGGGTGGCTGCGGTGACCACCCGGTCGATGAGGCCCATGAAGTCGGCCTCGTCGAGCACGGCCAGGCCCGCGGCGGTGGTGCCGCCCGGAGAGGTGACGTTCTCCCGGAGGAGGCCGGGATCCTCGCCGGATGAGGCTAGGAGCTTCGCGGCTCCCAGAATGGTCTGCCTTGTCAAGGCGTCGGCGGTGGCAGCGTCGAGGCCCTGGGCCGTTCCCGCGGCTCGCATAGCCTCGGCCAGCCGGAACACGTAGGCGGGACCGCTGCCCGACAGGCCGGTCACCGCGTCGAGGTCCGTCTCGCTGACCACCGCGACCGCCCCAACTGCTTCGAGGATGCTTCGGGCCCAGTCAACGTCCTCGATTGACGCGGCCGATCCAGGAGCGATGGCGGCCGCGCCCGCCCCGACCAGCGCCGGGGTGTTGGGCATGGCCCGCACCACCGGAGTTCCGGCCGGCAGGCCGGCCTCGATGGCCTCCGTGCGCACCCCCGCCGCGATGGACAGCACCCGTGCGGTTGCCGCCGCGGCCAGCGCGGGCAGCACCGCCGCCACCACGTCGGGCTTCACTGCGATGACGGCGCCGATCCCGTAGAGGGGTTCGGTGGAGATCGACACCCCGGGGGAGGCGGCCGAGACGGCCCGCTGACGGGCTGGGTCGGGTTCGACCACGTGGAGTTCGCCCGCGCCGGCCCAGCCGCTGGCCACTAGGCCCCCCAACAGGGCCTCGCCCATCTTTCCGCCGCCGATCACCTGCAACCGGGCCATGGGAGCCATGCTAAGAGGCCGAGCGGGCAGGCGAGCGATTCCGGTCAGCCGATGCTGGTGCTGTAGCGGGCGGTGATCTGGAGGTCGCGGCGGATCACCCCGGTCAACGCCGCGATCACGATCACCCCGCCGACCACCTGGGCGATCTTGATCGGCTCGTCCAGGAAGAGGGCGGCGAGGACCATCGTGAGCGGGGGCGCGCCGAGAAGGGCCATCGACGAGACGGTGATCCGCACATGCTTGTGGGCCCAGTTCATCAGCAGATGGCCCGATCCCGGAACGGCAACGAGCGCGGCCACCCACAGCCAGGCGGTCGCATCGGGCAGGGACAGGCCGTCACCGGTCAGGACGGCCGGCGGGGTGACCACGACCATGGCGACGATCCACGCCACCGCTTGGAACTCCAGTGCACCGACCTTCTGGCGGGCCTCCTTGGCCAGCGCCATCTGCGCGGAGAAGCACAGCAGGGCCAGCACGGCCAGCCCGTCGCCGCGCAGACTCCAGGTGGGCACCGAGGTCGAACCGAACAGCACCAGCGCGGTGCCGGCCAGCGCGGTGGCCACCAGCGCCAGCAGTTTGAGTGAGACAGGCTCGGCGAACCGGCGTACCGCCGCCCAGATCAACACGACGGGCACGAGCGACACGATCATGGACACGTTGGTGACGGTCGTGGACTTGATGCTCTGGTAGAACGCGATGTACCACAGCCCGAGCATCACCGCGGAGGGCAGGCAGGCCCGTACCTGGGGCCACGTCACCCGGCCCCGCCGGGCCAGAACGACCCCTCCGTAGACGAGGGAGCTCAGCGCCAACCGCCAGAAGGCCAGCTGCACCGCGCCCAGGTCCACCTGGCGCACCAGAATGTTGCCGAAGCTCCAGCACACCACCGCGGCCGATACCGCCGTCAGGCCCAGGGGGTGCCACTGCGTCGCCCGTGACGACATGGAGGCGGTCATGGGCGGCGGGCCTGGGGGTAGGGCCGGCCCTCAACCGCCGACGGCTCGGATGGCTCGACCGGTGGTGCCTGCGGGGAGCAGGCCGGCATGGGCGTCGGCGTCGGCTCGCAGGACGGCATACAGCGCCTCGGCCATGGGGGCTACCCGGTCGATCCTGGTGTCGACGTGCAGCATCATCGACTCCTGGGTGGCGGCCAGGACCCCGTCGCCACCGCCCCGCAGCTCGTGAAACAGGTGCACCCGCTTCTGGTCGGCCCCCGCCACGGTCGTGTCCACTGCCAGCGGGGTGGCCGGGGCCAGCTCGTCGATGAAGGCGATGTGGGTCTCCACCGTGTAGAACGACCCGCCGGTGCCGGCCCGGTAGTGCTCGTCGAAACCCATGCGGATCAGGTACTCGTCGCTGGCCATGCCGAACACCACGCCGTAGAAGCCCTCGCTCATGTGGCCGTTGTAGTCGATCCACTCATCGAGAACGGCGCCCGACCAGATGCGCAGCGGCGCGCCGTCGGCCATGGACAGCGAGTCTACGAAGACCCGTGACGCCGCTGGGTGCCCGTCAGAACAGGGTGAGGTACTGGTCGACCTCTCCGGAGGTGACCACATGGTGGTGGGCCAGGAACTCCTCGCGCTTCACCTTCACGTAGTAGTCGCGGTAGGGGCCCTCGGCGGTGTCGCCCAGGCCCCGGCCGATCACGTCGTTGGAGGCGAGTCGATCGGCGGCGTGCAGCAGCGTGGGCGGCAGGGCCTCGATGCCCTTGGCCGCGATCTCGGTGGCCGACAGGGTGTACAGGTTGTCGGTGTTGGGCTCGCCGGGGTCGAGGTCGCGGTCGAGGCCGTCGAGGCCGCAGGCCAGCGTGGCCGCGAACATCAGGTACGGGTTGGCCGCGCCGTCGCCCAGACGGATCTCGATGCGGTCGGGCTCGGGCACCCGGATCATCTGGGTGCGGTTGTTGCCCCCGTACACCGCGTAGGCCGGCGCCCAGGTGGCCCCCGAGGTGGGCGCGCCCACTCCCATGCGCTTGTAGGAGTTCACGATGGGGCACAGCACCGCCACCAGCGACGAGGCGTGGTCGATGATCCCGGCGGTGAACTTGTAGGCCGTGTCGCTCAGGCCGAGGCCCTTGGTGTCGGGCCCGCCGGCGCCGCCGCCGATGAACAGCGGCTCGTCGTCGTCGGCCGACCACAGGCTGAGGTGGATGTGCAGGCCGTTGCCGGTCTTGTCGGCGAACGGCTTGGGCATGAACGTGGCGTAGCGGCCGTCGCGCTGGGCCAGGGTGTGCACCATGAGCCGGAACAGGATGAGCCGGTCGGCGGTGGTCAGCGCGTCGGAGTACTGCCAGTTCTGCTCGTACTGCCCGTTGGCGTCCTCGTGGTCGTTGGCGTAGTTGCCCCAGCCCATGGCGTCGAGGTTCTTGGACACCGCGGTGAGGTGGGGCAGCATCCGGGTGAGGCCTTTGGCGTCGTAGCAGGGCAGCGACATGTCGTCGCGGTCGTCGGCCACCGCGATGGACCCGTCGTCGTTGCGCACCACCAGCGAGTACTCGGCCTCCACACCGCACTTGAGCACGATGTTGCGCTCGGCGGCCGCCTCCAGCGCCCGGCGCAGGATCACCCTCGGCGCGTACGGCCACAGCTCGCCCTCCACCGTGGGGTCGCACTGCATGGCGGCCACGTTGGGCTGCCACGGCAGCTGCGTGTACGACGCCGGGTCGGGCAGGGCCAGGATGTCGGGGCTGGAGGGATCCTGGCCCATGGGGCCGGCCGCGAAGCCCGCGAACCCGGCCCCGTCGCTCATCAGTCCCTCGAGGGCGCCGACCGGCACGAGCTTGGCGCACGGCTTGCCGTGCATCTCCACGAACATGGCGTAGATGAACTCCACGCCGTCGGCCTCCACCCGGCTCCGGATCTCTTCGAGCGCGCTCATGGTTCCCCCTGTGGTCGTGCCGTGGTCGGCTGGGTCGCGGCAGCCGAGAGTAGTCAACGATCATCATCCGGGGGAATCCGGCCGGGATGAGGTCGGGGGCGCGACGGGCGCTACCGTGCGAGCCGGACTTGGCCGGGCAGAGGGTTCGGGGAGAGAAGCGGTATGTGCGGGATCGTGGGCCTGTTCTGCAAGACCGAGACCCATCGTCACGAGCTGGGCCGGTTGACCGCGGTGATGCTTCGGGAGATGCGGGACCGGGGCCCCGACAGCGCCGGGTTCGCGTCCTACGACGCGGGCCTGCCCGGCCGCACGCGCATCACTGTGCTGGCTGAGGGCATCACGGTGGACTGGGGACCAGTGGCGGCCGCGCTGGAGGGCGTGCTGGGTGCCGAGGTGACCGTGCGGGTCGTGCACGACCACGTCGTGTTCTCCACCGACGGCGACGGCCGGGCCGCCCGCCAATGGATCATCGACAACGTGGCCGGGGCCACGGTGCTGAGCTACGGCTCCCAGATCGAGCTGTACAAGGCGGTCGGCGACCCCGACCTGGTGGCCGAGCGCTACGACCTGGCCTCCCGGACCGGCACCCACGCTTTGGCCCACACCCGCATGGCCACCGAGTCGGCGGTCACCACCAACGGTTCGCACCCGTTCGCCACCGGCGCCGACACGTGCCTGGTGCACAACGGGTCGCTGTCCAACCACAACCGTCTGCGGCGGTTCCTTGAGGGCCATGGCGAATCGTTCCAGACGGAGAACGACTCCGAGGTGGCCGCCGGCTACCTGGCGTGGCGGATCCGCTCCGGCGACACCATCTCGCAGGCGTTGGAGGGGGCGCTCGACGACCTCGACGGCTTCTACACGTTCGCCATCGGGGTGGCCGACGGTTTCGCCATCCTGCGCGACCCCATCGCCTGCAAGCCGGCGGTGGTGGCCGAGACCGACGACTGGGTGGCCATGTCCTCGGAGTACCGGGCCATCGCCCGCCTGCCCGGCTCGGCCGACGCCGAGGTGTGGGAGCCCGAGCCGGCCCGCATCTACACCTGGAGCCTGGCCGCATGAGGGTGTTCGACCTGCACACCTGGAGCCTGGCCGCATGAGGGTGTTCGACCTGCGCACCTGGAGCCTGGCCGCATGAGCGTGGACGGCCCGGCGGGGATCTTCGACCTCTCCGAAGTGAGCAGGCGAGACCTCAACCAAGCCCTGCACGACGCCTCCGACGGTGATTCCTTCGAGGTGACCAATCCCCGGGGCGCTCACGCCGTGGCCTGCGGGATCACCGCCGAGATCGACGTGGTGGTGCGGGGCTCGGTGGGCTACTACTGCGCGGGGATGCACCAGCGTGGCCGGGTGCTGGTGGAGGGCAACGCCAGCACCGGGCTGGCCGAGAACATCATGTCGGGGCTGGTCCACATCACGGGCAACGCCACCATGTCGGCCGGCGCCACCGGCTGTGGCGGTCTGGTGGTGGTGGGCGGCAACGCCGGGGCCCGCTGCGGCATCTCCATGAAGGGCGTCGACATCGTCGTCGGGGGCGATGTCGGCCACATGAGCGCGTTCATGGCCCAGGCCGGGAACCTGGTGGTGTGCGGCGACGCCGCCGCGGACCTGGGTGACTCCATCTACGAGGCGCAGCTCTTCGTGCGG
Source organism: Candidatus Aldehydirespirator sp. (assembly GCA_965203635.1). Classification (GTDB taxonomy): domain Bacteria; phylum Actinomycetota; class Acidimicrobiia; order Acidimicrobiales; family Aldehydirespiratoraceae; genus Aldehydirespirator. The sequence continues at coordinate 1,053,494 of OZ241903.1, forward strand.
GGCGACGTCGAGTCCCTGGGCGCGGACTGCATCGAGAAGGAGATGCGTCCCACCCACGTCGAGACGCTGTCCCGCTTGCTGGCGACGGCTGCGACCGCCCCCGCCGTGGACGGGGCCGACCCGGCCGACTTCCGCCGCTACGGATCGGCCCGTCGCCTCTACAACTTCACCATCGACGACGTGGACGCCCTGGAGGCCGAGCGGGCCGGCGCGATTCGATGATGACTCCCACGACATCGAGCGAGGCCGTGGCCCGAGCGGCCCGTGAGCGCAGCGAACAAGAGCGGGATACACGGGCGGGACAGGAGGCGGCCTGATGACCACGCCCCTGCCGGACGGCCTCGAGCCGATCGAGGACTCCGATCCTGACTTCTGGCATCTGCGGGAGTCGTACACGTTCGACCGCAACGTGATCGCCGAGATCCGCCGGGCGGCCAACACCGGCATCTATCGCATCAGGGGCTGGGGAGCCAAGCGCCACCTGCCCACCCTCGACGACCTGGTGTTCCTGGGGGCGTCGATGTCGCGCTATCCCCTGGAGGGCTACCGGGAAGCGTGCGGCACCGACGTGGTGATCGGCGAGGGCCGGGCCGAGCGGCCCGTCCATCTGAAGATCCCGGTGACCATCGCGGGCATGAGCTTCGGCTCGCTGTCGGCCCAGGCCAAGGAGGCCCTCGGCCGGGGCGCCTCGGCCGCGGGCACGTCCACCACCACCGGCGACGGCGGGATGACCACCGAGGAGCGACAGCACTCCGCCACCCTGGTGTACCAGTACCTGCCGTCGCGCTACGGCATGAACCCCGACCATCTGCGGGTGGCCGACGCCATCGAGGTGGTGGTGGGCCAGGGGGCCAAGCCCGGGGGCGGCGGGATGCTGTTGGGCCAGAAGATCACCGAGCGGGTGGCCGAGATGCGCACCCTGCCTGAGGGCATCGACCAGCGCTCAGCCTGCCGCCACCCCGACTGGACCGGTCCCGACGACCTCGAGATCAAGATCGGCGAGCTGCGGGAGATCACCGACTGGCAGGTGCCGGTCTACGTGAAGGTGGGCGCGGCCCGCCCCTATTACGACACTGCGCTGGCGGTGAAGGCCGGTGCCGACGCGGTGGTGGTGGACGGCATGCAGGGCGGCACCGCAGCCACCCAGGACGTGTTCATCGAGCATGTCGGCATTCCCACCCTGGCGGCCATCGGCGAGTCGGTGCGGGCCCTGCGGGAGCTCGGCGTGCACCGCCGGGAGGTGAAGCTCATCGTCGCGGGCGGCATCCGATCCGGCGCCGACGTGGCCAAGGCGCTGGCCCTGGGCGCCGACGCCGCCTCCATCGGAACCGCCGCGCTGATCGCCATCGGCGACAACGACCCGGCCTACGAGGCCGAGTACCGGTCCCTCGGCACCTCGGCCGGGTTCTGGGAGGACTTCCAGGCGGGCAACGACCCGGCCGGGATCACCACCCAGGACCCCGACCTCTCGGCCCGCCTCGATCCGGTACTGGCCGGAAGGCGACTGGCCAACTACCTGCAGGTGCTGACCATCGAGACCCAGATCCTGGCCCGGGCCAACGGCAAGTCGCATGTCCTGAACCTGGAGCCCGAGGATCTGGCCGCCCTCACCGTCGAAGCCGCGGCCATGGCCAAGGTTCCCTTGGCAGGAACCGGCTGGGTGCCCGGCGTAGACTGACCCATCCTGGGCCGGGCCAGCCGGGCCATTCAACCGACGGAGGGGCTCGATGGTCCAGACGCTGCCCGACCGAGCCCAGGTTGTGGTGATCGGCGGCGGCATCGTCGGCTGCAGCGTGGCCTACCACCTGGCCCGCCGGGACATCACCGACGTGGTCGTGCTCGAGCAGAACAAGCTCACCGGCGGCACCACCTGGCATGCGGCCGGGCTGGTGGCCCAGCTCAAGTCGACCTTCAGCCTCACCAAGCTGGCCACCTACTCGGCCCGCCTCTACGAGGCGCTCGAGGACGAGACCGGGCAGGCCACCGGCTGCCGCACTCCCGGGTCGATCTCGGTGGCCGCCGACGACGAGCGCTGGGAGGAGATCAGGCGGGGCGCGGCCATGGCCATGTCGGTCGGAGTCGAGACCCGCGAGATCGACATCGACGAGCTGCGGGAGCGCTGGCCGCTGATCCGCACCGACGACATCGTGGGCGCGCTGTACATCCCCCGCGACGGCCACACCTCCCCGGTGGACACCACCATGGCGCTGGCCAAGGGGGCCCGCAGCCGGGGAGTGCGCATCATCGAGGACATAGCCGTCACCGGGCTGCGCACCCACGACGGCGCCATCGCCTCCGTCGACACCGAGCAGGGCAGCATCGAGACCGAGACCGTTGTGCTGGCCACCGGCATCTGGACCCGCCAGCTCGCGGCCCAGATCGGGGTCAACGTGCCGCTGCAGGCCTGCGAGCACTTCTACGTCGTCTCCGAGTCCCTTGGGCTCGACGCCGACACGCCGGTGCTGCGCGACCCCGGCAACTACACCTACTTCAAGGAGGAGACCGGCAAGCTCATGGCCGGCTTCTTCGAGCCCCGGGGCAAGGTCTGGAACCTCGACGGCGTCCCCCGCGACTTCTCCTTCGGCACGCTGGGCGAGGACTGGGACCACATCGGGCCGATCTTCGAGCGGTCCATCCACCGGGTGCCCGCGCTGGGGGAGTGCGGCATCCAGCTGTTCCTCAACGGCCCCGAGGCGTTCACCCCCGACGGGGTGTACTACCTGGGCGAGGCGCCCGAGGTGGACGGGTGCTTCGTGGCCGCCGGGTTCAACTCGGTGGGCATCCAGTCCGCGGGAGGGGTGGGCTGGGCCCTGGCCGACTGGATCGCCGACCGCCACCCGCCCATGGACCTGTCGTCGGTCGACATCCGCCGGGCGTTTCCGTTCCAGGCCGACCCCGCCTACCTGTCCGAGCGCGTCCCCGAGAGCCTGGGGCTGCTGTACGCCATGCACTGGCCCTTCTACCAGTACGAGAGCGCCCGGGGCCAGCGGGTGTCGCCCCTGCACGACCGCCTGGATGCGGCCGGGGCGGTGTTCGGCGAGACCGCGGGCTGGGAGCGGCCCAACTGGTACGCCACAGGTGGCCAGGCCCGGCAGTACACCTACAGCTACGGCAAGCAGAACTGGTGGGCCAACGCCGGCGAGGAGTGCCGGGCCGTGCGGGAGCAGGTGGCGCTGTTCGATCAGACCTCGTTCGCCAAGTTCACCGTGGACGGACCCGACTCGCTGGCGGTGCTCGACGAGTTGAGCACCGCCCGCATCGACGTGCCGGTGGGCAAGGCGGCGTACACGCAGTGGTGCAATGATCAGGGCGGCATCGAGGCCGACCTGACCGTGACCCGCCTAGGCCTCGACCGGTTCCTGGTGGTGACCGCGGCCGCGGCCCAGACCCGGGACTGGGCCCGCCTGCGCCGAGCGTGTCGCGGTCGTGACGTCGAGATCTCCGACATCACCGAGCACTGGGCCATGATCGGGCTGATGGGCCCCAAGGCCCGCTTCGTGCTGGCCCCGCTCACCGACGCGTCGCTCAACAACACCGACTTCCCGTTCGGCACGTCCCAGCGCATCGACATCGCCGGCATCGACGTGCTGGCCCTGCGCATGAGCTACGTGGGCGAGCTCGGCTGGGAGCTGTACCTGCCCAACGAGCACGCGGTGGAGCTCTACGACGCGCTGATGGAGTCGGGCGAGCCCCACGGCCTGACCCTGGCCGGCTACCACGCCATGAACACGCTGCGGCTGGAGTCCGGCTACCGGCACTGGGGCCACGACATCACCGACGAGGACACGCCGATCGAGGCCGGACTGGGCTTCACCATCGGCTGGGACAAGCCCAACCCCTGGAACGGCCGGACCGCGCTGGAGAACCAGCGGGAACAGCCCCGCAACAAGCGCCTGATCCAGTTCCGCCTGGAGCACCCCGAGCTGCTGTGCTACCACGACGACCCGATCCTGCGGAACGGCGAGCCGGTGGGCAGCACCACGTCGTCGATGTGGAGCTACGTCGAGGACCGTTGCCTGGCCATGGGCTACCTGCGCCGGCCCGGCAGCGAAGGCGTGGTCCAGGAGTGGCTCGACGCCGGCACCTTCGAGATCAACGTCGGCGGCGAGTTCGTGCCGGCCACCCCATCGATCCGCAGCTTCTACGATCCCCGCAACCAGAGAGTCCGCCTGGAGGACGGCCCCTAGCCGAGCGGGAGCGGCCGAAGCCGGATTCTATGCTGATTGCCGTGTCTGCTCCAACCGTGAATTTCGACCCGGAGTGCGCCCTTCCCAACTCGGCTTACCGGGACCCGGCCGTCCTCGAATCCGAGATGGCCGGGATCTGGCACGGCGACTGGGTGTTCGTCACCACCGAGGATCATGTCGGATCGGTGGGCGACCAGCTCCCGGTCATGGTCGGCGACCAGCCGGTGCTGCTCCTGCGCAACCAGGAGGGCGAGCTGGTCGCTCTATCGAACCTGTGCGCCCACAGGGGCACCATGCTCGTCGAGCAGCCGACCAACGCCAAGCGCATCCAATGTCCCTATCACGCCTGGTCGTACAACGACGGCGGCCGGCTCCTGGCCGCGCCGTTCACACCGAAGGGCACCGTCGACAAGGCCGCCCACTGCCTGCCCGTGTACCGGGTCGAGTCGTGGCACGGGCTGGTCTTCGTGAGCCTCGACCCCGAAGTGGAGCCGCTGGCCGAGCGCTTCGCCGCCGTCGAGCCCCACGCCGCGGCCCACGGGATCGACTCCATGCACCACTGGTCCGGTTGGCAGGAGACGCAGGTCTGGGACTGCAACTGGAAGCTCGCCATCATCAACGCCATGGAGAGCTACCACCTGTTCCAGGTCCATCCCAAGACGCTGGAGCCGTACACGCCCACCCGGGACGCCTACTACGTCGCGGGCTCGGCCCGGGCCACCGCCACCGGCGGCAGGGTCGAAGGCGGCGACGACTACCTGCTCATCAGCCTGCCGCCCGGCTTCGTGGGCGTGTTCAACTCCGGCGCCTTCTACTGGCAGGCGGTGTACCCCGCCGGCGTCGACCGCTGCACCGTGCGCACCGGCGGCGCCTTCGCCTCGGCCCCACAGCGACGCCCCCGCGGCCGGCTGGCCCGGTGGCTCAGCCGGACCGCGGGCCAGGGGTACTCGCTCCCGGACTTCCTGCCCGAGGACAAGGCCATCTGCGAGCGGGGCCAGCGGGGCGCCTCCGGGGACTTCGAGCCGGGGCGGCTCGTTCCCGCCGAGCGGGTTGTGGCCGACTTCGGCCACTACCTCAACTGGCGGCTCAACGGGGTCGAGCCGCCCGCCGCACACAAGGAGGCGAGCCCGTGACCCCTGCCTGGAGCAGCCCTGCGACGTCGAGCGCCGTCAAGCCGTGGCTCACTTCGAGCTGGATCCTGCTCGCCGTGCTGTGGGTCGCCTACCCGGCATAGACACGCCGGCTGGTGCCCGCGGGGGCCGTACCGCAACTACACTGCCCGCTCGCCGTGGCCTGTCGGCCCGGCGCAGATACATACCTTCGGGAGGGGCGGTGACGCAAGAGGCGCGGTGCGTGATCATCGGAGGCGGGGCCATGGGGGTCGGCCTGCTCTACTACCTCGCCCACGAGGGCTGGACCGACACCGTCCTGCTGGAGAAGGGCGAGCTGACCTCGGGGTCCACCTGGCACGCGGCCGGGCTGATCCCCAACTTCATCGGCGATCTGAACATGGCCAAGGTCCATGAGGAGGCGGTGGCGCTGTACCCCCGCCTCGAGGAGGAGACCGGGCTGTCGGCCGGCTGGCACGGCTGCGGCGCCATCCGGCTGGCCCGCACCGACGACGAGGTCGACTGGCACCGCTACGTGCACGCCATGCTCACCCAGGTCGGCATCGAGTCGTACCTGATCGGCCCGGCCGAGATCCGCGAGCGCAACCCGCTGCTGGAGGACCTCAGCGACATCCAGCTCGGGTTCTACACCCCCAAGGACGGCTGGACCGACCCCTCGGGCTGCACCAACGCCATGGCCCGGGGCGCCCGCAACCTCGGCTGCGAGATCCGGCGCCACACACTGGTGACCGACATGAGCCGGCTGCCCGACGGGCGCTGGGAGATCATCGCAACCCCCGGCGGCATGGGCGGCAAGGGCGCCGACAGCTACCGGATCGTGTGCGAGCACGTCGTGAACGCGGCCGGCCACTACGCCCCGCAGCTCGGGGCCATGGTCGGCCTGGACGTTCCCATCGTCTCGGTGATCCACCAGTACCTGGTCACCGAGCCCCTCCAGGCCATGATCGACCTCGGCTTCGAGCCTCCCGTGACACGCGACCCCCGGTCCTCGTGCTACTACCGCCGGGAGATCGACGGCCTGCTGGTCGGCCCCTACGAGATGTCCGACTCCAGGGTGTACGGGGTGGAGGGCATCGACTGGGCCCACGACTTCCACCTCACCGGCGAGAACGTCGACGTGCTCGAGGAGTGCCTCGAGTACACGGTCATGCGTATCCCCGCCTTTGCCGAGGCCGGCATCAAGCAGATCGTGTCCGGCCCGATCACCCACACACCCGATTCCGGGTACCTGATGGGGCCCGCGCCGGGGCTGCGCAACTACTGGCACTGCAACGGCGCGTCCATCGGCATCACCCAGGGTCCCGGCGCGGGCAAGTACCTGGCCCAGTGGATGATCCACGGTCAGACCGAGATCAACGTCCGGGGCATGGATCCCCGCCGCTTCGGGGATCACAGCGGGCCCCGCTCGACCTTCGCCATCGCCAAGGCCCACGACGAGTACCACGAGATGTACCAGGTGCGCCTGCCGGGCGAGTACCGGGCCGCCGGGCGGCCCCAGAAGACCAACCCCATCTACGATCGCCTCGACCGGCTGGGTGCCCAGTGGCAGGAGGTGTACGGCTGGGAGCGGCCCCAGTACTTCTCGCCCAACGGGACCGGCGAGCGGCACTCGTTCCGCCGCTCCAACGCCTTCGATCCGGTGGCCGACGAGGTGCGGGGAGTGCGCGAGAGGGTCGGGATCGCCGACATCTGTGCCTTCGCCTCCTTCGAGGTGACCGGGGCCGACGCGGCTGCCCTGCTCGATCGTCTGTCGGCCAACCGGCTGCCGGCCCGCGATGGAGGCATCCGGCTGACGCACATGCTCACCGAGCTCGGTGGCATCGAGTGCGAGATGACCATCGCCCGGCTGGCGCCCGACCGCTTCTACGCGACCTCGGCCATCATGGGCCAGAGCCACGACCTCGACTGGCTCGTGCAGCACACCGCCGATGGCGAGGATGTGGAGGTGACCGACGTCACCGACTCCACCGGCCTTCTGGCGGTGACCGGCCCCCGGGCCCGCGACGTGCTCGCGCCGCTCACCGACGCCGACTTGAGCAACGAGGGGTTCCGGTGGCTGACCGCGGCCGAGATCGGTGTCGCCGGTGTGCCGTGCCTGGCCCTGCGGGTGTCGTATGTGGGGGAGCTGGGCTGGGAGCTGCACTGCGACATGGACCGCCTGGCCGAGCTGTACGACGCGGTGGTGGCCGCGGGCGAGCCCCACGGCATGGTCCATTTCGGCAGCTACGCCATGAACGTCATGCGCATCGAGAAGGGCTACAAGGCCTGGGGCTCGGAGCTCACCACCGAGATCACCCCCATCGAGGCCCGTCTCGAGCGCTTCATCGATCTCGAGCGGCCGTTCATGGGCCGCGACGCCACGGTGGTTCGGCGCGACCAGTCCGAGCCGCTGTCGATGGTGCTGGTGTACTGCGAAGTGGACGCCACCGACAACGACGTGCGCGGCAACGAGCCCGCCTTCGACGCCGACGGCAACGTCATGGGCATCGCCACCAGCGGCACCTGGGGCCACACCGTTGGACGCAGCCTGGCTTTCGTCTATGTGGCGCCGGAGTTCGAGGCACCCGGATCGACGTTCGAGCTCGACCTGCTGGGGGAGCGCCGGGTATGCACCGTGCTGGCCGAGCCGGCCTACGATCCGGCCAACACGGCCCCCCGCGCCTGAAGGGAGGCGAGGCGTATGGCTGACCAACCAGGAGGCCGGCGTCGCACCGGGGGCCGGGCCGGGCGCATCGCGGCCCGCCAGGCTCCGCTGGAGGTCGACGTGCGGCCGGTGCGCCCCGGACTGCCCGGCGGCAAATTCTCTCCCCTGAGCGAGTCCGACATGCAGCAGGTGTACGACACCTCGCTGGCGCTGCTCTCCGACGTCGGCATGGGCTCGCCCATCGAGGAATTCGTCGACGTGGTCACCGCGGCTGGTGGCCATGTCGACGACGCCGGTCGCCTGCGCTATCCGAAGGGCGTGGTGGAGGGAGCCATCGCCACCGCGGCCAAGGAGTGGGTCTGGCACGGCTTCGACGACGACCGGTCGATCATCGTGGGCGGCGACCGGGTCCACTTCGGCACCGCCGGCGCCGCTGTCCTCATGTACGACCATGTCACCGAGGTCTTCCGTCCCTCCACCGCGGTCGATGTCTACGACTGCGCCCGGCTGGTCGACGCCCTCGACAACATCCACTTCTTCGTCCGCACCGTGGTGGCCCGCGACATGGAGGACGCCCGCTTGCTCGACCTCAACACCGCCTACGCGGCCATGGTCGGCACCACCAAGCCCATCGGCACGTCGTGGTTCGAGCGCGAGCACGTGTACGAGACGGTGGACATGTTCGACATGGCGCTGGGCGGGCCGGGCGAGTTCCGCAAACGGCCCTTCGTGGCGGCCAACAACACGTTCGTGGTGCCGCCGCTGCGCTTCGCCGAGGAGTCGGCGAAGGCCATGGTCGCCCAGGTGGAGACGGGCATGCCCATCAACCTGCTGTCGGCCGGGCAGGCCGGGGCCACCTCGCCCGCGGCTCTGGCCGGGTCGCTGGCCCAGGCCCTGGCCGAGTGCCTCGCCGCCCTCACCGGGGTGAACCTCTTGAGCCCGGGCCACCCGTGCGTGATGGGCATGTGGCCGTTCGTGTCGGACCTGCGCACCGGCGCCATGAGCGGAGGCTCGGGCGAGGAGGGCGTCCTCAATGCGGCCGCGGCCCAGTTGCTCAACTGGCTGGGCCTGCCGTCGGGGGTGGCCGCAGGCATGGCCGACTCCAAGGTGCCCGACAACCAGACCGGCTACGAGAAGGGCATAAACATCACGCTGGCTGGCCACGCCGGCGCCAACCTGGTGTACGAGTCGGCCGGGATGCTGGCCAGCATCCTGAGCTGCTCGCTGGAGGCCCTGGTGATCGACAACGACATGCTCGGCTCCATCAACCGCACCGTGCGGGGGATCGAGGTGGACGAGGAGACCCTGTCGGCCCAGCTGATCGCCGACGTGGTGTCGGGTCCGGGCCATTTCCTGGGCTCGCCGCAGACCCTGGAGCTGATGCAGCGCGATTACGTCTACCCCGAGATAGGCGACCGCGACACTCCCGACAACTGGCTCGACGCCGGGGGCAAGGACTCGCGGGTCCGGGCCCACGAGTACGTGCAGCGGGTGCTGGCCGAGCACCGCCCGGCCCACGTCAGCGCCGAGATCGACGCCCGCATCCGGGCCGCCTTCCCGATCCACCTACCCTAGGCTTCGCTGTGGGGTGCACACGGAAGGGAAGGTGCCCATGAGAGTTCGCGTTGACCAGGAGGCCTGCCAGGGCCACAACCGCTGCTACATGCTGGCGCCGGAGCTGTTCGATGTGGACGACGAGGGCACCGCCTTCGAGATCGGCGACGGCCAGGTGCCCCCCGAGCTGGAGGAGAAGGCCCGCCTGGCCTTCGACAACTGCCCCGAGTACGCGGTCGAGTTGACGGAAGACTGATCCCGCTGCACTAGCCGTCGGCGGTGGGCCCGGTTAGGGTCGGCGTCCCTTGCGTGCGCAGGCCTACCAACAGGAGGGATAGTCAGCGTGTCGTCGCATTCCATCAGAAACGTCGTCCTCGTCGGCCACAACGGCAACGGCAAGACCACCCTCGCCGAGGCAATGCTGTACCGGGCCGGTGTGTTGAGCCGGATGGGCCGAGTGGACGACGGCACCGCCCACTGCGACCACGACCCCGAGGAGAAGGCCCGCCACCAGACCCTGGGTGTGGCGGTGGCGTCGTTCGACTGGCGCGACCACCGAATGAACATCATCGACACCCCCGGCTACACCGACTTTGTGGGCGAGGCTGTCAACGGCATGCACGCAGCCGATCTGGCGGTCTTCGTAGTGGATGCGGTGTCGGGGGTACAGGCTCAGGACCAGGTCATGTGGCGCCACGCCGAGCGCTTGGGCCTGCCCCGGATGGTGTTCGTGAACGGGCTCGACCGGGAGCGCTCGTCGTTCGAGCGCACCCTGGACGACCTGCAGTCGCACTTCGGCTCCCATGTCGAAGCGGTGGAACTCCCGCTGGGGGTGGAGGCTGCCTTCCACGGCATCGCCGATCTGGTGGGCGACGGCGCCCTCGACTACAGCAGCGGGCAGTCGGCGGCCGCGCCCATTCCCGACGACGTGGCCTCAGCGGCTTCCGACGGCCACATCCAACTCGTGGAGGACGTCGTCGAGGGCGACGACGAGCTTCTCGAGCAGTACCTGGAGGGGGAGGAGCCCACCCAGGAGCAGTTGGAGCAGCTCATCAGGGACGCGGTCGTGCAACGCAGCGTGTTCCCGGTGCTGTGCGGCTCGGCGGCCAAGCCCATAGGCGTGGACCATCTGCTCGACTTCATCTGCCGGGTCGGCCCTGCGCCGGGCGACACCGGCCCGGTTGCCGCGACGCGGGGCGGTGAGTCGGTCACCTTGGAGATCGACGATGCCGGACCGCCGGTGGTGCTGGTGTTCAAGACCCGAATCGACGACTTCCTGGGGCAGATCTCGTTCATGAAGGTGCTGTCGGGCACGATCCGCTCCAACGAGACGCTCGTCAACAGCCGCACCGGGGACAAGGAGCGGCTCCACAACCTGATGTCGTTCACTGGTGGCGACCACCACGGGGTGGATCATCTCGATGTAGGCGACATCGTGGCCGTCACCAAGCTCGGCGATGTGCGAACCGGCGACACGCTGTCCAACGATGCGGCGCTGGCGGTGCCGATCACCCCACCGCCCGTCCCTGTCTACGGGGTGGCGATCCACGCCTCGGCCCCGGCCCAGGAGGACAAGCTGGCCTCGACGCTGCGCCGCTTCGCCACCGAGGATCCCAGCTTGGTCATCCGCCAGGACCCCACCACCCGCCAGACGGTGCTGTCCGGTGCCGGCGAGGCCCACATCCGGGTGGTGCGGTCCCGGCTGGAGCGCATGGGGATCGACTTCGAGGTCGAGGACATGCGGGTGGCCTACCTGGAGACGCTGGCCCGGCCGGCCGACGTGGAGGCCAAGCACAAGAAGCAGAGCGGCGGCCACGGGCAGTTCGCGGTGGCCATGGTGCGCTTCGAGCCGCTGCCCCGGGGCGGGGGCTACGAGTTCGACACCGAGGTCACCGGGGGCTCAATCCCCCGCAACCTGATCCCCGCGGTGGGTGCGGGCATCGAGGAGGCCATGGCCAACGGCGGCCGGCACGGGTTCCCGATGGTGGACCTGAGGGCGGTGTGCTACGACGGCAAGCACCATTCGGTGGACTCGTCGGAGATGAGCTTCAAGATCGCGGGATCGTTGGCCCTCAAGCAGGCGGTGGAGCAGGCGGGCAGCGCGGTGCTCGAACCGATCAGCGAGATCCAGGTAGAGGTTCCCGACGCCTACCAGGGCGACGTTCTGGGCGACTTGAACTCGCGGAGGGGCCAGGTGTTCGGCACCGAGCCGGGTTCGACTGCGGGCACCAGCGTGATCCGCGCCCACGTTCCGACGCAGGAGATCCTCAGCTACGTGATCGATCTGCGGTCGATGACCGGCGGCACGGGCACCTTCAGCGCCGCCCACCACGACTACCAGCCGCTGCCGCACGCCCTGCTGGCCAAGGTTGTCGTCGCCGACGACTGAGCACCCCCGCCGGCGGTCCATCGGCGGGCAGATGGGTTTGGCGCGCTCGAAGGGACTCGAACCCCCAACCTTCTGATCCGTAGTCAGATGCTCTATCCAAATTGAGCTACGAGCGCTGGGGAATCGCCAGTGTACGTCGCGGTCGCGCCAGGAAGCTACGGGTCGGAACCGGCGTCCTGGGAGCTGGTGGGTGACGGTGCTGGTCGCAGAGTCCGCTATACACATACGGTCGCTCTCGAAGGGAGTCCGAGTGACCCGCAAGCCCGACCCGTTCACCGTCCCGTTCGGGACCGTCCTGTGCGACTGGATGACCACCGCTCGCGCCGACGGCGGTGCTTACGTCTACGGCGGATCGCCCGAGCCCTACCGGGACCACGCGATCAGCCCGGCCGCGCACGCGCTGCACTACGCCAGCGCGATCTTCGAGGGCCTCAAGGCCCATCGCCAGAATGACGGTTCGCTGGCAGTGTTCCGCCTCGACCGTCACATCGAGCGGATGGCGACCAGCGCGGCACTGCTGCGACTGCCCCGAGTCGATCCCGACACGCTGCGCCGGATGATCATCGACGCGCTGGAGGCCAACGCGCCGGAGGTCCCCGATCCGCCGGGCTCGCTGTACATCCGCCCGACCCTTGTCGGCACCGACCCCGACATCGGCGCGGCCGCCCGGCCGACCCGCAGCGCGCTGCTGTATGTGGTGAACAGCCCGGTCGGCGACTACTTCAAGGGCGGGGTGCGGCCGCTCACCCTGCTGTTGGAGACGTCGATGCCCCGCACCGTGCCCAAGTTCGGCATGGTCAAGTGCGGCGCCAACTACGCCATGGCCCTGGGGGTGACCCTGGACTCGATGGCCGCCAGCGAGGCAATCGACCAGGTCCTGTTCGCCACTGGGGACGACATCACCGAGACGGGTGCCGCCAACTTCTTCCTCGCCGACGACGAGCGGGTGGTCACCCGGCACTTGGACGAGTCCTTCCTGCACGGGATCACCCGGGCCTCGGTGATCGAGCTGGCCGATCACCTCGGCTACCAGGTCGAGGAACGCATGATCCATCCCGACGAGCTGGTCGACTGGGCCGAGCGGGGTGAGGCGTTCCTGACCGGCACGGCCGCGGTTCTGGCGCCGGTGGGCAGCATCGTCCACGACGGCGCGACGCTCACGTTCGGCGGCGGCCAGCCGGGCCGCAACGCGATGAGGCTGCGCCAAGCGCTGGTGGACATCCAGGTGGGAGCGGCACCGGACCCGTTCGGCTGGCGCACCCCGGTCCGGGGCTGATACTGCGGGGTGTAGCATGCCGTGCCTGGGGGACGGGCCGGATTCATGAGGGGAGGTCGGGTTCCCATGACGGATGCGAACTCGACTGTCGGCACCTCGCCGAGCCCGGGGGCGAGGGGTTTCGAGCCGGACGTTCCCATCACGGTGTCGCCGATACTGGACTGGCCGCCGCGGCCGGCGGCGACGCTGCGGCACATCTTCTCGATGATGCTGCCCCAGGGGATGCTCTGGGTGGGCATCGCCGCGGTGGCGTGGAACTTCTTCACCCCGTCGATGGAGCGCATGGCGACCCTGAGCCCGGGATGGGTTCTGGAGATCTATGCCCGCAACGTCGTGATGTTCACCCTGGTCGCGGGAACCCTGCATGTGGCGCTGTACGTCCGGCGGGTCCAGCAGCAGCGCTACAAGTACGAGCGCCAGTGGCTGAGCACCACCAACCGGGAGTTCCTGTGGAACAACCAGACCCGCGACAACATCTTCTGGTGCCTGGTCAGCGGCTGCTCGGTGTGGACCGCCTATGAGGCGCTGACGCTCTGGTTCTACGCCAACGGCTGGATCCCGCAGGTGGAGTGGAGCTCAGGGTGGCTGTACCTGTCGTTCCTGACCGTGTTCACGTCGCTGTGGTCGGTGACCCACTTCTACTTCATCCACCGGGTGCTGCACACGCGCTGGGTGTACGACCACGTCCACTACCTGCATCACCGCAACGTCAACCCGGGGCCCTGGAGCGGTCTGTCGATGCACCCGGTCGAGCACATGATGTACCTCAGCATGTTCGTGCTGTGGTGGGTGGTGCCTGCCCACCCGTTCATCCTGATCCTCACCCTGTCGTCCAACAGCATCGCCACCGCGGTGACCCACTCGGGGTTCGAGCGCTACGAGATCGGCCGGCGCGGGGGACGCTCCATGAAGGGCGCCGACTACTTCCACCACCTGCACCACCGGTACTTCGAGTGCAACTACGGCAACCGGCCCGTGCCGTGGGACAGGCTGTTCGGCACCTTCCACGACGGCACGCCCGAGGCCCACGCCCGGATGCGCCAACGAATGAAGGCCCGCCGCGCCGCCCGGGCCGGCGGTGGGTGAGCGGGCCGTCTAGAGATCTAGACGGCCACGGGTCTGGACCGCAACATGAAGCGGCTGCCTGCCGCGGTCCTGGTGCTGGGGCTGGTGCGGAGCGGGCAGGTGGACATGCTGTTCCGCAACACCACCGTCACCCAGAGTCGTGACACCGCCGAGGGCGTCGACTTCGGGCCGGTGATCTTCTACGACGGGCAGCAGTTCATGGCCCGGGCTGCGGACGGCCACACTGAGTCATCGACGGTGGCCGACCTGGCTGGGTCTGTGGTGTGTGTCAACGCCGGTTCCACGACGGAGTTGAACCTCGCCGACGCAGCCGCCAACGCCGGGGTGCAGGTCACCGTCAGGAGCCTCGAGGGCCGCGACCTGGTGGCCGAGGACTTCATCTCCGGTGCCTGCGACATGATGACCACCGACGGTTCTGGCCTGGTGGGCCGCAGGTCCACCCAGCAGCCCGAGGATCAGCGGTGGGTGATCTTCCCGTCGACCCCGATCTCGAAGGAGCCGCTGGCACCGGCCTATGCGCACGACGACCCGCAGTTCGGCGACGTGATCGACTGGGTGGTGTACGTCACGATCATCGCCGACGAGAAGGGGGTCACCCAGATCAACGTCGAGTCAGTGGCTACCGATCCCCCCGATGTCGAGGTCGCCCGCCTGTTGGGGTTGGAGGGGGAGTTGCAGACTGCGATGGGTCTGACCCCTGACGCCTTCTACCAGGTCATCAAGCAGGTCGGGAACTACAACGACATGTTCGACCGGCACCTGGCACCGGTCGGGCTGAGCCGCCAAGGCACCGTCAACGCAAGCTGGCTCCACGGCGGCCTCATCTACGCCCCCCGGCCCGGTAAAGGGTCCCGGTTCCATCACCCCTGCTCTGTCGCAATTTACGCTAGAGCGTAAATTGCGCAGGTGGAATTCGCCTAGAGCATCAGAAAACCGTCATTTGGTGTACTAGATGTACTATACGTAGTTCTATGGAGATGGGGCGCTTCGCCAGTTCACCAGTCGGCAAGGTAGTGTCGACGCAGCTGCCTCGCGGGGACGGTACAGCATTGGCGTGTCAAGCCTTCGTTCCGTCACCGCTACCGGAACATCCAGAGCTGGCGTCATCCACATGGAATGCTGTGATAGAGGCTGGAATCTCGCTCGGTGAACTCGCGGGCATGACTCGGCAGGGAGAAGCCGACCCGAGGCTGCTCGCCGGGCTGATGGTTCGCCGCGAGGCCATCAGCACTTCAGCTTTGGAGGGGACACACGCCCCCATCGACGCCGTGCTCGCCAGCGAAGTGTCGCCACAATCGCCGACAAGCGAAGTCATCGAAGTGAGAAACTACATCACAGCGTCGGCTGCCGGCGTTGCTCGGCTGCACAAGTTACCAGTATGCAAACGACTTGCTTGTGAGTTGCATGAAATCCTCGTGACGGGGACGCGCAGCGAGGACCACCAGAAAGGGAGCGTGCGTGATACCCAGGTAGTCATCGGGCCAAAGCACGAGAATGTTGAAGACTTGGTGAGGCATGCTGACTTCATTCCCCCTCCGCCCGGCCAGATGCTTCAAGAGGGTCTAGCGGATTGGGAGAGATGGCTAAACTTAGCGGAATCTGTGCATCCCCTCGTTCGAATCGCCTTGTCGCACTATCAGTTCGAAACGCTTCACCCGTTCACCGACGGCAACGGTCGCATCGGTCGTCTGCTTGCCGTTCTACAGTTGATAGAGGCGAAGATCCTCGATGATGCGGTCGTCAACCTCTCCCCCTACTTGGAACAACACCGCGAGAGCTACACCGGTCTGCTACAACGCGTTAGCGCTGAGGGGGCGTGGGATGAATGGATCACCTTCTTCTGTGAAGCGCTGAAGTCACAGGCCACTGACGGCATTGAACGGTCAAGGCGTCTGCTCACCCTGAAGTCCGACACTCTAGATGACTTGCGGGACGCGAAGATCCGAGGAGTTGCAGTAGACATCGTCAACGATCTCCTAGTGCGACCAGTGATCACGGCAAGAAGCGTGCGCGAGGCCTACAACGTCGGCTCTGACGCCGCATACAAGGCGCTGCGACGCCTCAGCGAACGTGACGTCATCGTGGAGATCACAGGCGGAAATTACGGGAAGATCTACGCAGCTCAAGGAGTGCTCAATATTCTTCGCTGACGTGTCGGAGCAGGCGCGTCGTCATCGGGCGATGACCGACGGTGAGAGACGCCTGTCACAGTGCCCAACTGCCCGGACGGGCGTCGCTGCTGCTGCGGAAAGGTCAGCGCTCCGAATTGAGGACCTCGACACCGGGCAAGAGCACCCTCTCGGTGCAACAGTCTGGAAAGGGCACTGCGCCCGGTGCCCCATCGTCGAAGGACCCTGGAGTTGCTCCGGTTTGGTTTATGCCTTGATCCTGGGATGCGGTCGCACAGAACGGCACAAGGGTCACCACAGTAGTCGTGGCCCGTGTCGACAAGAAGGTGATCCGACTCCCGCGGTGTGCCGATCTTGCCATCGACGAGTGACGCTATGGACCGGATAACACGCCGCTACGAGGTGCTCCTTCTCGTGGCGTCGTCGATGAGCGATCGGTGCAAATCCGCTGCTTGGCGATGGTTGTCAAGATCGTCCAGCACGCCCTCGTCCTTGAGTCGCACGAAGGCTGGGATCCCGGAGGCTGCCTTGCGGACCACGCTGCGGTGGATGCCGTCGATGACCTTGATGACCATGTCGCTCAGATGCTGGGCTTGGGAGGAATCCAACCGATAGCCGCGAAGCAACGCGACAATGCGCTCGGAGCGGTTCGGGGGTGTCGGCCAGTCCCGCACCATCGGGTCGTTGTCCGCGCAGATCGGACCGAACTGCCAGACCGCGTGGGCGAGGTCCCACGCTGGCTCTGACACCCAGATGCCGTCCCAGTCGATGAATGCCACCGCTCGTCCATCCTTGAACACGGTGTTGCGGGGAGCGATGTCACCGTGGCACACGAGTTGTCCTGCCGCGAATGTCTGCGGGCCCTCTTCGAAGCCGGCTTGCGGCGCGAAACCCTGCACGCTGTCGTGGTAGGCCCGTAGCAATTCCCCCACCGTCTCCAAGGCGCCCGGATCGAGCTTCCAGGGGCCTCCGGATCGGCGGGAACCCATCCGTCTACCCAGGTGAGCACAAGGCCGCTGCCTCGTTGGGAGTCCACTACCCGGGGAGTCCCCAGGAAACCGGTCTGCTCCAAGTGCATGAGCAGTCGCCGCATCGACTCGGTGTTCGCCGTTGCGGGCGGTGCACGGTGTCCCCAACCCGGACAAACTCGGTCACCCGTCCGGCGAGTGCTTCTCCTTCGCCTGTTCCGACCTCTCCGACCACCATGCCGCGAAGCGTAACGTCAAGGGTGGTGTGCCCTGTCTACCGCGGACTGCGCGTCGGGTCCTTTGGGGGATGGGTCAAGCACAGCCGCCTCCTTCGATGGGAGAGACGATACGGGCCACCTGTTCAGCTGGATCAGGATCAGGGTGGGAACCCTTGCGGGCAGACCGTTCGGCCCACTCGCCTTTGGCCCTTCCGAGATCGTCAGACATGAGGTCGGCCAGTTCTCTTCGGACAGCGTCGGCTTCTGACTGCAACTCGAACTTGCGGGCGAAGGCGTCGGTCGGCAATGCCCGCAGTTCGGCATCGATCTCAGCTAGCCGCTGATGACGGTTGGCGGCAGGATCATCCAATGATGTCATCCTATGACTATCGCGTTTAGTTCAGCAGTTGCCCTGACCTCGGGCGATGGGTTGTCCAATCGGAGGGTTGCACACCTTGATTAGGGGGTATGGCACACCTTTGGGCGTCCGTGGATCGCGTTGTCGCAGGTCAGGGCGTCGCAACCTTCGCAGAATCATGCGCAAACGCGCCGAAACCCGAAGGGGACCATGAAGCCACGATCCCGAAACGTGGCTCCGGCTGCTAGAGGACGCATGGACGTGCCCGGCGTTGATGGCAGTCGGTGACCGTAGGCGCGGCCAGCCGGCCTGCGCAATACCCGGGGAGGTTCAATCTCGGGTGTCCCCGCCAGGTGTCTCCATCCTGGTGGTGCCTGCACGTTCAACTGGGCCAAGTGCTCAAGCGCTTCTTGCTCCGGTAACTCTCATCGCTCCCTGATGGCGTATGTGCGGGATCACTAACACTGAGGTCAGAGCGCTGCCCTCCGTCAGGGTTGGAACGGAATTGGCCTGATTCTGGAACACGTCCTTGGCCTTGAAGCGCGAAACCCCAGGTCAGAGGCGGTACAGGACGCCGGACTTCTGACTCGGGATGGCAAGGGTCGGTGGGGTGCGTGCTGAGGGCCGCATCACCAACCACAGCGAACCGAACCCACCCCCGCCCAGTAGCGTCGGCGACGTGACCACCCCGTTGCACCGTTCCTGTGCATGTACTGCCGGCGGGCACGAACCAACGACTACTCGCGGGACCGTCGGATGTGAGGCGTTCCCCGACGGGATCCCCGCCGACATCGCCTTCAACCGCCACGACCACCGCAACCCCCACCCCGCCGACAACGGGCTGCAGGCTCTCCCTCACCTCCGGCGAGGGGTGGGCCCTGCCGCTCATGAGCTGGGAGAGACAGCCCGAGGAGATCCTGACCCGACGAGCAAGCTCGTTCTGGGAGATGTCCCGCTCCTCGAGGAAGGCCCACACCGGGCCGGGTCGAGCGTGACCCGCGGTGGACTGCGACGGGGTGTCACGGCGGCATCACCGGCGGACGGAGCGCCTGGAGCGATCAGGCGCCCCCGCCCGCGGTGGTGGTGAACAGCCCCTAGCAGTAGGCGGCGCGGAACATCCGGTACGCCTGCGACTGGCTGATGGTTGTCAGGTCGGCGTTCTGGATGCGGGTCGCTCCGGCGAGGCGTTCGTCCTGGCTGACGCAGCCGTCGTCGCCGGTGAGCTCGGCGATCAGCCGCTCCTCGGCGGTCTGCTCGGGGGTGGGCTCGACCGTTTCCTCCGGGGCCGGCTCCTCGGCGGGCGGATCTTCCTGCTGCGGACCCTGCTCCTGTTGCGGCTCAGGTTCCTCTGTGGGTTCCGCCCGTGGTTGTGCGGGCGCTTCCTCGGCCGGCTCCTCCTTGGGAGGTTCCTGCTTCTGCTGCTGCTCGGGCTCCTGCTCCTCGCCGTCGATGATCACCACGATCTTCGGCGGCTCGACCACGATGACTTTCTCCTCTTCGGCGTCGGGATCTTTCTTCTTTCCGTCCGGTGCAGCGGTGCCTCTGAGGTAGGGTGGGACCTGGTCCGAGCCCGAATATTTGTCGAGGACGGCCCTGCAAGCGGCGGTCCTGGAGTCCCTGTTGCACGCTGTACCAATCTCATGGGCAATCGTCCCGGGATGTACGTCCGGTTGTTGGTCATTGTCGTGGACGCCGATCCTGACGCCCTCGTGTCCGCCTCCAAAGTTGTTGCTGTTCGTAACCGCATCGTTGGTGGGGTTGAGAGCGGCGTTGTCGCCGGCCGCCTTCGTGATGCTGGCGATGCGCAGGCGAGCCCAGTTCAGGTTCGTCCACCGGTAGACCGAGTCGTCTTTCGCCTCGATCAACACTTCAACGCTTGTTTGACCTGCCGGAATCGTTACCGTTTTGCCGCCGACGACCGAGAACATGGCATCGCCGCCGTATGCAGCGCCGTCGATAGCCAGCGTGACCGTGACGTCCCCAGTCCGCGTGGCCTTGGTCGGGATTCCCCACTTGTCCCGTCCGCTGGAGTTCAACTCGATCGTCACCTTGAAGCCCTTGCCTTCTTCAACGCGATGCATGTGGTATCCCAGCTGGCCGCCGAGCGGGTGCCTCGCCCAGTTTTCACCACTGTCAGCCCAGGGGCGTATCGGATTCCTGAAGGACTGCACGCTCTCTCGCACCCTCTCCTCTGCCGGAGTGACGATGCGCACTTCGCTGGCCGTCGGCGGATCCTGGGCTGCGGCCCTCGGGGCGGCCGCGAAGATCGCCAGCGCAGGGAGCGCGACGGCGACCAGGAGCAGCAGCAGGGAGGGCGGCCGGGTCATGCGGCCGCCCCGGCGGCTTGCGGGCGAGCGCCCGCCGGAGGCGCTAGAGCTTAGGTTCGGGGGGGGGGGGGGCGAGTGGAGGCCCCGGGGTCGCTCCCTGGCGGGTCAACTTTCGCTCGGTTGCTGGTCATGTTTGCTGCACCCTCCTATGATGCTTCGCCCCCGTGACGGCCACGGGGACAGGCTCTGCCGGTCGGAACCTTCCCCCGGCCGCGGTTGCCCGGTCCATGGGGCTACCGCGACCTGCAGAACAGACGAACAGACCGAGCGAGTATAGGGACTAATGGATGAAGCGCAAGTGAATTCACTCTCGACTTCAATGAAGTAGTGAATGTCGCCCGGAGAACGCTAGAGCACCCCCCGGGCGGGCCCGTTCGGGGGAGGTGACAAGTTGGAGCACGCCGACCAGCGGCCCCCAGGAACAGAGCCGCCGGGGGACCGCCTCTCCCGGCGAAACCGGCGAACCCAAGAGCCGAATACCGGCGAAGCAAATTTCGCGGAGACGGTGGGATTCGAACCCACGAACGACTTGCATCGTTACTTCCTTAGCAGGGAAGCGCCTTCAACCGGACTCGGCCACGTCTCCGGAAGATCTGAGCGTACCGGCGTGGCGGCTATGAGCAGTCCACGCAGGCTACGTCGTCCACGTCGGTGCCGCCCAGGAACGCAGTGAGCCAGTCGAGGAAGGCCACCCCCTCCACCTCCTGGGTGTAGAGCAGGTCCCGGAACAGGATCGTGTGGTCCCTGCCGGGGGCCATGTAGCTGGCCTGGTTCACCCCGGCCGCCTCGATCTGCGCCTCGTTCTGGTACATGAGCTGGTCGATGCGGCTGGCGTCGAATCCGGCCAGAGCGGCGAAGAACTCCTGGGTGCTGTCGAAGGCGTTGTCGTAGCGGGCGAACCTCACGCGGGGCGCGTGCAGGCCCGAACGGATGAACAGCTCCGGCAGGCCCCACTCGGCCGGGCTGACCCCCTCGTTGACCGGCCAGTCCGGCACCACCCGCATCGTGCCCCACAGCCCGCCGATGTAGGTGTTGATGCCGGGATCGCTGGGGTAGGCGCCCGAGGCGTCGGCCACCACCGCGACGCTCGCATCTCCGAACAGGTCCGCGGCCAGCCCACCGTACAGCGCGGCCGAGGCCGAGCCCGCGCTCGAGCCGGCCACCACCACCTCGGTGGCGCCGCCGAAGCGCTCGACGGCCGCGTCCAGCGCGGTGTTGGCGTTGACGAAGCCGTTGTGGTTCACGATCAGGCCGTCGCCGTAGTCGTGGACCCGGTCGCCGATGTGCACGTCGCCGGTGCAGTACAGCGCCACCACGAACGAATGGTCCTTCACAGGGTTGAGCGGATTGGCGAAGTCGAAGATGCCGCGCCACATACTGGGGTTGTCCCCTATCTCGGTGATGTCGGTGGTGACGTCGTACGAGTTCCCCTCGCCGGTGAAGGCGCAGTTGTCCCGGGTGAAGCACGCCCCGCCTCCCTGCAGGTAGAAGACGACCTTGTCGGGGTCGCCCTCGCGCACCCAGTAGTGGTAGTCGCTGCCGTCGGCGCAGGTGCAGTCCTCGCCGCCGTTGAAGGCCATCCATTCCCCCGAGGTCATCACTGGCTCGGCGGCGGAAGGCCCTTCGACGGTGATCTCCTCAGCCGCAGTCGTGGTCGGCGGCACCGTTGTAGTCGGTGCGGCCGTCGTGGTGGGTGCTGCGGTGGTCGCGGGCGCCTCGGTGGTGGGTGCGGCGGTCGTTGCCGACGCCGTCGTGGGCGCGGCTGCCTCCTCGCCGTCGTCGGAGCCGCAGGCTGCGGCCACGAGGGCCACGACGGCTAGAGCGGCCAGCAGGCGGATGCGAGTCATGGGGGGCTCCTTCAGGTGATCGTGTTGGCAGGCTAGGCCCGAACAGCCTGCTCGACCCGGGGGAGCGGAGGGAGGGGGACACGTAGCACTACGCTAGGATGTGAGTCATACCTCATATTGGGATCTTGAAACATTAGCAGCCATTTCGAATACCTTTCTCGAAGCAGACGAGAAGGTGTCCAGGAGCCGGAGGGGAGTCGCATGGGTTTCGGGCGGCGGGCCTTCATGTTGGATGTGTCCCGGGATCGGGTTCCCACTAATGAGACTCTGGAGTGGTTGGTGGGCGTGTTGGCGCAACTGGGGTTCAACGAGCTGCAGCTGTATGTGGAGCACACGTTCACCTATTCGGGCCACGAGGAGGTCTGGGCGGCGGCTTCGCCGCTGACGCCCGATGACATGGGGTGGCTGGACCGTCTGTGTGAAGCGCACCGCATCGACTTGGTGGCCAACATGAACTGTTTCGGCCACATGGACCGCTGGCTCGCATGTGAGAGGTACCGGCATCTCGCCGAGTGCCCCGACGGCGCTCCCGCGCTCCTGGGACCGGGGGTGGTGCCGCCGGGATGCCTGGCGCCGACGCCCGCCAACGCCGAGCTCGGCGTTGCCCTGGCGCGGGAGATGGCCGCGTGCGTTCGCCACCGACGGATCCACATCGGCGGCGACGAGCCCTTCGAACTGGGTCTCGGGGCCTCGGCGGGCGCCGTGTCGGAGCACGGGCGCGGTGCCGTATACATGGAGCATCTGAGCCGGATCATCGAGCCGCTCGCTGCTCAAGGCTACGAGGTGATGTTCTGGGCCGACCAGCTGCGCCGGGACCGCTCGTTGATTCCCATGATCCCCCAAGGGGCCATTCCGGTGGTGTGGAACTACGACGCTCCGTCGGCTCCGGGCTGGGAGACGCAGATCCCTGCGGAGGTCGTGGACCGGCTGGGACTGCCCGATGACGTGCACCTCGGGTTCGCGTCCCACGCGCGCCTTCTGATCGAGGCCGGCCTGCCGTTCTGGGTGGCCGCGGGTACAGGCACGTGGAACACGTTCATCGGAAGGAACCGGAACGCCGAGGCCAACATCGCCGACGCGGCGGCTGTCGGGGCGGCCCACGGGTCGCCGGGCCTGCTGCTGGCGGACTGGGGAGACAACGGGCACTTCCAGCCGTTGGCGGTGTCGCTGCCGTCGATGGTGCGCGCCGCAGCCGCAGCCGCGGGACACCCGGTGCAGGAGCCCGACACGGTGGCTCAGCGCGTGGATGGGCTGCTGGGATGCGACCGCGGGGTGGGGTCGTTGATCGACCGGCTCGGCGGCCTCGGCGAGACGCTGGGGGTCACTCAGGTGAACGGCAGCCCGGCGTTCAGCGCGATGTGCGACACCGGGCTCCCGAGCTTCGGTGCGCCCGACCCCGAGGCGCTCACAGATGCCCTGGAGGTGCTCATGGCCGCGCGGGAGCGGTTCGCGGAGCCGGTGGGCGGGCCCCGCGGCCATATCGTGGCCGCCGAGATGAGAGCCGCCTGCGGGCTGGCCGAACTCGGGGTGCGCCGTCTCGGCGCCCGGCACCGCCTCGACATCGAGGCTCCCACCCGGCCGCAGCTCGAACAGGCCGTCCTGGCGCAAAGGGCGGCGTGGCTGCTGTCGAGCCGCCCCGGCGGCCTCGAGGACTCCATAGACAAGCTGTCGTCGTGGTCGTAGTGGTGGGCGTCGTTGTGGTTGTAGTGGTGGTCGCAGTCGACGACTCCGCAATCGTTGCCTCCACAGAATTCGAATCCGGGCTGGCGTAGCCGTCGTACATGGCCTGGACTGTGTATGCGATGTCCGGCGGCGCGACGGGTTCTGGGATTGGGTTCCGGCGACGGTGTCAACCGTCGGGAAGCTCACATCAGAGGGGTCGCTGATCGTGCTCCCGTGTGAGCTCGTTCATGTACCCCCGGAGGATGAGCCGCAACTCTCGAAGGATGACGTCCCGGCTCGGGGGGTCAGGCTGGTTGGAGAAGAGCAGCAGCGACTCGATGAGGAGGACGAGGACGGCAGCAGCCTCCTCCAAGCGGGCCTCCTCGATCGCCGGCAGCCGGTGGCGCAATGCGCCGGCCATCCACTGCCGCGCCGGCTCCAGGGCGCTCCGGAACAGTTGATGTGCCTCGTGGTCGACCATCGCGGCGCGGCCCACGGCCACCATTCCCGGTGTTCGGCGCACCGCGGCCCCGTACTTGTCGATCAATTCCTGAACGACGTCCTCGAAGGGCCTCCCATCGTCGGCGGGGGTCTCGAACACTTGGCGCAGTTGCTCGTTCTGGCTGTCGACGAGAGCCGCTATCAGGCTCAGCTTGTTCGGAAAGTACCGGTAGACCGAGCCGATGGAGCCGTTGGCCCGCATGCCCACGGACTCCATGGTGAACCTGTGCCAGCCCACTTCGGCCAGCTCGGCGTCCGCCGCGTCCAGGATCTGGTCGAACCGGCGCCTGGACCGCTGCTGGACCGGGACCCTCCACTCGGTGACTGCTTGCAACTCAGGTACTCCGGTCGCCCTGGAGGATCGTCATACTGCCCACCACGATAGGCCCGTATACCCGAGGGAGGGCGCAGCGCGGCGCGGTTCGCCTGATTGCCGGACATCGCCATCGATCAGGAGCGGGTCGAGGTCCGGGACCCGGGGGTGAAGGTGATGGGCAGGCTGGTCCAGCCGGTCACGTTGCTGCTGTGGAATCTGACCTTGGCCTCGTGGTCGACCTCGTAGTCGCCGATACGGGAGTGGATCTGCTCCAGCGCGACCTTGCCTTCGAGGCGGGCGAGGGCTGCGCCGAGACAGAAGTGCACTCCGTAGCCGAACCCGAGATGCCGCTCGGGGCGCCGGAAGATGTCGAACGCCTCCGCGGTCGGACCGAACTCGCGGTCGTCGTGGTTGGCGGCCCCGATCAGCAGGAGCACCGAGTCGCCCGCTCTCATCGTCCTGCCGTGCATCTGCACGTCGCGGGTGAGGGTGCGGTGCATGTACTGCGTGGAGTTGTGGAAGCGGAGGACTTCCTCGACGAGCCCTGGAATCAGTCCCTGATCTGCCACGACGCTGGACTTCTGCGCCGGATGCCGTGAGAGCAGCTCGACCGCGTTGGCCACCATCTTGGTGGTCGTCTCGTGGCCGGCGATGACGAGGAGAACGCAGAAGCCGAGCACCTCCTCGTCGCTGAGGCCGCGCCCGTCGACATCGACCCGCACCAGATCCGAGATCAACCCCGTCCCGCCGCCCGCCCGACGGCTGTCGAGATCGTCGCTGAAGTACGCCAGCAACTCGAACATCCCCTCGAGCGCCACGTCCGGGATGGTGGGCTCGCCGTCGTTTCGTATCAGGACCTTGTCGGCCGCTTCACGGAGGTGGTCCCGGTCGTCCTCGGGAATGCCGAGGATGGCCGAGAGCACATCCATCGGGAATGGACCGGTGAGGTCCGATACGAGGTCGCACCGGCCAGACTCGACGACCGTGTCGAGGTAGCGGTCGACGATGCTCCTGACCTCTGCTTCCATGCTTGCGACCCGTCGGCCGGTGAACACGCGGCTCACGAGCTTGCGCAGGGCGGTGTGTTCCGGCGGATCGAGCATGATCATCTGCTTCGCTCCGCTCTGCCGGCTGCGCCGATGCTCGAGCGCGATCCCACTCGCCGACGAGTAGGACTCGAAGTCCCGGAACGCCCCCAACACGTCCTCGAAGCGGCTCAGCGCCCAGAACTGGAGCTCGTCGTTCCAGTACGCCGGCGCCTCCTCCCGCAGCCGGCGGTAGGTGACGTAGGGATCATCGTGGACGGCGAAGGAGTACGGGTTGTAGTCGAGGTCCGGCGGCTGCGGCATGCCCTGAACCCTAGAGAAGCACGGCTTGCAACACAACAGTTGTTATGCTAGACCGTCGGTGTGAGCAGCCAGCAGACCGCGGTGCGCCCGGCGGACGTCAACGGCCGCGACCGGCGCGCCCAACTGGCCGAGGCGGCCTACCGGATCATCGCCGCCGACGGCCTCAACGGGCTCTCGATACGGATTCTCGCCCGAGCGGTCGGAGCCCGCTCCTCAGGCCTCGTGTCCCACTACTTCATCGACAGGGCGGAGATCATCGCCGCAGCTCTCGATCATGCCGCCACCGTGATGCGGCGCCGTCCCGACACTCGCCTCCACCCCGTGGAGACGTTCGTGTCGGTGCTGCCGATCGACGACGAGGCCATCGAGAGCTGGCGGTTCACTCTGGCCGTGCGCGCCGGGGCTCTCACCGATCCCGCGCTGGTCAAGTTCGACAACGCCATCCAGGAGTACTGGCACCAGCACATGCCCGACCTGCTCAGGGCCCACGGTGTGCTCGGTGCCGATGCCGACGCCCATGAGGCCGTGGACTTCATCGTCGCGGTCGTCGATGGGGTCGCTCTCCGGGCGACCCTCGCGCCCCGCGAGTGGCCGGCCGCGCGTCAGCGGGCCCACATAGAGCGGGCGTTCAACCAGATCGCAGGATCCGAAAGACCATGACTTCAGAGGAGGCGTCATGCCCAAGGCCAAACGACCGGACCGCGAGCCCCTAGAGCTCGACGACTACTCGGGTGACTTCGTTCCCGACCTTCACCTCTCGGACTTCTCGAAAGAAGCCCTCATGAAGCTGGTGGAGATCGGCGGGTCGATCTACGGTGACGTGAACCGGCAGTGGTACCTGCGCGTGGCCGAGCGGTTCGGCGGAGAGGCGGCCGACGAACTCCACCACGATGTGTGGTTCGCCGAGGGCGGAGCCGGCGACCACGAGAACGACATCATCTCCGACCTCATGGGATTCGCCGACCAGAACGACGAGACGACGGCAATGAAGGTCTGGCAGTGCCTTCCGGCGATGTCGACGCGCATGACTCTCGTCTTCGAGCAGACAGGAGACCACGAGTGGGAGATGCATACGCCGCAGTGCGACGTCCCCGAGTTGGGCGAAGCCTTGGGCCCCGAGGTCATGGAGTACATGGCGAACAAGATCTGCGGGCATCTCGAGCTGTTCGGATTCCGCTTCGGCGCCGCTCGCTGGAACGAGAAGATCCGCATCGACCCGGTCAAGCTCCCGCCTCGCGCCTCTCCCGACGAGGAGCACTGCCGGTGGACGATCAAGCTGACGGACTCGCGCGTCGACTACGTCGAGGAGCCCGGCACCTACGTGGAGATCAACGGGCTCCGGCGTGAAGAGGACGCACAGATCGTCAACCACGAGGCCGGCAAGTACCACCGCGCCGCGAGCGGCTGAGGACGCCGGTGCCGACGATCGATCAGCGCACAAGCCGCTACGACGGCATCCGCACCCTCGACGTCGTCGCGTTCCTCTCCGAGGAGCTCCCGTCGCGGTTGGCGGACACCGGCTCGCTGGCCGCGAGCGGGATCGAGGCACTCGGGCTTCCCCCGCTCACCCTCGCAGTCGACGGAGCGACGTTCACGCTCGAACGCGAAGGCGGAACGCTTCGCTGCCGGGAGGGACCCGCGAGCGGGGCGCTGGTCGCGACGCTCGACCGCCAGTCGGCGAGCGAGCTGCTTCAGGACCAGGCCTCGACGTTCGGTCTCCTGTTCGACGGGCGCGCCCATGTCTCACAACCCGACCGCGACGGGTGGCTGCTCTGGGAGCCGGCTCTGCGCGCCGCCCTCGACGGCCGACCGGTGTACGAGCCCGGCTCGGTCTCGTTCCGCGATCGCGACGGCGACGAGCTCGACCTGCGCCAGCACTTCGATCTCATGGGCCCGCTTGACGACGCCGGACACTTCCTCGCCGAGGCAGGCTTCCTTCACCTGCCGGGGGTCTTCAGCACGAGCGAGATGGCGGCCGTCGCCGAGGATCTGGTGGCCTGCTCCGCGGCGGCCAGTCCCGACGACGGCGACTCGTGGTGGGCGGAGACCAGCGACGGCCCCTACCCGTCGAGGATCCTGCGCTTCGCCGAGAAGTCCCCGACGCTCCATGGGCTGCTGGTGTCCGAGCGCTTCCAGCGCATCCGGTCACTCGTCGATGACGCCCTGACCGACACGACCCCATCGGCTGAGGGGCTCCACAAGAAGGTCGGCGTCAAGAAGGGCATCTCCGACGTGTCCTGGCACAAGGACTGCTCGCTGGGCGGCCACTCACGCGTCTGCAGCACCATGGTGGTCGGGATCTCCATCACCGGCGCGGGCGCCGTCAACGGCGAGCTCGGCGTGGTCGCGGGCTCGAACCGTGCCAACGTCCCACCGATCGGAGCCTCCCCGAGTCTCGACCTTCCCCGGATCGCGCTTCCGACCGCGACGGGCGATCTCACGATCCACTGCTCGTGCACGCTGCACATGAGCCGCCCGCCGCTCAGCAGGCCGCGGATGGTCGCCTACAGCGGCTTCGGCCTCGCTCCGGTTCCGGGCGACACGCCGCCGATCGCAGACGCCGGCGAGGAGCACGAGGCCCGGGCCAGGACAGGCGGGCAGCAGGAGAACCTCGAAGGGATGACGATCGCGGACCACGAACTTGCCGAGGCGTGACCGTGACGCGGCGAGTCCGAGGTTGATATGACCCGCGTACCGGACGACGCATTGGCGGACCTCGACCGCCGCGGCTTCGTGGTCGTCGAGGGCTTCCTCGCCGGCGCCGAACTCAGGGAGGCCCAGGACGGCTTTCACGACGACTTCCCGACGCTCGAGCAGCTCGAGAACGACGTGGCCCGCTACGGCTACCTCCGAGAGGGCCAGTTCACCGGCAACCGCTCCGGGCCGTTCCGATCGCTGGCGGTCAACCGCATCGCGCACCACGAGCATCTCCTGGACGCGGCCGAGCGATTCTGCGGGACCAGCGACATCGAGCTGTACAAGACCGAGTTGTGGGCGAAGTACGGGGACGGGGTCGACTATGAGCAGGACCTGCATCGCGACTACGGGAACCACTCGATCGTCGTGCCGCGAGAGGACCGCCGGTGGCCCCAGATGACGACCTTCGTGCTGCTATCCGACGTGACCGCGGCCGACGGTCCGACCATGGTCGTTCCGCGCCCGTGCTCGGCGCGTGTGCCGCTCCACGTGCGGCGGGACCCGGATGACTCGCACGATCTGCGGCGGCATGAGGTCCCGGTGCTCGGGCCGGCCGGCTCCCTGTTCATCTACACCACCGATGTGTTCCACCGCGGCTCCTCGATCGAACCCGGCCGCCACCGGTTCGCGGTCCTCTTCGACTACATGGAGGCCGGCCCGCGATGGCAGGGCCGGAAGCGCTGGGCTGACACCGCCAATCAGTTCGACGAGTGGAACGCGATCCTCGGCGATGCGACGCCCCGCCAGCGTGAGATCTACGAGTTCCCGCCGGTGGGTCATCCATACTGGAACGAGCAGACAGCACGCGATGTCGGTGAGCGGTGGCCCGACATCGACATGTCGCCATACCGGAGCGGTATCCGGAGCGACCTCACGGGGACTCCTCCAGCCCGCCGCCGTCGCCGTACCGGCCGGGCTCGGTGATCGATCTGGTCTTTGTTGCGGACAGGTTTGCCATGGGTCCCACACTCATCTTCTGACGTAGATGTTCAGGGCCACCCTGGAACCCATGGGACGTTCTATGTGCGGAGGGAGGGGGATTCGAACCCCCGGGACCCGTGAAGGCCCAACGGTTTTCAAGACCGTCGCAATCGTCCGCTCTGCCATCCCTCCGCAGCCAAGGATAGGGGTGAAGGGACCGGGCCTGCGGCCGGGCATCAACGCAGGATGCGGCCTCTCAGGTCGTCTATCCAGGCGGCCGCCTTGCGTACCTCCACCTGGTTCATCACGTGGTCGTGGTGGTCGGCGGAGGCCGACGGGTAGGAGCCGAGGAACTTCACCCGGGAGGTCTTCATGTTGAGGTTGCGCAGCGCGTCGGCCACTACCTCATCCGCGATGTGGCCCTCGCAGTCCAGCAGAAAGCAGTACTGGCCCAGGCTGGCCTTGGTGGGGCGGCTCTGGAGGCTGGTCAGGTTGATGGCCCGGGCCGCGAACTCGCCCAGGATGCCGATCAGCGAGCCCGGCACGTCGGAGCGCTGGTAGACGACCATGCTCGTCTTGTCGTGGCCGGTCGGCGCGGCGATGACATCGGCCCCGACCAGCACGAAGCGGGTCTGGTTGTCGGCGTGGTCGGCGATGTCGGCGGCCAGCACCTCCAGCCCGTACACCTCCGCCGAGCGCAGCGGCGCGATGGCCGCGGTGGTGCGGTCACCCACCTCGGCCAGGCTGCGGGCCGCATCCGCGGTCGAGTTGGCCGCCTCGAACACCGCGCCACCGAGATGGGTGGCCAGGTAGTCACGGCACTGGGCGTGGGCCACCGGATAGGACCGGATCCGCTCCACCGACTCCAGCGCCATGCCCGGAAGGCCCAGCAGGTTGAGGTTGACGTCGATGATCACCTCGCGCTGGATGAACAGGTCGGTGTCGAAGGCCAGCGCGTCGAGGGTGGCCGTCACCGACCCCTCGATCATGTTCTCGATGGCCACCAGGCCCAAGTCGACCTCGCCGCTGCTTACCGCCCTCAGCACGTCGATGATCGAGTTGATGGGGCGGTGGTTCATGGCGGCCAGGTCGGGCTGGGAGTAGATGGCCTGCTCGGTGAACGTCCCCGGCGGCCCCAGGTAGCCGACCGTCAGATTGCGCGACTCTCCGAGCTGCCCCATCCACCGCAGGGTACGGCCCCGCAACCGAGATCAGCGCCGGGGGGTGACCCGTTAGAGGCCGAGCCGTGCGAGGCCGTGGCCCGAGCGGCCCGTGAGCGCAGCGAACAAGAGCGGGAAATAGGGTGGCTGCCGTGGACGACCGGCTCTACTTCCGCCAGCTGCTGTCGGGGCGCGACTTCGCAACCGGCGACGGGCTGGCCCAACAGATGGTCAACTTCGTCTACGCCATCGGCGACCGCGCCACCGGCCAGGCCGTGCTCGTCGACCCCGCCTACGACACTCATGGACTCATCGATCTGCTCGAGGCCGACGGCATGGCCTGCACCGGCGTGCTGGCCACCCACTACCACCCCGACCATGTGGGCGGCCACATGATGGGGATCACCATCGAGGGCATCAGCCGGCTGCTGGAGCGGGTGTCGGTGCCGATCCACGTCCAGGCCGAGGAGGCCGATCTCGTCAAGAAGGTCACCGGCGTGGACGACGACTGCCTGGTCAGCCACGCCTCCGGCGACGTGGTGATGGTTGGGGCCATAGCCGTCGAGCTCATCGCCACGCCCGGGCACACCCCCGGCAGCCAGTGCTTCCTGGTGGACGGCCGCCTGGTGGCCGGCGACACCCTCTTCCTCGAGGGATGCGGCCGCATGGACCTACCGGGCTCGGACCCGGCCCAGATGTACGAGAGCCTCACCACCCGGCTGGCCCGGGTGCCCGACGACGCGGTGCTCTACCCCGGGCACCGCTACTCGGTGGAGTCGTCGGCCACCATGGGCATCACCCGCGAGCGCAACTACGTGTTCCGGCCCACCAGCCGCGAGCAGTGGCTGGCCGCCTTCGCCTGACCGTTGCGCCCGGCCTCTGACGCCCGCTCTTGTTCGCTTCGCTCACGGGCCGCTCGGGCCACGGCCTCGCTGCGCTCGGCCTCTAGACCCAGGGGCAGTTGGAGTTGCGGTCGCCGAAGGTGGCGCCGGTGCGGTAGCGGTCGAGGGTGAACGGCTTGAGCTCGTCGGGCTTGTCGCCGTGCACCATCATCTGGGCGGTCAGCTTGCCCACGCCGATCATCTTGAACCCGTGGTTGGAGTCGGCGATCACCCAGGCGTTGTCGCCCAGGTAGTCGAACACGGGCACGTTGTCGGGCGTGAACGCCCCGATCCCGCCGTTGCGGCGCTCCTTGAAGAACGGCCGCAGGTTCTCCAGGCGCTTGAACAGCATGCCCAGCGTGGCGCAGTAGTAGTCGGCGAACCACTCCTCGGCCTGGTACTGGTCGTTCAGGTGGCCGTACGGCTCCACCGCGGCCCTCGGCCCGATCTTCACCGGGATCGTCCCGCCCTGCAGGCCGGGCGCGCCGACCCGCTCCGCGGCGTAGCGGACATAGGAGTAGAAGTGGTCCTTGAGGAACCGGCCGTCCTCGGAGTACACCGGCGTGTTCATCAGCTCGACGTGCAGCACCGGCGAGTCGCGGTGCTGGGCGGTGCGGAAGTCGACGCCCTCGGGCAGCATCACCTCGCCCTCCAGCAGCCGCCAGTAGGTCCACATGTCCATCTGCTCGGTGACGTGGCCGTCGGGGTAGAGCACGTCGAGGTGGGAGGGTCCGCCCAGCCACTCCCAGTGCTCGGGAGTCCAGGCGCCCGCGCCCACCACTACCTGCTCGCAGGAGATGGAACCCTGGTCGGTCTCGACCGCGGTGACCGAGCCCGAGGCGTCCAGGGTGTAGCCGGTCACGGTGGCGCCGTACACCCGCTGCACGCCCCACTGCCGGCACTTCTGGTCCAGTCCCCACACAGCCATGTGGGTGCCCGCATACCCGGAGCGGTGCTCGTGCAGCACCACATCGCAGTTCTCGGTCTTGAAGTCGGGCCACAGGTTGGTGAGGAAGGCGTGCGCCTCGGCGCCGGTGTACACGTCGGACGGGTAGCCGCTGGCCGCCTGCGACGCCTGCAGCTTCAGGTAGTCGTCGGTCTGGTTCGACTCGCCCACCGACACGTACCCCAC
The DNA here is from genome assembly GCA_965203635.1 of Candidatus Aldehydirespirator sp. Taxonomy (GTDB): domain Bacteria; phylum Actinomycetota; class Acidimicrobiia; order Acidimicrobiales; family Aldehydirespiratoraceae; genus Aldehydirespirator. The sequence continues at coordinate 1,086,226 of OZ241903.1, forward strand.
CTGCTGGAAGCCGAAGTTCACCGGGTCGGACTCCCACACCTCGACGCTGGCCCGCAGGATGGCGTGCAGCGGACCGGTCATGTACAGGTTGCGGATGCAGCCGCAGGCCAGACCGGTGGCGCCCGCGCCCGGGCCCTGCTTGTCGATCAGCACTACGTCGGAACCGGAGCCCTTGCCGGTGCGCTCCAGGTACATGGCCAGGTGGTAGGCGCTCGACAGCCCGTGCACGCCAGCGCCGACCACCACGAACCGGGCGCTCGGCGGCAGGCGCACCGCGTCGAACACCGGGATGACGGCCGGGTTCACCGCCTGGCCGGCCACCTCGGGGGGCAGGGGCCGGTTGGCGAACGGGTACCACTGGTTGTGCTCGGTGGGGTTGGGGATGTCGATGGTCATTGCTTCTCCTATGGGTTCGGGTTCAAGTCTGGCTGCCGGCGGGCTGGAGCCGGTAGTCGGCCCCCAGGGTCCGCCAGATCAACGGGACGCCCGGCCGGTAGGCGAGGTGGTGCCGGCTGGGAGCGTCGAGGATGGTCATGTGGGCCGGCCCGCCGGGGGTGATCCGGCCCACGTCGTCGCGGCGCAGCGCGGCCGCGCCGCCGGTGGTGACGGCGGCCACGGCCTCGTCGATGGTCATGCCCATGTCGCGCACGGCCAGCGCCATGCAGAACGACAGCGAGGTCGTATAGCTCGATCCGGGGTTGCAGTTCGAGGCGATGGCCACCCGGACGCCGGCGTCTATGGCCCGCCTGGCGTCGGGGTAGGGCTGGCGGGTCGAGAAGTCGGTGGCCGGCAGGAAGGTGGCCACGGTGTCGCTGGCGGCCAGGGCCTCGATGTCGTCGTCGGAGAGATAGGTGCAGTGGTCCACCGACGCGCAGCCCATCTCCACCCCCAGCTGCACGCCCGGCCCGTGGCCGAGCTGGTTGGCGTGGAGCCGCAGGCCCAGCCCGGCGTCCCGGCCGGCGGTGAGCACGGCCCGGGACTGGTCGGCGTCGAACGCTCCGGTCTCGCAGAACACGTCGATCCAGCGGACGCGGTCGCGGACTGCGGCCAGCATCGGCCCGCACACCAGCTCGACGTAGTCGTCGGCGCGCCCCTGGTACTCGTTGGGCACCAGGTGGGCGCCCAGGAAGGTGGCCTCCGGGGTGGCTTCGGCGGCCAGCGAGGCCAGCTCGGTCTCGGAGTCCACCGACAGCCCGTAGCCGGTCTTGATCTCGACGGTGGTGCTGCCGGCCCGGTGCACCTCGGCCAGGCGCCCGTCGAGCGCGGTCTCGAGCCCGGCCCGGCCGGCGGTGCGGGTGGCGTCGGTCGTGACCCGGATGCCGCCCCCGTCGTAGGGCTCGCCGGCCATTCGCCGGCTGAACTCCTCGGCCCGGTCGCCCGCGAACACCAGGTGGGTGTGCGAATCCACGAACCCGGGCAGCACGCACCGGCCGCCGGCGTCGAAGCGTTCGTCGGCGGCGGCTCCGGCCGGCCCCACTGCCGCGACGGTGTCGCCGTCCACCACCACCGAGGCGTCGTCCACGACGCCGAGCGGGCCCTTCCCGAGCGCCGGGTCGTTGGTGACCAGCTCGGAGATGTTGTCGATCACAAGCGTCATGGCGAAGTCACCTCCGACACGGCCGAGGCGAGTTCGGCGGCGACGTTGACGGTGGTGTGCAGTCCGCCGCGGACGACGGTCTTTCCGCCCACCACCAGGTGGTGCACGTCGGCGCTGGTGGCCGCGAAGATCGCGGTGGCCAGCAGGTTGCCGGCGTCGGCTCCGGCCAGCCGGACCGAGTCGAGGCCCACCGTGGTGAAGTCGGCCAGCGCGCCCGGCTCCAGCGTGCCGCCGTCGCCCCACCCGAGGGCTCGGTAGCCGCCCGCGGTCGCCATCGTGGCCAGGGCCTCCACGTCGAAGACCCCCCGCTGGTGGGTGGCCGCCCGCTGGTCGAGTTCGACGGCACGGGCCTCGGCGAGGATGTCCACCACCGCATGGGAGTCCGATCCCAAGCACAACGGCACCCCGGCGGTCGCCAGAGCGGTGCTCGGCCCGACGCCGTCGGCCAGGTCGTGCTCGGTGGTGGGGCACAGGCAGCAGTGCGATCCGGTCTCGGTGATGAGGGCTACGTCGTGGGGGGCGGCATGGGTGGCGTGGACCAGCGTCGTGCCGGGGCCGAGCCCGCCCGCCTGCGCGATCACTTCCACCGGCGTCCGGCTGTGAACCTGCTGGCACTGCTCGTTCTCGGCGGGCTGCTCCGAGGCGTGGAAGTGCAGAGGGGCGCCGCGCTCTCGAGCCCAGTCCGCGGCCACCTTGATCGAGGGCGGGTCGACGGCCCGGACCGAGTGCACCGCCGCACCGACTCTCGCGGCCGGACCGGACACCGCCGCGGCCAGCCCTTCGGCCCGCTCCGCCCAGAGGTCGGCGCTGCCGTCGCTGAACCGGGCCTGCTCCGGGCGCAGCGGCTCGTAGCCGCGATCAGACGCGGCGTCGAGCCCGCCGTGGAGGTACAGGGTGTCGAGCAGGGTCAGGCGGATGCCGGCGTCGCGGGCCGCGGCCGCCACCGCTGCCCCCATGGCCCGGGGGTCGTCGTAGGGGCTCCCGTCGGGGCGATGGTGGACGTAGTGGAACTCCCCCACGACGCCGATGCCGGCCAGAGCCATCTCCGCGAACACCGCTCGGGCCAGCCGGTAGTAGCGGTCGGGATCGAGACGGGCCGCGACCCGGTACATGAGATCGCGCCAGGTCCAGAACGAGCCCGGTCCGGCGTGGGTGCGCCCTCGCAGCGCTCGGTGGAAGGCGTGACTGTGAGCGTTGGCCAGAGCCGGAAGCGTCAGGCCTCTCAAGGGAACAGCCCGCTCCGGCCGGGGGTGCACGCCGGCAAGGATGTCGACGATGCGGTCGCCGTCGACGGTGATGGCCACTCCCCGCTCCGGGTGCTCGCCTCCCAGCCAGGCCAACTCGCACCAGTACTGCACGGTCACGCCCCGACGCCCATGCGTTCGGTGAAGCGGGAGATGCGTTCGATGAAGGCATCGCGGTGGTGGCGCTCGAACTCGTCCCAGGTGGCCAGCGTGGCCGGGTCGGCCCGGTCGGTGATCAGGATCCCGTCTAGGTGGTCGCACTCGTGCTGCCAGGTGCCCGCGGTCAGGCCACGGGCCTCGACGCAGTGCTCGGTGCCGTGACGGTCGAGGTAGCGGACCCGCAGGTTGACCGAGCGGACCACGTCACCCCGCAGCGGCACCGACAGGCAGCCCTCGTTGATGACCACCGTCTCGCCGTCCAGCACCTCCAGCTCGGGGTTGATGGCGACGGTCAGCGGAATCCTGGGCTTGTAGGGGTAGCGGGGGTTGTCGTTCACTTCGAGGACCACGATCCGGGCGGTCTCGTCGATCTGGTTGGCGGCCAGGCCCGCGCCGTTGGCGTGGCGCATGGTGTCGATGAGGTCGTCGACGATGCCTTGCACCCGCGGGCCGGCGATCTCGGCCGGCGGCACGGCCGCAGCCGGGGTGCGCAACGCCGGATGGCCGATCGAGCAGATGTCCCGGACCGTCATGAGACCGGATCGGCCGGTATGTTCACGCCGCGCTCGGCGGCCACCTCCCAGGCCCGGTCGTAGCCGGCGTCGGCGTGGCGCATCACGCCGGTGGCCGGGTCGTTGGACAGCACCCGCTCCAGCTTCTGCGCGGCCAGGTCGGTCCCGTCGGCCACGCTCACCTGGCCGGCGTGGATCGACCGGCCGATGCCGACCCCGCCGCCGTGGTGGATGCTCACCCAGGACGCCCCCGAGGATGTGTTGACCAGCGCGTTGAGCAGGGGCCAGTCGGCGATGGCGTCGCTGCCGTCGAGCATGTCCTCGGTCTCGCGGTAGGGAGAGGCCACCGAGCCCGAGTCGAGGTGGTCGCGTCCGATGACGATGGGCGCGGACAGCTCCCCGGACCGGACCATCTCGTTGAACCGCAGCCCCAGCCGGTGGCGCTCGCCGTAGCCGAGCCAGCAGATCCGGGCGGGCAGGCCCTGGAACTCGACCCGCTCCGCGGCCAGGGTGATCCAGCGCTTGAGGCCCTCGTCGGTGGGAAACTCCTCGAGCACGGCCCGATCGGTGGCCGCGATGTCGGCCGGGTCGCCCGACAGTGCCACCCAGCGGAACGGCCCCTTGCCCTCGCAGAACAGCGGTCGGATGTAGGCGGGCAGGAAGCCCGGGTAGTCGAAGGCCCGCTCGCAGCCGCCCAGGGCGGCCTCGGCTCGCAGGCTGTTGCCGTAGTCGAACACCTCGGCTCCGGCGTCGGCGAAGCCCACCATTGCCTCCACGTGGGCGGCCATGGCCGCCCGGGCCCGCCGGATCAGCTCGTCGGGCTGGCTGCGGCCCATCTCGTCGGCGGCCTCGGGGGTCAGGTCGTTGGGGACGTAGGTCAGCGGGTCGTGGGCCGAGGTCTGGTCGGTGACGATGTCGGCCGCTGCGCCGTCGGCCAGCAGGCGGGGCACGATGTCGGCCGCGTTGCCGACCAGTCCCACCGACAGCGGTAGGCGAGCCCGGCGCGCCTCCTCGCACCGGCGCAGCGCGTCGGTGTAGTCGTCGGCGACCACATCGAGGTACCGGGTCTCCACCCGCCGGGCGGCCCGCACCGGGTCGACCTCGATGCACAGCGCCACCCCCTCATTCATGGTGATGGCCAGCGGCTGGGCGCCGCCCATCCCGCCCAGTCCGGCCGTGACGGTGAGGGTTCCCGCCAGCGACCCGCCGAACCGCTTGCGGGCGATGGCCGCGAAGCACTCGTAGGTGCCTTGGAGGATTCCCTGGGTGCCGATGTAGATCCATGAGCCCGCCGTCATCTGGCCGAACATGGTCAACCCGAGATGCTCGAGCCGGCGGAATTCGTCCCATGTGCCCCATTCCGGTACGAGGTTGGAGTTGGCGATGAGGACCCTCGGCGCCCACTGGTGGGTTCGCAGCACCCCGACCGGCTTGCCCGACTGCACCAGCAGGGTTTCGTCGCCGGCGAGGCCGGTCAGGGCACCGATCATGGCGTGGTAGGCGTCCCAGGATCGCGCTGCCCGGCCGGTGCCCCCGTAGACGACGAGGTCGTCGGGGCGCTCGGCCACGTCGGGATCGAGATTGTTCTGCAGCATCCGGAAGGCGGCCTCCTGGGGCCAGCCCCGGCACGTCAGCGCGGTGCCGGTGGGGGCTCGCACCCCGCCTGGTGGAGCGCCCGATCTGTGCTGGGGGGAGGCGGGCATCGCGAACCTCGTCTGGTAGGGCGGGCTGCCGGTTGCACGGTACCGGCTCGGGGCCTATTCTGTCAATATGCAGCAAGAAGTTTCAGAAACTGAAAACCAACCGTCTGCGGGCCAGGCCGCCTCTCCGCTGCACAGGTCGCGCTCCGCGGGGCGGGTGCTGGATCTGCTGGACACCGTGATCACCGAGGGCGCGCTCAGCCTCACCGCGGCCGCGAGCCGGACGGGCATGCCGACGAGCACGGCTCTGCGCCACCTGCGGGTCCTGACCGAACGCGGCTATCTCGTCAAGGACGGCATCGGGATCTACTCCGTCGGGCCCTCGTTCGTGCGCACCGCCCTGGCCTCGCTGCAGTCGGGCCCCTACGCGCGGCTGACGGCGGCGGCCCGCCCCGAACTAGAGCGTCTGGTCGAGGCCACCGAGGAGTCCGCCTACCTGGCCGTGCGCGACGGCGACGAGGCGGTCTACATCGACACCGTCGAGGGCCGCCGGGCCATCCGCCACGTCGGGTGGGTGGGCCGGTCGGTACCGATCGGCGGCACGGCCGTCGGCGAGGCCCTGTCCGCCGCCGCGCTGGTGCCGCCCACCCGGCCCGCGCCCATCTTCAACACCGGAGCCATCGAGCCCGACGTGACCGCGGTCTGCGCGCCGGTCCACGGCCCGGCGGGTCCGATCGCGGCCCTGTCGGTGCTCGGCCCGGCCGACCGGCTCACCGGCCGCCGCCTCCAGGCCGCAGCCGCCGCAGTAGTGGAGGCAGCCGTCGTGACGGCGCGGGGCCTGTCGTCGCCAAAGGCCGAGCGGGCGGGCGCAACAGCATGAGCGTCTTGGTCCTGCCCTCAGCGAGGCCGTGGCCCGAGCGGCCCGTGAGCGCAGCGAACAGGAGCGGGACACCGGAGGTGGCCCTGGCGTGACCGTGCAGCTCGACGGCGCGGGCGTCACCATCTCCGACGTCGTCGCCGTCGCCCGCCACCGCGAGCCGGTCCGGCTCACCGATGCCGCCATGGCCCGCATGGCCGCGGCCCGCGGCGTCGTCGAGGAGCTGGCCGAGGGGGAGCCCGCCTACGGGATCTCCACCGGCTTCGGGGCCCTGGCCAACACGATCATCCCCGCCGACCGCCGGGCCGTGCTCCAGCAGTCCCTGATCCGGTCCCATGCGGCCGGGATGGGACCGGCGGTGGAGGCCGAGGTGGTCAGGGCCATGATGTTCCTGCGGGCCCGCACGCTCGCCCTCGGGGCGTCGGGGGCGCGGCCGCAGGTGGCCGAGGGGCTGGTGCGGCTGATCAACGCGGGGGTGGTGCCGGCCGTGCCCGAGCACGGCTCCCTGGGGGCCAGCGGCGACCTCGCGCCTCTGGCCCATGCTGCGCTCGCGCTGATCGGCGAGGGCGAGGTGCTGGCCGGCGGCGGGGGAACGATCGCCGCGGCCGCAGCTCTGGCCCAAGCGGGCATCGAGCCCCTGGAACCCCTGGAACTGGCGGCCAAGGAGGGCCTGGCCCTCACCAACGGCACCGACGGGATCCTGGGGATGCTGTGCCTCGCGGTCCACGACGTCGGGCGGCTCCTGACCATCGCCGACATCGTGGCCGCCTGCAGCGTCGAGGCGCTGCTGGCCACCGACCGGGCCTTCGCCGCCGACCTGCTGGCGCTGCGGCCCCATCCCGGCCAGCAGGCCAGCGGGGCCAACCTGAGGGCGGTGCTGGTCGGCTCGCCCATCGTCGCCAGCCACCGCAGCGGCGACGACCGGGTGCAGGACGCGTACTCGATCCGGTGCACCCCCCAGGTGCACGGCGCGGCCCGCGACACGCTGGACTTCGTGGCCGCGGCCGCCGGCCGGGAGCTGGCCTCGGCCATCGACAATCCGATGGTGCTGCCCGATAGCCGCGTCGAGTCGTGCGGGAACTTCCACGGTGCGCCGGTCGGGTTGGCGGCCGACTACCTGGCCATCGCCGCCGCCGAGGTCGGAGCCATAGCCGAGCGTCGCATCGACCGGCTGCTCGACCCTGGACGCTCGCACGGTCTGCCCCCGTTCCTGGCCGACGATCCGGGCGTCGACAGCGGCCTGATGATCGGGCAGTACACCGCGGCCGCCCTGTGCGCCGAGAACCGGCGCCTGGCCGCCCCGGCCTCGGTCGACTCGCTGCCGACCTCGGCCATGCAGGAGGACCATGTGTCGATGGGCTGGGGCGCGGCCCGCAAGCTGCGCCGGGTGGTCGACAACCTGCGCCGCATCCTGGCCGTCGAGTGGGTCGCGGCCGCACGGGGCATCGAGCTGCGTGCCCCCCTGCAGCCCGCGGCGGGGACCGCGACGGCCCTCGGACTGCTGCGGACCCGGGTCCCCGGTCCGGGCCCCGACCGCTGGCTGTCCCCCGAACTCGCGGCGGCTGAGCAGATGCTCACGGACGAGGCGCTGGTACCCGCAGTAGAAGCCGTGACCGGCCCGCTGGCGTGAGGTGAAGTGCGCGAGGGGGGACTTGAACCCCCACGTCCTTTCGGACACAGGAACCTGAATCCTGCGCGTCTGCCAAATTCCGCCACTCGCGCGTGGCCCCGGCCCACCGGGGGCGGACCGGGCACACGAGGCTAGCGGCCCGCCAAACGAATCGCCTGCCTGCAGGGGCGGTCCCGAGTCCGACTCCAGAGGACCGTTAGCATCGCTGGAGTGCGTCTGGACTACGGGGCCTGCACCCATGTGGGCCTGCACCGCCACGAGAATCAGGATCGTTACCTCGCCGACGGTGCCGTCTTTGCGGTCGCGGACGGGCTCGGAGGCCACGCGGGAGGGGGCACCGCCGCGGGCATAGCCACCGAGGTCCTCTCCGGTGGCACCGGCGTCGAGTCGCTGGCACAGCTGATTGCGCTGGTGGGCTCGGCCAACGTGGCCATCCTGGAAGCGGCCAGGGACGATCCGAGCCTGTTCGAGATGTCGACGACCCTGTGCGTACTGGCCGGAATCAACGGCGCCGATAACCGGCCGCGGCTGGCCGCCTGCAACGTCGGCGACTCCCGGCTGTACGTGCTCACTCCGGACGGCTTCAGCCGCATCACCGTCGACCACACGATCTCCGAGAATCTCGTCCGTGACGGCGTCATCTCCGAGGCTGAGGCGGCCACCCACGCCGACCGCCACACTCTCACCCGGGCCGTCGGGTTCGAGCGCCGGGTGCACGTCGACGGCTGGGAGCTGGCGGCCGTGGAGGGGACCCGCTTCCTGCTCTGCAGCGACGGGCTGACCAACGAGGTGCCCGACTTCGAGATCGCGGAGATCCTGCGATCCGTCGCCGACGCCCGCGCCGCGGCCGGCGGCCTGGTGGAGCGAGCAGTGCGGCCGGGGCACGGCCGCGACAACGCCACCGCGGTGGTCGTCGATGTCGCGAGCGGCCCCGAACTCCATCCGGACGGTTCGGACCAGCTCGTAGTCGCGTTCCAGCCTGCCGTGTTGGCCTGATGGCGGCGTCGGTTCGCGGCGGCGATTCCCGGCTCTGATCCCGGCCTAGGGCCGCCCGTTACAATGGCTGACGGTGTCAGATGAGGGCCTGACCGTCTTCAACGGTCGCTACGAGTTGCTCCGCCGCATCGCGCGCGGCGGAATGGCCGATGTCTACCTGGCCCGGGACGCGTCGCTCGACCGGCAGGTGGCGGTGAAGGTCCTGTTCCCGGAGTTCGCCAATGATCCGAGCTTCGTCGAGCGCTTCCGCCGGGAGGCGAAGGCCGCGGCCAACCTGAACCACCCCAACATCGTCGGCATCTACGACTGGGGCCAGGAGCAGGGCACCTACTACATCGTCATGGAATACGTGGTGGGCCGCAGCATGGCCGACGTGATGCGCTCCACCGGGCGTCTCAGCCCGGACCGGGCCGCGGAGATCGCGTCCGACGTGGCCGAAGCGCTCAGCAGCGCCCACAACGCCGGACTCGTGCACCGCGACATCAAGCTCGGCAACATCATCGTCAGCGACGACGGCCAGGTGAAGGTGGCCGACTTCGGTATAGCCACCGCCCTGGCCCGCAGGACCGGTGACAACCTCACCCATATCGGGTCGGTCATGGGCACGGCCACCTACTTCTCTCCCGAGCAGGCCCAAGGCAAGGCCCTCGACGGTCGCAGTGACCTGTACTCGCTCGGGGTCGTGCTCTACGAGATGATCGTGGGCAAGCCCCCCTTCACCGCCGACACTTCGACCGCGGTGGCCGTCAAGCATGTGCAGGAGCGTCCGCTCGCGCCGTCTCTGCTGGGCGTGAGCATCGTGGAGTCCCTCGAGGCCATCATCCTCAAGCTGCTGGCCAAGAACCCGGCCAACCGCTATCCCAAGGCGGAGGACCTGCGCGCCGATCTTCAGCGCTACTTGGCCGGCGCCCACAGCATCCCGACCCGGACCGGCCAGTCGCCCCGGGTCGGGACCGGCCAGTCGCCCCGAGTCGGGACGGACGAGCGTCCTGCGACCGGATCGCAGATGCCGCCGGCACCGGCGGCAGACCGGCCGCGCACCGGCCCGGTTGCGACCGCGCCACCGCCCAGCGGCGGCCCGCCCACCGGGCCCCGCGCCCAGGTGCCCGCCGCGCCGGGGCCGGAGCCTCCGCCCCAGTACGTGCCGCCGGCCTACTACTACGAGGAGGTCCACCGATCCGACGGCTGGAAGCGGACGATGCTCATGTTCCTGGGTTTGGCGGTCCTCGTGGTCGCCCTCGGCTTCCTGGGGTGGACCTTCTACGATTCGCTGGGCCTGGGCGACAGCAACGGGCCCGCAGAACCGACCACTTCCGACGATGCCGCGCTGATCGAGGTACCCGACGTGTCCGGGCTCAGCTACGGGGAGGCGGACGCTCTGCTGAGGTCGGCCGGTCTGGAGCCGGAGCCCAGCTACCAGGTCAACACCGGCGTGCCCGAGAACACGGTGTTCGCCCAGAGCCCGCTCGCGGGCCAACGGACTGAGGAGGGCGCCACGGTGGCGCTCACTGTCAGCCAGGGCGAGATCCCGAGAGTGCCGCCCGTGCGGGGCCGCAACCGCGTCGATGCCACCGAGATCCTTCGGAGCGCGGGCTATGAGGTCATCGTGATCGAGGGCACCAGCCAGGCCGAGGCGGGCATCGTGGTGGGGCAGGAGCCCTCCTCGAACACCGAGCTTGCGCCGGGCGAGGCGGTGACCATAACCGTCTCCACCGGACCGGGGCAGATCTTCGTGCCCGACGTGCGGGGCCAGACACTGATCCAGGCCATCCAGACCCTGGCCGACCAGGGATTCCGCGTCGCCGAGCGGCGCGAGCCTTCGGCCACCGTCCCGGAGGGCCAGATCATCGACACCGATCCGTCCCACGGGTTCCCGGTGACCCTCGGCCTGGAGGTCTACATCATCGTCTCGGACGGTCCCCCGCTGGTGGCGATCCCCGATGTCCAGGGCCTGCTGTTCGACACCGGGAAGCTGGCCATAGAACGAGCCGGGCTCGTCATTGGCATCGTGACGTTCGAACCGGTCGAGCCGGGATCGACCGACGTGGGCCGGATACTGGCTCAGACGCCGCCCCCCAATCTTGAAGTGTCGGCTGAGACCGAGGTGGATGTCGTGGTGGGGGAGTCGTCCGAGGCCGAAGGCGATCAGATTGGGCCTGAGCCACCGGAGGGCGAAGGCGACGAGACCGAAGGCATCGACCAGAGCGGCTAGCTGAAGCCGGCGCGCCGGCCCCGGCTTCAGCTACAGCGGGCGAGGAAGTTGTCGAGCAGGTCGCGGCCGGCGTCGGTGAGCACCGACTCCGGATGGAACTGGACCCCCTCGGTCGGGTGGTGCCGGTGCCGCAGGCCCATCACCAGGCCCTCGTTGCAAGTTGCGGTGATCTCCAAGTCGTCCGGCACCGAGGAACTCTCGACGATCAGCGAGTGATAGCGAGTGGCGGTGAAGGGGTTGGGCAGACCGTCGAACACCCCCGAGCCGTCGTGCCCGATGACTGACGTCTTGCCGTGCATCACTTCGGGTGCCCGGATGACGGTTCCCCCGAACACTTGGCCGATGCACTGCATCCCGAGGCACACCCCGAAGATGGGCACCTCGCCGCTCAGCGTGGCCAGCAAGTCGTTGCTCACGCCGGCGTCGTCGGGGGTGCCCGGCCCCGGACTGATCAGGATCCCGTCGGGCTCGAGCGCCTGCACCTCCTCGGCCGTGACCGCGTCGTGCCGGTACACCACCGGCTCGGCCCCCAACTCCCCCAGATACTGCACCAGGATGTAGACGAAAGAGTCATAGTTGTCGATAACCGCAATCCGAGGCCCCACCCGCCGAACGTTACCGCCCAACGCGACCGGCAAGGCCGGGGGGTGGCGGCGAGGAACGGCCGACCGACAATGGGGCGAAGCCCCGTCGGTCGGACGGCCTCGACGACAGGACCCGCCGGCCGGAAGCGCCTAGCTTCGAGAGTTGGCAGCAGAGGAGTCGCGAGCTTCAACGGCCTCCAAGACATGCAGCGCGATGTCCGCGACCTGCACCGAGTCCTCCTCCACGCCCGCAGCCCGCACCCCGTCGTCCATCATGATGTAGCAGAACGGGCAGGCGGTGGCGATGCGCGACGCGCCCGTGTCGAGCAGCTCCCGGGACCGCTCATCGTTCACCTTGGTGCCGATGGTCTCCTCCATCCACATGCGGGCCCCGCCCGCGCCGCAGCACATCCCCTTGGTGCCGTTGCGGGGAGCCTCCACCAGGTCGATGCCGCCGAGCGAACCGAGCACCCGCCGGGGCGCCAGGTACACGTCGTTGTGGCGCCCGAGGTAGCAGCTGTCGTGGTAGACGACCCTCTCGGCCAGCGTGGCCCCTTCGAGGTCCAGGCGGCCCTCGGACACCAGCGCCTCCAGGAACTGGCTGTGGTGGATCACCTCGTAGTGCCCGCCGAGCTGCGGGTACTCGTTGGCCAGCGTGTTGAAGCAGTGGGGGCACTGGGTGACGATCTTGCGCACGCCCATGGAGTTGAGCGTCTCGATGTTGGTCGACGCCAGCATCTGGAACAGGTACTCGTTGCCGGAACGCCGGGCCGAGTCGCCGGTGCAGTTCTCGGCTGGGCCGAGGATGGCGAAGTCCACGCCGGCCCGCTCCATGAGTTGGGCCATGGCCCGGGCCACCTTCTTGTTCTTGTCGTCGAACGACCCGGCGCACCCGACCCAGTACAGGTACTCGGCGTCCAGGGGGTCGCCGCCGGACAGGACCCGCACCCCGTCGAGGTCCCGGGCCCAGTCGGCCCGCTCGGTCTGGCTCAGCGACCACGGGTTGGACGAGTTCTCCATGCCCCGGAAGGCCTGGCCCAGCTCCGAGGGGAAGTCGCTCTCCATCAGGGTGAGGTAGCGGCGCATGTCCAGGATCTTGTCGAGGATCTCGATGTTGACCGGGCAGACCTCGTCGCAGGCCCGGCACGAGGTGCAGGCCCACAGCTCCTCGGTGCTGATGCGCTCGAACATCCAGTTGGCCGGCACCTCGACTTCTGTCCCGCCGCTGCTGAGGGGCGGCGACGTGGGCGGGCTGCCGGTGAGGGCCATGACCTCGCCCGTCTTGAGCACGATCTCGCGGGGGTCGAGTGGCTTGCCGGTGGCATGGGCCGGGCACACCGACGTGCAGCGGCCGCACATGGTGCACGCATCGGTGTCGAGCAGCTGCTTCCACGAGAAGTCCTCGATCACCGACGCGCCGAACGTCTCCAGCTCGGTGTCGCCCTCCACCAGGTCGGGCATGGGGCGCATCGCGCCCTTGGGCCGGTCGCGGTGGCGCAGGTACATGTTCAACGGCGATGTGAACATGTGCCGCAGCATCGTCGTCGGCAGGATCACCAGGAAGGCCAAGAAGGCGACGACGTGGGCCACCCACCACGCCTGGTGCCAGCCGTGCACTGCGCCCGACCCGTCGACCAGGGTGGCCAGCGGGTAGCCGATGAAGCTCCAGCGCTCGTGGTCGGGCAGTCCGTCGGCTGCGATGCGGAAGGCCTCCGCGCCGAAACCGGTGATGCCGATGGCCAGCAGCACCCCGCCGATGACCGCGTGCTCGGGCCGGGTCTTGATGCGGATCCGGTAGGGCCGCCACATCGGGGGCCCGAATCGGCGCAGGATGGCCCACAGCATCCCAACCACGAACACCAACCCGGCCGCGTCGCCCACCGCGGAGTAGGCCCGGTACACGTCGCCGTGCAGGAACTTGGCTCCGTCGGGGAGCTGGTGGTCGACCTCCAGGGTGGTGGTCACCCCCAGCAGCACCAGGAAGCTGAAGTAGATGAGCGAGTGCATCACCCCCGCGCCGGGCTCCCGCAGCAGGGTCTGCATGTATACGCCGGCCCGGAAGTCGGCCATCCGGTGGTGGACGTTGGAGGGTGTGGTGCGGCGATTGTCGGGCCGTCCCCGCTCCCAGTTCTTGACCCGGTTGGCGAACAGGACCGCCCCGTACACCAGCAGTATCGGGATGACGGTGTAGAAGGCGGCCTTCAGCGGTGCCGGAATGTTGCCGAAGACCTCGCGGGTGATCGGGCTGTCGCTGTGGAAGCCGGTGATCGCGGCGACGATGCCGGAGAGGGCCGTGAACAGCGCGATGGCGACACCGAGAGCGACGACAATGTGGTGGGGCTTGATCCGCATGACGGGCGCGACACTACCCGCCGCGCCCGCCTCAGGCGTGGGAGGGGCCGGTGGCCTGGGCGGCTACCTCGGCGGCCGCGGCTGCGGCGGCGGCGGGGTCGAGGGCGCGCTCGAGGGGGTGCTTGGGCTCGGTCGGGAACATGTCGGGGCCCAGCACGTAGTGCAGGGGCATCCCGGTGGGGATGTTGAGGGCGCCGATGTCGTCGTCGGAGATCCGATCCAGGTGCTTGGCCAGGGCGCGGAGGCTGTTGCCGTGGGCTGAGACCATCACGGTGCAGCCCCGGCGCAGGTCGCCGACGATGGCGTCCTGCCAGTAGGGCAGCAGCCTGGCCAGCACGTCGGCGAGGCTCTCGGTCAGCGGTACGAGCCCGGGCGCGAGGTCCGCGTAGATCGGCGAGCCGTTGGGGTTGAACTCGTTGTCGGCGCGGATGGGCGGCGGCGGGGTGTCGTATCCCCGGCGCCACCGCTGGAGCTGCTCATCGCCGTGGGCCCTGCGGGTGGCCGCCTTGTCCAGTCCGGTCAGGTCGCCGTAGTGGCGTTCGTTGAGCCGCCAGCTCCTGCGAACCTCCAGCGAGCCGAGGCCGAGGTCGTCGAGCACGATCCGGGTCGTCTCGGTGGCCCGTCGCAGGACTGATGTGTGCACCGCGGTGGGCATCAGGTCGGCGGTGGCCAGCATCTCGGCGGCCCGGTGGGCCTCGGCTCGACCGGCCTCGTTCAGTCCGCAGTCGTACCAGCCGGTGAAGAGGTTCTTGTCGTTCCAGGTGCTGCGGCCGTGGCGCAGAAGGATCAGGTCGTGAGCCATGGCTGCCAAAGGTACCCGGCCTGGCTCCGATAAAGTTGATAAGAACAGACTCAAGTTTTTGTTGTGATCAGGAATGAACTTCGCTACTCTGTGCGTTCTAGGTTAGGCAAGACATAAGTGAAAGGAAGCCTCACCATGCCAAAGGCCGTCGGTATCGATCTCGGTACCACGAATTCTGTCGTAAGCGTCCTCGAGGGCGGCGACCCCGTCGTCATCCCCAACGCGGAGGGATCGCGTACGACTCCCTCCGTCGTGGCCTTCAGCAACGACGGCGAGGTGCTCGTGGGCGAGGTCGCCAAGCGCCAGGCCATCACCAACCCCGATCGCACCATCCGCTCGGTGAAGCGGCACATGGGCACCGCCAAGAAGTTCAAGGTCGACGACAAGAGCTACGCCGCCCAGGAGATATCGGCCCGGGTGCTGATGAAGCTCAAGCGCGACGCCGAGGAGTACCTCGGCGACACCGTCACACAGGCGGTCGTCACCGTGCCCGCCTACTTCGACGACGCCCAGCGCACCGCCACCAACGAGGCCGGCAAGGTGGCCGGGCTCGAGGTGCTGCGCATCATCAACGAGCCCACCGCGGCCGCCCTCGCCTACGGGCTCGACAAGGAGTCCGCCGACCAGACCATCCTGGTGTTCGACCTCGGCGGCGGCACCTTCGACGTGTCGGTGCTGGAGCTCGGCGACGGCGTGTTCGAGGTGAAGTCCACCTCCGGCGACACCAAGCTCGGCGGCGACGACTGGGACGAGGCCGTGATCGACTGGCTGGTGGCGTCCTTCAAGGGCGACCACGGGGTGGACCTGTCCACCGACGCCATGGCCATGCAGCGACTCAAGGAAGCGGCCGAGAAGGCCAAGATCGAGCTGTCCCAGACCCCGTCCTCGCAGATCAACCTGCCCTTCGTGACCGCCACCGACAAGGGTCCGCTGCATCTCGACTACACGCTGAGCAGGGCCAAGTTCCAGGAGTTGACCGCCCATCTGCTGGACCGCTGCCGCGGCCCCTTCGAGCGGGCCATCTCCGACGCCGGCATCGCCTCCGGCGACATCCACCACGTTGTCCTGGTGGGCGGGTCGACCCGCATGCCGGCGGTGGCCGAGTTGGTGCAGGAGATGACCGGCCGCGAGCCCAACAAGACGGTCAACCCCGACGAGGTGGTGGCCATCGGCGCGGCCATCCAGGCCGGTGTGCTCAAGGGCGAGGTCAAGGACGTGCTGCTGCTCGACGTGACCCCGCTGTCGCTGGGCATCGAGACCAAGGGCGGCGTGATGACCACCCTCATCGAGCGCAACACCACCATCCCCACCCGCAAGAGCGAGATCTTCACCACCGCCGAGGACGGCCAGCCGTCGGTCGAGATCCACGTGCTCCAGGGTGAGCGGCAGATGGCCGCCTACAACAAGACCCTGGGCAAGTTCCAGCTCGTCGACCTTCCGCCGGCGCCCAGAGGGATGCCCCAGATCGAGGTGACCTTCGACATCGACGCCAACGGCATCGTCCACGTCAGCGCGCAGGACAAGGCCACCGGCAAGGAGCAGTCGATGACGATCACCGGACAGTCGTCGCTCGACTCCGACGTCATCGACCAGATGGTCTCCGACGCCGAGGCCCACGCCACCGAGGACCGCCAGCGGCGCGAGGAGGCCGAGATCCGCAACGCGGCCGACACGCTCGTGTACCAGACCGAGAAGCTGCTCAAGGAACATGCCGACGAGGTGTCCGACGACGAGAAGGAGGCCATCAACTCCAAGCTCGCCGATCTGCGCAGCGCGCTGGAGGGCAACGACGTCGAGGCGGTCAAGTCGGCCACCGAGGCGCTCATGACGGCCAGCCAGGAGTTCGGCCAGAGGCTGTACGACGCGGCCGCGGCGGCCGAGCGCGAACAGGGCGCGGCCACCGAGGCACCCGCCGATGACGACGTGGTCGAGGCCGAGATCGTCGACGACGACCGCGAGACGGCGTGAGCGCACCATCATCCGACGTCAGCGAGCTCGAGTCTGTGGCCGCACCGTCCGACGAGCCCGACGCCGGCACCGGCGAGGCGGTCGAGCCCGTGACCGCCGAACCGGAGCCGGCCGAGGCCCGATCCGGCTCGGATCCCGAGCTCGATCTGGCCGCGGTCACCGCGCAGCGAGACGCCTACCTGGAGGACCTCCAGCGGGTCACCGCCGAGTTCACCAACTTCCGGCGCCAGACGATGAAGCGCAACACCGAACTCGTCGCCCAGGCTGCCTCGAGGCTGGCCAGAGAGCTGCTCGTAGTCCTCGACGCCTGCGAGGCTGCCGTCGCTCAGGGCGTGGAAGGCATCGAAGCCTTGCAGTCACAGCTGCTGGGCGTGCTCTCGGCGGAGGGTCTCACCGTGCTCGGCACGATCGACGAGCCCTTCGATCCCGGCTTCCACGAGGCAGTGATGAGCGAGGAGTCCACCGACGACGGCCAGGACGCTCCGGTCGTGTCCGAGGTGTTGCGCACCGGGTACGCATGGAACGGCCGGGTGCTGCGGCCGGCCATGGTGAAGGTGCGCGGCTGACAGAAGCGGACGGAGCAGGAAACAGGAGAGAGGTGAGCGTGGAGCCCCAGCGGGAGTGGTTCGAGAAGGACTACTACAAGATCCTCGGCGTGGCCGAGGACGCCTCGGCCTCCGACATCACCAAGGCCTACCGCAAGCTGGCCAAGAAGCTGCACCCCGACGCCAGTCCGGGCGACCAGGCCGTCGAGGAGCGCTTCAAGGAGGTGGCGTCGGCCTACGACGTGCTCGGCGACGCCTCCAAGCGCAAGTCCTACGACGAGGTGCGCCGGCTCGGTCCCATGGCCGGGGCGTTCGGTCCCGGCGGTCCGGGCCCGGCGGGCGGCTTCAACCTGAACTTCGAGCAGGTGGGTGATCTCGGGAACCTCTTCGGGGGTCTGTTCGGACGCCGCCGCGGCGGACCCGCTCAGCGGGGCGCCGACATCGAGACCGAAGTGAAGCTCGACTTCGCCGATGCCGTGTCGGGAACCACGATCGCGGTGCCCGTCACCGGTGAGGCTCGCTGCCGTACCTGCAAGGGCCTGGGCGCCAAGCCGCCGGCCAAGCCGCAGCCGTGCCCGACTTGTTCGGGCACCGGCGTGAACGACGAGAACCAGGGCCTGTTCTCCTTCAGCCGGCCCTGCGCGGCCTGCGCAGGCCGGGGAACCGTCATTGAGCATCCCTGCACCGCCTGCGGCGGCCGGGGCATGGAACGCCGGCGCCGCGAGGTCAAGGCCCGCATCCCGGCCGGGGTGACCGACGGGCAGCGGATCAAGCTGGCCGGACGCGGCGCTCCGGGCCAGGGACCGGGCGGCAGACCCGGCGACCTCTACGTTCGGGTCCATGTCAAGCCCCACCGGTTGTTCGGGCGGGACGGCAAGAACCTCACCCTGATCGTGCCGGTCACGTTCTCGGAGGCCGCGCTGGGCGCGCGGATCCCGGTGCCCACCCTCGACGGATCGACGGTGACCATACGCATCCCCCCGGGCACACGGACGGGCCGGCGCCTTCGCATCCCCGCGACCTTCTCCACCGGGGGCGCCGACCTCATCGTCGAGGTCGAGGTCGTCGTGCCCCAGAACCTGTCAGAAGAGCAGCAGGCCGCGATGGAGGCCTTCGCAGCCGCCGCCGGCGAGGACCCGCGGGCTCACTTCGAGAATGATCTCAACAACGGAGAATGACGATGACCGATGACCGATTCCACCGAGCCGTGTACGTGATATCAGTGGCCGCCGAATTGGCGGGGGTCCACCCTCAGACGCTCCGCATCTACGAGCGCAGGGGCCTGCTCGCCCCGGCCCGGACCGCAGGCGGCAGCCGCCGCTACAGCGACGCCGACCTCGCCCTGCTGGAGCGCATAGCCGAGCTCACCGACGAGGGTCTCAACCTCGCCGGCGTGCAGCGGGTCCTGGAACTCGAGCAGACCGTCGCCGAATTGAGGGCCCAGCTCGATGAGACCCGCCAGGCCTACAAGCGTCAGCAGACCGAGCTGGCGGCGCGGGGCTTCAACCCCAGTGGCCTGGTGCCGGCCGTTCGCCAGGGCAGGGCAGTGACGCTGTACCGCGCCACCCGTGGCCCGGGCTCGGTGGTCGAACCTGTCGCCGGAGCCGGCTCCGGGGCCGCGCCGAGGAGCGGCTGACCGTGTCCCTGGACCCCAATCGCTGGACGCTCAAGACGACCGAGGCGTTCGCGGCCGCCACCGAGGCGGCCCGAGCCGCCTCCCACGCCGAGGTCACGCCCGAACACCTGCTGATCGCCCTGCTGGCCCAGACCGAGGGCCTGGTGCTGCCGATGCTGCACTCCGCGGGTGTCGACCCCTCAGCCGTGCTCGAGAGATCCCAGCAGGCGGTGGCCATGCTGCCGCGCGCCTACGGGTCCGACGTCGGTGTCTCCCGCGAGTTGCACGACGTGCTGACGGGCGCCGACAAGCTGCGCCTCGACCTGGGCGACGACTACCTGTCCACCGAGCATCTGGTCATCGCCCTCGGCGATCGCCTGGATCTCGATCGGGAGCTCCTGCTGAAGGTTCTGCACGATGTGCGGGGCAGCCATCGGGTCACTACCAAGGCGCCCGAGGATCAGTACCAGGCCCTGGAGCGCTACGGCCGGGACCTCACCACCGAGGCCCGGGACGGCAACCTCGACCCGGTGATCGGACGCGACGACGAGATCCGGCGGGTGATCAGGGTCCTGGCCCGGCGCCGCAAGAACAACCCGGTGCTGATAGGCGAGCCCGGCGTGGGCAAGACCGCCATCGTGGAGGGCCTGGCCCAGCGCATCGTCGACGGCGATGTGCCCGACAGCCTGGCCGGCAAGCGCCTCGTGGTGCTCGACCTGGCCGCGATGGTGGCCGGCGCCAAGTACCGGGGCGAGTTCGAGGAGCGCCTCCAAGCGGTGCTGGCCGAGATCGAGGAGGCCGGCGGCGAGATCGTCACCTTCATCGACGAGTTGCACACCGTGGTGGGTGCGGGCGGTGCGGAGGGAGCGATGGACGCCGGCAACATGCTCAAGCCCATGCTGGCCCGCGGCGCGCTGCGGATGGTCGGCGCCACCACGCTCGACGAGTACCGCAAGCACCTGGAGACCGACGCGGCTCTGGAGCGCCGCTTCCAGCCGGTGCTCGTGGAACCGCCCTCCGTGGAGGCCACGGTGGCCATCCTGCGAGGTCTGCGGGAGCGCTACGAGGTCCATCACGGGGTGCGGATCAAGGACTCTGCCCTGATCGCCGCGGCCGAGCTGTCGGACCGCTACATCTGTGGCCGGTTCCTGCCCGACAAGGCCATCGACCTGATCGACGAGGCGGCCAGCTCGCTGCGCATCGAGATCGATTCGGTGCCCACCGAGATCGATGTGGTGGAGCGCCGGCTGCGACAACTCGAGATGGAGCGGGTCGCGGTCTCCGCCGAGAGCGACGCTACGTCCCGAGCGCGTCTCGACGACCTGGAGCGCGAGATCGCCGACCTCACCGAGGAGTCCTCCGCGCTGACGGCGCGCTGGAAGGCCGAGAAGGAGGCCATCGGCGTCATCCGGTCCCTCAAGGAGGAGCTCGAGACCTGCCGGTCCGACCTCGAACGCGAGCCCGACCTGGAACGGGCCGCCGAGATCCGCTACGGGATCATCCCCGACACCGAGCGCCGCATCGACGAGGCCACCGGCCATCTGGCCGAGTTGCAGCGCGACTCGTCGATGCTCACCGAGGAGGTCGACGCCGACCACATCGCGGTCGTGGTCAGCCGGTCCACCGGCGTGCCGGTGTCGCGTCTGATGGAGGGCGAGGCGGCCAAGCTGATCCGGCTGGAGGAGCATCTCCACGAGCGGGTGGTGGGCCAGGACGAGGCGGTGAGCGTGGTGGCCAACGCCATCCGTCGCAGCCGTGTCGGTCTAAGTGACCCCCACCGTCCCATCGGCAGCTTCCTGTTCCTCGGCCCCACCGGCGTGGGCAAGACCGAGTTGGCCCGGTCCTTGGCCGCGTTCTTGTTCGACGACGAGCAGGCCATGGTGCGCATCGACATGTCGGAGTACCTGGAGAAGCACTCGGTGTCCCGCCTCATCGGAGCGCCGCCCGGATACGTGGGCCACGACTCCGGCGGCCAGCTGACCGAAGCCGTCCGGCGCCGCCCCTACGCGGTGGTGCTGCTCGACGAGGTGGAGAAGGCTCATGCCGAGGTGTTCGGCGTGCTGCTGCAACTGCTCGACGACGGCCGTCTCACCGACGGGCAGGGCCGCACGGTGGACTTCAGCAACGTAGTGCTGATCATGACGTCCAACCTCAAGGGCGAACCGGGCAACTTCTTCAGGCCCGAATTCGTCAACCGCATCGACGACATCGTCCGGTTCCGCGCCCTGGAGCCGGACGACCTCGTGCCCATTGTCGACATCCAGCTCAAGCAGCTGGAGGACCGTCTGCAGGCCCGGCGTCTCGGGCTGGAGGTCACCGATGAGGCCAAGGCCCATCTGGCCCGCGCCGGCTACGACCCCGCCTTCGGCGCTCGGCCCCTCAAGCGCCTCATCCAGCGTGCCATCGGAGATCCTCTCGCCGTGGCCATGCTGGAAGGCCGCTACGAGGCCGACGAAACCGTGATCGTGGACGTGGACCGCCCCGACGACTCCGACGAGTCGATAGTTCTCATATGACCAGTACAATCGCACGGTAACGCCCGCCCCTGAAGGAGAGCGCCGTGCCTGCGACCGTTGTCGTCGGTACCCAGTGGGGCGACGAGGGGAAGGGGAAGTTCACCGACCTCGTCGCTGCCGAGATGGACATGGTTGTCCGCTACCAGGGCGGCCACAACGCCGGACACACACTGGTGGTGGGCGGTGAGACCTTCGCCCTCCAGCTGATACCCAGCGGAGTGCTCTACGAGCACATCATCCCGGTGATCGGCAACGGCGTCGTCGTCGATCCCAGAGTTCTCATCGCTGAGATGGACGCGCTGGAGGCTCGGGGCGTCGACTGCAGTTCCCTGCGGCTGTCGGGCAACGCCCACCTGATCATGCCCTACCACCAGGAGCTCGACGCGCTGCATGAGCGCCATCTCGGCGACGCCAAGCTGGGCACCACCAAGCGGGGCATCGGGCCGGCCTACGCCGACAAGTCGATGCGCATCGGGCTGCGGGTGCAGGACCTGCTCGATCCACGGATCTTCCGGGCCAAGCTCGACGTGTCCCTGGGCCATACCAACAAGGTGCTGGCCAGGGTCTTCAACCGCCTGCCCCTGCGGGCCGACGACATCGTCGCCGAATACCTGGACGGGTGCGCGCCCCGGCTCGAAGCCCATATCTGCGATGCGGTATCCCTGCTGCACGAGGCCCTCGAGTCCGGCCGGCAGGTGCTCTTCGAGGGGGCCCAGGCAACCTTCCTCGACCTCGATCACGGCACCTACCCCTTCGTCACGTCGTCCAATCCGGTAGCGGGCGGCGTCAGCATCGGCGCGGGGATCGGTCCCCGCCACATCGATCGGGTCATCGGCGTCGCCAAGGCCTACGTGACCCGGGTCGGGTCGGGGCCGTTCGTCACCGAGCTGTTCGACGAGGTCGGGGATCACCTCGTCACCGTCGGCGGCGAATTCGGGACGAACACCGGTCGCCGCCGCCGCACCGGATGGTTCGACCTGGTGATGCTGCGCCACGCGGTGCGGCTCAACTCGCTGACCGAGGTCGCCCTCACCAAGCTCGACGTGCTCGACGGGCTCGACCGCGTCAAGGTGTGCGTCGCCTACGAAATGGACGGCGAGCGCTACGAGCACATGCCCTACCACCAGTCGGTGATCCACAAGGCGGTGCCGGTGTACGCCGAGCTCGACGGTTGGAGCACCGACCTGAGCGGCATCACCTCGTCGGCCGAGCTGCCGGCCGCGGCCGCCGACTACATCGCCTTCCTGGAGGAGGGCATCGGCGTGCCGATCCGGCTCGTCGGGGTCGGCCCGGGCCGCAGCCAGTACCTCTACTGGCAGGAAGCCGCCTAGGAGCTTGTAGTGGAGGCCTCACACCCCAACGTGCTGGCCGGCCGATACGCCGGCGAACGGATGCGGGCGCTGTGGTCCCCCGAGCGCCGCGTGGTGCTGGAGCGCCGGCTGTGGCTGGCGGTGCTGGACGCTCAGCGCAAGCTCGGACTTGACGTCGATCGAGCCGTCGTCGATGCCTACGAGGCGGTGCTGGAGGTTGTCGACCTCGAGTCGATAGCCGCCCGGGAGGCCGTCACCCGCCACGACGTGAAGGCCCGGATCGACGAGTTCTGCGCCCTCGCGGGCCACGAATCCATCCATCTGGGCATGACTTCGCGCGATGTCACCGAGAACACCGAGCAGCTGGTGATCCTCGATGCTCTGAAGGTGATCCGCGACGATCTGGTGGCGGTGATCGCCCGGCTGGCCGACCTGGCCGAGGCCCATGCCTCGACGATGATGGTGGCCCGCACCCACAACGTGGCCGCGCAGGCCACGACCCTCGGGAAGCGCTTCGCGGACGCCGCAGCGGAGACGATGCTGGGATACACCCGGATCGCGGAGCTCTTGGACCGGTACCCGCTGCGGGGCATCAAGGGCCCGGTCGGCACCCGCCTCGACCAGCTCGACCTGCTCGGGTCGGCACAGGCGGTCGACGAATTGGAGAGCCTGGTCGCAGAGCATCTCGGCTTCGGCCGGGTACTCGACGCGTCGGGGCAGACCTACCCGCGCTCTCTGGACCTCGACGTGGTGGCCGCGCTGGTCCAGGCGGTATCAGGGCCGGCGTCCCTGGCGACGACAGTGCGGCTCATGGCCGGGCACGGTCTCGTGTCGGAGGGCTTCGGTGACGGCCAGGTCGCCTCCTCCGCCATGCCCCACAAGGCCAATGCCCGCTCCTCCGAGCGCATCGGTGCCCTGGTGGCCGTGCTCGACGGCCACCTCGCCATGGCGGCCTCACTGGCGGGGCGGCAGTGGAACGAGGGCGACGTGAGCTGCTCGGCCGTGCGGCGGGTCATGCTTCCCGACGCCTTCTGCGCAGCCGACGGCCTGCTCCACACCGCGCTGGCAGTGTTGGAGGAGCTGCGGATCGACAAGGCCGTCGTCGGTGCCGAGTTCGAGCGCTTTCTGCCCCTGCTGGCGACCACCCGTCTTCTCACAGCCCTGGTTCGGGCCGGGATGGGACGGGAGGCGGCCCACGAAGTGCTGGCCGAACCCACCCGGCAGGCCGCGCAACAAGCGACCGGCGACGATCCCGTCGACCTGGACGGACTGCTCGATCAACTGGCCGCCGATGAACGGGTGCCACTGAGCCGCCCGGACATGGCCCGACTCATGGCCGAACCGGAGCGGTTCGCGGGAACGGCGTCGGAGTTGACCGCGCGAGTAGTCGAGGCGGCCCGCCGCGTCGTTGCCCGTCACCCAGAGGCCGCGACCCAGCCTGCTGAGCTTCGATTGTGAAGAGTGTCAGGTGCCGCCGCGGGAGATGCCGGCGCGCTTGAGGACGGCAGCAGGAACACCCACCTCGCGCCACGCAGAGTAGGTGATCCCTTTCCGGCCGCTGTATGAGACGGCAACGTCCACAAAAGCGGTTTCGAGTTCGCTGATGTCAACTGTCTCGGTCGGTGCGCTGAGAGCCCGCTCGAGGTCGATGCGCTCTTGAACTAGCTGAACTCGCCGTATCGGAGTTGCCGACTCGAGTGCCTCACCGATTGCCTCTATCCGATTCTGCATGGACTCAGCAGTGCGCCTCCGGCCGGGGCGCGGCCGGTTCGACTCCAAAGCTTCAAGATAGGTGCTCACGGCCCTGTTCTCAGCCCGAGCCCTGGCATTGGCAGCCTTGTGTTCATCTGACATATGTCGTACCACTGGTCTGCTCCTTTTGCCGACAGTTCAAAGTAGTGGAATGCGGATGATAGCGTAGCTTTTTGGCATCCACAGGTCGCGGCAATAGGGAATGACTATTGACGCGAGCACAGAGGTAGTTGATTTGGACACACCCACGCCTGCTTACTCAATCACAATCAAGGTGTCGCTGGGAAACCGCCCGGGGACGCTGGGCCGCTTCGCCACTGCCATCGGCGACGCGGGAGGCAACATCGCCGCCATTCCGGGCTTCGAGGCCAAGGGTCCGGTCATCATGCGGGAGATCGACGTTCTCGCCGAGTCCCCCGACCATGCCCGTCACATAGTGGCGGCAGTCAGCGACCTCGACGGCGTGACCGTGCTCGACTGGTGGGACCGCACGTTCCGGCTCCACGAGGGCGGAAAGATAGAGGTCAACGCCCTTTGCTCGGTGGGCGACGCCCACGATCTGGCCATGGCGTACACCCCGGGGGTGGCCCGTGTGTGCAATGCGATCCATCGAGAGCCGATGCTGCGCCACACCCACACGATCGTCAAGAACATCGTCGCCATCGTCACCGACGGAACAGCCGTCCTCGGGTTGGGGGACATCGGTCCTGCCGCGGCCCTGCCCGTGATGGAAGGCAAGGCCCTGCTGTTCAAGGAGTTCGGCGGGGTCGATGCGTTTCCGGTTTGCCTCGACGTGACCACTCCCGATGAAGTTGTCGAGACCGTAGTACGCATGGCCCCTTCTTTCGGTGGGATCAATCTGGAGGACATAGCCGCGCCGGCTGCCTTCGAGATTGAGGACCGGCTCATCGAGGCGCTCGACATTCCGGTGTTTCACGACGACCAGCACGGAACAGCCATCGTCACGACGGCTGCGCTCTGGAATGCTCTCAAGCTTGTCAACAAACAGATCGCCGACGTGTCGGTAGTTATCTCGGGCACGGGCGCGGCCGGTCTGGCGGTTGCAAAGATGCTCCACGATGCCGGAATCGGCGAGATAGTGGGCGTCGATCGTGCAGGTGCGATCCATCCAGGTCGCCGCAATCTGAACGACGCCAAGCAGTGGTTTGTGCACCACAGCAATCCGGATGGCAAGGCTGGATCGCTCTCAGAAGTGATCCGCGGGGCGGATGTGTTCGTGGGACTGTCGGCTCCTGGACTACTGAGTGTGGATGATGTGCGCTCCATGGCACACGATCCGATCGTCTTCGCCATGGCGAACCCCGATCCGGAGATACGCCCGGAGGAGGTCGACGGTCTGGCCGCGGTGATGGCCACCGGCAGGTCCGACTTCCCCAATCAGATAAACAATGTTCTGGCCTTTCCCGGCGTATTCCGGGGGGCTCTGGATGCCGGCGCGACGTGCATCACTGAACGGATGAAGGCAGCCGCAGCCCGAGCCATCGCCGAAGTGGTCGGCGACGAGGACCTGGACCGCAACTACATCGTGCCGTCGGTCTTCGATCGGAGGGTGGCGGCCAGGGTGGCGGCCAGCGTGGCGGCTTGCGCCGTCGCCGAGGGCTGCGTGCGCCCGGTGGCTCCGCCGGTCCCCTCCGACCTGCTCTGAGTGAGTGGTCGGTGCTAGAGCCTGAGGCGGCTGACGTCGCGCACGGCGCCCTTGTCGGCGGACGTGGCCATGGCCGCGTAGGCCTGCAGCGCGGCTGAGACCTGGCGCTCGCGGATCCCGGGACTCCAGCCCCCCTCGCGCTGGTCCTCGGCGGCCCGGCGGCGTTCGAGTTCGGCGTCGTCCACCCTGAGGTTCACGGTGCGGTTCGGAATGTCGATGTCGATGATGTCGCCGTCGCGGATCAGCGCTATCGCGCCGCCCTCGGCCGCTTCGGGCGAGGCGTGGCCGATCGACAGGCCCGACGTCCCGCCCGAGAACCGGCCGTCGGTGAACAGCGCGCACTGCTTGCCCAGCCCGCGGGCCTTGATGTACGACGTCGGGTAGAGCATCTCCTGCATGCCGGGGCCGCCGCGGGGGCCCTCGTAACACACGACCACCACGTCGCCGGCCTGGATCCCGTGCTCCTCGTCGAGGATCCCGTCGCACGCCTCGTCCTGGCTCTCGAACACCCTTGCCGGACCCGAGAACCGCAGGATCGACTCGTCCACGCCGGCGGTCTTGACGATGCAGCCGTCGACCGCGATGTTGCCGTAGAGGACGGCCAGCCCGCCGTCGGCGTTGTAGGGATTGGCCACCGAGCGGATGCAGCCGTTGTCGCGGTCGAGGTCGAGCGTCGGCCACCTGGTCGACTGGCTGAACGCCTCCTGGGTGGGGATGCCGGCCGGTCCGGCCCGGAAGAACTCGACCACCTCGCTGGACGGGCCCTGCGTCACGTCCCACACCTCGAGCGCGTCGGCCAGCGTGGCGGAGTGCACCGTCGAGACCGACGTGTCGAGCAGCCCGCCCCGGTCGAGCTCGCCGAGGATGCCCATGATCCCCCCGGCCCGGTGCACGTCCTCGACGTGGAACTGGCTGGTGGACGGGGCCACCTTGCAGATGTTGGGGGTGCTGCGGCTGAGCCTGTCGATGTCGGCCATGGTGAAGTCCACCTCGCCCTCGCGGGCCGCGGCCAGGATGTGGAGCACGGTGTTGGTGGAGCCGCCCATGGCGATGTCGAGGCGCATGGCGTTCTCGAAGGCGGTCTTGGTGGCGATGGAGCGGGGCAGGACCGAATCGTCGTCCTTCTCGTAGCAGCGGCGGGCCAGATCGACCACCCGCCGGCCCGCCTCCAGGAACAGCTCCCGGCGGTCGGAGTGGGTGGCCAGCACCGTGCCGTTGCCGGGCAGCGACAGCCCCAGCGCCTCGGTGAGGCAGTTCATGGAGTTGGCGGTGAACATGCCCGAGCAGGACCCGCAGGTGGGGCAGGCCGAGCGCTCCATCTCCAGGAGGTCCTCGTCGCTGACCGAGGAGTCGCCGGCGGAGATCATGGGGTTGATCAGGTCGAGCTTCACGCTCACCCCGGCCAGCTTGGTCTTGCCGGCCTCCATCGGCCCGCCCGACACGAACACGGTCGGGACGTTGAGCCGCATGGCCGCGATCAGCATGCCCGGGGTGATCTTGTCGCAGTTGGAGATGCACACCAGCGCGTCGGCGCAGTGGGCGTTCACCATGTACTCGACCGAGTCGGCGATGAGGTCCCGGCTGGGGAGGCTGTAGAGCATCCCGTCGTGGCCCATGGCGATGCCGTCGTCCACCGCGATGGTGTTGAACTCCTTGGCCACCCCGCCCGCGGCCGCGATCTCGTCGGCCACCAGCTTGCCGAGGTTGCGCAGGTGCACGTGGCCGGGCACGAACTGGGTGAAGGAGTTGGACACTGCGACGATGGGCTTGCTGAAGTCGTCGTCGGTCATGCCGGTGGCCCGCCACAGGGCGCGGGCACCGGCCTGGTTCCGGCCCTGGGTAGTGGTGTGCGATCGAAGCTGCCCCATGGGTCAAGGCTACCGAGAGAGGCCCGGTCGTCGAGTGCTGATCTTAGGGTCGTGATTGCGTCTCGTGTCGCGTTACGATTGTCATATGGCTGCAATTGGTGAGTTTTCAGATGATTTCCCGCAATACATGGCGAGCACCGCACGTGAGTTGGCGGAGATGGCAAGGCGCACCGAGAGGACGATAGAGAGAAAGAGCGTCATCGTCGCCGGCCTCCAGCGAGAGTCCAGGCGGGCAGCGGAAGCTCTGCGCACCGTCGCGTCCGGGCTCCACGACTTCAACGAGACGTCCTACGAGACCACCAACCGGGCCACGGAGGCTCTGGTCGAGGCCTGCGAGCAGTCCAAGGGCGAAATGAGGCGCCTGGCGGAGTTGAGCGACATGCTGGCGGCCTACCTGTCGGCGTCCCAAGACGAGGAGCCTGAGCCGGGAGACGAGGCCCCCGAGTAGCGCCCGCACTGCTGGGCGCCTACACGCTTGAGGGGCTGCGGCTGCAAGTGGACCCGGTTCACCGGCAGTTGGTCCCGCTGAGAGGCCGGGCCTGATGGGCGAGGCACTGGCCGGCCCGGGGCGGAACTCCGCTATGGCAGGCGGTACCAGGCCCGGGCGGTGTCCGCGAACACGTGCTGCTGCTCGACGGGGCTGAGGCTCCCCACCAGGGTCTCGGCGGCCCGGGCGACCTGCTCGTAGGGGGCGGCCAGCAGGCACACCGGCCAGTCGGAGCCGAACATGACTCTCCGGGGTCCGAAGCACTCCAACACGACCTCGGCGACCGGTGCCAACTCAGCGGGCGTCCAGCGCCGCCAGTCGGCCTCTGTGACCAGCCCCGACAGCTTGCAGGCGACATGGTCCAACCGGGCGAGTTCGCGAATGGAGCTAGCCCAGGCGTTTAGGTCGGAGCCGATCGGAGGCTTCGCGCAGTGGTCGAGCACGAGGCGTGTCGTCGACTCGGTGCGTCGAGCCAAGTCGATCGCCGCCGGGAGCTGATGCGGCCTCACCAGTAGGTCGTAGGCGAGGCCCCGCCGGCCGAGGGCCCGCACCGACGAGACGACCGCCTCGCGGCTGAGCCAGCCGGGGTCGGGCTCATCCTGGGCCTGGTGGCGCACGCCGACGAGCCATCGCACCTCATGCGAGGCTGTCAGGTGGTCGAGTTGGCGCGGCACGTCCGCCTCAAGGTCGAGCCAGCCCACCACCCCCACGACAAGCGGATCCGACGCGGCCAGGCCGAGCAGTTCGGCCGTCTCGTCGACGCTGGAGGTCGTCTGCACCGCGACGGTGGCGCCGACCTGCGTGCCCGCCACGGCCTCGCGCAGGTCCCGAGGGCCGAAGGCGCGGTTGATGAGCCACTCGGGGTCCATCCAGGGTTGGGGCCGCCGAGCCGGATCCCAGAGGTGGTGGTGGGCGTCGATCCACATCGTTCATTCCGGTCCCTCGTCGCGGAGGGCCTCCTCCAGGGCGGGCCATAGCTCTTCGGGCAGCCGGCGGTGCAGGCGCGACCAGTTCTGCACCGCCTCTGCGGGGCTGCGGGCTCCGACCACCACGGTGCCGACTGCATCGCACTGGACCACGAAGCGCACCGCGGCGGCCGCCAACGAGACGCCGTGTGCCTCGCACACCGCTGCCAGCTTGTGGGCGCGTTCGAGGATCCGCCTCGGGGCGGCCGCGTAATCGAAGTGCGGCTCGTGTTCGTCACCGGTGAGTATCCCCGAGTTGTAGACCCCGGCCGCTACCACATGAACGCCACGGGCCTCGGTCGCGGCGAACAGCTCCGGTTGAGCGGACCGGTCGAGCAGCGTGTAGCGGCCTGCGATCAGGACCGCGTCGATGTCGGTCTCGACCACGAATCTGGCCGGAAGACCGGGCTCGTTCATTCCCACGCCGATAGCGCCGATCATCCCCTCCGAGCGCAGTCGCTCCAGCGCGGGGTAGGCCTCGTCGAGGGCTTGGCGAGCGTGTTCGTCGGGGTCGTGAATATAGACGACGTCGACGAAGCTGCGGCCCAGCCGTTCCAGGCTCGCCTCCAGCGACCGGCGGACCCCGTCGGCTGAGAAGTCCCACGACGCTGCGCCCGCGACGACCGCGTACATGTCGTCCGGCGCCGGGGGCGCGTCCTCGTCGATCATGCGGCCGACCTTGGTGGACACGGTGACCTCGCCGGCACCGCCTCTCAGGGCGATCCCGAGTGCCCGCTCGGCGGCGCCGTAGCCGTACAGGGGCGCGGTGTCGAAGTACCGGTAGCCGGCATCGACGGCGGCCTGGACCGTTGCCACTGCCTCTTCGAGCGGCACCTCGGTGTACAACCCTCCGAGCGGCGCCGTTCCCAAGCCCGCAGCCGGAAGAAGGGCCCGCTCCTGCGCCCCGCAACGGTCCGCTTCGCTCATTAGTGAACCTATACGCGCAAATTCGCTCACGAAGCAAACCTTAGCGATAGCGTGAGTCGGATGGGCCCCATCTCTGGCGCGGCGGTGACCGATCTGCGGTTCCCGACCAGCAGAAGCCTCGACGGTTCCGACGCAATGAATCCCGACCCCGACTACTCGGCCGCCTACCTGGAACTGCTCACCTCCGACGACGGGCTCAAGGGGTGCGGGTTCGTGTTCACGATCGGCCGCGGCAACGATGTCCAGGCCGCGGCCGTCCGGGCGGTGGCCGAGCGGATCGAAGGCCGCGATGTGGACACGCTGGTGGAGGATCCCGCCGCGGTGCACCGGGAGCTCACTGGCGACAGCCAGCTGCGCTGGCTCGGGCCGGACAAGGGCGTGATGCACATGGCTGTCGGCGCGGTGGTCAATGCCGTGTGGGATCTGCGGGCCAAGCGCGAGGGACGGCCGCTGTGGAGCACTTTGGCGCGACTGGAGCCGCGCGAGGTTGTGGGTCTAGTGGACTGGACCTACCTGCGGGATTTCCTGGACCCAGGACACGCTCGCGAGATCCTCGAGGAGCGCAGCGCAGAGCGGGCCACCAGGATCGAAGCGCTGAGCCACGGCGGCATGGCCGCCTACGCCACATCGCCGGGCTGGCTCGGTTACGACGACGCCAAGCTCGCCCGGCTGTGCCGCGAGGCTGTCTCGGCCGGCTTCGACACCATCAAGCTCAAGGTGGGCGCCGACACCGACGCCGATCACAGGCGACTCCGTCTGGCCCGCGAGGTCGTGGGGCCCGGCATCGCCATCGCGGTGGACGCCAATCAGCGCTGGGGAGTGAGTGAGGCCATCACCGCCATCGGACGGCTGGCCGAGTTCGGCCTGCGATGGGTGGAGGAGCCGACCCATCCCGACGATGTGGTGGGTCACGCCGCCATTGCGGAGGCGGTGCATCCCGTGCCGGTGGCCACCGGCGAGCATCTCGCCAACCCGGTGCTGGCCAAGCAGCTTCTCCAGCTCAAGGGTGCGAGCATCCTCCAGATCGATGCCACCAGGGTCGCGGGAGTAAGTGACATCGTGGCCATGATCCTGCTGGCGGCCCACGCGGGCGCCGACGTCATCCCCCACGCCGGAGGTGTCGGCCTGTGCGAGGCGGTCCAGCACTTCGCATTCTTCAACGCCATCAGCGTCGCCGCCGACCCGGACCGGCTCAAACTCGAGTACGTCGATCATCTCCACGAGCACATGGCCGACCCCTCGATGGTCAGCGCTGGCCGCTACCGTCTGCCTGCTCGACCCGGCGCCAGCACCGCCTTCGCGGCCGGCATCGAGCGGGCCTTCGCCTACCCCCACGGAACGGAATGGCACCGGGGCGCGACCTCCCGCAGTGCACCGCACCTCGTTGACCGGGACGCCCGGCAATGAAGATCACGAACGTGGAGCTGCACGTTCTGCGCCGCGAAGACGTCGCGCCCTTCCGCTGGCGAGAAGGCCTGCCCCCCCACGACGGTCCGATCTGGGACGGGTGGCTGCAGGTGCGCACCGACGACGGCCCCGACGGTTGGAGCCCGGTCGACTACCAGGGCCGGGCCGCGCAGGCCTACCTCGACCAGATACGCCGGCTCGCGCTCGGCGCCGACCCGCTGCGCAAGGAACTGCTGTGGCATCGAGCCTGGGAGCACGACCGCCTCGAGCAGTTCCCGCTGTACGTCTTCGGTGCGCTGGACGTGGCCTGCTGGGACATCACCGCCAAGGTCGCGGGGCTGCCGCTGTTCGAGGTGCTCGGCGGCTACCGGTCGAAGGTGTCCGCCTACGCCAGCACGGCCACGTTCGCCTCCGTGCCGGAGTATCTCGACGTGGCCGACCAGTGCCTGGAGGCCGGGCTCGGCGCCATCAAGCTGCACGCCTGGGGCGACTGGCGCCGCGACGCCCGACTGGCCCAGGAGCTGCGCGCCCATGTGGGCGACGGTGTGGAGCTGATGTTCGACGCCTCGGGAGGGTTCCGCTACCACGAGGCGCTGGCGCTGGGCCGGGCCCTCGAGGAGGCCGAGTACCTCTGGTATGAGGAGCCGATGATCGAGTTCGCCATCGAGCCGTACCGTCGCCTGACCGCCGACCTGGACATCCCGGTGCTGGGTGCCGAGGTCATCGACGGAGCCCACTACGCGGCCGCAGAATGGCTCCACACCGGAGCCTGCGACCTGATCCGGACCGGGTACAGCCTGTACGGCGGCGTGACCGGCGCGATGCGCATCGCCCACATCGCCGACGGGTTCGGCACGACCGCCGAGGTGCACGCCGGGGGGATTCTCAACCTCCAGCTGTGCGCGGCCATACCCAACTGCACCTACTACGAGTCCTTCGTGCTGCACAACCCGGCGGTGTTCGATCCGCTGTTGGGCCCGGACGGCACCGCAACGGTGCCCGACGGGCCGGGCATCGGGTTCGAGCCTCGGCTAATGGAGCTAGGTCTGCTCTAGAGCGAGCGCTGGCTGAAGCCGCCAGCTGGTCGCTCAGGTCGGCAGGCCGCCGAGAAGGGCTGCTCCGATGATGCCGCTGTCGGCGCCGTGGGCGGCCAAGACTGTCCGGGGAGGATCTCGCAGCGGCTCGAGCCGGGTAGCGAGCCGTGGGCCGAGAGTGTCGAGCAGCGCTCGTCCGGCGTTGCACACGCCACCGCCCACGACCACGATCTCGGGATCTTGAAGGCATACAGCGGCCGAGATGCCCTGAGCGAGTGCGTCCATGGCCTCGGACCAGACGTCCGCCGCCACCGGATCGCCGCCTGCTGCGGCGGCGGGGATCTGCCGCGCGGTGAGCTGTCGACCAGACCTGGCGCGGTAGGCGTCGGACATGGCCCGTGCCGAAGCGACCGACTCCAGCCGGCGTTCACCGTCGCCGACGGGCATGTAGCCCATCTCGCCGGCGAGGTTGGCGTGGCCCCGCTCAGACCCGCTCCGGGTGAACAGGCGGCTCGCCACTCCGGTGCCCACCGACACGTAGAGCATCGACTCCGCGCCGACGGCGGCGCCGGTCTCCCACTCGGCCAGCGCGGCCAGGTACACGTCGTGCTCGAGAGCAACGGGAAGACCGCAGCTTGGGCTGACCGCGGCGATCACGTCGACTCCGGTCCAGCCCAGGCTCGGGGCCCGGACCACGGTTCCCGCGGCGGCATCCAGGATCCCGGTGCAGGCGATGCCCACGCCACGCAGGTCGAGGTCGTCGGCGCCGGCCGCGAGGTCGATGATGATGTCGCGGATCTCGACGAGCACCTCGGCAGCCGGCCGGTGGCTGCCCGTCTCGTCGCGACGCACCGGCCCTAGGGCGGCGCCGTCGAAGATGGCGGCCTTGAAGGTTGTCCCCCCGATGTCCACGCCGATGGCGGCCGGCAGCGTGTGGGTGGAATCACTGCGGCGCGGGCGCGCCTCCCGGATGCTCGTACGGATCGCTTCGACAGTCGCGCCAGGGTCCGGCTCTCGCACCTTCTGTACGGGGCTTGCCGGGGCGGCGGTGGCCGCGGCCACGCGGTCTCGGCGGCGCCAGACGACCACGCCCTCGATGATGGTGGCGGCCGGGTGCAGCCGCGCGTCGACCACCGCTAGGTCTGCCCGGCGTCCGGGCAGCAATGCTCCCCGGCTGGCGTCGTCGAGTAGGCGGGCCTGGTTGGTGGCTGTGACTGCGGCGAGGTCGTCCCAGGAAGCTTCTGTGACGGTCCGCAGCCGCCGAGCCGCTCCGGGCATTGTGAGCAGCGATCCGGCCAGCCCGCCGCTGGCGTTGCGGGCCGTCTCGCCGCACTCCACGCTCACGTCGCCGATGCGGTAGGTGCCCGCGGGCGCGGCCATGCCTGCAATGGCGTCGGTCACCAGGAACACCCGTCCAGGCCCTGCTAGACGCCAGGCCAGCAGGAGGGTCTCGTCGCTGAGGTGGTGCCCGTCGGCGATCAACGACACCGCCGCGGTCGGATGCAGCAGCGCGGCGCCGGCTGCGCCGACTTCGCGATGGTGCAACGGGCCCATGGCGTTGAACAGGTGGGTGAACGCGGCCGCTCCGGCCTTCAGGGCTGTTCGAGCCTGCTCGGCGGTGGCGCCGGTGTGTCCGAGCGACACCGCGACTCCGGCCTGGACGAGCCGCGAGATCGCGCCGGGGGCGTTCTCCGCCTCGGGGGCGAGCGTCACCAGTCTGATGATGTCGCGCTCGGCCAGGATCTCATCGGCGAGCTCGTCGGCGTCTCGAACCAGCCACGCGGGCGGGTGCGTCCCCGGGAAGCTCGGCGACAGCGCAGGGCCCTCGACGTGGAGGCCGACCGGCTCCGCGCCGCAGTAGCCGGACGGGCGGGACCGGATCGCCCTGTAGGCGGCTTGCCGTTGGGCGGGTGCGGACGTCACGACCGTCGGCAGGAAGGCGCTCACTCCATGCTCGGCGAGCCGGGTGCCGATGGCCCACATGCTCGACGGGTCGGAGGTGATGTCGTGGCCGAAAGCGCCGTTCAGTTGAAGGTCGATGAATCCGGGTAGCGCCACATGGGGGGTGAAGTCCAGGTCCTCCTTGTCGGCGGGGCCGCCGCCCTGGTATCCGGACACTTCGGCGATCCGGCCGTCGCTGATGGCGATGCGGGCCCGGTACAGCCCGCCGCGCCCGTTCGGCA
Source organism: Candidatus Aldehydirespirator sp. (assembly GCA_965203635.1). Lineage (GTDB taxonomy): Bacteria > Actinomycetota > Acidimicrobiia > Acidimicrobiales > Aldehydirespiratoraceae > Aldehydirespirator. The sequence continues at coordinate 1,121,074 of OZ241903.1, forward strand.
CCGTGGCGATGATCCCCATGAGGTCTCAGCGCGATTCTGAGGGGTTGCGCCTCGGCGGGGTCACGCCCTTGCGCAGGATCACGTTGGCGTAGGTCGCGGTCTCGCCGGTGGCCACGACCACCTGGGCGTCGGCAGCCGCGTCGTAGAAGTCCTGCCGGTTGAGCAGCCGCACCTCTGATCCTGTCGGCGACCACGGACTGATCAAATCGATCAGGCGCCGCCGGAACGCCTCGTCGAACTCGTCGCCCGGCTCGGGCGCCATGAGCGTCACCGGCGAAGGACCGTAGGTGTCCAGCACGACGAGTTCCAGCACGGCCGCTGCGAGTTCCGCCACGCCGACGGCGTCGAGCCGGTGCTCGCGCCCGCGGGCCACCCGGGCCGCGGGGAAGTGGGCGTCGCACAGCGCGATGGAGTCGCCGTGGCCCATGCGCCACATCGCCGCCAGCAGATCTGGCGTGAGCACAGGCGGGACCCCTCTCAGCATGGCTGCACCGCGACGCGGGCCGCCGCCTCGAAGGCGTCGATCACTCCCAGATAGTTGTCGCCCACCGCTCGCCGAGCCTCGGCAGCCGTGATCTCCTCGCGTGTCAGGGCCTCCAGCGGGGGCCACCAGATCGAGCGGCCCACCGCGAAGCCCCGGAACTGATCGATCCCCGCGCCCGGAGCGAACGCCGCCGGAAGTTCGTTGACCGGTGCGCCCCCGCCCAGCACCAGCACGGCCGCGTCCGGGTCGGCCGATGCGATGAGAGCCGCGAGAGTCCGGGCGGACTCGATGTCGCGGGGTCCTTCGACCTTCCATACAGCCGGAACGATGCCGGAGACGAGGATGTCCTCCGCGGCGCACACCACCGGATCGGGCGGCAAGCTGCCCTCCCGTTCACCGCGCGGCCATGCGGTGTCGGCGTCCTCGTGCGGGTCGGCGGGCACCAGCAGCTCCAGCAGCAGTTCCGCCCCCGCCCCCCGCACAGCGTCGTCGAGCCCGCTGAGAGCCGCGAGCTGCCGTTGCTTGTGGGAGGCCGGGTCGTGCGGGCGCCAGCGGACCAGCACCTTCCCGTAGGCCGCTCCGAGCGTCCGCAGGTCCTCGGCCAGCCTCGAGGGTGCCGCCTCGCCGCGCAGGCTCCGCTGCCCGGACGCCTCAACCGCCACCGCGACCCTCACGCCGCCCGCGGCCGCCTCCTCGGCGATGCGGCGCTGTCCCCGGTCGATCAAGATCGCGGCCTCCGAGTCCGCCCGCCCGCTGAGGCGCCCGTCCAGGGCTTGCAGGACGCCCTGCCAGACGAGGTACTTGAGGTCAGCGCGACGCGCCGCGCCGGAGTCCGTGCCGAGGCGCTCCAGAGCCCGCACGAGACTGCCGCGGTGGTCGAGTGCCACCATGTAGCAGCGACCCAATGCATCACGAGTCTGCGTGGTTCGGCTCATTCGGTCTCTCCGGGAGTTCGGTTCAGATCAGGACGTATGCGGGCACCCCGGAGGGGGTGTCGGGGTTCAGGCCCTTGGCGATGCCGCGCTTGAGCCCGGCGAGCTGGCATACGACCAACCGGGCGACCGCGGTCGCCCGGGCCGAAGCGTCGGCCGGGGTCTCGATCGTGCAGCGCGGGTCAGGTCCCACCGTGGCCACGTAGGCGCCCCGGGCGGCGATCTCCTCTGCCACTGCCAGCTCGTAGGGCAGGCCCGTCCCGCACAGCACCAGGGCCGCGCTCCGGTCGTTCACCAGCGAGATCGGGCCGTGCCGGAAGTCCAGCACCGGCATGGCCTCGCAGAACGTGCTGGACATTTCCTTGATCTTCAGCGCGCCCTCGCAAGCCAGGCCGTAGTCAAGGCCGCTCCCGAGCACGTAGACGACCTCCAGGCCGGGGTTGCTCAAACGCTCGACCACCGGCGCGGCGGCGGCCATCAAGGACTCGCCCAGTTCGTCGACGCCTTCGAACGTCGGCTCGGCGTCGCGGCCGGCGGCGCCGCACTGCGCAGCCAGGCCGGCCAGCATCATGCTGGTGAACGACCGCGTCTGGACCACGGACTCCTCGGCCGCGAAGTCGAGCGCGACCGCGTGGTCGGCCACCTCGATCAGATTGCCGCCGGAGTTGGTCGTGATGACGGCCACCCGCAGGCCGGCCCGCCGGGCCCGCAGGCAGGCGTGGATTGTTTCGGAGGTCTCTCCCGAGCGGGATACTGCCACGACCGTGTCTGCGGGCGGACCTTCCGAACCGGGCGCGAGCCACACTTCGGAAGCGGCCTCCGCCCATGCGGCGCGGTGGAGACGCTGCCGGTGGGTGAAGGCCAGCGCCCGGGCGAGATGAGCCGTCGATCCGCAGCCTGTGTACAGCGTGACGCCGGACGCGAGCCGCTGGTGCAGCCAAGTCGCGGCAGTTCCGGCCTTCACCGCTCTCGGCCACATCTCAGGCTGGGACGCGATCTCGCCCGCGGTGACGCTGCCGGGGTCGGAATGGGTGCTCACACCATGTTCCCGGCGGGGTGAGGGTGCGCGACGGAGACACCGGCGTCAACGAGGCGCGCCAACTCGTCGTCGGGTTCGGCGTCGGTGATGAGGAGGTCGGCCGCGCTGGCTGGGCCGATGGGGATCGGAGCGACGCGGCCGATCTTGTAGGCCTCGGCCATGACGACCAGGCGTGGCGCCACCTCGACCACCACCCGGTCGGTGGCCGCCTCGGGAGCGAACGTGTTCGACAGGCCGGCGTCGGCGGAGACGCCGTGGACGCTGATGAACGCCACCTCGAAGCGGACCTGTCGCAGCGTGTTCTCGGCGATGGGGCCGATGAGCGACATCTCGCCCTTGCGGAACGCCCCGCCCGTCATGATGATGCTGATTCCCGGTGTCGAGGCCAGCTCGTGCGCGACGTTGGAGGCGTTGGTCACTACTGTCAGTTCGGCCCGGCCCGACAAGCACTCCGCCAGACAGGCGGTGGTCGAGCCGCTGCCGATGAACACGGTCCCGTCGGGCTGGATCTCCTCGGCCGCCCGCCGCGCCAGCGCCATCTTGGTCTCGGCGTTCTTGCGGCGTCGCGTCACCACCGGCGGCTCGACGTCCTCCATCAGGGCCGCGCCTCCGTGCATCCGCTCGAGTCCGGCTGCGCCGCTGAGTTCCTGCAGGTCCCGCCGTATGGTGGCCTCACTCACCTCCAGGCGCTCCGACAGTTCCTTGACCGTCATCTGCCCGTGCTCTCGCAGCAGGTCCTGCAGCGATCTCTGGCGTATTCGCTTCATCGAAGGCTCCGTCCTTGTTCCGATCCGGCGGGTGACGCTGCTCGCGATGCACCCGACCATCCTGCGGCTGCTGCGGGACCGGACTCGCTCAGCGGATCTCGAGGATCGATCACCCGGTGCTCCAGGCGGGCGCGCTCGATTGCGAAGGCCACTTGGTGGCTGAGCAGGGCCTCGCCGAAGGCGCGTCGCCCGGACTCGGTGGGCGCCGTGATCTCGCTCAGGAAGTAGTCGATGAGCGCGCCGTCGCCGCCCGCGTGGCCGGTATTGATCCCGGCTCCGTTCCCGCTCGGGGAGACCAGCCCGGAGGGATAGAAGCGCGTGCGCCGGTTGCGGAACGAGTACAAGGACACGCCCTCATCGGTCACCGTGGCCTCTGCCCGCGTCCCGGCGATCACCGAGTGGCGGCCGCGCGCCTCGGTGAAGGCGCTGACCGTGATGGTGGCCGTCTCGCCGCCATCGAACAGCAGCGACGCCACTTGTGTGTCGATCACGTCGTTGTCGCAGTCGTAGACGCACTGCCCGAATCGGGTGTGCTCCAGGGCGTGCTCGACCGCGGCCACGGTCGCGTCGTCGGTGATGGTAGACACCGGATGGGAGAAGTCGCCCCTTTGGGCCATGTCGAGATAGATCGAGCGGGCGTCGTAGACGCAGTCCACCTGGCAGTCGACGCACCGGTCGGCCGCGCCGGCGGGGCGGAGTTCCCGCCGGAAGTGGTTGAGGGCGCCGAAGGACGACACCGCCACGCACTCCGATCCGATCAAGTGCATCACCCAGTCCACGTCGTGGCAGGCCTTGCTCACCATGAACGGCGCGGCCGCAGCGGTGGAGCGCCAGTTGCCACGGGCGAACGAGTGGGCGAAGTGCCAGAACCCCACCGGCTCGAGGTGGTGGATGTTGACGATCTCGCCCACCGCGCCCTCCGCGATCAGGCTGCGCAGCACCCGAGTGTAGGGCGCGCACCGCAGCACGTGGGCGACGATTATGGGCGGCGCGTCCTCCGGCAGTCCGTCCCGGAGTCGGGCGCATTCGCCCCAGGTGGGGCCGATGGGCTTCTCCAGCAACATGGGCACGCCGAGTTGCGCGTACCGCAGCCCGGGGTCCACGTGGAGGTCGTCCATCGTCGTGATGACCACGCCGTCGATGTCGTCTGCGGTCAGTTCCAGGGAGTCCCAGCCGCGGCTCTGGCGGGCGCCCGGAATGCGGTGGCGTTCGCTGAAGCGCCGCCGCCTGGCGTCGTTCGGCTCGGCCACCGCGACGATCGTCGCGCCCGCGTCCGCCGCCAGCGACGCGTAGGTCTGGCCCCGGTTGCCTGCGCCGATGACGGCCAAGCGGGCCTCCGACGGGCGCCGGCTCATCGTTCGAGCCCCGTGAGGGCGGGGCGCGCCGCGCCGCTGGGGTTCCTGCCGGCCTCCGACGGGTGCCGGCTCATCCTTTGAGCCCCGTGAGGGTGATGCCGCGTATCAGGTGCTTCTGGGCGATGGCGAACAGCACCAGTAGCGGCACGATCGATGTGGTGGCCGCGGCCATCATCAGGCCCCACTCCTGGCGGTAGTCCGACTGGAACAGGTAGATGCCGACGCTGACCACCCGCCGGCTGTTGTCGGTGGCAGCCACCAGCGACCACAGGAACTCGTTCCAGGAGTACAGGGCCACCAGCAGCCCGAAGGCGGCTATGTGGGCCCGAGCCGCGGGGAGGCCGACATGCCAGAACACCTGCCAGGGACGGCAGCCGTCGAGTTTGGCCGCGTCGATCAGGTCTTTAGGCAGCGTGAGGAAGAACTGCCGGAAGAGGAACACGCCGAACGCCGACCAGATGGTGGGCACGATCAGCCCGGCGTAGGTGTTCACCCACCCCAGGTGCCGGATGATCACGAAGTTGGGGATGAGGGTGACCGGCGGGGGGACCATGAGGATCACCAGCACCGCGATGAACAGCACGGTGCGGCCCTTGAACTTGAAGCGGGCGAAGGCGTATCCCGCGGTGGCGGCCAGAGCGATCTGGGCGACGACGCGCACGACGGTGACCACCACGGTGTTCCAGTAGAACTGGGCGAAGGGGACGCGCTCGAACACTTCGACGTAGTTGTTCCAGTGGAACTTGTCGGGGATGAGGTTGATGCCGGGCCTCAGGTACTCCGCGGGCCCTCTCAACGAGGTGGAGATCATCACCAGGAACGGCATGACGTAGAGGACGGCCAGCGTCAGCAGCACCGCATGCAGCAGCAGGCGCGGCCCGAGGCGGCGGGCCGGGCCCCGAGGGTCCCAGCGGGGGCGGGCCGCAGCGTCCGGTGTCGCCGGTCGCGGCGGGGTCATTCGTAGTGGACCCATCGCCTCTGCATCCTGAACTGCACCGCGGTGACGGCCAGGATCACCGCCAGCAGCAGCAGTGACGCCGCCGACGCCCGTCCCATGCGTAGGCTCTCGAAGGCGCTGCCGTATATGTCGAACACCACGGTGCGGGTGGAGTTCAGCGGCCCTCCGGCGGGGGTCAGCACGACGACCGCGTCGAAGGTCTGGAACGCGGCGATGGAGCCGGTGACGGCCAGGAAGAACAGCGACGGCGACAGCAGGGGCAGCGTGACGTAGCGGAAGCGCTGCCAAGCGTTGGCGCCGTCGACGACGGCCGCGTCGTAGTACGTCTGCGGGATGCTCTGCAGGCCGGCGAGGACGATGAGCAGGAACAGGCCGCTGTTGCGCCAGATCTCCATGGCCAGCACCGCCCACAGGGCCGAGCCGGGCCGGGACAGCCATTCCACGCGGTCCACGCCCAGCGGGCCCAGGAGCTGGTCGAAGAACCCGGTGTCGGGGGCGTACATCCACTTCCACACGATCGCGGAGGCCACCGGCATCGTCACCAACGGCAGGAAGAAGGCGAGCCGGTAGACGCTCTGGAACCGGATCTTCGTGTTGAGCGCCAGCCCGAGCCCGACGACCAGCACGATGGTGGCCGGCACGCCGACCAGGGTCAGCTTGGCCGTGTTCCACAGCGCCTGGCGGAAGGTCTCGTTGCCGAGCAGGAACCGGTAGTTGTCGAGCCCGGTCCAACTCGGGGGCTTCAGCAGGTTGTAGCGGGTGAAGCTGAAGTATGAGGATGCGACTATGGCGATGTAGTAGAACACCGCGATCCCCACGATGAAGGGCGCGAGGAAGTTGAACGCCCAGATGCGCTCGCCCCGGGAGGCGGGGTTGCGCCGTCTCCGGGACACACGGGCCACCCTGTGGGCGTCGGGGGATCGCTCAGATGTTGCGATGGCGTTCGTCATGGCGGGGACTCACCAAACCGAGTCTCTGGACCGCAACTCGTCGACGGCCGGGGATCGTACATCCTGGGGTGAGGCACGCGCGGCAGAGGGCCCGTGCGCCAACGCAAGACGGTTTGCTGGCGCACGGACCCTCTACTAGTCCAAATGGGGGAGGGGGACTAGCCCGTGGAGCGGGTGTCCGCGAAACGGTTGTCGTTGATGTAGTTGTCGGCGGCCTCGGCGATCTGGTCGCAGGCCTCGGGGAATTGAAGGTTGCCGCGGAAGGCGTCCTGGAGCGCAGCGCGGGCTGCCTCCCAGTACCACAGGACCGGAGCAACGGCTAGTGGGAACGGCTTGGCGATGTCGAGTTGGTCGAGGAAGACCTGCACGTTCATCTCGTCTCCGAAGCCTTCGACCCACTTCGCCGCGGTTCCTTCGTAGCTGGGGATCACCGCGCCCGTCTCGGCCTGCAGCAGGTGGGCCTCCTCGGTGGCCAGGAACTTCAGGAACTCCCAGGCCTCCTCCGGGTGGTCCGTGCCGGCCAGGATCGCCCAGGCCAGACCATGGATGGTGTTGGCCCGCTGCTTGCCCGCTGGGAGCGGTGCCACGTCGATGTCGAATTCGTTGTCGAGATAGCCGCGCGCCGCCCAGGAGCCGTCTTGCATCATGGCGACCCGCCCGTCGGCGAACAGACCCCAGTGGTGCGACGTGTCCTGGGTCACTTGGTCGGGAGCGGTGCCGTCGGTGTGGAAGCTGTACAGGAACTGGATCGCCTCACAGGCCGCCGGCTCTCCGAACAGGGTGTGGGTGCCGTCCTCGGAGACCAGTTCGCCGCCGTTCTGGCGGACCAGGTTCAGCTCGAACTCCTGGAGCGAGAGGCCGCCGGCGTAGCCCCACACATCGTCGGTGGTGAGCGCCTCGGCCGCCGCCTTCAGGTCGTCCCAGGTCCAGGTCTCGTCCGGATAGTCCAGGCCGGCCTCGTCGAACAGGTCTACCCGGTAGAACAGGCCGATTGTGTCGTAGTCCTTGGAGATGCCGTACAGCTCCCCGTTCAAGGTGTAGCCCTCGACAAGGGCCGGCGGGAACGGCGACAGGTCGACGCCGTCGCGCTCGACGAGGTCAGTGATGGGCAGCAGGGCGTCGTTGAGGGCCAGGTCCGGGAAGTTCGGGACGTTGATCCACATTATGTCGGGCGGGTCGCCCCCGGCGATCTGGGTCTTGACGACGGTCCAGTAGTCCGCGGGGATCACTTCGACGTCGATGGAGATGTTCGGGTGGTCCTCACGGAAGGTCTCGATCATCTGCTCGTGGACCTCGACCTGCCTCTCGTCCCACAGCACAAAGCGCAACTCGACCTCTTCCATCGGCTCGGGCTCGGGTGCCGCTGTCGCTTCGGGTTCCGCGGCCTGCTCGGGCTCGGGTGCCGCTGTCGCCTCGGGTGCTGCTGTCGGTTCGGGCGTCGCGTCTTCGTCGTCTCCGCCGCAGGCTACGGCCAGGAGCGTGAAGGCGCAGAGCAGCGCGGCCGCCGTTCGCATCCTCCGTGTCTTGGTTGTCATGTTTCCCTCCTTGGGTGGGCTGCTTCCTTCGCTGGGATCGCAGCGGGATCAACGATACCCAAACACTCATGTATGAGCAAATTCAATCATAAATGAGCAAGAACGAGGGATACAAGATGCTAGCGGTCGTGCCGCTGTCGGACCCCCCGCCCGGGGACGGGACGCGACAGGGCGACTCCGGAGCGGCATGGGCCGCCCTCGCTAGGACCGGTCGGGCGTGGTCGGGGTGAAGGAGGCGGGCAGGTGCTTGATGCCGTGGATGAAGGCCGACGCCAGCAGGTCGGGCTCGCCGGTGGCCTCGATGTCGCCGATGCGGGTGAACAGCTCGCGGAACATCACCTTGATCTCGCGCCGGGCCAGGTGGGCGCCGAGGCAGTAGTGCGGACCGGGGCCGCCGTAGCCGACGTGGGGGTTGGGGTCGCGGAGCACGTCGAACGCGAGCGGGTCGTCGAACACCGACTCGTCCCGGTTGGCGCACAGGTAGTTCATCACCACCTGGTCGCCCTCGTCGATCCTGGTGCCCTCCAGCTCGGTGTCGCACAGCGCGGTCCGGCGCATGTAGGTGACCGGGCTGGCGATCCGCACGATCTCCTCCACCGCGCCGTGGGCGATGCCCTCGAAGTCGTCGGCCCAGATGCGGCGCTGGTCGGGGTTCTCGGTGAGGTACACCAGGCCCCAGCTGATGGCGTTGCGGGTGGTCTCGTTGCCGGCCACCACCAGCAGGATGAAGAAGCTGGCCAGCTCGGCCCGGGTCAGCCGCTCGCCGTCGACCTCCGCGTTGACCAGGATGCTGGTCAGGTCGTCGGAGTCCACGCCGACCTTGGACTCGGCCACATCGTCCATGAGATGGGTCAGGGCCGCGCCCGCGGTGAGGATGGCGGTGATCAGGTCGCCGACCTCGGGCACGTACTCCTCGTCGGCCGCGCCCAGGATGATGTTGGACTGGTCGAACACGAAGTCGTGGTGGGAGTCGGGGATCCCCATCAGGTCGCACACGATGCGCAGCGGCAGCCGGGCGGCCACGTCGGTGACGAAGTCGCACTCGCCCCGCTCGCAGACCTCGTCCACGATCAGCGAGGCCTGGTCCTTCACCGAGTCCTCCAGCCGGGCCAGCATCCGGGGGGTGAAGCCCGCCGACACCAGCCGCCGCAGCCGGGCGTGGCGGGGGTCGTCCATGGAGATGATGGAGTTGAAGTACTCGTTGAACTCGGGCGGGAAGTCGTTGATGGTGACCCCGGAGGCCGAGGAGAAGACCCTCGGGTTGCGCGACACCTCCAGGATGGGGGCGTGGCGGGCGACGACCCAGGCGCCGGGCGTCCGGATGCTGTCCAGCTCGCCCGAGAACTTGAATCCGGGGAAGAACGTGAGCGGCTGGGAGCGCAGCCTCCTCAGGTCCTCCTCCACCTCGCTGCGGTGCCGAACCCAGAACCGGTTGTGGATGGGATTGTGAGGGTTCGGCTCGGTCGCCGGAGGAGGCTTGGTGGAGGGGCCGGGCGTGACGACGGTCATGGCATCCAGATGGGGTCGGGTTGCTGGCTGGGAGACCCGCGCTGTCACTGTAGTGGTCGGGCGCGGCGTCGATCCGCGGACCTTCCGCTTTTCAGGCGGACGCTCTGCCAACTGAGCTACCCGACCGGGGTTGTCGCCGGCCCCGGAGGGGCGGCAACGCGGTCCTGACGGGATTTGAACCCGCGGCCTCCACCTTGACAGGGTGGCGATCACTCCAGACTGATCTACAGGACCGGGTGCACGACAGGCGTGCGGACCCGAAACGCTAGCGAGCCGTCCCGCTGCTCGCACCCCCAACGGGATTCGAACCCGTGTTACCGGCGTGAAAGGCCGGCGTCCTAGGCCGCTGGACGATGGGGGCCCGCCGGCCGTCGCCGACCCGCTCAGGCTACCGGCCCGAGGTTGCCGTCTACCCGCCTGCTCGATGAGCCCGTTGCCCCTGCCTCCTCTGCTCCCCAGAGCCTTCCTGCTGCGTATACTTCTCTCGGTGCATGAGTTGTCCCTGATGCACAGGAATCGAGTCGCCAAGATTCGCCCGATACAGCGCCGGGAGCACAGCCGTTGAGTTCAGGACAAGGCGTGATGACAAGGTCGTTGACGCTGGTCGACGAACTTGTCCTGACGCTGCTCAATGAGGAGAGCGGCTATTTCCGCCAGGTACCCAGGTGGAACCTGAACTGTGCCATCGTCGGTGCCGCCCTCGCCGAGCTGTCGCTTGCGTCTCGCGTCGACACGGACATGGAGTCGCTGATCCTCCTGGACGGGACCGCGACCGGCGACCCCGCGCTCGACCCCGTCCTCTACAAGATCGCCGCCTCGCCGGAGCGACGCAACGCCCAGTACTGGGTCGAGAGGCTCGCTCCAGAGGCGGAGTCGATCATTGACATGACGCTTGATCGTCTGGTCGACCTGAAGATACTGCAGCATCACGACGGCGACTTCTGGTCGCTGGCCGGGTCCGCCTGGAGGATGGGCCCGCACACCGGCTCCGAGGTGGGCACCGCGGTCGAGTTCGTCAAGACCCGCATCAGCAGGGCCATCTTCGACGAAGAGATCCCTGAACCGAGAGACGTCATCATCATCTGTCTCATCAACACCTGCGACGTCCTGCGCTATATCTTCGAACTCGACGAGGAGTCCGAGCAGCGTGTCGAGGACATCCTCAAGATGGACCTGATCGGCCGGGCCATCGCCGATGCGGTCGGGCACAACATCGCCGGGCCGCTGTTGCGCCGATCCGCCCTGGCCAAGCAGATTCCCGTTGTCAAGCTGCGGAGGCTGCTGCGGAGCAAGCATGTTCGCAGCGGCAACCTTCCTGCAGTCTTCGCGGAGCTTCATGAAGAGCACGGCCCGGTGTTCGAGGTTCGCCCGCCCTTCAGGGAGCCCATGATCTGCCTTGCCGGACCCGACACGAATCACTGGGTGCACCGGCACGGCCGCATGCACCTGAGAGCGAGGGACTATCTGGAGGACTTCGAGAAGGTCTACGGCGGAGTGGGACTGCTGCCCGCGCTCGACGGCGCCGATCACTTCCGGTACCGGAAGTCCATCCAGCCCGCCTATTCGCGCACCAGGCTGGCAGACCAGCTGGAGGAGTTCCTTGCTCATTCGCGGAGCTGCATGGCGACTTGGGGTGTCGGAGAAGCACAGCAAGCGGTGGGAATGTGCCGGAAGCTGATCAACGCGGTCATGTCGCCGCTGACTGTTGGCATCGACTCGCAGGACATCCTCGACGACATGCACAAGTTCAAGGACCGCGCCCTCAAGACGTACCTCGCCAAGACCCTCCCCAAGTTCATGCTGAAGACTCCGGGCATGAGGCGCCGGGCGAGGCTGATCGACGAGGTGACCAACCGGGTCCTCAGTCTCCATACCCCCGCCCAGAGGGCCGGATGTCCTCGGGATCTCGCCGACGATCTGCTGGGCATGCACACCAGCGACCGGCAGTTCCTCCCGGAGTCGAATCTGCGGTTCGTGCTCTCGGCGCCGTTGATCGCCAGCATGTACGTCGGCGATCAACTCAGCTTCATCGCCTACGCGATGCTCTCGCAGCCCGAGTTCCACGAGAAGATCCGGGCCGAGGCCGATGCCGTGTTCGCCGACGGCGACCCGGATGGCGAGATGCTCACCGGACCGGCTACCGACGTGACTCGCCGCTTCATCATGGAGTGCATGCGCATGTACCCGATCGTCCCGCTGTCGCTTCGCAACGTGATGAATACCTGCGAGGTCGAGGGCTACGAGTTGCCGGAGGGTGTCCGGGTCTTGATCGCCACGACCGCCACGCATTACATGAGCGATCTGTTCCCCGACCCCTTCCAGTTCGACATCGACCGCTACCAGGCTCCGCGCAAGGAACACCTCGGCACCGGGTACGCCCCGTACGGCCTGGGCACCCACACCTGCCTCGGCGCCCGGTTGACGGAACTGTACCTGGCGACCAACCTGCTGATGATGGCGCACTACTTCACGCTGGAGATCGCCCCCAAGAACTACAGGCTCAAGATCAGCCCGTTCCCGTCGATGTCACCGAGCAGGAAGCTGAAGTTCGTAGTGGCGGAGAAGAGGCGCGAGCTGCCCGTCTGAAGCGCGGTGACAACCCTACCGGCTACGATTTATCGGATGGTGCGCAAGGGACAGGGCTGATGTCCCAGACCGGCCGCGATGTCATGACCAGGTCGTTGACCCTGATCGACGAACTCGTCCTGACACTTCTCAACGAGGAGAGCGGCTACTTCCGCCAGGTGCCCGGGTGGAACCTGAACTGCGCGATCGTCGGCGCGGCGCTTGCCGAGCTGTCATTACAGTCTCGCATCGATACCGACATGGAGTCTCTGATCCTCTTGGACGGGACCGCGACCGGCGACCCCGCGCTCGACCCCATCCTCTACAGGATCGCGGCAGAGTCGACTCAGCGCAACGCCCAGTACTGGATCGAGAGGCTCGCTCCAGAGGCGGAGTCGATCATCGACATGACTCTGGACCGCTTGACCGACCTGAAGATCCTGCAGCACCACGACGGCGACTTCTGGTCGCTGGCCGGGTCCGCCTGGAGGATGGGACTCCACATGGGATCCGAGGTGGGCACCGCGGTCGAGTTCGTCAAGACCCGCATCAGCAGGGCCATCTTCAACAACGAGATCCCGGACCCGAGAGACATCGTCATCATCGGTCTCATCCACACCTGCGACGTCCTGAGGTTCATCTTCGAGCTCGACGAGGAGTCCGAGGAGCGCGTCGAGCAGATCTGCAAGATGGACCTGATCGGCCGGGCCATCGCCGATGCGGTCGGGCACAACATCGCCGGGCCGCTGTTCCGGCGATCCGCCCTGACAAAGCAGATCCCGGTGGCGAAGCTGCGGAAGATGCTGGGCAGCAAGCATCTTCGCACCGGCAACATGCCTGCGCTCTTCGCGGAGCTCGCCGAGGAGTACGGCCCGGTGTTCCAGATCCGGCCGCCCTTCAAGGAGCCCATGATCTTCATCGCCGGGCCCGAGACCAATCACTGGGTCCATCGGCACGGTCGCATGTACCTGAGGGCCAGGGACTACTTCGAGGACATGGAGAAGGTCTACGGCGGGGTCGGGCTGCTGCCCGGGTTGGGCAGTGCTCGCCGTGGGCGCCTTGGTCGCTTCCATCCTCGCTGTCGGGACCGGAGCGGTGTCGGCTCAGCCCGCCAGCACCGACCCCGGGGGAGCTGCCACGCCGAACCACAACCCCGACGCCGGCGCGGACTGGTCGGCGTGTGTGGGCGCGGCCGGCACCCACGACGCGGCGTTCAGCGACGTGAGCGAGGACAGCGTCCACGCCGATGCCATCAACTGCATCGCCCACTACGGGATCACCCTCGGTATAGGCGACGGGTTGTACGGCCCCGACAGCCACGTGACCGCGTTCCAGATGCGGCTGTTCGTGCAGCGGGCTGCTGATCTGATGGGCGCCGACGGCGAAGAGGTGCTCTCGGGCGTCGAGTTGTCCGACACCGTGACCCGCCTGGAGATGGCGCAGTTGATGTTCAGGCTCGTGGACGACATCGACGACGACGTGCGGATCAATCCCGCGGACGGCCAGATCCAGTTCAGGGACGACTCCAACACGTGGTCTGTCGTGAACGACTACTTCGCTGACGCCAAGGCTCAGGTGCCGATCTTCGAGTCTCAGGTGGTCGGTGCGGCCTACGAGTTGGGCATCACCCGCGGCACCAAGGGCGACGGCACGCTTGTCAGCACGCCTGGCAGCACGTTCGAGCCGTCCGGGAATGTGAGTCGGGCCCAGATGGCTTCGTTCATCGCCCGCACGTTGGATCATTCCAATCTGCGTCCTGCGGGTCTGGCCATCCAGCGCAACAGCAACCAGGAGACGATGGTCTCTTATCGCGACGCCTCCTTCGCTCCGATCGAGGACGCCCGCATCGACGTGTTCTCGGCGCAGTACCCCGACGATGCGTTCGACGAGGACGACGGCGAGTGCGAGGCCCGGTTCGTGAAGGACGAGACCCCGAGCCACTCCACCTGCGCGATCGACATCGGTGATCAGCTCACCGACGACGAGGGCAACGTGCTGTTCACGCTGGCGAGCGACGCCGATCCCATCACCGCGCTCTGCGCCACCGACTCCACGGCCGCTTTGAGGTTCGAGTCGGCTCCGGGCAGCGCAGGACGCACGTTCTGGGCCTGGACCGGCGACCAGGGCGACGAGGTCTCTGAGGACACCGACCTCCAGAAGCTGGAGGCTGTGGCCCGTCCCGTCGGCAGTGCCGGGCCTGACTACGCGCGGCTCACCGGCGGTCTGCCCACCGACGACGAGATCGCCAAGATGGGCGAGACGGTGACCTTCACGCTGCAGCTGTACTCAGATGTACGCGCCAGGGACGGTGTCAACCAGAAGGACGACGTGGCTGTGGGGCCGGACCGCTCCCGCAACCCGTACCACCTGAAGGTCTCGAAGTACTTCGTGGCGCGGGCGACCGGCACCGACTCCGACCACGGCAGCGACTCAGGCGACGCGGCCAAGGTAGGTACGGCCTCCACCGGAACGGGCCTGTTCCAGCAGGCTCCGGGCGACTGGGACTATGCATCCGATCTGGCGATCCCGGCGGGGAGCCCGTTCCAGGTTGAGACGGACAGGGTGGTGTGGCCCAACAGCGACGGCGAGTACGTCATCCCGTTGACCCATACGGACCTGAATGCCGCTCCCGCGGTGGACAACACCGATGTGGGCGTGCACTTCACGCTGACGCCGTTCGTCGTGAAGACCGATAGCATCGACCCGAATCTGGTGACCGAGATCGAGGCGAAGGGCAACTACGTCACCCACGAAGACGATGTCACTACGGCCGGCGGTGCGGATGTGGCGTCGGGTCATGTGATCTTCTCCGACGACCCGTCGGACCCACACGCCGTCTCCGGGGAGACGTCCACGTACCGGATCATCGCCGGTACCCGCACCGGCAACAGCGTGACCGTCAAGGTGGTCGACCAGTACGGCGACGGGATGCGCAACGTCGCCATCAACGTCAGCAGCAATCAGGACACCATAGTCCGGGCTACTGACGAGGTCGTCTACCCCGAGGAGGTCGACATCACCGTCCAGGCCACCGAGGATCGCAACGGTGACGGCACGGCCGGCGATGAGACAACGACGGTCACCAGGTCGAGCTTGACCTACGGCACCTTCGTCGCCGCTGTCACCGCTGACCCCAACGCCAACCCGCCCGTCGCGGCCGCTCCGGCCAAGGTCACCATCGATTCGAGGGCGGTCGGTCGGACTCCTGACACGATCGGTGATGACGACATCGAGGGCGTGTTCAACACTCGCCGCAACGGCACCTATCGCGTCATCTACACCTACACCGGCACGACTGCTCAGACCGAGGTGATCACACCGGAGAGCATCGAGGTCAAGTCGTCGGTGCTCGATGCCGACAGCACCGCTGCGGTGACGACGACCACCAGGGAGCAGGAGGTGGGCAGCACGGTCTCGGTCTACTGGGCCAAGACCGGCAACAGCGCCGCTTCCGCCGGCGGAGTGAGCCCCAATGAGGAGCGGCTGCCGGTGCTGGTGCGTGATGTCGCCAGCCGGACCATCGTGGTCAACGAGCCGGGCGCAGAGGCTGGCGACAACGACAATCCGATGGCGTACTTCTATGACGAAGACGACACCTTCACCATTGCGGGCGTCGGCGCCACCTTCGAGATGTTCGAGGAAGCCCTCAGCGCCACCTTCAAGGACGACAAGATCTACGTGGACTACATCGAGTGGAGAAACTACGTGGTCACCCGTCCTGGCAGGGTGAGCCGGACGATCTGGGAGCTCAGCCTGAGCTGCACGGATCCCTCCACGCTCCGGGTGAACACCGACGCCGACGGCAACGCATGGGTGACCAGCTGATAGTCAGGTCGCTCTAGAGCGACATAGAACCCAACCCAGAGGAGGCCCCGGCGCAAGCCGGGGCCTCCTCGCGTCCTGGCGCACGTCGATGAGTGGGTCAGCGTTCCGGGTTGGTGGTCTCTTTGGAGTTGCGCCGAACAGCCGGTGTGGCACACTAGAGGCCCTGCCGCAGTAGACCAAGGAGACTGATTGAGTGGGCGCAGGCCACGCCACAAACACGGTGACTATGAGGCGCTGCTGAAACAGGCCGAGTACGATGGTTGGCGCGTCACCAAGGGCAAGAAGCACTTTCGTGCCCTCTGTCCGTACCCATGCGAGTGCAGGGTGACGGTTTCGGCTACGCCTCGACACTCGGGGACGCTGAAAAGAGTCCGGGCAGACTTCAACCGATGCGGAGGCGGGTGACATGCTGACCGAGGATCATGTGCAGGTGAGTGTCACGGGCAAGCTGACCTGCATCGACGAGGACGGTGCCAGACCGCTCACCTCCGACGAGTTCCACGACGTGATGGACCGCATAGCCGCACATCTCGACAACGAAGCCGAGATCACAGACCCAGGCACATGGGGTCAGGCCAGCACCGGCAATATGGAGGTCCACTTCATTCTTGTCGATCCCGTTGCTGGACCCGAACTGAACCAGCAGGTCGGATCAATTATCAGGCGGATGGGTGAAGAGGTAGGCCTGATCTGGCCCTCCGCGCCGAGCGGGGCGGAGCGCAGTGCCTCAGGCACGATGCTGGCCCAGACCCGCCAGATCTGCGAACTGGTGGCTGCGTAGCCTCGCACAAGTACGAAGTCACCGGTGGGGTGGCTGACAGCGCTGTGGAGGGCTTCAGCAAATTCTTGAGAAGGTGACCGACCAGCGTTCCTCGGGATGCATATCAGTCAGCCACACCCGCACCCGCCCAGCGTTGACTTCGCCTTCGTCAGGATCGTCCACCACAACGAAACGACGACCCGCCGAAGCAGCGACCTCCTCGGCATAGAACGGGCCGGCCTCAAAGACCACCACAGGACCGACGCGGCTGCCCGGACCGCGCACCTTCAACTGCACCACCCGGGGCGTTGACGCGTCGATCCGCATGTTGGAGAAAGCGGCCTCCACCCCGTAGGCGCCCGGTGCCATCTCGATGCCGTCGAGCCGGCCGCCACCTTCACCGGATCCGCTGAGCGTATGTGCCCAGCAGGTTGCCACGTTGTCGTGGTAGCGCTTGAGGAAGGTCACAGCCTGGGCGCGGGTCACCGGATCGCCGGGCTTGAAGAGGCCGTCGCCGTAGCCGCGGGTGATGTTGTTGGCCGCGGCCCATTCGATCTCGTCGTACGCGAAGTGGTCGCGGCCCACATCACTGAAGCGCTGGCCTGTTTGCGCATGAGTCGTCGCCGTCAGCACAGCTGTGAGCGTGACGGCCACCAACGCGATAGTCGGGATCAAGTGTCGCGGGTGCATAGGAGAGCTCCTTCCCACCGATTGCGTGCACACCCAGTATGGGATGCGACGCGGCGCCACACCGAGTTGGTGGATGTTGCCGCGTGTTGGCGCAGACTCGCATTCGGGTCACGGGGCAGGCGTTCTCGGCCCTGGCGCCTCGGCTGCCGTCGCTGAACGCACATCGCTGCTGCTAGGGTCGTCTCAGTGAACGACATGGACTCTCCCGCAGCAGCGCCCGCCGGCGGCGCCGATCGGGCCGGGCCGCTGCTGGCACGCCGCTACAGCGTTGTGGGCGAGCTCCCCGCCGCCATGGCGGTCCCCGACGGTCGCGGCGCGGGCTACGGGCCGGTGATCCAGCTCGTCAAGGACTGGAACAACCAGCCCGAGTCGAGGGCCCTCATGGTCGCCGGCGGCCTGCCCGAGGGCACCGACGCGGCCACCGCGGCCAAAATAGCGGCGGTCGTGCATGCGCTGTGCCAGCGCGACGGCCATGCCGTGCCGCAGTGGGTCCTCACGGCCCGCTCGCCCGTTGATGTGGCGCTGGTGCCCGACGTGGACCTGGAGTCGCCCTACGGTCGGCGCCTGCGCCGCGACGCCCCCGGGGTCTGCCGCCACCACCGGGTCTACTTCTCGGTGGTGGACCTGCGCTCCACGTGACCGGCGCACGCCACGACCGGCGTTCGCCATGACGGACATCTGGCCGCCGGTGCCGCCCGATCCACAGCCCGCCCCCTGGACCTCCAGGACGCGGCCCGACTGGCGCGCCACACCGCAACAACAGACCCAGACCAGCTGCTCGCCCTGGTAGCGGACGCCTACGGCGCCGCCACCGCCGACGCCGCCACCGCCGACTTCGCCGAGCGTGCCGTGTCGCTGGCGCTGTAGCGGCATCGCATCCGCCCGCGGCGCCTCAGGGCCGAAGCGAACGAACCGGGGCGCAGACGCGGGGAGGCCCCGGCATTGCGCCGGGGCCTCCCTCTGGGTTGGCTTCTATGTCGCTCTAGAGCGGCCTGACCATCGGGCGCGCTCGGTGCTTGCAGACTGATCCGCTCGCCTTAGGAGCCGTCCGAGGCGTCCTCCCCGGAGTCGTCCCCGGAGTCGTCCGAAGCGTCGTCCCCGGCGTCCTCCTCAGAGTCGTCCTCGGCGGGCGTCGGGCAGGGCACCCACGCCTTGCCGTCGTGGTACGCCGCCATGCCGCCGATGCTCGCCCAGTTCATCTGCGTCGCGGACGGGTTGTCGGGCCTGCACTGGCTGTGCGCCCGCTTGCACGCACTGGTTGTGGTGCCGTCGTCGTTGGATGCCGGAATGCCAACTGAGTCGCACCATTCCTGGCGCGGTGTCAGATGGTCGACATGATCGGAAGCGGACGCCACCCCTCCTGCGAGGACCAGCCATCCAATGATCACCGCTGTGATGACCTTACGCATAGTTGATGCCTGCCTTTCCTTTTCCTTGGACTGTTGCTTGTGTCGGTGCTTCCATCCGGCCTGCCCCGGCCGGGAGAGTGCGAGGAGGCCCCAGCAAGTCGCCGGGGCCTCCTCAGGGTTGTTGGTCTATGTCGCTCTAGAGCGAGTTGACTATGCGCCGGCTGCTACCCACGCGTTGCCCTCTTCGCCGGTGTTGGTGTTCAACCGGAGCGTGGAGGGATCCGCGCAGCTCAGGGTGAGCTCCCAGATCGTGCGGTTGACCCTGCCGGGACGGGTGGGCACGTAGTTCCTCCACTTGATGTAGTCCACCCAGATCGCGCTGGACTGGCTGTAGGTGGCCTTGAGGGCCTCCTCGAACATCTCGAAGCTGGCGCCCACACCGGCGATGACGAAGGTGTCGTCCTCGTCATAGAAGTACACCATCGGATTGTCGACGTCGGCCTCTGCGCCCGGCTCGTTGACCACGATGGCCTGGCTGGGAACATCAGACTCCAACACCGGCAGGAACAGCTCAGCGGCAGACCTTCCACCTCTGGAGGCGGCGCTGTTGCCGGTCTTGGCCCAATAGACCTTGACATTGGCGCCCAACTCTCGCTCCCTGGTCGTCGTCACATCCACAGCGGCTGAGGTGCGATCGGCGACTTCAACGTCGGGGTCCCACACCGCTGACACGACCTCGATGCTCTCGGGTGTGATCGTCTCGGTCCGAGCGGCGTTGGCGTTGGCCGCGCCGGTGTAGGTGTAGCCGATGCGGTAGGTGCCGTCGCGGCGAGTGTTGAACGAGCCCTCGACGTCGTCCTCGATGAACGAGGCGGGCTGCCGCAGGACATGCTTGGGATTGATGGTGATCTTGGCCGGAACAGCCGCGACGGCCGGAGGGCCGGGGTCAGCGGGGACAGCGGCGACGAACGTGGCGTAGCCGGCAGTACCGTCACGAGTCGTGGCGTCTCTCGAAGTCGCCGTGTACGCCCCTCCTGACTCCCCTTCGCCGGCAGTGGTGTCACCGTCGCCGTTCTCGCCGGCCTGCAGGGTGACGTCGACCTCCTCGGGGTAGGTGACAGAGTCGTCGTCCGGGTCGAAGGCGTCCAGGTTGCTGTAGACGCTGACGGCGACGTTTCGCATCCCGTCGCCGTACTGGTCGACCACCTTGACGCTCACGCTGTTGCCGCTGCTGCCGCCGATGATCCGGTACACGGACGTCGCGCCGGTGACGGCGTGGGGGTCCGAGGCGTCGTCGGAGAAGATCACATGACCCGACGCCACATCCACATTGTTGACCCGCGAGGTGGCGGCGTAGTTGCCGCTCGCCAAGATGCCGGTCACCAGGTTGGCGTCGATGAGGTCGTTCTTCGCGGTGAACGGCGTCAGCGTGAAGTGCACGCCCACATCGGTGTTGTCCACCGCGGGAGCGGCGTTCAGGTCGATGTTGGTCAACGTGACGACGTACTCGCCGTCGCCGTTGGGCCACACCACCGTGTCAACGGGAGTGTTGAACGGCCTTGCCGCGGCGGTTGCAACGGTAGTCGTGCCGGTGGCGTCGACATAGTCCCAGTCGCCGGGAGCCTTCTGGAACAAGCCCTGGCCGGTGGAGGCCGTGCCCGACTTGGTCTCAGGTGTGCCGCCAGGTGAGTCGCTGCCGTGGTCGGAGTCGGTGAGGGCCTCGCCGGCAGTGTCTCGCGTGCCGTCGGCGGCGGTTCGTGCGACGTAGTACTTCTGGACCCTCAGGTGGAACGGGTTGCGGGAGCGGTCCGGCCCCACCGAGATGTCCTTTTCCGCGTTACGGGCTGCGCCGACCTGCGACTTCAGCTGCAGCGTGAAGGTCACCGTCTCGCCCATCTTGGCCAACTCGTCGTCGGTGGGCAGACCGCCGGAGAGCGACGCGTAGTCGGGCCCGGCCTTGCCGAGGGGACGGTTCACAGGCTCCAGCTCCTGGAGGTCGGTGTCCTCGTCGACCTCGTCCTCGAGGTCGCCGGTCCAGGCCCAGATCGTCTTGCCTAGGCTGCCGTCCGCCGACGAGAACGTCAAGGCGGCCGTGGGGTCAGAAGCGCAGGCCGCGGTGATGGGATCGGAATCGCTCTTCAGGGTGAACAACACGTTGCCCTCGTCGTCGGTCTGCTGATCACCGATGTCGATCTCGCAGACGGAGTGGCTCGGGGTCTCGTCATCCACGAAATTGGGGGCCTCGCACGAGCCGTCGTCCTCGTCGAACGCCTCCTCGGGATACAGCGCCGAGAACACGTCGATGCGGGCGTCCTCGATCGGAGCGAAGGAGGTGTCGCGATAAGAGACCATCGTCTCCCTGTTGAGGTTGCGCTGGACGGCCATACCCGCAGGACGCAGATTCGAATGATCCAGCGTCCTGGCGATGAACGACGCCATCTGGGCCCGACTCACACTCGCGAATGGCTCGAAGGTGCTGTCAGGCGTGCTGACCAGCGTGCCGTCGCCCTTGGTGCCGCGAGTGATGCCCAACTCATAGGCAGCACCGACCACCTGAGACTCGAAGATCGGCACCTGAGCCTTGGCGTCAGCGAAGTAGTCGTTCACGACAGTCCACGTGTTGGTGTCGTCCCTGAACTGGATCTGGCCGTCCGCGGGGCTGATGCGCACGTCGTCGTCGATGTCGTCCACGAGCCTGAACATCAACTGCGCCATCTCCAGACGCGTCACGGTGTCGGACAACTCGACGCCTGAGAGCACCTCTTCGCCGTCGGCGCCCATCAGATCAGCAGCCCGCTGCACGAACAACCGCATCTGGAACGCGGTCACGTGACTGTCGGGGCCGTACAACCCGTCGCCTATACCGAGGGTGATCCCGTAGTACTCGATGCAGTCGATGGCATCGGCATGGACGCTCTTCGCCCCCACATCGCTGAACCCCGCGTCGTTGGCCTTGGCCGCGCCCACGCACGCCGACCAGTCCGCGCCCGCGTCGGGATTGTGGTTCGGATTGGCGGCGACGCGAGTGCTGGCGGGCTGAGCCGCCGTCGGGCCAGCCCCGACAGCGAGAATGGAGGCGACCAAGGCGCCCACGGCGAGCACTGCCCAACCCGTCAGCGATCCCTAGGACTACATGACCATTGAACCTTTTTCAATGCAGACAGCTAGGCATTTCCGGTATGCCGGCCGATGCGGCTGTCCGGCCGGGCCACACCGCACAAACACCCACCATACAGAAGGAAGACGGGCTGCAGGGCGGACGTGTGGCGTACGGGCCGACGCGGGGAACTTCGAGGACGGCTGGGGTACAAAACGGGGTCAGATGCGCAACATCATGACATTGCACAATGTGTAGTGAGTAGATCTAACACTGCCCATAGAAGCCGTCGTCTCGTCGACCGCGCCGGTGCTGGGGGTTTCGGCTACCGCTCGGACACGACTATCTCCCATTCCGCCCAGGAGGCCCGGCTTGTCTGCCCGGACTTGATGTCGAGCTCGACGGAGAAGTAGATCCTCCCGGGATCCAGCTGACCGAGCCTGGTTCCGATGTCGAGGCTGGCTCGATCGGTGAAGGACCTCGTGGTGTTGCTGCCGAGGGCCCCGCGAGTGCTGTCGATGAGGGTCCGTGTTCTGCCGTTCGAGTCCTCCGCGGTCAGCGTCACGCTGTCGAACTCGTCGCTGAGGTTGCGGCTGCCGTCGTCGTACTCCAGCGCGAACGAGACCGAGTACCTTCCGGCGGGGAGGCTGATCGACTCCTCGTCCGATCCCCAGCCGTCGAGCATGTACTCGGCCCGGGCCCCGGTTGTGCCGGTATCGGGCGACGCGCCGTTGCCAGGTGACGCTCCGTTGCCGAACTTGTCGTGGTAGCGCTTGAGGAATGTCACCATGTGCGCCCGGTGCAGGGGCTGATCGGGACAGAAGTTGCGGCCGTCGCCGCAGCCTTGCGTGATCCCGTTCTCCACGGCCCACTGGACCGCGTCGTGGGCGTAGTGGCCCCGCGGCACGTCGTCGAACAGCTGGGAGGTCTGCGCGGCGACCGTGCCGACGACGGCCGATGAGACTACGGCGACCGCTGTGGCGGCGATCACAACGGCCTTGATCCAACGCCGCCCGACGGGCTTGCCGTCGCGGCGTGGGGCGGTGCCTGGTGAGCCGGGGGTCGAATGGGCAGGAACATCAACAGATGAGGACATGAGAACCTCGCTAGGTCGGGAGTCACGGGCTGAAGGCACACCGTTGACACCCGATGGCGAGGTTGCAGCACAACATATATCATCACATCATGAAACGCAACCTCCACTGGCGCATCAAGCACCGCTGCCACAGGCGTTGGCCGAGGACCGTCGCCCGTTAGGTGACTTCGACGTGCTCCTAGGGCTGGACGTGATCTCCCAGTTCCGCATGACTGTGGATGGAGGATCGCAGGTGCGGTTCGATCCATCCACGATCGGCAAGACCTAGGGGATCTGCCGCCTTTGCCGAACTGGGGGACGCTTAGTTGCAGGCCTCGACTAGGGGTTTGACGTGCTCGTCGTATCCGACGATGGACAGCTCGCCGTCGATCTCGAAGTCGAACGATCCGTTGGCATGCTCGTCGTAGAGGCTCAGGAACAGTTGGTTGCTGGTGTCGAGGTCCATGGCTTCGAGGAACTCCTCCTCGACGGCGTCGGACATGACCAGGACATCGTTCTCCTCGGAGGGGTCGGCGAAGACCCGCCTGAAGTTCGTCTCGTCGCCGAAGCGGTACTCGATCACGCCGTACTCGCCGAAGAACCAGGAGCGGACTCCATACCCGAAGGCCGACACCTCGAGCTCGGGATCCTCGGCGGGGTCGGAGCTGTAGGTGCAGCGCACCGTCAGCGCAAAGCCCCTGGGGCGCCACCGCACCTCCGTCTGATCCTCCGAGGCCCGGAACTCGACGTAGTAGCCGTCGTCGGTCTCGCCCTCGATCTGCTCCCACCCGCCGCGGTTCTCGGCCCGGTGCAGGAAGGCGGCCATCTGGCCCCGGGTCGTGTCCTGGCCGGGGCAGAAGCCGCTGCCGTCGCCGCAGCCCTTGGTGACGCCCGACGCGACCAGTCTGGCCACGTCCGCGGCGTACCACGCACCGGAGGCGACGTCGCTGAAGCCGGGGTCCGGCGCGTCGGGCAGCCGGTAGGCACGCGCCAGGAACACGGCCATCTGGGCGCGGGTCACGCTGGCGTCGGGACAGAACCCGCTGCCGTCGCCGCATCCCTCGGTGACGCCGAGCTCGGCCATGCGCTCGATGAACGGCGCATGGAAGCCGGACCCGTCCACGTCGTTGAACCTGGTCCGGGCCACCGGGAACGGATTGCGGCCGTCGAGCACCCGCACCGTCCACACCGCCATCGTCTTGCGGTCGATCGGGTCGCCGGGGCAGAGCAGGCTGCCGTCGACCGCGCACTCGGTGCCCTCGAACACGTCATCCTCGGCCAGTTCCGCCACCGCCTCCGAGAAGAAGGCGCTGGCGGGAACATCGTCGAACACCGGCTTCGGCTCAACGTTGATCTGCGCGGCCGCCACTCCGGCCGACACCACCGCGAGCGCCGCCACCACGACAGGAACCACAGCAGCTAGCGATCTCGCTGGCGAATGCCTCATTGTCAACTGCTCCCGTGTCGGCTGCCTACAAAGCTACCACGGTCCCCGAGACCCCTACCCACCGAGCAGCGCCAAGCGTGCCCCTTCTACCGTCCAGATGCGCCAGCCAGGCCTCCGGTCGGGCCGTCACAGCAGGACTCGGCTACCGCTCAGTAATGAGGATCTCCCACTGCGCGGCAGCGATGCTCACGGTGTCACCGCTGGGTGTCACGGTGACCGTGAAGTAGATCCGGCCCTCCGGCAACCGACTGAGCCCGCCGCGGGTGCTGACCTCAAAGCTGCCACGCTGTCTGAAAGTCAGCAAACCGCCACTGTGTGTCCTATTGGCGACCCCTAGCGTGGGAAAGAGCGGCCTGTTGCTACTAGTTTCGGGGCCACCCACCTGGACATCTACCATCGTGATGTCACCTGGAGTATCGGTGCGGAATCGCAGCTCGAAGGTGGCCACGTACTGCCCGGCTGAGAGGGTGACCGAGTCTCCGCCGAAAGTCCCCGTCGTTCCGAAGCCATCAATCACCCATTCCTCGGGATCGTCGCCGTTGTCGCCGTTGCCGGCCGCGGTGCCGTGGAACTTGTCGTGGTAGCGCTTGAGGAACGTGACCATTTGGGCCCGGTTGAGCGTGTTCTCGGGACAGAAGTTCCGGCCGTCGCCGCAGCCCTGGGTGATCCCGTTCGCTACCGCCCATTCGACCGAGTCGTAGGCGTAGTGGGTCCGGGGCACGTCGGGGAACCGCTGACCGGTCTGGGCGGCCACCGTGCCGACGACGGCCATCGAGGCCACCACGGCCGTCACCGCGACGACGGCCAGAGCCGTGCGAAGCCGGCCCCTGCCGGGCTTATCGTTGCGACGCTCAAACATAGTTGCTCCCTTCATCGGGGCGCCCCGAGCCCACCAGGACTACCGGCGAGCGGTGGCTTGGAGATCGATCCGGAACTCTCCGCCTCCATGACTCCACGCTAGCAAACCGGCACAGTCCGGCTGTCCCTGCGCTGGACGCGAGGAGGCCCCGGCTTGCGCCGGGGCCTCCTGGGTTGGTGGTTCTATGTCGCTCTAGAGCGACCTAACAATCACTCCCACGCGTTGCCGTCGGTGTTCAGGCTGAGCCCGGAGGGATCCGTGCAGCTCAGGCTGAGCTCCCAGATCGTCCGGCTCACCCTGCCAGGACGGGTGACCACGTAGTTCCTCCACTCGATGTAGTCCACGTAGATCTTGTCGTCCTTGAAGGTGGCGCTGAGGGCTTCCTCGAACATCTCGAAGGTGGCGCCAACACCGGCGATGGTGAAGGTGTCGTCCTCGTCATAGAAGTACGCCATCGGATTGTCGGCGTCGGTCTCTGCGCCCGGCTCGTTGACCACGATGGTCCGGCTGGCGACATCACGCACCAGCACCGGCAGCCGCTCCGTATTGGGATCCAGTCCGCCGGTGGAAGCGGCGGTGTTGCCGGTCTTGGCCCAGTAGACCGAGACCGTGCTGCCCACCTCCTGCTCCCTGGTGGTCGTCGTCACCGAAGCGGTGCTGTCGGCATTGAGCACCGACGACTTGACCTCGATGCTCTCGGGTGTGATCACCTCGGTCTGAGCAGTCGTGCCGGTGTAGGTGTAGCCGACGCGATAGGTGCCGTTGCGGCGAGTGTTGAACACGCCCTCAATGTCGTCATCACCGATCGTGTCAGGAGTCCGACCGACCGCCCTGGAATCGATGGTGACCGAAGCGACCGTGGGCGGAGTGCCGCCGGGGTCACCGGCGACGAAGGTGCCGTGGGTCAAGCCCGACCTGGTGACCGTGGTTGTCTGGTCGCCGACCGTGGCGTCATCGTTGCGGTTCTCGGTGGACTGGACGGTGATGTCTACCTCCTCGGGGTAGACGACCTCGTCAGTAGCCATGGCGATGGCGTCCTGATCGCTGCTGACGTTGATGGCCACGTTTCGCATCCCGTCGCCGTACTGGTCGACCACCTTGACGGTCACGCTGTTGCCGGTGCGGGTACCGGCGATGAGCCGGTACGTGGACGTCTCTCCGGAGACGGCATGCGCATCCGAGGCGTCGTCGGAGAAGATCACATGACCCGACGCCACATCGACATTGCCGGCTGTAGCGACATCGTCCATATGGCCGACGTAGTTGCCCTTCGCCTCGAGCTCGGTCACCAGGTTGGCGTCGATGAGGTCGTTCGCCGCGACGAACGGCGTCAGCGTGAAGAACACGCCCACATCGGTGTTGTTCACCGCGGGAGCGGCGTTCAGGTCGATGTTGGTCAACGTGACGACGTACTCGCCGTCGCCGTTGGGCCACACCACCGTGTCAACCGGAGTGTTGAACAACGCGTTGGCAGCAGTGACAGGGGTGCCACCGGGCGAAGCCATGCCCAGCGCATTGGCGTAGGACCAGTCGCCCGGAGCCTGCTGGAACAGGCCCGTGCCGGTGGAGGCCGTACCTGCCTTGGCCGCGTCGCCTGTGTCGCTGCCGTGGTCGGAGTCGGTTCCGTCCACCCGTGCCAGGAAGTACTTCTGGACCCTCAGGTGGTACGGGTTGCGGGAGCGGTCCGGCCCCACCGCGACGTCCTTGTCGGCGTTGGGGGCGGCTCCGACCTGCGAGTACAGCTGCAGCGTGAAGGTCACCGTCTCGCCCATCTTGGCCAGCTCGTCGCCGGTGGGCAGACCGCCGGTGATCCGCGCGTAGTCAGGCCCGGCACTGCCGACCGGACGGGCCACAGCCTCCAGCTTCTGGAGGTCGGTGTCCTCGTCGACCTCGTCGCCCTGGTCGCCGGTCCAGGCCCAGAACGTGCGCCCTGCGCTGCCCGGGGCCGACTCGAACCTCAGAACAGCCGTGGAGTCGGTGGCGCAGGTCGCGGTGATGGGATCGGAGTCGCTCGCCAGCGTGAACAGCACGTTGCCCTCGTCGTCGGTGAGCTGATCACCGATGTCGATCGCGCAGGTGGAGTGGCTCGGGGTCTCGTCCTTCACGAAGTTGCCCTCGCACTCACCGTCGTCCTCGTCGAACGCATCGTCGGGGTACTGCGCCGAGAACACGTCGATGCGGGCGTCCTCGATCGGAGCGAAGGAGGCGTCGCGATAAGAGACCATCGTCTCCTGGTTGCTGTTGCGCTGGATGGCCAGACCCGCAGGACGCAGATTCGAATGATCCAACGTGCGGGCGATGAACGAAGCCATCTGCGCTCGAGTCACATTCCCGGACGGCTCGAACGTGCTGCCAGGCGTGCTGACCAGAGTGCCGTCGCCCTTGGTGCCGCGGGTGATGCCCAACTCGTAGGCCGCGCCGACCACCTGAGACTCGAAGATCGGCACCTGAGCCTTGGCGTCAGCGAAGTAGTCGTCCACGACAGTCCACGTGTTGGTGTCGTCGTCATAGAACTGGATCTGGCCGTCCGCGGGGCTGATGCGCACGTCGTCGTCGATGTCGTCCACGAGCCTGAACATCAACTGCGCCATCTGCAGACGGGTCACGGTGTCGGACAACTCGACGCCCGAGAGCACCTCTTCGCCGTCGGCGCCCATCAGATCAGCAGCCCGCTGCACGAACAGCCGCATCTGGAACGCGGTCACGTGACTGTCGGGGCCGTACAACCCGTCGCCTATACCGAGGGTGATCCCGTAGTGGGCGATGCAGTTGATGGCATCGGCGTGGACGCTGTCCTCTTCCACGTCGCTGAACGCCGCGTCGTGGGTACCGGCCGCGCCCACACACGCCGACCAGTCCGCACCTGCGTCCGGGTTGTGGTTCGGACTGGCGGCGGTGATGGTGCTGCCGGGCTGAGCCGACACCGCTCCGGTCCCGACAGCGAGAATGGAAGCGACCAAGGCACCCACGGCGAGCACTGCCCAACCCGAGCGCCGCTTCTTCACTAGCTGGGGCATCGGCCCCTCCTTTGCTTGTGCTTGGGGCACAGGCCCCTTCAAATGGGGCATGTGCCCCTCCTTTCTATACCTGGTTTCCATCTGTGGCAAGTTCGGCCCGGACGGACATGTACGCCTCGCACATGACGACCGACCGGGATGCAACTTGTACCACGCTACACGCGCTGTTCAAGGGCTGCACCCCCTTCGGTCTCTCGTCCGGGACGTTTAGAGAACCCTACCACGATGGTCGGGCCCGTGACGGGCGGAAAGTGTATCACGGTGGGTTGTTCAACGCGGTCAATCATCCTCGATCTCATCCCAGCTTCGGCACGCAGCTAACACCACTGCCCTGGGCGCCGACAAACGGCGCCTCGTCGTCGAACACGTCTCGACATCGTACTAGTAGGCACCGCGCGGAGCAACTACCCGTCACGGGGCACAAAGTAACGCGTGGACGCATGGCATACGGGTATTTCCCCAGGCATTTCCTGCCGGCCCCTGACCAGACCACACCGGCGCTACGCCCAGCCCTCAGGCGGAGGCGGCGCGCTTCTTGGTGGTGCGGGCCAGGGCCGCGTGGCGGCCTCGCTCCGCGATCGCCTCGCAGCGGACGGCGCGGCGGTGCTGGTCGATGAGGTAGCCGGCAACTATGGGCAGGTCCGCCATCGCGGGCGGGAGACTTGCGACGGTCTTGTCGAGAGCGGACGGCAACAGGCTCGCCAGCTCCCCGAAGCGAGCCGTCAAGTCGTCGGCGGGCAGACCGAGCCGGTCTGCTGTGTGCAGCATCGCGGTGGGCTGGTCGGCGCTGCTGATGCGATAGTTGCGACCGATCTTCATGGCCGTGCGCAGGGCGCTGATCTTCTCTGCGGGCAGCCGGTACGGCATCCACGAGCACGCGTCGTACAGCGGAGCCAGATACCGGCCCCGGCCTTGCAGCAGCAGCCCGTAGTTCTTGGCGTGGGCGTCGTTGCCGACGATGAGCCACTGGAACGCGAGCATGTCACGGAACGCCTCGACCATCCGAGTGCGGCCAGGTATCTCGACGCTGCGCAGCGTCGCAGCGATGCCGCCGGGTGTCGGCCCGCCCTGGTTCTGGTACTTCAGGTCCGGCGAGTAGCCGAGCGCTTGGCAGAGGTCCTCCTGATGGACGCGGACCAGGCGGCCGTCGGCTCTGCGCCGATCGAAGCGGCGCACCACTATGGCCTCCACGTCGCCATCGGTGATCACCGCACTGGGCGGGGCGGGGATGCCCATACGCGACGCAGTGCCCAGCGCGATGTGCTCCATCAGCGCCTCGTGCGGATAGCGGTGGCGGGTCACTTTGAGGATGTGGCTCGACGGCTCAGCCCCCCGCGGCACGGCCCACCCCGCCGCGGTGCGTCGCAGAGCGAGCTTCGGCTGCATGCCGGCAAGACTGAAACCGCGAGCGGTGGCGTGCCCCGCGGGCCAGTAGGCGGGATCGGCCCGCAGATTCCGGAGCCAGTCGAAGACCTCGTCGTCAGTGAGTGGATGGAGGCTGCCCGCGCCGGATAGCAGGCTCGGCGTACGCCCCGCGTCGCACAACTGCACCGCACCAGCGCAGTCCTCGCCCACACGGCAGCCGAGCAACAGCACCGGATGAGCGGGCGGCACATCGTGTTCCTCGCATAGCGAGGCCAGCACTGCGTCGTGGTCGGGCAGCAACCCGTGCAGCCAGGACAACAGAGTCTCGCCCTCGGGTGGGGCCGCGGCCGGCGGGAACAGCGTCGACAAAGGGGTGGCGTCACCGTCCCGCGCATAGGCCGTGTCGTAGGTGAACACGGGATGTTCGGGGCGGGTCAGGTCGAGCCGCCCCGCAAGGCGGGCCTCTATGAGAACGTCGAGGATCACTAGGCCTCCTCCACAACGTCCTCAAAGCCGTCGGCAACGTCCTCAAAGACGTCGGCCGGCTCGCCGACCATGCCCGTCAGATGGGCCTCCAAGTCCGGTGCCTGCTCTGATGCCGGCACGAGCGCGATCTGGTACCCGAGTTCGTAGACGAGCCTGCAAACCAGCGCGACGCCGAATGGGAGCTTGTTGTTCTCAGCCTCGGAGATCCACTGCCTGCTGGTGCCTGAGAGGCTGGCGAGTTGCGCCTGGGTGAGGTTCTGCTCGCGGCGGATGGCTCGCAGCGCAGCCGCGAGTTCATAGGGTCGGCTGATGTTATGCCGGGGCTGGTTGGTGCTGGAGTCGGTGCTGGCGGCCATTCCCCACCTCCAGAGGTCAGGATATTACGACACGACCAATGTATCACCATATCCTGACATCACTGCCATGTCGCTATGCGCTGACATGCCGCCGTCTCCGAGGCGGTCAAGCCCTCCTCACAGACCTCGACACCCAGTGAACCTCGCCGACCACCAAGCGCTACGCCACTCGCGCCGTTGCGGGCCCCGGCGGGGCTATGCCCAGCCCTCAGGCGAAAGGTCCGGGAACTCCGGCGGAGGGGGCGGGAACCACACGCCGTCGGGCCCGGCAGGCAGGTCGAGCTGGTCGAGCCAGTAGTTGCAGGCCCGCTCGGCCTCGATCATCAGCTCCTGCTCGTCCACCAGCGTGGACACGCCGTCGGCCACCACCAGATGGCCGTCCACCAGCACATGGCGCACCATCGGAGCATGGGTCTGATGCACCACCGCGTGCAGAGGATCGAGCAGCGGGGCCTGGAGCAGCGAGCGGGCCGGGACCAGCACGATGTCGGCCGCGCAGCCCGGCGCCAGCTCGCCCAGCGCCACCCGGTGGCCGGCGGAGGCCGGGGTGAGAAGGTCGGCGGGGGCGGCCGAGTTGGGGAAAACGGCGGCCGCACCCCGCCAGGTGGCCAACTGCAGCACGTCGCGGGACGACAGCACCGCAGGGTCACCAGAATGAAGAGACTGTACATGAAGTTCGGCCCGCATCTCCGAAAAAATGTCGGTCATCATGTCGACGCCCAGGCACACGTTCACTCCGGCGGCCAGCAGATCGGGCACCCGGGTCACGCCCTTGGCCAGTTTCATGTTGTTGGACGGGCAGTGGACGACGTGGGCGCCGCGGGCGGCCAGCAGCTCGATCTCGTCGTCGTCGAGGATCACGCAATGGGCCAGCACCGTGCGCTCTGTCAGGAAGCCGGCCCGGTCGAGGGCCTTGATCGGGGTGGCCTTCGCCTCCTGTAGCCAGGTCTCGCGTTCGGCTTGGGTTTCGGAGGCGTGGGTGTAGGTGCCGGCGCCGAGCTCGTCGGCCAGGGCCGCGCTCCGGGCGAACTCCTCGGGCGTGGCCTGGCGGATGCTGACCGGGGCCACGAACAGGCGCTCCGGGGTCACCGCCGTGTGGTCCAGGACGGCCCGGATGTTGTCGGCGGCCTGCTCGAACGTCTCGCACACCGGCTCATAGGGGCGGGTCATGATGCCCCGGGCGTAGGCCCAGCGGATCCCCGACGACTCCAAGGCGTTGACGCAGGCCGCGTCCAGGTCGGGCTCGTGGAACGTGTAGGCGTGGTCGACGGCGGTGGTGATGCCGCACTTCAGGCGCTGGAGGGCGCCCAGGAAGGCGGCCATCTCGTACTCCGGGGGACCCATGTGGGCCTGGGTGGCCCACTGGACCTTCAGGAACTCGTCGAGGGGGAGGCCCTCGGCGATCGGCAGGCCCGGGGCCAGGACCCGCAGATGATCGTGGACGTCGACCATGCCCGGGATCGCGATCATGTCCTTGCCGTCGATGGTGAGCGTCGCCCGCTCGAGCAGGTCCTTGGCGGGCGGCGGGGCCGCGGCCAGCGGGGTGGTGCCGTCGGAGGCCGGGACGATGGCCGCGATCAGGCCGTCTCGTATGTATAGGTGGCAGCGCAGGGGTTCGAGGTCGCGGCCGACCAGGGCGGTGACGTTGGTGATGGCGTGCACGGCCGGGGCCAGGCCGCGAGCGTTCATGCCGTTGGGGACCTCGGAGTCCGCCGGGTCGACGGGGTCGTGGAGGTCGCGGAGGTCGAGGGGGTCGTCGGGGGGCTTGCGGCCGGCGTCACGGATGTCGGTGACATCGCCGGGGCCGGGGCCGGGGCCATCGCCGGGGCCGGGGCCGGTGGCGTCGCCGGGGCCATCGCCAGGGCCGGTCACGGGAAGACTCCGGTGCGGGCGAAGCCGATCAGGCCGGTGGTGTCCAGCCCGTCGAGGCCCAGGGTGGCCAGCGTGCGGCCCTCGGCCCGGAAGTCCCGGCCCAGCATCGACGAGGCGATGTCCACCAGCCCGTCGACCACCGGAGTCGGCACGCCCGTAGCCTCGCCCAGCGACGACGCCAGCACGAGCGCATAGGGCACGTCCTCAGTGACATAGCGGGTGTCGAGCCCGCCGGCGTCGCCCGTGGGCGCATACGACACCACCAGCTTCGACGCCCTCACCGTGTCGAACAGGGTGGCGCCGGGGCCTAGGTCGGGAGCGAAGCCCTGGGCCACCAGGAAGTCCTGGTAACGGCGCGGCTCCTTCGAGTTGAGCGCCTGGCGAAGAGCCAGCAGTTCGTTGTCGACCGTCTCAATCACATTCACCACCGCAGGCGTGGCGCCCTCGCCCCACAACAACATCCCGCCGGAACGGTTCTGGAGAGTACCCGCATTCGCGATCATCGCGGCCACATGGTCTATGGCGTTGTAATTGGCCAGCACCGTGTTCCACACCGTGTCGGTGGCGGTGGCGTAGGGCCAGACATCGTCGATCAGGTTCATTGTGTGGGCGGTGGCGGCGGGGGTGGCCGGCAGGGTGGCGACCAGCACGCCGCCCAGCTTGCGGAAAGCGGTGACCGAGCCGGGGCCGGTGGGGCGGGCCAGGTAGGGCAGGGTGTTGGCCTCGGCGATGACGGTCGGTGCGGCGATGGCCCGGCGGGCGACGATGGCGCCGCTGCCCTCGCCCAGGAACAGCACCGTCTGGTCGGCGGTGACGTGGGGGGCGATGGCCTCCACCCAGCGGTCGTGGGCGAAGCACGGGACGACAGTGACTATCAGGGCCGCGTCTTTTAGGGCTTCGGGGATGTCGGGGGCGACGGTGACCGGGTGGGTCTCGGGGCCGTGCCAGTCGTTGGTGACGGTTACGCCCTTGTTGGCCGCGACGGGCTCGAGGTTCGACATGAAGTCGTCGAAGTCGGCCAGCGTCGTGGCCCGGCCGTGGCGGGACATGTCGGCGGCCACCGCCAGGGCGCCGCCGCCAGAACCAAGAACAGCCACCTTCATGGGGTCTTCTCCTTATGTATAGGTGTGCGAACTACTTGAGGGTCGGTCGGGGCGGGGTGCGGTGGGGTGGGGTGCCCTCTGTGTGCCCTCTGCCGAAATTGATGCCGAAAGTGGGCCCTATATGCCCAATATCCGCATCAATTTCGGTTCGTGCGTGTGTCTAGCGGTCGAGGAAGGTCAGCATCGCCTCCCCCACCGATGCGATCTCGTCCTCGTTGATGCCCGGGCCGAAGCTCAGGATGACCTCACTCACACCCGCGGCCCGCAGGGCGTCGATCCTCTCCGCGGCCCGGTGCACCGAACCGCAGATCGAGAAGGCGTCCACCATGTCGTCGGTGATGAGCTCGTGGGCCTTGGGGTCGTTGTTGCGCACCGCTTGACGTACCGGCATCACCTCGGCGGGGTCGAGGCCGTACAGCGGGATCATGCTCGGGTCGAACTCCCCGCCCACCATGTACCGGCAACGGGGACGCAGCACGTCCCGGGCATGGGCCAGGTCGTCATGCAAGAAGATCTCCAGCCAAACCGCAATCGAGCAATCGCCGGGTCGGCGGGATGTGGCGGCGGCGGGGGCGGCGACGGCTCGCTGGTCGGGCGCGGCTCGCTGGGCGCCGAGCGCTACTCGTTCGACGACGTGCTCGATGAACGGCAGCGACAGGCTGTGGGTGATCAGGCCGTCGGCCAGCTCGCCGGCCAGCGACATCATGCGAGGGCCCCGGGCCGCCAGGTACAGGGGTATGGGCTGGGGAGGCGTGAAGTCGAGCCGGGCCCCGGTGAGCGGGAACCTGGTCGTGGTGCCCGACTTGGCGGCAGGGCCGGCGGCGGCGGGGGCGGCGGTGGCGGGGCGGCCCTTCAGGAGGTCGGCCAGCAGCAGGGCTGTCTCACGGGTGATCGTGAGGGGCCGGGGCTCGTGGATGCCGAGCTGGGTGGGCAGCTCCCAGCCGCCGGGACCGATGCCGGCCACGATGCGGCCCGGGGCGATCTCCGCCAGCGAGGCGAACAGCGACGCCAGGGCGCCCGGATGGCGCAGCAGCGGGCTGGTGACCGCCGTGCCGAGCCGCACCCGGTCGGTGGCCAGGGCGCAGGCGGTGAGGGTGGCGCCGACGTCGCGGTGCATGTAGTGGTCGGGCCACCACACGTCGTCGAAACCGGTGCGCTCGGCGCAGGCGGCCAGGCGGCCCAGGCCCGCCACGTCCCGGTCGGCCCACAAAGTGATCCCCAAGCGCATGTCACCCATGGCGGCCTCTCTCAGTGGGAGGGGGAGGTCCGCACCAGCAGATCGATGTCGAGTTCGGTGCGGAGGCGGTCGGCGAGATCGTCGGTGTCCGGGGTGGTTGCCGTCGTGACCGCGGCTCGGAGGGATGCGGGCTTGCGGCCCCGGGCGGTGGATGCCTCCAGGAGTTGCACGCAGTGTTCGGGGGTGCCGCAGAGCACGGTGGTGCCGTTGCGCTCCATGGCCTCCCAGGCGTCGTCGGGCTTCCACGACTTGAGGAGGCCGGCGGTGGCGCCCCGCAGCAGGGCGGGCAGGATGCTGGCCTCGAGATGGAACGGCTGGGCCAGCGGTGTGGGGCAGAGCGTGGCGTCGTCCGGGTTGAGGTCGAGGCGAGCGGCCACAGCGGTGGCGGCTTCGATCAGCTCTGCGTGGGTGCGGGTAGTGGCCGATGCAGGGGCGGTGAAGGCGATCGCATTGGCTGCTGTAGCAGTGGGGGTGGGCGCGTCGGTGGGGATTGTGGTGCTCGTGGTCAGGGGTGGCTCGGCCGCGGTGACGGCAGTCGCCGGCGCCTCGACGAGGGGGGTGGCCTCGGCCAGGGCGTCCAGCCAGCCGACCGTGCCGGGCTGGGGTCCGTCCATGCCGGCGAACACCGTGGGGCGGGGGCGGGCAGCGCCGAGGGCGGCCACCGCGGGCTGGACGTAGTCGAAGTGGTCGTTGGTGTAGACGACGGCGTGGGGCGAGGCCGCAGTCATCAGCTCGTGGAAGCGGTCCTTGTCGGCCAGGTCCACCAGCACGGCGGTCGCTCCCAGCCGCCAGGCACCCAGCAGGGCCACCACATAGTCGAGCCCGGGATGGGCGAACAGGCCGACCCGACCGCCGGGGGGCACGCCGAAGCCGGCCAGCACCGCCGCGGCCCGGGCCATGGCGTCGACGGCTTCCCCATATGTAAGCGCGCGATCACGGTCGACCCAGTGGACGGCGGTGGCGGCAGTGCCCGGCCGAGCCGCGACGGCGTCGGTCAGCAGATCAGCCGCGTTCACGGTGTCCGGGGGGCGGCCCATTGTCTCCGGAACCTAGCGGCGAGCGAGGGGCGGGCCGTAAGTCGAGCCGGCTACGCCCTCCGCGGCCCTACCCCCGAGTCGCGTCCGAGCCCACCGCCTCGTCGAACGGGCTCCGGCAGAGGTCGCTGCTGCCCGCTGGACTATTGTCAGCCCGTCGCGGGCGCCATGCTCGCTGGTCTGCAAGTGCCGGCACGGAGGAGTTGTCCGCCATGACCACCACCGGGACCACGCTTCGCCGCAGGCTGGCCGTCAGCGCCACGGCGGCGCTGATGGCTGCGTCGATGACACTCGCAGTGCCGGCGCCAATGGCCGGGGCGCAGGACGCCGGGCCGTTTCCGGACACCCCCGCGAGCGCCTTCTACACGCCGGCGGTTGAGGCGCTCCACAAGAACGGCGTCTTCGACGGCACTCTCTGCGACGACGGGTTCTGCCCCGACGTGCCACTGGACCGATCCACCATGGCGGTATGGACCGTAAGGGTGCTCGACGAGCAGGATCCACCGGAAGTGACCTCCACCCGGTTCGCCGACGTCGAAGCCACCCACCCGAACGCCGCGTTCATCGAGCGCTTCGCCGAACTGGGCGTCACCCGAGGATGCGGCGACGGCACCAACTTCTGCCCCGACGGCGGTGTCACCCGGGTCCACATGGCCGTGTTCCTCTCGCGTGCGTTCGGGCTGGCCGCAGGACCCGACCCGAACTTCAGCGACGTCGCCGCCGACGCCTGGTTCGCTCCCGACGTTGCCAAACTGGCGGCGTCGGGCATCACCCGAGGATGCGGCGACGGCACCAACTTCTGCCCCGACCGGCCCACCACCCGGGCCCACATGGCCACGTTCCTGGCCAGAGCCCTCGGGCTCGTCGACACGCCGGGCGGATCCTCGGGGCCCGCAACCGCAGCCGCGTCCGGATTCACAGCGGTCTCCGCCGGCAACCAGCACGCGTGCGCCATTCGGGCCGACAAGTCTCTCGTGTGCTGGGGCGACAACCTGGAGAAGCAACTGATCTCACCGGCGGGCGAGTTCGCGGCCGTGTCCGCAGGCGGCCGTCACTCCTGCGCGCTCCGCGTCGACAACACCGTGTCGTGCTGGGGCGAGAGCGACGACGGGCAGACCAAGCGGCCGCGGACAGAGTTCCTGGCCGTGTCGGCAGGCTTCAGGCATACCTGCGCGGTGGGCGCCGGCGACGACAACCCGGGCGG
The DNA here is from genome assembly GCA_965203635.1 of Candidatus Aldehydirespirator sp. Taxonomy (GTDB): domain Bacteria; phylum Actinomycetota; class Acidimicrobiia; order Acidimicrobiales; family Aldehydirespiratoraceae; genus Aldehydirespirator. The sequence continues at coordinate 1,157,944 of OZ241903.1, forward strand.
CGTCCAATGCTGGGGGCTCAACCACAACGGTCAAGCCACACCCGAAGCCGGGTCGTACCTCAAGGTGTCCGCCGGCTGGGAGCACACCTGTGGCTTGAGAACCGACGGGACCATCCAATGCTGGGGCGGCAACGGTCACGGGCAGGCCGGCCACGAGAACCCGACAGCCCCCCTGACGTGCGGTGTCTCCGGCTGCAAACGCGGCTACTACCCGTTCGGAGGACCCTTCATCGACGTGTCCGCCGGCACCACTCACACGTGCGCCGTTCGTACCGGCGGCAGCATCGACTGCTGGGGAGAGACCCGAGATCAACAATCGTTCCCGCCGGACGGAGAGTTCCTGGCCGTGTCGGCAGGCTTCAGGCATTCCTGCGCTCTGGCCGTCGACAACACCGTGTCGTGCTGGGGCCGTGATGCCTACGGCGAGACGCAGGCCCCTGCCGGTGAGTTCCTCGCCGTGTCCGCAGGCAGCTCCTTCTCATGCGGTGTGCGCACCAACAACAGCATCGAGTGCTGGGGATATTCCGGGAGCGGCCGAACCACCCCGCCCACCAGCTAGAGACCGATGGCCACACACCAGCTCAAGCCCGATTTAGCCGGCGGTGGCGGCGCGGTGGGCTAGGCCCAGGCGGTCGGCCTTGCCGCTGAAGGTGCGGGGCATGGCGTCCAGTTCGGTCATGGTGGACGGCAGCAGGGCGGCCGGCACGGTCGCACCGGCGTGGGCGATCAGCTCGCCGGGGGTGACCGCATGGCCGGAGCGGGCCTCGTAGAAGCCGGCCAGCTCGCCGTCGCCCCGATCCACCACCGCGGCATGGAGCACCGCCGGGTGGCCGTAGAGGGCGTCCTCCAGCTCACGCAGGAACCCGCCCCGGGCGGCGGCCGACGCGGCCTCGTTGGTGCGGCCCAACACCTTTATATAACCGTCGGGGTCGGCCACGGCCAGGTCGCCGGTGTGGAGCACGCCGCCCTGGGTGGTGTCGGCGAAACGGTCGGGCTTGTTGCGGTACTCACCGAAGAAGCCGTGAGCGACCAGCACCTCGCCGACCTCGCCCGCGGGCAGCTCGTCGAAGGGCTCGTCGACGCCGGCCACGTAGGCGGAACGGTCGGGCAGGGGGCGGCCCACCCAGCCCTCCAGAGCCCGCTCGCCGTCCGCTGGGCTGCCCATGGCCATGAACCCGCCCATCTCGCTCTGGCCGTAGCTCTCCAGCAGCGAGATGCCCAGCGTCGACAGGTAGTCGCGCTTGATGCGGGGGGCCAGCGGCGAGCCGCCCGACAGGGCAACCCGGAACGGCGGATCGTCGGCCGCATCGGGAGCGTTCACAATGTCGGCCAAGGTGAGCGGGTAGGCGACCAGCACAGTGGCACGGTTGTCGCGGGCCACCTGCCACATCTCGGCCACCGGCCGGCCCGCCACCAGAGCCACCGCGGCGCCGGTGTGGACCGCCGGCATCAGAGCGGCGACCAGCTGGAAGCTGCTGGGGATGGGGGTGGTGGCCAGCAGCACGTCGTCGTGGCGGAGTCCGAGGCGGTCGGCGATGCACGACGTGGCCCGGGTCACGTCGGCCGAGCGCAGCACCACGCCCTTGGGCAGCCCGGTCGTGCCCGAGGTGTAGCTCAGGTACAGGGGCGCATCCGGTCCGTGCCGGTCAACGGGGTCGGGGCCGGTGCCCGAAGCGGCGGCCGGGGCGGCGGCCGGGGCCAGCTCTTCGAGGTCGATCACGGAGCGGGCGCCGGCTGCGAGCAAGACATCGTGACGCTCCACGGCGGCGGCGACGACCGGCGCGTCGACGTCGCCGACGAAGTACGGCAGGGCGTCGGCGCTGAGCTGGGCGTCGAGCAGGCCGGGCAGGGCGCCGGCCTTCCAGGCGGCGATGATGCCGAGCCACAACGACACCCGGTCCGGCGCGCAGAAGCCGACCGTGTCGCCCGGCGACACGCCCCGGTCGACCAGCTCGGCCGCGGCGGTGTCGGTGAGCTGCTCGGCCTGGGCGTAGGTCACCGACGACTGGCTGTCGATCAGGAACGGGCGGTCGCCGTGGCGTCGCGCTGTCCGGCGAAACACGGAGACGATGTCGGGTCGGTACATGACGCGGAAGCTACCGCAGCGCACCCCCCGCTCGGCCAGCCGAGCCGGGCCGCAACCCGGGGCGGCCACCGACCGGGACGCTGCCAGACCTCCAACCTCGCGGGGCCGTAGCCTCGGGGGCATGGACGAAGTGGTCGTGCGGCTCGCCACGGTCGACGACGCCGAGGAGATCCGGCGCATCTACAACTACGAGGTCGAGCACACCACCCACACCTTCGACCTCGTGCCCCGCACCCTCGAGGACCAGCAGGCCTGGCTGCAGGAACGGGCCGGCGCCCACGGAGTGCTGGTGGCCGAACTCGGCGGGCGGGTCGTCGGCTTCTCGTCGCTCAGCGAGTACCGGCCCAGAGCCGCCTACCGGACCTCGGTGGAGTCCAGCGTCTACGTCGACGAAACCGTGCGCGGCCGGGGCGTCGGCCGGCGGCTCATGCGGGAACTGGTCGGCCTGGCCCAGGCCCGCGGCTTCCACACCATGATCGCCCGCATCGCCGGAGGCCACCAAGCGTCGGTCCAGCTGCACGAAGCCGTCGGATTCACGGTTGTGGGCACCGAACAGGAAGTCGGCCGCAAGTTCGGCGGCTGGCTCGACGTGGTCATAATGCAGCGCATGCTCGTTTGACGGGAGCTGGAGGTCTAGCGGCGGCGATAGGCCTCTCGGCGGTGGGCGACTCGAACAACGAGGACCACCAGTTCATTGTCGAGCACCTCGTATATGACCCTGTAGTCGCCGACGCGTATGCGGCGAAGGCCCCGCAAGGCTCCCTTCAGCGGATAGCCCGCATGCGGCTGCTCGCCGAGACGATCAATGGCGTACACAATGCGCTCGCGATCCTGGCGAGCAATCTGCGCCAGGTCCCGGGTGGCGCTGCGCTTGATCTGGACCGAGTACGCGGCCATCGACTACGGCTTCTCGCGTTCGGTCTCGTTCTCTGGCCGCGCGGGAATCAATCCGAACTGAGCAGCTCTCGTCGGACCTCGTCCCAATCGAGTACCGGGTCGGCCGGGTCTCGCAGGCGCTCAAGGGCCACATCGAGATCGTCGTAGTCCTCCAAGTAGCGTTCCAAGGCGTGGCGAATGATGTCGGCCCGGCTGCGCTTCAGATCCTCAGCGGCCGCATCCAGCGCCTCAACAAGCTCATCGGGAACCCGGGCGGTGATCTGGCTCATGCAGACTCCTTCGTCGACTGGAAGTCAATCGAATCGATTGACTTCAATCTAATGTCAGTCGATCCCAATGGCAATCAGAGGTAGTCAGATGCTCCATCCAAATTGAGCTACGAGCGCTGGGACCCGCCGGTGTACGTCGCCCCGGGATCGGGGGCTACGGGGAGTGCTACACGGACGGGCGGTGGAGCAGGGCTAGTACGTCTGAAGCTGCGTAGACCCGGGCGTAGGGCTTGCCGGTGATCTCCTGCACGATGCCCAGCTCCACCAGCCGCTTCAGTGCGTGGTTGGCTGCGTTCGCACTGACGCCGTGATGGTCGCTGATGGCGCGTGCGGTCGTCATCGGCTGGCTGATGAGTTGGTCGATCACGACATGTACCGTTCCTCGAGCTCCGGCGTCGCGCAATCTCGCCAGCGTGCTGTCACGCCAGTCGAGCAGTTCCCGGATCCGCTGGACTCCGTCGGCTGCCTGCGACGCGAGCGCATTGCAGAAGAAGGTGATCCACTCGTCCCACGCCCCAGTGGTGCTGGTCTGCTCGAGCAGCCCGATGTATCGGTCGCGACGAGCTTCGAAGTACGGCGACAGGTTGACCACCGGAGTGTCAAGGATGCCGGCTTCAATCAGCTGGAGGATTGCGATCAGCCGCCCGATGCGGCCGTTGCCGTCGGTGAAGGGATGCAATGTCTCGAACTGATAGTGCGAGGCCGCGACCCGTATCAGCGGATGCAGCCCGGCCGTGTTCGACCAGCGCTCCCACTGGCTCAGGCCGTCGATCAGGACGTGCCCTGGTGGCGGTGGCACGAACCGGGCCTGGCGCAGCTTCTCGGCCGGGTGCGCGGAGGCGCTGGCTCCGACGGCCACCTGTGTCTTGCGGACTTGACCCTTCTGGTAGTCCTCGCTTGGCGTGCCCTCAACCAGGATGGCGTGCAACTCGCAGGCCATGCGCATGCACACCGGCAGTTCTGTGAGCAGTTGCACGCCGTGATCGGCTGCTCGCACGAAGTTCAACACCTCAGTGATGGCTGTCGTGCGGGGCGATAGGGGCGACACTTCGCTGGCGAGAACGTCGCCGACCGGTGCGTAGGTTCCTTCTAGAGCAGACGTGCTCAGCGCCTCGCGCCGCACCGTCAGGCCAGCGAGCAGGGTCGGCTCGACTTGCAGGCTCCGAGTCATTCCCGCGAGCTGTCCGAGTTCGCCAGCAGCATTCATCGCTGCCGACCAGGTCGCTTGTGAGAGCGTCAAATGGTCGGGCAGGGGCGACGGCACGAACGCCAGTTGCCGCACCATCTCGTCGCCGATGGGCACTTCGACTGGCACCAACTTGCCCACCGGCGAGTCAGCGAAGCGCTCCATTCCCACAGCCGGAGCCTAGCGCCAGCTGGCAGGAGTTTTGCAGGTAATAGCTGAAACCCTAAATTTGACCGCTGTGATTCACCGTTTGCTGTATTCTGCGGCCAAGACTTGCAGGTTGACTCCCAAACCCTAGATTCTCTTGGGCTTCATACCCCTGCGATTCTCAAGGCGAGCCCGACGAGCACCCAGAACCCGGCCGCCAGGCCGGCGAAGGCCCAGGGTCCGATGCTCAGGCGGCTCCGAAGTAGGCGGTAGACGCCAAAGCTGATCGCGGCGGGTATGCCGACGAGGAACAAGAAGATGCTTGCCAGCAGGATGACCGCCTCGGGTTCGGGCATCGCCGGAGCGTAGCGGCGCACGATGTGACGGCGTCCGACCTCTTCGCGACATCACACTGGCTGGCGGGGGGTTGTATTGACCTAGCCCGTTTCTCTGACCTCGGGGAACGCTGGACTCGCCGAGGGGACTATCCCGCCAAAGGGTCCGACACTCTCCCGTCTAATGGATACCCAAGAGCGTTCATCGAGGTCAGCGTGCTGCAATTGGTCCAGCCCCGGTCGTCACAGCTAGCCGTCGGCATCGGCGAAGAGGGCTGTGTAGACGGCTCGGGTGTCGGTGTCGGACAGGCCGATGCCTAGGTAGTGGCCGTCGATGTGCAGTTCCCAGTGCAGGTGCAGTTGTGCGTGGGTTGACCCTGAGGCGCCCGCGTGGGTGCCGGTGTTGCCGATCGTGCCGAGACGTTGGCCGGCCTCGACCCACAGGCCTGCTCTGACGCCGGCTTCGAGCGTGTCGAGGTGCGCGTACAGCGACACGACATGGCCCACGCCGTCGATGATGCCGTGGTCGACGGCGATGTGGTTGCCGTAGAGCATGACAAGCGTGTACGCAGGGGTGGCTCCCAGCGCTGAGGCTGTGTCGAGCAGTTGGTTCCGTTGCTGCGGTGAGGGATCCTCGAAGTCACCGACAGCCATTACCACGCGTCCGGCGAGCGCGGCCACCACGGGATGTTGGAGGGTCGGGCAGTCGAAGTCGATGCCTTGATGGGTGCCCGAGCGGTAGGGGCGGGGTGCGTTGGGAAGCGCCGACGGCCACGGCAGGGGCACCGGTTGGCAGTCGCTGGGTACGACGATGCCACCAGACAGCCGTGTCGCCGTCTCAAGGGCCTGGTCGAGTGAGATCGGTTCTGTAAGTGGTTTGTGGCCGGAGGGTGTGAGCGTTCCCGGCCCCGCCGGCGCTGGACGTGCTGAGCGGGTGTCGACGTCTTGGTCTTCGGGGCCGGTTTCGGCGTCGACGGTGCCAGGCTGCGGCTCTGGCTCTGTGCCGGTGGCGTACTTGAATAGCTCTGCGTAGACATCTCGGGTTTCTGATTCGGACAACCCAACGCCCAGGTACTGGCCGTCGACATAGAAGTTCCAATGCAGGTGCAGCTGCCGGTTGGGATCCCCGAGGACCCCGGCTCGAGTGCCGGTGTTGCCGATGCCCCCGAGGCGCTGACCAGCCTCGACGGCCATTCCCACCCCGATGGCGGGATCGACCGCATCCATGTGGGCATACAGCGACACCACATGACCCACATCGTCGATGATGCCGTGATCGACCACCACGTACCTGCCCGACAGCATCGCCAATGTGTAAGGCGGCGTGAACCCCAACGCCGTGGCCACCGCAAGTATCTCGTTCCATTCCCGAAGCGTCGGATCCTGATAGTCGCCCGCCGCTACCACCACATGGCCGTCGAGCACCGACACCACCGGATATCCCGGCGTCGAGCACAAGAAATCGACTCCGGCATGGACGCCCGAGCGGTAAGCCCGGGGCGCGTTCGGCATCGAATACGGCGAATCCAAAGGCGGAGGGCGACAATCGTTGGGAACAACGAAACCAGGCGCCAAGCGGCGCGCCACCGCGACCGCCTGCTCGTACGACATGACTCCGCGGCGCGGTGCCGCCACCGCGACCGCCGCCTCGGCGGCGTCCACCGCCGTGTCAGCAGCATCGATGGTCTGCCCCGCAGGGTCATCGCCTCCGTCGCCGCCGGGGTCAGGTTCGCCGGCGTTGTCGACCTCGTAGGGGTTGTCGACCTCGGCAGCGTTGTCGACCTCGTAGGGGTTGTCGACCTCGGCAGCGTTGTCGACCTCGTAGGGGTTGTCGACCTCGGCAGCGTTGTCGACCTCGTAGGGGTTGTCGACCTCGGCGGCGTTGTCGACCTCGGCTTTGGCCGGGTCCCCTTGATCCTCGGGAGGAGTCGCGGATTCGGTCGTTGTCGTGGTGGTTGTGGGGGCGAGCGTCGTCACGGTGGACGTGGTCTTCGCGGCTGTGGTTGCCGGGGCCGTCTCGTGCTCGGCGGCCCTCGGCGCGGGGGTAAGCGTCGTCGCGACGGCCATAGTGGTCGTGACAGCGGTCGTGACGACCGGCTCAGGTGCCCATTCCGCAGCCTGCTTCTCAGCAGAGACTGACGACACAGGCTGTTGCGGAGCTGCCGCGTCAGGGACCGCGCACCCGACGAGGACGGCAACCACCACCGCGAGGAAGCCCAGCCCGCAGGCTGCCCTAGCTAGCACTCATCGCAGGGGACGCTCCAGCAGACGATGGTGCCATCTCTGCGTAGCGCGCAAGCGTCCCACTCGCCGACGTCGACGGCTCTAAAGGTGCCTGTGGGCACGCCAGGCTCCCAACCCTGTGTGGCACCCCAGCAGGTGATGGTGTTGTCGGTTTGGATGCCACACGAATTCCTGCCGCCAACGCTGACGGCGATGTAGTTGCGATTGGGCGCATCGGTCTGCTGGTAGTCGTTGTTGCCCCAACAGGCGATGGCGTAGTCGGTTCGGATACCGCAACTATGGCCACCACCGGCGGCGACGGCTCTGAAAGTGCCTGACGGTGGGTCCGCCTGCCCGTCCTCGTTGTTGCCCCAGCATTCGATGGTGTCATCGGTGCGCAGCCCGCAACTATGGCCACCACCGGCGGCGACGGCTCTGAAAGTGCCTGACGGTGGGTCCGCCTGCCCGTGCTCGTTATAGCCCCAGCATTCGATGGTGCCGTCGGTGCGCAACCCGCAACTATGCCTGTATCCGGCGGTGACGGCCCTGAAGTTGCCTGACGGTGGGTCCGCCTGCCCGTGCTCGTTATAGCCCCAGCATTCGATGGTGTCGTCGGTGCGCAACCCGCAAGCGTGAAGTTCGCCGGCAGTGATGGCTTTGTAAGCGCCGAAGGGCACATCAGACGAGCGGTGGGCGCACACGGCGGTGTGGTCGGTTCGGATGCCGCACCACGACCTGTTGTGGGCGGCGACGGCCTTGAAGCCAGTCAGGTCCTCCCAGTCCGTCCACGACGTCCACCCGCTTGGAGATCCCCAGCACTCGACGGTGTCGTCGGTGCGCAACCCACAACTATGGGTTCCACCGGCTGTGACGGATTTGAAGCTGCCGGACGGCGCATCCGTCTGTCCCTCGCGGGTGTCGCCCCAGCAGGTGATGGTGCCGTCGGTGCGTAGTCCGCAAACGTGATATCTGCCATAGTGACGCATGCCGGCAGCAACAGCCTTGAAACTGCCGCTAGGTGAGTCTGTCTGCCCGTGCGTGTTATCGCCCCAGCATTCGACGGTGTCGTTGGTGCGTATCGCGCATGAGTGGTCATCGCCAACGGTTACAGCTTTGAAGCTGCCGCTAGGCGGGTCGGCCTCCCCGTGTGTGTTGACGCCCCAGCATTCGACGGTGTCGTTGGTGCGCAGTCCGCAATAGTGTGAAGACTGACCGGCGGTGACGGACTTGAATGTGCCTGAGGGCGGATCCGTGTACCAGCAGCTCATGTCGTTGTGCGTGAAGTCGCCGTCGCTGCCAGCGCCCGAACAAACCGCTCTGCCCGAGAACACGCCGTGGTCGTCCCAGCAGTCAATGGTGTTGTCGGTGCGCAGCCCGCAAACGTCGCCGCCGCCGGCGATGACGGACTTGAAGGTGCCGGAGGGCGCGACGATCGGCCGGTCGCGACCGGGGAGGGTGCCCCAGCATTCGACGGTGTTGTCGGAGCGCAGCCCGCAACTATGCCAACCGCCGGCCGTGACGGACTTGAATGTGCCGGAGGGTGCGTTGGTCTGGCCGTGGTCGTTGTTGCCCCAGCAGGCAATGGTGTCTTCTGTGCTGAGCCCGCAACTATGTGAACCGCCGGCGTCGAAGGCTTTGAATGTCGTGGTGTAGATGGAGTCTCGGGGCGGCTCGGCCTGGCCGTAGGTGTTGTCGCCCCAGCAGATGACGGTGCCGTCGGTTCTGAGTGCGCAACTGTGGCTGCGTGAGGAGTCTCTCCAGCCTGCGGTGATGTCTGTGAAGGTGCCTTGGGGGGCGTTGGTCTGGCCGTGGTCGTTGTTGCCCCGGCAGGCGATGGTGTTGTTGGTTCGCAGGGCGCAGGTGTGGTTGCCGCCGGCGCTGATGATGCTGTAGGTGCCTTGGGGGGCGTCTGCCTCAGGGCCGGCGCTGCCCCAGCAGGTGGCGGTGTTGTTGGTTCGCAGGGCGCAGGTGTGGTTCTCGCCGGCGCTGATGGCGACGTAGGTGCCATCGGGGGCGTCTGTGCGTCCAAAGGAGTCGTTGCCCCAGCATTCGATGATGCCGTCGGTGTGTAATGCGCATGAGTGGTCTCGGCCTGCGGTGACGGCTTGGAAGCTGCCTGAGGGTGGGTCGGCCTGCCCGTAGAAGTCGTTGCCCCAGCAGGCAATGGTGTTGTTGGTGCGCAGTCCGCAGCTGTGGCTCCCGCCGGCGGTGACGGCTTGGAAGTTGCCGCTGCGGGCTTCGGTCTGGCCCTCGCTGTTTGCGCCCCAGCATTCGATGGTGCTGTCCGTCCTGAGAGCGCAGGTGTGGAATTCGCCTGCGCTGAGGGCGCTGAAGGTGCCTCCGGGCGGGTCGGTGCGGCTGTCGCCATCGGCGCCCCAGCACTCAATGGTGCCGTTGGTTCTGAGAGCGCAGGTGTGGAACCGGCCGGCGCTCACGACGCCTGGAGTTGGGGCTACGACCGGTGTGGTGTCGTATTCTGCTGGGGGGTTGGTCTCGCCGTGGGTGTCGTTGCCCCAGCAGGCGATGGTGCGCTCGGCGCGCAGCGCGCAGGTGTGGCTCTCCCCGGCGGAAATGGCGTGGAATTGGCCGCTGGGTGCGACCAGACGGCTACGGGTGTCGTTGCCCCAGCAGGCGATTGTGTCATCTGCGCGGAGTCCGCAGCCGTGAGCCGAGCCGGCCGTTACGGCTTTGAAACTGCCCGCAGGCGCGTCGGCCTGCCCGTCGAAGCTGTCGCCCCAGCAGGCGACGGCGCCGCCGCTGGCGCGTATCGCGCACGAGAAGTTCGAACCTGCCACGATGGCACTGAAGCGGCCGTCGGGCGCGACGAGCTGCTCGCTGGTGTTGTCGCCCCAGCAGTCGATATCGCCGCTGCCGGTGCGTATCGCGCATGTGTGGAAGGTGCCCGCCGCGACGGCGCTGTAGGTGCCAGCGGGCGAGGCTGCGTGGGCGCCGGTGAAGGGGTCGACGGTGCCCGCGGTGATGTAGCCGCCCCAGCAGGCGACGGTGCCGTCGTTGCGTATCCCGCAGCTGTGGTTCTCTCCTGCGGACACGGCGAAGAATTGTCCGGCTGGTGCGTTCAGCTGCCTGTTGGTGTTGTCGCCCCAGCATGCGACGGTGCCGTCGGCGCGGATGCCGCAGTTGTGGTAGGCGCCGGCCGCGATGGCGTAGTACTCGCCGTCGGGTTCCAGCAACTGCCCAAAGCTGTTGCTGCCCCAACAGGCAACCGCGCGGTCTGGTCTGAGTCCGCAGGAGTGAGAGCGGCCCGCCGCCACCGCGGTGTAACCCCCGGTCGGGTCAGGAGGCACCATCGCCCGAATCAGACCGCTGACGACCTCGCGGTCGGGGGCATCGATCCCCCAGCCGTCGACATCGGCCGCGACGTAGGTGTTGTGGCTGTCGCCGCAACCCAACAGAGGAAAGACCGCACTCTCCGCTGATGGCCTCCAGTCGTCGAAGGTGTGCAGATCATCGAGTGTCCTGGCGCCGGGGTCAGGGGTGAAAGGCCTGCGCAGAACAAGATTCAAGAACAAGCGGTTTGAGTCCTCAGCGGCGTCCGAGCAGGTCGGCTCCCAGTCGCCGAGGCTCGCGATCCGTCCCTGCACAGTGATGCTCCAAGGAGCGGACTCAGCCCACTCGTCCGCGGCCAAGTCGATGAAATAGGCGATCCCTTCGCCGACCGCAAGCGCGATGTTTGCCCGCTTCGCCGCTCGGGCGGGCCCGACGCCGAAATAGCGGTTGACCTGCGACTCCGATCGGCCCTTTTTGGACAGCCCAGCCACCAGCTTGCGGTGCTGGTCGGTGCCTAGCACGGTCATCTCTGTCGCGCACGACAAGTTGGCGCGCACCGTCGCCGCGAAGATCTCTACAACGCCCTGGGCGCCGACCGCTTCCTCGGTCACCCTCGCCAGCGAGCAGTTGAGCAGCACCGTGAGAAACACCTCGACATAAACGAAGTTTCCCGCCGCTTGAGGGGTCGGCAGCTTGTCCACCAAGAAGAACGCCACATCAGCCACGAACGTCTGCAAGTCGTGCTCGCGATGGAAGCTCAGGTGATGAAGAACCGGGCCCCGCGGGCGCTCGATGCTCACCGCCGCCTGCGTCAACGGCGGCATGAACACCCTGGTGTCATCAGAGAGAACGTTGCTCGCCACCTGATGCAACACCCCCACAAGCGACAACTGCGGATCGGGGCCCTCAATGTCGTCGCCCCACACGGCGGGCCTGTCGCTGTACACGAACTGACTGAACACCCGGTTGTTCGCCATGCGCATCGTCACGGCCTCAGCACCGCTGGTCTCATAACACAACCGGATCGCCGCCGCGTTGGAACCCTCATCAGGCTCAACCGTGTCCGTCACCCACTCCGCAAGCCCAGCATCGTCACACTTGGGCGCGTCAACCCTCCGCCCGAAGATCTCCTGAACCGTCTGGCTGAAATTGGCAGCCGCGTCAGTGATCGTCTCCCAAACAGCCGATACCCACGACCACTGCTGAATCTCAGCAGTCAACACCCCATCAGCGACCTCATATTCGAAATCGACTGGCAGCCACCCCGACAGCTCCTCGTTCCAGCGCACCACAAGGATCGAGGCCTGTTGAACGTCGCTCAGACGGCTCACATCCCAAGAAACCCGCACCGGCGAGGCGAGGGGCCCATCATGCTCGACACCCACCACCGCGCCCCCCTCCTCGGTACCGAACACACCCAACGGCTCACGGATCTCCACCTCCAGCAGTTCACCAACCGCCCCCGCAGGCACCTCAACCACCATCCCGGCCGCCTCCACAACGCCGCCCGACGGACCCAACACCTCCCGCTGCACAACCCCAAGACCCTCCGGTGCCGGATCCTGCTCAAGCCCTACAGCATCGGCCTGCTCGCGAGCCGTTGCCGCCTGCTCTTCAACGTCGGCCTGCTCGCGAGCCGTTGCCGCCTGCTCTTCAACGTCGGCCTGCTCGCGAGCCGTTGCCGCCTGCTCTTCAACGTCGGCCTGCTCGGGAGCCGTTGCCGCTGTCTCTGGAGTCTCGTCAGAGGCCGGAGCACAGCCAGACGCGGCAACCAACAACAAGGCCACTACCACCACCAACACCGGCCGCACGGCCCGAGCCGCCCGCCGATGCCACCGGCACAAGTGGGTTCGCCCGGTCCGCATCAAATCGGCACTCCGCTCGGACTCTGTCGGTGAGGATTGGTGAGAACCGACGACCGTACCACACCATGCCGGCGGCGGCTCCTGCGTCACGGACCTCAGCCCGGCATCCTTTCAACGCCCGGACTAGGTGAATTGCGTTTGCGTGCGTTTGTGTGTTGACCTGGCCTGTTTCTCTGACCTCGGGATACGCGGGCCTCGCCGAGGGGGCTATCTCGCGGAAGGGGTGGGCACTATCGGGTCTAAGGGCAATCAGAACGCGTCTGTGCAGGTCACTCGGTGGTCCATAGACGCGAGATCGGCACCGCCGACAGGCGGTCCCCAAGCCGGAAGGCGCGTCCGCCTGAGTGCAGGACGACGCCGCAAACGAAGTCGTCGGGCACCCGGTCACGCAACCAGCGCAGGTGCCGGGCGTCGGTTGCGTCCACGACTGGGCCCGACTTGATCTCGATCGCTGCCAGGCGACCGTCGGCGGATTCGGCGACAACATCTATCTCACGGCCGCCGCGGTCTCGGAAGTGGTGCAACGCGACGCTGTCAGGGTGCCAGGAGGCTTGGCGGTGCAGTTCGTTCACATCGAGCAGGCTCCGGCCCACGCCAGCGCTGCTGCCAAATACCTCCGTACGTCCCCACCGGCTCCAGCGCAGCCGAAACTGGCTGGCCCGGAGGCCGGCTTACGGCTGGGTGAATTGTGTGGGCCGGGGAGGATTCGAACCTCCGTAGGCTTAGCCGACGGGTTTACAGCCCGTTCCCTTTGGCCGCTCGGGCACCGACCCAGACGGGCCAGCACGATACCACCAGGAGTCTCATGCCCACCTTCGACGTAGTCAGCCGGCTCGACATGCAGGAAGTCCGCAACGCCGTGGACCAGGCCGCACGGGAGGTCAACACCCGCTACGACTTCCGCAACACCGGCACATCGGTGGTGCTCGGCGACGGCTCCATCACCATGAACTCCTCCACCGAGGACCGGCTGGCCGCCGCCCGCACCGTGCTCGAGGAGAAGCTGGTGCGGCGCAAGGTGTCGCTCAAGGCCCTCGACTACGGCAAGGTCCAGGAGGCCGCCGGGGCCACCGTGCGGCAGGTCGCCGGCCTGCGGGCCGGCATCTCGTCGGACCGGGCCCGGGAGTTCAACAAGTTCATCAAGGGCCTCGGCATCAGGGGCGTGCAGTCGTCAACCCAGGGCGACCAGCTGCGGGTTCAGTCCAAGAAGCGCGACGACCTCCAAGCCGTGATCGCCGCGCTCAAAGAAGCCGACTTCGACGTCCCCCTCCAATACGTCAACTTCCGCGACTAGCGGTTGGCTGCGCGGCGCGGGCCGTCCGCCGGCCTGGATCCGCCAGCTGCGGCGGCCGTGCCCACGGGCGGTTGCGAGACGATTTCAGACAGTTATATTGCTGTCCATGAACTCTGAAGTATTGCAAGACACTCTTGAAGGCTCGGGCGTATCCACCGCCTCCGTCACCCATGGCTGGGGAGCTAGCGTGGCTTCCGTGGAGGACACCGAGCCCGACAAGGCCTGGTTCGACGACCCCGACGCCCACTTCACGGAAGTCCACGACTACATGCGGCGGCTGCACAGGCGGTGCGACAGCGCCGAAGAGTTCATCGGTGCGCTCAGCGGCCTCTTCCCCGACCTAGAGAACAAGGTCGCCCGAATCAGCGCCGGAGCGGAAATCGCCTTCGGCCACCACAACGAAGCCGACGCGACCGCCGAACTTGGCCCGGGTCCATGGATCTGCTTCCCCATCACCGCTGAGTTGACTGCGGTGAACCTGGCGCAGATCGCCGGCCCCGACAGGCGCGGCGCGGACGACCAGCCCGACGAGGCCTGGTCCGACGACCCCGACGCTCACTACGACGAAGTCGTCTACTACATCAAGCGGCTGCACGTCCGCTGCGACAGCTCCGACGAGTTCATCGCCGAGCTCAAAGGGCTCTTCCCGAACCTCGAAGACAAGTTGGCCGAAGTGAAGGCCTTGGTCGCCGAGGACCTCGACGATGACGATGTGCCCGATCCGGACGCCGACGTCGCCGCTGGCCGTTTTGTCACCTTCCTGAGCGGCGCGGAGATGCTCGCCGTAGATCTGGCGGAAGAACTAGAACTCAGGTCCGATCGCGGGTGACTGGCCGGTCAAGGCGGACGGTCGGGGGCGGGCATGCCCACCTACGACTGGGAGAGCCGCTTCCTCCGAGACTGGGCGCGCCTCTCTGAGGATCAGCGGAATCTCTTCCTGACAACGAGGGACGAGTTCGTCGACGACCTGCGCGACATGGAAGCTGGACGACGCAGCCGCGTCCGTCGAGGCCTCAGAGTCAAAGGTGTGAAGGGCACGCCGGGCGTGTTCGAGATGTGGTGGGCGCCCGACGGCAGGGCGACCTTCTCGTGGGGCAAAGAGAAGCTCCCCGGTCGCCGGCACATCATCTGGCGCCGCTGCGGCAACCACGAGATCCTCAAGAACCCCTGACCCCGCGCCTCGGGCGGGCGGTGGACTCGTAGCTGCCAATCCCGGGACGGGCGGCGGCCGCTCCCTCAGGCGGGATGCGGGGTTACTCCCAGTTGCGGGACTCTAGGCGGCGGATGCGCTCGGCGGTGGGCGGGTGCGTCGAGAACATGCGGCCGAAGCCTCCACCGCCACCGCCGCCGCGGGCCTGGGCCTTCAGCGGGTCGATGATGTAGTTAGAGGCCTGGCTCGGGTTCACGCCCGACGGGATCCGCTGCGAGTACGTCTCCAGACGCTCCAGCGCTCGGGCCAGGGGACGGCCGTCGTTGATCAGCTTCGCCGCCGACGCATCGGCCTGGAACTCGCGGCTGCGGCTGATGGCCGCCTGGATCATCGCAGCCGCGATCGGGGCCAGGATGGCCAGGGCCAACTGGCCGAACACGTTGTTGTCACGGTCGCCGCGCCCGCCGGCGAACATCGCCCCCCACATGGCCATGTGGGCCACGAACGTCACCGCCATGCCGATGGCCGCAGCCACCGAGCCGATCAGGATGTCACGGTTGCGGATATGGGCCAGCTCATGGGCCAGCACACCCCGGATCTCGTCCCAGCCCATGGCCTGGGTGAGCCCGGCCGTGATGCACACCGCGGCGTTGTTGGGGTTGCGTCCCGTGGCGAAGGCGTTGGGCTGCGGGTTGGGCGAGACGTACAGCTTCGGCGTGGGCATCTCGGCCCGGCGGCACAGGTCCCACATGATCTCGTAGTACTCCGGCATGTCCTCGGGGGTCACCGGCTGGGCCCGGGCCGAGGCGATGGCCAGCTTGTCGCTGAACCAGTAGGACCCTCCCGTCAGCACCAGGGCGAAGATCAGGCCCAGAATCAGGCCCCCCTGTCCGAAGAACCCCCCGATAACAATGCACAGGCCGCCGAGCAGGGCCAGCAGCACGAAAGTCTTCGCCGCGTTGAACATCGTCCGTCACCTCCGCTTGCGCCCCCAACCTACCGCCCCAAGGCAAGAGCCGGCTTGGGGCTATATGGTCCTGGCTGCGTCGTCTCGCTCGTAGTAGCCGGAGTGGACGTAGAGGGCGAAGACACCCTCGGAGCGGTACATCTCGATGATCCGCTCGTCGTCGTCGACGGCCGCAGTGATCTCGTAGCCGGCGGCACGGAGGCGGTTCAGCTCGTTGCGCTTGAAGTCGGCCGACGGGCCCCGGCTGCCCCGGCCGTGCTCGGGGCGCAGGATCAGCAGGTCGTGGCGGACGTCGTTGGCGGCCAGCCAGCTGCGGGTGTCAGTAGCCATGTAGTGGGGGCGGGCGGTCAGGATGGCCACGGTGTGGTCGTCGGCGATCGAGGCGGCCAGGGCCAGGCCGGTCTCGTACGGCGGGTCGTCGGGGGCGGCGGTGAAGAAGCCCCGGAAGTCCTTGAAGGCGCCCCGCAGGTAGTGCTGGCGGTGGGTGGCGTTCGAGATGATGCCGTCGAGGTCGAGGATCACCAGCGGCCCGCCGGCCGGCGCCCCGCCGTCGGGCGCGCCGTCGGCCCGGAAGTACCAGTTGTCGGGCGTGGCGGTCACTCCTCGTCGGCGGCTTCGGCGGCCCGGTCCCGGATCTCGGCCACCACGCCCGGATCGGCCAGCGTGGTGGTGTCGCCCAGATCCCGGCCGTCGGCCACATCACGCAGCAAGCGGCGCATGATCTTGCCCGAACGGGTCTTCGGCAGGTCCGGCACCAGGAACACCGCCTTCGGCCGAGCCGTCGGCCCCAGCTTCACCGCCACATGCTGGCGGACCTCCTCCCGCAACTCGTCCGACGCCACCGCCGTACCCACCAGGATCACGTAGCCCACTATCGCCTGGCCGGTGATGTCATCGGACGCGCCCACAACCGCCGCCTCGGCCACCGCCGGATGGTCCACCAGCGCCGACTCCACCTCCGTCGTCGAGATCCGGTGGCCCGACACGTTCATCACGTCGTCCACCCGGCCCAGCAGCCACAGATAGCCGTCGGCGTCCACCCGGGCACCGTCGCCCGCGAAATAGCGGCCCTCGAACTCCGACCAGTACGTCTCCCGGTAGCGCTCCGGGTCGCCCCAGATCCCCCGCAGCATCGACGGCCACGGCCGGATGATGGTCAGATACCCGCCGCCCTCGGCCACCACAGACCCCGCGTCGTCCACCACCTCGGCGAACACCCCCGGCAGCGGCTGCGTGGCCGAGCCCGGCTTGGTGGTCGTCACCCCCGGCAACGGCGTGATCATGTGGCCGCCGGTCTCGGTCTGCCACCACGTGTCCACCACCGGGCAGCGCTCGCCGCCGACATGGCGGTGATACCACATCCACGCCTCGGGGTTGATCGGCTCCCCCACCGTGCCCAGCACCCGCAGGCTCGACAGGTCACGGCCCGCCGGCCACTGCTCGCCCCACTTCATGAACGTGCGGATCGCGGTCGGGGCGGTGTACAGCTGGGTCACGCCGTAGCGCTCGATGATGTCCCACAGCCGGTCCTTGGCCCAGCCGGCCCGGTCGCCGGAACGCTCGGCGGGGCGGGGCGTGTCCGGCGTGCCCTCGTACATCACCGACGTGGCCCCATTGGCCAGCGGCCCGTACACGATGTAGCTGTGGCCCGTCACCCAGCCGATGTCGGCCGCGCACCAGAACACGTCGGTGTCGGGCCGCAGATCGAACACGTAGCGGTGGGTGAACGCCACCTGGGTCAGGTAGCCGCCGGTGGTGTGCATGATCCCCTTCGGCTTGGCCGTGGTGCCCGACGTGTACAGCAGGTACAGCAGCTGCTCGGAGTCCATCGGCTCGGCCGGGCAGTCGGGGGCGGCCTCCGCCATCAGGTCGTGCCACCACAGGTCCCGGCCCTCGACCATCACCGGGTCGGTGCCGCAGCGGTCCACCACCACCACATGCTCCACCGACGGGGCGCCGGCCGACAGGGCCAGGTCCACGTTCGGCTTCAGGGCCGAGGGCGCGCCCCGGCGGTAGCCGGCGTCGGCGGTGACCACCAGCCGGGCCTCGGCGTCGGCGCAGCGGTCGGTGATGGCGTCGGGCGAGAAGCCGCCGAAGATCACCGAATGGGCCACCCCGATGCGGGTGCAGGCCAGCATGGTGACCGCCAGCTCCGGGATCATCGGCATGTACACCGCGATGCGGTCGCCCCTGCGCAGGCCCAGGCGCAGCAGCACGTTGGCGAAGCGCTGCACGTCGTCGAGCAGCTCGGAGTAGGTGATGGTGCGGGTGTCGCCCGGCTCGCCCTCCCAGTGGAAGGCCACCTTGTCGCCTTTGCCCGCGGCGACGTGGCGGTCCAGGCAGTTGTGCGACACGTTGAGCTGCCCGCCCACGAACCACTTGGCGAACGGCAGGTCCCACTCCAGCGTGGTGTGGAAGTCGGTGTGCCAGTCGAGCAGGTTCCGGGCCTGGCCGGCCCAGAACGCCTCGAAGTCGGCGGCGGCCTCGTCGTACATCGACCGGTCGGCAGCCTGGGCCGCGGCCGCGAAGTCCGGCGGCGGCGGGAACGTGCGGTCCTCGGTCTCGTAGATCTCGATCGAGCCTTCGGCCATTGGTCGGTCCTCCTCGTTCCTGCTGGTTCCTGCTGGCCGGTTGCCTGCCGGTTACCGACCGTTACGTACCGGCCTACCTGCCCACCGGGACGGTCTCGGTGTCGCGGCCCGGGCGCAGCACCGTGCCCACTACCTGCCCACCGGGACGGTCTCGGTGTCGCGGCCCGAGCGCAGCACGATGCCCGGCAGGGCGTCGGTGGACTCGCCGTCGACCACGGTGGTGACCCCGTTCACCATCACCCGGCGCACCCCGGTGGCCTCCGACCACAGGCGCTTGCCGTCGCCGGGCAGGTCGGCCACCAGCACCGGCTCCAGCGCGCCCACCGTGTCGGGATCGAACAGCACGACGTCGGCGAAGCAGCCCTCGGCGATCCGGCCCCGGCCCCTCAGCCCGAACAGCCGGGCCGGCGCCTCGGTGAGATGATGCACCGCGTTCTCGAGAGTGGTGAGCCGGCGGCCCCGCAGGCAGTCGTCGATCCAGGCCGTGGTGTAGCAGGCGCCGGCCATGCGGTCGAGGTGCGCCCCCGCGTCGCTGCCGCCGATCATCACCGCCGGATGCTCCCAGGCCTCGGCCCGCAGCCGCCAGCTCTCGGGATCGTCGTCGGTGGGGGCCGGCCACAGCACGGTGCGCAGGTCGTCGGCCAGGCAGATGTCCACCAGGCAGAAGAAGTCCCGCTGGCCCCGCTCCCGGGCGACGTCCCCGACCCGGCGGCCCTTCAGGCCCTCGTTGGCAGTCGAGTAGGTGTCGCCGATGCGGTAGTCGGACCAGCCGGTGAGACGGCTGAACACGCCCGCCTCCGGTCTGGCCGCGTCGTTCTCGAGGGAGATGAGCGTCTCGGGGCGGCGCAGGGCCTCCATGCGCTCGGCGACCGGCAGGCCGAAGACGTCGGGCCAGCCGGGCAGCATGTGCAGCGCGCAGAACGTGCCCAGGTTCATGTTCATGCCGACCAGGATCGGCATGGTGAGGGCTATGACTATGGCCCCGGCGTCGGCCGCCTGCTCGCAGGCCGCGATCTGGTTGCGGTAGTCGTCGGGGCGGGCCGAGTCGATGGTCAGCACGTTCCAGTTGAGGGGGCGCTGGGCCTGCAGCGACATGCGGGTCATCAGGTCGATCTCGTCGTCGCTGAAGCCCTTCATGCAGCCGTCGGCGACCCACTCCAGGGTGGTGCCCTCGTGGGTGGCCGTCTCCCGGCACAGCTCCAGCACCTCGTGCTCGGAGGCCCAGCGGCTGGGCACCGGCTGGCCGTCGCCGTCGTTGTGGGTGTAGCTGCGGCCGGTGGAGAAGCCGAGGCCGCCGGCGGCCAGCGACTCGGCCAGCAGGGCCCGCATCAGGGCGATCTGGTCGTCGTTGGCCTCGTGTCCGACGGCGTCGTCGCGCATGACCGCCCGCCGCAGCGCGCAGTGTCCCACCATGAAGCCGGCGTTCACGCCGACGCCTCTGGTCTCGACGGCCCGCAGGTAGTCGGCGAAGCTCTCCCAGTCCCACGGCACGCCCTGTTCGAGGGCGGCCAGCTCCATGCCCTCGACCTTCACCATCATGCGCTTGAGGTACTCGCCGTCGGACGGGTGGCTGAGCGGGGCCAGCGAGAAGCCGCAGTTGCCGCCGACCACGGACGTGACGCCGAACGTGTTGGACGGGGTGGCCCTCGGGTCCCAGAAGATCTGGGCGTCGTAGTGGGTGTGGGGGTCGATGAAGCCGGGGCACACGACCAGGCCGTCGGCGTCGACGGTGTCGGTGGGGTTGGTGTCGGCGAACTCGCCGGGGTCGGCCACGGCCACGATCCGGCCGTCTGAGACGCCGATGTCGGCGGGTCGGGCCGGGGCGCCGGTGCCGTCGACGAGCGTGCCGCCGGTGATCAGCGTGTCGAGCATTCCGCAGAGGGTAGCCGTGGCAGGGTTGGGCGGGCTCCGCGCCCTACCCGGCGTCCGGCGAAATTGATGGCGAAACCGCCCCTATAGGCCCAATACCCGCATCAATTTCGGGTGGGGACGGGTGGGGACGGGTGGGGACCGGGCCCGGCGCGGCTGAAACCTCGGGCGGCAGCCGGCGATACAGTCGAGGCATGCTGCTGCGACGCGACAAGAAGCGGATGCCGACCACGGCCGACGCCCTGCCCGGGCGGGACGAGCCGATGCCGGTGGTCACCGGCCACCTCGTGCTCGGCACACCGCTGGAGCCGCCGTTCCCCGAGGGGTTCGAGCGGGCCATGTTCGGGATGGGGTGCTTCTGGGGCGCCGAGCGGTTCTTCTGGCAGATGTCCGGCGTGCACACCACCGCGGTGGGCTACTCGGGCGGCGTGACGCCCAACCCGACCTACCAGGAGGTGTGCACCGGGCGCACCGGCCACAACGAGGTGGTGCTGGTGGTGCACGACCCGGCGGTGGCGCCGTACGAGCAGCTGCTGAAGGTGTTCTGGGAGATGCACGACCCCACCCAGGGCATGCGCCAGGGCAACGACGTCGGCACCCAGTACCGCAGCGGGATCTACGTGTACTCCGAGGCCCAGCGGGAGGCTGCGGTGGCGTCGAGGGACCGGTACCAGGCCGCCTTGACCGAGCGGGGCTTCGGCGAGATCACCACCGAGATCGTCGACGCCGGCCCCTTCTACTACGCCGAGGAGTACCACCAGCAGTACCTGGCCCGGAACCCGTACGGGTACTGCAACCACGGCTTCTGCCAGGTCGGCTACGAACCGGCCGCGGCCACCGCCGGCTAGCCGTCGTTCGGCCCGCCCTGAGTTGACCCTCAGTTGACGGCCGACCACAAGCCGTCAACCGGCCACGAGGCCACAGCCGGACCCGAGCCTACGGCCGACCACCGGTCACCAGCCGGACCCAAGCCCACGGCCGACCACGAGTCGCCAGCCGACCACCGGTCACCAGCGGGCCCCAAGGCCACGGCCGGCCATGGGTCGCCGGGTGCCACGGCGCGGGGCCGGCGGTGGGGGGCGGCGATGATGCTCGTGTCCGGGTTCGGTTTCGGCGCCACCGGCGCCATCTCCCGCAGCATCGACGCCGACGTCTGGCAGAAGGCCAGCTGGAGGGCCTTCATCGGCGGGGTCGCGGCGCTTGTCTACGTGTGGGTCAGCAGCCGGGTCGCGGGCCGGGGCGGGGGTCGGGCCGGGAACTCGCAGGCGCGGCTGCGGCTGAGTGCGACCCTTGGTCCCCAGGGGCTGCTGCTGGTCGGGCTGGCCGCGCTATCGATGATCCTCTACATCGATGCCCTCCAGCGGACCGAGGTGGCCAACGTCTCCGTGATCTTGGCCACCGTGCCGTTCCTGGCCGCCGGGCTGGCGTGGCTGATCCTGCGGGAGCGGCTGCGGCGCTCGACAGTGGTGGCCGCAGTGATCGCGCTGGCGGGGGTGACCATGACGGTGGCCGGGAACCTCGAGCCCGGCGACCTCGACGGCAACCTGCGGGCCGTGGTCCTGGCGTTGTCGCTGGCCCTGCTCATCGTGCTGATCCGCCGGTTCGAGGGAGCCGACGCGGTGCTGGCGCTGGGCACCGCCGGCGTGCTGCTGTTCGTGGTGGCGCTGGTGGTGGCCGACCCCCTGGGGGTGTCGGGCGACCAGTTCCCGCTGCTGCTGTTCTTCGGGGCGGTGTTCGCGGTGTCGCTGGTGCTGTGGGCCGAGGGAGTGCGGCTGATCCCGGCCGCGGAGGCCGGCCTGCTGGGCGCCAGCGAGACGCCGTTCTCGATCCTGCTGGCGTGGCTCGTGCTGGCCGAGGCGCCGCCGCTGGTCACGGTGGTCGGCGGGTTGATGGTGCTGGGCGCCATCTTCGGCCACGCCGGCGCCGACCTAGCCCACGACCGGGTCAGCCGGCCATGGCTACGCCCCCGGACCCGCCCCAGGATCTAGGAGTCCGCGGATTCAGCTGCGGTAGCGGGGTCAGCGGGGAACCGCTCACGGCCCCAAGCCAGCCAAACCAACCAGCCGGCGGACTGCGCGACAAACACGCCGAGCGCGGCGCCGATGCTGTAGAGGCCGGAATAGGTCGGTGCTAGAAGCGCCACCAGAACGACGATCGGGATGCCCACGCCGATCGTGTAGCTGTAGTAGCCCCATTTCTCGCGACGGCTCCGGAACTCGGGCTTCCTGAAGACCGCCCGCCAGAGGCCTCTCCGCGACACCTGGGCGTCAGGCATCCTCGGCGGGGTCGGGCGTCGGTGGCCGGAAGAAGAGCAGGAGCTGGGCCGCGCCCGCGCCGACCCCGAGCAGCAGGGCGATCCCCAGGCCTGTCTTGCTGTCGAGGCGGTGGGCGATCTCGAGCTCGTAGTCCAGCGACAGGCGGCCCGGGCCCAGGATGGCGGTGACGAGGCCCATGACCGCGATCAGGGCGACGTACTCCCAGCCCTCGCCGGTGATCATGAAGCCCTTGTCGCGGTGGACGGTCCAGAAGGCCACCACCATCAGAGCGATGAGCCCGGCCGCGGCCAGCTGGGTGAGGAGGCCGAGGACCAGCAGGACGCCCACGCCCATCTCGGTGCCGGCGGCCAGGGTGGCGTGGACCTTGCCGGGGCGCATGCCCATCGACTCGAACCAGCGGCCGGTGCCGGCGAGCTTGCCGCCCCGGAACGCCTTGTTGTAGCCGTGGACGAAGATCATCATGCCGAGCGCGGCCCGCAGGAGCATCAGGGCGGTGTCGACGGTTCGAGGCGAGTCGATGTCGATGTAGTCGCCCTCGGCGAAGAGCGGTGCCACGGTCGGGTGGGACACGTCGCCGACCAGGTCCTCGTAGAACAAGACTGCGAGCGCCATGGCGACCAGGGTCACGGCGGTCAGCACCTTGATGACGATGTCGGCCGTGCGCTTGCTCACGGTGACCTCCAGTTCAGTTGCGTGTCTCAGCGTTCCAGCGCCCGATGCGAGTGTAGGCAGAGGGGTACGACACCCACCGCGCCCGCTGACACCAAGCCACAGCCCCACCACGCTGATCGGCACGGCGCCACAACCCCCGCCGGGGCCGCGGAGCCGCCGCGAACTGGCAGCCCCCAACGCACAAACAGGCCTCCAACGCTGCCAATTCCGACCCGCCGGTGGTGGGGTGCGTCCCTCGTGCGGCGACCGGCGGGGCCGGCGGAGCGGGCGGCGAGTAGACATTCATGCCGTGGGTGCTACCCCGGCAACGGCCGTGACGATGGTGGCTGTAGCCCGGACGGCGGTGCGGCCGGTGGACGGGGAGCTGGCCGGCTGGAACCCGGTGGTGCTGGCCGGTGCGGTGGGCCGTGAGACGCTGGAGCGGGCCGGGCTCGAAGCGGGCGTGCTCGACGAGGTCGTGGTCGGGTGCTGCGATCCGGTTGGGGCGGCCGGGGCCGACGCGGCCC
Organism: Candidatus Aldehydirespirator sp.; assembly: GCA_965203635.1. GTDB lineage: Bacteria > Actinomycetota > Acidimicrobiia > Acidimicrobiales > Aldehydirespiratoraceae > Aldehydirespirator. Next base: position 1,181,565 of record OZ241903.1, read on the forward strand.
GGGCGATCGTGCTGGCTGCGGGGTGGCCGGTCTCGATCGGCGGTTCGGTGGTCGACCGGGGCGAGACCAGCGGCTTGGCCGCAGTGCAGGCGGCGGTGGCCGCCATCCGGGCCGGCCAGGCCCGGACCGTGCTGGTGGTCGGCCTCGGACTTTGCTCGGTGGTGCCGCCGGGCGCGGCCGCCCTCAACCGCACCTACGGGGCTCCGTGGGGCGGGGTGGCCGAGCGGTTCGAGAAGGTCGGAGGGCTGCTGCCGGCGCCCAGGCTGTCGGAGCGGGCCGCCCGGGCCGCGGGCATCGGCCGGGCCGAGCTAGACGCCGCGGCCGAGGAGTCCCGCCGCCGGCGGGCGGAGGCGGGCACGAGCCCGGCCATCGTGGCGGTGGCGGCCCGGCCGGGCGACGCTGCCGGGCGGGGCGTGTACCGGGGCGATCCTGTGGCCGCCGACGTCGTGCGGGACTGGGGCGACGCGGCCGAGCTGCCCCCGGCCTTCGACGACGACGGCCTGCTCACCGCGGCCACGTTCGCTCCCCCGGCCGACGCCGTGGCCGCCGTGCTGCTGCAGGCCGGCGAAGCTCCAGTGCCGGACGGGGTTGCCACGGTGGCCGGGATGGGACGAGCTGCGGGCGACCCGTTCGATCCCGTCGGCAATGTGGCCGCGGCGGTCGGTCGGGCGCTGGGCGACGCCGGGGTCGAGCTCTCCGCCGTCGACGGCATCGCCGTCGTCGAGCACGACGCGGCCACGACGATGCTGGTGGCCCGGGCATTGGACATCGACGCGCAGCGCATCAACCCTGACGGGGGCGCGGTGGCCACCGGCAACGCCGGAGCAGCCGAAGAGTTGCGCCTCATAGCCGACGGGCTCGCGGTCCCCGGAGGACCGCTGCTCACCATCAGCGCCGGACCCACCGGATCGGCGGCCATTGTGTGGCAAACAGATATTTGAGTAACTTTCAGTTGTTTATGTCATAGCCGGTTGCTACCGTAACTCCCATGGAAATCGAAGTCCTCGCCACACTCCTGGGAGTTGCCCTCGCCGCTCTCGTTGCAGCGTGTGGCGCTGGCTTCCGCTGGCTGCGTTCCGACTTCCGCGACCTGCGCAATCACGTCGACACCCGGTTCGAAGAGCAGATCACAACCACCAGCGCTCAGTTCGCAGCGGTCGATGCCCGCTTCGACAGGCTGGAAGCAAAGGTGGACGACCTCATCATGGCGCTGGCCCGTGCTGGATCCCTCGTCGATCCTCGGCTTCCGGCGCCTCCGGTCTCATCACCCGCTCCCGATCCGCCGGCGGCACCGAACTCGGCTTCAGAGGGAGGCCCACGTGAAGACGAACAAGGAGGTAACGAGACGGCTGCATAACATCGGGGCAGTCGGCGGTGGGAGGCTGGCGTGAAGGTGAAGTCGGAGAGGGCCGTCAACATCGGGCTGCTGGTGCTGGCGCTGACGGGCCTAGTGGTCGGCTCCATCCTGGCCGACGTCTTCAAGGTGCTGGTCGCCGTGGGGATCGCCTACGGGGTGCTGCGACTGGGCCTGGCCATGCTCCGCAACCTGGCCCGGCCGCTGCCGGAGCCGCCGGACCCCGGCATCCTGCGCAAGGTCAAGATCGAGTACCGCTGCGCCATCTGCGGGGCCGAGGTCCGCATGACCATCGCCCCCCATGAGGATCCCGAGCCGCCCCGCCACTGCCAGGACGAGATGGACCTGGTGACGCCCATCGAGTGACGGCGACCAGAGTTATCCACAGGCTGTGGACGAATCGGGGGATAATTACAACAGTGTGATAAGCGGGCGGCGCCGGTCAGCGGTACTGGGTGGCGGTGACGATCCCGGCCAGGATGAAGGCCAGGCCCACCAGCAGCACGACGTTGGAGGTGTCCCAGATCACGCCCAGATAGTTGACGATGATCGTCACCACCCCCAGCCCCAGCAGGCCGAACAGAAGGATCGGCACCCAGATGGGGCTCGGCGGCAGCTCGTCGAACCCGGTGTGGGACTGCCTGTCGGGCTGGTAGTTGTCGGGACGGGTGCCCTTGGCGGTCACCCGGCCGGCCGGCACTCGACGCTTAGTAGGTCTCGGCATAGCCCCGAGGATAGAGGCTCCCGCTAGAAGCGGCCCGCCAGGAAATTGGCGGCGTCGGTGGCGGCCGGGTAGGCGCCGGTGAGTCCCGAGCTCATGTAGCCGGCGTCGGAGATCAGCGTCACGCCGGTGACGTAGGCGGCCGCGTCGCTGCACAGGAACAGCAGCGGATAGGCCTGCTCCATCGGCGTCGACGCCTCCACGCCGGCGTCGGCCCGGTAGTCGGCGCCGAAATCCAGCCACAGCTCCTTGTTGGCCTCAGCCAGCGGCGTCACCGTCGGGCCCGGGCAGATGGCGTTGACGCGGACCCCCCGCCGCAGCAGCGAGTAGGCCCGGCTGGCGACATAGGCGCACATCGCCTGCTTGGTGTGGAAGTAGTCGGCCTTGCGACGGTCGACGAACCAGGCCGCAGCCTCGTCGAAGTCGGACATGTCCAACACCTCGCCGAGCTCTTCCAGGTTCCGCTCCCAGCCGAGACCGGCCGTCGACGAGATGAAGCCGATCGCCGAGCCCGCCGGCAGCATCCCCGCGTCCAGCATCCGGTCGATCAGATGGCGGTGACCCACGAAGTTGATCCGCTCGATGCCCGGTGTGCCGTCGGCCACCCCCGCGCAGGCCAGCAGGGCATGCACCGGCCCGCCGCAGGAGTCCACCGCCGCGTCGATGGAGGCCTGCGAGACCAGATCCAGGCCGATGGCCGTCACCCCGTCCAGCGTCACCCCGGCCCGGTCCATCACCACCACCTCGGCGCCCAGCTCCAAGGCCAGCTCGGCCGCGGCCGCGCCCATCCCGGTGGCGCCGCCCACCACCAGCACCCGCTTGCCGTCGAACCGGAAACCATCGGACAGCGACATTGCCGACATTGCCAGGAACCAACCTCCTGCGTAGCGTGACCGGGGCCATGTCTACCACCGAGGCGGAGATCCGCTCCGACCCGTACTACGACCCGTTCGACTTCGAGATCGACGCCGACCCCTACCCCACCTGGAAGCGGCTGCGCGACGAGGCGCCGCTGTACCGCAACGACCGGTACGACTTCTACGCCCTGAGCCGGTTCGACGACGTCGCCGCCGCGTTCAAGGACTGGCGCACCTACAGCTCGGCCAAGGGCACCGTCCTCGAGATCATCAAGAGCGGCATGGACGTCCCGCCCGGCTTCATCATCTTCGAGGACCCGCCGGTCCACGACTACCACCGGGGCCTGGTGTCGCGGGTGTTCACCCCCAAGAAGATGAACGCACTGGAGTCCAAGCTGCGGGAGTTCTGCGCCCGCAGCCTCGACCCGCACATGGGCACCGGCCGCTTCGACTTCATCGCCGACCTCGGCGCCCAGATGCCCATGCGGGCCATCGGCATGCTCCTCGGCATCCCCGAGCAGGACCAGACCACCCTGCGAGACCTGGTCGGCGACAACCTCAAGCTCGACGACGGCACCATGCCCGACTTCACCTACGAACGCTCAGGCGACGTGACCTCGACCGACTTCCTCCGCGAGTACATCCGCTGGCGGGCCGAGAACCCGACCGACGACCTCATGACCGAACTGCTCCACGCCGAGTTCGAGGACGAGACCGGCACTCTCCGCCGCCTCACCCGGGGCGAGGTCATGAACTTCATCTCGCTGCTCAACGGGGCCGGCAACGAGACCACCACCCGCCTCATCGGCTGGACCGGCAAGCTCCTAGCCGAGCACCCCGACCAGCGGCGCGCCCTGGTCGAGGACCGGTCGCTCATACCCCGGGCCATCGAGGAGATCCTCCGCTACGAGACGCCCTCCCCCGTCCAGGCCCGCTGGGTGACCGCCGACGTCGAGCACCACGGCCGGACCGTCCCCGCCGACAGCGTCATGCTGCTGCTCAACGGCGCCGCCAACCGCGACGACCGCAAGTTCGCCCACGGCAACACCTTCGACATCCACCGCAACATCGACTTCCACCTCGCCTTCGGCTACGGCATCCACTTCTGCCTGGGGGCGGCGCTGGCCCGGATCGAGGGCCGCATCGCCCTCGAAGAAGTGCTCGAGCGCTGGCCCGCCTGGGACGTCGACTGGGACAACGCGGTGCAGGCCCGCACATCCACCGTGCGAGGCTGGGAGAGCCTGCCGGTAGTGACGGGCTGACCGCCCCCCAGGCAGCCCGCGCTACTTGAAGTTCTCCCAGTAGCGGGACGGCACCGGGCCCCGCTGGCCGTGATACTTCGAGCCCAGCTCGCTGGAGCCGTACGGGGTTTCGGCCGGGGTGGTCATCCGCTGGAAGCTGATCTGGCCGATCCGCATCCCCGGATACAGCGTGATCGGCAGGTTGGCCACATTCGACAGCTCCAGGGTCAGCTGGCCGTCGAAGCCCGGGTCCACGAAGCCGGCCGTCGAGTGGATCAGCAGCCCCAGCCGCCCCAGCGACGACTTGCCCTCCAGGCGGGCCACCAGGTCGTCGGGCAGCGCCACCCGCTCCAGCGTGGCACCCAGCACGAACTCGCCCGGATGCAGGATGAACGGGTCGTCGGCGCCGGCCTCCACCAGCGTGGTCAGCTCCGACAGGTCCCGCTTCACGTCGATGTGGCCCAGCGTGTGGTTGCGGAACACCCTGAAGCCGGCCCCCAGGCGCAGGTCCACCGACGACGGCTGCACCGCATCGTCGTCCAGCGGGTCGATCACGATGCGGCCGGCGGCGAGCGCCTCGCGGATCGAGCGGTCCGACAGGATCACGGTGCGGTTCTATCCCGTGCAAGCACAGCCGGCGCGCCGTCCATGTCTGGAGCGTAGGTCAAGGCACGCGCCGGCACCGCCGGCAGCGTGAGTCAACCCGTGCGCCCGCACCGCCGGGGGCGTGACGAATGTCACTTGTTCGGGTCGGCCGGCCTGTTACCTTCGGTTCGATGGACTTCCGCCGGATCAACGGCCTCCCGCCCTACGTCTTCACGATCATCAACGACCTGAAGATCCAGCTCCGCCACGAGGGCGCCGACATCATCGACCTCGGGTTCGGCAACCCCGACCTGCCGTCCCCCGACATCGCAGTGGACAAGCTGTGCGAAGCGGCCCGCAACCCCCGCAACCACCGCTACTCGTCCAGCCGGGGCCTGCCCGCCCTGCGCCGCAACGTCGCCGCCCTCTACCAGCAGCGCTTCGGGGTGGAACTCGACCCCGACACCCAGGTCATCAACACCATCGGGGCCAAGGAGGGGTTCAGCCACCTCATGTGGGTGATGCTCCAGCCCGGCGACACCTGCCTGGTGCCCACCCCCAGCTACCCCATCCACATCTACGGGCCGCTGTTCGCCGGCGCCCAGATCCGGGAAGTGCCCCTCGCCGACGGCGACGAGTTCGTCCACCGCATGCAGCTCAGCTGGCGCTACAGCCGGCCCAAGCCCCGGGTGGCGGTCATCTCGTTCCCGCACAACCCCACCACCACCTGCGTCGACCTCGCCTTCATGCAGAAGGTGGTCGACTGGGCCCGGGAGCACGACATGCTGGTCGTGCACGACAACGCCTACGCCGACCTCGGCTTCGACGGGTACCAGCCGCCGTCGATCCTGCAGGTGGACGGGGCCGCCGACTGCGCGGTCGAGTTCTACTCGTGCACCAAGTCGTTCTCGATGGCGGGCTGGCGGATGGCGTTCATGCTGGGCAACGCCGAGGTGGTGGCCGCGCTGGCCAAACTCAAGAGCTACCTCGACTACGGGTCGTTCCAGCCGATCCAGATCGCGGCCGCGGTCACCCTGAAGGAGCAGCCCGACTACCCGCTGGAGGCCTGCGCGGTGTACGAGCGCCGGCGCGACGCCCTGTGCGACGGCCTCAACCGCATCGGCTGGGAGGTCGAGCCACCCAAAGGGACCATGTTCGTGTGGGCCAGGATCCCCGAGCCGTACCGGCACCTGGACTCGATCGAGTTCGCGTCGAAGCTGGTGCGCGAGGCCCATGTGGCGGTGTCGCCCGGCGTGGGGTTCGGGCCCGGCGGCGAGGGACACGTGCGGTTCGCGCTGATCGAGAACCGCCAGCGCATCAACCAGGGCATCCGCAACCTGCGGCGCTGCCTGCCCGACCTGGAGGCCGCTGCCGGTGCCGGCGAGGCCGGCGAGTCCGAGACCGAGGCCATGAACAGGGCGCCCGCCGACAAGGCCACCGCAGCCTGACCGGTACATGCTGATCGTCGTCTCGCCGGCCAAGGCACTCGACTACAGCTCGGCCCTGCCCACCCGCAAGCACTCCCAACCCCGCATGCTGGACGAGGCCGGGCCGCTGGTGGACGTGATGCGCCAGAAGACGCCCGACGAGATCTCCAAGCTCATGGGCATCTCGGCCGAGCTGGCCGAACTCAACTTCGACCGATACGCCGACTGGCAGGCGCCGTTCACCACCGCCGACGCCCGGCCCGCACTGCTGGCCTTCGCCGGCGACGTGTACCAGGGCATGGACGCCGCCGCCACCTTCACCGAGCGCGACTACACCCACGCCCAGAAGGTGCTGCGCATCCTGTCGGGGCTGTACGGGGTGCTGCGCCCGCTGGACCTGATGCAGCCGTACCGGCTGGAGATGGGGTCCAAGCTGGCCACCGACCGGGGCCGCGACCTGTACGCCTACTGGGGCGAGCGCATCACCGACGCGCTCAACGAGGACCTGGCCGCCAGCCCGGGGCCGGCGGTGGTGGTGAACCTGGCGTCACATGAGTACTTCCGCTCGGTGGACATGGCGCGGCTCGACGGGCGGCTGGTGACGCCCGCCTTCCTGGACGGCCGGGGCGAGGCCGAGCCCAAGATGATCTCGTTCTTCGCCAAGCGGGCCCGGGGGTCGATGGCGGGCTGGATCATCCGCAACCGGGTGAAGTCGGTGCGGGGGCTGCAGGACTTCGACGGGCTGGGCTACGGGTTCGACCCCGAACGGTCCGACACCGACCGCCCCGTGTACGTCCGCTACAGCTAGCGGTTCGTCGACGTGGGCCACCGCCCCGATGATCCATCGGGAGTCTGCTACGACCTCAGCGTGTCGCCCGTAGCATCCAGCGAACCGTTCGAGCCGCTGCCGGCCCAAGGCCTCGACGATCCGATGGTCGTCTGCGGCGACTGGGAGGCGATCCCGTCGTCGCACCTTGCCCATCTGCCGAGCATCGACAGCTTCGACCACCCTGCGATCGACGCACTGCGCTCCGAGTTGGCCGAGCCGAGCGGGGCGCCGCTGCCCGAAGGGCGCTGGGTCGTCATAAGCATTGACACCTACCGCGCCGAGTTCGCTGCGCTGTCACCCGACGGCTCCGGCTCGATCGCATTCGCGAACCGCCATCACGCCATCGTCGATTGGAAGGTCGCGGGCCACGCCTGGGATCGCCCCTGGGCGGCCGCGTGCGGCCCGAGAGTGCCCCTGGCTCCCGGGCTGGGCGTGGTCGACGTGCAACTCGATCCGCAGTCGCTTCCCACCCCCGACAGCACCACGGTGGATCTTCTCGTCACCCAGCAGGGCTGCAACAGCGGCGAAGCGATGGGCGACAACCTGCTGGGTCCGCAGGTGCGCGAGACCGACGACGCGGTGCTGGTGGCCTTCGCGGTTCGTGTCAGCGGCGGCGTGGCCACCTGCCCGGGCAACCCGCCCTCGAGAGTGACGGTCGAGCTGTCCGAGCCGCTCGGCGAGCGCACGGTCCGCGACGGGCTCTCCATTTCGCCGCAATCCCTGGGAGTCTTCGATGAAGACTGGTAGCCAGACGAGTCCGGCTGAGCACGAATCCCGCTGAGCCTGCTTCGGGTCTGCGCCACCCAACAGCTACGCTCAGCGTGCCTTCGCGGGTGTAGTTCAATGGTAGAACATCAGCTTCCCAAGCTGAGAATGCGAGTTCGATTCTCGTCATCCGCTCCCGGTTGCCTGTTCCCCAATTGGGTCTGCTGTTGTTCACGACCTAGCCAGAATCGGCGCCCACCAGGCCGTTTGAGCCTCGTTCTGAGGCCTCGGCCAGTCTTCAGCGGCCGGGGGCGGGCCGCGGGGGCCGAGATTGTGTCCGGTGGCGGGTCAGGACCCATGCCCGGGCGCGACAGTGCCGACGGCTATCTCGCCGTCAGCACTGCGATCAGGGCCTAGCTACGTCTAGGGGGCGGCCGGGGGGTCTGGTCCCCTGTTGAGTCGCTGTCGTCGTCGAGTTCGGTGTCTGACGGTGCTTCGGCGGCGTGCGCGTCGCCGTCGTGTGTGCCGGTAGCCGCCAGCTTGGCCTTGCGGCGCTGTTCACGCAGTTCGTGTCGTTTCTCGCGGGCCGCTTGGGCGAGTTCGATGTTGTGCCATACCGCGAGCAGCAGGAAGCCGAGACTGTTGGCTGCGAGACCCAGCGCCTGGCGCCATCCCCTGTTGAGGGCTTCGTCGCGTTTGAACACGCTGACCCTGGTCTCGACCCGCAGGCGACGCCGGTAGCTTTTGCGATGGGCGCGGGTGCCGAAGGGAGCTTTCTGGCTGTTGCCGAGGAGGCAGCAGTCCGCTTTGGCGAAGCCTGAGCAGCAGCTCGTCGCTCCCTTTGCGTCAACGCGGGGAACACTGCCCGGCGGGGTGGTCCGGTTGTGGCGGGCGCTTCTTTTGGCTCTCGCTGAGGGTTTCATGGTGGTCTTGGCTGCGCTGGTGAAACGGCCGACGCATTGAGGGCACACGAACTGCTTGCCGCCGTCGTCGAGCCAGCTGTTCATCCGCCACGCGTAGGTCTCGAAGCGTCGGGCGTACCATTCCTCGAGCTCGCGGCCTGTGAGGCCCTCTGGTGGCGTCCACAGGTGCTGTGGCGTGAACTTGTGAAGGAACGTCCCGCAATGGTCGATCACCGGCTCGCGCTGTTTGCCTATGTAGACCTGCTTGGCCGTCTTCACGGCTGTGACGGACTGGTCCATGACCACGTCGATGCGGAGCTTGTGGGCCGGTTCGACAAAGGAACTCTTCTTTGGCGTGTAAGCACGATCGAGGATCGCTTCTTTGATGTTCTCGCCGATCTCGAGCGACTGCTCCAGCAACTCGCGCGCGATTGGACCTTGATTGGTTGCCGCCGGCGCCGTGGAGACGGCAGTGATGTAGGGGTCGATGTGGTCATGGCCATCAAGACCCGGCGACCGCCCCGAGGCCTGATCCATCATTCGGACAGGGATCCCAATACGGAAGCATCGCGTTCGGGCGTCGCTGCCGCCGCGCCGGGATCGTGCTGTCGATGGGCACCAGAGGCGACTGCTTCGACAGCATGGCCGAACCGTTCTTCTCTTCGCGACCCTCGAATGCGAGCTGCTCGACAAGACCCGATTCCGCAACCACACCGACGCCCGCACACAAATCATGAGCTTCATCGACTGGTACAACCACCACCGCCGCCACACCCGACTCGACAACCTCTCACCCATCCGCTACGAACAACACCACCAACCCGCGGCCCAAGCCGCATAGCCACCCGGTGTCAACCAAACCGGGTCAGCTCCAATCTTGAGACTTGGGAGCTTCTAGCGGGGCGTTGACAGGGCAGGATGGGCGCTATGAATCGTGCGGGGGCGCGGCGGTGTGAGTTCGGGGAAGCGCTGGTCCCGGCTCGGTGTTGGCCCCGAGTTGAACATGGGTCACGAGAATCCGACGAATCTCCCGCGCCGACAGTATCGCCTGACTGCTGGGAGAAGGCGCAAGTGGTTCGCCGTCTGAACCTAGAATCGTCAGGGGCTGACCAATCACAAGCTCGCGGTCAGGATGATCCTCTATATCGGTGTTGTACCACGCTAGAGGACCTGCCACATAGCTGCCATCCATCAGATGGCATTCAACGTATGTGTAGTACTTTTTGGAGTCGGTGTCTCTCGGCTTACTTAGCTCGAAGAAGCGATGCCAGACTGACTCGTCTGACAACGCTGGAGCAAACCGAGCGGTGAGACGCCTAATGGGCCAAGAACGATGCGCGAAGGCCACCGCGAGCGCGGATGAGACGGCCAACACGCCCATTGCCCAGGCCCCCACGTACGCAAGTCTCGCGTTGCTCTCAAGCAGGTATCCCCTCGTGTCGCGCAAGATCTCCACGATGCTCGGTGAGTGACCTCCGAACCACGGCACCCACTGGAGAACCCCATACAGTGCCAGCGTCACGGTGTTCGTCACCACGGCCACGACCAGGAGATTTGCGCCCTCGACGACCGTAGACACCGGGCGCGTGGGGACTGTTCTTCGCCGGATTGCGTAGTAGCAGTAGCCGGGAATCAGTGCATAGACAGCAACCAGGAGCCCTATCAGGGTGCTCGGCATCCGCTGGGAGTGCTATCGCTAGGACTGCGTGTTGCCGCTTCCGCTTGGAGGCTTGGGCGGAGTGCTCGCAGGGGGCGGAGGCGGGGGAGCGTTCGTAGGTGCTCGCCCACGCTTGGACACGTTCCCCTCAGCACGAGGTCGTGTCTGGTGCTCGGTCATGCGCTGAGGCTACCAGGTGGTCAGTCCTCGCCTGCTGTGCGCGCATGGCCAAGACGGAGGCAGCTCACACGGAACTAGCGGCCTGAAGATTCGAAACGGTCGAAGAACCCTGGGATGGCGCGATAGGCGACCTGCACACCAGCTTGCTCGCCTTTGGCAGCGATCAGGTCACAGAGGCGGGCACCGTCAATCAGCTCCACGGTGGGGATTGCTTCCTGGGACGCGTCGTCGGCTCCGCGGGTGAACGAGCCGAGCGTGACCAGCACCGCCCGTTCGGCTCCTTTGGCTTGAGCGTCACGTTGGAACAGCGCCACGACATCTCGGCCCACAGACGAGGCCGGGTCAGAACGTTTGGCCTGCACTGCGACCGTCACCGACAACAGATCACCGACTGGAGCGGTGCCGATGCCGTCCACACCGCCATCTCCGACACCTCCGACATGCTCTAGCTCCATGCCGTAGACCCTCAGCAGGTGCAGCACATACCGCTCGAACGCCACCGGCGACATGGCATGCAACTGCGTCAGCAGTGGCACCTGCCAGTCCTCGCCCTCCACCGGCGCTCCGTCGGACTCCCCGGCGCCTGCGCCCTGGGCCTCCTTCTTTGGAGCGAACGTTCTCGCAGCAACCCGATATGCCTCATCCAGCGGACCCTTCGCGTCGGCATCAGACAGGCCAGCAACATGCGCGCCCTCATCGGTAATGAGGTACAGGGCCCGCCTCGGAGAGTCCAACAGCCCGCCCCGCTTGCAGTACAGCATCGCCCAACTGATGCGGTTGATGAGCTTCAACTCCCCAGAGGCGTAGGCAATCCCCTCCCAGCGGCCCTCGGGGTCGACCATCGCCGCCACTTCGTCATAAAGCTGACGCGTGGAGGCCGAACCCCCCAACTGCACGACCGCCCGCACCACAGGCAGCATCAAGGTCCGAAACGGAGGAGGCAACCCCAAGTCGTCACCAGCCACCGCGACGGTCTACCCCATCGTCGCCGTGACGGCCAACCAAGTCCAGCGAGCGCCCCCACCAACCCCCCTCAGATCACGCCCGATACACAAAATTCCCGAGACAGGCCCTGACAGGCCCGAACTGGCTAAGCGTTCGATGCTGGCTCCCCGCGAAGCGCACCGTGGGGATCCGTGTCATCGGCGGAAGTAGCCGCCAGCGACAGCGGTCTAGGCCCGTGGCACGATGTATCGCTGTTGCCAGTCTCCGGGCTTGAACAGGCGCAGCACCGTGTAGCTCTCCTGATCGCGGCCTTCTCCACCATGCGACTTTGCAATCACCCACACCTCGTCGAAGTAGTCAAAGGTGATGCCGTCCATGCTGGGGGGAGGTGACGGCGAGTCGGGGCCAAAGAAGTCGTTTAGCAACGTTGCGGGCTCGTACTCGAGCATCACGGCTAGCCACTTCAGGTCGGGAGCGTTGTCCAGTTGCGCGCCACTGGCCTTGTCGTTGATGCACGCCTGGATCGGGGGGATGAGCCTTTGGTGGTCGACCCGTCCACCGAATGAGGTGCTGCTATGGGTCCATACGGCCCCGTGCCCGCTTCCCACATGGTCAGGCATCTTCACCACATCAACGAATCGGGTGCCCCCGGAGTAGCGCGCCACCCCCAGATCGACGTGAAGCGCTGCCTCTGCTTCATACTTCAACTGCTGTGGCGAGGCGTGCTGACCCTCCACTGACACCAGAACATCACGCACCGCCTTCATCAGCTTGCCGATGGGAAGGTGTCGGTTGGCAGCGGGCGCGTGGTCCGACACGACGACGGTCCACACATACGACAGCCGAGCATCAGGCCAGCGCCTGGCCGAGCCACCGGGCGACAACGACTGAATGAACCATACGCCCGCCTCCTCGGTACAGAGCGTGACCTCCACATCAGCGACACGCCCATCGGTCAGGGTCATCCGCCAATCGGGCGTCTTTGCGCTTCCCGACGGCACAAGCCGCTCACAACGCGCCACATCCTCGACCGCGCAGATGGCGTCAGCAGCGGCCTGCTCATCAACCCTTACATCTGCTCCGCTCACAGCGAGCGACCCTACCCACAGGCCCCTGCGCAACCACGGGGCGCGCTGGTGCTGAACCCATCGCCCGCCCCGCGCTCCTCGATAGCGTGGCTGACCGCTGACCTGGCGGACACGAAGGAGGCCGAACCGGAGTGAGGGACGTATGGATCGTGCTCATCGGGGTCGGTGCAGGTGCGCTGCTATCCGTCTTCATCCAGTGGGTAACTCATCGCTACGCCAAGCGGCAGCGACGCCAACACCTGATATTGGTCGTGTGCTCCGTCTTGGATGACTTCATCGTCACCTGCCAAGAGGCAATCGCCGACGGAGGGAAGCGGTCGCCAGAGGGCAAGCGGGAGTTCAGTGTCCCGACGCCGACGCCACCTTCATTCTCGGCAGAGGTGGACTGGACGACCATCGATCAGGACTTGCTTAGGCGGTTCTTGTCCTTCCGGCTCGCCATAGCGAAGGCGCGTGAACAACTCGGTGAACAACTGCCCTACATCGCGTTTCATGAGGACTTCCCGCCTCTCTACCCTGAAATGTTCGACTTCCGCCGCAAGAGGTGCGCCGAGTGGAAGGAGGAGGCGTTGGAGCTATCGGCCGCGTTCCGCAAGAAGGCCAAGCCGCCCATCTGGGAACCAGTCTCCAACCCCTGAACCACCACCGCCGACGCGCATCGTCAGAACGGGTTGATGGAGCCACCTCCCAAGAAGGCCACCACGGTGCCGATGCCGGTCACGGCCTCCAGAACTCGCTTCAGCCAGCGCCAAACCCGGCGCGACGGCTCGGGGAGGGGCCACCGTCAGAGACCGCGCTGACGCTGGCGGTGGCCCGCCTTCGGTTCTCGCATATTGACAGAGACGAGCGACCCGATGACTGGACCTCAGCGCACGAGGGAGCGATGCACCTCGGGATGGGCTGCGCTCAAGGCATCCGCCCCCTTTACCTTGTTGAGCGGTCCCGGCGTGGCAGTGTCGGGGCTGGTTGCTCGCCGCGGCGGGTAGGGCTGTAGCCCCCTGTCACATTGATGGCCCGGGGGGTGTTGTCGCCCGCCGCGGTCGGGTGTCTTCGACCTCTGACAGGGACATGCCTTCGGGGCTGATCGTAAAGTGGTTGAGGCGCAGGCGGTGGGTAAGAGATTCGGATTCGGTGGGCTGTTGCTGTCACAACCTTCGGGTACCTTGCCAGCCGATGTCTCCGATGTCCGGCCTGAAGAGCAGCCCGCCGCAGCCGCCTCCCGCGGTTCCGGGTCTCGGGTCGTGGGGTGACGAGCACCAGCCGACGATGAGGGGTGCGTGACGATGGGTGAGGTTGGTGCTGTCGCGAAGCTCGTGCAGTACACCATTGGCCTTCTTGCCGACCCGCTTCTGGCAACTTGGAGGGCCAAGAGGGAAGTAGAAGCCAACAGAATCCGGGCGGAGGGCCAAGCTGAGGACATGAAGATTCTCGCGGTAGGGGAGGCAAGGGCTGAGCTTGCGGGCAGGGCAGTGCGCGAGTTGGCTGAAGGTTCTCAGGGTGTGGCGGCGCTGATCGAGGTGGAGATTGACCGACGGGTCGAATCCGTCTTCCAGAAGCGCGTGAATAACCTCGCGCAGATAGTCGCTCGGGCTGAGCGTGCGCTGCCCCCAGGTGACGTGCTTGATGTGGAACCTGATATGGCCTGGACCTCTAGCTTCTCGGAAGCAGCACAACACATTTCTGACGAAGACATGCAGGAGATGTGGGCGAAGGTGCTGGCCGGTGAGGTTGCTCGCCCCGGAAGCACGTCGCTTAGGACAATGAGCATCCTGCGCAACCTTGACCAGCCCACGGCTCAGAAGTTCAGGCGGTTGTGCTCGATAGCTACTTCCATCTCACTACCGGACGGGACATGCCTTGTTCATCGTGTCATATCCCTCGGGGGCGATGCTGGGCAGAACTCGCTACAGGACTATGGGCTCTCGTTTAGTGTGTTGAACCTTCTGAACGAGCATGAGTTGATTATCGCTGACTACAACTCGCGGTCCGATTACGGAGTGTGTATCGCCACACCAAGAGCCGACGGGCTAGGACGAGAAGTCATGCTCGGGTTCAAGTATCGGGGGCTGCTGTGGGCGTTGGTTCCCGATGGAGAACGGGACCAGAACGAGGAGTTCAGGGTGTCGGGCGTTGCCTTGACGAACGCCGGGAGGGAACTCTCACGGGTTGTGGAGCTAGAGGCGGTTCCCGAGTATGACGAGGCTCTGCGGGGCTACTTCACCAAGCAGGGCTTGACGATGGAGCGGCTATCGCGACCTTGAAGATGAACCGTCTCTGGGGGTCTGCCAATCAGTCCGCCAGGGTGCTGAACAGAACGAGCGTGACCAGCGGGATAGCGACCACGACCGGTAGCCACAGGACGGCGGCGATCAGGAACGCGGGGACGGCCCGCATGGACAGCCGGAGCCAATGAGCGAAGGTCTTGTCGTGGGCGTCGGGCGGATGCGCCGTGGCGGGTGTGCCCCTGTCGTTCATTGCCACGTTGTACCTCGACGTGGCGGTGCGGGCGGGGAGGTTGCGTGGGTCGTTGCCCCCACTCCCGTTGAGCGCTGGCGGCTACTGGTGCCTTTGCTTCTGGTCCCGCCTCATGGGCGTTCTGCCCTGTCTCGGCCCCGTGTTTCTGTTCTGGTGCCGGGGCCTGGGGTGCTGGTGCTTTGGGCTTCTGCTGCGCTGGTGCGGAGGCCGGGGACGATGGGCTACTAGCTGGTGGAGCGGCGGTCAGTGTTAGCCTGCGCTCCGCGCGGGCTGCGGGTCAGAGGTTTGTGTTTCTTGGCCTTTGGCGGGGCGGCTGTCGGCGTGCTGTGAACCGGACGTCTGGGGAGGGGTGCCCTACGTTGCCGACGACGAGGAGGCGTTCGTGCTGGCAGCGAACCTGCCCAAACGCAACCGTGTCGGGCGCCGGTGGGTGGTTTGTGCCAGTCTCGGCGCGGGGATGACCGGCGCTGAGGCTGTGCTCTCGATGCCCAAGGACCTAGTGGAGTTGAACGGTGGGCGTCTGGCGGTGACGGTGCGGGGCCTCAACCCGCGTCTGGTGCCGATACGGGCCGCGTACACGTCACTCGCACGCGAGGCGGTGAAGGCCGCGGGGAGCGCGAGGTTCGTGCAGGGCGACAACGACAACGCCGCCGCGCTGATCGCGGCGAAGATCTCGGGCCGGCCTACCTCTGCCCGCGAAGCCACGCATCTGTCGCTGCGGCGGGCGCGCAACACCTGGCTGGTCGCCCACTTGAGGGCGACCACACCGTGGCCGGTGCTGCGTGTGATCGCGGGGCCGGTGTCGGCGTACAAGCTCAACGCGCTGATGGCCCATGATGCTGAGGGGTTCGATCCGGATGAGGCCGTGCAGCGGGGGCTGTCGGCCTGAGGCTGCCTAGGTCTGTTCGCGGACATGTGGGCACTGTTGCTGGCTGGCAGTTGATGCCGGCCGGCTACGAGCT
This sequence comes from Candidatus Aldehydirespirator sp., assembly GCA_965203635.1. Classification (GTDB taxonomy): domain Bacteria; phylum Actinomycetota; class Acidimicrobiia; order Acidimicrobiales; family Aldehydirespiratoraceae; genus Aldehydirespirator. Next base: position 1,197,493 of record OZ241903.1, read on the forward strand.
TCTCGCTGTCAAGTGTCGAGCCCGAGTTGGCGTTCCGTGGTCCTTCGATCGCGCATGATCGCGTACTGCTCGTAGAAGTCCGCCAACTGCCCGCAGATGGCTGCTGCCCTCTGGTGGAGTCGAGCGGCAAGCCGCTTGCTGGTGTGCCGGTACTTCGCGGCGAGTTCGCTCTCGTTGAATGCTCCTCCCCATGGTGATGTCGTCCCGCCGCCGCGTCCAGTGATTGTCGCGTCGATGAGTCCGCTGTCGAGGTCGTCGCTTGCGATCTCCTCGATCAGCTCGCAGACCGCTGCGGCTGGCCAGTGCCCGTCGGGGTCCGGTGGCGCTTTGGCGAGGACCGCGCCGACCACGAGGTCGCCTCTGGCGGAGATGCCCTTGGCGTCGAGGTGTTGGCGTGCCCGGGTGACCCAGTCTCGAAGCTGTTCGGGGTTGAGGTGGCCGGTGCTGTCTAGTCCCGGCGATTGATGCAATTGACGCAGCAGTCTGCGCGCCGCGGACCGGCGGTAGCGGCTTCTCGCCTCACCCGGCTCGGTGGCGCTGTCAGATGGCTCGCTGGTGGGGTACGCCTCCTGCACGATGCTCGCGAAGAACTCCGGGCTGTCGACTAGGGCCTTGTGCAGGTTGGGGGTCTGAGCGGAGCGGCGAAGATCTGGCAGGTGCTCCCATTCGATCCGTGCGACGCGGGGCGCGCCGAGTGTTTCCACATGCCGATCGAGCGCCTTCATCAGGACGCCGAGCCTGGGGTGTTTGAGTTCGGTGCACGCGATGCCGGCGCGCCTTTGGTTGGCGAGCTCTTCTAGGACTTCGGCGACAGCTTGCGCGTACTGCGGGTCGTCGCGGAGGTGATGGTCGAAACCCGCGAGCGCCGCCGCGGCGGTGTCGACCCGCCCAGCGCTGGTGAGCCGCTGGGCGGCCTCTACTGCCAGGTCGCCATGGTGGCCGAGGTCCCATCGAGTGAATCGTTGCCAGTATTCGGCGACCAGTTCTGCCTCTGAGGCATCGACCCTCGCCCAGACCGCTGCGGGATCCCAGGACGTTCTCAACAGCTCCACCGTGGCTGTAGGACCAGGGTCGTGGCTGGCAATCAACGCGTCGAAGAGTTCCCAGCCGCCCGCTTGGAATCTCGCTCTGAAGTATCCCCTTGCGGCGGCGGCCGGATCGGAGCCGTCGAGGTGCCTCATGATCGGCGCGTCGAGATCTTCCGGTGCCGCATGTGCCAGCGCTTCTCCGACAAGCCCGGGAGCTTCCACCGAGCCGGCGAAGGCGATCACAGCGTCAAGGCCGCCCGATGCGAGAATCTCCCGCACCGCTTCGACGCGCCTCGCAGCGATGACTACCTCCCGGGTGTCGCTGTCCTCGGTCCGGCGCGAGGCTCCCTCAAAGTCAGGCACCGACTGGTCAAAGAGCCATCCGTGCAACTCCGCGAACGACGTCGGACGCAGAAGCCCCAACAGCGACTCGAACGGCTCTAGCTCGCTGGCGGGCAGCGCCCATTCAGTGTCGCTGAACTCGCGGTGGCGTGCGACCATCTCTCGCATCGCCGGCCAGATCGTCTTGCGGGTTGGTTCGTCGGCGCGGCGGGCGACATCACCAAGCGCGTCGATGAGTTCGGCGCGTGTGTTGAGCCACATGTTTCCGCAACGTTCGACGAGTTGGGCCCAGCCCCCTTCGATGCTGGCAGCATCGGCGATCAGAGCCGTGCCGGCCCTCTCCTCAACTTCAAAGCACTCCGCGTTGGTGACAGGCACGCGCTGATCCTTCCAGTCGCGATAGCGCGGCGCGGCGTCAGATGACGTGGCGTCAGGGGCGTTTGGCAACATAGACAACATCACCTGCCAGGCGAGCTCGGGATGCTCGCGGCGAAGAAGGTCAAGCACCGCGAATCTGCTCTCGGCTGACGCGGCGGTGTTGGGCATCCACGGGCACATGATGCCGCTGAGCACACCTGTGGGGCTGTGACCGAACCCGTCTCCGGCGCCCATCTCGTCGAGCCTCACCAGCATCAAGGCCGCCTCACCGAGATACTCCGGCGACCACGACAGGACCTCCAGCGTGTCGAGCAGATGTCGTGGCGGCAAGACCTGTGGAGATCCGAATGCAACCTCGAATGAGTCCTTCTGTTGACACGACTCCATCGCAGACGCCAACGGTGCGCCGTCGGCCAAGCTCACCCGAATCGCCGCCAGCACTGCGCGGGGCGCTGCCTCCGCCAACAGGGGCAGCCAGGGCGCGACGGTGGCCCATCGCTTCAGAGACGCATCGTTGTTGGCCAGTTCCAACAGTCGCCTCACCGCATCCTCAACGACAAAGCGCACGCCTGCGGGTACCTGATCTTCGGCTGTGGCCAACACCGCGAGCGAGGTGGCGAGGCCCCGCTTGAGCCGCTCGGAGTATCGAGGCCCCACTCCTTCGCTCGCGGCCTCTATGTGAGCCATCATGTCAAGCCCGAACAGCGGGTCGGGCTCGACCAGCACCTCCACCGCCACCTCGGCGAGCTGCTCGAGTTCCTCATCCTTGAGGCTCCTGCCCGCAATGAGCCACACCTCAGGGCTAGACACCGCGTGCCACACCGCCCCGAACCGCAGCATTGGCGGATCGTCCCCACCGAAGCCCTCCAGCCGTTCCTGTACATCTGAGTAGGGCTTGCCCACATAGCGCTCCACGATCTCGACATCGCCGGGCGTTCGGCCGTCCCATCTGTTCAACAGCAGACAGCGGCGCGCCATCCCGTCAATGTCTGCGGCCCAACTCGGTCGGTGCAGTTCCCGCTTGACTGCAAGCTCACGCCGCAACGCCAACAAGCTGCGCCGGCCCAGGTACCCCAGATCCCAGGCCTTCTCGTGGTCGATGCCGTGTGCCCGGAGCCGCTCGGACACCTCCCGGGCATCCACCGGACCAACGACAACGTCGGCCTGCTGGCTGCCCGGAACCGGCACGACCACACACTGCGGCGGGACGGGAGCCAGCCGATCAGCGAGGTCCGCCGACTCGACGACCAGGATCGACCCGGCTCCGGTTGTTGGCCGCCCCGCCGCAGCGAGTAGCCGACGCGCTGCGTTCAAGCTCTCCACATACAACGGCTCGGCCCCATCGGCGCCGTCGGCCAGTGCTGCCGCGATGAACGCCACAATCGCCTCGTGGGGTGCTTCCGCGGTCACCGTGACTGTGCCGCCCCCGTCGCAGAGCCGGCGCAGTTCATCGGCGGCATTCTCGCGGCCAGCTAGCACCACGCCGGCATCCACTCGCCGGCTCGTGGAGTCCAACCAGCGACGCCACCAAACGGCGAGGGGCTCGATTCCTTTGACAGGCTTGTCCATGACTTCGCGCAACCACACTGTCGTTTGAAGCGCATACGCCAGCCACGCCTCGAGATGATCCACGTTCAGGGCGTACGTCTCGCGGAAGTCTCCTGAAGCCGTCTTTGTCGCCTCGAACTCGTCAGCTTTGGTCCATTGACGGCAGATGACCTGCACATAGGCCATCTCCTTCCGATCCTGTTCCTGGACGGTGTCGCAGCGGTTGACGTAGTCGGACTCGGACTTGCGCTTCGTGTTCTTCTCCACCGAAACCTCCCAGCCCGAACGGCCGGCAGGCACAAAGGGATGGGAGCTGGGGCAATCCACCAGCCCATCCCAGCCCCCCGACAGGACTCCCCGGCCCGAACGGAAGAAACTCCTCGTCCCCTCAGGTGTCGTCTCCTTGATGAGTTTGTCAACGAGCGCCGGTAGGCGCCGATCCGATCCCTCTGTGTCCGCCCACGCCAACAAGTCATCGCGGGTGAGCCTCATCCACGCCGGGGTCATGACCCCCGCAGCCCAGCCCATGGGCCCGCTGCTCGACACCTCGCCTGCGGCCCGCTCGCCACCGTCCACAGCGCCCTCAGGCGGGGGCTCCTCTATGGTCGACCGAGCTGCGTCAGCGATGTCTGCCGCCTGCGGGTCCGCAGGCGCGAACAGCGACGCCAAGGACAGCCTCAACGCTCCCGCGACCGCCTCCAGCGACGACAGGGTCGGATTGCCCCGCCCCTTCTCGATGTTGGAGACATACCCAATCGACAGTCCCGACGCTTCGGCCACCTGGGCTAGCGTCAAACCCAGATCCATTCGCCGAGCATGTACCCGAGTTCCAAATGTAGGTTGCCGTGACATCTATTTCTACCTCTGAGATATAGAATGCCACATATTCTCTGAAACAGCAGCCCTATACAACACCGACTCGGAGCCGCCCTCGCCTGCCGGCTCAGGGCCGGACCCTGCCTAACCCTCAGAACAGTGCGCTGACCTCGGCTTTAGCCAAAGCCAACCCAAAAAAGTGGAACCCTCCCACCCCAAAAAATGGAACCTCTCCGCACCCCCCTTCAAAAGCCAAGGTCAAGCCGGGTGGTGAACAGGCATCCCGGTCCCGGTCCTTCCCGGTCCTTCCCGGTCCCGAAGCTCGCAGGCGGGCACCGTTGCCCGCACATGCTCTGAAGTCAGACGACAACGTCAGGCGGTGTTCGGGCGGTGTGAGTGCCGGTCCAGGCTCCCGGCGGGAGAGGCGGCCCAGAGAGACTGAATGGGCCGCAGGTAGAGGCGGTCGCCGACTGTGAGGTGCTGCTGGCCGGTGTGGAGCAGGACGCCGGCGCGGAAGTCGCCACCGGATGCGGCGTCGAGGCGGTCGCGCAGCCAGGCCACATGCCGCAGGTCCTCGGCCCGCGGCGAACTGGTGGCCTTGACCTCCACCGCCGTCACCGCGCCGTCGGGGCTCTCCAGGAGCAGGTCGACCTCTCGGCCGTCGTGGTCGCGATAGTGGTGCGGCCGCTCCGCCGGGCGCGACGCCGACAGCTGGCGGACCATCTCGTTGACTGCGAAGCTCTCGAACAGCGGTCCGGCCAACGGCGACGTCGGAGCGGTCAGCGAATTGGGGCCGACGCCCAGGAGACTGGCCGCGAGCCCGGTGTCGGTGACGTGGATCTTGGGGCGCCGCACGGCACGCGACGGCAGGCGACGAGACCATGCAGGCAGGCGGTGCATCAAGAACACAGTCTCCATCCAGTCCAGGTACGACTCCATCGTGGCCCTGTCGACACCTAGGCGGCTCGACACGGCCTGCACGTTGAGTTCGCTGGACGTGCTCGCGGCGATCCAGCGGACCAGCGGCGCCAGTACCGACCGGCGGCGCAGGTCGCCGAGCGCAACGACATCTCGCTCGATGACCGTCTCGACGTAGCTCTCGAACCAGCCTGGCCGCAGTCCGCTGCCCATGGCCACGATCTCGGGGAATCCGCCCCGGCAGACCAGGCTCATGCAGGCGCGGCGACCTGAGCGCGGCGAACCGGCCGGCACCGGCGCACGGGCGGGCGCGTCGAAGCCCTCAATCCAGTCCCAGACTCCCGGTGCGGGGCACCCGGCGAATTCAGCTTGTGACAGCGGCCACAGGCGGAGGATGCGGACGCGTCCGGCGAGCGACTCGCTGATCGTGGGGACGGTGAGGAAGTTCGTGGACCCGGTGAGCAGGAACCGGCCCCGGGCAGGGTCGGCGTCAACGATCTGCTTCAGGGCGCGCACCACGCGGTCGCCGCCGAGTTGAACCTCGTCCACGACCAGCGGGTGGGCCTGATCGAGCAGGAAGCCGTGGGGGTCAGCCACGGCGGCGTCACGGATGGCCTCGTCGTCGAGTGACGCGTATGTCCCGCCGCGCTGGTCCGCTAGCAGCCTCGCCAACGTGGACTTGCCGCACTGTCGAGGACCGTGGAGAACCACCGCGCGGAAGCCGCCCAAGGCCTCGTGCAGGCGGGGCAGCAGGTGACGGGCAACGATCTCCACGCTCCCAGCCTAGCCGATAATCCTAAGTTTTGAGAGTAGATAATCCAAGTTTTGTAGGCAATCTGATCCCAGTTTCTCAGCACAGGTCGAGCGCAGCCCAGAAGCTGCCTTTGTCGCTCAGGCGAGGCCTTTGGCGCTCAGGCGAGGCCTTTGGCGCTCAGGCGAGGCCTTCCTCGATCATGGTCCAGCCGGCCTCACGCTCGGTGCGGGTGCCCTGGAGGATGATGGCGATCTCGTCGGCCGAGGCGGCGGCGTAGCGGGCCAGCTCGGCGCGGACCTCGTCCGGGTTGCCGATGACCAGGAGGTCCATCATGTCGGCCACCCGCTCCCGGGTGGCCATGGCCTGATACGACGGCAGCGTCCCGTAGCCGGCCAGCAGCTCGCCGAGGCGGGCCCGGGCCCCGTCGGGGTCATCAGTCACGCACACCCACACAGTGGCCGAGATCTGCGCATCGCCGATGGCCGGGCGCACATGCTCGGTGATGGTGCGGGGCCCGGTCCAGGCCAGGATCGTGCCCTCGGTGCGGGCCGCGGCCAGCGCCAGCATCCTCGGCCCCATGGCCGCCAGCATCACCCGGGGAACGGGACCGGGCACCTCGATCTCGCCCCGGTGCGACGCCAGGTCGCCGCGGGCATCAGCCGCCTGGTCGGTCAGCAGCGGGAGCAGGGCGTCGAGGTACTGGACCATGTGGCTGTAGGGCCGGCGCCACTCGAGCCCGAACACGCCGGTCACGATGGGCTGGTGGCACACCCCGATGCCGAGCGTGAACCGGCCGCCGCTGATCTGGTTGACGGTGCGGGTCTGCTGGGCCAACAGCCCCGGCAGCGTCGACTGGATGACGATCACGCTGGTGGCCAGCTCGATGCGGGGCACCCGGTCCGCGACCACCGCCAGCACCGCAATCGGGTCGGCCCGCTCGACCTGGGCCACCATGTAACGGTCGAGCCCAGCCGCCTCGGCCCGGGCCGCGTTGGCCACCGCCGCCTCCACCCGGGACGGCAAGTCCACAAACGCATACTTCACGGTCACGGGGCTACGCCGGGGTTTGGGACTGGTCTAGGCGGACTACTCGCTGGTCGGTGACGACGGCGGTTATGAGCTCGGCGGGGGTTACGTCGAAGGCAGGGTTGGCGGCGTCGGTGCCGTCGGGGGCGGTGGCTACCCCGGCCAGTGAGACCACCTCGTCGGTGCCCCGGTCCTCGATGGCGATGCCGGCGCCGTCGGGGGTGTCGGCATCGACGGTGGACTCGGGCGCGACCACGATGAACGGCACCCCGGCGTGGCGAGCCCCCAACGCCAGCGAGAACGTGCCGATCTTGTTGGCGGTGTCGCCGTTGGCCGCCACCCGGTCGGCGCCGGTGAGGACCACGTCGGCCTGTCCCCTGGCCAGCATGAACGGACCGGCCGAGTCGACCAGCAGACGGTGGGGCGCGCCCATCCGGTCGAGCTCCCAGGCGGTGAGCCGGGCGCCCTGCAGCAAGGGGCGGGTCTCCAGGGCCAAAGCCTCGGCCAGCTGGCCCCGCTCGTGCAGCGTCTGGATCACCGCCAGAGCCGTGCCCCGCTCCACCGCGGCCAGGCCACCGGTATTGCAGATCGTCATGGCCCGGATATCGGCCCGGCCCACCAAGTCGAGCACTAGGTCGGCGCCGAGGCTGCCCATGGCGTGCGAGGCGGCCAGCTCCTCGTCCCGGATGGCGGCGGCCTCGGCCAGCACCGCGTCGAAGCCCTCGGGAGCCTTGGCCGCGGCCCGGTCCACCATGCGGGCCAGGTTCACCGCGGTCGGCCGGGCCCGGCGCAGGGAGGCGACCGCGGCGTCGAACGCCGGGCCGCCGGTGCCGTGGGCCCGCACGGCCAGGGCCACGCCGAAGGCGCCGGCCACGCCGATAGCGGGGGCGCCCCGCACCGACAGGCGCTGGATGGCGGCCACCATGTCGGGCACGGTGTCGATGCGCAGCACGGCGTAGGCGGCCGGCAGGACGGTCTGATCGACCATCTCGACCACGCCGTCCGAGCCTCCGACCCAGTCCAGCGTCCGAACGCTGCCGCCATCCATGGGCCGTCGAGGCTAGTTGTCCAACTTCCGGCGGTGAGGGGCAATAATGGATCTTTTCCGCCGGAAGTTCGTGGCGAGTGGGTTCGGGACGAGAGCCCGCGGCTATCTAGGGTGGGCGCCATGGACCGGTACCTGTGCGACGTGCTCGTCACCATGGACGGTCCCGCCGGCGCCGTCCCCGCACCGATCATCGACGGGGCAGTGGACGTGGACGACGACGGGCGGATCGCCTGGTGCGGCCCCGCCTCCGACGCGCCCGACCCGGCGCCGGGCACCGCGGTGAGGACTGGCATCCTCATGCCGAGCCTCGTCAACGCCCACTGCCACACGCCGATGGTGCTGCTGCGGGGCGCGGGCGAGGGGCTGCCGGTGGACCGCTGGCTGCACGAGGTGATGTGGCCCCGCGAATCGAAGCTCACCCCCGGCGACGTGCGGGCCGGGATGCGGCTGGGAGCGGCCGAACTGCTGGCCAACGGGATCACCACATCGGTCGAGATGTACTTCAGCGGCCAGGCCATGGCCGAGGGCGCCACCGACGCCGGGCTGCGCTGCCTGGTGACCCCCGGCGTGATCGAGGACCCCGACTTCACCCTGACCGGACCGTGGCCCGACCAGATCGACGAGATGGTGGCCCTCCGGGACCGCTGGGCCGGAAGCGACCTGATCGACGTGGGAATGGCCGCCCATGCCGCCTACTCGGTGTCGCGGGAATGCCTCACCGCCATCGCCGAGCGGGCCACCGGCGCCGGGATGCCGGTGCACATCCATCTGGCCGAGCAGCAATGGGAGGACGCCGCGGTGCGGGAGCGCACCGGCGGGCTGGCCGCACCCGAGTACCTGGAGACGCTCGGGCTGCTCGACGGCGACGTGATCGCGGCCCACGGCGTGTGGCTGACCCCCGACGACATCGACGTGCTGGCCCGCAACGACACCGCAGTGGTGCACTGCCCGTGCTCCAACGCCAAGCACGCCTCCGGAGTGGCGCCGGTGACCGACATGCAGGCGGCCGGGCTGCGGCTGGCCATCGGCACCGACGGGCCGGCGTCGCACCACCGCCTCGACCTGTTCGAGGAGATGCGCACCGCCATCCGCACGGCTCGCATCCGTTCGGGAGACGCCCAGACGTTCGGGCCGGCCGAGGCGCTGCGGATGACCACCGCAGGGGCGGCCGAGGTGATCGGCCAGGGCGGCGATCTGGGTCGGCTGGCGCCGGGGTGCTGGGCCGACATGATGGCGCTGTCGGCGTCGGAGCCGGCGCTGCACCCGGTGATCGAGGCCGAGGACGACCCGCTGTCGAGGATCGTGTGGTCGGGATCGCCCGGCGCCGTCAGCGCAGTGTGGGTGGCCGGCCGCAAAGTGGTCGACCACGGCCGGGTGCTCACCCTGGACGTGGCCGAAGCAGTAGCCGAAACCCAAACCCGAGCCCGAAGACTGGCCCAGTGAACGCCGACGAAGTGATCGAGCTGCTGGGGCTGGAGCCCCTGGAGGACGAGGGCGGGATGCTGGCCCTCACATGGCGCGACGAACAGTCGTCGGCCATCTACTACCTGATGCGACCGGGAGACTTCTCGGCCCTGCACCGGCTGTCCGGGCCGGAGCTGTGGCACCACTACGCGGGGGCACCCGTCGAGATGCTGCTGCTGGAGCCGGGCGGAGCGGTGAGGCGGCCGATGCTGGGCGACGATCTGGCCCGCGGCCAGCGCCCGATGGTGGCCGTGCCCGCCGGAGTGTGGATGGCGGCGACCACCACCGGCGACTGGTCGCTGACCGGCGCCACCCTGGCCCCGCCCTACGACCCCGACGGCTTCGAACTGGGCCTGGCCGACGAGCTGACCGAGGCCTACCCCGAAGCCACCGCCGACATCGCCCGCTTCACCCGGAGACCGGCGTGACCGACCTGCCGACGCCCGACAAGACAACCCGATCCGGCAGAACCCGCCCCACCCGGAGGCCGGCGTGACCGACCTACCGACGCCCGACAAGACAATCCGATCCGGCAGAACCCGCCCCACCCGGAGGCCGGCGTGACCGACCTGCCGACGCCCAGCGAGATGATCCGGCTGGACGGGCGGGTGATCGTGGTCACCGGTGCGGGCGGCAGTATCGGCGGCGGGATCGCCCGCCGGTTAGACGCCGCAGGGGCGACGGTGGTGGCCCACACCCGCACCTCGCCGGTCGAGCATCTCGGCGCCGACGGAGCGGTTACCGCCGACCTGACCGAACCCGGCGCGGCCGAGCGGATCGTCCAGGCCGCGCTGGACCAGGGGCGCATCGACGGGCTGGTCAACAACGCCGGCATCCAGCCCGTCGTCCACTTCACCGATATGAGCGACGACCAGTGGACCGAGATGATCGACACCAACCTCACCGCCGCCCACCGGCTGACCGCGGCCGCGGCCGAAGCCATGCGGACCCAGGGCACAGGCGGGTCGATCGTGCACGTGGCGTCCATCGAAGGACGCCAGCCCACCGACTTCCACGGCCACTACGCCACCGCCAAAGCCGGGCTGATCATGCACGCGAGAGCCGCGGCCGGCGCCCTGGGACCCCACGGCATCAGAGTCAACAGCGTGTCGCCAGGGCTGATCGACCGGCCCGGCCTGGCCGACGACTGGCCCGAGGGCGTGGAACGGTGGCACGCAGCCGCACCGCTGGGCCGGATGGGCACCCCCGAGGACGTCGGCGACGCCTGCGTGTTCCTGTGCTCCGACCTGGCCCGGTGGATCACCGGCGCCGACCTGGTAGTCGACGGCGGCGTCCTAACCCGCCCCACCTGGTGACGACAGTCGTCTCTTTCTTGACCTAGACCTCCCCTGCGGTGAGAGACCTCTTGGTTACGATGGTCGTCACCAAGAGTCCGGCCATTCACCACGGAGGGATGTCATCGAGGACGAGCGATTCACCCGACGGCTCTACACAGTCTCAGGAGCGGCGCGTCTAGTGGGCATGAGCCCGTCGACCCTGCGCACCTGGTCGCACGGCTACACAAGAGCCTTCAGGGACCGACCACCCGTCTCACAAGGACCCGTCATCACCTCGCTGAACGGCGCTTCTCACGATTCACGATCAATTCCCTTCGTCGGACTCGTAGAAGCAACGGTCGTGCAGGCGTTTCGCAACACGGGTTTGCCCATGCAGCGAATCCGCAAGGCGCTTGAAGTCCTCGCGAGCGAGGGCGAACTCCAACATGCTCTGGCCTCTCGCCAGTTGTACAGCGACGGCGCGAACGTGCTGTACGACTACGCCCAGAAGCACCACGACAAGCAACTCAGGCTGCTGACGGTGGTTCAAACCGGCCAGCGGGTGTTCCACGAAGTCATCGACGAGTACCTGACCCGCATCACCTTCGGCGACCAATGGGCGACCGAGCTCGTTCTTCCGGTGACCGAAAGGCGCCTGTTGCGAGTGTTGCCCGACGTTGCGGGCGGCGACGCTCTCTTCATGCGCGGCGGTGCACCGCTATCGGCCGTGCGGTCACGTGTTCTCGGAGGTGAACCGTTGAGATCCATCGCTGCCGACTTTGGGACGCCGGCTGAAGACATGAGGGAAGCTCTTTGTGCCATCTGGCCGCAGAAGGCAGCAGCCTGACGCACCACCCCCAGTCTTCTTTCTGGACCGAGGACTGGGACGCCATCTGATCGCCGAAGCGATCCGCGCCCAAGGCTACGAAGCGCTGCCGATGGCAGACGTGTACCCGGACGGCACCGATCAACGAATCTCCGATCCGGAATGGATCAAGAGAGCCGACACCGAGGGTTGGGTCGCGTTGACCAAGGATCCTTCCATCATCCGCGACCACCGTGACGTGATGGCTGAGACGAAGTTGCGCGTGTTCGCGTTCAACAACGCGAACCTCACCGGATCCGAGATGGTTGCCCGTCTCGAGATCAACTTCAACCGAATACTGCAGAGGTCGAGGAAGCCTGGACCTTACCTGTGGGTAATCACGCCGGATGGCCTCCAACGTCGGTGGCCAAAGGCCTGACGAGCGGAGGAACCTATGACCGATTTGTATGAGCGGCTGCAGGCGGCGGCTGGGGTGCTGGCCGAGCGGACCGGGTGCGAGCGGCACGACGTGTGCGTGGTGCTGGGATCGGGGCTGGGCGGCTACCCCGACCGGATCAGCGACAAGGTGGCGGTGTCATACCGGGACCTGCCCGGGTTCCCCATCCCCACCGCGATCGGCCACGCCGGCACCGCCTACTCGGCGCAGATGGGCGGCAACCGGGTGCTGATGCTGTCGGGGCGGGCCCACGCCTACGAAGGCCACGACCCCGAAGCCATCACGTTCGCGGTGCGGACCGCGGTCACGGCCGGATGCCGGGTGGTGGTGCTCACCAACGCGGCCGGCGCCTGCGGCGAGGGCATGGCCGCCGGCGACCTGGCCGTCATCACCGACCACGTGAACCTGGCCGGGATCAGCGCGCTGGCCGGCCCCAACGACGAGCGCCTCGGACCCCGCTTCACCGACATGACCGACGTCTACACGCCCGAGCTGCAGGCCAAGGCCCACGCGGCCGCGGCCCGGCTGGGGCAGACACTGCGGGAGGGCGTCTACTTCTGGTTCCACGGCCCGATGTTCGAGACCCCGGCCGAGATCCGCCTGGCCCAGGCGCTGGGCGGATCCATGGTGGGAATGTCGACGGTCCCCGAGGCCACCGCGGCCCGCCACATGGGCGCTCAGGTGCTCGGCATCTCGCTGTGCACCAACCTGGCCGCCGGCATCTCCGACCAGCCCCTGTCGCACACCGAGGTCATCGAAACCGCAGCCGCCGCCACCGAACGCTTCAGCGCCCTCTTCGACGAGCTCCTGCCAACGCTGTAGGCGCTGTTGCTTCGACAGAGCCCGGATCAACTACTAATCTAGTATAAATTAGTACAGATTAGTATTCCACTGGTGTCATTTCGCGATAGACACCACAGACACGAAGTACTAACTTAGTATAACTTAGTACTGTTTAGTACACAGTAGATTGGCTGCCATCTGAGAGGCCGCGGATTCGATCCTCTAGCCCATCAACTGGACAGAACTCGAACGTTCGCCCTACTTGCTCCTTCTTGAGAAGGCCGAGGGCCTCCAGGCCCAGCAGGTCCGTACGAGCGGACTGATACGCCACGCGATGCAGGCGCTTCTGTCCTGCGAAGGTGAAGAACGTGTCGGGATTCCGCAGCGCGTCGCTAAGGATGGCGAGTTGGCGGTGATTCAATCCAGGAACGCCGCGCATGGCCCGCTCGACCTGCGCTATCTCGTCGCTCTTTCGAGTGAGATACTGCCGAAGGCCCTCGATCGCCTTCCTGATGATCTCAAGTTGGTAGACGACGAAGTAGGTGACGTCGTTGGAGTCAGTCTCCGTGTATAGGTACGACCGCGCGTACTTGGCAGGTGCCTGGCGCAGGATGGTAGAGATCGAGATGTACTCGGCCAGCCAGTATCCAGACCTCAGCATCGACCAGTAGAAGAGCACCCGAGCGGTCCGCCCGTTGCCGTCGACGAAGGGGTGGTCATAGCCGATCCAGAAGTGGATCAGCACGGCCTGGACGACAGGGTGCAGGAACCCCTCTCCCGTGTCTCCGTTGGCGAAGCCGCACAACTGCTCCAGCCGCGACGGCAGCTCTTCAGCCGGTGGAGGGCGATGCAGAACTTGGCCATCGCTCCACACGATCTCGATCCGCTCCTCCGGCTTGCGGAGTCGGCCTGCTTCAGACTCGTCCTCGAGTGTCCCATCGGTAACGATCCGGTGCAGTTCCAAGACATGATCCGGGGTCAAAGGATCGTTAGAGCTCGCGAGTTCTTCGGCTGCCTGCATAGCGAGATAGTTGTTGAGAACCATGCGCTCACTCGTGTCGCGTGGTTTGCGACCGGTCCGCAGAAGCTCCTTGGCAACCCGGCGGGTCGTCGCAGCGCCCTCGAGCAGACTGGAGGTAATGGCCTCTTCGACCAGCGACGAGACCAGGTATCGGCCACTCGAAGCGACGTTGGAGACAATCTCCTCGGTCTTAAGACGGCCGCTGGCCTGCTGGTCGATGCGGTGGACCATCTCTTGGATCGGGTCGATGTTGGTGAACCGGAAGGGATTGCCGTCGATGCCGGTGAAGGGCAGCGTCCGGGCGCTGTTAGCCCGGCTCGTGGCGGTGCCGAACCACCACTCATTGAGCGTGAGCCCGTCGGGCGGCTGTCGGTGCCGCATCTGGTCCCAATGCAGGTAGCGGCCCTTGCCATCAACGGGACGGCCGCTGGCGAGGATGTGGAGCAGACGCCCGTGACCGTCGTGAGCGATGTCGCGAGACAGGTCCGTTATGTCGGGCGGCGGCAGAGGCTTCTTCATGCTGGCGTCCTCCGATGCACCCTGCGGCGCGGTTACTACTAATCTTGCCTGAATTAGTAATAGACTGCAACTGTCCCCAGATCCCCGGCCGTCCATCACGAAATTGATGCGGATTTTGTGCCCTATAGGTCAGAAACTCGCATCAATTTCGGGGGGAGGGGTCGGGGGGGGGTGGGGCGGTCAGATCGTGATGTCCGTGCGGGCTAGGAGGGCGGCCTGCTGGGTTTCGGCCTCGGCTTGGATGGCGGACTCGTCGGCGGTGACGAGGCGGCCGTCGGCTACCACCACCCGGCCGTCTACCACCACGGTGACGACATCGGCGGACGTGTGGGCGTAGACCAGCTCGGAGAACACATCGGCGCCGCCAGCCGGGGTGGTGTGCAGACGGTCGCGCCGGACTACGGCCAAATCGGCCCGCTTACCCGCTTCGAGACTACCAATCTCGCGCTCCAGAGCAAGCGCCCGGGCGCCGCCCATGGTGGCCATGTCGAAGGCGGTGCGAGCCGGAATGGCCCTCGGCCCGGCCGCAGGCTTGTGGATCAACGCGGCCAGGCGCATCTCCTCGAAGCCGTCGAGACGGTTGTTGGCCGGCGCACCGTCGGCGCCCAGCGCCACATTCAGGCCGTCGGCCAGATAGCCCGGCACCGGGGCAAACCCCGAGGCCAGCTTGAGGTTGGTCGACGGGCAGTGGCAGATGTGGGGCCGGTGGCGGCGGGCCAACTCCCGCTCATGGTCGCTCAGCCACACCGCGTGGGCCATCACCAGCCTCGGCGACAGCGCACCCCACGACGCCAGAGCCTCGACATCGCGGCCCTCGGGGGAGGCGCCCAGCAGCTCGGCCTGGGCCCGGTTCTCGTTCACGTGGGTGTGCAGCCGCAGATCGGCCTCGTCGGCCAGGGCCACGCACCGGCGCCACGTGTCGACGGTGGCGTTGCGGGGGCCCCGGGGCGACAGCGCCACCCGCAGCCGCCCGCCGGCGGCGCCGTGCCAGGTCTCGAACAGGTCCATCTGGTCGGCCCAGGCCACATCGGAGTCGGGCACCTCCATCTCGGTGCCGGGCTCGTAGCGGTCCATCAGAGCCTTGCCGATGGTGGCCCGGATCCCGAGCTGCTCGGCCGCCTCGAAGGCCGCGCCGGTGTGGAGGTTCGACTCGATGGTGAGCGCGGCAGTGGTGCCGCCGGTGAGCAGCTCGGCCACCGCCAGCATGGCCGAGGCGCGCAGCGACCGGTGGTCGTGGGCCTGCTCCAGGGGCCACACCCGCAGGCGCAGCCACTCGATCACGTCCATGTCGTCGGCCAGGCCCCGCAGCAGGGTCTGGCACAGGTGCATATGGGCCTGCACCAGACCGGGGATCACCAGGCAGCCGGAGGCGTCGATCTCCTCGGTGGCCGTGATCGCCTCCGACCCCGGCTGGACCGCCGCGATCCGGTCGCCCTCCACCACCACGTCGCCCACGAACGGCACGGCGTCGGCGCTGGGGACGACAACCCCGCCCCGCACCACCAGATCAGTCACCGCAGAGCGCTCCTAGATAAGCCGGCACAAATCTCGGGAGCGTGGTGCGCGCTGGATGCACAAAACCGACCCGAGATCACTGGCCTAGCCGCGGGCCAGGTCGGCGGCGGCGGCGAGGGCGAACTCCAGCATGGCCTGCTGGCCGGCGGCGTACTCGTCGAGGCGCTGGCCCTGATAGGTGGCCTCGCCGGACAGCAGGTTGGTGCCCGCGCACAGCACCGAGCCGGCCTCGCAGCCCAGCGCGGCGGCCACCGTGAACAGGCACGATGTCTCCATCTCGAAGGCGATCACGCCCAACCGCTTCCACTGGCTGATGACCTCCACGGTGCGCTCGCCCTCGTAGAAGCTGTCGGTCGAGCGGGTCACGCCCACCTCCACCGGCGTGCCGTGACGGGCCGCGGCGGCCACCAGCGCGGCCACCACCCGGTGGGTGGCCACCGGAGGGAAGTTCTCGGGCGCGTAGTAGCGGCTGGTGCCCTCGTCGCTGACCGCGCCGGTGGCCACCCCGATGCCGCCCACCGGCATGGCCGGCGACAGGGCCGCGCAGCTGCCCACCCGGATGAAGCACGACGTCCCGCAGGCAACCAGCTCCTCCACCGCGATGGCCATCGACGGCGAGCCCACCCCGCTGGTGGCCACCGTCAGGCGGGCACCGTCGAGGGTTCCGGTGAACACCGCGTAGCCGCGGCGGTCGCCGACCCGCTCGGCGCCGTCGAGCATCGAGGCCATCATCTCCACCCGCTCGGGGCTGCCCGACAGCAACGCCACCTCAGCCACGTCGCCGCCGCCCCGGATGCCCAGATGGGGGAACGACCCGTCGGGCAGCCGCATGTAACGCTCAGTCATCCAGCTCGAAGTTTCCTCAGTCGCCTCCCCGGGCATCGCTTCCTCACGCATCGCCTTCACCTCGGTACTTGTCGAGCGCTTCACCGGGCATCGCTTCCTCAGTCATCGTTGCCTCCTCGGTACTTGTCGAGCACGTGGTCTAGGACCCCGGCCTTGGACAGCAGGTGGCGGGCCTCGCGGGGCACGAGATCGGCGATCTCGGCCAGGTCCAGGGTCACCAGCTGACGGTCGTCGAGCAGGACCTGGCCGTCGACGATGGTGTAGCGAACGTCGGAGCCCGAGCACGACCACACCAGCTGCTCGATCACGTTGCCGCCGTCGCCGTCGCTCAGCACCGGCCAGGCCCGGGGCCGGTCCAGCCCCACCACGGCCAGGTCGGCCCGCTTGCCGACCTCGACACTGCCAACCTCGTCGCCCAGGCCCAGCACCCGGGCCCCGCCCATGGTGGCCATTTCCAGCAACTGGGCGCAGGGCAGCACGGCCGGATCACCGGTGCTGAACCGGGCCAGCAGACCGGCCTGGCGCATCTCCTCGAACGGGTCGAGGTTGTTGTTGGTCATGACCGAGTCGGTGCCCAGCCCCACCACCGCCCCGGCGGCCAGCAGCTCGGGGATGCGGGCAGCCCGGTTGCCGAGCTTCATGTTGGACGTGGGGCAGTGGGCCACCCCCACACCGGTGGAGGCCACCAGGGCCAGGTCGTCGTCGGTGAGCTCGATGCAATGGGCAGCCACCACATCGGGGCCGAGACCGATCAGGCGGTCCAGCCACTCAACCGGGGTGAGCCCGCCCGACAGCTCGGCCACCCGCTCGACCTCGCCCCGGGTCTCGGCCAGATGGGTGTGGATGCCGACGCCGAACTGGTCGGCCCGCTCCCGCATGGCGGAGTAGGTGACCGCGTCCACCGTGTACAGCGAGTGGGGCCCGAACCAGGCCCGCACACGGGGGTGGCGGCCGTGCCAGTCGTCGATGAAGGCCTCGCTGGACTCGAGGGTCTCGCCCGCTCCGGCCGGGGTGTCGACGGCCTGGGGGCTGATGGTGGCCCGCATCCCCGAGTCGACCGCCACCGCCGCCGACTCGGCCGGGAACCGGAAGATGTCGATGAAGCTGGTGGTGCCGTTGGCGATCATCTCGGCCTGGCACAGCAGCGACCCGGCCCGCTGGTGGCGGGGCTCGTAGGCCATGTCCTTGGGCAGGGCGAAGTCCTCCAGCCAGGTGAAGAAGTCCATGTCCTCGAACACGCCCCGCTCGAGCAGTGTGTGGGTGTGGGAGTTGACGAAGCCGGGGATCACCGCGCAGTCCGAAGCGTCGATCACCCGGTCCGCCGCCGGTGGGGACTCCCGGCCCGTGCCCGGGGTGACCGCGACGATGCTGCCCTCGGACACGGCAACGTCGCCGACGAAGGCGCGGCGCGACCCGTCGCAGGGCACCACCGTGCCGCCCCGCACCAACAGGTCGACAGACTGGCCGTCACTCATGACTCACCGCCGCCACCTCGGGCCGTCTTTCTTGACGTAGTTGACCGCACTGGAGAAGGTCAACTACGTCAAGAATCGATGATCCGATCATCAGGTCCGGCGGTCGAAGGCGGGCAGGACCTGCTCGCCGAACCGCTCCACCTCGGCCGCGCCCTGGTCGGGGCGGATGTTGAGGATGACCAAGTCGACCCCCGCGGCCGCGTAGGACTCGAGCACCGACACCATCTGCTCGGGCGAGCCGGCCACGATCCGGGCCCGGACCTCCTCCTCTGTGCCGCCCCGGGTTGCCTGGAACGTCCTGACCAGGCCCTCGGTGGTAGCCGGATCGTCAGCCAGCTCGCTGAACACGAAGGCGGTGCGCTTCAGGTCGCCGGGGCTGCGGCCGTGGCCGGCCAGCAGCTCGTCGAGGCCGTCGTTCACCTCGGGCCACGCCCACGGGGCCCAGAAGCCGTTGTACCAGTCGCCCCGGCGGGCGGCGATGCGCCGCAGCCGCTGGCCGCTGCCGCCCACCAGCACCGGCACCCCGCCGGACCGCACCGGCTTGGGGTCGAAGCAGGCGCCGGCCAACTGCACGAAGCGCCCGTCGTAGTCGACAGGGTCCTCGGCGGTGCACAGCAGCGAGAAGGCCTCCAGCGTCTCGTCCAGCAGCGTCATGCGGTCGCCCACACCGGGATAGTCGAAGCCGTACATGGCGTGCTCGGCCTCGTGCCAGGCCGCGCCCAGCCCCAGCAGGGCCCGGCCGCCGGTGACGTGGTCGAGGGTCACCGCCATCTTGGCCAGCAGCACCGGATGGCGGTAGGTCACCCCCGTGACCAGCGTGCCCACGTCCAGGCGGCTGGTGGCCGCGCCCAGCGCAGCCAGGGTGATCCAGCCCTCGAACTGGGGACCGTCGGGGGTCCCGCCCGGCGCCGACGGCCGGGCACCGGGATTGAGGGGCACGAAGTGGTCGAACGTGAACCCGGCCGCGAAGCCCAGGCCGTCGGCGGTCTGCCAGATGTCGACCAGCCGCGAGTAGTCGGTGTGCTCCGGCGGCGTCTGAACCGCGATCTCCATCGAAGTCTCCTTGGGGGGTGGGGGTACCGGGGGGTCAGTCCTAGCGGTCAGTCCTGGCGATCAGTCCTTGACGTAGGCGCGGCCTATGGCGGCGGGGGCCACCGCCCGGCCGACGAACACCAGGGTGATCAGCCCGACAACATAGGGCAACGCCTGGAACAGCTCGACAGGCAGGTCCGACTTGGACTGGGCCCGCAGCTGGTAGGCGTCGGCCATCCCGAACAGCAGGCAGGCGCCCAGCACCGGGACCGGCCTCCACTTGCCGAAGATCATGGCGGCCAACGCCAGGAAGCCCCGCCCGTTGGTGATGCCCCGCTGGAACAGGCCGTTCTGCACCAGCGACAGGTACACGCCGCCGGCGGCCGCGAACACCCCCGCCAGCATCACCGCGGTGTAGCGGGTCCGGATCACGTTCACCCCCACCGACGCGGCCGCCTCGGGCGACTCCCCGCAGGCCCGCAGCCGCAGGCCAAACGGGCTGCGCCACAGCACCAGCCACACCACCGGGGCCAGAACCAGGGCGGCGTAGTCGAACCAGCCCAGCCGGGAGAACACCGTGCCGACCTCGGGCAGGTCGGACAGCACCGGCACCTCGAACCGGCGGAAGCGCTCCACGCCGGGGGTGTTGGCCCGGCCGCCCTCCCAGATGGCCGGGATCAGCGCAGCAGTGACCCCCAGGGCGAACAGGTTGATGGCGGTGGCCGACACGATCTGGTCGGCCCGGACCGTGATCGAGAACCAGGCGTGGACCCAGCCGATCCCCGCCCCCACCGCCAGCGCGGCGACCAGGCCCACCACGTTGGCGCCCGTCCACCAGGTGACGGCCACCCCCGCGAAGGCGCCGAACAGCATCTTGCCCTCCAGCGCGATGTTGATGACCCCGGCCCGCTCGCTCAGCAGCCCGCCGAGCGCGGCGAAGATCAGGGGCACCGACAAGCGGATCCCCTGAGCCACCCAGTTCATGTCGAAGATCTCGAGCATCTCGATCATCGGCTCAGTCCCCCTGGCCTTGAGCAAGGGCGTGGCAATTCCCGCTCTTGTCCGCTGGGCTCACGGGCCGCTCGGGCCACGGCCTCGCTGCACGTCTCACGGGTTCACCCGCTGATGCTCCACCGCTCGGCCTCTGGGCCCGGCGGCCCGGCGCGACAGCAGCAGTCGGGCGGCCACGCAGGCCACCACCAGGCCGGAGATGACGGTGATCATGTCGCGGGTGATGTCGGCCTCGAGCTGGAGCTGGGTCGAGCCGGCCCGCAGCAACCCGAAGAAGAACGACGCAGCGGCCACACCCACCGGGTGCAGCGCACCCAGCAGGGCCACCGCGATCGAGTCGAAGCCGTAGCCGGGCGAGAACGAGTCCAGGAACCGCCGGTGGGTGCCGAGCACCTCCACCGCGCCGGTGAGCCCGCCCAGCGCCCCCGACAGCAGCATCGCCTCCACGATCACCCGGTTGGACGAGATGCCGTTGAACCTGGCCGCCACCGGGTTGGCGCCCACCAGCCGGAAGCGGTAGCCGCCCGGCGTTCGATAGATGAAATACCAGCACGCCCCGGCCACGACCAGGGCCACCACGATCCCGAGATGCAGGCGGGTGGGATCCCAGATGCGGGGCAGCTCGGCGGTGGACTGCACCGGCTCGGTGCCGGTGGGGATTTCGCCCTCGAGCGCCCCACCCGGCTTGACCAGGAACTGCGAGACGCTGAAGGCGACGAAGTTCATCATGATGGTGGTGATCACCTCGTGCACGCCCCGCCAGGCCTTGAGCGCAGCCGGCACCAGCGCCCACAGCGCCCCGGCGGCGGCGCCGGCCAGCAGGCTGAGAAGCACATGGACCGGCGCCCACGTCGACATATGGATGCCGACCACGCCGGCCGCGATGCCCCCGGCCACCAGCTGTCCCTCCACGCCGATGTTGAACAGGCCGGCGTGGAAGGCGATGGCCACGGCCAGGCCGCCGAAGAGCAGCGGCGTCATCGACACCAGCGTCTCGGCGAAGGGACGCTGACCGGCGAGGCTGCCGTCGTAGAGGGCGCCGTAGGCGGTGATCGGATCGGAGCCGGCCGCGATGATCAGCGGCGCGGCCAGCACCAGGGCGGCCAGCACGGTGGCCACGAAGATGATGGCGGCCCGGCCCACCCCCTGAGCGAGGTCGGCGGTCGCCGCCCGGGCGACTGCGCTGCCGGCGCTGTCGAGGGTGCGCTGCAGCTCAGCCGTCATGTTGCGACGAGGCTCAGCCGCCGACCCCGGATCGGTCGCCGACCCCGGATCAGCCGCCGGCGTCGGATCGGTCATGTGGCCGCCTCCGCAGGCTCGGACTCGCCGACCGCGCCTCCACCCGTCATCCAGCGGCCCAGCGTGGTGACATCCACCTCGCTGGGGCTGGTCTCCCCCGCGATGCGGCCGCCCGACATCACCACGATGCGATCGGCCAGAGCCAGGATCTCGGTGAGCTCGAGGCTCACCAGCAGAACGCCCGCCCCCCGGCGGCGCAGCGCGGCCAGCTCGGAATGCACGAACGCGGCCGCAGCCACATCCAGACCCCTGGTGGGCTGGGCGGCCACGAACAGCTCCGGGCCGCGGCTGAGCTCCCGTCCCACCACCAGCTTCTGTTGGTTGCCCCCCGAGAGGCTCCGCAGAGGGTCGGTCACGGCCACGGCCTGCACGCCGAAGCGGTTCACCACGCCCCGGGCCAGGCGCCGCATCTGGACCAGCGACAGCCACAGCCCCCGCCGCGAGAACGGCGGCCGGCCCTGGAACCCGAGCGTGGCGTTGTGGGCCAGATCCAGACCGTCGGCCACCGCAGCCCCATGACGGTCCTCGGCGATATGGGCCACTCCCGTGTTCAGGCGGCGGCGCACGCTCCAGCGGGTCACGTCGGTGCCGCCCAAATGCACCGAGCCCGCCCGGCAGCGGCGCACGCCCACCACCATCTCGACCAGCTCGGTCTGGCCGTTGCCCTCCACGCCGGCCACGCCCACGATCTCGCCTGCCCGCACCTCGAGGTCGATCGGTCCCAGCCGGCGCCCGTCCCCCGCAGCCTCGAGCCGCAGCACCGGCACATCGCCGCGCTCCGGCCCGCCGACCCGCTCCGGGGGGTCGGGAAGCTCGTGGCCCACCATCATCCGGGCCAGCTCGGCGGCCAGCGCGTCATGCCGTTCGGGGTCGTCGCGCTCGGCCGGGCCGATCTCACGATGGCCCTCCACCCGGCCGCCCCGCAGCACCGTCACCCGGTCGCACAGGTCGATGACCTCCGACAGCTTGTGGCTGATGAACACCACAGTCCGGCCCTGGGCCCGCAGTCGGCGCAGCAGGCCCACCAGCTCGGCCACCTCGGTGGGCGCCAGCGCGGCGGTGGGCTCGTCGAGGATCAGCACCTCGGCACCCCGGTAGAGGGCCTTGAGGATCTCCACCCGCTGGCGTGCCCCCACCGCCAGGTCCCCGACCCGGCTGCCGGGGTCGATGCGGAAGCCGTAGCGGTTCGACAGCGCGGCGATGTCGGCCGCAGCCCGGTCGAGGTCGAGCAGGCCGCCCCGGTGCCGCGGCTCGCTGCCCAACACCAGGTTCTCGGCCACGGTGAAGTCGCCGATCAGGCTGAAGTGCTGCTGCACCATGCCGATGCCGAGGTCGAGCGCGTCCCGGGCCGAGTCGACCACCACCGGCCGGCCGGCGATCTCGACGGTGCCGGCCGAGGGCGCGGTCAACCCGAACAGCACCTTCATCAACGTGGACTTGCCGGCGCCGTTCTCGCCGAGCAGGCCGTGGATGCTGGCCGACTCCACCGTGAAGTCGACGGCGTCGTTGGCGACAACGCCCGGATAGTGCTTGGTGATGCCGCGCATGCGCACGGCCGGCGGCCCGGCCGGCCGTGCGTCTAGCGCGGAGTCATCTGGGGGCAGAGAGCTCTCCCCGACAGGAGCGAAGCCCTAGAGCGAAGCCCTACACGCCCGGATCGACCATGATCGAACCCGACTTGATCCCGTCGACCGCGGCGTTCACCGCGTCCTGGATCTCGGCCGGCAGGCTGCCGAACGTCTTCTCGCAGACGCCGACATAGCCGCCCTGGAGATCCAGCACGGAAACGCCGCCGGCGAAGGTGCCGTTGGCCACCTGCTGCGCGGCCCGGAACACCGACCCGGCCACATCCTTGGTGGCCGAGGTCAGGTAGTTGTCGGGCGCCAGCTGGTCCTTGCAGGTGTCGGTGCCGATCACCCAGTGGCCGGCACCGCGGTCCTTGGCCTCCTCGTAGGCGCCGAGACCGGAGAGTCCGGCCACCTCGAAGACGATGTCGGCACCATCGTCGTAGGCCGCCGACGACAGCTCCCGGCCGGTGGTGGGATCATCGAAGGCGCCCACCCACGACACGGTCACCTCGGCCGCGGAGTTCACCGACGCCACGCCCTGCTGGAAGCCGCTCAGGAAGCGCACCGTCGGCGGGATCTCGATGCCGCCGACATAGGCGAGCTTGTCGGCCTGGGTGGTCATGCCGGCGATGATGCCCGCCAGGTAGGCGGCCTCGTGCTCGGCGTACAGCACGCTCTGCACGTTGGGCAGCGGATCGCCCGGGTCGAAGCCGCGGGCGCTGTCGGCGACCGCGTCGATCAGCACGAAGTTGGAGTCGGGGTTGGCCTCGGCGACCTCCTCGATGGCGTCGGTGATGAGGAAGCCCACGCCCACGGTGAGGTTGGCGCCGGCGTCGACCGACTGCTGGAGGTTGGGCACGTACTGGGCCTGCTCGCTCGACTCGATCACGTCGCCGGAGCCGCCGAGCTCCGTGGCGGCCTGGGAGATGCCGGCCCAGGCGAGGTCGTTGAAGCCCTCGTCGCCGAGACCGGCCTGGTCGGTGACCATCACCCAGCGGAAGCCGGTCATGTCCACGCCGGTGCCGCCCGGCAGGAACGCGTTGGTCCAGAGGTCGGCGCTGTTGACCGCGGTGCTGATCACGCCGGCGTCGAACATCCGACCGGCGACGCCGCCCCACACGGAGCCTTCCATGGCGCCGAGGCCGAGCCGCTCGGTCGTGTCGCTGACGACCAGGTTCTTCATGACCTCGTAGGCGGCCTCGCCCACGCTGATCTCGAAGTCGGGCCAGATCTCGTTGATGTAGGCGATGATCGGGCCCGGGTCGTCGAGGAACGCCTGGAGGCCGGCCTGGGCCGCCTCGGCGAAGGCTCGAACGATGTCGGGATTGGCCGCGGCGTACGCGTCGGAGGTGAACAGCGTGGTGGCGTAGGAAGGGAACCCGAGGGTGGTGGCGGTCAGCATCGCGGGGTCGGCGCCGGCCAACCGGGCGAAGTGGGGGCTGGTCGTGGCCATCGACTGGACAGCCCATCCCTCGTTCTCGCCCCAGGCGACCAGGTTGCCGTCGAAGGCGATCTCCTCGACCGCCAGGCTGTTCTCCCTCTTCAACACCTCCCAGAAGACCTGGCCCGGGAAGACCTGCACCTCGCCAAGATCGTCCACGCCGCCGATGCCCGAGGCGGAGTGCACCATGAGACCGAGCGGTGACTCCTGGTAGGTGGCGAAGAACGTGACCAGGTCGGCGCCCCCGGCCGAGGCGAGCACAACGTTCTCCGCGAGGGCCATGCCGAAGGTGACGTTGCCGGTCACGATGTCGTTGGCGGCGCGGATGCCGGGACCGCCGGGCCGGATCTCGACGTCGAGGTTGCGCTCCTCGAAGAAGCCGAGAAGGTCGGCGGCGTAGAGCGCGGCGTGGTCGGTCGAGGGGAACCAGTCGGTCTGTATCGACACCGAGGTCATCTCGGGCAGCACCGTCATGGCGCCGGCCATGACGGCCTCCTCGGCGGCCATCTCGGCCTCGGTGGCGGCGGCCTCGGCCTCGCTGGCTCGCGACTCGGCGGCCGAAGCGGCCTCCTGCGCGGCGGCGAGCTGGGCTTCGAGCTCGGCCATTTCCTCGTCGGAGGTGGCCGCGTCGGCGGCGGCTGCCTCCAGAGCCGCCGCAGCCTCGGCCGCGGCTGCTGCCGCGGCGTCGGCCTCGGCCCGGGCGGTATCAGCCTCGGCCCGGGCGGTGTCGGCCTCGGCCTCGGCCGCCTCGACGGCCTCAGTGTCTACCGCCGGGGCGGCGGGAGCGGGGGCGTCATCGGCGTCGTCGCCGCAGGCGGCCGCGACGAGCGCCAGCACCGCGACCATCGCAAAGGCGGCGCGCAGGGGCTTCCGGAAGAAACGGGTGGACATACGGAACTCCTCAGTCGGACGGACTTCGGGGAAGGAGGTCGGCTCCGATTGTCTCAGAGGCGAGTCACCGATGAGAACGCGGGCGGGCGGCAACCGGCTCCGGGACAGCTAGTGGACGGCTCGGGATGGCTCGCGGATCAGGTGTCGGATCAGGTGTCGGCGATGCGGGCCGACTCGTGCCAGTGCCTCAGCACACGATTCCCCGCCGCCGACACGGCCAGGAAGAACGTGATGCCCAGAGCGGACGAGACCGCGATGGCGGCGAACACGAAGTCGGTCTTCAGCTGGGTGCTGCCGAACGTGACCCAGTAGCCGAGCCCGGCCTCGTCGCCGCCGCGGCCGACCACGATCTCGCCGACGATCGCTCCGATGACGGCGAGGCCGGCCGAGATCCGCAGCCCGGTGAACAGGTACGGGAGCGAGCTCGGGATCCGGATCTTCGAGAACGTGAACCACGAGTTCCGCCGCCGGCCGCGCAGCCGGATCAGATCGACGAGAGCGGCGTCGGCCGAGCGCAGACCGGCCAGGCTGTTGGCCAGGATCGGGAACAGCGTGATGGTGAAGGCCACCAGCATCACCGACTGGCGTCCGGGTCCCCACCACAGGACATACAGCGGGGCGACGGCCACCGCCGGGACGGTCTGCAGCAGCACCGCCCAGGGGAAGAACGCCCGCTCGAGCATCCGGCTCAGGCTGAGGAACAGGGCCGCGCCCACGCCCACCGCGGTGGCGAAGAAGAACCCCACGACCGACGCGTACAGCGTGTTCTTGAACCCGATCCACAGGCGGTCGAAGTCGGTGACGGTCGTGTCCAGCACACGGCCCGGCGAGGGAAAGACGAACGGCTTCGGCTCCAGGATCCGCACCGCCGCCCACCACACGAAGATCACGACCACCAGCACGATGAACTGCGGCGCCACGCCGACCACGATGGATCGCAGCCGGGCCATCATCCCTGGGCCGCCAATCCTCGGGCCGCCATCATCGGGCCGCCATCATTCCTGGGCCGCCAATCCTCGGGTCGCTGATCATTCGCGTGCCGCCATCATCTCTTGGCCCTCGGCGACCTCGTGAGCGGCCATGATCTCGCTGACGTCACGAGCCACCGCGGCGAACTCGGCGCTGGTCCTCAGCGCCGCGCTGCGGTCATCACCGAAAGGCACATCGACGATGCCCACCATCCGGCCCGGTGCGGGACTCATCACCGCCACCCGGTCGGCGAGGAAGACGGCCTCGCCGATGGAGTGCGTCACGAACACGCCCGTCACGCCCCGATCCCGTTGGAGCCGGATCAAGTCGTTGTTCAGGCGATTGCGGGTGATCTCGTCGAGAGCCGCGAACGGCTCGTCGAACAGCATCAGCTGGGGGTCGGTGGCGAAGGTCCGGGCCAGGCTGACCCGCATCTTCATGCCCCCGCTGAGCTCAGCCGGGTAGCTGCCCTCGAAATCGGTCAGCCCGACCAGTTGAAGGGCCTCCCGGGCACGCTCGCGGCGCTCCCGCTTCCGGACCCCGTCGACCTCGAGGAAGAGCTCGACATTGCGGATCGCGGTACGCCACGGCAACAGGTGGGGGTCCTGGAACACGTAACCGGTCTCCGGACGATCGCCCCCGAAGTCCACCACGCCGTCGGTAGGCGTCAACAGGCCGGCGATGATCTTCAGAAGGGTGGACTTGCCGCACCCCGACGGGCCGACGACCGCGACCAGCTCCCCCGCTCCGATGGTGAGATCGACCCCGGTCAGCGCCAGGAACCCCGTCCGGAAGCGGCGGCTCACCCCGTCGATCGTGACCGTCCGGCCAACTCCGGGCGTGTCCACGGGCGCGGCGTGCTCGCCGGCCTGAGGCGTGTCCACGGGCGCGGCGTGCTCGCCGGCCTCGGACCCCTGGGCGTTCGTCGGACCCACTAGCCGCCCCAGCGGCCTCCCGCCCAGGTGGCATCGGGCCGCAACGGACCGGCCTCGGCGGCCAACTCGGCCAGGATCCGGCGGTACTCGAGGGTCATGCGGTCGCCCTTGGTGTGGACCTCGGTGGTGATCTCAGCCGGGAAGTCCGAAGGCATCCGCTCCAGCAGGGCCCGGTCCTCGCACTGCACGGTGCGGTCGACGCCGATGATGCCCCGGGCCTTCTCGTCGTCGGGGCGGTCGTTGCGGGCGATGAACTGGCAGAACAGCGTGCGGTGGTCGTCCACCGGAGCGCAGGTCTTGTAGAGCACGTGGCGCAGGTCGTTGGGGTACTCCAGCACGCCCCGGAACACCATCGGCTGGACCAGCTCGGCATGGGTGGTGCGGGTGATGAAGTCGTCGGTGATGCCGGTGTTGGCCTTCTGCTGCTCGGTGACCCGCGACTGGTAGGAGATGGTGAAGCTGAGGTTCCAGCCGTCGCGCTCGAGGTCGTAGTCGGACATGCGGGGGGCGTCGGCGTCGCCGATGCTGCCCCGGTGCACGAACGACAGATGGCTCACATCCAGGGCGTTGTCCACCACCCGGGGCGCGGCCGCGTCCCAGACCTCCATCATCTCGTGGATCAGCACGTAGTCGGGGTCGTTCAGCTCGGGCAGGTCCGGGATCGGGGCCCTGGGCTCCTCCGCGATGCAGATCCACACCATCTCGTAGCGCTCGTCGGCGTGGACGGGCTGGAGGCTGGCCCGGCGGGGGATGGGAGTGGACGGGTCGTTCTGGGGGATGCACACGCAGCGACCGGAGGCGTCGTACTGCCAGCCGTGGTAGCCGCACACCAGACGGTCGCCGGTCAGCCAGCCCTGCGACAGCCGGGCGCCACGGTGAGGGCACAGGTCGAAGGCGGCGTGGACCTCGCCGTCGGCGGTGCGCCACACCACGTACTCCTCGCCGAAGAGCACCGCCTGATGGGGCTTGTCGGTCAGCTCGGCCGAGTACACGACCGGGTACCAGAACTCCCTGAGTGCAGGAATCTCGCTGACGAGCACGGTTGCCTCCCCCGGCCGACCGACGCCCTGATGTTAGTGCTGGGACCCACCGATAGCGTCAGCCGGCGTGAGCGAGGGGGGTCCGTGCGAGCGGCGCTACGGGGACTATGTGATCTCCGACGATCCGGCGCGCTTCGACGCCGACGCTATGCACGACTTCCTGGAGGTCGAGGGGTACTGGGCGACCGGGCGCACCCGGGAGCAGACCGCCGAGGGCGCGGCCAACAGCGTCGTGCTCGGGGTGTACGGGCCGGACGGGTCGATGGTGGGCGGGGCCCGGATTGTGACCGACCGGGCCACCTTCGGCTGGCTGACCGACGTATACGTGCTGGCCGAGCACCGGGGCCTGGGGCTGGGCCGGGCGGTGGTGGCCGCAGCCTGCGAACACCCGGCAGTGGCCGGCGTCAAGCGGATACTGCTGAAGACCGCCGACGCCCACGAGCTGTACCGGTCGTTCGGGTTCACCGAGCCGCCCGCGCCGGAAGGCTGGATGGAGTTGCGGCGCGAGCCGGGTGGGACGGAGGCGGATGACGCTGCCTTCGGAGCTGACGGTCCCGGTGACAGCGGGGACGGGATGCCTGCCCTCGCCTACGACCCGGCAGCCGGACCGCAGCCGTACGCGGCTTGGCAGGGCAGCGGGCTGCCCGACCCCCGCACCGCCCCGGTGTCGCAGGTCGCCACCCACCTGCTGGAGATCGTGACCGCCGAGGGGCCGGTGACCGCGGAGAGGGCCTACCGGCTCTACATCCGGGGGGCGGGATCGTCGAAGGTCACCCAGCGGGCCCGGGCCCCGATGGAGCAGGCGCTGGGACGGCTCACGCTGCGGGGCCAGGTGGAGGTCGACGAGTTCGACAGCGGCGGCGAGGCCCAGCAGGTGCTGCGCCTGTCCGGGACCCCGGCAGTGGTTGTGCGGGAGCTGGGCGAGCGCTCGCTGTACGAGGTGCCGCTCAACGAGATCGCCGAACTGTTGAGGCACAAGCGGCGGGAACTGCTGGGCCGCTCCGGGGCCGGCGACCAGCCCGCCCACGCGGTGGCCGGAGTGATACAGGAGGCCGCGCTGCGCCGGGCCAGCCCCGAGCGTCTCAAGCGGGCCGTGCTCGACGGCTACGGGCTGATCCGCATGACCCAGGCCGCCGAGCAGTACCTCGACGCCGCCCTGGCCCTGCTCGACGAGGGCGCCGCATAGCAGGCGACCGAAAATCTCGGTGCGAATCCTGTGGACACACTCCACATTTTCGACCCGAGAAAGTTGGGGCCGGAGGTGCCCTCAAATCTCGGTGCAGATCCTGTGGACCTACGCCACATTCTCGACCCGAGATTTCTGAGGAGGGCGGGGACGGCTATTGCTTGGCCTGCTGTAGGAGGGACCAGACCCGGGGCGGGGTCAACGGCAGCTCGGTCGGCCAGACGCCCACGGCCCGGCCCACTGCGGCGGCCACCGCAGCCGGGACCGGGTTGAGCGCGCCCTCGCCGGCCCCCTTGGCGCCGTAAGGACCGGCCCCGTCGCCCCGCTCGGCCAGCACCGACGTGATGCGGCGAGGTGCGTCTCGCAGGCGGGGCACCCGGTACTCGACGAGGTTGGGGTTGGTGAGCTGCTCGCCGTCGTAGACCATCTCCTCCCACAGGGCGATGCCCAGCCCCTGGGTGGCCGCGCCCAGGTCCTGGCCCTTCACCAGATCCGGGTTCACGGCGTGACCCACGTCGCCCACGGTGACCAGATGCTCGACGGTCACCTCGCCGGTGGCTTCGTCCACCGACACCTCCACCCCCACCGCGCCGATCTCCCAGAACGGCGGCAGCACCGCGGTCGCGCCGTCGCGGCGGACCACGCCCACGCCCACCACCTCGCCGGCATCGGCACCGAACCACCGCCGGATCACCTCCGACGGCGTCAAGACCGAGACGGCATCGTCCGGTTCGGAGCGGGAATCGTCTGCGCCCGCGCTCGGGTCAGAGCCGGAACTGTCAGCGTCCGCTCCCGAGTCAGAGCCGGAACTGTCAGCGTCCGCTCCCGAGTCAGAGCCAGAACCGTCGGGGTCCCCGCCCGGGTCAGAGCCGGAACCACTCCCGCCGGTGGCGCCGACCACAGCCGACTCGGAGTCCGAACCACTCCCGCCGGTGGCATCGACCACAGCCGACTCGGAGTCCGAACCACTCCCGCCGGTGGCATCCGACGGCACATGGAATAGGCCGTTGCTCACGCGCACGTCTTCAACGGGCACGCCGACGGAATCGGCGGCCCGGCCTCGCAGGTTGTCCCACAGGTCGTCGCAGGCGGCCTGGACGGCCAGGCCCACGATGGTGGTGGTGCGGCTGGCGCCGGTGGTCCACTCGAACGGGGTGAACCGGGTGTCGCTCTGACCGACGGCCACGGCGTCAAGGTCGACGTGCAACTCCCGAGCGGCGATCTGGGCCAGCGCGGTGCGGCTGCCCTGACCCATCTCGGTGCTGCTCACCAGCAGGGTCACCGACCCGTCGGCGTGCATGCGCACCTGGGCGGTGGAGATGGGCGAGGCACCGGCGTCGCTGGCAGTGATGGCCACCGCCCGGCCCCTCAGAGTTCCCGGTGCCAGCGCGGCGTCGCGGACGGGAACAGTGGTCGGGGCCGAAGCAGGAACCTCGGCCGAAGCCGAAGCAGGAACCTCGGCCGAAGCCGAAGCAGGAACCTCGGCCGAAGCCGAAGCAGGAACCTCGGCCGAAGCCGAAGCAGGAACCTCGGCCGAAGCCGAAGCAGGAACCTCGGCCGGGGCCGAAGTGGGATCAGCGGCGGAAGCGCTGTCGGCCACATGAGCGGGGGCGTGCGCATGGGTGGGGACGGGGTGGTCGAGCGCGGCGACGATGGCGTCGAGGTCGGCGGCCAGGTCGGCGTCGAGCGGGCGCTTGCCCTCGATGATGGTGTCGCCGGGGGCCAGCAGGTTGCGGCGGCGCAGCTCGACCGGATCGATGCCCAGCTCCTCGGCGGCCATGTCCATGTTGAGCTCCCCGGCCAGCGCGGCCTGGGGGGCGCCGAAACCCCGGTACGACGACGCCGGGGAGGTGTTCGTGTAGGCGGCGACGCCCCGCACCCGCAGGTTGGGCATCCGGTACGGGCCGAAGCTGCGGTTGATGCTCTTGGTGAGCACCAGCGGGCTGTTGTCGGCGTAGGCGCCGGTGTCGAAACGGATATCGATGTCGCGGGCACAGATCCGGGCATCGGCGTCGAAGCCGGTGCGCACGGTGACCAGCGCGCCGTCGGCCCTAGTGGTGTACATGGCCGCCTCGACGTCGGTGGTGACCTTGACCGGCCGGCCCGCGGCCCACGACGCAGCCGCGGCCAGCGGCTCCAGCTTGGTGTAGGACTTCGAGCCGTAGCCGCCGCCGATGTAGGGCACCTCCACCCGCACCGCGGCCAGCGGCAGCGAGAACATCCGGGCCAGCTCCCTGCGCACCATCAGCGGGTGCTGGGCGGTGGACACCACATGCAGCGAGCCCGGCTGCCAGTCGGCCAGAGCGTTGTAGGTCTCCATGGCGTAGCCGTAGACGAGGGGGAAGGCCGTCGTGGTCTCCACCACGGTGGCGGCGGCGGCCAGGGCGGCCCCGGCGTCGCCCCAGGCCAGCTCGTTGCGGTGGGCGACGTTGTCGGTGGAGGCGGCCGGAGCCACGTCCAGGAACTTCTGGCCCGGCTCGACGTAGGACTGCTCGTGGATGAGAACGTCGGATGCCAGGGCCGTGGCCGCGTCGGTGAGCGCCGGCAGGTCGTCGTAGTCGACCCAAACCAGCTCGGCGGCGTCGGCGGCCTGGTGCGGGGTCTCAGCCACCACCACCGCCACCGGCTCGCCGTAGTAGCGGACCTTGCCCTCGGCCAGGATCGCGTGGTCGGGCACGATATGGCCGAAACGGCGGCCCAGGTCGCCGAGGTCATCGGCGGTCACGACCGCGATCACGCCACCGGCGGCCTCAGCCTCGGCCCGGTCGATGCCGGCGATGTGGGCGTGAGCCCGCTCGGAGCGGACCACCGCGGCATGGGCCATGTTGGGCAGGGCCGCGTCGACGGCGTAGCGGGCCCGCCCAGTGACCTTCTCCCAGGCGTCGCGCCGAGGCTCACCGGTCATCGCGGCTTCCCCGCCGATCCTGCCGGCATCCATGCGGCGGCAGTCGCAGGCACGAGGGTGAGTCGTCCAGGATGTCCGGCGGCGGCAGTCGCAGGCACGAGGATGAGTCGTCCAGGATGTCCGGCGGCGGCAGTCGCAGGCACGAGGATGAGTCGTCCAGGATGTCCGGCGGCGGCAGTCGCAGGCACGAGGATGAGTCGTCCGGGATGTCCGGCGGCGGCCATCACCGGCCGTGCTCCGCGGTTGCAGCCGCCAATCGGGAGGCCGCGACGGTGACCGCGGTCTCGATGGGTGCGTAGCCGGTGCAGCGGCACAGGTTGCCGTCCATCCACTCCCGCACCTCGTGGTGGTCGGCGCCGGGATGGGCGTCGAGCAGGGCGACGGCCATCATGATGAACCCGGGCGTGCAGAAGCCGCACTGCAGGGCGTTGGCCGACATGAAGGCCTCCTGCACCGGGTGCAAGTCCCGGCCCCGGGCCAGGCCCTCGACGGTGAGGACCTCGGTGCCGTCGAGGTCGCAGGCCAGGGTGGTGCAGGAGCTGACCGGGTTGCCGTCCACCAGCACGGTGCACACCCCGCACACCTGCATCTCGCAGCTGACCTTGGTGCCGGTGAGCCCGAGCCGGTCCCGCAGCAACCCGGCCACCGTCAGCCGCACCGGCACCAGCATCTCGACGTCCCGGCCGTTGACCCGCACCCGGATCACAGTCGAGGTCACTGCCGGGGAGGTCATCCCTCCACCTCCGACGTCGTTACCGGCGGGCGGGCCCATGCAGCGGTCGGAGTGGCAGCCGGGGCGGTCATGGAGCCGCTCCGAGTGTGCGACCCAGATGGGCCCGCAGCACCGAGCGCTTGTAGGCGGGCGGGCCGGTCAGGTCGTCGCTGAGCTCGAGACTGTCGACGAAGGCAGCCAGCCCGGCGGTGTCGCCCGCGGCGAGCACGGCACGGGTGGGCCGCTCGGTGGCCGCGCCCACAGTGATCTCCCAGCGGTCCTCCGTGACTACCAGCGCCACGCCCAAGGTCGGCCGCTCGTAGCTCTGGAGCTTCCAGTACGACATGCCCGGCGGTTCGAACGGCACGGTGACGCTGACGAGAAGCTCGTCAGGCTCGAGCGAGGTCTCGAACGCTCGCACGATCAGCTCGTCGATGCCGAGGGTGCGGGAGCCCCCGGCCGAGCGGACTTCAGCGGTCGCCCCAAGGGCGACCAGCACGCAGCCCAGGTCGGAGCGGGGCTCGGCGAAGCAGAGGTTGCCGCCGACAGTGCCGGTCGAGCGCACCCGGGCGTTGCCCACCCGCGACGCGGCCCCGGCCAGCGTGGGCAGGTGCTCTCGGACGGCTGGGTGGTCGGACAACCGCCGGTGGGTGACGGCGGCACCGATAGTCACCGCACCAGCGCCCGAGTCGACCTCGATCCCCTTCAGGGCCTCGACCCGCTTGAGGTCCACGATTACCGCCGGGCGGCGCAGGCCCAAGCCCATGGCCGGCACCAGCTCGGTGCCCCCGGCGTAGGGCGCATGGTCGTAGTCGACCGCAGCCAACACCTCGTCCAACTCCTCAGAGCGGACCAGCCCCAACTCAGGCAGCACAGCCATCAGCCCAATCCTTGTGGAGAGCAGGCTGCGTGGCCCACTCCTACAGAGCCAGCGCCTCTCAGGCCTCGCCGAGGGCGGTGGCGGCGTTGGTGCAGAATGTGTCTATGAGCTTGCTGGCTTTGGAGCGGATGACGCCGGCGCCGAGGGTGGCGACCCGGCCGGTTATCTCGTAGGAGCCGACCAGTTGGACCCGGGTCTGGCCGGGGGCGGCGTCCGACAGGCGGGCTGCGGCGTCGATCATGATGCGGGAGCGGATCTGGCGGTCCTCGCCCCGGGCCCGGATCGACACCTCCTCGCCGTCATGCACGCCAGACACTTCGATGTGCAGGTCCGCTCGCAGCGAGAACGGGCCGACCTTGTCCTCGAAAGCGGCCTGGAAACTGGAGCCGTCGATCCCCGACGGGCCCGACGACACCTCGGTCACCGAGTGCATGATCGGCAGCCACGACGCCACCGCCTGCACGTCCAGCAGCCGGGGCCAGACCACATCGCGGGCCGCCTCGACTACGAACTCCCGGTCAACTGCTTCCTTCACATCAAGCCCTCGCCGGCCGGAGCCTAGGGCAAGGGGTTTCAGCTGGGCGGCTCGTCGTCGGGCTCAAGGGTGCCCGGGGCCGGGACCAGCAATCTGTGTTCGAGCGCCGCATCGACCACTGCAGTGGCGTTCAGATGAGCGATCAGGGCGGTGAGCTTCCGGTCCAGCTCAGCGATCTGGGCGGTCAGCCTCGCGTCGAGCTCAGCGATCTGGGCGGTCAGCCTCGCGTCGAGCTCAGCGATCTGGGCGGTCAGCCTCGCGTCGAGTTCGGCGATCTGGGCACCCTGCGCGTCCACCTTTGCTTCCAGGCGGTCCAGCCTGGCCTCCAGGCGGTCGAAGCGGTCGTTGAAGCCGTTGAGAGCGAACAAGAGCAGCGCCACCACCACGGTGCCAAGAAGCGTGAACAAGGCCAGCGCGAGCCCGACGCCGAGGCTCGCCAGTGGGTTCTCGGCGATCTGGTCTCGCAACCGGGGCCTTGCCGGCCGCTCCGCGACGGCGTCATCGACGGTCTGAGCTTGCGATGTGACCGGATCGGGGGTTTGAGTCATCGGCGGTTCTGCCCGGCGGGCAGGGGCGGTTGCTGTCATGGGGGCTTCTCCTGGGCCCGGCGGCACGGATGCGGAGGCACGTCGTACGCGAAATGAAGAACAGTGGCGCACCGCTGTATGGCCCGGTGGCGAAGCTAGTAGATCAGAATAACTTCAGATTCATTGTAGTGCAACCGGGCTTATCCCGGTGCGGTCAGGACCGCAGGGCGGGGAGGACCTCGCGGCCTAGGAGCTCGACCGAGGCGAACCAGCGGTCGAAGTTCATGCGCAGGTCGAACACCAGGTGCTCCACCCCAACCTCGGCGAAGCGGCCCACCTGCTCGACCACCCCGTCGGGGTCGCCGGCGATGAGCGAGCCCTCGATGTCGGCGGCGGTGGCGAAACGGCCCGACGGCGGCTTGGCCCACCACTTGCCCCGCTTGTTGGCCCAGGCCAGCAGACCCTCCAGGTTCACCCCGGACATGGCCAGATCATGGGTGGCCGCGATCGACGTGGGCGGGATCACGGCCACGGTGGGCATGGGCCGGCCGCTGGCCGCGGTCATCTCCCGCATGGTGGCCACCCGCTCGGCGATGGTGAGCAGCGTGGTGCGCCCCGGCATCCAGCCGTCGCAGTACTCGGCGGCCAGGCGGGCCGAGCGGGGGGTGGCCCCGCAGTACCAGAACGGCACCGGGGCGCCCGGCTTGGGCTCGATCGAGATGTTCTCGAACGAGTACACGTCGTCGCGGTAGGTGACGCCGTCCTCGGTCAGCAGGCGGCGCAGGATCTCGGCATTGGACCGCACCAGACCCACCCGGTCCACCCCGGCCATGTCGATCACATCGAACTCATGGTCGAAGGTCCCCGCCCCGAAGCCCAGCACCACCCGGTCGCCCACCAGGCTGCACAGCGTCCCGATGCTGATGGCGGTGTGCACCGGATGGCGGAACGGGATCAGCGAGCCGGTGCCCAGAGTGATGTCGGTGGTGACCGCGCCGATGGCGGTGAGGGTGGTGAGCGCCTCGTAGAAGGTGATGTCGGCCGCCTCCATCTCCGAGTGGGGCTCGAACACCAGGTGGTCGCGCACCCACAGCGAGTCGAAGCCGAAGCTCTCGGCCAGCACGGCCCCGTCGAGCACGGCCCGGCGGCTGGCGTGGCCGCCGAAATGGGGCATGAGCAGGCCGAACTCCATGCCCGACGTGTCAGTCATCGCGCCCTCCTCACAGGCTCACAGCGTCGGTCGCCGCGAACTGGCAGCACAACGCACGCATACCGTGCAAAACGCTGCCAATTCGGCAGTCACAGCGTCGGTCGCCGCGAACTGGCAGCACAACGCACGCATACCGTGCAAAACGCTGCCAATTCGGCAGTCACAGCGTCGGTCGCCGCGAACTGGCAGCACAACGCACGCATACCGTGCAAAACGCTGCCAATTCGGCAGTCACAGCGTCGGTCGCCGCGAACTGGCAGCACAACGCACGCATACCGTGCAAAACGCTGCCAATTCGGCAGTCACAGCGTCGGTCGC
The DNA here is from genome assembly GCA_965203635.1 of Candidatus Aldehydirespirator sp. Lineage (GTDB taxonomy): Bacteria > Actinomycetota > Acidimicrobiia > Acidimicrobiales > Aldehydirespiratoraceae > Aldehydirespirator. The sequence goes on from OZ241903.1 coordinate 1,233,972, forward strand.
CGCGAACTGGCAGCACAACGCACGCATACCGTGCAAAACGCTGCCAATTCGGCAGTCACAGCGTCGTGCGGGCGAGGCGGCCCCAGCCGGGCTCGCCCACCACCTTGCGGTCCACGTACACGTCGCGGCCACGCACGATCGTGCGATGGATCCGGCCCTTGGTGACCCGGCCGTCGTAGGCGGTCCAGCCGCACTTCGACAGCACGGTGTCGGCCGAGTGGCGGGTCTGGTCGGCCGGGTCGAAGATCACTATGTCGGCGTCGTAGCCGGGCTTCAGGAACCCCTTGGAGGCCAGGTTGAACTCGCTGGCCGGCTCCTCGGCCACCACCTCGGCCACCCTGGGCAGCGAGATCATCCCGTCCATGTGGCAGTCGAGCAGCATGGGGTACTGCTCCTGGACGCCGGGGGTGCCGGTGTGGCAGGCCCAGCAGTCCTCCCAGCCGATCTCCTTCTCGGCCCGGGTGTGGGGGGCGTGGTCGGAGGACAGCATGTCGATGGTGCCGTCGTTGAGAGCCTCCCACACCGCCTCGCGGTGGTGGTCGGGCACCCAGTACGACAGGGCGTAGGGGCCGAGCTCCTCGATGTCGCGCCACCGCGACAGGAACAGGGCCCAATGGTTGACCTCGCAGCTCACCGCCACGCCCCGCTCCTTGGCCCGCCGCACCATCTCCACCGAGCCCTCGGTCTGCATGTGCACGATGTGGAGCTTGGTGCCGGTGGCCTCGGCCATCTGCAGGATCACGGCGATGGCGGCGTCCCAGATCAGGCCGTTGTGGGTGGCCAGCGTCTGGGCGTAGGCGGCCGGGCTGCGGTCGCCCCGGTCCCAGTGGGTCTGCTCGGTCACGTCCATGATCGCCTGGTCGTGGGGGTGGATCATGAACGGCCGCCCGGTGGGGTAGATGGCCTCGAACATGCGCAGCAGGTGACCGTGGTCGTGGATGCCGGTGCCCGAGGGATGGGGGTAGTCGCGGCCGGTGTCGACCACCATGTAGATCTTGAAGGCGGCCACCCCGGCGTCGGCCATGGGCTGGACCTCGTGCAGCACGCTGGGCACCGGGTTGTGGTTCCAGTCGACGATGCTCTTGGTGTCGTAGAGGTCGAACAGCTCCTCTAGCACCTGCAGGTTCTTGGTGACCGGGTTGAGGTTGGGCATCCCGAACACGGTGGTCACCCCGCCGGCCGCAGCCGCCGCGGTGCAGGTGCTGATGTCCTCCTTGTGGACGTAGCCGGGCTCGCGCAGATGCACGTGCACGTCCACCATGCCGGGCAGAACCCACTTGCCGGTGGCGTCGATCCGCTCCACGGAGTCGGGCAGCGGGACCGCCCCCGGCGAGGCGATGGCCGCGATCGTCTCGCCCGCGATCAGCACGTCGGCGAGCTCGACGCCGGTGCCCGACACCACCTTCCCGCCGGCCACGACCCGGTCGATCATCGGCGCACCCATCGGCGCACCCATCGGCGCGCACTCAGGGGCCACGCGGGTAGGCGAAGGCGTCTCGTGTCCGGACAGGGTGTTCCCCGCTCCTGTTCGCTGCGCTCACGGGCCGCTCGGGCCACGGCCTCGCCCGTATGAGCCGGACTCGCGCGCCTATCCGCTCGGCCTCTCATCGGCAAGGTCACAGTCATGGGCTCATCCTTGTCCGCGGAGGAACCGCTAGCTAACCGGACGCGGCTGCGCCGCCGGGGTCCTTGACCAGCAGCTCAACAGGCTCAGACGGCGAGCTCCGGTGCACCTCCACCGAGCCGCCGGTGAAGTGGCTGCGATACCAGTCCACCATCTGGGGGATCACCGCGTCGCCGTACTGCTTGTAGGCCGCGTAATGGGTGGTATGGCGCTGCATGACCAGCTTCTTGGGGGCGCCGGCCCGCTCGTAGAGCCGCTCGGCGTGATCGGTGGGGGTGGTGGCGTCGTCGGCCACCGCGATGATCATCAGCGCGGCCGGGGCCACCCGGTGGACCACATCGATGGGGCGGTAGTCCATGATCGCCTCGGCGCAGCGCAGCGGCACCGACGACGGGATCCGGTCGTCGACATCGGCCTTCACCTTCGAGGCCCGGCGCTCGGGGGTGGGGACCATGATGTCCTCGCGGGGATGGACCATCTCGCCCTCGCCGGTCAGCACCCGCCGGTTGCGGTCAGCCTCGAGACGGTCCAGGAACTCGTACCACTCGTACTCGCGCCGCATCCGGCGCAGCCAGTCCTCGCCGTCGGCCACCGGCACCTGCGACACCGCGGCCCGCACCCGGCGGTCGGCCGCGGCCAGCAGCACGGCGTTGCCGCCGCCGGTGCCGCCGCTCCCGAACACGCCGATGTTGTCGGAGTCCACGTCGTCACGGGTGCACAGGTAGGTCACCGCGTTGATGAGGTCCTCGAGCTGGAGCTGAGGCAGCAGCATCCCCCGGTCGCCGCCGGAATCGCCGAAACCGCGGTAGTCGAATATCAGGACATGAAAGCCGGCCGCGGTGAGGGCCTCGTGGTAGGGCAGGTAGAGCCTGGCGTCCTTGAGCCCGAGCCAGCCCGGCCCCTGGACGATGGCCGGGACCGGAGCCGAGACCTCGTCCGGCGAGCGCAGCAGGCCCCTCAGCCTCTCGCCTTCACTGAAGAAGGCCACCTCGGTCTCGTGCACGGCCGTCCCCCCTTGCCGGTCCGCTGAACCGGCCCGGATTTGGAGTCCAATGCTGGAGCGAGATAGTGTATACAGTCGCGGGCGCCGGGGATTCCGACCTCTCCCCGGCGCCCTTCAAACCGCAATGACAGTGACCGAGCAACAATCGCGGACGCCGGGGGATGTGGTGTCTCCCCGGCGCCCTCAATCGCAACAACAGTTACAGCAGAAACGATGCGGACAGGGAACATAATCCCAACAGCCAGGAGCAGTCAATGGCCGAAATGATGTCATCGAGCGAGTTCAGAGTGGCCCTGGAGCAGGCCTTCTCGGGCACCATGGCCAAAGACGCGTCCTTCAGCCGCGCCTGGGCCGCGGGCAAGCTCCACAAGCAGCACTTCGTCCACTGGGCGACGAACCACTACCACTACATCGGCCCGTTCGGCGACTATCTCGGCCTCATGTACGCCAACACGCCCGACCACGCCCGCGACGCCAAGGACTTCCTGCTGCAGAACATGTACGAGGAGGAGCTGAGCGACGACCGCCACACCGACCTGCTGATCCGCTTCGCCGAGGCGTGCGGCGGCACCCGGGCCTACGTGCAGGACCGCAACAACGCCATGCCCTTCGCCAAAGGCATGCAGGGCTGGATGTACTACGTGTCGGGCCGGGAGAACTTCGTGGTGTCGTCGGCCGCGCTGATCGTCGGCCTCGAGTCGCAGGTGCCGTCCATCTACCGCACCCAGTACCCGACGCTGATCAACAAGTACGGCTTCTCGGAGTGGGAGGCGGAGTTCTTCGACCTGCACATCACCTCCGACGAGATCCACGGCGAGCGGGGCTACCAGATCGTGCTCAAGTACGCCGACACGCCCGAGCTCCAGCAGCGCTGCCTGCACTACGTGCGGGAGGCGGCCGACATGCGCTTCGCCTACACCAAGGCGCTGTACGAGACCTACGTGCTGCCCGACCTCGGCCCCTGGGTCGAGGAGGACGAGCGCGAGCCCGCACTCGTCGGCTGATCCGGCGAGGCGGGCGGCGGCACAGCCGAGGATGTAGGTCCGCGTGCCGCGCATCTACTTCAAGACGGCCGACCAGCACGTCGAGTTCGCCGACGGCGAAGAGGTCAACGTGCTCCGGATGGCCATCCGGGAGCACATCGACGTGCCCTGGCAGTGCGCCAGCGGCAACTGCGGCACCGACCGCCTCGTGGTCGAGGAGGGGGCCGAGAACCTCGACCCGCCCCGGCGCCGGGAGCGGGCCCGGCTGGGCGAGCTGGTGGACGAGGGCTACCGCCTGGCCTGCCAGACCTACACCCGGGGCGACGTGACCTTCAGCTGGGACCCCGACCAGGTGGGACTCGACGACGAGGACGGCGCGGGCGGCGGCGGGTCCCGGACGGGCTGGGCCGGCACCGGCTGAGCAGTCGAGCGGCAGGAACGGCTGAGCTGTGGCGGCGCCCAAGGGATGGTTCGAGGTGGAGGCCACCTCCGAGGAGCTGGCCGCGGCAGGCAAGCTCGTCGTGCACCTGCACCGCCACGAGATCCTGCTGCTGTGGAACGACGGCGAGCCGGTGGCCCTGTCCAACGTGTGCATCCACCGGGGCCGCAAGCTCAACGAGGGCGTGATGCTGGGCACCCGGCTGGTGTGCGCCGGCCACCAATGGGCCTACGAGGTCACCACCGGCTACTGCCAGGCCCGGGAGCGCTACCAGCCCCGCTACCCGCTGGAAGTGCGCGACGGCCAGATCTTCCTGGAGCTCCCCGCCAAACGAGGCCCCTGAGACACCGAGCCGGCGTCCTGTAGCTAGTGTTCGGCGCGATGGTTGAGCCTGTGCGCCGTCAATACCGCGCCTATGCGGGGTTCGTGACCACGCCCCAGTTCTTCGACGACTCCCCCACCCAGTTTGTCAAGGTGGCGCCGCCCGGAGTGGGCATCATCCAGCGGGTCAACCACATCGACGAGTACCGGTACACGCTTGACGACCGGGCCCGGAACTTCGGCGTGCTCGAGGAGTCGGCGATATGCCTGGGCCGCTCGCACTGCCAGGTCATCGGCCAGGTCGGCACCAACTGGGTGCACTGCACCGGCACCAGCCCCACCGACATAGAGCGCATCTGCGCCGACATCTCGGCCAAGGCGGGAGCGCCGTTCGTGATGGCCGGACAGGCCATCGTCGACGGCCTGCGCGAGATCGGAGCGGAGACGATCACCATCGCCAACGGGTACTTCCGGCCCGACTGGTCCACCGGGATCAACGCCTACCTGGAGGCGGCCGGCTTCCGGGTGCTGTGGGCCGGCAACATCATCGACCAGGGCCTGATCGCCGACCACGACGAGATGCTGCGCCATGAGGCCGCCACGCTGTGGGACTACCCCGACGACATGATGTTCGCGGCCGCGGTCGACGCCCACGCCCGGGCCCCGCAGGCCGACGCCATCGTGCAGACCGGGGCCGGCATGAGGATGGTCCGTGTCCTCGACATGGTCGAGAGCCGCACGGGCAAGCCGCTGGTCGCCTCCGACGGGGCGCTCTACTGGCGCATGCTGAAGCACCTGGGGCTCCCGGCCGCACCCGGCAACGGACACCTCCTGTCGACGCTCGGATGACCCGGACCCGCACCATCGCAGAGATCGTCACCACCGACATGTGCATCGGCTGCGGGCTGTGACCCGCACCATCGCAGAGATCGTCACCACCGACATGTGCATCGGCTGCGGGCTGTGACCCGCACCATCGCAGAGATCGTCGCCAACGAAATGTGCATCGGCCGGCCATGACCCGCACCATCGCAGAGATCGTCGCCAACGACATGTGCATCGGCTGCGGGCTGTGTGAGGCGCTCACCGGGGGCCGGGTCAAGATGGCCATGACCGCCGCCGGATCGCTGCGACCGTCGCCGGTGGACGGCTTCACGCCGGCCGAGGAGGCCCAGCTGGTGGCCGCCTGCCCGGGCGCGGTGGCCGAGGCCCGCGTCGAGGCCGGCTGCAAGTCCGACCCCGTCTGGGGCGCCTACCGGTACATGGCGAGGGCCTGGGCCGGCCACCCGGAGGTGCGCTACGAGGGCGCCACCGGCGGGGTGCTGACCGCGCTGGGCATCCATGCGCTGCGCACCGGCCGGGTCGACTTCGTGCTGCACGTCGGCGCCGACCCGGAGCGGCCCATGCGCAGCCGCTGGGTCATCTCCGCGACCCCGGAGTCGGTTCGGGCCAACACCGCTTCTCGCTACGGCCCGACCGCCCCGCTGGCCGGCCTGGCCGCCGCGCTGGACCGCGGGCGGCCCTTCGCCCTCATCGCCAAGCCCTGCGACCTCGGAGCGGTTCATTCGCTCTCCAAGAAGGATCCCCGCATCGATGAGCTGTGCGTCGTCCGCCTGGTGCTGGTGTGCGGGGGGCAGTCCCGCCTCACCAAGTCGCAGGCCGTGCTCGACGAGTTCGGGCTGGACGAGACCGAGGTCGCGCTGTTCCGCTACCGGGGCCACGGCAACCCCGGACCGACGGTGGTGGAGACCCGGGACGGGCGCCGGTTCACCAAGACCTACCTCGACATGTGGGCCGACGAGTCGGGCTGGGACGTCGAGACCCGCTGCAAGTTCTGCCCCGACGCGCTGGGCGAGGCCGCCGACGTCGCCTCGGCCGACATCTGGCCGGGCGGCGCCCCCACCGGCGAGGACGAGGGCTTCAACGGGATCGTCGTCCGCACCACGGTCGGCGAGGACCTGGTGGCGTCGGCGGTGGCTGCGGGCGACCTGGTGCTGACCGACGCGATGACGCCCGCCGAACTCGACGACTGCCAGCCCCACCAGGTGCGCAAGAAAGAGGCGCTGGCCGCCCGCTACCAGGGCCTGGCCGACGCGGGGGTCGCCCCCATCGAGACCCGGGGCCTGCGCATCGAAGAGTTGGGCCGCCGGCTCGACGGTGAGCGGTTCGAGCACGAGCGGGCCGGCGCAAAGCGAAGGGCCGCCCGCCGGTAGCTCCGCCGGGCCAGCGCCCAGCCCTCCGCTCAGATCTCGGGTCGGTCTTGTGTCGTAGGCACACAGAAATCCCCCCAAGAAACCGCGCCCAGCCCTCCGCTCAGATCTCGGGTTGGTCTTGTGTCGTAGGCACACAAGAATCCCCCCAAGAAACCGCGCCCAGCCCGGACCGGGTCCCTCCCGGGCGTGTCCGAGGTGGGCCCTACAATCGTTGTGTGAGCGGTGACGCCGACCAGCGCATCGAGTTGACCCTCCGGCTGTGGCGCTCCGGGTCGAAGCGCCAGTTCGAGCGCTACATCAGCCGGCTGCTCAAGCTGGCGACCCGCCACGACGGCCGGGCCGAGCGACGAGCCAGCGAGGTGAAGGGCGGTCCCGGCCGGCCCGACGCGGTGCTGGTGCTCTCCTTCCCGGACACCGCCGCGATCGACGCCTACCTGACCGACCCGCGGCGCGACGACCTGGAGGAACTGGCGGTCAAGGCCGTCAAGAGGTCGCTGATCACCGGCGGCCGCCGGCACGACATCGCCGAGCACGACACCGCCGACGTGACCGCCCTGCCGATAGATCCCGGCTAGGCCGCGCCGCCGGCCCGAGGACCCAGGCTCGGGGTACCCAGGCCGGGGTACCTAGGCCGGGAGGTCAGGCTCGGGAAGTCAAGCCCGGGTACCTAGGCCGGGGTACCTAGGCCGGGAGGTCAGGCTCGGGAAGTCAAGCCCGGGGAGTCAGGCCCGGAACCCAGGCGGGAAGTCAGGCTCGGAACCGGGCCGGAAGTCAAGCCCGAGGACCCGGGCTCCGGAACCCAGGCCGGGAAGTCAGTCTCGGAACCGGGCCGGGCTCAGAGCGTCGACCGACCCCGACGGCAGGGGCGGCGGTTCGCACTCGTCGGTGATCAGGGCGGCGGCCAGGCGCCCCAACGCCGGGGAGGTCTTGATGCCGTAGCCGCCCTGACCGGCGAGCCAGAAGAACCCCGGATGGTCCGGGTCGAAGCCGGCGACCGGCACCCGGTCGGGAGCGAACGTGCGCAGGCCGGCCCAGGTGCGGCGCACGCCCCGGACCCGGAGCGTGGTGGCCGCCTCGAGCTCCTCCACGCCCAGCGCGATGTCCTCCGTCTCCGGACGGGCGTCGCACGGCTCGCTGGGGGTCTCGTCGACGGGAGACACCAGCAGCAGCGGCCCCTCGGGCTCGAAGTAGAACCGGTCGCCGATGTCCCAGACCATGGGCCAGCCCGCGGTGGAGACCCCCTCCGGCGGCGGGAACACGAACACCGAGCGGCGCAGCGGCCGCAACCCCAGCGGTGCCACACCGGCCAGTCCCGCCAGCTGGTCGCACCAGGCGCCGGCCGCGTTGACGACCACGTCGCAGTCCCAGTGCCGATCGCCGGCCCTCACCCGCCAACCGCCGGCCCGAGCCGTGGCCGCGCTGATCCCGGCACCCACATGCAGTTCGACGCCCCGGCGTCGAGCACCCCGCAGGAAGCCCTGCAGCAGCCCGTCCACATCGATGTTCATGGCATGGGGCTCGTAGACGCCCGCGTCGGCGGCATCGGGGCGCAGCACGCCGACCAGCCGGCGGCATTGGGACGAGTCGAGTCGATGGACCTCGACGCCGTGAGCCTCGGCGGCGGCCGCCTTGCCCTCGAGCCGGTCCCGCTCAGTGGACCGGGCGATCCACAGCAGCCCCCTGCCCGACAGCAGCGCATGGGCGGCGAACCCCTCCGGCGGGTCGGCCAGGAACGGGCGGCTGGCCGCGGCCAGCGCGCTCACCACGGGCGCGCCCGACGTCTCGGTGTGGAGGGCGGCGGACCGGCCGGTGGCATGGGCCCCGGGATGGGCCTCCCGCTCCACCATCACCACGGAGGCGTGGTCGGCCAGGTGCCAGGCCGCCGACGCGCCCGCGATCCCGGCACCGATCACAACCACCCGCATCAGGTCAGCCTGCCACGCCCACCCACCGAACGTCGGGGAGTCATCAGCCCAAATTGATGCCGGATCCGCCCATATAGGCCCAATATCGGCATCAATTTCGGGTGGCGAAAGCCTTGGCCGGCACGTTCGGCAAGCCGGGCCGTGGGGCCCGATGCGAGAGTGCCCGCCAAACGGTATACAATCCGCCGCTGCGGTCGGCCGGAAGCGGCGCTACCGGAAGCGATCAGATGCAACCAGGAGGCACAGCGTGCGCGACGGCCTGACCATCATCGACACCGACACCCATGTGTGGCCGTCGGTGGAGGTGCTCAAGCGCTACGCCGACCAGCAGCTGCTCGACCGCTGGGACGCCGAGCTGGCCCAGTACGAGCGCCGGGTGGAACTGCCCCTCACCTACGGCGACCCCGACGGCCCCTGGACCAACCTCAGCATCGAGCCCCGCGGCTACCTGCGGGAGATCGGCGAGAAGTCCGAGCACGAGGAGGAGCTGGGTGCGGGCGGCCGGGCCGCGCTGGAGGGCAAGATCCGGGGGCTAGTCGTGACCGAGGACTCCCCCCGCTACGGCGTCGGCCACGACAACGCCGAGGGCCGCATCGCCGACATGGACCGCGAGGGCACCGACGTGCACCTGCTGATCCCCGGAACGTGGCCCCAGTCGGTGACGGTGTGCCCCACCGGCGTGGCCACCGGGCTGTACGAGTCCTACGCCCGCTACATGGCCGACTTCTGCTCGATCGACACCGGCCGGCTCAAGAGCCTGCTGATGCTCACCGGCGAGGACGTCGCATGGTCGGTGGCCCACATCGAGGAGCACGCCCACCAGCCGTCGGTGGCCGGAGCCATGCTCGCGCTGGCCGAGGGCTACCCGATCGACGACCCCGACCTGGAGCCGGTCTGGGCCGCGCTGGCCGCCGCCGACCTGCCCCTGCTGCACCACTCCTTCTTCTACGAGCCGCCCTACTTCCCCGGCTACCGCGACGTGTGGGACAACATCGTGGTGGCCCGCACCGCGGCCCATCCCTGGGGGGCGCAGCTGCGGCTGGCCTACCTGCTGCTCTCGGGGGTGTTCGACCGCCACCCCAACTTCCGGGTGGGCTTCTCCGAGACCGGCTGCGGCTGGCTGCCCGAATGGCTGCTGCGCCTCGACGGCCAGTCCAAGCACCTCAAGAGCAAGGGACCGCAGCTGTCGATGCTGCCGTCGGAGTACGCCCGGGCCGGCCACGTCTACTGCGGCATCGAGCTCTACGAGGGCCGCAAGATCTACGACTACGTCGACAGCGTCCTGGGCGACGGGGTGCTCATGTACCAGTCGGACTTCCCCCACGCCCAGTGCCGATTCCCCGACTCGCCGGGCGCGGCGCTGGCATGGGGCATTGAAGACGACGCCAAACGCGAGAGACTGTTCTCGGGCAACGCCACCCGGTTCCTGCGCATGGCGGCCTGACCGCCGCAGCAGCCAGCCGAGCGGCGCCGCCGGGGCACGCCACACTCAACAGACAGGACCCAGAAGGGACGGACGATGGTCGAACGAGAGCAGACCCGGCTGAGAGAGCGTGACCGCAGCGAGGAGGACCGGCACCCCTACGAGGTCTTCTTCTCCACGTTCGCCGAGCGGCGCAACCTGGCCGACAGCGGCCAGGTGGTGATCAAGGGCAAGGACCTGCCGTGGCAGCAGTCCCGCCAGGGCCGCAGCAAGTACTACCTGCACATGAGGGCCGAGAACCGGGCCGTGCAGGACTGGATGGTGTTCCGCAAGGACATCCAGACCGAGTCGGGGGCCCACACCCATCAGGGCGGGCTGGTGATCTACGTCACCCGGGGCGCGGGCTACAGCGTGTTCGACGGGGTGGAGTACCATTGGAAGCCCGGCGACCTGCTGATCCTGCCGGTGAAGCCCGGCGGCGTCGAGCACCAGCACTTCAACTACGACGACTCCCAGAGCTCGCAGTGGATCGCCTTCATCTACATCCCGTTCCTGTTCCAGACCGGCTCGATGCTGGCCCAGGTCAAGGAGCAGTCGAACTGGCGGGAGGTGGCGGCCACCGACACCGGCACCGACGACCCGGCCGGCGCCGGCGCCGACGGCGAAGCCGGCGAGGATCCCATCGTGGCCGTCACCCGCATCATCGGCGAGAGGGCCGGCGATGCCTGACCAGACCCTCTCCGAGCAGGCGCTCTCGGACCAGACGCTCAACGACCAGACGCTCTACGACATCACCTTCGCCGAGTCGCGGGACGAGCGCGACCGCCGGTCCAAGGCCAGGAACCTCATCGGCCGGGAGGACTGCGAGCCCGAGCTGAACCGCATGGGGACCATGCGCTGGTACCTGCACCCCCACCTGGAGACCCCCAGCACCAGGGCCCTCTACTTCCACGAGCTGGAGATCGGTCAGGGCTCCAACAGCGGCAAGCTGTACTGCCAGGGCGGGATCATCCACTTCGTGATGGCCGGCAGCGGCCACACCGTGCTCGACGGCCGGGCCCACGAATGGGAGGAGGGCGACGTGATCGCCGTCCCGATCAAGGAGTCGGGGGTGACCTACCAGCACTTCAACACCGGCGTGGGACCGACCAGGATGCTGGTGTGCTGGGCCAACCTCGACTCGGCCATCAGCCCCGAGGGCGGCGTGGCCATGGAGGTGCTCGAACCGTGCCCGGAGTGGCAGGCCCAGCACAGCTGAGAGGGCCCGCGGCGGCGACGCGGCGGGTGACGACGCCGCGGGTGACGACGCCGCGGGTGACGACGCCGCGGGTGGCGGCCGGGCCGTGAGCAGCGACCGGACCGGTGGCCTGACCCGCTTGGCGGCCCGGCCTGCGCCGGGATCCAAGCTGGGGCCGTCGGAGGCCAGCCTGTCGGCGGCCTGCCTGGAGCAGCTGGGCCTCGCCGACGGCGACGCGGCCGCGCTGAACAACGGCGACCACCAGGCCTGGGCGGTGGTCAGGACCCACGACCACGACGACAGGCTGGTGCGGCTGGGACGCATGCTGTGGCCCCAGTTGGCAGTCCGCCCCGGCGAGCCCGTGGACGCCGCCGCGGTGGGTGAGCTGCCCACCGCCGAGAGCGCCCGGATCACCCCGCCCTACAACCTGACGTTCAACCTGCACCAGCGGCTGCTGGAGCGCCTGCGCGACGACGGGACCCCGCTGTACGGCGGCAACCGGGTGCTGGCCGAGATCTACCCCGGCGGCGCGGGGATGCTGGTGCGCATCGACCTGGCCTCGCCGTCGCCGTCGAGGATGGGCGACAGCACCGAAGTGGAGCTGCACCGGGCCGACGTCAGCGTGTCGGAGCGGCTCATAACCCTGGCCGACGTGGGCGGGTGCGACCAGATCATCAGGCGCCTGCGGGAGCTGGTGGAGCTGCCGCTGCTGCGCCCCGCGTTCTACCGCCGGCTGGGAGTGCGACCGCCCAAGGGAGTGCTGCTGCACGGCCCGCCCGGCACCGGCAAGACGCTCATCTGCAAGGCGCTGGCCAACGAGCTGGGCGTCACCGCCTACCGCATGTCGGCCACCGAGCTGGTGGGCAGCGTGCAGGGCGAGACCGAGGCCAACCTCCGGCTGCTGTTCTCGCGGGCGCTGGCCCACGCCCCCTCGCTGGTGATGATCGACGAGTTCGACGTGATCGCCACCAACCGGGAACGCCTGGCGTCGCAGAGCGACGTGCGGGCGGCCAGCCAGCTCCTGACCCTGATGGACGGGCTGGAGGAGGTGGACGGCCTGATCCTGATGGCCACCACCAACCGCATCCAGGCCATCGATCCGGCCTTCCGGCGGCCCGGCCGCTTCGAGGAGGAGATCTTCGTGGGCCCGCCCAACGAGGCGGCCCGAGCCGAGATCCTGTCCATCCACACCCGGGAGATGCCCCTCACCGCCGAGGGGCAGGACGCCATCGCCGCGGTGGCCGGCGAGAGCGGCGGCTTCACCGGGGCCGACCTGATGCACCTGGCCCGCTCGGCCGGGCTGGAGGCCGCCGACCGGCTGGCCACCGGCCGCGAGGGCTTCGAGCTGGCCGACTCGCTGGAGGGCACCGAACTGGCGGTCGAGCCGGGCGACCTCGAAGCCGCGCTGCGAACAGTGCGGCCCAGCGTGCTGCGCGATGTGGTGACCCGGACCGATCGCATCACCTGGGACCAGATCGTGGGCCTCGGCGACCTCAAGGCGCGGCTGCGGGAGCTGGGCCAGCGGGCAGTGGAGCCCGACGGCGGCGGCCAGGGCGTGCTGCTGCACGGCCCGGCCGGCTCGGGCAAGAGCGCGCTGGTGCACGCCCTGGCCTCGGAGCTGGGCGTGAACTTCGTGGCCATCGAGGGCAGCAAGGTCTACAACCAGTGGCTGGGCGAGTCCGAGGAGGCGGTGCGGGCCCTGTTCAGGCGGGCGGCCGAGGCCCGCCCGTCGCTGGTGATGCTCGACCACCTCGACGCGCTGGCCCCGGTGCGGGCCGGTGGGAGTGGGGAGCGCACCGACGAGCGGGTGGTGTCGGCCCTGCTGGCGTCGCTCGACGACGTGCTGGCCGAGGGCCAGGTGTTCGTGGTGGGAGCCTCGAACCGGCCCGAGCTGATCGACGCCGCGGTGCTGCGATCCGGGCGCCTCGGAGTGCATCTCGAGGTGGCCAACCCCGACGGTGCGCGGCGTGGTGCGCTGATCGCCGCGCTGGCCGCCGCCCACGGGCTGGAGCTCGACGAGGACCTGACCGCCGAGCTGGCCGACGGCACCGGCGGATGGAGCGCGGCGGACATCGTGATGCTGGTAGCCGAGGCGGCCAGCCGGTCGGCGTTGCAGGACCGCCCGATGGGCTTCGACGACCTGGTGGAGGCCATGCCCGCCATCACCAGGCTCTAGCTGCGCAATGAAGATCGCCGGGTCGGTGACCGGGTCGGCGGGAGTGGCCAGCGGCCACAGGCTCGCCACCCAGGCGGGTGTCGAGGCGTTGCGGGCCGGTGGCACCGCGGTGGACGCGGCGCTGGCCGCGGCGTTCACCCAGTGGGTGGTGAACGCCCCCCAGTCCGGTCCCGGCGGCGAGATGGTGGCGCTGGTGGCCGACGCGGGCGACAGCAACCGCACAGACGACGGTGTTCACGTGTACGGCGGGTGGTCGCGGGCGCCGCTGGCGGCAGGAACCGAAGACGGCACGGCCACCGGGCACGGCACGGCCACCGGGCACGGCACGGCCACCGGGCACGGCACGGCCACCGGGCACGGCGGCGGCGCAGCCCAGGCGGGCTGGCCCTCGACCAGTGGTCCCCGCAACGCGGTGGTGCCCGGCTCGCTGCGGGGCGCGGAAGCCGCGTGGCGGGCCCACGGAAGGCTCGACTGGACCAACCTCTTCGCCGGGGCTCTAGCGGCCGCGGCCGGTCACACCGTGACGGTGCGCATGGCCGACGTGTACGAGAAGGTCGAGAGCCGGGGCCACTCCGTCGCCCTGCAACGGATGCTGGGAAGCGAGCGAGCCCCGAAGGCGGGGGCAACCATCCGGATGCCGGACCTGGCCGCCACCCTCGAGACGGTCGCCTGGCAGGGGCCCGACGCCTTCTACCGCGGGAGGCTGGCCGATCGGCTGGTGGAGGCGGCCGAGGCCGAGGGGGCCGCGCTGCGCCACGACGATCTGGCCGCGGTGGAGGCCACCATCGAGGTGGCCCAGCGGTTCGACCTCGACGACATCGTGGTGTGGGTGACCGGCGCCCCGAGCCAGGCCCCCATCACGCCGGCGCTGCTGGCCGCCGCGCCGCCCGGCGCCGACCCGGCCTCGCGGGACTTCGCCGAAGCCGTGGCCCCGCTCACCGAACAGCAGCTCACCGAGTTCTGCATCCGCGGCCCGGCCCTGGAGGCGGGAACGGCGGTGGCCACCGCGCTCGACGCCCGCGGCCTGTCGGCGACCGTGGTGCACAGCCTGGCCGGAGTGCAGTTCGGCACCGGCTGGGTGGCCGGCGACACCGGAGTGGCCTTCAGCAACCGGGTAGGCACCGCCCTGTCCGACCGGCCGGACCTGCCCGGATGCAACCCGAGGGGCGGCGCGGTGCTGCCCCACACGCTCAGCGCGGCCCACGTGCGGCGCCGGCCCGGCCCGGGCTGGATGACGGTGGCCACCCCGGGAGGTGACCGGCAGGTGCAGTGGCTGGCCCAGGCCGTCCAGCGCTTCCGGCAGGGCGCGGCCCCAGCCGACATCGCGGCCGGGTCCCGCTGGTTCGTGTGCCCCACCGGCGACCGCTTCGGCGTGCCCGCCGGCATCGGCGAACCGTGGTACGCCTTCGCCGAACCGGGCATCGCCTGGCACGACGACACCCACCTGGCCGGCTACGAGGTGAGGCACACCAGCAACGTGGGCGGCGGGCTGCAACTGGTGGTCGGCGGCGCCACCACGGGCCGCGGCGGCCGGAGGAACGTTGCCGAACTGGCCAGCGACCCCCGATCCGGAGGGGCGGCGCTGGCTGCCTCCTGACGATCCGCAGGGGCGAACGTGCGCGGGTACGCGCATGTCCGTCGCGTCGGGGCGGGGTGTCTCCCGCTCTTGTTCGCTGCGCTCACGGGCTGCTCGGGCCACGGCCTCGCCCGTATGCAGCGGATTCGTGCGCCTACGCGCTCGGCCTCTGCGAACGTGCGCGGGTAGGTGCATGTGACGGATGGCACGTTTACAGGCCCTTGACGACCCGGGAGAATAGGGGCACGCAAGACACACGCCTCGCTCGATGTTGCTTCCAAGAGCCGGGCGAACACCGCGGCCCGAACAGATGACTCGGATGCGGCTGCGGGACCCCGTCACCGGACTTCAAGAGGATGCGCCGGCCGACCGGCGCATCCGCCGCGCATGGGGGGAGAAAGGAAGAGAGGAAGGTGGACATGAACAGAACGGCAGGTGCCACGACACCCATAGGCAGAGACAGGGACTGGTTCACCAGCCTCTACCACGACAGCTACCGGATGCTGTTGGCCTACGCCAGGAGACGTGTGGATGAGCAGACAGCCGACGAAGTGGTCGCGGACACGCTCCTGGTCGCCTGGCGCCGCCGGGACGAGATCCCGGAAGGCTTCGAGCGGGCGTGGCTATTCGGAGTGGCCCGCAACACGATCCTCACCGCCAACCGGTCGGCCCGGCGTCGCCACGCTCTCAACGGCAAGCTCTACGGCGCGGCCCGTACCGGTGGCTGGACCGATGACCGCTACGAGACATCGGACCGGGCCGATGCCCTGCTGCCGGCCCTGCACGCCCTGCGCGAAGAGGATCGGGAGATCCTGATGCTGGTGGCATGGGAAGGGCTGTCGCATGCCGAGATCGGCGAGGCCATGGGCATCTCGGCCAACGCGGCGGCCATCAGGGTGCACCGGGCCCGCAAGCGGCTCACCGACCGGATCGACAGCACCACCGTCCATTGCGGAGCGTGAGCCCCATACAATCTGGGGGGGTCGTGCGGCGCACACGAGAAGGCAGGCAGACGTGACCACCGGTGACGGCGTGAGCCCCGGAGACGATCCCGGCCGCGACCTCGACGGCAGCCTCGACGAAAGCCCCGACGACGACCCCGACGACGACGTAATCGAGCGACTGCGCCGGCTTGATCCCGTGGACGTCGAGTCGCTCCCGTCCTCGCGCCGCGCCGACGCCATGAGAACGCTCGAAAGGATCCTCGGCCCCGACGACGGCACCGAACCCTCATAGGGGACCGCGCGGCGGGATTTCATCTTGGGGCCGCGGGTTGGTATACAACATGAGCCGAACCCGCCCCAGGACGAGCCATGTACGTAAACCTGACTTTCACGGACCCGGACTGGCCCCAGGCCACCATCGAGGCCATGGCCGACTTCGCGGCCCAGCACCGCGACGAGCTGCGGGCATGCCAGCAGGCCGCCCGGTTCCCGGCCGAGATCTACGCGGCCATGGGCAACCACGGCTGGGTCGGCCCGTTCACCCCTCAAGATGAAGGGGGCAGCGGCCTGGGCGTGGCCGAGTACTGCCTGATCGAGGAGGAGGTCGGCCGGCTGGGGCTGGTGTCGCCGCAGATCTCGATCCAGGGCCAGCGGTGGCTCATCGACTGGGCCACACCCGAGCAGCGGGGACGCTACCTGCCGGGGATCGCCCGCGGCACGCTGATCTTCTCCGAATCGATCTCCGAGCCGGGCGTCGGCTCGTCCATGAAGCTGATGCGCACCACCGCCGAGCGCGACGGCGACGACTGGATCATCGACGGCGCCAAGACCCATGTGAACCTGGGATGCGAGAGCCAGGTCACCCTGGTGTACGCCATCGCCCCCGAAGGGATCACCGCCTTCCTGGTGGACACCGACCTGCCCGGCGTGTCGACCACCCACACCGACCCGATCGGGCTGCGGCTGATCCCCACCGCCGACGTGACGCTGGACAACGTGCGGGTGCCTGGATCGGCGGTGCTGGGCGAGGCCGGCCGGGGCATGGACACGTTCTTCTCGACGTTCAACATGAGCCGGCTGGGGAACGCCTCGGAGCTGATCGGGTTCGGACGGCGGGCGCTGGCCGATGCCATCGCCTACGGGTCGGGCCGGGAGGTGGGCGACTCGGTCGTGACCGACTTCCAGGGCATCCAGTGGACCGTGGCCGACTGCTACAGCGACC
This sequence comes from Candidatus Aldehydirespirator sp., assembly GCA_965203635.1. Lineage (GTDB taxonomy): Bacteria > Actinomycetota > Acidimicrobiia > Acidimicrobiales > Aldehydirespiratoraceae > Aldehydirespirator. The sequence continues at coordinate 1,251,058 of OZ241903.1, forward strand.
TCTACGGGGCGTCGCTGGCCCGGGACCACGCGGCCAACCTCCACGACGCCGGCCGGGACGTGGCCCTGGCCACGACGCTGGCCAAGAAGATGGCCATCAGCGCGTCCGAGCACGCCGTCAACGAGGCGTTCGCCCTGACCGGCGGCCACGGCCTGTACACCGACACCGACTACGGACAGATCCTGCACGACATGAAGGTGCTGCGGGTGGCGGGAGGCTCGCTGGAGGTGCTGCGCAACTACGTGGCCCGCCGGGTGCTGAGAGCAGACGACTACGAGGGCCTGGGTTGAGCCCACCTCTCCACCGAGGAATTGGCAGCGAAATGCACGCCATCCGTGCACAGCGCTGCCAATTCGGAGGGCGACTCAGGGCACCGGGGGAATTGGCAGCGAAATGCACGCCATCCGTGCACAATGCTGCCAATTCGGGGGGTGCGGGCGCGGCGTGAGGAACCTGGCCGAACTGGTCTGCGACCGGGTGGAGCACCGGCCCGATGCCCGCTTCGGCATGGCCGGCGAGGCCACGCCCACGCGGGAACAGGCTGTTGCACGGGCGTTGGGCGCGGCCGGGGTGCTGGAGGAGGCGGGCGCGGGCCTGGGCCGGCGGGTAGCGCTCATCGGCACCACGTCGAACTCGTACCTGACGGCCTGGCTGGGGCTGGTGCTGGTCGGCGCCGAGGCCGCGCTGGTGAATCCCGCCTATCCGGACGGGCTGCTGGCCGAGATGCTCGAGCAGCTCTCGCCCGACGCAGTGGTGTGGTCAGGACGGCAGCCGTCGCCGTCGGTGGCCCCCAGCGCCGCCGCGCACCTCGACGCCGGCGGGCTCGACCGGGGCGTGCTGGCCTCCGCCGACGGGAGCGTGCTGCCAGCCGCGACCCCGGCCGGTCTCGGCGGGCTGGCCGATGCGCCCGGGCTGGGGCGGGACCGCTTCGATGTGGCCGGCTGGATGCACACGTCGGGCACCACCGGAGTGCCCAAGTTCTGCGAGCAGACCCACGAGTACTTCCTGCGCCTGGGCCGGTTCATCGCCGACTCGATGTGCTTCTCGGAGGCCGACACGGTACTGGCCCCGCTGCCCATGTTCCACATCAACCCGCTCGGCTACGGGGTGATCGGCGGGCTGACCGGAGGCACCGAGGTGCTGGGCCTCGAACGGTTCTCGGCCAGCGGGTTCTGGCCGCTGGTGCGCGAAACCGGAACGACCGCGCTGATCCTGCACGCCCCGCCGGTGGAGATCCTCAAGCGGGCCACCGGCGCGGCCGACGCGGCCGGGCACCGGGTGAGCCGGGTGTTCTTCGCCGACCCCGACTTCCTGGAGACGTTCGGCGTCCCGCTGGGCTTCTCGGCCTACGGATCCACCGAGGCCGGCGGCCTGTGCCACATCTGGGCCTGGCGGCGGGGCGAGCGGCCCGACCACCCCGAGGGCATGTCCCGCTACGGGGGCCGGGCCCGCCACGAGGTGCAGTGGCGGGTCAACGGCACGACCGAGGCCGGGGGCGGCACGACCGGAACCGGGGGCGGCACGGCCGGAACCGGGGGCGGCACGACCGGAACCGGGGGCGGCACGACCGAGGCCGGGGGCGGCACGGCCGGAACCGGGGGCGGCACAGCAGCGGGAGAGATAGAGGTGCGGGCCGACCGGCCCGGGGTGCTGTTCTCGGGCTACCGGCGGGACGACGGGCTGGTCCGGCCGTTCGACGACGACGGCTGGTTCGCCACCGGCGACCTGGGCCGGGTCGACGAGGCCGGCAACCTGGTGTTCATCGAGCGGGCCAGCGAGTCGATCCGGGTCAAGGGCGAGTTCGTGCCCATCGGCTACGTCGAGCAGCGGTTCGCCTCCGTGGACACCCTCCACGACGTGGCGGTGTGGCGGCGCAGCAGCGACCTGGTCGACGACGAGATCGTGCTGTACGTAGTCGGCGACGCCATCCCGACCGAGGCGATCTCGGCGGTGAGCGACGAACTCCCCGTGTTCATGCGGCCCGCAGCCGCGGCCCGGCTGGCCGAGATCCCCCGCGACTCCGGAGTAGGCAAAGTGCGGCGGCGGCTGCTCGACGAAGCAACCGTGCTCGAATGGGCGGACCTCGAGGGGCAGCAACCGTGATCGAGCCGGCAGACCATCAGGGGCAGCGGCCGTGATCGAGCCGGCAGACTGTCAGGGGCAGCGGCCGTGATCGACGGGATGGTGGACTTCCATGTGCACTCGGCCCCGAGCCTGGCGCCGCGCCACACTCACGATCCCCACACCCTGGAGGAGGCCCGGGCCGCGGGAGTGGCCAAGTTCGTGCTGAAGGCCCACGAGGGATCCTCCGCGGAGCGGGCCCAGCTGCTCGGCGACGAGACGGTGGGGGGTGTGGTGCTCAACTCGCCGGTGGGTGGGGCCAACCCCGACGCAGTGGCGGTGGCCGCAGCCCTCGGAGCCAGGGTGGTGTGGCTGCCGACCATCTCGGCGCCCGCCCACATCGCGGCCAGCCGCAACCCGGAGCTCTCCGCCCATGAAGGCATCTCGTTCCGGGAGGTGCCGGTGGTGGAGGACGGCGCGGTGCGCCCGGAATGGCTAGACGTCTTCGACGAGGCCGCCCGGGCCGGCATGGTGCTGGCCTCGGGCCACCTCACCATGGACGAGGCCGTGGTGGCCCTGGACACGGCCCGGCGCCGGGGAGTGAACCGGCTGCTGGTCAACCATCCGGGCCTGACCTTCCTCGGCTGGCGCGACGAGCACCGGGAGCAGTTCCGGGCCCTGGGCGCGCACCTGGAGATCGGCGTGCTGGCCGACATGCTGGCCGGCGACGCCGGACCCACTACCGAGGACCTGGTGGCGTCGTACCCTCACGAGCTGCTGGTGTTCGGCAGCGACCTCGGCCACACCAAATTCCCGCCCATCGCGGAGGGCATCCGGGAATGGGTCGAGCGTCTCGACCCGATCCTGGGCGATCGCGGCCTGGAGCTGGTGGCCCGCACCACCGCCGAGGCGATCCTGGCATGACGCGCCGGGCGCGGGAATGAGCGTATGGGTGCACACGTGACGCGCCGGCGGATCGCGGTGCTGCCGGGTGACGGGGTGGGAGCCGAGGTGGTGGCCGGACCGGTCGAGCTGCTGGAGGCCATCGCCGAGGCCGGCCGCATCGAGCTGACCGGGCCCTGGCCGGTGGGAGCCTCCGCCTTCGGGGAGCTCGGCACCGGCCTGCCCGCCGTCACGCTGGCCGCCTGCGACGACTGCGACGCCATGTTCTTCGGCGCGGCCGGGGAGCATCCGGGCGTGTCGCTGGACGACTACCGGCCCGAGCACTCCATCATCGGCCTGCGCCAGCGCTACGACCTGAGGGTCAGCATCCGCAACATCGTCAGGGCCGGCGAGAGCGGCGGGCGGCCCCTGATCGTGCTGCGCAACCTGCTGGGAGGCGCCTACGGCGCGGCAACGACCCGCACCGAGAGCGACGGCACGGACGCAGCCTGCGACGAGGTGATCCTCACCCCGGCGCAGATCGCCGAGCTGGCCGAGATGGCCTGCGACCTGGTCGAGCAGGGTCTGGCTTCCAGCATCGTGTCGGCGGACAAGGCCAACCTGATGGCCACCAGCCGGCTGTGGCGGTCGATCGCCGGCCGGGTGGCCGAGGACCGGGGCGTGCCGCTGCGCCACACCTACATCGATCGCATGGCCTTCGAGCTGGCCCACGACGACGTGGTGGCCGACACGGTCGTGCTCACCGAGGGCATCTTCGGCGACATGCTCAGCGACCTGGCCGCGGGACGGGCCGGATCGATCGCGCTGTGCGGCTCGGCCAGCGTCAACCCGGGGCCGCCGGTGCAGGGCAACTGCGTGGGCCTGTTCGAGCCGGTCCACGGCTCCGCGCCCCGCCACTACGGCCAGGGGCGGGTCAATCCCTCCGGGGCCTATCTGGCGCTGGCCGCACTGCTGGAGTGGTTCGCCGAGACCGCGGAGTTGGGTCCGCCGGTGACCGAGGCCCTGTCGGAAGCCCTCCGGGACGGTCCCCTCACCTACGACCTGGTGCCCGCGGGCACCGAGCCGGCCAGCACCCAGGCGTTCGCCGCGGCGGTCAACACCCGGGCTCTCCCCCGCCTCAAGGAGCTGCTGTGAGCCCCGCCCCCCACTTCACCGAGGAGCGGCCATGAGCCCTGTGCCCCACTTCACCGAAGAGCACCCATGAGCCCCGTCGCCCACTGCGCCGAGGAGCGGCCGTGAGCCCCGTCCCCCACTTCACCGAAGAGCACCCATGAGCCCCGTGCCCCACTTCACCGAAGAGCAGCCATGAGCCCCGCCCCCCATTTCACCGAGGAGCGGCCATGAGCCCTGTGCCCCACTTCACCGAAGAGCACCCATGAGCCCCGTCGCCCACTGCGCCGAAGAGCACCCATGAGCCCTGTGCCCCATTTCACCGAGGAGCGGCCATGAGCCCTGTGCCCCACTTCACCGAGGAAAAGATCGCGGAGCTGTGTGATCTGGAGACGGTCACCGACTGGCTGGAGCAGGCCTGGCGCGACCTCGGCGCCGGCGAGGCGGCCACCACGCTGCGGGTGCGGGCTGCGGCCGGCGGCCTGATGGGCAGCGCCATGGCCGCGTCGTGGCCCCGGCACCGGGTGGTGGGCGGCAAGCTCTACCTAACCCACCCCGACGGGTTCGCCTTCCTGGTGGGGCTGTTCAGCCCCGACGCCGGGCTGGTGGCCACCTTCGACGGGCTGGGACTCACCGCCATCCGCACCGCGGCCGCCACCGCGCTGGCGGTGCGCCACCTGGCGCCGCCGGGTGCCTCGGTCGCGGCGGTGTGCGGCACCGGCATCCAGAGCAGGCCGCACCTGGAGGCCCTGGCCCAGGAACTGCCGCTGAAGGACCTGCGAGTATGGGGCCGCAGCCAGGACAAGGCCGAGGCCGTCGCCGAGTGGGGAAGGGCCCGGGGGATTCCGGCCCGAGCAGTCACCGACGCGGACGCGGCGGTGGAAGGCGCCCTAGTGGTGGCCACGGTGACGTCCAGCTACACCCCGCTGTTCGACGGCGACCGTCTCGATCCGGCCGCGCTGGTGTGCGCGGTGGGGTCCACCAAGGCCGACCGCCAAGAGGTCGACAGCACCACCGTGCGACGGGCCGGCTTCGTGGTGAGCGACAGCGCCGAGGGTGCCCGCACCGAGGCCGGCGACCTGATACACGCCGCCGCCGAGGGCCACTTCGACTGGGACGACCTGGCCGACCTGGCCGAAGTGATCGCGGGCACGGTCACCCCGCCCCAGCCCGGCCGCGGCATCGTGCTGTTCGAGTCCCAGGGCGTGGCCCTCCAGGACGTGGTGATCGCCACCCTCGCCCACCAGCGGTCCCTCTAGCCGGAGAGCGGACGCTCGGCTGGTGGTCCATCGCGGAATTGATCGGGGCGCCCGTGGCTCCACACTGAGGCTTGAGTCCTTCGCGCTGCCCTGGCCGGAGAACGGACGCTCGGCTAGCTCCGGGAGCCGAAGGACTGCTGGGGGACGCCGCGCATCAGTGAGAAGTGGCCCTGCACGCCCCGCCACGGGCCGTCGAGCGAGTCACGCACCAGCACGAACGAGCAGCGGCCGGGGCGGTCGAACGGCGTGCCGTCCTCCGAGTAGCCGGTCGAGGTCCAGGTGACCATCACAGCGGCCATCAGCCGGTCACCGGAGACCCGGGCCCGCATCTTGTCCGTCAGCAGCACGAAGTCGGTCATGGTGGGCCAGACGTTGCGCCACTGCCCGTTGACGAAGTGATCCACCCCCACCACCACGTCCTGCCAGGTGCTGAAGCTGTTCACCTCGGGGTCCATCATGGCCGCGGCGTCGTCGTAGCGGAGGTTGGCCACATGGCCGGAGAACCGGTCGACCCATTCGGCGAGGGACACCTGGTCGTCGGAGTGCAGATCTGCGGTGGCTGGCGTGCTCATCGCGACGATTCTGCCGGACCGACGGGGCCAAGCACCCTGTCGGTGTAGGTATTCGCGAAGGTCCCGTCCGGATCGAGTTCGGAGCGGACCCGCTGGAACCGGTCCCACTCCGGGTACAGCGGGGCCAGGGACCGGTGGTCACCGAAGTGGAGCTTGCCCCAGTGGGGGCGGCCCCCGTAGTCGGCCGCGATGGCCTCCACCCCCTGGAAGTAGGCCAGGTACGGCGTGCCGGCATAGACGTGGCAGGCGAACCAGCCGGTGTCCCGGCCGTAGGCAGTCGACAGCGGGATGTCGTCGCCCGCCGACACCCGGACCTCGACCGGGAAGGTCACCGGCGACGGGAGGCTGCGCACCAGGGCCCCGATGCGGCGCACGGCCTCGGGCACGGCGGCCACCGGCACGCCGTACTCCATCTCGTAGAACCGCACCAGGCGCCTCGACGCGAACACCCGGTGGCTGGCGTCGACGAAGTCCCGCCGGCTCGCCGCCCCGCCGGTCACCCTGGCCACGGTCGGGGCGAGGGACGGGAAGCGGCGGACGGTGCGGTTGGCCAGCCCGAACACGACGTTCTCGTAGAGCATCTTGTCACGGGCCTCGGCCAGACGGTTCTGGGGGCGCCGGGGCTCGCCGGTGCGGTTGTTGCGCTTGACATGGGCGCGCCGGGCTCCCGGCATCCAGAAGAACTCCATGTGGTCGTGGCCGGCCATCTGCTGCTCGAAGCCGTCGAGCAGGCCGTCGAGGGGCTCGACGGTCTCCACCGCGTGGAGATCGAAGGCGGGGACGCACTGGAGCGTCAACCGGGTGACGATCCCGAGAGCGCCGATCCCCACCCGGGCCACCCGCAGCAGGTCGGGCCGCTCGTGCTCGTCGCAGCGGATGAGCTCGCCCCGGCCGTCGACGATGTCCATGCCGACGATGGTGGTGGCCAGGTTGCCGAGTCGCAGTCCGGTGCCGTGGGTGGCGGTGGCGGTCGCCCCGGCCAGCGACTGGCGGTCGATGTCGCCCAGGTTGGGCATGGCCAGCCCGGCCTGGTCGAGCCGGCGGTTCAGGGCGTCGAGCCGGATGCCGGCCTGCACGGTCACACGGCGCCGGGCGGTGTCGACCGCCTCGACCGCGGCCAGGCGGTCCAGCGACACCAGGATCCCGCGGGTGCAGGCGGTGTCGGTGAAGGAGTGGCCCGACCCGACAGCCTTCACGGTCAGCCCGGCCTGCGAAGCCCGCCCCACGATGGCGGCCACCTCCTCGACCGAGCCCGGCCGGAGGATCTCTCGCGGCACGCACACCTGGTTGCCGGCCCAGTTGCGGAACGTGTTCGAGCGCCGGGGCGCAGTCAAGCCCATCGGGTTCACCAGTGGCGCAGGTCGACGGGCCAGCAGTCGACCACGTCGTCGCCGTCGACCACCCAGAAGCGCTGGTGGCGGGCCACGGTCGGGTCGAGATGCCCGGGCAGCAGCCGGACCCGGTCGCCGACGCGGAGCAGGCCTTCCGGGTCGAGCAGGGTGGTGTGCTCGTCGGACACGAACTCGATCCCACCGCCGGGCCACGACGGCGGCCCGTGGTCCATGCCGAAGGCCTTCAGGCCGGCGTCGGCCACCGCCCAGCCCCGCGGGCTCACCGACACCACCGCAGCCAGGACCGACACCGCGATCTCGAACGGGCTCTCGAGCCGCGCGTAGTCGGTGTCGAGCAGGCAGTACGAGCCGGCCTGCAGCTCGGTGACCCAGCGGTTGACCGCGTAGGTGCCGGTGCCGCCGCCCGAGACCACATCGCCCCCCACCGCGGCATGAGCCCGCATCAGCACCTCCATCGAGGCCTGCACCCGGGCCGGCTTGCCGGCCGCGCTCGCCATCATCAGATGGCCCTCGTAGCCCATCACGCCCCGGACCTCGAGCCCTGCAGCCCGGGCGGTGTCGGCCAGGCGTCCCGTGTCGTCCGGATCGCACCCGCAGCGCATCAGCCCCACGTTCACGTCGATGAGCGCCTCGGTGACGCCGCCGGCGGCCGCGGCCGCGATGGTGGCACCGGAGTCGACGGCCACCGTGACTCGATGGCCGGCCTCGACGAGCCTCCCCAGGCGGGAAGCGTCCAGGACCTCGTTGGCCAGCAGCAGGTCGCGCCCGAGCCCGGCCGCAGCCAGACCCTCCATCTCCCTCACCGTCGCCGCGCAGAAGCTCTCATGGCCGGCGTCGGCGAGGATCCGGGCGATCGCGGTGGACTTGAACGCCTTCACATGGGGCCTCAGCGACGGCCCGGGCCAGGCCGCCGACATGGCCGCCACGTTGGCGTCGAACAGGCTGCGCTCCACGACCAGGCACGGCGTCGGGAGCTGATCGAGTGTCTGCGGCTCGGCGTTCATGGGCCGGATCCGCTCAGGTGCTGATGTAGTCGATGTGAATGCTGTATACAGGCATCATGACGCTTACCCGGTTCGGGTTCAACATTCCCAGCTTCAGCTACCCCGGCGTGGACGACTCAGACATGTTCAGCGCAGTCTGCGCGGCCGCCGCGACCGCCGAGAACAGCGGGTTCGACTCCCTGTGGGTGATGGACCACTTCCACCAGATCCCGCCCATGGGCGCGGACCACGAGCCCATGCTGGAGCCCTACACCCTGCTGGCCGCGCTGGCCCCCTGGACCCGCACCGCCCGGCTGGGGGCGCTGGTGACCGGCGTGACCCACCGCAACCCGGCCCTGCTGGCCAAGACGGTCACCACCCTCGACATCGTGTCGGGCGGGCGGGCGGTGCTCGGCATCGGCGCGGCGTGGTTCGAGGCCGAGCACGTCGCCTACGGCTACGAGTTCCTGCCGGTGGGCGAGCGCATGCACCGGCTCGAGGACGCGGTGCAGATCTGCCGGGCCATGTTCGACGGCGGGCCGGCCACCTTCGACGGCGAGCGCCACCGCGTCGACGGCGCCCTCAACCGGCCCCGGCCCCTCACGCCGGGCGGGCCGCCGATACTGGTGGGCGGCGGCGGCGAGCGGCGCACCCTGGCCATCGCGGCCCGCTACGCCGACGCCTGCAACATCTTCGGCGACCCGGACGGGATCCGCCACAAACTGGGCGTGCTGGAAGCCCACTGCGAGCGGGCCGGCCGGGACCCCGCCGAGATCTCCAAGACCCGCCTGGGTGCGCTGGTCATGGCCGACACGACGGCCGACGCGGCCCGGCTCGGCGCCGAGATGCGGTCCAGGCGGAACATGAGCATGGACAAGTACCTCAGCTACGCCATCGAGGGCGACCGCGACGGGGTCTGCGAACAGGTGGCGGCGCTGCTCGACGCCGGGCTCGACGGGCTGATCTTCAACATGCACGACTCCACCGACCTGGGTGCCATCGCCGAAGCGGGGATGGTGCTGAGCGACAACTTCGGCACCCGCACCACCCAGTGACCTCCCCGCCGTTCGGCGGGCTCGGCGAGGAGCGGGCCCGGCCCGTCGTCTCGCTGATCTCGTCGGTGTCGTCTCAGACGGCAGCCATGCTGCCCGCCTTCGGACTGGGCGCGCTGGCGCTGCAGATGGGCGACGACCTGGGCTTCGGCGAGGCCGGCCTGGGAACGGCGGTGGCCTTCTTCTTCCTGCTGGCCGCGGTGACCTCCCCCCACGCCGGGACTCTCACCGACCGCCTCGGCCCGCAGCGCTCGCTGCGGGTCGCCAACGTGCTCAGCGTCGTGTCGCTGGGGGGCATCGCGGTGGCCGCTCGCTCCTACTGGGCCCTGCTGGCCGCCCTGGCCGTGGGCGCGATCGGATTGACGATCGCCGGGCCCGGCACCAAGACCATGGTGGCCCGGGGCGTGCCGCTGCACCGTCACGGGTTCGCCTTCGGCATCCAGGCCGCGGCCGTGCCGCTGTCGGTGTTCCTGGCCGGGCTGGCCGTGCCGGCCGTCGGGCTCACCCTGGGATGGCGCTGGGCCTTCGCCATCGCGCTGGTGGTGCCCCTGGTCGGGTACGGGCTGGCGCCGCCGTACAGGGCGGCGGCCGGTCGGGCGGTGCGCACCGCGGGCGCGTCGAGGGGCCTGAGCGAGATCGACTACGGGCCGTTGAACATGCTGATGCTGACCGCCGCGCTGGGCTCGGCCGCGGCCACCACCATGGCCGCGTTCTTCGTGTCGGCCGCCACCGACGCCGGGATCGACGAGGGACTGGCCGGTCACCTTCTGGCCGCGGCCAGCGTCCTGGTGATCCTCACCAGGACCGCGGGGGGCTACCTCGCCGACCACTACGAGACCGGGCACCTCAAGTTCGTGTCGGTCCTGCTGGGGGTGAGCACGCTGGGCTACCTGGCTGCGGCCACCGGCGCGAAGGTCCTGGTGCCGGTGGGCGCCATGTTCGCGCTGGGGGTGGGCTGGGCCTGGAGCGGCCTGATCGTGCACACCGTGGTGCGGGCCTACCGGGACTCGCCCGGCGCGGCCACCGGCATGACCTCCGGCGGGCTCAACGTGGGCGGCGTGGTCGGACCGTTCGCCTTCGGCCTGCTGGTGGACCGGGTCTCCTACACCGCCGGGTTCCTGATGATCGCGGCCTGCGCCCTGCTGGCCGCCCTGGCCGCCGACGCCGGCCGGCGGCGCCTGATCCGCATGGGAGCCAACCCCTGACCGTTGGGTGAACCGGCCGTCGGGGGAACCGTTGCGCCACCGTTGCGTGACCGTTGCGCCGCGCCGGCTGGCCCGCTACACCCCGCCCCCGCCGATGAAGTCCCTCCAGGCGCCGGCCCGGGTCTGCCGATTCCTGGTGCGGGCGGGTCGAAGCTGAAGCGGCGGCAGCCCAGCGGCCTTCCGGTCGAAGTAGGTCCTGATCCGCTGGAGCTCGTCATGAACGTCCTTCTCGAGCCAGCCGCGGAGGCAACGCTCGATCAACGGCCCGAGCGGCCCCTTGAACCGGAAGCGGTAGGAGTGCGTGACCCACGACCCGCCATGGGACGGCCGGGCCACGAAGCCTCCCCTAAACCACATCAGACGGTCGGCCAGCCATCCGCCGGCGCTCTCGAAGGTGACCGACCACCACCGGTCGAGCTTCACCGCCAGCCGCTGCCTGGGACCGCGGATCCCCCGCACCGACCCCCGGATGACCGCGAAGCCGTTGCCGTCGGAGTCGATCGACGGGTTCTCGTAGACGTTGACGATCTTGCCGTCGAGCGCCATGTAGGCCCGAAGGTCGCAGGCAAACTCCAGCACCTCCCGCGGGGTGGCCGCCACCTGCACCGAGCCCTCCGCCGACAGCATCACCACCCAACCTAGGCAAAGTCGCGGGCCCCTAGGCGGCCCTCGTCTTCGGAGCCGCGAACAATCAGCGGGCGACCAGCTGTTGGACCCGTTGATGCGACACGCCGAGCAGCCGGGCGGAGTCCCGCCGCGAAACCCCCACTTCTGCGAGACGGAGGGCAGCAGCCCTTTGGCGGCTCAGGTAGGTCTCATGCAGCGCCTGCGCACGGTCTCGCAAGCTGGTGATCTCCTCAATGTCGACATCGGCCACGGCGAAGTGCTCTTCAAGCTCTACATCGGCCTCCGACGTGTCCACCGTCACCGCGATGGCCTCACGGGCGTTTACCGCTGCCTCCTCAAGGGTCCGGCCAAACGTGTACACATCGGGCATTCCTTCGACATCCACGAGCCAGGCGTCGTCGCCCGGGTCGCGCCGATAGGTCACCGAGTAGGTCGTCATCACTACAGCCATCCTTTCCCGAGATATGCCTCGAGCTGACGCTCGATGGCCCGCAGCGTCCCACTGCGACATCCCGTCCCGAATGAACCGGCACCGTTGCGACGCAATCTCCGCAGCGCACTCTCACATGTGAGCCGCGTTGCCGCACGATCTCGCATCCTGACCGCAGCAGCCTTCGCAATAACTCATCGCCGGTCACGCGTCAACCATAGTAGACACCAATACCCGGTCACCGACATCGACGGGGCCAGACGCTTCGGTCCAGATGGTTCTCCTGACATAGAGATATCTGAATAATCATGTAAATGCTTGACAGATGTCACACCGGTGTGAGATGATGTATTCATGCTGATCGACGATGCCCGACAGGTTGAGGCCGCGGCCAGGAGGATCTTGGAGCAGGTCAATGACGGGTCCGCGTCGTGTGAGGAGATGCGCGAGGCGATGCCGGCGCTGAAGTCCGCATCAGCGATGATCACCGCCGCGCAGACGTCGGCTGCGGCGTCGATCGCAGGGCGTGAGCGTCACGGCGACGGCGGTGCGGAGGTGCTGGCTACTGCCGCGGGGTTGCCGCTCGGTGAGGCCCGCAGCCACATCAAGACCGCTGAGACGCTGCGGCATCTGCCCGCGGTGCGCGACGCGGTGGAATCCGGGCGAGTGACCCGGGCCAACGCCAAGCAGTTGGCCGCAGCCGTGGAGAAGGCCGGCGCGCAGGCTGTGGAGGCCGACGGCGAACTGCTGGCCAAGGCTGAGTCGCTGCGACCCGAACAATTCAGGCGCGAGACCCGACGCTGGACCGCAGAGCGCGAAGGCGACAACGGCGAGTCCGAGCACGCCCGCCAGCGAGCCCGGCGCCGTGTGCGGCTCTGGGACGGCGACGACGGAATGGTGCACCTGCACGGCGAGTTCGACACCGTCACCGGGCGACGTATCGAGAACCGGCTGCGCGCTGAAGCCTCTCGGATTCACGACACCGACAAGAAGCACGCCGCCGGCGGCGACGTTGGGCGGCGCAGCTTCGACCAGTGCATGGCCGACGCCCTCGACCACCTCACCAACACCACCACCAGCGGCGGCGCCTCGTCAGGCGGCGGCAAGCCCTTCGCGGACATCTGCGTCGTCGCCCACGTTGACGACGCCACCGGCGAACTCATCGCAGAGCTCCCCGACGGCGAACGCCTCCCCAGCGCGGTACTCGAACAGCTTTCTTGCAACGCGAAGCTGACCGGCGTGGTCTATGACCGCTGCGGCACACCCATCTGGCGCACCCACTCGCGGCGCACCGTCACCGAGTCCCAATGGCAGCTGCTCATCGCCAAGTACGGCGGCTGCTTCCACTGCGGCGCCAACCCCGGCATCTGCCAAGGACACCACATCGAACCCGCCTCACAGGGCGGACCCACCAAACTCGACAACCTTGTCCCGGCTTGCTGGAGCTGCCACCACCGCATCCACCACGACAACTGGCAAATCCGCAAGCACCCCGACGGCTGGCACACCCTGCACCCACCCGACCCGGTGATCTACGGACCCGCCCACACCCCCGAAGGATCCGCCCTGTCCAAGCCGAGGCCCAGGCCAGAACCGGGTCCGAAACAGACCAGGGCGGGACCCGACGCAACCCGGCGGGCGTCGGACCGGACCCAGAACCAACGACATGAGCCTCTCTTCACGCTCGGCTAGTGCTCTGCCCGCCAACGTCTGTTGGGGTTGAGAGTGCCGCGATTGTGCCCTGCACCACAGGCAGCGTTCGAGGACGCCGCGCGCGGAGGTTCGGACAGGGGGACAGGGCTCTAGCTGTCTTGTCTCCGGCGCGCGACGCGGGCGTACTGGCTCTACGGAACCCTGCGGTACCGGGAATCCATGTACTCGTCCAGCCAGACACGCGAACTGCGCCAGCGACCGTCACTACCCCTCGTGGCCTGGAGCCTGCCCCGGCCGGCTGCAGCCCGGAGGGCCGCGGCGCCCAACTCAGGGGTCGCTAGGGCCTCGAGCGGCACCAGGCGAGCCGGACCGGCCACCGCGGGCAGCACGAACCGGTAGAGGCTGTCGAGCACTGCCCGGGCGAGCATCTCGCCGAGTGGGCCGGCCGAGCCGGAGTCGGCTTTGCGCAACGCCTGGAGGTATCTGGACCGGTCCCGCTTGTAGATCACGGCGGGCGGGTAGCCGAGCCGCACAAGGATCAGGTTCAGCACAAGCCGGCCCGAGCGGCCGTTGCCGTCGAGGAAAGGATGGATCTGCTCGAAGCGGCAGTGAACCTCCGCCAGCGCCTCGGGGAACGTCAGTGCGTCTCCCTCCAGGGAATTGACCTCCTGTTCCCAAACAGAGAGTTCAGTGTCGACAAGCGGCCACGACACGGGGACCATCCCGCCCGGGAACGGCTCGATGTCATGGCGACGGTAGCTGCCGGGCGCTTCGCTGTCGGCCGCCTGAGGATGGGGTGATGCCTCCCACACGGGAGCCATCGCGATGCGGTGTATCTCGCGCACCTCGAACAGGGTGAGGACCTTGCCGTGACCTGAGAGCCCCTTGGGGCTGCTCGCCTGCCGGTACACCCAGTCGGCAGCGTCCGCATAGCCCTTCACCTCCAGGTAGTCGCTTAACTCCTTGTTGCCGACGGCCCGGCCCTCATCGAGGAGCCGCTCCACCTGCCTGAGCACCAGCGTGTTGCCCTCGATGGCGGTGGAGTGATGCGCCTCCTCGTACCAGATCGAACGCCAGATGCCCTCAGCCTCCTCGGGCAACGGCAGACCGCCCATACGATCCCTCAACTCATCGACTTGGATTCGGAGCCTCGCGTACACCTCACGATGGGACGGTCGACCTCTACCCCGCAGCCCAGCGGCTCCAGAATCCTCTTCCATGGAGTGAAGTATATCAAAGTAGCCGAGCAAAGTTGTTTAGTTCATGCAGAACTAAACGCACAGAACAATTTCACGAAGAGTTCAATGCAGAAACCTAAGACACACAGAACGTGGCGAAGTTGTCTAGTTCATGCAGAACTAAACGCACAGAACAATTTCACGGACGAACCCGCTCCACACGAAAGCTGTCACGGGCAAAGAACCGTCCGCACGAAGTTGTTGAGTTCATGCGGAACTCAATGCACAGAACAAATGTCGTGCACGAATCCCGGTCGAGCGGGACCGACCTAGTCGTCTTGGTCGGGGGAGCCGTTTGAGCTTGAGGACTCGCTGCCGGCTGCGGCGCCGGCAGGGACGGGGACGGCCACCGTCTCGACCAGGCGGCCGGTGATGCCGCTGATCTTGGGCAGCGGCGGGAGCTCCATCCCGCCGGTGCGGCGCAGCTCCAGCACCGCGGCGTGGTAGTCCTCGAGGGCCTCGACCGCCTCGGGCCGGTAGTAGCCCCGGCCGTCCAGGAACGGCCCCACGTCGCGGTCCACGATGGCGCTCACGTCGTCGCCGGTGATGGTCTTGTGGGTCTCCAGGGCGTGGGCCACCGCCAGCACCTCGATGCGGTTGGCCTCCAGCAGACACCGCGCCGCGTCGTAGCGGTCGGCCAACCGCTGCTCGATCTGGTCGCCCAAGCCCATGCGCAGCAGCTCGCGCTCAGGGTCGTCCTCGTCGCCCTTGCGCTGACCGCCGCCGATCCCGAACTGGCGCTGCACGGCGTGGCTCGCCAGCGTGTCGCCCATACCCCAGTAGCCGGACATCATGGCGGCCAGATGGGTGGCGTTGCGCAGATCGCCGCCCACCCCCGAGGAGTTGTCGTCGCCGAAGAACATCCGCTCGCCGGCCAGCGACGCCAGCGACACCTCCAGGTCGGCCTCGTACTCCGAGCGCCAGTGGGTGAAACGGTCCTCGGGCGGGATGTGCGACACGAAGCCGCCCACCTGGCCCCGGCGCTCGATGGTGGCCAGATCGATCATGCGGTGCCGGCTCACCCGGTGCAGGGCCACCGCGTGGCAGGCCTCGTGGATGGCCAGGGCGTGGCGCTCGTGCTCCACGTAGTCGAAGTCGTCGGCCAGGCCGTGCTCCTTGAGCTGCTTGGCCTTGATCATGTCGGCCCAGGTGATCACCCGCCGGCCGTCGCGGATGGCGGTGATCAACGCCTCGTTGACCATGTCCTTGATGGTGGCCCCGGTGGCGTAGGGCGTGATCGTGGCCAGCTTCTCGATGTCGTCGTCGGTGAGCACATGGTCGACCTTGTCGAGGTACCCCTCGTAGGTGCGCTTGCGGCCCTCCTGGGTCGGATAGCCCACCTTGTAGATCCGGTCGATGCGGCCCGGCCGCAGCATGGCCGGATCGAGGGCCTCGGGCAGGTTGGAGGCCATCATCACCAGGATCCGGTACTTCGGGGGCGGCTTGGGCCGCATCCCCAGCATCTTGCGCACGATCCGGTTGAAGAACCCGCGAGGCTTCTTCAGTCCGGACAGCTCGGCCAGCAGAGCCTGGAGCGTGCCCATGCCGCCACCGCCGCCGCCCATCATCATGATCGACTCACGCCGGGGGCCGGCCCACGGGTCGCCCCAGCCCTCCCCGGAGCCGTACGCGCCCAGCAAGCCGGCCCGGTCGTAGCCGCCCAGAGCAGCCTCCTGCAGCACTCGCTGCGCGCCCGGCGACAGGTACGGGAACGACGAGCCCGCCTCGGTGGCGTCACGCAGGAAAGCCGCGAACTGCTCGGAGCCGAAGCCGCCCTGGCCGCCCACCGCCGCGCCCCGGTTGCCCAGAGCGTCGGCCTCGTCGAAGAAGGCCACCACGCCCCCGTAGCGCAGGGCCAGCTTGCGCAGCTTCCGGAACAGGCCCTTCACCTTGAGGATGCCCACCCCGAAGAACATGTTCATGAACGCGCCCGGCTCCACGAACACGAACGGCTTGCCGGTCTCGCCCGCGGCGGCCTCGGCCAGCAGCGTCTTGCCGGTGCCGGGCGGGCCGTACAGCAGGATGCCGCCCGGGGCGTAGCCGCCGACCTCCTCGATGGACTCGGGGTTCTCCAGGAAGATCAGGTTCTCCCGCACCCGCTCCTTGACCGGGTCCTGGCCCCACACGTCGTCGAAGCGGGTGTCGATGTCGTCGGGGAAGTAGGTCTCCACGCCACCCCGCGACAGGAACCAGAACAGCAGCACGAACTGGCTGATCAGCAGCAGCGGGTAGATGATGAAGCGGGCCGCCATCGGCAGCCAGGTGTTGATCCTGCCCGGCAGGCCGATCAGGGCAGCGACCGGGTTCTGGTCGGTGAACTGGCCGACGATCACCCCGAACAGCAGCAACCAGAACAGGATCCTCAACACCCGGCCGATACGGAACCGCACCCACGGATCCATCAGCGACCGGCGGTTCTCGACCCGCCCGAAGACCTTGATCTTCCAGAACCGGTAGTAGCCCGACCAGTGCTCGGCCACCACGAAGTGCAGCTGGCGCAACACCTCCAGCCCCAGCAGGATCCAGACCCAGGACTGCTGCTCGACCGTCTCCCAGAAACCGTCGGTCACCGACTTGATGGGGTTGGTGTTGAGCTTCTGCCACCAGAAGAAGCCGAACAGCACCGACCCGAGGATCAGGTACTTGGAGCGGTCCCACGGGTCGAGGCGGCGGCGGGTCCTGCGCTCGGCGTCGCGAGGCCGCGACGTGGTCGAGCCGAGGGTCATCACCGGCTCGGCCGCCCGCTTCGACCCGGCCCGCTCCCGGCGCTTGCGCCACAGCCGCAGACGCATCGCCTCTAGTCCTCCACCGTGAAGGTGCGCATGACCTCGTTGATCTCGGCGAGGTTGGCGTTGTAGCAGCCGAGGGTGCACACGACGTGGAGGTGGTACACCTTGCTGCCGAGGCTGTCGATCAGCACCAGCCGGTCGGACACGAAGGCCTCTCCGCTCTCGGTGACCTGCTTCCAGGCCATGCGGTGGCCCGAGACGTCACCGACAGTCACCAGGTCGTGGCGGACCTGCTCCACCATTCCCGGGTCGACGGTGAGTTCCGGGAAGAACAGGTCGGGCCTCACTTGGGCCTGCATCCGGCGATCGACCGGCTGAACCTCCACGTAGCCCTGCACGTAGTCGAACGAACCGGCGAGGCCCGCTGGGGCCGCGTCGAACTCAGCCCTCCACGGCCAGACGAACTCTCCGTAGATCGGCTGGATGTCGTCGTCGGGCGCGATGGTGAAGTTGACGGCACCCTCGGACACGACCTGCCAGTCCTCGGGGATCTTCAGGAAGACGGTCTCGTCGTCGTTCTCGACGTACTCGTAGCCCGACCGCCCGCACCCCGCGGCCAGGACGGCCGTCGCCACCAGCACCAGCGGAACGGCGCGTGCCCACGAAGCGAGCCTCATCCCTCCATTCAATCGCATTCGCGGCCCGATTACGAGAGCGGGGCTCTTGCTCCCCGCTCCTGTTCGCTGCGCTCACGGGCCGCTCTTGTTCGCTGCGCTCACGGGCCGCTCGGGCCCGGCGAGCTCCCCGCTCCTGTTCGCTGCGCTCACGGGCCGCTCGGGCCCCTTGCTCCCCGCTCCTGTTCGCTGCGCTCACGGGCCGCTCGGGCCCGGCGAGCTCCCCGCTCCTGTTCGCTGCGACCTGAGGGCCGCTCGGGCCCGGCGAGCTCAACCCAGCGCGGCCTCGGCCAGGAGATCCACCTGGGCGAGGTCGGCCATGGTGGGCACGAACGTGTACTCGTCGACGCCGATGGCTGCGAAGTCGCGCACCGCGGCGGTCACGTCGGCAGCCCGCTGGTAGGCACCCTCGGCGAACATGCGGGCCCGGTCGCCCTGGTAGCCGTAGTAGTCGAACAGGTAGTCGACATTGGGGTCGTCGCCCAAGGCGAAGTAGTGCATGACCATGATGGTCGGGGCACCGTCGCGGCCCGCCTCGCGCCAGGCGGCCCGCACCTGCTCGGCCATCTCGTGGGTGTCGGCCGGACCCCGCGACGAGACGCTCCAACCCACGCCGTGGCGCACGATACGGGGGATGGCGGCATCAAGGCCGCCCCCGAAGAAGATCGGGACGGCGCCATCGCGTGCCGGCGGCAGCGTCGACGGCCGGGCCCTGCCCTCGGCGGGCTGGGCGCGCCACTCGGCGTGCATGGTCTCCAGGTCGGCGTCGAGGCGGCGGCCGCGGGTGCCGAAACTGCGGCCGGTGGCCTCGTAGTCGTCGGGACGGCGGCCCACACCGATGCCCAGCATGAAGCGACCGCCGCTGATCTGGTCGACCGACGCGGCCTGCTTGGCCACCATCACCGGGCTGCGAGCCGGCGCGAGCAGCACGTTGGTGCGCAGGCCGACGCGGTCGGTGGCGGCCGCGGCCGCGGCCATGGCGGTGAGCGACTCGAAGCCGGGGTACACGATCCGGTCGATGGCCGTGAGCACATCGAACCCGGCCTCCTCGGCCCGGCGGGCCCAGGCCAGCAGCAGCTCGCCGCCGGTGCCCTTGGTGGTGACGGGCAGCCCGATGCCGACCCTCATGTCAGTCCCCCGCTCATATCAGTGCCTCCCTCATATCAGTGCCTCCCTCATGTCAGTCCCCCGCTCATTTTCAGTCCCCCACTCATGTCAGTGCCCCGCTCATTTTCGGTCCCCCGCTCATGTCAGTCCCCGACTTCGCGCCGATCATCAGGCGACCACCCCGGCGGGCGCTACGGGCGTCCGCTTGCTCGCACGGGCTTCGCCCTACTCGCTCGCAAGTCGAACACCCGCATCCCCCGCCTGGCTGTCGGATGAACGTATCCGGTCGCCCACGCCCCGCCTGTTCAGTTCGGCCGTCAACTCCGGCACGATCGTCTGCCACTCGCCGATCAGGCCGACATCCACCTGATCGAAGATCTCGGCCTCCGGATCCGAGTTGACCGCCATGAGCACGCCGGCGTTGCGGATGCCGACCGTGTGGTTGAAGCGGCCGCTGGAACCCACCGCCACCAGCAGCCGGGGCGACACCGCGTGCCCGGTGACCCCGATCTGGCGGCCGCGGGGCACCCAGCCCTGGTCGGTGACCCTCCGGGTGGCGCCCAGCGCAGCGTCCCCGAGAGCCTCTCTCAAGTCGTCGATCACCGGATAGCCGTCGGGGTCCACGCCCACACCGACGGCCACCACCGTGCGGGCCCGGCGCAGCTCGCCGGTGTCGGCGTCGTCGCGCTCGACCGCCACCGTGCGGATCCGGGCGGGCGGGGGCGCCGGGAGCAGCTCGGCCTCGGGCTCGGCGGCATCGACGCGGGGCGGCCGCAGGGCCAGGACGCCGGGGCGGATCGTGGCCATCTGCACCGGCGAGCGCGACAGGATCGGCACCTGGAGGCGACCGCCGAACGCGGGTTTCCAGGCCACCAGACGACCGCCGGGGCTGACTTCGAGCCCGACGGCGTCGCCGGTGAGTCCCCAGCCGCAGCGGGCAGCCACGACGGAGGCGACAACCCGGCCCGAACGGGTCCCCTCCACCAGCAGCCCCCACGGCAGCCGCTCAGCCGCGGCCGCCGCCAGCGCGGCAGCCTGCTCGGAGGGCTCCCCGGCCGATTCGATCAACAGCAGCCGGTCGGCGCCCGCGGCCCCAAGCCCGGACCGGTCGGCCGCGTCGGCGATGGTGGTGACCGCAGTGACGGTTCCCGAGATCCACGCCGCGAGCTCGGCCGCCTCTCCCAGCAGCTCGGCGCCCACCCCCGGCTCGGTGAAGAAGCACCACACCGACCGTTCGCCGACCTCGGCGTGGGCCCCGTCGGTGCCGGCCTCCAGCAGGGCCGCACTGCCCGGCGAGGCGTCGGCGGCGGCATCATCGGATTCGGGGGCGTCGACGAAGGCGCCGAACTCCTCGAGCATGTCCACCGCCTCAGCCACCGAGGCGGCCCGCAAGGCACGCCTGGTGGCGGTGAGCACCCGGACCGGGCCGACCGATGTGGGCGAACCCGCAGCGCCGAGCTGCTCGACAGGCACGTCCAGGTCGGCCGCCGCCAGCCGCACGATGCGGTCATCGGCCACCTCGGCGTACACCTCGGGCGGAGCCTTCGACGGCGCGCACAGCCGCTCGGCGGCCGACAGCGCGACGGGCAGGTCGCCGGCGACGGCCCGGTAGCCGTCGTCGGTCTCCAGCCGGGCAGTGAAGGCACGGCCGTCCACCTCCAGGTCCCGTACCCCGGCCGCGAAGGGCAGGCCCAGCAGCTCGGCCACCTCGACGGGCACCTGGCCGGTGTCGGAGTCGAGCGAGTTGAGCCCGGCCAGCACCAGGTCGAACGGCCCCTCGCGCCGGATGGCCGCGGCCAGCGCCACCGCAGTGGCCAGCGTGTCGCTGCCGGCGAAGGCCGGATCGCAGAGGTGGACGCCCCGGTGGGCGCCGCAGGCGATCATCTCCCGCAGGGCGTCGGCGGCCGCGGGCGGCCCCATGGTGAACACCACGACCTCGCCGTCGGCGCCGGCCAGCTCGACCGCCTTGGCGTTGGCCCGCCGGCAGTAGGCGTTGACCTCCAGCGGCACGCCGTCCCGCACCAGACGCCCCTCGTGCATCCGGAACTCGACCGGGGCAGGGATCTGCTTGACCAGAACGGCGATCTTCACGGCGTTCTGTATACCGTTTCCGCGGTCAAATCCAGGTACCGGCCAGCTCGGCCTCTGGCTGGTTTCCCGCTCCTGTTCGCTTCGCTCACGGGCCGCTCGGGCCTGCCGCCCGCTCCTATTCGCTGCGCTCACGGGCCGCTCGGGCCCGGGGGGCCTCGCAAGCTCGGCCTCTGTCAGTAGCCGATGACGGCGCCCCCGTCGACGCGCACGACCGACCCGGTTACGAAGCTGGCCCGGGCGCTGCACAGGAACGTCACCACATCGGCCAGCTCGGCGGCCCGGCCGAACCGGCCCACCGGTATCGACGCCCGATGGCGGACCCGCACCGCCTCGGCGGTGATGCCCTCGGCCGCAGCCCGAGCCTCCTGGGAGCGGGCCAGCGCCCCGGTGTCGAACTGGCCGGGCACCACCACGTTGACCAGCACCTCGGGCGCCAGCTCGATGGCCAGCGAGCGGGCCGCAGCCGCCACGCCGCTGCGGAACACCCCCGACAGGGCCAGCTCGGGCGAGGCCTCCACCACCGACCGGGCGGTGATGTACACCAGGCGCCCGTAGCCTCCGGCCCGCAAGTGCGGGATCGCGGCCCTCGTGACCGCCAGCGCGGGCCGCAGCATCCGCTCGTAGGCGGCCACCTCGTCGGCCGCCGACACCTCCGTCATGCCTCCCGGAGGTCCGCCGCTGGTGTTGACCACGCAGATATCGAGGCCGCCGAGCAGGGACGCGGCCTCGTCCACCATGCGGGCGGGCTCGCCGTCGGCGGTCAGATCGCCGACCACGGCCACCGCACCCGGTAGCGACCCGGCGATCTCGGCGGCCAGCTCGGCCCGGCGCCCCGAGACGGCCACCAGCGCGCCCTCGGCGGCCAGGCTCTCCGCGGTGGCCCGCCCCAGCCCCGCGGTGGAGCCGAACACGATCGCCCGCCGCCCCGCCAGTCCCAGATCCATGAGGCGGGAAGCTAGCGGCCGGGTCCGGCCCGGCCCGAGTCGGCAGTACGGATGATCATCGAACGGCGTTCTGCCGCCCAAGTCCAAAGTTCATTGGCTTGCGATCATTTAACCCAAAGAAATCGGCCTTTTCTTTGTGTCACCGAGTCGGCAGGGTTGGCGTGCCGCCCGATAGGGTCGGTATACAAGATTCGGCGGACGGTCACGGGAGGATCCGACATGTCCTACGAGCAGGCGGCCCGCGACGCCGGCGTCGATCTCGACATGCCCCTGCTGAGAGCGGGCAACTTCGACCTGGTGGCCCAGGTCCACGACGTGCTGTTCGTGTCGGGCTCCATCGCGCTGGCCCCCGGAGGCGGCGGGATCGCGCACATCGGCCGTCTAGGCGGCGACATGGACATAGAAGCCGGACAGGCCAGCGCCCGGGGTGCGGCCGAGGCCATCCTGGCGTCGGTGCACCAGCACCTGGGCAGCCTCGACGAGGTGCTGCGGGTGGTGCGGCTCACCGGGTACGTGGCCAGCGACCCCGGCTTCAACGCCCAACCCAAGGTGATCAACGGCGCCAGCGACCTGATGATCGAGGTGTTCGGCGAGGCCGGCAGGCACGCCCGCTCCGCCATCGGGGTGGCCGAGCTTCCCCTCGGCGCCTCGGTCGAGGTCGAAGCCATACTCCAGACCAAGCCCTGACCAGCATCCCCCCCCCTACTCCCTCCCTACTCACTCCCCCTCCCGCCCTTCCCCCAAGAACCCAACCCAGGAGCAATCCATGAACACCATGAACGTCGAGACCCTCACCCTCGAAGGGGCCAAGCTCGCGGCCGACGCGGCGCTGGCCACCGCCGAGGACGAAGGCCTGGCCGTCTGCGTGGCGGTGGTCAACGCCACCGGCAACCTGGTGCTGGTGCACCGCATGGACAACGTTGTCGAGATCGCCCTCGAGAACGCCATCGCCAAGGCCCTGGCCGCACTGACGTTCAAGCGCGACACCGGGGCGCTGTCGGACTACTTCCAGACGGACAAGTCGCTCGGCCCGCCCATGACCGCCCGCCACCACATCCTGGCCGTGGAGGGCGGCGAGCCGCTGACGACCGCGGCCGGCACCATCGTGGGAGCGCTGGGCATCTCCGGCGCCAAGCACGCCGAGGACGTGGTGTGCTCGCAGGCCGCGGCCGCGGCCTTCACATCCGCCACCTGAAGGGGCTGCGATGCCCGACGAGCACCACGACCACGGCGACCACGACCACGGCGACCACGGCGACCACGACCACGGCGACCACGCCAACCCGCTGCTGAAGGACTTGCCGGAGGGGTCGTTCGCCTTCCACTACACGCTTCAGGCCAAGCCGGGCCGGGCCCAGGACTTCGTTGACGCCTTCGAGGCCTGGGACCACAGCGACGAGAACATCGTCCACACCACGCCGGGCATCGTGCACGAGGGCGTGCTGTACCAGAGCGAGGACGACCCCGAGCGGTTCTACCTGATCGGCACCTGGAACAACCGGGAGAACCACCGCAACGTGGTGGCCCGGCTGATCGAGATGCGCCCGGCATGGATGGACATGCTCACCGCCGACATCGTCCCCGAGTACTGCGCGATCATCGGCTGACCCACAGCCGCGACAACACGACAAGGAGGACCCCCGTTGCTGGAGGACTTCGATCTTGATCAGAAGTTCACGTTGGAACGGGGACGGGTGCTGCTGACCGGGATCCAGGCCGTGGTGCGCCTGCCCCTCGACCAGCACCGGGCCGACGCGGCCCGGGGCCTGCGCACCGCCACCTTCATCTCCGGCTACCAGGGCTCGCCGCTCGGCACCGTCGACCTCACCATCGAGCGCAACCGGGCCCTGCTCGACGCCCACGACGTGGTGTGGGTGCCCGGCGTGAACGAGGAGCTGGCCGCCACCGCGGTATGGGGCAGCCAGGAGCCGCTGCTCGGGCCGCTCGCCCGGCACGACGGCGTGGTCGGCATGTGGTACGGCAAGGGCCCGGGCGTGGACCGCTGCGGCGACGTGTTCAAGCACGGCAACTTCAAGGGCACCGCACCCAACGGCGGGGTGCTGGTGCTGGCCGGGGACGACCCGATGGCCAAGTCGTCGACCCTGCCCACCCAGGTCGAGCCCACCTTCTACGACGCCCAGATCCCCATCCTCTACCCCGGCTCGATGCAGGAGATCATCGACCTGGGCCTGCACGGCATCGCGCTGTCGAGATACTCCGGGCTGTGGGTGGCGTTCAAGGTCGTCACCACCGTCGCCGACGGGTTCGGCATCGCCGAGGTGGCCCCCGACCGGGTCGTTCCCACCCTCCCCGAGCTGGAGATCGACGGCCAACCCTGGCGCCACGCCCAGCGGCCCGGCCTGGTGACGCCCATGAGCCTCGAGCAGGAGAAGGACATCGCCTACGGGCGCCTGGACGCGGCGGTGGCCTACGCCGCGGCCAACGGCCTCAACGAGATCAGCGGGGCCACCGGAGCGGCCCGACTCGGCATCGCGGCCGCGGGCCGGACCTTCCAGGAGCTGCGCCAGGCCCTCAGCGACCTCGGCCTCGACGACGACGCCCTGCACCGCTTCGGGATCCGCCTGCTGCGGATAGGAATGGTGTGGCCGCTGGAGCCCGAGATCGTGCGCCGCTTCGCCGGGGGCCTCAACGAGATCCTGGTGCTGGACGAGAAGCGGGCCTTCATCGAGCTGTTCGTGCGGGACATCCTCTACGGCCGGGCGGGCGCACCCCGGGTGGTGGGCAAGACCGACGAGCTGGGCCGCCGGCTGGTGCCCGCCGACGGCGAGCTCAGCGCCGACCGGATCGCGGCCGTGGTCGCCGACCGGCTCCGCTCGGGCGTGCTCGGAGGCGAGGTCGGAGCACTGCCGGTGGCGGTGGAAGCCCGCCTGGCCCTCATCGAGGCGGCCTCGAAGGCCGGAGCCGCGGAAGTGGGCCGCCTGCCGTACTGGTGCAGCGGCTGCCCCCACAACCGCTCCACCGTGGTGCCCGAAGGATCGTTCGCGGCGGCCGGCGTGGGCTGCCACGCCATGGCCCTGTGGATAGACGAGCGGGCCCAGGTCGTCCATCAGATGGGCGGCGAGGGAGCCACCTGGATCGGCCGGGCGCCGTTCACCGACCGGCCCCACATGTTCCAGAACGTCGGCGACGGCACGTTCTTCCACTCGGCCAGCCTGGCGGTGCGGGCCGCGGTGGCGGCCGGCGTCGACATCACCTACAAGATCCTCTACAACGGCGCGGTCGCCATGACCGGCGGCCAGGACGTGGCCGGAGTCATCGGAGTGCCCGAGCTGACCCAGTCGATGGCCGCCGAGGGCGTGAGCCGCACCATCGTGTGCAGCGACGACCCGGACCGTCACACCGGCGGCGGGCCGCTGGCCCCCGGCGCCGAGATCTGGGGCCGGGACCGCCTCGAGGAGGCCCAGCTCCTGCTGCGGGACACGCCCGGCGTGACCGTGCTCATCTACGACCAGCAGTGCGCGGCCGAGAAGCGCCGGGAGCGCAAGCGGGGCCTGCGCCCCACGCCGACCAGGCGCATCTTCATCAACGAGGCGGTGTGCGAGGGATGCGGCGACTGCGGGGCCAAGAGCCATTGCCTGTCGGTGCAGCCGGTCGACACCGAGCTGGGCACCAAGACCCGCATACACCAGTCATCGTGCAACTTCGACTACACCTGCATCGAGGGAGACTGCCCGTCGTTCATCCGGGTCAAGACACGGGCAGCCAAGACCCGGCCGGCCGGGGCCAAGGCGCCCGCCGCGGGCGCGGCCCGGACCGCGCGGGCCCAGCCTCCCGCCGACATCGCCGAGCCGGACCGGCCCGTCCCCGGTCCCGGCGGGTACGGCGTGTTCATGGCGGGCGTGGGCGGCACCGGCGTGGTGACGGTCAGCCAGGTGCTGGCCACCGCAGCCGTGCTCGACGGCCTCGACATCCTGGGCCTCGACCAGACCGGGCTCAGCCAGAAGGGCGGGCCGGTGGTGTCGCACCTGCGCTTCTTCACCGGCGAGGCCTCCGGCGCCAACCTGATCGGCGCGGGCGACGCCGACTGCTACCTGGGCCTGGACCTGCTGGTGGCGGCCGACCCCAAGAACCTGGCCAAGGCCGACCCCGAACGCACCCTGGCGGTGACGTCGACCAGCAAGCTGCCCACCGGCGACATGGTGGCCCACGTGGACGAGACATACCCCGACGTCGACGGGATGCTGGCCGCCATCGACGGCGCCACCCGGGCGAGCGCCAGCGTCCGCCTCGACGCGGACCGGATGGCCGACGCCCTGCTGGGCACGGCCATGCCGGCCAACGTGCTCGCTCTGGGGGCCGCCTACCAGGCCGGCGGGATCCCGGTGTCGGCCGCTTCCATCGAGCGGGCCATCGAGTTGAACGGGGTCGCGGTGGCGGCCAACATCGCCGCCTTCCGGTGGGGCCGGGTGTACGTGCGCGAGGGTGCCGACGGCCTGGTCAGCCTGGCCGGGGTGGCCCCCGCGGCCACATCGCCGGACGAGGCCGCGGCCGTGCCCGGCATGGGCCTCGACTCGGTGCCGGCCAGAGCCAAGGCGACAGCCAAGTCGCTGGTCCAGAAGTCGGGGCTGGCGCAGGTGCCGGGAGCGCAGGTGCCGGGAGATGGCGCCGCGGCGCTGGCCGAGATGGTGGAGCGGCGGGCCGCCGACCTGGCGGACTACCAGTCGGCCACGGTGGCCTCGGAGTACGTGGACTTCGTGGACGCGGCCTCGGCCCGCGAGCGCGAGGTGATGGGCGAGCGGACCGAGCTGGCCGAAGCGGTGGCCCGCTACCTGCACAAGCTGATCGCCTACAAGGACGAGTACGAGGTGGCCCGGCTGCACCTGCGCCCCGGCCTGAACGAAGCGCTGCGGAACGCGGTGGGCGACCACGCCGGCTACCGCATCCTGCTGCACCCGCCGGCGCTGCGGGCCCTGGGGCTGAAGCGCAAGATCTCGCTGGGACCGCTCCAGCAGCCCTCGCTGGCGGTGCTGAAGGCGATGCGCCGGCTGCGGGGCACCCCCCTCGACCTGTTCGGCTACGCCAAGGTCCGCCGGGTCGAGCGGCAACTCATCGCCGACTACCGGGCCCTGATCGAAGCCGAACTGGACGCCCTCACGCCGGGCAGCTACGAGCGGGCGGTGAAGCTGGCCCAACTCCCCGACGTGATCAGAGGCTACGAGGACGTGAAGCTGGCGGGAGTGGAACGCTTCCACGAGCAGGTGCGAGCCATCCGCAGCCCCGACACCCGACCGGTGGCGCTCACAACGAAGCCAGCCAGCTAGGGCGGCGACGGTGGCCGGCCCGGCACCCGCGGCGTTGCCGCAGAATCCCGACGCGGTTCCGGTACGGGCGGTCGCGGCCTCCATCGCCTGCCTCACGGCCAGCGTCATGGCCGGGTTCCTGGCCGGGGCGCTGGGCAGCGACATCAAGGACACCTTCGGCATCAGCGACACCGGACTGGGAGTGACGCTGGCGGTCACCTACGCCCTGTCGGGGGTGGCGTCGATCCACGCGGGCGAGCTGGCCGACCGGATGGGCGCCCGGCGCAGCCTGCTGCTGTCCATGTGGGTGACGCTGGCCGGCTATCTGGCGGTGGCCGTGCTGGCCCAGTCGTTCGGGACGTTCCTGGCGTCGATGGCGGTGGCCGGCGCGGGCCTGACCCTGGCCGGCCCCGCGGCCAAGGTCCTGGTGGCCCAGCACGTGTCGGCAGAGCGCCACGGCGTCGCCTTCGCGGTGCACATGTCGGCCATACCGCTGGCCCCGCTGCTGGCCGGGCTGACGGTGCCCGTCGTGGGCGGCACGTCCGGGTGGCGCTGGGCGTTCGTGGGCGGCGCGGTGCTGGCCGCGGCCGGGATGCTGATGCTCCCCGCCGAGCCCAGGCAGGACCGGCCGCCGCCGGTCGCCCGGTCAGCGACGGGGCGCTTCTCCCACGTCAGGCTGGCGCCGCTGTTCGTGCTGGGCGCGGCGGCCACCATGGCGTCGGCCGCAGTGATCGGCGCAGCGTCGTTCTTCGTGGTCAACAGCGAGTCCGCCGGCATCGCCGAGAGCACAGCCGGGCTGCTGCTGTCGTTGGCCAGCGCGGGGGTGATCACCGCCCGCATCCTGCTGGGCGTGATGGCCGACCGGGGCCGCACCGGCGACATCGGCACGGTCGCGATCCTCCTGGTCGCCAGCGCGGCCGGCTACGCGCTGATGGCGGCCGACACCCCGTGGCTCTACGCGCTGGGAGGGCAGGTGGCCATCATCCTGGGCTGGTCATGGCCGGCGCTGATGGTGGTGGCCCTGGTGCGGATGAACCCCCACGCCCCCGGCCTGGCCACCTCCTTCGCCATCGGAGGCTTGAACCTGGGCGCGGTGCTGGGGCCGGGAGCCTTCGGAGCCATCACCGACAACGTGTCGTCGTCGGCCGCGCTGGCAACGGCCGCGGTCTGGGCCTTCGCCGCAGCCGGCCTCAGCCTCCTCGGCCGCCTGACCCAGAACAGGGCAGCGGCCCACTAGGAGCATCCCGCAGGGTCCGGCTACGGTATACAAGAGCGGCCCGGCACCCGGGCCAGTTTTGGCCCGGACGGGAGGGAGCGCGTTGCTTCGGTGGCTCGCGAGACGCATCATCGCCGCCGCCCTGGTGGTGTTCGTCGTCACCTCCCTGGTATTCGTAGTCACCCACGTCTTCACCGACCCGGCCACGGTGTCGCTGCCGCTGGAGGCCAGTCAGGAGGACCGGGCCAGCCGCCGGGCCGCGCTCGGCCTGGATCGGCCGCTGAGCGTCCAGTACTGGGACTTCGTGTCGGGCCTGGTAGTGGGCGACCTCGGCGAGTCGTTCTGGCAGACCCAGCCAGCCTCGAAGCTCGTGTTCGAGAGGCTGCCGGCCACCCTCAAGCTGGTGGGTGGGGCCACCGCGGTCACGGTGTTGCTGGCCGCGCCCATGGGGATGCTGGCCGCCTGGTGGGAGCGCCGCTTCGCCGACCACGCCGTGCTCGGCTTCTCGATGGCGTCCATCAGCGCCCCGCCGTTCTGGATCGGCTACCTGCTCATCATCGTCTTCGCGGTGCAGCTCGGATGGGTGCCGACCTTCGGCTCCCGAGGATTCGTATCGCTGATCCTCCCGTCGTTCGCGATAGGCCTGGCCAGCGCGGGCCGCCTCGCGCAGATGACCCGCCGGGGCATCGTGGAGGAGTTGCGCAAGCCCTACGCGGTGACCGCCCTGTCGCGGGGCTTCTCCCGGTCGTACACGATCGTGCACCACACGTTCCGCAACGTGGCCTCGGGCTTCGTGACCATGACCGGCTGGGAGCTGACCCGCATGTTCACCGGCTACACGGTGGTGATCGAGGTGGTGTTCGCATGGCCAGGAGTGGGACGCCTCGCCATCCACGCCATCGAGAACCGGGACCTCATCCTGGTGCAGGCCGCGGTGGTGGTGCTGGCCACGCTGGTGGTGGTCACCAACCTGCTGGTGGACATCGCCCGCCGGATGATCGATCCCCGGGTGGAGCTGGCATGACCGCGGTGGACGACACGACGAGCTCGGGAGCCGACACCGGCGCGGTCGATGCGGTACCGCCGGAGGGCGTCACCGTCCTGGCCGATCTGCGGTCGCACCTGCGCAAGTCCAAGGCAGGCATCTCGGGCATCTTCATCTGCTCGGTGTTCGCGCTGGTGGCCATCGTCGGGCCGTGGCTGCCGTTCATCAAGGACCCGGCCAAGCAGAGCCTGCCCGACAAGCTCACGCCGCCGGTGGGCTGGGGCGGCACCTGGACGCACCCCCTCGGCACCGACCAGCTCGGCCGAGACATCCTGGCCCGGCTTGTCGACGGCGCCCGTATCTCGCTGCTGGTGGGCTTGGCCGCGGTCGTCATCGCGGCCATCCTCGGCACCGCCCTGGGCCTGATCGCAGGCTACGTCGGCGGGAGGATCGACACCCTCATCATCTCGGCCGCCGACGTGCAGATGGCCTTCCCGGGGGTGCTGGCCGGGCTGATCCTGGTGGCCGCCTTCGGGCCGAGCGTGTGGCTGGTCATCGTCGTCATCGCCATATCCAGCTGGATGGTGTTCACCAGGGTCGGCCGCAGCCTCGTGCTGACCCTCAAGACGTCGCTGTTCGTGGAAGCCTCCGAACTGAGCGGCGCGCCGTCGAGCCGGGTCATGTGGCGTCACCTGCTGCCCAACCTGGTCAGCTCGCTGATCACGCTGTGCGTGCTGGAACTGGCCGCGGCCATCCTGTCGGAGTCGGCGTTCGCCTTCCTCGGCTTCGGCGTGCAGCCGCCCCGCTCGTCATGGGGGCTGATGATCCAGCAGGGCCGCAACTACATAACCGACGGATGGTGGATCGTCACCTTCGCCGGCCTGGCCATCTCCATCGTGGTGCTGGGCGTCAACCTGCTGTCGCTGTGGCTCCAGTCGTTCAACGACGTGGCCGAGCGCGAGCAGATCATCCTGGAGAGGCCGGGCGGGTGAGCGGCGCGAGCTCGAACGGCGATACCCGCCAGGAGCGCCTGCTGGAGGTGAAGGACCTCACGGTGGGTTTCCCCACCCGGGACGGGACGGTGCTGGGCGTGGACCACCTGACCCTCAATGTCGGCTCGCACGAGCGCCTCGGCGTGGTGGGCGAGTCGGGCTCGGGCAAGAGCGTCATGGGCCTGGCCATCCTGGGCATGGTCCTGCCCCCGGGCCGGATAATGGGAGGCTCGGTGCGCTGGCGGGGCGAGGACGTGCTCGACCCCGCGGTGGCCATCCGGGTGCGGGGCCGGGAGATCGCCATGATCTTCCAGGATCCGATGGTGTCGCTCAACCCGCTCAAGACCGTCGGCTCGCAGCTGCGCGAGCTTCTGCAGCGCAGGGTCGGCCTGCAAGGCTCGGAGGTCAGGCAACGCTCGCTGGAGCTGCTCGACATGGTCGGCATAGCCAACGCGAGCGAGCGCCTGCGGGCCTACGCGTACGAGCTGTCGGGCGGGATGCGCCAGCGGGTGATGATCGCCACCGCGCTGGCCTGCGAACCGACGCTGGTCATCGCGGACGAGCCGACCACGGGACTCGACGTGACCATCCAGGACCAGATCCTCACCCTGCTGCACGACCTGTCCACCGAGCTCGGGATGTCGGTGCTGATGATCACCCACGACCTGGGAGTGGTGGCCCAGTTCTGTGACCGGGTCCAGGTCATGTACGCCGGCCGCATCGTGGAGCGGGCCCCGATCAACGAGATGTTCGCCGATCCCCAGCACCCCTACTCGCTCGGCCTGCTTCATTCGGTGCCCCGGGTCGACCGCGACGACGGCGAGTTGACGGGCATCCCGGGAGAGCCGCTGGACCGGGCCCAGTTCCCGCCGGGCTGCGCGTTCGAGCCCCGATGCAACGAGTCCGACGACGGCTGCCGCGACACCCCGCCGCCGCTGCTGAAGATCGCGGACAGGCGGTGGGTGGCCTGCTACAACCGCCCCGGGAAGGGATCAGTGTGAACGGGCAGGTCACCCCGCTGGTGGAGAGCCGGGACGTCAGCGTCCACTTCAGCCGCTGGGTGGGCAGCCGGCGCCGGACGGTGTACGCGCTGGACGACTTCAGCATCGCGGTGGCGCCGGGCGAGACCGTGGGCCTGGTGGGCGAGTCGGGCTGCGGCAAGTCCACCGCGGGCCGGGCGCTGCTGGGAGCGGTGAAGCCGACCAAGGGCCAGGTGCTCTACGAGGGCAAGGACGTGACCGACCTGAGCCGGCGGAACTGGCGGGCCATGCGCAAGCAGGTCCAGATGATCTTCCAGGACCCCTACTCGGCGCTCAACCCCAAGATCAAGATCCGCGACAGCATCGCCGAGCCGTTCCTGGTGCACACCCGCAAACGGGGCGCGGAGCTCGACGCGGCGGTGGGCGAGTTGCTGGAGATGGTGGGCATGACCGCCAGCGCGGCCGACAAGTACCCGCACGCCTTCTCCGGCGGCCAGCGCCAGCGCATCGTGATCGCCCGGGCCCTGGCGCTGCATCCCTCCTTCGTGGTGGCCGACGAGGCCACCGCCGCCCTCGACGTGTCGATCCAGGCCCAGATCGTCAACCTGCTGGTCGAGCTCAAGGACAGCGTGGGACTGTCGTACCTGTTCATCTCCCACAACCTGGCCGTGGTGCGCCACGTGTCGGACCGGGTGGCCATCATGTACCTGGGCCACCTGATGGAGATCGGCAGCCACCACGACATCTACGAGAACCCGACCCACCCCTACTCCCAGGCCCTGCTCTCGGCGGTGCCCGTGCCCGACCCGACGACCCGCCGCAGCCACGAACCCCTCAAGGGCGACCTGCCCAGCCCAATGGACCCACCGAAGGGCTGCCGGTTCAACACCCGCTGCCCCCTCGCAGTGGACCAGTGCTTCCACGAGCGCCCCCCGCTGACGGAGCGCTCCAGCGGCCACATGGTGGCCTGCTGGGTGAATTGAGCGAACCCGGCCCCAGCACCACCGGGAGCGGGGGCGGCGGCGAGAGCCGCATGACCACCCGATGGGTGACGTTCAGCTACCTGTTCACGCTGTACTTCATCCTGGGCGGCGCCGAGACGATGATCTCGCCGCTGTTCCCGCTCGTCCAGCAGGACCTCGACATCACCGAGAGCAACCTGGCCGCCATCCTGGCCGCGGTGGCGGGCGGCATCGCCGCCTTCAACGTGATCGGCGGGGCCACCAGCCGCTGGCTGAGCGACCGGGCGCTGGTGCGGGCCACCGCGGTGAGCCTGGCCGCGGGAATGGCGCTGTCGGCGGCGGCGCCGTCGTTCTGGGTGCTGCTGGTGGGCCAGACCCTGCTGGGAGTGGCCTTCGGGATCTACTTCCCGCCGGCTCTGGCCAGCGTGGCCCGGCTCTACCCGGACGCGCCGGGCAAGGCCATCGCGGTGTGGGGCCAGGCCTACTCGTTCGGGCTGGCCGCGGCCGCGGCCAGCGCCTTCGCCGGGGGCGCCTGGCGCTGGGTGTACGTGGGGTGCGCAGTGCCCGCCGCGCTGGCCATCGCGTACGTGCCCCGCTGGATCGAGGTCGGCCGGGATCCGGCCCCGGTGGCCTGGCTGTCCCAACTTGGGAAGAACGCCCGCAAGCGGACCTACCGGCTGGCCTTCTACGCCAGCGTCGGCGGGGTGTCGATGCACTTCGTCGTGATCGGCTTCTCGACGGCGCTCTTCGTGGTGGAGCAGGACCTGGACCTGCGGCTGGTGGCCGCGATGCTCATCGCGGGGCGGGCCCTGTCGGCCCCGGTGAAGATCGTGGGCGGAGCCCTCTACGACCGTAGGGGCGGGCCGTGGACGGCCCGGTTGATGATGGTGAGCACCGCCGCGCTGGGACTGCCGATGCTGCTGCTGCCGGCCGATGCCGGCGTGTGGCTGCTGGTGCCCTTCGTGGGGATGGCGGTGTCGGTGCTGCCGGTGGCCAACGCCATGCTGGTGGCCGCGCTGCCGCCCCAGTCGGGCTGGGGGATCGGCACGTTCCGGGCCGCCCTGCTGGGCTCGGCCGCCCTGCTGTCGGCGATCGCCAGCGGCCTGCTGAGCCTGGGAGTGCCCCTGCTGGCGTTGATGCTGGCCGCACTGGCCCTGCCCGCACTGGTGGCCACCGCCATGCATCGCGCCGCCGCCGTGCCGGAGCAGTAGAGCTGCCGCGGCTGCATTCAGTGGCTCGCATCGCGCTTGACCAATAGCATCAAGCAGTCAGCCATCCCACACTGACCGGCCAGCATCAAAAGTATTGCGTTTACTGAGAGATTTGCGTATCAGCTCAAACCATTGCGCATTTGCGCATGGAGCAATCAAGCTCGACCGCGCTCGTTGTCTGCGTTGTGCTTCATCACGTAGTAGGCAGACCGCTTCACCCCGTGCATCTCAAGGCTGCCTTCGTCTCGCAGACGGCGTAGCAGACGGCTAGCCCTCTCGGAGTCAATCTGGCACAACTCGGTGGCCTCCCGCCGAGTGATTGATCCATTCCGGTCTACGAAGGTGAGGACCATCTGTTCCTGCTGGATGTCGTCGAAGCCACGAGCACGCACGTACTGGGACGGATCGCCGAGGCGCTCATACAGAGAGGCAGCCAGGTGGTAGGTCCTCCCCTTGCCGTCACCTCGCGCCTCAAGCAGCGACCGGTCGACCAGGCTATTCAACGAGGCCCTTGCGTCGTGCTGGTCGACTTGGAACAGCTCGGCAGCACGAGCGGTGGTAATGCGAAGCTCGAGACGGATCTCGTGCAGGGTCAGAAGGTCCCGGAGAGAGAACTCTTGACCGCTACGTCGCGCTTCCACAATGAAGCTGGCCAGTTCCTTGTCAGCAGGTCCTGACCTGACCCTCGCAATCACGGTGCCTGCGGTGCTTTGGCCGTAGTCAGGCGCAGGTCTACCAAGTGCCAGCTGACTGGCAAAGGCTCGATTGATACCCCTGCCGGTGCGCTCTACCACTCCCGCTCGCTTGAAAGCGTCAGCCAATGCCGGATTGCGGGCGCGAGGCGGCGTGATGAGCAGGTTGCGAGTGGTGACGCCCTCGGGCAACCCCCCAGGATTGGACACGACGAGGGCGTCACGCGTGATCTCTACGATCGTTGGTCCCGGGAGTGTGTAGTCGCGATGTACAAGGGCGTTGGCGACGAGTTCACGAATAGCCGTGTCGGCGAATCGAGGAAGAGGAACGCGCAGCAGCCCAATCTCTACCTCCTCCTCAGGATTGCGGGCTTGAACCTGACCGGTCACCTCAACCATCGCTCGAAGTAGCGGCGCGGGCCCCAACGTGCTGGTGCGAACTTCAAGGTCCTCCAGTTCCTGGAAGCCAACCTCGAATGTGGGCAGGTGATGCGCGATGCCCGCAGCATTTCCAAACAGCAGGAGCGCTCCCACACAGAGTTGGTTGTCAGGGGTCAAGAGATTGAGAGCCTTGAGGAGGTCCTCGTCGGACAGCGAAGCCAGCACTTCGTCGCCACCAGTTCGTGCCAACTCGCGGAATCTCTCCGTTTCTGCTACAGCCAAGTCGTTGACAGTTAGTCCTGGGATCACGACACGCGAGTAGTCCTGAGCCCCTAGGCTCCCTGCGCGGGCAAGGACCTCGTGTGGCCGCATGGGCAGGCACTGCGGCTTGCCGTGCACATCGATAGCGCGCCGGATGTACTTGCCGTCGCTCGTGGCGACCACGCTGCTCGCGGCTGGAACCGTCACAACCAGAATTTGCGCATCGTCAAAGTCGACCACTTCAACAGTCGCCAACACGGCCGGCTCGGTCTTGTTGGCGATCAGCGATTGCAATCGGTTCGGATATGTCTCGCCGCCATGGCGCGGTTCTGCGCCGACCACGTTGCCTTCATCGTCGACGCCAACTAGCAGAACCCCACCGCTGCCGTTGGTGAGGCAAGCTACAGCTTCGATGAGGTCGGAATCGTTGATGGATCCGCCCTTGAACTCGACGGTGAGCGTTTCTCCCCGAATCAGGAGGTCTCGCAAGTGGTCCGAATTCATGCTCCTACTTTAATCTAGTCCTTTGCGTTTACCTACATCTTTGCGTACTCGCCCAAATCTTTGCGTGTTTGCGTAAGATAGGTCCGCTGGCGCTTATGCGCTGGTACACCATGCCCTCGGCAAAATCGAGCATCGCGCGCTGGCCCGCCTAGACCGTTGATTTATGCCGCGCGGTTCGATCTACACCAAGACGGGGCAGGCGGTGAGCTTGTAGGTGTTGAGGCGCTTGCGCAGGGTGTAGAGCAGCAGCGCCACGGCCAGCAGGCCCACGAAGGGCTGCACCGGTGCCCACCACGACAGCGCCCCGCCCACACCGACCAGGGCGACCACGGCCTGGTTGCAGACCGGGCAGCCCACGGCCAGGAACGACACGAACCCGCTCCATATGGTCCCGGTGCCCTGGCGCTCGGTGGCCTCCGCCAGCTCGCTCGATTCGGCCGCCTCCGGGCGGATGGCGAAGATCAGCCCGATCAACGCCGAGGTGACCGCCAGGATCACGTAGTCGATCCAGCGCACCGCGACGGGCCGGCCGAAGATCGGCGTGTCGATCAGGTTGGAGGGCACCGCGATGAGCACCGCCGCGATGGCCCCGAACAGCACCGCCCGCGGCCAAGTGGCCCGGGGCAACTCCAACAGCTGTCGGATCACGCCCGAGACGCTATCGCCCCCGAAATTGATGGCGAAATGGGCCATATATGTCCACTATCCGCATCAATTTCGGTAGAGCACGGTTGTCAGGTGACCTTGTCGATGACCCGGAAGGCGTAGTCGCGCTGCTCGTCGCCGAGGGTGGCCCTCACCCGGTAGCCGCCGGGCTTGGGGAACTGGACGATGCCGGTGACCACCAGCGGCGAGCGGCTGTCGGTGCCGGGGACCTTGCCGGGCGGGCGGCCGACCTCGATGTTGGCCTTGGCCTCCATCAGCTTGTGGTGGCCGTCCTCGTCCTCGACCCGGATCACCATCTCGTGGCGCTGGTTGTGCTCCAACCACGGGACCAGCACCGACAGCGCGATGGAGAAGTGCTGCGGTCGGGGCTTCTTGCCCTCCTTGTACGCCCGGGTGACGGTGTCCCAGCCCGCGCCCATCAGGTACAGCAGCCCGTTCTGCACCTCAGCATGGTTGGCCAGCGTCAACATCTCGATCTGAGGCACGCGCGGCAGTCTAAGAGCGCTCGGCCTCTAGGCGAGAGGCGTCTCGCGTCGGGACTGGGTGTCTCCCGCTCTTGTTCGCTGCGCTCACGGGCCGCTCGGGCCACGGCCTCGCCCGTATGGGCCACGTTCCCACCTATCCGCTCGGCCTCTAGGCGAGGCCCAGGCGCTCGGCCAGGCCGACGCGCTGGAGCTTGCCGGTGGGGCCCTTGGGCAGCTCGTCGAGCACCAGGATCCGCCGGGGAACCTTGAACGCGGCCAGGGACTGCGACAGGAACCGGCGAAGCTCCCGCGCGTCCACGGGGCTCCCGCCGGCAGTGGCCACGACCGCGGCGGCCACCTCCTCGCCCAGCCTGGGGTGGGGCACGGCGAAGGTGACCGCCTGGGCTACCGACGGGTGGCCCAGCAGGGCCTCGTCCACCTCGAGCGGGGAGATCTTCTCACCGCCGCGGTTGATCTGCTCCTTGAGGCGGCCGGTGAGAAACAGGTAGCCGTCGTCGTCGACGTAGCCCTCGTCGCCGGTGCGGAACCAGCCGCCGGTGAAGGCCGCCGCGTTGGCCTCGGGGTTGTTCTCGTATCCGTCGATCACGGTCGAGCCCTTGATCGACACCTCGCCCCGCTCGCCCGGAGGCAGCGGGCGGTCCCGGCCGTCGAGCACGGCCAGTTCGATGCCGGTGGGAACCCCCACCGAGCGTGGCTTGGACACCCCGGGGGGCAGAGGGTTGGCGCACATCTGGTGTGTGGCCTCGGTCATGCCGTAAGCCTCGATGACGGGAGCGCCGAACAACTCGCCGAGTTCGGTCAGCACCGGCGTCGGCAGCGACGCCGAGGACGACCTCACGAAGCGAAGCCCGGCGGCCCGGGCCGTGTCGCGGTGGCGGTCCGAGCGGGAGATCACCATCTGGTGCATGGTCGGGACCGCGGTGTAGTAGCTGGGCCGCAACTCCCTGAGATGGGCGAAGAACTGGAAGGCGTCGAAGCCTTCGGTGCAGGCGACCGAGCCGCCGACGGCCAGCGGCGCCAGCAGCCCGGCCAGTAGGCCGTGAATATGGAAGAGCGGCATGATCTGCAGCGACCGGTCGGCGGCGGTCAAGGCCAGCGACCGGGCGATCCCCGCCGCTGAGAGGGCCAGATGACGTTGGCGCAGAGGCACGATCTTGGGCTTGGACGTGGTGCCGGAGGTCTGCAATACCAGGGCCACGTCATCACCCGACGGCCTGTCCGGACTCGACGGCCTGTCCGGACTCGACGGCCCAGCCGCGGGCGGCGAAGCCACCAGGTCGATCGAGCTTGGTCCGGCCGCCGAGCCGGTCAATGCCACCGGCAACACCCCGGCACCGACCTCGCGGGCCGCGTCGCGAGCCTCCGATCCTGAACCGTCGGGGCGGGTGATGAGCGCGGTGACGCCCAGACCCTCGAGATAGCGGTGCAGCTCCTCGGTGCGGTACAGGAGATTGAGCGGCGCGGCGCAGCCGGTGCAGGCCGCGGCCAGGAAGGCGACAGCCATTTCGGGACCGTCAGGCACCACGATGGCGATGCGGTCCGCCGGACCCAGGCCGAGGCTTCTGAGCCGGCCGGCCAGCCGGTCCACCGCGGCCCGAAGCTCGGCGTGGGCGAGCACCGAGCCGTCGGGCGCGACGATCGCCGGCGCATCGTCGGCTCCGGCCTCCAGCAGCGCTCGCACCGTCTCGCCGGCCGCCACCGGCGACGACCCGCTCATGAGCTTGAAGCCAGACGACGGTTGAGCAGGGAGGCCAGTCCGTAGACGGTGCTGATGGCCGGGGTGGGCACGCCGGTGATCTCGCCCAACTCGACGAACACGCCGACCAGCGGATCGAGTTCCAAGGCTCGGCCGGCTTCGGCGTCCTGGAGCATCGAGGTCTTGTGCTCGCCGACGGCCTCCGCGCCTGCGATGCGCTGCTCGACGCTGACCCGGATGCGCACGCCCAGGGCCTCGGCGATGGAACCGGCCTCGGCCATCATCCGCTCGGCCAGTTCCCGGGTCGGCGGTGTGCGGCAGATCTCAACCAGCGTGGCCCCCGTGAGCGCGCTGATGGGATTGAAGGCGAGGTTGCCCCATGCCTTGACCCACAGGTGCGAGCGTATGTCGGTCAGGACCCGCGACTTGAACCCGGCCGAGTTCAGGGCGCCGGCCAACGTGCGGGCCCGCTCGGACTTGGTCCCGTCGAGCTCGCCCACCGGGAAGCGGTCGCCCTCGACGTGGGTGATCACCCCGGGCGCGGTCTTCTCCGCGGCCGGGTAGGCGATGCAGGCCACGATCCGTTCGGACGGCACGGCCGCCGCGATGGCGCCGTCGGGGTCCAGAGCCCTGAGCCGGCGACCGTCATGGGGTCCGCCGTGGTGCTCGAAGTACCACCACCCGATGCCGTTCTGGACCGGAACCACCATCGTGTCGCGGTCACAGAGCCGTTCAAGCTCGCCGGCCACCGCCTCGATCTGGTGCGCCTTGAGAGCCAGGATCACCGCGTCGTGGGCACCCAGAGCCCCGAAGTCGTCGCCAGCCTCGATCCCGACCGCCGTCGTGGTGGAGCCGTCCAACTCCACCAGCTTCAGCCCGTTCTGCCGGATGGCGTCCAGGTGCTCGCCCCGGGCGATGACGCTCACGTCGTGGCCGGCCACGGCCAGCCGGGCCGCCATCATCCCGCCGATCGCTCCGGCGCCGACTACGCATACCCGCATCGCCCAAACGGTATACAAGAATCGGGACCGAGAGGCCGGGCGTGGCCCGAGCGGGCGGCCGGGTAGGTCCGCCCATCCGCTCGGCCTAGGGTGATTCCGGCCACGGGGCGGAGAGAAGCCGATGAGACGTCGGACCGGGGCCTTCGGTGAAGGGTGGGAGCAAGAGGTGGACGCGCTGGTCGAGTGGCTGTCACCCTCACACGCCTCGCATGTCTCCCTGACCACCTGGAACGTGATCGTGCTCGCACTGGCCGGCGTCGGCGGCGGCTTCGTCAACACTCTGGCCGGCGGAGGCTCGATGGTCACCGTGCCCGCGCTGATTCTGCTGGGGATGCCGGCCGACCACGCCAACGCCACCAACCGGCTGGGCGTCCTGCAACAGTCGCTGACCGCGGCCAGGGGCTTCGACAAGTCAAGCAAGCTGGAACGGGGCGCGATCGTGCCGATCCTGCTGCCCACGCTGTCGGGAGCCGCGTTGGGAGCCGTTTGCACGCTCTGGGTCCATCCCGACGTTCTCAAGCTGATTCTGCTGTTCTCAATGATCGCGGTCGCGCTGCTGATGGTGGTGCTGCCTGAGGTGGTCGCGCCACCAGAGGGCACCAAGACCTACAGCCTGCGCGAGCGGCCAACCGGGTTCCTGATGCTGCTGGGCGCAGGGTTCTATGGCGGGTTCGTCCAGGCCGGAGTGGGCTTCATCCTCATCGCGGCGCTTTCGGCGGGGCTGCGATACGACTTGATCCGGACCAACGCGCTGAAGGTGGTGTGCACCGCAGTCTTCAGCATCGTCTCGCTGGGAGTGTTCGTCGCCGCCGGCCGGGTGGAGTGGGTCTCGGGCGTGATCCTCGCGGCCGGTGCCACCGTCGGCGCCGCCCTGAGCGTCAGGCTCGCGCTGAACGTCGACCAGCGGGTCGTGAAGCGACTGCTGTTCGTGATGGTCTGCTTGACCTGCGGATCTGCGCTCCTCACGGCCTGAGAGCGTCCGGCGCCGACCGGCCCACCGCTCGGGGGCCAGAGGACAGGTCGAGCGGCGGGCGGGCCCGCCGGAGCGTCGGCGCCGAGGCCCCTGGGGGACGGGCCTCGGCACCGTTGCGGGTCGCCATCTCGCGCTGTCAGCTTGACCCGTGCCGGCAAGAACTCCGCGAGAGCGGGTTCAGACCACGGGCCAGCGGGGGGTGGCGAACTGGGCTAGGCCGGTGCGCTCGGCTGCGGTTGCGGCCGCCTCCCGGCCTCGGGCCATGATGGCTCGGGCATCGAGATTGACGAACTCGCCGCCCTCCACCACCACCCTGCCGTCGATCACCACGGTGTGGACCGAGTCGCCGCTCGCACCGTGGCCGAGGTTCGACAGCGGGTTGTGCAGCGGCACCCATTCGGGCCGGTCGAGGTCGAACAGCAGGAGGTCGGCCCGCTTTCCCACCTCCAGCGAGCCGACCTCGTCGTCCCACAGCACCGAGCGGGCACCGTCGATGGTGAGATGCTCGAGGATGGTCTCGGCCGGCATCAGCGAGGCATCCTCGAAGATGTCGCGGTACACCCGGAAGTACTGGGCGATGCGCAGGATGTCGGTGGTGTGCGAGCAGGCGCCGATGTCGGTGCCCACGCCCACGGTC
Source organism: Candidatus Aldehydirespirator sp. (assembly GCA_965203635.1). Taxonomy (GTDB): domain Bacteria; phylum Actinomycetota; class Acidimicrobiia; order Acidimicrobiales; family Aldehydirespiratoraceae; genus Aldehydirespirator. The sequence continues at coordinate 1,291,951 of OZ241903.1, forward strand.
ACGCCCCGCTCCAGCAGCTTGAGGTGGGTGGCCCGCTGCAGCCCGCCCCAGCCGAACACCGCGCTGGCCGTCGGGCACATCGACACCTTCACGTCGCGCTGGGCCAGCAGGTCGCACTCCTCGTCGGTGAGGAAGTGGCAGTGGACCAGCTGCACGTTGGAGCCCAGCACGCCGTTGCGCTCGTAACGGGCGATGGGGCGCTCGCCGTCGAACACCCGCTGGTGGTGCTCCACCGAGTCGCGGTTGGAGATCATGTGGGACACGATGCCGGTGCCGTGCTCGGCGGCCAGCCCCGCGATCGACCGGCACAGGCGGTCCGACACCATGCGCTCGGTGCGCAGCGAGAACCAGGGCCGCACCCGGCCGGAGGCCGCACCCCGATACGACTCGACGAAGGCCAGCCCGTCGGCGATGGCGTCGTCGGTGGTGGAGTCGAAGGTGCCCGGCATGGCCCGGCCCCCGGCCATGTCGGTGAGCGAGCGGGCCAGCACCGCCCGGCAACCGATCTCGTCGGCGGCCCGGGCCGAGTTCTCCGGATTCTGCGAGCCCGGGTCGCACACCGTGGTCGTGCCGTGGCGGACCGACTCCAACAGCGCGCACATGGCCGCCAGGTAAGCCTCCTCGTCGGTGACACCGGCCTCCATCGGATAGCAGCGGTCATGGAGGAACACCTTGAGGGGCACGTCGTCGCCTAGGCCCCGCACGAAGAAGGGGGCCAGGTGCTGGTGGTTGTCGATGAAGCCGGGGGTGATCAGCCGGCCGCGGGCGTCGATGGTGCGGACCGCAGTGCGGTAGCCGGCGGCCTCGACCTCGGCGGTGGGGCCGACCGCCTTGATCTCGCCGCCGTCGACGGCCACCGCGCCGTCGCGCACCATGCGGCGCTCGGGGTCCATGGTGATGAGCCAGTCGGCGTTGCGCACCAGCATGTCGATCATGCGCTCAGCCTCCTGGTCTCCCGCTCTTGTTCGCTTCGCTCACGGGCCGCTCGGGCCACGGCTTCGCTAGACACCGGCTTTCCTCGCCCGCATCGATCATCCGCTCAGCCTCCTGGGTTCCGGCTTCTGAGCTCGTAGGCGTAGTGGCTCAACCCGGCCTCCATGTCGAAGGTGGGCTTCCAGCCCAGTCCGGCCTCGGTGTGGGACAGGTCGAGCGGGTCGCCGGCCGACACCGCGGGAGGCGCGCCCGGGATCACCTGCACCTTGAAGTCTCCGACGATCCGCCGAGCGGCGGTCACCAGATCGTCGAAGGAGGTGATGGTGCCGGTGCCGACGTTGAAGACGGGCTTGTCGGGCAGGTCCACGGTGGCGGCCAGGTCGGCGGCCCGGCCCACGTCGAGGTCGTACACGTACTCGAAGTCCATGGTGTGTTCCTGCTTGACGAAGGCGGTCTGCCCCGCCATACCGGCCTCGAGCAGGGCCTGGATCTTGGATCCGAAGGATCCACCCGAGAAGTGCCCGTAGCCGTAGGCGTTGGCCGGCCGCAGGATGGCCAGCTCGAAGCCGAACTCCTTCTGGTAACTCTCGGCGGCCAGCTCCTTGATGACCTTCGAGTTGCCGTAGGCCCGTCCCGGCCCCCGGGGCGCGTCCTCGGTGATGGGCGCGCCCCGGGCCCGGCGGCGGTCGTACACCGCGAAGCTGCTGATGTGGACCAGCCGGCGCACCCGGGCGAGCCGCACCGCCTCCAGGACGTTGATCGTGCCGGTGACGTTGACCTCGAGCCCGGTGTAGAGCGGCCGCGACACGCTGTCGCCGATCAGCCCGGCGGTGTGCACGACCGTCTCCACCTTGTGCTCCCGCATGGCCGTGACCAGCGCCGACAGGTCGCGGATGTCGGCCCTCACGGTGGGGATGTCGGTCGCGATCGGCCCCAGACGCTCTCGCAGGTACTCGTCTCGGGACTGCATGTCCAGGAAGACGACCGACTCGCCCCTCTGGAGGGCGCAGCGGGCGAAAGACGTGCCCACCAGTCCGATTCCGGTCACCAGTGTGGTCATGGGTCCGACACCTCGAACTCCCCGCTGATCTCGACCGGCTGCTGGCGGGGCAGGCTGGCCATGCCCACCGCGGCTCTCGCGTGGCGGCCCCGCTCGGGGCCGAACAGCTCGAAGAACAGATCCGAGGCCCCGTCCACCACCTTGGGCATCAGCTCGAACTCCGGCGTGCAATTCACCATGCCCAGCAACCGCACCACCCGGCCGACGCGGTCGAGGTCGCCGAGCTCGGCCCGCAGGGTGGCCAGGATGGACAGCCCGCAGGCCCTGGCCACCTCGTAGCCCTGCTCGACATCCAGCTCGGCTCCGAGCTTGCCCCGGCGCACGATGTCCATGCCGGGATGATGGGGACCGTGGCCCGACACGAACAGGACACCGCCGACCCGCACGCATCCCTGACGGTTCTCGCTGGGGAACCGGCGGGGCTCGGGCAGGCTCAGACCCATCACGGCCAGCCTGGCCTCGATCGCACCGGCCGGCATCAGCGGATCTCCCCGGCTTCGCGCACGCTGGAGATCAGCGAAGCCCTCAACAGGAACTCGCGGGCCAGGGCGGGGTCGTCGGCGGCCCGGCGCAGCTCGTCGCGGTTGCGCCGCCGCGTGTCCGGGTCGGCCTCGGCCATCAGCTTCTTGTTGCGGATGGTGATGGCCTGAACATGGGCCACGGCCACATGCCGGCGCTGGCGAACGTACCGGTCGAGCACCTCGTCGCCGGCGTCGCCCCTCAGCACAGCCGACAGCTTGGCGGCCAGGTTCACCGCGTCGTGGATGCCGCTGTTCATGCCCATGGCGCCGATGGGGCTGTTGACGTGGGCCGCGTCGCCGGCCAGCAGCACCCGCCCCGCCCGGAACGTCTCAGCCACCCGCTGGTGCACGGTGTAGAGGGACTTGGACACCACCTCGTAGGGCTCGCCGGTCGGATGGAACCTCTGCAGCCCGGCCTCGATGACGTCGTCGTCGAGGAGGGAGTCGGGGTCGGCGTCGACATCGGCGGGCAGCACCACCCGCCAGAAGTCGGTCCACCTGAACAGGTTGGCCCACTCGACCGGGTCGAGGATGTAGTTGCGCAGGCCGTAGGGCTGCAGCGAGTCGAAGTCGAACACCACGCTGAGCGTCATGGTGCGGTCGGGGAAGGCGAAGCCCTCGAAGTCGATGCCGAGCTGCTTGCGCACGACGCTGTGGGCTCCCTCGCACCCGACAAGGTGAGTGCCCCGCAGCGCCTGCCGCTCGCCGTCGGCGGTCTCGGTCACCGCGGTGACCGAGTCGCCGTCCTGTTCGAAGCCGACCAGTTCGGTGCCGACCCGGACCTCGATCAGGTCGGTGTCCGATGCCATCTTCAGGGCCTCTTCGATCAGCTTCAGGCGGTCGCACTGCAGCGCGTGGGGGAAGCGGGTGTCGCCGGCCAGCACGGCGTGGTCGAACACCGCTATCGGCTCGGGGTCGCCGCGGTCCCAGTAATGCACCAGGGGAGCCACCAGCCCGCGGCGCTCGAGGCGCTCGTACAGGCCGATGTCGTCGAGCATCTCCAGCGTGGCCGCGTGGATCGTGCCGGCCCGGCGGACCTGGTCGAGCAGGTCCACCAGCTTCTCGACCACCAGCACCCGGTGGCCGCGCCCGGCCAGCGACAGGGCCAGCACCAACCCCACCGGGCCGGCGCCGGCGATGATCACCCGGTCTTCAGCTTTCGTCACCCGACTCCCCGGTTCCTGCAGCGTCATCCGGAACGGGGCAGCGCACGGCGCCCACCCAGCCGGAGGTGGTGAGATCGAACACCAGGCCGTCGGGCGTGCGGTACTTGACCTCGTAGTAGCGGTTGGGCTCGTCGGGCCTCCGGCCCCGCAGGTGCTCGGCCCCGGCCCGCTCCACCTGTTCGGAGGCCTCTTCGAGGTCGTCTACCCACATTCCGAAGTGGTAGAGCCCGTAGAAGGGCTCCGAGGCGTCGCCGGCTTCGGTGATCCCGACGACGGGATCGTCGCCGAAGTGCAGCAGGGCGACATTCATCACGCCATCGGTCATGTAGACGCCACGGCCGGCGTCACCGGCCTTGGTCATGCCGAAAGCCTCCTCGAAGAAGGCCTGGGCCCTGGCCACATCGGGCACGGAAATGGCGATATGCCGAAGCTGGGCAGCCACGGCGACCGACTGTATACAACCGCCGCGGGCCGTAACAATCGAGGACCGACTCACCGAGGGCGCGGCCAGGAGACCCGGCGTTGTCAATCCGCTATGTCTCAGTTACATTGAAAGATAATGACAGCATATATCAGGGAGCTTGTGAACATGCGCAAGAAAGGGAGGAGCCGCGTGGGCACATTCAACTGGCCGATCCGACTCGAGAGCATTGACGGCAGGCAGTCGCTACAACTCGACGCGTTGGTGGACACTGGCAGCTTCTACACGATCGTGCCCACCAGCCTGCTGAAGAGCCTGGAGACCGTACCGACCGAGAAAGTCGGGCTTGAACTGGCTGACGGGAGGCGCGTCCTCTGGGACATCGGCGAGGCCCGGGCCATGGTCTACGGCCGCAGCGTCACAACCCTGGTGGCCTTCGGTGAGGATGATGTCGATCCCGTGTTGGGGGCCTACACGCTCGAGGGACTCCGCCTGTCGGTCGATCCGTTCAAAGAGACTCTCGTGCCCATCCCTTACGCGCGGGCGTAGCGCCCTCGGCCGCCGATTCGCGGCTTGTTCCGCGAGGCGCGACACTAGGCGTCTTGCTCACCCGCGACGTCACTCCCAGCAGATCTCAGGCCGCACTGGCCGCCGGACATTCGGGCGCGACAGCGGCGGCCGTTCGTCTGCTTCGGGCCGGGGGATCGGCGGTCGACGCGGCCATCGCAGCCGATGCGGTCATGGGGGTGGTGGAACCCACCGGCACCGGGGTCGGCGGCGACTTGATGGCGGTGGTAGCCGCGGGCGAGGGCGTCGCGGTGCTCAACGGCAGCGGGCGCTCCGGGCGGCGCACCGACCCCGAGTCGGTGCCCGACAACGGCCACGGCTTCGTGCCCTCGGTCGGAGGCTGCGCAGTGACCGTGCCGGGGGCGGTGGCCGCGTGGCAGGACCTGCACCGCCGGTTCGGCCGACTGCCGTGGCCAGACCTGTTCGAGGCCGCCATCGACGCCGCCGCCGACGGCGCCGCGGTCGGCGCGACCGGAAGCCGGCTGTGGGAGGGGGCCCGGGGCCGGCTCGACGCCGCGGGCGAGGCCCTCTACTTCGGGGCCGGCACCGCCCCGGCACCGGGCGAGCAGTGGCGCAACCCGACCCTGGCCGCAGTCCTTGGGCAGATTGCGGCCGACGGCCCCGAAGGGCTGTACCGCGGCCGGCTGGCCCAAGCCATAGCCGAAGCCGCCACCGCCGCAGGCGGGAGCGTGCACGTCGACGACCTCGCCGACCATCGCAGCCAATGGGTTGAGCCGCTGCGGGCGGGCCTGGGCAGCCATGAGCTGATCACGGTGCCCCCACCGTGCCAGGGGGCGGTGACCGCCCTGGCCGCCCAGTCGGTCCACGACCGGGGCTTGCTGAGCGCCACCGGCGGCGACGCAGGGGCCGAAGCGGCCGCGGCCATGGTCGAGGCCCTCGACCGGGCCTTCGCGGTGGCCCTCGACTGCCTGGCCGACCCCGACGCCGCCGACGTCCCCCACTACGACGAGATGCGAGCCCGGACGGCTATCGCGCCACGGCGCGGACCGATGCCGCTCGGGCCGGGGACGGTGTTCACGGTGGTCTTCACCGCGGACCAAGCGGTGGTGCTGACCTCCAGCGTGTGCGACCGGTTCGGCTCGGGCGTCACCGTGCCCGAGGGAGGGTTCGTGCTGCAGAGCCGGGGACGGGGCTTCTCCACCGACTTGCGCCATCCGAACGCGGTGGCTCCCAACAAGCGGCCCTACCACACGATCGTTCCCACGCTGGTGCTGGAGAACGGCCGGCCGATGCTCGGCATGGGGGTAGTGGGCGGGATCATGCAGCCCCAGGGTCAGCTCCAGATCCTGCACCGGGTGCTGGGCGGCGCGGACCTTGCCTCCGCCGTGAACGCGGCCCGGTTCCGCCTGATCGGCGACGGGCAAGTAACTACCGAGGCAAGCCTGGAGCCGGAATGGCGAGCCGCCATCGGCGCGGCCGGCTACAAGCTGGTGGACACAGCCGACGTGATCGGCGGTTTCGGCGGCGCCCAAGCCGTCCTGCGAGCCGGAGACACACTCACCGCAGCCAGCGACCCCCGCCGAGACGGCACCTCGATGGTGACCGTGCTGTGATGTCAGCAGTCGGCCATCGCAGCCAGCGCCGCGCAGATGTCTGAGCGACGATGCGATATCGACCCGACACGCTCAGTCAGATGCGCCTTGAGAACGACTCGCAGGTTGTCGAAGGAGGCGACGCACGGATGGGCCAGACCGTCATCGACGTCCAGCGACACCTCGCTGGCAATCCCCCGGATCGTTCTGGTTACCGGAGCCACCACGATCCTGTTCAGCACCGGGACCGCCTCGTTGCGGGTGACCACCAGCACCGGGCGGCGCCCCGCTTCGCTCTCCGCCCACCAGATGTCGCCCTGGACCATTGTCACCACTGCTCCCACGGCTCCTCGGCGATCATGGACCGGGTGCTCTCATCGGCCCATCGCAACTCTTCAGGGGTCTCGGGAACTCGACGGTATGCATCCGCGATGGCCTCCCCGACGAGCCGGCGCCGGCGCCGGTCGATCATGGCCTCCAACGCGAGCCTCACTGCGTCCGAGCGCGACTCCGCCTCACCGTTGTCGACAATCTCGTCCAGCTGGGCGACGAGTTCATCGTCCACTCTTGTAACTAGTTGCGCCATGCAGAAAGCATAGCAATACGCAATGCAGAAGGAGGGCGCTACCTCGGCAGGCCGTTGAGCCAGTCGATGACGTGGTCCAGGGGGGCCACGTCGGCGTACTTCATGTGCAGGTCGAGCAGGTTGACCTTGTGGGAGATCTGGCTGCGGTCGGCGACGCACTCGAAGGGGATGACCACGTCGAAGTTGTACTGGAAGGCGTCCACCGCAGTGGCCCGCACGCAGCCGCTGGTGGTCATGCCGGTGACCACAACCGTGTCAACCTTGTCGTAGACCAGCAGGGCGGCCAACTCGGTGCCGAAGAACCCGCTCGGCTTGTGGTGCTTGCACACCACCATCTCGCCCGGCTTCGGGGCCAGCTCGTCCACAATCACATCGCCCGGAGGCAGATCCGGGTCGGGCGGACGGCGCCCCACCGTCTTCCAGCGGCCCTTCTGGCCTGGAGCGGCCGCGTGGCTGGGATCCTCGTACATCTTGGTGAAGTACACGGGGTAGCCGAACCGGCGAACCTCGTCCAGCAGCCGGACGTTGGCGTCGACCGCGGGCCAGCCGGTATCAGAGTTGCCGGTGGGCCAGCGGCTATCCACGAAAGCCCACGTCATGTCGACCACGAGCAGTGCCGGTGACGTGCCCGCGCTGATGGCCCGGAACTCGTCGCCACTGAAGGTGTCCCCGTACCCGGCTGCGAGGTAACGGGCTATGTCGTCGGGGGGTATGGCATCGTGCCAGGGGTACATGGGCCGGCCACCCCTCAGTCAGCGCTCATGGCGCCAACCGCTTCTGGGAAGCCCACGAGGGAGCACGACCGGTCCTCATCAGGTCGTGCTCCCTCGCAGGTGGAGGGGACCGTTAGACCTCTACGATCAGTTCAGCGTCATGTCCTCGACGCGGGCGGTGTCGTCGTAGCGCGGGATCCACGACAGGTTCTCCACGCCGCCGTTGACGCTGAGATAGGTCAGCACCGGCAAGATGCCGATGTTCTCGCAGTTGTACGCCATGATCTCGTGGTACATCTCCTCGCGTGCTACCGGATCGAGCTCCTGAGCGGCGGCTGCGAGCATGCCCTCGAGCTCATCGTCGAGATAGGACGAGACGATGGTGTTCCCGATGTAGGAACCGAGGCGGGCCCCGTCCTGCAACTCGTTGGAGGACGACGACAGGAAGATGTCGCCGCGCGTGGGCCCGGGCTGGCCCTCGGCCGGGTCCGGATACGTGAGGAATTCGATGTCGAGCCAGACCTCCCACGACTGCAACTCGAAATCGATGTTCAAGCCCACAGCAGTCAAGTCGGCATAGATGGCCTCGGAGAGTTCGTCGAACTTGGTCCAGCGAGTGCCGTTGGCCCAGAAGGTGATCGACTCATCCTGGTAACCCGAGTCCGCGATGATCTGGCGGGCCAGATCCGGGTCGTAGGGCCGGTCGGTGATATCGGGATTGTGGCCGAACACGCCGGAGCCGAAGATGTGGCAGTTGGGTCGGCTGGCTTGTCCCTCGTAGATGAACTCGACGTAGTCGTCAACGTTCATGGCGTGGGCGATGGCCACTCGCAGTTCGGGATAGTCAGCCAGCGGGCCCTCGTAGTTCTTCATCCGGAGGTACGGGTATTCGATGCCCTCGTCGCGCACGAACAGCTTGGGCACGTCGCCCGCAGAGTCGGACGACAGGCCCAGCGCGAGATCAACGTCGCCGGCCTGCACAGCGGAGACCCGCGCCTGCTCGTCGGGCAGGAACACGAACGTCACTTCGTCGATCTCGGGCTCCGGGCCCCAGTAGTCGGTGTTGCGGGTGAGAGTCAGGTAGTCGCCCGCAGACCACTCCACGAACTTGTAGGGGCCGGTTCCGTCAGCGTTGTTGGCAAGTCCAGCGACGGTTGCGCTGGCCGGCACCATCTGCACCATGTAGAGCCGGGCCGGCAGAACCGGGTCGGGATTCGCGGTGTTGATGCGGACGGTGTAGTCGTCCACGATGTCCACGCCCGTGATCCCCTCAACTTGCTCTCTGAGGTCGGAACTCAGCTCATCGTCGTAGATGACCCGCTCGAAGGAGTGCTTGACCGCCGCCGCGTTGAACGGCTCGCCACTATGGAAGCTGATGCCGCGACGCAACTTGAGCTCCCAGGTGGTGTCATCGACACGCCTCGGCAGCGACGCAGCCAGCCTCGGCACGAAGATCGAGGGGGCCACGAGGTCACGCTCGATGAGACGCTCGTAGACGTTCTCCATGGTGCGGCGCATTGCGCCGTCCTGGAAGTGGGGGTCCAGCTTGTTCGGCTGGCCAGGAGCAGCAATGACGATGGACTCGGGCGCCTCGGCGGCCATCATGGCCGCGTCAGCGGCAGCGGAAGCCTCAGCAGCCTCAGCCGCGGCCGCAGAAGCGGCGGACTCGGCCTCAGAAGCCGCGGCAGCCGCAGCAGCTTCCGCCTCCTGGGCCGCCGCCAATTCGGCTTGAAGCGCCGCGAGTTCGTCAGCACTGGCAGCCCCTTCGGCCTCAGCAGCAGCCAGGGCAGCCTCAGCCTCAGCCGCGGCGTCAGCAGCAGCAGCGGCGTCAGCGGCAGCAGCGTCGGCGTCTGCCTGCGCCGCGGCGGCCTCAGCCTCAGCCGCGGCGGCAGCAGACTCTGCCGCAGCCAGCGCGGCGGCGTCCGCCGCGCTGGTATCCGGAGCCGTCGGTTCGTCGTCGCCGCATGCGGCGGCAACGAGGGTAAAGACGAACAGCGCAGCCAAGAGCCGCTGCATGAACGTGAGCTTCTTCAACATCTGGAGCTACCCCCCGAGTGAATCCGTGGTTGAGGAAGGCCATAGCGCATTGAGACCACAGCCGGACCGCTCACGGTATACCGGCGCGGACAACCCTGCAAATCGTTGTATACAGCAACGAGAACCCGCTTATTCCCGGTTGAAGCGAGGCCGGCAGAACAGGGCCGCCGGACCGACCAGGGCGACGGTGGCCGCCAGCACGGCCGGTCCCAGCCCCACGACCAGCAGGGCGGCCACCCCCAGCGGCGCGCCGGACAGGGTGACGCCCCGGGCGACCCCCGCGATGGTCACCGCGTCGCCCTGGAGCTCGGGACGGACCGCCTCGCTCACCGCGGTGATGGCCAGAACCTGCAACAGCCCGATGGCCGCGCCCCCGGCCACCAGCGCAGCCGTGATCAGCGCGATGGGCAGTTCGAAGCCCACCAGCGCGGTGGCCACCAGGGTGACCGCGCCCCAGCGGGCCACACCGGGGGCCACCCGCGAGCCCTCCGTGTCGACCGCGAGGTAGCCGCTCACCGCGGCCGCGCCGTTGGCCACCGCCACCACCACGCCGATGGCAGTCTCGCTGCTGCCGGCCGCGTCGAGCCCGATGGGCACATAGGAGCCCAGAAGGCCGCGCCAGGCGCCGACCGCGACGCTGGCCCACACCCCCACCCGCACTCCCCGGTTGCGCAGCAACTGGAGGTAGCTGTGGCCGCCCACCCGAGCGAACGGGGGCGGGCGCGACAGCACCAGCGTCGGCGCGATGCCGGCCAGGGCCACCGCGGACGCGACCGCGAACGCGGCCCGGTACGAGCTCTGGGCGATGATCCCGCCCGCCGCCGGGCCGATCAGCATCCCGACGGTGGCCACCATGCTGAGGGTGGCGATCGCCCTGGAAGTCGACCGGGGGGATCGCACGATCTGCACCTGGTTGCCCGTCCAGAAGCAGGCCCGGGCCACACCCTGCACCGCGGCCGAGACGACCAGCGCGACCAGCCCCGACTCGAAGACCAGCAGCCCGACCGAGAGGCACATCAGCACGGCCGCGGCACTGATGACATCGGAGTTGGACAAGACCCGCATCACCGAGCCGAGCCGCGACCGGGTCAGCACCTGCACCGCGGCCGAGAACCCCACCAGCACTCCCGCCACTGTCGCTGACCGGCCCTGGTCGATCACGAACAGCGGGTAGGCCACCACCGTCACGCCCAGGCTCAGCGAGAAGAGCAGCGCTCCCGCGTACTGGCCCACGACCTCGCGGCGCGGCGCCGGGCCGGCGACGCCGCCGGAGCCGGGACCGGCGTCGGAGCCCGAGCCCTCGCCAGTCACCCGGATATGGCAGCGGGCGTGATGGCGATGCTGATGGCCTTGGAACGGGTGTGGCTCAAGATGTCGTCGACGAGGCCCAGCTCCTTGCCGATGCCCGACTGCTTCCAGCCGCCGAAGGGCAGGCCGGGGTAGCGCACCTCCACGTCGTTGACCCACACGTAGCCGGCGTCGATGGCCCGGGCCGCGCCGAGCGCCCGGTTCACATCGTTGCTCCAGATGCTGGCGGTCAGCCCGTAGGGGGTGTCGTTGGCCATGGCGACGGCGTCGGCCGCGTCGGTGAAGGACGTGACGGCCAGAACGGGTCCGAATATCTCCTCCCGGGCGATGGTGGCGCCGTGGTCCACGTCGTCGAACACGGCCGGCCGGATGAAGGCGCCCGGGGCGAGCTGCGGATCGGCCGGGGGCGTGCCGCCCGTGAGCAGCCGCCCGCCGTCGGCCCGGCCCGCATCGACGAATCCCAGGATCCGGTCGCGGTGGGCGTGCGACACCATGCAGCCCATGTCCGACGACGGGTCGTCGGGCATGCCGATGCGGATCTGCTCGGTGGAGGCCACCACCCGCTCCAGCACGGCCTCGCGCAACCCGGCGTGGATGAGGAGCCGGCTGGTGGCGCCGCAGCTCTGCCCGCCCACCCGGGCGAAGTTCGAGCCCTTCACCACCGCGGCCGCGGCGGTGTCGGGGTCGACGTCGTCGAAGATCAGGATGGGGTTCTTGCCGCCCAGCTCAAGGGTGACGCTCTTGAGGACCCCCGACGCGCCGGCGCGGGCCTGCACCGCCAGACCGGTGCGCAGCGAGCCGGTGAACGACACCCGGGGCACGTCGGGGTGCCCGACCAGGGCCTCGCCCGCGGCCGCTCCTCCCGGCACCACGTTGAGCACGCCCGCCGGCAGCAGATCGGCGGCCAGCGAGGCGATCACCAGCGGCGACAACGGAGTCTGCTCGGCCGGCTTGAGCACCACCGAGTTGCCCGCGGCCAGCGCGGGCGCGGCCTTCATGCAGGTGAAGAGGGTGGGGTGGTTGTAGGCGCAGACCGCCGCGACCACGCCCCACGGCGCGGGCTCGGTGAAGTGCAACCCGGCGGGCGTGGCCGGGATGGTCCTTCCGTGGAGTTCGGGGGCCACTCCCGCGATGGTCTGGAGGAACTTGCCGCCCTTGGCCGCGCTGGCCGCCATCGAGGAGACCGCCGTCCCGCCGTCGCGGGCATCGAGCAGGCCCAGCCGGGGCGCGGCCTCCGCCACCCGCCGGCCCCACTCGGCCAGCCGGGCGGCCCGCTCGTGGACCCCCATCGCGGCCCACGCCGGCTGGGACCGGGCCGCGGCGGCCACGGCCCGGTCGACGTCGGCCGCGGACGCCTGATGCACGCGGGCCAGCACCGCACCGGTGGAAGGGCAGACGTCGTCGCGCGCGGCGGCGTCGCCGTCGACCGATGCCGCCGCCCGGCCGTCGATCCACATCGGGACGTCGACATCGGCGGCCGCTCCGGCCGGCAGGTCGAGCAGGTCTGTCAGCGCAGACATGATGATGGGCCCGGCGACCGAGCCGGCTACAGGCTCAGGCCGCGGCCACCGCGCCGGCCGCGGGGTACCACTGGCGGCCCTCCACGTACTGCAGCCACAGCCCGTCCATGTAGAACCAGCGCTTCATGGCGGCCAGTCGAACCTGTTCGATCACCATCTGCTGGTCCCGCTCGTCGACGGAGTGGTTGGTGATGATCTCGAAGCCGGCGTCGCCGTGCTCGACATCGGCCACGACGTGCAGCGTGAAGAACTCGATGTCGGTGTCGGAGAACCCGTAGACGTTGCGCAGCGGGTCGATCAGCGGCGCGTACAGCTCAGGCACCTGCGACTCCAGCCCGATGGTGAGGGTGGCGATGCCCTCCAGCACGCTCTTCATCATCAGCGTGTTGACGATGAAGTCCTTGAGCGCGGCGGTGGTGGGCAGATCGGGGGCCGACCGCCCCTCCTCGAAGGTCATGCCCAGGGCCATGCCGAAGCGGGAGAGCAGATCGACGTGGCGCTCGTCGGGGTCCTCCTCCTCGTTGAGGTTCTCCAGCAGCAGCTCCCGGGCGTCGTGCCAGTCGCACAGCCCGTACATGATCCCGGAGTAGCGCGACGCATTGCTCACGAAGTTGAAGTGCTGCTGGCAGTAGGCCCTCATGGCCTCGTTGGACAGCTCTCCGGCGGCCCATGTCTTGAAGAAGGGGTGGTTCTTGGAGTGCCACTCGTCGCGGGCAGCCTCCAGGGCTTTGCGGTATTCGGCAGGTCCGAGCATTGGAAGCCTCTTTCTGTTGTGGTTCTGGTTCGGCTAGGAGCGCACGTAGACGCGTATGGGTTGGGTGCTGGTTCTGGTTCGGCTAGGAGCGCACGTAGACGGTCTTGGTGCGGGTGAAGAACTCGAGCGACGACTCCCCGCCCTCGGCCCAGCCCGCGCCGGAGTGGCCGTAGCCCTCGAAGGGCACATGGAACGGGACGCCGGTGAGGGGCGAGTTGACCTTGACGGTGCCGGCGTGCGAGCCCTTCCAGAAACGGCGGGCCACCGCGATGTCGCCGGTGACGATGCCGGAGGTGAGGCCGTAGGCGGTGGCGTTGGCCATGGCGACGGCCTCATCGATGTCGCTCACCGGCTCGAAGGTCACCACGGGACCGAAGATCTCCTCGGTGGTGAGCGGCCCGGTGGCCGGATCCACCAGCAGAGCGGGCGCCACCCGGCCGTCGCGCCACCCGCCGGGCTCCGGACGCACCACGTCGCGGGCCTGATGCTCGGCCAGGGACACGTACTCCTCGACCCGGCCCGCCTCGCCGTCGCTGACCAGGATCCCGAGCTCGTCGCCACTGGACGTGTCGGTCATGTCGCTCAGCCGGGCCGTCAGCCGGGCCAGCAGGTCGTCGTAGACGTCGGTGTGCACGAGCAGCCGTCCCGCCGCGGTGCAGATCTGGCCGTTGTTGCGGAAGCTGGAGGCCACGATGATGTCGGCCGCCTTGTCGAGGTCGGCGTCGGCCCACACCACGATGGTGTTCTTGCCGCCCAGCTCGGCCTGGAACGGCACCTCCATCCGCAGCCGGCTGCGGATCGCCACCGCGGCCTCGTAGGAGCCGGTGAGGCTCACACCGTCGAGTTCGGGAGCGGACAGCAGGGCCTCGGTGATCACCGAGCTCCGGCCGATCGTGGCCTGGAGCAGGCCCGCGGGCAGGCCGGCGTCGAGCAGGGTGGCCGCGATCATCAGGCCGGTGATGCCGGCGTTGGTGGACGGCTTGAAGATCACGGCGTTGCCGGCGGCCAGGGCGGCCGACAGCTTGCGGATCGGGATCGTGAACGGGAAGTTCCAGGGGGTGATGAGGGCGACGGTGCCGAGCGGCTCGATGAGCGTGAAGATGTCCTCGTCGAAGTCGGTGGAGTAGGTGGTGCCCAGGCGCCGGTAGCCGAGCTCGGCGTAGTAGTCGAGCACGGCCGCCCCCTTGGCCACCTCGACCCGGGCCTCCGAGGCCGGCTTGCCCATATCGGCAGAGATGATCGGGGCCAGTTCGTCGGCCCGCTCGAGGAACAGCCCGGCGGCACGGTGCAGCACCTCGGCCCGGGCTGCGGGACCCAGGGCGGCCCAGTCCGGCGCGGCCCGGGCGGCCACCTCGTACGCGGTGCGGACATCTTCGGGGCCGGCGCTGCGCATAACGGCCAGCACCCGGCCGTCGCTCCGGCTGACCAGCTTCTGCTCGGGGCCCGAGCCGGGCCGGATGGCGCCGTCGATCAGGATGCCGACCTCGTCGGCGTCGCCGCTGCCGTCCACGGCGATTCGAGCGGGTACCAGCGTCATGGTGTGCCTCCACCAGCGTGCGCATCGCCCGCGGGGCGGGCGCGCCGCGCACGACCGCGCTTTGTATACAGGACGCCGTATACCCTAGGCCGACCGGTTCGAGACTTGCCAAACGAGAGGACTCATCCAGGTGCATGATCGCTCCGGAGCGGGTCGAGGCAGCCTCGCGACGAGTTCGGACCACGGCGCCGGGTTCACCGCCCTGGTGACGGCCTCCCTGGTGGTGACCGCGGCGGCCAACCTCAGCCCGACGCTGGTGAGCGCCCTGGCCGTCCAGATCCAGGACGACCTCGGCATCGGGGAGGCCCAGATCGGGATGACCGTGAGCGCCTTCTTCTTCGTGGGCGCGCTCACCTCGGCATTGTCCGGACGGATGGTGGAGCGCATCGGGCCGGCCGCGGGGCTGCGCCTCTCCACCGTGGCGGCCGGCGCCGTCCTGGTCGTCACCGGCGCGCTGGGCCGGTCCTGGCTGGCGCTGATGATCCTCGTGGGTCTGGCCGGGCTGGCCAACTCATTGGGACAGCCCGCGGCCAACCTGTACGTGGCCAGGGGGGTCTCCAGCCGGCGCCAGGGACTGGCGCTCGGCATCCAGAAGTCGGGGATCCCGGCCGCGTCGCTGCTGGCCGGGCTGGCCATCCCCACGGTCGGCCTGACGATCGGCTGGAGCTGGGCCTTCGTGCTGGGCGGGCTGCTCTCGTTCGGGGTGTCGCTGGGCGTGCCGGCCGTCGGCGGGACTCCTATGGCCGCGGTACGCGACCGTGCAGCCGCCTACAGGGCGACGGCCCGGCCCCGTCCCGACGTCGCCATGCGACTGCTGGTCGCGGTGACCTGCTCCACCTGCCTGGCCGCCATGGGATCCATGGCGCTCAGCTCGTTCTTCGTGCTGTCGAGCGTGGAGATAGGCATCGACGAGGCCGCCGCCGGGATCCTGCTGATGGCGGGAAGCGTGGTCGGGATCGCTTCGAGGCTCGCCATGGGAGCCAGCGCGGACCGGGCGTCGCTCAGCCCGTTCCACATGCTCACCGCGATGTTCGCGGTGGCTGCGCTGGCCTTCGTGGGGCTGTCGACAGGGTCCAAGGCGATGCTGTACACGGCCATGCCGTTCGCCTTCGCGACCTCCTTCGCGTGGCCGGGTCTGTTCCATCTGGCCACGCTGCGCTACAACCCGTCGGCGCCGGGCGCGGCCACCGGAATCACCATGACGGGCAACTTCATCGGAGCGGTGTGCGGCCCGCTGCTGTTCGGTCTGCTGGTGGAGGCGACCAGCTACGGCTGGGCCTGGGGCTTCGCGGCCATCACATCGGGGGCGGCCGCGGCGGTGATGGCGGTGACCGGCCGCCTGATCACCCGCCACCAGCGGCCCGCAGACCGCCCGGCCTGACCCGCCGTCCGGCTCAGGCAGCCAGGGAGCCGTAGAGGCGTTCGGCGTTGCCGGCGAGGATGGCCTGCTTGTCGGAGTGAGCCAGATTGGGATTCTCCAACAGCTCGCCGATCTCCTGGCGGCAGGTGTCGGCGGTGACCTCGTGAGGGAAGTCCGACGAGAACACCAGGGGCGCGCTGCCCACCAGCTCGACGAAGCGGGCCAGGCCCAACTCGTCGCCCTCGCAGCCCACGAAGATCCGGCCCGCGTCGGCGTGGGCCAGCACGTAGTCGCTGACCCGCCCGCCCGGCTCCACCGAGCAGAAACGTCCGGCCGGGTCGTGCTGGCTGAACGCGGCCCAGGAATTGTCGAAGCGCTCCAGGCAGGTAACGAACCAGTTGACGCCGCCCTCCAGGAAGGCGACGCGCAGACCGGGATGGCGGTCGAGGATGCCGTTGGAGACGATCCCGGCCAGCGCGATCATCTGGCCCCAGGGATGGCCCAGGGCATGCACGAAGGGCCACACATCGAGATGGTCGATGCCGAAACTGGCGTGGCAGCCGCCGTGGACCGAGAGGGCGCAGCCGAGCCGCTCGGCCTCGGCGTACACCGGCCAGTACTCCCGGGAGCCGAGATGGCCCTTCAGCCCGTTCGAGGGCAGCATGGCACCCACCAGACCGAGCTCGGTGACCGCCCGCTGCAGTTCCTCGACGGCCGCGGCGGGGGTCTGGAGGGGCAGCAGGGCCATGCCGCTGAGCCGGTCGTCGGCGGACGTGTGGGTGTCGCTGAGCCAGTCGTTGTAGGCCCGGGCCAGCGCCACCGCCACCTCGGGATAGTTGACCCTGCCGATCGACAGGCCCGCGGTGGGGTACAGCACCGCCGCGGAGATGCCGACCGTGTCGAGGAACTCCCGCCACTGCGGCGCCCTGACCCTCCCGGCCCGGTTGAAGCTGGCCGCGGAGTGCCGGAAGCTGGTGTGCACGTGGTCGAGCGGCGGGAACAGGCCCACCACCGGAGGCACGAGTCCCACGCTGCGGGGCGTCTCAAGAGCCATCTCCCGATACGTCGCCGGCAGGTACTCGAGGATCTCCGACGAGTCCTCCTGGACGTGGCCGTCGGCGTCGATCACCCTCATCGGGCCAGCCAGTCCAAGTAGTCGGCCACGGCCCGGCCCATCGGGTACTCCACCTTGTAGGAGAGATCGCGGCGCGACGCGGTCAGATCCATGGGACTGGTCGGGTTGCCGTACTTGGTCATCGAGTCCTCTTGGGTGACCTCGAGGTCGATCGGGCGTCCCGCGGCCTGCTCGATCTCGGAGATGACGGCCGCGATGGTGTGGAGCTCGCCCATGGAGGCGTTGTAGACCCGGTTGGGGACCTCGGGCGCGAAGGCCGCCCTGACCAGAGCCTGGGCGCCGTCGACGGAATAGGTGTAGTCCATGCCCTGACGGTGCAGGTCGGGCTCGGCGATGCGGTAGGTGCGCCCGAAGTGCGCGCATTCGATGAGCTGCTTCAGGAGCTTGCTGGGCCCGCCGCCGGGCACGCCGTGCCAGGGTCCGAACACGCCGCCGAAGCGCACCACCGCGGTGTCGAGCCCGTAGGAGTCGGTGTAGTTGTGGCAGAGCCACTCCGACGCCAGCTTCATCGACGCATACAGCGACGGCGGATACTCGCTCACCACGCTGAGGGTGAAGTCCTCCACCGTGTCGTCGGCGGGGGCAACCCGGCGCCGGCCCATCGTCACCACCGTCGAGCTGCAGAACACCACCCGCTGGAGGCCCGCCATCCGCGCCGCCTCCAAGACGTTGACGGTGCCCATGACGTTGACCCTCACGCCCGACACCGGGCGGGGGATCAGGTCCCGGGTGAGCAGCGACGCCGTGTGGATGATGCGCTCGGCGCCGTGGTCCTCGATGGCTCGCAGCAGGTCGCCGATGTCGCCGATGTCGCCCTTGACGAGCTCCACCGAACCGCGGTCCAGCCGCTCGCTGAGGTTCCGCTCGCTGAAGGCGACGTCGTAGAGGACGGGCCGCTCGCTCCGCTCCGAGACGATGCGGGCCGCCGCCAGCGAGCCGATCATGCCGGCGCCGGTGATCAGGGTGGTCATCGCTCGTCCTTCCCGCGCCCCGCCGGGCGGTGGGCGCGCCCGACTGTCTACCCGGCCCGGTTGCGGAGCCTCTTATCGGGACCGCGGTCCGTGCCGGCATCGCACCAGCACAGCGGCTACTCCCGGTTGCTCAGCTTCCTATCGGGATCGGCGAGCCTGTAACATCGGCCACCCGCCAATGGAGGATTGATCTTGAACGACAAGGACGGTGAGCAGCCTCTACGAGAAGTTGTCGCAGGCCAGCTTCGCCTGATGATCCTCGACGGGGAGCTGAAACCGGGCCAGCGGCTGGTCGAGGGTCACCTCGCAGAGCGGCTGGGGGTGAGCCGCAACCCGGTGCGCGAAGCCATGCGATCGCTGGAGGCCACCGGCCTGATCGAGGTCGTGCCCCGGCGGGGCGCCCACGTGTGCGCCATCGACAAGTGCGAGGTCCACCACATCCAGCAGATCAGGATCCTGGTGGAGGGATACGCCGTCGAGCAGGCCGCCATGCTCCAGGACCCCGACAGCATCGAGCGGATCCGGCAGTGCATGGAGGAGGGCCGGCAGGCGACCGAGCGGGGGGATGCGGTCACAGCCGCCCTGTGTCACCGGGACTTCCACATCGCGGTGGAAAAGGCGGCCGGGATCCCCTTCCTGCAGCAGGTGCTCGACCCGCTCCGCCAGCAGACCGAGCTGGTGTTCTCGGTGGTGACCGACAGCCGCGGCGACATCACCTGGGAAGAGCACGAGGACATCTACAACGCCATCGCATCGGGCGACGCCTCGCAGGCCAGGGAGATGAGCCGCAGGCACATCATGAACGCGCTGGAGTCGTTCCAGATCGCCATCGATTCGACACCGGCGATCCTGTAGTTGACGCGACCGCCGCCTAGAGCCGGGAGTGACCCGGCAGGCATCCGAGAAGAGGCCGAGCGGTGGCTGGCCGCCGACCCCGATCCCGGGACGCGGGCCGAGCTGCAAGACCTGCTGGACGGCGACCCGGTCGAACTCGAACGCCGCTTCGCCGGACGGCTCGCCTTCGGCACGGCCGGCATCCGGGGTCCGCTGGGGGCCGGCCCGGCCCGCATGAACCGCGTCCTGGTGAGGATTGCGACCTGGGCCCTGGCCGAGCGGCTGCTACAGGACGGGCCGCCCGACGGAGCCGTGATCGTCGGGTACGACGCCCGCCACGGAAGCAAGGACTTCGCCGCCGACACGGCCCGGGTCCTGGCCGGGCGGGGTGTCGGCGTGAGGATGCTGCCGGGCGAGCTGCCCACGCCGGTGCTGGCCTTCGCGGTCAAGAACCTCGGCGCGCCGGCCGGGGTGATGGTCACCGCCAGCCACAACCCGCGTTCTGACAACGGCTACAAGGTCTACTGGCGGGGCGGCCGCCTGCTGGCCGCACCGATCGACGAGGAGATCGGCCGGATCATCGACCGCGCCGCCCCGCCGGCGGAGTCCGACCTGGCCCCCAGCGACGATCCGCTCATCACCACGGCCGGCGACGAAGAGGTCGAGGCCTACCTGGAGGCGGTGATGGGTCTGCTGGCGCCCGGCGGGCCCCGCTCGGTGCGAATGGCCTACACACCGCTTCACGGCGTGGGAGCCGGCACGTTCCTTCGGGCCGTGTCCAAGGCGGGGTTCGACCCGCCGGCGGTCGTGGCCGATCAGGCCGAACCCGACCCCGAGTTCACCACCACGCCGTTCCCCAACCCCGAGGAGACCGGCGTCCTCGACCGGCTGCTGCGGCTGGCCTCCGACACGGGCGCCGACGTGGCCCTGGCCCACGATCCCGACGCCGACCGGCTGGGGGTGGCTGTGCCCGACGGGGGGCGTTGGCGGCTGCTGACCGGCGACGAGACGGGCTGCCTGCTGGCCGAGCACCTGCTTCGCCGGTCCTCTCCCGGGAACGGCGCAGAGCGTCGACGCCGGAGACTGGTCATCAACACGGTCGTGTCGTCGCGCCTGCTGCCCCGCATCGCGGCCGGCCACGGCGCGGACTGGGCCGAGACGCCCACCGGCTTCAAATGGATCATGCAGGCCCGCTCGCAACGGCCGGGCCACGAGTTGGTGCTGGGCTACGAGGACGCTCTCGGCTACGCGGTGGGCGACGCGGTCCGGGACAAGGACGGCATCGGCGCGGCACTGGCCATGGCCGAGCTCGTGGCCTGCCTCAAGGCCGAGGGACGAACCGTTCCCGATCTGCTCGACGAGCTCCACCTCCGCCATGGAGTGCACGCCACCGGGCAGCGCTCGGTTCGCTTCGAGGCGGCTCCCGGAGACCAGCCGCCGATGGCCCGCGCCATGGCTGCACTGCGCGCCAACCCGCCGACGGAGCTGGCCCGGGCCGCGGTGACCACGGTGCACGACCTGGCCGGCGGATCGGAGCACCTGCCGCCCGTGGACGTAGTCGTTCTCGAGCTCTACGGCGCCGAGGCCAGGGTGATCGTCAGGCCGAGCGGCACCGAGCCGAAGATGAAGGTCTACGCCGAGGCCGTCGTCGACGTCGACGACGCCGGCAGCGGGCTGCATCCCGCCCGGGTCGAGGCCCGGACACGGATCACGGAGCTGCTGGACGCGGCCGTGCGGCATGTGGCCGATCCCGAGCGACACGGGCGCCATGGCGTCACCGCGGCAGCCGAGGCTCCGTCTACAGGCAAGACTGCGACCGTGATACGGGCAGCGGAGCCCTCCGGCGAGTCCCCAGCAGACGACCTGCCGCGGGCGGACGACCTGCAACCAGCGTACGACCTGCAGCGGGCGGACGACCTGCGGCTGGTGGTGGGCTGCACCGACCTCACCACCCTGGAGGGCGACGACACACCCGGGCGCATCCGGGCGCTGTGCTCCCAAGCCCTGCGCCCCGATCCGGCCGATCCCACCGTGGGGCCGGTGGCCGCGGTGTGTGTCTATCCCGCGCTGGCTCCGCTGGCCGCCGAGCTGCTGGCGGGCACGCCGGTGGCGGTGGCCAGCGTGGCCGGCGCCTTCCCGAGCGGCCTGTCGCCGCTGGAAGTGAAGGTGGCCGAGGTGCGGGCCGCAGTGGCCGCCGGAGCTACCGAGATCGACACCGTGCTGAACCGCTCCGCCTTCCTGTCGGGTCGCCCCGATGTGGCTGCGGCGGAGCTGCGGGCGCTGAAGGAGGCGGCTGGAGAGGCCCACTTCAAGGTGATCCTGGAGGTCTGCGAGCTCGGCTCGGCCGGCGCGATCGCCGAGGCGACCCGGCTGGCCATCGACGCCGGTGCCGACATGGTCAAGACCTCCACCGGCAAGGGCGCCTCGGGCGCGTCGCCCGAAGCTGTGCTGACAATGGCCCAGACCGTCGCCGAGCACCGCGCCGCCGGAGGCCGCCCGGTGGGCCTGAAGATCGCCGGGGGTGTGCGCACCGCCGACGAGGCCATCGGGTACCTCGACCTGGTGCGCTCCGTGCTGGGCGCCGAGTGGCTCACCCCCGAACGCCTCCGCTTCGGCGCCTCCAGCCTGCTGGGCAACGTGGTAGCCGCCCTAGCCGCCCAAACATGACCCCGCGAACGTCAGGCAGAGCACGTCTAGTCGGCAGAGTCAGCCGAACAGGTCCGCGTGTGTTCCGGTGCACACCAGGACCAACGTCTCGCCCCGGTACGACCAAACCAGCAGCCAATCCGGCTCGATGTGGCACTCCCAATGCGAAGACCAACGTCCCGACAGTTGGTGGGGCCTGTGGCGGGACGGGAGATCCTCGCCCAACAGCAGCGTGTCGACGATGGCCCAGAGCTTGTCAAGGTTCTTGCCGCGCCGCTTCGCTCGCTTGACGTCCCTCGTGAACTGGGTCGTCGACAGGAGGCGCATGTCTCACGACAACCGCGCCCGGAGATCATCGAGGTCGGAGTACTCGATCAGGCCCTCGCCCGACTCGGCCTGCAGCAGCGCTTCGGCCGTAGCGGCGTTGGGGATCTTGACCTCGAAAGGCAGTCCGCGATGCATCGTCACCTGCCGATAGAAGAGAGTGATCGCCTCCGTGGCCGACAGCCCCAACTCGCGAAGGACATTCTCTGCTTGCTGCTTGAGCTCCGGCTCGACCCTTGCTCGGATCGTCTCTGTCTTTGCCATCGTGACACCTCCGGACGACACCCTATCTGTTCCCCAATTGAGCCACAAACTCCTTTGTTGTACCCGTCGATGCAGGCGGTGATCCGCTTTCGTGGCACGATCCGGCGACGGTATCTTGAACTTCTGTCAGTGCCTGGTGATATCGTGATGTTCAACTCCCCCAGGGTGAGTAACCCTGGGCCGACGGCCCCGGCTCCGGTCGGGGCTGTCTCGCGCTTGTGTGCCGTGGCTGGCCATGAGCATCCACCGCGCCGTAGGAGCGCCAAGTCTTTGGCACACGCCTCGACGTTGTGAGCAGAAGACGCCGGATGCGGCATAATTCGGCGCGGGGAGATACGAGTGACTGAACCGGTAGCGGCCGTAGAGATCGAAGGCGTCACCAAGCGCTTCGACGATGTCGTCGCGGTCGACAACGTGGACCTGGCCATCGACGACGGCGAGTTCTTCGCGCTGCTCGGCCCCTCGGGCTGCGGCAAGACCACCACCCTGCGCATGATCGCGGGGCTCGACCTGCCGACCGAGGGCAGCCTCCGAATCTTCGGCGAGGAGGTCGGCATGGCGCCGCCGGACCGCCGGCCGGTCAACACCGTGTTCCAGGCCTACGCCCTGTTCCCCCACATGACGGTCCGCCAGAACATCGAGTTCGGACTGCGGATGCGGCGGGTGAAGGACCCCGATCTCAGCCAGCGCGTGGCCGAGGCCATCGGGATGGTGCGGCTGGCAGGAATGGAGGAGCGCAGGCCCGATCAGCTGTCCGGCGGCCAGCAGCAGCGGGTGGCGCTGGCCCGGGCCCTCGTCAACCAGCCCAAGGTGCTGCTGCTGGACGAGCCGCTGGGGGCGCTGGACCTCAAGCTGCGTCAGGAGATGCAGCAGGAGCTCAAGGCCCTGCAGCGAGAGGTGGGCATCACCTTCGTGTTCGTCACCCACGACCAGGAGGAGGCCCTCGCCATGAGCGAGCGGATAGGGGTGATGTCGGAGGGCCGCCTGCTGCAGGTCGGGAGCCCCCGGGAGATCTACGAACGGCCGTCCAGCCGCTTCGTGGCCGACTTCATCGGCCGGACCAACCTCATCGAGGCGACGGTGGAGTCATCGGGCACGGTGCGCCTCGCCAACGGCGTGGTCATCGAGGCCGAGACGGCGGCGCCGACCGGCTCTGATGTGGCCGTCAGCCTCCGGCCCGAGCGCATCCGCGTGCAATCGCGGGGCACCGGGGTCGCGGCGGGCGCCAGCCTCGACGGCGAGGTGGGCGACGTCACCTACCTCGGCCACGCGGTGGTGTATGCGGTGACGGCCGGCCCGACGCTGGTCGAGGTGCGCAACGAGGGCGAAGTGGGCGAACCCTTCGCGGTCGGTGACGAGGTGACCGTCAGCTGGGACCACGGCGCGGCCGCCGTGATCGCGGAATAGTCGAGAATGCCGACCGGCGGCCGATCCTCCTCGGTGAGTGCTCCAGCCTCGGGAGAGGCGGCGGCCGCGCAGGCGCGCCGCCGGCAGGGGATGTTCCTCGCCTCGCCCGGAGCCCTGTACCTGCTGATCTTCTTCGTGATCCCGCTCGGCCTGATCTCGGTCTACTCCTTCGCCACCCGCACCTCCACCGGCCGGACATCGCTGAGCGGCTGGAATGTCGAGTCCTACGAGGCCATAGGCGACGAGATCATCCTGGGCATCATCGGGCGGTCGGCGTGGCTGGCCACGCTCACCACTGTGCTGTGCGTGGCGGTGGGGTATCCCTTCGCGTACTACATAGCGACCCGGCCACGGCACGTGCGAGCCGTGCTGCTGGTGCTGGTGATGATCCCGTTCTGGACCAACGCGCTGGTGAGGGTCTTCGCCATCCGCTTCCTGCTGGGGTCGAACGGGCCCGCGTCCGCGCTCAGCGAGAGCCTGGGCTTCGGGACGTTCCGGATCCTGTTCACACCCACCGCAGTGACCATCGGGATGGTCTACAGCTTCCTCACGTTCATGGTGCTGCCCCTCTACGTGGCCCTGGAGCGCATGGACTGGAGCCTCACCGAGGCGGCCCGGGATCTGTACGCCAGCGGCGCGAAGGCGTTCTGGAAGGTGACGCTGCCCCTCACCAGGTCGGGGATCGTGGCCGGATGCGTGCTGGTGTTCGTTCCCAGCTTCGGCTCCTATGTGGTCCCCGACATCCTGGGCGGGGCCAAGACCCTGCTGATCGGCTCGTACATCGCCCGCCAGTTCCGCGACGCCCGCAACTGGCCGCTCGGGGCGGCGCTCAGCGTCCTGCTGATCGTTGCCATGCTGGTGGCCGTCGCCCTGAACCAGAGATCGGGCAGCGGCGCCGAGGACTCCGACCGTCCGCGCGCTCGAAGGCGGGAGGGCGCCGCTGACGAGGCCGAGCCCGCCGCGGCGGCGGTGGCGTCGTGAGCGGCCTCGTCGAGACCGGTCTCGGGCGGCGCACCCGCCGCTGGCTGGCCGGTTGGGCCTGGATGGTCTTCGCCTTCCTGTACGTGCCCATCGTCGTGCTGGTGGTCTTCTCGTTCAATGCGTCCTCGCGGGTGAACATCTGGGGAGGCTTCTCCTTCCAGTGGTACGGAGAGGCGCTGCGCAACGACGTGATCACCTCGGCCATACGGGTGTCGCTCATCGTGGCCCTGGTGTCCACCGTCGTGTCGGTGGTGCTGGGCACCGCGGTGGCCCTCGCCCTCGACCGCTACCGGTTCCGGGGCCGCCGCGCCCTCGACGGCACCGTGTACCTGCCCATCGTGATCCCCGACATCACCATGGCGGTGATGCTGCTGGTGTTCTTCGCGGAGGCGTTCAAGTTCATCGACTCCTTCGGGCCGAGGTTCACGCTCGGCATCTCGACCGTCGCCCTGTCGCACATCGCGTTCAACATCTCGTTCGTGTGCGTGGTGGTGCGGGCCAGGCTCGACCAGTTCGACCGGACGCTGGAGGAGGCCGCCCGCGACCTGTACGCCACGGGGTGGCAGACGTTCA
Source organism: Candidatus Aldehydirespirator sp. (assembly GCA_965203635.1). Lineage (GTDB taxonomy): Bacteria > Actinomycetota > Acidimicrobiia > Acidimicrobiales > Aldehydirespiratoraceae > Aldehydirespirator. The sequence continues at coordinate 1,317,122 of OZ241903.1, forward strand.
GGAGGGTCACCCTGCCGCTGATCATGCCCGGCATCGCGGCCGGTGGGCTGCTGGCGCTGACCCTGTCGCTCGACGATGTCGTGATCTCGGCCTTCGTGTCCGGTCCGGGCTCGACCACCCTTCCGGTGTACGTGTTCAGCAGCATCCGCCGGGGCGTCACGCCCGAGCTGAACGCCATCTCCACGCTTATGCTCACTGCGTCGATCGCGCTGGTGCTGGGCTCGCTCGCGCTGCAGCGACGCAGAGCCAGCGCATCGCAACAAGCCCAGATTCTATAGTACCTATCAAATGCTAGGCTCCATGACGGAGTTCTCGAGGGGGAGGAACCCATGACTAGAGCAAGAAGCGCCACCCCAAGGTGGCAGCCACGCAGAAGCCGCCTCATCCTGATGGCGGCGATCGTCGGCGTCGCCGGACTGCTGGCCGCGGCCTGCAGCGGAGGTGACGACGAAGCCGCCTCAGCCGCCGACTGCGAAGCCGGCCAGACCGACGGCGACCTGGCCTTCTACAACTGGGCCGAGTACATCGACGACGAGCTGCTCGCCGCGTTCGAGGCCGAGACCGGCATCAACGTCGAGTACACGACCTACGAGTCCAACGAGGAGATGCTGAGCAAGGTCGAGTCCGAAGCGGCCATCTACGACCTCATCGTGCCATCGGACTACATGGTCGACACCATGCGCCGTGAAGGGCTGCTGCTGGAGTTGAACTTCGACGCCATGCCCAACGCGGCCAACATCGGCCCCGAGTTCGCCAACCCGCCGTTCGACCCCGAGCACAAGTACAGCGTCGCCTACCAGTGGGGCACCACCGGCATCGGCATGTCCTACGAGGTGCTCGACCTGATCGGCGGCGAGTCCACCTGGGCGGTGATCTTCGATCCCGCCACCGCGGCGCTGGTTCCCGGCAGCATCTCGATGCTCGACGACGCTCCCGAGACCGTGGCGGCCGCGCTCAAGTACCTCGGCTACAGCATCGAGGACGTGATCAACAACCAGAACGAGGACGCCGTGCGCGAGGCCGGCGACCTGCTGAAGGCCACCAACGACCGGCTGCTCAAGTACGACTCGGTCACCTTCGGCGACGACCTGGTCAACGGCGAGGTGGACGTGGCCCACGGCTGGAGCGGCGGGTTCTTCCTGTCGTTCTTCGAGGCCGACGCCTACGAGGACTACGTCTACACCATCCCCGCCGAGGGCGGGGTCCGCTGGGTGGACAACATGTCCATCCCCCACAACGCCGACAACATCTGCTCGGCGCACGCCATGATCAACTTCCTGACCGACGCAGAGAACGGCGCCACGCTGACCAACTGGACCTACTACGGCAGCCCGAACGCGGCGTCCACGCCCTACATCCTGGATGAGATCCTGGAGGATCCGGGCATCTACCCGCCGCCGGAAGTCAACGAGCGGCTCGAGTTGATCCCGCATGCGGGCGACATGGCCCTGCTGATCCAGGACATGCACACCCAAGCCAAGAGCTAGCCCCCAAGCTCGATCCGGCCGGGGCGTCCTAGTCGGGGCGCCCCGGCCGGTCGCGCTCCTAGTCCGGACTTCGATGAAGGCCACGGTACGCGTGCATTGTGCTGCCAGTTCGGGGCGACCTTGGGCCACAGCCCGCAATTGGCAGCGTTGTGCACGGCATGCGTGCATTGTGCTGCCAGTTCGGTCGGAGTGCGATACTGCAGCCCATGCCAGCGGCTACCTACGAGCGCGACGGCCACGTCGCCACCATCACCTACAACCGTCCCGAGGCCCTCAACGCGGTCAACGGCGACATGCGCCGGGCCCTGGACGAGGCGTGGGTGGAGTTCCGGGAAGACACCGAGGCCTGGGTTGGGATCGTCACCGGAGCGGGGCGGGCCTTCTGCGCTGGCGCCGACCTCAAGGACTCCGAGGGTTCGACGGGGGACTGGCCGGGGTCGTTCTGGGAGTGGCCCACCATCACCACGTTCGAGTCGGGCATGGAGATCTGGAAGCCGACGATCGCCGCGGTCAACGGAACGTGCATCGGCTACGGCCTCACCGCAGTGCTGGCCTGCGACTTCGTGCTGGCCAGCGACCGGGCCACGTTCGCCTACCCGGAGGTCCGTATCGGCGTGCCCACCATCGTGGGCGCGCTACGCCTACCCGATCGGGTGGCCTGGCCCGACGCTCTGGAGTTGCTGCTGACCGGCGAGACCATCGACGCGGAGCGGGCCAGAGAGACCGGCCTGGCGTGGAGGGTCATACCCCACGACGATCTCATGGCCGAGGCCCGCAGCCTGGCCGACCGGTTGTGCACCGGCGCACCTCTGGCGGTGAGAGCCACCAACGAGATGGCCCGCAGGGGCCGCACGATGCCTTGGACCGAGGCGGTGCGGATGGGCGAAACCATGCGCCGGGTGGCGTCCGACACCGCCGACGCGGCCGAGGGCATGGCCGCCTGGAAGGAAGGCCGTCCCCCGAACTGGCAAGCCCGCTGAACGGATCGGCAGTAAGAAGTCGCCCCGAACTGGCAGCACAAAGCACGCATACCGTGCACAACGCTGCCAATTCGTCGGTCGGGCGTTTGGGCCGGTCCCTTAGCCTGACGCCATGACCACCATCACTGCGGATGTCAAGATCGAGCCCGGCACCGAGTTCTCGGTGGAACTCAGATCGGGTTCGCACCTGTGGCACGCCGACGAGCCCGCCGACGTGGGCGGGGCCGACACCGGCCCCAATCCCTACGAGCTGCTGCTGTCGTCGGTGGCGGCCTGCACATGCATCACCGTGTCGATGTACTGCCGGCGCAAGGGCTGGAACCTGCACTCGGTCTCGGCCAGCTACACCCACGACCGGGTCCACGCCAACGACTGCGACGACTGCGAGTCGGAAGCGTCGGGCTACATCGACCGGGTCCGCAGCCAGATCTTCATCGAGGGCGACTTCGACGAGGACCAGCGCTCCCGCCTGGCCGACATCGCCCGCCGCTGCCCGGTGCACAAGACCCTCGAACGGGGCATCACCTTCACCACCGAAGCCGTCTTCGCCGGCTAGGGAGCACGACTAGTCTCGCGCGACGACTGTCGGAAGGGAGCGAAGCAAGTGGACGAGCCGGCGTGGACCATAGGCGTCGAGGAGGAGTACCTGCTCGTGGAGCGCGAGACCGGGGCCCTCATCACCAAGCAGCCCCCCGGCGTGCTGGAGACCGTGTCCAACGTGCGCCACGGCTTGGTCGCCAGGGAGCTGTTCGACTCCCAGATAGAGATCGGCACGGACGTCTGCTCAAACCTGAAGGAGCTCCGGGCCGACATCTGGGCGCTGCGCCAAGCGGTGGCCGAGGCTGCCGGCGAGTACGGGATGGCGCCCATCGCGGCTTCGTCCCACCCGTTCGCGAGGTGGCTCCAGCAGCAGTACACCGCGGCGGAGCGCTACCAGGCCATCGCCGCGGACCTGCAGGGCGTGATCCGGCGGCTGGTCATCTCCGGGATGCACGTCCATGTCGGCATCGAGGACCGCGACCTGCGGATCGACCTGATGGACCAGGTCTCGTACTTCCTGCCGCATCTGCTGGCCCTGTCGACCTCGTCCCCGTTCTGGGAGAAGCGCGACACCGGCCTCAGGAGCTACCGCATGGCGGTGGGCGAGGCGCTGCCCCGCACCGGGATCCCCGAGAAGTTCGGCTCCTGGTCCGAGTTCAGGCGCCACATCGACGTGCTGGTGCGAGCCGGAATCATCGAGGACTCCACCATGGTGTGGTGGTACATCCGCCCGTCCGAGCGCTACCCCACCCTGGAGATGCGGGTCACCGACCTGCCCACCAGGATGGAGGACACGGTCGCCGTGGCCGCCATGTACGTCTGCCTGCTGCGGATGTTGTGGCGGCTCAAGCTGGAGAACCGCCGCTGGCGCAGCTACGCCAACTTCCTGCTGTCGGAGAACCTGTGGCGGGCCCAGCGCTACGGGGTCCGCGGCGAGTTGATGGACCTCGGCCGGGGTGTGCTGGTGCCCTTCGGTGAACTGCTGGAGGAACTGATCGAGCTGGTCATGCCCGATGCCGAGGCCCTCAACTGCGTGGCAGAGATCGAGCACACCCGCACGATCTGCGAGCGAGGCACCTCGGCGGATCGCCAGCTCGCCACCTACCGCGGTGCGCTCGAGGAGGGCGCCACCGAGGACGAGGCCCTCACGGCCGTCGTCCACGCCCTGATCGCCGACACGATCGCGCCGCCCGACAGTTAGAGCTAGCGACCGGTGTCGATGATGGCGGTGCGCAGGTCGGTCATGTCGAGGATGGTGTACTTGCCGCCGATGCGGCCCCAGCCCGTGCCGGTGCGAGACGCCCCGCCGAAGGGAGGGTGCTGCTCCCAGAAGGCGGTGCCCTCGTTGACGAGCACCGTGCCGGTGCGCAACTCGTCGACGGCCCGGTATGCCCTGCTCAGCGACGAGGTGAACACCGACGCCTGCAGGCCCAGGTCGGAGTCGTTGGCCAGCGCGAAGGCCTCGTCGTCCGAGCCGAAGCGGGTGACGGGTATGACCGGCCCGAAGCTCTCGTGGCGGAACACGTCCATGGCCGGGGTCACATCGTCGATGACGGTCATCTCGTAGTAGAGCCCGGTCGGACGGTCCGGTTGGCGGCGCCCTCCGAGCAGGACTCGGGCGCCCCGCGCCGACGCGTCGGCTGCATGGGCGTCCATGCGGGCTGCCACCACCTCGTTGTTGAGCGGCCCCATCAGGGTGGCATCGTCGAGCGGGTCGCCGAGAGTGACCGCGGCGGCCCGGTCCACCAGCAGGTCGACCAGTTCACCGTGCACCGAGTGGTGCACCAGCAGGCGCTCGGTGGCCACGCAGCACTGGCCCGACACGAAGTGGGCGCCGAATACCGCCGCGTCGGCCGCGGCCTCCACGTCGGCATCATCGAACACGATCTGGGGGCCGTTGCCGGACGCCTCGACGATGGTGCGCTTCATGCCGGCCGCAGCCACGATGGCTGCCGCGGTGGCCTGCGAGCCGACGAACCCCACACCGTGGACACCGGGATGGGAGACCAGGGCCCGGCCGATGTCGCCCCGGCCCATCACCACCGACACCGCTCCGGTCGGGAAGCCGGCGCCGGCCGCGGCCTCGGCCAGAGCCAGAGCCGACAGCGGGGCGTTCTCCGAGGGCTTGATCACGGCCGGATTCCCGGCCGCCAGCGCAGCGGCCAGCAGCTCGGCGGGGATGTTCATGGGGAAGTTCCACGGGGTGACCAGCGCATACACGCCATTGGGCTTGCGATGGGTGAACACCCGCTTGCGGGGATCGACGCTGGGCAGCACATGGGTCTCCAGCCGCTTGATCTCCTCGGCGGCCAGCCGGAAGATGTCGGCCGATTCGGCCAACTCGTCGACGGCCTCCGCGGCCAGGGCCTTGCCCGACTCCCGAGCCAGTTGCCCGGCGAGAGGCGCAGCATCCGCTTCGAGGCGGTCGGCGACGGCGCCAAGCAGGTCGGCCCGCTCGAAGAAGCTCAGCCGCTCCAACTCCGGCGCGGCCTCGTTGGCCGCGGCGACGGCGTCCTCAACGTCGGCGGGCGCAGCGGTGTCGATCTCGGCCAGCACCTCACCGGTGGCCGGCTCGACCACGGCCAGCGGCTGTGCGCCCCGGCCCGGACGGCGCGTTCCCCCGATGAGTTGATGCATCGCCGCACACTACGCGCTTATGCTCGGGGCGTGGCCGGAGCGGTGGTGATGGTGATCGTGCTGGTGGTGGTGTTCCCGGTGGCGGTGCTGGTGGGCAGCGGGATCCTGGCCGCCGCGCTGGGAAGTCTCCTCAAGGTCGACTCCGACGCGGCCAACAGAGGTGACGACGGCCCCAACGAGTACCTGGAGCTGGCCCGCAAGGAAGCCGCGACCGGCTACCCGCACCGGCCCGAGCCGCCGTCGCTGCGCTCTAAGCTCCAGTCGAGGATCCGGTCGGCCAGGTAGGCGGCAGTCCCCGGCTGATCCACACCGCGGCGGCCACCGCGGCGAACACGGCGTCGCTGCCGTTCACAGGCTCGGAGCCGTCGTCCAGCACCTCGATCTCAACCGACGGCATGTTGGCCGCGCTCACGATCCCGAAGGAGCGCACGGTCAGGTCGTGGACGGCGCCGTCGGGATCCACCCCGAGTGACTCGCTGGTCACCCACGAATAGGCCATGTGGGCCGCGCCGGTGCAGTAGGAGCGCAGCACCGTCTCGTCGAGGGTCCGACCAGCCCGAACTTGCACCGCGATCGTCCCATCCGGCTTGACCGCAGCCGTCGCCGATCCGCCATCGGGACAGGTGATCCAACCCGGCTCGCCCCGGGCCGCGGCCAGCAGCACCGCCGCCTCGGCCCACCCCGCCCCCCGAGCCTGCGCAGAAGTGGGCGGGCCCGGCAGGTCGACCTCGGTCACGGCCAGGTCCGGCGCGCAGGCCCGGATCGTCTCGGTGATACCCGGGGTTCGGGCCACGACCATCTCGCCGCTGCCGTCAGATCGCACTCCCGCGGCGATCGGGGGCCTCTTGGGGCCGAGCTCGACCGTGTCGGGGCGGGACCACAGCACCCGCACTGGCCGGCCGTGCCGGTCGGCCAGGAGGCGGGCGGCCTCCGCCACCGGTGAGTGGAGCTTCCCGCCGAACGCGCCGCCGTTGCCGAGCGGCGAGGCCGGCTCGCCGTCCGGCCGGCACCAAGCGGCGTCTGTCTCCAGGTAGCCGGGCTCGGTCCAGCTGGTGCGCAGGGTGACGGCCCAGTCGCCCGGGGGCACCTCCAGCGGCGGTTCCCAACTGGCCGTGGTGCGCCGGCCCGGAATCTGCCCGGCGAGCCTTCGCGCCTCGGCCGCGGTTCCCGCTACGACCCAGCCGTGCTCGTCGGCAGCCTCGCAGCCCGGACCGGCCCGCACAGCCACGAGGGCGTCCACCGGGGCTGTGTCGTCCGCGAAGCCGCCGGCCCCGAGGGACACTTGGGGCCCGGTCGACTGCGGTGTGCGCCCCTCGATCGTGGCCCGGAGCTCGGCCGCGGCCCTCTGGTCAGGATCCGGGGCGGTAGCCGCGTCGGCGATGCCCGCAGCGAGCCCGGGGTAGGCCTGCCAGGCGTCGAGGATGGGCTGCCAACCGGTGCAGCGGCACAGATGGGCGGCCAGAGCCCGGGCTGCGACCCGACGATCACTGTGGTCGGCGCCCTTGGCGTGCAGCCCGGCGAAGCGGCAGATGATCCCGGGAGTGCAGAACCCGCACTGGCTGCCTCCGGTGGTCGCGAAGGCCTGGGCCCAGCCGTCTCGCACGTCTGCGTCGAGCCCTTCCATGGTGGTGATGGTCCGGCCCTGCACCCGGCGGGCCGGGGTCACGCAGGCCACCCGGGGCTGCCCGTCCACCAACACGGTGCAGCAGCCGCACTGGCCCTGGGGACTGCACCCGTCCTTGACCGAGCGCACCCCCAGCTGCTCGCGCAGCACATCCAGCAGCGTCGACTGTTCGTCGGCGACGACAACGGTCGCGCCGTCCACCACTATCTCGAAGCTCTCCCGAAATTGGTGCGAATCCTGTGCCTCAGAGGGCTGAAACGTCATCAATTTCGGGCTCGGGCCGGGCCCACCGGCCCGAGCGGCCCGGCTAGCTGAAGCTCTGGCCGCAGCCGCAGGATCGCTGAGCGTTGGGGTTGTCGATCGAGAACCCGGCCGACTGCAGGCCGTCGGAGTAGTCGAGCGTGGCCCCATCGAGCAGCATCGCCGAGGACGGATCCACCACCACCTGCACCTCACCGAAGGTGGCGGTGGTGTCGCCGTCGGCCACATCGGTGTCGAAGTACATCTCGTAGGAGAAGCCCGAGCATCCTCCCGGACGGACGGCCACCCGCAGCGACAGCCCCTCCTCGTTCTCGGCCTGGATGAGTTCCGACACCTTGTCGGACGCATTGTCGGTGAGTGTGATCACGACGGCTCTCCGGAGTGGTTGCGCACGGCTGTGTGACCACAAACCTAGCGCCCCGAGCCGGGCGAGGCTACCGACGCCACCAACCCGGCGGATCGGCGCTACAGGCGGTGCCGGTAGCATCGGGTTGTGACCACGACCGCGCCGACGGCCGAGGCCGTGATGGATCTCATGCGCGGTGTGATCGATCCTGAGTTGGGCAGCAACCTGGTGGAGCTGGGCATGGCCCGGGGCGCCCAGGTGTCCGGCGACGGCCAGGTGCGGATCGAGATCGCGTTGACAACTGCGGGCTGCCCGCTGCGGGCCCAGATCCAGCGCGACGTCAAGGCCCGGCTGGAATCTCTCCCCGGCGTGACCAAGGTGCGCATCGTGTGGGCCGAGCTCACCGCCGACGAGAAGGCCGCGGCCATGGCCAAGGCCCGCTTCAACGTCTCGCAGCGCGCCCCGGACACCGCCATCCCGCCCACCACCAAGGTGCTGATGGTGGCCAGCGGCAAGGGCGGCGTGGGCAAGTCCACGGTCACCACCAACCTGGCGGCGGCACTGGCCGCGCAGGGGTTCAACGTCGGCGTGATGGACGCCGACATCTGGGGCTACTCGGTGCCCCGGATGCTGGGCGTCGACGGCGAGCTCCGCTCACTCGACGGCAAGATCGTCCCGCTCACCCGGACCGTCGGCGAGGGCCGCCTCGAGGTGGTGTCGATGGGCTTCCTGGTGGACCGGGAGGACTCGGCGCTGATGTGGCGAGGGCTGATGCTCAACCGGGCCGTGCAGCACTTCTGCGAGGACGTCCGCTGGAGCGACGACCTCGACTACCTGCTGATCGACATGCCGCCCGGCACCGGAGACGTGCAGATGGGCCTGGCCAAGATGCTGCCGCGAGCCGAGATGATCATCGTGACCACCCCGGCGACGGCCGCCCAGAAGGTGGCGGCCAGGGTGGTCGACATGGGCCGCAAGAACTACCTGCGCATCGTGGGCGTGATCGAGAACATGAGCTACCTGGCCACCGGTGACGGCGAGCATCACGCCGTGTTCGGCTCGGGAGGGGGCGAGGCCCTCGCCGCCGAGGTCGGGGCGCCGCTGCTGGGCCGCATTCCTCTCGAGGCTGCGGTGGCCGACGGCTTCGACACGGGCGAGCCTGCCGTGCTGGGCGACGGCCCGGCGGCCGAGGCCTTCAAGTCGGCGGCCCAGGCCCTGTCGGAGGAGCACGTGCCGCCGGTGGAGATGGCCGGCTGCAGCGCCCGCATGCTGGAGGCGGCCGTGGCCGCGCTCGACGCGGTGGACGCAGCCGAAGCCTGATCGCGGCCGTAGAGGTTCGATGATTCCCTCTCGTGGTGATCGTCGGGCGGAGGATCCCTGGGAGGCCATCGAGGCCTGTTACGCCGCGGGCTGGACCGACGGCCTGCCCGTGGTTCCACCCACCGAGCCGCTGGTCACCGCGATGCTGGCCGGCGGGGTCTGGGCTGCCGACGAGGTGCTGCTCGACGACCCGTGGCGGGGGATGGCCGTCACTGCCCGCAAGGCGGCGGTCAACGCGGTGATGGCCGGCTGCCTGCCCGAGTACTTCCCGGTGGTGGGCGCCGCGCTGCAGGCCACGAGCGCCCCGGAGTTCGCGTTGCATGCCGTGGCGGCCAGCACCGGCGGGGCTGCGGTGCTTGTCGCGGTCAACGGGCCGATCCGTGACGAGATCGGGATCCACTACAAGGAGAACCTCTTCGGGCCCGGGTTCAGGCCCAACGCCACCATCGGCCGCACCGTCCGGCTGGTGCTGCGCAACTGCCTCGCGGCCATACCCGGAGCGCTGGACAAGAGCACTCAGGGCTGGCCCGGCAAGTACGCCATCTGCTTCGCCGAGGACGAGGCGACGTGTCCCTGGGAGCCCTTCCACGTCTCCCGGGGATACGAGCCCTCCCAGAGCACGGTGACGATCATGGCCGCCGAGTCCGGCCACAACGTCGTCAACCACGCCTCCTCGGAGGTGTCCGAGCTGCTCGGAACGTTCGCCGACGCGATGGCGGCGTTCGGTTCGCTCAGCTCGGGCCGCTCGCTGATCGTGTTCGCGCCCGAGCATGCCCGCAGGATCACCGCGTCCGGGTGGAGCCGGTCCCGGGTCCAGGAGTACCTGTTCGAGCACTCGGCCCGCTCCTTCGCCGACGTCAAGCGGGGTGGCAAGGTGGAGCCGGCCGGCTTCGTGGAGGGGTTCGACCCGGTGTGGTGGATGAGGTCGGACCCGACCGTGCATCCCGGCGACGAGGACATCCTGGTACGGCGGGGGACCGGCCCGGACGACATCGCGCTGATGGTCGGCGGCGGCGACGCCGGCGGGCACTCGGCGTTCTTCCCGACCTGGAGCCGGGACCGCAGCGTCCCGCTCGTCACTCAGGAGATAATTGTCCCATGACGATCACGCTCATCGATCCGACCCTGGCCCCGGCCGGCGCAGGCCGGGATCTCGCAGCCCGTCCCGCCAACCTCGACGGGGCGGTGCTCGGCCTGGTCAACAACGGCAAGACCCGCGGCCGCGAGATCCTCCAGCGGGTGGCGGGCAACCTCGCGGCCAAGCACCGGATCGGGGGCACGATCCTGGTGACCAAGCCCGACTCCAGCTTCCCGGCCGCACCCGAGGACGTCGAGATGCTGGCCGCCGACGCCACCGCCATCATCGCCGCGATCGGCGATTGAGGCAGCTGCTCGTCGGGCAGTGTGCTCGACGCCGTCCGGTTCGAGGAGCTCGGCCTGCCCGCGGCCGCCATTGTCACCGAGCCCTTCACGACCACCGGCAAGGTCATGGCCGAGCTGCAGGGCTTCGCCGACTACCCGTTCGCCACGGTCCCGCATCCGATCGGCAGCCTCTCGGAGGATCAGGTGACGGCTCTGGCCGACGCGGTCACACCCGTGGTCGAGCTATTGCTTGTCGGCGGCACCACCGACGCTCCGGCCATGGAGCCTGCCAGATCAGTTGCAGCCACTCCTTTGGATCTCGACGACGTTGTGGAAGCCCTTGCCGAAGGCCTGCGCGCCGACCGCGCCGACCTCACCGCCGAGCAGTCAGGCCAACGCATCACCTTCCGGCTCCACATCCCCGACGAGGCGTGCGCCGAGTGCATCATGCCCTCGTCGATGCTTGTCCCCATCCTGCAGCGTCGCGTCGACGACGATCTGGGCCCCGGTTTCGTAGCAGTCCTCGACGACCCGCGGGATCGCTGAACCTAGGCAGCGCTGAATCTAGATCGACGATCAATGTCCTACTGCTCAACTACGCTCGGCAATGCCCGAGGAGGAACTGCCATGACCATCACCGTCCCCAGAGAAGAAATCGTGAGGATGCTCTCAAGGGCCGCCGATGACGCGGGACTCGGACTGCGCGGGTTCTACGAACTCGGTCAGGAGGACCGCCTAGACAACCCGTCGCTTCGGGACCTCTGGTTGATCTGGGGTGACGTCCTGACGGAGGCAGATCTCCCAGTCGTCGCGTGAACGACCGTTTAGGACAGAGGTCACGAGAGTTCGTCGAACGTCTCAACGGCCTCATCTATGGAATTCGGGTGGATCTATGGGACGGCCGGGCTTGCCCCGCCGCGGTTGTCCGAGATCCACTTCCCTGTAGGCGGACGCCGATTCAGACCGACCGTTGAGGAACTACTGAAGTTTCTGGATCGCGAGGAGTTGTTCGTCAATTGGCTACCGGGATGGGACGAACTCGTCGACCGATCACTGGAGGACTGGGAGATGAGCCAGGCTCGCGCCACCGTGCGGCAACACACCGAAGCGGCAATCGCGCAGCTACAGGCCATGGGCTACGAGATGACGCTGCTCCCGTAGTCGCGAGCTGGGCACAGCCAACACGGGCTGCCACTAGTTGCAGAGGCCTTCTTCGCTTACGCCCCGGTGGCTGTCGCAGATCGTTGTGCTCTCGACGGACTTGAGGACGAACGAACCGGAATCGGAATCCTGCTGGGCGAAGACTTGCAGCCGGAAGCCGCGGACGGCGTCGTCGGGCAGACCCAGCACGTCGACCGTGATCTCGGCGAGATCGCCGATGACGGGGGCGCCCGACACGACGATGCGAGACGGCGGATCGTCGGAGGCCACCGCTTCAGCGACGACCCGTGCCAGTTCGGCCAGCGTCGGCGCGGCGGGCGCCTCGCCCAGCACGGCGACGATCTCGGCGGTGACGTCCGAGGTAGCGCCCAGCGGCGACAGGTACGCGCTGCTGGCCCACCCCACCGCATCGGCCATGCGGATCTCGTGCCAGATCGTGGTGGGGAGCTTGCGGGTGTTTCCGGTGGCGATCACGCCCCGATTGAGATCGAGGGTGGCGATGAGTTCGTCGGAGTCGGCCTCGCGGACGTATACGACCGGCTCGCTGCCCACGTTCATCACGTTGTCCAGCCGGGCGACGAGCTCGCCCGCGGGCGCGTCGCGCACGTTCAGCACGCTGTCGTGGGAGACACCGACCACCGCCAGCGCGGCGCCGTCCGGCGGGCCGAACTCGTAGGGCTCGCCGGGAAGGGACACAGCCGGCTCGGATGCGTCGTCAGGCGCGCCGTCGGCTCCGTCCGTCGACGCTTCCCCGGACTGGTCGTCGCCCGTGTCGGAGGCGTCGGCGTCCTGAGTGTCTGTGGTCTCGTCCGTGTCGTCGGCGTCTGTCTCGGCGGCGGGCTCGGCTGTCTCCTCGACCTCCTCGGTGGCGTCGGCTGTGTCGGTCCCGGTGGCGTCCGTCGTCTCAGCCTCGGCGGGGTCCGGTGTCTCCGCCGGCTGCGTGTCGACCTCGGCGGCGGCCGCGGCCTGAGCCGCGGCGAGGGCCTCAACCGCGGCGGCGGCCTGAGCCGCGGCCGCCTCGGCCGCAGCCGCGGCCTGCTGGGCCATCACGACCGCCTCCTGGGCCACGACAGCCGCCTCGTCGGCCTTGGCCGCCGACGCGGCCGACATGATGGCCGCGTCCTCGGCACTGGCCTGAGCCGCGGCCGCAGCAGTTCGCGCCTCCGCGAGGTCGGCGCCGTCGACGCCGTCGGCCGCGTCGTCGCTGCCGGAGTCGGCCACGAACGCGGCCACCAGCGCCACCACGGCGATCAGCAGCGCCACAAGGGCCAGCAACAGCGCCCGCCTGGCCACCGCCAGCCCGAGCGACATGCCCATCACGGGCTTCGAACCGCGGTCAGCCTCCATCTCGCACCGGACCCAGTATGTCAGCGCACCGACCGGCGGCCGGACACCCCTTGATGCAGCCGAGCGGAGCTAGCTGCTCTGCCATGCCTCCCGCTCTTGTTCGCTGCGCTCACGGGCCGCTCAGCCATGCCTCCCGCTCATGTTCGCTGCGCTCACGGGCCGCTCAGGCCCCGGGCCTCGCCCGTATGGGCCGGATTCGCTCCCTACCCGCTCGGCCTCTAGGAGCGAGCCAGGCCGATCGATGGCCGGAAGGTCGAACTCACCTCATCAGCGAGGAGCCGGGCCACCTCGGCATGGCCCGCGTTGTTCAAGTGGAAGCTCCGATACCAGCCACTGAGCGGGTCGCGACCCACATGGGTGATGCCGTGCAGGAAGTCCGAGCCCCGCCCGCACACCTCATGGCGCCCCTCACGGAAGGGCGTGTACGTGTCGACGTAATGGACCCGCACCTTGCCGAGCTCCTCGTTGGCCTGGCGCACCGCCGCGGCCAGTTGCCGGTTGAGATGCTCGGCCAGCCGGCCCAGCATGTCGACCGTCTCGGGCTTGTACACCACCCGGCACGGATCGAACAGTCTCCACTCACTCGAGGGCGCGATCAGGCTGGGATAGCCGATCACATACAGGCGGCCCCTCTCGGTGAGTCGCTCGGCCACGATCTCGCGGTAGAAGTCGGAGATCGACCCGTAGCGATCCCCGGCGATACGGAGGGCGCACTGGTAGTCGGGCCGCGAACCGGTCCGGCTGGCACCGGGGCAGGATCTCGCCGGCGCTACAAGGTTGTCGATCCTGGCCTGCAACCCGTCCTCCGACGGGCACCCCAGGAACAGCTCGGTCACCCGGGTGAACGGCACGCAGGCCAGCACCACCTCCTCGAAACCGACGTCGTTGCCTCCCAGCGACAGTGCGACGATGTCCACCCGCCGGGGCCCGCGGAGCACCTCTGCGTGCTCTGCCCACATCGACACCCGGCTCGGATCCTGCGGCCGGGAGTTGAACATGTCCTCGACCAGGCCTCCCTCGCAGGCCGTGTGGGTATGGGCTATGACCCATCCCCGCTGCCTGAGCGCATCCGATGCGGCCGGACCGGCCGAGCGCGGGCTCCGCCGGCAGGACCCCGCGGCGTGAGGGTCGGTTCCGACGCCCGACGAATACGAGTCGCCGGCGGACAGCCAGGTGATGGTGGCATTGAACCGCAACGCCCGAGCCAACAGCGACGCCATCTGGGCCCGCGTCACAGGCACATCCGGGCAGAAGCGGGCCGGGGAGGTCGAGCAGCCCGTCGTGATGCCTGCCGCGGCGAGCGCGTCGATCGCGGACTCGTGGGTGTTGCCCCCTGTATCGGCAAACCCCGCTGGATCGGCCGGGCTGAGCCGGAACGCCCGCTTCAGGAAGCTGGCCATCGCGGCTCGGGTCACGGGCCGGTCCGGGCAGAAGCGGGCCGGGTTCGCGCCGCACCCGTAGGTGACACGCAGGTCGAAGAGACGCTCCACATGCGGCGCCCACCATTGCCGGGACGGGACATCGACGAAGCGCGAGCTTCTGGTGCTGGGGGGATCTCGACCGTCGAGAGCGCGCACCAGCCAGACCGCCATCGCCCATCGGGGCAGCGGCTGCTGCGGGCACAGACGGTCGGGCGTGCATCCCGTGCCGCTCAGGATCCCCGCGGCGCCGAGCTCTTCGACCGCGTCGCGGTGCACGCCGGCTTGATCAGTGTCCGAGAAGGTGTCCGAGGGTTGTGCCCAGGCATGTGGAGTCGCGGCGAGCACCGCGAATCCGGCCACCGCGAGACACGCGGCGGCCGGTGCAGCTCTACGGAACCAGGTCCAGCGCTCGGCCGAGGGTGTCAAGGCGTTCATCCACGGTGTCGCCGGCCGGGTACAGGCGCACGGTGTCGACCCCGGCGGCATTCCACCCGGCCAGGCGGTCCCGCACCATCTCGACGGTGCCGATGAGGGTGGTGGCCAGCACCATCTCGTCGGGGATCGCCGCGGCCGCGGCCTGCCTGTCGCCGGCCAGCCACAGACGCTGCGACTCGGCGGCGACATCGGCGAAGCCCTGGCGGGCATAGGCCGAGTTGAAGTAGTTGGAACGGCCCGAGCCCATGCCGCCGAGGCTGAAGGCCAGCCCGGGCCGGCGGGCGTCGATCATGGCGGCCAGCTCAGCCTCGTCGCGGGCGAAGGCGACCTCGGCCCCCTGGCAGATGTCGATGTCGTCGAGGGTCCGGCCGGCCCGGGCCGCGCCGGCCCGCAGATGGCGGAAATAGGCGTCCTCGGCTCCCTCGGGCACGAAGCTGGTGCCGAGCCAGCCGTCGGCCCGCTCGCCGGTCAGCTCCAGCATCCTCGGCAGCATCGCGGCCAGATAGACGGGCGGGGCCGTCCCGGACCGGATCGACAAGCGCAGCGACTTGCCCTCCCCGCCGGCCAGGGGAAGCCGCAGATGACGGCCCGCGTAGGCGATGCGCTCACCGGCGAAGGCCTGCGCGATCACGTCGAGCGTCTCGGCCATGCGGCCCAGCGGATCGGCGAAGCCCACTCCGTGCAGGCCCTCCATCACCTGCGGTCCCGACACTCCCAGCCCCAGCACGAACCGGCCCTGCGACAGCTCGTTGAGGGTCAGCGCGGTCTGGGCCGTCATCGCCGCCGAGCGGACCCCGACCTGGAACACGGACGCGCCCAGCGTCACCCGTTCGGTTCGGGCCGCGAGGTAGCCCAGCGGGGAGGCCGCGTCGGACCCCCACGCCTCGGCGACCCACACCGCGTCCACGCCCAGGGCCTCGGCCCCGGTCACGAAGTCGACCGACTCGGGCCACGGCGCGGCATCCGCAGTGAGCTGGACTGAGGTCCTCATATGCGAACCACGCCGCAGGCCGCTATCCGGAAGGAGCCGCCGGCTATGCCTGCTCGGCCGCGGCCTTCACGCCCTCCACGACCCGCTGCATGTTGGCCCGGTGCTCGGCCATGCGGCGGTCGATGATGCGGGGCTCGAGGTCGGGACGGGCCGCGATGATCTGGTCGAGCCCGGACGGGCCGGGGCCGAGGATGCCCCGGAAGCGCAGCCGCGTGCCGCCCACCACGGGCTCGAGCTCGAAGCGCCAGCGGGCGCCGGGGTTGTCGATGTCGCTGGTGCACCAGCCGAACGCGGCCTGCTCCTCGAGCACGTCCACGAAGCACTGAGCCTCCCAGTCCCCCCGGCCCGGATGGTGGTTGCGGCCCACGAATGAGGCGCCCAACGCCGGGCCGTCGTGGCCGTCGGCCCATTCGGCCCCCTGGAACTCCTCGGAGAACCGCGCCGGCAGGTTGATGTCGGTCACCTGCGCCCATACCGCAGCCGGATCGGCCCGGATGTCCGCCTCGACGACGGTGCCGGGACCGTCGGCCATGCACACCGGGTCGCTGGGCCCCCGCTCGTAGGTGCGGGCGTAGCCGTCGAAGTAGGCGATCTCGCGGGCCGGAAGCCGCCGGGCCGGCTTGAAGTCGGTGCCGACGGTCCACGCCACCGGGAACATGGCGATCTCGGTCACGTCGTCGGGGATGCCGAGCAGCTCCTTGATCTCGGGGGCCTTGGCCAGGCCGGCGGTGGTCCAGACAGTGCCCAGGCCCCTGGCTCGCAGGGCCAGACAGAAGCTCCACCCGCTCTGGATCACCGAGTCGAACAGGCCGGGACGGCCGCTGTTGTCGTGGCGCCCCAGGATCACCGGGATGACGATGACGGGCACCTCGCCGAGATGTTCGGCCAGATGCCCCGAGGAGAGCATGGCCCGCTCCCGCGGGTCGCCGGTGCCGGCCAGACGGTCGCGGGCCTCGATCAGGCGATTGCCGATCACATCGCGGTAGAGGTCGGCCAGCCGCTGCTTGAGCTCGGGGTCGCGCACGATGAGCCAGCGCCGGCTGCCCTGGTTGCCTCCGGTGGGCGCCTGCTCCGCGATGTCGATGCAGTCCAGGATGATCTCATCGTCGACATGGCGCTCAAGGTCGAGGCGCCGTCGCACGGCGCGGGTGGTGGTCAGCACCCCGTCCACGGCCGCGGTCACGCCCGGGTCAATCTTCATGGGGGTCCTCTCTGCTCTGCCGGCGGTCACGGATCTCGCGCACTTCGTCCACGTCCCGGACATCGGCTCCGCCCGCGTCGAACCCGCCGGGGCCGCCCCAGTCCCGGCCGCCGCCGGAGTCGTAGCCGAAGCCGAAGCCGCCCCGCCCGCCGGGACCCGCCGACCATCCCCCGACGGTGATCTTCTTCGAGAAGTGACGCATCAGCAGGGATCTCACCAGCACGCGGGTGGGCAGGAACAGGAGCAGCAGCCCGACCGCGTCGGTGATGAAGCCGGGTGTGAGCATCAACGCGCCCGCGACCAGGATCAGCAGCCCGTCCACCAACTCAGCGGCCGGCAACTCGCCGCGGCTCAGGCGGGCGCGGATCTGCTTGAGCACACCCAGCCCGGAGCGGCGCACCATCCACGCCCCCACCACCGACACCGCGATCAGCAGCACGATGGTCTGGCCGGTCCCCATCCCGCCGGCCACCTGGATGATCACATACAGCTCCAGCAGGGGCACGCAGAGCAGCGCTAGGAGCAGCACGACGAACACGCCCCCAGCGTATGGGCATCACCCCGCATTGACCGTCGGGTCAGGATGCCTAGCCTTGTCGGCGACGTGCCGACCCAGGATCGACCGCCCTCCGTCGACCGGCTAGCCCGCTCGCTGGCCGGCGTCGACCTGCCCCATCCGCTTCTGGTGGACGCGGCCCGGGCCGCGATCGCGGCCGGTGATCCCGATTCGGCCGAGGATCGGGCCCGCGCCATCCGCCGGCGGCTGCTGGCGCCGGTGATCAACGGGACCGGCGTGCTGCTGCACACCAACCTGGGGCGGGCGCCGCTGGCCTGGAGCCAGAGCGCCGACTACTCGAATCTGGAGCTGGATCTCGAGACCGGCGAGCGCGGCGACCGCCAGGCCGGCGCGCCCGCGCTGCTGGCCCGGGCCTGCGGGGCCGAGGCCGCCATGGCGGTGAACAATTGCGCCTCGGCCGTGATGCTGGTGCTGGCCGCGCTGGCCGAGGACCGCGACGCGGTGGTCTCCCGAGGCGAGCTGGTGGAGATCGGCGGCGGGTTCAGGGTGCCCGACGTGATGGCCTGGTCGGGCGCCCGGCTGGTGGAGGTCGGGACCACCAACCGCACCCGCCGGGGCGACTTCGCCGCCGCGGTGGCCGACCCCGGCAACGATGTGGCCGTCGTGGTGCAGGTGCACCAGTCGAACTTCCGGGTGGTGGGCTACACCGAGGCGCCCAGCACGTCCGAGTTGGCCGACCTGGGACCGCCGCTGGTGGCCGACATCGGCTCCGGGCTGCTCGACAGCCGATGCCCGTGGCTGGACAGCGGCCCGCCGCCGTGGCTGGACTCCGAGCCGGCCGCCCGCCAGACGCTGGAGGCCGGCGCGGCGCTGGTGACGTTCTCCGGCGACAAGCTCCTGGGCGGGCCCCAGGCCGGCATCATCGCCGGGCGGGCCGACCTGGTCGAGGCCTGCCGCCGCCATCGGCTGGCCCGGGCTCTGCGGCCCGGGTCGCTGGTGCTGGCCGCACTCCAGCACACCGCGCTGGCCTACCTGCGCCAGGACGGCCAGGCCATCGACTTCTGGCGCATGGCGGCGCTCACTACCGCACAGCTCCGGGAACGTCTCGGCGCCTACGAGGGCCTGCAGGAGGCGAGCACTGCGGCCACGCCCGGAGGAGGCACCCTGCCCGGCGTCGAGATCGAGTCCGTGGGGGTCGCCGCGACCGGCGACCATGTGAGCCGGCTGAGGTCGCGGCCCCGCCCGATCATCGCCCGGGTCGTCGACGGCGCCACCGTCGTCGACCTTCGCACCGTCCACCCCGACGACGACGCCGAGGTGGCCGCGGCGCTGCGCGAAGTCGCTGGCGCCGCCGAGCCGCCCGCCTGAATCGAATTGGCAGCAGAATGCCCCATATATGGCGCATAACGCTGCCAATTCCCGCGGCTGAGTAAGTCGGCGCCGATGCACGTAGTCGCCACTGCCGGACACGTCGACCACGGCAAGAGCACCCTGGTGCGGGCCCTCACCGGCACCGACCCCGACCGGCTGGCCGAGGAGAAGGAGCGGGGCCTCACCATCGACTTGGGCTTCGCGTCGATGCCGCTGCCGTCGGGACGGCAGATCGCCTTCATCGACGTGCCCGGCCATGTCCGTTTCCTCAAGAACATGCTGGCCGGGGTGAGCGGGGTGGACGCCTGCGTGTTCGTGGTCGACGTCACCGAGGGATGGAAGCCGCAGTCCGAGGAGCACCTGCGGATCCTGCAGCTGCTCGGCCTCGGCCACGGGCTGGTGGCCCTAACGAAGATGGACGAGGCCGACGACGACCTGGTGGAGCTGGCCCGCCTCGACGTGGCCGAACACGTGGCGGGCACGTTCCTGGACGAGGCGCCGATAGTGGCCACCGACGCGGTGACCGGGACCGGCATCGACGCGCTCATCGACGCGCTGGACGGCCTGCTGGCCCTGACCCCCACCGCAGCCGACCGTCACCGGCCCCGGCTCTGGGTGGACCGGGCCTTCGCCATCAAGGGCTCGGGCACGGTGGTGACCGGCACGCTGACCGGCGGAGCGCTCACCGCCGAAGACAGCCTGACCCTGCTCCCCGCCGGGCGCGGCGTGCGGGTGCGGGCCCTCCAGAGCCTGTACCAGCAGTGCGACCGGATCGGTCCCGGCAACCGGGTGGCGGTCAACCTCGTGGGGGCGGGCCACCGCGACGTGGCCCGGGGAGATGCCGTGGTGCGAGCCGAGCAGTGGCACGCCACCGACACCATCGACGCCGAGCTGTCGGTGCTGGCCTCGCTGGACCATCCGGTCACCCGGCGGGGCGCCTATGCGGCCTACATCGGGTCGGGCGAGCATCCGGTGCGGCTGCGGGTGCTGGGGCCGGCGGCCATCGAGCCGGGGAGGACCGGGCTCGTCCGCCTGCACCTGCCGCTGCGTCTGCCGCTCTGCATGGGCGACCGGTTCATCCTGCGCGAGTCGGGGCGGTCCGAGACGGTCGGCGGTGGCGAGGTTCTCGATGTGGAGCCGGTGCTGCCCGCGTCCAGGGCCCGGCCCGACCGCTCAGTGGACCGGATCATCGCGGAGCGGGGCCGCATCGACGCGGCTCGCCTGGAGCGGATGACCGGCATCGCCCGCCCAGCCGATCTGGGACGGTGGGCGGTGGCACCCGAACACTTGGAGCAGACCAGCGGGCGGCTGACCGAGGCCGTTGCCGCGGCCGGGCCGCTCGGTCTCGACCTGGCCGGGCTCGATGACTTCGAGCGGGCTGTGATCGACACCCTGGAAGGCATCGACTCGGTCGAGGGGCGGGCCCGGCCCGCCGGCGGCACCGATCCACTGGCCGACCACCCGTTCGTGAAGGCAGCCGAGGCCGCTCCGTTCGCGCCGCCTGCTCCCGACGACGTCGGCGGCGACGAGCTGCGCCTGTTGGTGAGGCAGGGCCGGCTGGTCGAGAGCGGCGGCATCCACTTCGGGGCGGACGCGGTCACCGAGGCGGCGCGGGTGGTGGCCCGGCTGCTGGCCGACAAGCCCGAAGGGGTGACGGTGGCCGAGGTCCGCGACGCCTGGGGCACGACCCGCAAGTACGCCCTGGCCCTGCTGGCCCGGCTGGACGGCACGGGCGTCACCCGCAGGCGGGGGGACCTGCGCATCGCCGGGTCGCGGCTGCCTGAGCTGTGACTCGCGCCGGGGCGTAGCTCAGCCTGGGTGAGGCTCGCGCCGGGGCGTAGCTCAGCCTGGGTGAGGCTCAGACCCCGTATGGCTCAGGCGGGAGCCCAGGTCAGGTGCGGGCCATGCGCAGCAGGAGGTCGCGGCGCTCGATCTCGTTGAGGCCGCCCCAGATGCCGTGCTGCTCGCCGATGTCGAGCGCGTACTGCAGGCAGTCGGGCTGCACCGAGCAGGAGGCGCAGATGTCCTTGGCCCGGAGCTCGCGGCGCCGCTTCTCCTCGCGCTTCTCGACGTAGGGCGGCGGGAAGAACACCGAGGCGTGGGGTCCCCGGCAAGCCGCCCGCAACTGCCATTCGACTTCATTGTGCGAAGCAAATCTCATACGAGCGCGCCTCCTCCGGGTGACGAAATAGCACACGCATCTACGGAGATACAAGCCGCCGGAGAGCTTTTTCGGGCTCCGGCAGCGGTGGCCGCCGCGGGTCAGGGGGCGTTTGCAGCCTCAGAATCGTCGGGCGAGCCGTCCTCGGGGTCGGCCGGTTCCACCGTGAGGATCAGTCCCTCCAGCGCCATTACGCGGACCGGGTCGCCCCCGGAGATGGGGGTGGCCCGCTGGGTGCGGGCCCTCCACGGGGCACCGTCGATCACCACCACGCCTTCGGGGTCGACGTCGTCGCGGGCCACGCCGAGGGACCCGATCATCCAGTCGCGTCCGATCGTCGGGGTGCCGTAGCGGGTTCGCACCATGGCGGGCATGCCGGCCACCATCCCGGCGAACACCCCGACGATCCCCGCCAGCAGCGTGATCCACGACAGCAGCACGCCTTCGAACAGGGTCAGCGACCCGGCCACCAGGCACACGGTGGCGATCACCGTCCACACCCGGGGCACACCGATCTGTATGTCCACGGCATAGCCGAACATGGCCACCAGCAGCAGGGCAATGGCCCAACCCCTCGCCGGCAGCGCCGCCAGCCCGTAGCAGCCGAGCAGGAAGGTGATGGCGCCGATCCCGCCGGCGATGCCGACGCCGGCGGTGTAGAGCTCGAAGACGAGCAGCCCGGCGCCCACGAGGAACAGCAGGTAGGCGACCGCGGGACTGGCCGCGACGTGCATGAACTGGTCGAGCAGCGCGAGCTTGGCGAAGCGGACCCGGCTCACCGGGACCCGTACCGGCTCGTCGCCGGATTCGTCGATCTCCGTCTCGAAGCCGGGCAGGTCGAGCACGAAGAAGGGCAGGGTCGGCGCCTCCCGGGCCAGGCCGAGCTCGATCGCCTCCGCGGAGGAGACCACCGAGGAGCGCATGCTCGGATAGGCCTGGGCGAAGGTCTCGGTCAGGTGCTCGGCCGGCAGGACCGGCGGGCCGAGGTCGCCCAGCTCGGAGCCGGGAGCCAGAGCCAGGTCGGTGACCACCCCGGCGAGCTGACCCACTCCGCCGCGGGCCTCTGCACCGGACGGACCGACCCACATCGTGACGGGCACCCCCGAACCGACGATGCGGTCGGCCAGCTCACGCAGCCGCTGGCCGTTCACGGTGGCCCGGGAGCTGTTCACCTGCAGCACCAGGCCGAGCGAGCCGTCGGCCTCAGCCTTGTCGATGGACCGCTCGATGAAGTCGGCCATGATCGGGTCGAGATAGCCCGAGACTTCGACGACGTCCACCACTCCCGGTCCTGCCTGCGCGGCGATGCCGGTGGTGTTCGAGGCTGCGGCCGAGGCGATGCCGGTGGCGCTCGAGCCTGCGGCCGCCGCGATGCCGGTGGCGCTCGAGCCTGCGGCCGCCGCGATGCCGGTGGCGCTCGAGCCTGCGGCCGCCGCGATGCCGGTGGCGCTCGAAGCTGCGGCCGAGGCGGGCAGGACCGATGCCAGTGCCGCGCCCAGAAGCACAGCCGCGCAGCCGGCGACCCGCCGGGTGAGCCTCATCGGACGACGCAGCAGGGAGCGGTGCGCGACGCGAACCCTAGGTGTCGGGATCGCGGTCGAGGGCGCCGACGGCGGCCTCGAGGGTCTCTTCCACCGGCACGATGCGGTCGAAGCCGGTGGTGTGCAGCAGGCGGAGCAGCGTGGTGCCGTTGCAGTAGACCACTACCCGGCCCTCGTTCTCGCGGATGCGGCGGATCCCGCCGATGAGCGCGCCGAGGCCGGCCGAGTCGATGAAGGGCACGCCGCAGAGATCGACCACGAGGCGACCCGAGGCGGCTTGCTCGGCCAGCGCCTCGCGGAACTGGGCGACGGTGTAGGCATCGAGCTCCCCCGTGGGGCGGAGCAGGTGGTAGGGCTCTGCGTTCCCGTCGGCATCACGGCGGAGCGACTCGATGTCCAGCATGGCCACCGAGGTTAGCCCGCCCCGTCGGCATCGGGGAGGTGTGGGGATGCCCGCCCTTGTTCGCTGCGACCTGAGGGCCGCTCGGCCAGGTTCCCCACTCTTGTTCGCTGCGCTCACAGGCCGCTCGGGCCCTGGCCTCGCTGTGAATCCGAGGATTCCTCCTGGGTGGCGTTCATCCGCCCGGCCTCAGGCCAGTACGATCTGCGCCGTGGGAGAGGTGTTGCTGGTGACCGACGCCGACTGGATCGCACAGCAGTGCGAGGCCGCGCTGGGCGGCGACTACCGCCTTCACAGGGTGAGGCAGGGCGCGGACACCCTCGACGCGATCGAACTGGTCGAGCCCGATCTGGTGCTGCTCGACCTGCAGGTCGGCAACATGGGCGGCATGGCGGCATGTATGGCCGTCCGTCAGGAGGAGGACATGGGCCGGCTGGAGCGCCGGCCGGTGATCATGCTGCTCGACCGCGACGCCGACGAGTTCCTGGCCCGCCGCAGCGCGGCCGACGCCTGGCTGGTGAAGCCGATCAACCCGATGCGCCTGGCCCGCCTGGTGGCATCCACTCTGGCCGAGGCAGCCGCTCCCGCCTGAAAGCGTGGCCGGCAGCGGGTTCCCGCTCCTGTTCGCTGCGACCTGAGGGCCGCTCGGGCCCTGGCCTCGGCTAGCATCTCCGGCGCTGCACACGGGCAGTGGCGCAGCTTGGTAGCGCGCCTCGTTCGGGACGAGGAGGTCGTGGGTTCAAATCCCGCCTGCCCGACAGTGGGGCCTTCGCGAATTTTCGGCGCGAGGGTTCGCCAATTAATTCGAGATCGAGCGATTTCGGAGCCTTTTTGGACTTTCGAGGGATATCTCCGGGTTCTCTTGTATCTCCCGGTACCTCATCTGTAGGGGTGCCCGGCCCCTCTACTCGTTCACGGGCGCGACGAAGTGACGGCCTAGTGACCGTCTGCTCGTCAGGTCAGCCCACAGGGGCAGCTAAGTGGGCGGTGGAGCCCGGCTCGGGTCATCCCCCGAGCCGTCATGGAGGTCGGTGGGGTGCGGCAAGCCTCGGGCAAAACCTGTGATTACGGATCACAGGTTTCTAATGATTCTCTCCGTCAGATGCGGACTATTCGTTCTCGGATGCCGGACCGAGAGTGTAAGGACTTCAGCGGAGTAGTCTCCTGCACCTTAGCCCGTCCGTGTCTCTGTGTAATGTTTCCATGCCCTGCGGCCCTTGACAAGTCTGAGGCACACGATCACAACTGGAACGGCAACAGCCGCTATGTTCCAATAGATGCTCACCCCTGCCATCAGTATCGCCACTGCTAGAGCTACCGACAGCGCGATTGCTGTCGGCAATGACAATATGGAGCTTCTCTCTGCATACTCTCTTGCCTCCAATTCATAGATCGATGGCTCACGAGGCCCGCCAGAGTCTCGATTCCCTTGGGTGGTGGTCCCAAACTGTTGCGTGGCGGGCCTTCCGATAGATGCAACCACGAGTCCGGCTATGGCTCCCAGGACAGCTGCCAACACTGTCTTCTCGCTAGGGCACTGAGCGCTTCCCTGCCAGTAATCCACATCACAGTAGAGGTCAAAGAGCGGAGGCTTGTCTCTGGCGTCCTCCCACGACGTGAACGCGGGGACACCAGGGAGCACAAACAGTGCCGCACCCAGCACTACGCCAAGTATGTATCGCATGAAATATGTTCCCCTCTACGCTGTCTGGTTGCGACTGTGACCACGGCACAGCCCTACCAGATTCTTGCATTCCTATTCGAACTCCCAATCAAATCTCTGAGAGTGGT
The DNA here is from genome assembly GCA_965203635.1 of Candidatus Aldehydirespirator sp. Taxonomy (GTDB): domain Bacteria; phylum Actinomycetota; class Acidimicrobiia; order Acidimicrobiales; family Aldehydirespiratoraceae; genus Aldehydirespirator. The sequence goes on from OZ241903.1 coordinate 1,342,016, forward strand.
CGTTGCGAACCTTGATAGCCTCCAAAGATGCTTCTTGTGCCTGCTCAAAATTTGCTTCGGCTTGCAGAAGCAGAGCACGAGCTTGCTCTTGAACAGAAATACTGTCAAAGCGAGCTACCCCAACAGCCGCCCGAGCACGGTCAAAATCCGCGACTGCAATCAGCAACTCGTTTGCCGTTCTTATGACTGCATGCTCTGCTTCAAAATAGCGTTCAGCATCTTGTTCTTCATAGACGCTAACCTTCAAGTAGAAGTATTCCTCGATTGCTGAGCGTTCCAAATCTGCGACCGATGAACTTGTTGCATGATTAAGTATCTCAGATGCACGCTCGATAGCATCTGCTGCCGCTATTGCTTCGTTCCTGTCGGATGTCTTCTCTGCTATGTTGGCTGCTGTCTGAATGTACGTAGACAACGGCATTCTCAGATGGCCGATTCGGCCAGCTATGCCAAACCACTCATGCGGATCGCTATACGCAATGACCGGAACCTCAGCCAGATACCTCGCAGCCGTAGCCACTTGCTCAGCATGACGACTGAGGTCACCGTCATCTATGAGGATGGAGTCTTCGCTCAGGTCAGCCGCCATGTGAGCGGCGTCATCAGAGAAAGTCGTTAGGGAGTCAACGTCAAGGCTCGCCGTAGTGCCGTCGCTCCTTGTAGAGGTTTCATCATCGCCACCACAGGCACCCGCGAACCCAGCCAGCAGCGCCATGAGTGCCGCCGCAAGGGCTAGACGCATCCTCGGCGCTCCGGCATGGTGCTTGTCGCTTTCGGGTGTTGGGCGAATGGGATGCACGATGGCAGCGAGCCGTGAGCTTCAATCTGCTTCGGGCTCGCCGGGATCTTCACCATCCGATACTGGCTCGTCCTCTCTTATGTCGCTCATGGTCGGCAATCGATCAGAAGTGCAGGAGAGGACTTCATCTGCCCCGCTGCCTTCTGTTTTCAGCCAGCCCACCCCAATAGCACGATTGACAGCAGCGGATGCTGGGAAAGTAATCCCGAGGCGTGTCGCCCGGTCGATCACTCCAGCGCTGAGATACTGCTTCGCAGAGTTGCGTGGGATCGTTTGAGCACCTGTTTGGAGACGCCTCGTGTGTATCGCGCGGCTTAGTTGTAATGCCGCATCGAGCACGACAGCATCACGAGCGTTGCGTCTTCTTTCGGCGGATTCCGTGGTCTCTGCTACTTTGCTGTCGGCTTCAAGAGATCTTGACATAGCTGACGAAGGTCGTTCTCGTGCAGCAGCAGGACGAACAGCAGGACGACTGCACTTGTTGAACACGATTGTTCCTGGGATGGCTCCGATGGCTCCTCGTGCGAAGCCGGAGCCGAAGATGTAGTTGCCGGGGCTTCCGTCTGTGACCATCAGTCCGATTAGACCTACGAGAGCGAGCAGGCAGCCAGGCAATGCCACGAGGAATCCGATGCCTTGCCCTGTGGTCCATTGGGGTTCGCGTGACGGTCCTGGGACGGGCGAGGGACCAGACCCATATTCCTTCATTGCCATGGGGTTCACCTTTCTGGTTGAGAGCTATGTAACCTCGCCGCTCCCATAGGGACTACGAAAAACGTCCCTGGTCCTGTATTCTGGGGTCTGCGGCCGGGTCAGGCTGGGAGCCGTCCAGTTGCTCGGTGATTTCCGCTACAGCGGAGCGGCTGGCGTCGTCCTGCTCCGCGGCCTCGTCGGAGTCGCCGCCGCACGCTCCCGCTACGAGCAGGGCAGCAAGGACAGATACGGCGATTCGGCGTCCGGGCATGGTGGCCCCCTCCGGGTGGCTTGAGCATCGGTTTTGTCATCCCAACGCCTATCCGACCCCGAAGGGAGCCATGACGACGCCACAACCCTCTAAGTGGTCGGATAGATGAAGGAGGTTTCCGGCAAAAGAAACCTCTGCTGGGATGGCAGGCCGGATCGTACCTGCGACCCTGATCCGAGTTCAACCAGACCCCACTAGAGAGGGGCAGGAGACGGGGCCGCTCGATCCCCCGATTACGCCTGAATCTTGCTGCCGAACAACCCTGTTTCCCTCGGGGTTTGCCGCGAACAGCAGAATTTCGCGAGGCAGGAGCAGGGGTTGGCGCGGGGCAGGAGTTTTGCGCCGCCGCCAAGACCGCTGCTAACACAAGGGCTAGAGGAAGTCGCGAACCCCCCACAGTGTGATGTGTCAAGACACAGGAACCTTGTGAACCCACGCGGGATCAGGTTCATTCGGCGGGCATGTCGTCGTAGGTCTCCGAGCACGCCCTATCGCGCTAGAGGTGCTTCTAGGCGACCTGGACTGCGTCTTCCAGGCGTTCGGGCATGTCGGCTGGAAACGAGAGCACTAGGTGACGGCCCAACGCGGTCGCCACCCGGGCGAGCGTGTCAATGCGGTTGCGGGCGCCGCCACCCTCCTCGAGCCGCGAGATCACCGACTGGGTCGTGCCCATCCGCTCCGCCAGCTCGCGCTGGCTCAAACCCACCTCGATGCGCAGGTCATAGATGAGCTGACCGAGCGCGAGGTCATGCTCGACGCCGGCCCGTACCTCCGCGGAGGGATCGCCCCGCTCCTTCTTGATGTCCTCCCAACGCGATCGGTTCGCCATCGTGTCCTCCCTTCAGGGATCGTTCTTCGCGCAGTCTCGGGCAGCCTGCCGGGCTCTGGCTACTTCGGCCCACTCAGCGCTGCTGAGCCCAGAAAGCCACGCCACAACCTCATCGTGCGCCTCGACCTCCACTCCGACGAGCATAATCGCATAAACACGATAATCGCACAACAGCGATCATAGGGCGGAAACGACCGCGACACCCCATACTGCGCGACGGTCAGGGACCTAGGAGGGTTACGGGCACGACGGCTATGTCGTCGACGGTCTCGAAGGCCCGTCCCGCCGCAGTCAGCACGATCAGGCGCGAGGGCTCGCCAGCCTGCTGGATGTCCACCTTGCTGCGGACACGGCGCAGGGACTCCACGGCTGAGGCGATGGCGTCGGTGCCGCCGAGCTTGATCTCCACCGCCGCCCAGTCGCCTGCGCCACGAGTGATGATGGCGTCGGCCTCGAGGTTCTTGGAGTCGCGGTAGAAGCGAACCTCCGCTCCCGCCGCTTGCGCGTAGACCCGCAGGTCGCGCACCGCCAGAGACTCGAACAGCAGCCCCAGGGCGGCGAGGTCGGCCCGAAGACCCGCGGGAGTGGCCCGCAGCACGGCCGCCGCCAGCGACGGGTCGACGAAGTAGCGCTTGGGCGTCGACCGAAGCGTCGCGCTGCTGCGCAGGTGGGTGGACCACGCGGGCAACGGCTCGATCACGAACGCCTCCTCCAGGCGGTCCAGGTACCTTCTCACGGTGTCGCGATCCGACGGTCCGCCCGTGCTGGCCGTGTCGGCTATCAGCGTCCTCGCCGAGGCCGAAGTGCCCTCGTTGCGGGCCAGAGAAGAGACCAGGGCCAGCATCTTCGGCGGATCGTGGGTGACCTCGCCACCCCGGAGGTCCACCATCGCCACGTCCCGCAGATAGTCGCCCAGACGGGCGCCCGCGTCGGCGGGATCCAGCGCGATGAAGCGAGGGAACCCACCCCGGCATACCAACTCGGCCACCCGAAGCAGATCGGACTCCGGAGGATCGGCGCGGCACGGCCCGCCGCCCAGCAGACCGCTGAGCGAGATGTGGCCGGTCGAGTCTCCCGACTCGAACAGCGACATCGGGCGCATCCTCAGCCGCGCCACCCGGCCAGCGCCGCTGTGGTCGGTGATGGTGTAGGTCGGCCGGATCGATCCGGCCAGGATGAACTGCCCGTTGAGGGCCCGGTCGTCGCATGCGTGGCGCATGGCGTTCCAGACCCCGTCGGCGAGGTGCCACTCGTCCAGCAGCCGGGGGGTGTCGCCCACCAGGAACGCGGCGGGGTCGGCCTCCAGCCTGATGCTCGTCGATGGGAGCTCGTCGAACCGCACGACGCTGTTGGCGAAGCGTCTACCCGTCCACGTCTTGCCGCACGCCCTGGGGCCTTCCACCGCCACCGCCGGAGACGACCTCAAAGAGTCCACCATCTGCTGGTCCACCACCCGTGGCCTGTACCCGGCCGGCACCTCGCTCCCCATCTCCATACCGCAGATTATACCCGAGCGATACCGCAAAAAATACTCGATCTATACCGCAGAATGAACACCAAGCCCGAGATGGCGGTGCTCGCCGCCGGCGACAGCATCCGCCTTCGCCCAAGCCACTGCAAGATAAGGGAGTGACGCCACGGACCAACCGCTACATTGCACGAAAAGATATGAACTATAATCCACGAACCATGGCCAACACGACCGCCAGTCTCATCGCCTCATGCATCTCAACGCGTTCGTCAGTGGGCTGAGCGGTCGCCCGGCCGCGGCGGCCGGCCCCTCGTGTGCCGCAGACACGCTGCGAGAACTGTCAAACGAGCCCTACCGGTGGGAGGTTCACGCCGTCATCGCCGGACATCCCAACTGTCCCGAGGATGTCATGGAGATGTACCAGTTCGATGAGGACGAGGACATCCGGTTCGCGCTGTTCGCCAACCCCAGCTGCCCGCCGGAGATGCGAGAGGAACTCGCCGAGAGCTGGTCTGTTGATGTGCGCCAGCGCGGCGCTTCCAGCCCGTGGTGTCGACCCGAACTGCTCAACGAGTTGGCCTCGGACCCCGACGAACGGGTAAGGCGAGCTGTGGCCAACAACCCCAACACACCGCTGCCTTCGCTGGCGCAGTTCGCTCGACGGCTCGCTGTCCCACTCGGGCGCGCATGAGTGGCGATTCTTCGCCGAGATGTCCGTCGACGTCCGTCAGTTTCCCAGGCTGTATGACCGCGTGCTGCTCGCGGCGCGAGACATGGGGATTGGACCGGAGCGCCTGCCGGACTTCCTCGCGTTGGAGGGTTCCGGTGACTTCGACCTTCTCGGCCAAGAGGAACTGGCCCGACACACCCTGGATGAAGTTGTCGCGATCCGGGCCGCGCGACACCGTGCTCGGCTGTTGGCCGACGACGCCTCCACCACGCGGTTGGCGGAACATCAGGTGCGTCTAGGACAGCACCGATTCGCGAGGAATGTCCTGTCCAATTTCGGCAACAGCTGCGCATTCTGCGGGTTCGCGCCCCGATCACTTCCCAGACACAAACTGCTGGTGGCCTCTCACATCAAGCCGTGGGCCGTCTGCAACGACAAAGAGCGCTTGGACGAGCGCAACGGCGTAGCGGCATGCGGGGTGCACGACGCCGCCTTCGACACCGGGCTCATCACGGTGAACGGCGGGCTACGCGTCCACCGTGCACAGCGGCTGGAGATCAGCGCGCGTGACGACCCCGGCGTGGATCGCTACTTCGGGCAGGTCCTCAGCACCAAGCTGGTGCTGCCGAGCGGCGCGATCGCGCCGGATAGTGCCTACCTGGAGTGGCATCGCGAGAACGTCTACGTTGGCAGCGGACCGGCCAAAGCAACCGAGTGAGCCGCTGGAGGCAGCCGGCGACGCAATTGCCGTACCGGCTGGCTAGGTGGGCGTATCCGTGGCCCTTGTGGCTAGCCGTTGTCCCGGATTTCGATGCGAATCGTTCTGTTGCCGGACGTGGGGATGTAGTGGGTGCCCGGGTCGATCCGAATCTTGAACACCTCGCGCCGCTCGACCAGGTCGTCGTCCTTGATTGCGACCCCTATTGCCGCCCGGTCAAGCCCCTGCGGGATCGTGACAGTCCCCCTGCATATGCCGACAGCATGCACCTCGCAGAGTCCAGCCGTGCGGAAGTCCGCGCCCTGCGTGGCCCGCCTGTCCGCATCGGAGGGAAGTCCCACGGCCACGCTGCCGGCGGAGTGGACGGTGTACTGGACCACCGTGTCGACCTGGGCATACTCGCTGAGCCTGACGATCAGGTCGCGGGAGTTCCCGCCCCGCCTCTCCCGGACAGCCACGTCCGACTTGACGAACTCGACAGTGGGGGGACTCCAACGCATGAGGGCGCCCTCCCGCGCCTGCTGGGCCTCCAGGCGGTTCGGGGACTCGGCGGCAGGGGCGGCCTCCCGCGCCTGTTGGGGCGCCGGACAGGTGCAGGTCGGGCCGTCCGCCCCAGCCGGAACATCGTCGTCGTCCATTATCAGGATGACGAGCCCGGAATAGGTCGGCCGCCCGTCGCTCAGGCGATTCTGCTTCGCGGCGGCCATCGTCGCCATAAGCCGGTACTTGGTGGTCCTCTCGTCCGGCAAGAGGTTGATCTCCAGTCTCTCCCGCTCGCCTTCGTCGATGTCGTCGCCCACGACGGTGACGCTCTCGGCGACCTCGGTCTCTCCGGCGGGGATGACACTCGTGCAGGCCATCGTCCCGTACCGCTGGTGCCAGCTGCACACAGAGCTGGTCGTGCCGATCCTGAAGTCCTCGCCGCGAGTGGCCGTGGAGTAGACCGACGACTCGGGCTCTCCCTTGCTCTGGTAGTAGTACGCGAATGCGGTGTCGGTCTCCAGGGGAGAACTGAGGGTGAAAGTGACCTGAACGGCGCGGCTCGTGCCCGCATCCCCCTCCTGAACCTGAACGTAGTTGTCGTCGGGGTGTGCCTTGCTGCCGCCGACCATCAGGATGGGCGGCTCCTCCGCGGCGACGCCGGACGGGACGAAGGACCAGACAAGCACAACGACGGCGAGCAGGGTCAGGGCTCCGACCCCTGCTCGTCGGAGCATATGCCTCGAAGTCATCACGGCTGCCATCTGAACACCTCCCTGACGGGACCCGGCGCCCGTCGGAAACTCCACCGACACCTGACTCATGTCCGTACACGCGCCGATCTTTTCGGCCCTCGCGTCTCAGGACGGAGCCAGGGCGGAGAGCTGCACGAAAGCCGGGTCGCCGGTGCGAACGTCAGCGCCCGGACGCCGCAGTTGCCGGAGCCAGCGCCGAAGCCAGCGCCCAGACGCCGTAGTTGCCGGAGCCAGCGCCGGAGCCAGCGCCCAGACGCGGCAGTTGCCGGAGTCAGCGCCGAAACCGACGCCCAGACGCCGCAGCTACCAGCGCCCGGACGCGCCCTCGATGCGTTCGAGCCGCGTCACCACCATCAGACCGGACGGCTATGCGGCGGCGGACATGAAGTTTCGGTAGAGCTGCTGGGCGTCGGACACGAAGCCGTCCATGTGGCGGTCGGCGTCGGCTGCGAGAGGCTCGATGGAGCCGGGGCCCAGGGTCGATTCCAGCGCCTGGCGGTAGGCGGGGATCTCGCCCCAGTTGCGGACGGTGTCGTCCTCGACCTCGACGTGGTACTGCATCGACCAGGCCCGCTCGCCCACCCGCATGGCCTGCACTCGGCACACCGGCGAGCTGGCCAGCACCACCGCATCCTCCGGCGGCTGAGCCACGGCCACCGAATGCCACTGCAGGGCGTGCTGCTGCTGAGCCATCTGGTCGAAGATCGGGTCGGCCCGGCCCTCCGGGGTCAACTCCACCGGCAGCACCCCGATCTCGGGCGGGCGCTGCGGCCCGCACGTGCCGCCCAGGGCGTCGGCCAGCAGCTGATGGCCGAGGCACACCCCCAGGAACGGGCGCTGCAATTCTCGCACCCACCGGCGGATGGCCTGCTTCTCGGGCACCAGCCACGGGTGCTCCTCGACGTCCCACACATCCATCGGACCGCCCATGACCCACATGGCGTCGTAGTCCTCCAGCGGCGGGATGGGCTCGCCCTCGTCGAGCTCCACCGCGGTCCACTCGATGCCGTCGTCGGCCAGGAAGTCACGCAGGCGGCCGGGATGCTCGCAGTCGATGTGCTGGAGCACGAGCAGTCGCATCCGACGACGCTACCGCGACCGCACACCCCGCACCCTGATCGGGCAGTACCCTCCACTGGTAACACCCAACACGGACGGGAGACGGCCGGTGAGGGAGCTGATACTCGAAGGCCGCGTGGCGTGGAGTTCGGACCGGCCGGGGCGAGACCGCACGTTGGCGGTGGGGCCGGCGCGGATCCCCGGGCCGGCGAGGATCGCCGGATTGGTGAGAATCCCCAGGCTCCTGCGAATTGTGGCCGCGCTCGGCTTCGTAGCGGCCACAGCCCTGGTCGCGGCCGTCGTCGCGGCGGCTGCCGGAGCAGTGGCCGCCGGTCTCGGGGCCCGCTGGACCGCCAGGCGTCGGGAGCAGGGACTGGATGATCCCGTCGCGATCGTGCAGCAGCGGGTCCGCGAGGCCAGAGAGTGGATCGACGCCCGCCGATCCTCACAGGACAACGCCCCCGGCAGTGACCTATAGCGATAGTTCCGGGACGATCTCCACCCGGTAGCTCAACTCGATCGGTGGCAAGCCCGGACCGGACAGCTCGGCCCGGAAGCCGGTGCTGGGCCGGATGCCGCCGATCACCGGCACGGTGCCGGTGAAGGCCACAAAGCAGCCCGGCGGCTCGCCGGACCACGGTATGGCCGCCACCAGCTCCAACGGATGCAGGTTGGCGGCCGCCGATCCATCCTGGTACAGCACGTCGCCGTCGATGCGGCTGCGCAGCACGAGGTCGTCCCAGCGGTCCCCCACCTCGGCCGCCGACCAGCCCGACAGGGCCACCGGCTTGGGGCACACCGCCTTGGAGGCGATCATGTGGACCGCTTCCAGGTCGCGGTCGGTGTGATCGGACCCGACCGCCACGAAGGCCTCGCCTCCGTCGACCACCACCACTATCTCGGCCTCGCCGGAAGTGTTGGAACCGGTGACCGCGATCGACGGCCCCTGCGCGATCAAGCCGGGCGAATACACCATGAACAGCGGGATGCTGGCCGGCCGGGGAACCCCCAACTCAGCCAGCTCGTCGATGTGGTGGTCGACCGCGGCCCGGTCCCGGCCCGCGTAGCCGATCACGACCAGCGCCTCGGGAGCGAACACCCGCTCAGCTCCGTCGATCAACAGCCTCATCGCCGCAAGTCCCGCCGGCTCCGTGCGTCTAGGGGTTGTAGCCGCCGGTGCGGAACTCGACCATCAGCACGCCCGACTCGCTGCGCCACGGGCCATGGGGCATGCCCGGAGGGCGGCAGGCGTACATGCCGGCGGTGAAGGTCTCGCCCAGGCGCAGGTCGGTGAGGTCGCCCTGCACGATGTACACCTCCTCCCAGAAGTGGTGGGTGAGCACCCCGTTGGGCGAGGAGTCCACCCCCGGCGCGAAGCGCATCAGCCGGGTGTAGGGCCCGTCGGGCCGGCCGTCGGTGGACAGGATCATCTCGTCGATGCCCTCCACCGGGCCGCCCGCGGGCCGCCACGGCCCGTCGGGAATGTGGAACTCCAGTTCAGGTTTCTCGGTCATGGCTCCTATCCCAGCTCGTAGACCTTCGGCTCCAGCCGATGGTTGATGTTGCGGGCGCCGTCGGTGGTGATCACGTAGGTGTCGCCCATGAACACACCCTTGATGATGTCGGTGGTGCACGGGTGGATCTCCACGCACAACGCCATGTTGGGCTCCAGCACCACGTCCTTGTCGGGACGGTGCGACGTGCCCACGAACGGCCCCGCGTCGATGGGGTTGAACACGCCGTGCACCAGCGGGGCCACGATGGTGTAGCCCCGCTCGTTGATGATGCTGCCCGCGGCCCGCAGCTCCTTGGCGGTGCAGCCCGGCTTCAGCTCGGCCACTATCCGGTGGTAGGCCTCCAGCATCACGTCGAGCAGGTCGGCGTAGTCGGGCGGCGGCTCGGAGAACACCATCGCCTTGCCCGTCTGGGCCTCGTAGCCGTGGGGATCGCGGGCCCCGACCTCCATCAGCAGCACATCGTCGGGGGTGATGGTGCGCCCGATGGGCCGGGGCCGCTGGAAGCCGCTGGTGGGGCTGCTCATCGACTCGCTGCCGGCCAGGACCATGCACGGGATCTCGCCCCGCTCGGCGGCGATGGTGGAGTAGATGATCCGGAACAGATCGTGCTCGGTCATGCCGGGGCGGAGCTGCTCCATCACCGCCACCTGGGTGGCGTCGCCGATGCGGGCCGCCTCCTCCAGGCAGGCGACCTCCTCGTCGGACAGCACCAGCCGCATCTTCCAGAACTCGTCGGAGAACTCCGCGAACTCGATCTCCGGGTAGGTCCCGGTGAGGGCGGCCCAGTGGTCCCGCGACACCGACAGGTACGGGGTGGGGTTGACGATGCCCACCCGGCCCCGGTGCAGGCCCAGCTCGTCGAGCCGGTCGACCAGGATGGTGCGGGTGTTGAGGGCGCCGCGAACGTCGGGAAAGATCGACCGGGTGACCCGGTCGGGCAGGCGGGCGTTGAGGCCGAGGATGGCCAGCGTCGGCTCGCCCTCGGCGGGGAAGATCACGAAGCTGTCGAGCTCCATGGTCCCCATGTAGTTGGTGATCCACCGCACGTTGGCCCAGCCCCGGTCCCACAGGTGGGCAGCGCCGGCCACCAGCAGGCAGTCGAGGTCGTGCTCGGCCATGAAGCCCCGCACCAAGTTGTGGCGCCGCTCGAACTCGGCATCGGAGAACGTCGGCCAGTCGTACCAGTCGTGGTTGATCGGATGGGGGTAGGTGATGGCCCTCGGCCCGAACTTCGGGGCGGACAGGACGTCGGTCATGGGATCTCCTTTCGGGTGCGGGGACGGCCGGAGTCGGCGGGATCCTCGACGAGAGCGAGCGCGGCTCCCCTCCGGTGGTCGGCTGCGGCCACAGAGCCGGTGAGCTGGGTGCAACGACCGACGATGGTGCAGCTTCCGAACAGGTCGGCGTCGGCGGGCGTCTCGTCGGCGACCGTGTGGCCGCGCCGGGCCAACTCTGCGTCGAGACCGGCGGGGAAGCCGGGCTCCAGGAACAGCAGATCGCCGGCGTCGGGCAGTCGGGGCGCGCCCGACAGCCAGCGGGGAGCATCGACCGCCGCCTGCGGGCCGGCCCCGTCGTCGATGATGGCCCGCAGAACCTGGAAGTTGGTCTGCACCTGGCCCCGGCCGCCGGGAGTGGCCCCGACCAACCGGGTCGCCCCATTCCGGACGTGGTAGCCGACCAGGGTGTGCAGCGGCCGCCGAGACCGGCCCGATCCTCCGGCCCGACCGACCCTCGCCGGCTGCTTGGCCAGACGGTCGTTGAGCACGATACCGGTGCCCGGCACCACCACCCGCGACCCGAACTCGTTGAAGAGGCTGTGGATGAACGTCACCATCAGACCCCCGCTGTCGACCGTCGACAGGCAGGTCGTGTCGCTGCCTGAGGCCCCGGCCGGAGGCGCGGAAGCGCCCGCGGGCGCCAGCACCGACCGACGCTGCGCGTCGATCGTCGAGCACCAGCGGTCGAGCGAGTCCTCGCTGAGGACCGGCATTACGTCGGACGCCTCCTGCCAGCTAGCCAACTCGGCGAGGTCGGTGAAGGCGGCGTGCTTGCAGCGCACCATCAAGTCGATCCGATCGGCGCAACCGTCGATGAAGCGACCGCCCAGCCGCTCGTAGAGCAGCAGTTGCTGCAACAGCACCCAGCCCATCGACACCGGCGGCGTAACCGACACCTCCGCGGCGCCGTAGCGGACTGTAATGGGCGGCTCGAAGTCGCAGGAGTGCTCGGCCAGGTCCTCGGCCGACAACAGACCGCCAAGATCGTCCACCGTCTGCACCAAGGCCGAGGCCAGCCGGCCTCGGTAGAAGGCCGACGGCCCACCGTCTCCGATCTCGCGCAGCGTGCGGGCCAGAGCCGGCAGCCTGAATCCCTCGCCCGCGCCCGTGCCGTTGCCGTCGCAGAACTCCAATACGAACGGATCGTCTCCACCGACGGCACCCCGGACCCGGTCGAGGGCCCGGACGAAGGCGTCGTCGAGGGCGAACCCGTCCTCAGCGAGAGTGGCCGCCGGCTCGATCAGGGCTGCGAAGGGCCGGGACCCGTGGCGCTCCCACAGACGCCACCAGGCGTCCACCAGACCCGGGGTCGAGATCGACAGAGGGCCGAAGCGGGGCAGGGTGCCGCCGGGGATCGAAGCGGTGGCCAGGGCCCGGGGCACCGCGCCGGCGCCGTTGAGCGCCTCCAGCCCGCTCTCCGGACCCGAAACCAGCGCGAAGGCGTCGCCGCCCAGGCCGCACCACGGCAACTCGCGCACGCACTGCACCGCCGAGGCCGCGATGGCCGCGTCGACGGCGTTTCCTCCCGATGCCAGCACCGCCGCGCCGGCGTCGGCCGCCTCCCGGCAGCCCGCGCTGATCACAGCTCGCCCAGAGGATGCAGGGTCAGACAACGGCGACCGCCTCGACTTCGATGAGCATCTCGGGGTTCTTCAGGCGGGCCACGAACACCGAGGACCGGGCGGGCAAGGGCTCAGGAAAGTGCTTCACCCACTGCTCGTTGAGGGGTCCGGTGGGGGTGCCCTCCTTGAGGTAGACGGTGGTCTTGACCACGTCGGCCATCGAGGCGCCCGCGGCGGCCAGGATGTTGCCGATGTTGCGCAGCGCCCAATCGGCCTGCTCACCGATGTCGCCCATCTCGCCGGTGTCGCGGTTGCGTCCCGCCTGTCCCGCGGTGAACACCAGGTTCCCGACCCGGATGGCCTGACTGAACGGGCCGGTCGGCGTGGGCGCTCCGTCCGTGCTGATGGCAGTGCGATCGCTCATATTGCTAGCTCCTGACTGGGGGCGGACTCCTGGGGCTCCGGCGCAGCGCCGGCGATCGTGCGCCAGTGGTGGCACCGCACCGTGTGCAGGCCGTCGGCCGGACCGACCGGCTCGGGCGCCGGCTCGGCCTCGGCGCACTGGGCGGTGGCGTACGGGCAGCGAGTGCGGTAGCGGCATCCCGACGGCGGATCGAGGAGGCTGGGCAGCTCGCCGAGCACCAGGCGGCGGGCCGTCTGGAGGCGGGCCGCGCTCTCGGCGTCGGCTCGGGGCACCGACGAGATCAGGCCATGGGTGTAGGGATGGCGGGGCTCGCCGAACACCTCGGACGCGGTGCCCGTCTCGACGATCTGCCCGAGGTACATCACGGCCACCCGGTCGCTGAGATGGCGCACCACCGACAGGTCGTGGGCGATGAACAGCATGGCCAGGCTCAGCTCGTCGCGCAGTTCGTCGAGGACGTTGATGATCTGTGCCTGGATCGACACGTCCAGCGCGGACACAGGCTCGTCGCAGACCAGCACGGCCGGGTCGGTGACGATGGACCGGGCGATGCCGACCCGCTGCTGCTGCCCGCCGCTCAGCTCGCTGGGAAGGCGGTCGGCCACCGCGGCCGGCAGCCCCACCAACTCCATCGCTTCAGCCACCGCTTTGGCCCGGCCGGCCCGGTCGCCGATGCCGTGAACCCTCAGCGGCTCGCCGATGAGGGTCGACACGTTCATGCGGGGGTCGAGCGAGCCGCGGGGGTCCTGGAACACCATCTGGATGCGGTGGCGCATGCGGCGCAACTCCCGCCGCGACAACGAGCCGAGGTCGGTGTCCTCCAGTCGCACCAAGCCCCTCTGCATCGGCACCAGCTGCATGATGGCCCGAGCCAGCGTGGACTTGCCGCACCCGCTCTCCCCCACCAGGCCCAGGGTCTCGCCGGTGGTCAGATGCAGCGACACCCCGTCCACCGCGGTGATGCGGCCCGCATCGGTGTCGAACTCCACGACGACATCGTCCACCTCGAGAACGCTCACGGAGTCCTCCCCCAGGGGCGGCCCGCGTCGGTGGTGTCCTTGGCCCGGTCAGCGGCCAGCCAGCAGGCGCTGACATGCTCAGGACCCACCGCCACCTCGGGCGGCACCTCGGACCGGCAGCGGTCGACGGAATAACTGCACCGCGGCGCGAAGGCGCACGACGAGCCGCCCCCGCCGGTTATGGGCGGCTGGCCGGGAATGGGGTGCAGCCGCCCCGTGTGGGCGTCCTCGAAGCGGGGCACCAGGCGCAGCAGCCCCTCGGTGTAGGGGTGGTTGGCCCGGTCGAAGAGATGGGTCATCGAAGCCTTCTCCACCAGCTTGCCCGCGTACATGACCTGCACGTCCTCGCAGGTGGCGGCAACCACCCCGAAGTCGTGCGTGATGAGCATCAAGGCCATGTCCTCGGACCGGCGCAGCTCGTCGAGCAGCAGCAGGATCTCGGCCTGCACGGTCACGTCGAGGGCGGTAGTGGGCTCATCCGCGATCAGCAGGCGGGGCCGGCAGGCGATGGCCAGCGAGATCATCACCCGCTGGCGCATGCCGCCGCTGAAGCTGCTCGGGAGCTCTGCGGCCCGCTGCTCGGGATCGGCGATGCCGACCCGGGCCAGCAGCTCTACCGCTTCGGCGGCGGCCTCGGATCGGCCCATGCCCCGGTGAAGGCGCAGCGACTCGGCGATCTGCTCGCCCACCGCCATCAGGGGATTGAGCGACGTGAGTGGATCCTGGAAGATCATGCCGATCTGCCCGCCGCGCACATCCCGCAGCCTGCGCTCGTCGATGCGCAACAGATCCAAACCGTCAAAGTGGACAGACCCGGAGATGTGCACATCGTCGGTGATGGCGAACAGGCGCAGCAGTGCCCGGGCGGTCACGCTCTTGCCGCTGCCGCTCTCGCCCACCACGCCCAAGGAGGCGCCGGGCGCCATGGTGAAGCTGACGCCGTCCACGGCATGCACCGGACCCGAGGCGGTGCGGAACGTGACGTGGAGGTCTTCAACCTCGAGCAGCGGCATGCCGCTCATCCGGCGGCCCCCGAGCGGGCTTCCCAGTAACGGCCCAGCAGGTTGAGCACCAGCACCGAGATGCCCAGCAGCACGCCGGGCAGGATCGTGAGCCACCAGGCCACCGCAAGCAGGGGCCGTCCCTCGGAGATCAGCAGCCCCCAGGTGGTGTCGGGGGGCTGCACGCCCACCCCCAGGAAGCTGAGACCGGCCTCCGAGAGCATCACGTGTCCGATCTCCACCACGCACAGCACCAGGATGCGGGGCGCCACGTTGGGCAGCAGGTGGCGGCCCAGAATGGTCGCGGTGGAGCAACCGGTGGCGATGGAAGCCTCGATGAAGGTCTCCTCCCGCAGCCGGAGGGCCTCGGCCCGCACCACCCGGGCGAAGATCGGCCACACCAGACACGGCAGCACCACGAGCAGGATGAACACGCTCGGCCCGAGCAGGCTGAGCAGCAGGATGGCAACCAGGAACATGGGCATGGCCGTCTGTGCCTCGCCCAACCGCATCAGCAGACGGTCGGTGCGTCCGCCGAAGTAGCCGCCCAGCAGGCCGAACAGCACGCCCAAGGCCGCACCGATCAGGGTGGCGGTGACCGCTATGAACAGGGTGAGGCGGGTTCCGACCACCATGCGGGAGAACAGGTCCCGACCCAGGCTGTCGGTTCCCAGCAGGTGCAGGCCCTGGGACGAGGACTCCCCCGGCCCCAGCAGGCGGGCCCGCAGGTTCTGGGCGTCGTGGTCGTGCGGGGTGAACACGTCGGGCACGATCGAGGCCGCCACCAGCAGCAGCAGGAAGAGCACCAGCAGGATCCAGCCCCGGCTGCCCAACATATCGATCAGGCGACCCCAGACGCGGTGCTGCGACGTGCCGGCCGGGCCCTCGCCCGTGCGCTTGGCGACTGCGATGCTCATCAGGTGGCCGTGATCCGGCGGTCGATGAACTGGTAGCCCATGTCGATCAGAAGGTTGCTGAAGATCACGAAGGCACCGGCGATGATGACCGCGGCCTGGAGCACGAAGAAGTCCTGGCGGTGGGCGGCATCGATGGTCAGCAGGCCGATCCCGGGCCAGGCGAAGACGTACTCGATGGCGAACACCGCGCCGCCCCACATGCGCACGTACTCCCAGCCGACGATGGTGGCGGTGGTGACCCCGGTGTTGCGCACCACGTGACGGCGCAGGATGTCCCACTCGGTGAGGCCCTTGCTGCGGGCCACGGTGACGTACGGCTTGGACATCTCCTCGAAGGTGGCCGACCGCACGAGCTGGAAGATGCGGCCGCCGTGGACGATGCCCAGAGTGGCCGCGGGCAGAACGATGCTCGCCGTCTCGAACCGGCCCGAGGTCGGCAGCCAGCCGAGCTGCACCCCGAACATCAGGATCAGCAGCAGTCCCAGCCAGAAGTTCGGCACCGACAGCGCGGTCACCGACGCCAGGTTCGAGGCCTTGTCGAAGGGCTTGCGGGCCCGCGCCCCGGCCACGACCCCCGGTATCACCCCGAGCACCGCGGCCGCTCCCAGGCCGACGACAGTCAGATAGATGGTGGAGGGCAGCGCCTCGGTGACCGCATCGATGGCGGGCCGCTGTTGCCAGGTCGACTCCCCGAAGTCGAGACGGGCCAGGTCGACCAGGTACTCCCAGTAGCGCTCGGTGACCGGGCGGTCCAGGCCGAACTGGCGGTGGATCTTGGCTATGTGCTCATCAGTGGCGTCGACCGGGGCGAACACCAGTGCCGGGTTCCCGACGACGTGGGCCAGGAAGAAGATCACCGTCACCACGAGCAGCAGCACGACGGTGCCGTCGCGCAGCCGCCGCAGCAGCAGGCCGAGCAGCGACCCCTTGGAGGCGAGGCGATCTGCCCCGGGCTGCAGATCGCGCAGCCGTCGCAGCAGCCGGCCGCGGCGCGACTGTGGCGACGGCGCCGTTGTCGCCGTCGTCTCCTGCATTCCCATCGTTACCTATGGACGCTCAGCCCCGCCGGAGCCCGGCTCGGGTCACCCCGAGCCGGGCCGGCAGGTCAACAACAAGACACCCTGACGCGGATGTCCTAGTTGAGGCTCATCTCCGACACGAGGTACTCGTCGTCGAGCCGGGGCTGCCAGTCGAGACGCTCCGTCGCGCCGTAGATCAGGTCCTGCTGAAGCAGGTAGATGGCATGCGGGTTCTCATGCAGCCGGGCCCATGCCCTCTGGTAGAGGATGTGGCGCAGGTCCTGGTCGGTCGTCGAGCCGGCCTGCTCGAAGAGGTCGGTGACCAACTCGTCGCACAGCTTGGAGGACGAGCCGCCGCACACCAGGAAGTTGCGGGTGCGGGCCCCGTCGAACCACTCGTTGGAGTTCCAGCCGTAGCGTATGTCGTAGGCGCCGGGCTGGTCGCCCTTGATCCGGCTGCCGGCGCGGAAGCGGGTCCACTCGGTGAGCCGCACCTCAGTGTCGAAGCCGATGTCGTTCAGCATCGTGGCCACCGCCTGGGTGGTCTCCACGCCGCGCAGGTACCGGCCGATCGGCGCGTAGATCTCGAGCGGCAAGGGGTTGTCCTCGTTCCAGCCGTGCGACTCCATGATCTCGCGGGCCTGATCCGGGTCGTACGGGAACGGGCCGATGTCGGGGTTGTAGCCGAGCATCCCCGGCGACAGGTGCTGGGCGTCGTTGGGCCGCGCGTAGCCCTCGTAGAGCGTCTCGGCGATCAGCTCCTTGTCCACGGCCAGGTTCATGGCGACGCGGATCTCGGGCGGGGCCAGATCGGGACGCAGGGCGTTGAGCGCGAGGTAGCTGTACTCGGTGGCGGGCACGCTGAGCGCCTGGGGCACCAGCGGAACCTGCTCGGGCAGGATGTCGAGCACCAGGTCGACCTCACCGGCCTGCAGTGCGGCCAGCGACGTCTGCTTGTCGGGGATGAACCGCACCGTGAACGCGTCGATCGAAGGCGCATCGCCCCAGTAGTTCGCGTTCCGCACCGCGGTGATCTGCTGGCCGCGCTCCCAGGACTCGAACATGTAGGGACCGGTCCCCACCGGGTTCTCACCCACCGTGTCGGCCGTGCCGGGCGCGAAGATGGGGAGCTGCGCTATCTGCAGCGGCAGGGTGGCGTTGACCCCGTCGGTGTGGATGTCGACGGTGTAGGCATCCGCTGCCTCGACGCTGGTGATGCCTCGGATGTACGAGTCTCGCTGGGTCGAGTAGTCCGGGTCCAGCATGCGGTTAAGGGCATCCGCCACGGCCTGGGCATTGAGGTCCTGACCGTCGTGGAAGGTCACACCCTCACGCACCGTGAAGCGCCAGGTGTCGTCGTCCACCACCTCGGGCCAGCTCGTGGCCAGCACCGGTACCAGTGCGGTCGAGGGGTCCCGTCCCAGCAGGGACTCGAACAGGTTGGCGGTCACCACCCGCGAGCTGCGGTCGTTGACGGCCTGCGGATCGAGCGTGGAGGGCTCGGTGGTGACGGCGATCGTGACCCTTCCGGGATCTCCGGTCGGCGCGGCCTCCTCCACCATCTCTTCCTCGGCGGCCATGGCGGCCTCCGCGGCGGCCGCTTCAGCCTCGGCTGCTCGCGACTCGGCTTCAGCCGCGGCCTCTTGCGCCGCGGCAGCCTCAGCCTGGGCCGCCTCCAGGGCGGCCTGCGCCTCGGCCTGCTGCTCCGCGCTCGCCTCGGCCGCGGCAGCCTCCGCGGCAGCCAGAGCCTCCGCGGCGGCGGCAGCCTCCGCGGCAGCCGCGTCGGCCTCGGCCCGGGCAGCGTCGGCGTCGGCCTCAGCCTGCGCGGCCTCAGCCTCCGCGGCCGCGACCGCGGCGGTGTCGACCACAGGCGCGGCCGGCTCGTCGTCGCCGCAGCTCGCGGCGACTAGCGAGAGGACGAAGAGCGCCGCGAGCGGCACCCCCAATCTCTTCCAGATGTATCGCATTTTGCTGTTTCCTCCTTTGGGTCTGTGAATTGAATTCATCAGATCTAGGTGCCTTGGGAACCGTGGAATTGGTCCGCGGCCGCGGCCGCGATCTCGTGGTCGATCTGGGGGGAGCCCCCGCCCACACCGATGGCGCCCACGCAAACGCCGTCGGAGAACAGAGGCACGCCGCCGGGATTGACGGTGACCCCTCCGGGGATGATGTCCACGAGACTGGTGGGGAACAGGGGCCGGTCGGCCCACTGCGCGACGAGATCCTTGGTGGGCTTGGCGAAGGCGGCCGCCAGCCGGGCCTTGCCCATGGCCATGTAGGGGCCGTGCCAGCGCTTGCCCCGCACCACTACCAGGGGATGGCCGGCGTCGTCGTGCACGGCCACGGTGGCGTTGATGCCGCGGGTGGCCCCGATGGCCCGGGCCTGGTGCACCAGCTCGAGCGCCTGCTCAACGTCCATCGCTGTGTCGTCCATTGTCGCTGGGCCCGTCGTGGAAGGGGTCCGACAGCAGCCGCAGGTAGCGGGCCGCGTTGTCGGCCATCAGCTTGCGCAGGGCCTCCTCGCCGATCACCGGCCCCCAAGAGATCACGTTGTCGGTGCTGTTCGGGTAGTAGCACTCGGGATGGGGGAAGTCCGACTCGTACATGAGCACGCCGTCGCCGAGGATGTCGATGACCGACTTGGTCATCTCGGGTCCCTCGTGCTGCTCGATGGCGCAGAACACCCGGCCCATCTGCACGTACTCCAGGGGGGTGTGCTTCAAGTCGGCGGGCACGGCGCCCTTGACGTAGTCGATCTGGCTGGTGAGGCGGATGATCCAGTGCGGCAGCCAGCCGTGGCCGGTCTCCACGGTGGCCACCCTCAGATTGGGGTACCGGTCCAGCATCCCCGACACCAGCACGTAGGCCATGAGCCTCTGGGCTCCCCAGACATGGGCGGCGGTACGGGCCACAGCCACGTTGCCCCAGATGTCGCGGTAGCCGGGGAAGTAGGGCGCCTCGTAGAAGAAGCTGTGGTGCATGATGGGCAGGTCGGCCTCGTCCATTGCCTGCCAGATCGGCTCCAGGTCGGGATCGTCCACCGGCAGGCCCTCGGGCAGCACCGGCCACACTGCGGACAGCCACTCCTCGTCGGCGTGCCGGCGGATGGTGTCGGCGGCCCATCCGGGATCGGCGCCCGGCGCGAGCAGCAGCCCCTTGAGACGGCGCGGGTCGGCCGAGCAGTAGTCGGCCATGTAGCGGTGGTAGGAGCGGTACATGGCCTTGGCCAGACTCAGGTCCAGCGCGGTGCTGCCCGGCGCCCAGGTGCCCGGGATGATGAAGTTGATGTCCACCCCTTCCACGTCCATGTTGGCCAGACGGCCCTCGGAGTTGGTGTGCTGGATGCCGTCGGCGATGGGCTTGACCGCCAGGTTCTGGACCCGGCCCTCGAGCGCCCCCTTGGCGCCCGCGCCGCGGGTGTCGACGTCGGCATCGGGCTTGTGCCCGGCCACCCGGTTGTAGGGCTGGGGGTTGACCCGCACCACACCGTAGGGATGGGTGGGATGGCCCCGGCCCGCGGTGGGCTTCGTCACCCGGACATACGGGGTCAGCTCGTCGGCCCGGTCCTTGAGCTCGCGGTCGCCGTAGTCGACGAGCACCTCGACGGATGGGGTGACGTGGGTGTCGGCGTCGATCACCCGGTATCCCTGTCTCATGGCTTCCTCTCTGTCTCCTCGGCGGGGGAGGTGGTAGGGGACGGTTCAGTTGCTGGATCCTCGGCCGCGTCGAGAGTCTCGTGCATCACAGCGGGAATCTCGTAGGCCGCGTCGAGAGTCTCGTGCATCACGGCGGGAATCTCGTAGGCCACATCGACGGTCTCGTGCATCACGGCCAGGAGGCTCTGTTCGACCTGTTGAAGGTGGCGCCGCATCTGCTCGCGGGCCAGATCGGCGTCCTGCCGGGCGATGGCGTCGTGTATCTGCAGGTGGCCCTCGTAACCCGAGCCCACCCGGTGGCGCTGCTCGGGAGCGCGGGTGAACACCCGCCAGAAGGCCGGTTTGCGGAAGAAGAGCCCGAGGCCGGCCTCATAGAGCTCGGCCAGGATGATGTTCTGGGATGCTCGCACCACCGCGCAGTGGAAGCTGCGGTCGGCGGTGTGGTACTGGGCCTCGTCCTGGGTGTCCATGCGCCCGAGGCACGCGGCGATCTCGGCGAGGTCGTCGGTGGTGCGTTTGGCCGCAGCCAGGCCGGCCGCGTGGATCTCCAGCAGCTTGCGCACGTCGAACACCTGCTGGACCGACGCGTCGGAGGCCCGGGCCGCGAGGTCGAGCATCCGGGGGCTGATGTCGGTGGGGTGCTGCACGATCAGCCGGCCCGATTCGCGGGTCAGGAAGCCGGACGACACCAGGCCCTGGAGCGCCTCGCGCACCGTCGTGCGGCCCACGCCGAACACCTCTCGCAGCTCGCGCTCCGACGGCATCACCGCGCCCGGTGCCAGGCGACCCGACAGCATCTGGCGCTTGAGCTGCTCCTGAAGCCGGTCGGCGAGCGTCTCGCGGCTGAGCTTCACGAGAGTTTCCCTCCCAGCCAGCTCAACACGGTGGTGCCGGAGTAGGCCGCGTCGAGTTCGTCGCCGGAGGGCGCGGCGAACGAGATGCGCTCGAAGTCGGCCCGGCGCTCGAAGGGCACCGAAGCGTCCAGGATGGCCTTAGTGCCCACCCCGGCCTGCGATGTGCGCACGTACTCGTGGCCCCGCAGCCCGGGCAGGACCACGAGATCGGACGCGGCGTCGAAGCGGGTGGCCAGCGCGTAGGCCACGTCGTCGGGATCGTGCAGATCGATGTCGTCGTCGACCAGCACGATCATGTTGAGGTCCTTGAGGGCCCCGAACGCGGCCAGCGCGGCGTTGCGACCCATGCCGTTGTCACGCTCGGACCGCTTCGACAGCGCCATCACCAGATGGAACCGGTGAAGTCCGCCCGGCGGCATGCACACGTCGCTCACGATCGGGGTCACCGGCCGGACCGCCTCCAGCGCGGCCACCTCCAGCACGTGCTTGCGCAGCACGATGGTCTCGCGGCCGGCGCCGTTGATGGCGTGGTAGACGGGCTCGTCGCGGGCCGTGACCGCGGTCACGTGCATCGTCGGGGCCGGACCGGCGGGCGAGGCATAGCCGACGAACTCGCCGAAGGGGCCCTCGGTGACGCTCTGGCCGGCCCGGATCACGCCTTCCAGCACGATCTCGGTGTCGGCGGGAACGTCCACGTCCTGCGACACGCCCGGCACCACCGGCAGGGGCGCGCCGCGGCAGCCCCCGGCCGCGCAGAGCTCGTCGCGGCTCTCCGGCATGAGCGCCCCCATGGTCGAGGCGGCGTAGATCAGGGCCACGTCGGTGCCGATACAGACGGCCACCGGCAGGTCCTGACCCATCTCGGCGGCATGGTCGAGGGCCCGGCCGAGATGGCGTCCGTGGTCGATCTTGACCGCCACCTCGTCGGGACCGATCAGCTGGAGCCGGTGGAAGGACGCGTTGCGCACGCCGGTGAGCGGATCCCGCACAATGAGCACGCCGGCGGTGACGAAGCGGCCGCCGTCGCCCGGGGCGTGCTTGAGCACGGGAAGGTGCGCACCCAGGTCGATCTCGCCCGAGCGCCACACGTTCTGCTGGGCCGGTGGATCGCTCGCCGCGGCGGGCTCGATGTCGGTGCGGATGCCGCGAGCCAGTGCGGCCCGCAGACGGTCGCGGTCGAGACCCATGGCCGCCTCCGACGACTCCGGCGTGGCGAACACATTGCCGACCACTGGAATGTCGTGGTCCTTGACGCTCTCGAACAGCAGCGCCGCGCCGGCGTCGTGATGCTTCATCATGGCCGCGGCCTCGAGGTCGGGATCGACGGTGCGCGACACCCGGGCCAGCAGCCCGGCCCGGTCGAGACGGCTCAGGGCCGTCCGGAAACCGGTGTCGAGAACGCCGACCGGCTCAGTCGCGGTCACGAGCCGCTGCCTTCCCGCTCGGCCTCTGGGGAGTCTCGATGCGGGCCGGGTGTCTCGGACAGGCAGCGCAGCACCATGGAACGGGCCCGCTCCCAGTCGTAGTTGCGGTACAGCCGGCCCTGCACCACCGACGCGGAGCCGGCGTAGAACATCTCGTACTGGAAGTGCCGGCTGGCGAACTCCGAGCCGATGGCGTCCCAGATCAACTTCAACAGACCGATCCGATGCTCGGAGTCCACCTCCGGCCAGCGCACGAAGCGCTCGAAGTCGGCCCGGGTGACCGGATCCTGGAAGGCACTCATGGACGACGGCACCTGGATGGTTGTCCCGCCGGTGAGCTCTCGCAGGGCGAACGTGATGTCGCGGTACAGCTCGGGCTGCTGCGTCATGGCCGCGTAGAGCATCTCCGGGTCGGGGCGGGCCACGCCGTTGGCGTCGATGGTGGCGTTGTACTCCCCGGCCAGCACCATCCCGTACGGGACCGACGCGAGGGCGGCCACCCGGGCCAGGCTCAACTGGAAGTTCCGGTCCCGGGCCTGACCCGACCATTCGGCCAGCTGGGAGGCCAGCCCGGCCAGGAACCTCATCTTCACCGCGTAGCGGATCTGGGCCTGGGTGTTGCCCAGGAGGTGTGCCGGGGTCCGGTTGAACTGGGCGAAGGTGATCTCGGGGTCGCGGTCGACGAAGACGTGCTCGGCGGGCACGTCCACGTCGTCGAACACCACCAGCGCGTCGGTCTCGTCGTAGGTGGCCGACAGCGGGTAGTCACCCGCGGAGGTCACGTCGCGGCCGTAGGGCCGGCGCGGGTAGATGCGCAGCTTCGGGTGGTTCACGGGGATCACCACCGACAGCCCGTAGTCGTCGGCGCCCGGCGGCAGCGGCTGGATGGAGCTGACGAACAGGTAGTCCGACAGGATCGTGCCGGTCCCGAGCATCTGGGCGCCCCTCACCACCACCCCGTCGTCGCCGGAGCGCACGATCGAGGCGTACAGGTTGGGCGCGTACTGCTCGTGGGGCCCCTTGGCCCGGTCGACCTGGGGATGGATGATGGTGTAGGTGACGTACAGGTCCTCGTCACGGGCCCGCTCGTAGAAGCGCTGCACGTTGTCGGCGTAGTGGTCGCCGGCCTTGGCGAAGGTGTCGAGAGATCCCGAGAAACCTGCGAAGAAGGAGGCCACATGGTCGGGTGATCGGCCCAGGTAGCCGAAGCTCATCTCCGACCACGCCTCGATGGCCAGCCGCCGCCGGCGGAGATCCTTCACCGAGCGGGGCACCAGCCAACTCAGGTTCACGGGTCGACCGCTGGTCGGCGACTCGTAGGTCATGACCTCATGGTTGGCGGGATCGGACGAGAAGTCGTAGAGCCGGGCCACGCTGCGCACGCCGGCCGCGAACGCCGGGTGGGTCGTCACGTCCTCGACGGGCCTACCGTCGAGTATCACGTTGCGCCCGTCTCGCAGCGACTCGACGTAGCTATCTCCCGTGCGCATCCATCCTCCAACAGGACGCGAGAACCGCCCGGCAGCAGCCAGGTTCTCTTGGCAGATTGTCTGACAACCTGCCCATGCTGTCAAACTGGATCGGTGAGGATCACGTGAGGACCGCTCTGGGCCGGCTGGCCGACACGCTTGGCAACCCCAACTTCCGCCGTTACGCGAGCGCCCAGTTCCTGCACGGTGCCGGAATGTGGGCCCACCACCTCGCCGAGGTGTGGCTGGTGTATGAGATCACCGACAGTGCGTTCGTCGTCGGTCTCACCATCGCCGTCCGGTCGGGCTCGGCCGTGGTTCTCGCGCCGGTGGCGGGGACTCTGGCCGACCGGATGGACCGGCGCCGTCTGCTGGCCTCCACGCAGGCCGCGAAGGCCCTCGTTGCCGGCACGCTGGCCCTCCTTGCGCTGGCGATGCGAGAGGACCTGCCGCTGGCCGTGCTGTTCGGCGCCGTGGCGGTGCTGGGCGTGATCGGCGCCATCGACACCCCGCTGCGGCGGGCTTTCGTGCGCGATGTCGTCATGGCCGACCGGATCGACCGGGCGGCCCGGCTGCACACCTCGGTGATGTCGGTGGGCCGGTTCTTGGGAAGCGGCGCGGCGTGGCTCTTCCTGAGCCTGTCCGCGGCATGGGCCTGCTTCGCGGTGAACGGAGCGACCTCGCTGCTCGCGTCCATGCTGGTGCTCCGGGTGGTGCCCACCACCGCCGCCGTGTCGAAGGACGCCCGAGCAACCGGCGGTCGGGTGCTCGGCTACCTGCTGCGCACACCGGCGGTGACCATACCGATGGCCCTGCTGTGCTCGTTCACGCTGTTCGGCTGGAACCTGGCCGTGCTGCTTCCGGTCATCGCCGACAAGCAGCTGGAGAGCGGGGCGGGCACGTTCGCGATCCTGGCCCAGGTCATGGCCGTCGGCAGCCTGATCGGCTCGGTGATGATGGCTGCGTCGAGGCTGGAGGGGGCGCGCAGCCTGGCCCTCCTGCTGGCCGTTTTCAGTGCGACCCTGGTCACGCTGTCCGCGGTGAACGTCCTCGTCGCCGGCATAGTGGCCATCTTCGTGGTGGGCATATTCGGCGGCGGTTTCTTGAGCCTGTCCAACGGATCGGTTCAGAGCGCAGCCGATCCCCGCCTGCAGGGAAGAGTGTCGGCGGCCTACGGGGTCGTCTTCGTGGGGGCCCGCGCCGTCGGTGGCCCGATCCTGGGTTGGCTGGTGGACGACTTCGGCAGTCGCACCGCCCTAGTCACGGTTGGGGTCGTCACCGCGGCCTGCGCGCTCCTCGGCCTCCTGGCCGCCGGCCGGAGCCGTTTGAGCGCCGCCGGCCGCGAACTCAGTGGCGCTTGACGCCTCCGTACTGCATGCGGGTATCGCTCATCGAGGCTGAGCGGGCCTCGTCGACGTGGATGTCGCCGTCCACCAGTTCGCCCACGAACAGGGTGTGGGTGCCCAGGTCGATGGCGTGGCGCACCTCGCAGTCCATCCAGGCGATGGCCTCGGTGAACACCGGCGCTCCCGTCGTGGCCTCCCTCACCGGCCGGCCGTTGAGGGTCCCATCGGCGTAAGTGGCCGGCTTGGAGAACTTGACGAACACCCGGGTGTCCTCGGAGTTCCACAGATTGACGGTGAACGAACCCCCCTCGGAGATGAGCCGGTGCGTCACCGCCGTATTGTCCACACCGACACCTATGAGAACCGGTTCCATCGACAGCTGCGTGATCCAGCTCGCGGTCATGCCGTTTCGCTCCTCGCCCGAGCGCGACCCGATCAGGGCCAATGCGTTGGGGATCTTCCAGGTGAGCCGGTTCACAAGTTGGTCGTCAAGAGCCATGGCGAAACCCTATCGGCAGGTCTGATGCGCCCCCGAGAGTTCCCGCCCGAAGGGCTGTTCATGGTCGGGGCGGTGTCGCAGTACCTGGGCGCGACGGTGGCCGTGGTGCTGTTCGACGAGCTGGCTCCGGGCGGGGTGGCGCTACTGAGAGTGCTGGCCGCGGCGGCGGTCATCGTGG
This sequence comes from Candidatus Aldehydirespirator sp., assembly GCA_965203635.1. Taxonomy (GTDB): domain Bacteria; phylum Actinomycetota; class Acidimicrobiia; order Acidimicrobiales; family Aldehydirespiratoraceae; genus Aldehydirespirator. The sequence continues at coordinate 1,367,923 of OZ241903.1, forward strand.
CCCTGCGGCGCTCGTGGCGGCGGCGGTGGCAGGCCCGCGAGCTGGGTCGGGCCGCCGCCTTCGGCGTGTCGCTGGCCGCCATGAACCTGTGCTTCTACCTAGCCATGGACCGGCTCCCGCTGGGCAATGCGGTAGCCATCGAGTTCACCGGTCCGGTGGTGGTTGCCGCTCTCGGAGCCCGCACCCTGCGCTCCGCGGGGGCGCTGGTGCTGGCAGTGGCGGGCGTGCTGGTGCTGGCCGGCGTGGAGTCCGAAGGCACGGCCGCGGGCGTGGGATTCGCGCTGCTGGCCGGCGGGTTCTGGGCCGGCTACATCCTGCTCGGCCATCGGGTGGCCCGAAGCCCGGCCTCCGTGGACGGGCTGGGCCTCGGTATGCTGGCCGGCGCGGTGGCCATCAGCCCGTTCGGCTCGGCTGCGGTGGCCGGAGCGGTGGACTCCCCGCTGGTGCTCGCCCTCGGGCTTGCCACCGGACTGCTATCCAACGTGATCCCCTACCGGATCGACCAGACGGTGATGCGCCGCATCGACCCGCATCGCTTCGCCCTGCTGCAGGCGATCCTGCCGGCCACGGCGACGGTGGTGGGTCTGATTGCGCTGGCCCAGGTGCCCAGCGGCCGGGAGGCACTCGGCATCGGTCTCGTGATAGCAGCCATCGTGGCCAGCCGCCCGGGGGCCGACTCGGGTTAGCGCACCGGGTCGAGACGATTACGGTGTCGGCGGTGTCGACCATGATCTTCACCCACGGCACGGTCATCACGATGAACCCGAGCCGGGAGATCATCGCCGACGGCGCGATTGCGGTGTCCGGCAACCGCATCGAGGCGGTCGGCAAGACCGAGGACTTGCGGGCCCGCTACCGGGGTGCCACCGAGATCGACCTGAGTGGCCACATCGTGCTCCCGGGACTGATCGACACCCATGTGCATCTGGCCCAGACGATGCTGCGAGGCGTGTCGGAGGGGAAGCGGCTGGGAGACTTCTCCAACTGGCTGTTCGGTCGCATCTTCCCGTTGCAGGGCTCCTACACGGAGGCCGACGCGGCGGCCAGCGCCCGCCTGGCCGTTCTGGAGATGATCAAGTCGGGAACCACAGGATTCGTGGAATGCCTGCTGGCCGAGCGTTACGGCTTCGACGGGATCGCCGAAGCCTGCGCCGGCTCGGGCATCAGGGCCGCGCTCGGCTCGCTCGTGATGGCGGTGGGCCCCGAGACCCGCGACGAACTGGGCTGGCACCACGGCATGTGGCAGACCCGGGAGTCCTCCATCGCCCAGGCCCTTGAGGCCCACGAACGCTGGGAGGGTGCCGGGGACGGGCGGCTCCAGGTGTGGTTCGGTTGCCGGTCGGCCGAGCCGGCTTGCGACCTGTCGCTGTACGACGAGGTGTCGGAACTGGCCCGCCAGCGCGACATGGGCATCACCATCCACCTGGCCGAGATGCCGTCGGACAACGACTTCGCCCGGAGTCTCGGATTCCGCAGCCATGTGGACCTGGCCCGCGGCCACGGCCTACTCGGACCCCGCACCGTGCTGGCCCATTGCACCGTGGCCGAGGGCGAGGACTTCCGGCTGCTGGCCGACACTCAGACGTCGGTGTCGCACAACCCGGCCAACAACGCCTCCGCAGCCTGGGGCCCGGCGGCGGTGACCGACATGCTCGCAGCCGGGGTCAACGTCGCCCTCGGCTGCGACGCGGCGCCGTCCAACGCCAACCTCGACGTGCTGCGGGACATGCGCATCGCCTGCCACTCAGCCCGCCAGCGAGCCGGCACCCGCCTGGCCATCGGTCCCGAGACGGTGCTGGAGATGGCCACCCTGAATGGCGCCCGAGCCCTCGGCCTCGGCGATGAGCTCGGTTCGCTGGAGCCCGGCAAGTTGGCCGACTTCATCACCATCGACACCGACGCCCCCCACCTCCAGCCGGTGTGGAACCCGGTGGCGACCACGGTCTTCGCGGCCCAAGGCGCCGACGTCGACACCGTCGTGATCAACGGTCAGGTGGTCATGCGCAACCGGGCGGTGCTCACCATGGACGAGGACGCGGTGCTCGACGACGTGAAGGGCCGTTTCCGGGCCGTAGCGGCCAGAGCCGGTGTCACCGGGCTGGAGTCCGAGTGGCCGACGGTGTGACACCACCGCACCGCACCGTCTACGTCACCCAGAGGGCGCCGATTCACCAGGAGGTGGCCCGGGCCGCCTGCCCCACCGAGCTAGAGCTCGTCATGCTGGTGTCGCCCTCGACCTCAGAGATCGTCGATGCGGTGGCCGGCGCCGAGTTCCTGATGAGCGAGCGGTCCCGTGTCATCGACGCATCGATCATCGAGGCCGGGGGTGGGCTGCGGCTCATCCAGCGCCTCGGACTACAGGTCCACGACATCGACCTGGACGCAGCCCGCCGGGCCCGGATCCCGGTGTGCAGATGGCCGCTTCCCCAGTGCGCCATGGTCGCCGAGCATGTCGTCATGCAGATCATGGGTCTGCTCAAGCGCACCCGCTCCGCCGAGCGGATCGTCACCGAGGCCAGCTCCGGGTGGGGGCCGCCCCAGCGCTGCGACGCCGACACCTTCCTAATCGACTGGTCGAAGATGAGCGGGGTGCGCCAGCTACTGGACTGCACGGTGGGGATAGTCGGTCTGGGCGAGATCGGGACCGAGCTGGCGCTACGGCTGGGCCCCTTCGGCTGCGAACTTCTCTACTACCGGCGGAACCGGATGTCGGACTGGGCCGAGGAGCAGATGCAGGTCGCCTACGCCAGCCTCGACGACCTGCTGGGCCGCTCGGACGTGGTGGTGCTGCTGCTGCCCCATGCCACCGACACGGCCGGGATCGCCAACGACCGGTTCCTGAGCCTCATGAGGCCGGGATCGCTGCTGATCAACGCGGGCGCCAGCGCCCTGCTCGACGAGGAGGCCGTGGCCCGGGCCTACCGGTCCGGGCACCTCGGCGGGGTGGCCACCGACGGCTACCCATGGGAGCCGGTCCGGCCCGACAACCCTCTCGTGGCCCTGGCCGCCGACCCCAGGGCCAACGTGGTGCTGACCCCCCACTCGGCCCAGGCCGGGCTGGTGATCGACACGACCGTGCGTCGGACCGAGTACACCAACCTGCTCGCCGTCCTGGAGGGTCGCCCGCTTCAACACCAGGTCGCCTGAACACAGTCCAGCCGCAGGCTCGACGGTCGGGCGAGGTCAGGCGGCGGGCAGTAGGCCGCGGGCGACCATGGTCTCCGCGATCTGGATGGTGTTGAGGGCCGCGCCCTTGCGGAGGTTGTCGCCCGACACGAACACCGACAGGCCGTTGGGGCGGGTCGGGTCCCGGCGGATGCGGCCCACATAGGAGGGGTCGGCGCCGGCCGCCTTCAAGGGTGTCGGGACGTCGGTCACCACCACGCCGGGCGCGCCGGCCAGCACCTCGACAGCCCGCTCCGGGCTGATCGGGCGGTCGAACGACGCGCTGATCGACAGGGAGTGCCCGCAGTACACCGGCACCCGCACGCAGGTGGACGCCACGGCCAGATCGGGAAGCTCGAGGATCTTGCGGCTCTCGTGGGTGAGCTTCTGCTCCTCGTCGGTCTCGCCGGTGCCGTCGTCGACCATCGAGCCGGCCAGCGGGACCACGTTGAAGGCGATGGGCTCAGGGAACTTCTCGCCCGCCTGCAAGCCGACCGCGCCGCCGTCGAAGGTCAGCGACGGCGCGTCCTCGCCCGCCTTCTGCACCTGCTCGTGCAGCTCGTCCACCCCGGCCAGGCCCGCACCGGAGACCGCCTGGTAGGTGGAGACCACCATGGCGACCAGGCCCGCCTCGGCGTCGAGGCGCTTGAGCGGGGGCATGGCCACCATCGTCGTGCAGTTGGGGTTGGCCACGATGCCCTTGGGGATCGAATCCAGCGCATGCGGGTTGACCTCGGACACCACCAGCGGCACGTCGGGGTCGCGCCGCCAGGCCGAGGAGTTGTCGATCACGACCGCTCCGGCGGCCGCGACTCGCTCGGCCAGGGCCCGGCTGGTGGTGGCCCCGGCGGAGAACAGGCACACGTCCAGGCCGCTGTAGTCGGCGGTGGCGGCGTCCTCGACGACGATCGCCCGGTCCCGCCAGTGCAAGGTGCGTCCGGCCGAGCGTGACGAGGCGAAGAAACGGAGGTCGTCCACCACCAGGTCGCGCTCGTCCAGCAGGGCCCGCATCACCCCGCCCACCTGGCCGGTAGCGCCGACGACCCCTACATCCATGAGGCGCAGGCTACCGGCCGGTCAGAAGACGCTGGCGCGGTCCGCGGGGTCCTTGGCCCTACCGGCCGGTCAGAAGACGCTGGCGCGGTCGGCGGGGTCCTTGGCGAGCTCGAATGACTCGTGCAGCGCGCCGACGGCCCGCTCCATGTCACCGGCCCGGATCACGCAGGAGATGCGGATGGCGGACGTGGAGATCATCTCGATGTTGATGCCGGCCGCGGCCAGCGTCTCGAACATCCGGGCGGCCACACCCGGGTTGGTCTGCATGCCCGCCCCGATCAGGCTCACCCGGGCGATGCCGTCGTCGGCGGAGACGTCGTCGGCTTCCAGCTCGTCGGTCAGTCCCCGCGCGACGGCGCGGGCCGCGTCCAGCTGCGCCCGCGGGACGGTGAAGCTGATGTCGGTGACGCCCCGGCTCGACACGTTCTGCACGATCATGTCCACGTTCACGTCGGTGTCGGCCAGCGCCCGGAAGAGCCGGCCGGCCACGCCGGGCTTGTCGGCGACTCCCGAGACGGTCATCTTCGCTTCGCTGGCGTCGTGGGTGACGGCAGAGATGATGGCGTGTTCCATGGCTTCCTCCCCGGTAACTGTGGTGCCCGGCATCCAGCTGAAGGCCGACCGCACATGCAGCTCGACGCCGTATGTCCTGGCCAGCTCCACCGCCCTCATGGCCGGCTTGGGGCAACCGCTGGCGGTCATCTCCAGCAACTCGTCGAATGAGACCACGTCCATGCGCCGTGCTTCACCAACGATCCGGGGGTCGGCACTGAACACCCCGGGCACATCGGTGTAGATCTCGCAGTAGTCCGCGCCGAGGATGTGGGCCAGGGCCACCGCGGTCGTGTCGGATCCGCCGCGGCCGAAGAACGTCACGTCCCCGTCGCCCGACACGCCCTGGGAGCCGCCCACCACCGGCACCATGCCGCGGGCCAGGGCTTCGGTGACGCGGCCCGGCGTTATCTGGACGATCTTGGCGCCGGTGTGGCAGGAGTCGGTGCGGAACCCGGCCTGGCTGCCGGTGAACGACGCAGCCGGAACCCCCAGATCGCTGAGCGCCATGGCCATCAGGGCGCAGGCCTTGCGCTCGCCCCCGGTGATGAGCATGTCGACCTCGCGGCCGGGCGGGTCGGCGGCCACATCAGAGGCCATGCGCAGCAGCTGGTCGGTCTCGCTTCCCATGGCAGAGACGACCAGCACGACCTCGTCGCCGCGGCTGCGACGGCGCGCCACATGGTCGGCCACAACCCGGATGCGGTCGGGGCCGGCCACCGAGGTGCCACCGAACTTCTCTACGACGAATGCCACGGCTGATCAGGCTACCGGCGCCCCCCGAACAGCCCGGCCCGCGAAATCCACAGCGAAAATTCCGCAGAAAGCCTTGCGAATCGTGGCAATCTTTCAGATGTGAGCGAAGCGCTCGCCATTGACGAGATCGTCCTTAGGGTCCCGGCGTCGGCCGACTACGCCCGAGTGGTGCGGGTCGGCGCCGCCGCGGTGGCCCTCCGGCAGGGAATGTCGTTCACCGAGATCGACGAACTCCGGGCAGCCATGGACGAAGCCACCGAGCTGCTGCTCGCGCAGCCGGCCACCGACGGCGCGGCCATCGAGTGCGTGTTCCGGGCCAACGGCGGATGCCTGGAGGTGGAGGCGCGACGCACCGACGAGGCCAGCGTGGCGGCGACAGCCGCGGCCCGGTTCAAGAGGACGGTCGACGCCTCCAACGTCACCGCCACGGTGGAGTCCGACCGGGGCTGGCTGCTGATGCGCAAACCCGTCGGCCGCCCCGGCAGCCGCCCCGCAGCCTAAGGATCTAGCGGCCGGTCGATCCGAAGCCCTGGTCGCCGCGCGTGGACGGCTCGAGGCTCTCCACCTCCACCAGGCGCACCTGCTCCACCGCCATCACCACCAGCTGGGCGATGCGCTCGCCCCGCTCCAGTGTGAACGGCTGGAGCGGGTCGGTGTTCACCAGTATCACCTTCAGCTCTCCCCGGTAGCCGGAATCGATCAGTCCGGGAGTGTTGAGGCAGGTCACACCATGCTTGAGGGCGAGTCCGCTGCGAGGGAGAACGAAGCCTGCGCAGCCCTCCGGCAACGACACGGCCACCCCGGTCGGTACCAGCGTCCGGCCGCCATCGGGCTGGATCACCGTGCCGATCCGTGACATCAAGTCGATGCCGGCATCGCCGGGCCGGGCATAGCCCGGAAGGGGCAGGTCCGGGTCGAGCCGCAGTATGGGAACATCGAGCACCGGCCGAGAGTAGCCAAGAGGCCGAGCGGGTGTGCGTCCATCCCGCACCGCCGGTGGGCCTCGTTATCCTGCCTCAGTGCTCGCCTGGATGGACTTGGAGATGACCGGCCTCGATCCCGGGATCCACTCCATCATCGAGATCGCCACCCTGATCACCGACGACGGCCTCGAGATCGTGGCCACCGGACCCGATCTCGTCATCCACCAGCCGGAGGAGGCGCTGGCCCGCATGGACGACACCGTCCGGACCATGCACACCGACAGCGGGCTGCTGGAGCAGGTGAGATCCTCGACGGTGAGCCTGGCCCACGCCGGCGCGGCCGTGCTCGGGTTCCTGCGGGAGCACATCGACGAGCCCCGCACCGTCCCGCTGTGCGGGAATTCCATCGGGACCGACCGCCGGTTCCTGGCCCGGTACCTACCGGAGATCGAGAACTTCCTGCACTACCGGTCGATCGACGTGTCGACGGTGAAAGAGCTGGCCCGCCGCTGGCAACCATCGGCGTATGAAGGCGCACCGGCCAAGGCCGGGGGCCATCGGGCCATCGACGACATCACCGAGAGCCTGGAGGAGTTGCGCTGGTATCGGCGGGCGGGGTTCATCGGCACCCAGCCCTGAGACCTCCGATGACCCGAACGACGTACACCAAGCAGGAGCAGGAGCCCGCATCCTCGGAGGTGACCGAGGTGGCGCCCGGGGTGCTGCGGATGCAGCTGCCCATCAGCATGCCCGGCCTCGGCCACGTCAACTGCTACGCCCTGATCGACTCCGACGGCGCGGCGCTGGTGGACCCGGGACTGCCCGGCGACGAGTCGTGGGCCGCGCTGGGCGACCGGCTCCGGCAGGCCGGCATCCCCATGCGGCGGGTGCACACCACCGTCGTCACCCACTCCCACCCGGATCACTACGGCGGCAGCCACCAGCTGCGGGAGGAGACCGGCGCCGAACTGCTGGCCCACGCCGCGTTCACGTCCAGCCCCGCAGCCGATGACGCCAACGCCGACATCGACCTGGAACTGCTGGAACTGGATCCCGATGCGCTGGTCGAGCTGTGGAAGGCGAAGCTGCAGGACCGGGGCAGCACCCCCTGGGGAACCCAGCGCGAGCCGCCGCCCGACGAGGCCATCAGACTCTTCATCCAGACCGACGTCGCGGGCAGCCTGCCCCGCTTCAGGGTGCCGGAGCCGACCATCCGGGTCGCCGACGGCGAGAGCGTGCGCCTGGCCGGGCGGGACTGGTTCGCAGTGCACACGCCGGGCCACACCACCGACCACCTGTGCCTTTGGGATCCGACCGAGGGCGTGCTGCTGTCGGGCGACCACGTGCTGCCAACCATCACGCCCCACATCGCGGGTTCGACCGACCTCGACGACCCGCTGGCGGCCTTCTTCGAGTCCCTGGAGCGGGTGGGCGCATTCACCGGCGTCAACGTGTGCCTGCCCGCCCACGGTCATCCCTTCACTGATCTGCGGGGTCGCACGGACAGCATCCGCCGCCACCACGGCGAGCGGCTCGACACGCTCCGGGCGGCCGCGGCCGCGCTGGGCAGGGCTCCGGTGGAGGCCTACATGAAGGAGCTGTTCGGCGAGCGGGCCTGGGGCGACATGGCCGCCAGCGAGACGTTCGCTCATCTGGAGCACCTCCGCGTGATCGGAGAGGCCGACAGCAGCCGCGACCCCGACGGCCTGCTGCACTACCAGCCTCGGACACCCGGACGGGCGGGGTCCGGGCCGCGTGCCTGACCAACCAGACGCCGGTGCCGCCGCGGATGGCCGCGCCACGAAGGCCAAGCCAGGCCCGCGAGGCAGCATCCGACCGCGCCTGCTCGCCGGCATTGCCGTGGTGCTGGCCGCGGCCGGGGTCGCATTCGTCGCGGAGGCCGTCCTGGTGTCCGGCGTCGATGACGGCACCGACCTGTCCGAGTTGACCTTCGACCGCTTCGACGGCGGCGCCGGCACCCTCGCCGACTACGAGGGCACGCCGCTGGTGGTGAACTTCTTCGCGTCGTGGTGCCCGCCCTGCGTCAGGGAGATGCCCGACTTCCAGGAAGTCTTCGAAGAACTCGACGGGCAGGTGGCGTTCCTCGGGCTCTCGCAGGACCAGTCGACCGAGGCCGCCCTCAATCTGGTCGAGACCACCGGCGTCACCTACGACGTGGGCTGGGACCCGGACCTGGAGGTGTACGAGGCGACCGGGAGCATCGCCATGCCCACCACCGCCCTCGTCTCACCCTCCGGAGAGCTGGTCGACACCTTCGCCGGAGCGCTCGACGCGGAGTCGCTGGCCGAGTTCATCGAGGATGAGCTCGGCATAGCGGCTAGACCGTAGGGCAATGGATCTCGACGCGGTGACCGGAGGCTAGGGGCGTGGACTGGGCCACACTCGCCTACCCCTTCTCGCTGGGGCTGGTCGCGGCGTTCAACCCCTGCGGCTTCGCCCTGCTGCCCGCATACCTGGGGTACTTCATCGGTGTCGAGCAGTCCGACGACGCACGGCCGTCATCGGGCGCTCAGGCGCTCGGTGCGATGTTGCGGGCCATGGTGGTGGCCCTCACGCTCACCGCCGGCTTCGTGGTCGTGTTCGGTGCCTTCGGCGCGCTGTTCGAGACGGTGCTCAGCCAGGGCACCGTGCTCGACCGCATCGGCTACGTCACCATCGCCATCGGTGTGATCATGGCCCTGCTGGGCGTGTGGCTGCTGGCCGGGCGGGCCGTCAACCTGCGGCTGCCGAAGATGAACCGGGGTACCGGCAGCCGGGGCCTGGGGTCTGTGTTCATGTTCGGCGTCAGCTACGCGGTGGTGTCGCTGTCGTGCACGATCGGCTTGTTCATCGCGGCGGTGGCGACCAGCTTCTCGGCCGACGGCGTGGCCAACGGCACCGCCAACTTCGTGGCCTACGGCGTCGGGATGGGGGCGGTCATCACGTTCCTGACCCTGGCGCTGGCGCTGGCCCGCTCCAGCGTGGTCCCTGCTATGCGCAGGATGTTCCGCTGGATCAACCCGGTGTCGGGACTCGTGCTGATCGCGTCGGGGGTCTACGTCGCCAACTACGGCTGGTGGGAGCTTCAGGTCATCGACGATCCGCTGGCCAGCAACGTCTTCGTCGAGAAGTTCACCGAGTTCCAGGCGGCGGTCAGCAACTGGATCGATGACGCCACCGCCGAGCGCATCGGCGTTCTGTGCGGTTTGGGGGTGCTCGGCGTGCTGGTGCTGGGCTGGCGCCAGGGCGAGACCAGAAAGCTGGTGCGTCGCACGGTGAGTGCGGCCTATGCGGCGCTGTACCTGGTGGTCGAGTTCTACTTCAACCAGGCCGAGTTCGTGGTCCTGCCGGTGTGGCGCTTCGTGGCGGGATGGCCGCTACGCGTCGGCCACTGGTTCACCGACCCGGCCCGCTTCGGTGTGCCGCTGGAGATCCTGTTCACCGCGGTGATCGTCTGGATCGCCTGGCGGGCCTTGAGACGGGTCCGGCACCGGGAGCGTCCCGCGCCGATCACGTTCAGCCCAAATTGAGCGACGGTTCCCGCTCCTGTTCGCTGCGCTCACGGGGCCGCTCGGGCCACGGCCTCGCTCAACTGGCCCGCTGAATCCTCGTGAACGGCGTGCAACCCGCTCGGCCTCGCAGCTTTCCGGCGCTGCTCGCCCACCCCGATGTGGACGAGGTGTGCGAGCTGCGGGACCCGTTCGGGATCATGGCCTTCCACGGCGGCAACCTGGAGCGCACCACCGACGTGATCGCCCAGGAGGTCGCCCAGCGCAGCGGGGCCTCGCTGTACGCCGTCATCCAGCACGCTCCGCTGCGGGAGCACGTGCCCTCCATCACCATCCGACCCGAGCACTCCACCATGCTCCAGCAGTTCCTCGACCACGTCGAAACGGTCATCGCCGTGCACGGCTACGGGCGTGAGACCCAGTTCTGGAACGTGCTGCTGGGGGGCCGCAACCGCCGGCTCGCCGACCACCTGGCCGAGCATCTGAGGGCCGCCCTGCCGGAGGCGTTCGGGGTGGTGGACGACCTCGAGGAGATCCCTCGGGGACTGAGGGGCCTGCACGAGGCCAACCCGGTGAACCTGCCCCCCAATGCGGGGGTGCAGCTGGAGTTGCCCCCCACCATCCGCTGGAACAAGCAGGCCCGCAACTGGTCCGACCATGACGGCACTCCCCGGGCCCCGCAGGTGAGCACTCTGATCGACGCCCTGGTCGACGCCGTCGACGCCTGGTCCCGTCAGTAGCACGGGGCGTGTCTCCCGCTCTTGTTCGCTGCGCTCACGGGCCGCTCGGGCCTGCTGCCCGCTCCAGTTCGCTGCGCTCACGGGCCGCTCGGGCCCTAGGGGCCCCGCAAGCTCGGCCTCAGGGGGCGAGGCGCTCGATCAGCCAGTCGGCGTCGCCTGGGGAGTCCGGCCGGCGGTAGCGCAGCCGGTCGTGCAGGCGGCTGCGGCGGCCCTGCCAGAACTCCACGGTGTGGGGTCGCACCAGATAGCCGCCCCAGTACGGGGGCCGTGGCACCATCTCGTCATCTGCGAAGCGGCCCTCGGTCTCGGCCGTCAGGCGCTCCAGCTCGGCCCGGTCGGCGATCACCCGTGACTGCGGCGAGGCGCAGGCGGCGATCTGGGCGCCGCGGGGCCGGGATGCGAAGTAGGCGTCGCTCTCGTCGTCGGGCAGGTGCTCGACCGTGCCCACCACCCGCACCTGGCGCTCGACCGGGTGCCACAGGAAGCACAGCGCGGCCCGGCCCGAGGCCTCCAGGTCCAGCCCCTTGGCTGAGTGACGGTTGGTGTGGAACACGAAGCCCCGCTCATCCAACCCTTTGAGGAGCACCGCCCGAGCCGAGGGCCATCCGTCGGCGTCGGTGGTGGCCACGATGAATGCGTTGGCGTCGTAGGGCTTGGCCGCCAGCCACTCATCGAACCAGCGCCTGAACTGGACGATCGGATCGTCGGCGACGTCGGCCTCGCGCAGCCCCACCTCGGAGTACTGCTCGCGCATCTGGGCCAGGTCCATGCCCCGACTCAGCCTGGCTCGATCGACGTGATCCCGCCCATGTAGGGGTGCAGGGCCTCTGGAACCGCTATCGAGCCGTCGGGCCGGCGGTACGTCTCGACCAGCGAGGCCCACACCCGGGGCACGGCCAGGCCCGATCCGTTGAGGCTGTGCACCATCTGGGTGCGCCCCCCGGCAGCCGGCCGGTAGCGGATGTCGGCCCGCCGGGCCTGGTAGTCGCGGCACCAGGAGATGCTCGACACCTCCAGCCAGCGGTCCGATCCGGGCGCGTAGGCCTCGATGTCGAAGGTCCGGGCCGAGGCATCGCCCAGATCGGCGGTGCACAGGTCGAGCACCCGGTAGGCCAGGCCCAGGTCGACGATGGCCCGCTCGGCCCGGTCGAGGATCTCGGCGTGGATGTCGGCGGCCTGCTCGGGCGTGCAGAACCCGTACAGCTCCACCTTGTCGAACTCGTGCACCCGCAGCAGCCCCCGGGTGTCACGCCCGGCAGAGCCGGCCTCGCGCCGGAAGCAGGACGTGTGGCCCATCAGCCTCATGGGCAGGTCGGCCTCGTCGACGATCTCACCCGACAGCAGCGAGGTGAGGGGCACCTCGGCAGTGGGGATGGCCCACAGCCCGTCGCGTTCGAGCTGGTAGGCGTCGTCGGAGAACTTGGGCAGATGGCCGGTGCTGGTCATCGTCTCGGTGCGCACCAGCGTGGGCGGCCGGATCTCCTCGTACAGGTCGCGGTTGCGATCCAGCCCGTAGTCGATGAGGGCCCGCACCAGCCGGGCCCCCAGCCCGCGGTACATGGCGAACATCGCACCCGACATGCGCACGGCCCGGTCGATGTCGAGGATGCCGAGCTGGGTGCCGATGTCCCAGTGAGGCACCCGCTGGTGGTCGCCGTAGGAGCCGGGGTCGTAGCCGATCGTGCGGGCCACGACGTTGTCGTCGGGACCCGAGCCGTCGGGGCAGCCGTCGGCCGGCATGTTGGGGACGAACAGCAGGATCCGCCTGATCCACTCCGAGAGCTGGTCGGCCTCGGCGGCCAGCTCGTCGATGCGGCCGCCCAGCTCGCGGCTGCGGGCCCGCAACTCCTCAGCCTCGTCGGCTCGGCCGTCACGGAACAGAGCGCCGACCTCCGCCGAGATCCGCTTGACCTCCGCCCTCAGCTCGTCGGCCTCGCTGACGGCGGCCCGACGGCGCTCGTCGTGGACCACAACCTGGTCCAGGGGCGCGGTGGGCTCGCCCCTCCGGGCGACGGCGGCCTTGACCACGTCGGGCTCAGTCCTCAGCAGGCGTAGGTCGAGCACGCCGCAGACGGTACCGGCTCGACCGGTCTTCGCGAGGATTTCACCCAGTGTCTGCGTGTGCTTTAGACCATGGTTTTGCACACCTGTGGAATTCCTGCCATGATGACTAGTCCCCAATCGGCGCCAGTGACGGCACCGACACCTGTGGCCGTGCTGCGGAGCCGGCTCGCATGGTGGACGGCCCCCCGGCGCCCGCTACAGGGACCTGAGAGTTGATATGACACGCACAGACCAGACCAAGATCCGACGCCCCAAGTATGAACCCACCGACCGGGAGCGATTAGTTCTCGATCAGGTCGAGAACCCGCGCTACGACCGGCAGATCGTCAACGGCTTGGACCCCTTCATCGACGACGGCGCGCCCGCCGACATGGAGGGCTTCTACACACCGGAGGAACTGGCTGAACTGGGGGAGCTCCGCGGCACCGACCGCGACGTCGAGACCCGGATGCCGGTGAAGATCACCCGCCACTACTTCGAGATGGCCAGGGTCAGTCCGGCCCTCCAGAAGCTCGTCAAGGCCTCGGCCGACGAGACCGCCAACCTCGAGGGTGACGAGGACCCTGCCGGGCAGCTCGACTACAGCCCGGTCGAGGGACTGCTCCACAAGTACGAGATGGCGCTGCTGTACGTGATCTCCACCTGCTCGGCCCACTGCCGGTTCTGCTACCGGGAGGAGCTGATTGCCCGAAAGGACATCGCGCGGGCCGACGGCACCGTCAAGAAGAAGGGCCTCGCCCAGCTCGCCGAAGTGACCGACTACATCAGGGCCCACAACGCCGCGGTCACCGCCAACGGGGGCGCACACCCCGAGACCGGGCGACCCAAGCTGCGCGAAGTGCTGCTCTCAGGCGGCGATCCGATGGTGTTGCCCAACTCCAAGCTGGCCGGCTGGTTCACTGCACTGGCCGAAGCCGGCGCGGAGGTGATCCGCGTCGGCACCAAGGAGCTGGCCTTCCATCCCGACCGGTTCGACGACGCCTTCATGTCGATGCTGGACCGGTTCCACGAGGTCTACCCGGACGTGGCGCTCCGCCTGATGGTCCACTTCAACCATCCCGACGAGCTGCTGCTCAAGACCAGCGACGGCGACTACGTCGAGGGCTCCAGCGGCCAGTACCAGTGGCATCCCAGTGTCAAGCGGGCCGTGGAGGCGGTCACCTCCAGGGGCTGGATCTGCGTCGAGAACCAGTCGCCGATCATCCGGGGCGTCAACGACGACCCCGACGCCCTCAGGATCCTGCAGCGGACCCTCAAGGCGGCCCGGATCGAGAACCACTACTTCTTCGGCGGGCGCAACATCGTCGCCTACAAGGCGTTCAACGTGCCCGTCGAGACCGCCTGGCGCATCCTCAACGAATCCCAGCAGGGACTCTCGGGGGTGGAGGCCCACGCCCGGCTCACCCTGGTGCACTTCAAGGGCAAGACCGAGGTCGCCACGGTCACCGACGAGCCCATCCCGGGCCTGCCCGGCGCCGAGAACGGCGTGGTGGTGTTCAAGGTGCTCCGCAGCCCGGCCGACGCAGGCGACCGGGGCAAGACGGCCATCGTCGGGCGCAACCCCGAAGCTCTGTGGTTCGACGACTACGACGACAGGGTCATCGTGGACGAGGCCGGCCTGTTCAACTTCCAGAGGCCCCAGCGAGTGCGGATACCCGTCGCCCGGGAGGGGTCGAGCCCCGCGGGACAGACTCGCCGCACTCCGGCCGAGCGCCATCGCGACGGGGAGATCCACAAGCACCGGACTCCGGCCCAGCCCCGCAGTTCCTAATCGAGTTCCTAATCGGCGCTGGGTTCAGGCCGCTACCAGCGAGTCGAGGTGGCTGGCCAGGTGTGAGACCAGGTCCCAGCTGTCGTCGCCGGCGCCGTGGATGAAGCTCGACTTGCGTCGACGAAGGAAGTTCAGCCCGATGACGTACAGGCCGGGCGACTCGGTGACGACGCCGCCTTCGTGACGGATCTGGCCCTTGCGGTCGAGCACCGGCACGTCGAGCCACGAATAGTCGGGCCTGAAGCCGGTGGCCCAGACGATGGTGCGGATCTCGCCGCGGGCCAGATCGAGCCGCAGCGGCGGTGACGGCGGAACCCGGGTGGGCGCGAACCGCTCCGGCGGTCCCACATCGTCGACGCGGTGCTCCGCCGCCCACTCGTCGAAGGTGTCGAGGAGCCGGCCCTGCTTGAGATCGGCCAACTCGCACTTGTTGGTCAGCGATCCCGACAGCAGCGCCTCGGTGCCCCGCAGGGCTGCGAGCCGCCCCACCAGGCTCACTCCCTGGTCGGTGAGGGCATTGAGGTCGAGCGTGGCCCGTTCGGGGGTCCCCACCAACTGGGGTGACGGGGTGCGGCGCACCCGCACGACGTCGTCGACCTCGTCGTAGCGCTCGTCGAAGAGGCCTGAGCGCTCCATCCACCACAGGATGTCGCGGCCCCGGTACAGGCGGGGCATGCGCACATGCTCGCCGACCGCCACGGTGACGGGTCGGCCGGAGCGGTGCACCTCGTCGGCGATCTGGACGCCGGTGGCCGAGGCGCCCACCACCAGCACCCCGCCGGGGTCCAGCCCGCCGGGGTTGCGGTACTCGAACGCGCTCAGAGCGGCGATGGGCGCGGGCAGCGAACCGCCCAGCTCCGGCACCTTGGCGACGTTGAACCCGCCCGAGGCCAGCACCACGCTCTTGCATTCCCAGCGGCCCCGGTCGGTGTCGACGATGTAGCCGTCCCCTGCCGACCGGACCGAAGTGACGGTGGTGCCGGTCCTGATCGGAGCGTCGACGAGCCGGGCGTAGTCCGACATGAACCGGACGACCTCCGGCATCGACATGAAGCCGTCGGGGTCGCGGCCGCCGTGGGTTCCGTAGTCGTAGCCCGGCAGCCGGCTCTGCCAGTTGGGGGTCAGCAGCCGCAGCGAATCCCAGCGCTGGGTCCGCCAGGAGTTGGCCACCTCGCCCCGCTCGATCACGACGTGGTCGATGGAGCGCTCGGTGAGGCGGCGGCTGACGGCCAGGCCGGAGTGCCCGGCCCCCACAACGACAGTCGTCGTCTTCATGAATCCGCCAGACGACCTCTGAAGAGGTCTAGCAATCCCTCACGAGGTGAGGGGCCTATTGGACCTCTACGGTCACGTTGGTCGGGTTGGTGATGATGTCGTAGACGGCCGACCGCTTCTGGGACTGGGCCACCAGCGCCCTGATCTCGTCGGGGGTGGCGTCGGCATCGATGTCATAGGAGACCTTGACGTCGTTGAATCCGTTGCGCACGTCGGGGTCGCCGCCGAGGATGCCGAGGATGTCCATGCTGCCCTGCAGCGTGGCCTTGACCGATCGCAGCTGGATCTCCCGGTTCTGGGCCACCGCGGCGACCCCGGCGGTGAGGCAGCTGGCCAGCCCGGCCAGGACCAGTTCGACCGGCGTCGCCGCGTTGTCCTCGGCCCCGAACACCAGGGGATGATCGGCCTCGAAGGTGAAGGTCGAGCGATGCTGGTGCTCCTCGCCGAGCCCGTGGTAGCTGTCGACCGAGGAGCGGCTGTGAGTGCCGTTCAACCACTCATTGGTGGCCTTCCAGGTGAACTGGGCCGCCTCGCGTGCCTCGGTGAGGGCGTTGCGGGCGCCCAGCAGGTGTTCGACGTTCACGCCGTTGTCGACGTTTGCGGTGGTCATCGGGTTGCTGCCTCCTGTGTAGACGGCGGTGACAGTTGCAATGTAGAGGCTCGCGAGCGAAAACCCGATCAATCCGATCAACTTTTCCGGGATTCGCCCCACCAGGCGCCGGTGGCGTCCTACAGGGGTTTGCGGGCCAGGAAGCAGTACAGCGGCGTGAAGATCCCCGATCGGCCGCCGGCGGCGTAGGCGTTGGCGGTCTGATCCAGCATCTTGATGACGTCGGCGGAGCCCTTCGGCAGGATCCTCAGCACCTCGGCCAGCCTGGCTCCCCCGCCGGCCGTCTTACGGCCCAGTGGAACCCCCTGCAGCGAATTGCCCAACGTCCTGCTCCATGTCTCCAGGGGCTGGTGCCACGGCGTGGCGCAGCCGTTCTCCTCAGCGCCCCGATCCATCCCCTCGATGAGCTCGAACCCCACCGATTCGAGCATCCGGTCCACCTCGACAGTGGTTGCGATGCCCTTGAGCGCGATGCCGTGCATGAGGTCCTGCTTCATGGCCAGATGCCGTTCGTCGTCTGGATCGAACCTGTCCGTCATGCACATCTCCTGACCCCAGAAGAGGGCTCCGGGCTTCAGCACCCGGTGGATCTCGGCGAAGGCGCCCGCCTTGTCCGGCGCATGGCACGTCGACTCGATTGCGTAGCCGCGGTCGAACGTGCCGTCCGCGACGGCCGACATGTCCATGAAGCTGCACAGCAGGTAGTCGACCATGTGGTCGAGCCCGGCCGCGGTGTTCAACAACTTCGCCCTGTCCATCTGGATCTCATTGATGTTGACCCCGACGACCCTGACTCCGGCCTCCGACGCAACCCGGCGCATCGGGCCTCCGAACCCGCAACCGACATCGACCACCGTCATGCCCTCGCTCAGCTCCAGCTTGTCGATCATCAGCCGCTGGTGCCGGACCTTGGAGTCCTCCACGGTCTCGCTGGGCGACAGCGGCGCGAAGTGCAGGGACTCGCCCCAACCCCATTCCATCAGCCCGTTGCTGATGTCGTAGTACTCCTTGACGGTCGCGGTGTGGTCGTAGCCCTCCGCCTCGGCATCCTGCGCGGCGGCTCGGTCGAGCCATCCGTCGAGGCGCCGTATCCGGCGGGCGACTCCACCCTCGACCCGGTCCGCCGCCCGCAGTCCGGTCAACACTCGTGACAGCTTGCTCACGTGCGCAATCCTAGATGCGGGGCTACCGGATGCGGGCTTCTAGGTGGGGGACTACTGGATGCGGGGCTCGGACGGCGGGGGGCCCAGGCGCTCGAACTCGGCCTCGACATCCTCGGTGGTGAGGGTGTCGGCCGCGAGGCGCCGGCGGCGCTCGGTGGCGTCGGCGTGGCGCTGGGCGGCCGAGAAGCGGAAGAACCGGATGGCGATCAGGGTCCACAGGTAGAGGCCGCCCAGCACCTTCATGATCGCGCCGGCGGCCTGCTGGTCGGCGGCCACCGAGATCCCGAAGAGGCGCTGGGCGTGGTCGTAGACCGGGTACACCGAGCCCTCGGCGAAGGTCAGCCAGGCGGCCGGCACGGTTGGAATGATCGACATGGTGAACAGGTAGACCATCTTCATCGGCTCGGACAGGTGAAGCTCCCTCAGCGGGCCGACCACCGGCGTCCACATGGCCAGCGCACTGGCGAACATCAGCAGGTGCATGGCGTAGTGGAAGGGGCCGCTGCGGACCGACAGCTCCACCACGGTGTTCCAGTGCATCAGCGCCTGCAGGGCGTTGAAGGCCACCCCGGCCACCAGCGGATGGACCAGGCGGCGGATCACCCGGGCCGAGCGCGAGCCCTCGACCACGATTAGCCGGGCCAGCCACCCGGGCACGGCCATCAGCAGCAGAGGCGGCACCACGAAGCTGATGAGCAGGTGCTGCACCATGTGCGCCGAGTAGAGGTACTCCTCGGCGATGTCGTGCATGGGCCAGTCCGCCGAGACCCACAGCAGGGCAACACCGGCGACGAAGCACAGCCGCTGACGCCCCGTCACCGCGGCAGTAGCTCCTCCAGGACCGGCGACGGGGGCAACCACCCGCACCACGTAGAGGCCGAGGCCGACCACCGCCGCGACCAGCAGCCACACCTCAGGATGGAACTGGAAGCGCCAGGCGTCGGTCGCAGCCAGCGCGCCCATGGGCTATACCCAGAACTCGAAGACGGTCAGCGTCACCACGTACACGCCGACGGCAAGGGTCAACCCGGCCGTGAACATCCGGCCGAACAGCTTGCTGTCGAAGCGCAGGTGCATGAACCAGGTGGCCACCAAATAGAACTTGACGATCATCATGAAGATGAGCGAGGGCACCAGGGCCACACCCCAGTCGAGCACCGTCTCGAAGTAGGTGAACACCTCGAGCGCGGTGATGAGGGCCAGCACCACGGCGATCTTGACGTAGGCCCAGTCCGAGGGATGGGCGTGGCCCTCGTCGTCGTGGTGCTCTTCGGCCGCGTCGGCTTCGGGCTCGGAGTGCTCGGAGGTAGCGGTGTCGCTCATGGGATGGGGTAGCTCATGGGAGCAATGTCGCTCATGGGTCCTAGTCCGCGGGGATCAGGTAGATGACGGTGAAGATGAAGATCCACACGATGTCCACGAAGTGCCAGTAGAGGCCGACGATCTCCACCGTCTCGGCGTTGCGCTGCGTCAGCTTGCCCTTCACCGATGCCACGAACAGCGACATCAGCATCACGATGCCGAGGCTCACGTGCACCCCGTGGAAGCCGGTCAGGGTGAAGAAGGCGCTGCTGGCCGGGTTGGTGGTGAAGGCCACGCCCTCACGGACGAAGCTGGTGAACTCGTACACCTGCCCGCCGATGAACACGCCGCCCAGCAGGGCGGTGGCCAGCAGCCAGGTGCGGCCGGCCTCGGCCTCGCCGCGGGACACGGCTGACAGGGCCAGCACCATCGTGAGCGAGCTCATCAGCAGCACGAACGAGCTGACCGACGTGAACGGGATGTCGAACACGTCGGTGGGCAGCGTGCGGCCGTTGCCGCGGGTCTTGTACAGCAGGTAGGTGGAGATCAGCCCGCCGAACAGCAGGCACTCCGAGCCCAGGAACACCCACATGGCCAGCTTGGTGTGCGACAGGCCAGTTGTAGTGGCGTGCTCGTCGTGGCCGTGGTCCGCAACCACAGCTTCGGCGGTCATGGCTCATCTCCGGCGTCGGCGGGCTCGTCCCCCGCCTCCTGGTGATCTTGGTGATCTTCTTCGTGGTGGTCGTGGGCGGCGTCGGGGTCGTCGACCGGTTCCAGCGCCCACGAGTACAGAGACGCGATCGTCAACAGGGCGCCGATCAGGGCGAGCCAGAGATTGAAGATCAGGCCGTAGCCGATGAGGGGCAATCCGACGGCCACCGCCAGCGGCCAGAAGGACGGCGACGGCAGGTGCACGCCGGTCGCCTCGCCGGTCTGGGCGGCCTCCTCCACGGTGGCGACCCGCACCACCTTGCCTTCTTCGTCCTCGGCGTACTTGGTGTGCCACCAGTCGTCGCGGCTGTGCACCTGCGGCACCGTGTCGAAGTTGTGCACGGGCACCGGCGACGGGATCGACCATTCGAGCGTGCGGCCGTCCCAGGGGTCCGGGCCCGGCGGCGGCAGGTGCGGAGCGTCGCGCTTGGACTTCACCACGTTCCACATGAAGATGAGCACGCTCAAGGCGATCAGGAACGAGCCGACGGTGGCCGCCATGTTCCAGAACTCGAAGCCGTATCCCCTGGCGTAGGTGTCGATGCGGCGCGACATGCCCTGCAGGCCCAGGATGTGCATCGGGCCGAAGGTGAGGTTGAAGCCCACCAGCATGATCCAGAAATTCCAGTTGCCGAGCCGCTCGTTCAGGAAGTGGCCCCACACCTTCGGCCACCAGAAGTACAGGCCGGCGAACAGGCCGAGCACGCCGCCGCCGAAGATCACATAGTGGAAGTGGGCCACGATGTAGTAGGTGTCGGTCTGCTGGGTGTCGGCCGGCGCCACCGAGTGGGTCACGCCGGACAGGCCGCCGATGGTGAACATGGCCACCGTGGCCACCGCGAACTTCATGGCCACTGTGAATTTGAGCTTCCCTCCCCACATCGTGGCAAGCCAGTTGAGGACCTTCACCCCCGTCGGCACCGCGATGAACATGGTCGACAGGGAGAAGGCGGCCACCGAGATGGGGCCCATGCCCGACACGAACATGTGGTGGGCCCACACGCCCCAGCCCATGAACCCGATGGCGATGCCCGAGAACACCATGAACTCGTAGCCGAACAGGGGCTTGCGGCTGAAGGTGGGGATCACCTCGGACACCACCCCGAACGCGGGCAGGATGATGATGTACACCTCGGGATGGCCGAAGATCCAGAACAGGTGCTGCCATAAGAGCGGGTCGGCGCCCGCGTCGGGGTTGAAGAACTGGGCGTCGAAGAGCCGGTCGAACATCAGCAGGAACAGCGCCACGGTGATCACCGGCAGCGCGAACAGCAGCAGGAACTGGGTGATCAGCAGCATCCAGGTGAGCACCGGCATGCGCATCAGCGTCATGCCGGGGGCCCGCATGTTGAGGCAGGTGACGATCAGGTTCACCGACGACACCAGCGAGGCGATGCCCAGGATCTGCAGGCCGATGGCGTAGAAGTCCACGCCGTGGCTGGGTGAGAAGGCCACCCCGCTGTTGGTCGAGTAGCAGAACCAGCCGCAGTCGGCCCCGCCGCCGCCCACCATCCACGACGTGTTCAGGAAGATGGCTCCCGACAGCCAGATCCAGAACGACAGCGCGTTGAGGCGGGGGAAGGCGACGTCGCGAGCGCCGATCTGCAGGGGGATGAAGTAGTTCGAGAAGGCCGCGGCCAGCGGCATGATGAACAGGAACACCATGGTGACGCCGTGCATGGTGTACACCTGGTTGTAGACGTCGGCGCTGAGCACCGAGCCCTCCGGTGCGGCCAGCTGCAGGCGGATCAGCAGCGCCTCGACCCCGCCGACCAGGAAGAAGAACATGGCCGAGACGCCGTACAGGATCCCGATGCGCTTGTGGTCGACGGTGCTGAGCCAGTCGCGCCAGCCCCGGCCCCCCTGGGGGCGGGTGAACACGCCGAGGGGCCGCTCGGCATAGCGGACGGAATCGCCGGGGCCCAGCTCGAGCGGAGTCTTCTCGGTTATCGCCATGTCGTCACTCCACCTGGGTCGCTTCGATTATCCAGCCGGCGGGCTTCGCTCCCAGGCCTGAAAGGTAGGCCACCAGGTCGTCGATCTGCTGCTCGCTGAGGTCGAGGTCGGGCATGCCCCGGTACTGCTCGCCCGGCACGGTGTAGTTCTCCTTGAGAGCGCCCGGGTCGCGCAGCCAGGCCTCCAGGTCCTTGCGGTTGAGCGACCCGTCCGCGTTGTAGGTGTTGAGGATCCCGCCCGCGAAGGTGCTGCGACTGGCGAAGTGGGTCAGATTCGGTGCGGCCCCCGAGGCCTGGTCGGCCCCCTCGTACACGTCGTCGTTCACTCCCTCGATGAGATGGCACGAGGTGCAGATGCCCGAGAACACCTCCAGGCCGGCCAACGCCTCGGGATCGGTGGGCTCCGCGGCGTCGGCGCTGGTGCTGTCCACCCACGCCTGGAAGTCGGCCGGGCTGAGCGCCACCGCCTGCATCCTCATGCGCGAGTGCGACAGGCCGCAGAACTCGGTGCACTGCCCGAAGTAGAACCCGGGCTCGGAGGCCTCGATCTTCCAGGGCGAGAAGCGGTTGGGCACGGCGTCGCGCTTGCCGTTGAGCGCCGGGATCCAGAAGGAGTGGATCACGTCGCGGGAGGTGATGATCAGCTCGACCTCCTCGCCGGTGGGGATCACCATCTGGCCGGAGGTGACGATGTCGGCGGGAGGCAATGTCTTGGCGTCGCCGTGCGCTCTCATATCGGCCAGGTCCATCTGGTCGGAGAAGTAGTAGCGGAACTCCCACCACCACTGGTTGCCCACCACCACGATGGTCGGTTCCCAGGAGACGCTGTGGTCGTCGATGGTGACCACCATGGTGTTGGTCTCGGTGGCGTCCACGGTGGGAAGCGACCACAGCATGATGCCGGCCACCGCGATCATGGTGACGAGGAATCCGACCGTCCAGCCGACCTCCAGCGGGACGTGACCGTGGGTCTGTGCAGGCCATTCGTCGTCGCCGTCGTAGGTCTTGACCCGGTTCTTCCAGATGAGCCAGACCATGGCGATGGTGATGCCCACGAACACCACCGCCGCGATCCAGAACACCGGCAGCACGCCCCTGCTGTGCAGCTCCCTGGCGATCGGGCCCTGCGGTGCGAAGGTGTCGAGCTCCGCATCGGACGCGCAGCCGGCGGCCACGGCCGCGCCCAGCAGGGCCAGTGCCCATGTGGCGACGCGACGAGCCGTGGACGGTCCCATCTCAGCCACCGTGACCTGTGGTGCCGGTGGGCTCGCCGGACTCTTCGTGGGGGTCGTCGGTGGGGTGGTGGAATTCCCGCTCGCCGACAACCGCCGAGAGCACCCCGCCTACCAGCAGCAGCAGTGCGGCCACTGTCCCAAGGACGCGGACCAGTCGGCGGCCGAGTCCGGGCCGGGCCACGTAGATCCAGGCGCCGGCCAGGATGATGGCAGACACGACGCCGGCGACGGCTACTGCTTCCAGCTTGGACACGGTCAGCAGGATCCGTGAGGCCGCCAGCACGATCACACCGACCGCGAGCGCTCCGACGACGGGGATCTCGATGGGAGCCATGATCCGGTTGCGCAGCTCGCGATTGGCCGCGGTGTCGCCGGTGGCGCGGTCGGCCCAGGCGTCCATGGTCCACTCCACCAGGGACAGAACGATCAGGGCCAGGCCCAGCACGAACACCATCGGATGCAGCACCAGCCCGACGGCCGCCGCGCCCACCCCGAAGGAGGCGACCACCGGCCAGAAGCTCGCAGCAACGGGCTGGTCGGTGAGCACCTCGGCCAAGTTCTGGAGATGGGCCTGGGCGGCCGCGTCGGCATCACGGAACGACACCAGCACGAGGCTGATGGTCAGCGAGACGCCGGCCAGGGCCACCAGCACGCCGTAGCCGATGTGGTCGCCGACGCCACCCTTCCATCCCAGCGACAAAGGTCCGACGTGATCGCCGCCGGTGGTGTAGCCGTAGACCAGGGCGGCGGCACAGAACGCTGCGAACAGTCCGAAGAAGAACTTGAATCCGGTAGTGAACACGAGCTGCCTACTTGGTGATGAAGATGACGTACCAGACCAGGAAGTAGCACAGCACGCACATGTGCCAGTAGGCGCCCGCAGCCTGCACACCGTGGGCCAGGTCCCGCCCGAAGGGACCCATCAGCGAGCGGATGGTGGTGACGGCCAGCATCGCCATCCCCCCGATCAGCATGGCGATGAATGAGCCGGTGACCGCGTAGAACAGCAGCTCGGCCCGCCCGCCGTCGATGGCGAAGGCGGTGTCCTGGTACACGAACCAGAACTGGTTGATCACCGCCGCCCCGAACATCAAGGTGACCCCGAGCGCGATGAACCCGTGGGGCCGGTCCTCGTCACGGGCGGCCTGAACCGCCCACTGCACCGTCACCATCGACAGCACCAGCGTCATCATCATCATCCCGGCCGGGCCGAGCTCGACGCTACCCTCCGGGAACCACTCCTGGCCCGCGGCCACAGCCGATTGACGCTGCTGGACGTACACCGCCACCAGGGCGGCGAAGGCCATGAAGACCGCTCCCGTGGCGAGCAGGGCGCCGACCACGACGGTGCGAGGCCGGGTCGCCTCCGCGGCGGGAAGTGCCGTCGTTCTCATGCTGCCGCGCGGTCGGTCGCGGGGGATCGCAGAGCGGATGCGATCCCGGCCAGGGCCCCGGCCAGCCCGGCCGCCACCAGCAGGGATCCGATGAAGTTGACCAGGTTGAGCACCACGTTGCCGTCCAACGCGAGGGCCATGAGGTCCCGGTCATCGACAATGAAGCCTGAGATCAGATCGGAGATCACCAGCAGACCGCCGCCGGCACCCAGCAGCAGGATCGAGCCCCGACCCACCATCTGGGAGATGGGGCGGAGCAGCAGCTGGTCAGACCAGTTGATCAGCGCGACGACGCCGGCGATGAGGCCCGCCACGACGACGCCGTGGAACACCGCCCAGGTGGCGGTGGTCTCGAGCAGATCAAGCGGCTCGATCACTCGCAGAGCCCCCACCAGAGCGGCGGCGCCCAAGAGCTTCAGGGCCGCTCCCGCGCCCAGCATCCTGGGGTCGAGGAGCCGGTCCGGCGTCCTGGTGCCCCTCAGCACCAGCTCGGCCGCACCGCCGGCCAGCGCCACCAGCGGCAGGACCGCGGCGAGGCCGAAAGCCACGTAGACCAGCCCGTCGCGGAGGTCCTGGGGGGCGGTGAAGTAGTCCTGCGACCAGCCGCCCACGGCCAGCAGCCCGAACAGTCCCACGATTATCGTGATGGCCTCCGGGCGGCTGGAGCGGGCCCCGACGGCGGCGCCCACGGCCTCGACCGCGATGCCGAGCACCGGCACGGCCATGATGTAGACGGCGGGCTGCTCCACCAGCCAGTCGAGCTGCAGCCATATGTCGGGACTCTCGGCCCGACCGAAGGCGATGGCCGGCCTGCCCCGCAAGTCGGCATAGATCACCACCAGGTTTGCGATAGCGACGGGAAGCGTGAACAGCCAGACCGCGGCGGCCACGAGCATCGACCACGAGAAGGGGGGCACGTCCAGCAGGCCCATGCCCGTCTGCCGCAACGAGATCACGGTGGTGGCCACGGTCACCGCACCGAGCAGCAGCGCCACGATCACCATGCCGGTGCCGAGCAGGGTGAGCGCCATGGCGTCGCTCTCGTTGCCGGTCACGCCGTCGACGGCGCCCCAGCCCCCGCCGGCGAGCACCGACACCACGATGATCACCGCACCGATCAGCCACGACCAGAACGACGCCAGCGCAGCCCGGGGGAAGGCGACATTGCGGGCACCGACCTGGGACGGCACCACGGCCAGGGCCACGCCCAGCAGCAGCGGCATCACTACCAGCAACATGAAGGACATCCGGTACAGGGTCCACATCCGGAAGTAGGCGTTGAAGCCGCCGAACATGTCCGAGGGAGCGACGGCCTCGGTCCGTCCGAGCGAGAGCAGCACCCCGACCACGGAGGTGCCCACGGCCAGCAGCAGCGACGTCAACACGAACAGCCGGCCGACGGCGGCCGCGTCGCTGGTGACGAAGGGCTGGGCCAGGATGCTGGGCGCCGCGGCCACCCCGTCAGAGGATTCCAGCGCGGTTGCGTCACCGGCGCCGGAGGCAGCCTCTGAGTCCGCGATCGCCGGTTCGGTCAGCGTCATCGGGAGGCGATGCTACACATTGCCACCAGCGCCACCGACAACCGGCGTAGAAGCTCCGGAGCCACCGAGGGACTCGACTGCCGAAGGTAGGCGGAACTCACAGCCCGTTGCGGATCAGCACATCGGCGGCGACGGCTCCAAAGAGCAGCACGACGTAGACGTTGGACCAGTTGAACAACCGCATCGCCCGGGCCGTATCGGGGCGGCGCAGCACATCGAGGGCCAGGCCGCCGAAACCGGCCCCGCCGGCGAGGGCGGCCGCCAGGTAGAGGACGCCCATATGGGCCACCGGCACGAGCAGCAGCGAGAGGGCCACCAGTACGACCGTGTAGGCGACGATGCGGCGGGCGGTGGCCCGCAGTCCGGCCACCGCGGGAAGCATGGGAACGTCGGCAGCCTGGTAGTCGCTGCGGTAGCGGATGGCCAGGGCCCAGAAGTGGGGCGGCGTCCAGTAGAAGATCACCGCGAACAGCACCACCGGCGGCCAGTCGAGCGAGCCCGTGACCGCGGTCCATCCCACCAGGGTCGGCACAGCTCCCGCCGCGCCGCCGATCACGATGTTCCGGATGGACGTGCGCTTGAGCCACAGCGAGTAGACGAACACGTAGAACGCGGCCGCGGCCGCAGCCAGCGCGGCCGACAACAGGTTCACGAAGGCCCACAGCCACACGAAGGAACCCACGGTGAGGGCGACCGCGAACACGACCGCTTCGGTAGGACGCACGGCGCCCGTGACCAGGGGCCGGTTGCGGGTCCGGTGCATGAGCCGGTCGATGTCGCGATCGACGTACATGTTCAGTGCGTTGGCACCGCCCGCGGCCAGCGCCCCACCGACCACCGTGGCCGCGATCAGCCACACGGACGGCAGGCCCTGCTCGGCCAGAATCATCGACGGGACGGTGGTGACCAGCAGCAATTCGACGATGCGGGGCTTGGTCAGAGCCACGAAGGCCGCGGCGCGGGCTCGGCGGGGCGCGCGTACCCCGCCGGTCACGGTTCCGGTCACCCCCGCAGGCTAGAACGTTGAGAGGCCCATACGACAGCCAGCGGGTCGAATCTCATGCCCCCCGTTTGGCGCAGTGTTTCCCGCTCTCGTTCGCTGCGCTCACGGGCCGCTCGGGCCACGGCCTCGCTGAGCGCCTTGCCGATGCCTCTTGGGATCGCGCCCACCCGCTCGGCCTCTACCATCGATGTGTGGCACCGCATGCCTACACCCGGCTCACCCGCTTCGCCCTGTGGGCGCTCGCCGCGATAGTCGTGACCGGTGTAGCCGTCCGCCTCACGGGGTCGGGTCTGGGCTGCGAGGACTGGCCCACTTGCTCAGAGGACCGCTTCGTGGCCGACCTCGAATACCACGCCCTGGTGGAGTTCGTGAACCGGCTCTTCACCGGTGTTGTTGCGATCGCGGTGATCGCGGCCGTGCTCGGCTCCTGGAGGCGGCGACCTCGGCGAACCGACCTCATCGTGTTGTCTCTGGGCCTGGTGGCGGGAGTGCTGGCCCAGGTCGGGCTGGGAGCACTGCTGGTATTGAGCGAACTCGATCCCCGCTTCACCATGGGGCACTTCCTGCTGTCGATGGTGCTGCTACAGAACGCAGCCGTGCTCGACATCCGAGCCCGCAGCGACACAGGCTCCACGGCCACTGAAGAGCGGCCCGACGGCTCGACGCCCGGTGAACGGCCGCCCGACGGAACGACCCGGCTGATGCAGTGGGCCGTGCTGGTGGTGGGCGGGGCGCTGCTGGTGACCGGCACGCTGGTAACCGGGGCGGGACCCCATGCCGGCGACAGCCGGGCCGAACGGCTCCCGCTGCTGGTGCGCGAGGTCGCCCGAGTCCACAGCATCGTCGCGCTGGCCCTGCTAGGGATGGTGGTGTGGACGTGGTGGCGGCTGCGGGCATCGAACTCGGGGGGGCACGTCCGGATGGGACGGATCGGGGTGCTCCTCGTCGTGCAGGGCGCCGTCGGCTACACGCAGTACTTCACCGGCGTGCCCGTGCTGCTCGTGGGAATCCACGTGGCCCTGGCGTCGTTCACCTGGATCGAGATCGTCAAGGCCGCCCACGACCCGGCGGCCGGGTCTGCGAGGTCACGGGAGCCCGACCCGGTCGACGGCGCGCCGATGGTGGGAGCGCGGCCATGACTTCACGCGCACTCCCGCTCTTGTTCGCTGCGCTCACGGGCCGCTCGGGCCACGGCCTCGCAAGCTCGGCCTCTCCGGTCACGTCGCCGGTCCTGAATCCGGTGGACGAGACCGACCGGAGGCCGGACCTGCCCTGGAAGGTGATCGTTCTCGACGACCCCGTCAACCTGATGTCGTATGTCACCTACGTGTTCCGCAAGCTGTTCGGCTACTCGCAGCAGAAGGCGCACCGCCTGATGATGCAGGTCCACACCGAGGGCAAGGCCGTGGTGGCGTCGGGCCAGCGGGAGAAGGCCGAGTTCGACGTGTACCGGCTCCACGAGCACGGCCTGTGGGCCGTCCTCGAGCAGGACTGAGAGGCCGAGCGGGCTCGTGGCGCGCGGGAGGTTCACGCTCGGCCCCGACGGCATCACGGTGACACTGCGAGACACCGAGCGATCGGGGCTGGCGGCGGTGCTCGAGCAGTTCCGGCAACTGCTCCTGGAGGGCACCGACGCATCGATGCTGCGCTTCCAGCCGCCGGTGCACATCCACGACCACAGGGCCTCCGACGAGTTCTGGGAGATGGCCGCCGGGCCCCTGCTGCGGCACCGCCTGGAAGCCCTCGACATCGTGGAGGCCGGGCTGGCGGGTGCCGCTCTGGACGACGAAGCAGTCTCGGCCTGGATACAGACCCTCAACAGCCTGCGCCTCTACCTGGGCAACACTCTGGAGGTCGGAGCGGCGACGTTCGATCCGCCCCGACCGGGCGACCAGCCCCAGGAAGCCGCCCGCTACATGCTCTACGAATGGTTGGGCGGCCTGCTCGACCAGCTGGTCGCAACCGCAGCCGGAACCCTCCCACCCGGCACCGACGACTGAGACCGTCCGCAAGTAGGTGAGAGCCTGTCGCGTCGCAGCGGTGTCATTCCCGCTCTTGTTCGCTGCGCTCACGGGCCGCTCGGGCCACGGCCTCGCGCCGTATGGGCCGCGTGGTCCCGCCTATTCGCTCAGCCTCTGAGAACCGGAGTCCTGACGAGTAGTCTCGAACCATGCCGGTCCAACGCATGGAGCCCACGAATGCCCCGCTGCCCTCGGCCTTTCCCGAGGGCTGGTACTTCGTCGCCGGCCGCAAGGACCTGGAGAAGGCCAGGATCGTCCGCAAGACCTGGATGGGCACCGAGATCGTCGCCTGGTCCGACGAGAACGGGCACGTCTGCGTAGCCGAGGCCTACTGCCCGCATCTGGGTTCCGACATGGGGCCCTCCGTCGGCGGGCGGGTGCGCGACGGCCGGCTCGTCTGTCCCTTCCATGGTTTCGAGTACGACACCGCCGGCCAGTGCGTGGCCACACCCTTCGCGCCCGCGCCGAAGGCGGCGCGGCTTCGGGTCTTCGAATCCCACCAGATCGCCGGTCTGGTCTTCGCCTGGTGGGGGATCGGCGGGCGGCAACCGCAATGGCGCCTGCCCGCCGAGCAGCCGGACCAGACCGGCTGGAGCGACCTGCACATCTGGACCTCTCGTTTCGCCGGCCATCCCCAGGAGACCACCGAGAACTCGGTGGACCTGGCCCACCTGCGCTATGTGCACGGCTACGACAGCGTGAGCCGCGTCGGGTCGATGTCGGTGGACGGGCACATTCTCGTGAGCGACTTCGACTTCGCCACCACCCGGAACGTCACCCGAATCGCTTCCATCGACCTCGAGGTGTCCGCCAAGACGCTCGTCGTCGGCCTGGGCTACTCGTTCGTGGAGATACGCGAGCACACCATCGGCCTGGACATGCGCCTATGGATACTGGCGACGCCTGTCGACGGCACGCTCATCGACCTGTCGGTGGTCTCGCAGACGGGAGAGATACGCAGTCCGAACCGCTGGATCGCGGGTCTGGGGTTCCTTCCGGTGAGGCTGCGCGCCCCCATCATGAACAGGATCATGGCGGCCTTCGAGCGGCGGGACGTGCTGCAGGACATCCCGATCTGGAGCACCAAGAGCTACCGGTCCCACCCGCGCCTGGCCCGCTCCGACGGAGAGATCATGCGGTACCGCTCCTATTGCGCCCAGTTCTATCCCGACCCGCCGACCGCGGCCGGCGACACCGAGGCTGTCGTCAACCTGCGGGCAATCAGCGAAGCGTAGAAGAAGCGGCTGAAGTCGAATGATTGACAGTACTATCGACGAGGTGCAAGACGAGGGCGGTCGTGGCCGGAGGCCGGCCTTGGAGGCGCGAACGGTGCTCGATCCGGCAGTCTGGGCCGATCCCTACCCGTTCTATGAGAGGCTCCGCCAGGAGCGTCCCGTGTGGCTGGTGCCGGGACTCGATCTGGCCTATGTCGCCACCCACGACCTGATAGTGGACGCCGTCCGCCGGATCGACGATTTCTCCAGCCACCTCGACATGCTGGTCATCACCGGCGAAGACGGCAGCCCCGACCTGTTCCGCACCGAGGAGTTCGGCGAGGGCACCACCACCCTGGCCACCGCCGACCCGCCCGAGCACACCGTTCACCGCAGCCTGGTGTTCCCCGAGCTGGTCTCCCGCCGCATGGAGGCCATGCGGCCCGAGATAGAGGTATTCATCGACGAGCGGCTGGCCGTCGCCCGATGCCAGGGGGCCAGGGTGGAATGGGCCGGCACCGTGGCCCAACCTGTGCCCGCCCGGGTCATCGGACGGCTGATCGGCCTGCCCGACGAGGACTGGCCCCAGGTGATGGAGTGGGCCCTCGGCGGCGGCAGGGTGCTGGCAGGCTTGCTCACCCGGCAGCACCTCATCGCCATGACCAAAGAGCCGAACGAGGCGAACGAGTTTCTGTACGCCAAGCTGAGTGAGGCCAGGAACGATCCCGGCGACGACCTCTTGGGGGTCTGCGCCAAAGCGGTGGACAGCGGCGATCTGGAGGTGGGCGACGCCATCGGCACCCTCACCGTGCTGCTCGGCGCCGGCGGAGAATCCACTGCATCGCTGATCGGGAACGCGGTGCGGATGCTGGCCGACGATCCCTCCCTCCAGGAGCAGGTCCGGGCCGACCACAGCCTCATCGAGCGCTTCATCGAGGAAGCCGTACGGCTCGAATCGCCGTTCAAAGGCCACTACCGCCAGGTGAAGCGCGACTGCGAACTGGGGGGCGTCACCCTCACTGCCGGCACCACCGCTTTCTTGCTGTGGTCATCGGCCAACCGCGACCCGGCCGAGTTCGACCGGCCCGACGAAGTGGTTCTGGACCGCCGCATACCCCGCAGCCACCTGGCCTTCGGACGGGGCATCCACCACTGCGTCGGCGCTCCGCTGGCCCGCCTGGAGACCCTCTGCTCGCTGGAGCGCCTGCTGCAGGACACCTCGTGGTTCACTTTGGCCGACGACGACCCGCCCCGCTGGGAGAGAAGCATGTTCGTGCGCCGCCACGAGCACCTCCCCCTCGACGTGACCTGGAACTAGCCGTCGCGGCCCGGAAGGTACAGTGACGAGCCGTGAGCCGTCTGCTCGATAGGTTCAGCCGGCTGGTCACGGCCCGGCCGGTCATCACGATCCTCGTGCTCATCCTCCTGACCGTGGTGCTGGCCGCGGGGTCGACCCGTCGGGCACCCCCCACTGAGGGCACCGACGTGGAGTTCCTTCCCCCCGACAGCGCCATCCGCGCCGCGCTGTTGGAGCTCGACGAGTTCTTCGGGGAGTCCAGCGACGCCAATGTGGTGACCCTGGTCTTCCGGGGTGAGGCGCTCACACCTGGCGGGCTCGCCCAGATGGACGCCCTCTTCGACGGCATCGGTAGCGATCCGGGGGTGGCCCAGCGGCTGGTGCCGGCCGACCCGATCATCGCCCCCTCGCTGCTGATCGAGGCCGCGGGCGGAATCGATGCCGCGTCGGTCACCCAGGCAGAGATCGACTCCGTCCGGAGCATCCCCGAGATCGGTGGGGCGCTCTCCGCCCTGACCGGGAACGACACCGACGGCACACCGGTCGCCATCGCCACGATCCGCCTGAGCGACACCGGCGACGACAGAGTCTGGGACGCCGAGCGGACCATCAACGATGCGGCCACCGCCAGCGACGGCCCGCTGAGAGTGAGCAGCGTGTCGCCGATCGTGATCGAGGACGAGTACAAGCACGCCACCGAGACGGGGATGGCGCCGCTGGTCGGTCTGGCGCTGCTACTGATCGCGGCGCTGATCCTGCTGTTCATGCGCACCTTCTCCGATCTGCTGCTCACCCTCGCCGGCCTGGTCTTCTCAATAATGTGGATCGTCGGGGCGGAGGGCTGGCTCGGGCCGAACGGGCTGGGTTGGATCGGTCCTCCGAGCTCAATCTCGACGATGGTGCCGATCATCGTGATCAGCCTCACGGTGGACTATGCGATCCAGGCCGTATCGCACTACCGGGAGCGGCGGCTCGAAGGCGAGCCGGTGCTCGAGGCGGTCCGGACGGGACTGCACAACGTCGGCGTGCCGATCGTGCTGGCCGCGGTCACGACCATCGCCAGCTTCCTGTCGATCCTGTTCTCCCCGATCGGGGTGATCGGCGACTTCGGCGTCGTCGCGGCGCTGGGCGTGGCCTTGAGCCTGATCGTGATGCTGTCGCTGATCCCGGCCGGACGGACGATCATCGACCGGCGGCGCGAGGCACGGGGCAAGTTGAAGGAGCCGCGGCCCGTCTCCGGTGCGCTGCCCGGCATCGAACGGGCGGCCGAGGTGTTCGGGGCGGCGGTGGCCCGCCGGCCGGCGCCCTACCTCATCGCCGTCCTAGCCGTGACGGTCGTGTTCGGCTTCGCGGCCACGGGACTCCACTCGGTGTTCAGCATCCGCGACGTCCTGCCCCGGGGCGGGACCGTGCTGAACGACATGGAGACTCTCGAGGCAGCCGTCGGCGGCTCGACGGAGCAGGCCCGCGTGCTCGTGAAGGCCGAGGCGACCGAGACCCGCACGCTGCTGAACGTGCGGGACCTCAGCGACGCCTTCGAGGACGAGCAGCGCCGCCCGCAGGCGGCCGCGGGGCCGATGGAGGCGACGTACGAGTCGCTGGCCCGCGACTGGACCCACGACAGCGGGGCGCCTGACGACAAGTACGATCCCGGTCTCGCCGCCCTGTTCAGGGAAGCCTCCGCCGGCGTTCAGCTCGATCCGGCACTGATGCAGGAGTTCCTCGACCGGCTCGAGGCGGTGGATCCCGGCGTGGCACGCGTCCTGGTCAACAACCCCGACGGAACGGACGCGATCCTGCTCCAGTTCCCGACCTATACCGACGACCCCACCGCATCGGCGGTGATCCAGGAGGAGATCGAGGCGCTCTGGGCCGGCGACGACGGAGCCGTCACCGCCACGGCGGAGAGCATTCTGGCGGTCGCCATCACGGACCAGATCACCGACGGGCAGACAGAGTCGATCAGCACGACCGTCGCGGTCGCCCTCGGCATCCTCGCCATCTTCTTCTGGGTGACGCTGCGCCGGCCCACGCTGGCCGTCATAGCGGTCGGGCCGATCGTGCTGGTCCTCGTCTGGGTTCTGGGCACGATGGCGCTGCTGGACATTCCCTACTCGCTGATCACCTCGATCATCACCGCGCTGTCGATCGGGATCGGCGTGGACTACACGATCCACGTGATCCATCGCTACCGGGAGGAGTTCGCCCATGTGCGCAAGCCGGAGACGGCGGCAATCCGGACTCTCGCGACCACGGGGTCGGCGCTGCTGGGCTCCGCGCTGACGACGGCGTTCGGGTTCGGTGTGCTGGCGTTCTCGCCGCTGGACGGGTCCCGGCAGTTCGGCATCACCGCCGCCATAACGATCGGGTACTCCCTGCTCGTCTCGGTCCTGGTGGTCCCCCCGGCAATGACCGTGTGGGGCGCCTACGAGAACATGCGCCTGCGCTCGACCGTTCAGCGCCTGTGGGACGACATCGACGTGGCGGCCGAGGAGGTCTATCAGCGCCATGCGCAGGAGGAGCAGGGCGCCTCAGACGGTTAGCCCGGTCAGACGGCCAGCTCGTGCCTCTTCTCCACGACGGCGAACTTCAGCTTCTTGCTCGGGCACATCGACGCGAACGGGCTGATCCTGAGCTTGTAGTTCTTGGGTGCGATCTCGAGCGTGAAATGGTGGGCGATCAGCAGCAGGTTCATCGCCATCTGCATCTCCACCATCCGGGCGCCGAGACACGTGTGCGTGCCCAGGCCGTACGGGGCGTAACTGCTGCCGAGATGCTCCTTGCGCGGCTCCGCGTAGCGGTCGATGTCGAATTTGAAGGGGTCGGGGAAGAGGTCCTTCATGTAGTGGGTCGAGGTTGTGGCGATGTGGACCCGCACCCCCTCCGGCAACTCGTAGCCCTCGACCACGCACGCGTTCATAACGTTGCGGACCGACATCGGCACGGTCGGCCAGAGACGCAGGCACTCCATGATGAAGCGGCGGGTGACGTCGGTGGCCGGTCCGGTGAGCGTCTTGGGATCCGGGTCGCCGTCGGCGAACACGGCATCGGCCTCGGCCCGGATCATGTCACCGAACTCCGGCTGCGTCAGCATGGCGTAGACGATGAAACTCAGCTCGTCGCCGACGTACATGCTGGCGAGCAGGGGAGTCGAGAGCACGAACCGCAGATTCGACTCCGGAAGGAACTGCCGGTCATTCGAGTGGATGCTCAGCAGATCGTCGGCGAGATCCCGAGGACACCCGGCCCGCTGAGCGGGGGTGTGGACGCTCTGAACCCGATCCACGACCTCGTCGATCAGTTGCGCCCGACGTTTCATGCCCGGGGTCTTCAGCATGAACCTGGGCATGGTCTTGGCGAGGTACGCCTTGAGTGCTCGCTCCTTGAACATCTGCAAGTCCTCGACGATGTCCTGTGACTCGATGCTGACCGACAGCGGCGATATCTGCGAGTTGACCAGCAGCCGGCACTCTCGCACGGCGCGGAGCTCCTGTCCGACGGCCCAGATCGCCATATGGCTCCGTGCGTACGAGAAGACCTCGTCCAGCCGCTCTTCCAGCCTGGTGCGCGAATACCCCGACTGAACGGACTTCCGGTACCGGAAATGGTCGGCGCCGTCCAACCCGAGCGGCCGGAATTGTCATCAAAAATAAAGGTCAGAGGCACTATATGGGTCGCTGAAGCGTCAATTTCCCTCAGCGTGTCCCTCAATTCGCGCCTGCAGATGTGCGGTTGAACTCCTCGGCCGGCGGGGAGAAATCCTGTGTCCGGAGGGCCGTCACGGAGGGCAAAGTTGTGTTCCGGGCCCGGCTCGCGGCGCGACAGGCGTTCTGCAGGCGCCGGCCGCGTCGCCGTGATCGCAGCCAGATCGGCCACTGGCTGCTATGAGATGTGGCGGCTCCAGGCCTCCATCACCTCTCGGCGGGCGGCGAGCAGGTCGGAGCGCTGGTAGGCCCGCTCCAACGCTGAGGCCGAGTGCGCCAGCGCCGCCTCGGCGACCTCCCGGGGCACCCCGGTCTCGGCCGCCCAGGACCGGAACGAGGCCCGCAGCCCGTGGGGCGTGAACTCGAAGGGCCGGGTGAGCTTCGACATGGCGCCGTTGCTCAGCGCCTTGCCGGAGGGCGAGGGGAACAGCGGGCCCGCGCCGTCGGAGTAGAGGCGGGCCACGTCGAGCGCGACGAGCGCCGCCGACGACAGCGGCACCACATGCTCCCGGCCCGTCTTGGTGCGCTCGGCGGGCACCGTCCAGGTCCGGGCCTCGAGGTCGATCTCGTCCCACGTGGCGAACCGGGCCTCGCCCGAGCGGGTCGCGGTGGCCGCCAGGAACCTCAGGCACGCCACCGTGGGCGGCCACGCCCGCGGCAGCGTCTCGAGCTTCTCGAGGGTCGGGCCGACCTGGTCGTGGGGCAGGCTGGCGAGATGCTTGGCCGGGGTGGTGTGGCGGGGCAGGGCCGCAGCCAGCGCCGGGCCTGCGGGGTCGTCGGAGCGGTAGCCCGCGGCGATGCTCCAGCGCATCACCACCCCGAGGCGGGTCTTGAGCTTGCGGGCGGTCTCGGACTTGGTGTGCCACAGCGGCATCAGCACCCGCACCAGGTCGGCAGTTGTGATCTGATCCACGGGAGTGGTCCCGAGAGCGGGATAGACGTAGCGCCTCAGCGACGACCGCCAGTTCTCCTCGGAGCCGCCGGTGTCCTTCCACCCGGGACGGTACGCCTCGATGACCTGCTCCACCGCCTCGGCGAAAGTGGGGGCGTAGTCGACGGGCCGCGTCGACTTGGGGTCGATCCCGGCTCGGGCCAGCTTGCGGTACTGGTAGGCGATGTCGCGGGCCTCGGCCAGCGACGTGTACGCCACCGCGCCCATCCCGATGTCTCGGCGCCGGCCCCGGACGGTGCCCCGCCAGATCCACTGCCTGGACCCTCCGGGCGCCACCCGCAGGATCAGCCCGTGCTGGTCGTAGTACTTCCCGGGCTTGCGAATTCCTCGTACGGAGGCGGCGGTGAGCTTGCCCATCGTTCGTCTCCCTTCAGTTCCTGCAGCCACATAATGGCCTGATTTTCCAATAGAAAGTGGTCGCTACGTCTATGTTCTTACGTTTCGCTCAGTACATATAAGCCTGCTGCGACCCCGTTATGTCCCTCAATCACGGAATCGCGCACCGCAGGCCATTTCCGGCCCGGTTCGTAGAAGGGCCGGGGCCGGGATATCCGGCGAGAAACTGAGGAGCGCGCCTACCAGCGCTCAGACCTGCATGCCGCCCGCCGAGAGCTCATGGAAGCCTGGGGCCGCCACATCACATAGCCGGCATCGCGGGCACGAGGTCAGCCAGATGAGTGTCTCAGCGTATGATCACGACTTGTCAAACTGAATGATGTCTTGAATCAATGCGGATCCTGGCAGCACATAGTGCGAGCCGCGTCTGGATCCCCGCAGCTCCAGCATGTCATCGTCCACCAGACCGCGAAGCAGGTGCGCGGCCCCCTGTCGGGGAACCCCCAACTCCTGCCGCACCATCGCGTTGGTGATTGGCCCTCTTCCAGCCATGTCCAGGATTGCTGCTCGTTGCCCTGCCCGATCCAATCCGACCCACGCTGGGCGTCCTAGGCCTGGCACGATGCGATAGCGGGCAGCGCGCCGCTCGCCCTCCTGTTCCAAGAGTCCCGCATCGCGCAAACGCTGAAGACTCTGACGAGCCGCTGCGCTGTCGACGTTCAGCAGCGTGCGAACGTCGGAGTTGGCGAGCACCGCGCCGCGCGCGGCTTCGATCAGCACGCGGCGGTCTCCGGGCATGAGTTCGGTCCGTCCCTCCAACTCGCGCGCCCAAGCGCGTTCCTCGGGTGAGACGGGGCTCTCGACAGGAAGCCGAACTGTGAGATGCCCCTGCGGGTGCTCCGTGAAGCTCGGCTCGGCTCGAAGGTCCTGGGCCATCTCATTGAGGATTACTCCGATCCCGCGGCCCGCGTCCTCGGCCAGCCCGAACGCTCGAAGCGCCTGGATCACACGCCGGTTCCGGGCCGCGTGAGCGTTGCGGAGGTTCTCGCTCGTCACCGGCGCAACGAACCCGCCTGGCGAGATGACCGCAACCTCGCGCGGGGAGACACGAACCTCCACCGCCGAGCCCGAGAGCTGGTAGTCCCGGTGGGCGACTGCGTTGGCTATCACCTCCCTGAGTGCTCTGACCGGAAGCCGCCTCAACTCGTGGCGCCTGCGGCCCACAACAACAAGGTCGAAGCCCAGCTCGTTGTCTATCCACGCCGTCGCCGCATCCACCTGCTGGGCCGGAGTGCCGTCGAACACGACGCGCCGGTCGTGTTCGGCTCCGTCCTCCGGGAAGCGGAACACCTCGACGAAGCACTTGCCGAACTCGCTTGAAGCACCAGACACGAGAAATAGGGCTCCCGCCTTCGTGAGCATTGGCTCGCCCCCGCTGTGCGCGACCATGCCGCGTTCGGCAAGGGCGTCGGCGAGGTCCTGTTCGGACAAGCTCGGATCGATCTCGAACGCTTCGGCGAGCAGTCCCAGAAGGTCAGGATCAGCCTCCGAGAGACTCCACAGGGACAGGCCGCTGTCAAAGCTGTCCTGCACCCGCTTCGACACCAACTCGACGAGAGCGGCACCGGTGAGAGGCAGGTTCTGCTTTCCCATGCGAATGAGGGCGGTGCCGTCGGAGGTCTGCGCCACGCCTTGCCGGCGACGCTCCACCGACACGGCCGTGATCGCCACCCCGTCGACCGTCAGCTCGTGCAGCTCGATGCTCCCCGGCGACTCGACATGGTTCACGACCCCCCATAGCCGCTTCTCAAGATCGGCGTCGAGCGACATTCCCGTCGGTCGCCCTTGGTCGTCCACCCCGATCATGAGAACGCCACCATCGGCGTTCGAGAAGGCCACGACGGCCTTCTGAATCCGGTCGCCGCTGACTCCCTTCTTCCACTCGACGTAGCTGCTCTCGCTCGGAAACGCTTCCGCGAACTCAGCCAGCGTCATAGAAGGAGGTCTAGAAGTGCTCGCTGGATGATACGGGGGATATGAAGATATTGTTGTGTTCCTAAGTTTCGAAGCCACGAACTGACAATATCAACATATTGTGCCATAACTTTGGTGCATCCCTGACTGGATGTGGCAGAACGCCTGAGGACCCACCTGAGTTATGATGCTATTGTCCTATTGCAGGGATTGAATAGTTCATTAGAACAATATCTACATAACTGCACATAACTTGAACAGGGCTTGGTAAGGGAACCCGCGTTCGCCCGATGTCCTCCGTCAGCTGCTGTTCTTGCTGATCGTGACGATGCGGGTGGCGCCCCGGCTGGACACGAGCGTGACGGTGTAGCCCCGCACCACCGGTTCACTCCAGTCCCAGGGCAGCCTTGACCTCATCCCAGGGCACGTAGTCGTCGTCGGCCCGGGCCGCAGCGAGCTCTGCCTCGGCGGCAGACGTCCGCTCCTCGGCGGCAGACGCCCGCCACCTCCGATCGCCCCGCCGACACTACCCTTTGCCCCTGTCGACACTTCAGTCATTGTTGATGTATGCTAATGTACAGCCTTGCCACCGGGTGTCAACGGTGTGCCTTCGGTCCTGCCGTCCGCTCACCCGACCCCGAACGAGGTTCCCGTGTCCTCTCCCGCCGACTCCGCCGCCTACCCGCCTGCTCGAATGGCCCCAGCACCCGACCGCCCACCAACGGCACCGGCCTCCGACGAGGTCCCGGCCCGCGTCGCCCCGCGCCGCGGCGTGGTGGCGGTCGCATGGACCAACTTCACCGAGAACTTCTTCTCGACGGTGTTCGTGGGCATCATCGTCGGCGTCGCGATGTTCGGACTCGGCGTGGTGAACGACAACATCAACGAGGAATTCGCCGATATCGACGCCCGTTTCGCGGCCGTGGACGCTCGTTTCAACAAGCTTGAGGACGATATCGACGCCCGTTTCGCGGCCGTGGACGCTCGTTTCAACAAGCTTGAGGACGATATCGACGCCCGATTCATAAGGCTGGAGGGCGAGATCGACGCCCGATTCACGAAGCTCGAGGAGAACCAGCTGGAGATGGCGCTGACCCTGGCGAGGGTCGTCACCCTCCTGGAGGCCCGCGGCGACGCGGAGCCCGCACCTGTGGGCCACTGATCATGACTTGTCAAACTGTATGACGTTCCTTTGTTGATCTGTACGACAGCAGGGACGGGGTGAGCAGCCGGTCGGCGCGGACTCCAGCCGATGCAGGGGGCCGGTGACATGATGACCACGGATCGTGGGCAGGATCACCCCTTGCGGCCATGCACGAGAGAGGCCGCCGCCCCGTTCGCGAGTCGCCGAGAGAGGTTGTGCAGCAGCGGCAACGCCCGCGAGGCCCGGTCTTCGTCGGAGAGGCCGTCGATGGCGTCGCTGATCGCCGAGGGGGTGCCACGCGTGACCTCGACTGCCCGATCTATGACTGCATCGGCATCCAGTCGCAGCGCCCCGGCCGCCGCGGCCCACGCAGACGGCCGGCTCGACGCTCGCCATGTCCGACCGTCTCCCGCCGCCATGGCGGTACTGATCTCTTCGGGGTCACCCGAGGCGTAGGGCAGGAACGAGATCAGGTCGTACAGCGGAGCCAGGTAGACATCCGAGCCGTCGAGCACGACGCTGTAGTTCTTGGCGTGTCCGTCCGTGGCGGCGATCGCCCAGTTGAAGACCAGGGCGTCGCAGAAGCGCCAGAGCGCGTCCCGGCTCTCGCTCGCTTCATGGAACAGGAGATCACCCACATCGTGTGGCGTGGGGCCTCCGTCGAGTTGGTACTTCTCAGCCGGGCTCAGGCCGAGCGCCTGGCAAAGATCCTCGTTGTGCCGCCGGTGCAGAACACCGCCTGACCGAACACGATCAAAGCGGGTCACGACCAGAACCCGCTCAGACTCGAATCGGGCCAGATTCGTGAGCGCCGCCTCGATGCCGAGGCTCCGTGCCGCAGTCATGCACACATGCTCGACGACCTCGGCGTCCGTGTGCGACTCCATCCCCGGTTTCAGGATGTGGGTCGTTGGCGTGTCGCCATACGGGACGCACCACTGGCGCCCGTCCCAGTGAAGGGCACACTTGGGCTGCGCCCCGGCCAGGCTGAACTGGCCGGAGGCGCCGATGCCGCTCCAGTCCGACCAATCGCGTCGGACCCGTCTGATCCACTCGGCCACGTCGCTCTCGCCCTGAGGCTCCAGGCCGCTGCTCCGGCGGCTGCGCGACTCCTCGTCGCCTGGGCGGCAGAACTGAACGGCCCCAGCGCAGTCCAAGCCGATGGACGTCCCCAGCAAGTCCATGGCGCCGGCGGAGCGGGCGCCCTCGCGGCCTGCCCATTTCCGGCGAACCTGGAGGCTGTCGGGCAACAGACCGTCAATCCAGCGAGTCACATCATGTTCCCCGCCGCCCAACGGAGCGCTGAGCGACAGGGGAGTGCTGCGCCCTCCCGCCAGATAGTCCCTGTCGTATCTGAACATGGCCAGCCGCCCCTCGTCGGCGGCTGTGATCTCGCCGGCCAGCCTGCCCTCGATGAA
This sequence comes from Candidatus Aldehydirespirator sp., assembly GCA_965203635.1. GTDB lineage: Bacteria > Actinomycetota > Acidimicrobiia > Acidimicrobiales > Aldehydirespiratoraceae > Aldehydirespirator. The sequence goes on from OZ241903.1 coordinate 1,408,708, forward strand.
CACGACGAGGTCAGGCATCCCCCTCGCCTTCCGGTGCGCCCGTGGGCGACTGCGCCCGCCGCACGAAGGCCAACTCGAAGCCCAACTCGAAGAGAACCGCGTTGAGCGTCTCGAGGCGGGCGCTGCGATGCCCGTTCTCCAGCACGGAGATCGCCTCGCGCGACACGCCGGCGGCCGCGGCCACCTCTGACTGCGTGAGGCCCGCGGCCCGGCGCGCATCCCGCAGGGACCGGCCTATTCGCTTCGGGGAGCGCATCCCCACGTAGGCGAATCCGTCGTCCGGCGGTCGAGATCCTGGATGCGCCTTCATGGCCCCACCGTACCCTAAGATGTGGTGCTTACGTAACACTGGCATCTGTGTGGCGGGTACATCACATTCCTGTCAATGTTGCGCTTACATCACAACCCAGCCGCGCAGACCGGCTGCAACGGCGACGGAAGCCAACCCCGGCGATAAGACGCTCAGCGACCGCCTGCCTGCGATACCGCTGTCCAGTTTTCATGCGGTGAGCAGGGCGGCGGGGATCACGCCTATGCCGTCGGCGCGGCGGTAGGCCTCCGGTCCGGTGGTGATGACGGCGGCATCGAGCAGGTCGGGGCCGATCCGTTCGGCGAGCCAATGCAGGTGCCTTACGTCACGGTCGTCGATGAATGTGCGCAATACAAAATGGACGTCTGAAAAACGTCGGTGGCGCCGGACATCATCCGTCAGTTGCTGTTCTTGCTGATCGCGATGATGTGGGTGGCGCCCCGGTTGGACACCAACGTGATGGTATAGCCCCGCACCACCACCTGGTCGCCCCTGGTGAGGATCGGGTAGTCGTCCACCTGCCCATCGCCGGAATCGCCGGCGATCCTCATCGGCAGCTGGCCCGAGCCCAGCGAAGCGTCGACGGTGTACACCAGCACCCCCGCCGTCGCCAGCGTCGGCACCGTGATGAGCGACCCGTCAGCCCGGCGTTCCTCCTGCTCGGCGTCATAGCCGATCTTGCGCCTCACCTCGACCACCAGCACTTCAGTGTCCGACAGCGGCACCGCGGCCATGACCGCCGCATCGCCGGGATCGGCCGCCGGGCGCAGCGTCACCCTCGACCGGTCGGCGGCGAGGCACAGCACCTGCGGCTCGTCGAGCCACCCCAACTGCCAGCGGCTCCAGGCCAGCATCTCGGCCGCATCCAGGTAGAAGGTGTGGCCGGTGATCCGCCGGCCGCGGGTGTCGCGCCCCGTGATCCTGAGGCGGCCGTCGTCGGGATGGGTCAAGAAGGACGTGTACAGACCCATGAGACCGAACTCGCTGCGCACCCAGATCCTCCCCGGCGGCGCGTCGGGCAGCTCGTGGCGGGCGGCGTCGTAGGGGTAGAGGTCCGACAGCCCCAGGCTGTGGCCCAGCTCGTGCGCCGCGACCGGACCCCACGGTGCGGGATCGCGGGGCTTGTCGAGAAAGGCCGTGTTGACCTCAGCCATCAACCTGATCGCCTTCTCGTCGGTGTGCACCAGTCCGATGGTGTGGTTCCCCGCCTGGAACCGCGAGCTCGGCAGCACCGTCATCACGGCGTGGAACCCGGTGAAGTCGAAGGACGGGTCGGCCAGCCGGATCGCCTCGGCACTGGGGGCGACACGGGACTCGCCGATGGCGTACCGCTGCAGGTAGCCCTCGAAGCTGAGCTCGGCTCGCAGCCATCCGTGGAGGGGAACGAACTCGACGTCGATGCGCCCGTAGCTGGCCGTCTCCAGGTACTCCTCCGCGTACGGCAGCCCGAGGGCGGCCTCGTCCTGGGTGGGGTAGGTGGCCGGGATGTCGGGGAAGTCCATGAACAGCACCGCCACCCGCATCGTGCCGATCGACGGTGCGGCCACCTCGGGCCGCGGGAAACCGACGGTGGTGTACGGCGTGCCCCGGGGCCGGCACGCCGACGGATCCGCCCCGGCCCCGGTGGCCGGATCAGGCTCGTCGGCCGGATCGGGCTCGTCGGCCGGATCGGGCTCGTCGGCCGGCTCCACCGGCGGGTGGCCCAGAGCGGCGGTGAGCCACTCGTTGACCAGGGCGCGGTTGTCGGCGATCCACTGGGCGGCCAGATTGGTGGGGCTCTGGCCCTCGAAGACGGCCACGTTGGCTACCGACACGTCGAGGACCGACAGCTCGACCGCCTCGAACAGCGCTTCGGCCGCCGGGTTGGCCGCCAGGAAGTCGTTGTTGGCGGTGACCAGGATGTCGGCCGCGATCCAGCCGATCTTGCACAGGCCGTTGGGCTGGTCGGCGGCCGACGGGCACTGGTCGGCGCTGACGGACGCGTAGCCGCCGGTGCCGTCCGCAGCGCGCTGGCTGTGGTGCTCGCCGCCTTCCTGGTCGGCCGGGTTGGAGTCGTCGAGGATCTCGTCCATACCCAGCCAGTACACGTTGTCGCCGGGGCGAAGCACGGTGATGTACGTCGACGGAGTCCATGTGTAGGCCACCATCGGGACGCCCTCGTCGACGCTGTCGGCCGCCTGGGCGAACATGGCGTCGTAGCCGGCGCTGATCTGGGCGATGTTGTCCCAGCCACCGAAGGCGATCTGGTTCTCGATGATGTTGTCGCAGGTCCAGGACTCGGGACAGCCGAAGATGTCGGCGATGCCGTTGCCGGGCACCGGGTCGGTTGCGTCGAACGCGGCGAGCGCCTCAGCGTTGCTGTTGAGCTCGTCCATCGTGTAGACGCCGTAGGTGTCGGCGAAGGACCTCGTCACCAGGAAGCCTTGCAGACCTCCCGCGAGCATCTCCTCGCCCACGATGCTGAGGTGGTCGCCCACCAGCGAGCCGTCGGGCAGCTCGTCGAAGTGCCACGCCAGGTGGCCCGGATACCAGCTGTTGGGCCAGTAGTCGATGTCGCCTCGGGCCATGGCCGTGTAGGCGTTGTTGGGCCCGAGCTCCCGGCGGGCCGGATCCGACACCGTGTAGCCCAGCTCCTCCAGCAGCAGCTTGTACAGCTCCGCCTGGAAGTAGCCCGAACTCCAGTTGGCCCGGGCCGCGGTGACGTGGACGCCCTCACCGGGAAGCGGCGGCGGTGGGTCTGCGGGTGGTTCCGGCTTGGGGACGAGCCCCAGGGCCCGGGCCAGGAACGTGGCCATCTGGGCCCGGCTCACCGGTCTGCCGGGGCAGTAGCGCAGGGGGTCGGTCTGGCAGCCGGCGGTGATTCGGGCCGCGGCCAGGGCGTCGATGTTGGCGGCGTGGGTGCTGCCTTCGGTGTCGTCGAACCCGGCCGGGTCGGCTGGCTCGAGGTCGAAGGCCCGGGTCAGGAATGTGGCCATCGCGGCCCGGCTCACCGACCGGTCCGGGCAGTAGCGCAGCGGGTCGACCATGCAGCCCTTGGTGACCCCCAGCTCGGCCAGGCGCTCGGTGTGGGGCAGGTACCACTTCTCGAAGTCCACGTCGGCGAAGCTGGACTCGTCGACGGCGGGGGGCTCGGCCTCGTCGAGGACCCGCACCAGCCACACCGCCATCGTCCAGCGCTTCGTCTCGTCGCCGGGGCAGAACATGTTGTCGGCGCACTCGGTGCCGTCGAACACGCCGCGCTCGGCCAGCGCATCGATGGCCGGCTTGTGCACGCCCCCGGTCACATCGGCGAAGCCGTCCGTGCTCTGGACCTCCTGAGCGTCCTGGGCTTGAGCTGCCGCCGTCGGCGCCAACCCCGCGACCGTCACCGCTACGACGACAGCAACAGTCCCCAGCCGCCGGACCACGCCCCGACCCTACCCAACCCCCCGCATTCACCACAGACGGAAGGGTGGACGCTCTCGACGCTGTGCCGGTTCACTCCAGTCCCAGGGCAGCCTTGACCTCATCCCAGGGCACGTAGTCGTCGTCGGCCCGGGCCGCAGCCAGCTCTGCCTCGGCGGCAGACGCCCGCTCCTCAGCGGCCGACGCCCGCTCCTCGGCGACTGTCCGGGCCGCGGCCTGGTCGTCGGGGTCGGGGAGCCACACGCCCTCGGAGACGTCCCACAGCCGCAGCTTGGGCGGACGCCAGCACAGGTCCAGGCCCAGCACGTCGCTGCGGCCCCGCAGCCCGCCGCTGGCGTCGGCTGTGACCTCGATCGGCCTCCAGCGCCCCGAGACGCGCCTCTCGCCCTGAAGCGGCGGGTCCAGCAGCTCGCCGCCGGTGGGGTCGAGACGCCAGTACTCGTCCACCCCCAGCGCGGCGTACTCCATGGGCCTCAAATAGATGTCGTGATCGACCTTCGTGGGCGCTGCAATCTCCAACACGAAGCACGGCGTCGCGCCCGCATCCCACACCCGATAGACGGTCTCGGTCTCCAGCGCGGCGGTGTCCACCCCGAACGCAACGGCCACATCGGGCGCCACCATGACTTCGGGGTCGCCCTCCTTGTAGTACACGCGCATGTCGCAGCACACCCACGCGCCCTCGACATCGGCGCGTTGGTCGAACCAGTGCCGGAGCGCGATCACGATCTCCATGCGCCGCTGCGTCTGCAGATACCCGTCCGGCAGTGGGTCCCCCTCCGGATAGTAGACCTCCATCTCGGGAGGCCCAGTCACCACAGAACCCATAAGCGCACCTCCGATCGCCCCGCCGACACTACCCCCTGAACCCACCGCCCACAACTGTAAACCACTAAAACACACAAAAACTCACAACACCGCGCTCACCGCGACGGCTCCCGCCGGCCGCATGGGACCATGCGAGCGGGTGGTTGGCTAGGGTCGGGCGGTTGGCAACTGGGCAACCGGTGGCAGCCGACCGATCCGAAGGGCGATCAAGATGCAGCGCAGCCGGCCCGCTATCGAGTTCGTCAATCACGCCTCGTTCGTGCTCGAGTTCGCCGGGCGCAGGATCATCAGCGATCCCTGGCTGTTCGGGGCGGCGTTCAACGACGGCTGGAGCCTGCTGTGCGACCACGGCTTCGATCCGGAGCGGTTCGGCGAGATCGACTACATCTGGATGTCGCACGAGCATCCGGACCATTTCTCGCCCGCGGTGCTGCGCAGCGTGCCCGAGACGATCCGCCGCGGCACCACCGTCCTGTTCCAGCGGACCAAGGACCGCAAGGTGGTCGACTTCTGCACCGGGATCGGGTTCAAGACCCGTGAGCTGCGGCCCATGGAGCGGGTCGCGCTGGTGGACGGCCTCGAAGTGGTCTGCGGCCAGGTTCCGCTGTACGACTCCTGGATCCTCTACGACTGCACCGGGTTCAAGGTCATGAACATCAACGACTGCGCAGTGGACGGCCGGGCCCTGGCGCACATCCGGCGGGCGGTGGGGCCTGTCGACGTGCTGTTCACCCAGTTCAGCTACGCCGGCTGGAAGGGAGGCCCCGGCGACACCGCCATGAGACGGGCGGCGGCCGGCGCCAAGCTGCGAGCCATGCAGGCCCAGATCCGTGCGCTGGAGCCGCGCTGGACGGTGCCGTTCGCCAGCTACTCGTACTTCTCGCATCACGAGAACCAGCACAGCAACGACAGCATCAACCGGCCCGAGGACGCGGCCGCCGCCATAGAGGAGGCCGGCTCGGAGCCCGTCGTGATGTATCCCGGCGACACCTGGACGCCGGGCGACCCATGGACCAACGACACCGCGGTGCGGAGGTACCGCCGACACTACGACTTCGCCGCCAAGGGCTATCTGACCTCGGGGACCGTCGACGAGCCGACCCTGCTCGAGGCCGGCCGGGCGTATGTGGAGCGGATCCGGGCGCGCAACAGCGTCGCGCTGCTGGCGCTGATCCGGCGGGTGCCGCTGGTCGGGCTGCTGCGGCCGGTCACCGTCTTCGCCCACGACCTGGACGCCACGTACCGCTTCTCGCTGGAGCACGGGCTCGAGCGCATCGGCGGAGCGGCGAACTGCGACATCAGCATGCATTCGAGCAGCCTCCACTACCTGCTGAGGCACGAATGGGGATACGACACGCTCGCCATCAACGGACGCTTCGAGGCCGACCTCAGCGGATACACCAAGATGAAGAAGCTGTTCGCGGTCGGCTCGCTCAACAACGCCGGGCGCCGCCTGTCGACCGGCCTGCTCTTCGACCGAACCCTCCTACGAATGGTCTGGTCCGCCGCGACACGCCTGAGACGCCTCAGCCCATAAGCCACCGCCCGCGCGATGGGACATCATGACCCATTGCATACATCGAAAACAGACCTACCGGCCCGCTGTCAGCCGGCGGCTGCGGTTACCGGTTCGACGGGGTCGATGCCGAGCAGGTCGTAGGTGATCATCGGGTAGTAGCCGACCCCGCGCTCCTCGAATTGCGGTCCGGCGATGCCGCTGCGGTCGACCAGCGTGACGGCCGCGACGGTGGTGGCCCCGGTCTGGTCGACGATGTCGAGGGCCTTGAAGATCGACCCGCCCGTAGTGACCACGTCGTCCACCAGCAGCACCGTGTCGCCCGGACCGATCTGGGCGCCCTCGACCCAGCGCCGGGTGCCCCGCTGCTTGGCCTCCTTGCGCACGAAGAACCAGCGGCAGTCGGCGACCGAGGCGATGCCCACCGCCAGCGCGTCGGCGCCCATGGTGAGCCCGCCGACCGCATCGAAGCGGTGGCCGTCGGCGGCGACCGTCTCGACGATGGCCTCGCAGGCGAGCCGCAGGTGGCGCCACTCGGCCAGGGCCTCCTTGCCGTCGATGAAGTCCTGGGACAAGGCCCCCGAGGCGAGCCTGATGGGCTGATCGAGCCGGCGGTAGCCCCGCTCCTTCAGGATCTCGAGCAGCTCCTGGCGCAGCGGAGACAGTCGCATGGTGCCCATGGTGCCGCCACCATACAACGTTCCCCCCGCCCGCAGCGTCCATTGCTGCCGTGCGACCTCGGCGTTTATCCCAATGTCACAGGGGGGTATTAGTGTTTGGCCATGATGTTTCAAGCAATACTGCTGTGGATCGCGTTGGCAGGACTCGCCGGGGGCGGCTCGGCTGGGAGGTGTTGGTGCGGGCTGGTTGGTGTGGATCGTGTTGGGATGCTCGCCGGGGGCGGTTCGGCTGGGAGGTGTTGGTGCGGGCTGGTTGGTGTTGGGATGCTCGCCGGGGGCGGCTCGGCCAGGAAGTTGTTCGTTCAAGGAGTCTGTGCGGGATGACCACGATGTGGGATCGCTTCAAGACTGCGGTGCAGGCCATTGACGTGGCCGTCCTGGACCGGGCCGACCTGGGTGTCTTGGCTGGGGAGATCGGAGCGGCTCGGGCCGTGCTCGACGGGCTGGAGGCTCGGGTGGCGGTCGGGCTGCGGCGGCTCGGTTCCAGCGAGGCCAGCACCGCCGAGACGCTGCGGCGGCAGACGGGCTGCTCGTCGCGAGAGGCCAAGCACCGTACCCGGCGGGCCGAAGCTCTCGGGAAGATGCCCAACGTCGCCGAGGCCCTGTCGTCGGGACGCCTGACCGGAGAGCACGCCACTGCCCTGACCCGGGCCGCCGCCGAAACCTCGCCCGAGGCGGTCGACCGGGATGCCGGCCTGCTGGCTGAGGCGGAGTCCTTGCCCGCCGATGTGGCCTCCGGCAAGGCCAGGGACTGGGTCCGCCGCCGTCAGACCGGCGACGACCTGCAACGCCTACACATGTGGCAGCGTCGCAACCGGTCGTTGCTGTTCACCGCGGGCGAGGGCGGGATGGTCGCCGGCATCGCCAAGTTCGACCAGGTGTCGGGCGCCCAGTTCCAGAACCTGGTCGAGTCCCTGGCCGACCGCCTCTACCGGGCCGACGGCGGCCGTGACAATCCCCACGCCCGCACCAGAGCCCAGTGCCGCCTCGACGCCCTGCTGTCGCTGGTAGGGATCGAACCCTCCCCCGCGCCCGGCCTCGCCCCCGCCCACGCCAACGGCCACAGCGCGTCCCCCGACTGCGACTCCAACCCCGGACCGGGCTCTGGTGTGGGCTCCGGCTCTGGTGTGGGCTCCGGCTCTGGTGTGGGCTCCGGCTCTGGTGTGGACTTGGGCCCCGGTCAGGGCTGCAGCGTCGGCGTCGGCGCTGGCTCTGGCTCTGGCTCCGGTTTGGGCTCTGGGCTGGGCTCTGGCTCTGGCCTCCCGTCCGTCACCGACTCCGACTCGGGTTCTGGCCCGGGCCTGGGATGCTCCTGCGGCCGAGGACTTGGCCCGAGGACCAAAGCTCAGCTGTGCATCGTGATGGACTTGGAGTACCTCGCCACCGAGGGCGAGCGCGGCCGCTGCGAGATCCCCGGCGTTGGTGCCCTTGCCCGCAGCGAACTCGAGCGCCTCGGCTGCGATGCCGACATCTACGGCATCATCTTCGACGGTCGGGGCGTCCCCTTGCACCACGGTCGCCGCACCCGGACCGTCTCTCCCCAGCAGTGGCGGGCACTGGTCGCCCGCGACAGGGGATGCGTGATCTGCGGCGCTGCGCCCAGCCTGTGCCAGGCCCACCACGTGAGGTACTGGATTCTGGGCGGCCGCACCGACATCGACAATTTGGCTCTGGTATGCCACCAGCACCACCGCTGGATCCACGACAACCGGATCACCTTGCGGTGGGGTTCCGACGGCTGGCGCGCCCCACCTGGTCCGGCCCCGCCGAGTCTCACCACCCGCCGCCCCGGGCTGGCACTCCAACCCGCTTAGGCGGTTGCGGCTGCTATGGCGGCGCTCTCAGCAAGCGCACTAGCGGCAGTATTGGCTCAGGTCGCCCATCAGCCGGGTGTTCGAGTCCTGGGCCGCGGGGACCAGTGCCTCGGGGAACCGCAACGACTCGCCGCCGCTCAGTCGCTTGAGCCCCTCCGCCCACAATTGATCCCAGTAGACGGGGTCCTTCACGTCGTCTTGCTCGACGCGGTCTCGGCGCACAGGAATGGCGACCAGACGCGAATTCAGGTTCGGAATCGTGGCCAGCTTGTCGAGCCCATTCGATGCGCCGACCACCAGCACCGCCCTCCGCCGGTAGTCGAGCCTGCGCCGCCCGCCGTGCTGGGCCGCCGAGTATCTAAGCGCGTTGCGGTCGAACATGTGGCGAGGCTTGTCGTGCACGCGGGCGAGGCTGTCGGTCGCGCAGCGGAGAACCTCGCGAGGCTGGCCGTCCCACTCGGGAAGGGTCGCCAGCCACTCCCGGAAGGGATTTACCACGCTAACGCTTAGCAATCGGCGCAGGGTCATCCTCCACTGCCACGCCGTGCAGCCCGCCACAACCTGCTTCCGGACATGCCCGAGCAGCACGTTTCGGGGGTACTTGGTGATCTTCTCCCACAGCGGCGATAGCGGATCGTGCCGGGTCGGGCCCTCGGCCCACTCGCCGTCCCCGGTCATCTCGTTGAGCCGCACCGACATGTCGGCCTGCTCTAGAAGTCTTCTCAATGTCTTACGGCCAAGCAATACTCTCATAAAGCACCTTCCTGCTATTCCATAAACTATGAATAAGGAGGTAAAAATATCACAACATCATGAATTAGTCTAGGAGAAGCAGCCTGTCAGCGAGATCGAGTGTGATCTGTCGGGCTGATCGGCGCTAGCCGCGGCGGCCGGCTACCGGGCTCAGCGACGTGACCGCCACGCCCGCGATCACCAGGCAGATCCCGACGATCAGGGCCACCGTCACCGGCTCGGACAGCACCGTCATGGCCAGCGTCGCCGCCACCGCCGGCTCCAGCAGGCCCACCACCACCGCCACGCTCAGCGTGAGACGCTTCAGGCCGGCCCCCCACAGCGAATGGGCCAGCATCACCGTCACCAGACCCAGGTACAGCACAGTCGAGGTGGAGGCGACCGAGTCGAACGTCGTGTCCACCGCCGTCACCGCGACCGGCAGCATCAGCACCGAGCCCCCGGCCAGCACCGTCGCCATGGCGGTCACCAGCGGCCGGTCCCGCATGAGCTGCTGGGCCGCGAACCCCTGGCACGGGATGCCGCACCCGGCCAGCACCGCCAGCGCGACCCCGCTCCACACCACCTCGGCCGCGCCGCCCGACAGCAGGGCCACCCCCGCCACCGCCAGCAGCATCCCGGCCAGCCAGTGCCGGTCCGGGCGATGCCGGTACGCCAACCAGTCGATCAGCCCCGCCGCCAGCGGGCCGATGCCGATGGCGACCAGGGTCCCGACCGCCACCCCGGTGCGGGCCATCGCCTCGAAGAACAACAGCTGGCTGACCGCCACCCCCACCGCCCCGAGCACCACCCAGCGGACCGGCAGCCGGTAGCGCCACGGCGCCTGGCCCCGCAGCGTGGTCAGCACCAGCAGCCCGGTCGCTCCGATCGCGCCCCGCCATGCCCCGGTGGCGACCGGGTTCATCGAGTCGGGCCCGAGCTCGGCCGCGGTCCCGATCGTCCCGATCAGCGACGTGGCCAGCGCGGTCGCCCCCACCCCCAGCATCGTCGTGCGCCGCGCCCGTCCCGGATCATCCCCGATCAACGCGCACCTCGAGACAGCCGGGCCACAGCCAAGCGCCCATCGTAGGCCCACACCAGCCCACGACGGCGCTCCCTGCACCCCTGGTTGGCCCGATACCCGGTCCTGCTACGTTGACGCCCGATATGAGCCCCGATATGAGTGCATCCTCGAAGCTCACGCCCATGACCGAGCGGCTCGTCCGGCCCGACTGGGTGCGGCGCATCAACCTCATGGCCGGCTCCGTCGGCGGCAACCCCCGCGACCTCGTCCCCATCGACGCCGGCGACCTCCTCGACACCGCCACCGCCGGCCTCGGCGGCCTGCCCGCCGGCGACCTCGGCGACCCCCGCTGGCAGGAGCGCTTCGAAGCCCTCGCCGCCGCCGTCGACGCCGCCCCCATGCACCTCGTCGGCCGGCTCATCACCAAACAGGAACTGCTGCGCTCGCTGCGGACCCGCCTCCTGCTCACCGCCGCCATCGACGCCGCCCCCGAGATCACCCGCCAGCCCGTGACCGCGCCGGTGATCGTCACCGGCCCGGCCCGCTCCGGCACCACCATCCTCTTCGAGCTGCTCGCCCTCGACCCCGGTCTGCGGCCCCCCACCGCCGCCGAGGCCCTCCACCCCATGCCCCTGCCCGAAGCCGCCGACGTCGACGCCGGCCTGCCCGAGCCGCTCGTGCTCAGCGAATGCGAGCAAGAGTTCTGGGCCGACGTCCAACCCGAGTTCATGGCCCTCCACGAGCTGCGCTCCGACCTGCCCGTCGAGTGCGTCACCATCACCCAGGGCAGCTTCTGCGGCTTCCACTGGAGCATGATCGCCTCGCTCGACAGCTGGCTGCCCGACCCGGCCGTCAACTACGCCTACGAGCGGCAGTTCCTCCAGGCTCTCCAGCACGGCGCCGGCCCCACCCAATGGGTGCTCAAGACCCCCGGCCACCTCATGCTGCTGCCGCTGCTGTACGCCGAGTTCGGCGACGCCTGGGTGGTGCAGACCCACCGCGACCCGGCCAAGACCATGCCGTCCACCGTGAGCACCACCGCCATGATCCAGTGGCTGCGCACCGACCACGTCGACGTCGACGCCATGGCCGAAGTCATCCTGGCCGTGTTCGCCGCCGGCCTCAACGGCTCCATCGACGTGCGGGCCTCGGGCGCGGTGCCCGGCGACCGGTTCGTGGACGTGCACTTCGCCCAGCTGATGAGCGACCCGGTGGCCACCCTGCGAGCCGCCTACGCCCGGATGGGCCGCGACTTCACCGACGACCACGCCGCCGCCGTGCTCGACTACCTGGCCCACAAGCCCAAGGGCAAGTTCGGCGTGCACCGCTACCAGCCCGAGGACTGGGGCTTCACCGCCGAGTCGCTGCGGTCCGCCCTGGCCCCCTACATCGACCACTACGGGGTGGCCAATGAGTGACCAGCTCAACGACACCCCCCTGCACGGCGGACCCCGGATTTCTTGGTGCGACTTCTGCGTACCTACCACCGAAAACCGACCCGAGATCGAAAACCGACCCGAGATTCCCGGAGGAAACGGGTGACCGACGACGCTCACCAGCCCAACGACACGGCGTCCCGCCGGGCGCTCCACGAGCTGATCGACCTCCTCGGCGACGTCGACCGCCGCTGGGCGTCGCCCGAGTGGAACCTCCACACCGACGACGACGTCGTCGGCGCCCACCGGGCCCTCATGCACATGCTGCAATGGGGCCTCGTCGGGCTGTTCGAGCGCGACCCGGCCGCCCCCCGGTTCCATCGCATCGTCGACCCCGACCGCAAGGTCCTGGGCGACAACCCCGACGCCGTCTACTTCGACGCCCCCGTGTCGGCCGGCCACATCTACCGGGTGACCGGCGAGACCAGGGGCGCGGCCTACGTGTCGATCACCGTTGAAGCGGGCGAGGCCTGGGGGTCGATGAGCAACCAGACGGTTGGGGTGCTCAACGACGAGTCGTTCGACGTCGACGCCGACGGCCGCTTCGAGATCCAGCTCGGCGGCGAGCCCCGCCCCCGCAACTGGCTGGCCCTGCCCGAGCGCTCCGGCTCGATCAGCACCCGCCACTACTTCGAGAACCCCACCTACGCGGCCGCCGACCCGGCCCGGGTCCCCGTCATGCGCATCCAGGTCATCGACGGCGACGGCAACCCGGTCACCACGCCGCCGCCCCGCCCGTCCGACGACACCGTGGCCGCCGGCATCCGCCGGGTCGCCGGCCTGGTGCGGGAGCTCACCGTCGACCGCCCGCCCATGGCCAGCGACCGGGCCCGCACCTGGATCTCGCGGGTGCCCAACGTGTTCCCGCCGCCGGACCGGCCCGGCGACCTGGGCCTGGCCGCCTTCGACGCCGCCTACGCCATGGCCCCGTTCCTGATCGGCCCCGACGAGGCGCTGGTCATCCGGGCCCGCTGGCCGCAGTGCCGCTACGGCAACGTCTGCCTGTGGAACCGCCACCTGCAGACCTTCGACTACGCCACCCGGTCGATCTCGCTCAACCGGGCCCAGACCACCGCCGACGCCGACGGCCGCTTCACCGCGGTCATCGCCCACACCGACCCCGGCGTCGGCAACTGGCTCGACTCCGAGGGCCGGCCCTTCGGCATCGTCTACTGGCGCTTCATGCTCCCCGAAGGCGACATCGAGACCGCCCAAGCCGAGGTGGTCCCCTTCGCCGAGATCGCATCCCGACTCTGAACTGTTGCCGCCGGGAGTAGTACGTTCGGGCCGAGTCGAGACCCTCGGGAGGCTGAGATGGCGGGGGACAGCACGCACGACGACGGCTACTACGACCTCGGGTCATACACCTGGCCGGTCACGGCCGCGAATCCCCAGGCCCAGACCTGGTTCGACCGGGGGATGGCCTGGTGCTACGGCTTCAACCACGACGAGGCCATCGCCTGCTTCGGGCAGGCCCTCGAATGCGACCCCGACCTGGCCATGGCCCACTGGGGCATCGCCTACGCCATCGGCCCCAACTACAACAAGCCCTGGGAGGACTTCGACGAGGACGACCTGAGCCAGTCGCTCGACCTGGCCCGGTCCGCCTGCGCCGCAGCCGCCGGTGCCGCCGCGGGGGCGACCCCGGTCGAGCAGGCCCTGATCGCCGCGTTGGCCGAGCGGTACCCGGCCGGCCCCGACGAACCCTCCGGGTCCGACGAGTTCTGCTCCTGGAACGACGCCTACGCCGACGCCATGCGGGCCGTCCACCAGGCCCACTCTGACGACCTCGACGTGTGCGCCCTGTTCGCCGAGGCCGTCATGAACCGCACCCCCTGGGCGCTGTGGGACCTGGTCACCGGCGAGCCCGCCGACGGCGCCGGCACCGTCGAGGCCACCGAGGTCCTCGAGGCCGCCTTCCAGGACCTCGACGCCGACGGCGCCAACCAGCATCCCGGCCTGCTGCACATGTACATCCACCTCATGGAGATGTCGCCCCACCCCGAGCGGGCCCTCAAGGCCGGCGACACGCTGGTCGACCTGCTCCCCGACGCCGGGCACCTGGTCCACATGCCCACCCACATCGACGTCCTCTGCGGCCACTACCAGAACGTGGTGGCCCGCAACCACGCCGCCGTCGTGGCCGACCGCAGCTACCTGGAGCGGGAGGGTCCGGCCAACTTCTACACCCTGTACCGCTGCCACAACTACCACTTCAAGGCGTACGGGGCGATGTTCCTGGGCCAGTACGGCCCGGCCGCCGAGGCCGCCACCGAGATGGTCGCCACCCTGCCCGCCGGGCTTCTCGGCCCCGACGACGCCCCGCTGGCCGACTGGCTGGAGGGGTTCGTGCCGGTCAAGCAGCACGTGCTGATCCGCTTCGGGAAGTGGCCGGAGATCCTCGACCAGCCGTTCCCCGACGACCCCGACCTCTACTGCGTCACCACCGCCATGATGCACTACGCCCGGGCGGTGGCGTGCGCGTCCACCGGGCGGGTCGCCGAGGCCGAGCAGGAGGCTGCGGCGTTCATGGCGGCCCGGGACCGGGTGCCCGAGAGCCGGATGCTGTTCAACAACACCTGCCTCGACATCCTGGCCGTGGCCGAGGCCATGATGACCGGCGAGGTCGAGTACCGGAAGGGCAACTTCGACGCCGCCTTCGAGCATCTCGGCCGGGCGGTGGAGCTCGACGACAACCTGCCCTACGACGAGCCGTGGGGCTGGATGCAGCCCACCCGCCACGCCCTGGGCGCGCTGCTGATGGAGCAGGGCCGCCTGGACGAGGCCGAGGCCGCCTACCGGGCCGACCTGGGGTTGGACGGCCGGCTGCGGCGGGCCTGCTGGCATCCCGACAACGTGTGGAGCCTGCACGGACTGCACGAGTGCCTGACCCGCCGGGGCGAGACCGTCGAGGCCAACCACATCAAGCAGCGCCTCGATGTGGCCCAGGCCCGAGCCGACGTCCCCATCAAGTCATCCTGCTACTGCCGCCTAGACCACACCACCTGACCCCCCCCGGGTCGTCCCCCCGGACCGCTCACCCCGAGTTCTCGGGTCGGTTTTGTGTGTATATCGCGCGTATCCAACCCGAGATCTAGGCGACGGTTTCTCGGGTCGGTTTTGTGTGTATATCGCGCGTATCCAACCCGAGATTTGGGCGGCGGTGCCGGCTGGGACGCACCGCCGGTCTGCCGTTCGACTGCCGCCTGAGCGCGCCTCGGGGCCTAGCGTGATGACGTGACTCCCCGGATCCGCGTCCGCGTCCTGCTGGCGGTACTCGCGCTCGTTGCCGCCGCGTGTTCGGGGGACGACATGGATGCGACCGCATTCACGGGTAGCGCCGCGGCCCCGGCCGAGACGCCCGAGAACGACACTGTGGATGCCGCCACACCCGATAGCGAGGCCTCCGAGGCTGAGACCGCAACCGCCGCCCCCGAGCCGGACGCCGACACGCCGAGCGCCGAGCCCGCGGCCGAGCCGGCCCTGCTGGACCCACGCGAGCGGGGCGTGCTGCGCAACTTCCTGGGCTACGAGTTCCCGCCCGCCCCCGACACCACGACCGGCCCGATCGACCAGGCCGCGGTCGACATCCTCGAAGTCATCTGGGCCGGCCTCGAACTGGGCGGCTTCGACGGCGGACTGGTCGCCGCCCTCGGCAACACCGGCGACGCACGGCTGGCCTGGATCATGTCCGACCTGCTCCGGTTCTTCTACTTCGGCGACATCCACGACGGCGCCGTCTCCGGCTTCCAGCGCCTGACCGGGGCGAAGCTGAACGACGACCCCGTGGCCGAGCGCAGCTCGTGGCAGTCGGTCACCGACCACCTGATCGCCTGGGACCTCCCCGCCTTTCCCCGCTACGACGACTACAAGGGGCGCCTGTTCACGCTGGTCGAGCCCCGCTGGCAGCCGTTCTTCGACGACCCCGACGCCGACATCGACTGGCGTCTGGTGAGCTGGGGCGGCGTGCGGATCGACGACCGGGCGCTCGGCGACCCGAGGGGCTGCCCCGCGGGCTGCATCCCGGCCCTGGACGACCCTGCGGTCACCGACGCGGCCGGCGGCTCCTGGTACGCCGACGACGGCGCCGTGTTCGCGGTGGTGATCAACGGCGAGGCCCGGGCCTACCCCCGCCACATCATGGAGATCCACGAGATGGTGAACGACACGCTCGGCGGCCGCCGGATCGGCATGCCGTACTGCACGCTGTGCGGCTCGGCCCAGGCCTACTTCACCGACGACGTGCCCGCCGGCGTCGAGACTCCCGTCCTGCGCACGTCGGGCCTGCTGGCGAGGTCCAACAAGGTCATGTACGACCTGGTCACCAAGTCGGTGTTCGACACGTTCACCGGGGAGGCGCTCTCGGGGCCGCTGCGCGAGCGGGAAGTGGTCCTCAACCAGGCCACCGTGGTCACCACCACCTGGGGCGAGTGGAAGGCGGCCCATCCCGACACCACCATCATCGCCGAGGACGGCGGGATCGGCCGCAGCTACCCGCTCGACCCGCTGCGGGGCCGCGACGACGACGGGCCCATCTTCCCGATCGGCGACATGGACGGCACCCTCGGCGTCCACGACCAGGTCTTCGGCGTGGTGCTGGACGACGGCACCCCCGTGGCCTTCCCGGTCGACACGGCCGCGGCCGCCCTCCGAGCCGGCCGGGACGTCGAGCTCGCCGGGGTGACGCTCCGCCTCGACGGCGGCGGGGTGCGGGCCGTCGACCCGGCCGGCGACGAGATCGAGGGCCATCAAGCGTTCTGGTTCGCCTGGAGCCAGTTCATGCCCAACACCCTCCTCTGGCAGCCTTAGAGCCGTGGCCCGAACGGGCAGGTGAGCGAACCCGGTTCATACGGGTGAGGCCGTGGCCCGAGCGGCCCTCAGGTCGCGGCGAACAAGGGCGGGAGACGCTCCGACGGCCCGAGCCGTTCCCGGCACCGAACCGTGGCTGACCCGGGAGCCCGGGCTGCTCTAGGTATTGTCGAACTAGAACCCAGAACACGCCTGGCGAGAGGAGGCTCCAGTGAGGAAGGTGACCGAGACCGACCTGCCCGGAGTGGGGATCCGTTTCGACCTGCAGACCGATGCCGGCCGCTGCGTGGGCGTGGTGGCCCACCAGACCGGTCGGCGCGACCTCGTGGTCTACGACGAGCGGGACATCGATCGGGCCTGCGAGAGCGTCCAGCTGACCGAGGACGAGGGCCACACCCTGGGCGAGCTGCTGGGCGGCAGCCCCGTGCTGGAGCACCTCGACGACGCCGTGCACCGGCTGGAGGACCTGGTGATCTCGTGGGTCCAGATCGCGGCCGAGTCGTCAATCGCCGGGCGCACCCTGGCCGAGGCGACCCTGAGGACCCGCACGGGGGCCGGAGTAGTCGCCCTCGTCAGCGAATCGGGCTCCATCCCCATCCCGGCCGGGACCGAGCGCCTCGAAGCGGGCGACACCGCGGTGGTGGTGGGCGTCCCGTCGGCGGTCAAGGCGGCCACCCGGCTGCTCAGGCGCCCAGCCGACTAGATCGACCGGATCGGCCCCGGCAAGCGCAACATGGACACCGGCGGCGACCTGCTGGTCATCGAGCTCGGCGCGCTCGTGCTGGCCCTGGCGGTCGTCGCCCGCCTGGCCCGCCGGATCGGCCTGCCCGCCCTGCCGCTGTACCTGCTGGCCGGGCTGGTCCTCGGCGAGGGCAGCCTCTTCGAGATCGACGCCTCCGAGGACTTCATCGAGGTCGGCGCCGAGATCGGCGTCATCCTGATGCTGTTGATGCTGGGCCTGGAGTTCTCCACCCACGAACTGATCACTAACGTGCGCCGCTCGACCCTGGCCGGGGTGGTCGACCTCGTGCTGAACTTCACGCCCGGGTTCGTGGCCGGGCTGATCCTCGGCTTCGACCCGATCGTCGCCGTCCTGCTCGGCGGGGTGACCTACATCTCGTCGTCGGGCATCGTGGCCAAGCTGGTGGCCGACCTCGACCGGATCGGCAACCACGAGACCTCGGTCATCCTCAGCGTCCTCGTCATCGAGGACCTGGCCATGGTGCTCTACCTGCCGATCGTGTCCGGCGTGCTCTTCGGCGGCTCGGCCCTGAACACCACCCTCACCGTCGCCATCTCGCTGGCGGCCGTGATCGGGGTGCTCGGCGTCGCCTACGTGCTGGGCGACCGGCTCAGCGCCATCGCCCTGAGCCAGTCCAGCGAGGCGCTGCTGCTGACCCTGCTGGGCGGCACGCTCCTGGTCGCCGGCCTGGCCGGACGGCTCAACATCTCCACCGCGGTCGGCGCCTTCGTGGTGGGCGTGGCGCTGTCGGGCGACATCGTCTCGCACGCCCGCGGGCTGCTGCTGCCGCTGCGCAACCTGTTCGCCGCGGTCTTCTTCGTGTTCTTCGGACTGCAGGTGGACCTCAGCCTGATACCGGGCGTGGCCGTGGCCGCCCTGGCCATCGCGGCCGTCACCGTCGTCACCAAGATCGCCTCCGGCTGGATCGCGGCCGCACGAGCCGGCATCGGCAAGCCCGGCCGGCTGCGGGCCGGGGCCGCCCTCATCGCCCACGGCGAGTTCTCGATCGTCATCGCCGAGCTCGGCATCGGCCGCGAGAGCGACCTGGGCGCGCTGGCCGCCGCCTACGTCATCGTCCTCACCCTGGTGGGAGCAGTGCTCTACCAGTTCTCGGACTCCATCACCCTCCCAGCCCCCAAACCCCGCCGAGCCCGCGCCTAGAAGCGAGCGCGGATTGATGTGAGGCCTGTCGTGTCGCAACGGGGTCACCCCCGCTCTTGTTCGCTGCGCTCACGGGCCGCTCGGGCCTGCTGCCCGCTCATGTTCGCTGCGCTCACGGGCCGCTCGGGCCTGCTGCCCGCTCTTGTTCGCTGTGCTCACGGGCCGCTCGGGCCTGCTGCCCGCTCTTGTTCGCTGTGCTCACGGGCCGCTCGGGCCTGCTGCCCGCTCTTGTTCGCTGTGCTCACGGGCCGCTCGGGCCTGCTGCCCGCTCTTGTTCGCTGTGCTCACGGGCCGCTCGGGCCTGCTGCCCGCTCTTGTTCGCTGTGCTCACGGGCCGCTCGGGCCTGCTGCCCGCTCTTGTTCGCTGTGCTCACGGGCCGCTCGGGCCTGCTGCCCGCTCTTGTTCGCTGTGCTCACGGGCCGCTCGGGCCTGCTGCCCGCTCTTGTTCGCTGTGCTCACGGGCCGCTCGGGCCTGCTGCCCGCTCTTGTTCGCTGTGCTCACGGGCCGCTCGGGCCTGCTGCCCGCTCTTGTTCGCTGTGCTCACGGGCCGCTCGGGCCCTAGGGGCCTCGCCCGTATGAGCCGGACTCGCGCATCTATCCGCTCGGCCTCTAGACCTCCACCAGTCGCAGCGGTGTGTGGCCGGCGATGGCTCCGTAGTCCCAACGAGGATCGGGATGACGACCGCGCTCGGCCGTGTGGCGGTGACAGTTGACTACAATGTCGTCATGACGGTGCTGTCGGTCCGGTTCAAGCGTCCGGGTGTCCACGAGCGGCTCAAGCGGAGCGCGGCCCAGCGGGCCGAATCGATCTCTTCGGCGGGGGAGCGCCTGATCGATGAGGGACTGCGCATGGAGGCCTATCCCGGGATCGTCTTTCGCGACGGGCCGGCCGGCCGGCGGGCCGCGCTGGACACCGGGCCCGATGTGTGGCAGGTCGTCCCGCTGCTTCAGGGTCTCGAGGGAAGCCTCGAGGAGCGGATCGCGGAAACGGCTGAGCAGCTCTGGCTCACCGAGAGGCAGGTCCGCGCTGTCAGCCGCTATTACGCCGAGTTCACCGACGAGATCGACGCCATGATCGCGCACAATCTGGAGGTCTCCGACCGAGAGTTGGCCGCCTGGGAGAACGAGCGCAAGCTGCTGACCGGGTGAAGCTCCTCCTCGATGAGATGTACGCCCCCAGTGTCGCGGCCTTGCTGCGAGACTGGGGGCACGACGCCATCGCCGTCAAGGAGCGTCCCGACCTCATAAGGCTGCCTGACGAGGATCTGGTGCGGGCCGCGACGGCCGAAGGCAGAGCGGTCGTCACCGAGGATGTGCAGGACTTCGCGGCGCTTGACCGGCGCATCCATGCCGCGGCACAGCGTCACTCGGGGCTGGTCCTCGCCCATGCCCGCCGGTTCCCCCGCTCAGTGGGGAACCATGAGCGAGTGCTGGCCGATGCGCTCGCCGCGTTCCTCGCGGCGCGCGGCGCCATTCTCGACGATGTCGAGTCGTTCGTATGGTGGCTCGAGCGACCCGACCGATGAGCATCGGCTTGGGTGCATTGGCCTTGTCATGCAGCGGTGCCGTTGTGCGCTCAGTCCTGGGCGAGGCGGGTGATCAGTAGGACTACCGCGAAGCCGACGACGGCCGCCACGGTGGGGGCGGCCCACTCGCCGGCGCTGGGCCAGTGCAGGCCGGTGCCGGAGATCATCTCGTGCTCGTGGCGGCTGATCACGCCCACGCCGTTGGGCCAGGGCCACAGCACCCTCAGCGACCCGAACATCAGCCCCACCAGCACGGCCATCACCGTGTTGCGGCCCTGATCCAGCAGCCATCCCAGCACCGTCGAGAACAGGCCGAGGCCGACTGCGGCGCCGGCCAGGAACACGGCCGCCTCGAGGTAGTGGCGGTCGGTCACGATGTGGAGGACCGCCCCGTACATGCCCAGCATCAACAGCAGGAACGCGCCCGAGATGCCGGGCAGGATCATGGCGCATATCGCTATGGCCCCGGCCCCGGCCAGCACCAGCAGCGACGGGTCGGCTACCGGACCCGACTGCAGGCCCAGAAGGGCGAACGTCGCCACGGCGGCCACCGCCATCAACACGACCTGGATCGCGCCCCGCCACTCGAACAGCCGGCACGCCGACACCGCCGACGCCAGCACCAGACCGCAGAACAGGCCGGCCATCGTCTCGGGTCGCTCCTCCAGCTGGGTCTCGATCACCGAGGCCAGCAGCAGGATCGTCCCCAGGATCCCGACCAGCAGCGGCACGATCAGCCACCAGTCCACCCCGGCCAGCCGCCGCCCGGCCTTCCGCCAGTCGCCCCGCAGCAACCGGGCCGCGGCCCCCGCCAGCTCCCGGATCGCGCCCAGCAGCCGCTCGTAGATGCCGAGCACCACCGCGATGGTTCCGCCCGACACGCCCGGCACCACGTCGGCCGCGCCCATGGCCACCCCCCGGGCCAGCCCGAGCGCCAGTCGCCGCCCCGACCGCACCCGGTCAGGCCTGCGAGGCGAGGCGGCGGTTCTTGACCTTGGCCTTCAGGTAGTCCCGGTTGAGCACCGCGATGAAGTCGAGGCTGATCTCCTTGGGGCAGGCCTCGGTGCACTCGCCGTGGTTGGTGCACGACCCGAAGAACGACTCCATCGTCTCCACCATGGCCTCGGCCCGCCGCCACCGCTCGGGCTGGCCCTGGGGCAGCACGTTCAGATGGCCGAGCTTGGCCGCGGTGAACAGCTGGGCCGCCGAGTTGGGGCAGGCGGCCACGCACGCCCCGCAGCCGATGCAGGCCGCCGCGTCCATGGCGAAGTCGGCCACGTCCTTGGGGACCGGGATCTCGTTGGCGTCGGGGGCGGTGCCGGTGGGCGCCGAGATGAAGCCGCCCGACTCGATGATCCGGTCGAAGGCCCGCCGGTCCACCATCAGGTCCTTCACCACCGGGAACGACGCCGCCCGGAACGGCTCGATCACGATCTCGTCGCCGTCGCGGAACTTGCGCATGTGCAGCTGGCAGGTGGCGGTGGCCTTCTCGGGGCCGTGGGGCCGCCCGTTGATCATCACCCCGCACGTGCCGCAGATGCCCTCCCGGCAGTCGTGGGCGAAGGTGATCGGCTCGACGTCGTCGTCGATGAGGCGCTCGTTGACGATGTCGAGCATCTCCAGGAACGAGCAGTCCTCCGGGATGTCGTGGGCGTCGACGTCCAGGAAGCTCCCCGGCTCGTCGGGCCCCGCCTGGCGCCAGATCCGCAGCCTCAGCCGCAGCGTCGCCTGATGCCCGTTCCCCGAGCTCCCGTTGCCGGCGCTCACGCCCGAGCCCGGCCCGTTGCCGGCGCTCACTTGTAGCTCCTCTGGGTGAGCTTCACGTTCTCGAACTCCAGCGGCTCCTTGACCAGCTCCTGGGGCCGGTCCGGACCCTGCCAGTCCCAGGCGGCCACATAGGCGAAGTTCTCGTCGTCCCGCAGGGCCTCGCCCTCCGGGGTCTGGTGCTCCTCCCGGAAGTGCCCGCCGCACGACTCCTCCCGGTGCAGGGCGTCGCGCACCTTCAGCTCGGCCATCTCCATGAAGTCGTCCACCCGGTTGACCTGCTCCAGCGACTGGTTGGTGGTGTCGGCCGACCCCAGCACCTTCACGTTGGCCCTGAACTCCTCCCGCAGCGCCGGGATCTCGGTCAGCGCCTTCTCCAGCCCGGTGCGGTTGCGGGCCATGCCGCAGTACTCCCACACGATCTTGCCCAGCTCCCGGTGGTAGTAGTCCACCGACCGGGTGCCCCGCACCGCCAGCCAACCCCGGGTGCGGTCGTCCACCTCGGCCACCGCGGCGGCGAACGCCGGATCGTCGACGGGCACCGGCGCCGACCCCAGCTTCGGCGCCAGGTAGTCGCCGATCGTGTAGGGCAGCACGAAGTACCCGTCGGCCAGGCCCTGCATCAGCGCCGACGCCCCCAGCCGGTTGGCCCCGTGGTCCGAGAAGTTGCACTCGCCCAGGGCATAGAGCCCACCAACGTTGGTCATCAGGTTGTAGTCCACCCACAGCCCGCCCATCGTGTAGTGGGTGGCCGGGTAGATGCGCATGGGGGAGCGGTACGGGTCCTCGCCGGTGATCCGCTCGTACATGTCGAACAGGTTCCCGTACTTCTCCCGCACCACGCTCTCGCCGTCCCGGGCGATCACATCGGCGAAGTCGAGGTACACGCCGTTGCGCAGCGGCCCCACCCCGAGGCCCTGGTCCACCACCGTCTTGGCGTTGCGGGACGCCACATCCCGGGGCACCAGGTTCCCGAACGCCGGGTACTTCTCCTCCAGGAAGTAGTACCGGTCGGCGTCACCGATGTCGGCCGCGGCCCGGGACTCGTCCATGTTGCGGGGCACCCAGATGCGCCCGTCGTTGCGCAGCGACTCCGACATGAGCGTCAGCTTCGACTGGAACTCGTCGCTGGCCGGAATGCACGTCGGGTGGATCTGGGTGTAGCACGGGTTGGCGAACGTCGCCCCCCGCCGGTGCGCCCGCCACGCCGCGGTCACGTTGCAGTTCATGGCGTTGGTCGACAGGTAGTAGACGTTGCCGTAGCCGCCGGTGGCCAGCACCACCGCATGGCCGCTGTGGGCCCGCACCTCGCCGGTGAGCAGGTCCCGCACGATGATCCCGCACGCCTCGCCGTCCTTCACCACGATGTCGAGCACGTCGGCCCGGTTGTGCAGCGTGACCCCGCCGGCCGCGATCTGGGCGGCCATGGCCTGGTAGGCGCCCAGCAGCAGCTGCTGGCCGGTCTGGCCCCGGGCGTAGAAGGTGCGGCTCACCTGGGCCCCGCCGAAGGACCGGTTGGCCAGCAGGCCGCCGTACTCCCGGGCGAACGGCACGCCCTGGGCCGCGCACTGGTCGATGATGTTCAGCGACACGTCGGCCAGGCGGTAGACGTTGGCCTCCCGGGACCGGTAGTCGCCGCCCTTGACCGTGTCGTAGAACAGCCGGTAGACCGAGTCGCCGTCGTTGCGGTAGTTCTTGGCTGCGTTGATGCCGCCCTGGGCCGCGATGGAGTGGGCCCGCCGGGGCGAGTCGTGGAACGTGAACGCCTCGACCGCATATCCCAGCTCGGCCAGCGACGCCGCCGCCGACGCCCCGGCCAGCCCGGTGCCCACCACCAGGATCTTGAAGCGCCGCTTGTTGGCCGGGTTGACCAGCTTCACCGAGAACTTGTGGTTGTCCCACTTCTCCGCGATGGGCCCGTCGGGAACCTTGGCGTCCAGCACCACGCTCACGCGACCACCCCCGCTCATGCGACCACTCCGCTCATGCGACCACCCCCGCCTGGACCGTCGAGGCTGACGTCCCGCTCATGCGACCACCCCGCTCATGCGACCACCCCGCTCATGCGACATCCCCGCTCATGCGACCACTCCCGCCCGGACCATCGAGGCTGACGTCCCCGCTCATGCGACCACCCCCGCCTGGACCAGGATCGGGAAGCTGAGGTTGCCGACCAGGATCGCCCCGGCGATCACCGTGGCCAGCCCCCGCCGCAAGTGGTTGAACCGCGGGTTGTTCACCCCCAGCGTCTGGAACGCCGACCACATGCCGTGGTAGATGTGCACCGACAGCGCCACGTTGGCCACGATGTAGATGATCGCCACCGGGATCGACGACAGCGACTCCACCACGTTGTGGTAAACGTCGCCCCGGACGTAGTCGTCGCCCAGCCACCAGCCCCAGGTCAGGTCGGCCAGGTGGAACAGCACGTACAGGCCGACGATGGGGCCGGTCCAGCGCATGGTCCGGCTGGCGAAGTTGACGGCCACGTAGTCCTGCCCGCCGGCGTAGCGCTTGTTGCCGCTCACCCAGTTGGCCCTGGGGCTGCTGCGCCGGCTGATCTCCTTGAGCGACCAGGCGCTGTGGATGTGCAGCACGAACATGGCCAGCAGCCCGATCCGCATCACCCACAGGATCAGGGTGCGGGGCACCAGGTGGCCGCCCAGGTCCCGCAGCGCCTCGGCGTACTCGTTGATCTGGGTCGGGCCCTCGTACAGGTGCAGGTTGCCGATCATGTGCACGATCACGAAGGCCAGCAGCCCGACCCCGGTGACCGCCATCACGTACTTCTTGCCGACGGCGGTCT
This sequence comes from Candidatus Aldehydirespirator sp., assembly GCA_965203635.1. Taxonomy (GTDB): domain Bacteria; phylum Actinomycetota; class Acidimicrobiia; order Acidimicrobiales; family Aldehydirespiratoraceae; genus Aldehydirespirator. The sequence continues at coordinate 1,433,263 of OZ241903.1, forward strand.
GGTAGATGTTCAGCGGCCAGGGAAGCTCACGCCGGCGCCGTCTCAGCGGCGGCACCCGCTCGGCGGTCTCCGGGGGAGCGACCGTCTGCGCCATCCCCCAAACCTAGCGCCCGTGTCTCCCGCCCCCCCGAAATTGAGGTCGGATGGGTAGCGTCGGCGGGTGACTGGCGGGGACACCGGCGGGGGCTCTATGCGGTTGCTGGACAACCGGGAGTTCGTCGAGGACCTGCACCGCGCCCTGGCTGCGGCCGAGCGGCGGGTGCTGATCCAGGTGATGACCTTCGACGGCGACGCCTCCGGCCTGACCGTGGCCGACCTGCTGGCCGCAGCCGCCGGCCGGGGCGTGGACGTGAGGCTGCTCGTCGACTGCTTCGCCCTGCGCTACGTCAGTGACCGGAAGGACACCGACCCGTCCGTGCAGGACGAGGTCGCGGCGACGAAGGCCATGTTCGACCGGCTGAGGGTCGCCGGCGTGGACGTGACCTTCACCCAGCCGTTCGGGCCGGTGAAGTTCTTCGGTCTCAGCCGCAACCACAAGAAGCTCTACGTGGTGGACAACCACGCCTACCTCGGCGGCATCAACATCAGCGACCACAACTTCGCCTGGCGGGACTTCATGATCCGCACCACCGACCCCGCCATCGTGGACGCCCTGGCCCAGGACTTCGCCCGCACCGAGCGAGGCGACCGCCGCTCCGTGAACACCACGGTTCTGACCAACAGGGAGATCGAGCCGGCATTCACCGAGATCATCAACGGCGCGAGCCGCAGCCTCGTCCTCGCCTCCCCCTACTCCCTCGACGTCGGGATCGTCAAGCTGCTCGGCCAGGCCAGGGCCCCGGCCAAGGCAGTCATCACCGCTCGGCAGAACAACTACCGCTGGTTGCGGCTGGCCGAGCCCTACATCTGGAGCCGCCTGGCCCGTGCCGGCGTGGAGCTGCACACCTACCCGGACTTCTTCCACGCCCGCTTCCTGCTGGCCGACGACGCCAAGCTGCTCATCGGCTCGTCGAACTTCAGCCGTCACAGCTTCCGGTGCAACCAGGAGGTCTGCCTGTTGATCACCGACCGAGCGTTCATCGCCGACTTCCGGCGACGGATGCTGGCCGACACCGGCCCCCTGGAGCCCACCGAGCGGAGTCACAACCCCGCGGCCGCAATCACGGGCGCAGTGGTGGCCCACTTCTACTTCCACGCCCTCATCGGCGCGGCACAGGTCGTGGCGCCCTTCGCCCCCGCCCTCGCCCGCCGCTGACCCGCGGCACCCCGTGAGGGCCTGGGCCGAGACTCAGTCCACCCGAGCCTGCGAGGCGGGGAAGATGCCGGGCATCACCTCGAAGCCGGGGATCCGCTTCACCCGGTCGGTCCAGCGCCTCAACGCCGGGTAGTCGAGCCGGGAGATCCCGCCCTCCTCCGACAGCACCACGTCGGGGAACAGGGCGATGTCGGCGATGGTGGGGTGCGGGCCCGAGCACACCCACTCCCGGCCGTCACGCTCGCGGAACCACAGGTGCTCGTCCAGCACCCGGAACAGCCGGTGGGCGCCGGCCTGGCACGCCTCGAGGTCGAAGTCGTAGCCGAGGTTGACGCACAGCCGGGCCGCCGACGCGGTGTTGGTGGTGCCCTCCGCGAACAGCATCCACGAAGCGGTCTCGCCCAGCAGCCCGGGATCGCCGGTCGGGTACCACAGCCCGCTCGGGTCGTACCTGGCCGCCAGGTACACCAGGATGGCGTGGGCGTCCCACAGGATGTAGCCGTCGTCGTCGATGACCGGGATGTGGCCCAGCGGGTTGATCTTGCGGAACTCCTCGCCCTTGTGCTCCCACCCCGGGAAGAAGTCCACGGGGACCGTCTCATAGGTGACGTCGAGGATGCTCATCATCAGCCGCTGCTTGTAGCAGTTGACCGACAGCACGTAGTCGTACAACTTGATCATCGCCCGCCGCCCCGCATCACAGGTCCAGCACGAGGCGGTCGGAGAGGGCCCTGGACACGCAGGTCATGATCCGGTCGCCGGCCTGGTGGTCGGAGTCGTTGAGGTACACGTCCTGGTGGTCGGGCTCGCCCTCCAGCACCGTCGCCACGCACGTCCCGCACGCCCCCTGCTCGCACGACGACGGCATCCGCACCCCGTTCTCCCGCAGCACCTCGAGGATCGTGGACCCCGACGGCACGGTGACGGTCAGCGCCGAGCGGGCCAGGGCCACCTCGAACGTCGACGAGTCGTCGATCTCGGTGGTGTTCTTGAAGTACTCGAAGTGGACGTGCTCGTCGGGCCATCCGGCCTCGGCCGCCTCCCGCCGGGCGGCCTCCAGCATCGGTCCGGGACCGCACACGTACAGGTGGGTGAACTCGTCGGGGGCGGCCACCAGGCGCCGGATCTCCGCCACCGTCTCATCGGGCGGCAGCCCCAGATGGCGCACCACGGATTCGCCCAACCCGTCGAGCACGTCGGCGAACGCGGTGTGCTCCGCCGACTGGGCGAAGCAGTGCAGCTCGAAGGGGAGCGACATGCGGTCGAGCGCCTGGGCCATGGCCAGCAGCGGGGTGATGCCGATGCCGCCGGCCAGCAGGATCGTCCGCATCGAGTCGCGCCGCAGCGGGAAGTTGTTGCGGGGCTCGGAGATGGCCAGCACGTCGCCCTCGCGCACCGTGGAGTGCAGGCAGACCGACCCTCCGGTCGAGTCGGGCTCGAGCTTGACCCCGATGCGGTAGTACGACGTCTCGCCGGGGCCGTTGGTGATCGAGTACTGGCGCACCAGCCCGTTGGGCAGATGGACATCGATGTGGGCTCCCGGCTGGAACGTGGGCAGCACGCCGGTGGTCGGAGCGAGCTCGAAGGCGGCCACCCCGGCCGCGGTCTGGAATTTGCGGCGCACCTGCACCCGCAGCGCGGCCTGGCGGCCGGACGGCGCTTCCGGCACCTCCGCCAGGTTCAGCGGCACCTGCTGCAGCACCGGCACCATCGGCTCGGGGGCCGGCAGCCGGGCGGCCGCGGCCTCGATCGCCCCGACCAGCCGGTTGAGCTCCACCGCGTGGTGCCGCAGCACGGCCGTCTGGTCACCGGCCGGCGGCGTCTCGGCCAGCACGGCCCGGATCACGCAGCGTCCCGAGTCGACCGGCTGCACGAAGAACACCGCGGACGACGACGAGCCACCGGCCCGGGAGGTCAGCCCCACCGAGTAGTCCCCGGCCCCGTCCACCGACATCTCCGCCGATCCTGCAGCAGCGGAGCCAAGCCGGTCCGAGGGCAGGAAGCGGTGGTCCCACAGGTGCCGCACGGCCAGTTCGGCCGAAGCGTTGACCGGCAGGTTGCGCAGCCCGAACGGCGTGCCCGCCTCCAGCACCTCGATCATCGGCGGGTCGCCCACCGGCTCCTCGCCCGACCACACCAGCCCGTAGCGCTCGACCGTGGGGAACGTCCGGTTGCAGATGGTGCGGGCCGGGGCGTCGGCCGGGTGGGCCGGGATGTAGGTGCATCCCGCCGACCGGTTGGCGTAGCGCCAGCCGTGGTACTGGCAGCGCAACTCGGTGCCGTCGTTCATGCCGATCGACAGCCGCACCCCCCGGTGCAGGCACCGGTTCTCCCACACGTTCACGAAGTCGTCGTCGGCTCGCCACACCGCCAGCTCACGGCCCAGAAGCTGGCCGTGGAACACATGGCGGTGCGGCACGTCGTGCGCCGACGCCACCGGATGCCACATCGTGAACGGATCAGCCGCCACCGGGCTCATGCTGCCTCCCTGCCCTACTCGATGAACGGATACTGGCACACCGCGACCGCGGCGGGCCCAGCGGTCGGGCCCATGAGTTGGCCATCCGACCGGAGGCTCTGGAAGTCCCTCTGCTAGCTAGGCGATCACCGTGGTGTAGCGGTTGGTGGCTATCGGCGCGGGCTGACCGTCCTGGCCGCCACCCCCGGTGAGGGTCAGCTCCACGGTCAGCCGGCCGGGCTGGGCGACCACCGGGACCATCACCGACAGCCGGCCCACCAGCACGCAGTCGTCGGCGCGGGCCGTGCCCTCCCAGCGGTGCTCACGGACCACGCGGCCGTCGGGACCCAGCATCCGGGCCTGCACCTGCATACCGGGCACGTCGGCCCGGGTGTCGTTCACCACATGGACCGCCAGGTCGAGAGAGTCGCCGGCCCGCACGCTCTCAGGCAGGGGATCGGCCACCACGACCAGCGGGCGGCACGCCTCCACCAGCGCCCACCACCCCGGCTTCGGCCGGCGCAACCCGTCCAGCACTCCGAAGCCGCGGCCGGAACCGGTGGCGTCGGCCGCGGTGGCGGCGGTTGCGGCGGCGCCGGTGGCGCCTGCGTCGGCCAGGGCGTGCAGCAGGAAGCCCCCGGTGGGTCGGTACTTCAGCCGCCGCAGAGTCTCGATGGTGGTCTTGACCACGTCGGGCTGGTCGTCGGCCACCGGCGTGCCGAACGCCGACACGAACCGGGCCATCGCCGGCACCCGGGCCAGCACCGGACCGGCATCGGCGGCCCGGCCCCCGTGCAGCCCGAACCAGAGCTCGCTGGTAGTGCCGTCCAGCAGCGGGGCGCGGGGCGGCACACCGGTGTGGGACACCACCGGGCGGGAGCCGTCGCAGCGGTCGAGCACCCGGCCCAGCCGCCGGTCGAGCACGTCGCGGTTCCATGACGGCCCCTGGCGGCGAACCACCGCCGGTGTGCGGCCGGGGCGCCGGGCCCGGGAGTACGGCTGGTCGTGCGCGCACCACACCGCCACCGACGGCCGGTGGCCCAGCACGTCGACGGCCTCCCGGGCCTGGCGGCGGGCCTCGTCGGCGACGCTGCGGCTCATGAGGCCGCGGACCGGCAGGTCCTGCCACACCAGCACGCCCAACTCGTCGGCCGCGTCGTACAGCTCGGGCCGGGCGATGTGGGCGACCGGCCGCACCAGGTCGAGGCCGGCGTTGCGGGCGGCCCGGATGTCGTCGGCCACCTCCGATGCCGTGGCCGCGCCCGGCAGCGGCCGGGTGGGCAGCAGGTTGGCACCCTTGACGAACAGCCGCTCACCGTTGACGTACAGCACCCAGCGGCGCATGGCCACCGACCGGAACCCGATGCGGAAATGGCGCCGGTCGTGGACCTCGGTGCCCGTCAACGCTTCCATCGCCAGGTCGCAGAGAGGCTGGTCGCCCAGCGCGTGGGGCCACCACAGCGGGGGATCGTCGACGTCGACGGTCCACTCCACCCGGTTCTCCCCGTCGGCGGCGTGGTGGCTGTGGACGTGCTCGACGCCGGCCACCCGGGTGCGCAGATCCACCGGACCGCCGCCCGGCACGTCCAGCACCGCTCTCAGCTCCAGCCGGGCCCGCGGCCGGTCCCGGTTCTCGCCGGTGTCGACTCCGGCGCAGACGGCCCGGGCGTGGCGGATCGCGATCCGTCCCGTGGACCGCAGCCGGACCGGCCGCCACACCCCGCCCACGATCAGGTCGTCGACCCCGCACAGCTCGGGATCCTGCAACGCCCCGGTGAGCAGGGTCCGGTTGTCGGGGTCGCCGAAGCGGCGGCAGGTGGCCTCGATGGCCAGCAGGTGCTCGGACCGGGCCGCGAGCTGCTCGGTCACCTCCAGTTCGTGGGGCACGAAGTACCCGTCGGTGTGGCCCAGGTAGGAGCTGTCGAGCCAGACGTCCCCCTGCTGGGCCAACCCCTCGATCCGCAGCCACCAGCGCCGGCCGCGGCCCCCGGCGCCGTCGTCGGCTCCGTCGCCGGCGTCCTCGACCCCGGCGGCCATCGCCTCCAGCGGTCCCTCGAAGCGGTGGCGGTACAGCACCGACTCCTCGAGGGCGAAGTCCGTGCCCTCGTCGTCCGGTGCGGCCTGGGCCCAATGGCCGGGCACCGGCATCGTCGTCCAGCGCGAGTCGTCGTGGTCGAACTCGTGGAACGTGCGCCGCCGCCCTTCGGTGGCCGCAGCGATCCGCCACGTGCCGCCCAGGTCCACCGTCCCAAGCTACCGCCCGCAGTTGCTGTGCCCCGGCGGTTGATGCGCCCGGCGGGTGGCCGCCGGCGGTCGCTTGCTCGCACGGGCTCCGCCCTACTCACTCGCAAGTCGACCACCGCCGTCTCCCGCCTAGCCGTTTACTGCGGCCATCACGGCGCCGCGTTCGGTGCGCCCGGCGGGTGGCCGCCGGCGGTCGCTTGCTCGCACGGGCTCCGCCCTACTCACTCGCAAGTCGACCACCGCCGTCTCCCGCCTAGCCGTTTACTGCGGCCATCACGGCGCCGCGTTGATGCGCCCGGCGGGTGGCCGCCTAGCCGTTACTGCGATCTCTCGAGACCCGAGCCGCTAGCCGGGAGGGCGGGTTAGCGGGCGCGGTATTGGGCGCGGGGGCCTTGGGCGTCCTTGTTGAGGCGCTTCGAGAGGTGCAGACCCTCCAGCACCAACTCCACCGCGGAGGCGACCATGGCGGGCGACTCGGCCGCCTCGTCGTCGGCCAGCAGGGCCTGCACGGGGGCGGTCAGGGCCGGGACGGTGGCCAGCAGGCCGGCGTAGTCGGTGTCGGCCACGTCGTCGCCCACGTCCACCACCAGGTCTTCGTCGAAGGCGTCCACCACGGCCCGGTGGAGGTCGGGCGGCACGCTGTCCTTGAACACCGACAGCACCGCCGATTGGACCAGACGCTCCAGTATCTCGGCCTCCCGGCCCTCCTCCAGGGTCTCGATCTCGACCTTGCCCGCGGTCGACGAGGTGAGCGCTTCGAGGTCGGTCACCCGGGGAACGGCGTGGTCGGAGCCGGCCCGCAGGGTGCGGCGCACCGCGTTGGCCACCATCGTCTCGGTGTTGGAGATGCTGAGGCGCACCGAGACTCCCGAACGCTGCGAGACATGGGAGCTGGACCGGGCCGCTCGGGTGAGCGCCACCACGATGCGGGTCATGAACGACGGCACCGTCACAGCCACGCCGGTGGCGTCACGGCCGTCGACGTCGCCGTCGCCTGCCCCGCCCGATCCGACGTAGGCCTCCTGGTCGACGATGGCGATCTCGGTGCCGGCGTCCAGCGGGTAGTGGGTGCGGACCTGGGCCCCGAAGCGGTCCTTGAGAGGCGTGATGATGCGGCCCCGGTTGGTGTAGTCCTCGGGGTTGGCCGACGCCACCAGCACCACGTCGAGGGGCAGGCGGACCTTGTAGCCGCGGATCTGGACGTCGCGCTCCTCCAGCACGTTGAGCAGGCCCACCTGGATGCGCTCGGCGAGGTCGGGCAGCTCGTTGATGGCGAAGATCCCCCGGTTGGTGCGGGGCACCAGCCCGTAGTGCAGGGTGAGCTCGTCGGACAGGTACCGGCCCTCGGCCACCTTGATGGGATCGACCTCGCCGATGAGGTCGGCGATCGACGTGTCGGGGGTGGCCAGCTTCTCGCCGTAGCGGTCGTCGCGGTGGATCCAGGCGATGGGGGTGTCGTCGCCGTGCTCGGCCACCAGGGCCCGGGCGTGGGCCGAGACCGGGGCGTAGGGGTCGTCGTTGATCTCGGAGGTGGCGATGACCGGCATCCACTCGTCGAGCAGGCCCACGAGGCCGCGGATCATGCGGGTCTTGGCCTGGCCCCGCTCGCCCAGCATGATCATGTCGTGGCCGGCCAGCAGGGCGTTCTCCACCTGGGGGACGACGGTGTTGTGGTAGCCGAGCACGTCGTCGAACAGGGGCCGGCCGGAGCGGATGCGCTCGGTGGCGTTGCGGCGCAGCTCCTGGCGCACCGGCACGGACGCCCAGCCGGAGGCCCGCAGCTCGCCGAGCGTGGTCGGTCTGGACTCGGACATCGCCGGCCACCCTAGCGGCGTCGTGATGACCGCAGTAAACGGCTAGGCGGGAGACGGCGGTGGTCGACTTGCGAGTGAGTAGGGCGGAGCCCGTGCGAGCAAGCGACCACCGGCGGCCACCCGCCGGGCGCTAGCTCCTTGCGGCGGCGGCGGCGAGGCGCTGGGCCGACGGCTTGACGACCCGGTCGCGGCCGATCAGGCCCCGGGGGGCGCCGAAGCCGAGGGCCCACTCGTAGCCGTCGACCGCGCTGTCGTGGAAGTAGCCCCGCAGGCCCGCGGCCGCGGCGTCGGCCATCACCGCCATGGACGCGTCCAGCAGCGTGTCCCGCCAGTCGTCGTCATCGGTGGCCACCCCGTGGGCGGCCACCACCACGCCCCGGTCCGGCACCGCGTCCAGCGCCCGCGCCACCGCCTCCCCCAGCTCGGCCGGCTCCGGGGCGAAGCCCGCAGCCGAGCGGCGGGCCGACGCCGGCCAGCTCACCAGGCCACCCGCCTCGGTCACCCCCACCGGATGGTCGTGGCTCAGGCCCACCAGCTCCGGGCCCTTCTCGAAGCTCGGCGCGGCCACCGGCGCCCGTCCCGGCACCTCCACCACGCCCTGGAGCAACGCCCGGGTCCAGGTGCCCCACAGCAGCTCGTCCCAGCGGCGGGTCTCGATGCCGGCCGCGTGGGCGTGCTCGCGCTCGACCGGCGCGGCGTGCAACGTCGGCGCGCTGAACACCGCCATCACCGGCTGCGCCCCCGACTCCAGCAGCCGGCACGCCTCGTGCAGCGCCAGCATCGCCGCCTCGGCCGCCTCGGCCGTCGCCTCAGGGCTGCGGAGGCCCGGCGGCCGGGAGCCGAGCCCGTAGCCCCGCACCGCCCAGCCGATCGGGTCGTCGATCGGGCACCAGCCCGCGGCCCGCCCGTCGAACGCCTCGGCCATGCGGTCCACGTGGCGGGCCCACCAGCGCCGCCGGGCGACCTCGTCGGCGTGGCCGCCCTCGTCGTCGGTGTACCAGCCGGGCAGCGACGTGTGCTGCAGCGTGATCCACACGCCCAGGCCCTCGGCCGCCGCCGCGTCGACGATGTCGAGGTAGCGGTCGAGGGCGTCGCTGTCCGGCCGCCCGGCCCGGGGCTCCACCCGGGCCCACTCCACCGTCAGCCGCAGGCTGTTGAGCCCGAGCCGGGCCAACTGGGCCAGGTCGTCGCGGAAGTCCCGGGCGAACCCGGCGCCGTCACCCGAGCGCGGCGCCCGCCCGTCGCGCTCCCACACCGACCAGTCGGCCGCGGGCGCCACCCCCTCGGCCGACACCGACGACGCCCCCGCGCCCCACAGGAATCCGTCGCTCATGGCCGTCACCCCGGCCCTCCCCCGAACTTCCGGGAGTCAGAGGCCGAGCGAATAGGCGGGACAAGGCGGCCCATGCGGCGCGAGGCCGTGGCCCGAGCGGCCCGTGAGCACAGCGAACAAGAGCGGGAGTCAGGGTGAATAGTCGCGCCCAACCGCCGGAAGTTCGTCCGGTTGCCCGTTCAGCGGGTGGTGAACACGCCCGCGTCGAACACCACCCGGTCGTCCACCCGGGTCTGGAACAGCGTGGTGTCGCCGTCGACCCACATGTCCACGTCGAGCCGCTGCCCGGGCAGGACCGGCGCCTTGAAGCGCCCGCCCATCGACCCGAACCGGGACGGATCGCTGCCGCACAGCGTGTGCAGCAGGGCCCGGCCCGTCACCCCGAACGTGCACAGGCCGTGCAGGATCGGGGTCTCGAACCCGGCCATGGCCGAGAACGAGGGATCGGAGTGCAGCGGGTTGCGGTCGCCGCTGAGGCGGTAGAGCAGGGCCTGGTCGGTCCGGGTGTCGAAGCCGGTCACATGGTCGGGCTCGCGGTCGGGCCGCTGCCAGGTGTTGGACGGCCCGCGGTCGCCGCCCCAGCCCCCCTCCCCGGAGATGAACAGCCCGGCCCGGCTGGTCCACATCGGCTCGCCGTCGAGGCTGCGGACGCTGGTCTCCAGCACCACCAGCGCGGCCTTGATCTTGTCGTGGATGGCGGCCACCCGGGCCTGGGCCACCGCCGATCCGGCCGCCGGCAGCTCCCGGTGGAGCTCGATGTGCTGGTCCCCGTGCAGCAGCGCGGCCAGGTTGAAGTCCCCGTAGTCGGGCATGTTGCCCGCGCCCAGCACCACCGCCTGGGTGGGCAGCACCCGCTGGGGCACGTCCCGGGTGTTCTCGGTGGTGAACTCCAGCTCGAAGCCGGTGGGATCCGACGCCCCGGCCCCCACACCGAGGGCATAGAGCAGGCTGTCCTTGGAGGTCCAGCTGATCTCGGTCTCCTCTCCCACCGCGCCCACGGCATCGGGATTGATGGGCATGACACCTCCACACGTCGTCCAGCGGTCTTCGGCTCACGCTAACGGGATGCTGCGGCGTACCATCATGAGGGTGACCAGCCGCCGGGACGCCGCCTTCGGTTCGCGGCACGAGTGCGACCTGGATGCGTTCGCGGCGCTGGTCGAACAGCTGATCGACCCGGCCGACTACCCGCTGGCCACAAGGATCACCCAGGGCGTCCCCACCTACGACGCGATCCCGCTGGCCCACGGCCCCACCGGCGACACCGGGCACCGGAATGCGCTGCGGGCCGAGCTGGCCGCAGCCCTCGTCGACGGTCCCGGCATCGTCCTGCTCGAAGGGGCGGTGCCCCCCGAAGCGGTGGACCGGGCGTCGAGCGTCTTCTGGGACCTGATCGCAGCCCAGCACGCCCAGGGCGGGCTCGCCGGCGACCACTTCGCCAAGCCCGGCGCCAACGACCGCATATGGAACGCGCTCGAGAAGCTGGCCGTGGCCGACCCCGAGGCCTTCATCGACTACCACCGCTCCGACGCGGTGGCGGTGGCCTGCGAGGCCTGGCTGGGACCCCGCTACCAGCTGACCGAGCAGGTGAACGTGGTCAACCCCGGCGGCGAGGCCCAGCACCCCCACCGCGACTACCACATGGGCTTCCTCACCGACGACGAAGCCGAGCAATTCCCCCTCCAGGCCCACCGGCTGTCGCCGCTGCTCACCCTCCAGGGCGCCATCGCCCACTGCGACATGGGCACCGAGACCGGCCCCACCATGTACCTGCCCCACTCCCACAAGTACGAGCTGGGATACCTGGCGTGGCGCCGCCCCGAGTTCATCGAGTACTTCTCCCAGCACCGGGTGCAGCTGCCGCTGCGCACCGGCGACGCGGTGTTCTTCAGCCCGGCCATGTTCCACGCCGCCGGCCACAACCGCACCACCGGCGTGCACCGCATCGCCAACCTGCTGCAGATCTCGTCGGCGTTCGGCCGGGCCACCGAGGCCGTGGACCGCGCTCGCATGGTCAACGCCGTGTACCCGACGCTGCGGTCGCGCCTCTCCTCCGGCCTCGACCGGGCCGCGGCGGCCAACGTGGTGGCGGCCTGCGCCGAGGGCTACGCCTTCCCCACCAACCTCGACCGCGACCAGCCGGTGGACGGCCTGGCCCCGCCGTCGCAGGCCGACCTGATGAACCGGGCGCTGGACGGGGACTGGCCTCCGGAGCAACTGCGCGACGAGCTGGACCAGCACGCCGAGCGCCACCGCAGCGCAGTGGGCGAGGACGACCGGCGCCGCACGACCGTGGACGAGCTGCTGGCCGAGGCCCGCCGCGGGCTACGGCGGTTCACCCCGTCGGAGCTCGCCGCCAGCCTCGAATCCGCGCCGGATCCGCCGCTGGTGATCGACATCCGGGACCGCGACGACCGTGAGCGCACCGGCATGATCCCCGGCTCGGTGAGCATCCCGCTGCTGGTGCTGGAGTGGCGCTGCGACCCCACCTCGGGCCATTCGCACCCCGCGGTGCAGTCGTTGGACCAGCCCCTGGTGACGGTGTGCAACGAGGGCTACACGTCGAGCTTCGCGGCCGCCTCCCTGCAGCGTCTGGGCTTCGAGCAGGCCGCCGACCTCGAAGGCGGCGTCGAGGGCTGGGGCGCATCCGGCCGGCCCCTCGTCCAACCCCCGCTCCCGACCTAGCCCCGCCTCCCGACCGGCCCGCCGGGCGTGCCGGACCTTCCGCGGAATTGGCAGCGTTGTGCACGGTATGCGTGCATTGTGCTGCCAGTTCGCCGGCGGCGTTGCTGTCCTTGTCGAATTGGCAGCGTTGTGCACGGTATGCGTGCATTGTGCTGCCAGTTCGCCGGCGGCGTTGCTGTCCTTGTCGAATTGGCAGCGTTGTGCACGGTATGCGTGCATTGTGCTGCCAGTTCGCGTATGGGGCCTTCAGCAGTTCGGGCGACCGCGCCGGGGTAGGGTCGGGGCATGGCTCTGCGCAAGCGCTGGCGCCTCCGTCTGCGGGCGCAGCCCGAGCCGGCCCACTTCGCGTACTCGCGCTGGGACGGCAGCCAGGCCGGCTTCGACTTCGACGCCGACCACATCTTCGACGAGCTGGCCGACGATCTGCTCTACCACGGCGACCTCGCCAGCGCCCTGCGCCGCCTGATGGCCGAGGGCTTCCGCGACCGCTCGGGCCGCCAGCTCGAAGGCCTCCGCGACATGCTCGAGCGGCTCAGGGAGCGACGCCGCGAGCTGCTCGAGCAGCACGACCTCGGCGGCGTCTACGAAGACATCGCGGAGGACCTGCGGGACGTGGTCCGCACCGAACGCCGGGCCCTCGACGACCTGGACGCGGCCTCGGCCCAGGCCCGGGCCACCGGCGACGAGCGCCGGGCCGATCTCACCGCGCAGACCGCGGCCACCAAGAACCTCCAGCTCGACATGATGCCCCCCGACCTCGCCGGCCAGTTCAAGGCCCTCGACAACTACGACTTCGAGAGCGACGAGGCCCGCCGGCAGTTCGCCGAGCTGGCCGAGCGCCTCCGGGAGCAGCTCATGCAGCAGTTCCTCGACCGGATGGCGGGCGCGGTCGACGAATCCACCGGCAGCGGACCGGCGTCGGAGGAGATGCAGCGCCTCAAGGACATGCTGGCCGAGCTCAACGCCATGCTGGCCCAGCGGGCCCGGGGAACCGAACCCGACTTCGACGGGTTCATGCAGCGCTACGGCGACTTCTTCCCGGAGAACCCCAAGACCCTCGACGAGCTGCTGGAGTTGATGGCCCGCCGCATGGCCGCAGCCCAGGCCCTGCTCAACTCGATGACGCCGGGCCAGCGCGACCAGCTCCAGCAGCTGTCCGACCAGCTGCTGGCCGACATGGACCTCAACTGGCAGGTCAACGAGCTGGCCCAGCACCTGCGCAACGAGTTCGGCGACCTCGGCTGGGACCGGCGATACGAATTCGGCGGCGTCGATCCCCTCGACTTCAGCCAGGCCTCCGACATGCTGGCCACCCTCGGCGACATCGACCAGCTCGAGAACCTGCTACGAGGCTCGGCCAGCCCCGGGGCCCTCGCCGAGGCCGACACCGAGGCCGTCCGCCGCCTGCTGGGCGACGACGCGGCCACCAGCCTCGAGCGCATGGCCGAAGTGGCCCGCATGCTGGAGGAGGCCGGCCTGATCGAGAACCGCGAGGGGCGCTTCGACCTCACTCCCCGGGCCATCCGCAAGATCGGCCAGGGTGCCCTGCGGGACCTGTTCGCCCGGCTCGACGCCGACAAGCTCGGCCGCCACGCCATCAGCCGCTCCGGGCAGGGCCACGAGCGGGAGCCCGACACCAAGGCTTACGAGTACGGCGACCCGTTCAACCTGCACATCGGCCGCACCATCCGCAACGCCGTCACCCGCACCGGGGGCGGTGTGCCCGTGCAGCTCCATCCCGACGACTTCGAGGTGGAGCGGACCGAGCAGCAGGTGCGCTCGGCCACCGTGCTGATGCTCGACCTGTCGCTGTCGATGCCCATGCGCAACAACTTCCTGCCGGCCAAGAAGGTGGCCATGGCGCTGCACTCGCTGATCTCCAGCCAGTACCCCCGGGACTACCTGGGGCTGGTGTCGTTCAGCGAGGTCGCCCGGGAGTTCCGGCCCGAGAAGCTGCCCGAGGTGTCGTGGGACTATGTCTACGGCACCAACATGCAGCACGGGTTCATGCTCGCCCGCCGCATGCTCAACCGCCAGACCGGCACCAAGCAGATCATCATGATCACCGACGGGGAGCCCACCGCTCACATCACCGCGTCGGGACGGCCCTTCTTCAGCTACCCGCCCACCCGCGAGACGGTCGAGCTGACCCTGGCCGAGGTGGGCAGGTGCACCCGCGACGGCATCCGGATCAACACGTTCATGCTGGACGCCACGTCGTACCTGACGAACTTCGTCGAGCGCATCACCGAACTGAACGGAGGCCGGGCGTTCTTCACCACCAACGAGAACCTCGGCGACTACGTGCTGGTCGACTTCGTGGAGCACAAGCGCAGCCTGGTCCACGCCCGCCGCTAGCGGCCCCGGGGCCGCGGGCCGCGTATTCGGAACGTGCTCTGGTAGGCGCAACCCGTCGCGTTGCTAGGGGGTGTCTCCCGCTCTTGTTCGCTGCGCTCACGGGCCGCTCGGGCCTGCTGCCCGCTCCAGTTCGCTGCGCTCACGGGCCGCTCGGGCCTGCTGCCCGCTCCAGTTCGCTGCGCTCACGGGCCGCTCGGGCCTGCTGCCCGCTCCAGTTCGCTGCGCTCACGGGCCGCTCGGGCCCTAGGGGCCTCGCAAGCTCGGCCTCTGGAGAAATTTCTTGGCGCCGGACTTGCAAATGTCATATAACAATGGTGTAATTACATGAGTGGCACCCGGGCGGGCCGGGCTCTAGTCCCGCCGCTGGGGCCCGGATGGCCATCAGGAGGAAAACCGAATGGAGCTACACGGCATCTTTCCGGCTGAGGACATGTCCTGGCAGCGCGAGGCCAACTGCCTCGGAGTTCATCCCGACCTCTTCTTTCCCGAGCGAGGAGCATCCACACGCGAGGCCAAGGAAGTGTGCCGGGGCTGCGTAGTACGCGAGGAGTGCCTGGAGTTCGCGCTGAACAACGGCGAGAAGTTCGGCATCTGGGGTGGCATGAGCGAGCGGGAGCGTCGTCGTATCCGCAGAGCCCGCGCCCTCGAGCGCCGCGCCGTCGTCAGCGCCTGACAACACCACCGCCCCCATCTTCCACAGACCGGATGCGGCTGTGGACAGAGCACGGTATGCTTCGTAGCGATGCCAAACATCGGTGCACCTGAACTCCTCATCATCCTCGTGCTCGTCCTGCTGGTGTTCGGCGGGGCGAAGCTCCCGAAGCTCGCCCGCTCGCTGGGCCAGGCGCAGCGCGAGTTCAAGGACGGCCTGACCGAGGCGGCCAAAGAGGGCGAAGCCTCCGGAGGCGGCAGCCAGGCGACCGGCGGCGACAACTCGGGCGGCGGCGCTTCGGGCAAGAACGGCTCGTCCTGAGAGCCCCGCGGCGAGGCGGACACCAATGACGCTCGCGGGCGCCGAAGTCGAGGCGGTGGACGAACCGCCGGTCGGCCAAGCCACGATCATCTATCTTGGGCCGGTCGCGCCCCACTGGGAGGTGCGCGCCGTCTACGGCGACGCCGACTTCATGACCTCCTTCCGGGACCGGGTCCATGCCCGTCTGCTGCTGCTGCCACCCCACGACCCACAGTTCCGCCGCAACCGCGAGCGGGTCAATCGCGACGCTGAGCGGGAGCGGATCATCGTGAACTGGGACCTCGGCTATCCGGAGGAAGAAGACGAGTATTCCGGCCGGGAGCGGGTCTGACCGCGGCTCGGAGAGCGGGAACCACCGTGCCCCCAGAGGCCGAGCTTGCGAGGCCGTGGCCCGAGCGGCCCGTGAGCGAAGCGAACAAGAGCGGGAAACGAAGACCATGATCCGCGTCGGGGGATGGGCTGAGCCGCTCACGGACTACTTCAGCCGGGAGATCTCGTGGCTGGCCTTCAACGCCCGCGTCCTCGCCCTCGCCGACGACGCCGACGTCCCCCTGCTGGAGCAGGCCAGATACCTCAGCATCTTCACCACCAACCTCGACGAGTTCTTCCAGGTCCGGGTGTCCGGTCTCGCCGACCGGGTTGCGGCCGAGCTCACCGAGCGCACCCTCGACGGGCACACCCCCGCCGAGCAGCTCCGCGAGGTCCGCCGGATCGCCGCCGAGCTCTGCGCCGAGCAGCAGCGCCTCTTCATCGAGAAGGTCAGGCCGGCCCTGGAGGCCGAGGGCATCCATCTCCTCAACCCCGACGAGATCAGCCCCACCGAGTGCGCCTACCTCCGCGACCACTTCGAGCAGCGGGTCTTCCCGGTGCTCACCCCGCTGGCCGTCGATCCCGGGCATCCGTTCCCGTTCATCTCGGACCTCTCGCTGAGCCTGGCCGTCCTGATGCGCGACCCGGTCGACTCGGAGCAGCGCTTCGCCCGGGTCAAGGTCCCCGACACCCTCGACCGCTGGGTGGAGACCGGCGAGGGCTCCTGCCGGTTCGTGGCCCTCGAGGACGTGATCGCGGCCCATCTCGACACGCTCTTCCCGGGCATGGAGGTGCTGGAGCATCACAGCTTCCGGGTCACCCGCAACGCCGACCTCACCCTCAACGACGAGGACGCCGACGACCTGCTGCTCGCGGTGGAGATGGAGCTCCGCCGGCGCCGCTTCCAGTGGGCTGTGCGCCTCGAGGTGGCCGACACGATGTCGGACGAGGTGCTCGACCTGCTGCTGCGCGAGCTCAAGCTGAGTGCCAACGCCCTGGTCCGGGTACGGGGGCCCATCGATCTGAGTGGCCTCAACGAGATCGCCGACCTGCCCCGGCCCGAGCTGAGATGGCCCTACTGGGGAGGCATCACCGAGCCCGAGCTGCTGGCCGAGGACGGCCCGACCGACTTCTTCAAGGTGCTGCGCTCCGGCGACCTGCTCGTGCACCATCCGTACTCGTCGTTCAGCCACTCGGTGGGCGCGCTCATCCACCAAGCCGCCAGAGACCCGGCCGTGCTGGCCATCAAGCTCACCCTGTACCGCACCTCCGGCGACAGCCCCATCATCGACGCACTGGTGGCCGCAGCCGAGAGGGGCAAGCAGGTGGCGGTGCTGGTGGAGTTGAAGGCCCGCTTCGACGAGGCCCAGAACATCAGCTGGGCCAAGCGGCTGGAGCAGGCCGGCGCCCATGTGGCCTACGGCCTGGTCGGCCTCAAGATCCATGCCAAGATCGTCATGATCGTGCGGGAGGAGCCCGACGGCATCCGCCGCTACTGCCACATCGGCACCGGCAACTACAACCACCGCACCGCCCGCATCTACGAGGACTTCGGCCTGCTCACCGCCAATCCGGGGGTAGGAGCCGACGTCGCCAGCCTGTTCAACCAACTCACCGGCTACGGCCGCAATGTCGACCACAAGCACCTGATCACCGCCCCCGAGCAGCTCCGCCCCCGCCTGACCGAGCTGATCGAGCAGGAGATGCACGTGCCCGGCGGCCGCATCATCATGAAGCTCAACTCGCTGGCCGACGGGCCGATGATCGACCAGCTCTACAAGGCGTCGCAGGCCGGCGTGGAGATCGACCTGATCGTGCGGGGCCTGTGCGGTCTGCGGCCCGGCGTGGCCGGCCTGTCCGAGACCATACGGGTGCGCTCGATAGTGGGCCGGTTCCTCGAGCACTCCCGCATCTACCACTTCGCCAACGGCGACGGTCCGGGCCGTCCCGCCACCTACATCGGCTCCGCCGACCTGCTGAGCCGCAACCTCGACCGGAGGGTGGAGGCTCTCGTGCGGGTGGACGATCCCCGGCTGGCGGCCCGGGTGGTCGAGGTGGCCGAGGTGAGCCTGTCCGACGAGCACCTGGCCTGGACGCTGGACTCCGATGGCGTCTGGACGCGCCACGACCGCAGCGCCGACACCGACACCCACGTCAGGCTCCAGCAGCTGGCCCTGAACCGGGCCCGGACACCAGATCGCGTTCTACCCTGAGCAGGTGGGCCGGGACGGGGTGAGAGATCAGGGCGAGCCGGGCCGGCCCGTTCCCTCATACAGCCCGTTCCAGCGCCTGGCCCGCGTCCACGCCGCGGCCACCGCCACCGACGCGGTGATCGCGGTGGCCCTGGCCGGGTCGATCTTCTTCTCGATCAGCCCCGACGCGGCCCGCAACCGCATCGCCCTGTACCTGGCCCTCACCATGGCACCGTTCGCGGTGGTCACACCACTGATCGGCCCGGTCATCGACCGGATGCCGGGCGGGCGCCGGGCCATGATCCTCGTCACCAATCTGGGCAGGCTGGTCGTGGCCCTGCTCCTGATCCGCCACCTCGACACCCTGTGGCTGTTCCCCGAGGCCTTCGCGCTGCTGGTGCTGCAGAAGTCCTATGCGGTGGCCAAGAGCGCGGTGGTGCCCCGCTACGTGCCCAAGGAATCCAACCTGGTGCAGGCCAACAGCCGTCTGGCCCTCATCAGCGCGGTGATGAGCCTGGTGGGCGCGGGCGTCGGCGCGGCGCTGGCCTTCCTGGGAAGCCCGGCCGTGGCCGCCGGGGCGGCGACCGTCGGCTACCTGGTGGCGACCGCGATCACGCTGCAGCTGCCCCGCATCCCGGTGGCCCGGACCAGACCCACCTCGACCGAGCGCACCGCCCTGCGGGCGTCCGCCATCCTGCTGTCGGCCTCGGCCATGGCGGTGATGCGGGGCGCGGTGGGGTTCGTCACCTTCATGCTGGCCTTCGCGTTGCGCGGCGGCGAGGAGGGACTGGACGTGAGCCAGTCGGGCGCGGCTCTGGGCGGGGCGGTGGCCTCCGAACGCGGCGTCGACATCGTCGGCAATCCCGGCGCGCCGTTCTGGCACTACGCGGTGGTGGTGGTCGTGGCCGGACTGGCCGCCTTCACGGGAGTGCAGATCGCTCCCATGCTGAGACGCCGTCTGGTGGAGGAGCTGATCCTGCTCGGATCGCTGGCCGTGGCCCTGTCCACGGCGTTGCTGGCCGCCATGACCGGCGGGCTGATGGGGATGGCGCTGCTGTCGGGCGGTGTGGCCGTCTCGGCCGCGGTGGGCAAGCTGGCCTTCGACTCGCTGGTGCAGCGCGACGCACCCGACGCCAACCACGGACGGTCGTTCTCCCGGTTCGAGGCCCGCTTCCAGATCGCCTGGGTGGTCGGCGCCTTCGTCCCCGTCATCCTGCCCATTCCGGCCCGGCTGGGGTCGGTCATGGTGGCACTGGTGGCCGCCGCCGCGCTGGTCTTCTTCGTGTTGAGCCGGCGCCGCCCGGCCACCAGCTAGCTCAAGAGCACGGTCCCCGGTGAGGCCGGGGGGTGGCGCAGGTCCGGGCGGCCGACAATGGGGCGAAGCCCCGTCGGCCGGACGGAGCCTGCGACAGGACCCGCCGGCCGGGAGGACCAGTTTCAGCGGGGCAGGTCGATCCGGGCCAGCCACAGGCCGGCCGCGTCGACCTCGGCGGGGGTGGGCAGGTTGTCCGGGTGGGTGAAGAGCCGCCGCAGCCCGTCGGTTCCGGCCCGCTCCACCACCCCCGCGGCGAAGGCCGCTCCCCGCTCGTACTGGGTCTGGTCCAGCTCCAGGCCGAGGAGCCGCTCCACGAACCGGTCGGATGCGCTGGCCTCCACACGATGGCGTCGCAACGCCTCCGACAGGCGGTCGTACGAGCCGATCAGGTCGGCGCCGATACGGTCCATGGTGAAGTCGACGTAGCCGGTGATGGCCGCCACCAGAGCGGTCATCTGCGGCAGGAGCGCCTCCTGGGCCGGCGACCGCACCGCCCCCAGGAGGGCGTCGGGGCTGCCCAACTCCGACTGGAGCCGAGCGAAAGCCTCGGGGCCGAGGTCGCCGGGGTCGAAGTCGCCCAGCAGCTCCTCGATGCGCCGGGGGTTGCTCTCGAACGCGGACGCGTGACGCAGCAGCAGGTCGCTGACCGCGTCGCGCACATGGTCCACCCCGAACACCGCGCAGTAGACGGCCTCATGAACGCACACCCACAGGCGGACGTCGTCGGCGTCGAGCGACCATTGTTGGCTGAACTCGTCGACGTTGGGCAGGGCGACCAGCATCGGCTTGCCGGCCGGCCGGGGCACCGGCAGCACGTAGCCGCCGAGGGCATGCTGCGCGAGGCGACCCACCATCGCGCCGGTGGTGAGGGCCAGCATGGTGGGGCCGATCATCTTGGAGATGCCGGCCAGCATGGCCGCCATCGGGTCGTCGGGCGTGTCGTCGAGATCCGGCTCCAGGCTCGCCGTTATCGACCGGTTGAGCGCGCCGAACAGGTCCTCGTAGTCGCTGACGGTGCGGTCCGACCAGCCGGCGCGGTTCACCACCTCCACCCGCAGCGCCGCCCCCGGGGCCGGCTGCAGGCCGGTCGCGTTGGCCACCCGCAGCTCGGCCACCCGCACGAGCTGTTCGATGGTGATGCGCTCGGACGGGTCGATGTTGGGCTCCGAGACCCCGCCGCAGGCGATGGCCCGGCCCACCTCGCGGGCCTGGTTGGCTCCGGGCGCAGCCGACTGCAGCGTCCGCATCAGGTCCCCGATCAGGGGAATGTCCCCCAGCCCGCCGAAGCCGCCCAGCCCGCCGAAGCCGCCGGGCTCGTCCGTCTCGCCGGTCTCGCCCAGGTCGCCGAGGCCCTCTATGCCCTCCAGGTCTTCTAAGCCCTCTATGCCCTCCAGGTCTTCTAAGCCCTCTATGCCCTCCAGGCCCTCGAAGGGATCATCGGGCCCGCCCTCTGTTGGCGGATCGCCGTTCATGAGGGCATCGTAGGGGGGTGAAGCTCAGTTGTGCTGCCCGCGGCCGGTGCAGATCCGCGATCGCCCGCCGCCTATGACCATGACCCGGGTGGTGGTGACCGGCGCCCACGGCTCTGTGGGCCGTCGTGTCATAACCCGGCTGGCCCAGCGTCCCGAGGTGGCCGTCGTCGCCATCGACAAGGACGCTCCGGCGGCCCCCTACACGTCGGTCACCACCAAGCAGGTGGATCTGGCCGACGCCGACCTGGCCGCCCTGTTCTCCGGGGCCGACGCAGTAGTGCACCTGGCTTCCACGGTGACCGCAGGCACGCTCAATCCGGCCGAGGCCGAGCTGGAGGCCGCCCTGCTGCACCGCGTGCTCGACGCTCTCTCCGCGGTCGATGTCCCCCACCTGGTGGTGATGTCGTCCGCGATGGTCTACGGCGCCTGGAAGGACAACCCGGTGCCGATCACCGAGGACGCCCCGGTCCGACCCAACCCCGACTTCGACTGGGCCCTGCAGCGGCACCGGTTGGAGCGGCTGGCCCAGCAGTGGGCACTGGCCCCCGGCCGCTCCGTGACCGTGCTGCGACCCGCGGCCACCGTCGCCGAGGACCGTCTGGGCCAGCTGGCCAACACCCTGCGAGCGGCCCGATCGGGTGTGGCCGCCGACGGCGATCCGCCGGTGCAGTACCTGCACGCCGACGACCTGGCCGAGGCCGTGGTCACCGCGGTCGACGTCCGCTACGACGGGATCCTCAACGTCGCACCCGACGGGTGGATCCCCCCCGACACGCTGGCCGGCCTCGAGGGTCCCCGTCCCCGGCTGCGGGCGCCGTCGCATCTGGTGAGGATCCTGAGCGCGCTGCGCTGGCGCTGGGGTCTGGCGCCGACGCCGCCGGGGGTGGTGCCCTACACCACCCACCCGTGGGTGGTGGCCAACGACCGGCTGCGGGCGCTGGGATGGAGGGCCGCGCACAGCAACGAAGAGGCGTGGGTGGTCTCGCACGAGCCCCATCTGCTGGAGTCGCTGCCGGCCCGGCGCCGCCAGGAGCTGCTGCTGGCCGCCGCGGTGACGGTAGTGGTGGGCGCCCTCGTCGCCGCCGGCCTGGTGGCCCGAGCCATCCACAAGCGCCGCCGCTCAGGCCGCCCGTGAATTCGTCCCATTACGATGTCTCATAGTGCTCGAACCCCCTGACACCGGCGACACCTGGCTCGGGCTGTCATCCGATCCGCTGCCGTCAGCGGACATGGCCGCGTGGGTGGTGCTGCCCAACTGCGGCGCCGTGGTGCAGTTCAGCGGCACGGCGCGCGACCACTCGACCGACCGGCCCGGCGTGGACCTCCTGCACTACGAGGCCTACGAGGACCAGGTCGAGCCCCGACTCCGGTCGATCGCCGCCGAGATGCGAGCCCGCTGGGACGACTTGGGACGGGTGGCGATGCTGCACCGGGTAGGACCGGTGGCGGTGGGCGAGCCCGCGGTGGTGGTGGCCGTGTCGTCCCCCCACCGGGATGCCGCCTTCGAGGCGGCCCGCTTCGCCATCGACACCCTCAAGACCACGGTTCCCATCTGGAAGCGGGAACGGTGGCAGGGAGGCGAGAGCTGGGGGCTGGAAGCCCAGCACATAGTCGACGTGTCTTCCGAGATCGAGCCGGCCATCGGGACCGACGTGTCTTCCGACATCGAGCCGGCCATCGGGATCGACGTGTCTTCCGGCATCGAGCCGGCCATCGGGACCGGCGGGGCTGGGGGGCCGGAGCCGGCCATCGCCGAGAGCGCCCGATGAGGGGCTCAGTGCTGCTGGTGGTGGCCTCGCTGGGCCTGGCCACCGTCGGTTCGATGCTGCTCTGGCTGGCCCGCAGGATCACCTGGCGCCGCCCCGTCCCATTCCTCAGGCAGCTCAAGGCCGTGTCGGGCGTCCCGGGACGCTCCGTCGGCCCCGCCAGCGGGATCTCCAGGCTCGATCCCCTGAAGCCTGCACACCCCGCCGACGCCGCCGCGGACGCGGCCGGAGACGCGCCCGCCGCCTCGGAGCGCTGAGCCCTGCCCCGCGACCTGGCCATCGACCTGGGCACGGCCAACACCCTGGTGTACGCCCGCGGCCAGGGCGTAGTGCTGAACGAGCCGTCGGTGGTGGCGCTCAACACCAACACCAACGAGCTGCTGGCGGTGGGCCACAAGGCCCGCCGGATGCTGGGACGCACCCCCGGCTACATCGTGGCCCGCCGGCCGCTGCGCAAGGGCGCCATCACCGACTTCGAGATCACCCAGGACATGATCCGGATCCTGCTCAGGCAGGTGGGGGTGAGCAGGATCAACCGGGCCCGCGTGGTGGTGTGCGTGCCGTCGGCGATCACCGCGGTCGAGCGGCGGGCCGTGCAGGAGGCCGCCCGCCGGGCAGGCGCCATCGAAGTACGGCTGATCGACCAGCCCATGGCCGCCGCCATCGGCGCCGGTCTGCCCATCGATGAGCCGGTCGGGTCGATGGTGATCGACATCGGGGGCGGCACCACCCAGACCGCCCTGCTCAGCCTGGGCGGGATCGTGGCTCTGGAGGCGGTGAGGGTGGGCTCGTTCGACATCGATGACGCCGTCCAGGCCCACATGCGGCGCGAGTACGGCATGGCCATCGGCGAGCCCACCGCGGAGCACACCAAGATCGTGGTCGGCTCGGCCGCGCCGACCCGCAGCGAGACCGCGGCCGAGATCCGCGGCCGGGAACTGATGTCGGGAATGCCCAAGACCACGGTGGTGACCCCCCAAGAGATCCGCAGGGCGATCGAGGAGCCGGTGACCGCCATGGTCGACTCGGTGCTGAGCTGCCTGTCGCAGTCACCCCCCGAGCTGGCCCAGGACCTGATCGCCCGCGGCGTCTTCCTCGTCGGCGGGGGAGGGCTGCTCAGGGGGATGGACATCCGGCTGTCCCGGGAGATGTCGTTGCGGGTCCGGCGGGTCGACGCCCCGCTGGAGACGGTGGTGCGGGGCGCGGGCCGATGCCTCGAGCAGCTCGGCATGGACTTCTCGATCTTCAGCGACGACGCCGAATAGCCGGCTCCGGCACTCCCGCTCTTGTTCGCTTCGCTCACGGGCCGCTCGGGCCCGCCGGGGTTGCCAACGAACTTGAGTGGGTTAACCACCCGTGAGGTGGCTAACTGCTTCAAGTTCGCCGGCGACGTGGCCGCACCTCAGGCATCTCGCAATTCGGCCGCGGCGGTCCGGACCTGCCGGTCGCGGTCGGTGGCCGCCCGCAGCAGCGCGGCGTCGACCTCGGGCCCGTCGAACGGGGCGAGCGCGATCACGGCCCTTCGGCGGACCTCGGGCTTGTCGTCCAGCCCGGCCAGGATCGCAGGCAGCCCGGCGGGATCCGATATCGCGCCGAGAGCCGCGATGGCCGACTCCCGGCACAGCGGATCATCATGGGATCGGGCCACCTGCGCCAGTGCGTCCACCACGGCGGCCGTCCCGGACCCGCTGCCGTCCGTGCGGCCGGCTGAGACCTTCTCGCCGCAGGCCCAGGCGGCGGCCTCCACCACCCGGTGGTCGTCGTCGACCAGCAGGCGCGCCGCCGCGGCCGCCGCGATGTCGCCCCGGACCGCCGCGAGTTCGAGCCCGGTCAACCGGACGGCGGGCGCGGGATCGGTGAGAGCGGCCTCGAGCTCGCGGGCGGCCAGGTCACCGGCCCGCTCCAACGCCCGCAGCGCGCTCGAGCGCACCATCGGGTCGTCGTCGTGGAGATACGACCGGGCCTTGGCGGCGTCGCCCCCATGCCCGGCCGCGGCCGCCTCCCGCCGCCGCCCGACGGCCCCTGCTGCGTCCACCGCTCGGCCCTGCCATTCCCGCTCTTGTTCGCTTCGCTCACGGGCCGCTCGGGCCACGGCCTCGCTCGGTGCCCACGTGCTTCCACACTGATCGCTCCCTTTCCGCTCGGCCTCTGTCATTCCCGCTCTTGTTCGCTTCGCTCACGGGCCGCTCGGGCCACGGCCTCGCTCGGTGCCCACGTGCTTCCACACTGATCGCTCACGGGCCGCTCGGCCTCAGGAGATGGCTTGCTCGAGCAGGAAGCCGGCCACCACCACCAGCAGTCCCACCAGCGCGGCGAGCGCGAAGCCGATGCCCACCACCAACGCCATCAGCACCACCAGCGCCAGCAGCCGCTGCCACCACTGCGGGTAGGCCTTCGGCCCCACCACCGGGCGAGGCACTGCCCGCCGGGCCAGCCCCAGGACCCGCAGCACATCGATCAACCGGATGCGGCGCCTGGGACGGGCCGCCCCCGCCGACCGGAGGGCTGCCCTCGCCGACCGGAGCATCGTCCCGGCCGACCGGCGGGCCGAACCGGCGATCCGCACCCACATCTTGTCGCCCGCTGGTGCTGCCTTGGTGCCAGCGCGCCCAGCGGCGAAACCGGCTCGCGCCCCATGGGCGCCATCCCCGCTCTTGTTCGCTGCGCTCACGGGCCGCTCGGGCCACGGCCTCGCAAGCTCGGCCTCTGGGCAGCTTCGCCGGTGGTCGGGGCTGTCGCCATGGCGGTACCTTGGGGCCCGGACGCCGGGTGAATGAACGGCGCCCGAGCGAAGACGACTGGACGGTTCGCCACGCTAGCTTCCCCACTGCCGACTTCCCCGGCGCCGGACTCGCCTCCGCCGGGCGGGCTGCCGCCCCCGCCAACCTCGACTCGCCGTCGCTGGTTCTCCTCGGGCCTGGGGCTCACCCTCATCGCCGTCGCCGTCGTTCTGGGGGGGCTCGCGGCCGGGGCGTACTTCGCGCCGGCCCAGTGGGCCGGCCGGCTGCTGCCCGGCGACTCGGTGGTCGACGAGGGCGCGGTGGCCTTCCTGCCCGGCACCGCCATCGCCACGTCCGGCCGGGTGGAAGCCGAGGGCATCGATGTGTTCGATCCCGAAGGCGAGATCCTGCTCCTGACCGTGGCGATCGACAACGACTTGACCGTGCTCGACTGGATCATGTCCTCGTTGGATGAGGCGGTCGACCTGCGCAGCCGGGAATCGGTCTACGGCGACCGGACCGACACCGAGCAGCGAGAACACAACCGTCACCTGATGGACAGCTCCAAGGACATCGCCACGATCGTGGCCCTTGAACGCCTCGGTGTGCATGCCGCCGACTTCACCGGGGTGCTGTTCTTCGAGACGGTCCCGGGCGGCCCGGCCGACGGCCTGCTGGAGCCCACCGACGTGATCCTGTCCATCGACGGCGAGCCGGTCACCACCGTCGACTCGCTCCGAGCGGTGCTGGAGCAGCTGGAGCCGGGCGCGGCGGCAGTGGTCACCGTGGAGGACTCCGAGACCGACGAGCGGCGCGACGTCGAGATAACGCTCGGCACCCACCCCGACAACGGAGGTCCCTACATCGGGGTGAGTGGGGTCACCGAGCGGGTCAGCCGGTCCCCGCTCCCGTTCGAGATCGACATCTCCTCGGGCGCGGTGGGGGGACCCTCAGCCGGTCTGGCCTTCACGCTGGTCGTGCTCGACGTGCTGTCGCAGGGCGAACTCACCGGCGGCCAGCGGGTCGCGGTCACCGGCTCCATCCGCCTCGACGGATCCGTCGGCGATGTGGGCGGCGTCGCCCAGAAGGCGGTAGCGGCCCGGGATGCGGGCGCCAGGCTGATCATCGTGCCCGAGGCGTCGGCGGAAGAGGCCCGGTCGGGCTCGGGCGATGTCCCGGTGGTCGGCGTGGCGAACCTGGAGGACGCGCTGCAGGCACTGGCCGGTGTCGGGGGCGACCCCGTCCAACGCCTACTGGGCTGATGCCTGCTGGGCTGAACTATCGTATTGGCTGACCGTAACCGGCGAGCTAGCAGGAGCAAGCGCGCCGGTGGCGGCTCGGAGGAGCCATGGAAGACGGCGGCGGACCCGACCCCGGACACGGGTTGGACCCGGAAGCGGTGGAGAAGATCGACTTCGCCAAGGCACGCCGCGGCTACGAGCCCGAGTCCGTCCGCACCCGGCTGCGCAAGGCCGCCGACGAGATCCGCCGGCTGAACGCTCAGGTCGGCTCGCTGTCGGACCGGATCACCGAGCTGGAGGCCACCCCTCCGGAGACGCTGGAGTCGCGCCGGGTGGCGGAGGCCCTGGGCGACGAGGCCACCCGCGTCCTGCAGTCGGCCAGCGACGCGGCCCAAGTACAGATCGAGCGGGCCGAGGCCGAGCACGTCCGGATCGTGGGCGAGGCCGAGGCGGCCGCAGCCGCCATCGCCGAGGAGGGCCGCGAGCGGGGCAAGAACATGGTGGTGGAGGCCCAGACCGTCCGGGAGCGGATCCTGTCCGACCTGGCTCGCAAGCGCCATGAGCACCGGATCGAGGTGGAGCAGCTCAGGGTGACCCGCGATCGCCTGCTGGAGGCGCTCGGCATCTTCCGCCAGGGACTGGACGGCTGGATCGACGAGCTGGTCCAGGCCGAGCCGCGGGCTGCGGCCGCAGCCCAGCAGGCAGGACAGCGCGTCGCGGCCCAGCCGGAATCCACCGTGGCCGAGCTCGAGGCGGAGATCTCCACGGCGCGCCTGGCCGGGATGGCCCCCGCTGGGAGGTCCGGCGAGGAGGCCCCAGCCGGCGACGATGCCGCCGCCGAGGGCCCCGCCGGCGCCGACGCAGACGCCGACACCACGCCCGAAGAGGATCGCGAGGTCGCCGACGCCGGCACTGCCCGGGCCGTCTCCGGCGCCGACGGGCCCGAGACACCGGATGAACTCGACGAGCCCGAAGCCGTGGGCGAGTACGTCGACCTCGAGGGCCTGACCATCGGGCCCTCGCCCGCACCCGCACCTGCCGCGGTCCGGCTCTACGACGTCGAGGCGGAGGCCTACGCCGAGTTCGACCCCGGGGCCGGCCCGCAGGAGGGGCAAGCCTCCGAGGCTCCCGATGATGCTGCGGCCGTCGCCTCCGATGAGACCGAGCCCGCGGCCGAGGCGCCGTCCGCGGATGCCGAGGCCATCTTCGCCCGGCTGCGCTCCATCACTACGCAGCCCGTCGGGGAGCCGGAGCGGTGGTCCGCTGAGCCCGGCGCCACTGATGACGGCGCGGCCACCGGCGCCGCCGTCCCCGAGGCCGCGGACGGGTTCGCCGATGAACCCGACGAGTTCGCCGACGAAGTCGACGAAGAGTTCGACGGAGCCGAGGCTGCCGCCGTGCCGGCCGATCCCGACGATCTCGTCGGCGCGGCCCGGGCGGTGGCGGTGGGCGGGATCGCCCGCAGGCTCAAGCGGCTGGTCGTGGACGAGCAGGGCGACCTGCTCGACGCCGTGCGCCGCAACGGGGTCCGGGCCGTGCGCTCCACCATCACCAGCAACACCGGCGCCTACACCCGCGCCGTCCGGGTGCCGATGCAGGACTTCGCGTCCGACATAGACGTCAGCATCGACGACGTCGACCTCGAGGCGGCCGGCAGCGCCATCCTGTCAGTGCTGGTCGAGCCGGTCCGGGAGCGTCTCGGCGAATTGATCGAGGAAACCGACGACCCGGACGAGCTCACCACCGCAGTTCGATCGATCTACCGGGAGTCCCGATCGCGCCGGGCGGACACCGCAGCCGAAGCTGCCTTCTCTGCTGGCTGGCCGGAGCCGATATCGTGACCGTCGGTGCGTACCGTAACTCCCTCCCCCTCCGGCGGCCGATCCCGCTTCGGCTCTAGAAAAACCCGCTTCATCGCGATACTGGTAGCAGGCGGCCTGCTGGTCCTGCTCCTGTCGCTGCGAGGCATCGCCCGCTTCTACACCGACTATCTGTGGTTCGACTCGCTGGGCCGGACCGACGTGTGGGGGCGGGTGCTGCTGGCCAAGATCGCCCTGTTCGCGATCTTCGCGGTGGCCTTCTTCATCCTGATGTGGATCAACCTCCTCATCGTCGACCGCCTGAAGCCCGAGATCCGCCCGCCCGGTCCCGAGGAGGAGATGCTCAGCCGCCTCCACGACCTGACGGCGGGCCGCACCCGGCTGGTGCGCCTGGTCATGTCGGTGGTGTTCTCGCTGCTGGCCGCGTCCGGGGTGTCCAACCAGTGGGAGGAGTGGCTGCTCTTCGTCAACCGCAAGGACTTCGGCATCGTCGATCCGCTGTTCGGCACCGACATCGGCTTCTACGTCTTCCGGCTGCCGTTCCTGACGTTCCTCGTGAACTGGTTGTTCGCCGCCTTCATGATCATCCTCGTAGTGATCGGCATCTCCCACTACATCAACGGCGGCATCAGGGGCCAGGTGCCTCGGGGCGCACCCCGGGTGCTGCCGTCGGTGAAGGTGCACCTGTCGGCGATCCTGGCCTGCCTGGCCCTGGTGAAGGCAGCCGACTACTGGCTGTCGCGCTACGAGCTCACCGTGTCGGACCGGGGCGTGGTCGACGGCGCCCTGTACACCGACGTCAAGGCCAAGCTGCCCGCCCTCAACCTGCTCCTGCTGATCTCGCTGTTCGCGGTGGTGCTGCTGGTGGTCAACCTGCGCCGGCGGGGCTGGGTGCTGCCGGTGCTGGCCGTGGGCCTGTGGGCCTTCACCGCCCTGGTGATGGGCAACATGTACCCCGCGTTCGTGCAGCGGTTCCAGGTCGATCCCAACACCACCGCCCGCGAGTCCGTCTACACCGACGACAACATCGCGGCCACCCGGGCGGCCTACTCGCTTGTGCCCGACCGCGACGTGGCCCTCGAGGTGTTCGAATACCGGGAGAACCCCACGCCGGCCCAGTTGCGCACCGCGGCCCAGACCGTGCGCAACGCCCGGATCCTCGACCCGCTCACCCTCACCGACACCTTCGAGAAGGACCAGGGCGAGCGGGACTTCTACCGCTTCTCCTCGGTGCTCGACGTCGATCGCTACGAGGTCGACGGTGAGCTGACCCAGGTGGTGCTGGCCGCCCGCGAGCTCAACCTGAGCGAGCTGGGATCGTGGGAGCGCCAGCATGTGGCCATCACCCACGGCTACGGGATGGCCATCGCCCGGGCCAACGTCACCGACGTGCGGGGCAGCCCGGTGTTCATCACCGGCGGCCTGCCCGTCGAGGTGGACCCGGCCATAGACCTGCAACTCGACGAGCCCCAGATCTACGTCGGCGAGAACCTCGAGGGCTACGCGCTGGTGGGCGCCACCCGCGACGAGGTCGACTACGTGGACGGCCAGGGCCGCGAGGAGAGCTTCCGCTACACCGGCGACGGCGGCGTCAACATGGGGTCGTTCCTGCGCCAGACCGCCTTCGCGCTGCGCTTCGGGCAGCTCGATCCGCTGATCTCCAACTTCGTGGACGGCAACACCAGCATCATCTACATCCGGGACGCCCAGGACCGGGTGAAGAGCGTCGCCCCGTTCCTGGAGTTCGACTCGGACGCCTACCCGGTGATCTTCGACGGCCGCATCCACTACGTGCTCGATGCGTACACCACCACCGACCGCTACCCCTACTCCCAGAGCGCCGACACCAGCGGGCTGGAGGTCGGCGCCGAGCTGGCCGACGGCAGCGTCAACTACATCCGCAACTCGGTCAAGGCCGTCGTCGACTCCTACGACGGCGACGTGACGCTGTACGTCATGCCGGTCGCTGATCCGATCGTGGCCGCATGGCAGGGAGCCTTCCCCGACCTGTTCACCGACTTCTCCGAGATGCCCGAGGAGCTGCGCTCCCATCTGCGCTTCCCGACCGACCTGTTCACGGTGCAGACCAACATGTGGGCCTCCTACCAGGTGTCGGACCCCGAGGCGCTGATCATCGGCACCGAGCGCTGGGCGGTGGCCCAGGATCCGGGCCGCAGCGTGCAGGCCGGCGGCATCGCCGAGGCCGTGGTCGGGGACCGGGGCCTGCTGACCCGGCGGGAGCGGCGGGTTCCGGCCTACTACTCGCTGATCCAGCTCCCCGGCGAGGAGTCGGCGTCGTACGTGGCGCTGCGCTCGTTCGTGCCGGTCTCCGACGACGACAGCCGCAAGGAGCTCACCGCCTTCATGGTGGGTGAGACCCGCGCCGACGGGACCTCCCGCCTGGTGTCCTACGAGATGGCGAACCTGCTGGCGCCCGGCCCGGCCATCGTGGCGTCGAACATCTCCACCAACCCCGCCATCAGCCGGGAGCTGACCCTGCTCAACGACCAGGGCTCGCAGGTCGACTTCGGCGACATGCTGCTGCTGCCGGTCGAGAATTCGGTGCTGTACGTGCGACCGATGTACGTGCGGGCCCAGGGGACCCAGATCCCGCTGCTGGCCGGGGTGATCGCCTCGGTGGGCAACCGCACCGCGCTGGGCAAGACGCTGGGCGAGGCCCTCGACGACCTGTACCCGGACGCCGACTTCGAAGACGTGGTGCTGCCCCCGATCGTGACCGACGGCGACGCGCCGGTGGCGGAGGAGCCGGACGAGCCGTCCGCGACCGACGACGCCGGCGAGCCGTCCGTGACCGACACCGAGGCGCCGGACGTCACCGTCGGCGAGCTGACGCCGGGGGAGACCCGGCAGCTGATCGACGAGCTGGCCGAGTTGCGCCGCCGCCAGGACGAGATCCTGGCCCGCCTGCTGGAGCAGCTAGAGAACTAGGACAGCGCCCAACAAGATCTCGGGTTTGTTCTGTGTGGCATTTCCACAGAATCGACCCGAGATCACTGGCGACAGTTCCAGGCTAAGGCTCCTCGGCCACAGCGTCGGCGAAGATGCGGGCCTCGCGGGCCACTTCGCCCAGGGCGATGCGGGCCTCTGTGGCCTCGTCGGAGTAGCCGATGGCCTCGAGGATGGGCAGCAGCTCGCCGCGGCGGATCTGCATCTCCACCGCGGCCGGGTCCACCAGCGACGGGTGCTCCTCGCCCATGGCCTCGGCCAGCATGCGCAACTCCTGGCGCAGCCCGGTCACGTAGTTGGCCACCCGCACCGCCTTGGAGGTCGGGTCGAGCCCCCGGGTGAGCCACTTGCTCTGGGTGGCGACGCCGGTGGGGCAGCGGCCGCTGTGGCAGCGCTGGGCCTGGATGCAGCCGACCGCCATCATCGCCTCCCGGCCCACGCCGATCAGGTCGACCCCCAGGGCCATGGCCACCATCGCGTCGGGCCCGAAGCCGAGCTTGCCGGACCCCACGAACACGACCGCCTCGTTCAGGTCGGCCTCCGCGAAGGCCTGGTAGACCTCGGCGAACCCGACCCGGAACGGCAGCGACACGTGGTCGGTGAACGTGAGCGGCCCCGCGCCGGTGCCGCCCTCGCCGCCGTCGACGGTGATGAAGTCGGGGCCCCGGCCGGTGTCGGCCATGCGGGACGCCAGCTCGACCCAGAAGCGCCGGTCGCCCACCGCCGACTTGATCCCCACCGGGAGCCCGGAGGCGTCGGCGATGCGCTCCACGAAGTCGACGAGCCCGGCCACGTCGTCGAACTCCGGGTGGTGGTTGGGGCTCCGCACGGTCACCCCCACCGGCACGCCCCGGGCCTCGGCGATGGCCGGCGTGACCTTCGGCGCGGGCAGGACCCCGCCCAGACCGGGCTTCGCCCCCTGGCTCAGCTTCAACTCCACCGCCCTGACCGGAGCCGAGTCGAGGCTGGCCAGGAAGGCGTCCATGCAGAAGCGCCCGTCGGCAGTGCGAGCGCCGAAGTAGCCGGTGCCCAGCTGGAACGTCAGGTCGGCGCCCTTGCGGTGGTATTGGCTGATGCCGCCCTCGCCGGTGTTGTGCAGGCACCCGGCCATGGCCGAGCCCCGGTTGAGGGCCTCCACCGCCGGGCCCGACAGCGAGCCGTAGGACATGCCCGAGATGTTCACCACCGAGTTGGGCCGGAAGGCGCCGGGCCGGTTGCGCCACGCGCCGAGCACCTTGGCCGCCCGCAGCTCGCCGGGCGGGGCGTCGCACTCCACCGGGAAGGCCGAATGCCGGAAGAACACGTAGCCGTCGGCCTCGACCCGGTTGTCGGAGCCGAACCCGAAGTACGGGTTCTCCTTCTTGGCGGTGGCGTACACCCAGCGGCGCTGGTTGCGGTTGAAGGGCCGCTCCTCGTCGTTGTCGCTGACGATGTACTGGCGCAGCTCCGGGCCGAACGACTCCAGCAGGTAGCGCAGATGGCCGATGATCGGGAAGTTGCGCAGGATGGCGTGCCGCTTCTGCACGACGTCGTAGACGCTCGTCACGACGAGCAGGGCAACGATCGCGGCCAGCGTCCACAGCCACCAGTTCATGCCTGAACGCTAGCCGTGGCCGATCCCGCCGTCGGTGTGTTGAGCGTGGGGAGCGGGCCGGGTTAGGTTTGGGGATGGCCCGGCCCGCAGGACGTACGTGAGCGAGCAAGGCTCAGGCGGGGTGCTGGCCGGGCTGTCCCGCTCGCTGGGGCTCCGACACGTCTTCGTCCTCAGCACCGGCGCGATGCTCTCGTCGGGCCTGTTCCTGCTGCCGGGCCTGGCCGCGGCCGACGCCGGACCCAGCGCGGTGCTGGCCTACGCCCTGGCCGGCGTGGTGGCCGTGCCCGCCATGCTGAGCGTGGCCGAGCTCTCCACCGCCATGCCCCGGGCCGGGGGCGCCTACTACTTCCTGGTCCGGGCCTACGGACCGGCGGTCGGAACCTTCTCGGGCATGGCCACATGGCTGTCGCTGGTGCTCAAGGACGCCTTCGCCCTGGTCGGCATGAGCGCCTACCTCAACATCGTCCTCGACGTGCCGGCCAAACCGCTGGCGGTGGTGCTAATCGCCGGCTTCACCATCGTCAACATCTGCGGCACCCGGGCCAGCGCGGGGGTGCAGATGCTGCTGGTGGGCTTCGTGCTGGCCGTGATGGGCTGGTTCATCGCGGTGGGGCTGCCCCGGGTCGGCGGCGGCGACGGCGGCGACCACCTGGAGCCCTTCTTCACCGACGGGACGGGCGGGCTGGTCAGCGTGGTCGGGCTGGTGTTCGTGTCCTACGGCGGGCTGACCAAGGTGGCCAGCGCGGCCGAGGAGATCAACGACCCGTCCCGCAACATCCCGCTGGGGATGGGGCTGTCGCTGCTGGTCAGCACCGCGCTGTACACGCTCGGCGTGCTGGTGGCGGTGGCGGTGGTCCCGCCGGCGCTGCTGCACGACGACCTGGCCCCGATCTACTCCGCGGCGGAGGACGTGATGCCCACCGCGGGGGCGGTGCTGGTGGTGGTGGCCGCGCTGGCCGCGTTCTCGTCGGCCACCAACGCCGGGATCCTGGCCGCGGCCCGCTACCCGCTGGCCATGAGCCGCGACCGGCTGGTGGGCGAGAGGCTCGGCCGGCTCAACCGGTTCAACACCCCGGCCTGGGGCGTGGCGGTGACCGGCGCGGGGATGGCCGTGGTGGTGCTGGCCCTCGACGTGGCCGCCATCGCCAAGGTGGCCAGCGCCTTCGTGCTGCTGACCCTGGCCCTGGTGAACTCGGCGGTGCTGGTGCTGCGGGCCTCGCGGATCGCCTCGTACGCCCCGGGCTTCACCGCGCCGCTGTTCCCCTACCTGCAGCTGGCCGGCATCGCCATCGACCTGTACCTGATCGTCGAGCTGGGTGCGGTGGCGCTGCTGCTGACCGGGGCGTCGGTGGTGCTGGGGGTGGTGTGGTACGTGTTCTACGGGCGCACCCGGTCGATGCACGGGGGGGCCATCTACCACGTGTTCGAGCGCTGGGGGCGGCTGGTCGACCGGGGCCTGGACCGCGAGCTGAGCGCGGCGGTGCAGAGCCACGGCGTGCGGGTCGGCGACGAGTACCCGGGGCTCATCGCCCGGGCCGCGGTGGTGAGCATTCCCGAGGGCACCGACATCAACGAGGCCGCGGTGCGGGCCTCGGAGGTGCTGTCGAGCCAGACGAAGGTGGACGTGGCCACGGTGACCGACCGGTTCCTGGAGTCGGGCTCGCTGTGGATCCAGCCCTCCGAGCAGCATCCCACCGCCACGCCGGTGGCGTTCTTCGACACCGACGACGACTACCTGGTGATCGTGCGGGCCGCGGGCGGCATCCGCATCCCCGCGGCCTGGGGCGGCCGGGACGAGCAGGTGAAGGCCCTGTTCTTCCTGGCCGGGTGCAGCACCGAGCCGGGCCGGGTGCTGCGACTGGCCGGCGAGCTGGCCGCCTACCTGCACTCGGACCGGGCCGAGGCGGTGGCCGAGGCCGCCTTCGAGGCCGAGGTGAAGGAGGCCCTGCTGCCCGACCTGTCGATCGGCCAGTACCCGCTGATGCCGGAGCTGTCGACGTCGGCGCTGATCGGCCGGCGGGTGGGGGCGCTCACCATCGATGCGGGCTTCTTCCTGGAGGCGGTCAGCCGCGAGGGCCGGGTGCTGCGGGCCGAGGCCGACCTGGTGCTGGAGGCCGACGACCAGATCACCGTGCTCGGCCCGCCCAACAGCCTGCCCGTCCTCGACGACGTGGTGGGAGTCCTGGCCGACTGAGGACCACAGGGCTCTTTCGAGCAGGCCGTCCGTTTAGGCCTCCACGTGTGTAGCGGGCGGGTGCGCACCGCTCTCGGTCCGGCTGGCTCTTTCCTGACGTAGTTGTACCGCTATGAGGTGCACAACTACGTCAAGAATGCAGCCAAGGCATGTCTCGGTGAGATGAGAACTGCGGGCTCTCGGCGCGGCCTCTAAGTTGTGCGGGTTGGCCGGCTCCAACTGAGGGGGACCGACATGGAATTGGCAGGGGCCGCGGCCGTCGTCACCGGGGGAGCGTCGGGCATAGGGCGTGCGTGCGCGCACCGGCTGGCCGGGCTGGGCGCCCACTGCGTGATCCTCGACATCCAGGCGGCCAAGGGCGCCGACGCGGCCGCGGAGGTCGGAGGGGTGTTCGTGGAGGGCGACGTGGCCGAGGAGGTGCCGGTGCAGGCTGCGGTGGAGGCGGCCGGGGAGCTGGGCCCGCTGCGAGTGCTGGTCAACTCGGCCGGGATCTCCACTGCGGTGCGCACGGTCGACCGCCACGGCCAGCCCATGCCGCTGGAGCGGTTCGAGCGGGTGGTGGCCACCAACCTGATCGGCACGTTCAACTGCATCCGGTTGGCGGCCTCGGCCATGGCCCGCACCGAGCCGGTGGACGCCGACGGCCAGCGGGGCGCCATCGTCAACATGGCCTCGGTGGCGGCCTTCGACGGCCAGACCGGCCAGAACGCCTACTCGGCCTCCAAGGGCGGAGTGGTGGGCATGACCCTGCCCATAGCGAGGGACCTGGTGCCGCTGGGGGTGCGGATCAACACCATCGCGCCGGGGCTGATCAACACGCCCATCTACGGCACCGGGGAGGCGGCCGAGGAGTTCAAGGCCCGCCTGGCCACCGGCGTGCTGTTCCCCAAGCGCCTGGGCACCGCCGACGAGCTGGCCTCGATGGTGATGGAGCTGATCACCAACGACTACATGAACGGCGAGGTCATCAGGGTTGACGCGGGCATCCGCCTACCGCCGAAGTAACGCTCCGGCACTGGTCCGTCGGCGTTGCGGGCGGGTCGCCGGCCCCGGTAGAATCGCTCTGCGGGGTGGAGCAGTCTGGTAGCTCGTCGGGCTCATAACCCGAAGGTCGTAGGTTCAATTCCTACCCCCGCCACCAACAAAAGCCCAGGTCAGAGCACCCGCCCTGACTTGGGCTTCACCGCGTTCGGGCTAGTGCCCGATAGGGAGACATGATGGGAGGACGCGGTGTTGTGGTAGCCCGCGGCTGAGCTTCCTCGCGGCGGCGGTTGTCGTCCTCGTGGCGTGCGCAGCCCCCTGATGCGGTAGCTCCGCAGCAGCCGGTGCCGTCGGTCTCTGCTGAGGCGCCGGGATCCAGTGAGGCCCGGGCTGTGGGTCGAGGCCGGCCGGCGTCTCGGCACGATCGGCAACAGCGGCACCTACGCGGGCGCCTCGGGGTTGCCCGAGGCTCAGCTGCACCTGCACTGGGAGCTGCATATCGACGGCCACTACCTGGGTGTCGGCCTGTCCGACGCCGACACCCGAGCCGTCTACACAGCCCTCTTCGCCGACGCCGGCTGAACTCCGAAGTGAGCCAATTCGTGACGCCTGGGCTCTGAGTTCAATAGAGACACTTCACTGCGAGAGCGACCGGCAATTCCATAGAAGCAGCGGCCGCGGACGAGCTTGAAACCAGTCCGGCAACGTGATCGAATCCGATTACGAAACCGGCTAGAAGTGCTTCTGTGGCGTCAACGCGCCCTGGACGTTGAGCTTCGTTTGATGTTTGTTCTCGGTCACGAGGTTGGTGGACACGTCGAGCACGCCGTCGATCTGCTGGATCTTCTCGTGGATCAGGCGGCGAAGGTCGAGCACGTCGCGGCAGAAGACATCGGCGACGATGTCGTAGGCGCCGGCCAGCGTGGCGACATACGCGGTCTCGTCGAGGTCGGCCAGCGCATCGGCCGTCTCGGTCAGTTGCCGGGGCTGGACCTTCATCAACAGCGTGGCGTGCACGCCCAGTCCCGACCGGTGGGGATCCAGCCACACGTCGAAATAGAGCATTCCCGATGCGCGCATCCGGCTGATCCGGTTGCGTACCGTGCCGGCACTGACACCGATGATCTTGGAGATGTCGCTGTAGCTGCTGCGGCCGTCCTCGTGCAATTTCCGCACGATTTCCAGGTCGACGTCATCCAAATCCACATCGAAACGCTACTGCATTGCTGGACGAGCACACTAATCCAGCAACCCGCCGATTGGTCGACTCAGTCATTCTGGAGACAGCAGCATGAGTAATCCAAGTGCACGATTCGAATAATACGTAATACTCGAATTTGGTATCAACTTTCTCCGGACGACGTTTCCGGGTCGCCGGGACCACGAAGGGTCGCCGCTTCGCACTTGGCACTGCTCGCCTCTCGCACTTGGTCAATCGGCACTGCACCCGGCCGCCATCAGGCGCGATGATGGTCCGACGCAAGGCTCTTCCCTCGCGACAGGAAGGGGCGGGCGAGGCGTGGACGGCGACACCCGAGACACCGAACTGCTGGCCGACGAAGCGGTGGAGCGCGTCGAGCGCTGGCTGGCACCCGGCGCCGCGCCGGCCTCGCGCCGGGAACGAACCGCCACCCGGCGGCTGGCCGATCTGGTGAGGGATCGGCAGGGCACCGCCTTCGCCATGCGGTTCGTGGACCGGGTGATCCGGCCCGAGAGCCCAGCCACATCGGCCCGGCAGCTCGCGTCGCTGGTCGGTGAGGCCGATCTGCCCTCGTTCCTGTCGCCGCTGGACCGGCTGCTGGTTCGCCTCGGGGCGCGCCTCGGCCGCCGGCTTCCCCGCCTGGTGATGCCGATCGCCCGGCGACGGATGCGGGCGCTGGTGGGCCACCTCGTCGTCGACTCCGAGCCCGAGCGGCTGGGCGCGCACCTGCAGGCCCGCACCGCCGCGGGCTACTCGCTCAACGTCAACATGCTGGGTGAGGCCGTGCTCGGCGACGCCGAGGCCGGCCGGCGGCACCGGGAGGTGCTCGACACGCTGGCCCAGCCCGACGTGGACTACGTGTCGGTGAAGGTCTCGGCGGTGGTCTCGCAGCTCAACCCCTGGGACTTCGACGGCTCGCTGCGGCGGGTGGTGGAGGCGTTGCGCCCGCTGCTGCGAGCGGCCGCGGCCAGCGCGCCCCCGACGTTCATCAACCTCGACATGGAGGAGTACCACGACCTCGAGCTCACCACCGCGGCCTTCCGCGCCCTGCTCGGCGAGCCCGAGTTCTCAGCGGTGGACCTCGGCATCGCGGTGCAGGCCTACCTGCCCGACTCCTTCGACGCCCTGCAGGAGCTGGTCGACTGGCACAACCGGCTGACCGCGGGCGGCCACCGCTCCGGATCGATCAAGATCCGTCTGGTCAAGGGGGCGAACCTGGCCATGGAGCGGGTGGAGGCCGCCATGCACGGCTGGCCCCAGACGCCCTACGACACCAAGGCCGAGACCGACGCCAACTACAAGCGCTGCCTCGACTGGGTGCTGACACCGGAGCGCACCGGCTCCGTGCACATCGGTGTGGCCAGCCACAACCTGTTCGATGTCGCCTGGGCCGACCTGCTGGCCGCCCGGCGCGGGGTCCGCCCCCGGGTGGAGTTCGAGATGCTCGAGGGCATGGCCCCCACCCAGGCCGAGCTGCTGCGCGCCGACGGCAGGGGAGTGCTGCTGTACACGCCGGCCGTGGCCGAGCGGGACTTCGACGTGGCCATCAGCTACCTGTTCCGGCGTCTGGAGGAGAACGCCTCGGAGGACAACTTCATCCACCATCTGTTCGGCCTGCGGCCCGGCAGCGCCGCGTTCGCATCCGAGGCGGCCAAGTTCCGGGACGCGGTCGCCGGCCGGTGGTCGGCCGGGCGGTCCCCGCGCCGACGCCAGGACCGCCGTCACCCTCCCCGGCCTGCCGACCCCGCCGGCGGCTTCGTCAACGAGCCCGACACCGATCCCGTGCTGGCCGCCAACCGGGCCTGGGCCCGCGAGATCGTCACCCGGCAGTGGCGCGGACCGGCCACGGCCATCACCCGTCAGGTCGCCGGCGTGGACCGGGCGGTGGAGGCGGCCGCCGGCGCGCAGCCCGCCTGGGCCGACCGTCCACCCGCCGAGCGTCGGGACCTGCTGTGGCGGGTGGCCGATGAGTTGAGCAGCCGGCGCGGCGACCTGGTGGCGGCCATGGTCCACGAGGGCGGCAAGACCGTCGCCGAGGCCGACCCCGAGGTGTCCGAGGCCGTCGACTTCGCCCGCTGGTACGGCGAGCGGGCCATCGACCTGGCCCACCCGGGGCCGGCCGGCGCGGGCCTGGCCCATCCAGGGCTGGCCGGTGGGAGTCTGGCCGGTGGGAGTCTGGCCGGCGCGGGGCTGGCCCGGTTCGAGCCCTACGGAGTTGTGCTGGTGGTGTCGCCGTGGAACTTCCCGGTGGCGATACCCGCCGGCGGCGTGCTCGCGGCCCTGGCCGCCGGCAACGCGGTGATCCTCAAACCCGCGCCCGAGACCCCCGGCTGCGCCGAGATCGTGGCCGAGTGCTGCTGGGCCGCGGGCCTGCCCGAGGGCCTGGTCTCGTTCATCCGGACGCCCGACGACAGCGTGGGCCGCCACCTGGTCACTCATGCCGGCGTGCATGCCGTGATCTTGACCGGGGCCTATGACACCGCTCGGATGTTCCTGTCGTGGAAGCCCGATCTGCGCCTGCTGGCGGAGACATCGGGCAAGAACGCCATGGTGATCACGTCCAACGCCGACATCGACCTGGCCGTGGCCGACCTCGTGTCGTCCGCGTTCGGTCACTCCGGCCAGAAGTGCTCGGCCGCCAGCCTCGCCATCTGCGTGGGCGGTGCCTACGACTCGCCCCGCCTGCGACGCCAACTCACCGACGCGGTGACCAGCATCAAGGTCGGTGCCAGCACCGACCTGGCCACCACCATGGGTCCGGCCATCAACGAGCCCGAGGGCAGGCTCCTGCGGGCCCTCACCCGCCTCGACGACGGCGAGGAGTGGCTGGTCGAGCCCCGCCGTCTCGGCTCGCGGGCCTGGACTCCCGGCGTGCGCCTGGGCGTGAGGCCCGGCTCGTGGTTCCACCTGACCGAGTGCTTCGGGCCGGTGCTGGGCGTCATGCGAGCCGACTCGCTCGACGAGGCCGTCGCCATCCAGAACTCGACCGCCTACGGCCTCACCGGCGGGATCCACACCCTCGACCCGACCGAGATCAGCCGCTGGTCCGACACGGTCGAGGTGGGCAACGCCTACATCAACCGGGGCACGACCGGCGCCATCGTGCGCCGCCAGCCCTTCGGCGGCTGGAAGCGGTCCTCGGTCGGCCCCGGCACCAAGGCGGGCGGCCCCAACTACGTGGCCCGGCTGGGGACCTGGCACCCGGTCGGCACCGGCCTGCCGGACGACGAGTGGCTGGCCGCGGCCCGAGACAGCGACGAGGCCGCCTGGCAGGCAGAGTTCGGTGTCGAGCACGACCCCACCGGGTTGTTCTGCGAGTCCAACGTCCTGCGCTACCGGCCGCTGCCCCGGGTAGCGCTACGGACCGAGCCCGACGCCGCGCCCCGAGACATCGAACGAGTCCACATCGCAGCCGCCCGCTGCGACGTACCTCTCATAGAGTCGCTTGCCGCCGCCGAAACCAGCCGTGAGTTCGCCGCTCGGCTCGGCTCCCTCGAAGTCGACCGGGTGCGAGTCGTGGGAACCTGTAGCCCCGAGCTGCGGGCCGCAGCCAACGAGGCCGGCATCCACATCGCCGACGACCCCGTCACCGCCGAAGGCCGGATCGAGCTGCTCCACTACCTCCGCGAGCAGGCCATAAGCCGCACCACCCACCGCTACGGCAACGTCCTCTAGCGCGCCTCCTACGTGGATGTCTTGAATATGTGGTCCGATTGCTTCGTCTAGCAGGTAATATAGGAGAATGGTCCTATATCCACTTGAAGTAATGAATGTCGATGAGGCCGAAGCTCACCAGCAGTCGGCCGCAGTGGCGGCCAGCGAGCATGCGGCCGACGATCAGGCCTACATCGACGCGCTCAGCTTCGACGGCGGATGAAGCGAGGCGGGATCGGCTGCTGCCGCCCCGGTGAACGAACCGAACCCGACCGAGTCGCGGGCCGCCTATCGGCTGGCCTACGAGGAAGTAGTCCGCTGGCGAGCCGAACTGGACGCCCAACTGGACCGCATCCGCACTAGAGCCATGGCGTTCTTCGCTGTCGCGGTGATCGCTGCGGGCACCGGGCTGGCCGGGTTTCCTACCACGAAGCTGCCCTCGTCGAGCCCGTCGGTACTGTGGATGTCGGTGATCGGTGCGGGCGTGCTCGCCAACCTCGTCGCCGTGCTGGCTGTGCTGCGAAGTCCGGAGGGGCCATTTGGTGACAGCCCGTACACGCTAGTAGCGCAGGGGGACAACGTTGACCTGTTCCCCACCGACGACGCGGTGTACCGCGACCTCGCTCTATGGGGCGACAGAAACGTCCAGGCGCTGTACCTGCAGATCAACGCCCGCCGGAAGTGGCTCTATGTGAACCTGGCGGGAGTCACCGCAGTGTTGGCGGCCCTCGCCGCGCTGCACTGGGGCAGGCTGTTCCCCTAACCGTTACCCCGCCGCCTTCTGGCGCTGCCGGGCTGCCGCCACAGTCCGCTTGGCCGTAGCAACCGCCTTTCGGCGCTCGGTCGGGCGCTGAGGGTTCACGGGGGATATCGGCTCCAGTTGAGGTGCCGACTCCTCGACAGCGTCCTGCGCCGCGGCACCACCGCCGCCGCCCTCTGCGTCATCCGGTCCCATCGGTCTCTCCCTCCTGCACGGCCGAACTGAACCGGCCCTGTGGGGGCCGAGCCTAACCCACCTGCTCCTACCGTCAATTGCCGCGGCGGGGTGCGACCGCGTTGGGGGCACATTGCTGACAGCGGGGCTGCGCG
Source organism: Candidatus Aldehydirespirator sp. (assembly GCA_965203635.1). Classification (GTDB taxonomy): domain Bacteria; phylum Actinomycetota; class Acidimicrobiia; order Acidimicrobiales; family Aldehydirespiratoraceae; genus Aldehydirespirator. The sequence goes on from OZ241903.1 coordinate 1,474,898, forward strand.
GCCAGCCCGGTGCACAGCCTTGACGCGGGCCGGGTTCGTATAGTTCGCAGGGCCATGGGAGATGCTGCGCCCCGCTCCTTCGATGTTGTGGTCATCGGCGGGGGTATCGCCGGAATGTCGGCCGCTTGGGCGTTGGCTCGCCGGGGACAGCGCGTCGCCCTCATCGAACGCGAGGTGTCGCTGACCGCTCACAGCACGGGACGCTCGGCGGCCCAGTTCCTGGCCTCTTACGGCGGGCCGACCCTCCGAGTCCTCAGCGCCGCCTCCCGGCCGTTCCTAGAGAGCGGCGCCGACGGCTTGGCCGACAGCGAGCTGCTGGAGCCCCGCAACGTGCTGTGGGTGGCACCGGCGGGCTTTGAGGACCAGCTCTCGGAGCGGATTGAAGCCAACGAGACGACGGGCACCCCCTGCGAGCTCCTCGACGCCGCCAGCGCGATCACGCTGTGCGCCGCACTCGATCCGAAGTGGCTGGAATCTGCCGTGATCGAGTACGGCGGGTTCGACATCGACGTCGCTGGACTGCACCAGGCCTTCCTGCGGGGCGCCCGGGCGGAGGGCGCGACCGTGCTGCGCGAGCACGGAGTGAGAGCGCTCACCCGTCGAGACGGCTGTTGGCATGTGGATGTGGGCGAGCGGATCCTGCGCGGCGCCGTCGTCGTCAACGCGGCCGGTGCCTGGGCCGACGAGGTGGCCCGCATGGCCGGCGTGCAACCCGTCGGGCTGCGGCCCTGCCGGCGGACCGTGTTCACCTTCGCCAGCCCCTTCGACCCGGCCGGCTGGCCCCTCGTCGTCGGGGTCGACGAGAGCTTCTACTTCAAGCCCGAGGGAGCCGACCAGATCCTGGCCTCGCCCGCCGACGAGGATCCCGTCGAGCCCTGCGACGTCAAACCCCGCGAGATCGACGTGGCCGCCGGGATCGAGGCCGTCAACCGGGCCACGACCCTCGACGTTCGCTCGATCCGCTCCACCTGGGCCGGCCTGCGCACGTTCGCGCCCGACCGGGTGCCCGTAGTCGGCTTCGACCCCGGAGCCGACGGGTTCTTCTGGTGCGCCGGGCAGGGCGGCACCGGCATCCAGACATCCCCAGCCATGGCCACTCTCACCGCCAACCTGATCAGCGGAGAGACTCCCGCGCCCCCGCTCGGCGGCATTACACCCCAACTCGACCCCCAGCGGTTTGTCCATTAGGCAGTGCTGAACGCACATCTGCCAACTCAGAGTTATGCCGACTGCCCATGAATCAGGCCGCGAGGCCCTCAATATGGTGAGACCCACCGACCGCGGATCACGAACGGGAGACAGCCAATGGTCCGGATGCTGTGGATCAACCCCGTCGGCACGCACCTCTACGACGCGCCCATAGGTGCCGAACTGCGGGCCGAGGCCGCGCCCACAACCAGGGTGGACGTGTGCTCGCTTACCGGTGTCGGCCCCCAGCACCTCGAATGGAACGCCCTGGAGGCGGTGGTGGCCGGCCCCACCATGGGAGTGGTCCGCTGGGCCTCCGAGCAGCAGGGCTATGACGCCGCCGTCATCGGCTGCTTCTACGATCCCTTCCTGCGAGGCGCCCGGGAGCTGGCCGGTCCCATGGCGGTGACCGCGCCGGCCGAGGCCTGCCTCCACATCGCAGCCACCATCGGCGAGCGGGTCTCGATCCTGGTAGGACGGCGCAAGTGGATCCCCGAGATGCACGAGAACGTGGTCAAGTACGGGTACGGCGACCACCTGGCGTCGTTCCGGGTGCTCGGCATGAGCGTCGACGAGTTCCAGGCCGATCCTGAGACCACCCAGCAGCGCATCCTCGCCGAGGCCGAGAGCGCGGTGCGCGCCGACCGAGCCGACGCCGTCGTGCTGGGCTGCACCATCGAGTTTGGCTTCTACCGGGAGGTGCAGGAGAAGATCGGTGTTCCGGTCATCGATGCCATCACCGCCCCCCTGCGCTATGCCGAGTTCCTGGCGACCGTCGGAGCCGACCACGGCTGGCGCACCAGCCGGGTTGGCGGCTACGACTCCGTCCCGGCCCGCGAGCTCGAATGGATCCCGGTAGTGGAGCCCGTGCTCGACAAGGACCCCCGGCCCTGACTCGCCGACTGCCGGTCGACCTTCAACGGAGCTGCCCATGGACACCCTGACTGTCGACGACATTGAAGCGCTCTGTCTCGGGGCGACCCTGCTCGGCACCGGCGGGGGCGGTGACCCTTACATCGCCAAGCTCGTCGCCCACCAGGCTCTGGAGACCTACGGGCCGGTCGAGGTTGTGAACGCGGCCGATCTTCCTCCCGACGCGCTGATTCTCACCACCGCGGTGATCGGCGCACCGACCGTGATCCTGGAGAAGATCCCGGCCGGAACCGAGTACGTTGCGGGCGTCAGGGCTCTGGCCTCCTACCTAGGGAAGGAGCCGGCCGCGATCCTGCCGATTGAGGTGGGAGGCTGCAACACGCTGCTGCCCATCGCCACCGCGGCGGAGATGGGCCTGCCCATCGTCAACGCCGACTCGATGCGGCGAGCGTTCCCCCAGATCGAGATGACGGTGTTCACCCTGGCCGGGCTCCCGGCCGGCCCGCTCTCGGTCGCCGACGAGAAGGGCAACCAGTGCGTGTTCGAGACCACCACCAACCAGGTGGCGGAGACGCTCGCCCGCACCGCGGTCATCCAGCTCGGGATGGCCAACTCCATCAGCTGCTATCCGCTCACCGCGGCTCAGGTCGCCGAGCACGCCATCCAGGGTTCGCTCACCTACTGCACCGAGGTTGGGCGACTGCTGCAGGCAGTGAAGGACGGCGAGGAAGGCGCGTGGGAGCGGTTCCTGGCCGAGTCGGGATCCAGAAGGTTCTTCAACGGCAAGGTGGTCGACCTCGACCGCCGCACCACCGACGGGTTCGCACGGTCGACGGTGATCCTCGAAGACCTGGACGGCCTCGACGCCACCATGCGCATCGAGGTGCAGAACGAGAACCTCGTCGCCTTCCTCGACGGCAAGCCCACCATCACCACTCCCAACCTCATCTGCCTGCTCGACCGCGAGACCTTCGACCCCATCACCACCGAGGCGCTGGCCTACGGCAACCGGGTGGTGGTGATCGGGATGCCCTGCGCGCCGGAGTGGCACCAGGAGGGGATGCTCGACCTCGTCGGGCCTCGGGCCTTCGGCTACGACATCGACTTCGTGGAGCTGCAGGCATGAGCGAGCACCGGGAGTTCCGCGTGGGGATCGATGTCGGAGGCACCAACACCGACGCGGTGATCATCGACGCCGAGGGGTCCGTGATCAGTGCGGTGAAGGTGGCTACCACGCCCGAACCCATCGACGGCATCCGCGAGTCGCTCAGCATGGTGCTTCACGGCAATGACAAGACGCGGTTGGGCAAGGCCATGCTGGGGACCACCCATCCCACCAACGCCATCATCCAGCGTCGAGACCTCGACACGGTGGGTGTGCTGCGTCTGGCCGCCCCGTCCTCGCTGGGAGTGAGGCCCGGCGCGGCCTGGCCACGCGACATCCGGGACATCGTCATCGGCGCCTCGGCCATCATCGAGGGCGGCAACGAGTACACCGGCGCCGAGATAGCCCCGCTCGACACCGACGCGGTGCGCCGCTTTGCGGCTGACGCCGTCGCCGCGGGTTGCCGCGCTGTCGCGGTGTCGGCCGCCTTCAGCCCGGCAACCAGCGAACACGAACTGAGAGCGCGTGACGTTCTAACAGACGAACTAGGTGACGCCCTTCCCGTGTCGCTCAGTCACCAGGTCGGATCACTGGGCCTGCTTGAGCGCGAGAACGCCACCATCCTCAACGCGGCGCTGCTGAGCGTGGCCTCCAGCGTGGTCGACGGCTTCGAGAATGCTCTGGCTGCGCACGAACTGGCTATCGACGCCTACCTCACGCAGAACGACGGCACGCTGCTCACCGCGGCCGAAGCCGGGCGCTTTCCGGTGCTGACCCTCGGATCGGGGCCCACCAACTCGATGCGGGGCGCCTGCGCATTGGCGGGGGTCAACGACGCGGTCGTCATCGACGTGGGCGGCACCTCGGCCGATGCGGGCATCCTCGTGGACGGGTTCCCCCGGGAGTCCACCGCGGCGGTGGAGGTCGGCGGGGTGCGCACCAATTTCCGCATGCCCGATCTGATCTCCATAGGGCTGGGAGGAGGAACCGTGGTGCGCGATGCCCGTGCCGGCAACGGCCCATCCCTCGCCATCGGCCCCGACTCGGTGGGCTACGCGGTGGCCACCGAGGCGCTGTGCGTCGGCGGTGGCACGCTCACCCTCTCGGACATCTCGCTGGCATCGGGACGCCTGGACGACTTCGGCGATCGCAAGCTGGTGGAGCACCTGGAGCCCGCGCTGGTGCGCGACGCGTTGAGCTGGGTGGACGAGCAGGTGTCGGTCATGAGCGACCGCATGAAGTCGAGCCGGGCCGAGATCCCGCTGCTGGCCGTCGGCGGCGGAGCCCATCTGGTCGCGGAGCGGGTGCCCGGCATCTCCGAAGTGCTGCGCCCGCAGAACTACTCGGTGGCCAATGCCTACGGTGCCTGCATCGCCGAGGCTTCCGGAACGGTCGACCGGGTCTACAGCTATGACCGTTCCAGCCGGGAGGAGTGTCTCGACGATGCCAAGGAGCTGGCGGGCAACGCCGCGGTGCGCTCCGGCGCCCACCCGGACCGGATCCGCATCACCACCGTGACCGAGGTGCCCATGACCTATGTGCCCGGCGGCGGCTGCCGAGTCATGGTGAAAGCCGTTGGGCCTCTCGCCTGAGCGTCCGCTGCTGCCCATCGCGGACTCTCACAACGACCTGCTGCTGGCCTGCATGCACCAGCGCGAGCGGGGCGCGTCCGACCCGTTCGGCGACGACTGGCTGCCGGGGCTCCGTGCCGGGGGCGTGGTGTTCCAGGTGCTTCCCATCTTCACCGAGGAGCAGTTCGTCGGCGAGGCGGCTCTGCGGCGCACCTTGGAGATCATCGCGCTGGCCCGCGAGATCGCGGATGTCCACGAGGCCGACGTGGCCATCGCCGAGAATGCCGCCGACATCGACCGGATCATCGGCAGCGGCCGCATCGCTCTGCTGATCGCCATCGAGGGAGCCGAGCCGGTCGGCGCGTCCGTCTCGATGTTCGAGACCCTGCACCGGCTCGGGGTGCGCATGGCGTCGCTCACCTGGAACCGGCGCACGATGCTGGCCGACGGGATCGCCGAGTCCAGCACCGGCGGCCGTCTCTCCTCGCTCGGGGTCGAGGCCGTGGCCGAGATGGAGCGGATCGGCATGGTTGTCGACATCAGCCACCTGTCGGCCGCCGGAGTCGACCACATCGCCGAAGTCGCGACGGCACCCTTCGTCGCCACCCATTCGTCGTGCCGGGCGCTCTGCGATCACCCCCGCAACCTCACCGATCCCCAGATCGAGCTGGTGGCCGCCTCGGGCGGGTTCGTGGCTGTCAACGCATTCGGCTCCTTCGTGTCGGAGACAACCCCGACCATCGACGCCTTCATCGACCACCTCGAGCACGCCGCCGCCGTCGCCGGGGAAGACCGGGCCGCAATCGGCGCCGACTTCATCGACGACCTGGTTCGCACCGTCGATCCGATCCTCGGGCGCCAGATCCTGGTCGACCCGGCCGACCTCTCGTACATAGACGACCTGAGGGCACCGGCCGACTTTGCGAACCTGTCCGAACGGCTCATCGAGCGGTGTGGCCCCCACCGGGCGGGTCGCTTTGCCAGCACCAACATGGTCGACTTCTTCCGCTCCAATCTGCGGTAGAGGCCGTTCCGGCTCCGGCAGGGCAGCCTCGGTAGGTTTGGACTATGGGCAATGAGCGTCCGGTCACCGTCAGGCAGCTGCTGTCGTCGCCCGCGCTCGTGGGCGCCGAGCTTGTCGCGGGCGAGGCCGGGATGGACGCCGTGGTCACCGAGGTCGTGCTCCACGGGCGACTCAGAGCCGACTCACCGTTGAAGCCCGGCGAAGCCGCCGTCCTGGACGCGGCCGACATCGGCGAGCACCTCTACCAGATCGACATGGCCATCCGGATCATTGCCGACGCTCAAGGAGCGACGCTGATCGTCACCAACCCCGGCTTCGAGCTCGGCGTGGGCGTGCGTCGGCTCGCCAACCGGTTCGATGTGCCGCTGATCGTGGTGGGCGAGGCCGACGCGATGACCCTCACCCACCGGTTGAGGGCCCAGCTGTGGGCGGCTGATGTGGAGCATGCCTCGGCGGTCAATTCACTGCTGGTGTCGCTCAGCCGGCCCCGCATCGCAAGTGTGGAGGGGGTGCTCGACGCCATCACCGAACTCAGCGCTTCGAGCGCTTGCCTGCTCGGTCAGGATCGCAGCCTGGTGGCCGGCGCGGCCGTCGAGATCGGCGATCGCCGGCTGGCTTCGGGACCTGCGTACCTGGTCGACAACTCGACTGAGGCCGCGCTCCACAGCACCGCGATCGTGCTGACGCCCGGCGAGCCCGGCGCAGAGGCCGACTACTGGCTCGTCGCCGAGAGCCGCGGGTCGGACGGGGTCCAGCGACTGCTGCGGTCTCTGCTACAGATCGGATCCTGGTACTTGGCGGCCCTGCTGGCCTCGGTGCGGGCCCGGACCGAGAGCGACGCCCGGCGCCGGATCGCCGTGCTCAACGAACTGCTGGCCACCAGCGACCTCCACGAGCGGGACATTCGCAACCAGATGCTGGCGCTGGGATGGAGTGCCGCTGGATGGAACACCGGCCTGCACATCACGCTGCGGGGGGCCGACACCTCGCGCATCATCGACTTGCACGCCGAGGTTCGGGAGCGGTTGCGCGACGTCGGCGTCGACGGGCCTCTGGTGGAGCGCAACGACGGATGGAGCGGCTGGGTGACCGATGCGGCCGAGCCCGCGGTGGAGAGCTATTCGGCGATGGTCAGGCGGCTGGGAGACGCGCTCGCCGAGTTCGTCGACGCGCACTCGGGACTCCAGGCCCATGCTGGCATCGGTCGTCCCTACCTCGACCTCAGCGGACTGCGCATGTCGCTGACGGAGGCCCACGAGGCCGCGCTGATTGCCAACGCACGCTTCGGGGGTCGCTCCGGAGCGGCTCACATTGACCAGCTCGGAGTGCAGAGGGTGCTCATGGGCTGGTTCGGTTCAGAGGACTTCGCGCGATACGCCCGGTTCATCCTGCAGCCCATAATCGATGCCGACACCGACCACGAACTGCTGCGGACCCTCGAGGTCTATCTCGACGCCAGTTGCTCCACCACCGACGCGGCCCAGGTGTTGGGCCTGCACCGCAACACGGTGACCAACCGGATGCGCCGCATCTCCGACCTGCTGGGGGTCGAACTTGACGACGCCGAGACCCGCCTGTCGTTGCAGCTGGCCTGCCGCATGCTGCGGATCAACCGTGAACCAGTCCAACTTATGCAGAGCGCACTCGAATAGGCGCTCATCTATGCATATGGCCTAGGTCTTGGTCCCGGGCCTCACCTTATGGTGCGGTCAACTCGGCGTGGGCCGGGTGACGTACCAGGAGGAGGTGACGCCCGATGGCGAGGATTCCGCGCAGACGGCTCTCACTTGTATGGCTCGCTCTCGTTGCCGTCCTTGCGCTCGTCGCGGCTTCATGCGGCGACGATGATGGAGCGTCCGGGGGCGAACCGACCGAGACCCAGGCACCGGTGGTCGCTGACGACGCCGCGCCGGAACCGGATGAGCCCGAGGAAATGGACGATCCGGAGCCGGCCGAGCCTGAGGAGGTCGATGAGCCGGAGCCGGCCGAGCCCGAGGAGATGGACGATCCGGAGCCGGCCGAGCCCGAGGAGATGGACGAGCCGGAGCCGGCCGAGCCGTTCCAGGTCGCTTACCTGTCGGCTAGCTCGGCCAACACATGGCTGCTGTCGTCGCGCCTGGAGATGGAAGCGGTGGCCGCCGCGAGCAACGTGGAGATCACAGAGTTCGACGCCCAGTTCGACCCCGGTCTGCAGACGACCCAGTTTCAGGACGTGATCGCCTCGGGAGCCTACGACGGTGTGATCCTGGTGGCGATCACCGGCATCGCCACGGCCCCCGACATCGCGGCCGCGCTCGACGCCGGCATGGAGGTGGTCATCCTCAACCAGGTGGTGGGCGAGGACTACACCACCTCTGAGCCCCAGGTGCCCGGAGTGAGCGCCAACGTCATGGCTGCGCCGTTCGTGAACGGCAACCGGCTCGGCGAGCTCACCGTGCTGGCCTGTGCCGACCGGGACCCGTGCGAGGTCGTGTACATCTACGGCATCAAGGGCCTGCCCATCGACGACGCGGCCCGCGCCGGCCTAGACGAGGTCATAGCCGGGCATCCGTCCATCACCATCGTCGCCGAGGGCGAGGGCCAGTACCTCGGCCCCGAGGGCGGAATCAACGCCACTCAGGACATCCTCCAGGTCGCTCCCGACTTCGACGTCCTCGTCGGCGCCGACCAGTCGGTGCAGGGAGCGGAGATCGTGCTGGCCGACGAGGGCAAGCTCGACCAGGTCCGTCTGGTCGGCTGGGGCGGCTCGGTGCCGGCCATCGATGGGATCGCCGGCGGGCGCTGGTTCGGCGGCGTGTTCGGCGCACCCGGGGACGAGGGACGCATCGCCATGGAGGCCATGGTCTCGGCCCTCACCGGCGGCCCCGACTTCGGAGGAGTGGATCCGCTGGCCGATCTCCCCGACAATGGCCTGGTGACTGCCGACAACGTGCACCTGTTCACGCCGCAGTGGGACGGCTGAGCTGGCCCCCTGAAGCTGAGCCTCCCGCGCTCCGGGCGCGGTAGGCCGATCGATGAAGTCCGCCGAAGCGCTTCTGGCCGTTCGCAACGTCAGCAAGCGCTTCGGCGCGACTCATGCCCTCAAGGACGTGTCGGTCACCTTCGAAGCCGGCCGGGTGCATGGCCTGGTGGGCGAGAACGGTGCCGGCAAGTCCACGCTGTGCGGTGTCATGCTCGGAGTGCACGCCCCCGACTCCGGCAGCCTCGTGCTCGGCGGCTCGCCCCTGAAGCTGGACAGCCCCGCCCAGGGAGCCGCCCACGGGCTCGTGGGAGTGGCCCAGGAGCTGTCGCTGCTGCCCGCCATGGGCGTGGTCGACAACGTCGTTCTCGGTTCGGAGGAGCGCTGGGGCCCGTTCGTGAACGACCGGGCCAACCGGCGCCGGGTCGAGGCTCTGATCGCGCAGCACGGCCTGGAGGTTCCTCTCGACTCGCGAGCCGGGTCGTTGCCCGTGGCCGGCCAGCAGAAGGTCGAGATACTGCGAGCCCTGGGCCGAGAGTCGCGACTGGTGGTGCTCGACGAGCCGACCGCCCGGCTGGCCAGCCACGAGGCAGCCGATCTGTGCAGCACGGTTCGCGAGTTGGCCGAACAGGGGGTGGCCGTGGTGTACGTGTCCCACTTCCTCAACGAAGTGCTGTCCGTGGCCGACACCGTAACGGTGATGCGCGACGGGCGGATAGTGCGGACCGGCCCCGCCGAAGCCGAGACCCATGGGTCGCTGGTCGAAGGAATGACCGGCCGCCACATCGGTGAGATCTTCCCGCCCAAACCGCCCGCGCCGGCCGGCGACGCTCCCGTGGTTCTGCGAGTAAGGGACCTGTGCGCGGCCGGCGGCGAGTTCACCGACGTGTCGTTCCACGTTCGAGCCGGAGAGATCCTGGGCCTGGCCGGACTAGTCGGAGCGGGTCGCAGCGATGTGGCCCACGCGGTGTACGGCGCCGGTCGAGTCGCATCCGGTTCGGTCGAGGTCTGCGACCGCCGGCTCTCGGGCAGCGTCGAGGACGCGCTGGCCAGCGGAGTCGGCCTGATACCCGAATCCCGCCGGGATCAGGGCCTGATGGCGAGGCGGCCCGTGCGGGACAACACCACGCTGCCCCATCTGCGGCGCTTCATAGGCCGGCTCGGCATCCGGACCGGCCAGGAGCAGATCGCGGCCAAGCAGGCCTGCGACGACGTCGGCGTGCGGGCCGAGAGCCTGCTGGCGCCGGTGGAGGCCCTGTCGGGCGGCAACCAGCAGAAGGTGCTGTTCGCCCGAGCCGTGTTGGGCGAGCCCCGACTCCTCATCGCCGACGAGCCCACCCGGGGGGTGGATGTGGGCTCCAAGCGGGCCATCTACGAGGCACTCAATCAGATGGCCCGCTCGGGCTGCGCCGTACTGCTCGTCTCGTCGGAGCTGGAGGAGGTGATCGGCACCTGCCATCGGGCGCTGGTGATGCGCGGCGGCCGGATCGTTGCCGAGTACGCGGGTGACGACATGGTCGATGCCAACCTGTTGGCCGCCGCCTTCGGGGCCGGCGAGAAGGCCGAGGCCCGACCACGATGATGGCGCAGGTCCTGCCCGCGACCCGCCGCTACGGCATCGCGGTCGTCACCGTCGCATTGTTCGTGCTCCTAGCGGCCACCACCGACGGCTTCTTGAGCCAGGCCAACTTCCGCAACATCCTCGACCAGCAGTCCGCGCTGCTGATCGCGGCCTCCTTCGCCACCATCACGATGATCGCGGGCGGCTTCGACATCTCCGCCGCGTCCGTCTACGTGGTGGCTCCGCTGTTCGCCCTCCAGATAGAGAACAGCACCGGCAACGTTGCGCTGGCGGTCGCGGTGGGCGTGGCCGTCGGACTGGTCGTGGGGGTGGCCAACGGGCTGGTGGTCACCGCCCTCAAGGTGAACTCGTTCATCGCCACCCTGGCCACTTCGTTCATGGTCTTCGGCGCAGGCTTCCTGGTAAGCGACCGCAGCGTGCTCCGGGCCTCCACCGACGCCTACCCGGCCATCGCCCGGACCCGCTGGTGGGGGATCACCACCGGAGCCTGGATCGCGGCCGCGGTGGTGGCCGTGGCCTGGATTCTGTTGAGTCGCAGCCGCTTCGGACGCCACGTCTACGCGGCCGGCGGCAACGCCGAGGCCGCTCGCCTCGCCGGCGTGCCCGTGGCCAGGGTCAAGACGATCTGCTTCGCCATGTCTGGAGCGGCTGCCGGCCTTGCCGGGGTGGTGTCGTCGTCCCGGTCGCTGTCCGCGCTGCCCTCGGACGACTTCAGCTTCGTGTTCGGCGTGATCGCCGCTGTGGTCGTGGGCGGGACCTCCATAGCCGGCGGCGAGGGAGCGGTGTGGCGGACCATCGCCGGGGCGTTCTTCATCGCGCTGATGATCAACGGCTTCAACCTGCACCAGATCGACCCCATCTGGCAGCGGGTCATCCAGGGCGCGGTGATCCTTGCCGCCGTCTCCATTGACTCCTGGACCCAGCGCCGATCCCAGTAGTCGCTGTAGGCGTGCACTGCGTCTCTTGCGGTCTGGCGCCACTGCGGGTCGCGTGACATCCTCGGCGTGGTGCGCACCCTTGACGCGGCCGCGGTTCGGGCGGCCACGCCGTGGCCGGAACTGATCGCCGCCATCGCTGAGGTGCTGGCGGAGGAACACCTGAACTCGCCGGAGCGGCATGTGCATCCGGTCGGTTTGCCCGACGGCGGCGAGGGCGCGCTGCTGCTGATGCCGGCCTGGATCGACCGCGAGCTGATCGGCGTCAAGACCGTCACCTACTTCCCGTCCAACGCCGGCACCGCCGTGCCCACCGTCAACGCCGCCTACCTGCTCCTCGACGGCCGCACCGGGCAGCTGAGCGCGGTGCTAGACGGCGACGAGCTGACCGACCGCCGCACCGCAGCCATCTCGGCGCTGGCCGCCGATCATCTGGCCCGCGCCGGCGCCGAGCGGCTGCTGGTGGTGGGAACGGGCCGGCTGTCGCCCAACATGGCCCGGGCCCACGCCACGGTCCGTCCGCTCACCGGCATCGAGATCTGGGGTCGCAGGCCCGCTGCCGCCGAGGCCGTGGCCCAGCAACTGCGGGCCGAGGGCCTCCCCGCCCGGGCGACCACCGACCTCGATGCCGGCATCCAGCAAGCCGACATCGTCTCGTGCGTGACCGGCGCCACCAGCCCCCTGGTGCGGGGCGAACTCCTCGCCCCCGGCGCCCACCTCGACCTCGTCGGCAGCTTCCAGCCCGACATGCGCGAGTCCGACGACGCGGCGACTACCCGGGCCACTATCTTCGTCGACACCGTCGGGGGCGCCTCATTGTCGGGCGACCTGGCCCAGCCGCTGGCCGACGGAGTCATCACCAAGACCTCGATCACCGCCGACCTACGAGCCCTCACTACCGGCGACCACCCCGGCCGCACGTTTGACGACGAGATCACCCTGTTCAAGTCGGCCGGCTTCGCCGCCGCCGACCTAGCCGCCGCCCGCCTCGCCCTGAGCTGAAGCAGGCCTAGGCCGCGCCGGGCTCCTCAGATTGGCCAGGATCCTGCTTCGGCCGGGTCGCTCCAGCCGCCTTCGATGCGGCCCCGTCAGGCATGCCGATGCCCAGGAAGCCCTCGATACGCGCCAGCCGCTCCCCGTTGGCCACGACCGCCGCACCGAGTCTCTCAAAACCCCGGTCAGTGTCGTCCCGCAGCTTGTCGATCGTTCGCTGCTGGTGCCAGATGATGGCGAACACACCCAGAGCGACGGTCAGAACCTGTAACAGCGTCTCCACGGCGTCTAGGGTAGCCGTTCCTCCAACAGCCTGCAACTTAATGACATGAAAGTATCTCTAAAAGCAGCTGTGAGCCTCGCGACTCAGCGATTGAGCAGTCGCTTGACTTCGGCGACGGTCTCGATCTCGGTGGCGCGGTCGGGGCCGCAGGGTGTGAGGTTCAGCGCCGTCGCCCCGGCGTCCACGTAGGGCTGCAGGAACTCGGCGATGTCGGCCGCGGTGCCGCACGGGGTGTAGCGCTCGAACAGCTCGAAGCTCATCTTGTAGAAGCGCTCCATGGTCTCGGCCACATGCGAGCGGCCCTCCTCCGGCGACGCTCCGACCCCGAGCCACAACTGCAACCCGTGCTGCCAGTCGACGTCCCGCCCGGCGCCGATCTCCTCGACCCTGGCGACCCCGTCGGCGAACCGGCGGGGCGAGCACCACGCGACCAGCCAGCCGTCGCCCAGCCGGCCGGCTCGCTCCAGGGCGGCATCGCTGCGGCCCCCGACCACCATCGGCACCGGCGGATCGGGAACGGGTCGGATCCTCCCGCCCCGGAACCCGAAGAACTCGCCGTCGCCGTCGACGGTCCGGCCCTCCAGCAGGGCCCGCACGATCTCCAGCGCGGCGTCGGTGCGCCGGCCCCGGGTGGACGGATCGACATCGCACACCTCCACCTCGTGACGATCGTCGCCCCCGACGCCGACCCCGACCTTCAGCCTCCCCGGCGCGGCCTCGGCCAGGGTGGCGATCTGGCGGGCCGCCACCATCGGATGGCGCAGAGCCAGCAGGTAGACGCCGACCTGCAGGTCGAGCCTGGGCTCCAGCCCACCGACGGCGGCCAGAGTCACGAGGCCGTCCATGCCGCTGCCGTCGCGGAAGCTCACATGGTCGGCGGTGAACACAAAGTCGATCCCCGAGTCCGCAATGCCCCCCAGCAAGCCGCGCTGCTCATCGGGAGCCATCCCCCACAGCCCCCACGGGACGCTCACACCGACGGCGACCACGTCACTCCCCGGTCACCGCGCCGCCCGCCACGGTCGGCGTTCGCCGCGTCGCCCGATGCAGCGTCGCCCGCCGCGGTCGGCGTTCGCCGCGTCGCCCGATGCAGCGTCGCCCGCCGCGGTCGGCGTTCGCCGCGTCGCCCGATGCAGCGTCGCCCGCTGCAGCGCCGCCCGCCGCGGTCCGCCCCATTACAGCGTGGCCGTGTCGGTGTCGAGGCCCAGGCGCATGCGCCCCGCCGTCTCCATCGTCCTGGGGGCCACCATGGCGTGCTGGGCTGCCACCGCGGTGTCCCGGAAGCAGCGCTGGATCGGGCTGGTGCGGTAGACCGCGGCCCCGCCCGCGGTCCTGAACATCGACGCGGCCACATCGGCCGCGGTCTGGGTGGCGTGCGAGGCCGCCAGCCGGATCCGGCGCCGCTGACCGACCGTCGACGGCCGCCCTGCCAGCGCGCCCTGGAAGCTGTCATCGGTCGCGTCGAGCAGCAGCGTCCAAGCCGCGGCCAGCCTCGCCTCCGCCCCCGCGACCTCGGCCTGGGTCGCGGCCCGCTCGGCCAGAGTCCGGGAGCTGCCCTGCGGCCTCTTCCCGCCGGCCAACCCCACCAGCTCGTCGATCGAGCGACGGGCGATGCCCGCCGCGGCAGCCGCCACCCCGCTGGCCAGCAGCCCGAAGAACGAGAACCGGGACCAGACGTTGTCCCGCACCGGACCGTCCGCGATCTGCACCCAGCGTCCCTCAGGCACGAACACGTCGCGGGCCTCGAAATCGACCGAGCCGGTGCCGGCCAGGCCGGCCACGTCCCACGTGTCGATGAACTCGACGTCACCGGGGTCCATGAAAACGAATGGAGCAGCCAGACCGTCGGCCCGCGGCTCCGGATGCCCGTCCGCTCCGACCACAAGACAGCCGCCTCCGATCGTGGTGCAGTGCTTGGTGCCCGAACCCCACTGCCAGCGCCCCGAAACCCGCAGGCCTCCGCCGACAGGAACGGCCCTGCCCCGAGGCATGACGAACCCGCCGCCGATGGCGCCAGGGTCGCCGAACAGCTCCCCGGCGTGCGGGTCGGGCAGGTACGACGCCAGCAGCGACGTCGTGGAAGCGATGGCCACGCACCACCCGACCGAGCCGTCGTGGTAGGCGAACTCCTCGAAGACCTCCAGGCTCTCGACGGCCGTGACCCCCGGTCCACCCAGGTCGTCGGGGACGCACAGCCGGAACGCGGCCGTCGGGCGGATCGCATCGACCAGATCCGCAGGCAGCGTGCCCAGCGCCTCTATCTCCGCCGACCGGTCGCGAATCTGTGGGCCGAGCTGCCGTGCCCCGGCCAGTACCGAATTCGTCACAGGCGACAATCTAGGACAGAGCCGGCAACCGGCCCTCAATCCCCGCCAATCCCTGCCGCGGCCCCCCGCCGAAAGAGTCCGGGCTCATCGGCCATTCAACGAGCGTCAGGGAGCAGAACGAGGCGACTGACATGAACGTAGGGATAATCGGCGCGACCGGCTACGTGGGCGGGCGGCTCGCGCCGGCCCTGTTCGCCGCCGGCCACCGAGTCCGCTGCCTGGCCCGCACACCCGGCCGGCTCGACGGCGTGCCGTGGCGGGCCGGTGTCGAGGTTGTGAAGGCCGACGTTCTCGACGGGGCGTCGCTGTCCCAGGCCTTCGAGGGCCTCGACGCCGTCTACTACCTCGTCCACGCCATGGGCCACACCGAGGACTTCGAGCGGGTCGACCGCACCGGCGCCCAGAACGCCCGCGTGGCGGCCGAGGAGGCCGGAGTGGGTCGTCTCGTGTATCTGGGCGGCCTCGGCGTCGACGACCCGCGGGCCCTGTCGCATCACCTGGCCAGCCGGCACGAAGTGGGCCGGATCCTCGGATCGGGCACGGTGCCGCTGACCGAGCTGCGGGCCGCGGTGATCATCGGCTCGGGAAGCGCCTCCTTCGAGATGCTGCGACACCTGGTCGAGGTGCTGCCGGTGATGGTCTGCCCCCGGTGGGTGACCCACACCCGCTGCCAGCCCATCGCCATCGCCGACGTGCTGCACTGCCTGGTGGCCGCGCTCGGCTCGCCGGCCACGGGCAGCCGGCGCATCGAGATCGGCGGACCCGACATCCTCACCTACGAGGAGATGATGCGGCGCTACGCGGCTGTGGCCGGACTACGGAGCCGCCTGATCGTCGGAGTGCCCGTGCTGACCCCACGCCTGTCGTCGCACTGGATGAACCTGGTCACGCCCCTTCCCATCGGACTGGCCCGGCCCCTCGTCGACAGCCTTCGCAACGACGTCGTGGTCACGGATCCCGCACCGCTGGCCACCCTGCTGGGCTCCTATCGACCGACTCCCTTCGACGAAGCGCTGCGTCGCGCCCTGTCGCACATCCAAGACCTCGACGTCTCGACCAGTTGGATCGACAGCCCCCGTCGCGGAACTGCCGCCTCGCCCATGCCCCAGGATCCCGACTGGGCCGGAGGCACCGTGCTCGCCGACGTCAGAACCATGCGCACCTCCGCCTCGCCAGAGGCGGTGTTCGCCGCGGTTTCCGGCGTCGGCGGCGCCCGCGGCTGGTACTTCGCCAATTGGCTGTGGGCGGCCCGCGGATGGATCGACAAGCTCCTCGGCGGGGTCGGGATGCGGCCGGGCCGGCGCCACCCCGACGAGCTGCGGGTCGGCGACGCCCTCGACTTCTTCCGGGTGGAGGTGTGCGATCCGTCCCGGCTGCTGCGCCTGCGGGCCGAGATGAAGCTGCCCGGCCAGGCCTGGCTCGAATGGCGGGTGCAGGGAGATGAAGGCGGTGCCGGAGTGCTGGAGCAGAGCGCTCGCTTCCACCCCCGCGGCGTCGCCGGACGCCTCTACTGGTGGCTGTTGTGGCTGCCCCGCGCCATCATGTGGCGAAGGCTGCTCGCGGGTCTGGTCCAAGCTGCGCAGGTGCGGTCGACGGAGACGTCACAGGAGCGGTCGCAGGAGCCGTCGAGGGAGCCGTCGAGGGAGCGGTCGCAGGAGCCGTCGAGGGAGCCGTCGAGGGAGCGGTCGCAGGAGCCGCAAGCGCCGGTGTCCACCCGGCGCTGACGGGTCATCCAGTCGGTGCAGCCGATGTGCGAACATCACTGGTGATGCTGCAGCGTACGGTGCACTTCGGGCCGGGCCGGTGCGCGGAGGCGGTCGAGCCCTCTGCGGGACTTCCCGAGGAGGGCTGGGTGTGGATCGACATCACCGCCGGGCGCGACGATCACGACGAACTGGCCGAGCTCGTGGAGCAGATGGGGCTCGACGCCCTCGCGGTGCGGGACGCGGTGGAGGACATCGACCTTCCCAAGGTGGACGACTTCGGGACGTTCATGCTGGTGGTGCTGCACGCGCTGAGCGAGGAGCGGATCGAGACCTACGAGCTCGACTGCTTCCTGTCCGAGCGCCGGCTCGTCACCATCCACGAGCAGCGCTCGCCGTCGGTCGACGTGCTCTGGGACGGCGTCCTGTGCCGGCCCGAGCTGACCACCGGCGGTCCCGACGAGGCGCTGGCTCGGCTGGCCGACGTAGCCACCCGCCGGCTCGTGTGCGTGCTTGACGTGTTCGACGACCGCAACGAGGAGCTCATCGAGCGGGCCCTCACCGCCGACGCCGACTTTCTGATGGAGATCACCGCGGTGCGGGCCGATCTGGCCGAGCTGCGGCGGGCGGTCCACCCCCAGCGGGAAGCCCTCGACATCCTGCGCCATTCCATCTCGCCGCTGATCTCCGACGGGGGCCGCCGCCGCTTCTCCGACGTGTTCGACACCGCCACCCGGGCCGCCCAGGGTGTGGACGGCGCCCGCACCGCCCTGGCCGAGACCCTCGACGCCTACCGGGGGGCCGAGGCCCGCCAGGCGACCGAGGTCACCAAGGTCCTCACCGTGTACGCGGCCATCATGCTGCCGCTGTCGCTGGTGGCGGGGTTCTTCGGCATGAACTTCGTCGACCTGCCGCTGCTCGCCAGCCCGGCCGGATGGCTCATCGTCACCGGGTTCATGGCCTTCATCGCCTTCCTGTCGTTGGGCGTGTTCGTGTCGCTGGGATGGACGCGCCGAACGTCGGGCCGCAGCGCGGGCGCGATCCTCGGCCGCGGCCTCGTGGAGGCCGCCCGGACTCCGGCGCAACTGGTAGGCGCCGTCTTCGAGATCTCGACCATGCCGATGCGCACAGTGGCCGGTTCTGTCACCGGGGCTCTCCGAACAAAGTCCACCGACTCAAGCGACGAGTAAGCCCACTCTCCCATCGTCGAAATTGATGGCGATAATGGGCCTCTACGGGCCGTTTCGTCATCAATTTCGTGACACGATGGGGCCATGGGGGCTCGGGCCCGTTAGCGGATCAAGCCGGGCGGTTCACCGTCCGCGTCGGTTCCGTCGGTGGCCGTTCCTCTGGATGAGTTAGCCGCCGTGAAGCATGACAGCACGGCGGCCGGCAGAAAGAAGAGCCCGATGGACGCGGCCCCCAGCAGGGTCAGGGCGGACAGGACCACCGCGACCGAGATCGCTGCGAACCGCCTGGGAAACACCACGGGCAGGGCCGCGAGCACCACCGGCACCGCCAGAATCGACACCGCGCCGATTCCCCCATGCTCGATCAGCGACTCCCGGCCGGTAGTGCAGATCTCAGGACCGCCGTCAACCGACTCGCACGACGCGGTCGCATAGATCGGCGCGAGCATCAGCACCGCGCTCGTGGCGAATGTCGACAGAAGAGTGAAGCGACTCCAGCGCCGCGCTGACCCAGTCATCTCAAGCGACCCCTACTCAGATGCGCCCCAGGCGCCTCCGCCGGGGGTTAGGACTCGCAGTCGGTCGCCGGCCTGGACCTCGAGGGTGACCTTGCCGGGCAGCAGCTCCCGGGTGCCAGATCTACGGATCAGCCAGTCCTCGCCCTTCGCTCCCGGGCCGCCGCCCTGCAGGCCCCAAGGCTCGGTCACCCGGCGCTCACCCATCAGGGTCACCGTGGCGTCCTCCAGGAACTCCATCTCCCGCACGATTCCCTCGCCGCCGCCGAAGCGGCCCTCACCGCCGCTGCCCGAGCGCAGCCCGTAGGCGGTGATGCGCAGCGGGTAGTGCTGGACCAGGCTCTCGATGGGGGTGTTCTTGGTGTTGGTCATGCCGGTGTGGATCCCCGACTGGCCGGCCCGGCCGCAGCGGCCTCCCTGGCCGCCGCCGACCGTCTCGTAGTAGGCGAAGTCGTCCGATCCGGCCAGCACATTGTTCATCGTCCCCTGCGACGCGGCCGGCACCGCCTCCGGCACGGCCTGCGCCAGCGCTCCCAGCAGCGCGTCGGCGATGCGCTGGGAAGTCTCCACGTTGCCGGCGGCCACCGCGGCGGGCGGCTCGGCGCTGACGATCGAGCCCGCCGGCGACGACATGGTGACGGACCGGTAGCAGCCGCCGTTGGCGGGGATCGACGGGTCGGTGGCCACCCTCACTGCGTAGTAGAGGCACGACGCCGCCACCGCCTCGACCGAGTTGAAGTTGGCCTCCACCTGGGGCGCCGACCCCGCGAAGTCGGCGTGAAGGTCCGATCCGTCGATGGTGACCCTCACGGCGATGGCGTGCAGCCGGTCCGGGCCCTCCACATGGTCCTCGAAGTCGTAGTCGCCGTCGGGCAACTCCGCGATGGCGGCCCGCATCCGGCGCTCCCCGTAGTCGAGCAAGCCGTCGCAGATCGCGGTGTAGCGGACCGGCCCGTAGGCCTGGCCCAGCTCGACCAGTCGCCTGGCGCCCACCTCGTTGGCGCCCAACTGGGCCGACAGGTCCCCCAGCCGCTCGTCGGGAGTGCGGGTCGCCTCCAGGAACGGGTCGAGGAACTCCGGCACCCACCGGCCGGCCCGGGCAGCCAGCATCGGCGACACGACGTGGCCCTCCTGATCGAGCCTGGTCGCATCGGCCGGCATCGATCCGGGCGCGTCACCGCCCACGTCGGAGTGGTGGGCCCGGTTGGCCACCCAGCCGGCGAGGTCGCCGCCGTGGGCGACCGGCCGCACGATGGTCAGGTCGTTGAGGTGGGTGCCGCCGTGGTAGGGGTCGTTCACCGCGTACTGGGCGTCGAGCTCCAGCCTGTCGCCGAAGGCGTCGATCACGGCCTGCACCGACGCCGGCATCGAGCCCAGATGCACCGGGATGTGCTCGGCCTGGGCCAGCAGCTCACCGTGGGGAACGAACAACGCGGTCGAGAAGTCGGCCCGCTCCTTGATGTTGGGCGAGTATCCGGTGCGGCGCAGCACCCCGCCCATCTCGTCGGCTGCGGCGGTGAAACGGTGCCGGGCCACCTCCAGGTCGATCGCGTTCAGCGCCACGCCGTCACTCCCGGGCGAATTGGCAGCGTTTTGCACGGTATGCGTGCATTCTGCTGCCAGTTCGCGGTGGCGCTGCCTGCATCTCCGGAATTGGCAGCGTTTTGCACGGTATGCGTGCATTCTGCTGCCAGTTCCTTGGCCACATGGTCACCACTCGATCCTCAGCGCGCCCGTCTCATGGACGGTGGCCCGCTCGCCTGCGGCCACATACGTGGTGGACTCGCCCTCGGCGATGACGGCCGGGCCGACCACCTCGGCTCCCACCGTCAGAGCCGGACGCCACCAGACCTGCGCCTTTGCGGCCCCGGCCGGGCCGATCACCGGCCGCGCCCCCCGTCCCGGGTCGCCGGCCTCGGGCTCGAAGGCGGGCAGATCGGCCCAGCTCAGCGCGGCCGCGCCCACCGCCTCGGCCCTCACCGTCACCGCCTCCACCGGGTCGGTGGGCCGGGCGAAGCCGTTGCGCTCGGCGTGCAGCCGGTGGAACCTCTCGCACAGCCCCTCCCACGACTCGCCCTCGGTGTACGGCACCGAGGTCTCATGGGCCTGGCCCAGATAGCGCATGTCGACGATCGAGGCCGCGGTCGCAGCCGCCTGGCCGCTGTCGGCCTCGATCCGGCCGCGGGCCTCGGCCAGCAGGCTCCGGGCTGCGGCCGGCAGGCGCTCGCGGTCCGCGACGGTGACGTTGACCGTCTGGGCCGCGTCGGCCCGGGGCGGGCTGAGCAGCAGGCCGTAGGCCGAGAACACCCCGGCGTAGGGCGGCACGATCACGCCGTCCATCTCCAGGGCTCGGGCCAGGGCCGTGGCGTGCAGGCCTCCCGCACCGCCGAAGGCCATGAGGGCCGCGTCGCGGGGGTCGGTGCCCTGCTCCACCGAGACGGCCCGCACCGCGTGGGTCATGTGCGACTCCACCACCGCCACCACGCCCAGCGCCGCCTCGATGGGCTCCAGGGACAGCTCGGACCCCAGCCGCTCGAAGGCGGCCACGGCCAGATCGGATCGCAGCTCCATCGTGCCGGCCAGCTTGGCGCTCGGATCGAGGCGGCCCAGCACCAAGTTGGCGTCGGTGACGGTGGGCTCGGCGCCGCCGCGGCCGTAGCACGCCGGTCCGGGATCGGCGCCGGCCGAGCGGGGTCCCACCCGCAGTGCGCCGCCGCGGTCGGCCCAGGCCACCGACCCGCCCCCGGCGCCGACGGTGTGCACCGCCACCGACGGCAGCAGGCAGGCATGGCCGGCGATCTCCCGGTTGTAGGTCACCTCGGGACGGCCGGCGCGCACCCGGCACACGTCGGTCGACGTGCCGCCCATGTCGAAGGAGATCAGCGTGGGGCAGCCCATCAGCTCCCCCAGCGCGGCCGCGGCGACCACCCCGCCGGCCGGACCCGACAGCAGGATCGACGCCGGGAACGCCGAGGCGTGGTCCAGCGACACCAGCCCGCCCGAGGAGCGCATGACCGAGATCTCGTCGATGAACCCCGACCGTCCGGCCCGGGCGGCCAGGCTCCCCATGTAGCGGGACACCTCCGGCGACAGGAAGGCGTTGAGCACCGCGGTCGAGAACCGCTCGTACTCCCTGAACTCGGCCACCACCTCCGCGGAGGCCGACACCGGCACGTCCACGGCCTGCCGGAGCCGGCCGGCCAGCGCCCGCTCGACGCCCGGCGCGGCGTAGGAGTACATCAGGCACACCGCCACCGCCTCCGCGCCCCCGTCCCGCACGGCCGCCGCGACCGAGGCCGCGACGGCGTCGAGTTCGCCGTCCCGCCCGGATGCGGGCACCTCGACACCGAGCCGCATCCGGTCGTCCGCCAGCGGCACCGACCGGTCGGCGAACGGGTCGTACAGCGACGGCCGGTCCTGGCGGGCGATCTCGATCAGCGACTCGAACCCGCCGTCGGTCACCAGCAGCGTCCTGGCCCCTCTCCGCTCCAGCAGGGCGTTGGTGGCCACCGTGGTCCCGTGCAGCAGGTCGGCGCGCCCGCCCGGCCTCACCGCGGCCCCGGCACCGGCCATCACCCCGTCGCTCTGATCGCGCGGCGTGGACGGCACCTTCCCGACGGTCATCGCGGCGCCGTCCCACACGGCGATGTCGGTGAACGTCCCGCCCACGTCCACGCCCAGCGTGGTGGGCCTGCCGGCGGCTGAGGTGTCCGTCTCGATGGCCACAGAGTACGGCGGCACGGCGGCCCGGCGCCCCCTGGTGAGGGTTAGCCTGAGCGCTTGCCTGTATTTCTCGGGGGACTGGCTGCGGCGCTGCTCGGGGTGGGCGACTTCTTCGGCGGCGTCGGCGGCCGCCGCATCGACCATCGCGGCGCGGTGGTGGCGATCGCCTGGGTGGCGTCGTGCGTCGGGGCCGTCGTGGCCGGACTGTTCGTGCTGGTGGTTCCCCCGGCCGACTTCGGTCGCGTCGACTTCTACTGGACGCTGGTGGCGCTGGTGTTCGCGGCGACGGTGCGGCCATTGCTGTACTTCTCCATGGAGCGGGGCCCCATGGCGGTGGTCGCCCCGACCTTCAGCCTGGTGTCGTTGGTGATCCCCGCGGTGGTCGGCCCGCTGACCGGCGACCCCCTGGGCGGGGCGGAGCTGGCCGGGGTCGCGCTGGCCATGCCGGCCGTGCTGCTCATCGCCAGCGACGGCAAGCTCCCGACCAACCGGAGGCTCTGGTCGGGAGAGGCTCTGGTCCTGGGCTGCAGTGTGGGCGGGTTGCTGGGCTGCCTCAGCCTGACCTTCGCTCAGATCAGCCCCGACGCCGGGGCGATGCCCGCGTTCATCACCCAGCTGGGCGCGGTGGGCATCATTCCGCTGATCACCCGGCCGTTCCGGCTGATGGCGCCGCTGTCATCGGATGTGCGCCGCTTCGGCCTGCTGGTCGGACTCATAGACATCGGAGCGGTCATCGCCACCGTCATCGCCTTCCAGCGGGGCAACGTCGCGGTGGTGGCCGCCATGCTCGGCTTCGCGCCGGTCACCACCATGACCTTGGCCTGGCGGGTCTACCACGAGGCGGTGCGCCGCTGGCAGTGGGTCGGTGCCGCCCTGGGAGCGGGCGCCATCATCCTGTTCTCAACCGCAACCTGACCCGCATCACCGCCGTCGCCACGGCGACTGGGAGTCAGCCGTCGATGTCCCACCAGATGGTGACCCGGTCGCGCGGGAAGGGGACATCCGCGACCAGCGCGGTCACCTCGGGCTCGCGCTCGGGCGGCAGGCACAGGTTGCGGCACCACTGGGGCCCCTCGAACTCGCGGCGCGCCGCGGCGCGGGGGTCCTCGGGCAGCAGCGACTCCTCGGCGACGGGGTCCAGACCGGCCTCGGCGATGGCCTCCACTGCGGTGGCCGCGGTGGGCTCGTGGGGCCGCTCGAGGTTCCAGAAGTGGCGCCACAGCATGCGGCGGCGGTCCTGGGGATGCTTGGGCGTGATCTCGATCACCACCCGGCGGCGGGCGTGGGCGTTCAGCGCGGCCACGAAGGGCACGATCTCGATCGCGTTGTAGAGCACGTTGTGGCACACCACCACATCGGCGACGGGAGTCTCTCCGGCCACCTCAGGCCAGGAGCCGGCTATCACGGAAGCGGCGATACCCCGCTTCCGAGCGGTAGCCCCGAACATCTCCAGCATGTCGGTCTGACGGTCGGTGCCGATCACTTCGGTGGCCGGGGGCGCCACCGCGAAGGCCGCGGCCCCGCCCCCGCAGCCGACATCGAGTACCGAGCCCCCGTCGCCCAGGGCCTCGGCGGCGCGACGGTTCGACAGGG
Source organism: Candidatus Aldehydirespirator sp. (assembly GCA_965203635.1). Taxonomy (GTDB): domain Bacteria; phylum Actinomycetota; class Acidimicrobiia; order Acidimicrobiales; family Aldehydirespiratoraceae; genus Aldehydirespirator. The sequence continues at coordinate 1,498,462 of OZ241903.1, forward strand.
ACCGCTCGAACGTCCCGGGCTCGGGCGCGGCGAAGACCTCCGGGGTGAACACGAAGGGCTGGTGAGTGGCGCCTGCGAGGATCTCGGCGGGGATGGCCCAGTCGGCCATCTGGCGGGCCCAACGCTCGGCGGCCGTCTCCTGCTGTGCCATGAGCGCAGAACCTAGTGGAGGTCCCGGTTCACCGGAACATGCCCATGCTCCGTTCTTGACGTAGTTGTTCGCCTCATAGCGGCACAACTACGTCAAGAACGAGTCAGCCGCACCGCGAGATGGTCACCTGTCCGCCGAGCGGCTCACCAGATGCGGCGGGCGGCGGCCCACCGGCTCAGCTCGTGGCGGTTGGACAGCTGCAGCTTGCGGAGGACCGCCGAGGCGTGGGTCTCCACCGTCTTGATCGAGATGGTCAGCTGGCGGGCGATCTCCTTGTAGGTGTAGCCCCGGGCCAGGTGGCGCAGAACCTCCCGCTCCCTGGCGGTCAGCCGGTCGAGGTCCTCGTCGGACTCGGACCCCGCGACCGCCACCGTGTCGGTGGCGAAGGCGTCCAGCACGAACCCGGCGAGGCGGGGCGAGAACACCGCGTCGCCGTCCCTCACCCGGATGATCGCATCCACCAGGTCGTCCCCGGAGATCGACTTGGTGACATAGCCCCTGGCCCCCGCCCGGACCACCGCGATCACGTCGGTGGCGTCGTCGGACACCGACAGGGCGAGGAACCGGGTCTCGACGCCGGCCGCGGTCACCGACTCGATCACCTCGCGCCCCGACCCGGAGGGAAGGTGCACGTCCAGAAGCACGACGTCGGGGCTCCACCGCTCGATGGTCTCGACGGCGGAGCCGACGTCGTCGGCCTCGGCCACCACGGCCACGCGGTCGCCGATCTCGGCCCGCACGCCGGTGCGGAACAGCCGGTGGTCGTCGACGATCACCACCCGGGGAGGAGCAGCCGCCATGACCGCCACGGTAGTCCTAGAGGCCGAGCGAACAGGGACGCTCTCGGCTGGGAGCCGAGCGAGGCCGTGGCCCGAGCGGCCCGTGAGCGAAGCGAACAAGAGCGGGAAACACGATGCGGAGCCGTCAGCTCCGGGCCAGGTGCAGGCGCACCTCGGTGCCCTGCCCTTTCGAGCTGATGATCTCGCAGCTCCCGCCCACCCGGTCGAGCCGGCCCCGGATCGAGTCGCGAATGCCGTGGCGGTCGCCGTTCACCGCGTTGGGGTCGAAGCCCACGCCCCGGTCGCGCACGAACACCTCCACCCTTTGGGGTGTGGCCTCCAAGTACACCGACACCTCGGCACAGCCCGACCACCGGGCGGCGTTGGTCATGGCCTCGCCCGCCGCGGCCACCAGCGACTCCATGGCCGGATCCAACGGGGCGTCACCCACGGCCACCACGTCGATGACCACGCCGTGGCGGTCCTCGATCGCGGCGGCCAGGTGCTCAATCGCGGCCCTCACCGCGGCCTGGCCGGGCTCGGAGCCGCCGCCGTAGAGCCAGCCGCGCAATTCTCGCTCCTGGCGCCGAGCCAGCGCGGTCATGCGGGCCGGGTCATCGGATCGCTGCATCAGGGCGAGAGTCTGGAGCACCGAGTCGTGAAGGTGGGCGGCCATCTCGGCCCGCTCGTCGGCCCGGATGCGTCGCTGCCGCTCCTCGCGCCGGTCCCGGAGCAGCACGGCCACCCACGGGCCCAGGATCAGCGCCAGCCCGCCCACCACCAGCCCGCCCGACAGCAACCCGTCGCGCACTGCCGACAGCGACAGGTTGGCTGCGGCGATGACGCCGATCCCCAGCGCGAGCAGGATCGTGCCCGCCGCTATCCGCACCGCGGCCGCCCGGCCTATGCCGGCCGAGGGCTGTGCCCTCCAGACGACGATCCCGAGTCCGAGAGCCACACACAGGGCCGGCCAGATCACCGTGTCGGGCAAGGCCACGCCCAAGTGCCGGACCAGCAGCACCGTTCCGAGCACGATCAGGGCCATGCCCGCGGCCCGCCTGGCTGCCATGCGGGGCGTAGGCGCAGCGTCGGCGGGTTGCGCTCTGTCCGTGGGGAGGGCGGCTTGGGGGAGCAGGATCCATCCCAGCAGGTAGAGGGGAACTCCTACCCAGGCCAGCGCCAGCGCCACGAAGGCGATCCGCACGATGGTGGCGTCGATGCCGAGGCGCGCCCCGATACCGCCGCACACGCCCGCGATCATTCGATCGGTGCGAGACCTGACAGGCCAGCCGGCACGGGTCGGCGCCATGGAGAGATGATGGCACGCAGGGCCCCGGACCGGCACCGGGGCCAACCCCTATGTCGGCAGCGGCCCTAGGGGAGAGTTCAGGGAGATTCCCTATTGGCCGGCTCCACGTCGCGGCACACACTGGACGCCATGGCCGAAGAGCAACGTCCCGGCGCCGGCGAATCGAGCGAGGGCGACGCCGTGGCCGGGGACAAGCTGCCCGGCCCGGACGAGCCGAACCCCGGCGAGAGTCCGGCCGCCCCGGCAGGTGCCACCGCGGCCGAGCGCCGCAAGCTTTGCCGCAGCTCCACCGACAAGGTGATCGCCGGAGTCGCGGGGGGCATCGGCGCCTACTTCGGGATCGACTCGGTGATCGTGAGGATCGCCTTCATCGTGCTGACCTTCCTGGGCGGCGCCGGTCCGTTCCTGTACCTGATCGGCTGGCTGGCCCTGCCCCAGGAGGACTCGCCCAGTGTCATCGCCAAAGCTCTGGGGAGCGACTCACCCCATCGCTTCCGCAGCCTGATGGCGGTCGTGCTGATCGGCATCGGTCTGCTCATCACCGCCAATCTCAGCGGCGAGCTGTTCGCGACGTTCATCAATGTGTGGACGATTGCTCCCTATCTTGCCCTCATCCTCATTGCCGCCGGTGTGGCCCTGGTGCTCTGGCCCGGACCCATCGGACGGTCCAAGCCCACTCCGGCCCCGTCGCCGCCGCCGTCGGCGCCCTCACCCCCAGCGCCTCATCCCTCCACGGCGGCGGCGGGCGGGCCGGAGTGGGCAGCCGCCTCACCGGCCGGGTCGGGATGGGCAGCCGCCTCGCCGGCCGGGTCGGGGCCGACTCCTGTCGCGCCGGTGCGAAGGCGCGGGCGCACGATGATCGGCTATCTCACCGTCGCAGTCCTGCTGGTGTACACCGGCGGCGCGATGGTGTTGGATCGACTCGACGCAGTTGAGGTGGACATAGGGGTCTACTTCGCGATCGCTCTGGCCATCACGGGTGTCGGGCTGCTGGTGTCGGCGTACTTCGCGTCCGCCCGAGGCCTCATCCTTCTCGGGGTTGTGCTCTCCGCGCCGCTGCTGCTGTTCGCGGGAGCCGAGCTGCCGTGGGGAGCGGGGGTGGGTGAGGTGCGGGTGAGCGTCACCGACATCGACGAACTTCGCGACGAGTACCGCCACGGCATCGGCAAGCTGGTGGTAGACCTCCGCGGGCTCGAGCCTGATGGCGCAGTCCATTCTCTGGACCTCAGCCTCAGCGTCGGCGAGATGGACATCTACGTCCCCGACAACATTAGGACGACTGCCGATGTCGATGTCGGGGCGGGGAGCATGCGGGTGTGGCACAGCGGGCCGGTGCCCGACGGGCAGGAGGCCCGCGGCTCCGGCTACCCCTGGGAGGAGCGCGAGGACGGCCTCGGACTTTCCCGCCGAGTCACCACACCGGCATGGGGCGAGCCCGAGAGCGAGCTGCGCCTGGATGTCGACATCGGCATCGGCGAGGCCGAGATCGTGACCCTGCCCGCCACAACCTCGATAGGAGCGACGGGACAATGAGCGACGAGACGATGACCGACGAAGCAACAGACACCGGCGCTGCCGCAGAGACTGACGCCGCTGCGGATACCGATGCTGCCGCCGAAACTGACGCCGCTGCGGATACCGGCGCCACCGCCGAAACTGACGCTGCCGCAGAGACCGGCGCCGCCGCCCAACGTGAGTCAGGCGCCGGAAAGTCCCGCCGTGTTGATCCGGTGGCGCTGGTGGCCGGACTGATCTTCATCGCAGTGGCGGCGGCCGCACTCACCGATCGCTTCTGGGCCGACCTCGACCCGGTGCTGGTGGTCGGCGGCATCGTGATCGCGGTCGGTGTGGCCCTGATGGTCAATGTGATACTTCGCCATCGACGCCGGGGGCATGACGAGGGTTCCCCTTCCTGAGGATCCGGACCTCGGCCTCTCAGTCCTCGGGTGCGATGGTGAAGCGGTCGAGATAGTCGCTGAAGGCCGACCGGATCCCCTCGGCGGTCAGGCCGAAGGCCTCGGGCGAGTACCGGTGGCTGCCTCTGGCGCCCTTCGGCTTGGACGCCAGGTACGCCCTGACGGCGTCGGGCAGCCCTGTCGGGAGAGCCAGGCCGAAGTGCTCGTAGGCCGCGCCGATGGCGGCCACTGGATCCGCGAGCAGATCCGCGTAGTGCAGATCGAAGAACCGGTCGTCGGGCAGGCGGCCCGAGGCCCGGTCGGCGATGGCCCGACGCTGCAGATGGGACACCCCCGCCACGGTCGGGGCTACGAACGGCTCCATGTCGACTGAGTCGGTGCGCATCCACCGCAGCGTGCCCATCAGGCTCAGCATCGACGGCAAGGTGCGGGCCGGATCCCGGTGGAGCTGTATGACCCTGGCGTCGGGGTAGACCGCGAACAGCTCCCGCAGGGTGGCCAGGTGGCTCGGCGCCTTGAGCACCCAGCGCCGGCCGCGCTCACGCAGGCTCAGCGTCTGCAGGGTGCGGCGGTGCCACTCGTAGGCGGGACGGTGGTCGGCCAGGGCCAGATGCCGGCTGTAGCTGGGCACGGTGTGGGTGCCGGCCCAGTTGTCGGACAGGAAGGTGGGCACGGTCAGGAAGATGCACTCGGTGGGGAGGTCACCGCCGTTGTGGTGCATGGTCTCGTACTCGGGCTGCACGTCGTGCCAGAAAGACACCACTGCGTCGACGCTCCGTTGCGCCGCGGCCACCGTGGCGGCGTCGCCGGTGGCGGCCGCCACGGGGCGGTGCACCTTCCAGGTGGTCGGGGTGCTGTGGGCCGGGTCGAGGGCCAGCAGCTCGTGCAGGATCGACGTGCCCGACCGGGCCGCGCCGATCACCACCAGGGGTCCGTCGACCGGTTGCTCGCCGATGTCGGGCCGGCGCCGCCACAGATCGACGAGTTCCAGCCGGTTGCGCAGCGCGGCCAGAAGGTCGGTGCGGGTGAGGAGCCGGCCGGTGAGGTGAAGTTCGCCCTCTCGTTCCAGCGCCTCCATGAAGGTCTCGAAATGGGTCCGCCAGCCGTCGCCGCCGTCGCCGCCGTCGCCGAATTCGCCGGGCCGTCCGAAGTCGTGCAGCCCGGCGCTCTCGGTGGCTGCCGCGACCAGCTCGTCCGGCTCGAGCGGCACAAGCAGCCGGGCATGGCCGGCGTGGTCGGCGTGGCCGTTGAGCCGGTCCACCCAGCGAGGCCGTGCCGGGGGCTGCCAGTCCATTGGAGTCGACCCCCGACGCCCCGGCCGGATCAGCGCCGGAACCGGCGGTGCACCCCCCGGCGCCGGGCCGCCATCACGCTGCGGCGCTCGTCGGGTGTGACCGTCGGGTGGTCTGCCGGCAGGTGACCGCGCAGCTCGGCCAGGGGGACGACGGCCCCTTCGGCGACCGGTGCATCGGATGCGCCCACCCAGCGGTAGATGCACATGCCCACCGGGCGGCCCTCGGTGTCGATCCAGTTGGGCGCGCCCGGGTCCTGGTGGCTGACCACGGCCCGCACCAGGCCGTCGCGGTCGGTGTGGGCCTGGGTGTCGTTGAGGCTGGTCTGGGCGTGGGCGAGGTCTCCCGACTCGAACCAGGGCCAGGTGTGGGTCTGGATCGACCATGTGAAGGCCTCCGGCGGCTCGAACGTGATCAGCCAGGCCTCGTCGTCGCCGAGGTTCCAGAATCCGCCGCCGTAGGCGATGTTGTCGGCGCCGCCCTGGGCGTGTATCGGCGGGGTCAGGACGTTGTCGCCGTTGCGCTGGCGGATCCCCTCGATGAAGCGCAGCCAGAAGGGGACCGAGGTCTCCACCCAGCCCGCGGCCTCCCCCAGCGCCTCTGCCATGCGGTCGACGGTGAGCCGCTCCGGCCGGTCGCCGGTCCGGTCGAGGCGCTCGATGTAGAAGTCGGGCACGGCGTCGGTGCTCCAATCGCACACGTAGACCCTGATACCCAGATAGCGCGCCTCGGGGTTGGTGGCCATCCAGTTGGCCGCCCCGGCGGGACGGTCGGGCGCAATCATCACCTCGAGGCGCCCGTCCTCGAGGCTCAGTTCACGCAGCGCGCACTCGCTGAACACGCCGTAGCGGCCCAGCTGCATGTCGCCCTCATACAGCGAGAGGATCGCGTCGCGGCAGCCGGTCACATCGGCGGTGAGCCGGTAGAGGCCGGCCGGGTCGATGGAGCAGCGCAGGTAGTTGTTGTCGGTGTTGGGGCCGCCCCACTTGGTCACGTCGTCGTCGAAGCGGTGGAGGGCGGGGAAGTCGGCGTCGCGGAACTCCACCGCGTCCTGCACCGCGAACACCAGCTGCCGGCTGAGGCACCGCAGCCCCTCGGCCTGGTTGCGGCTGCCGGACGCCGCCGGGTCGTCCAGCACGGCCGCCCCCGCTTCGGCGATCCGGCTGCAGAACTCCCGCCAGACGGCGGCCGGGTCGAGTGAGTCGGTCATCGGCGGATCCTCCTGGGCCTCGGGGACTTCTCGGCCGCGTCAGGCGTCGAGGGTGGAGCGCCAGCCCGAGGCGATGTGCTCCAGCCACCACTGCGGGGCGTTGTCGAGCAGGTTCGACAGGTTGGAGTAGTCCCACCAGCGTGTGATCCTCCCCGCGTCGTCGAACTCCATCACCGAAGTGAACGGGTGCCTGATCACCTCGCCGGTGTGGAAGCACCACACCTCCAGATGCTCGGTGACCACCACCGAGCCCTCGGCCACCACCAGGCCCGGCTCATGCGTATGGCGCTCCACCGGCTCCAGGCCCAGCCGCAGCCGGGCCACGATCTGGTCGGGGCCGTGGGCGCCCCCGCCCGACTCGCCCGTGCCCACGTCCACGTAGTTGGCCTCGGGGCTGAAGAACCCCGCTATGGCCTCCCAGTCGTGGGAGTAGAGGGCGTCCCAGAACCGGGCCGCGGCCTGCTTGTTGCGTTCCTGTGTCTCGTCCACGCCAGCTCCTCTCGCGGCGGCGACCGCGACAGGCTAGGGGGACGCTGCGCCGGAAGCGGGTGGGGGCGGCGGGGGTGATGCCTGCTTGCGGGCCCGACGGCGGCGGCGACGCCACCAGACCAGGGCGACGATCGCGGCCACGAACGGCAGGAACGGAATCAACACGCCGACCACCACCAGGGCCACCCCTCCGAGTGAGCGCAGGAACCCGGCGCCGTCGGAGATCGAGTCGCGGAAGCCGGGAAGCGAGTCGTCGGTGCGGGAGTCGAGCCATACATAGGTGCCGCCGGAGACCTCGGGAAGCTCAGTTCCCTCCGCGTCAACCGGGACGGCCTCCGCCTCCAGCCGGATCTCCAAGCCCCGAGTGGCCACCCGGCCGGCCAGCCGCCCATCCTCGACGGGAATCTCCAGCACGGCCACCAGCAGTCCGCCGGGCTCGATCCGGTCGAAGCCGCCCTGCCGCGTCTCGAAGGCGCCGATGTCGAGACGCACATCGAGGGACCGCACCGACACGTCAGTGAGGGTCGAGGCGCCCGGGTTCTCCACCTCCAGGCACAAGTACACGGTCGAGTCCGGATCGGCCGTGAGGTGCTGGGCCCCCAGGCAAGGGTCGTCGGCGTCGTCGGATACCCAGGCCGCCACCTCTATCCCGGTGTCGGGCGGCACGGTGGGCGACTGGGTGATGGTCAGCGTGATGGTGGCCAGGTCCACCTGGTCGCGCAGAGTGCGCAGCTGGCCCCGCAGCACCTCGAGAGTGGTCTCGCGGTCCAGCAGCTCGCCCTCGATCTGGGCCACGTCCTCCAAGTCGACGGCCTCCTCCAGGAGTCGGCGCAGGCGGGCCACGCTGGTCTCGGCGGTGCTGATGCGGCTCTCGAGGTCGACGACCCGCTCGGTCACATCGTCGGCGCTGATCGACTGGTCGACCAGCTTCCCCACGCCGGCCAGGCGCTCCAGCGCAGTCGAGAAGTCGGTGGGCAGCACCTTGAACACGATCTCGGCCCGGGGCTGGGGCTCGGTGCGGGTCGTCTGGGAGAACACGATCCCGCCCAGTCCCTGGACTATGGCCACCGCCTCGTTGCTGGCCGCGGTCACGTCGTCGGCCTGAACGCTGATCGTGGCCCGGTACACGATCTCGCGTCCGAGATCGGCGGGCGTGAGCGCGGTGGGAACGGCCAGAGCAGCCCCGGCATCCGGCTGTGGCGGCGTTGTGGTTACTGGCACCGTTGTGGCCGCCGGTGCCGCGCCCGTGTCGGCCGTGCTGTCCTCTTGGGCGGCTGGGGCCGCGGTCAGCGCGGCTGATTCGTCGCTGTCGTCGCCTGCGCAGGCGCCGAACAACACCAGCACTGCGCCCAGAAGGGCCAGCGCCAGGATCCTCAAGGGACGGCGAGGCGCCCTCACATGGAGGTTGATCGCATCATGCATAGGTGTCCTCCCGACTGGGACGGTCAACACCTATGACGCCCGCCGGGTCGATCTGGTTCCCGGCCAGCGTAGCGAGCCTGCTATTACCCCTGTTCGCCCTCGCCCTCACCGATGCCGGCGGTGCCGGTGGGCGGAGGCAGAGCCTCGCCGCAGGGCGCCCCCGGGCCGGTGTAGTGGCCCTCCACGATGTACCAACCCGACTCCTGGCCCAGTTGGTTGAAGGACGTCGCGGCGAGCCGCAGCGGCACGTTGGCAGGCAGCCTCCGAGCCGGAGCGGACCAACGGTCGCCGCTGGAGTCGATCTGGCCGAGGGTGTACTCGCCGTTGGTGGTCATCGGCCCGCCGTCCACCGACACGTAGACGCGGATCTTGGAGATGTCGGCTGGAATGGGAAGGGCGTCGAACGCCACCAGGAGCTCGTTCTCGGCTGTGCCGGCCTGGCACCTGACGTTGCTCGGCGGGGGAGGCGGACTGATGCTGACCGGGGTGTCGGGCGCCGCTGTCGTGCTAGTAGTAGAGACGACTTCTGCGACCGTAGTGGTCGTAGTGTCGGGCGGCGCCGTCGTCGGTGTGGTCACCCGGGGTTGGGTCGTAGTAGGAGTGGCAGACCCGGTGGTCGTTGTCACCTCTTCGGTCGGCACGTCCTCGCCGTTCTCGTCGTCGCTGCACGCTGCCGCGACCAGCGCCAGCGCGAGTATCGCCGTTGCGAGCCTCAGTGATCGCATGAGAACTCCTTTCCAGGCGCCCACCATACACCGCGGGCTCGGTCCCGCCGCGTCACGAGACAGAACCGCGAAGCCGGATCATAGGCTTGATTACGGTGATGATCGTGGATGCCCGGCAGACCCATCGAGCGGCCGCGAGTGTGTGCCGGCCCCATGCGTTGCCGCGGTGCCACTCCCGCTCTTGTTCGCTGCGCTCACGGGCCGCTCGGGCCACGGCCTCGCTCGCCGGATCACGAAGATCCTCATGAGTCGCTCCATATCCGCTCGGCCTCTGGGAGAAGAGCTGTGCGCCCTGCTCAGCGGCGATGATCCCGCGCCCCGGCTGTGGTCGGCCGTCGACCGCGGCGCGATGGCTGAGATCGTTCCGGAGCTGCCGGACCTGCAGATGGAGCAGGATCCGATCCACAGGCACAAGGACGTGCTGGCCCACACGATCGCGGTGGTGGCCAAGACTCCTGACGACCTCGTGGTCCGGTTGGCGGCGCTGTTCCATGACATCGGCAAGCCCCGCACCCGCAGCTACGAACACGGCGAGGTGACCTTCCGCCACCACGAGGCGGTGGGGGCCCGGATGACCCGCAAGCGGCTGGCCGAGCTGGGCTTCGACGAGCGCACCGTCGACGATGTGAGCGAGCTGGTGAGGCTGTCGGGACGGTTCAAGGGCTACGCGTCGGGATGGAGCGACGCCGCGGTGCGCCGCTACGCCCGGGACGCGGGGCCGCTGCTGGGCCGTCTCAACCAGCTGGTCCGGTCGGACTGCACCACCCGCAACCTCCAGCGGGAGGCCGACCTCCACCGCCAGATCGACGATCTCGAGCGTCGCATTGCCGAACTGGCCGACGCCGAGCGCCGGGCGGCGGAGCGGCCCCAGATCGACGGTGGCGCGGTCATGGCCCATCTCGGCCTGCCCCCCGGTCCGAAGGTGGGCGAGGCTCTGGCCTGGCTGCTGGAGGTCAAGCGCACCGAAGGTGAGCTTCCCGTCGACGAATTGCTGGCTCGACTGGACGGCTGGTGGGCCGAGAATCGACAGTAAATCCCGATAGCCTCTTTCAGCGTTCAAGACCCCAGCAACCGACACAAACCCCAGAAGGAGATGCCGTGACTTATCGAGCGGAGTACCTGTGGATCGACGGCGTTGAGCCGGTGGGTGAGATCCGCACCAAGACGAAGATCCTGGCCAATGACGAGGCGCCGCCGATCTGGGGCTTTGACGGCTCGTCCACCAATCAGGCGACTGGCGACAACTCCGATGTCGTGCTCAAGCCGGTGTTCACCTGCGGCGACCCGGTCCGCGGCGGCGACAACATTCTGGTGCTGTGCGAGACGCTGCTGACCCGTGATCTGTCGCCGCATCCCACCAACCGGCGGGCTGAGTGCGTGGCCGTGTACGAGAAGTACAAGGACCAGGCGCCGCTCTTCGGGATGGAGCAGGAGTACACGCTTCTGGACGCGACGACCCGGTGGCCGGCCGGGTTCCCCCCCGCGGGGTTCCCGCCTCCGCAGGGTCCGTACTACTGCGGGGTCGGCGCGGGCCGTATCTCGGGCCGCGACCTCATCGAGGAGCACACCACCGCGTGCATCCAGGCCGGTCTGGACATCGCAGGCACAAACGCGGAGGTGATGCCCGGCCAGTGGGAGTTCCAGATCGGGCCGTCGGACACCGTCACGGTCGCGGACCATGTGTGGGTGGCCCGCTACCTGCTGTTCCGCCTCGCGGAGAAGCACGGCATCGAGGTGACCATCGAGCCCAAGCCGATGCTGGGCGACTGGAACGGCGCAGGCATGCACACCAACGTGTCCACCAGGTCGATGCGCGAGAGCTACGAGCCCATCATCGCGGCCTGCGAAGCGCTCGGCATGGCCGGCAAGCCCGAGGAGCACCTGGCCGCCTACGGCGCCGGTATCGAGTTCCGGTTGACCGGCGAGCACGAGACCGAGCGCTATGACCAGTACTCCTACGGCGTGTCGGATCGGGGTGCTTCGGTGCGGATCCCGTGGCAGGTCGCCCGCGACGGCAAGGGCTACATCGAGGACCGCCGCCCCAACGCCAACGCCGACCCCTACCACGTGACCACCCTGCTGACGAGGACCATCTGCGAAGCACTCGTCGGCTACAACTGAGAACGTGCGCGGGTAGGCGCATGCCCGTCGCGTTCGGGCGGGGTGTCTCCCGCCCTTGTTCGCTGCGCTCACGGGCCGCTCGGGCCACGGCCTCGCCCGTATGCAGCGGATCCGTACGCCTACTCGCTCGGCCTCTGACCCGCCCCGCCCCCGATGGCCGCCGACGCTGCTAGGGGAGCGGGACCCGACCGCTTGAGGGTGGCGATCTGCCAGGTCAACCCGACCGTCGGCGACCTGGAAGCGAACGTGGCCCTGGCCGCCGAGGCGCAGGCCCGGGCCGAGGCCGCCGGCGCCGACCTCGCGGTGCTGCCCGAGCTGGTCATCACCGGCTACCCGCCCGAGGACCTCGTCCTGCGGCCGGGCTTCGTCGCGGCCAGCCGGGCCGCGCTCGACCGGTTCGCGGCCCGCACCGGTTCGTGCGCGGCCGTGGTCGGCTTCGTCGACGGCGCCGGCGAGACCGGCCGGCGGGTGCCCGACATGGCCGGGGTCGAGAGCTTCAGCGAGGCCTTCAACGCGGTGGCGGTATGCGCAGCCGGCGAGGTGCGCGGCGTCTACCGCAAGCGCCACCTGCCCAACTACGACGTGTTCGACGAGCTGCGCCACTTCCGGCCCGGCATCGAGGAGCCGCCGCTCTTCGAGATCGGAGGCGCAGTGGTGGGGGTGACCGTGTGCGAGGACGCCTGGGTTCCGGACGGCCCGGTGAGCGATCTGGCCCGGGCCGGCGCACAGCTGGTGGTGAACGTCAACGGGTCGCCGTTCCGGGCCGGCAAGCAGGCCGCCCGCGAGCAGGTGATCGGCCGGCGGGTGTCCGAGGCCGGCGTGGCGGTCGTCTGCGTGAACCTCGTGGGCGGCCAGGACGAACTGGTCTTCGACGGCGGATCGTTCGTGATCGCCTCCGACGGGTCGGTGGCGGCCCGCTGCGTGTCATTCGCCGAGTCGGTCGATGTGTTCGATGTGGATCTGCCGTCCCGCCGGCACATCCCGCCCCCGCAGCACCGGCACCCGGTGGTCGCAGTGACGCGGGAGGTCGCAGTGAGGCGGGAGGTCGCAGTGACGCGGGAGGGCGCAGTGACGCGGGTGGGCGCAGTGACGCGGGAGGTCGCAGTGACGCGGGAGGGCGCATCGGCATCCGGTCGCGAGCGTCTGGCCGCGCCCATCGCGCCGCCCATGGACCTCGACGCTCAGCGCTGGGCCGCCCTGGTGCTGGCCACCCGCGACTACGTCCACAAGAGCGGCTTCAGCGATGTCTGCGTGGGACTCTCCGGCGGGGTGGACTCGTCGCTGACCGCAGCCGTCGCGGTCGACGCGCTGGGCGCAGACCATGTGCACGGCGTGCTGATGCCGTCCCGCAACTCCAGCGAGCACTCGGTCACCGACGCCGAGAAGCTGGCCGCCAACCTCGGCATCGATGCTCGCATCGTCGGCATCGAACCGGGTCACGCGGCGCTGGCCGAGATGCTCGAACCCGGTCTCGGCGACGGACTCGAACCGGGAGGCATCACCGACCAGAACCTCCAGGCCCGCATCCGCGGCCTGACGCTGATGGCGCTGGCCAACGAGCACGGCTGGCTGGTGCTCACCACCGGCAACAAGAGCGAGCTGGCCGTGGGCTACTCGACCCTGTACGGCGACACGGCCGGTGCGTACGCGGTGGTCTCGGATCTATGGAAGCTCGACGTGTACGAGCTGTGCCGCTGGCGCAACCTGCAGGCGGGAAGCGAACTCATCCCGGCGACGGTGCTGGCCAAGGCGCCGTCGGCCGAACTGGCGCCCGGCCAGCGCGACGACCAGTCGTTGCCGTCCTACGAGGTGCTCGATCCCATCCTGCGGCTGTACGTGGAGGAGCTTCGAAGCGTCGGTGAGATCCAGCAGGCCCAGATCGCGCCGCCGGAGGTGGTGGAGCAGGTGTGCCGCATGGTGGACACCGCCGAGTACAAGCGCCGCCAGACGCCGATCGGTCCCCGACTCACCGGCCGGGCGTTCGGCCGGGACAGGCGCATGCCGATCATCAACCGGTACCGCGGCTCGAGCGACCAGTGAGCCGCGGCTACTCCGTGGCCCTCGGGAGTGGCCGGCGCGGTGGCGGGGCCGGGCTGGAGGCGGGCGTTCCGTGAGCCGCGGCTACTCCGTGGCCCAGACGGCGCGGCTGGTGTGCGCGCTGCGCTGGGCCTGCGGACGGTTGGCGGAGATGCTCGAGGGCTGGGCCGCACAAGCGGCGGGCGCGCCCGGGCACGCCGAGGTCGCGGCGCCGCTGTCGGAGTTGAGCCGCCGCCTCGCCTCGCACCGCGAGGCGTTCGACGGTCTCCAGCCCGACTCCGAGCTGATGGCTCCCTGGAGGCAGGCCGCGCCCGCCGATGGGTCGCTGGCCGCCGCGCTCGACGAGATCGCGGCCTCGGAGGGATCGGTGGAGCGCCTCGACATCGCCCGCGAAGTGCTCGTGCCTGAATTGCGGCGCGTGTACGCGGAGATTCGCGAGCACGCCGCGCCCCACTGCGATGGAGCCCTGATCTCCACGGCCGGCTCGCTCGGGTCCGATCTGGACCGCCGGGCCGCCCCTGCCGGAGCCACCCAGTCCGGAGCGGTCGAGGCGGCTGCCGGTGTCGCCCAGTCCGGGGCAATCGAGGCGGCTGCCGGTGTGCTGTTTGCGGCCGGCGGCATTGTGGAGCGCTCGCTTCTGCGGCCCGGGTAGCCGGGCGTCGCCGGCTTCCGGGGTGAATTGGCAGCGCTCTGCACGGTATGCGTGCATTGTGCTGCCAGTTCGGGAGGGGCGGTGGCCCTGGACCGGAATTGGCAGCGTTCTCGCGGTATGCGTGCATTGTGCTGCCAGTTCGGGAGAGGCGGTGGCCCTGCGCCGGGATTGGCAGCGGTGGGGGCCGTTTCCGGTGTCGTCGGCTGCCAGTTCGGTGCTGTGGTTGGCGATGGGCAAAACCTCGTTATCGTTCAACGCAGCAATGGCGCGTGGGGCGGCTGTCGTTGGGCCGGCTCCTTTCGGACCTGGAGTGGGGGTACGTGGTAAAGGTCAAGGAGCGAGTTGAGAGAGACGAGGAGGATCTTGTCCGCCTCTATCTCACCGACATCGGCCAGTACCCGCTGCTGACCAAGGACGACGAAGTCCGGCTGGCCCAGGAGATCGAAATCGGGCTGGCAGCCCGCAAGGAACTCAAGGAGGCCGCCCCCGGCTCCCTGACCGACCACCGCCGCCGGGACCTGCGCCGCAAGGACCGGCGGGGGCTGGAGTCCGAGCGAACCTTCGTGCAGTCGAACCTGCGGCTGGTGGTCTCCATCGCCAAGAAGTACCAGGCCTCGGGCCTGCCGCTGCTCGACCTGATCCAGGAGGGCAACCTCGGTCTGATGCACGCGGTCGAGAAGTTCGACTGGCGCAAGGGCTTCAAGTTCTCGACCTACGCCACCTGGTGGATCCGCCAGGCCATCACCCGGGGCATCGCCAACACCGGCCGCACCATCCGGCTGCCGGTCCACGCCGGCGACACGCTGGCCCGCCTCCAGAAGGCCCGCTCCCGCCTGGAACTCAAGTACGGCCGGCCGCCCACTCTGGTGGAGCTGGCCGCCGAGGTCGAGATGCCCGAGGACAAGGTCACCGAGGCGCTGCGCTTCCAGTCCGAGCCGCTGTCGCTGTCGGAGCCGCTGCGCCAGGACGGCGACGCCGAGCTGGGCGACGTGGTGGAGGACCGGTCGATCGACTCGCCCTTCGACACCGCGGCCACCACCATGCTGCCCAACGAGATCATGCGGCTGCTGTCCCCGCTGGACGAGCGCGAGCGCGACATCCTCAAGCTGCGCTTCGGCCTCGACCGGGGCGAGCCCCGCACCCTGGAGGAGGTCGGCGAGCACTTCAACCTCACCCGGGAGCGGATCCGCCAGATCGAGGCCCGGGCCATGTCGAAGCTGCGCCACCCCTCCAGCGACACCGGCGCCCGCGACCTCCTCAACGTCTAACCGGCCCCGCGCCGCTACTGCCTAAGCGGTGGCACGAGATGAACCCTTCACCGGCCCGGGCGGCAGCCCCGAAGCGATAGCACCCGCCAGCCCCCGGGTCGCGGCCCGAGGGGGGCGGGGAAGAATGAACGGAATATATCATGCAGCCGTTCATTAGCGCAACTTAGACTTTAAAGCAACCAAATAGCCGCACGATTACACTGTCCAGAGAGCGACGGCGGCGCTGCCGTGGGCGGCGGGAGGTGTCTGATGCATGAAGTTCGCGTGTGCCAGAACCACGATGAGGGCACGCGCTGGTGGGCGGAGGACGACCTCGGGTTCACCGGAGGCTCGGAGCACTTGGACGATCTCGTGGCCGCCATTCATGAGTGGGCCGACGCTGAGGGTGTTCTTGACGGCTTGGAGATAAGGCTGGTAGCAGCCGATACCGAGGCTCCCGTCTAGAGGCCACAGGGACTCGCGTCCGAGAAGGCCGCCGGTGGCGCCCGTCCCGGGGTTCGTCGCCCGTCTTGAGCGGGTGGCACCGGCTACTGCGAGCCATCGCTATCTCGGGGCTGCCAGGTGAGCGCGCTGGCCCGTGCCTTTTGCAGCATGTGACATCTTGGAGACTGTCATGGCGGAGGTGGACGGGAATCGAACCCGCCGGACGGGGATCGCCCGTCCCACCCGCTTTGAAGGCGGGGGAGCCCACCAGGCACTCAGACACCTCCGAGCGGCAGGGTAACCGGCGTCGCGGCCCAGCCTCACAGCCGCCAAGATTCTGTGGCCGCGGTGGCCCGCCGGACTACTACGCTTCGCGCCGTGAAGAACTTTAAGCGGCTCATCATCATGGGCGTTCTGGTGACAGTGATCGTCGTGCTCGCCCGCAAGATCCGGGAGACCTGACCCACCGGCAGGAACGTGCACGTCACCAGCCTGGCCGGTGCCGCTGAGGCCCTCGGGCTGGGACGCCGGTCGCTGGTGGCCCTGGTCGGCGGCGGCGGCAAGACGACCCTGCTGTTCGCGCTGGGCCGGAACCTGCCGGCCCGCACGCTGCTGACCACCACAACCCGCATGGGGTGTGACCGCACCGGCGGGTTCCCGTGCCTGATCGGGCCCACAGACGACGAACTGGCCGCCGCCCTCGACCACGACGACGCCGTGCTGGTGTGGAGGACGACCGACGAGCGCAAAGCCCTCGGGTTCGCGCCCACCGAAGTCGACCGCTGGTTTGCCAACGGGGCCGCCGATCACATAGTTGTTGAGGCCGATGGAGCCCGTCGCCGTCCCTTCACCGCTCCCGCGCCGTGGGAACCGCCCATCCCCTCCGCCTCCACCCACGTGGTGGCCTGCATCGGCGCCGATGCGCTCGGCTACGTGATCGCGGACCGGGTCCACCGGCCGCTGCGGGTGGCCGCCGCCGCCGGCTGCTCGCCGTACGAGCGGCTCACTCCGGCGAGGGCCGCGGCGGCTTTGACCAGTCCGGTGGGCATGACGAAGAACGTCCCGGAGTCCGCCCGGTTCACGGTGGCCGTCGCCGGGGCCGACCCCGACGACCCGCAGGTGCAGGACCTGGTCGCCGAACTCGACCGGCGGCAGACCGAGTCGGTGGTGGTCCGCCCGGACGGGGACCCGGCGGCGACCCCGCTGTGACCGCCGCCGGTGTCGCCCCGGAGGTCGGCGCCGGGTCCAGCCGCTCGGGAACGGTCGGCGACGCCGACGCGGTGGTGGTGGGCGGCGGCCACAACGGCCTCATCTGCGCGGCATACCTGGCCCGGGCCGGAGTGGACACCCTGCTGGTGGAGGCCCGCGACCAAGTAGGGGGCTGCGCCTCGACGGTCGGCGACCTCGACGCCCGCTTCAACATCTGCAGCTGCGATCACACCCTGGTGCGGGCCATGCCCTTCATGGACGACCTGGACCTGTCCGCCCACGGACTGCGATACCTGGAAGCCGATCCCACCACCGTCTACATGGGTTACGACGGCAGCCCGCCGTGGTTGTTCTTCAACGACAGCGAGCGCACCATCGAGTCCATCGGGCGCCACCGGCCCGCAGCGGCCGAGGCCTACCGCCGCTATCTCGCCGACGCCCGACCGGTGGCCGAGCTCAGCCTGGAGATCGGCACCGGTCCGGCCTCCACGCCGCGGATGCTGGCCCGGGTGCTGGCCCGCCGGGGGAGGGGCGGCGCCAGGCTGCTGCGGTGGAGCCGGGCCAGCGCGCTGGACGTGCTGAGGTCGTACTTCGACGACGAGGCCCTGATCATGCCCGCGATCAGCAACGGGCCCACCGTGTGGGGCGCGCCCCCCGACGCGCCCGGCACCGGCATGGCCGGTGTGCTCTACGCCATGCGCCACATGGTCAAGACAGGCCGGCCGGTGGGTGGCAGCGGCGCCCTGCCCGAAGCCCTGGCCGCCTCCTTCACCGCCGCGGGGGGCCGCTTGAGCTGCGGGACGGCCGTGACCGGGCTGCTGATGGACGGCCAGGCCGTGCGGGGGGTGCGCCTGGCCGACGGCACCGAGGTCACCGCGGCCGCGGTGGTCACGACCTGCGATCCGGCCTCGGTGGCGTCACGGTGGCTCCCGGAGCCCACCGACCGTGCGGCCCGCCGCTTCGTCGACCGGGCCCGCACCCAAGTCCCCGGGGAGGGATACCAGTCCAAGATCGATGCGGTCGTCACCGAGGTCCCCCGCTACCCCGCCCTGGAGGACTCGGACCTGCTCGACCTCTTCGAGGGAGGCGCCACCAGCGAGCCGAACTACGTCATCTCGCCCAGCGCGGCCGAGCTGGCCGAGGCCCACCGTCTGCGGAGCCTGGGACGGGTGGCGCCGCGTCCGACGATGATGGCCAACGTGCCGTCGGCGCTGGACCCGTCGATGCGCAGCCGCGACGGCCATCACGTGCTGAGCCTCGAGGCATTGTTCACCCCATACGACCTCGAGGGAGGCTGGGAGGCATCGGCCGAGCCGGCCCGCTGGCTGGAGGTGTGGTCCGGACTCCTGCAGCCCGGATACCTGCAGTCGATCGACCGCTACCGGACCATGACCCCGGACCGCTACGAGCGCGAGCTGTTCCTGGGCCGCGGCTACACGCCGTCATACGCGGGGTCCCCGCTGTCGTCGCTGTTCGGACGGCGCCGGGAGCTGAGCCGGTACCGGGCGCCGGTACCAGGGCTGTTCCTGTCGGGCGCGGGCACGTTCCCGGGCTCGGGTATCTGGGGTGCTCCCGGCCGCAACACCGCCAACGCCGTGCTCCGCACCTTGTCCTGAGGTCCGCTCGCACGAACTTCCGGTGCCTGAGACGAATAATCGCGCTCAACCCCCGGAAGTTCGGGGTGGGCCGGTGCCTACTCCCCCCAGCGGGGGATGTCGCCGGCCCCGACGCCCAGATGCTCGAGGGCCCGCACCACCGTGTGGTCCACTATGTCCTCGATGGACTCGGGCCGGGTGTAGAAGGCCGGAACCGGCGGATACACAACCGCGCCGATCTCCGCGGCCTGGACCATCAGGCGCAGATGGCCCAGATGCAGCGGCGTCTCGCGCACCATCAGCACCAGCGGCCGCCGCTCCTTGAGTGTCACGTCAGCGGCCCGCGACACGAGGTCGGCGCCGAAGGAGTTGGCCACTGCCGAGAGCATCTTGATCGAGCATGGGGCGATGATCATCCCGGCGGTGGCGTAGGAGCCCGACGAGATCGGCGCGGCGATGTCGCGCGAGCCGTGTACCACGTCGGCCAGCGCCTCCACGTCGGCCGGTGCCAGGTCGGTCTCGTAGGCCAGGGTCTGGCGGCCGGGCCCGGTGATCACCAGGTGGGTCTCCACATCTTCGACCTCGCGCAGCAGTTCCAGGGCCCGGACGCCGTACACCACGCCGGTGGCCCCGCTGATGGCCACCACCACCCGCCGCGGCCCGCTCACTGCAGGTACTTCCCCGGGGCGGGGGCTCGGGCTCGGCTCGCGACCGTCACTGCAGGTACTTCCCCGGGGCGGGGGCGGGGGCTCGGCTCGCGACCGTCACTGCAGGTAGTTCTGTAGATCGACCGGCGCGTAGGCCACTCGCTCGCCGTACTCGCGGCGCTCCCGCTTGTAGGTGGCGTCGATGCCCACCTTGGTGCTGATGCCCCGGTTGTCGGCGGTGGGGTCCATCTCGTGGCCCTGGGCATGGGCTGCACAGAACACGTCGTCGAGCCAGTGGACCCGGTTGGTGAGGGCCCAGTGCAGCTCGGAGGGCTGGCTGACGTCGATGTCGCGGTCCACCACGATCACGTTGCGGATGTTGATGTGGGCCGCCATGGCCGCCATGGCCAGGTTCTTGGGCGTGCCCGGGTTGTCGCGGTCGATCTGGATCACAGCCAGGAAGCCGTTGCCGTAGGGCGGGATGTGCACGTCGGCACCGGGGTCGATGTGGCGCACGAAGCGGCGCAGCAACGGCTCGCGGGGCAGCACGTTGCCGATGAACACATGCTCGTACCACCCCGGGATGATCGTCTGGTAGATGGGGCTGTGGCGCCAGGAGATGGCGGTCACCTCAACCGTGGGGCTGGGCCACATCTCGCCGTGATACCCGTGGAACTCGGCCAGCGGCCCCTCGTCGGCCCGCTGGCTGGGCCGGATCCGGCCCTCGATCACCACTTCGGCGTGCGCCGGCACGTCAACGTCGATGGTGCGGCCCCGGCACACCTCCACCGGCCGGCCTCGCAGGGCACCCGCGATGAGCAGTTCGTCGACCGGCGTGCGCACCCCGGCCGCGATCATCACCGCCGGGTCGAGACCGATGGCCAGGGCCACGTCGAAGGGCGCGTCGGGGTCGGGCCGGCTGCGCATGAACGTGCCCACGTCGCGCCACTCGTTGACGTTGAAGCCCAGAACGTTGCGGTCCAGCATCAGCATCCGGTTGTACGACAGGTTCCCCCGCCCGCTGATCGGGTCCTTGGTGACGCTCACCGCCCCGGTGATGAAGGCGCCGCCGTCGCCCCGCGAGTGGGTGGGGATGGGTATGGCGGCCAGGTCCACGTCGTCGCCGGTCATGCCGTCGTCGTGCCAGGCCGCGCCGTCCACGAGGGTTGTCGCCACCCCGTTGGCGGGCTCGAGGGCGTGGCCCATGCGGTCCACCACCTCGTCGGGCTCGCAGCCCAGGGCCAGCGCCGCGGTGCGCCGGCTGCTGACCGCGCCCGAGAAGATCGGCCACGGCGAGTCCTTGGGCGCCTCGAACAGCGCCGGCCCCGCGTCGGACCGCTCCAGCGCGGCGGCCACGTCGGCCAGCTCGTGCTCGAGGCTCACCGGACGCGAGATGCGGTTGAGCATCCCCGCGGCCTCGGCTACCGCCATGTAGCTGCGAAGATCGCAGACGGCTCCGGTCACCCCTTCACCCTACGCCGCGCTGCGCTCTTGTTTCCCGCTCTTGTTCGCTTCGCTCACGGGCCGCTCGGGCCACGGCCTCGCTCAGAGCGGCTTTGAGGAGCCCCCGTCCAAGGGTGGCTTCCGCTCGGCCTCTAGCCTGAAACCCATGGTCATCGAGTTCCTCACCTTCGAGGTGGACCCGTCCGAGCGCGAGCAGTGGTTGGCTGTGGAGGAGCGCCACTGGAGCCGCTATCTCGAATCCCGTCCCGGGTTCGCCGGCAAGGAGATGTGGGTCGCCGACGACGATCCCGGCCGGGTCCACGCAGTGATCCGGTGGGAGTCGATGGAGGCTTGGGACGCCGTGCCGCGCGCCGACGTCGAGGCCGTCGACGAGGCCATGGGCCAGTGGTGCCGCGAGGCCACGATGCGGGCCTTCCGCGTCGTCCGCGACTGCTGACTGCCAAGGGGCCGACGCTCTAGAGGCTCACCGGGCGAGCACTGCCTCCGGGTCGAGCGACTCGAGGAGCATCGGAGCCACCTCGGGCGCGTGCTCCAGCACTTGCCGCCACGACGGGTTCAACTCGTCCTCGCCGGGATGGGCTCGGCACACCTCGACGGCATCGGCCAGGCTGCGGGCGAACACCTCCACGGTGGCCTCCTCGGCGGCGCGGTCCACGACATAGCCGTTGATCTCGGCATCGTTGGCGTAGTGGCGGATCAGGTCCCGGGCCTCGACCAGATAGGCGTCGCAGAGCCCGGAGGCTCCGTCCAGGGACTCGAGTCCCAGGCGGCGGATGATGGTGGCCGACACGTCGATGCTCATCCGGCGCAGACCGGCGGTGGCGTCGTGCTCCGAGAGGTCCTGGTGCTTGTGGTCGTAGGCGTTCGCCACCGACACCTGGCAGATGGCCGAGGGCTCGCACTGGGCGTACACGTCGGAGAGGATGCCGATGTCCATGCCCCAGTGCCCGGGGATGCGAAGGCTCGCCGCCAGCCGCGACTCCATGGCCGTCTCCCCCGCCAGCGGGTAGCGGAACCCCTCCAGGAAGCGCAGGTAGCTGTGCTCGCCCGCCTCGGCTTGCAGGGCTCGCACCAGCGGGGCG
This sequence comes from Candidatus Aldehydirespirator sp., assembly GCA_965203635.1. Taxonomy (GTDB): domain Bacteria; phylum Actinomycetota; class Acidimicrobiia; order Acidimicrobiales; family Aldehydirespiratoraceae; genus Aldehydirespirator. Next base: position 1,520,253 of record OZ241903.1, read on the forward strand.
ACCAGCAGTCGGGTGACCCGACCGGAGAAGCGGCCCTCGGTGACCCGGTGGTAGTAGCCCTTGGCGAAGCAGTAGCCGAAGCCGGGATGGGCCACCGGATACACCAGCCGGGCCAGCAGCTCGCGGCGGTAGCCCACGATGTCGGCATCGTGCATGGCGATCACGGGCTCGGTCCCCCGGGCCAGCACCGCTCCCAGGCAGTACCAGACGTTGCGTCCCTTGCCGCGGCTGCGCGGCGCGAGCCCTTGAGCGGCCAGACCCTCCTCGATGCGAAGGACGGCCTCGCTGTCGTTCCATACGACGTCGCCCTGCTGGGGAAGGGCGTCGACCAGGCGGAGGGCGTTGCGGAAGTCGGTCTCGTCGGCCTGGTCGAGACCCACCACGATCCGGGCCAGCCAATCGGCCGACGCCAGTTCGCCAAGCATCTTGTCGAACGCGTCCGAGCCGATCTCGGAGGCAAGGCAGGGGATGATCAACGTCACCGGCCGCTTCGCGGCCCACGTTCGCAGGTTCCATTCGAGGTCCGAAACGCTGCGGTGGAGGAGGTCGTGGAGAGTGGGCACCCCTCCGGTCTGGCTGAAGTCGGCCACGCCGAGCAGTGTCGCACGCGGGAGGCACCGTCCCACCCGCCGGGTTTCGATCTCAGAAACCGCAGTGGCCTACAGTTGGCTGCGTGCGCACGGGGGTGTTCCTGTTCGGTGGGGTGGAGTTCTCTGACGCGGGCGCCGGCCCGCCCGCTCCCACCGACCGCCGCTATGACCACAAGGAGGTGTGGCGGGCGACGGAGCGGATCATCGACATGGGGGTGGTGTGTGACCGGTTGGGGTTCGATTCGTTCTGGTTGACCGAGCACCATTTCCAGCACGAGGGCTATGAGGTGGTCCCCAACGGGATCCTGGTGGGAACGATCCTGGCTGAGCGCACCGAGAGCATCCGTATCGGGATGGCGTTCAACATCGTGCCGCAGTGGCATCCGCTGCGCCTGGCCGAGGACTTCGCGACGATGCACAACGTCTCCGGCGGGCGCGCCATCCTGGGTGTGGGTCGGGGCACGGTGCCGCGTGAGGCTGAGACGCTGGGCACCCAGATCGGCAGCTTCGACAATCCCGACAAGGCCGCGGCCGACGAGTTCAACCGCAAGCAGTTCGACGAGGCCATGCGGGTGATCCGCCTGGCCCTCGACAATGAGACCTTCAGTTTCCATGGCGAGGTGTACGACTTCCCGCCGGCGGGGATCCCGGACCGGGGCGGGTTCGTGACCGAGCTGTCGCTGGTGCCGAGACCTCTCTATCCCTACGAGATCTGGCAGGCGATCACCTCGCCCCCGACGCTGGAGCAGGTGCCACGGTGGGGCTGGGGCGGCGTGTTCTGGAACAACCACCACTCCTTCGTGAAGATGCGCTGGGAGAAGTTCGCCGAGATCCACGCAGCCGAGCACGGGCGCGAGCTGGGCCGGGGCGAGCACCGCCTGCTCGTGCTCAACGTGCGGGTTGACGACAGCTATGAGGAGGCGGTGGCGTCGATGCGCGACGGCCACGACGAGTTCTGGAAGTTCCTAGGCCCCTACGGCTGGAGCAAGGGCTACATGGGTGCCGACGGCAAGCCGGCCAAGCCGGGGCTGATCCCCACCCTCGAGGAATCCATCGACCAGAAGACCACCTTCGTGGGCACCGGCGAGCAGGTGGCTGAGGCCATCGCCGCCTACGACGAGCAGATAGGCCTTGAGAACCTGCTGCTGTTCCCGGCCATGCCCGGCGACCCCTACGGGCAGGTGGAGGAGCAGCTCCACCGCATCGCCGAAGAGGTGCTGCCCCTGCTGCCATAGTCGAGTCCTCCCGGCCGGCGGGTCCTGTGCGCTACCAGCGGCGTAGGGCTTTGCGGATCTTGGTGATGCCCTCGTCGTCCGCGGGTGTCGGCACCGACACGAAGGTGGTCCGGCAGCGCTTGTGGGCGCTGAGCCGGAGCGTCCTGGCCGTGGTGCGCTTGCCCGCGTCGCGGGCCCGCCGCCGGGCCCGCCGCCCGTGCGGGCTCGTGGTGAGGGCGCCGATCCGGCGGATGTTCTGCATCCCCGGCCTGACCCGGTGCTGGTCGTCGAACACGAACGCCACGCCCGGCACCATCACCCGCTCGAGCCAGCCCTTCAGGCTCGCGGGCACATTGAAGACCACGGAGGGGTAGCAGAACAGCAGCGCATCCGCGGCCTGCAGCCGCTCGGCCGAGTCGCGGACATCGTCGGAGATCACCGGCTGGTCGCCGTGGTAGGCGACCCGCTCGGCCGCGGACATCACCGCGTTGAAGCCGTGAACCGGGAGCAGGTCCACTTCGTGGCGCCCGGCACGCAACTCCTCGATCGCCTCGACGACCACGCGCCGGTCGTGGTCGGACGGGTCGTAGCCGTCGAGTAGGAGGATTCTCATCATTCACCGGTCTGGTCGATGGCTGTTGGCGGTACTGTATGGTCGCCGCTGAGATCGGCAACCGTCCACATTTCGCTGCCAAGGGGGAGACGGATCTGGTGACGACTGCCAGCATGAATGGTGCGCTGTCATTCGACGGGATCGGCATGATCTTCCCTGACGGCACCGAAGCGTTGCGCGAGATCACGCTCTCGATAAAGAAGGGCGAGTTCGTGACCATCGTCGGGCCGTCCGGTTGCGGCAAGTCGACGCTGCTGCGGATCGCTTCCGGCCTGCTGGAACCGACCGCGGGCAGCGTCGAGGTCGACCGGGACAGCCTCGGCTACGTGTTCCAGGACGCCACGCTGCTTCCGTGGCGGACGGTGCGCCAGAACGTGGAACTGTTCGCGGAGCTTCACGGCTTCGGCTCCGGCGAGCGCCGGAGCCTGTCCACGGCCGCGATCGAGCTGGTCGGGCTGACAGGCTTCGAGGACCACTACCCGAAGTCGCTGTCGGGCGGCATGAGGATGCGGACCTCGCTGGCCCGCACCCTCACGTTGAAGCCGCCGGTGTTCCTCTTCGACGAGCCCTTCGGCGCGGTCGACGAGATCACCCGCGAGCACCTCAACGAGGAGACTCAGCGGCTGTTCCAGTCGGAGGGGTTCGCGGGGCTGTTCATCACCCACTCGATCGGCGAGGCGGTGTTCATGAGCACCAAGGTGTATGTCATGTCGGCTCGACCGGGACGGATCGTGGCCGGCTTCGATGTGCCGTTCGACTACCCGCGCAAGCCCGAACTGCGGTTCGACCCCGAGTTCGCCCTTCTGAGCGGCGAGGTCTCCCTAGCCCTGCGAGGTTCCTCATCATGACCACGATCCCCGACGTGTCACGCCCGGCGCCGGAGGAACTGGACGGTCGCCCCGGATCGGACGGCCAGTCGCCAGACCTCGCGCCGGAGGAGGACGCTCTGGTCCACACGCCCGGGCCGTTGCCCGGCGCCTCCCGGCCGAAGACCCTCGCCCGGCTGGCCCTGCCGCCGGTGGTCCTGGGGGGCGCCCTCATTGGCCTGTGGTACCTGATCTCCTACGTGCTCCTGGCGGAGCACCGCCGGTTCCTGCTGCAGCCGCCGCACCAGGTGGCGGAGGTCGGCTTCCTGGATTGGGACAACTACTCGCGGATCCTGAAGGCGCTGTGGAACAGCACGCAGGTGGCGCTGATCGGTTTGGGCATCGCCATCACCATCGGGCTCTTCCTGGCCACCATGATGAGCCAGGCCAAGATGGTGGAGCGGGCCGTCTTCCCGTTCGCGGTGACCCTGCAGGCCATCCCCATCCTGGCCATCGTGCCGCTGATCGGGTTCTGGTGGGGCTACGGCACCACCGCCCGGGTGATCGTGTGCATCATCATCTCGCTGTTCCCCATCATCATGAACACCCTCTTCGGGCTGCAGTCGGCCGAGCGGGGCATGCACGACCTGTTCACGCTGCACCACGCCAACCGCTTGACACGGCTGCGAAAGCTGATGTTCCCGTGTGCCCTGCCGGCGGTGTTCGCGGGGCTGCGCATCTCGGCCGGCCTGTCGGTGATCGGCGCCATCGTCGGCGACTTCTTCTTCGGCAAGGGCGAGGCCGGCATCGGCCAGCTCCTGCGAAGGTACGCGAACCTGTTGGACGGGGAGCAGCTGCTGACCGCGGTCATCATGTCGTCGGCCCTCGGCGTTGTCGTGTTCTGGACCTTCGGCTGGATACAGAAGCTCGTGATCGGCAAGTGGCACGAGACCGAGGTTCTCGGCTGACCTCTCCAGCCGCTGCGCCCGCTTTGGGCGCCCATATGCAACTCCTGTAGGGTCGCCGGTCGGTGCCGGATTCGGCCCGATCGGTTCATGACCTGCAGGAGGAGATCCAAGGTGAAGAAGAGAACGTGGATGCGCCTCGTCGCGTCACTGCTGGCTTTCGGCCTGGTGGCCGCGGCGTGCGGCGACGACGGCGACGACGTTACCGACGCTGACACGGCCGCCGACACCGCTGCGGCTGAGGCTGCTGCGGCAGCCGCTGAAGCCGACACGGCCGCGGCTGAGGCTGAGGCCGCCGCCGCCCAGGCCGAGGCCGATGCGGCCGCCGCTCGGGCCGAGGAGGCGGCCGCGGCCGCGGCTGAGGCCCAGGCGGCCCTCGACGAGGCCATGGCCGCCGCCGAGGGAACCGTAGACCCCGAGGTCGTCGCCGAGCTCGAGGCGGCCCTGGAGGCAGCGGAGGCCGATGCGGCCGCCGCCCAGGCCGAGGCCGAAGCGGCCGCCGCCGCGGCTGAGGAAGCCGCTGCTGCCGCCGCCGCCGCGGCCGCGGCTGAGCCCGCCGCCGAAGGAGTGGCTGCCGATTTGTCGGGTGTGTGCCCGTCGCCGATGGTGGTTCAGACGGACTGGTTCCCGGAGTCTGAGCACGGTGCGATGTACGAACTCGTCGGCGACGACTACGTCGTTGATGTGGACGCGAAGGTTGTTCGGGGTTCGATGGTGCTGGGTGGCACTGATTTGGGGATCGAGTGGGAGGTCCGCACGGGCGGTCCGGCCATCGGGTTCTCGCCGGTGTCGCAGCACATGGCTGCGGACGAGTCGATCCACTTGGGCTATGCGTCCACCGACCAGCAGATCAACCATTGGGATGTGGCTCCGCTGGTGTCGGTTGTGGCGCCTCTGGAGCGCAACCCGCAGATGGTGATGTGGGATCCGGAGACCTACCCGGATGTGACTGGTCTGGCCGACCTGGGCGCCCAGGGCGTCACGATCAACGTGTTCGGCGGCGGGACGTTCCCCGAGGTGTTCATCGCCCAGGGGATCTGGTCCGCTGACCAGGTTGACCCCTCCTATGACGGCAGCCCGGCTCGGTTCGTGTCCGAGGGCGGCGCCATCGCCCAGCAGGGCTTCGCGTCGTCCGAGGTGTACACCTACGAGCACGTGCACGAGCAGTGGGGCAAGCCGGTGGCTTTCCAGCTGCTGCACGACGCCGGGTTCCAGATCTACTCCCAGACCATCGGGGTCCGCCCCGGTGACATGGAGGCGCTGAGGCCCTGCTTGGAGAAGCTGGTGCCCATCATCCAGCAGGCCGTGGTCGACTTCGACGCCGACCCGGGCCGGGCCAACGCGATCATCGTGGACGCGGTGGAGCAGTATCAGGACTTCTGGGTGTACCCGCCTGACCTGGCCGAGTTCTCGCATTCGGCCAAGCGCCAGTACGGGCTCATCGGCAATGGCCCCGACAGCACCGTGGGCAACATGGTTCCAGAGCGCATCGCCAAGGTGCTCGACGACATGCGGGCCGCGGGCATGGACATCGATTCGAGCCTGACCGCCGATCAGCTCTTCACCAACGAGTTCGTCGACCCGTCCATCGGCCTGCCCTACGCCGACATCGACGCGTCGGTGGCGGTTGATCTGTCGGGTGTGTGTCCGTCGCCGTTGGTGGTTCAGACGGATTGGTTCCCGGAGTCTGAGCATGGTGCGATGTATGAGCTGGTTGGCGATGACTACGTCGTTGATGTGGATGCGAAGGTTGTTCGGGGTTCGATGGTGCTGGGTGGCACTGATTTGGGGATCGAGTGGGAGGTCCGCACGGGCGGTCCGGCTATTGGGTTCTCGCCGGTGTCGCAGCACATGGCTGCGGACGAGTCGATCCATTTGGGTTATGCGTCCACTGATCAGCAGATCAACCATTGGGATGTGGCTCCGTTGGTGTCGGTTGTGGCGCCTCTGGAGCGCAATCCGCAGATGGTGATGTGGGATCCGGAGACCTATCCGGATGTGACTGGTCTGGCTGATCTGGGTGCTCAGGGCGTGACGATCAATGTGTTCGGCGGCGGGACGTTCCCTGATGTGTTCATCGCTCAGGGGATCTGGTCCGCTGATCAGGTTGATCCGTCCTATGACGGCAGCCCGGCTCGGTTCGTGTCCGAGGGTGGAGCGATCGCCCAGCAGGGCTTCGCGTCGTCTGAGGTGTACACCTATGAGCATGTGCACGAGCAGTGGGGCAAGCCGGTGGCTTTCCAGCTGCTGCACGACGCCGGGTTCCAGATCTACTCCCAGACCATCGGGGTTCGTCCTGGTGACATGGAGGCGCTGAGGCCGTGTCTGGAGAGGCTGGTGCCGATCATCCAGCAGGCGGCTGTGGACTTCAACAACAGCCCCGACCGGGCCAACGCGATCATCGTGGACGCGGTGGAGCGTTATCAGGACTTCTGGGTGTATCCGCCTGACCTGGCCGAGTTCTCGCATTCGGCCAAGCGCCAGTACGGCCTGATCGGTGACGGTCCCGACAACATCGTGGGCAACATGGTGGGCGAGCGCATCGCCAAGGTGCTCGACGACATGCGGGCCGCGGGGATGGACATCGATCCGGACCTGACCGCGGATCAGCTCTTCACCAACGAGTTCATCGACGAGAGCATCGGACACGGCTTCTAGCCCCCAGCCCCGTCGTTTGACACAACGCTGAAAAGGGGGGCCGGCACCCAACGTGCCGGCCCCCTCAGCGCGCCCCGAGCCATCCAGCAGGCACGCAGTTCTGGCACGGCTGGTAGGGTTCGGCCCGAGGCACAAGGCGGTTCGGAGGTCTTCAGCACGGCGTGGGCTTCGGGACCGCACCGTTGTCTCCACATCACAAGAATCCGGCGCGCCCGGATCGTCCCTAGGAGGGAAATACATGAGACACCAGAAGCACCTGGTTCGGTGGCTGGCGGTACTGCTGGCCTTCGGGCTGGTGGCCGCGGCCTGCGGCGACGACGAAGACGAGGCTGTGGACGACACCGCTCCAACGCCGACCGACGAGGCGCCCGACGATGCGTCCGACGAGGCACCCGACGAGGAGATGATGGAGCATCTCGGCGACGGCTCGCTCGGCGTCGTCACGGTCGAGGCGGGCGACGCCATCCAGATCCGCTCGCTGGAGGCCATCACCGGTGACGTGGCCTTCTTCGGTCTGCCCATCGACAGGGCCACGCAGATCGCGGTCGACGACTACGGCCCGATCCACGGCTTCGATGTGGACACCGGCACGAGCCTGGACGACCTGTGCTCCAACGACGGCGGCCAGGCTGCGGCTCAGATCATCGTGGCCGACGAGGACGTGGTCGGCGTGATCGGCACGTCGTGCTCGGGCGCGGCGGTTGCTGCGGCCCCGCTGATCACCGACGCCGGCATGGTGCTGATCTCCGGCGGCAACACGTCGCCTGCTCTGACTTCGGACCTGGCCGGAACGGCGGGCCCGAACTACAGCGTCGGCTACTACCGCACCGCTCACAACGATCTGTACCAGGGTGCGGCCATGGCCAAGTTCGTGTTCGTCGAGCTCGGGATAAGCACTGCCGCGGCCATCCACGACGGCGACCCCTACACCCAGGGTCTGGCCCAGGCCTTCGCCGACGCCTTCGAGGCCGAGGGCGGCACGGTCACCGGCTTCTCGGCGGTCAACAAGGACGACACCGACATGGTTCCGGTGCTCACCGAGATCGCCGCGGGCGGCCCCGGCGCGTTGTTCTTCCCGATCTTCCAGCCCGCGGGCGACTTCGTGGCCGACCAGGCGCCGGGCGTCTCCGGCCTGGAGGGAACGGTGCTGCTGGCCGCCGACGGGTTGTTGAACACCAACTACCTGGCACTGCCCCAGACCCGGGGCATGTACTTCTCGGGTCCGGACCAGCGCTTCGGCGAGAACGTCAACGAGAGCACCGGCAAGACCGCGGTCGACTTCCTGGCCACCTACGAGGCGGCCTACGGCGAGGCCCCGGCCGCGCCGTTCTGGGCGCACGGCTACGACGCCACCGTGCTGCTGCTCGACGCCATCAAGGCGGCCTCCTGGGTCGAGGACGGCGACCTCATGATCGACCGCCAGGGCATCCGCGACCACCTGAACAGCGTGCAGGGCTTCCAGGGCCTCATCGGCACCATCAACTGCGACGACTTCGGCGACTGCGGCGCGGCCCGCATCACCGTGGTCCAGAACATCGGTGGCGAGGAGAACGCGGAGACCAGCCTCAACAACGTGGTGTTCTCCTACGCACCGGGCACTGCCGGCGTAGGTTCCGAAGGCCTGCCGTTGGCGGAGGCGGTGGCCGCCGGTCTCGCCGACGTGTGTCCGTCGCCGTTGGTGGTTCAGACGGATTGGTTCCCGGAGTCTGAGCATGGTGCGATGTATGAGCTGGTTGGCGATGACTACACCGTTGATGTGGATGCGAAGGTTGTTCGGGGTTCGATGGTGCTGGGTGGCACTGATTTGGGGATCGAGTGGGAGGTCCGCACGGGCGGTCCGGCCATTGGGTTCTCGCCGGTGTCGCAGCACATGGCTGCGGACGAGTCGATCCATTTGGGTTATGCGTCCACTGATCAGCAGATCAACCATTGGGATGTGGCTCCGTTGGTGTCGGTTGTGGCGCCGCTGGAGCGCAATCCGCAGATGGTGATGTGGGATCCGGAGACCTATCCGGATGTGACTGGTCTGGCTGATCTGGGTGCTCAGGGCGTGACGATCAATGTGTTCGGCGGCGGGACGTTCCCTGATGTGTTCATCGCTCAGGGGATCTGGTCCGCTGATCAGGTTGATCCGTCCTATGACGGCAGCCCGGCTCGGTTCGTGTCCGAGGGTGGAGCGATCGCCCAGCAGGGCTTCGCTTCGTCTGAGGTGTACACCTATGAGCATGTGCACGAGCAGTGGGGCAAGCCGGTGGCTTTCCAGCTGCTGCACGACGCCGGGTTCCAGATCTACTCCCAGACCATCGGGGTTCGTCCTGGTGACATGGAGGCGCTGAGGCCGTGTCTGGAGAGGCTGGTGCCGATCATCCAGCAGGCGGCTGTGGACTTCAACAACAGCCCCGGCCGGGCCAACGCGATCATCGTGGACGCGGTGGAGCAGTATCAGGACTTCTGGGTGTATCCGCCTGACCTGGCCGAGTTCTCGCATTCGGCCAAGCGCCAGTACGGCCTGATCGGTGACGGTCCCGACAACATCGTGGGCAACATGGTGGGCGAGCGCATCGCCAAGGTGCTCGACGACATGCGGGCCGCGGGGATGGACATCGATCCGGACCTGACCGCGGATCAGCTGTTCACCAACGAGTTCATCGACGAGAGCATCGGACACGGCTTCTAGCCCCCAGGCCCGTCGTTTGACACAACGCTGAAAAGGGGGGCCGGCCCAAACACCGGCCCCCCTTCAGCGCGCCCCGAGGCTCAGACGTAGGGCTCGGTGGGGCTGTCGATCCGCGACACCAGGAACTCTCCCGCGGTGACCGGCTCGTAGCGTTCCGGCCGCTCGGCGGTGACGCAGCTGTCGATGGTGGACACCACCGTGGACGGGTCGGGGTTCACGAAGAACGGGATCGAGAACCGGTCGGCGCCCGAGGATCCGACCACCCGGTGCGGGGTGGACCGGTAGCGGTCGTTGGTCCAGCGGGCCAGCATGTCGCCGAGCTGCACGATGATCCCGCCGGGCGGAGCCGCCACCGGAACCCAGCCGGAGTCCAGGAGCACCTCCAGGCCCGGCACGCCGTCGGTGGCCAGCAGGGTGATGGCCCCGTAGTCGGTGTGGGGCGTGCTGAAGACGGGGGCGGAGCCGTCGTCGAGCGGACCCGCAGGGGGGTAGTGCAGGAACCGAAGCCGGCACTGGGGCTCGGACATGCGGGCCGCGAAGAAGCCGGACACGCCCAGCGTGGTCGCCAGGGCCTCCAGCACGTAGTGGGCCGCACCGAGGGCGGCGCCCTGGTAGCTGCGCACCGCGGCCTCGAACCGGTCGCACCCCAACCCGTCGATGGCGGCGAGATCCACCTCGTCGGCCAGGCCCATGTCGAGGTACTCGGCGGCCAGGCTGGACCGGCCCATGTAGGCGGCGCTGGACGGGTCGCGGGCCTCCACCATGTCGGGCACATAGCCGTACCAGTTGATCCTCGGCACCCGTCGCTTCACGTCCGGGGGCAGCCCGAAGAAGGCTCGGGCCGCGTCGAAGGCGGCTCCGAGGTCGGCGTCGACGCCGTGGCCGGCCAGCACGAAGAGGCCGACGGTGGTGCAGGCCGCCTCGACTTCGTCCGCGATCCGAGGACCGGGCGACGCGCCGGCCCCGGTGCCCGTCAGGGCCGAGATGTCGACGACGGGTGGAGCGAGCATGCCTTGATGCCGGCTCTATCGCAGCACCCGGGTCTGCTGGTCGGCTGAGGCCACCAGCCGACCTCGGCGGTACACCCGGCGCGACATCGGGGCGTCGGCGACCGCACCCCGCAGCGAGGTCGCGTCGATGGCCACCAGGTCGGCGGGATCGCCGGGCTCGAAGTTGACCGCGGCCAGACCCATGACCCGCCGGGCGGTGTTGGCCACCATGTCGTAGGCATCGGCGGGCAGCCGGTGGCCGGCCATCACCATCAGCGCGGCGGTCTCCAGCGGGTCGCTGCGCCCCACCAGGTTGAACGGGTCCTGCACGTTGTCGGCCCCGGCCGCCACGACCGCGCCCGCGTCCAGGAGCGCATCGATGGCAGTGAGGCCCCGGGGCGTGCCCACCGGGTCGTCCCGGCCCTGCAGGAACAGGTTGGTCTGGGGCAGGGTGATCACCGAGATGCCGGCCGCGGCGACTTCGGTGGCCACCGCCTCCTGCACATCGGGCGGCTGCATGCCCAGGCTGACGCAATGGCTCGCGGCCACCGACCCGTCGAAGCCCTTGTCGCCCACCTGGCGGGCCAGTTCCCGCAGTGTCAGCACCGACGGGTCGAGCGTCTCGTCGGTGTGCAGGTCTATGTCGATGCCGGCCGTTGTCGCCAGCGCCAGCACGTCGGCGATGTGGGCCGGCGGGTCGTCCTGGAGGTTGGGGCAGCCCCCCACGAGGTCGACACCGGCCTCCACGGCCTCCTCCAACGCTCGAACGTTGTCGGCGCTGTCCGGGCCGGTCATCGGCCAGCCGGTCAAGGCCACCATCTGGAAGTCGATGAGGCCCTCCATGGCCCGCGCCGCCTCCTGCACGGCCAGCACGCTGGCGATGCCGATGTCGGCGGTGACGTTGATGTGGGTGCGAACCGCGGTCACTCCGTGCACGAGCAGCATCTCGAAGGCCTGGGTGGCCCGCTCGACGGTCCGCTCATAGGACAGCCGGCCGTCCTCCGCGGCCTCGAACCAGGCGTTGATGGCACCCATGAGGTCGCCCTTGGGGTTGGGCACCTCGTCGGCGGTCAGGGCCTTGTCGAGGTGGGCGTGAGGCTCGGCCATGGCCGGCAGCAGCAGCCAGCCACGGAGGTCGTCGATCTCGGCGGCGTCGTCGAGCACAGACGAGCCCGAGTCCGTGACGCCGGAGATCGTGCCGTCGGCGGTGTCGATTCGCACGTCGACGCTGCGGCCGTCGACCAGCCGAGCATTGCGAAGGACTCGCACCAGTCAACCTCCCGGTGAGTGCGGCCGCGGCAGTCTCCCAGCTATCGGCTACGACGCCAAAGGCGGCGACTCGGCCCCCTCGCGTTCTTGACGTAGTTGTGCTGCCATATGGCGGACAACTACGTCAAGAACGTCTCAGAAGACGGCTCCGGCCTGGCGGAGGTCCTTGATCTCGTCGGCGTCGAGGCCCAACTCGGCCAGGATCTCGTCGGCGTGCTCGTTGAGCCGGGGGACGGAGGGTCGGAACTCGGGCTGGGTGGCCGAGAACCGGGGGGCCAGCCGGGCCTGGCGGATGCGGCCCGCGGTCGGATGGTCCCACTCGACGAGGGTCTCGTTGTGGCGGATATGGGGATCGTCGTGCAGGTCCTCCACCGCGGCGACCTCCCCGCACGGCACGGAGTTCTCGTGCATCCGGGGCACGAGATCGGCGACCTTCCATCTGCCGAACTCCTCCTCGAGCAGGGCTCCGAGCTCCTCGGAAAGGCCGCGGCGGCCCTCGTGGGTGCCCCACTTCCGGTGGTCGATCCAATCGTCACGCCCCAGGGCCCGGTAGAGGCCGTGGAACTGCTTGTCGCTGACCACGAAGTAGACGATGTGGCCGTCGGCGCACGGCGTGAGCCGGTAGATGGTGGCCAGGTGCCGGCCACCACCGGCGTCCTCATCGAGCAGCGTGTCGGCCATGCCGCCGTCGGGCCACAGGAACTGCACCGCGGTGTCGAACATGGACAGGTCGATGTGCTGGCCCCCTGCGCCCCGGCCGCGGGCGAACAGGGCCGACACTATGGCCAGTGCCGCCATCCAGCCCGAGGCCTTGTCGATCACCCCGTTGCGCACCAGGTCGGGTATGGGCACCTCCGGGTTCACCTGAAGGGCCACGTAGCCGGTCACGGCCTGGATGATCGGGTCGTAGGCGGCCCGGCCGGCATAGGGGCCGCTCGACCCGTAGCCCGACATCGAGCAGTAGACGATGTCGGGATTGACGGCCGCCGCGTGCTCGTACCCCATGCCGAGGCCGTCCATGACGCCGGGACGCATGTTCTGCACGGCCACGTCGCAGCCGGCCAGCAGCTTGAGGCCCAGCCCGCGGCCGGCTTCGGTGGAAAGGTCGATCTGGATCGACCGCTTGCCCCGGTTGCAGTTGGCAACCGTGCTGTTGACGCCGCCCTTGGCGAAACGGGCCAGGCGAGACAGGTCGCCGGGGCCGGGCGGCTCGACCTTGATCACGTCGGCGCCGAGGTCGGCCAGCAGCATGGTCGCGGTCGGTCCGGCCAGCACCTGGGTCAGGTCGATCACTCGTATGCCCGAGAGTGGCCCCGTCGCCATCGTTCGCCTCCCTGTTGATCGATCCGATAGGAGTCCTACATCTTCACACATATCTTCACACCCCGGATGCCGGCGATGGCAGGCTCACCGCGACCCGGATCCCCCATCGCGGGGTTGCGGCGATCGCGCTAGCGTCGCGCGCCCGAGTTGCTGGAGGTGCCGAGTGAAGACCAGAGCAGCTGTCCTGCGAGAGACGAACGCCGACTGGAGCGTCGAGGAGATCGAGCTCGACGGGCCCGGGCCGCGAGAAGTGCTGGTGAAGACGACCGCGGCCGGCATGTGCCATTCCGACGAGCACGCCCGCAACGGATCCATGCCGGTGCCGCTGCCCATCGTGGGGGGCCACGAGGGCGCCGGAGTGGTCGTCGAGCTGGGCGAGGGCGTGGCCGAGCTGGCCGTCGGCGACCACATCTCGGCCTCGTTCGTGCCGTCGTGCGGCCGCTGCCGCTGGTGCTCCGACGGCCAGCAGCACCTCTGCGACCTCGGCCTGCACCTGCTCGACCCCGGCATGATGCCGCCCGCGGGAGGTTTCCGCCATCACGACGCCGGCGGCACCGACCTGACGCCCATGCTCAAGCTGGGAACGTTCTCCGAGCACATGGTGGTCAGCGTCGACTCCGCGGTGAAGGTCGACCCGGACGTGCCGGCGCCCATCGCCGCACTGGTGAGCTGCGGGGTGACCACCGGCTTCGGGTCGGTGGCCAACCGGGCCGACGTCCGGCCCGGCGACACCGTGGTGGTGGTGGGCTGCGGCGGGCTGGGCAGCGCGGCGCTCCAGGCGGCCAAGATCGCGGGAGCATCCAACATCGTGGCCGTCGACCCGGCCGAGTCCAAGCGGGAGGCCGCCGGCAGGTTCGGCGCCACCCACACGGCCGAGTCCATGGAGGCGGCCATGGAGACGGTCGGGCTCGTGACCGGCGGCGTGATGGCCGACAGCCTGGTCCTCACTCCCGGCGTGATGAGCGGCGAGATGCTGGCCCCGGCCCAGTTCCTGGTGCGCAAGGGCGGCACGGTGGTGGTGGCCGCCGTCGCCCCGCTGGAACAGATGGACGTTCAGTTCAACCTGTTCGATTTCGCCATGCTGAACAAGCAGCTCAGGGGCTCGATGTTCGGCTCGGCCAGCCCCCGCTCGGAGATCCCGCACCTGCTGTCGCTCTATACCCAGGGCCAACTCGACCTCGACAGCTTCGTGAGTGCCACCTACTCGCTGGACGAGGTGAACGACGGCTACCGGGACCTGCGCGAGGGCCGCAACATCAGGGGTGTCATCGCCTTTGACTGAAGAGGCCGGGCGGGCCGACGCCTCCGGCTTCCACGACGCCCGTGGCGGCCTGGTCGACACCGTTGCGGCTGCCATGGTGGGGCGCCACCGGGAGGTCGAGCTGGTGGTCGCCGCGGTCGGCGCCGGACGCCACCTGCTGCTCGAGGGTCCGCCCGGCACCGGCAAGACCACCCTGCTGCGGGCCCTGGCCTCAGCGATGGATGTTCCGCTGGTCACCGTCGAGGGCAATGCCGAGCTGACCCCGGCTCGGCTCGCCGGGCAGTTCGACCCGGCCCGGGTGCTGTCGGAGGGCTACACCGGTGACGCCTTCATGCCCGGCCCGCTCATCGAGGCCATGCAGGACGGGGCGCTGCTCTACGTCGAGGAGCTCAACCGGGTGCCCGAGGAGACCGTCAACCTGCTCATCGGGGTGATGTCGGAGGGCGAGCTCCACCTGCCCAGGGTGGGGAGGATCGCCGCTGCGGAGCAGTTCCGCCTGGTGGCCGCCATGAATCCCTACGACACGGTGGGCACGTCACGCCTGTCCAGCGCGGTCTACGACCGCATCTGCCACCTGTCCATGGGCTACCAGGACGAGCGCGACGAGCGTCTCATAGTGGAATTGCGGGCCCAGGGCTTCCCCGCCGGCGGTGCGGCGGCCGAGCGCACCATGGCCCGGGCCGTGGCGGTGACCCGGGCCACCCGCACCCACCGCGACGTGCGGATGGGGTCGTCGGTGCGCGGCGCGATGGACCTGTGCGATGTGGCCGCTCGCCTCTGCCAGCTCCGTGACCTGGCCCTCGACGACCCCGGGGTGGGCCTCGACGCCGCGCTGATGGCTCTCACCGGCCGGATCCGGCTCCACGAGGGAGGGGACCGTACCCCCGAGGCCATCGTGCGGGAGCTGTGGGAGGAGGTGCTCGCGGCCGAGCAGCGCAGTGACGGCCCGCCGCCCGAGTCCCTGGTGCCTTCGATGGAAAAAGTGCCGGCCCCCGGAGGGGCGACCGGCCCAGGGGCCTAGTCCTCGAAGGGTTCAGGGCCCGCGAGGCGCTCGACGCCGAGCGGGTCCGCACCACCCCCCGCGGCCACTACGAGGGCCAGCCCGGCTTCAGGCTGCTCAGTCCCACCACCGGAGCCCTCGACACCGCCGAGGTGGCCGAGCAAGCCTCCGTCGACCCCGACCAGACCCTCGCCCTGCTGGCCGACATGGCCGCCGCCGCCGACCGCAGGATGGCGGCGCTGGCGGCGCGCCTGGCGGGACGGCTGGCGCTCGACCTGGCCCGGGCCGGGGCGTCGTCGGCGGGCGGGGTGGGCCGCCTCGAGCCTGGACGGGCCGATCTCTGCAGTGGCGACATTGACATCGACCGCAGTCTCGACGGTCTGCTCGAGGCCAGAGCGGCGGGACGCCCGGTGGGGTTGGACGAGTTGTGGGTGCAGCGCTGGCAGCGTCCCGCCACCGCGATCACTCTCGTTGTGGACCGGTCGGGGTCGATGGGCGGCCCGCGGCTGGCCGCCGCCGCGGTGGCCGCCGCGGCCTGCGCCCTGCGAGCGCCCCAGCAGTGGTCGGCACTCGCTTTCGGCGACCAGGTCGTGGCCATCAAGTCGGCCGATCGGGACCGCCCGGCGCCGGCCGTGGTGGATGACGTGCTGCGGCTGCGCGGCTACGGCACCACCGACCTCGCGGCCGCGCTCGACGCGGCCCGGGCTCAGCTGGAGCGGTGCACGGCCCGGCGCCGCGTCGCGGTGCTGCTCTCGGACTGCCGGGCCACCGCGGGGGGTGATCCGTTGGCCGCGGCCCGCCGCCTCGACGAGCTGTGCGTGATCGCGCCCGCGGGCGACGCGGCAGACGCCGAGGCCTTCGCGGCCGCCGCCGGCGCCCGGTTCGCAGCGATCGCGGGTCCCCACTCCATCCCCGACGCAGTCGCAACCGTCCTGCAGGGCTGACCCGCCCGGGAATTGGCAGCGTTTCGCACGCTATGCGTGCATTCTGCTGCCAATTCGGGCGGCGCTGAGCTCAGGCTCAGGAATTGGCAGCGTTTCGCACGCTATGCGTGCATTCTGCTGCCAATTCGGGTTCAGCGGGCTCCGAGGAACGCTCGCCGCACCTCCGGGTCGGCCAGCAGATCGGCCGAGCTGCCCTGGTGGGTGATCAGCCCGTGCTCGATCACGTAGCCGCGGTGGCTGGTCTCCAGGCCCTGGCGGGCGTTCTGCTCGATCATCAGGGTGGTCAACGAGATCTCGCGGTTGAGCCGCCGGACCGTCTCGAACACCTCGGCGGTCACGATGGGGGACAACCCGGCGGACGGCTCGTCCATCAGCACCAGGCGCGGCTCCCACATGAGGGCGCGGCCGATCTCCAGCATCCGCTGCTCGCCTCCCGACATCGTCCCGGCCGCCTGGCGGGCCCGGGCGCCCAGTCTCGGGAACAGGTCGCACACGAAGCCGATGCGTTCCCGCACCCGGGCCTTGTCGGTGCAGCGGTACATGCCCAGTTCGAGGTTCTCGTAGACGGTCATCTGGGCGAACGAGCTGCGCAGCTGGGGCACGATGGCGATCCCGGCTGTGGCCAGGGCGTCGGACGGGTTGATGTTGGTGATGTCGGCACCGTCGCAGAGCACCCGACCGGCCCGAACCGGCACCAGCCCGTAGACCGCCTTGAACACCGTCGACTTGCCGGCGCCGTTGGGACCGATCACGCACACGATCTCGCCGGAGTGCACCTCGAGATCGATGCCCCGGATGATGTCGTGGCCCGGCACGTAGCCGGCGGCCATGGACCGCACATCCAGCAGAGGCTCGCCGCTCGGTGCGCCGTTCATGGTCCGGCCCCGTTCACCGCTCGGCCCCGCTCATGGTCCGGTCCCGTTCACCGCTCGGCCCCGCTCATGGTCCGGTCCCGTTCACCGCTCGGCCCCGTTCATGGTCCGGTCCCGTTCACCGCTCGGCCCCGCTCATGGTCCGGTCCCGTTCACCGCTCGGCCCCGCTCATGGTCCGGTCCCGTTCACCGCTCGGCGCCGCTCATGGTCAGGCCCCGGTCCCGTTGCCGCCGGCGTCGCCGGCGTTGGTCTGGCGGGCGCGACCGGCCGCACCGAAATAGGCCTCGATCACCGCGGGATCATCCATGATCCGGCTCGGCGTCCCCTCGGCCAGCTTGCTGCCGGCGTCGAGCACCACCACCCGCTCGCATAGGTCGGCGACGAACTGCACGTTGTGCTCGACCAGCAGGAAGGCCACTCCCTGCCCGGAGTTCACCGCTCGCAGCCGGTCCTTGATGTCCTCGACGAGGCTCGGGTTCACGCCGGCGGTGGCCTCGTCGAGCAGGACCATCCTCGGATCGCTCATGAGTGCCATGCCGATCTCCAGCAGCCGGCGCTGGCCGCCCGACAGGGTGCCCGCCGGCTCGTCGCGCATCTCCACGAGCATCAGGAACTCCAGCAGGTCCCCTGCCTTGCGCCGGGTGGCCGCGCCGGCAGGCCGGAAGAGGTCACGCAAGCCGACCTCGGCCCACTGCGTGCTGAGTTCCATGTTCTCAGCCACGGTGAGACCGCGGTAGACGCGCATCAGCTGGAAGGTGCGGGCCATGCCCAGCCGGGCGACCTGGTGCGGGCGGCGCCGGGTGATGTCGACCCCGTCGAAGCTGACCGAGCCGCCGTCGATGCTCTGGATCCCGCTGAGGCAGTCGAACAGCGTCGTCTTGCCGCTGCCGTTGGGGCCGATGAGCCCGACCATCTCGCCCGGTGCGACCTCGATGTCGACCCCGTCGACCGCGGTCAGCCCGCCGAATCGCTTGACGACACCGGCCGCTTCGAGCAACGCGGTCACGGCGCGGTCACCTTCTCGGACTGGTCGTCGACCTGCCGGCGCCGCAGGCGCCAGAGATGGCGGGCCGACACGCCCCGGCGATCGAACGTGCCGACGATCCCGCGGGGCATCAGCAGCACCACCAGGATGAGCAGCCCGCCCTGCGCGACCAGGTGGTAGTCGAGCAGGTTGGCCCACAGCACCTCGCGCAGCCAGTAGAGCGCCACCGAGCCCACGATCGGCCCGGCCACCGTTCCCAGCCCCCCGAGCAGCGTTCCCATGATGGCGTCGATGGTCCGCACCTCGGTGAAGGCGATGTCGGGATCCACGAACGTGTTCTGGTAGGCCCAGAGCCCGCCGAAGAGCCCGGTGGAGGCCCCCGCGAAGCTGAAGACGGCCACCTTGAGGCGAGTGGTCGAGATACCCCGCATCCCCGCTCCCAGCTCGTCCTCGCGAATGGCCACCAGCGCGGCGCCGAAGCGGGTGCGCCGCAGCCACCAGGTCAGCGCGATCAGCCCCACCACCAGCGCGAGCTCCAAGTAATAGAACAGCTGCCGGTTCAGGTAGGGGGGCAGGGTCAGGCCGACGCCCCCGCCGGTGAGGCCGCCCCAGGTGCGCACGATCTCGCGGACGGCCACGAACGTGCCCAGCATGGCGATGGAGAAGTACGGGCCCCGCAGTCGCATCGTGGCCCGGCCGATCAGACCGGCGAGCACTCCGGCCACGACCGCCCCGACGACGATGGCGGGGACCGGCTGCCAACCGATGCCCAGGCTGTTGGCCTGCAGCGACATCAGGATCGCGGTCACGTAGGCGCCGAGGCCGAACCACACTGCGTGGCCGAAGTCGACGTAGCCGGTGAAGCCCCCGGTCAGGTTCCAGTTGATGGCCACCGCCACGCTGGTGAACATCAGCGTCATGGTGAACATCGTCGAATCGGTGGCGCCCACCAGCGGCAGCACGATCAGCCAGGCCAGCACGGCCGCCGTCGCGACCCGGGCCACCGCCAGCCCCCGGCCACTGGCGAGCCACTTCCTGAGAGCGCTCATGCCGCCGTCGCGCCCGTCGGGTGGGGGAGCGCTCATGCCGCCGTCGCGCCCGTCGGGTGGGGGAGCGCTCATGCCGCCGTCGCGTCCACCGGTCGCAGGCCGCCGAAGAGGCCCTGGGGTCGCAGCACCAGAGCGGCCACCAGGATGACGAACGACGCCACCACAGCCAGATTGGTGCCCACGCCCTCCACGTAGACGGCCAGCCCCGCCTCGACGAGGCCCAGCACCATCGCCCCGCCCAGCGCTCCCCGTATCGACCCGAGGCCGGCCATGGCCGTGATGGCGAAGGCCTTCAACGTCAGCGGGGGTCCTTGGAAGGGCTGGACGGCCAGCACCGGGCTGACCAGCGCACCCGCCGCGCCGGTGATGCCGATGCAGAGCGCGAAGACGATCACGTACACCTTGGAGACGTCGATGCCCACGATGCGGGCCGCCTCCCGGTTCTGGGCCGCGGCCCGTATTCCCTTCCCCAGCCGGGTGCGGGACAGCAGGACGCTCAGGCCGCCGAGCACGCCCAGCGCGACAATCAGGATCCAGAACTTCGTGACGGGCACGGTCAGGGAGTCCGTGACCCGCCAACTGCCGTCGAGCGCGGTGTCGGCCCGCCGGAAGTCGGCCGAGAAGATCAGCTTCATGGCGTTCTGAAGGATGATGGCCAGACCGAACATCACCAGGAGCGACACCAGATGGGGGCGGTCGATGACGCGGTCCACCAGGACCCGCTGGACTCCGTACCCGAACGCCATCATCACCAGGAACACTGCGGGCACCGACAGGAAGGGATCGACGCCCCAGAGATCGTTGGCCAGCCACGCCAGGTAGGCGCCCACCATCACGAACTCGCCGTGGGCGAAGTTGATGACGCCCATCACGCCCCAGATCACCGAGAAGCCCAGGACCAGCACTGCGTACATGCCGCCCAGGGCGATGCCGTTGACGAGGGCCTGGGGGAGCTGGCCCAAGCCCGACGATCCGGAACCACCCCGCTCCGCCCCGCCGTCGCCCAGGGGGTACTCGAGCTGGGCCACCGCCGCGTCGTCGGGGGCCACCACCACGATGTCGCCGTCGAGCACCTGGATCATGCCCATCGGCTTGCTGGTGTTGACGCCGCGCTCGTCGAAGCTGATCGGACCGTAGAAGGTGTCCGCCGACAGCTCCCGCAGGGCAGTGCGCACCGCGTCGGTGTCGGTCGATCCGGCGGCCTCGATGGCCAGGTGCAGAGCGAGCGCGGCGGCGGTGGCGCTGGCCGCCTGGTACACGGGCGGCTCGCCCCAGAGGCTCTCGTAGTAGCCGGCGTAGTCGGCGGCGCTGCCGAAGTAGAGACCCCGGTAGGCCATGGACGGCTCCCACTGGGTGGGTCCGAGCACGCCGTCGACGTCGCGGCCCAACTCCTCGACGAGCTTGGGGTTGGAGGGGCCGACGGTGATCAGCATGCCGCCGGGATCGAAGCCGAGTTCCTTGGCCGAGTTCACGAACAGGACCGCGTCGTTGTAGTGGCCTCCCCCGACGAACAGATCGGGATCCAGGTCGCGGAACTTGGTCATGATGGCCGACACGTCCTGGATGTCCTTGGGGTAGGTCTCGACCGCCAGGACCTCGATGCCGTTGTCCTCCAGGTGGCGGGCGGCGCCGCCGGCCACCGCGGTGGCGAACGAGGTGTCCTCGTGGGCGATCACCGCGGTGCGAGCCCCGCGGGCGGCTAGGGCCTCGATCCCGGAGCGGGTGTAGTCGCTGGCGATGGTGGCCACCAGGAACAGGTTCTGGAATCCCCGCTCGAACATGGTGTCGGAGGTGCCGTTGCCCTCCACCATCAACACGTTGTTTGCTTCCGCGATGGCGCTGGTGCCGGTGGTCAGCCCGCTCGAGTACGGGCCCAGCAGGAAGTCGACCCGGTCGTCGTCGATGAGCCTCTGGGTGAGGTTGCCGGCGGTGTCGGCGTCGGACTCGTCGTCGTAGTACACGATCTCGGCCCGGTAGCGCTCATCGCCGACCCGGATGCCGCCGTACTCGGTGTTCACCCACCTCAGCCAGGTGTCGTAGCCCTGCCGGGAGTCCTTGCCCTCCACCGAGTACTTGCCGGTCTCGCTCAGCGCCGCCCCCAGCCGGATGGTCCCGGCGAAGGTGCCCCGGGCTGTCGATGGTGAGCCGGCCGACTCGTCGGTTCCGCCACTGCAAGCCGCCGCCACTGGCAGTAGGGCGATCAGGGCTATCCCCAATATCAACGCTGCTCGTCGCATCACCGAGACTCAGTCTGCTTGCTCGTGCCGCCGGCGACTATCCCACGTCCGGGGTGCGCGGTGCCCGCCGATGCTGCCATCATGGCGCTATGAAGGTTCCGCTCACAGTCCGCGACCACATCGACCGGGCCCTGGCCGTGTACCCCGACCGGGTCGCCTTCGTGGACGAGCCCGACCAGCCCGCACCCTCGATGGGCGAGGTCACCTTCTCGCGCATGGGCGAGCTGGTCGACGCCACCGGCGCAGGCCTGGACGCTCTCGGGGTTCCGATGGGAGGCCGGGTGGCCATGGTGTCGCACAACGCCGGGCGCCTGCTCACCTGCTTCTGGGGCGTCAGCGGCAACGGACGCATCTTCGTGCCCATCAACTTCCGGCTCAGCCTCGACGAGGTGACCTACATTGTCGACCACTGCGGCGCCGACGTCCTGCTCGTCGATCCCGAGCTGGCCGACACCCTGGGCCCGGTGGAGTGCCGCCACAAGTTCGTGATGGGCGACGAGTCGGACGGGGCGCTGTACCGGTTCGGCGAGACCCCGCAGCCGTGGGCGCCGAACGAGGACGAGACCGCGGTCATCAACTACACGTCGGGCACCACCGCCCGGCCCAAGGGGGTGGAGCAGACCCACCGGAGCCTGTGGATCAACTCGGCCATCTTCGGCCTGCACACCTCGGTCACCGACCGCGACAACTACCTGCACACCCTGCCCATGTTCCACTGCAACGGCTGGGGGATGCCCTACGTGCTGGTCGGCATGGGCGCCAAGCAGGTGGTGCTGCGCAAGGTGGACGGCCCCGAGATCCTGCGCCGGGTGGACAGCCACGGCATCACGCTGCTGTGCGGCGCGCCGGCGGTGGTGGCCGCCATCCTCGACGCGGCCGCCACCTGGGACGGCCCCATCCCCGGCGCGGGGCGCACCCGCATGGTGGTGGCCGGCGCACCCCCGCCCACCCGCACCATCGAGCGAGTCGAGACCGACCTGGGCTGGGAGTTCATCCAGCTCTACGGCCTCACCGAGACCGCCCCGGTGCTGACCATCAACCGCAGCCGGGACGAGTGGGACGACCTCTCGCCCGCGGAGCGGGCCCGGAAGCTGTCGCGCCAAGGCGTGCCCGCGCTGGGCGTGAGCATGCGAGTGAGCGACTCCGGCGAGTTCCTGGCCCGCTGCAACCATGTGCTGGAGGGGTACTGGGAACAGCCCGACGCCACTGCCGACGCCATACGCGACGGCTGGTTCCACACCGGCGACGGCGGGTACCTCGACGACGACGGCCACTACATGATCACCGACCGCAAGAAGGACGTGATCATCTCCGGGGGCGAGAACGTGTCGTCGATCGAGGTGGAGGACGCCCTGTTCTCGCATCCGGCCGTGGCCGAGGTGGCCGTGATCGGGGTGCCCCACGAGAAGTGGGGCGAGACCGTCAAGGCCCTGGTGGTGCTGGCCCCGGGCGCCGAGGCCACCGGCGAGGAGCTGATCGCCCACTGCCGGGAGCGCATCGCCCACTACAAGTGCCCCACCTCGGTGGAGATGCGCGACGAACTGGCCCGCACCGCCACCGGCAAGCTCCAGAAGTTCAAGCTGCGCGCCCCCTACTGGGAAGGCATGACCAAAGCCGTCAACTAACAGCGGCGTTCGTAGCATCGAGCGATGCCCAGACTCGACAACTCTGCCGTCGACGCGCTGCTGGAGCGGGTCCGGCGCGACGTGGACTCCGGCCTGCTGCCCGCGGCCCAGTTCGCTCTGGGCCTCGAGGGCGAGATCGTGTTGTCGGAGGCTCTCGGTGACTGCACCCGGGACACCTGCTTCCACACGTACTCGGCAGTGAAGCCGTCGGTGGCCCTCACCGCAATGCAACTGGCTGCCGAGGGACTCTTCGACATCGCCGCTCCGGTCAGCGACGTGCTGGAGTCGTTCATGGCCAACGGCAAGGACACCATCACCGTGTCGCAGGTGATGCTCCACGTGGGCGGCTTCCCTTACGCGCCGGTGCACCGCGCCGAGGTCACCGATCGCGCCGCCCGCCTGGCTGCCTACGCCACGTGGCACACCGACTGGGCGCCCGGCACCCGGTACGAGTACCACCCGCTCTCCGCGCACTGGGTATTGGCCGACATCATCACCGAGGTGACCGGTCGCCCGTATGCCGATGTGATCACCGAGCGAGTGATGGAGCCGGTGGGCTGCTCCAGGTGGCTGGGCATAGGCGTCGACGACCAGGCCGGCGTCGCCGACGTGGAGGGCGTCGGCACCGTGCCCACCACCGAGGAGCTGGCCGCGCTGGGCTTGGACGAGATGCCCGACTTCGGTGTGGGCGAGGAGATGCTGGTGGTGTTCAACCAGCCCTGGATACGGGCCGCGGGAGTGCCCGGAGGGGGAGGCATCGCCCGGGCCGCCGACATGGCTATGTGGTACCAGGCGGTGCTGCACAACGCGGGAGGCTTCCTGCGCCCCGAGGTTCGCGACGACGCCATGGTGGTGCGCCAGAACCACCGGGACTGGACTGGGACGCCCGCCGGCCGCTCCCACGCTTTCGTGCTGGCCGGCGATGACGGCAAGGCCGCCATGCGCGGCCACCCCCACGGAGCGTCGCCCGGAGCGTTCGGCCACTCCGGCGCGGGCGGGCAGGCTGCCTGGGCCGACCCCCTCACGGGGCTCTCCTTCGCCTATCTCACCAACGGCCTGGACCGCAACGACCTCGCCTCGGCCCGCCGACGAGTGGCCCTCTCCAACCGAGCCCTGGCTTGCGTGAAACCATAAGACATATTGTAAATACACAATATGATCCGTATAGTGCGGGCGGGGTGGCCCCCGTGAAGTTTCAACCGGACTCGGCCAACGGGGACCACCCCACGCTCGGATCACATGATAGCACCTGTGCATCACAGTGCAACATGAAGCTCAATGGAATAGATCAGCGATTATTCGCAGCCGGCCCGGCGGTTGGGATCAGCACACGTGTGTGGCATCATGGCAGACCGGCGCCCGGCGCCGGAACCGCTCCCTTAGCTCAGCCGGCAGAGCGTCTCCATGGTAAGGAGAAGGTCGTCAGTTCGATTCTGACAGGGAGCTCGGCGCAGGCACCCGTCCTGCCCTTCCCGGCGACGTAGCTCAGTTGGCAAGAGCGCTCGACTCATAATCGAGAGGTCGACAGTTCGAGTCTGTCCGTCGCTACATGGAACTTGCCCGCTGCATGGCCTGCCGTCGCTACATGGAGTCTTGCCGCCGCAGGGAACCGTTGTGACCGCATCGCCCCGGCGCCGCCTGCGGGCCGTCGAGGAGTCGTCGCGTAACGTCGGCGGCGATCGCGAGTCTCAATCCACGACGGACATGGTCGCTCTCGTCGAGTTGGCCAAGTCCGGCGACCGGGAGGCGTTCGACCGGCTCGTGCGCATCACTCACTCCGACGCGTACGCGCTGGCCGTGCGCCTCACGGGCAGCACGGAGGATGCACGAGACGTGGTTCAAGAGGCGTATCTGAGGGCCTACAAGAGCATCGGCCGCTTCCGCGGCGAGGCGCTGTTCAGCACTTGGCTCTATCGCATCGTGGCCAACTGCGCGACCACCCACCTCAGCCGTCGCCAGCGCCACCGCCACGACCATCTCGGCGCTCACGACGACGTGATCGACACCCGGCCCGACCACGACCCGGTCCTTCAAGGCGACCTGGCGGACCTGCGGGAGAACCTCGACGCCGCCATCCGGGAGCTTCCGGCCCGACTGCGCTCGGTGGTGGTGCTGCGGGACATGTACGACCTTCCCCACGAAGCGATCGCGGCGGAGCTGGGCATCTCCGTGACTGCGGCCAAGGTGCGCCTGCACCGGGCTCGCCGTCGCCTGCGCGAACAGGTCCTGCCCATGCCAGGAGAGGAACCGGGCCGTGGCGAGTGAGCCTCCCGCCCCGGCGAGCGATGCCATGACCCACCCGCGCCGCGATTGCGAGTCCGTCAGCGACGCGCTGGCGGCGGCCGCGGGCGGCGACCGCGCCATCGGACCCGCGGAGCTCGACCATCTGGAGTCCTGCCTGCGGTGCCGGGTGGAGCAGTCGCGGTACCGGCGGCTGATGGACGCCATGTACTTGCTGCGCGAGAGTTCGGCGCCGGAGGACGCCCGGCTGGAGTCGCAGATCCTGGTGCACCTCGATCGGTACGGGCATCGCTGGGCCTGGGAGAACAAGCCCCGCGTCGCCGCGACGGTCGCCGCCGGGGCCGCGGCCGCGGCGGGTCTCATAGCGTTCACCGCCCGGCACCGCCGCGCCGCCAGGCTGGCCTCCTAGAGGCCGAGCGGATAGGGCGCGAGTCCAGATCATACGGGCGAGGCCGTGGCCCGAGCGGCCCTCAGGTCGCAGCGAACAGGAGCGGGAAACCCCCCGCCCCGGCGCGAGAAGCCTGCGCCTGTCCGCGTGGCCTCGTAGCCCCGAGAAAGCGGCGGTGTCCGGCGGCCCCGCCCGTAGCCGTTGGCGGCCCTGCACTGGTAGCCTTTCGGGGCTGCTGAGGGGCGTGGCTCAATTGGCAGAGCACCGGTCTCCAAAACCGGCGGTTGGGGGTTCGAGTCCCTCCGCCCCTGCAAATTGACGTCGGCCACCCCAACGGCACCGCAACCCCGCACGAGGTGACTTCCACAAATGGCGATGAACCGTCAGCAGAAGCGGCTGCTCCAGAAGCAGGGCGAGATAGATGCTGAGGGCGCACCGGTCCGCAGCCGCAGCCGGCAAGCCTCGACGCCTCCCGCGGAGCGCACCTCGCCAGGTCAGTTCCTGCGCGAGGTCCGGGGCGAGCTCCGCAAGGTGGCCTGGCCCAGCCGGGCTGAGACCGTCAACTACTCGATCGTGGTCCTTGTCACCGTCGTAGTGCTCACCGCCATGATCTACGGGCTCGACTGGGTCTTCTCGACATTCGTACTCGAGCTCTTCGAATCCTGAGGTATCCCATGTCCGACGCATCCGTCTCCCCATCCGCCGCCGTCATCACCGAGGACGAGCTGTTCGACGAAGCGGACTCCGCCGACGAGACCCCCGAGCCCGTCAGCCCCTACGACAAGCCGGGCAAATGGTTCGTCGTGCACACCCAGTCCGGCTACGAGAAGAAGGTCAAGCAGAATCTCGAGGCCCGCACCGCGTCGATGAACATGGAGGGTCGCATCCACGAGGTGGTCATCCCGCTGCGCGACGTGCCGGAGTTCAAGAACGGCAAGAAGGTGATCTCCTCGAAGCGGTTGTTCCCCGGATACGTGTTCGTGCGCTGCGAACTCGACGAGGAGGTGTGGCCGGTCATACGCGACACGCCCAACGTCACGGGCTTCGTGAACCAGGGCGGTGCCCCGTCGCCCCTGCGTCGCCGCGACGTCGAAGCCTTCCTCGGCGTGGAGGCCGACCGATCCCGGGAGGCGTCCAAGCGGGCCAAGCCGATGTTCGAGTACGGCATGGGGGAGACCGTCCGCGTCAAGGACGGCCCCTTCGCCGACTTCTCCGGCGAGATCATCGAGATCAACGAGGATCAGCTCAAGGTCAAGGTGCTCGTGAACATCTTCGGCCGGGAGACGCCGGTCGAGCTCGAGTTCGCCCAGGTGGCCCGCCTGTAGTCAGGCCTTGAGAGCCGTGGCGGGTTGCTGCCCGCGGCCGATGCCGCCACACTGCCCCGTTCGGAGTGCGGTTTCCCGCTCTCCCCGCCAGTTTCCTACCGCCCGAAGAGAGTCCAGATGGCACGCAAGCAGGTCGCAGCCCTAGTGAAGATCCAGATCCCCGCGGGTCAGGCGACGCCTGCTCCGCCGGTGGGCACCGCGCTGGGCCCCCACGGCGTGGCCATCATGGACTTCTGCAAGGACTACAACGCCCGCACCGAGGACAAGCGGGGCCAGATCATCCCGGCAGAGATAACGATCTACGAGGACCGGACGTTCACGTTCATCACCAAGACGCCGCCGACATCGTTCCTGATCCGCTCCGCGGCCGGCTTGGAGAAGGCGTCGGAGACCCCGGGCCGCGAGACCGTCGGCACCATCACCGACGCCGAGTTGACGGAGATCGCCGAGATCAAGATGCCCGACCTCAACGCCAACGACTTGGAGGCGGCCAAGGCGCAGATCGAGGGCACCGCCCGCTCGATGGGCGTCACCGTCGCCTAGAGGCCGAGCGGAGAGGCACCCAGGAGCGACCATGGCCAAGGGCAAGAAGCACGTCGAAGCCTCCAAGAGCTACGACCGGATGCGCCTCCACAGCGACGCCGACGCGGTGAGCCTGGTGAAGAGCCTGGCCACCAGGCGATTCGACGAGAGCGTCGACGTCGTCGTGCGGCTCGGAGTCGACCCCCGCAAGGCCGACCAGATGCTGCGGGGCACGGTGTCGCTGCCGTCGGGCACCGGCAAGGAGGTGCGGGTCGCGGTGTTCGCGCAGGGCGAGGCCGCGACCACGGCTCGCGAGGCCGGCGCGGACTTCGTGGGATCCGACGACCTGGCCGAGCAGGTGACGGGGGGCATGACCGACTTCGACGTGGCCATCGCCACCCCCGACATGATGCCGGTGGTCGGCAAGCTCGGCCGGATTCTCGGTCCCCGCGGCCTGATGCCCAACCCCAAGACCGGGACCGTCACCACCGACGTGGCCCGCACCATCGAAGAGTTCAAGGGGGGCAAGGTCGAGTACCGCACGGACCGTTTCGCCAACGTGCACGTACCCATCGGCCGGGCCTCGTTCGCGGAGGAGGACCTGCTCAAGAACCTCCGGGCCGTCGTGGCCGAGCTCCAGCGGGCCAAGCCGGCCGCAGCCAAGGGCAAGTACGTGAAGAAGATGGTGCTCAGCTCTTCGATGGGTCCCGGCGTCCGGATCGATCCCGCCGACGTCGGAGCGGCCGATTAGGCCGGTAGCATCGGCGAACTTCACCCCGCTCACCTGAGACATCCGGTGCGCTCCGCGGGGAGCACCAATGGGCCGGCAGGCCCGCCGGACGAGGAAGGCACCCATGACAGTCCCTAGGCCCGAGAAGGCGGCCGTCGTCGCCGAAGTGCGTGATCGGCTGGCGGCCAGCGATGCGGCCCTGCTGACCGAGTACCGCGGGCTGAACGTCGGCGAGATGGCCGAGCTGCGCCGCTCGCTGCGGGCCGCCGGCGGCCAGTACACGATCTACAAGAACACGATGGTCCGCCTGGCCACCGCCGAGCTGGGCATGGACCTGGCCGATCTGCTGACCGGGCCGACCGCGATCGCCTTCGTGGGAGACGGCGCCGACGGCGACAGCGGCGACGCGGCCGCGGTGGCCAAGGCCCTGCGGGACTTCTCGCGCGCCAACCGGGCCCTCGTGCTCAAGGGCGGGGTGCTGGGAGACAAGGTGCTCACGGCCGAGGACCTGCTGGCCCTGGCCGACCTTCCGTCGCGGGACGTGCTGCTGGCCCAGCTGGCCGGCGGGTTCCAGGCGCCGCTGGTCAAGCTCGCCGGGCTGATGCAGGCGCTGCCCCAGAACTTCGCCTACGGCCTGAAGGCGCTGATCGATACCCGCGCCGACGAGACCGACAACCAACCATCCGAAACTCGGCCCGAGGCGGAGTCCGGAACAGAGTCCGAAACACCATCCGAAACACAGGAGGCCTGAACATGGCAACCAAGGAAGAGATCCTCGACTCGATCTCGCAGATGACCGTGCTCGAACTGAGCGAGCTGCTCAAGGAGTTCGAGGAGCGCTTCGACGTGACCGCAGCCGCCCCGGCCGCGGTCGCGGTGGCGGCCCCGGCGGGCGGCGACGCAGGAGCCGAGGCCGAGGAGGCCAAGGACTCCTTCAACGTGGTCCTCGCGGCAGTGGGCGACAAGAAGATCCAGGTGATCAAGGAGGTGCGCAGCCTCACGTCACTCGGCCTCAAGGAGGCCAAGGAGCTCGTCGACAACGCCCCCAAGCCGGTGCTCGAAGGCCTCAACAAGGAGGACGCCGACAAGGCCAAGGCCGCGCTGGAGGCCGTCGGGGCCGAGGTCGAGCTGGCCTAGCGCGGCCCCGGCGGCGCGTCCGGGCCGCGCTGGCTTCAGGGTGATGCAGCGGCGGCTGGACCTCGACGGTCCGAGCAACTTCCGCGATCTGGGCGGCCTGCCGACCACCGGCGGCGGCTCGACCCGGTCCGGCCTCGTGTACCGGGCCGACCGGTTGTGCACGCTCAGCGACGCGGATGTGAGGCGTCTGGAGGCCGCCGGGATCCGCCACGTCTTCGATCTGCGCTCCGAGACCGAGGCGGCCGACTTCCCCGACCGGCTCCCGGCGGGGGCGCTCTACGTGAGGCTGTCGATGACGAGCGACCAGACATTCCAGGCCCGCACCATCTACGAGCGCATCGTCGACGGCGAGATCAAGTCCTACGGCGAGGCCGACATGGTGACGGGCTACCTGCGCATGCTGGAGAACTTCGGGCCCTCTCTCGCCCGGGTCGTCCGGCAGGTGGCCCAGGGCGAGCCCACCGTCATCCACTGCACCGCGGGCAAGGACCGCACCGGTGTGGCCTCCATGCTCCTGCTGGACCTGGCCGGGGTTGGCGCCGAGCACGTGGTGGCCGACTACGCGCTGTCGTCGGAGCGGCGTCCCAGCCTCCAGCTGGATCAGACCGAGGCCAGGTCGCTGGTCCCCATGCTCGAGGACTACGGCCTCGATCCGACCGAGTTCGCGCCGTTGTGGGAGGCCCGCCCCGCGGTGATGGCGGCCACCCTGGAGGGCCTCCACGACCGCTGGGGTGGAGCGGCCTCCTACCTTGCCGCCGCGGGGATGGACGACTCGGAACTGGCGGCCGCCCGAGCCTGCCTGCGGGCCTGAGGCCGAGCGGAAGGGCCGGCGAACGGCGACTTCCAAGATGCGCCGAGCGAGGCCGTGGCCCGAGCGGCCCTCAGGTCGCAGCGAACAGGAGCGGGACGAGCGAACCGCTGGCATAGACGCGGCTGGCTTCATCAACTATTGTGTGCTTCTGACCGAATCACCGGGGTGGTTGCGGCCAGCTTCGCCGCGCGCTAGCATCCCGGCCACCGTGGTCGTCTGTGCGTGCTGGGAGGCGGCTCCCATGGCTAATCCCTCTGTCGTCACGCGCGCACGCACGACCGCGTGAAATCAGATCAGCCGGCCCTCGGGAGTATCACGTGACCGCACGCGCCGCTTCACGCGAACGCTACTCGTTCGGGAACCTCGAGGAGATCCTCGAACTTCCCGACCTCATCGCGATCCAGCGGGAGAGCTTCTCCTGGCTGATGACCGAGGGCCTGGCCCGCACCTTCAGGGACATCTCGCCGATCTCCGACTACAGCGAGACGCTGCGTCTCGAGCTGGAGTTCGATCCCGACGACGAGGAGCTTCATCCGCCGCCCAAGTTCACGGTGGATGACTGCAAGGAGAAGGACATGACCTACTCCGCTCCCATCTTCGTGCGGGCCCGCTTCCTCAACGCCGGAACGGGCGAGATCAAGGAGCAGATCGTCTTCATGGGCGACTTCCCCATGATGACGGAGAAGGGCACCTTCATCATCAACGGCACCGAGCGGGTGGTGGTGTCCCAGCTCGTCCGCTCGCCCGGCGTGATCTTCCAGCCCGGCGAGCGCTACCGCCTGCGGAACCTGGCCAAGTACCAGCTCGTGACGGGCACGATCCACCCCTACCGGGGCGAGTGGATCGAGTTCGATGTCGAGCAGAAGCCCCGCAAGGAGATCACCGCCGGGGTGCGGGTCGCCCGCAAGCGCCGCCTGCCGCTGTTCACGCTGCTCCGGGCCCTCGGCTACGACGAGGAGAACCACCCAGGGTTCCTCGAGCGCTTCGTGGAGCACTTCGACTTCCTGGCCGAGCAGTGGGAGAAGCAGGGGCACCTGGCACCCACGCGCGACGACTCCCTCATCGAGATCTACAAGCGGGTGCGCCCCGGCGACCCGGCCACCGCCGAGACGGCCCGCTCGTACTTCGAGAACTCCTTCTTCAGCGGTCGCCGCTACGACCTGTCCCGGGTGGGCCGGCACAAGCTCAATCGCAAGCTCGGCCCGGAGTTCGACTTCCTCGAGCAGACCCTCGGACTGGACATCGAGCGACCCGACCCCGACCAGTCGCTGCTGTCGCCCTGCGAGATGCTGGCCGCGGCCACCTACCTGCTCAACCTGGCCAAGGGCGTGCCCGGCTACCGGCTCGACGACCAGGACCACTTCGCCAACCGCCGCATCCGCAGCGTCGGCGAGCTGATCCAGAACCAGGTGCGCATCGGCCTGTCGCGCATGGAGCGGCAGGTGCGGGAACGCATGACCACCCAGGACGTGGAGGCGATCACGCCGCAGACGCTGATCAACATCCGTCCCGTGGTCGCGTCGATCAAGGAGTTCTTCGGAACGTCGCAGCTGTCGCAGTTCATGGACCAGGTCAACTCGCTGTCGGGCCTCACCCACCGGCGACGGCTCTCCGCGCTCGGGCCAGGGGGCCTCAGCCGGGAGCGGGCCGGGTTCGAGGTGCGCGACGTCCACTTCTCGCACTACGGCCGCATGTGCCCCATCGAGACGCCCGAGGGTCCCAACATCGGACTCATCGGCGGTCTGGCCTCCTTCGCCCGGGTCAACGAGTTCGGCTTCATCGAGTCGCCCTACCGGCTGGTGCCCGACGCCGTCATCACGGAGAAGAAGGGGGACGAGAAGACGGTCAGATCCGTCGTCGACCATCTCGTCGAGAGGGGCAAGGAGATCGTCGAGGTGCCCGACGGGAGCAGGATCGTCTACCTCTCCGCCGACGAGGAAGAGGACTACGTCATCGCTCAGGCGAACGCCCCGACCGACGCCGACGGGCGCTTCGTCAACCCGCGGGTGCTGGTGCGGCGCTCGCCGCAGGCGGCTTCGCTCGAGGATCTGAAGGTCCAGCTCGAGCGGGAGGTCTTCTTCGGTGCCACCACCGAGATCTCCTTCGTGCCTCCCGACGAGGTGCATCTGATGGACATCTCGCCCAAGCAGATCGTCTCAGTGGCCACCGCCCTGATTCCCTTCCTCGAGCACGACGACGCCAACCGCGCCCTGATGGGCGCCAACATGCAGCGCCAGGCGGTGCCGCTCGTCCGCACCGAGGCTCCCTACATCGGCACCGGCGTGGAGGGCCGGGCGGCGCGCGACGCGGCCGACATGGTGATCGCGTCCGCCGACGGCACCGTCGTCGAGGTGGACGGCGACCGCATCGTCCTGGACTACGCGACCCTGGGACCGACCGAGATCCCGCTGCGCAAGTTCGAGCGGTCCAACCAGGACACCTGCATCAGCCAGAAGCCGCTGGTGCGCCAGGGCGACAAGGTCTCCGCCGGCGACGTGCTGGCCGACGGCCCGTCCACCGACCACGGGGAGCTGGCGCTGGGCAAGAACCTGCTGGTGGCCTTCATGTCCTGGGAGGGCTACAACTTCGAGGACGCCATCATCCTGTCGGAGCGGCTGGTGCGCGACGACGTACTCACGTCCATCCACATCCACGAGCACGAGATCGACGCCCGCGACACCAAGCTGGGCTCCGAGGAGATCACCCGGGACATCCCCAACCTCTCCGACGACATCCTCGCCGATCTCGACCACCGCGGCATCATCCGCGTCGGTGCCGAGGTCGGGCCGGGCGACGTGCTGGTGGGCAAGGTCACGCCCAAGGGCGAGACCGAGCTGACGCCCGAGGAGCGGCTGCTGAGGGCCATCTTCGGTGAGAAGGCCCGGGAGGTGCGCGACACCTCCCTCAAGGTTCCCCACGGCGAGTCCGGCAAGGTGATCGACGTCAAGGTGTTCGACCGCGACGATCCCAACGCCGGTGAGCTCCCGCCCGGCGTGAACCAGCTGGTGCGGGTGTACGTGGCCCAGAACCGCAAGATCAGCGTGGGCGACAAGCTGGCCGGCCGCCACGGCAACAAGGGCGTCATCTCGAGGATCCTCCCCATCGAGGACATGCCCTTCACTGCCGACGGCACGCCGGTCGACATCATCCTGAACCCCCTGGGCGTGCCATCGCGCATGAACGTCGGCCAGGTGCTGGAGGCTCATCTCGGCTACTGCGCCCGCTACGGCTGGGAGATCGAAGGCAAGCGGGTCGGCGGCGAGCCCATCAGGGGGATCGAGCGCAAGACCCGCACGGTCACCCCGCCCGCGATCCATGTGGCCACCCCCGTCTTCGACGGCGCGACCTGGGACGAGCGTGACCTGGCTCAGGGGAAGCCGACCATCGTCGACATTCTCACCAACCTGAACCCGGAGGGGCCCGAGGGCAGCAGGCTGATCAACATCGACGGCAAGCAGATGCTCTACAACGGTCGCACCGGCGAGCCCTACGACAACCCGGTGACCACCGGCCACGTCTACATGATGAAGCTGGCTCACCTCGTCGACGACAAGATCCACGCCCGCTCCACCGGCCCGTACTCGATGATCACCCAGCAGCCTCTGGGCGGCAAGGCCCAGTTCGGCGGCCAGCGCTTCGGCGAGATGGAGGTGTGGGCGCTGGAGGCCTACGGCGCGGCGTTCTGCCTGCAGGAGCTGCTCACCGTGAAGTCGGACGACGTGCTCGGCCGGGCCAAGGCGTACGAGGCCATCGTCAAGGGCGAGAACGTTCCCGACCCCGGCATCCCGGAGAGCTTCAAGGTGCTCATCAAGGAGATGCAGTCGCTGTGCATCAACGTCGAGGTCCTCTCCGCGGCGGGCGAGCACATCGAGATGCGCGAGCTGGACGAGGAGAGCCTCCGGACGGTGGAGGCCCTCGGGATCGACCTGCAGCGCCCCGAGCGCGGCAGCGACGAGGACGACCTGGCCCGCGCCGCCCGCCGCTGAGCCGGCAAGCACCGCACAGAACCGACAGAACGCAACTACTCAACGCCATGAGAACGCACGAGGAGGAGACGTCATGCTCGACGTCAACGATTTCAGCGATCTGAAGATCGGCCTGGCCAGCGCCGACTCGATCCGCACCTGGTCGAACGGCGAGGTCAAGAAGCCCGAGACGATCAACTACCGCACGCTCAAGCCCGAGAAGGACGGCTTGTTCTGCGAGAAGATCTTCGGACCCACCCGCGACTGGGAGTGCTCCTGCGGCAAGTACAAGCGTGTGCGCTTCAAGGGCATCATCTGCGAGCGCTGCAACGTGGAGGTGACCCGCTCGAAGGTCCGGCGCGAGCGCATGGGCCACATCGAGCTGGCCGCCCCGGCCGTGCACATCTGGTACCTGCGGGGCACCCGGTCCTGGCTGGCCTACCTGCTGATGGGCACTCAGCCCAAGGAGGAGCTCAAGGCCAAGCAGCTCGAGAAGGTGATCTACTTCGGGGCGAACCTCGTGATCAGCGTGGACGAGGACCGGCGTCACGCCGACAAGCCCGAGCTCGAGCTGGAGGTCCGCCGCGAGCTGGAGGCCATAGAGGCCGATGGGCGCCTCGCGCTCACGCAGCGCTCCGAGCGGCTCGAGGCTGAACTGGCCGAAGCCGAGGCGGCCGAGGCCAGGGAGTCCGAACTGCGGGCTCTGCACCGTCAGGCCGACAAGGACTTCGAGGACATCAACGAGCGCTTCGAGGCTGAGCGCGAGCGACTCGAGAGGGCCTGGGAGGTCTTCTCGGATCTGTTCGGCCGCCAGATCATCGAGGACGAGGAGCTCTGGCGCGAGCTGTTCGACCGCTGGGGCGACTACTTCGCGGGCGGCCAGGGCGCCGACGCGATCGCCCGCCTCATCGCGGCGCTCGACTTCGACGCCGAGGAGGCGACGCTGCGGAACCAGATCAACCCGCCCGAGGGCCAGCGGCCGCTGTCGGCGCAGCGCAAGCAGAAGGCCATCAAGCGGTTGCGGATCCTGGCCGCGTTCAACCGGCGCGACAACTACGGCCGGCGCATCAACGACCCGAGGGCCATGATCCTCGACGTCGTGCCCGTGATCCCACCGGAGCTGCGTCCCATGGTGCAACTGGACGGCGGCCGCTTCGCCACCTCGGACCTGAACGATCTCTACCGCCGTGTGATCAACCGCAACAACCGCCTCAAGCGCCTCCTGGACCTGGCCGCTCCCGACATCATCGTCAACAACGAGAAGCGGATGCTGCAGGAGGCGGTGGACGCCCTGTTCGACAACGGGCGGCGGGGCCGGCCCGTGACCGGCCCGGGGAACCGGGCGCTGAAGTCACTGTCGGACATGCTCAAGGGCAAGCAGGGGAGGTTCCGCCAGAACCTGCTCGGCAAGCGGGTGGACTACTCGGGCCGTTCCGTGATCGTGGCCGGGCCGACGCTCCGGTTCCACCAGTGCGGCCTCCCCAAGATCATGGCCCTGGAGCTGTTCAAGCCCTTCGTGATGAAGAAGCTGGTGGACGTGGAGCTGGCCCCCAACATCAAGTCGGCCAAGCGCATGGTCGAGCGTCGCCGGCCCCAGGTCTGGGACGTGCTGGAGGACGTGATCCGGGAGCATCCGGTGCTGCTGAACCGGGCACCCACGCTGCACCGGCTGGGCATCCAGGCCTTCGAGCCCGTGCTGGTGGAGGGCAAGGCGATCCAGATCCACCCGCTGGTGTGCGCGGCGTTCAACGCCGATTTCGACGGCGACCAGATGGCCGTGCACCTGCCGCTGTCGGCCGAGGCCCAGGCCGAGGCCCGGGTGCTGATGCTGTCGGCCAACAACGTGCTCAGCCCGGCCCACGGCCGGCCGCTGGTGACACCCACCCAGGACATGATCATCGGCGCGCACTACCTCACCGAGATGGTGGCCGGCGCGGCGGGAGCGGGCCGGGCCTTCCGCACCATCGACGAGGTCCGCTTCGCCTACGAGAACGGGGACCTCTCGCTGCATGCGCCGATCGAGTACCGCGGCGCCGAGGACCTGCTTGAGGCTCCGGCCAACGGCGACGGGGCCCGCTACGAGCCCACGACCGCGGGGCGGGTGTTCTTCAACGACGCCCTGCCCGCCGGTTTCGGCTACGTCAACGAAGTCGTCGGCCAGCGCCGGATGGGCGAGCTCGTCGACCGGCTGGCCCGCGGCTTCCATGTCGCGGAGGTGGCCCAGAGTCTCGACGAGATCAAGGACATCTGCTTCCAGTACGCCTCGCGGTCCGGCCTGACCATCTCGATCGACGATGTGCGCACGCCGAAGCAGAAGACCGAGATCCTCGACCGCTACGAGAAGCAGGCCGACAAGATCGAGCGCCAGTTCCGGCGGGGGATCATCACCGACGGAGAGCGCCGGCAGCTCGAGGTGGAGGTGTGGTCCGAGGCCACCGAGGAAGTCACCGGTCGGATGAAGGACGAACTGGAGTCCGACGCGTTCAACCCGGTCAACATGATGGTCGGGTCGGGGGCCCGGGGCAACATGATGCAGATCCGCCAGATCGCCGGCATGCGGGGCCTGGTGGCCAACCCCCGCGGCGACATGATCCCCCGGCCGATCAAGAGCAACTTCCGCGAGGGCCTGCGGGTGCTCGAGTACTTCATCGCCACGCCCGGCGCCCGCAAGGGCCTCGTCGACACGGCGCTGCGGACAGCCGACTCGGGCTACCTGACTCGGCGCCTGGTCGACGTGGCCCAGGAGGTCATCATCAACAGCGAAGACCCCTTCGCGGCCGGTACCTACGTGAAGGGCATCTGGCTGGAGGACGTCCAGCCGGACTCGCCCCACAGGCGCACCTATCTCGAGACCAGGCTCTTCGGAAGGGTGCTGGCCGAGGACGTCGCGCTGAGCGACGGCTCGATCATCCTGGCCGGCACGATGGTCGGCGACGCCGAACTGGCCGCGCTGCGCGACGACCCCGAAGTGACCAGGGTGAGGGTGCTGTCGCCGCTGAGCGACGACTCCGCCTCAGGGATCACCGCGGCCTCCTACGGCATGTCGCTGGCGACGGGCAAGCTGATCGAGCAGGGCGAGGCGGTGGGCGTGATCGCCGCCCAGTCCATCGGCGAGCCCGGCACGCAGCTCACGATGCGTACCTTCCATACCGGCGGCGTGGCGGGCGCCCAGGACATCGCGGGCGGCCTGCCCAGGGTGGTGGAGCTCTTCGAGGCCCGCACGCCCAAGGGCAAGGCGACGCTGGCCCGTCAGGCCGGCGTGGTCCGCATCCGCGGCGAGGCCGGCGACCGCACAGTGGTGATCGTCGAGAACGACGGCACCGAGCACGACTGCAGGATCGGGACCGAGTACCGCCTCGAAGTCCGTGACGGCGACGAGGTGGAACCCGGCGACGCGCTGGTGGAGGGGCCCCGCGACCCGAAGGAGTTGCTGGAGATCCGGGGCATCGACGCCACCCAGCGCTACCTGGTGGCCGAGGTCCAGAAGGTCTACCGCGACCAGGGCGTGTCGATCCATGACAAGCACATCGAGTTGATCGTGCGCCAGATGACCAAGAGAGTCGCCATCGGCGAGCCCGGCGACACCCATTTCCTGCCCGACGAGCGCGTCGACAAGGCCGTCTTCGAGCAGACCAACCGGGACATCGTCCGGGACGGCGGCAAGCCGGCGTCGGGGCGGCGCGAGGTCATGGGAATCACAAAGGCCTCCCTGGCCACGGAATCATGGCTGTCGGCGGCCTCGTTCCAGGAGACGACGCGGGTTCTCACCGAGGCGGCCATCGAGTCCAAGCGCGACACGCTGGTCGGCCTCAAGGAGAACATCATCATCGGCAAGCTCATCCCGGCGGGCACGGGCATGGGCCGTTATCGCGAGACCTACCAGACTCATGCCCCCGACCACACCCCGATGGACTACTACAGCTCCGAGGACGACCTCGCCGATCTGCTGGCGCAGCGCAGCCACGACCTGGCGGGAGCCGAAGTGCTCGACTATCCCCGGGGTGAGTCCGCCGACCCGGTAACGGAGGCAGGTTGACGTAGGCAGGTTGACGGAACCCGGCGAGGGTGACCGTAGACTGCCCCGTCCCGCGACCGCCGTACAGGCCCGATAGCGAAGGAACTGCCCCAGTACATGCCCACGATCCCCGACGCAGTTGATGAGGCTTCGCGGCGTCAGCAACGGCCGCGATCGCCACGCGCGCTGAAGAACATGGAGCACTCCAAGTAATGCCCACGATCCAGCAGCTGGTCCGCAAGGGCCGCCAAACGAAGCGCCGCAAGGAGTCGACGCCCGCGCTGCAGGGCGCGCCGCAGCGGCGGGGCGTGTGCACGAGGGTCTACACGGCTACGCCCAAGAAGCCGAACTCCGCCCTGCGCAAGGTGGCCCGCGTCCGGCTGACCACCGGCGTGGAGATAACCGCCTACATCCCGGGGGAGGGCCACAACCTCCAGGAGCACTCCATCGTGCTGGTGCGGGGTGGCCGGGTGAGGGACCTGCCCGGCGTGCGCTACAAGGTCGTGCGGGGAACCCTCGACACTGCCGGGGTGCGCGAGCGCAAGAAAGCTCGCAGCCGCTACGGCGTCAAGAAGGAATCCTGAAATGCCGCGCAAGGGACCGGCGGCGCGCCGCGAACTCCAGCCCGACCCGATCTACCGCTCGCTGCTCGTCACCCAGATGATCAACAAGGTGCTGCAGCGAGGCAAGCGCACCCTGGCCGAGCGCATCGTCTACGACGCCATGACCATCGTGGAGGACAAGACGGGCGCCGAGCCGGTGTCCACCCTCAAGCGGGCCGTCGACAACGTCCGTCCCCAGCTGGAGGTGCGCAGCCGGCGGGTGGGCGGCGCCACCTACCAGGTGCCGGTGGAGGTCAGACCCCGCCGCGCCACCACACTCGCAGTCCGCTGGATCGTCTCGTACGCCCGTGGCCGCCGGGAGCACACCATGGCCGAACGCTTGGCCAACGAGCTGCTGGACGCAGGCAACGGCGTGGGCGCGTCGGTGAAGCGGCGTGAGGACCTGCAGAAGATGGCCGAGTCGAACAAGGCCTTCGCGCACTACCGCTGGTAGAGCGCCGTTTCTAGTCGTAGCCATGGCTGACGAGCGATACCCCCTGTCCAAGACCCGGAACATCGGGATCATGGCGCACATCGACGCGGGCAAGACCACGACCACCGAGCGGATCCTCTACTACACGGGGCGCAACTACAAGATCGGCGAGGTCCACGACGGCGCGGCCACGATGGACTGGATGGCCCAGGAGCAGGAGCGGGGCATCACCATCACTTCGGCGGCCACCCACTGCATCTGGCGCGACCACCGCATCAACATCATCGACACACCGGGCCACGTCGACTTCACCGTCGAGGTGGAGCGGTCGCTGCGGGTGCTCGACGGCGCGGTGGCCGTGTTCGACGGTGTCGCCGGGGTGGAGCCCCAGACCGAGACGGTGTGGCGCCAGGCCGACCGCTACGGCGTCCCCCGGCTCTGCTTCGTCAACAAGATGGACCGCACCGGCGCCGACTTCGACTTCGTGCTCGACTCGATCCGGGAGCGACTGACCGAACGCGTCGCGGTGATCCAGTTGCCCATCGGCGCCGAGTCCGACTACCGGGGCATCATCGACCTGGTGCGGATGAGGGCCCGCATCTGGTCCGGCGAGGACCTCGGAGTGACCTGGACCGAGACCGACGTTCCCGACGAGATGGCCGAGGAGGCCGAGCTCTACCGCCATGATCTGCTCGAGACGCTGTCGGACTACGACGAGAGCCTGCTCGAGAAGTTCCTGGAGGACTCCGAGATCAGCCCCGAAGAGATCGCCGCCGCCATCCGGGCCGGAACCATCAGCGGCGGCCTGGTGCCCGTGCTCAACGGCTCGGCCTTCAAGAACAAGGGGGTGCAGGCCCTGCTCGACGCGGTGATCGACTACCTGCCGTCGCCCAGCGACGTGCCCGCAGTGACCGGCACCGAGCCCCGCTCGGGGGCGGAAACCACCCGCTCCGCCCGCGACGACGAGCCGCTGGCCGCCCTGGCCTTCAAGATCGCCACCGACCCCCATGTGGGCAAGCTGACCTACTTCCGCGTCTACAGCGGCACCCTGGCCAAGGGGGCCCAGGTGCTCAACACCCGCTCCGGCCGCACCGAGCGGATAGGCCGCATCCTGGAGATGCACGCCAACGACCGCGTCGATCTGGACTCGGTGGCCGCGGGCGACATCGCGGCGGCCATCGGGCTCAAGGACTGCCGCACCGGCGACACACTGTGCGATCCGGCCCACCCCGTCGCCCTGGAGGACCTCAACTTCCCCGACCCGGTGATCGACGTGGCGGTGGAACCGAAGTCGAAGGCCGATCAGGACAAGATGTCCAAGGCGCTGGTGGCCCTGTCCGAGGAGGACCCCACCTTCCGGGTGCGCACCGACGCCGAGACCGCGCAGACCATCATCGCCGGCATGGGCGAACTCCACCTCGAGGTGCTCGTGGACCGCATGCTGCGGGAGTTCAACGTGCAGGCCAACGTGGGAAAGCCGCAGGTGGCGTACCGTGAGACGCTGGCCGCGCCGGTAGCCGACTACACCTTCGTGCACAAGAAGCAGACGGGCGGGTCGGGGCAGTTCGCGGTGGTCACCGCCACCATCGAGCCCAACCCGGGCGGTCAGTACACCTTCGAGAGCACCGTCCGCGCCGGTGCCATTCCCCGCGAGTTCATCAAGCCGGTCGACGACGGCATCAGAGAGGCGATGAGCAACGGCGTCCTGGCCGGGTTCCCGACGGTCGACGTGAAGGTCACGCTCACCGACGGCCGGACCCACGACGTGGACTCGTCGGAGATGGCCTTCAAGATCGCGGCCGGCGGCTGGTACCGCGAGGTGGCGCCCAAGGCGAAGCCGGTGCTGCTCGAGCCGGTGATGTCGGTGGAGATCGTCACCCCCGACGATTACCTCGGCGATGTCGTCGGCGACCTGAACGCGCGCCGGGGCCAGGTTCGTGGCACCGAGCGGCGGGGAGGCAACCAAGTGGTGAGCGCGCAGGTGCCGCTTGCCGAGATGTTCGGATACAGTACCGATCTTCGGTCACGCACGCAGGGGCGAGCGACGTACACGATGCAGTTCGACTCGTACCAGCCCACCCCCGCGAGCGTCCAACAGGAGATCGTCGCCCGCGTACGCGGCGAGTGATCCGAAGTCCTCAACCAACCGACCACAAGAGGAAACACCCATGGCCAAGGAGCAGTTCGAGCGGACCAAGCCTCACGTCAACGTGGGGACGATGGGCCACATCGACCACGGCAAGACCACGCTGACAGCCGCCATCACCAAGGTGCTGTCCGAGCGCGTCGAGGGGACCCAGTTCACCGAGTTCGACAAGATCGACAATGCCCCCGAGGAGCGCGAGCGCGGCATCACCATCAACGTCGCCCACGTGGAGTACGAGACCGGCAACCGGCACTACGCCCACGTCGACATGCCGGGTCACGCCGACTACATCAAGAACATGATCACGGGCGCCGCCCAGGTGGACGGCGCCATCCTGGTGGTCTCGGCCGCCGACGGCCCCATGCCCCAGACCCGGGAGCATGTGCTGCTGGCCCGCCAGGTGGGCGTCCCGAGCATCGTCGTGGCCCTCAACAAGGTGGACATGGTCGACGACGAGGAGATTCTCGAGCTGGTCGAGCTCGAGGTGCGCGAGCTGCTCGACGAGTACGAGTTCCCCGGTGACGACACGCCGGTGATCGGGGTGTCGGCCCTGAAGGCCCTCGACGGCGACGAGGAGTCTGCCCAGCAGGTCCTCGAGCTCATGGAGGCAGTGGACTCCTACGTGCCCACTCCCGACCGCGACGTCGACAAGCCGTTCCTGATGCCGATCGAGGACGTGTTCTCCATCACCGGGCGCGGCACGGTGGTGACCGGCCGCGTCGAGCAGGGTGTGGTCGAGACCGGCAACAAGGTCGAGATCGTCGGCCTGCGAGCGACCCAGGAGACGACCTGCACCGGCGTCGAGATGTTCCGCAAGATCCTCGACCGGGGAGAGGCCGGCGACAACATCGGCGCCCTTCTGCGCGGCATCGACAAGAAGGAGGTGCAGCGGGGTCAGGTGCTGGCCGCGCCCAAGAGCATCACTCCCCACACCGAGTTCGAGGCCCAGGTGTACGTCCTGAGCAAGGAGGAGGGCGGCCGGCACAAGCCGTTCTTCTCGAACTACCGGCCCCAGTTCTACTTCCGCACCACCGACGTGACCGGAACGATCACCCTGCCCGAGGGCATCGAGATGTGCATGCCCGGCGACAACACCGTCATGCACGTCGATCTGATCAGTCCCATAGCCATGGACGAGGGCCTGCGCTTCGCCATCCGCGAGGGCGGCCGCACCGTCGGTGCGGGCTCGGTCATCAAGATCATCAAGTAGTCGTGCCGTCTCTCGGGTTCGACAAGATCATCAAGTAGCGGCGGGGGTCTCGCGGTGGCGGCCAAGCACAGGGTCCGGATCAGGCTCAAGGCCTACGACCACGAGATCCTCGACCAGTCCACGAAGAAGATCGTCGAGACGGTCAAGCGAACCCAGGCGAACTTCAGCGGACCCGTGCCGCTGCCCACCGAGAAGCACCGTTACACGGTGGTGCGATCCCCCTTCAAGGACAAGGACTCCCGCGAGCACTTCGAGATGCACATCCACAAGCGGCTGCTCGACATCCTCGAGCCGTCCAAGAAGACGGTGGACACGCTCCAGCGCCTCGAAGTCCCTGCCGGCGTCGACATAGAGCTCAAAGTCCAGCAGGCCTAGGCACCGATCAGGCTTCGGCGGGCTCCTCGTCGGCGGTCTCGGCGTCCGCGGGCTCGCCTGGTCCGGCGCGCTGGTCGAGCCAGCTGGAGATGAAGGCCTGGGCGGTGGCCGCCACGGGCAGGGCCAGGAAGGCTCCCACGATGCCCAGCAGCGAGGTGCCCGCGATGACTGCGCCGAAGGCCAGGGCGACATGGATCTCCATCGTGTGGGCGGTGATCCGGGGTGACAGGAAGTAGTTCTCCAGCTGCTGGTAGGCGACGATCACCAGCAGGACCCACAGACCGGTCCTGGGATCGTGGAGCAGCGCCACCAGCACCGGCAGCACCCCCGCGACGTACGCGCCGATGGCGGGGATGAACTGGGACACCACGCCCACCCATATGGCCAGCGCCACCGGCGACGGCACGTCGAGCAGCACGAAGGCGACCCAGTGCACCAGGGCCGAGATCAGTGCCAGGATGGTGCGGGAGTACATGTAGCCGCCGGTCTTGCTCATGGCCAGATCCCAGATCTCGGTCACGACCGCGGCCCGGCGCTCGCTCAACCGCGACGACACCATCCTGCGGAGCTTGGGCCCCTCGGCCACCAGGTAGAACGTGAACAGGGCCACGGTGAACAACTGGAACAGCAGGCTCGCCACGGTCGCGCCCACATTGACGACGTCGTCGGCGAAGCGGCCGGCCAGGTCCTGCAGCCCGCCGCCGGCGAGGAACGCGTCCTTGAGCGTGTCGAAGTTCAGCTCGATGCCGAACGTGTCGTCGAGCCAGCCTCCGATGTCGTCGATGTAGCTGGGCGCCTTGTCGATCAGGTAGTTGGTCTCGGTGGCCAGTGCGGTGCCGACCACCGCGGAGAAGGCGGCGGCCAGCACGGTGACGGCCGCGAACACGACGGCCGTGGCGATGCCCCGGCGAACGCCCCGGCTGGCCATGACGTTCACCGCCGGCTCCAGCGCGAAGGCGACGAACACAGACACGAGCAGCACCACCAGCAGCGTTCTCAGGGCCCGTATCACGCCCACGGCGTAGAAGGTGGCCAGGCCACCGACCCAGAACCCGACGATGGCCCGCTTGACCCAAGCCGGCACGGTCCTGCCGTCGTCCATCGCCGCGACCATAGCCACCGGCACCGCCGACGAGGGGGACCACTGACCTCGGTGAAGGTTGGGGCAGGGGAGGGCCGCCGTTACACTCCGCCTTTCGCCTCGGGCCCTCCGGGGCGAGTACGAATCGACGTCCGCACAGGCCCTTGTGGGATCCCCAGTGGGGTACCGCGGGGAACCGTGCGGCACAACCGAGTAGCCGCTCCGCCGGGCAAGCCCGAGCGGAGCGTTCGCGTGAGCGGCGCTTGCGCCCAGATGTCAGGACGAGGCCATGGCCACAAAGGCGATCGTCGGCACCAAGGTCGGCATGACCCAGGTGTGGGACGACAACAACCAGGTCGTCGGCGTCACCGTCCTGCGGGTCTCGCCGTGCCGTGTCGTGCAGGTGAAGACCAACGAGAACGACGGCTACAGCGCGATACAGGTCACCTACGGCATGGTCGACCCGGCCCGGCTC
Organism: Candidatus Aldehydirespirator sp.; assembly: GCA_965203635.1. Classification (GTDB taxonomy): domain Bacteria; phylum Actinomycetota; class Acidimicrobiia; order Acidimicrobiales; family Aldehydirespiratoraceae; genus Aldehydirespirator. Next base: position 1,564,787 of record OZ241903.1, read on the forward strand.
ACCCAGCCCGAGGCCGGACACTTCCAGAGGGCGGGCGTGAATCCGGGCCGTTCCGTCCTGGAGCTGCGCCTCGACGACGTGAGCGAGTACGCCGTCGGCCAGGAGATCGGCGTCGACCTCCTCGATTCCGGTGAGAAGGTCGACGTGACCGCGGTGTCCAAGGGCAAGGGATTCACCGGCGTGATGAAACGCCACGGCTTCAAGGGACAGCCTGCCGGCCATGGCGCCCACAAGGTGCACCGCAAGCCCGGAGCGGTCGGCCAGTGCGCCACCCCCTCGAGGGTGTTCAAGGGCAAGAAGCTGCCCGGGCGGGCCGGAGCCACCCGGGTCACGACGCTCAACCTCGAAGTGGTGAAGGCCGATGCCGACGCCGAGGTGCTGCTGGTCAAGGGGGCCGTGCCCGGGCCGAAGGGCGGGACCGTAGTCGTGCGCAACGCGGTGAAGGACGGCTGAGCGAATGGGGCCGGTGAAGGTGGTGACGCCGAAGGGCAGGAAGGTCGGCGAGGTCCTCCTCGACGACTCGATCTTCGACGTGGATCCCAACATCGGCGTGATGCACCAGGTGGTGACCGCCCAGCTCGCGGCCCGCCGGGCCGGCACCCACAGCACCAAGGGCCGGGCCGAGGTGGCCGGGGGCGGCTCCAAGCCCTGGCGCCAGAAGGGCACCGGCCGGGCCCGCCACGGCTCGATCCGGTCCCCGCAATGGCGGGGTGGCGGCGCGGCCCACGGTCCCAAGCCCCGCGACTACCGCCAGCGCACTCCCAAGAAGATGAAGCGCCTGGCCCTCGCCTCCGCCCTGTCGGACCGGGCCCGAGCCGGCAGCGTGATCGTGGTGGACCGCTGGCGCTTCGACGGGCCCCGCACCCGCGACGCCGCAGCGGCCCTCGATGCCATCGGAGCGACGGGCAAGATCCTGGTGGTGCTGGGTGACGACGACTCCGACGCCCAGAAGAGCTTCCGCAATCTCCCGCCCGTGCACTGCCTGCACTACCGCGAGCTGAACACCTACGACGTGCTCAACAGCGATGTGGTCGTGTTCACGTCGGACACCCTGCCCGGTGGCCACGGCGCTGACGACCAACGCCCCGACGGCGCGGAAAGCAACGGTGACTCCGATGCGTGATCACCGCGATGTGATCTTGCGCCCCGTCGTGTCGGAGAAGAGCTACGCGCTGCTCGCCGACAACGTCTACACCTTCATCGTCGCCCCGCAGGCCACGAAGCCGGAGATCCGGGCTGCGGTGGAGTCGATCTTCGACGTGGAGGTGGTGAAGGTGAACACGCTGCGCCGCAAGGGCAAGCGGCGCCACAACCGCCGCACCAACACCTGGGGTCGGCGCCCCGACACCAAACGGGCCCTGGTCACACTGGCCGCGGGCGATTCGATCGATCTCTTCGAGGCCTGACATGGCGATCCGCAAGCGCAAACCGACCAGTCCCGGCCGCCGGTTCCAGACCGCGTCGGACTTCTCCGAGATCACCCGCTCGCAGCCTGAGCGCAGCCTCCTTGTGAAGCAGTCGGGCACCGGCGGCCGCAACAACCATGGCCGCAAGACGTCCCGTCACCGCGGCGGCGGCCACAAGCAGCGCTACCGCAAGATCGACTTCACCCGGACCAAGGACAACGTCCCGGCCACGGTGGCCGCCATCGAGTACGACCCGAACCGCACCTGCCGCATCGCGCTGCTCCACTATCACGACGGGGAGAAGCGTTACATCCTGGCGCCCAAGGGCCTGGAGGTAGGCGACCGGATCATGTCGGGCTCCCGGTCGGAGGTCCGTCCGGGCAACGCCATGGCCCTGCGCTACATCCCGGTGGGCACGGTCGTGCACAACGTGGAGTTGAAGGCCGGCGGCGGCGGGCGCATAGGCCGCAGCGCCGGAGCCAGCGTGCAACTCGTGGCCAAAGAGGGCCGTTTCGCCACCCTTCGCCTGCCCAGCACGGAGATGAGGCGGGTGCCGATCGACTGCCGGGCCACGATCGGCGAGGTCGGCAACTCCGAGCACGAGCTCACCAAGATCGGGAAGGCGGGCCGCAACCGCTGGAAGGGCGTGCGGCCCCAGACGCGGGGCGTGGCCATGAACCCGGTCGACCACCCCCTCGGCGGCGGGGAGGGCAAGTCCTCGGGTGGACGCCACCCGGTGTCTCCCTGGGGCAAGCCCGAGGGACGGACCCGCGCCCGCCGCAAGGACTCCGACAAGCTGATCGTTCGACGCCGCCGCCGGCGCGGCACCCGGAGGTAGAGCCATGCCTCGCAGCCTCAAGAAGGGTCCCTTCGTGGACGACCATCTGCTGCGCAAGATTGACGAGCTCAACGAGCGCAACGAGAAGAGGGTCGTCAAGACGTGGTCGCGCCGGTCCACCATCATCCCCGACATGGTGGGTCACACGCTGGCGGTGCACGACGGCCGCAAGCACGTGCCGGTCTACATCACCGAGTCGATGGTGGGCCACAAGCTGGGCGAGTTCGCACCCACCCGTACGTTCCGGTTCCACGCCGGCCAGGAGCGGGGGGCTCGTCGCTGATGGTCGGGGTCAAGACCAACGAGCGGCCCGGAACACGGGCACGCGCCTCCTACGTGCGCAGCTCGGCGTACAAGGCCCGCGAGGTGCTCAACCTCATAAGGGGCAAGAGTTGCGCCGACGCCCAGGACATCCTGGCCTTCTCGGACCGCGACGTGGCCCAGCCCATAGGCAAGGTCCTTGACTCGGCCCTGGCCAATGCCGAGCACAACGACGGTCTCGACACCGACGAGCTGTACGTGTCGGCCTGCTACGCCGACGAGGGGCCGACTCTCAAACGCTGGCGACCCCGGGCCCGGGGCCGGGCCACCCGCATCCGCAAGCGCACGTGCCACATCACGGTGATCGTGAGCCGCTACGACCCCGAGACGCTCGAGAAGGTGCGGGCCAAGCAGTCACAGCGCGGCGTCGCCACCGCCGAGGCCCGCCGCCGCCGGGTGGCCCGGTCCCGTGCTGCCGCCCAGACGGAGGAAGCGGCGTCCGACGAGCAAGCCGAAGAGACGGACGAGCAGGCGGAAGCCGACGTGGAGGCCCAGGCCGCGGCCGTGGTTGAGGCCACCGAGGCCGCCATGGCCGGCGACGGCGACGCTGACGACGCTGAAGAGCCCCACAAGGCTGAGGAGTCGGACGATGCCGGCGAGTCCGGCAAGGCTGAGGAGTCCGGCGACGCTGAAGAGTCCGGCAAGGCTGACGGGAGCGGCTGATGGGTCAGAAGGTCAACCCCTACGGGTTCCGCTTGGGCGTTACCACCGAATGGAAGAGCCGCTGGTTCGCCGACCGCAAGGAGTACGCGGACAACGTCATCGAGGACTGGAAGATCCGGGACTTCCTGATGACCGAGCTGCCCCATGCGGCCATCAGCCGCGTGGAGGTGGAACGCACCCGCGACCGCCTGCGCGTCGATGTGCACACCGCGCGGCCCGGCATCGTGATCGGCCGGCGCGGCGCCGAAGCCGACCGGCTGCGGGCCGGCCTCACCGAGATCAGCGGCAACCCCCGCGTGCAGCTCAACATCCAGGAGATCAAGCAGCCCGAACTCGACGCCGCTCTGATCGCCCAGGGAGTCGCCGACCAGCTCACCGGCCGCGTGGCCTTCCGTCGAGCGATGAAACGGGCCGTGCAGAACGCCCAGCGGGCCGGTGCCCTGGGAATCCGGGTGCAGTGCTCCGGGCGGTTGGGCGGCTCGGAGATGGCCCGCACCGAGTGGTACCGCGAGGGGCGGGTGCCGCTTCACACCCTGCGGGCCGACGTGGACTACGGATTCCGCGAGGCCCGTACCACCTACGGCCGGATCGGTGTGAAGGTCTGGCTCTACAAGGGTGACATCCTGCCCTACAAGACGCTCTCCGAGGACAAGGCCTCCAAGGAGGCCGCCATGGCCGCGGGGGAGACGTCGGGCCCGGGGGCCAGGCCCCGCAAGATCGTCTCGTCCTCGGCAGCCCGGCGCCGCGAGTTCAGCGACGAGACAGTCGACGAGGAGCCCGCGCCGCTGATCGGCGAGGCCGACCCGGAGTTCGAGAAGCTGCTCGACGAGGAGGCCGCCATCGAGGCCTCCACTCGCGAGCACCACGAGACGCCGCACTTCCGCCCCGGCGACGACTGAGAGAGCTTGTCATGTTGATGCCGCGCAAGGTTCGCCACCGCAAGCACCATCGGGGCCGTACCAAGGGTGTAGCGAAGGGACGCACCGAGGTCGCCCACGGCGACTTCGGCATCCAGGCCCTCGAGCCCGGGTGGCTCACATCCCGCCAGATCGAGGCCGCCCGTGTGGCCATGACCCGTCACATCAAGCGGGGCGGCAAGGTCTGGATCAACGTGTTCCCCGACAAGCCGGTGACCAAGAAGCCGGCCGAGACGCGGATGGGGTCGGGCAAGGGCAACCCCGAGCACTGGGTGGCAGTCGTGCGGCCCGGCCGCGTCCTGTTCGAGCTGTCCTACCACGACGAGGACATCGCACGGGGCGCCATCGACCGGGCCATCCAGAAGCTGCCCATGAAGGCCCGCTTCATCGCTCGGGAGGAGGGGTTCTAGATGGCCCGCGCCAAGGCCCTGACCGATCTCGGCGACACCGATTTGATCGAGCGCTTGTCGGAGGCGAAGGAGGAGCTGTTCAATCTGCGCTTCCAGTTCGCCACCGGCCAGCTGGACAACCCGGCTCGCCTCAAGCAGGTGCGCCGTGACATCGCCCGCATGCTCACCGAGCTGCGGGCCCGCGAGATCGCGGCCGCGGAGGCGGAGCCGGTCCCAGCCGAGGGGAGATGACGATGGCTGAAGACTCAGGAACGCGCCGCGACGGCCGCAAGGTGCGGGAGGGTGTCGTGGTCTCCAACCGCATGGACAAGACCGCGATCGTCGAGGCCACCGAGCGGGTCCGGCACCCGCGCTACGACAAGACGGTTCAGCGCAGGTCCCGCCTCGCCGTCCACGACGCCGACAACACCCTGGGTGTGGGCGACCTCGTGCGGGTGGCCGAGACCCGGCCCCTGTCCAAGACCAAGCGCTGGCGCCTAGTGGAGATCTTGGAGCGTGCCAAGTGATCCAGCAGGAAGCGACCTTCTGGGAGCGCGCCCGATGATCCAGCAGGAGTCCCGGCTGCGCGTCGCCGACAACTCCGGCGCCAAGGAGGTGCTGTGCATCAAGGTGCTCGGCGGCTCCAAGCGCCGCTACGCATCGGTCGGCGACGTGTTCGTGGCCACGGTCAAGGACGCCATCCCAGGCGCGCAGGTCCGCAAGGGCGACCTGGTGCGTTGCGTGGTCGTGCGCACCCGCAAGGAGAAGCGCCGGGGCGATGGCAGCTACATCCGCTTCGACGAGAACGCCGCGGTCCTGATCAACGAGCAGGACCAGCCCCGGGGCACCCGCATCTTCGGGCCGGTGGGCCGCGAGCTGCGCGACAAGCAGTTCATGCGCATCGTCTCGCTGGCCCCGGAGGTGCTGTAGATGGTGGACAGTTTCATGCGCATCGTGCCGCTGGCCCCGGAGGTGCTGTAGATGGCTAGACGCTCCAAGAGCTCTCCGCTCCGGCGCTCCATGAAGATCGTCAAGGGCGACCGGGTCGTGGTGCTGACCGGCAAGGACGCCGGCCTGGAGGGAACGGTCGAACGGGTCATTGTCGCGGAGGGCAAGGTGATCGTCGAGGGCGTCAACGTCGCCATGCGGCATCAGGCGCCCACCCGCAACGTGCAGCAGGGCGGCATCATCCAGAAGACGATGCCCATCGACGCGTCCAACGTAGCGGTGGTGAGCCCGACCGACGGCAAGCCCACCCGGGTGGGCTACCGGTTCACACCCGAGGGCACCAAGGTCCGTATCTGCCGCCGTACGGGGGCCGACCTGTGAGCACCGCAACCGACTACCGGCCCCGGCTGCGCACCGCGTTCGACACCGAGATCAAGCAGGCGCTCATCGAGCAGTTGGAGCTGTCCAACGTGATGATGGTGCCCAAGCTCTCCAAGATCGTGCTCAACATGGGCGTAGGCGACGCCATTACCCAGGCGAAGCTGCTGGAGGGCGCTCTGGCCGACTTGGCCGTGATCTCGGGCCAGAAGCCGGTCATCACCCGGGCCAAGCGGTCGCTGGCCAGCTTCAAGCTGCGTGCCGGCATGGCCATCGGATGCAAGGTCACACTGCGAGGCGACCGCATGTACGAGTTCTTCGACCGGCTCATCACGCTGGCCATCCCTCGCATCCGCGACTTCCGCGGGCTGCCGCTGCGGTCCTTCGACGGCAGCGGCAACTACACGTTCGGGATCACCGAACAGCTCATCTTCCCGGAGATCGACTACGACACGGTCGACGCCACCCGGGGGATGGACATCACGATCGTCACGACAGCCGAGTCGGACACTGAGGGCCGGGCGCTCCTGGAGGCGTTCGGGTTTCCGTTCCGCCGAGAGGGGCAATGAGCGATGGCCAAGAAGGCTCTGAAGGAGAAGCAGCAACGCACTCCGAAGTTCAAGGTGCGGGCCTACACGCGGTGCCGTGTGTGTGGCCGGCCCCGTTCCGTGTACAGGAAGTTCAGCCTGTGCCGCATCTGCCTGCGGGACCTGGCCCATGCCGGGGAGTTGCCCGGCGTGAAGAAGGCGAGCTGGTGAGGTGACCTGCCGATGACGATGACAGATCCGATCGCAGACATGCTGACCCGCATCCGCAACGCCAATGTGGCTATGCACGACGAGGTGTCCATGCCGTCGTCGAAGCGCAAGCTGGCCTTGGCCGACGTCCTGCAGCGGGAGGGCTACATCGCGTCCTACGCCGAGAAGGACAACACGCCCCGGCCGGGCAAGACGCTCACGATCGAGATGAAGTACTCCCCCGAGCGCGACCGCGTCATCCGGGGGCTGAGGCGTATCTCCAAGCCGGGGCTGCGCATCTACCGGAAGCGCGACGAGATCCCGCGGGTGCAGGGCGGGCTCGGAGTGGCCGTGGTGTCCACCAACAGGGGTCTGATGAGCGATCGAGAGGCGAGGAGGAACCGCATGGGCGGCGAGATCCTCTGCTACGTGTGGTGACATGAGTCGCGTAGGGAAATCCCCTATCACCGTCCCCAGCGGCGTGGAGATCGATGTCGACGGCCGAAGGGTGGTCGTGACCGGCGCCAAGGGCACGCTGAGCCGAGACCTGCCCGGCGAGATCACGCTGCGGGCCGACGATGGCATCCTGCACGTCGAGCGTCCCGACGACACCGCTCAGAGCAGGTCGTTGCACGGGCTGACCCGGAGCCTGGTGCAGAACATGGTCACCGGGGTGACCGAGGGGTTCACCAAGGAACTGCGGATCCATGGGGTGGGCTACAGGGTGGCTGAGTCCACCCCCACCTCGCTGGAGCTGTCCCTGGGCTTCAGCCACACCGTGAGGATCGCGGCGCCCGAGGGCGTGGAGTTCGAGGTCCCGCAGCGCACCCAGATCCTCGTCAAGGGCATCGACAAGCAGCTCGTCGGCCAGGTGGCAGCCGACATCAGGAAGTGGCGCCCGCCCGAGCCCTACAAGGGGAAGGGAATCCGCTACGCCGACGAGCGGGTCAAGCGCAAGGCCGGAAAGGCGGCGAAGTAGTCATGGTTGGTAGCACGCCGTCAGGGGCGAAGTAGTCGTGGTTGGTAGCACGCCGTCAGGGGCGAAGTAGTCATGGTCGATCAGGCCAGGAAGCGCCGGGAGGGCCGCATCCGCCGTCACCGCCGCGTCCGCAAGAAGGTGCAGGGCACGGCCGTCCGGCCGCGCCTGTCGGTGTTCCGGTCGAGCCGGCACATCTCCGCACAGCTCATCGACGACATCGGGGGCGTCACCCTGATGTCGGCGTCCACTCTGGAGGCCGACCTTCGCTCCGCTCCGGGCGGCAATGTGGCCGCGGCCCGCACGGTGGGGACGTTGATCGCGCAGCGCGCATCGGAAGCAGGGATCACGACCGCGGTGTTCGATCGGGGCGGTTACAAGTACCACGGCAGGGTGGCCGAGCTCGCCAACGCGGCTCGCGCGGCAGGATTGGAGTTCTGACCGGATGAGTGAAGAGCAACCGTGGATTCCAGGATTGGAGTTCTGATGAGCGAGGAGCGACTGTGGATTCCAGGATCGGTGCCACCATGAGCGAGGAGCGCGCCGGCGGTCCGCCGCTGCGAGAGTCGCGGGTGATCAATATCAACCGGGTCGCCAAGGTGGTCAAGGGCGGACGCCGGTTCTCCTTCACGGCGCTGGTCGTCATCGGCGACGGCGCCGGCCGGGTCGGCCTGGGCTACGGGAAGGCCAAGGAAGTGCCCCTGGCCATCCAGAAGGGCACCGAGGAAGCCAGGCGGAACGTGTTCGAGGTTCCGATGGCGGGCAATACGATCATGCATCCCGTGATCGGCACGACCGGAGCCGGCCGGGTGCTGCTGAAGCCGGCCGCTCCCGGAACCGGTGTGATCGCCGGCGGCGCGGCTCGGGCCATCCTCGAAGAGGCGGGCATCGGCGACGTGCTGTGCAAGTCGCTCGGCTCGCCCAACCACATCAATGTGGCCAGGGCCACCATCAGCGGGCTGCAGTCGCTGCGCCGCCCCGACGAGGTTGCCCGCCTGCGGGGCCTGGACCCCACCGATTTCCTGCCCAAGGGCCTGTGGGACGCGTACCAGACCACCCGGATGGACCGGGCCGCGGCCGCCCAGCGCAGCGACGAGGCCGAGGAGGAGTGATGGCTCTGTTGGTGACCCAGGTCCGCTCGGCCATCGGTTCGAAGCCCAAGCAGCGCGGTACGCTTCGAGCTCTCGGCTTGGGACGGATCGGCCGGAGCAACACCCTGCCCGACCGTCCCGAGATCCGCGGCATGATCCAACGGGTTCCCCACTTGGTCTCCGTAGAGGAGGTGGACGGATGACAGAGCAGACGAAGCTGCACGATCTGCGGTCCGCTCCCGGGGCCCGCAAGAGGCCCAAGCGGGTGGCGCGGGGCATCGCAGGGCGCGGCGGCAAGACCGCGGGCCGCGGCATGAAGGGCCAGAAGGCCCGCAGCAAGGTGCCCGTCGGCTTCGAAGGCGGTCAGATGCCGCTGCTTCGCCGCGTCCCCAAGTGGCGGGGATTCACCAACCCGTTCAGGGTCGAGTACCAGCCCGTCAACCTCGACACGATCGAGGCCACCGGCCTGGACGAGATCTCGCCGGAGATACTGCGCGAGCGGGGCCTCGTCGGCAAGAAGGCGCTCGTGAAGGTGCTGGGCCGGGGCGAGATCAGCCGGGCGGTGCGGGTGAAGGCCCACGCCGTGTCGGCAGCCGCGGCGGAGGCCATTGCCGCAGCCGGCGGCAGCGTCGAGATCATCGACAAGCCCTGGGGCGATCGCCGGCCGCCCCACGGCAGCTACAACCAGCACACCAACCGCTGAGAGGACAGGGCCGACCGTGCTGAACATGTTCCGTCCGGGATCGGGGAGGCGACCGTGCTGAACCGCGTGCTGAACATGTTCCGCATCCCGGATCTGCGCAACAAGATTCTCTTCACGCTGTTCATCATCGCGGTGTACCGCCTCGGCGCCTTCATCCCGGCGCCCTACGTGGACACCGACGCCGTCCAGTTGATGCGGGACCAGGCCAACACGTCGGGTGGGATCCTCGGGTTCGTGCAGCTGTTCTCGGGCGGCGCGCTCACCCAGTTCGCCATCTTCGCGCTGGGGATCATGCCCTACATCACGGCATCGATCATCATGCAGATCCTGGGCGTGGTCATCCCCCGCATCGAGCAGTGGCAGCAGCAGGGTGCGGTGGGCCAGCGCAAGATCACCCAATGGACGCGGTACCTGACGATCGGCATCGCTCTGCTCCAGTCGACCAGCTTCGCGTTCCTGTTCCACAGCGGCGCCCTGGTGGGCGGGATCGACCTGCTGCCCAACTTCACGGTGTGGGCCGTGTTCGTAGTGGTCCTGACGCTGACGACGGGCACCGCCCTGTTGATGTGGATGGGTGAGCTGATAACCCAGCGCGGCATCGGCAACGGCATGTCGCTGCTGATCTTCACCAGCGTCGTGTCCACGCTGCCGGCCCAGATCACTGCGGTGCGGGCCAACAACGGCAACGACGCCCTGGTCGGCTTCGTGGTGGTGGCGGTCATCCTCCTGGTCTGCATCGTCTTCGTCGAGCAGGGCCAGCGCCGCATCCCGGTGCAGTTCGCCAAGCGGGTGGTGGGCCGGCGCATGTACGGCGGTCAGAGCACTTACATCCCGCTCAAGGTCAACCAGTCGGGCGTGATCCCGATCATCTTTGCCAGCTCGGTGCTGTACCTGCCCACCCTGATCGGGGCGGCCATGCCCGCCGGCGGCATCGGCGGGTCGATCCAGGCCTTTGTCAACGACCACCTCACCTACCCGACCAGTCCCGTGTACCTGTTCTTCTTCGGACTGATGATCATCGGGTTCGCGTACTTCTACACGGCCATCACCTTCGACCCGGTCAAGCAGGCCGACACCATCCGCAAGCAGGGCGGGTTCATCCCGGGGATCCGTCCCGGAGTCCAGACCGAGCGCTACCTGGCCAAGATCCTCTCGCGCATCACCCTGCCCGGGTCGCTGTTCATCGCCGCGGTCGCTCTCGTTCCCTCCATCCTCTACGCGGTGTTCCTGGACAGCGACTTGGGTGCGGGCCAGGGCGGCGGCGCCAGCGGCCTCCTCTACGGAGGCATCTCGCTGCTCATCGCGGTCGGCGTGGCGCTCGAGACGATGAAGCAGATCGACAGCCAGTTGATGATGAGGAACTACGAAGGCTTCCTGAAGTAGCTCCTGATGGCTCCTCTGCGCATGGTGATCCTGGGCCGGCAGGGTTCGGGCAAGGGCACGCAATCCGAGCGCCTGACAGACAGGTTCGGATGTGTGCATCTGTCCACGGGCGACGCCCTGCGGGCCGCGGTGGCGGCCGGCACCGAACTGGGCCGGCAGGCCAAGGCCATCATGGACGAAGGCGGGCTGGTAGGCGACGACATCATGAACGGGATCGTGCGCGACCGGCTGGCCCGCGACGACGTTGCGGAGGCCGGGGTGCTGCTCGACGGCTACCCGCGGACCGCCGATCAGGCCGACGCCCTGGAGGCCGTCCTGGACGAGGGGGGCCACCGTCTCGACGTGGCTCTGAACATCGACGTGCCCATCGCCGAGGTCACGGCCCGGATGCTGGATCGGGGCCGCTCCGACGACACTGGTGAGGCGATACAGCGCCGCCTGGAGCTGTATGAGGAGCAGACCGCTCCGCTGCGCGACTGGTTCGAGGCCCGCGGGCTGCTCGCCACCGTGGACGGTGTCGGCACGCCCGACGAAGTGTTCGAACGGGTGGTGGCAGCCGTTGAACGAAGCCGCGGTTGATCCGGGCTCCTCGACGCCAATGGTTGTGGTTTCCCGCTCTTGTTCGCTGCGCTCACGGGCCGCTCGGGCCACGGCTTCGCTTCGCTCAGCCTCTGGGGGTTGGATGGCCGGCCGGTCACAGATAGCGTTGCACTTCGGCCTTGGGCCGGTGCTGACGCGCGCCGACCGGGGCTCATCCCGCAGGAGGACAGACACTGCCGAAGCCGAAAGAGGACGCGATCGTATTGGAGGGAACCGTCACGGAATCCCTTCCCAACGCCATGTTCCGCGTCGAACTCGAGAATGGCCATTACGTACTGGCCCACATCTCGGGCAAGATGCGGATGCACTACATCCGGATACTGCCCGGGGACCGCGTCCAAGTCGAGGTGACGCCGTACGACCTCCAGAGGGGCCGAATCACCTACCGCTACAAGTGAGCATCAACCAGCCATGAAGGTCCGACCCAGCGTCAAGAAGATTTGCGACCGGTGCAAGGTCATCCGCCGGCGCGGGCGCGTCATGGTGATCTGCGACAACGCTCGACACAAGCAGAGGCAGGGCTGAGATGATCCGCGTCCCCGCACTCGAGAGGCTCCGCTGAGATGGCGCGCATCTCCGGCGTAGACATCCCGCGCGAGAAGCGGGTGGAGATCTCCCTCACCTACATCTACGGGATCGGCCGAAGCACCGCGCAGCAGGTCTGCGAGGCCGCCGAGATCAACCCCGACACCAGGGTGCGCAACCTCACCGACGACGAGGTGGCGAAGCTCCGGGGCTTCATCGACGCCAACCTGCGGGTGGAGGGCGACCTGCGGCGCGCCGTCTCCCAGGACATCAAGCGGAAGATGGAGATCGGCTGCTACCAGGGCCTCCGTCACCGTCGCGGTCTTCCCGTGCGGGGTCAGCGGACCCATACCAATGCCCGCACCCGGAAGGGCCCGAAGCGGACCGTGGCCGGCAAGAAGAAGGTCAAGAAGTAGGCGCAATGGCGAAACCATCGTCGGACAGAAGGCGCACACGCAAGCGTGAACGCAAGAACGTGACGCACGGCGTGGCTCACATCAAGAGTTCGTTCAACAACACGATCATCACCATCACCGACCTTCAGGGCAACGTGATCTCGTGGGCCTCCGCGGGCAACGTCGGCTTCAAGGGCTCGCGCAAGTCCACGCCCTTCGCGGCGCAGATGGCCGCTGAGCAGGCCGCTCGCAAGGCGATGGAGCACGGCCTGCGCAAGGTCGACGTTCAGGTCAAGGGCCCGGGATCGGGTCGCGAGACCGCCATCCGGTCGCTTCAGAACATCGGCATCGACGTGACCGGCATAACCGACGTCACCCCGGTGCCCCACAACGGCTGCCGCCAGCCCAAGCGCAGAAGGGTCTGACGTGTCCCATAGCATCGCATCCCGGGCGCGGAGACTCTGACGTGTCGCGCTATACCGGACCCAAGGCGCGCGTGTCGCGCCGTCTCAACACGAACATCTGGGGCACCAAGGGCGAGGCGATCGCCCTCGACCGGCGGCCCTACCCACCGGGAGAGCGTGGTCGATCCCGGCGGCGCAGCACCGCCTCGGAGTTCCTGGTGCAGATGCAGGAGAAGCAGAAGGCTCGCCACACCTACGGGCTGACCGAGCGCCAGTTCCGCAATCTGTTCGCCGAGGCCAGCCGCCGCCAGGGCGTCACCGGCGAGAACATGCTTCAGTTCCTGGAGCTGCGCCTCGACAACTTCGTCTACCGCATGGGCTGGGGCGCCACCCGTCCCCAGGCCCGCCAGCTGGTCAACCACGGCCATGTCAACGTGAACGGGTCCCGGGTGACGATCCCCAGCTACCGGCTGCGCAAGGGGGATGTCGTCGACTTGCGGACCAAGATCCGCGGCTCGGCCACCGTCCAGTGGAACGTGGACGTGCTCGATCGCACCCCGCCCGCATGGATCGACCGCGGTGAGGACAACTTCGCCGCCACGGTGCGTGAGCTGCCCATCCGGGAGCAGATCGACGTACCGATCCGCGAGCAGCTCATCGTCGAGCTCTATTCCAAGTAGCCGAGAACTTGTACACCGAGTCCTGTACTCCAAGTAACCCTTACTCGGACTGACGCACGAGAGGCGAGGATTTCCATGCTTGTAATGCAGCGCCCGACCGTCGAAGTCCTCGAGTCGGCCGACGGCAATCGACAGCGGTTCGCGATCGGCCCCCTCGAGCCCGGCTTCGGCCATACGCTCGGCAACTCGCTGAGGCGCACGCTGCTGTCGTCGATCCCGGGGGCCGCGGTGACCCAGGTTCGCTTCGACAGTGCCCTGCACGAGTTCGCCACCATCTCCGGCGTGGCCGAGGATGTCACCGACATCATCTTGAACCTGAAGGACCTGGTGCTGGTGGTGCTGTGCGAGGAGCCGGTGACGCTGAGACTCGACGCGCGCGGCCCGGCCGACGTCACCGCGAGCGACATCCAGCGTCACCCCGACGTCGAGATCCTCAACCCGGAGGCTCCGATCGCCACGCTCAACCACTCCGGCCGCCTGGCGGTCGACATCACCGTGGCCCGGGGCCGCGGCTACGTGTCGGCCGAGGAGAACAAGGAGCTGACCGCAGCCATCGGGGTGATTCCCGTCGACTCGATCTATTCCCCCGTTCGGCGGGTCTCGTTCAACGTGGACGCCACCCGGGTCGAGCAGTCCACCGACTACGACCTGCTGGTGCTCGAAGTCGAGACTGACGGGTCGATCTCCCCGACCGACGCGATGGCCTCCGCCGGCGCCACGCTGCGAAGCCTCATCCAGCTGGTCGAGGAGATGAGCGACGACCCGCGGGGCCTGGAACTGGGCGAGATCGTGTCGCCGACCCAGCCCGACGCCGAGGCGGAGCTGATGGTGGACGACCTCGAGCTGACCGAGCGCCCCCGCAACTGCCTGAAGCGGGCCCAGATCAACACGCTGAACGAGCTGCTGGAACAGACCCCCGACGACCTGCTGGCCATCACGAACTTCGGAGAGAAGAGCCTCGACGAGGTCGTGGCCAAGCTCGACGAGCGCGGCCTGTCGCTGCGGGGAGGCGCGGGCTGAGATGCCGGGCCGTCCCCGCAAGGGTCGCCGCTTCGGCGGCAGCAGCCGCCATCAGAAGCTGATGATGGCGAACCTGGTGGCGTCGCTGATCGCGGCGGAGGGCATCACCACCACCGAGGCCAAGGCCAAAGCGGTGCGCCCCGTTGCCGAGAAGATGATCACCAAGGCCCGCCGTGGTGGCGTGCACAATCATCGGCAGGTGGTGAAGTTCCTGGGCGACCGGGAGATGGCGTCCAAGCTCTTCGATGAGATCGGTCCTCGCTACCTCGATCGTCCCGGGGGTTACACACGCATCGTCAAGCTCGGGCCTCGCCACGGCGACAACGCTCCCATGGCGCGCATCGAGCTCGTCTGAGAGGCCCGGCCGACCGGAGCCCGTAGTTGTCTGGGGGCGATAGTCCGGTCGGTGTCGTCCGCATGCGGATGACCGTGGCGTACGACGGCTCCAACTTCCACGGATTCGCCCGCAATGAGGGCGTTTCCACCGTCGCCGGAACCCTCGGCGACGCTCTGAGCAGCGTGCTGGGCCACCCCGTTGATCTCGTGTGCGCGGGACGGACCGACCGCGGTGTGCACGCCCGGGCCCAGGTGGTGTCCTTCGACGCCGACGTGGAGCGGGCTGATCCGGTCCGGCTGGTGCGGTCCATCAACCGCATGTGCGGTCCGTCCATCTCCGTGTCGAGGGCCAGCGTGGTCTCCGGCGGCTTCGACGCCCGGCGCTCGTGCACCGGCCGGGTCTACCGCTACCGGGTGCTCAACTCGCCTGTGCCCAATCCGCTGGTGGGCCGCCTGTGCTGGCATGTTGAGCACCCCCTGGATCTGCGGGCCATGCGCACCGCCGCCGACCGGCTGTTGGGCGACCACGACTTCAGCTCCTTCTGCCGCCGCAATCCCTCGCATCCCGACCAGTCGATGGTGCGCACGGTGCGGCGGGCCGTGTGGTGGCTCGAGGGCGATGTCGCGGTGTTCGAGATCGAGGCCAGCTCGTTCTGCCACCAGATGGTGCGTTCGCTGGTAGCCCTGCTGGTGTCGGTGGGCCTGGGCCGGCACAAGCCCTCCGACGTGGGCACGATCATCGCGGCCCGCGACCGCGGCGCGGCGCCCTCGCCGGCCCCTCCCGCCGGCCTCGTGCTCTGGGCCGCCCTCTACGACCGCAGCATCCAGGGATCCGAGCGTTCCTAGAGGCCGAGCGAATAGGTGCGCGAGTCCGGCCCATACGGGCGAGGCCGTGGCCCGAGCGGCCCGTGAGCGCAGCGAACAAGAGCGGGAATGACAGCGCTTCGGGGATTGTCGTTTGCCGGGCTCGGTCCTAGCCTGAGATGCCGGTCTGTGCGACGGCCCGTACTGACGGCGCGGGCCCCAGCCGAGCGAAGGAACCGACGGGAGCGAACGTGGCGACCTACAGCCCCAAAGCCTCTGAGATCGAGCGCAGCTGGCACCTCGTCGACGCCGAGGGCATGGTCCTCGGCCGGCTCGCCACCGAGGTCGCGACGCTGCTGCGGGGCAAGCACAAGCCCACCTTCGCCCCCCACATCGACACCGGGGACCATGTGGTGATCATAAACGCCGACAAGGTCGTGCTCACCGCGGGCAAGGCCGACTCCAAGCTGGTCTACCGCCACTCCGGCTACCCCGGGGGCCTACGCACCGAGACCTATGGATCCAAGCTGGCCCGCCGTCCCGATGAGGCCGTGCGGGACACAATCCGGGGGATGCTGCCCAAGACGAGGCTGGGACGGGCCCAGATCCGCAAGCTGAAGGTCTACGCCGGACCCACCCACCCCCACGCCGCCCAGAAGCCCCAGCCCTTCGCCATCGAGCACGCTCGGGCCCGATGACGTGGATGGGGAGACGGCGATGACGGAATCATTGAGGTGATCTGACAATGACTGCACCGCTCGTGCAAGCAACTGGACGTCGCAAGCGGTCCGTGGCCCGAGTCCGGCTCCGGACGGGGGCCGGGACGATCACGATAAACGGCCGCACGTCCGAGGATTACTTCCCGTCGCGGACCCACCAGATGATGATCGTCGAACCGTTGACCGCGACCGCCACCGAGGGTCGCTACGACGTGGACGCCACCATTCACGGCGGAGGGTCCAGCGGTCAGGCCGGTGCGCTTCGCCTGGGCATCTCCCGGGGGCTGGTCGAGGTGGAGCCCGAGTTGCGGGACACGCTCAAGAGGGGCGGCTACCTCACCCGCGACCCGCGCAAGAAGGAAGCGAAGAAGTACGGCCTCAAGAAGGCACGCAAGGCACCGCAGTACAGCAAGCGCTGACCGCGGAACGCGGCACTGGGCGCCGGATGGCGCACGCCGCCGTGGGCTCGGTGTCGGCGTCGGGAAGCGCGGGGAGACAGGAATGATGGCCGCGCCGGGCCGTACCACCGGGACGGCGGCATGACCCTGACCTTCGGCACCGACGGGGTGCGCGGCGACGCTCGCGGCGAGCTGACGGCCGAGTTCGTCGAGGCGCTGGGCCGGGCCGCGGCCGGGGTCCTGGGGGCCGAGAGGTTCGCGGTGGGTCGCGACACCAGGGCTTCGGGGCCGGGCCTCGTCGAAGCCCTGCGCCGGGGCGTGCAGCGGGCCGGAGGGTCGGTCGTCGACCTGGGCGTGGTGCCCACCCCGGCGGTGGCCCGCTGGTGCGACGAGGAGCAAGTCGCGGGAGCGGTGGTCTCGGCGTCGCACAATCCGTGGCACGACAACGGCGTGAAACTGTTCGCGCCCGGGGGCCGCAAGCTCAGCGACGAGGCTCAAGACGAGATAGAGCGCCGCCTCGCGGCCGCGGGCGGGCGGGCAGGCTCGGTCGAGGCGACTGCTCCAGTTGCCGTGGACCAGCCGCCGGACTGTGGCGACTTGGCTCGCCGCCGCCACATCCGGGCCGTGGTCGCGAGCCTCGACGGGCGCGACCTGGTGGGGCTGCGGGTGGTGGTCGACGCGGCCAACGGCGCCGCGTACCGCGGCGCGCCCGAGTGCCTGAGCGGCTTGGGCGCCGATGTGGAGACGATCCACGCTGATCCCGACGGCTACAACATCAATGATGGGTGCGGATCGCTGCACCCCGAGAGCCTGCAAGCCGCGGTGGTGGCGTCGGGCGCCGACGCCGGCCTCGCCTTCGACGGCGACGCCGACCGCGTGCTGGCAGTTGACGCGGGCGGGGACCTCACCGATGGGGACCAGATCCTGGCGGTGTGCGCTCTTGACCGAGCCGGACGTGGGCAGCTGGTCGGGGGAGCCGTGGTGACAACGGTGATGGCCAACCTGGGTCTGCGCCGGTCCCTGGCCGCGCACGGCATCGGCGTGGTCGAGACGCCGGTCGGCGATCGCCATGTGCTGAGTGCGTTGGAGGACGGGGGCCTGGTGCTCGGTGGGGAGCAGTCCGGACACCTGATCTTCCGCGATCTGGCCACCACCGGCGACGGCCTGCTCACCGCGGTGCAGTTGCTGGACGCGGTCAAGCGCTCCGGTCGCAACCTGCGCGACCTCGCTGCCGCAGCAATGACCCGCATGCCGCAGGTGCTGCTGGGGGTGCCGCTGCCGGCGGTGGCCCGGTCCGCCGACCTCGACGCCGCTCTGGGTCCGATCGCGGCCGATGCCGCGGCCCGCCTCGGAGACTCGGGTCGGGTGCTGGTGCGCCCCTCGGGCACCGAGCCACTGGTGCGGGTGATGGTGGAGGCGGCCGACCTGGAGACGGCCAGAGCCGAGGCCGAGCAACTCTCGGCGAGCGTCGCGGAGGCTCTGTCGTCCCAATGAGATCTCGGGAGACTTTCGTGTGGTGTGTAGGGGGTAATCAACCCGAGATTCTGACGCGGGCGTCCCGTCGGTCGATTTTGGCGGCCCTGATGCCGGAGGCTCTGGCCTGACATGTGCGGGATAGTCGCCATCATGCGCCGCCCGTCGACGCGGCCGGCTCCCGACGCTGCCCACGTCATAGGCATGGTTGAGGCGGCCTCCGTCGCCCTCGCCGATGCCGACTCAGCCGCCGGCAAACATCCGGAAGCCCAGGAGCTCGAAGCCGCGGCCGAGCGGCTGCATGCAGCCAACGAACTCCTGGGCGGCGTGCCCGGCCTGCGCCTCCTGCTCGAGTCGCCGGAGATGGCCGACACTCTCAGGGACCTCATCGACGGGGCGACGACTTCGGTGGCCGCCCTGGAGGCCCGGCTGGATGCCGACACATCGCTCGATCCCGCCGAACTGGAACACCTCAATGAGCAGCTGGTGCGAGTCCGTGACGGCCTGTGGGCCCTCGGACGGGATCGGCTGGGAGCCTCGCACTCAGTGTCGAAGCTGCTGGCTGGAGCACAGCTGACCGGGGGCTCGTCACCGGCTGCGGTCGAGGCGTACCTGTCGATCCACCAGGCGCTGTCGGCGCTGGACCGGCTCGAGGTGCGCGGGCGCGACTCGGCCGGGCTGCACCTCCTGGTCAGCGGCCACGGACTCGACCGCGACGATCCCGTCGTGGCCGCGGCCCTGGAGCGCCGAGGCCACGATCCGTCGTTCGGCTCGGGTTCGGTGCGCCTCGTCGACGGCGTGCTCAGCATCGTCCACAAGACCGCGGCCGAGATCGGCGAACTGGGCGACAACACTGCGGCCCTGCGGGCCGCAGTGACCTCCGACCGGCTGCTGGCCGCCGCGCTGGCCTCCACCGATGCCCGCGTGCTCGTGCTGGCCCACACCCGCTGGGCCTCCATCGGCATCATCTCGGAGGCGAATGCTCATCCGCTCAACAGCGAGCTGACCGGTGAGCACACCCCGTACGTGATCGGGGCCATCAACGGGGACGTGGACAACTACGCCGAGCTGTTCGACGCGGCCGGCGTGCAGGTACCGCCCGCCATCACGACCGACTCCAAGACCGTGCCCGCTCTGATGGGCCGCCGCCTGGCCGAGGGCCTGGCGTCGGGGGAGGCATTCCGGCGCACCGTGGCCGAATGCGAGGGCTCGGTGGCCGTGGCCGTCTGCACCGCGGGCTCGCCCGATCGTCTGCAGCTCGCGCTGAGGGGCAGCGGCCAGGCCCTTTACGTCGGACTCGCCGATGACGCGTTCATCGTGGCCAGCGAGCCCTACGGGGTGGTGGAGGAGACGTCGGAGTATCTCCGCATGGACGGCGAGGCCGTCGCCAGCGGCGCCAATCCCAGCACCGGCCGGGGCCAGATCGTCGAGCTGGACGGCAGCCGGGCCGGCCTGATCGAAGGTGTGTCCCGGCATTCCTACGACGGTACGGGGCTTCCGGTAGAGCCCGGCGAGGTCTCGACTGCGTCCATCACCACCCGGGACATCGACCGCGGCGATCACCGCCACTACCTGCTGAAGGAGATCGGCGAGGCTCCGGCGTCGTTCCGCAAGACGCTGCGGGGCAGGATCGTCGACACTGCGGACGGTCCGGGCCTGTCGATCGGCCCGGAGACGCTGCCCGACATGGTCCGGTCGGGGCTGCGGGACGGGTCGGTGTCGGTGGTTCTGGCCATCGGCCAGGGGACCGCGGCGGTGGCGGGGGAGAGCTTCGCTCGATGCCTCCGGACCTTGCTGGCCGATGCCGGCCGCGCCGGGGCCCTCGATGTGACGGCGTTGCCCGCCACCGAGCTGTCGGCCTTCCACCTGCGGGCCGACATGTCCGACACGCTGGTGGTCGCCATCTCGCAGTCGGGCACCACCACCGACACCAACCGCACCGTCGACCTGGTGCGGGCCAGAGGGGGATCGGTGGTGGCCGTCGTCAACCGCCGCAACAGCGACCTCACCGATCGGGCCGACGGCGTTCTCTACACCTCCGACGGCCGCGACGTGGAGATGAGCGTGGCCTCCACCAAGGCGTTCTACTCCCAGGTGGCCGCGGGCTGCCTGCTGGCCGCGGCCGTGGCGGGCGAGGCGGTCGGTGCGGGCGGTGCGGCATCCCGGCGCGGTCTCCTCGAGTCGCTTCGGGCCATGCCCTCAGTGCTGGAGGCGGTCCTGGACCGGCGGGCCGCCATAGGCGAGGCGGCCCGCCGTCTCGCTCCGGGCCGGCGCCATTGGGCGGTGGTGGGCAACGGGCCCAACCAGGTGGCGGCTCGCGAGGTGCGCATCAAGCTCTCCGAACTGTGCTACATGTCGATCTCGGCCGACGCGACCGAGGACAAGAAGCACATCGACCTGTCGGCCGAGCCCCTGGTGCTGGTGTGTGCGGCGGGGCTGTCGGGCTCGGTGGCCGACGATGTGGCCAAGGAGGTGGCCATCTTCGGTGCCCATCGGGCCGCCCCGGTCGTGGTGGCCGACGACGGCGACACCCGCTTCGAGGGCGCGGCGACGGTGCTCCCGGTGCCCAGGGTGGATCCTCGGCTGGCCTTCCTGCCCGCCACCATGGTTGGCCACCTCTTCGGCTACGAGGCCGCTCTGGCCATCGACGCCGGAGCCCAGCCCCTGCGCGAGGCCCGAGCGGCTATCGAGGCCGCCGCGGCCCGCCCGGACAGCACCGCGGAGGACGTTCTGAGCCTGGCCCTTCCCACGTTGCGGCAGAGCAGCGCGGCATTCTCGGCCGGTCTGCAGCGCGGCGACTACAACGGGCACCTGGAGGCGTCCACCGCGGTGCGCATTGTCACGCTGATGCGCTACGCCACCGGGCTGGCGCCGCTGGACGGATACGAACTGGAGCTGGGCCGGGTCGGCACGCCAGCCGCGGTGGTCGATGACCTCGAGGCCGCGCTGACCGTCGGGATCGATGAGTTGACCCGCCCGGTCGACGCCATCCGCCACCAGGCCAAGACCGTCACCGTCGGCATCTCCCGCTCGGACCAGACGCTGCTGGAAGCGCCGCTCATCCGGGCCGTTCTGGCTACAGGCGCACCCAGGGACAATCTCTCCTACTCCACCGTCCGGGCTCTGGCCGATCTAAGCCCGGCGGTAGCCGAGGTGCTGGGTCACACCCGCTACCGGCTGGACGGGCTGGAGGGGATCGCCGTCGTCGACCAGGGCGGCATCGCGACTCAGATCACCTCGCGTACGGCTTCCGTCCCTTCACTGACCGGCAGCAAGCGCCGGGTGGCGGGAGAGCGCCGGGTGCTGGCCGCTCGGGGCCGCCACGACGGGCGCACGGTCGTGTTCGTCCCGGAGGTGGCTGCGGGCGCCACTGTGGGCATCACCCTGCTGCACGTCCGCTTCGAGGATGCCCTTCCGGCCCCGGTGGTCCGAAGCGTCCTGCAGGGGTACCGCAATCGCTACTCGGAGCTGCGCGACGCGGTCACCGAGACCGAGCCCGCCTTCGACGAGGATCGGCTGGCCGAGATCGCGGTGGTCGATCTGCTGACAGCCCCCATCGGAGACCTAGCCGACCACTGGCGCTCCTAGCTTCGCGAATTGGCAGCGTTTTGCACGGTATGCGTGCGTTGTGCTGCCAGTTCCAGGCAGGGGCGGAGCCTCTGGGCGAATTGGCAGCGTCTTGCACGGTATGCGTGCGTTGTGCTGCCAGTTCCAGGCACGGCGAGACCACGCCGGGTGCCTCGGTATCGTTGTGGGGGTGACCGAGGGCGTCAGGGGCTCGTCCGAAGCCGGGGTGGTAGGGATCGGCACCGATCTGGTCGACGTCGACCGCTTCCGCATCGTGCTCCGGCGGCGGCCGGCGGTGGCCGACCGGCTGTTCACCGCAGGCGAGCGGACCTACGCCCAACGGGCCACCGATCCGGCCGCCCGGCTGGCGGCGCGGTTCGCGGCCAAGGAGGCCGCCCTCAAGGCCCTCGGCTACGGCCTCGGCGGGATGCGCATGGCCGAGATCGAGGTGGTCCGCGACGACGACGGCCGTCCCGAGCTAGTGCTTCACGGCGCGGCCCGGTCCACCGCGGCCGAGCACGGTGTAGGCCGTTGGCTCGTCTCCCTGTCCCATACCGACTATCTCGCCCAGGCGACCGTCGTCGCGTTGGCAGAATGATCCCGGTCGTCACGCCGGTCCGGATGGCCGAGATCGACGCGGCCGCGTCCGAGCCGACCGAAGTGCTGATCGAGCGGGCCGGGGCGGCCGTGGCTCGGGCCGCGGTCGAGATGATGGGAGGGCGGTACGGGCGCCGGGTGGTGGTGCTGGCCGGCCCCGGCAACAACGGCGCCGACGGCCGGGCCGCGGCCCGCCGTCTCCGGCGTCGAGGCATGCGGGTCCGGGTGGTCTCCGCCATCGATGCACCAGAGGCGCTGCCGCCGGCGGACCTGTACATCGACGCGGCCTTCGGCACGGGACTCTCCCGGCCCTACGCGCCGCCCCGGCGTGATCGCCCCGGCGCTCCGGTGCTGGCCGTCGACATACCCAGCGGGCTCGACGGGCTCACGGGCGCGGTGTTGGGCGGGCCGGTGTGGACGGCGCAGCGGACGGTCACGTTCGCGGCGCTCAAGCCGGGCCTGCTGTTCGGCGAGGGGCCGGCCGCCTGCGGCACGACAACCGTCGCCGATATCGGCCTTGCTGTCGGCGGCGAGGACGGCGACGCCTGCGCGCTGTTCACCGACGACGATGTCGAGGCGCTGCCCGCAGGCACGGGTGCCACCCACAAGTGGCAGGCGGCCGCGCTGATTGTGGCCGGCTCGCCCGGCATGGGCGGGGCTGCCTCCCTGACCTGCTTCGCGGCTCTGCGCAGCGGGGCTCGCATGGTGCACCTGAGCGCACCGGCCTCCGCCGGGGTCGTCTCTCCCATCGAGGTAGTGCGGTCCGAGCCGCCGCTGGCCGTGGACGCTGGCCGCTTCAGGGTGTGCGCGGCCGGGCCGGGGCTGGGCACCGATCAGGAGGCTGCGGCCCGCCTCGCCGACGCGCTCGCTCTGGGGTTGCCGACGGTGGTGGACGCCGACGGCCTGCGTCTGCTGCGCGATCCTGCGGTTGCCGCGGTCATGGACCGGCGCCGCGACGGTCCGTCACTGGTGGTCCTGACACCGCACGACGGCGAGTTCGAAGCGCTGATGTCGACCCGGCCCGGTCGTGACCGCATCGCCGAGGCTAGAGCAGCCGCGGCCCGACTTGATGCCGTGGTGCTGCTCAAGGGCGGCCCCACCGTGGTGGCCGACGCCGGTGGACGGGTCAGGATCGTTGCCAGCGGTGATGCCCGTCTGGCCACCGCGGGCACCGGGGACGTTCTCGCGGGCGTGATCACGGGACGCATGGCCGCCTTCGGTCCCGAGCGTCCGGTTGACCGTGTGGCCGAGGCCGCGCACCTTCACGGACGGGCCGCAGCCGCGATCGGAGGCACCCGCTTGGTAGCCAGCGACCTCCTCGACGCCCTGAGGACCGTCACGCCATGAGCAGGTCGGTGTTGTCACATGAATTCAATTGGCAGTGTCTTGCACGGTATGCGTGCGTTGTGCTGCCAGTTCGGTGCGGGACAGGTGATGTCTCGTGAATTGGCAGTGTCTTGCACGGTATGCGTGCGTTGTGCTGCCAGTTCGGTGCGACGGTTGGTTTGCTGGCGGCCGGTCGTGAGCGGGGTCGCGGCGTGAGCGCCTCCAGCCTTACGGCGCGCCTGGTGCGGGTTCGAAGCGCCGCCATCGAGGCGAACGTCCGGCGCCTGGCTGAGCGAGCCGGTAGCGCAGGCCTGTGCGCGGTCGTCAAGGCCGATGGCTACGGGCACGGTGCCGTTACCGCGGCCCGAGCTGCCCTGGCAGGGGGTGCGTCGTGGTTGGGCGTGGCCACGATCCCCGAGGCGCTGGAAGTGGCCGAGGCGGCTGAGATGGCCGGCAGTGACGCACTCGTCCTGGTGCTGTCCGAGGTCGCCCCCGGGCTCGCGGCCGGTGCGCGCGTCAGCTGCCCGGGACGGGTCCGGTTCACGGTGGCGTCGGCCGCGGGGATCGAGGCGCTGGCGACTGCACCGGGACCCGCCCGCGCCGTCCATCTCAAGGTGGACACCGGTATGCACCGGATGGGGGCGCTGCCCACCGAACTCGAAGCGGTGTCCGGAGCACTGCGAGCGGCCGGAGAGCGGCTCCGCCTCGAAGGCGTATGGACGCACCTCGCGATCGCTGACGTCCCCAACGATCCGTTCACAGCAGAGCAAGTGGCCCGTTTCGACCGGGCCCTGGCCGCGTTGCGGCGAGACGGCCTGCCAACCGGCATCGTGCACGCCGCCAACTCGGCGGGGCTGCTGGCCCATCCCGACGCCCGCTGCGACATGGCCCGGACCGGCATCGCCATCTACGGCGTCCCTCCCTCGCCGGAGCTTGAGGGCGCCATCGAACTCGAGCCCGCGCTCGAATTGGTGTCGCGGGTGACCGCGGTGCGGACCGTGGCTGCAGGTGAGACCGTGTCGTACGGACGGCATTGGCGGGCCGACCAGCCCACACGGGTCGCCACCGTGGCCCTCGGATACGCCGACGGCGTACGCCGCGACAGCGGCTCGGCCGGGGTTGAAGTGCTGGTACGCGGCCGCCGGTGCCCGATCGTGGGCGCGGTGACGATGGACCAGCTGATGGTCGACCTCGACCCGGCCGTCGCGGGCGAGGCCACAGTCGGTGACGAGGTCGTTCTCATCGGCCGGCAGGGCCGCGAGGAAGTCACCGCGACCGAGGTGGCCCTGCGCCTCGGCACCATCGCCTACGAGGTCCTGACGTCGATCTCCTCCCGGGTGCCCAGGGCTGTCGTGTAGGTTCGCACCTGGTGCAGGTGCGCTAGAGAGCGTGTAGGTTCGCACGTGTCGGTCGACCTGCAGATCCCCGGTGTGGAGATCGGTCATTGGACCGATCCGGCGGCCCGCACCGGATGCACCGTGATCGTTCTCCCGCCCGGAACGACCGCTTCCGGCGAGGTTCGTGGCGGCGCTCCGGCCACTCGCGACTTTGCGCTGCTGGCACCCGAACGGCTCGTCGAGCACGTCGATGCGGTGGTGATCACCGGCGGTTCGGCCTTCGGGCTGGCCGCGGCCGACGGCGTGATGGAGGTCCTGGAGGCCGAGGGCCGGGGGTTCGACACCCCCCACGGTCCGGTGCCCATCGTGGTGGCCATGGCCCTGTACGACCTGGGCGTGGGGGACTCGGCCGTCCGCCCCGACGCAGCCGCCGGCCGGCACGCGGCCACGAACCGGGCCGCCGCGTCGGAGACCGGCACGGTCGGAGCCGGCACCGGGGCCACCGTCTCCAAATGGCTCGGCGCCGAGAGCGCCGAGCCCGGCGGGCTCGGGATCGCCTCCGCGCACCGCGACGAGCTTGTCGTCAGCGCGGTCGTGGCCCTCAACGCGGCCGGCAGCCCGCCGCCGGCATCGCAGCAGATACTGGAGCAGGTCGAGGCCGGCACATTCGAGCGGTGGGAGGGCCGGGCCCAACCATTCGCCAACACAACCCTGTGCGCGGTGGTCACCAACGCCGCGCTGACCAAGCTCGACTGCTTCTGGGTGTCCCAGGGAGGCCACGACGGGCTGGCCCGGACCCTCGTGCCGGCCCACTCCCGCTCCGACGGCGATGCGGTGGTGGTCGCAGCCACGGGGGGAGTAGCCGCCGATGCCGACGACGTGCGGCTCCTGGCAGTGGCCGCGGTGGCCAAGGCGGTGCGCTGCGGCATCGGTACGCTCGGAGCGTGACAACGCTCCGTTCCGCTGCCCTCACGACAGGTTTGGATGATCGCCTGTAGCACGGCCACCGTCGACGAGACCAGAGCGCTCGGAGCGGCCGTCGCGGCGGTGGTGGACACCGGAGACGTGGTGGTGCTCGTCGGGGACCTGGGCGCGGGCAAGACGGCCTTCGTGCAGGGCTTCGCGGCCACCCTCGGCGTGACGGCCCCCGTCACCAGCCCCACCTTCACACTGGCCAACCGGTACGAGGGCCGCTTGGTGGTCAACCATCTGGACGTATATCGCTTCGACTGCCCTGAGGAGGTCAACGACCTCGCCCTGCCCGAACTCCTCGACGACGGAGTGACCCTCGTGGAATGGGGCGACACCATCTCGTCGGCACTCGGCGCCGAGCACCTGTCGGTCACGATCCGCTTCGGTGCGGGCGACAACGACCGCAGCTTCGAGCTGCGCAGCCACGGCGAGTCGTGGCAGCGCCGCGCCGATCGGTTGAGTGCCGCCCTCGAGCCTTGGGCCTCGCCGTGCTGATACTCGGGATCGAGTCGGCCACCGGCCGTGTCGGCTGCGCCATCGGAGGCCACGAGGGCGTGCGCGCCTCGGTTCAGGCCACCCGCGAGCGCCGCCATGCCGAGCTGCTCGCTCCCCAGATACAGGCGGCCTGCGCCCACGCCGACGTCTCGCTGAGAGACCTGGGCGCGGTCGCGGTCGATGTCGGCCCGGGCCTCTACACGGGTCTCCGGGTGGGGGTGACCACCGCCATAACCATGGCGCACGCCCTGAGGGTGCCCGCGGTCGCGGTCAGCAGCCTCGACCTGGTCGCGTACCCGCTGCGCCACTCGGGCCGCACCATCACGGTGATGATCGACGCTCGCCGCGGCGAGGTGTTCCACGCCCGGTACGGCTGCCTTCCCGGAGGGGTCCAGCGATTGAGCGGCCCCGAGGTTGGTGCCCCCGACCACGTCGTGTCCCAGATCCTGGCCAGTGACGACGAGACGCTGGTAGTGGGGGACGGGGCGGTGCGTTACGCCTCGATGTTCGATTCGCTGCGCGGCGTGGAGTTGGCCGATCCCGGGTTCGCTCACCCGTCGGCCGAGTCGCTGGTGCTGCTGGCTCATGCCCTCGCCGTCCGCGAGGAGTTCGTGCGACCCGACGAGATCGAGCCTCTCTACCTGCGCCGCCCCGACGCGCAACCAAACTGGACCGCGAGCGGATAGGAGCGGACAATGACCGAGAACATCGCGATCCTGGGCATTGAGACCTCTTGTGACGAGACAGCCGCGGCGGTCGTGGCCGGCGGGCAGCGGGTCCTGTCGTCGGTGGTCTCCAGCCAGGTCGATCTTCACGCCCGCTACGGAGGGGTCGTCCCCGAGGTGGCGGGACGGGCCCATGTGGAGAGGCTGGTGCCGGTCATGTCGCAGGCGCTGGTGGAGTCGGCTCTGGAGGACTCCGACATAGCGGCGGTGGCGGCCACGGTCGGTCCGGGACTGGTGGGGGCGCTGCTCGTCGGCGTGTCGGCGGCCAAGGCGCTGGCGCTGGCGTGGGAGGTGCCCTTCGTGGCCGTCAATCATCTGGAGGCCCATCTCCACGCGGCCTTCCTCGACGAGCCGAGCCTGGAGCTGCCCGTGGTCGTGATACTCGTGTCCGGCGGCCACACCATGCTGGTGCTGATGGAGGACCGTCTGCGCTACCGGGTGCTCGGAGCCACTCTCGATGACGCCGCGGGGGAGGCGTTCGACAAGGTGGCCCGCTACATGGGCCTCGGCTATCCGGGCGGCCCGGTGATCGACCGGCTCAGCGGGCAGGGGGATCGCGACGCCATCGCCTTTCCCCGGGCGATGCTGCACGACGGCTGGAACTTCTCCTTCAGCGGGTTGAAGACCGCGGTCATCAACTACCTGAGGCGCCATCCCGACGCCCCGATCGAAGACGTGGCCGCGTCGTTCCAGGAGGCCGTGGCGGACGTGCTGCTGGCCAAGGCCCGCAGGGCCGCGGCCGCTCACAACGCCCGGGGCCTGTGCCTGGCCGGAGGCGTGGCGGCCAACAGCCGGCTGCGCGAGATGACGCTCGACGCGTGCACGGCCGACGGGCTGGCCGCGTACCTGCCGAGCCGGGCCATGTGCACCGACAACGCCGCCATGGTGGCGGCGGCGGGCTGGTGGCGATTGCAGGCCGACGGACCCTCCCCGCTCACTGTCGGGGCGGACCCCTCGCTGGGCCTTCCGGAGGAGAACCGCGCCGACTAGGCGAGCGCCTCGCGGTGCAGCGTGGTGTTTCCCGCTCTTGTTCGCTGCGCTCACGGGCCGCTCGGGCCACGGCCTCGCTCAACCTCTCGCAACCCACGCAGCATTGCCCCTTCCGCTCGGCCTCTGGGGACTGAAACCCCGGCTCCCGCGCGTTGTGGCACCCGTTGGCGGGCCGTATCGTTGGCACTCGTCACGGGAGAGTGCCAACGCCCGTGTTCAGTCCAAGAACATCGACAAACCCGAGTCCGGGAGGACACATGAACCTGCAGCCACTCGACGACCGCATCGTTGTGCGGCCCGGCGACGCCGAGGAGACCACCGCCAGTGGTCTCGTCATCCCCGACACCGCCAAAGAGAAGCCCCAGCAGGGCGAGGTCCTGGCGGTCGGCCCCGGTCGCCGGTCCGAGGACAGCGGTGACATCATCCCCATGGATGTCGCCGTGGGCGACACCGTCGTCTACTCCAAGTACGGCGGGACCGAGATCACCGTCGACGGCGAGGACCTGCTCATCCTCAACGCCCGCGACGTGCTGGCCAAGGTCGTCTGAGGTCGCCCATGCCCAAGATCCTCAAATTCGATGAAGAGGCCCGCCGGGGCCTCGAAGCGGGCGTGAACAGGCTGGCCGACGCGGTGAAGGTCACCCTCGGCCCCAAGGGCCGCAACGTGGTCCTGGACAAGAAGTTCGGCGCGCCGACCATCACCAACGACGGCGTGTCCATCGCCCGAGAGGTGGAGCTCGACGACAAGTTCGAGAACATGGGCGCCCAGCTCGTGAAGGAAGTCGCCACCAAGACCAACGACATAGCCGGCGACGGCACCACTACCGCCACCGTGCTGGCCCAGGCCCTGGTGCGCGAGGGGCTGCGCAACGTCGCCGCCGGCGCCAACCCGATGGGCCTGAAGCGGGGCATGGAGGCGGCCGTGGCCGCGGCCGTGGACTCGCTGGCCGATCAGTCCGTGCCGGTGTCGACCGACAAGGAGAAGGTGCAGTCGGTGGCGTCGATCTCCGCGGCCGACACCGAGGTGGGCGAGACGCTGGCCGAGGCGTTCGACAAGGTCGGCAAGGACGGTGTGATCACCGTCGAGGAGAGCAACACGTTCGGCATGGACCTCGACTTCGTTGAGGGCATGCAGTTCGACAAGGGCTACCTGTCGCCGTACTTCGTGACCGACCCCGAGCGCCAGGAAGCGGTGCTCGAGGAGCCCTACGTGCTGCTCAACCAGGGCAAGATCAGCGCAGTGTCGGACCTGCTGCCGGTGCTCGAGAAGGTCATGCAGACGGGCAAGCCGCTGCTGATCATCGCCGAGGACATCGAGGGCGAGGCTCTGGCCACGCTGGTGGTCAACAAGATCCGCGGCACGTTCAACTCCACTGCGGTGAAGGCCCCCGGCTTCGGCGAGCGCCGCAAGGCGATGCTGCAGGACATGGCCATTCTCACCGGCGGCCAGGTCGTGGCCGAGGAAGTCGGCCTGAAGCTCGACTCGGTGGACCTGTCGCTGCTGGGCTCGGCCCGCAAGGTGGTGATCACCAAGGACGACACCACCATCGTGGAAGGCGCCGGCGACACCTCCGACGTGGAGGGCCGGGTCAACCAGATCAAGGCCGAGATCGAGAACACCGACTCGGACTGGGACCGTGAGAAGCTCCAGGAGCGGCTGGCCAAGCTGGCCGGCGGCGTGGCCGTCGTCCAGGTCGGCGCGGCCACCGAGGTGGAGCTCAAGGAGACCAAGCACCGCATCGAGGACGCCATCTCGGCCACCCGGGCCGCCATCGACGAGGGCATCGTCGCGGGTGGCGGCACCGCGCTGCTGCGCTGCCGCGCCGCGGTGGCAGCCGTGGCGGCCGGTCTGGACGGTGACGAGGCCACCGGTGCTCGCATCATCGGCGACGCCCTGTCGGCGCCCACCCGGCTTATCGCCGAGAACGCCGGCCATGAGGGCGCCATCGTCGTGCGCGAGGTCGAGGCGACCTCCGGCTCGGAGGGCTTCGACGCGGTCGCGGGCGAGATAGTCGACCTGATCGGCGCGGGTGTGATCGACCCGGTGAAGGTGACCCGGGCTGCTCTGCAGAACGCGGCGTCCATCGCCGGTCTGATGCTCACCACCGAGGTGCTCGTGGCCGACAAGCCCGAGGAGAAGCCCCCGCCCGGTCCTCCTGGCGGCATGGACGGCATGGGAGGCATGGGTGGCATGGGCGGCATGATGTAGCCGTTCGCCTCCCGCGAACATCACAGGAGCCCGGGCCCACGCCCGGGCTCCTGCGCGTCCGGAGTCCGAAGGGTTCTGTACGATCGGCTCCGAGGAGGCGCCGATGGCGACCCGTGGCCCGAGGTTGGCTCTATCCGTTGTCGCACTGGCGCTGCTGGTCGCAGCCTGTAGCGGTGAAGCTGATCCTTCCCCCGAGTCACCAGCCGCTGACGAGGCGGGTGTTAGGCCGCCGTTGCCGCCCGGTACCTGGGAGGTGTGGCAGAACCAGACCGGCCTGTCGCTGTACAGGGGCGAGGCAGTATGGGCTGATCGTCTGGACCGGGTGTGCAAGACGGTGCTCGGTCCGGACCTCGACTCCCCGGTGTGGGACTGGGAGGCCGCACTGGCGCTGGCCGAGGAGTTCGCCGACGCCGACGGCCTTCGACCTGACTTGCCGTCGGAGTGGCGCGAGCGATTCCTCCGGGGCGCGGTGACGACACTGTGGATCATGATCGTGCAGAGGGCCGGTCCCGACGAAGCCAGCGTGTGCTGGGATCGGGTGCCCCGCGAATTCCTCGAGAAGGGCCCCCCAGCCGGCCCGGGTCCGGCGCCGGCCGTCGTTGGCACCGGCCTGCCTCCGGGCTTCGACACGCACATGACCGATGAGGTCGTGGCCCAGCTTGAGGAGTGGACCGAGCGAGTGTTCTGGTGGGTGGAGCCGCCGCTTCCGCACCGCACCCGCGAGATCTGGTGGGAAGCCACCGGGCTGAGGGCCACCATCGACGAGGACGAGTGGGCCGCCCGCTTGAACCGGGCCTGCAACACGCCGCTGGACGACCCCGTGTGGAATCGGGCCATGGCGGCATCTCTTGCCGAGGAGTTCATCTTGGAGGACGGCGGCGAACCTACTCCAGAGCTGGTCGAGGCAGGAGCGGACGCCCTGTGGCGGATGACTACGGGGCCAGGGTCGGGGGTGTGCCTATGGCACTACCCGGCTGGAACCTTCGAGCCCGAGTTCGTCGAACGGATGAGGGAGATCAGGCGAGCCGCCCTCGGCTAGCGGCCAGCTCAGACGGGCCGGGCGGGGGTGGAAGGCGGGCTCGGTAGCCTCTCGGGATGGATCGCCCGGCGCCTGACCCGCGCAAGTTGCTGGACCACTGGGAGGAGTGGGAGCGGGGCGAGACGCCGCCGGGCCGGGTTATGAGCGACCTCAAGACCGGCGGGCTGCGGGAGCTTCTCCAGGACCTGGCCGCGGCCGGCGGCGGGGAAGGGTCCTGACCGACTCAACGACCTCGACCGCGGCGGTGTTCGACCCGCCGCCGGCCCCTGCCGGAAGGGGCGGATCCCAGCACATCCCCCGCCCGCCGAACGTCCGCCTGGGCGGACCGGCACCATGGGCCGAACTCTCAGAGAGCCGACGTCGCCCCAGTCTGGAACAGGTGCTGCAGGCGGTCGTCTCCGCGGCGCCGGGGTTCGTTTCCTCGCCGGCGACAGTGCCACCGGGGTCGGCGCCGTCAGGCGTGCTGGTGCTGCTCTATGAGCATGGGGGAGAACCGTGGGTGGTGCTCACCCGGCGCGCCTGGCATCTCCGGCACCACGCCGGTGAAGTCTCCTTTCCCGGCGGCCGGCGGGAGCCGGGCGATGCCGACTTGTGGGCGACCGCACTGCGGGAGGCGACCGAGGAAATCGGGCTGGACCCTGGCAGTGTGTCTCGGATCGGCCGGCTCGACAGTTTCGTCACAGTCGGATCCCGGTCGCTGGTGTGCCCGTTCGTGGCAACCGCAGCCCGACGCCCCGACCTGGTTCCCGACCCGGTCGAGGTGGAGAGGGTGCTGCACGTCCGGCTGGCCGAGCTGACCGACCCCGAGACCTGGCGGGAGGAGATCTGGTCGCTGGATGCAGCCTTCGGAGGCGAGCGCGCCATGACGTTCTTCGAGCTCCACGGCGACACCGTCTGGGGGGCGACCGCAGCTGTGCTGCGCCGGCTCCTGTCGGTCGCCACCGTGGGAGTCGACGCCGGGTAGGCTCGTCCGGTGCCCGGCCTCCGGCGCCTCGGTTCCTTGGTGCCCAGCCCCATGAGCGAACCCGAACGAAGGTCGCAGTGCCAGGGGGGCTTCGATGGCTGAAGTCGAGATCGGGCTGGGCAAGTCCGGTCGCCGCGCCTACCGGCTGGACGAGATCGCCATCATCCCCAGCCGGCGCACCCGCGACCTCGAGGACGTGGACATCTCCTGGCAGATCGACGCCTACCGCTTCGACATCCCCGTGCTGGGAGCATCCACCGACAGCGTGACCAGCCCGGCCACCGCCGTGCGGATGGGAGAACTCGGGGGAGTCGGGGTGCTCGACCTGGAGGGCATCTGGACCCGCTGCGAGGACCCCGCGGCTGATCTGGCCGAGCTGTCCACCGCGCCGTTGGACGCGGCCACAGCCCGCCTGCGCGAGCTGTACGCCCGGCCCGTCCAGCCGGAATTGGTGGCCGCCCGCATCGCCGAGATCGCGGATGCCGGGGTGCGCACCGCCGGTCGGGTGCGGCCCCAGCGGGCCGAGAAACTCGCGCCCCACGCCATCGCCGCCGACATCAACCTGCTGGTGATCTCAGGCACGATCGTCTCGGCCGAGCACGTCTCCTCCGCGGGCGACCCGCTCAACCTCAAGACGTTCATCCGGCGCATGCAGACGCCGGTCATCGTCGGGGGCTGCGTGAGCTACCAGGCTGCCCTGCACCTGATGCGCACCGGCGCGGCCGGCGTGCTGGTGGGGGCGGGCTCGGGGCATGTGGGCACCACCCGTCACGTGCTCGGCCTCGACGCTCCGCAGGCCACAGCCATCGCTGACGCCCGGGCGGCCCGCATGCGCCACCTCGACGAGACCGGCGTTTACTGCCACGTGATCGCCGACGGCACGATGCGCACCGCGGGCGACATCGCCAAGGCGATCGTGTGCGGCGCCGACGCGGCCATGGTCGGCCTGCCGCTGGCCTCCGCCTCCGACTCGCCGTGCCCGGGCCGGCACTGGGACCTCTCGGCGGGCCATCCCACGCTGCCCCGGGGACGCATCATGGATGTCGAGCCGCGGGGCACGCTCGCGGAGGTCCTCCACGGCCCCGCTCTCGGCCCCGACGGCACCACCAACCTGATGGGTGGGCTGCGCACCTCCATGGCCAAGTGCGGCTACACCGACGTGAAGGACTTCCAGCGGGCCGCCGTCGCCATAGTCTCGCCGTGACAGGGGCCGCGCCCGGGCCGGGCGGTGCCTTCGACACCGTCCTGGTGGTGGACTTCGGGGCCCAGTACGCGCAGCTGATCGCCCGGCGGGTGCGCGAGTGCGAGGTGTACAGCGAGATCGTGCCCGCGGCGGTCACCGCGACCGAGATCGCGGCCCGCCGGCCCGCCGGCGTGATCCTCAGCGGTGGCCCGGCCTCGGTGCACGTCGAGGGCGCGCCGACCCTCGACCCCGCCATCTACGACCTCGGCGTGCCGATCCTCGGCATCTGCTACGGGGCCCAGCTGATAGCCGAGCAGTTGGGCGGCTCGGTCGGCCCCAACGAGCGGGGCGAGTACGGCCGGGCCGAGATGACGGTGGCCGGCGCCGGCGGCGTCCTGCTGGCCGGACTGCCGTCGGTCCAGCCGGTGTGGATGAGCCACTTCGATGCCATTGCCGAGCCGCCGCCGGGCGCGATGGTCACCGCGGCCACCGAGGCTTCGCCGGTAGCCGCGTTCGAGAACCCCGAGCGGGGACTGTTCGGGGTGCAGTTCCATCCGGAGGTAGAGCACACCGCACATGGCCACGATGTGATGGAGCGCTTCCTGCGGCGGGCGTGCCGCGCCGGTCCGAGCTGGTCGATGCACTCGATCATCGACGCCGCCGTGACATCTGTCCAGAACCAGGTTGGCCATGGTCGGGCCATCTGCGGCCTGTCGGGGGGCGTGGACTCCGCGGTGGCCGCCGCGCTGGTGCACAGGGCCATCGGCGCCCGGTTGACGTGCGTGCTGGTCGACACCGGTCTGCTGCGCGAGGGCGAGGCCGACCAGGTGGAGGAGACCTTCGGCCGTCACTTCGGAGTGGATCTCGTCCGCCTCGACGCGGCCACCGAGTTCTTCTCCGCACTGGAGGGCGTGACCGAGCCCGAGGCCAAGCGAAAGGTGGTCGGCGAGCAGTTCATCCGGGCCTTCGAGCGAGCCCGCAACCGGGTTCCCGACGCTGCGTTCCTGGTGCAGGGGACGCTGTATCCCGACGTGATCGAGTCGGGCGCCACCACCCACTCGTCCACCATCAAGAGCCATCACAACGTGGGCGGGCTGCCCGACGACCTGGACTTCGAGCTGGTCGAGCCGCTGCGGTCGCTGTTCAAGGACGAGGTGCGGGCGGTGGGTGCCGAGCTGGGCCTGCCCGACGAGATCGTCCACCGCCAGCCCTTCCCCGGTCCGGGCCTGGCCGTTCGCATCATCGGGGAGGTGACCCCCGAGGCGGCCGGCACTCTTCGTCACGCCGATGCCATCGTGCGCTCGGAGTTGCGGGCCGCGGGCCTGGAGCGTGAGATCTGGCAGTCGTTCGCGGTGCTGCCCGACATCCGCACGGTTGGCGTCATGGGCGACGAGCGCACCTACGGGCGGCCGGTGGTGATCCGGGCAGTCACCAGTTCCGATGCCATGACCGCCGACTGGGCCCGCCTGCCCCACGATGTGCTCGAGGCCATGAGCAGCCGTGTCATCGCCGAGGTGCCCGGCGTGAACCGGGTGGCCTATGACATCACTTCCAAGCCCCCTGCCACCATCGAATGGGAGTGACCGCGGGCCCCTTCGGGCCGAGCCGGGTCTAGGGCAGGGCTTGGTCGAGGTCGGCTAGGAGGTCGTCGACGGTCTCTATGCCGACGGACAGGCGGATCAGGCCGGGATCGACGGCCAGGGGGGAGTCGGCCACCGACAGGTGGGTCATGGTGGACGGCTGCTCGATGAGCGACTCCACCGCGCCCAGCGACTCGGCCAGTCGAAAGACCCGGGTGGAGCTGACTGTGTCGACGGCCGCATCCTCGCCGCCGGTCAGGATGCACGACACCATCCCCCCGAAGCCGCTCATCTGGCGCGCCGCCAAGTCATGGCCCGGATGGTCTGCCAGGCCCGGGTACAGCACGCGGGCGACCCTGGGGCGGTTGGTCAGGTGCTCGGCCACCGCCTGGGCGTTGGCGCAGTGGCGGTCCATCCGCACGCCCAGCGTCTTGATGCCCCGCAGCAGCAGGTAGCAGTCGAACGGGCTGGGCACCGCTCCGGCCGCGTTCTGAACGAAGGCCAGCTGCTCGGCCAGCCCGTCGTCGTCGACCGCGACGAGGCCACCCACCACGTCGGAGTGCCCGCCCAGGTACTTGGTCGAGGAGTGGACCACCACGTCGGCGCCCAGTCCCAGCGGGTTCTGCAGGTACGGCGTGGCGAAGGTGTTGTCCACCACCAGCAGGGCCCCGACCGAGTGGGCCGCCTCGGCAGTGGCCGCGATGTCGACCACCGTCAGCATGGGGTTGGTGGGGGTCTCCAGCCATACTTGGCGGGTTTCGGGGCGCAGGGCGGCGCTCAGAGCGTCCGCGTCGGTCAGATCCACCGCCGACCACTCGATCCCCCGCTCGCCGTAGATGCGGACGATCAGCCGGAACGTTCCCCCGTATGCGTCGTTGCCGAGCACGACATGGTCGCCGGGTCGCAGCAGGCCCACCAGTGCGTCCTCCGCGGCCATGCCACTGGCGAACGCGAAACCGTGGCGGGCCCCCTCCAGGCCGGCCACGCTGCGCTCCAGCGCGGCCCGGGTGGGGTTGGAGGTGCGGGAGTACTCGTAGCCCCGGTGCTGCCCCGGCGCGGACTGCACGAAGGTGGTGGCCAGGTGGATGGGCACGACTATGGCGCCCGTGGTCTCGTCGGGCTCCTGGCCGACATGGACGGCCCTGGTCTCGAACCCCCAGGCATCCTCGCGGCCGCTCACAGGCCCATCCCGTCCGCGAGCGCGTCGCCCGAGATGGACGACAGGTAGCTGAGCACATCGGTGCTGGAGACCACCGCCCTGGGCCGGCCGCCGTCGAGCACCAGCAGCGCCGGCGATCGCTCCAGCTTCGTCACCGCCAGGGCCACCGGCTCACCGATGCCGATCTGCTCCAGGGGCCTGCTCATCACGCTCTCGACCGGCCGGCCGAGCAGGTCCCCGTTGAAGGCCAGAGCCATGAGCTGCAGCTCGTGGACCGACCCCATCACCTCGGCCGCGGCCAGCGGCATCTCGCCCTTGGCCACCGGAAGCTGGCTCAGCCCGTTGTCGCGCATGTGGGTCACGGCCAGGCTCACGGGGTCGTCGGGATTCACGTACACCAGCGGCGGCAGCGCACCCTCCTTGGCGTCCAGCACGTCCTTCACGCAGGGGTGCTCGCCGATCAGGAACCCGTGCGACGCCATCCAGTCGTCGTTGAACACCTTCGACAGGTAGCCGCGACCGGAGTCGGGCAGCAGCAGCACCACCACATCGTCGGGACGGCAGTCCCGGGCCACCTCGGCGGCCGCGCACACCGCGGTTCCTCCCGAGCCTCCGATCAGGAGGCCCTCGCGGTGCGAGACCAGCCGGGCCATGTCGAAGGAGGCCTGGTCGGACACCGCGATCACCCGGTCCACCACTTCGGGGTGGTAGGTCTCGGGCCAGAAGTCCTCGCCGATGCCCTCCACCAGGTAGGGCCGGCCGGACCCGCCGCTGAACACGGAGCCCTCCGGGTCGGCTGCGATGATCTGCACCGACGGGTTCTGCTGCTTGAGGTAGCGTCCCACCCCGCTGATGGTGCCCCCGGTGCCCGGTCCGGCCACGAAATGGGTGATGCGGCCGTCGGTCTGGCGCCAGAGCTCGGGTCCGGTCGTCTTGGTGTGGGCGAGGGGGTTCTCCTGGTTGAAGTACTGGTTGGGCTGGTAGGCGCCCGGCGTGGAGGCCATGAGCCGCTCGGCGGTGGAGTAGTAGGAGTCGGGATCCTCGGGGGCGACCGCCACCGGGCACACCACCACCTCGGCGCCGTAGGCCCGCAGCAGCTGCACCTTCTCCGGGCTCACCTTGTCGGTCATCACGAAGACGCACCGGTAGCCCCGCTGGGCGGCCACCATGGCCAGGCCGACACCGGTGTTGCCCGAGGTGGGCTCGATGATCGTTCCGCCCGGTTTGAGCAGCCCGTCGCGCTCTGCCCCGTCGATCATCGCGATGGCGATGCGGTCCTTGACGCTCCCGCCGGGGTTGAGCATCTCGAGCTTGGCCAGAACGTCGCAGCCGGCCTCGGGAATCGCCCGCCGCATCCGCACCAGCGGCGTGTTCCCCACGAGGTCGAGGACCGAGTCGGCGACCTCCACGCCCGGCAGGCTACCGGGCTCATGCCCCGTCTCCGGCTAACGGCCGGCCAGGCGCTCCACTACCGGGGCCATCTCCCCTGCGGAGCTGCCCATGAGGGAGATGTACGAGATTCCCCAGTGCTCCCTCCAGCCCTCGATCCTGTCCACGCACTCGTTCACCGTTCCGACCAGGGCGTGGGGTGAGTTCAGGGCCTGCTCGGCGGTGATCCCGAAGGCCGGAGCCGCCGCTGCGGCCAGGGCGCGGGCGTCGTCGGTGATCACGGCCAGATGCACCCGGGTCTGCAGCTCGATTGACCCGAATCGCTCGCCCGCGGCCTCCCGCACCACCGCGAGCTTGCTATCGGTGGCCTCTGCGGTGGCGGTGGGACCGGCGTGCTCGTCGATGGCCCCCGAGTGCAGGCTGGGATTGATGCCCACGATGTCAGCCCGGCGTCCGGCCAGTGCCAGCATCCTGTGGCCGCCGCCGGCCAGCAGCAGCGGGGGACGGGGCTGCTGGACCGGCTTCGGCCACGACTCGAGCCCCGAGATGCTGTAGTGGTCGCCCTCAAAGTCGAAGGCACCTTCGCCGAAGCAGCCCTCCAGCACCGAGATCGCCTCATCGAGCCGTTCGATGCGCACCCCGGGCCGGTCGTACTTGATGCCGGCCTGCTCGTAGTCGGAGGCCATCCATCCTGCTCCGATGCCGATCTCCAGGCGCCCGCCCGAGATCACGTCGAGGGAGGCCAGCTCCTTGGCCACCACGGCCGGGTGCCGGTAGTCGTTGGCCAGCACCAGGGTGCCCACCCGCAACGACTCAGTGGCCAGCGCCGCGGCGGTGAGAGCCACCAGCGGACCGTGTCGGTCGTCGAAGTGGTCGGTCATCACTACCGACGAGTACCCGGCGTCCTCGGCCCAGCGGACCCGCTCCGCGATCTTGTCTGGTCCGTCGAGGCTGTCGAGGCTGAAACCGAAACGGAACGGGCGGCTCACGACGACCGCGATCGGGTGCCGGCGGGCATCCAGCGAACACTACCGGCTTGCTGGCTTGAACTAGATACGCTCTTGTTCTAATACATCTGTGATTGGTAGAATAAGACCTCCATTCGTGTGGCTTGCTCAAGCAGCCTGGAATAACAGCCAGAGCAACCCCTATAGGCTTCTTATTCTAGAATTATCATCTATAGTAGAACACCAGAGAATACGAACGCTCCTATTTGTAGCAGACTGGATTAAGGAGCAGCATGGTGAGCGAGCGAGCTGGACGGTTCCGCCGACAGTTGACCGGATATGAGGCGTTCATGCCCAAACCGCTGCCGCCTGACCCGCCGCTGCAGTGGGACACTGGTCTGCTCGTGCTGTTGTCGGAAGCCACCACGGCTTTGGGTCGGCTTGACGGGCTAGCAGACAACTTGCCGAATCCAGATCTCTTCGTGGCGTCTTATGTGCGGCGCGAGGCGGTGCTCAGCTCGCAGATCGAGGGCACCCAATCCAGCCTTGACGACGTGTTTGCCCATGAGGTGGACGCGCGAGTGTCCCGCCCTCCCGCCGACATTGCTGAGACGGTCAACCACGTTCGGGCGATGCATCTAGGACTCGACCTTCTTGATGAGCTACCGCTGTCAGGTCGGCTGATCCGAAGGGTGCACGAAGAGTTGATGGCGGGGGTGCGGGGACAGGAACGCAGTCCCGGGGAGTTCCGCAAGACTCAGAACTGGGTCGGCCCCGAGGGATGCACGTTGGAAACGGCCGCGTTTGTGCCGCCCTCTCCCGATGACCTCCCCGCCGCCATCCGCGATTTCGAAGTCTTCCTCAACAACGGTGAAGATCCGCCGCTCGTTCTGGCTGGCTTGGCCCACGCCCAGTTTGAGACGATTCACCCGTTCCTAGACGGCAACGGCCGTGTGGGGCGCCTCCTCATCACGCTGCTGCTGGTGCAGCGGCGAGTGCTGGCTCGCCCACTGCTGTACCTGAGCCTCTTCCTCAAGCGGAATCGTCTCGAGTACTACGACCGGCTCAACGCCATCCGCGCCAACGGGGACTGGGAGGGCTGGCTGAGGTTCTTCTTGAGCGGCGTGGCCATCACGGCCAGCGATGCCGTGCGGGTGGCAGGCGAGCTGTCGGCGCTGACCGAGGAGCATCGCCGCGTCGCGACCGGCCAGCATTTCGGCAGGTATGGATGGCCGCTACTGGACCTGCTGGCAGAGTGGCCGATCATGACCATCAAGCGTGCATCGCAAAGCTTGGGCGCGACTCCCACGACCATCGGCCGGCTCCTGGACCAGATGACTTCGGCGGGGATCGTCACAGAAATCACGGGCCAGAGACGCAATCGCGTCTACCGGTACTCGCCGTTCCTGGACGTGCTCGTCGACGACCCCGAGACCGCGTAACATCCGACGGCCCTTGAAGCCTCCGGTGCTGTCGGGCGGCGGCAGTAGGGTGAGCCGCGATGGCGGAGTCGGCGATTCTGGAGGACCTGAACCCGGCCCAGTACGAGGCGGTCACCCATACCGGCGGACCGCTTCTGGTGGTGGCCGGAGCGGGGTCGGGCAAGACCCGCGTGCTCACCCATCGCATCGCCCACCTGATCGACCATCACGGCCTGTCGCCGTTCGAGATCCTGGCCATCACCTTCACCAACAAGGCCGCCGGCGAGATGCGCGACCGGGTCGGCACCCTCGTTGGGCCGGTGGCGGAGAGCATGTGGGTGTCGACGTTCCACGCGGCCTGCGTGCGCATCCTGCGCCGCGACGCCGCCTACATCGACTACCCGAGCCGCTTCACCATCTACGACCAGGGCGACGCGGTGCGCCTGTGCGGGTACGTGCTGCGCGACCTGAACCTCGACCACAAGCGGTTCCCGCCCCGGGCGATCCACGCCACCATCTCCGCGGCCAAGAACGACAGCATCGATGCACAGCAGTACGCCGAGCGGGCCTCCAACATCTTCGAGCGGCGCATCGCCGAGGTGTTCAGCCACTACCAGCGCCGCCTGGCCGCGGCCGCGGCCATGGACTTCGACGATCTGCTGCTGCGCACGGTCGAGCTGTTCCGGAACTGCCCGGAGGTGCTGGAGCGCTGGCGGCAGCGGTTCGCCCATGTGCTCGTGGACGAGTACCAGGACACCAACCCGGTGCAGAACGAGCTGGTGATCAGCCTGGGCGCCGAAAGCCGCCAGGTGACCGCGGTGGGTGACGCCGACCAGTCGATCTACGCCTTCCGTGGCGCCGACATCCGCAACATCCTCGAGTTCGAGCGGGCCTTCGACGACGTCCGCATCGTGGTGCTGGAGCAGAATTACCGCAGCACCCAGAACATCCTCGACGCCGCCAATTCGGTGATCGTCAACAACGCCGGCCGCAAGCCCAAGGACCTGTGGACCGACCAGGGGTCGGGGCCCGCCATCGTCCGCTACCACGCCGACGACGAGGAGGACGAGGCCCGATACGTGGTAAGCGAGATCGTGCGCCGCCGCGACGACGAGCAGATGCGTTTGGACGAGATGGCCGTCTTCTACCGCACCAACGCCCAGTCGCGGGCGGTGGAGGAGCAGCTCATCAAGGCCGAGATCCCCTACCGGCTGGTGGGCGGCACCCGCTTCTACGACCGCCGGGAGGTGCGCGACGCCATGGCCTACCTCAAGACGGTCACCAACCCCGGCGACGAGGTGAGCGTGAAACGGGCGCTGGGCGTGCCCAAGCGGGGTGTGGGCGCTACCTCGGTGGCCAAGATCGACGCCTACGCCGCGGACTCCGGGCTCACCTTCTACGAGGCTCTCGGCCACTGCGTCGAGGCCGGCGTCACCGGACGCTCGGCGGCCGGCATCCGGCAGTTCTGCACCCTGATCGACGGAGCTGTCGGCCTGGAGGCGTCGCCGGCCTCAGTGCTCCAGGAGCTGCTGGAGCGCTCCGGATACCTGGACGAGCTGCGTTCCGAGAAGTCGGTCGAGGCCGACGGCCGCTTGGAGAATCTGGCGGAGCTGGTGGGGGTGGCCGGCGAGCACGACACCCTCGACGAGTTGCTGGAGGCGGTGGCGCTCGTGGCCGACACCGACGAACTGGCCGACACCGGCTCCGACGAGTCCGCGGTCACGCTCATGACCATGCATTCGGCCAAGGGCCTCGAGTACCCCGACGTGTACATGGTCGGGATGGAGGACGGCGTGTTCCCCCACATCCGGGCCCTGGGCGAGCCTCACGAGCTGGAGGAGGAGCGTCGCCTCGCCTACGTCGGCATCACCCGGGCCATGCGCCAACTCACCCTCACCCACTCCTGGAGCCGGCTCCTGTACGGCAGCCGGCAGTACAACCCGCCGAGCCGGTTCCTCAAGGAGATCCCCGACGAGCTGCTGCAGACCGTCGACGGGTCGCGCGTGGTGCGCAGCCGCTACTACAGCCGCAGCCGGCGTGAGCGCAGCCTCGACCGGCGGTCGGCCAACCGCGACGAGATCGTGGAGCGAGCCCTCGACGCCGGTCGCCGGCCCCCGCCCTCGCAGTCGGGCGCCGACCGCCTGGGCCTCAAGGTGGGAGACGACGTGCGCCACGCCCAGTGGGGCGAGGGCGTGATCCTGAACATCGAGGGAGCGGGGGACGACGCGCAGGCCTCGGTGCGGTTCGGTGGCGTGGGAGAGAAGCAACTGCTGCTGTCGTGGGCCCCGCTGGAGAAGATCTGAGTCCCCCGGCGTCCAAATTGATGCGGATATTGGTCCTATAGGGGCGTTTCTGGCATCAATTTCGGCGGGCAACCACCGCTTCAGGCGTCGTGTACTGCGATGCGCAGGCGCTTGTTGGCCTTGCCCTTCGACTCGGTCTTGACCACCTCGAAGCGGCCCACCTCTCCGGTGGAGGGCAAGTGGGTGCCCCCGTCGGCCTGCTTGTCGAGCCCGACGATGTCGACCACCCGGATCTCGGTCACCGACTCCGGTATGAGGTTGACCTTGGTGCGGATCAGGTCCTCGTCGGCCAGGGCCTCGGCCCGGGGCAGGAACGAGATCTCGATCCGACGGTCGGCGGCGATCTCGGCGTTGACCAGCTCGGTGACCTGGGCCGCGAACCCCTCCGGCAGGGGATCGAACTCGAAGTCCATGCGGGCCGACAGCGGGGCCATGTTCCCGCCGGTCACCGACACGCCCCACGTGTTGTAGATCACCCCGCACAGGATGTGCAGCGCGGTGTGGGTGCGCATCAGGGCATGGCGGCGCTCCCAGTCGAGCTCCCCCCGCACCGGCGTGCCCGTCGGCGGGGCCGGGGCGTCGAGGGTGTGCCACACCACGCCGTGGCCCCTCACGTCGGTCACCGTCGCCGTGCCGCCGTTCCAGCTCAACGTTCCGGTGTCGTGGGGCTGGCCGCCGCTGGTGGCGTAGAAGGCGGTGGCATCTAGGGCTACCCGCCCGTCGTCGACCGCGACCACGGTGGCGTCGAAGGCCCGGCACTGGGCGTCGCGCAGG
This sequence comes from Candidatus Aldehydirespirator sp., assembly GCA_965203635.1. Classification (GTDB taxonomy): domain Bacteria; phylum Actinomycetota; class Acidimicrobiia; order Acidimicrobiales; family Aldehydirespiratoraceae; genus Aldehydirespirator. The sequence goes on from OZ241903.1 coordinate 1,607,868, forward strand.
AATATCCGGTCGGTGGGGTTCACGTCAGCCATCTTGGCCTCCTAGTTGCCGCGATTCAGTTTGGGTTGATGTCGACTCGAACGTCTCCGTCCACGACGGCCACGTCGAAGTGGCGCAGGCCCGCGCCGGCCGCGTCCACGACATCGTCGGGGTCGCAGGTGTTCACGAATACAGCCTGCTCGGCCTGCCACTGGAAGAAGCAGTCCCGGCTCTGGCCGGGCCGGCGGGCCTCGAAGGCCAGCCATCCCGACTCAGGATCGTCCCCGAGGTGCTGCAGGATGATGTCGAGCTCGCCGTCGGCCACGTCACCGAACAGGATCGGCCCTCGATCGGCGATCTCAGCGCTGATCCGGCCGGTCTCCATGTCACGGAAGTCGCGGTCGCCGAGGCGGATCTCCACGTCCGTGCCGCCCCGGCTCAGCAGCAGCACCCCGAGGACCAGGCCCAATGCGACCGCCACCCCCGCCAGGCCCACGACGATGACGGAACGCAGGTTCGGCCGAGGACCGCTGGAAACGGGCATCGCGGCCTAGTATCGCCGCTCGTGGATCTGTTCGAGCACCAGGGCAAGGAACTGTTCGCCCGGTACGGACTGCCGGTGCCCACGGGCGAAGTGGCGTTCTCGCCCGACGACGCGGCAGCCGCGGCCGAGCGGCTCGGACTGCCCGTGGTGGTGAAGGCCCAAGTCCACACCGGAGGGCGGGGCAAGGCCGGAGGCGTGAAGCTGGCCGCCGACCTCGACGCGGTGCGCAGCCATGCCGCCGGCATCCTGGGCCTCGACATCTCGGGTCACATCGTGCGCCGTCTCTGGATCGAGCAGGCGTCCGACATCGCCGAGGAGTACTACGCCAGCTTCACTCTCGACCGCTCCGCCCGCAAGCACCTGGGGATGCTGTCGGCCGAGGGCGGCGTGGACATCGAGACCGTGGCCGCCCGCGACCCCGACGCCATCGCCCGCATCCACATCGATCCGGTGGACGGGCTGACACTGCAGGAGTGCCGCCAGTGGGTTGACGCGGCCCGCATCCCTGGAGCCGTTGCCGACGCGGTGGCCGATGCGCTCGTGACCCTGTACGGCGCCTACGTGGACGCCGACGCCGACCTGGTCGAGGTCAACCCGCTCATCGTGACCTCCGGGGGCGACGTGGTGCTGCTCGACTCCAAGGTCACCCTGGACGCCAACAGCACGTTCCGCCACGACGACTACGCCCAGTACGACGCCACCCAGACGCGCGACGAGCGGGAGCAGGCCGCCCACGCCAAGCGGCTGCAGTACGTGGGCCTGGACGGCTCGGTCGGGGTGATTGCCAACGGCGCGGGCTTGGCCATGAGCACCGTGGACGTCGTCAACCAGGTGGGGGGCAGTCCGGCCAACTTCCTCGACATCGGCGGAGGCGCCAACGCGGAGGTCATGGCCGGTGCGCTGGAGGTGATCAACAACGATCCCGCGGTGAGGGCCATCCTGATCAACATCTTCGGGGGCATCACCCGGGGCGAGGAGATCGCCAACGGCATCATCGAGGCCACCGGGCGGGTCGACATCGACTCGCCCATCGTGATCCGCCTCGACGGCACCAACGCGGCCGAGGGCCGGGAACTGCTGGAGCCCCACCTGAGCGGTGAGCTGATGATGGAGCCGACGATGTTGGACGCCGCCCGCCGGGCGGTGGAGCTGGCCGGCGCCGCCGATGGGAAGGTGCAGCCGTGAGCATCTTCGTGGACGAGACCACCCGGGTGGTGTACCAGGGGCTCACCGGCTCGCAGGGCCGCTACTACGGCCTGCTCAACCGGGACTACGGCACCCAGGTCGTGGCCGGCACCAACCCCCGCAAGGCCGGGACCGACGTGGACGGCGTGCCCGTCTTCGCCACCGTCGCCGACGCCGCGGCGGCCACCGGCGCCACCGTGAGCTGCGTGTTCATCCCCGCGCCGGGAGTGCCCGGCGCGGTGCTCGAGGCGGCCGGGGCCGGTATGGAGCTGGTGGTGGTGATCACTGAGGGGGTGCCCGCCCACGACGAGGCATTCCTGTTCAACAAGCTGCGGCGCGATTATCCGGATGTGCGGCTGCTCGGCCCCAACTGCCCCGGCATCATCAGCCCCGGCAAGTGCAACATCGGCATCACGGCCGGGCACATCGCCGAGGCGGGAGGCCCGGTGGGGATCGTCAGCCGCTCGGGCACGCTGACCTACCAGGCGCTGTACGAGCTCAAGCAGCAGGGGATCGGGGTGACCACCTGCGTGGGCATCGGCGGCGACCCGGTGCCCGGGACGACCTTCGTCGACTGCCTGGCCGCCTTCGAGGCCGATCCGGAGACCCGAGCGGTGATGATGATCGGCGAGATCGGCGGATCGGCCGAGGAGGAGGCGGCCGATTTCATCGCCGGGCACATGACCAAGCCGGTTGTCGCCTACGTGGCCGGGGTCACCGCGCCGCCCGGTAAGAAGATGGGCCACGCCGGCGCGATCGTGTCGGGCGGCAAGGGCACGGCCGCGGCCAAGATGGAGGCGCTGACCTCGGCCGGGGCCCGGGTGGGCCAGAACCCCACCGAGGCCGGAGAATTGATGGTGGAGATCGTCGCCGGGCTGTGAGAGCGAAGCGGCTCCTCCAACATGAAGCAGTTACCCACCTGTGAGGTGGTCAACTGCTTCATGTTCGGCAAGGATTGAGCCCCGATGGATGCACCGCCGCGGGCGCTGATCGCGGTCTACGACAAGACCGGCGTGGTGGAACTGGCCGCCGGGCTGGTCGAGTTGGGCTGGGAGCTCATCGCCAGCGCAGGCACGGCCAGGGTTCTCCACGCCGCGGGACTGCCGGTGGTGGACGTGGCCGACTACACCGGTTCGCCGGTCATGCTGGGGCACCGGGTGGTGACCCTCCATCCCCGCATCCACGGCGGGATCCTGGCCGACCGCGATGACTCCACCCACCGGGCCGAACTGGAGGCCAACGCCATCGACCCGATCGATCTGGTGGTGTCGAGCCTGTACCCGTTCGAGGCGTCGCCCGGCATCGAGACGATCGACATAGGCGGCCCGACGATGGTGCGGGCCGCGGCCAAGAACCACGCCCACGTGGGCGTGGTGGTCGACCCGGCCGACTACGGGCCGGTTCTGGACGAGCTCCGCTCGCACGGACGGCTGTCGGCGACCACCCGCCGCAGCCTGGCTCGAAAGGCGTTCGCCCAGATTGCGGCGTACGACCGCGCGATAGCCGACTGGTTCGATGTCATGTCGGGCCCCTCGGCTCCATTGGACAGGGCCGAGGCCGCGGCCGGCCGCCTCGCCGCCATGCAGACCCGGAAACCGGAGCAGGCCGAGACCGGCATCGCCCTGCCGGACGTGATCCGGCTGGAACTCGAGCGGGCCGAGATCCTGCGCTACGGCGAGAACCCCCACCAGCAAGGCGCCCGCTACCGGTCCCGCGGGACGATCGGCTTCTTCGACGGCGTGATCCAGCACGGCGGCCTGGCGCTGAGCTACCTCAACCTGATGGATGCCGAAGCGGCCTGGCGCCTGGCCCACGACCTCGGTGACCGGCCGGCCGTGGTGATCGTCAAGCACGCCAACCCGTGCGGAGCAGCTGTAGCCGAGGATCTGGCCACCGCCTACTCCAGGGCCTTCGACTGCGACCCCCGCAGCGCCTTCGGCGGCGTGGTGGCCACCAACGCAGCGATCGATGGGGCCACGGCTGAAGCGATGGTCGTCGCGGCCCAAGCCGACGTCGTCATCGCTCCCGGTTACGCCGACGGCGTGATCGAGCGGCTGGCCGCCCGCCGGGCCAATACCCGCCTGCTGGAGGCACCCGAGGTCCTTCCCGGCGAGGCGGACTGGGAGTTGCGAACCCTAGGCGGCTCGGGAGATTTCCTGGTGCAGTCTCCCCGCTGGCTGGAGGCCGACGCGGCTGACTGGCAGGTGGTCACGGTCCGGCAGCCCACCGAAGCAGAGCGGGCCGACGCTCTGTTCGCCTGGCGGGTGTGCGCCCACACCAGCTCCAACGCGGTGGTGCTGGCCCGCGATGGCACCGCCTGGGGCATCGGCGCGGGCCAGCAGAACCGGGTCGAGGCCGGTCAACTGGCCGCGGCCAAGGCCGCAGGCCGGGCCGCGGGCGGCGCCTGTGCCAGCGACGCCTTCTACCCGTTCCCCGACGGCATCCACGCCGCAGCCGACGCGGGCGCCGCGGTCGTCGTCCAGCCCGGAGGCTCAGTCAACGACGCGGCGGTCATCGCCGCCGCCGACGAGCGCAACCTCGCCATGCTCTTCACCGGAGAGCGCCAGTTCCGCCACTGAGCTCCGCGTCAGCTCAACCACTCCGGCGGCGGGTTCGGCGGCGGGCTAGGCGGTCCTCGGTTCCTGGTGTCGCAGACGGGGGCGCGAGCTCGATGTCGGGCGGGGGCTCGTCGCCGGCCAGCACGGCCGCGATCTTGGCGGTGTGGGCCGGGGTGCTTCCGCAGCAGCTGCCGATCACGGCCACCCCGGCGGTCCGGGCCCGGTGGGCGTGGGCGGCCAGCACCTCGGGGGTGCCGTCGTAGACGAGCGCATCGCCGCTCCACACCGGCACGCCCGCGTTGGGCTTGGAGATCACCGGGGTTGCGGTCGACGCCGTCACCATGGCGATCACGGCCGCTTCGGTATCACCAATGTTGTTGCCGCAGTTGGCGCCCATGGCCGCCAGGCCCAGCCCGCCCAGCCGCTCGGCCAGCTCGGAGCCGGTGACGCCCATCATGGTGCGGCCGGCGGTGTCGAAGCTCATGGTCGCGGCCACCGGGAGATCGCAGGCGGAACGAGCTCCCCGCACCGCGGCCTCCACCTCGTCGAGGTCGCTCATGGTCTCGATCCACAGCAGATCCGCGCCTCCCGCAGCCAGGCCGGCGGCCTGCTCGGCGAAGGCGGCCTCGCACGCCTCGGTCGACATGTTGCCCATCGGCAACAGGAGCTCGCCGGTCGGGCCCATCGAGCCGGCCACCAGCACGGCTCGGCCTGCCCGCTCTGCCTCGGCGTCGGCCTCGATGCGGGCGATGCGAGCCGCGGCCTCGTTGAACTCGGCCGTCCGGTCCTGGAGGTTGTGCAGGGCCAGGCGGAAGCGGGTGCCGCCGAAGCTGTTTGTCACCACGAGGTCGGTCCCGGCCCGCAAGTAGGCCCGGTGGATGCTCCGCACTTCCTCGGCGTGGTCCACGTTCCAGGCCTCGGGAGGATCGCCCGCGCAGAGGCCCGCGGCGAAGAGCTGGGTGCCCATGGCTCCGTCGGCCACGACGTATCCCTTGGCTCCGAAGAGTTCTCCGATGGTGACGGTCATGGACTCCGGTCCGACATGTGACAGATCCCCTCGTAGCGCTGCGGCCCGCGGTCAGCCCTGCCTGCCACGGTAGCGCCCCCTCCCGTCGGCTCGGGCGCGGCACCGGCGGTACCCTGACCGCCATGACCCTCGCTCCAGCCCGGTCGGCCGGCCTTGATTCGCCCAAGGAGTTCGACGTCACCCCCATCGCCGGAGCGCTGGGGGCCGAAGTGCGCGGCCTCGACCCCGACCGCCTCGACGAGCGGGCCGCCGCCTCGCTGCGCGATGCCCTCGACGCGCACCTCGTGCTCTTCCTGCCGGGCCTGGCTCCCTCGGTCGAGCAACTGCGCGACATCGGCGCTCTCTTCGGCGAGCTGGAGGTGCATCCCTACATCGAGAAGGTCGACGAGAACACCCCCGAGGTGTGCGTGCTCGACACGTCGGCCACTCCCAAGGCCGACATCTGGCACACCGACGTCACCTACAGCGAGCACCCCCCGATCGCTGCTCTGCTGCACATGGTGCAGTGCCCGCCCGCAGGCGGCGACACCATGTGGATCAACTGCTACGAGGTGTACGACTCGCTGTCGGCGCCCATGCAGGCCTTCCTGGCCGGTCTCACCTGCATCCACGACGACGGCAAGCAGGGGTCGCTGCGGGCCGAGCATCCGGTGGTGAGGACCCATCCCGGCACCGGTCGCCGCAGCCTGTACGTCAACAAGCAGCACGGCCGCCGCGTCCCGCAGCTGTCCCGGCCCGAGAGCCAGGCCCTGCTGGGCTTCCTGTACCGCTGGCAGGAGCAGGTCAAGTTCAGCTGCCGGTGGCGATGGTCGCCCGGCGATGTGGCCCTGTGGGACGAGCGAGTCACGCTGCACTCCATCGTCGACGACATCGACAATGCCGACGGCACTCGTGTGCTGCACCGGGTGACGGTGCTGGGCGACGATCCGCAGCCGCCCGCGGACGCCCCGCGGTGGGACCGCCACCGCAGCGACAAGACCGCGGCCAGCGGCTACTTCGGCATGGCCGGCTTCGAGTTCTGAGCCCTCGGGCGCGACTTCTGGCCCCGCAAGGCCGCCGGGTAGGTTGACCGGCCGTGCGATTCGGCGTCTTCTACGAGTTGCAGATGCCTCGGCCCTGGGGCCCCGACTCCGAGCAGCGGCTGCTGGCCGAGGCGATCGAGCAGGTCGAGGTGGCCGACGAGGTCGGCATCGATGTGGCCTGGGCGGTCGAGCACCACTTCCTGGAGGAGTACTCGCACTGCTCGGCGCCGGAGGTGTTCCTGGCCGCCTGCGCGGCCCGCACCAAGCGCATCCGCCTCGGCCACGGCATCCGCCAGGCGCCGCCCCCGTACAACCACCCCGCCCGCACCGCCGAGTGCATCGCCACCCTCGACCTGATCTCCGGGGGCCGGGTGGAGTACGGCATCGGTGAGGGAGCCACCCGCCTGGAGCTGGGCGGCTTCAACATCGGTGCCAAGCAGAAGCGGGCCATGAGCCTCGAGGCGGGCGAGCAGATCGCCAACATGATGGCCATGTCGCCCTACCCCGGCTTCGAGGGCGAGTTCTTCTCGATGCCGTGCCGCGACGTGATCCCGAAGCCGGTACAGAAGCCCCATCCGCCCATGTGGATCGCCTGCACCAACCGCACCACCATCGAGTTGGCCGCCCGGCGGGGTCTCGGCGCCCTGGCCTTCGCCTTCGTGGACCCGGCCGAGGCCCGCCACTGGGCCGAGGTGTACTACGACATCATCCGCAGCGACGAGTGCGTGCCGCTCGGCCACAGCGTCAACGCCAACATCGCGGTGGTCACCGGCTTCTCGCTGCACTCCGACCGGGCCGAAGCCATCCGGCGGGGCTTCGACGGGTTCCACTTCTTCGCCTACGCCCTGCGTCAACTGGTGGTGCACCACACCATCCCGGGCCACTCCGACATCTGGGATCGCTACGAGGCCCAGCGAGGCTCGGCGCTGGACGACGCGGTGGCCGCCGCGCTGGACGCCGGCGACGACTACGCCGACACCATCGGCACCCCCGCCGACGCCGTCCGCTGGCTCAAGGAGGCCGAGGACGCCGGCGTCGACCACGTGATCTTCCTGCAGCAGGGCGGCAAGAACCTTCATGACGACATCTGCGCAAGCCTGCGCCTGTTCGGATCGGATGTGCTGGGCGAGTTCGCCGATGGCCGGGCCGAGCGCGAGGCGGCCAAGGCCGAGGAGCTGGCGCCCTACATCGAGAAGGCCCTGGCCCGCAAGGAGCGGATGCGCCCCCTGGAGCGCCACGAGATCCCGGTGGTGGAGGCGTCCGCGGTGCACGCCGAGGTCCCGTCCAGCCCCATCAGTTGACCAGAATTCGCGCCACTGTTGCCGGAATCGCAACAATGGCCCGATTTTTCTGTTGGACGGCGTGTCGCGCTCGAACGGACGCGTCGATCTTGGTGAGCAGGAGCTGACCGGGAAGAAAGAGCAGCAGCCGTGCAGTACTGGGCCGCGGTGGTGCTGGAGTTGGCCGGCATGCCCCGTGCCATGTTCACGCCGACGTTCGCGGTGAGCAGGACCATCGGCTGGAGTTCCCATGTGCTCGAGCAGGTCGAGGCGGGCAAGATCCTGCGCCCCAGCGCCCGCTACGTCGGTCCGGAGCCAAATCGATCCTGACGGGTTGCGTAGCTCGGACCCGTAAAGTATCTTCCTGGTAAGGCAACTTCCTGGGAAGGTAGACAGGCTGCGAGCCTTCCGCGGAACGTGGCTGACGCAGATCTCGAGACGCCGAGAGCGAGGTGGGAACATGACGATCGCCGAGGAGCGAGTGACGGCCTGTCCCGTGGACCACGGCGCCGGACGTGGCCCAGCCGACGACGTCGACCTGTGGGACTTCGACATGTTCCAGCGCCAGGAGCATCACGAGGTCCTGGCCCGGCTGCGCGAGACCGACCCCGGCATCCACTGGGTGGACGAGGGTGACAAGGGCATGGGCTACTGGGCCGTCACCCGCCATGCCCACCTCAAGGAGGTCAACCGCCGGGCCGACGTGTTCTCGTCCAACCACAGCGGCACCCAGATGCGCGACCCCGACCAGCGCAGCCAGAAGTCGAGATTCGCGCTCGACCAGACGCTGATCGACATGGACCCGCCCCGCCACACCCGCTACCGCAAGCTCGTCAACCGGGGCTTCACCCCCCGCATGATCGCCTTGCTCGAGGACTACCTCCAGAACCGCACCGACATCATCCTGGACAACGTCGTGGAGGAGGGCCGCTGCGACTTCGTGCGCAACATCTCGGCCGAGCTGCCCCTTCAGGCCATCGCCGAGATGATGGGCATCCCCATCGAGGACCGGGCCAGAGTGTTCGACTGGACCAATGCCATGATCGGCAGCGAGGACCCGGAGTTCGTCAGGAGCCGCGAGGACATCGACCGGGCCGCGGCCGAGCTGTTCGGCTACTCCCACCAGCTCCAGACGGAGCGCCGTGACAAGCCCTCCGACGACATCGTCACCACGCTGCTGTCGGCCGACATCGACGGCGAGGCCCTCAGCGAGCTCGAGTTCGACATGTTCTTCCTGATCCTGTGCGTGGCCGGCAACGAGACCACCCGCAACTCGATCACCCGGGGGATGATGGCCTTCTTCGACTTCGGTGACCAGTGGGAGAAGTTCGTGGCCGACCCCGACCGATACATGGACACCGCAGTGGAGGAGATCGTGCGCTGGGCGTCGCCGGTGGTGTGCTTCCGCCGCCAGGCCCTGTCCGACTACGACATCGGCGGGGTCAAGATCGCCGCGGGCGACAAGGTGGTCATGTTCCACGTGGCCGCCAACCGCGATCCGCGCGCCTTCGACGACCCGTGGCGCTTCGACATCGAGCGCACGCCCAACGACCACGTCGGCTTCGGCGGGGGAGGCCCCCACTACTGCCTGGGCGCCAGCCTGGCCCGCATGGAGATCCGCCTCACCTTCCGGGAGATCGCCAGGCGCATGCCCGACATCCGCCGCGATGGCGAGCCTGACTACCTGCGCTCCAACTTCATTGCCGGCGTCAAGCGGCTGCCGGTGGCCTACACCCCGTCGCCGTCGTACAACACTGAGTCGCTGCACCGCCTCGGCTCCGCGGCCGGCGTGTCGGGCACGGTCGGCTACGGCGGCCACGTGGAGCGCGCCGCCTCCTGAAGGAGGCCGCCTCGGGCTCGGTCAGCCCGAGGCCGCCTTCACCAGCCAGTCGAAGACGGGGTCGCGGTCGCGGGAGTCCATCAGCTCGGGGTGCCACTGGACGCCGATCCACGGCCGGCGGCGGGACTCGATCACCTCAACGGTGCCGTCGTCGCTGATGCCGGTCACCTCATAGCCGTCGGCGAGATCGTCGATGGTCTGGTGGTGCAGTGAGTTGACCCTGATCGACGGGCCGTACAGCGACGCGGCCAGCGAGCCCTCGGTGAGGTCCACCCGGTGGATGATCGAGTTGGGAGGCTGGTCGTGGCAGGCGTGAGGGGGCACGTGCTGGTGGAGCGTGCCGCCGCCGTGCACGTTCAGCACCTGGATGCCCCGGCAGATGCCGAGCACCGGCTTCTCGGTGTCGAGTGCTCCATCGAGAAGGCTCAACTCGAAGGCGTCGCGTTCCGGCTCGCGGGTGTAGAGCTCAGGGCTCGGGGCCCGGCCGTAGCGCTCCGGCTCGATGTCGGTTCCGCCGGTCAGCAGCAACCCGTCGAGGCGGTCGGCGTAGTCGGCGGGGTCCGCGCTGCCGGGCAGGAAGACCGGCAGGCCTCCCGCGGCGATCACCCCGCGGGCGTAGTCGCAGTAGAACACGTCCAGGTGCAGGTCCCGGAACGTGTCGGGCTTCATGTTGAGTTCGCCCGCGGTCTTCGTCCGACCCGTGATGCCGATGAGCGGTTCGCTTGCCACGGCCGAGAGTGTATGTTCCGACCGTGTCCGACCCGTCGCCGCGCGCCGCCGACGCAGGCACCGCGGACGTGGATGCGCCGCTGGCCTGGCGCGAGACGGGTGACGGGGAGCCGGTTGTGTTCCTGCACGGCCTGGGCGGCTCCCGCACCTCGTGGGAGCCCCAGCTGGCTGGCCTGAGGACCGAATTCCGCTGCATCGCCTGGGACATGCCCGGCTATGGCGTCTCGGTCCCCGTCGCGCCTCTGACCTTCGCCGCCATCGCCGACTCGGTGGCCCGGCTGCTGGACAACGCTGGTGTCGAGCGGGCCCATCTCGTGGGCGAATCCTTCGGCGGGATGCATGCCCTGCACACCGCGCTGCGCCACCCGCAACGGGTCGCGCGCCTCGTGCTGGCCAACACCAGCCCGGCCTTCGGACTCGACGGCACCGACCCCGCCGCCTGGCGCGCCGCCCGACTCGCCCCGCTCGACGCCGGGCTGAGCCCGGTCGATATAGCTGCAGATGTCCTAACTTCGATCGCGGGACCCATTCTCAGCGAGGATGCCCTCGCCATGCGGGTCGCGGGCTTCGCCCGGATTCCGGCAACCGGTTTGCGAGCGGCCGTCGAGTGCCTGCCCACCCACGATGTGCGCGCGAGGCTGGGCTCGATCGCCTCGCCCGCGCTCGTGGTGGCTGGGGGACTCGACACCGAGACGCCGGCTGCCTACTCGCGTGTCCTTGCCGAGGGGCTGCCGAACGCCGAGCTGGTCGTGCTGGACGGAGTGGGACATCTGGCCGTCTCGGAGGTTCCGCAGACCTTCAACCGCCTGGCGCGAGCCTTCCTGAGCCGCGGTCGTGGGTTGGGACCCTCCGGCCCCAGGTGGGCGATATAGGCCGATTTCGCGCCGCATCATGACGCAATCGAGGCGTGTAGCGACTTGAATGGTTCGCTCGTGGGAGTAGAGACAGACATCCTCACGCCCCAGCGGGCTGCGCTCGTGGAGCGGATGGCCGCTCTCGGCCCGAGCTTCGCCGAGCGGTCCGGGGCCCATGACCGCGACGCCACGTTCCCCACCCAGAACTGGGCCGATCTGCGCGACGCCGGCCTGCTGGGCTTGTGCATACCGGCAGCCGACGGCGGGCTCGGCGGCGACTTCGTGGGCTACGCCCTCGTGTCCGAGGAGCTGGGGCGGCACTGCGCCACCACCGCGCTGACATTCAACATGCACACCGCCACCACCATCCTCGTCGGTCAGATCGCCGACGACCTGGACCTCACCGCAGCCGAGCGGTCGCTGCTGGCGGAGCGACGGTCCGAGCTGCGGCGTGGCATCGTCGAGGACGGCACCATCCACAGCCAGCCCTTCTCGGAGGGCGCTGCCGCGGGCGCCACCGCGGGCTACTCCACCCGGGCGGTCCCCGCCCCCGGCGGCTACCGGGTGACGGGGCGCAAGATCTTCGCCTCCCTGTCGGGCGCGGCCGACATCCACAATGTGGTCTGCCTGGTTCCCGGCGACGAGCGGATCCGCTTCATGGGGGTGCCCGCCGACGCGCCCGGCGCCACCATTGAAGGCGATTGGGATCCGCTGGGGATGCGGGGGACCGACTCTCGCACCCTCGTGCTCGATGAAGCGGTAGTGCCCGAGGACAACGAGTGGCTCCCGCCGGGCGCCTTCGATCAGGCTGCGACCCGCTGGCCCTACTTCTACATGACGCTGTCGTTCAGCTACTTGGGACTGATGCGGGGCGTGCTCGACGCCACGGGCGCATACCTGCGGGGCGACGGCGGCAGAGGGCCCGCCCGGCGGGACCATCCCATCAAGCAGCAGGGCTGGGCCCAGATGAACCTGCTGTACGAACGGGCCCAGTCGCTCACCTACCGGGTGCTGGCCGAGTGCGGTGTCGACCCCGGCACCGACCAGGTGCGGCGGGCGTGGTCGTCGGTGGTGACCGTGATGGAGGGCGCTCCCGCGGTGGCGTCGCTGGGCCTGCAGGTGTGCGGCGGCCGCAGCATGCTGCGCCCGTCCTACCTGGAGCAGGCCTACCGCGACGCCCGCTGCGGTGCGGCCATGCTGCCTTGGAGCGTCGAGGTCTGCCTGGAGCGTCTGGGCCGCACCGGCCTCTACCCCGAGCAGGACGAAGCGCCGGTCTGATCAATCGACGCCTGACCGACCGACCGGCGTGACCCCCGCTGCGGTGCGAGGTACCTTTCGGGGCCGAACGTTCACCGTCTCGCTACCGGGGGGAGATGCCATGACCGACTGGGACCGCGTGAGGGTCCTCTGGCCCGATCACTACGGGCTGGCCCGGGGCAAGTACGTGCCGATGCGTCTCGCCCATCAGGGCGCCAACCACTGCGTGTGCGTGTTCGCTCTGGGCTACGACCGCAGCATGGCCCCCGCGCCCGGCGCCTACCTGCTGGAAGGTCTGCCCGACACCCACGTCAGCTTCGACGCGGCCGACATCCGCCAGGGTTGGGACGACGACGCCACCGGTGTCGTCATCGGCGACCTGACCATGCACGGCGAGCCGCTGCCGGTGTCGCCCCGCGAGGCGCTGCGCCGAGCGGTGGCCGACTGGGAGGGTCTCGGCTACAGCCCCAAGGTAGGCCTCGAGTTCGAGGCCTACGTGTTCAGCGGCGGGATGGAGACCCCCCGGCCCTACGACACGCCCCGGTCGATGGTCTACGGCACCGGTCCCGGCTCGGATCCCGCCGGAGTGATCACGTCGCTGGTGCGGACCGCCGAGGCGGTGGGCATAGCGGTGGAGTCGGTCAACGCCGAGTACGACGAGGGGCAGTTCGAGCTGACCCTCGAATACGGCGACGCACTGGCGGCCGTCGACGACGCCTTCCTGTTCCGGCTGCTGGCCCGGGAGAGCGTCCTCACCGCCACCGACTCAGCCGGCCGCCCCCTCGGCCTCGACCTCACGTTCCTGGGCAAGCCCTTCCCCGGCGTATCCGGCAGCGGGATCCACGTGAACCTCTCGCTGGCCGACGCCCAGGGCGGCAACGCCTTCTCGGATGCCGGCGGCGCCCACGGCATGTCGGACCTGGCCCACCGCAGCCTCGCCGGTCTGATCCGCCATCACCGCGGGATGACCGCGCTGGCCGCGCCCACCGTCAACGCCTACCGGCGCCTGCGCCCCGGCGAGATCAACGGCTACTGGGCCAACTGGGGCGTGGAGCACCGCTGCGCCGGGAACCGGGTGCCACCGAGCGCCGGGCCGGGCATGCGCATCGAGAGCCGCATCGGCGACGGTGCCGCCAACCCGTACCTCCTGGTGGCCGCGGTGCTGCAGGCGGCCCGCCTCGGTGTGGCCGGCGGTCTCGAGTGCCCCGATCCCTTGACCGCTGACGGCTTCGACGAGGTCAACACCGACGTCCGCTGCGCCCACTCCCTGAACGAGGCCCTCGACGACATGGAAGCCGACGAGGCCCTCTGCGCCGCGGTCGGCTCGGAGGTATGCGCCAACTTCGTGTTCAACAAGCGGGAGGAGTGGGGCCGCTACACCGCCGAGGCAGGCGACGAGGTCGTCGCCGACTGGGACGCCATCGGTGGCACCGAGCCCCTCTCGCAGTGGGAGCTGAAGCAGTACCTGCCCTACCACTGAGCGCAGCCGCGTGCCTGCTGCAATCAGGGGCTGCGTCAAGCCGGGCTGCCGGCGCGCCAGCCGCGGGCGGCCAGGATCAGACCTCCGACGACCACCAGGAAGGCGCTTGCGCCGGGGGAGAGGGCCGGGGTCGCCAGGCGGACGAAGGAGGCAATCCAGGCCATGCCAACGGCCGCGATCGCGCATCCCAGCCCGAACATCACCAGGCCGAGGTAGCGCTGGACGGCGTGGCTGCGGGCCAACCGGCCGAGTGTTGCCGCCATTGAAACCACCGTGAGGATCAAGACGGTGTAGCCGATCCGCGGGCCCTCGGAATCCAGACCGCGCACCACCACGCGGCGGGTCTCGGCCAGGGCCTCGGCCAGCACCTCGGCCGCGAGGCCGCCCTGGTCGGCGCCCTCCGCCTGGGCTGCCAGCTCGGCCGCGATCTGAGCGGCGTCGCTGCGCTGGTCCAGGATCCAGGATCCCGACGCTCCGGCCAGCGCGAGGAAGAGCGCCAGCACGACCATGCCCGCCAGCTCCCGCGGGCCCGCACGCGACGGCTCGTCGCCGGCCTTCATCCGCAGGGCCGCCCCGATGCCGCCGCCGAGGACTATGAGCGCTCCAAGAAGGCCCAGCCACACACCGGTTCCGTGACTGTAGTTCCCGCCACGGGGTGACACGGTCAGGTAGGCCGCCGCGAGTGAGACCAGCACCAGCCCGGCCGCGAGGAAGGCACCTCCACCGGCATGGAACTTGTCGCGACTGCGCGGCCGCCAGAGTGCCGATGCGCCGCCGAACGCCACTGCGAGGGCGGCCAGGCCGAACACGATCCCGAACCATGAGCCGCCGGTGGCGTCCAGCCCGCTGTGGGTGCCGGGAAGGTCGATGTCGTCGAATCGCGCGTAGGCCGACAAGAGCCCTGCGTCGTTCCCCCAGGTCAGCAGCACCGAGAAAGCGGCGAGCAGCCCACCGACGAGAGCCGTCACGGCCCCGACGCGATGCGAGGTGGTCAAGGCCGGCGCAAGCGGTGTCTCGGCCGCGACGAGGGACTCCGCTTCGGCCTCCATGCCGGGCCCGGCGGGGACCGCGGGGTCCATCCTGGTGGCCCAGGCGCTGCGGATCCGCGCCAGCAGGCTGCGCCGGTCGTCGCTGTCCTCGGGCTGTGAGATCCGGTCGAGGAGCACCCCCACGAAGTAGAGGCCCGCTCCGGCCGAGGCTCCGATGGGAATGTCGGCCGTGTTCAACGCGGTGAGGATCGGTTTGCCCAGACCTCCACCGGCGATGATCGCCACGATCCCCACCATCGACAGCGACAGCAGCAGGGTCTGGTTGAGCCCGGCCATGATGGCGGGCCGGGCCAGCGGCATCTGCACCTCGCGCAGGATCCGGAACTCTGTCGCGCCGAACGCCCGGGCCGCTTCGACCACGTCCGCGGCGACCTGTCGGATGCCCAGGTTGGTGAGGCGGACGATGGGGGGAAGGGCGAAGACCAGCGTGGCCAGCACGCCGGGGGTCCGGCGGACCCCGAACAGGAAGATGATGGGCAGCAGGTAGACGAAGGGGTGGACCACCTGCATGCCGTCCAGGATGGGACGGAGCCGGCTCCAGAAGGCGTCGACACGGGCCGCCAGGATCCCGAGCGGGATGCCGATCACCGTGCATATCAGCACGGCCACGATGATCATTCCGAGGGTCTCCATGGTGAGATCCCAGTACTCGTTGCCGAGCAGCCCGCAGATCAGGAGGCCGGCCGCGCTGCCCAGCCCTACCAGGAAGTTCCTGGTGGCCGCGCCCAGAAGGAAGAAGAGCAACAGCACGACCGGCCACGGGAGCCAGTCCTGCAGCAGGTTGTCGATGATCAGTTCCAGCAGCTTGTCCACCGGCCACTTGACGGCGTCGAGGAACCCCTTGATGTGGGTGGTCAGCCAGAAGACGATCTCCTCGATCCACAGACCGAACGGGATCTCCCAGGCGTCGAGGTTGGCGTTGTCCCAGAAGCTGGTGGCCAGCATCCGCGGACTCATGATTGAGCCTCTTGGGCTCTGGTCTCCTGCAACTGCTCGGAGACACCCTCGACCCGGCCCAGTTCGGCCAGGACCTCGAGAGGGCGAACCTCGCCGATCAGCCTGCCCTCGGCGTCCACAACCGCCAGGGGAAGGCCCGACCCGAAGAGTTGGTAGACCTTGGCCAGAGTTGTGTCGGCGGCGACGGTCGGCGCCGCCTCGACGAGAGGCTCCAGCCGCTGGTCGCCGCCGGCTCGGGCACCCTCAGCGGACTGGCGCGTGACGACGCCGAGGGGCCGGCCGTCCGGATCGACCACGTGGGCCGCCTCCGATCCGAGGCCGGCCATGGCGTTGAGCGCATCTGCCGCCGACCCGCCCGACGGCACCGCCGCGGCGTCCTCGCGCACCGTCTCCACGACCAGCACCCGGCCCTGGTCGACGTCCTGCACGAACTCGGCCACATACTCGGTCTCGGGGCGCATCAGGATGTCCTCTGGCGTCCCGATCTGGTGGATGGCGCCGTCCTTCATGATGCACACCCGGGTACCGACCCGCAGCGCCTCGTTGAGATCGTGGGTGATGAAGAGGATCGTCTTGTGGAGCTTGTCCTGGATCTCCATCAGCTCGTCCTGCATCTGGCGGCGGATGAGCGGATCGAGGGCGCTGAAGGCCTCGTCCATGAGCAGGATGTCGGGGTCGGTGGCGAGAGCCCGGGCCAGCCCGACCCTCTGCTGCATGCCTCCGCTGAGCTGCCGGGGGTAGCTGGCCTCGTAGCCGCTGAGCCCCACCAGCGCGAGCGCTCTCTCCGCCGCCGCGTTGCGGGCCTCGGGTTCGACGCCCTTCACTCTGAGCCCGAAGGCGACGTTGGAGCGTATGTCCTGGTGGGGGAACAGGGCGAAGTGCTGGAACACCATGCCGGTGCTCTCACGGCGGAAGGCCTGGAGTTCCTTGGAGTTGAGAGCCGTGACGTCGGTCCCGTCGACGGTGATGGTTCCCGCGGTCGGCTCATAGAGCCGGTTCACGCAGCGGATGAGAGTCGACTTGCCCGAGCCGGACAGACCCATGACCACGAAGATCTCGCCTTCGGCCACATCGATGCTGGCGTCGTTCACGCCGACGACATGGCCGGTGCTCTCCCGGATGGCCTCCTTCGAGTGACCGGCCCTCAGCAATTGGAGCGCCCTGCCGTCGGGCTCGTCGCCGAATATCTTCGTGACATTGGCGATCTTGACCTTGGTCGGCATTGCTCCTAGTTCCAGACCTAGCTTTGCGCCTGTCCGACACTAGTCGGACAGGCCAGTCGATGCATTTGAAACAAAGGGGATATCGCTATTGCATTGCTGCCTGCTCGCGGCTAAGAAGAAGGTTCGAGGTCCCTGGGTCCATCAGTCGCCAAGGGCCCGTCTCACGGTCCACCAAGGAGGAAGTCAAGACATGACCAAGACCCGCGGGCGAGCGCTAGTCGCCGTCCTTCTGACGTTCGGACTGCTGGCTGCGGCTTGCGGTGACGACGGAGAGCCGGCAACTACACCGGCACCGGCCGACGACGGCGCCGCGGCCGCGGCGCAAGCCGAGGTCGAAGCCGCTCAGGCGGCGGCGGAGGCGGCGCAGGCGGAAGCCGACGCGGCCCAAGCCGCTCTGGCGGAAGCCGAGGCGGCTGCAGCCGAGGCGAGCGCCGAGCAGCAGGCGGAGGCTCAGGCGGCACTGGAAGCCGCTCAGGCGGCTGCAGCCGAGGCCGAGGCCGAGGCGGCAGCAGCCCAAGCCGAAGCCGAGGCGGCGCAGGCGGAAGCCGACGCGGCCCAAGCCGAGGCCGACGCGGCGCAAGCGGCGCTGGAAGCGGCGGCCGAGGAAGAGATGGCGCTGCCCGGCGAGGGCGTGACCATCACCATGGCGCGGGGCAACTGGAAGGAGACCAACTTCCAGAACTATGTCGTGCAGTTGCTCCTCGAGGAGCTCGGCTACGAGGTCACCGACCCCGAGGAGATCGCGCCGGCAACGTTCTACCCGGCCTTGGCCCAGGGCGACTACGACCTGTGGGCGTCTTCGTGGCCCCTCAACCACACGCCCCTGCTCGAGGGTGAGAGTCCCGACGGCGGCACCTTCGGCGACAAGGTCCAGTACATCGGCACGATGATGGCGTCAGGTGCCCTGCAGGGCCTGCTCGTGGACATTCCCAGCGTGGAGCAGTTCGGCTTCGCCACCCTCGGGGAGCTGCTCGACAACCCCGACGCGGTCGCCCACTTCGACACCGACGGCGACGGCAAGGCCGACCTCAACGGCTGTGACGACGGCTGGGGCTGCCAGAAGGTGATGAACGACACAATCGCCAAGAACGGCTGGGACGATCGCATCGCGCAGGTATCGGCCACCCACTCGGCGCTGTTCGCCGAGTCGCAGGCGAGCTTCGACACGGGCGGTCCCGTCCTGCAGTATGTGTGGACGCCGACCGCCTTCGTGGGCAAGCTCGTGCCCGGACGGGACGTGCTGTGGCTCGCCATCGCGCCGGACCAGGCCCTCGAGGGGCAGGACGGAGTCTCCGCGGTGGGTGATGCCTGCACCAACGACCCGTGCACGACCATGTTCACGCCCTCGGACATCGTGGTTACCGCCAACAACGACTTCTTGGCGGCCAATCCAGCGGCGGCATCCCTGCTCGCCAACTTCAGGATCGACCCGCTGGCGGTCGCTGTCCAAGCCGTGGCCATCGACGCGGGCGCCAACCCCAACGATGACATGGTCGCTGCTGCCGCCGAGTGGATCGCCGACAACCGCGACGTCATCGATCCGTGGATCGAGGCCGCGCTGGCTGCCGGCTGATCATCGACTGAGCCGGCGCCGCACCAGACGACCGGGCGCATCGGGCGGGGTCCATCCCCGCCCGATGGCGCGCTCTGGCGCGGACAGGCTCCGATGACTACGACCGTGGGGCCAGACGCCCGGCTCCAAGCCGAACTCGATCGGCGGGGCGCCCTCCTGAGGCCCCCGACGGTGACGATGCAGCCGGCGATGATGGGCGCGGCCCGCCTGACCCGCTACAGCTTCAGCCGGACGATGCTGCGCCGGGCCGCTCGCGACCGGTGGCGCGCCCGCCGGGCCCGTTTCGACCTCGACGACCGCGGTCACGGTGAGGCGGTGTACGAGATCGATGCGGGTGGCCACAGGCTCAGCTTCGTGGCCTTCACCACGACAATCGACGAGTGCGAGCACACCGACCGTGTCGTCGCCGAGCGGTGGGAGATCTCCGCCGCCCTCGTCGAGGGCGAGGCCACCAGCGGCGACTTCGGTGGGTTGCTGCGACGCCAGGTCCCGCAGCAGGAAGAGGGGCGATTCGATCCCCGCGTCCTGGTGCTCACGCGCGGCAATCGCAGCGTGCGATTCTTCGACTACCTCGTCGATGTCCTCGCCGCAGGCGGCCAGCCGGACCCCGACCTGGTGGCAGACGCCGGCTACATCCTGAGAAGCACCGCGTTCTATGCCAACGGCAAGTACGGGATGCGCTCATTCGAGGGATACCCCGAGGGCCATCCGCTGCGGGTGCCGTACCGGGCCCAGTTCGTGTGTGCGTGGCTGTTCCGGGAGCTCGGCTACGACATGGTCGAGCACTGCGCCCGAGCCAAGGGCGGACGGTCCGCGGTGCCCTTCGACGAGAGCTGGCGCCGCTACTTCGGGCTGGGCAACGCCACCGGCCTGGGACTGGTGCCCTTCGCGTTCAAGCACCCGAGGGTGATTCACGCGTGGGTCGCCATCCGGGAGATGGCGCTGGCCGACGTGCGGTCACTGCCGGGCACCAGCGACCGGCTGGACCAGCTCGAGGCATGGATCGAACGCGCCCACGCCCACTTCGTGCATGGAACCCGCGACGACTGCCGGCCGTTCTTGAGCTCCGTCGATGTGGCCGCGGTGGCTGTGAGTATCCGGGAAGCGTTCGAACGCTGCCGCGGTGACCGGCTGCCCTTCGATTCCCTGTACCGGTGGTCCGAGCACCACGGTCCCGAGACGATGGAGCTGGTCGTCTCGCTGCTGCTCGAGCTGCACAGCGGAGACGACGACCTGATCGACGACCTTCTGACCGTCGATGAGCACAGCCCGCTCGATCCCGCCGCGACCGTCGGAGAGCTGCGGCAGATCCTCGCATCACGGTTCGAGTGGCTGGCCCGACTCGATCTGGACGACGCGTCGGCGGACACATGGTGGTGGGTCATCAGCGACAACACCGAGGAGCCGCGGCGCACGCGCCGGGATCGGCTCGACCCGGCCTGCCGCGACGTCGCCATCGACGTGGCCCTGCGCCTTTGGAGGCTGCGCGCCGCGCTCGACGACTACCGCGACAGCACGCCGATCCATCGTGTGCTCGCCGAACACCCCGAGCATCGCCTGGCGGCCGAGCGGCTGAGCGTCAGCGATCGCGCCTACGCCGAGCCTCGGGACAATCCCTGCTCTTCCCACTATCTGCCGTTGCAGCTCCAGCGATTCCAGCTAGCCATGTACGGCATGGACAACTTCAAGCCCAAGTCCACCGACTGGCTGAGGGTGACCCTGTTCCAGGGCGCACCGCGCCTGGGCGACCTCGGGGTCGACGCCGGCGATGACTGGGTGCTGCCGGTCCGCCCCGGGAGGCCGGCATGATCATCGACGGGCTCCAGATCAACGACTGGTCCCGCGCCGTGGCCGATGAGGTCTCCTCGGGCGGGGTGGACATCGTCCACGCCACCGTGGGCGCGTGGGAGGACCTGGCCGGCGCCATGACCCGGATCGCGGACTTCCGCCATCTGTGTCGGCACAACGCCGACGCGATCCGGGTGGTCACCAACGTCGAGGAGATTCATCGTGCCGTGGCCGACAACGTCCTCGGCGCGGTGCTCGGCTTCCAGAACAGCACGATGCTCGGCGACGACCCCGAGATGGCCCAGATCTTCGCCGATGTCGGCGTGCGGGTGGTGCAGCTCACCTACAACATCGCCAACCACCTGGGAGCCAGCTGCTGGGAGCCCAACGACGGCGGGCTGACCCGCGCCGGGCACCGGATGGTGGCCGCCCTGAACGACGCCGGAGTGCTGATCGACCTCTCCCATGTCGGCAACTCCACGAGCCTCGACGCGGTGCACGCGTCATCGCAGCCCGCGGCGGTGACCCACGGCAACCCCCTGTGGTTCTGCGACTCGCCCCGCAACAAGCCCGACGAGGTGATCGAGGCGGTCGCAAGCCGCGGCGGGGTGATCGGCTGCACCCTCTACCCGCTGTTCATGGGCGGCGCCGAAGTGAGCCGGAAGGACTACTGCACCATGATCGCCCGGCTCGCCGACCAGGTCGGCGTGGAGCATGTGGCCATCGGCACCGACGCGGTGCTCGGATGGCATCCGGGAGCACTGAGCTGGATGCGCCGCGGCCGCTGGGACCGCCCTGCGGGTCCCGACGAGGCCCCAGCCTTCCCCGAATGGCCACGGTGGTTCCGGGGACCCAGGGACTTCGGCTCGCTCTCCGAGGGCCTCGACGGAGCCGGGTTCTCGCCCACCGAGCGCGACTCCATCCTCGGCGGCAACTGGCTGCGCCTCTTCGCCACGGTGTTCGGGTGACGGGTCGCGGAGCCCGCGGCTGACATGGGAGCGACGGTCAGGGTGGCGCCCCGGGAGATCCACGATCTCGTCTACCGGGCGAGCCGCATTGCTGGATGCGATCCGGGAACCGCCGAACGGATCGCCGAGAACGCCACGCTCGCAGAGATCCACCACGGCGCCGCGGTGCGGGCCCTCTGCGAGACGCTCGAGGCCGCCGACCTGCCGACGTCGGCCTGGGCGACCGCGCCCGATGCTCTGCTGGCAGCCGAGACCGCGGCACGCTCCAACGGCACGGCCTTGGCTACCTTCGATCCACCGGTGCCGCTGGCGTGCATCGCGGCCGCCTTGGAGCAGAGTATGGAGCGGGGCGTGGCCGCGGCCGGGATCGACAGCCAGGCCCGCGGCGACCTGATGGTGGCGGCGGTGGAGATGCGCGCCGTCGACCGGGAGTCCGGGACCGCGGGCCGGGCCCGGATCGCCGGAGCCCGTCGCGACGCCTACCGCGTCGGCGTCGGAGTCGATCGGCTCTGGTTCCGCAGGCTGGAAGAAGCTGCTTCCGGGTTCCTGGTTGCTGAGACCACCCTCGACGAGATCGAGTAGCGATCCGCCGATCGTGGTCTTCACTCAGCGGCGGGGTCGCTGTAGAAGCTGCGATACCAGGCCCGGGTCACGACGCTAGCGACCGTGGAGACATCCACCGGCGCGGTATTGAGCGCGGCGTGGGCGAACGTCGTGTAGGCGGTCTGCTCGACCAGGGAGGCCATGGCCCGCGCCACCGTGGCAGGATCGAGTCCGTCGAGCTGGACGCGGTCGTCGTCCTCCACTGCATGCACGAACCGGGCGACATGACGCTCGCGCATGGTCCACCAGATCGTGGTGAAGCGGTCCTCTACCGTCGTCGCCTCGATGAAGGCCCGCAGCACGCCGCTGTTGGCCCGGTAGTGCTGGAGGTACCCGAGGTTGGCTTCGAACAGAGCGGTCTCAGGGTCCTCGGCGATGGGGGTCGACGACCGGCTCCGCCGGAAGAGCTCCTCGTGGAGGTCCCGGATCACGTTGGCGAAGAGGTCCTCTTTGTTCTCGAAGTACCGGTACAGGCCGCCGAGGGAGAGTCCGGCCTGGTCTGCGACATCGCTCATGCGGGCATCGACATATCCGTCCCGGGTGAAGACCTTCGACGCAGCGTCGAGGATCGTCTGCCGTGTCCGCTGACCCTTGGGTGTCGTCGGCTCAGTGGCCATGGATGCTCGCTTCATCGCGAGGCGTGGGTACGGTGTGAGGCACGTGACTGGTCCCGGGTCTGCTGGTCGGGGTCCGAATCGGCTCGGGTCCGGAGGCCCGCGGCGGACGATCCTACCGCACCGTCCGCCCGCCTCTTCTTGAGACAAAAGCGATGTCGGTCTCTTGATTATGGAACCCATCTGCAATACTGCGGCGGGCCGGCGAACCGGAAGTGGAGGGCAGCCGTGGTCGATGACGCCGCACAGCGTTACCGGCTCGCTGGATGGTGGACCGGCCGGCGCCTGATCGACCGCTTCGAGTCGCACGTCACCGAGGGGCCCGACGAACTGGCCCTGGTGAGCGGCGCCGACACCCTCTCCCGGTCCCAGTTGTGGCACGCAGCCGGCGTGGCCGCCACCGAGATCCGCTCGGTCACCGGCCGCGGCCGGCGGGTGGTCGTGATCGTGCTCCCCAACTCCACGGCCTGGGTCGTCATGTTCCTGGCCACCTTGAGGGCGGGACATGTTCCGGCCACGCCCCCGATCACTACCTCCGAGGCCCACCTGCGTCACATACTCGAGCTGGTCGAGCCGGCCCTGGTCATCTGCGCCGACCGGAGCCGGCGGGGACCGTCGGCAGAGGTGATCGGGCGGGTTGCCGCCGCGGCCTCCAGCCGGGTGGCGGTGGCTGGCGGGGAAGGAGCCGAGCCGGCGCTGTCCGCTTCGGCCGTGTCCGGGCCGGCGGTCGGCTCGGATGTGTCGGGGCTGGGCGTGCCCGAAGCCACCGCGCACCTGATGTTCACGTCGAGCACGACCGGGCCGCCGAAGGCGGTCAGTCACAGCGAGGACACCCTGGCCACGCTCAACCAGCAGTTCGCCGAACGCTTCTCGCTCAGCTCCGAGACCCCCGTCTTCATGCCGTCGCCGCTCGGCCACAGCGTCGGCGCCATCCACGGCGCCCGCCTGTCGCTGTTCCTGGGCGCGCCGCTCATCCTCCAGGACGAATGGGACGCCGTCACCGCCCTGGAGCTCGTGGCCGGCCACCGCGCCGTGTTCACCGCGGCGGCGACCCCGTTCCTGCTGGATCTGGCCGATGCCCGCTGGCACGGCCGCGAGCCCAAGCTGGCCCCGCTGCAGACATTCCTGTGCGGTGGAGCCCAGGTGCCGCCCGCGCTCATCCGCCGCTGCCGCACGGAGCTGCCGAACACGTTCGTGACGCCGCTGTGGGGCATGACCGAGGGGGGCTTGACGACCTGCGTGGCCGGGTCCACCCCGGAGCAGGTCGAGACCACGGTCGGGGTCGGGCTGCCCGGTCTCGAGCTGCGCACTCTCGACGCCGGGATGCGGCCCCAGGCCTCAGGGGAAGGTGAGCTGGTCATGCGCGGGCCGGGCGTGTTCAACGGCTACTGGGGTCAGGCTGAGCTGTACGACTCTCACATGGCGGGCGACGGGTTCTTCCGCACCGGCGACCTGGCCCGCATCGGCGCCGACGGCTACGTCACGATCACGGGACGGCTCAAGGACCTGATCGTCCGCGCCGGCGTGAACATCTCGCCGGTCGACACCGAGAACACGATCGCCGCCCATCCCCACGTGGTGGGCGTGGCTGTCATCGGCTGGCCTGACGAGCGTCTCGGCGAGCGCATCTGCGCGGTCGTTCAGGCCAGCGCGGCCGTCGATCTCGACGATGTCGTCTCCTTCTGCGCGGAGCAGGGGCTGCCCCGGCGGTACTGGCCCGAGCGGCTCGTGCGGGTCGGTCGGTTCCCGCGGACGGCCGCCGGCAAGATCCGCAAGCAGCAGCTGCGAGACGAGCTCGTCAGCACGGAGTCGCCCGTCCCGGCCGACGCCGGCGGGGCAAGCTCGCATCGAGGTTCGGACCGGTGAGCCGCGTCGGGGTGAGCGACATTGTGGTCAACTACAGGAGGCGAGGCTCGGGGCCGCCGGTAGTACTGCTGCATGGACTGGCCGAGGACCACCGCTCCTGGGACGCGGTCTCGACCCGTCTCAGCGGGTTCACCGTCTACGCCGTGGATCTCCGGGGGCACGGCCGTACGACCTGCGGGCTCGGTGAGGGCGCGCTGTCGCAGTTGGGCGAGGATCTGGCGGAGTTCCTGTGGACGGTGCCTGGTCCGGCAGCCGTCGTGGGCTATTCCCTGGGCGGCGCGGTCGGACTCAGAGCTGCCGCTGATGCCCCCACGCTGTTCCGGCGTCTCGTCGTGGTCGCCACCTCGTCGATCGTCGGGAGGGCGGCGGCCGGCTTCTTCGCCGGCCGCATCGCGCAGCTGGAGGCCGGCGACCGGGCCGGGTTCGAGGAGGGGCTCCGCGACGACACCAGGAAGCAGATCGTGACCGGAGCCGACGTCGACTCCGTGGTCCGGAGGCGGCTGGACGCCGTCGGTGACGGCCGCGGCTATGTGAACGCGGCCCGGGCGATGATGGGGATCCGCGACGAGCCCTTGAATCCGCTGCTGGCCCGGATCGAGGTCCCGGTGGACATCGTGGGTGCGGAGCACGACGCCTTCTGCCCCCGCCGGGCGGCCGACATCATCGCCGAGACCGTCCCCGACAGCCGCTATCACGAGGTGGCCGGGGCCGGTCACCTGATATCGGTCGACCAACCCGATGCCTACGGCGGGCTGCTCGCCCGGCTCCTGCGCGAGAGGGCGACCACATGACCCACCGCTACGGCATCTCCATGGGAGTCAGTCCCCGGGAGCCGCTGAGCCGGACGTCCGAACTGGCGCAGGCCGTCGATGAGCACGGCTTCGAGATGCTCTGGTACATCGACTTCCAGCTCGGGATGAAGGACGTGTACGCGGCCATGAACCTGGCCGCGCTGGCCACCGAGAACGTGATGATCGGCGCGGGGGTCACCAACCTCGTCACCCGCCACCCCACCGTGACGGCCAACGCCACCGCCGCGCTCGACGAGCTGTCCGGGGGCCGGGCTGTGCTGGGACTCGGGGCGGGCTGGTCGGCTGTGCTCGGTGCCGGCGGCATGCCGTCCAGGCTGGGCGACTTGCGTTCGGGGATCGACGAGTTCCGCCAACTCTTCAGCGGCGAGCCGTGCGACCTCTACGGCACCGAGGTGCGCCTGGCCACCGCGACGCGCCAGATCCCGGTCTATCTCGCGGTGTCGCAGCCCGCGATGCTGCGGCTCGCCGGCGAGACCTGCGACGGTGCCGTGCTCATGGGCGCAGCCGACCCGGAGTTCTGCTCGTGGCAGCTCGACTACATCCACCAGGGATTGGAGGCCGCGGGGCGGGATCGTCGTGATCTGACCGTCGACCTGTTCGTCACCATGTCGGTCAGCGACGACACCGGGAGGGCCCTCGATGACGTCAGGGCGTGGGCCACCAGCCAGGCGGCCACCTTCCATCCGTGGAAGCGGATGCCGCCCGCGTGGGAGCGGTTCCGTTCCGAGTTCGCGCTGGCCGCGGGCGCGTACGGCCTCGTCGACCACCTCTCGCTTCAGGCCGAGCACAAGCACACCGTGTCCGACGACTTCGTCAAGTCGGTGGCGCTGGTGGGAGACCTCGACACGTGCGTCGACCGGCTCCGCCGACTCTGGGAACTCGACATCGACCGGATCACCTTCGCACTGCTGTCGGGCGGTCGCGAGCAGCGCCTGGCGTACCTGGCCAACGCCGTGATCAGCGCAGTCGAGGCAGAGGCAGGAAGGGGAAGCTGATGGCAAGAAGCCCGCGGGTGGCGCTGGTGACCGCGGCCGCCGGCGCCGGCATCGGATCCGCCGTAGCGAGACGGCTCGCCCACGACGGACTGGATGTCGTCGTCACGGATGCCCACGAGCGCCGGTGCGGTGAGTTCGCCGGCACGCTCGCCGACGAGATCGGGCGCGAGGTGAGCGCCCATCACCTCGACGTCACCGACCACGATCAGGTTCGCGCCGTGATGTCGGAGGTGGTGACAGCCAGGGGCGGGCTCGATGTGCTGGTCAACAACGCGGGCTGGTCCAAGATCGAGCCGGTGGCCGAGATGTCGCTGGACACCTGGCAGCGCTGCCTCGACGTCGACCTGACCGGCACGTTCGTCTGCATGCGCTACGCGCTGGAGGCCATGATCGCCGGAGGTGGCGGTTCGATCATCAACATCTCGTCGATAGCGGCCTGGGAGATGTCGACCGAGCACGGCGCTGCCTATTCCGCAGCCAAAGCCGGCGTCTTGGCCCTCACCCGGGTCGCCGCGGCCGAGAACGCAGCCCACGGGGTGCGGGTCAACGCGGTGGCTCCCGGCCTGATCTACAACGACTTCCTGCGCAAGATCTACCCCCAGGAGTTCTTCGACCGCTACCTGTCCGACAAGGCGTTCCTGGGCCGCATAGGACGGCCTGATGATGTGGCGAGCATGGTCTCTTTCCTGGCATCGGATGAGGCCAGCTATGTGACCGGCGAGGTGTTCACCGTCTCCGGAGGCGTGTCGGCTCGTGGATGACCGCCCACTGTGGTGGCCGCTGCAGCGGCTTGTCGAGGCCTACCGCGGCGGCTCGCTGTCACCGGTAGAGGTCTCCGAGATGGCTCAGGCCCGCATCGCCGAGGTCAACGCCACTCTGCACGCCTTCGTTCTGCCCACACCTGAGCTGGCCCGAAGCCAGGCCGCCGCGGCCGAGACGGCCTACCGCAACGGCCGCGCCGGCCCTCTCGCCGGCGTTCCCGTCTCGGTCAAGGACGCCTTCCACATCGAGGGACACGTCACCACGCTCGGCTCGCTGGCCCACGCCGACGACGTGGCCCGGCACGACTCCGGGGCAGTGCGCCGTCTGCGCCGCGCCGGGGCGGTCGTCGTCGGCAAGACCAACGTCTCGGAGTTCTGCCAGTCGGCCACCACGGACAACCTGCTGGGCCCCGACACCGCCAACCCCTTCGACCCGCGCCGGACGGCCGGCGGGTCCAGCGGCGGCGCAGCGGCCTCGGTGGCCTCGGGCACCTGCGCCCTCGGTCTCGGGTCCGACGGCGGCGGCTCGATCCGCATCCCGGCGTCGTTCTGCGGCCTCGTGGGCTTCAAGCCCACCTACGGATCCATCGACGACAACGGAGGGTTCCGCGCCTTCAGCCCGTTCATCTCCGTCGGACCGCTGGCTCGAAGTGTCGCTGACGCTCGCTGCCTGCACTCGGTGCTGTCCGGCGACGGTGCCGGAATCCGAGACGTCCCGGCCGACCCGGGACCGCTCCGCATCGCCTGGTGCCCCAAGCCCGAGAACCGTCCGATCGACGCAGACGTCGGCGACACGGCGGCCGCCGCGGTGACAGGACTCGCGGCTTGCGGCCACGATGTGAGCGGGGTGGAACTGGACCTCGGCGGCTGGGAGGAGATATTCGGCCCGCTCGTGCTGGCCGAGGAGGGCGAGCGCCGCGGCCACCTCCTTCGTGGCCCCCACGAGTTGACCTGGTATCACCGGCGGTCCCTGATGGCGGCCGAGCAACTCGATCCGGCTGTCGTAGCGTCGGCCCGTTCCGCTCTGGCGCACTACCGGGAGCGGGTCGACCGCTACTTCCGTGACTACGACGTGATCGTCACCCCCGCCACCGCCACCACCGCCTTCGAGCTGGGATGCCGCCCGAGGACCATCAACGGAGAGCCGGTGGACCGACTCTGGGGGGCCTTCCCGTTCGCGGTGCCCTTCAACGTCTCCGGACATCCCGCGGTGGTGCTCCCCGCCGGGTTCGTCGATGGCCTGCCGGCGGCGATCCAGCTCGTGGGGCGGCACGGCGGCGACGCCGAGTTGCTGTCGCTCGCCGAGCAACTCGAGACCCAAATGGACGTGCGTCCCTTCGCTCGCATGCCGATCCGCTCGTCAACGCCGTGAGCGACATCGTCCACAGTGCCGACGGCTCGATCTGGCAGGTCACGATGGACCGTCCGGAGCGGGCCAACGCGCTCCGGCGCGAGACGAT
This sequence comes from Candidatus Aldehydirespirator sp., assembly GCA_965203635.1. GTDB lineage: Bacteria > Actinomycetota > Acidimicrobiia > Acidimicrobiales > Aldehydirespiratoraceae > Aldehydirespirator. Next base: position 1,636,292 of record OZ241903.1, read on the forward strand.
CCTTCAGATCGAGGCGGTGTTGGACTCGGCCGAGGCGACCGGATCCGATGCCGCCGGCGAGGGCGGCCCCAGCACGATCGGAGTGGTGCTCACCGGTGGCATGAGAGCCTTCAGCGCCGGAGCGGACCTGTCCGAGCTGAACGGCACGATTGATGATCTCACCTTCGACGACGAGCTCGAGCGGCTCTGCGGGCGCCTCACCCGCAGCCCGCTGCCGGTGGTCGCCGCGGTCGAGGGCGCCTGCTACGGCGCCGCGGTCGACTTGGCCTGGGCCTGCGATGCCGTCGTGGTCTCCGAGGAGGCCCGTCTCGGCCTGCCCTCGACCAGCCTCGGGATCCTCTACAACCCGTCATCGACGGCTCGGCTGCACGCCCGGCTCGGTTCGCCCACCGTCCGCCGCCTCATGGTGCTCCAGCAGCAGCTGTCGGGCCGGGACCTGCCGGCCGGCACTGCGACGGTGGTGCCTTCGGGGACCGCCGTCGAGACAGCCCGGAGCCTGCTGAGGACCGTCCGCTACGACGCTGCAGCCACCGCCGCGACCAAGGCGCTGCTGGCGTCGCTCGACCGCGGCGAGGGGTTCGATCCGGCCGAGTGGCAGCCGGAGCGGGAGGCTCGACTGGCCTCACCGGCCCGCCGTCGGGCCCTGGAGGCCCGCCGGGCCGCGATCAGCAGGGACCAGAACGAATGCACCTGAAGGACCTGGCCGGCCGCGACCTGGGCACCCACCGAGTCGACTTCTCGGCCGACGACGCCATCCTGTACGCGCTGGCCGTCGGTGCCTCGGCTTCACAGCTCGACCTGGTCTACGAGCAGAGCCTGAGGGTGCTTCCCACCTACGGCTGCGCGCTGGGCCTGTGGGCGGTGGAGGCGGCCGGCGAACTCGGCGCCTACGACCGCACCCGGTCGCTGCATGTAGGCCAGAGCCTGACGGTGCACGAGCCGTTGAGGCCCGGAGCGATCCAGACGCACGGCCGCGTCCGGTCCGTCTTCGACAAGGGCAGGCTCACGATCGTGGAGGTGGAGGTGTCGGCTCCCAGCTTCGAGGCCGGCTACACGATCCTGCTGCCCGGCATCGGAGGATGGGGCGGGCCGCCGCCTGAGCCGTCCGAGTTGTACCCGCCGCTCACCGCGACTTGGACCGGCACGGTCGAGGTCGGGTCCGACGCGGCGGCGCTCTACCGGCTGACCGGCGACAAGCATCCCGTCCACATCGACCCGTCGGTGGCGCCCAGCATGGGACTGGACGGCCCGATCCTGCACGGTCTGGCGACCATGGGCATGACCGCTCGGGCCGTGGCGACCGCCGTGGGCGCCCATCCGGCTGATCTCTCCGCCGCTCGGGTGCGCTTCTCCAATCCCGTGTATCCCGGCTGCGAGCTGCGGATCGCGGCCGAGGCCGGGGGGAACACGGCGCGGGCCGACACATCGGTCTCCGGGACCACCGTGATGTCGGGAGCGTTTACGTTCCGGTGAACCCCGGAGCCGCGCCCACACCCGCGAAGGCGCCGTAGGCCACCTCGTCGAGGAACCAGTCGACCAGGGCGAAGCACTGGCGGGTGTTGCGGTCCTCGTGGCGGCGTATGCCGTCGAGGAGGTCGTCCCGGTCGAGCCCGTGTTCAGCCAGGTACTCGTCGTCAGAGCCCGTGAGAAAGTTCTCGACATGGGCGTGGGTCACCTCGGGATGGAACTGCGTGCCGACGCAGCGACCCAGCCGGAACAGCTGCACCGCATTGTCGTTCACTGCCAGCACGTCGGCGTCCGGTGGCGGCGTGAAGCGGTCGTGGTGCCACTGGAACCACGGCCCCGGTCCGGCCGGATTGGCGGTGCCGTCCACCGCGGACACCTCGTACCAGCCGATCTCGGGCACCGGCGCCTGCTCCACCTCGCCGCCGAGAGCCGCGGCCAGCAGCTGACCCCCGAAGCAGACGCCGAGCATCGGCGTGCCCCGGGCGTAGGCCTTGCGCACCATGTCGATCTCTTCGAAGATCCATGCGTCGATCTCGCCGGTGTTGGTGAGCGATCGGATCGAGCCCATGGGCACCAGCACGTCGTACTCGGTGTAGTCCGGGAAGGGGACCGGGTCGTTGGGCCGGTCCAGGTCCTCGGTCACGACATGCTCGTGCACGTCGAACCCCCGCTGCGACAGCCGCTCGCCGATCAGCGCGCTCGTGCCCTGCGGTTCGTGGGCCAGGACCAGCGCTCGTGGCGGCTTGCTCACAGGTCGAACCATACGTGGGCCTGGCCCGTGCCCGACACCGACTCGTACTGGCCGAACTGGGTGCCGCGGGCTGTGCAGGACCGGCCGCCCAGCGCCCCGACCATGATCAGGTAGTGGCCGAAGTAGCCCTCGGGGGCGTGGCGGGAGTACTCGGGCACGAAGTCGATGATGGCGGCGTGGTCGCCTTCGGCCATCCAGGCCAGCACCCGGCGATCGGCCGCGGCCGCCTCGGGGGTGCGGACATGGAGGTCGGGATCGGCGCCCTCGTGGTCGCGGAACTGGCCGAGCGGCCAGAACCGGTGGCTGAGCCCACCGCTGGCCAGGACCACCACCCGGCGGTCGAGGCCCGCTACGGCTTCGGCCAGCAGCCGACCGGCCAGCAGGAAGTCGTAGGGCTCGGCGGTCTGGCACACGCCCATCGACACCCAGCGCTCGTCGCCCTGCAGGAAGCCGAGCAGGTTGACGGTGGGGTAGTGCACCGGCAGGTGGGGGTCGTCGACGGCGGTCACCCAGGTGTCGTCGCGGGCTGCGGCCGCGGCCGCGAAGGCATGGGCCAGCTCGGGGTCGCCGGGCATGTCGTAGGGCATGGCGCTCATTCCCCGGGGCAGCTCATCGGAGGTGTACAGGCCCTTGCGCCGCTCGTGGGCCGTCACGATGTGCTCGACGGTGGTGAACCAGTGGGTGTCGATCACCACCACGGTGTCGGCCGCGGCGGGATCGAGGCGCTCGGCCCGCAGGGCATGAAGGCCGGCGAACAGTGTGGTGTCCTCACCGCCGTTGAGAGCCCGCCGCTCGTGTTCGGGCATCACCAGCGGCGGAACGTGCGACACCACTGCCGCCCCGACTATCGATCCCATCGGCAGGCCTCCCTGTAGCAGTGTCTCCCGCTCCTGTTCGCTGCGCTCACGGGCCGCTCGGGCCACGGCCTCGCTCTGCATGTCGCTGGGTTTCCCAGCGGGTTGGACCGATCCGCTCGGCCTCTGGGCGGCATCATGCCACCACCCGCACGGGCAGGTGCTTGATGCCGGCAATGAAGTTGGAGCGCAGGTACTGGGGCTCGCCGTCGGGTTCGAGGCGATCGACCCGCTTCATGAGCTCCTCGAACACCAGTCGGGCCTCCATGCGGGCCAGCCATGCGCCCAGGCACAGGTGGGGGCCGTTGCGCCCGAAGGCCATGTGGTCGTTGGGGTCCCGGGCCAGGTCGAATCTCCAGGGACGACCGAACCCGTCGTCGTCGTGGTTGGCGGAGCAGAACCACATCACCACCTTGTCGCCCGCGGCGACGTTCTTTCCGCCGAGGGTGACCCCACGGGTGGCGGTGCGGCGGAAGTGCATGGTCACCGCGCTGGTCCGCAGGATCTCCTCCACTGCGGTGTGGGTCAGGGAGGGATCGGCTCTCCAGGCCCGCCACAGCTCGGGATGGTGCATCATCGTGCGCAGGCCGTGGGTCATGGTGTAGCGGGTGGTGTCGTTGCCGGCCGCGATGAGCAGGGTGAAGAAGTTCTTGAACTCCAGGTCGCTGAGGGGCTCCCCGTCGCGGGTTGGGGCCAGCAGCTGGGTGATGACATCGTTGCGGGGGCAGGCCCGGCGCGCCGCGGCCTGGCGCTCGGCGTACTCGAACACCTCGATCGCGGCCGGGCTGCGGAACGGCATCAGCCGGTACTCGGTGGTGTCGGCCGTGTCGACCACGTGGGTGGTGAACTCGGGGTCGCTGTTGCCCAGGAAGGCGTCGCCCCACTCGACCAGCTGGTGGCCGTCGGCGTCGCTGGTGCCCAGCAGGCGGCCCAGCATCCGCATGGGCAGCTTGGCCGCCACCTCGGTGACGAAGTCGAAGGCGTCGGCGGTGAGGGCCTCGTCGAGCACCTCGGCGGCCAGGGCCCGGATGGAGTCCTCGTAGGACTCGACGGTGCGGCGGGTGAAGCCCCGGTTCACCAGGCGCCGGAGCCGGGTGTGCTCGGGCGGGTCGAGCTCCATCATCGTGCGGCGGGCTTGGAGTTCGTCGTCGTCCATCTCCTCGAGGCGGATGCCTTGGGAGGACGTGAACGTCTCGACATCGCGGCTGACGGCCAGCGCGTCGTGGTAGCGGGTGACCGACCAGAAGCCGGAGCCGTCGGCCTCGGGGGTCCAGTGCACCGGGTCGTCCCGGCGCAGCCTGGCGAAGGTGGCGTGGGGCACCCCCGAGGTGAAGGAGTCGTGCGAGGACAGGTCGGCGTCGTCGTCGCCGTGGTCGGCCAGGTAGTCGTCCACGAACGTGGCAGTGGCGGTGCTCATGCACCCGCCCTGGGGTTGGGGGCGGCCCACAGGGTCGTGCCGCCGGCCATCGACGTGCCGACCTGGCGGTAGTAGCCGCCGATCATCTCGACCGGCTGCAGGCGGTGGAGCTCCTCGGTTGGGCACTCGGGCAGCATCAGCTCGGCGTCCCCGGCGTACACCGGCCCCAGGTCGGCGTCATAGCCCCGCATGGTGACCAGCTCGTCGAGCGAGTCGGTGCCGTCGGCCTCCATGGCCGGCATCTGCCGGCTGTGCAGCATCGGGTGGCCGTTGACGAATCCGGGGGTGTCGGCTGTGCCGGTGATGGTGAACCGGGCCTCGGCGATGCGCCGTCCCCAGGTGCTGAGGGTCGCTCCGAAGCGGCCGCCCGCCTTCAGGCGCGGCCCGGCCCGTCCCACCGTGACCGGGCGGGTCATGGCGATCTCGCTCATCTTCTTGGGGTAGCCCTGGAAGTGGCCCCTGGCCATGGCGAAGTCCTTGTCCACCCAGATGTAGGCCGCGCGGCTGTAGGTGGAGCCCCGGAACTTGCAGCGCACCACCGCGAACACCTCCCGATACTGGGCCCGGACCGGGTCGAGCAGCTCCTCGAAGGTGTCGCCGCAGCTCTGCCACTCGGCCCAGATCATGGCCACCGCGCCGGGGTCGGTGTCGGCGGGCTCCAGCGGGTCGGGAAGCAGCTCGGCCACCCGGTCGGGATCGGTGCGGTACTCCACGGTCAGCATGTCGCCGGAGTAGTGCCAGGGCGGCGCAGGCACGATGCCGGCTGCCCCGGTGGGCGTCCTCGGGTACATGAACCCTTGAAGCTCAGCCACGTGGAGAACCCTATTCGTTTGGTACCGAACGATCAACCGGCGAGCGTCACTGATTATCGTGGCGCTGTGCCGGACGCTGCATTCGACCTTACTGGGAGGCGGGCCGTCGTCACCGGTGCGTCGACGGGGATCGGCGCCGCCATTGCGGTCCGGCTGGCCGATGCCGGCGCGGATGTGGTGGCGGTGTCGCGGTCCGGTCGAGTGCCGGAGGCGGAAGGCTCCATCCGGCCGCTGGTGGCCGATCTGAGCGACCCGGAAGGCGTCGATGGGGTGATTGCGGCCGCAGTGGCCGAACTCGGCGGGCTCGACATCCTCGTCAACAACGCCGGCCGGGCCGACTGGCTCCCGCTGGGCGACCTCGACCGCGAGCATTTCGACGGGCTGATCGGGCTCAACCTGTGGGCCCCGCTTCGACTATGCCAGCTGGCCCATCGGTACCTGGCCGCGGGCGGCGACTCGGCCGTGGTGATGGTCGGCTCGGTCGACGCGGTGCGGCCCTCGGCGGGCGGCGCCGTCTACGGGGCGAGCAAGGCGGGGCTGGGAGCGGTCACCGTGGCACTGGCCAAGGAGTGGCGGGCCGACGGCATAAGGGTCACGCAGGTCGATCCGGGCATCGTGGACACGCCCATGGCCGCGGAGATCATCCGCGAGCTGAGCGAGGCCGGAGCGTCCGTGAATGTCGCGAACCGGGCCGGCAAGCCCGACGAGATCGCCGCGCTGGTCCACTACCTGGTGGCTCCGGCGGGGCGCTTCGCCAACGGCGCGTCCTTCAGACTCGACGGCGGAGCGCTAGCCCTCGGCCCCTTTGACGTGATCGAGCGCTGAGGCTAGGCCCTAAGGGGTCTCGGGTGCCTGCCGGCCGGCGGCGATGATCACCCGGCGTAGCAGCCCGGCCAGTGCTTGCTTCTCGTCAGTCGAGAGCTCGCGCACCATCTCGCCCTCGTAGCGGTTGAAGCGGGGGAAGAGCCTCTCGATGGTGTCCAGCCCGGCGTCGGTGAGCGCGACCGTCACCCGGCGGCGGTCCGACTCGACTTGCCTGCGTTCCACGAACCCCCGCTTCTCCAGAGTCTTGACCACCCCGGTGAGCGTCGCCTTCGACAGGTCGCATTCTTCCGCCAGGTCCGCGGTCCGCATCTCGCCCCACACCCACAGCACCCACAGGGTGGTGAAGCCGCCCCAGGACAGGCCGAACTCCGCCAGCACGCCACGCTCGGCACTGCGGCGCACCGCGGTCGCGGCCCGGTAGATGTTGGACACCGCCAACATGGAGTCGAAGTCCAGTTGACGGTCGCCGAGGCGCGCCTGTATGAGGCGCTCTGCATCGAGTAGGCGCGGGCTCGCTCGGTCTTCCACTCGGCGTCTCCGGTTTTGTTTGCTACCAAACGGAATCGGCGCAAGACTAGGCGGCCGATCGCTCCCAGTCATCTGCAGGCAAGCCGGCCCAACGTCGGGGGTGAGGGGCCCGGGATAGGGTTTCGTAGTGCTTGAGGTGTCCGGGCTGACCACTCGCTACGGGTCGATCTCGGCGCTGCGCCGTGTGAGCCTCTCCGTCGCGGCCAATGAGGTCGTCGGCCTCATCGGTCCCAACGGCGCGGGCAAGACCACCCTGCTCAACACCGTCTCGGGGCTGCTGCGCCCCGCCGAGGGCGAGGTGCACCTCGATGGCCGGCCCGTGACCGGCGACAGCCCCGACCGGATGCTCAAGGCGGGCCTGGCCCTCGTGCCCGAGAGGCGGAGGCTGTTCGCGGAGATGACGGTGGTCGAGAACCTCCGCGTCGGTGGCGTGACCGTCAGTGCCGACGAGCGGGCCGAGCGGCTCGACGAGGTGGTGGAGTTGTTCCCGGTGCTCAAGGACAAGTGGTCGACCGCGGCCGGCTACCTCTCCGGGGGCGAGGCCCAGCAGCTCGCCATCGCTCGGGCTCTCATGAGCAACCCGCGCGTCATCCTGATGGACGAGCCGTCGCTGGGCTTGGCGCCGGTGCTGGTCGACTTCGTGTTCGACCTGATCGGCCGCATGCGGACCGAGGGCCGCACGATGCTGGTCGTCGAGCAGAACGCCACCCGCCTGCTGGAGGTGGCCGACCGGGCCTACGTGCTGCGCACCGGAGAGATTGCAGCCGAGGGCGCGGCCTCGGACCTCCTCACCCGCGATGACCTCTTCGACACGTTCGTGGGCGCCGCCCGCGACTCGCATACTCCGGAGTCCGGGCAGCCGTGAGCGCAGCAACGGCCGTGGCCGAGTATCGCCGCATCCTCCTTGACGGGTATCCGGTGGTCGTCCAGCCCGACGGGGACGACCTCGTCTCCCGCGACGGGAGGCGAGTGGCCGCCTCCGACGCCGTCCACCTCGCGCCGTGCGAGCCGACCAAGATCCTGTGCGTCCACCTCAACTACGCCAGCCGGGTGGCCGAGTTCATGACCAGGCTGCCGCCCGCCCCGACCTACTTCCACAAGCCGACCACCGCCCTGAGCGCCCACGGCGCCGACGTGGTGCGGCCCGAGCCGTGCCGGTGGCTGAACTACGAGGGAGAGATCGGCATCGTCATCGGCCGGACCTGCCGCAACGTGTCGCCCGACGATGCCGGCGACTACATCGCGGGCTACACGGTGGCCAACGACTACGGGCTGCACGACTTCCGCGACACCGATGCGGGTTCGATGCTGAGGGTCAAGGGCAGCGACACGCTGTGCCCGGTCGGGCCGGCGCTGGTGACCGGCTGGGACTTCCGCCACAAGCGGATCCGCACCCTCGTCAACGGCGAAGTACGCCAGGACGGCAGCACCGACGAGATGGAGTGGGACATGCACTACCTGGTGGCCGACCTGGCTCGCACCATCACCCTGGTGCCCGGCGACCTGGTGCTGTCGGGCACTCCGGCCGGGTCCCGGCCGGTGGTGCCCGGTGACGTGGTCACCGTTGAGGTGGAGGGCCTGGGCGCACTGACCAACACCATCGTCGCCGGACCGGAGCCGGTGCGCTCCGACGTCGGTGCCCAGCCGTCGGACAGCGAGGAGGTCGTGTCCACGGCAATGGGCGGCGACTGGGAGCACCGGGGCAAGCGGGCCCCGCGCGGCCCCGGCGCCCGCCACTACCAGTCCACGGTCGACGAGGAGGCCTGATGGCGGAATCGCCTCGGGCTGTCGTCGGAGGAGTCGAGGTCAGCGTCGATCACCTGATCGGCGGCGAGCGTCGGGCATCGGATCGCACCTTCGAATGCCGTTCTTCGTTGGACTGGCAGCACAAGCTGGCCGACGTGTCCCGCGGCGACGCAGCCACCGCTCAGCAGGCTGTGAGCGCGGCGGTGGACGGCTTCGCCGCATGGAGCGGGCTGCCGGTGGGGCAGCGGACCGCGGCCCTGCGCCGGCTGGCCGACCTGATCGAAGCTCGCAACGACGACATCGCTGAGGTCGAGACGCTGGACATGGGCTTCCTTCACCGCTCCATGCGCGAGCGGCTGGTGGCCAGGGGCGCGCTCAACTTCCGCTTCTACGCGGACATGGTCGAGGCCCATGACGAGCCCCGGTGGCCGGCCCGGGGCACCGCCCACACCGTGCAACGCATGCCGGCCGGTCCCGCGGTGGTGATCACACCGTGGAACGCCCCGTTCATGCTGGCCACCTGGAAGGCGGCCCCCGCGCTGGCCGCGGGCAACAGCGTGGTGCTCAAGCCGGCCGAGTGGTCCCCGCTGTCGGCTTCGTTGCTGGCCGACCTGACGGTGGAGGCCGGACTGCCGCCCGGCGCCTTCAACCTGGTGCAGGGAATCGGCGCCGAGGTAGGAGCCGCCCTGACCGCGGACCCGCGGGTCCGCCGCATCAGCTTCACCGGCTCGCCGGAGACGGCCCGGCACATCGGCGCGGCCGCGGCGGCCAGCATCGTGCCGTTCACGGCCGAGTTGGGCGGGAAGGGTCCGCTCATCGTGTTCGCCGACTGCGACCTCGAGGCGGCCGCCGAGCAGGCCGCAGCCCAGTACGAGGACTCGGGCCAGGTGTGCCTGGCCGGGACCCGCCTGCTGGTGGAGGCATCGATCCTCGACGACTTCCTGGAAGCACTGCGGGTCCGCACCGAGGCCCACGTGCTGGGCGACAGCCGCGACGACTCGACCACCATCGCGCCCATGGTCCATCCCGACCATCTGGCCAGGGTCGAGGGCTTCGTGCAGCGGGCCCGGGCCGCGGGCGACACCGTGGTGTGGGGCGGCCGCCGCCGTGCCGGCTCCCTCCACTACGAACCCACGCTGATCGAGCCGGCCTCCAACGACTCAGAGATCGTCCAGCGCGAGGTCTTCGGCCCGGTGCTGACCATCCAGGCCTTCGCGACCGAGGCCGAGGCGGTGGACCTGGCCAACTCCACCCGCTACGGCCTGTCCGCCATCGTCTACACGGGCTCAACCGACCGGGCCGAGCGGATCGGCGCCGCGGTGCGGGCCGGGATCGTGTGGACCAACACTTTCCTGGTGCGCGACCTGGCCGCCCCCTTCGGCGGGTGCGGCCTGTCCGGAATAGGCCGCGAGGGCGGCGACCACGCCCTCGACTTCCACAGCGACCTGAAGACCCTCATCCTCGCGGACAACACCACCGCGTAGGCGGGCCTGAGGGAGGTCTAGAACATCCGGCCCTCTATGCGGCTGGCGGCCAGCCACAGCTCGATGTCGTGGATCGCCTGGGACATGGCCTGGCCGATGAGGTCCAGCTTGCGGACCTGCTCGATGCGGTCGCGGACACCGGCCAGCTCCCGCTTCGGCAGGAGCTGGTTCAGAATGCCGCAGGCGTCCGCCAGGCAGATGATCACGATGTCTCGGGGGTCGGGGATCTCGTCGCTGAGGAGCACGCCCAGGATGCGCAGCTTCACCTCGCGCTCTTCCTTGCCGTCGACCACCGGGTAGCGGCGGGACCGGAACACCCACAGGAACCGCTCGTCGTGCTGCTCGAGGATGCCGCGCTCGACCAGGCGGGCCAGCGCCTCATCCCGGATCTCGTCTGCCGCCCTGGCCGTCTGCTCCACCCAGAAGCGGGCGTCGTGCTGCTCGCCGGCTGCGATCATCTCCAGGGTCGGGTCGAGCAGGCTGTCGCCCACCGGCGTGGAGTCGATCAGGACGAGGTTCTCGGGATCGGTGTCGATCCGGTTCTCCAGCGCCAGATCCATGAGCACCGCCCCTGCCAGCGCATGCTGCATTGACGTGACCGGCACCGGCACGAATTTGCCGTCGTCGTCCCGCAGCGACAGCAGGACGATCTCCTCCGCGAATCTCAACATGGCACCTTGTGTATCACATGATCCGCCAATGCGGACACACCACCCCGACTCGCTCGGCCCGTGCCCTCCGCTCTCTAGAAGTCCTCGTCGAAGGAGACCTCGCCCTCCACGCCCACCTGGTAGGCGGACACGGTGCGCTCGAAGAAGTTGGAGAGCTCCTGCACGTCCTGCAGCTCCATGAACGAGAACGGGTTGCGGCTGCCGAAGCGCCGGCGCAGGCCGAGCTGCATCAGGCGCTGGTCGGCCACGTACTCGAGGTACGACCGGGTGTCGGTCACCGACATGCCGGGCACGCCCTCGCCCAGCAGGTCCGCCGCGAACTGGTGCTCGGCGTCCACCGCCTCGGCCAGCATGTCGCTGATCTGCTGGCCCAGCTCCTCGTCGAACAGTTCGGGTTCCTCCTGCCGCACCGTGCGGATCACCTCGAAGGCGAAGTTCATGTGCATGGATTCGTCGCGGAACACCCAGTTCGTGCCGGCTGCCAGCCCGTTGAGCAGACCCTTGGACCGCAGGAAGTACACGTAGGCGAACGCGGCGAAGAAGAACAGGCCCTCGATGCAGGCCGCGAAGCAGACCAGGTTCATCAGGAAGCGGCGCCGGTCGTCTGCGGTGCGCAGCGGCCCGTCGCCGACCGAGTCCATCCACTTGAAGCAGAACTCGGCCTTGGCCCGTATGGACGGGATGTTCTCGATGGCGGCGAAGGCCTCGGCCCGCTCGTCGTGGTCGGGGATGTAGTTGTCGAGCAGGTTCAGGTAGAACTGCACGTGCAGCGCCTCCTCGAAGAGCTGGCGCGACAGGTACATCCGGGCTTCCGGCGCGTTGATGTGCTCGTAGAGGTTCAGGACGAGGTTGTTGGCCACGATCGAGTCGCCCGTGGCGAAGAAGGCCACCAGCCTGCGTATCAGGTGCTTCTCGGCCGGCATGAGCTTGCGGTCCAGATCGACCAGGTCGTCGGAGAAGTCGATCTCGTCGACGGTCCAGGTGTTCTTGATCGCGTCGCGGTACATCTCGAAGAACTGCGGATAGCGCATCGGGCGCAGGGTCAGGTCGAAGCCCGGATCCAGGATGTTGGGCCGGTCGAAGGTGTCCGGCGTGGGCTGCCCGGGCCGGGGCTCGGCCTCCGGTTCAGGCTGGAAGCCTGCGGGAGGGGCGGGGACGGCTGAGTCCCGGCCCGGGAGATCGAGATGATCGACAGAGACGTCGGTGATGGCCATCAGTCGCACGCCTCACAGGATTCAGGGTTCTCCAGGGAGCAGGCCACCGCGGCATCTGCGTCGGGCTCGTCGGCCCCCGAGCCGTTGGTGGTGGTCTGGTTGATCCGCGTCTTCGGCCTCGAGCGCAGGTAGTAGGTGGTCTTGAGGCCCTGCTTCCACGCGTGCATGTACATCGACGACAGCTTCCCGATGGTCGGGGCCTCCATGAACAGGTTGAGCGACTGGCTCTGGTCGATGAAGGCGCCCCGGTCCGCGGCCATCTCGATTAGCGAGCGCTGCGATATCTCCCAAGCCGTGCGGTAGACGGTTCGCAGGTCCTCCGGTATGCGCGCGATCTGTTGGATCGAGCCTTCGGCCTTCTTCACGTCGGCGATCATCTTGTCGTCCCACAGGCCGCGGGCCTTCAGCTCGGCCACCAGGTACCGGTTCACCTGCATGAACTCGCCCGACAGGGTCTCGCGCTTGAACAGGTTCGACACCTGGGGCTCGATGCACTCGTAGCAGCCGGCGATGGCCGCGATGGTGGCCGTCGGGGCGATGGCGATGAGCAGTGAGTTGCGCAGCCCGTGCTCGGCGATCCGCTCGCGCAGCGGTCCCCAGCGATCGGGATCTGACGGCTCGGCGTTCCAGAGGTCGAACTGAAGCTCGCCGGCCGCGGCCCGGGTGTCGGTGAAGCCGGGATGGGGCCCGTTGGCCTCGGCCAGCTCGGTGGACGCCCACAGGGCGTTGAAGTAGATCTCCTCGGAGATGCGGCGGCTGAGGTTGCGGGCCTCGGCGGAGTCGAAGGCGAGACCCAGCTTGAAGAACACGTCCTGCAGGCCCATGAGGCCCAGGCCCACCGGTCGCCAGCGCCGGTTGGAGGCCGCCGACTCGTCGGTCGGGTAGTAGTTGATGTCGATGACGCGGTCGAGGAAGCCGACCACCAGCCGCACCACCTCGCCGAGCCGCTCGAAGTCGAAGCTCACCGGAGCGCTGCCGTTGGAGGTCGTCGCCCGCTGAACGAAGGCGCCGAGGTTGACCGATCCCAGATTGCACACCGCGGTCTCGCCGGCACTGGTCACCTCGATGATCTCGGTGCACAGGTTCGAGAGGTGGACGACCCGGTCGCGGGCGTTGGCATCGCCTTCGGGTCCGGGGCCCGTCTGGTTGCACTTGGCGTTGGCGGCGTCCTTGAACGTCATCCAGCCGTTGCCGGTCTCGGCCAGGGTCCGCATCATCCGGGTGTACAGCTGGCGGGCCGGGACCTGCGTCTCGAAACGCCCGTCGGCCTCAGCCTGCTCGTAGATGGCCCGGAACTCCTCGCCGTAGGTGTCGGTGAGCTCGGGCACCTTCTTGGGGTCGAACAGGCTCCACTGCCAGTCCAGCTCCACCCGCTCCATGAAGAGGTCGGGCACCCAGTTGGCGAGGTTGATGTTGTGGGTGCGGCGGGCGTGGTCGCCGGTGTTGTCGCGCAACTCCAGGAACTGCTCGACGTCGGCGTGCCAGGTCTCGAGGTAGACGCAGGCCGCGCCCTTGCGCCGGCCGCCCTGGTTGACGGCGGCCACGGAGGAGTCGAGGGTCTTGAGCCACGGCACGATGCCGTTGGAGAGCCCGTTGGTTCCCCGGATCAGCGATCCCTTGGAGCGGACCCGGTGCCAGCCGACCCCGATGCCCCCCGCGTACTTCGAGAGGCGGGCGATGTCGGTGTAGCGCTGGTAGATGCCCTCCAGGGAGTCCTCGGGAGAGTCGAGCAGGTAGCAGCTCGACATCTGCGGGTGCATCGTGCCCGAGTTGAACAGGGTGGGGCTCGACGGAAGGTAAGCCAGCGACGAGATCAGGTCGTAGAACGCGACGGCCTCGTCGGGGTTCGTGCTCAGCCCGCAGGCCACGCGGAGCATGAAGTACTGCGGGGTCTCGATCACCAGCCGGGTGTCGGGATGGCGCAGCAGGTAGCGGTCGTACACCGTGCGCAGCCCGAAGAACTCGAAGTTGCGGTCCCGACCGGAGTCGATGGCCGCGTTCAGCGTGGGGGAGTGGGCCCGCACGAACTCCGCGGTGTCGTCGCCGATCAGCCCGAGCCGGTGCCCGGCCTCAATGGCCTCGGAGAACCACGGGATGTTCTGGTTGCGGACTTCCTTGTCGATGTAGGTGGCCAGCATGCGGGCCGCCAGCTTCGAGTAGTTGGGCTCCTCCACGATGAGCCCGGCCGCGGTGCGGATGCTCAGCTCGTCGAGCTCGCGGGTGGTGGCCCCGTCGGCGAGGGCGGCGATGGTGCGGGTGCTGACCGTCAGCGGATCGACGCCGAGCAGGCCTTCGGCCGCCCGGGCCACCGCGTTGACGATCTTGTTCACGTCGACGGGCTCGAGGTTTCCGTTGCGCTTGCGCACCCTCATGGTGGTCGGAGCAGAGACTGCCGGAGGCACCTCCGCGACGGTGGTCAGCCGATCCTGGATCATCGTCACGTCGGTGCGCCTCCTCATGCCGGTGTTCAGCGGTTCCCCCGCGAGCTGTGGACCCCGCTCAAGACCGGCCACAACTTCGGATCTTGAATTACAGCACCGTAACTACACGCGTGTCAAATTACGCCGCGGCTACCCCGCTGAGCAGGGCTTCTTGATCGCGTCGTGCGAGTAACGTTGCACCGATGGCGATACTCGACATCGATTTGGCCGCTTTCGAGCGGGGTACCCAAGCCCAGCGGGCCGCGGTGGTGGACGGTGTGATGCGCAGCCTGGTCACCGGCTTCGTCTACGTGGCCCACGACCTGGGCGCGGGCGTGATCGACGAGGCCTACGGGCAGCTCGAGGCCTTCTTCGACCTTCCCCAGGAGCGCAAGAATCGCTACATCGTGGCCGGATCCCACGGTCAGACCGGCTACACGCCGATGATGACCGAGACGGCCGCCATCTCCGACGTCCCCGACCTCAAGGAGATGCTCAACTGGGGCGAGCCGGCGCCGCCGGGCCACCCGCTCCGCCAGCGGTATCCCCACCGCTACGGGCCACCCACCCTGCCCGAGGACGACCAGCCCGGCGTCACCGAGCTGCTGCTCGGGTTCCACGCCTCCGTGCTCGATATCCAGCGCCGGGTGCTGAGGGTGATCGCGGTGGGGCTGGGAATCCACGAGGAGTTCTTCGACGTGATGCTCGAGTACGGCGCCACCCTCACCCGGGCCATTCACTACCCGCCCATGGAGACCGCTCCCTCAGACGGCTTCATGTGGGCCGCCGAGCACGGCGACATCAACCTCATCACCATGCTTCCCAGGGCCACCGCGCCGGGCCTGCAGGTGCGGACCAGCGATGGCTGGGTCGACGCAATCCCGCCCACCGGCAGCGCCATCATCAACACCGGCATGATGCTCGAGCACCTCACCAACGGCGTGATCGGCGCGGGTATCCACCGGGTGATCGCGGCCGAGGGCCAGACCGGCGACCGCTACTCGGTGGTGCAGTTCGCCCATCCCACGCCGTGGACGATCCTGTCGCCGCTGCCGACGTGCGTGACCGACGAGCACCCTTTGAGGTTCGCCACCATCACCTCGGCCGACGCCCTCGACAAGGTGATCTGGGAGATCAACCTGGTAGAGGACGGCCGCCGCCTCGAAGGCGACTAGCTGCTAGGTTGGTGGTCCCGCGCGGCTTAGAGGATCGACGATGACTAGAGCCCTCAAGAGCATCGTCAGCTTCGCGAAGGCTGTTGGCGATTTCCTGATGCACATCGTGCACGCGCCGAAAGGGGAGCCGACGCCTGATCCCGCCAAGGCAGCCGCCAAGCAGATGAAGGACGCCATGCACGTCCGAGGGGGCGGTGTTGGGGGCCAAGGTGGCGGCTTCTCCGGCAGCAGCGCGGCCGACGGGTTGTACGGCAAGGTGCTTGCCGACGGCCACAAGAAGGCTCGCAAGCGGGCGTAGTTACAAGTCATCGCGAAATGAGTAGGGCCGCCCATGGTGCGTAGAATCGTTCAGGGCATTCTCCGGGTCATAGACCAGGTCTACGGCTTCCTCCTCCTGCTGGTCCGGATGCCTGGAGAGCCACGGAGACCCGATCCGGCCAAGGAAGCCGCCAGGCGCGTGCGAGGAGCCTCGCACGTCGCACGGTCCGGTACGGCCTTCACTGGGACCAGTGCTACCGACAGCGTGTTGGGCCAGGAGTTGGCGGCCGGCCACAAGCAGACCACCTACGGCGATCCGATGTCGGAGCGCCCGATTGTCGGATACGGCGGACGTGCGCCAAAGCATCGCAGAAAGCGGTTGGGCGTGGTCACGCTCCTGCTTGTTCTGATGCTGCTGATAGTCCTGGTCGGGGTGCTGTAGGTCACTCGATCTGACGGGCTGGTGGTTCTTGTAGCCCGACGAGGCCATCGGCTGTAGTGGAGTTCAGCGGGGGCGGGTGCTGTCGCCGGGTCGGCGCGGCTTGACGGAGCTGGGGGCCAGGTTGCAGCGGGCCGGCCGGCCGTCGATGGTCACGTCGTGGATGACGAAGCCCGCCAGCCAGCGGCTCGTCGCGGTCGGCTCGGTCGCTCCGGTGTCGTCGCCTTCGCCGAGCGCGGTGACCTGCAGGTCGATGGCCAGCACCTGCTCGGCCACGTAGTCGCGCCACTGCTCCACGGCCGCGGCCTGCTCCGCCGAGGACAGTGCCAGTGACACCTGGATGCGGTCGGTCACCACGTAGCCGTCGATGCGCCGGCAGTCCTGGATCACCCGCACCGCGTCGCGGGCCCAGCCCTCGGCCTCCAGCTCCGGCGTGACCGCGGTGTCGAGCACGACCACCGCGTCGCCGGAGGCCAGTCCGGCGGCCGCGCCGCCCTCCGACGCCTCCACGGCCTGCTCGAAGTCGCCCTCTTCCAGCACATGGCCGGCCGCGGTCACCGTGCCGTCGTCGTTGCGGGCCCAGTCGCCGGCGCGGGCCGCCTTGAACACTTCCTGCACGGCTCCACCGAGACGAGGTCCCAGCACCGCGCCGTTGGGCCTCAGCACCAGCGAGGCGTGCGCCGACAGATCATCGGTCAGCACCATCGACTTGACGTTGATCTCGTCGGCCAGCAGGTCGGCCAGCGGCGCCAGGTCTTCGGCACCGTCGCCGGCCACGATGGCCTGGGCCAGGGGCAGGCGCACCCGCAGCCCGGCCTCCTCGCGCACCCGCAGTGCGGCCGAGGCCGCGTCGCGCAGGCGCTCCATGCGGGCCACCAGCGCGTCGTCGGCGGGCAAGCCCTCGGCGTCGGGGTCGGGCCAGTCGGCCAGATGCACCGAGGGCGTCCCCGAGTCGGTGAGGGTCTGTGGTGTCGCAGCGGTGTCATTCCCGCTCTTGTTCGCTTCGCTCACGGGCCGCTCGGGCCACGGCCTCGCCCGTATGGGGCGGACTCGCTCGCCGGTTCGCTCGGCCTCTGGCGCGCCGCCGGTGAGCCCGCCGTGGATCTCCTCACAGGTCATGGGCAGGAACGGCGCGGCCACCCTGGTCAGGGTGGTCAGCACCACGTACAGGGTGTCGAAGGCGGCCCGGTCGGTGTCGGCGCCGCCCGCGTTCCAGAAGCGGTCCCGGGAGCGGCGGATGTACCAGTTGTTCAACGCGTCGATGAAGGCCGCGATCTCGGCTGCGCCCCCGGGCAGGTCGTAGGCGTCCATCCGCTCGGTGACCCGCTCCACCAGCGTGCGGGTGCGGGCCAGCACGTACCGGTCGAGCACGTCGTCGCTGTCGGTGCGCGGCGCAGCCTCGTAGCCCTCGGCGTTGGCGTACATGGTGAAGAACGAGTAGGCGTTCCAGATGGGCAGCAGGATCTGGCGGGTGACCTCGTCGATGCCGTCGTCGTTGATCCGCAGGTCGCCGCCCCGCACGATGTTGGCCGCCATCAGGTACCAGCGCAGGGCGTCGGCGCCCTGGCGCTCGAAGATGTCGGTGGGCTCGGTGTAGTTGCGCAGCTTCTTGGAGAGCTTGGCGCCGTCGGCGGCCAGCAGGATGCCGTGGCAGATCACGTTGGAGAAGGCGGGCCGGTCGAACAGCGCCCCGGCCAGCACGTGCAACGTGTAGAACCAGCCCCGGGTCTGGTTGATGTACTCCACGATGAAGTCGGCCGGGAAGTGGCTCTCGAACCACTCGGTGTTCTCGAAGGGGTAGTGCACCTGCGCGAAGGGCATCGATCCCGACTCGAACCAGCAGTCGAGCACCTCGGGCACTCGCCGCATCGTCGACCGTCCCGTGGGGTCGTCCGGGTTGGGCCGGGTGAGGGCGTCGATGAACGGCCGGTGCAGGTCGTCGGGGCGCACGCCGAAGTCGCGCTCGAGCTCGTCCAGCGACCCGTACACGTCGATCCGCGGGTAGGCGGGATCGTCGCTGCGCCACACCGGTATGGGCGACCCCCAGAAGCGGTTGCGGCTGATCGACCAGTCGCGGGCGCCTTCCAGCCACATGCCGAACCGGCCGTCGCGCACATGGTCCGGCACCCAGTTGATCTGCTGGTTCAGCTCCACCAGCCGGTCCCGGATGGCGGTGACCTGCACGTACCAGCTGTTGATGGCCCGGTAGATGATGGGGGTGTCGGTGCGCCAGCAGTACGGGTAGTTGTGCTCGTAGCTGTCATGGCGGACGATGCGGCCCTCGGCCTTGAGATGGCGGATGATCCCGGCGTTGGCCTCGAACACGTTGGTCCCGGCCCACACGGACACCGGCTCGGTGAACCGCCCGCGGTCGTCGACCGGCACCGCGTCGCCGATGGCGATGCCGTTGGCTTCGCACACTTCCTGGTCCTCAGCGCCGAAGCCCGGGGCTGCATGGACGATGCCGGTGCCCTCGGCGGTGTCGACGAAGTCGCCGGCCAGCACCCGGAAGGCCTCGGTGCGGTGGGCGAAGAAATCGAACAGCGGGACGTAGCTGCGGCCCACCAGCTCGGCTCCGAGGACCGTTCCGACTAGGCGGGCCTGCGACAGCTGGGCGTCGTAGGCGGCCACCCTGTCCTCGGCCAGCACGTAGTGGATGCCGCCCTCCTCCATGACTGCGTAGGAGATGTCGGGGCCCACCGCCAGCACCAGGTTCGACGGCAGCGTCCACGGGGTGGTGGTCCAGGCCAGCATCCGCATCGGCCCGGGGTCGCCGGGCGCCGGCACCAGGTCGAAGGCCACGGTGATGGCCGGGTCCTGGCGGGGCCTGGTGGCGTCGTCGAGGCGGATCTCGAAGTTCGACAGCGGCGTCTCGGCCCCCCACGAGTACGGCATGACCCGGTACGCCTCATACACCAGTCCCTGGCGGTGGAGTTGGGCGAAGGCCCACATGACCGACTCCATGTAGGCCAGGTCCATGGTCTTGTAGTCGTTGCCGAAGTCGACCCAGCGGGCCTGGCGGGTGACCGTGTCCTCCCACTCCTGCGTGTAGCGGACAACCGACTGGCGGCAGTGCTGGTTGAACTCGGCTATGCCGAAGGACTGGACCGCGGCCCGGCCGGCCACCCCCAGCTCGCGCTCGGTCTCCATCTCGGCCGGCAACCCGTGGCAGTCCCACCCGAAGCGCCGGTCCACCCGGTTGCCCCGCATGGTCTGGTAGCGGGGCACGACATCCTTGACGTAGCCGGTGAGAAGGTGGCCGTGGTGCGGGAGCCCGTTGGCGAACGGCGGGCCGTCGTAGAAGACCCAGTCCCGTTCAGAGGGCCGCGCCTTCACCGACTGCTCGAAGGTCCCCTCGGCCTTCCAGCGAGCCAGGACCCGGCGCTCGATGGCCGGGAAATCGGGGCTGCCGACCTCGGGATACGGCTGGCCGCCGCCTTCAGTCATGGCCGGTCAGGCTACCGGGGCCCGTTCGCCTGTCGGCCCGGCCGGCGGGTCCTGTCGCCGAGCCCGTTCGACCGACGGGGCTGCGCCCCATTGTCGGTCGCCCGGACTCGCCGCCACCCCCCGGCCTAGCCGGCGCGGCGTGTGTTCCGGCCGGCGGGTCCTGTCGTCGAGCCCGTTCGACCGACGGGCCTGCGGCCCATTGTCGGTCGCCCGGACTCGCCGCCACCCCCCGGCCTGGCCGGCGCGGCTGCGGGGCTGGCCTGTCTACGCTGCCCGGCGTGGATCCTGAGAGCTATCGCAGCCTGTTCGACCTGACTGGCCGTACTGCCATCGTTACCGGCGGTACCCGGGGGATCGGGCGGTCGATCGCTGAGGGGCTGGCTTGCGCGGGTGCGTCGGTGGTGGTGGCGTCACGCTCCGTCGAGGCCTGCGCAGCCGCCGAGGCCCGCCTTGCCGATGCGGGCTTCGAGGCGCTTGGGGTGCCCACCCACATGGGCGATCTCGACGCGGTTGAGGCTCTGTCGGCTGCCGCGGTGGAGCGCTTCGGCGGGATCGACGTGGTGGTCAACAATGCGGCCAACGCTCTGGCCCAGCCGATCGGCGCGCAGACCGCAGTCGCCTGGCAGAAGTCCTTCGAGGTGAACCTGCGGGGTCCGGCTCTGCTGACTCAGGCCTGCCTGCCTCAGTTGGAGGCCAGTCCGCACGCCTCGGTGGTCAACGTGATCAGCGTCGGCGCCTTCATGTTCTCGCGGGGCTTCTCGATCTATGGCGCCATGAAGGCCGCCCTGCTGTCCTACACAAGGGCCGCGGCCGGCGAACTCGCCCCGAGGGGCATCAGGGTGAACGCCCTGGCGCCCGGACCCGTGGACACAGACATGGTGCGCAACCAGGGACCCGAGGCGGCCCGGTCGATGGGCGCGGGGACGCTGCTGGGCCGCCTGGCCCATCCCGACGAGATGGTGGGCCCGGCGCTGCTGCTAGCCAGCGACGCCGGCCGGTTCATCACCGGCCAGGTCCTCGTCGCCGACGGAGGCCTCCACCCCCACTGACGCCTCGTCGGCGTTCTCGGTGGCGGTGTCTTCGGGAGGAGTGTCTCCGCCGGCGGTGTCCTTGCCGTCGTCGGCATCTTCGGCATCTTCGGCATCTTCAGCGTCTTCAGCGCCGCTTTTTGCCGCGTCGTCCTCGGTGTCGCCCTCGGTGTTGGCGTCTCCGGCGTCTGGGGCCGCGGTGTCGCCGCCGCGCAGACGCTGGAGCGCCTCGGCCGCCTCGCGGTACCTGGCTTCGGCCTCGGCCGTCTCGGCGGCAGGGGCCTTGCGGTCGTTCAGCTTGCGCACGGCCGCGGCCGCTTCGTCCTTCGCCTTCTCAGCCTTCTTCAGGGCCCGCTCGTGGGCCTGCTGCTCGCGATCGGCCACGAGGTAGGTGTTGTAGAGGGTCAGCGCCGCGGCGGTCTCGTCGTCGAGCACGGGAGCGAGCGTTCCAGCTGTTGTGTCCTGATGCCGGGGCTTGCGGGACTGGGACTTTCCCCTTGCTTTGCGCTTGGTCGCGGACTGGGCGCTGTCTGGAGCGTCGGACATGGAGCGACTAGGGTAGCCAACCGGCACTGCGCGGCAACCAAACGAGGGAGAGGCATGAGCGACACGAACGGCGACACCATCGTCGAGTTCAACGACGTGTACAAGATCTTCGGACCGCAGCCGCGGGGACGCGCTCTCGAACTGGCCCGATCGGGCATTCCCAAGAAGGAAGTCCAACGCCTGACCGGCCACGTCGTCGGCATGACCGACGTCAACTTCAAGGTCAACCGGGGCGAGATCTTCGTGGTCATGGGTCTGTCGGGGTCGGGCAAGTCCACCGCCATCCGCATGGTCAACAAGCTCTACGACGTCACCAACGGCGAGGTCCTGGTGGACGGCGTGGACGTGCAGAAGCTCGAGGGCACCCAGCTCCAGGCCTTCCGCCGCGAGAAGATGGGGATGGTGTTCCAGCACTTCGCGCTGTTCCCGCACCGCAACGTGATCGACAACGTCGGCTACGGCCTGAAGGTTCAGAAGGTGGGGCGCGACGAGCGCAGCCAAGCCGCCCTGAACGCCTTGGCCCTCGTGGGCCTTGCCCCCTTCGCCGAGCACAGGCCGGCCCAGCTCTCGGGCGGCATGCAGCAGCGGGTCGGTCTGGCCCGGGCGCTGGCGTCGGACCCCGACATCCTGCTGATGGACGAGGCGTTCTCAGCCCTCGATCCCCTGATCCGCCGCCAGATGCAGGACGAGATGATGGAGATCCAGTCGAGGGTCAAGAAGACGATCCTGTTCATCACTCACGATCTGAACGAGGCGCTTCGCATCGGCGACCGGGTCTGCATCATGAAGGACGGCGCGGTGGTGCAGATCGGGACACCCGAGGAGATCCTCACCGAACCGGCCACCGGCTATGTGGCCGAGTTCGTCCAGGACGTGGACCAGGGCCGCGTGATCAAGGTCCACGAGGTGATGACGGAGCCGCAGCCGGTCCCGCAGGACATCTCGCTGTCGCAGGCTATGACGCTGTGTGACGATGTCACGGGGCGGTTCTGCTGCGATGATCAGGGCAAGCCCGTCGCCCTGCTGACGGCCGCCGACGGCCTGCGGGTCCGGTCGATGGGATCCGACGACCTGAAGGCCGCGCTGCGCGACGACTTCGACCAGTGCGGCCCCGAAGCGACGCTCAACGAGATGTACGCCGCGGCGGGCAGGGGCCTGTCGATCGCGGTGGTGGACGATGACGGCAAGCTGGTCGGCAACCTCGACCCCCGTCTCATCATGGAGGAGATGGGCCGGGTCGAGCAGTTGATAGACGGCTTCGAGCGGGAGGTGTTCATGTGAGCGGGCTCGGCGCGGCCGGCACGGGGGTTCTGGCCCAGACGAACGGCGACGAGTATCGAGGGCACTTCATCGACCGCTTCATTGACACAGTCACAAGCCCTGAGGCGGGCGACGTGATCGTCGACTGGCTCCAAGTCGGCATCGAATGGCTCGTGGTGATCGCCCTGTTCGTGGTGCCCGCGCTGCTGATCTTCGGGGGCGTCAGGGGTCGTCGCTGGGGCACCGCGGCCGGCGGGCTGGTCGGGCTGCTCGCGGTGCTGTGGTACCGGACCCTCCCGCAGGAGCGGATCGCCTCGGGTACGCGGACATTCACGGGCGAGGACGGCGAGACGTTCGAGTGCAAGAACGCCATCGTCGACAGCGAGGGCGAACTGCTGGAATGCAGCTCGGGGCTGGCCTCCCAGCTTCGCCAGAACAGCGTGCTCGACCAGTGGTCGATTCCCGTCGGGGACTGGGGCGAGCAGACGGTCCGCTGGGTGGAGAACAATCTCGAGAAGACGCTTGAGGTGATCGAGTGGCCGTTCGCGAGGCTGCTCGAGCTGATAGTCGACGAGTGGCTGGTCGGCATGTCCTGGCTGGTCGTGTGCCTACTCGTCGGCGCACTGGGCTGGGCCATGCGCGGCGCCCGGGTCGGCATTCTCTCCGCAGTGGCGCTGATCATCTGCGGTCTGCTGGGAGGGGAGTACTGGCAGGAGACGGCGCGAACCATCGGGTTCATTGCGGTCGCGGTGCTGCTCTGCGTGATCGTGGGAATCCCGATAGGCGTGCTATGCGGACGGGTCGATGGCGCGTGGACCGTCGTCAGACCGGTAATGGACGCCATGCAGGTCGTTCACTCGTTCGTGTACATGCTGCCGTTCATCTACTTCTTCGGTATCGGCTTCGTCTCCGCGACGATGGTGACGATGACTTTCGCCCTGCCGCCGCTGATACGGCTCACCAACCTCGGCATCCGCCAGGTGCCCGAGGATGTGGTGGAAGCGGCCCGGGCCTACGGCGCGCCGGAGCGGCGGGTGCTGTTCGACGTCCAGCTCCCGCTGGCGCGGCCCGCGATCATGACCGGGCTCAACCAGACACTGCTGCTGGCCATCTCCATGCTCGGCATTGCCGCCATCATGGGCGCAGGCGGTCTGGGCCGTCTGCTCTACCAGGGCATCCAGAATCAGGACATCGCACTGGGCGTCTCGGGCGGCCTGGCCTTCTTCCTCGTGGCCGTGGTGCTCGACCGGATCAGCCAGACGGACGCCGACCGCCGCAACCTCTTCTCGCGGATCACCAAGGCGTGGGCCAACCGCCGCACGCCCGAGGTGCTGCTCGAGGAGGCCCAGGCCGCGGCCGACGAGAAGGTCTCGAGGCTGGCCGAGGAGCCCGAGGCGCCGGCCGAGGACTTCGTGCCCGCCTCCGGGCGTGAGCGCGCTTCGGTGATAGCGGCCGGAATAGGTGCCGTGGTGATGCTGGTGTCGCTGCTTCTGCCGTGGAGCGTCGACTCGGGTCGGGTCTCTTCGTGGGCCCGCTTCGCCGACGCGGATCTGCGGACTGAGCAGTGCGACGGGCAGTGGATCGACGCCGCCCAGCTCGACCCGCTCGGCGTGTCCGGCGATGAGCCTGAGCTGACCTGCGCCGGGAACCTCGCCTACCACTCGAACAGCTTCAACGGTGTGTCACCGTCGGGAGGCTCCTGGTTCGGGATCTTCATGGCTGGGCTCGCGGTGGTCGTCGTATGGGCGGTCGCAATGACGCTGCTGCGGCCGGGCGAGGGCTCCTCGTGGCTCGGCGCGCACGGCGCGGTCGTGTTCGCATCGGGTGCGCTCGGCTCGGCGGTCGCGTTCTGGCTCTCCAACCCGCCGGCCAACGTGGAAGTCCACGCGGTCGGCTTCGGTGTCTGGGTGGCAGTCATCGGGGGCGTGCTCGCGGTCGCCGGCGCGGTGTCGTGGCTGTGGCGGGCGCCTATGACGGCACGCCGTCCGCTGACGGCCCGCATCGGTTGGGGCAGGCTGGTCGGATGCGGATTCGCCATGCTGCTGCTCGTCATGAGCGGATTCTCGGGTTGGAGCTTCGACACGAGGGAAGAGTCGGTGATTGGCGGGGAGCTCCAGGCCGAACTCGACGCGATCGCGGATGCGGCCCGGGCCAAGGCCCTTGAGGCGCGCGAACTTGACGCCGAGGCCGATGAGGAGGAGGCCGCGGGCAACACGGCACGCGCTGAGGAGCTGCGCAATGCGGCTGTCCAAGCCAAGGCGGACGAGGGCGTGCTCGGCGCCGAGTGGTCCTCGAAGCGGTCGGAGGCGCAGCGCAAGGGCGATGTCATCTTCAACGGCTTCGAGTTGGACGGTTCGCGCCTGGGCATCTGGACGCTCCTCGCCGGCATCGCGGCGCTGGGCCTGGCCTTGCCGGCGATCGGGGTCTTCGGCATCGATGAGGGCCTGCGCTACCGCTGGAGCGCGCTAGTCGGCGGCGTCGGGCTCGCGATGGCGCTGGTTCCGCTCGGCTGGATCGTGACCATCGTCCGGGTTGCGGAAACGAACTTCGTGTCGGGCGCGGGAGCGGTGTTTGCACTGGCTGCTGGCGCGACGATTCTCGCCACTTCGCGCGGCACCCTCGGAGAGTTCGACCGCAACAAGATCTACGACGACATCCCCCAAGACGCCTGATGCTGCCGCAGTGGCCGCGTCGGCCCCATTTTCCAGTGGCTGAAACGCGCCAAGGTGTTGCCGTGCAGGGTGTTGATCCTTGGCCGGTCGCCGCCTAGCCTTTGGTCCGGCCCAACAAGCCCCACCCTAGGAGGGAACCCTTATGAAAATGAAGAAGCGCGCGAGCATGATGCTCGCTTTGCTCGCGGCCTTCGCTCTGATCGCCGCATCCTGCGGCGACGACGAAGAAGCCACGGTCGAACCGGCTGCTCCGGCGGTCGAGGAGGAGCCGATGGCTGAAGAGGAGCCGATGGCTGAGGAAGAGCCGATGGCCGAAGAGGAGCCGATGGCTGAGGAAGAGCCGATGGCTGAGGAAGAGCCGATGGCTGAGGAAGAGCCGATGCTGCCCGGAGAGGGCGTGTCTGTCCTAGCCGGCCGGGCCAACTGGTCGAGCGGCTATTTCCAGGCTGAGCTGTACAAGCTGCTGCTGGAGGAGCTGGGATTCGAGGTGTCGAATCCGGCTGATATCGAGCTCGGCCCGAGCAACGGCTACACCGCCATGGCGCTCGGTGAGATGGACTACTGGCCCAACAGCTGGTACCCGGGCCACCTCTCGTGGCTGCAGAACGAGCTTCCCGACGGCTCGCTGGTGGAGGACTACGTCACCATCGTGGGCGAAGAGATGATCGCGGGCGGCTTGCAGGGGTTCCTGGTCACCAGGTCCTTCGCCGACGAGTACGGCGTCTACACGATTGACGAGCTGAACCGCAACGCCGATGCGCTCGCTGCCTTCGACGCAACGGATGCGGTGCCCGGTAACGGCGTCGCCGACATCTTCGGATGCCCCGAGGACTGGACCTGCGACGACATCATCGAGAGTCAGATCGCCTTCAGCGGCTGGGACAACATCCAGCAGACCAAGGCCGGCTACGACGCCATGTTCGCCCAGGCGGTGGACAGCGCTGACGACGGCCTCCCGATGGTCATGTACACTTGGACCCCGACCGCTTACCTCACCCAGCTTCGGCCCGGCGACAACGTCTACTGGATGGGCGTCGAGAACGTCATCGACGATTCCAATCCGCTCGGGCTCGAGGGCGGAGAGGCCTGGAGCCAGCTCGGCCCCGACGGCCAGCCCGTGAATGCCAAGCTTGGCGCGGAACTGTGCCCGGCGGCGGCTGACGCCGCTGACGGCCTGTGCCAGCTCGGCTGGATCGCAGCCGACATCCTGGTGACGGCCAACAACGACTTCCTCGCGGCCAATCCGGCCGCCGAGGCGCTGTTCGAGGCGGTCACGCTGTCGGTCATCGACGTGTCGCTGGCCAACGTCGCCCAGGGTGACGGCGAGGATCCTCGCGACATCGCCGCCCAGTGGCTCGCCGACAACCGCGGCCTGGCCGACGAGTGGATCGCCGCAGCTCTGGCCGCGGCCTAACCACTCTCGAGGCCTGAGGCCTCACTAGAGACCAACAGTTGAAGGGGCGGGGCTTCGGCCCCGCCCCTTCGCCGTTCAGGGTTCGCCGACCGCTCCGGAGAGATCGGCGCCCTAGGGCTCGCCGTCGCCGATCTCGCGCCGGCGGCGCTCGACGTAGTCGTCGAGCTGCTCCCGGCGGGCGCTTTCGAGTGGCGGTTCGGCGTACTCGGACAGCGCGGCCTGCCAGATGGCGGTGGCCCGCTGGGTGGCGTTGAGCCCGCCCGAGTCGGCCCAGGCGCCGTGGTTCTGCCAGTCCGAGATCAGCGGAGGGTAGAAGGCGGTCTCGTAGCGTTCGAGGGTGTGCTCGTCACCGAAGAAATGGCCACCGGTGGGCACCCGCTCCATGGCGTCGAAGGCCAGGTCCGAGCCTGAGCAGGGGACCGGTGTCAGGAACTCCATCGTCTGCTGGAGCATCTCCACGTCGAGGATCAGCTTCTCGTAGCTGGCCTGCAGCCCGCCCTCCATCCATCCGGCTGCGTGGTACACGAGGTTGGCCCCACCCAGGATGCAGCCCCACAGCGACATCTGTGTCTCGTAGGCGGCCTGGGCGTCCACGATGTTCGAGGCGCTCGAGTTCGACGCCCGGTAGGGGAGCCCGTACCGGCGGGCCAGCTGCCCCGATGCCACGTTGGCCTTGACCTGCTCCGGCGTGCCGAACGCGGGCGAGCCCGAGCGCATGTCGACATTGGAGGTGAACGCGCCGTAGAGCACTGGCGAGCCGGGGCGGACGAGCTGTGTGAGGGTGATCCCGAACAGCGCCTCGGCGTTCTGCTGCACCAGCGCGGCTGCGAGCGTCACCGGGGCCATGGCCCCCATCAGCGTGAAGGGGGTGACCGACACCGGCTGGCCGTGCCCGGCCATGGTCATCAGGCCGTTGGCCATCTCGACGTCGAAGCGGCGCGGCGAGTTGACGTTGATGATGGTGGTCACCCCGGGCGAGGCGGCCATCGCGTCGAGGCTGTCTCCCCGGCTGATGGCCATCATCCGGATGCCGTCGAGCGCCC
The DNA here is from genome assembly GCA_965203635.1 of Candidatus Aldehydirespirator sp. Taxonomy (GTDB): domain Bacteria; phylum Actinomycetota; class Acidimicrobiia; order Acidimicrobiales; family Aldehydirespiratoraceae; genus Aldehydirespirator. Next base: position 1,663,763 of record OZ241903.1, read on the forward strand.
GGCCCCGGCCGATCGAGGTGCAGTGGTACGACAGGTCCGACAGCACCAGGTTGGCCCGGTAGGCGTCGAGGTGGCGGGTGTTGGCGGGCAGCTCCATCGGCGCGACGACCTGGTTGCCGATGATGTGGATGGCGTTGAAGTAGTGGGCCAGCCTGATGAAGTTCTCGTAGTCGGCCATGTTGGAGCTGCGCCGGCCCCCGATCTCGTCGTGAACCGCGGCCGGGCCGGCCACCAGACCGAAGGCCATGCTCCGGCCGCCGATGCGGAGCTGCTTGGCCGGGTTGCGGGAGGTGAGCGTGAAGCTGGCCGGTGCGGTGGCCAGCGCGGCCTCCACGATGTCGCCGCCGACCCGCACGACCTCGTCCTCGACGACGGCGCCGGCATCGGCGAACAGCTTGCGGGCCTCTGGGGACCACAGTTCGATGCCGAGTTCCTCGAGCACCCGCATGGACGCGGCGTGGATGGTGGCGAGCCCCTCGTCGTCGAGAACCTCCAGGGTTCCGTGGGGGTTCTCCACGGACCGCCACGGCAGCTGGGCGATCGCAGATGACCGGGTTGCGACGCGGGGTCGACCTCGCCTGACCACTGCGCGCGACCTTAGTAGAGGCACCACAGTAGAGGCACCACAATGCGGCGGCGGTAGGGCAGAATCTCGCCGTGACTGGACCGAGGCACCGACCCAGGATCGGGGTTGCCCGTGCGGAGCCGCCGGAGTGGCTGCTCGACCATGGGGATCGCAACATGCATTCCCTGGGGCCCGGAGCCGAACTGGAGGCGGAGTGGGTCGCGGCGGGTTTGCGGCTGCCCGACCGCACGGCGATCCGGCGCTACCGGCTCGAGCGGGTGCGCGCGCAGCTGCGGGCCGCGGGCTGCGACGCCGCGCTGTTGTACGACCCCCTGAACATCCGTTACGCCACCGACACCACCAACATGTCGATCTGGACGATGCACAACGCGGTGCGCTACGCCTTCGTGGCCACCGACGGGCCGGTGGTGCTGTTCGAGTTCTCGAAGGGAGAGTTTCTCGACACCCACTCGGAGGTGGTGGACGAGATCAGGCCGGGGTTGTCGTACATCTACTTCTATGCGGGGAACCGGGCTCCGGAGGTTGCCGACCGGTGGGCTCAGGAGATTGCGGGTCTGCTGGCCGAACACGGGCGCGGCGATCGCCGGCTGGCGGTCGACCAACTCGACCTGATCGGGATGCGGGCGCTGGAGGCTCACGGTGTGTGCCTGGTAGACGCCTGGGCGCTCATGGAGGAGGCCCGTGTGGTCAAGTCGTCAGAGGAGATTGCGGCCATGCGCTGCGCAGTGCACGCCTGCGAGGCCGCCATCGGCGACATGCGGGCCGCTTTCGAGCCCGGCGTCACCGAGATGGAGCTCTGGGCGACTCTGCAGGCCGGCAACCTCGCCCGCTACGGGGAGTGGATCGAGACCCGCTTGCTCGCCTCGGGCCCCCGCACCAACCCGTGGTACCAGGAGGTCAGCAGCCGCCGGGTCCAGGACGGCGAGCTGATGGGCTTCGACACCGACATGGTGTGCGCCTACGGCGCTTGCGTGGACATCTCCCGTACCTGGCTGTGCGGCGGGGGCGCGCCGTCTGCGGCCCAGCACGATGTGTGGTCGCTGGCCCGGGAGCAGATCGAGCGCAACATCGAGCTGCACCGGCCGGGCGCGACGGTGCGCGAGCTGGCGCAGCGGTCGTGGTACCCGTCGCTGGACGACTACAACTGCTACACGGTGCTGTCGCACGGCGCGGGCCTGTGCGACGAGTACCCGTCGGTGTTCACCCGCGAGCGCTGGGGGCGAGAGGGGTACGACGCCGTGCTGGAGCCCGGCACCGTGATGTGCGTCGAGGCCTTCGTGGGCCCGAAGTCCGGCGGCGAGGGGGTCAAGCTCGAAGAGCAGATCCTCATCACCGAGACCGGCCACGAGCGGCTGTCCACCTATCCCCTCGACCTCGTCTAGGTTGCTGAATCGTGAGGGGGCCGCAGTCAAGTCGCGGGTCGAGTCAGGCTGTGTCGCGGGTCGGTTTCCTGGGGCTCGGCACCATGGGCGGGCCGATGTGCCGGCGGCTGGTGGCTGCGGGCTACGGGGTCACCGCCTATGACCTCGACGCGGATGCGCTGGCCGCGGCCGTGGACGCCGGAGCTGTGGCCGCGGTGTCGGCGCGAGATTGCGCGCTGGACGCCGACCTGTTCATGACGTCGTTGCCGGGGCCGCCGCAGGTCGAGGCGGTGATGGCCGGGACCGGCGGCGCGCTGGGCGCGATGAGGCCCGGGTCGGTGTGGGTGGATCTCACCACCAACAGCCGGGAACTGGTGCTGATGCTGGCCTCGACTGCGCCTGAGGGGGTGGCCGTGGTGGACTCGCCGGTGACGGGCGCGGTCGACGGTGCCCGGAGGGGCGAGCTCACACTGTTCGTGGGCGGCGAGCCGGAGCCCGTGGCGGTGGTTCGGCCGGTGCTGGAGCACCTCGGAACCGTCATCGAGTGCGGTCCCCTCGGTGCCGGCAATGTGGTCAAGCTGGTCACCAACCAGCTGTGGTTCGCGGCCGCGGCCGCGCTGGGGGAGGGCTTCGCCGTCGGCCTGGCCAACGGAGTGGAGTTGAGGACCCTGTGGGAGGCCGTCTGCAACAGCGTCGGCGACAGCTTCGTCGCCCGCCACGACGCCCCCAGCATCTTCGCCGGCCACTACGACCCGTCGTTCCCGCTCACTCTGTGCGTCAAGGACCTGGGCCTGCTGGCCGATCTCGAGGCGAGCGTGGACGCCGACCTGCCGGTGACCGCGGCGGCGCGGAGTGCCTTCGAGCGGGCTGCGGCCCGCTACGGCCTGGACGCCGGAGAGATGAGCGTCGCCCGGCGCATCGCCGACGATGCCAGAATGTCGATGCAGCTGGAAGGCGACTGGACCCCCCACTGGGAGAGGTGAGACGGAAGGGGAAGCAATGCAGCAGGCCGTGCCCGAGAGCCTCTCGGAGCTTGTCGATCTTCGCGCCTTCCCGATCCACGACCCGGACTCAGCGGGCTATGTGGCCGCGGTGGACCACGCCCGGGTCGGGCTGCGGTCGGAGGGCTGCGCCGTGCTGGGGGGCTTCGTGCGGCCCGAGGCGGTGGCGAGACTCAATGACGAGATCGGTGAGCGCAAACACGCCACCCACTACTCCACCCAGGTCATCAACCCCTACTTCCACACGGTCCTCAACCCGGACTACCCGGCCGACCATCCGGTCAACACCTTCATCGAGCGCTCCAGCGGCTTCATACCCGGCGATGCCTGGGATCCCGGCTGCGCCACCGACGTGCTGTTCCGGGCACCGGAGGTGGCGCGGTTCATCGCCGACTGTCTGGAGATCGGAGCGCTGCACTGCTACGACGATCCGCTGGCCGGGCTCACCTCGAACATCTGCGATCCGGGACAGCAGTTCACCTGGCATTTCGACACCAACGACTTCGCGGTCACCGTGCTGGTGCAGCCGGCCGACGAGGGCGGGCTGTTCGAGTACGTGCCCCAGATCCGGTCGGCCGAACACGAGGGCTTCGACGCCATTGCCGGCGTGCTCGCGGGCGGCCGGGAGGGTGTGCGCACACTGGAGTTGCGACCGGGCGACCTGCAGATCTTCAGGGGCCGCTACTCGCTGCACCGGGTCACCAGGGTGGGTGCCGGATCCCGGCCGCGCCATGCCGCCATCCTCGCCTACACCCTGGAGCCGGGCGTGATCGGCCGGGTCGAGCGCACCCGCCAGCTGTTCGGCCGCGTGCTGCCCGCCCACGAGGAGGCGGAGCGTGAGAGGGTCCGCTCCGACGCCCTGCTCGATTGACTCGGGTGATCGGCCGACTCAGACGAGAGCGAAGCGCTTGACGTTCGTGTAGGAGCCGGAAGGCTCGGTCCTCACGAGCGCGATCTCCGCGGCCGCAAACGACGCCTCCAGCGCCGGCCGGTAGCCGGGCGGGGGCTTGCGCTTGAACCGGGCCACGGTGAGGTGGCCGGTGAAGGGATGGTCGGGCGGCGGCAGGCCCACCGGCGAGATGGCCGCCTCGACTGCTGCGGCCAGGTCGTCGAGACCCTGAGCTGGGATCATCAGGACGCCGCGCCCCAGCCGCTTGACACGCGGCCCCAGCGTCACACGAGCCGCTGGTAGGCGGGCTGCGGCCAGCGCGGCCCGGACTTCGGCTTCATTGCACTGGCCCAGGAACCGGAGGGTGACGTGCAAGCGCTCCGGCTTTGTCCAGCGCAGCCCGTCCACCGCGGGCCTCGGCATGGCGACCAGTTCCCGCAGCACATCGTCGGGCGGCCAGACAGCGACGAACAGCCGCGGCATGCTCCGAGGGTACGCGCCGAACTGGGCCGGGCGGCCGGTGCCGTGGCTGCGCCCACATCTGTCCTCGTTAGGCGTCCCCGTCCGCTCGGCCTCCTGCGACCTCGGCAAGTCGGCAGTCAGTCGGCCAGACTCACGCTGGTGATGTCGTCATGACGGTGCTGTTGGGATTGCTGGCCGCGCTGTCAGTCGGGACATCGGACTTTCTGGGCGGTCTGGCCAGCCGGCGAGCCGACCCGGTCGTCGTGACTGCCGCCTCCAGTCTGGTGGGCTTCGGGTTGGCTCTGGTGGCCTCGTTGGTAGTGGCGGGCGAGGCGGGGATGGCCGATTTGGCGTGGGGGGCGCTGGGCGGCGTCGTCCTGGCGGGCGGCCTGGTTGCGCTGTACGCGGGATACGCCCGCGCTCGGGTCAGCATCGCGGCACCGGTGGCCGGCGTGGGCGCGGCCGCGCTGCCGGTGATCGTCGCATCGGTCTTCGGTGATGACGCCTTGTCGTCGACCGCAACCGCAGGGGTCCTGCTTGGGTTGCTGGCCATCGGGCTGGTCAGCATGGCCCGTTCCGAGCAGCGAGGCTCGGTCGGCTCCAGCGTGCTCTTCGGGCTGGGCGGCGCCGTCGGGGTCGGGATGCTGCTGGTCTGCCTCGCCAATACGTCCGAGGACAGCGGTCTCTGGCCGATTGTGGCGGCGCGTGCGTCCGGGTTCGTCGTGCTCGCGGTGCTCATCGCGGCCAGGAGGTTTGAGTTGTCGACGTCGCGCCGCGTCTGGCTTCACGTGATCGGCATCGCGGCACTGGTGACGGCCGGGAATGCGCTGTTCCTGACTGCGGCCCGGCTGGGGTCTACATCGGTGGCGGCTGTCCTCGCCTCGCTCTTTCCCGCCGCGACGGTGTTCTGGGCGTGGCTGGTGTTCCGGGAGAGACTGCGAGCGGTCCAGATGCTGGGACTCGGGATTGCGCTGGTGGCCGTGGCGCTCATCGCTGGCGGCTGAGAGTCGGAGCCTTCCCAGCCGAGATCTCTGCCGGCTTCAGCGGGCAGAATGACCGGCATGGACGAGCCCGGACGGTTCGCTGCGGAGGAGACTGGTCGCTCGGGGCCGATGCTGGAGACCGCGCTGGGTGACATCACCCTCGAGAGGGTGGACGCGATCGTCAACGCGGCCAACTCGTCGCTGCTGGGCGGCGGGGGAGTCGACGGGGCCATCCATCGGGCCGCCGGTGCCGAACTGCTCGAGTTCTGCCGGGGCTTGGGCGGCTGCCCTACCGGCGACGCCAAGGTCACACCCGGCTTCAAGCTCGCGGCCCGGTGGGTGATCCACACCGTGGGCCCGGTCTGGCATGGCGGCAACCAGGGTGAGCCCGAGTTACTGGCATCGTGCTATCGGTCGTCGCTGGCCCGGGCCGACGAGGTCGGTGCCGAGTCGATGGCCTTCCCCGCCATCTCCACCGGCGTCTACGGCTACCCCACGACCCCGGCCGCTTCCATCGCAGTCAGCACGGTCCGGTCGATCCCGACGAATGTGCAGGTGGTGCGCTTCTTGTGCTTCAACCAGCAGACCTTCGACGTGTACCAGGCTCTTCTCGGCGAACACTAGACCTGACCCGCGACCTGACCCGCCGCTTCCCGCACTGGGTGTAGGGTCGGCTCAAGCAGCCCGCAAGCAACGGGTTGTGCACGATGCCACAGTTCGTTGATCCTCGCCGCCTGTACGAGACGGAAGCACCGCTCAGCAGCCGGGTAGGTGCTTTCGAGCGGTACCTCGTCGTCGACGGCGCTTCGCGGAGCCTGTTCCGCGAAGTGACACAAGCAATCTCCCCCTGCTCGCCGATCATTGACATCGGCTGCGGTGTCGGTGCTCCGCTCCTGCCGGTCGGGCCAGCGGTCATGGACCGCCAGGACGTGATCGCCGGCGACCTCTCGCTCCGCCAGTTGCAGTCGATCTCCGGCGACGCATGCGAGCCCTCGCCCAACCTCCTCCAGTTCGATGCCACCCGCCTGCCGTTCAGGAGAGCGTCGTTCGGCGCCGCCGTGGCGCGGCACATGCTCTATCACGTGCGTGATCCCCGGTTGGCCGCGGCCGAGGCCGCTCGAGTGCTTCGTGACGACGGACTCCTCGTGGCCACCACCAACAGCTCCAGCAGCCGGCCGGAGTTGCAGGATGCGCATTCCGAGGCGGTGGCCGATCTCGGCGGCCGGCTCGTCGAGCGGATGTCGACCAACTTCGATGCAGAATCGGGCGGCCAGAAGCTCGCCGGCTCGTTCCTGGCGGTGCAGGCGGAGCCATGGGCAGGGGTCCTCGCCTTCCCGACTGTCGACGCCGTGCTCGACTACTACCGGAGCACCGCCTACTTCAAGATGGCCTTCGATGTTGAGGCAGACCGCTCGCGGCTCGCGGGGCGGGTCTCCGAGATCCTGAGGTCGCGCTTTGGTGACGGGCCTGCTCCGCTGACCGTCGGCGGGGCCGTCTTCATCTGCACCGGGCCGATCCGTGCAGGGCAATAATCCATAAAAACTCTTGATATTTCCTGAAAACTACTGACAAATGTCACACCCCCTCGGCAGGATGTGTTCATGGCGATCAGGGCGGCACAGCGGGTGCGGGAAGGGCTGGCGGAGTTGATCCGGCTGATGAACGATGCGGACACTCCGACCGCGGACGCTCGGGCGGTGCTGGAGGAGTCGAAGGCGTTCGGGGCGCAGGTGGCGGTGTTGCAGGCTGATGCGGCTGCTCTGGTGGCGGCAAGGGACCGCCACGGCGATGGCGGTGTCGGGGTGCTGGCGCAGGCTGCGGGGCTGTCGAAGCGGGATGCGGCCAGCCAGGTCAAGACCGTCGAGAAACTGGAGTCGCTGCCGTCGGTGCGTGACGCGCTGGAGGCCGGTGAGATATCTGTGGCCAACGCCAAGACTCTCGCGACCACATGTGAGAAGACCAGCGCCGAGCAGGTTGAGCAGGATGGCGACCTGTTGGCGCAGGCTGCGGTGTTGTCTCCTGAGCAGTTCTCCCGTGAGGCCGGCAGATGGGCGGCTAAGCGCCAGGTCGATGATGGTGAGGAGTTGTATCGCCGCCAGAGGGCCCGTCGGCGGTTGAGTTTCTGGGATGGTGATGACGGGATGGTGCATCTGCGGGGCGAACTGGACCCGGTAACCGGGGCGAAGGTGCGCAAACGGTTCCTTCAGGAGGCTGAGCGGCTGCGGCGGCTGGACCTGCACCGTCCCGGCGGTGACAAGCGCAGCCGCAACCAGCGCATGGCCGACGCGCTGGACACACTGACCTCGCATGGGAGCATCTACTCCAGGGCGGGAAGCGACAGGAGCGAGGCCGACCAAGCCCGTGGCGTCGGCGAGTGTGGGTGCGGGAGCCGGCCTTCGGCTGACATCACCATCGTTCAGCACCTCAGCGCCGACGGGACGAGAGCGTTCGCGGAGGTCGCCGGGGGCGGAGTGATCCCCCAGAGTGTGCTCGAAGAGCACTTCTGCAACGCACAGATCAAGGGCGTGGTGTTCAGCTCTGAGGGTGTGCCGCTCTGGCACGGCCACACCAAGCGACGGGCCACCAAGGCCCAGATGGCCGCGTTGCGAGCCCTCTATGGAGCTTGCGGGGGTTGTGGCGCGGACATGTGGATATGCGATGGCCATCACCGAAGGCCCGTGTCACAAGGCGGGCGCACCGACATCGACAATCTGATGCTGTTGTGCTGGTTCTGCCACCAGAAGGTCCATCGCCACGGCTGGCGGGAGGTGCCCGACGGCAGAGGCCTCTACACCATCGCACCACCCGAGCGGATCCGCCACGGACCTGCCCGAGCCCCTGACTTGCCACCGGCCCACGGGCCGCCGGACGGGCGCCCGGCCAGACCGCCCAGCGAGAAGGCGGCCCGGCGCAGCCCAGCCGCAAGAGCAGGTCCGGCGGACAGCTTCTCGTCCGGCCATGCTGAGCCTCTGTTCGCGGTCGACTGATGCGGGCCTGCGGGCCTGCGGCCCTGGTGGGCGGGCGCGTGAAGGACTTGGTTGTCGGGGGTTCGAGTCGTCGTTGGTCGCGACCTGTCTGGCGGTCGGGCGGCGAGCGTTGCGACCGGGTAGGCGAGCACCTTGTCGTCGTTCGTGACGAGCATGTGGCCCTCTGCGGCGACCTGGGTGATCAGGAGCTGGCCGAACGGGTCCGCGTGAAGGCTCGGGCTCTGCTAGTTGGCGTGACCCACGTCAACTCCGGCGGGGCCGATCGCTAGGACCTTCTCGATGTGGCTGGCCAGCGAGAAGAGTTGCAGCTCTCCGTGAGGTTGTCCGATCAGCTGGATCCCCACCGGGAGACCGGTCTCGGAGCGGCCGCAGGGGATCGTGATGACCGGCAGGGTGGTGACGCTGGTGGCCGCGGCGATCGACAGCCAGCGGTAGTACTCGCTCGGCGGGAGCCCGTCGCGGTAGCCGACGTAGCGCTCCTCCACTGGGAACGGCAACACGCTGGCAGCCGGGCAGATCAGCAGGTCGTAGTCGCTCATGAAGTCGGCGGCGAGCTGAAAGACGCGTCCCTGCGCCGCGGTCGCGTCGCGGACGGCGTCGCCGTCGACGGCCAGCCCCCGCTCGATGTTCCATACAAGCTCGGGCTTGAGGATGTCACGGGCCTGGGCGAGTTCTGCGCCCAGCAGGGTGGCGAAGAAGAGGGCCCGCGGGACGTCGAAGGCCACTTCGGCTTCGGACAGATCCGGGTGGTCGGCCACAACGGCAATGCCGTCGCGTTCGAGTGCCTCCATCGCTAGGCGGCATACCTCGGCAACCTCCGGCGCGGTCTCGGTGACGCCTAGATCGACGCTGTAGGCCACCCGAGACGGCGCCGTCGGCGCGGCTGCGGCGCTGCGGAACGACTCTTGCGGCGGCGGCTTTCCGAGCCCGGCGCGGGGGCTCTCGCCCACCATGGCGTCGGCCAGCAGGGCGAGGTCGCCGACGTCGCGCGCCATCGGCCCCTGTTGAGAATGCACCTGGAACGGCACGACGCTCGGTCCGTTGGCGATGCGTCCCGGCGAAGGGCGCAGGCTGGTGATCCCGCAGAAACTGGCGGGGGTGCGCAACGAGCCGGCCAGGTCCGAGCCGTGGGCCAGCCAGGCCATGCCGGTGGCCACAGCCGCGGCCGCCCCGCCCGAGGACCCGCCCGCGGTGAGGCGCAGGTCGTGCGGGTTGCGGGTAGTCCCGAAGATGTCGTTGAAGGTGTTCCCGCCCGCCCCGAACTCGGGGGTGTTCGACTTTGCGTAGACCACGGCACCGTGAGCTTCGAGCGTCTCGACGATGACGTCGGATCGCTCCGGCACGAAGTTCTCCCTCAGCCGCGACCCGTGAGTGGTTCTGACGCCGGCGACGGCCGTGAGGTCCTTGATGGGAACAGGCAGGCCGGCCAGTACACCGCGTTCGGCAAGCGGCGCTGCCATTAGACGGTCGGCCTGATCTCGGGCCCGATCGAAGCAGCGGGTCGGCAGCGCGTTGATGAGATGGTCGACGGCTTCGACTCGGGCCTGGACTGCGTCGAGAGCGTCGTGGGGACTGAGGTCGCCCGCAACCAGAGCAGCCACGACCTCGCAGGCGCTCTGCCTGATCAGATCGTCGGTCACGGGCGGGCTTGCCTGTCAGCCGTGGACTGACATCAGCCGTGGACGGACATGGACGAGTTGGGGTTGATCTCCCGGTTGCGGCTGAAGGTGCCCATGTCGATGGGCAGGCCGGTGTAGCGGCCTCGGACCACGAGCGGGTCGGCATCGTGGTCGTGGCCGGCGTCTACCGCCTCGATGAGCTCGGCCATGCAGTGCCCGGCCACGCCGGCGTTCTTGAACTGGTTGCCGCTGGTGCCGATGGCCACGTAGAAGCCGTCGAGATCAGTGCGGTCGTAGATCGGGATCCAGTCGTCGCTCACGTCGTACAGATCCACCACGCCCTTGCGCTCGTGAGGCACGCCCACCGGCGGCAGGCGCCGGCTCAGCCGCAGGACTTGCGCCTCCCACTGCTCGGCGCTGAGCCGCTGGTCGTAGTCGTCGGGGTCCACCCAGTCCTGGGGGTCGCAGCGGGGGTCGGTGCTGCCCACCAGGATGTGGTTGCCGGTCTCCGGGCGGAAGTAGATGCCGTTGTCGTCGTCGGCGATGTTGAAGCCGTCGTGTTCGTAGTCGTAGGTGGACGGCCCCGGCGCGTGGTGCACCTCGTGACGAAGCGCCCTGGTCTTGATGTTCATCGAGTCGTAGACGCCGGCCATCTGGTTGATCAGGTACGAGTGAGGCCCGGCGACGTTCACCACGACCGGCGCGGCCACAGTCGTGCCGTCGTCGAGGGTCACGCTCGTGACCCGCCCGTTGCTCCGGCCGATACCGGTCACGGCGGTGGCGAAGCGGAACTCGGCGCCGGCCGACTCCGCGGCCCGCTGCAGGTTGTGGGTGGTCAACTGAGGATCACTCACATAGCCCGCCTCGGGCGTGAAGATCGCGCCGGGCAGGTCCTCGGTGGCGTCGGCCCAGAAGTCGGGGTCGTCGGGCCGCTTCGGCGGACCGAAGATGCCGGGGTCGAGGATGGGCATGCGTCGCAGCAGTTCGGCCGTCGACCAGTCCTCGTAGGCAACCCCGATCGCGTCGAAGTGGGGGAGCACCTTCAGGTAATGGCCGCCGGGATCCTTGAGTGCCGCCATGCCGCACTGCTTGTAGGCGATGAGGCCGAGTTCGTCACCGGCTTCGAGGTAGTCGGGCCACTCCAGCCAGTACTGCAGGCCCTCGTACGACATGGCCACGCCGGTGAAGGTGGAGTACGTGAAGCGCACGATGGCGCACGAGTTGACGGTGGAGCCGAATCCCGCGGCAGGCAGCTTGTCCACGCACAGGGCGCGCCGTCCCCGCCGGCCGAGCTCGAAGGCGATGGCTGCGCCGATCACACCCGCGCCGACCACCACCGCGTCGAAGCCGTTGGCGGCCGGGTCAGATGCCCCTCTTGCGGGTGATCGGCCGCTCACGAGCCCAGGGCTGTCCGGCGGGGCGCTCGCCGCCTCGGGGTTGCCACGGACAACCGGGCGATCAGATGCCACGGTGGCGCTCGGCGCGCATGTCGAACGCGATCTTGACCGCACCCCGCCGGCCCGCCTCGGCAGCGTGGCTCAGCGCGTCCACGTAACGGTCGAGCGGGTACAGGGCCGACACGAGCCGGTCGAAGGCGACCTTGCCGGCCAGTTCCATGGCCAGGTCGAAGCTCGTGGCGAGCCGGCCGTCGGCTCGGACCTCGGTGCCGTAGGCGTAGCAGCCGGCCAGCTCGATCTCGCGGTGCCACAGGCCGGTCAGCTCCGCGGTCACGGTTGCGGGCATCCCCAGCATCAGCACCCGGCCCCGCGGCCGGCACAGCGACAGGGCCTCAGCCAGCGAGGCCGACGAGCCCACCGCGTCGATGACCACGTCGGCACCTCCCGAGAGATGGTCCCCGACCAAGAACGAGCCGGTGGCCCGCCGCACCGCCCGCTTCAGCTCGCCGGGCTCGACGGCCGAGTCCGCGCCGAGCTCGAGCGCGAGCGCCCGCTGGGTGGAGTACCGGGCGCCGACCAGGATCGAGGCTGGTTCGGTCAGGCCCCGCAGGGCGGCCACCGCCAGCAGGCCCATAGTCCCGGCCCCGACCACGGCCACGGCGTCGCCGGGCTGCGCGCCGGATCGAAGCGCGGCGTGCACGCCTCCCGCCAACGGCTCGATGATCACGGCCAACTCGTCGCTCATCCAGTCCGGGACGTCGTGCAACTGCGAGTCGTGGGCCACCAACTCGGTGGACCACCCGCCGCCGGTGGAGCGGCAGAAGCCGGTCTGGAGTCCTGGCTTGAGATGGCCGCACATGAGATGCCGGTAGTCGTCGCCGTCGCCGGGCGCCGCCCCCGGATAGGGCAGGTCGAAGCCCCGTGCCGCGTGGCCCAGCACCGGCTCGACGATCACCCGGCGCCCCTCCGCGGTGTCGGCCACGATCTCGTGGCCGGGAACGAACGGGAACGAGACGTAGTCCTCGAAGTAGCGAGACGACCGGCCGTCGATCGTGGCCAGATCCGATCCGCAGATTCCGGTGAGCCGCGGGTAGATGCGCTGCCAGCCCTCGCCGGGCAGGTCGGGAGGGTCGTCGTCGATGAGTTTGAGCGGCCCCCAGGTCGCTCCCGCCCCGGGTCGCAGCCGCGACGCGATGGCAGCGGCCGCGTAGCGGGCCTCCTTGCGTGAGAAGCGCAGCGCCTTCACGAGCACGGATCGTAGCGAGACCAGAGGCCGAGCGAATAGGGCCCGTGAATTACCCGCGTCATGCCTCTCGCTGAGCGAGGCCGTGGCCCGAGCGGCCCTCAGGTCGCAGCGAACGAGAGCGGGAGTGACACCGCTGCGACGCGGCGGGCTGGCAGCTGTCTGCGGACGCTCTTAGGGTTGGCCATGATGAGGAGCCGGTGCGGCGCATGCTGAGACTGGGGCTCGGACTCGAGTTGTACCGGGGCGCAGCGCTGGAGGTGCCGGTGGCGGCGGTTCAACTCGCAGAGCGGCTCGGCTACCACAGCGTGTGGACGGCCGAGGCCTACGGTACCGACGCGCTGTCCCCGCTGGCCTTCCTGGCCGCCCACACCAGTCGCATCAAGCTCGCCACCGGTGTGGTGCAGGTCGATGCCCGCACGCCCGCGGCCACCGCCATGCACGCCATGACGATCGATGCCCTCGCCGGCGGCGGGCGCACCATCATCGGCTTGGGCGTGTCCGGGCCCCAGGTGGTGGAGGGTTGGCACGGCGCGGCGTGGGGCTCGCCGGTGGCGAAGCTGCGCGACTACACGGCCATCATGCGCAAGGTCCTGGCCCGCGACGGTCCCGTCAGTCATGACGGCACCGCCATCCGGTTGCCCTACGACGGTCCCGGCGCGCTGGGCCAGGGCAAGCCGCTCAAGTCGATCCTGCACCCTGCGCCCGGCGTCGAGATCTGGATAGCGGCCGGGGGACCCCGCAACGTTGCTCTGGCTGCGGAGGTGGCCGACGGCTGGCTGCCCATGGGCTACGGGTACGAGGGGATCGCAACCTACGCCGAGCCGCTGGCCCGGGGCCGGGCCCGCCGCGGCGCAGAGTTGCGGGCCGACCTCGAAGTGTTCGGCTCGCTGTCGGTTCAGATCACCGACGACGTACGGGCCGCGGTGGATGCTCGCAAGCCGCTGGTGGCCATGTATGTGGGCGGCATGGGCAGCGAGACCCACAACTTCCACGCCGAGGCCATGGCCCGGCGGGGATGGCCCGAGGCCGCGGCCCGGATCGTGGAACTGTGGCGGGCCGGGCGCCGCGACGATGCGGTCGCGGCTGTTCCCGACGACTACATCGAGTCGCAGTCCCTGCTCGGATCGCCCAAGCGCATCCGGGCCCGATGGTCCGAGGCGGTTCCTGCGGGGCTGACCGGTGTGATAGTCCGGTGCGACCGGGATGAGGGACTGATCCTGGCGGCTGAGCTGGCCGGCACCCGAGACAAGGCAGGCGCGGAGCCATGACCGACGAGCAGCTGATCCTCATCGATGAGCCGGCCGAACACGTGCGCCGGATCACGCTCAACCGCCCCGACAAGCGCAATGCGATCTCCACGCCCCTGCGTGCCGCGCTGTTCGACGCTCTGCACACCTTCGACCGGGACCCCGACGCCCGGGTCACCATCGTGCGGGGCGCGGGCCCCTGCTTCTCGTCGGGCTACGACCTCTCCGGCGGGCTCATGGACGACCCGCCCTACCCGTCGGCCCCCGGCGACGGCCAGTGGACCCGCCAGGCCAGCGACGGCTGGTTCTCCATCTGGGATCTGGCCAAGCCGGTCATCGCACAGGTGCACGGGTACGCGTACGCCGGCGGCACGGAGCTGGCCGCGGCCTGCGACCTCGTGTACGTGGCCGCCGACGCCCGCATCGGCTATCCCGTCGTGAGGGTGGCGTCCCCGCCGGACTGGCAGCACCACACGCCGTTGATGGGGCTGCGCCACGCCATGGAGGCCATGCTCACCGGCGACTCCGTGAGCGGCACCGAGGCGGCCCGGATGGGATGGGCCAACCGGGCCTACCCGCCCGAGGAGTTGGAGGGGGCCGTGCTGGAGGTGGCGGTGCGTATCGCCGGTGTGGCGCCCGACCTGGCCCAGATCAACAAGCGCATGGTCCACCGGGCCTTCGACGTGCTCGGGGGTCGCGCCGCCATCCGTTCGGGGCAGGAGTTCCAGGCTCTGGCTGCCCACCAGGAGTCGGTGAAGGCCGCCGTGGCCGACCTGCTGGGCTCGGTCAAGAGGGCCATCGGTGACGATACGCCCACTTGAGTCAGCCGCTTGAGCGCCCCTCGTCCTCGTCCCGAACGCTACATCAGCACACAGGCTTCATCTAGATTTTCAAGCTGTTTCAAGCTATTCCCCTTTCTTTAGGTTGTTATTGTGCTGCCAGCCTGCCATGATGGTGTGACAATCACATGAAACAGCACAAGAAAGCTTGTGCTGTCGATCAAGGGAGGGTGTCAATGGCTGGCGACATGCTGGTGATGTCCAAGTCGCAGATGGAGCAGCTCGCGGTGATCTTCGCCCGGCAGAAGGAGACGGCGGAGGGGGTGATAAGCGCCATAGGCGCCGGCATCGACGGCACGACCTGGCAGGGGGCCAGAGCCGACCGGTTCCGGCAACTGTGGGAGACCGAATTCCGGCCCAACCTGCGGGCGCTGTGCGACGCGCTGGGCGAGCACTCGACGTTCATCTCCACCGAACTCCAGGCGGGCGTCAGCGCGCTCGACACGGTCTAGCCGCCGCGATGGCGGCCGAGTCCGCCGCGCAGACCCGACCGCGGGAAGGGGAAGCCGGTGAGGGTCCGGCACCGACTCGACGGCGTCGAGACGACGGTGGAGATCGACTCCCGTCTCGACGGCTACACGGTGGCAGACCTCGCCGCAGCGCTCCGCGGCGAAGTCGACCAAGCCGGCACCCGCGCCGGGGACGGCCTGTGCATCGACGGGTGCTGGCACGGTCCTGACACGCCGCTGTCGTCGGTCCCGATCTGGGAGGGGACGCTGCTCGAAATCGCTCCCGGATGTGAGCAGCTCCCCTCCCAATCACCGCAGATGCAAGGCAACCGGTCCGGCCGCCGGTCCACGCTGGTCGTGACCGGGGGCCTGCGGTCCGGCACGCGTCTGGTGCCCCCTGCGAGCGACACCTGGGTCATAGGCCGTTCGGGGGACTGCGACCTGGTGCTCGACGACCCGACGATCTCCCGTCGCCACGCCCGTGTGAAGGTGGGCAGGGCCGGCAAGAGGCTCGTGATCGGCGATCTCGGCTCTCGCAACGGAACAGTGGTGGCCGGCCAGGCCGTGACCGCCCCGACCAGGGTGCCGATCCGGGCCGCTATCCGCCTGGGCGCGACCTGCCTGCAGTGGAGGACACCGGTGAAGGACGGACCCGCGGCCGTGCGCGCCGGGTTGGGCGCGGCCGCGGGACGGATCCCGTTCAACCGGCCGCCCCGCCGCCGGCCGCCGACATCGCCGGTCCCGTTGCGGGTGCCCGCCGAGCCGCCGGCCCGGCCGGATCCCGAGCCGCTGTCGTGGGCGGGCATCGTCCTGCCCGCGGTCGCCGGGCTCGTGCTGGCCGTCGTGTGGAGCCCGTTCATGGCGGTGTTCGCGGCTCTCGGGCCGCTCATCACGGTGGCCACCTGGCTGGAGCGGCGCCGACGGGTCGCTCGCTCCCATGAGCAAGCCTGCGCCGACGTAGTTCAGAGGGTCGAGAACTTCGTTGCCGCGTTGCCCGCGGCCCACGCCGCCGAGCGGCGCAGGCGCATCACCCTCGTCCCGGATCTGGCCGAGCTTGTCCGCCGGGCCGAGACGCCGTCACAGCGCTGCTGGGAGCGCCGCCGCGGCGATCCCGACGCCATGCGGCTCGGTGTCGGCACCGCGGAGATGCCCTACACCCCACCGCTGGAGGTGGACGGGGGCGGGCTGGCCGCACCGGGGGCGCTCAAGGCTCTGCACGAGATCGAGCTCCTGGCCGACGTGCCGATGGCGGTGTCCTTGCTGCCCGGCGAGATCGTGGGTGTGGTCGGCCCGCCACCGGCAGCCCGGGCCGTGGCCCGCGGCCTCATCCTGCAGGCCGCGGTGCTCCACGGTCCGGCCGACCTGGCCATAGCGGGCCTGGCGCCGGGGCTCGCCACCGAATGGTCGTGGATGGGCTGGCTTCCTCACACCACCGACATCGGGGGTGAGTCCGGAGCGCTGGTGGCCACAGAATCCGGCACTACCAGCGCCGCCGCGGAGGCGGCCGCGGCGAGCACCTGCCACCGGGCACTGCTGGCCGTCATCGACGGCGTCGAGACGCTCACGGGCCGCACGGCGCCGGGCCGGATGGTGCTCGGCCACCAGCAGTGCGCCGGGATCGTGATCACGGGCGATGTCTGCGACCTGCCCTCCAGTTGCACCACCATCGTGGACATCGACCACGACGCCGGCCGGCTGAGACTGGTGGATCCTCGATCCTCGGCGGTGATGGGCCCGCTGGTCGCGTGGGGTGTCACGGTCGCAACCGCCACTGGTGCCGCGGCCCGCCTGGCCCGGCTGGACGACCCCGAACTGCGGGCGGCGACAGCCAACCTCCCCGACTCGATGTCCCTGCTGGACCTCCTGGGCGGCGAGCCGACCCCGCAGACGGTGGAGAGTCGATGGGCCGCGACCCGCGGCACCGACGACCTGCGGGTACCCATCGGCGTGACCGCAGACGGACCCCTGGTGCTCGACCTGGTGGCCGACGGTCCTCACCTGCTGGTTGGGGGCACCACCGGTTCGGGCAAGTCCGAGCTGCTGCGGTCCATGGTGGCCGGTCTGGCCCTGTCCGCGGACCCCGACCATCTGGCCTTCGTCCTCATCGACTACAAGGGTGGAGCCGCCTTCGACCGCTGCGCGGAGATGCCCCATGTGGCCGGCATGGTCACCGACCTCGATGACCGCCTGGCCGAGCGAGCGCTGGTGTGCCTGGAGGCCGAACTGCGCCATCGCGAGGAGCGCCTACGAGCTGCGGGCGCCGAGGACCTGGCCGCATTCCGGGCCCGAACCGGTGACGCGGGCGGCGACCGGTTGCCCCGGCTGGTGGTCGTCGTGGACGAGTTCGCCACGCTGGCCGCCGAACTGCCCGAATTCCTGCGCTCGCTGGTCGGGATCGCGCAGCGGGGCCGCAGCCTCGGCGTCCACATGGTGCTGGCCACCCAGCGGCCGGCCGGGGTGGTGACCGACGACATCAGAGCCAACACCTCTTGCCGGATCGCCCTGCGGGTGACCGACCGCCACGACTCCAACGACGTGATCGATGCGCCCGACGCGGCCCGTATACCCCGTCAACGGCCCGGCCGGGCGATGGCCCGCTTCGGGCCGGGAGAGCTCGTTGCGTTCCAGTCGGCGCTGGTGACCGGCAGCACACCCCGATGCTCGACGGGCTTGCGGGTCGGTCCGGTCGGCCCCGTCGGGTCTCGCCCCATCCCGACCTCCGGCGACCAGCGCAGCGACCTCGACTCGGTGGTGGAAGCCGTTCGAGCAGCCCACCACAGCCTCGGGGGTGCCGAGCCCCGCCCGCCATGGCCGGCGCCCCTCCCCAGCGAGGTCGCCGCTACGGGCCTCGTCGAAGCGGCCGGCCCGGGCCGGCCCGCGGCCTGGCTGGCGGACGACCCTGTCCGCCAGCGGCAGTTCCCCGGCGGATGGCATCCGGCCGACGGCCACCTGGCGGTCATCGGCGGCCCCGGGTCGGGCACGACCACCACCCTGGCCGCGGTCGCCCTCGACCTGTGCCGAACCTACAGCCCCGACGAATTGCACATCTACGGGATCGACCTCGATGCCGGCACGCTGTCGGCGCTCGGCAGCCTTCCCCATGTCGGCGCGGTCGTCGCCCCGATGGAAGGGGATCGGCGAACCCGCCTGCTGCGCCTCCTCGACGACGAGGTAGCCGCCCGGCGAGCCGGCGGCCGGTCCGGGCGTCCTGCCGAGGTGGTGCTGCTGGTCGATGATCTCGCCGGGCTGGTCCGCGCCCACGACCCGGTACGCGAGCCGGAGCCCCACGACCGGTTCGCTCGCATCTGGGGCGACGGCCCGGCGGTGGGCGTGCGGGTGGCGGTGAGCATCGGCCGGGCCGCGGACCTTCCGCCCGATCTCGCCGCCTCCGCCGGCGTGGTCCTCGTTCACGCCACCTCTGACACCAGCGACGGCCTGCGCTTCGGGCTCAAGCAGCCCACCGCCGATCTCGTTGCCGGTCGGGCTGTCAGCGTCGGCGACGGGCTGGAGGTTCATGTCGCCCGGCCCGCCCATGGCGACCTGGCCGCAGCCGCGACGGCACTGGCGGCCAAGTCCCCGCCGACCATGCGTGAACCCGTCCGGGTCGGGTCCCTACCCAAGCACATCGGACTGGAGGACCTACCCGCCAGCGCGGACGTCGAGGATCGACGCATACACATCCGCTTCGCCATCAGCGACCTCGACCTCGAGCCGGCCGGACTCACACTCCACGACGGCGAGCACGCCCTGGTGCTGGGACCTCCCCGCACCGGACGCACCTGCGCACTGGCCGCGATCGGCGCAGCCGCCCGCGCCGCCGGAGCGCACGTGGTGGTAGTGGCCGACCGGCCCGGCGAGTTGTCCACGCAGCTGGGACTGGAGGCGGTGCCGGCCGACTCGCTCGACGAAGCCGCCGACACCGACGTTCGCCGCCTGCTGCTGGTGGATGACGCCGACCGGATCGGCGACACCGCCGCACGCCTGGCCGGACTGGCCGCGTCCACTACGGGCCGCAGCCATCTGGTGGCCTCGACAACGGCTGACCGGCTCCGCTCGTCCTATGGCAGCTGGCTCCATGAGTTGAGATCGTGCCGCACGGGTGTGCTGTTCAGGCCCGGCCCCCTCGACGCCGACCTGCTCGGCGCGACTCTGCCCGCCCGCCTGGCCCTGGCACCGGTGCCGGGAAGAGGCCTCGTCATCGCCGACGGGTCCGCCGAGGTGATGCAGGTGGCACTCGCACCTGTTCGCGCTTGTGGATAGCGTCGCGACACCGCCCGCCGAGCATCCTTGGAGCACCGTTGCCGCATCCGAACATCCACATCGAGTCCGCCGGCGCCATCACGACCGTCACCGTCGACCGGCCCCGGCGCAAGAACGCCTGCACGCCGGCCATGTGGGCCGGACTGCGGCACGGGTTCCGCGACATCGCCGAATCATCGACCCGGGCGGTAGTGCTCACCGGAGCGGGCGGCGACTTCTGCGCCGGCGCCGACGTGGGCCCAGCAGACGACGAGGAAGCGGCCGGAGACCAGCCACCCCGGCACCGCACCGACCACATGCGCGACATCGCCGACACGGTGATGGCCATCCACGACTGCCCCCGCCCGGTGATCGCCAAGGTGGACGGGGTGGCCGTGGGCGCGGGCTTCGGCATGGCTCTGGCCGCCGACATGGTGTGGTGCTCGGAGCGGGCGCGGTTCTCTCTGATCTTCGCCAAGCGGGGCCTGAGTCTCGACTTCGGGACTTCGTGGCTGCTGCCCAAGCGGATCGGGCTGCACGAGGCCAAGCGCCTGGCCTTCACCGGAGACATCATCGGGGCGTCCCGGGCCGCGGAACTAGGCATCGTCAACGAGGTCGTCGCCGCCGAAGACCTCGACGCCGCGGTGGACGAGATGGCGGCCACGCTCGCGGCCGGCCCGCCCATTGCGCTGGCCAACTCCAAACGCTTCCTGAACAACGCCTCCAACATCTCGCTGTTCCAGGCGCTGGAGGCCGAGGCCCTGGGCCAGGGCGTGAACTTCGCCACCGGCGACACCAAGGAGGCCATGCGGGCCTTCGTGGAGAAGCGCGACCCCGTCTTCGAGGGCTGGTAACTCCCCTTAACACGATGGTGCGGGGGCTGGCCCTCGACGACAACCCCTGGGTTCCTGGGATCTGAGAGAGTTGGCGTCCCGGCGGCGCGCATGAACCGCCGGGACGCCACGCCCTGGTGTCGCGACTATTGAAGAGAGCCGATGTCGCTCGCAGCGATGCCCAGGGCGTCCCACGCGGGCTGGAGTGCGGCGCGCACCTCAACGCCGAACCCGTTTGCGCCCGGGGGATTGCTCAGATCGAAGATCGCGTCCATGGCGCCGGCATCGGCGCCTGCAGGGACCATGTAGGCCTCGACCACCCGCCAGAACGCCAAGCCCTCGGCCTGATGCTCCTTGGCCTTGGCGTCGTTGCCGTCGGCCAGGTCGCCCTCGATGAGGCTGGCGTAGCGGATGGCGGCCTGCGAGTAGGTGATGGCCAGATTGCGGATCACTTCCGTGGCGGCGGCCTCAGCGGAGGCGGCGTCCCCGGAGACGAGGGCGTCGCGGCCGTCGATCATGGCGGCCAGGATCGCCTCATTGGCCCGGGCCGTCTCGCCGTCGGCGCCGGTCGTGCCGAAGTTGCCGGCCCGCTTGTTGCCGGTGGCGTAGGGCGCGCAGCCCGGTTCGGTGCCGTGGAAGAAGGCCCAGCCCTCGTCCCAGTTGTGCACCGCGCCGCTGGCCACATCGAAGTTGCCGTCGGCGGCCTTGGCCAGGGCGGCGTAGAGCTCGTGCACCGTATAGGCAACCATCACCTGGTTCTGGATACCCTTCTCCGCTCCCTGGGACCGCACACCGTCGCTCTGGCCCTCGAACATTCCCGTTCCCTGCAGGGCGGCTGTCACGAAGTCGTCGAGAGGCGTGGGGGTGCCGTAGTAGGCGTCAAGCCCGTGCTGCTTGCCCTCGCCGGCCGCGAAGCCGCCGATGGTGCGGATGGAGCCGTCGCTCTTCACCGAGTTCTCGCCGTTGCGGTAGATGTCCTCGACTGCGGCAAAGTCGCTCGCGTCGAGCAGATCCCCGATGCCGCAGATGTCGGCCACCAGCAGCCGGTGCGAGTCGACGTTCGACGCGTACTCGTAGCCTCCGTCGCCCGGCGAGGCGGCCGAGCTCCCGTCGGCAGGCGCTGAGGCCGATGCCGACCCGGTGCCGGTGGCCGATGCCGACCCGGTGCCGGTCCCTGACGCCGATCCGGTGCCGGTGGCAATGGCCGATGCTGATCCGCTCGCCGACGCGCTGGCCGACCCGGATGCTGATCCGGTGCCGGACGCCGAGGCTGAGACCGACTCCGAGCCCTCGTTGATCTCGCGGACGGCGGCGCCGTCGTCGGTCCCGCTGCACGAGGCGGCTACGAGGACTACGACGAGAGCGGCGATCGGCGCCAAGCGCTGGGAGTAGCGGTACATGGCCGGGTCCTTTCGAAGGCTTAAGGATTGATAGTAGGTATACCTAACATATCGCGCCAACTTCAACTAATCAACTTGGGGTTCAATTCCCGGTAGACGGCCGGAACGACGTTGCGCAGGTAGCGGCCCAGTCGCACGAAGCTCCGGCCCGTCGTGCGGAAGCGGTAACTGATCGGCACCTCCGCGTACCGGTAGCCCTTGGCCAGCAGGTCGAGCGTCAGCACCTGCGCGTAGTTGTAGTCGTGGATGATCTCGGCGTCGGCGGCCGCCCGGGGCGAGAAGGCGCGATAGCCGGTCTGCCCATCGGTGATCCTGCGGCGAGCAACGATCGACAGTGCCCGGGTGAGAACCATGTTCCCGAGCCGGCGGTGGGGCCGCATGTGGTGGATCCGGCCCAGGAACCGGCTGCCGGCCACGTAGTCGGCCTCGCCCGCGAGTATCGGGGCCACGAGCGTCTTGAGCTCTTCGGGCGGGTACTCGCCGTCGGCATCGCAGAACGCCACGGCCGCAGCCCCGCGGTCCACCGCGGTGGCCAGTCCCACCCGCACGGCTGCACCCAGTCCCCGGTTCTCCGGAAGGCTGACCACCTCCGCACCCGCGGCTCTGGCCCTCTCCGCGGTGGTGTCGGTGGAACCGTCGTCCACCACCAGCACCTGCACGGGGTGTCCGAGCACCGTCGCGGGTGTCCGTTGCACGCAGGCCCCGACCGACTCCTCCTCGTTGTGGGCGGGCATGAAAAACACGATCGGACTCTCTCGCCCGGCGGCCGGCACTTGCGCCGCCGGCGGCGCGGCCGGGCGGCGCAGCCGGAGCCGGCCGGCCAGGCTGGGAGCGGGGGCGAACACCGCGATCGCGCCCGCGGCCAGCGAGTAGGCGGTCTTCAGAGCGTGGGCGGCCAGCGCGGCCACCAGCGCGTCACCCGCGTCGTGGCCGAGGGCGACGTAGGCGCCGACCGCAGCCGCCTCGTAGGTCCCGAAGCCGCCCGGAGCGATGGCCGCTACCTGTGCGGCCACCGACACCGCCGTGACCCCCAGGGCCTCGACGAAGCTGATCTGCAGGCCGGCCCAGTGGGCTGCCTGCCACACGAGCACCGCCTCTGCCAGCCATGCCGTCGCCGACAGGCCGAGCGCAGCCAGGCCGGGCATGTTCACGTCGTCGCGGCGGCCCGACAGGCGGCGCAGCCACAGCCAGGCTGCCAGGGCCGCGGCGGCCACTGCCGCGAACACCAGCCATCCTCCCCACCCGGTCCCCGCGGCCAGCGCGGCCGGACCGGCCGCCAGCACGAGTCCGACCACCGCCAGCAGATCGGCTGAGCGCAGCGCAACGGTGGAGGCCGTCGCGGCGTCGACGCTCACCCCGGCGCGCCGCACCACGCTGACGACCCTCATCGGCTCGCCGAGGCGCAGGGGAAGCAGGTGATTGCCGCCCAGAGCCAGATGGATCCCGCCGAGGGCGTGCCCGAAGCTGAGCCCCGGCAGGACTCGTCGCCAGGCCACGGCCCTCAGCACGAATGCGAGGCCGAACGCGCCCACTGCAGCCACGACCCGGAAGGGTTCGCCCCGGGCTGTGCGGGCGGCGCGGGTCAGCGCACCGGCGTCCACGGTGGAGACGATGGCGACCGCGGCCAGGCCGGTGACCGCCACGACCAGCACCGACACGGCGCCGCGGGGCAGGCGGGCTCTGATCGCGGGCAACAGGCTCATGGACACTCGTCGGGAAGTCTAGTTAGGCTGACTTTACGATTTTCGCAAACCCTGGCTATAGTCTTGCGCCATGATAGGACGAATCCTCGGTGTGGCAGCTGTGTTGGCCCTGATTGCGGGGGCGTGCTCGCAGGACGAGGCCCGGTACCTGGACGGGACTGCGGCCGAGATCTACGACGGCCAGTGCGCCGGGTCCAACGGCCGGGAGGTCACGGTGTACTCGGGCCGGACCGAGAACCTGATCGGTCCCACGCTGGAGGCCTTCGCCTGCGAGACAGGAACTGACGTGGCCGTGCGGTGGGGGAGTTCCACCGACCTGGCCCTGCTGATGGCCGAGGAGGGCGACCGCACATCGGCCGACGTCTTCCTGTCGCGCTCGCCCGGTCCGGTCGGGTTCCTCGAGAGCGCAAGCCTGCTCGGCTCCATCGACGGCGACGTGCTCGGCCTCGTCGGCGAGGAGAGCCGATCGAGGTCGGACACCTGGGTCGGCTTCTCGGGCCGCAAGCGCGTGCTTGTCCACAATCTCGACTCGGTGCCCCCCGCCGAGCTCCCCGAGTCCGTGTTCGACCTGACCGGCGACCGCTACCGGGGCCGGGTCGCCATCCCGGCCACCAACGGCTCCTTCATCGACTGGTTCACCGTGTTCCGCGACCAGTACGGCTCCGGCGTGGCCGCGCAATGGCTCAACGACATGGTGGCCAACGACGCCCGCTACTACCCCAACAACCGGTCCATCGTCGAGGCCGCCGGCCGGGGCGAGATCGACATGGGCCTCGTCAACCACTACTACCAGTACCAGGAGGCCGCAGCCGCGGGCGACCGCCACCGGGCCGCCAACCACGACCTGGCCGACGACGACATCGGCTCGCTGCTCATCATCACCGCGGCCACCATCACCGCCGGCAGCGACAACCGGCAGGCCGCCAACGATCTGATCGCCTACCTGCTGTCGGCGCCGGTTCAGCGCTACTTCAGCCAGCAAACCTTCGAATACCCGCTGGCGGCGGGGGTCGAGCCGGCCGACATCCTCCCTCCGCTGAAGGCGCTGGAGATCGGCAGCGTCGACTTCGACGCCCTCGGGGGCGGCTTCGAGGAGACCATCGCCATCATCGAGTCGAGCGGCATCCTCAACCAGTAGTCCGGGTGGCGAGCAGTCGAGGCGGCGGCATGCTCAACCGGTGACTGCCGGCACCACCACGAGCCCGCGGAGTCTCGCGGGGGCTCCGCCGATGCTGCGGGTGGCGGGCCTAGTCCTAGCCGGCGCGTTCGCCTTCCCCGGGGTGTATCTCGTCTACCGGAACTTCGCCGCCGGAGCCGACCCGGCCGGCCTGCTCTTCAGCGACCGTACCGTCGGGCCGCTGTGGCGCTCGCTGCAATTGGCGGTGTCGGTGTCGGCCGCCGCGTTGGCCCTGGGCACCGGCCTGGCCTGGCTCACCACCCGGACCGACCTCCCGCTCATCCGTCTGTGGCGCATCCTGCTGCCGCTGCCGCTGGTGTTTCCCACCTTCGTCGGCGCGGCCGCCTTCATCCATACTCTCAACCCGGGCGGGCTGGCCAACGACCTGCTCACCGGCATCGGGGTGGATCGCACCCCCGAGCTTCGGGGGTTCAGGGGCGCGTGGCTGGTCCTCACGCTCATGACCTACCCCTACGTGTACCTGCCGGTCGCGGCTCGGCTGCGGCAGCTTCCCAGCACCCTCGAGGAGAGCGCAAGGGTGCTGGGCGACACTGCGCTCAAGGTCTTCGGGCGCATCTGCGTGCCCCAGATGGCCACCGCCATGGGCGCCGGCACGCTGCTGGTGTTCCTCTACACCCTCAGCGACTACGGCGCGGTGCAGCTCATGCGGTACGACACGCTCACCCGGGCCATCGCCACGAACCAGCTGGCCAACCCGCCGGTGGCGCTGGCGCTGAGCCTGATCCTGCTGGTGCTGGCCGCTTTGGTGGTGATCGGCGAGCGCCGGTTGTCCCACCGGCTCCCCGACGCGGCGGGAGCCCAGTCGAAGCGCCCCATGATCTACGGCCTCGGTCGCTGGCGGGGCCCTGCGACCGGTCTCGTTGCCCTGGCCGCCGCGGGAGCGGTCGGGGCACCGCTGGTGGCGCTGCTGGACTGGGCTGCGGGGGGTCTCATCCGGTCCGCGACGGGCGGCCGGCCCCTGACCATCGACTCCTCCATAGTGCTCGACGCCACCGTGAACACCCTGGGGGTCAGCGTGGTCGCAGCCGTCGTGTCGACGGCGGCGGTGCTGCCCATAGCCCTGCTCGTTGGCCGGTACCGGTCCCGCGCCGGCTCATTCGCCTACGCGCTGGTGATCAGCACCTTCGCCCTGCCCGGCATCCTCATCGCGCTCTCGATGCGGTTCTGGACGCTGCGATCCGACCTGGCGTTCGAGCTGTTCAACGACACCATGGCGCTGCTGATCTTCGCCTACATGGTCCGGTTCGGATCACTGGCCATGGGGGTGACGCTGGTGGCGGTGCGGGGCGTGCCCGAGCGGCTGCACGACTCGGCCCGGATCCTCGGAGCGGGCCGGATACGCCGCTTCCTTGCCGTTGACCTGCCCATGATGGGACCGGGGCTGCTCGCCGGCGTGGGCCTCGTGCTGCTGTCGGTGATGAAGGAGCTTCCCATCAGCCTGTTCGTGTCGCCGCTCGGCTTCTCGACGCTGGCCACCCGGATCTTCGGCTCCTTCGAGGATGCCTTCATCGCCGAGGCCGGGATCATGGCTGTGGTCCTGGTCGCCCTGTCGTTCGTGTTGACGTGGTTCCTGGTGATCCGCCGCGACCACCTGCTGTGAGGCTCCCGCCTCTGAGGCTGTTGAGGAGAGGACAGCCACCGAGACTCGGTCTGGTCATGGCCGTGGTGGCGGTGTGGACCTTCGCCATTGCGTTGCCGGCCATCGGCGCCAGGGCGACCTACGGCGCAAGGGTGACGGCCGATGAGCCCCAGTACCTGACCACCGCCATCAGCATCGGCGAGGACTTCGACCTCGACATCAGCGACGAACTCGCCGAGCGGCGCTTCGAGCCCTACCACGAGATCGACCTCAACCCCCAGACGATCGAGCTCGACGACTCGGGCCGGCGCATCAGCCCCCACGATCCGCTGCTGCCCGCGCTGCTGGCACTGCCCATGAGGCTGGGTGGTTGGATCACGGCCAAAGCCGCGCTGGCCGTGTTCGCGGCCGCAACCGCGGCGGCCACGCTTTGGCTGGCGGTCCGCCGGTTCGGTGTCGGCGTGGGTGTGGGCGGCTTGGTGGTGGGCGCCTTCTTCGCGGCGCCGCCGCTGGTGGGCTACGCCACCCAGGTCTATCCCGAGATGCCGGCCGCGCTGTGCCTGACTCTGGGGATCGCCGCGGTCACCGGGCCATTGGAACGAACCGGGCGGGTCCTAGCCGTCGCCAGCATCGTCGCCCTGCCGTGGCTGTCGGTGAAATTCGTGCCCGTGGCCGCAGTATTGGCGATCGTGCTTGCCGCCAGACTGTGGCCAGACCGCTGGCGCCAGATGGCTCTGGACTTGGCCGTCCTCGCCGTCGCCGGGGCCGTCTACCTGGCCTTCCACCGCAGCGTCTACGGCGGCTGGACCGCCTACGCGAGCGGGGACCACTTCATAGACGGCGAACTGCTGGTGCTGGGCCGTGATCCCGACTACCTCGGACGGAGCCGGCGCCTGATCGGCCTGCTGGTGGACCGGGGGTTCGGGCTGGCGGCGTGGGCACCCGCCTACCTGCTGGCCGTGCCCGCCCTCGCCGCGCTCGCCCGCCGGCGCCCGCCCGGTTGGGCCGCCCTGCTTGCCGTGATCGCGGCCACCTATGCGATGGCGACCTGGGTCGCGTTGACCATGCACGGCTGGTGGTGGCCCGGCCGTCAGGTGGTGGCGGCGCTCCCCGCGGCGGTGGTGGCGGTGGCGATGCTCGCGGACCGGTGGCGCAGGTTGCGGTGGCTGGCGCTGGGCGGCTGCCTGATCGGGATCTTCAACTGGGTCTGGCTGGTCGTCGAGGCCTCCACCGGTCGGCGCACCCTCATCGTCGACTTCGAACAGACCGCCAACCCCGTCTATGTGGCCTGGTCGACGCTGCTGCCCGACCATCGCCACTTCGAAGGGGGCGCGGTGGCGCTGACGGTCGCGTGGACGGTCGTGGTCGCCGCGCTGGGCGCGTGGGGCTGGCTCAGAGGCCGAGCGAATAGGTGCGCGAAGCTGGCTCGTACGGGCGAGGCCGTGGCCCGAGCGGCCCGTGAGCGCAGCGAACAAGAGCGGGAGTGACCCCGCTGCGACGCGAGAGGCTCTCACATACTTGTGGATGCTCTCAGATCGCGGCCGGGACCGGCCGGCTCGAGCCAGGCTGCGGGGCCGGTGGCTGCGGTGCCGGGCGAGAGCCGGCAGCCCATCGCCGACGATGCCACGCTGCCTGCTCGGCCAGACCCCGACGCAGGGGCGTGACCGGCCTCCAGCCCAGCAACTCGCGTGCCGGGCCGGTGTCGGCTGTAGTCGCTTGGGGGTCCCCGGCCGGTCGGGGCACGGTCTGAACCCGCACAGCGGTCCTGGTTACCGCTCCTACCGCCGCGATCACGTCATTGAGCGAGGGGCGGGCTCCGCCGCCGATGTCGAACGTCCTCCCGGCCGCGGCGGGGACTGTGGCCGCCGCCGCGGTCGCTTCCGCCACGTCGTGCACGAAGGTGAACTCGCGTGTCTGCTCGCCCGAACCCCTGCGACAGAAGGTGGGCCCTTCGGACCGGGTCGCCTCGAACATGCGATGCATGGCCATGTCGGGGCGCTGCCGGGGCCCGAACACGGTGAAGTACCGCAGCGTGACGACTTCGAGGCCCCGGCCGGCGTAGACGCCGGCGAGGTGCTCACAGGCGGCCTTGGAGGCGCCGTAGGGGCTGATCGGGTTCACCGTCCGCGGCCCGCCGGGCGCCGCGGTCTCGCCGTAGACCGAGGAGCTGGAGGCCAGGACCACCCGACCGACGCCTGCGGCCAGTGCGGCCTCCAGCACTGCCTGGGTGCCGGCCACGTTGACTTCCCAGGTGTCGGTGACGCCCTGCCGCCACGAGTCCTGCACGCCGGCCCGGGCCGCGAGGTGGAACACCGTGGTGGCCCCGGCGAACAGAGCGGCAAGGTCGGCGCGCCGGAGGTCGTCGACCACCAGCCGGAACGACGGGTGCCGCTGGGCCGCTGCCAGGTTGGCCCGCTTCTGGGCCGGGCTGTAGGCAGGGTCCAAAGAGTCCAGCCCGACCGCCGTGTGTCCCCGCTCCAGCAGCAGGTCGACCAGATGCGAACCGATGAAGCCGGCCGCTCCCGTCACCACCGCGATCTGTCCCGGCTCGGGCTGTCGTCCGTGGCCGTTGGTGGTATATTCATCGTGCGGTACAGCAAGCATTAGGTATACCTTACAAGAAGTGTGGCCGGATGAACAACTGGAGCGGCCCGCATGGCTGAGGTAGCCGTCATCGGCGCCGGCCCGGCCGGGCTAATGGCGGCGCTTCGCAGCGCGCAACTGGGCCATCGGTGCACCCTCCTGGAGGCAACGGCCGCTGTCGGAGGCATGGCCGGCAGCTTCGAGGTCGCGGGCCAGCGGGTCGACTTCGGCTCCCACCGGCTGCATCCCGCCACCGGCGAACGGTTCCTGGAGTTGTTCCGGTCGGTGCTCGGACCCGATCTGCAGGTCAGGCCGCGCAACGGCCGGATCCGTCTGAACGGCCGGTGGATCGCCTTCCCGCTACGAGCGGGAGACATGGTGCGCAACCTGCCGCCGTCCTTCGGTGCCCGGGCCGCGCTCGACGCAGCCGCGGCCCCGCTGCGGCGCCGCGGGAGCGCCGGGCCGGCCACGTTCGCGGACGAGGTCGCACACCGGCTGGGGCCCACGGTGGCCCGCGAGTTCTACGCGCCCTACGCCCGCAAGCTCTACGGCGTCGATGCTGGTCTCCTCGACCGCGAGCTGGCCCTCCGGAGAGTGTCGGCCTCCGGGGCGGGCGATGTCATGAGGCGTGTCGTCAAGGCGGCGCGACCGCAGGGACGAGACTTCCTGTACCCCCGGCGGGGCTACGGGCAGCTCAGCGAGGCCCTGGCCGACGTCGCCACCGGCGCCGGGGTCGATCTGCGGCTGGGCGTCCCGGTCGGCGGGCTCGAAGCGGCCGGCGACGCCGTGTCGGTGCATGTCGACGGTGGAGTGCTCCGGGCCGACGCGGTCCTGTCGACCATGCCGATCCCGGCGCTGGCCGCGGCCGTGGATCCACCGCCTCCGGCCGCGGTCGCCGAGGCTCTGCAACAATGCCGGACCAGGGCTGTCGTGCTTGCGTACCTGGTAGTGGGCCGCGACCGGTTCACCCCGTTCGACGCCCACTACTTCCCCGGCGCGGAGACGGCCGTGTCGCGCCTGTCGGAGCCGAAGAACTACCGCGACGGCGACGATCCGCCCGGCCGCACCGTGCTGTGTGCCGAGATCCCGTGCTGGCCCGGCGACGAGCTGTGGCAGCACTCCGAAGACCGCATCGGCGAACTCGTGGCCGACGGCTTGGCGCGCGCCGGTCTGGAAGTCCCCGAGGTGGAGCGGGTCGAGGTGAGGCGGCTTCCCGCCGTCTATCCCGTCTACGAGATCGCCACCATGAGAGCACGGGCCGTCGTCGAGGAATGGCTGCACTCGCTCGCTCGGGCCCGCGTGGTGTCGCTGGGACGCCACGGCCTCGGTGTGCTGGACAACTTGCACCACGTGCTGGCCATGGGCGAGGCCGCTGCGGAGGCCCTGGACCCCGGCGGCGCAGTGGATCCGGTTGCCTGGTCCCGATCGCTGGACGGTTTCGCCTCCCACGTTGTGGAGGACTGAGCACGCCGCTCGCAACCATGCTTCGAGCAAGCGGAGCGGGGGAAGTTAGGGTGGGGCCATGCAAGGCTCACCGGAGATCATCGAGTTCCTCAACGAGGCTCTGGCCGCCGAGGTCACTGCCATCAACCAGTACTTCGTCAATTCCAAGGTATGCGAGGACTGGGGCTGGACCCGCCTGGCGGCCAAGATGCGCGAGGAGTCCATCGAGGAGATGCACGACGCCGAGAAGCTGATGGACCGCATCCTGTACCTGGACGGCATGCCCCGGCTGGAGAGCCTCGCCAGCGTGCGGGCCGGCAAGACGGTCGAGGAGCAGATGGAGAACGACCGGCTGCTCGAAGTGGCTGCCATCGACCGCTACCGCCGGGGAGTGGCCCTCGCCGAGGAGCACGGCGACATCGGCACCCGCGAGCTGCTGGAGCATCTGCTGGTGGGCGAAGAGGAGCACCTCGACTGGATCGAGACCCAGCAGAGCGCCATCGCCGACATCGGCATCCAGAACTACCTCCAGGCCCAGCTGGGCGACTGATCACCCCGTCCGCCGGGGGCTGGGACTGAGCCGGCGGGGCCGGGTGGACGGGACCGAGTCCTTCCCCAGGCGTCAGGCCCTCACCCGACGGTTCACGCTGGGCGAGCCCCGGAACATCCGGGTGTCCGCCGACGGCACGCGAGTGGCCTTCCTGCGCTCGACCGGCCCGGTCGACGCGGTCAATTCCCTGTGGGAGCTCGACGTGATTTCTGGGGTGGAGCGCCTGGTGGCCGACCCCCGCCGACTCGGCTCCAACGGCGACGGCCGGGACCTGCCGCCGGCGGAACGGGCCCGGCGCGAGCGGGTGCGCGAGACCGGTTCCGGCATCGTCTCCTACGACGCCGACGAAGCGCTCGACACCGCGGTGTTCGCGCTGGGCGGCCAGCTGTGGCGGGTGTCGCTGGCGAGCGGCGGACCGGCGCCGCAGGCCCTGCCCGCGCCGACGGGGGCGTTCGACCCGCGACTGTCACCCGACGGCGCCCGGGTGGCCTACGTGGCCGGGTCGTCGCTGCGGGTGACCGGTGACCGCGCCGGCGACCGGTTGGTGGCCCACGAGCCGGGCGACACGGTCGGCTGGGGCGCAGCCGAGTTCGTGGCGGCCGAGGAGATGGGCCGCACCCGGGGGCACTGGTGGTCCCCCGACGGCCGAAGGCTGCTGGCCGCCCGCGTGGACACTGCGCCGGTGTCCCGCTGGTGGATCTCCGATCCCGCCGCGCCCGGCGGCGCGCCCGTCGAGATCCGCTATCCGGCCGCGGGCGAGGCCAACGCGGAAGTCGCCCTGGCGATGTTGGATATCGACGGCGAGGCCGAACCGGTCACCGTCGCTTGGGACGGGGACGGCCGGGAGTACCTGGCCGCGGTTCGCTGGACCCGCGACGGCCTGCTGCTGACGGTGCAGTCCCGTGATCAGCGCACCCTCGGGGTGCTGGCGGCCGACCCCGACACCGGGGAGTGCCGGCTGCTGAGGACCGTCACCGACGACGCCTGGGTGGAGCTGGTGCCGGGAGTTCCCCGCGTGGCGGCCGGCCGGCTGGTCACCGTCGAGGACCGCGGCCCGGCTCGCTGCCTGTGTGCAGACGGCGAGCCGCTCACCGCAGACCGCGTCCAGGTCCGCGCCGTTCACCACGCCGACGGCGACGGTGTGACGGTCACCGCGTCGGTGGACCCGTCCGAGGTCCATGTGGCCCGAGTCGGCTGGGACGGAGCCCTCGAATGGCTCACTGCCGGACCGGGCGTCAACGGGGTCGCCGCCGGCGGGGACACGGTCGTTGTCGCCGGACGCTCGCTCGAGCACCGTGGCCGGCGCTGCACGGTGCGGTCGCGGCGGCGCGCCGAGCCGGACCTTCTCATCGCCTCCCACGCGGCCGATCCGGGCCTGGAGCTCAACGTCGAGATCGCCGAGCTCGGACCCCGCCGGCTCGTCTCGGCCATCGTGCTGCCCTCCGACGGCGCCGGACGGGATGGCGGACCGCTGCCGGTGCTGCTCGACCCCTACGGCGGTCCCCACGTCCAGCGGGTGCAACGGGCCGAGGCGCTGTTCCACACCTCGCAGTGGTTCGCCGACCAGGGCTTCGCCGTGCTGGTCGTGGACGGGCGGGGCACACCCGGTCGGGGTCCGGCCTTCGAGCGGGCCGTGCGGGGCGACCTGGCCGGCCCGGTCCTGGAAGACCAGATCGAGGCGTTGGGCGACGCCGCCGACCGCTATCCGATGCTCGACATGACAAGGGTCGCTATCAGGGGCTGGTCCTTCGGCGGCTACCTGGCCGCGCTGGCCGTGCTGCGCCGGCCCGACGTGTTCGCCGCGGCCGTCGCCGGAGCGCCGGTCACCGACTGGCGCCTCTACGACACCCACTACACCGAGCGCTACCTGGGGCACCCGGCGACCGCGCCGGGCAACTACGAGCGAACCGACCTGACCCCGCTCGCGTCCGGCTTGCAGCGGCCGCTGATGCTGATCCACGGCCTTGCCGACGACAACGTGGTGGCCGCCCACACCCTGCGGCTGTCGCAGGCGCTGACCGAGGCCGGGCGCCCCCACACCGTGCTCCCCCTCAGCGGGACCACCCACATGACCCCCCAGGAGGAGGTGGCCGAGAACCTGCTGCTGCTCCAGCTCCGCTTCCTGCAGGACGCCCTGGGGATGCCACCATTGGCGCCCACCGAACAGCAGCAGCCACACGACGAGGGAGCCAGCGGTGAGTGACACGCAGCCCAAGGCGACCACGGGCGTCGACTCCGAGGTGGTGGCCGCCCTCCGGTGGGAGCGGCTGATGGACGGCCAGGCGTGGGAGGACTTCTGCGACACGCTCAAGGCCGCGGGCCGCATCGTGGTGCGCGAGACCCCCGACGGCGACCCCAAGGACCGGGTGGAGGGCTTCCGCTATCTCACCCGCATGATCATGATGGCCTCGGCCCGGGCCGTCGAGCGCCGTACGCCCGGCACCCGCCCCCGGCCGATCCGGCTCATCCCGCCGCCGCTCCGGGGCGGGCAGGGGGTGCAGTCCCCCAACCAGGACCACATCGTCCAGCCCGTGGACTCCCGGTACCGGTACCGGGTCACCGGCAATCTCGGCAGCGCCTACACCCACCTGTCGGCGTGGAGCCCGCCCATCCCCGACGATGTCGGCGCGTTCGGCGTCGGTCTGGGAGCCGAGGACCACCTGCCCGGCTTCAACCCGAACATGGCGCTGACACCGCACAGCTTCGTGCTGGCCGACCTGGCCGCGGCCGACGGCTCCGTGAACTTCGTCATGTCGGTCGACGACCCCGGCCCCGACGAGGTGTGGTTCCCGATGACGCGCCAGACCCGCGAGCTGATGGGCCGGGTCGTCTACGGCGACCGCGGCTCCGAGTCACCGCCCCGGCTGGAGATCAGCTGCCTCGACGAGCATCCGCGCCCGGCCGCGCCCGAGCCCGACGACATGGCTGCCCGCCTGGCCGTGGCCGCCCAGTTGATCCTCGGGCTGCTCAGCGACTACGGGGGCTGGACCCGGGACCTGCTGACCCGCGAGAACCGGCTGGAGTACACCAGGGAGTGGTACGAGCGCATCGGAGGGTCCCCCGACGACCGCCACTTCGAGTTCGGCTACTGGCGGCTGCAGCCGGGCACCGCGCTGGTGGTGGAGTTCGCCGAGCCTCGCTGCCAGCAGTGGAACTTCCAGCTGTGCAACCACTGGATGGAGAACCTGGCCGACTACTTCTGGGGCCGGGGCTACGTGGACAGCGAGAACGTGACACGCACATCGGACGGCAGGGTGCGGATAGTGGTGGCCGCCGCCGACCCGGGCGTTCCCAACTGGATAGATCCCGGCGACCGGGACCACGGCGTGATGGGCCTGCGCTTCGTCCAGCCCGACGCGCCGCCCGAGATCTCGTGCCGTCTGGTGCCGCTCGAGGAGCTGTCTGCGTCCTGAGGCCGAGGCCCGCGATGCGTCCGGGTTGTCGCCGGGCGCAGAGTGCGCGAACATGGATCGGGTAGTCCTTCCTTGACCGAAGCCGCGTGGGCATTCGGTCACCTAGCGGGGCGGTGGTGCGCACTACCGGGGGGAGGAGGTGCGCATCACCGCCACCGCCGCGCTCGCTGATAGGCGGCGATCAGCATCAGCAGGCTGGCGAGCACCAAGTGGAACACGGTCGGGATCCATGTGCTGAACCACCCGGAGTGAGACAGCACGCTCAGGCCGAGCACCAGCCGGACGGCCATCACCGCGAAGTAGACGCCTCCCACGACGGTCACGGGCAGGATCAGTCGTGGGCTGATCAGGCTCTTGCCGCGGTGCATGCGGACAACCACCACGACCAGGAGCACGAGTATGGCGATCTGAGCCGATAGCAGCGCGGCGTACGGCAGGCCGCTTCCCTGGAAGTCGTCGAAAGGCGGCAGGAACGACACCGGGGCCCACTTCTGAACAGCCTGGCTCACCACCCGGGCCAAGAACGCGACGCTCAGCCCGGCGGTGGCCCAAATGAACCGACGCTGCGTCATGGCTGCTCGTTCAGGTGCTCGAGCCCGGGCGTGGCCTGTTCGTCGACGGCCAGTCCGAAGCCGCCGCGTTGGGTGTCGACCGCCTCACTGGCTGGCAGCACACCGGCCGGTCCGAACATGATGGTGGGTGTCGCCAGATCGCGATCCAGCAGGTTGGTGCCGAATGCGCCCTCGGCCGCAAGCAGGCCCGGCCCGGCTGCCTGCATCACCGGCAGGGCGGCCCGAGCGAGGATGCTGGTCTCACCCACCTGGCATCCGACGATCACACCGATTCCGAGTTCGGCCGCCCTGCCGACGACGTCCAGCGCGCGGATGACGCCGCCCATCTTCGATACCCGGACATTGGCGATCCATCGATCCGGGTCGTCGGCGACTGCGTCGAGCTGGCCGGCCCGCAGCAGGCTCTCGTCGAGGATTATCCGGGTTCCGCACCCGCCCGACACCCGCCGGAACCCGTCGAGGTCGTCGGCCTGGAGCGGCTCCTCCACCGCGAACAGGTCGAGGCCCAGGCCGCCGATGTGGTCGACGCACACATCGGCGGACTGCCAGAGGTTGTTGGCGTCGATCCGCACCCGCAGGCCGTCGCTCGGACCCGTGGCCCCGGTGGCGAGGGTCCGCATCTTGCGCCTGTCGCGGCGTAGGTCACCCGACGCCTTGACCTTGAAGTCGCGGAAACCGTCGGCGAGATAGCGGCGGCACTGCTGGCGGTAGACGAGCCAGGGCGAGTCGCCCAGCACGGCCGAGTACCGGAAGTCGCCGGTTGGCGGGGCGATGCCCAGCAGGTCCTCGGTCGCCCGTCCCTCGACCTTGCCCATCAGGTCCAGGACGGCGAGCTCCACTGCGCAGAACGCGGCCGGGTTGCGGTCGATCACCTCCCGGTGCGCGCCCATCCAGGCCTGCAGGCTCGCTACATCGGCGATGTCGGCCGCCATAGCCTCCCGGTGCTCGAGGACGAACGCGGCCGCGCCGTCGACGGTCTCACCGGTCACGTAGGGACGGGGGCAGCTCTCGCCCCAGCCGGTGATCCCGTCCGGTCCGCGGGCGGCCACGATCAGGTTGCGCGCTCTCCGGCGACTCGCGGATGCGTGGCGGAAAACCGTGCGGAAGGGCACGCTGAAGGTGAGCACGTCGAGCCGCTCGATTCGCATACCAGGTCCTCAGTCCGCGCCATCCGGTTCGACGAAGGCGTCGAAGTCGAAGGCGCAGTCGTGTCGGTACTGCACATGCAGGTACTTGAACTGGGCGTCCCTCTGGCCCGCGGCCACCTGGGCACGCCGGTACTCCGCGCCCGTGCCGGGTCGCAGACCCCGCAGGACCATTGGCCCGAGCCGGCCGCTGGCCCTCTTGGCGCCGTACTCGATGTTCATCGCGCTCAGCCGGGAGTCGGCCTCGGCTGCGACCGCGCGGTGACTGTCCGCCCCCCGAGCGGGCGAACGCGCCTGCCAGTCCGATTGGTTGCTCGGCGCCGGCACGACCTCGGCGTAGAGCGTGTAGCAGGCTGCGTCCACATCGGCCAGCACGATGAAGAATTCGGCCGTGAGGCCGTGCTCGCGCAGCGCTTCCGGAACGGCGTCGAGCACTTGGGCCTCGTGCAGCTTCTCGCCGGTGATGCTGGTGATCCCGCTGCCCTTCTGCACGAACACCAGCGAGGGGGTTGCGCCCACCCAACCGGTGACCCTGACGATGTCGCTCATGTCGTAGCGGTAGAGCCCGTCGGGCGTGGTCACCACCACGTAGTAGTCGCGTCCCGTCTCCAGTTCGCTCATGGAGAGCATCTCCGCCGCGCCGGCCTCCCATGCGTCCCGTTCGGCGAACTCGAAGAAGGTGTCGTTCAGCGCCGGCAGGCAGGTGTTGGACGCGGGGTCGATGTTGATCGTTCCCTGCATCTCGCTGGCCACGTAACCGGCCTCCATCACCAGGCACGATTCCGGCAGCGAGGATCGGACGTTGGCGACGGCCACGCCGCAGCTGCCTCCCGTCCACGTCACTACGCCTTGGAGCCGGGGCCAGATGTCGCGGTAGGTGAGCCGGCCGTGGGCGTCCAGCTGCTTCTGAAGCTGCGCGGCGCGGCCGCGGCGGGGCTCGAGGCCGGGATCCTCGGCGGGGTCGAGCAGAGCGGCCAGATGGTCGGGCAGCCGGCCGTCGGCCACTGCGGGCAGGACCGTGTCGGCGTGTTCGTGCACTACGGTCAGCAGCCGCATGAGCGTGGAGGGGTTGGCGGTCCCGATCGAGGTCACCTCGGGGTCGGCCAGCCCCAGGACGGCCATGATGATGTAGCGGGACTCGTAGTCCTCGACCGTGTTGACAGATGACGGCAGCGTGTAGCGCCGCCTCAGCAGGCGGGGCTGGTTCTCCCGCAGCAGCCCGGTGGCCGATCCGTACGGCGTGCCCCCGGCCATGTGGCCCTCGACCCCGGCCCCGCCCACCATGAACACCTTGCCCGACAGGATCGGCGCGCTCTTGGACCACACATGGGTGGCCAGGCGCTGGTGGGTCTTGAGCCGCTTGAGGCCGGCCGCGGTGAGCGGGATGTTCTTGGGGTCGCCGAGGGTGCCGCTGGTGCGGTTGTAGTACACGGGTTGCTCGTCGGTGAGGAGCTTCTCTCCGGTGAGCTCCTGGCGCTCGACATGTTGGCGGAGATCCTCATAGGTCTGCACCGGCACGGCCCGGCGGTAGTCGGCGACGGTGCGTATCGTCCCGAAGGAGTGGTCCGCGCCGAAGGAGGTGCGAGCATTGGCGGCCAGGATTCGTTCCAGCAGTGCCCACTGGGGCTTCTCCGGGGCCTGTGCCGAGGCCAGGAAACGCCGCAGGCGGGGCTCCTGGCCGACAATCAGCGCAGCTCTGAGGGCGACATAGCCGGCATCCACCGGCATCAGCGCTGGACCTTGTCCAACTTGGGAACGAAGGGTGTCCGCATCTGCGTCCAGAACCCGGTCGGATAGTGGCGGTTGATGAGTCCCAGATCGCCCACCTCCCGCTCGGGGGGCAGGAACCGCGTCCCGAACAGCACATCCCACACGATGAGGTTGTTCCCGTAGTTGCTGTTGGATTCCGCGATCACCTCCGAGTGGTGCCAGCGGTGCAGCTCGGGGCCGCTGATGACGTAGTTGAGCGGCCCCAGCCGCACATCGCAGTTCGAGTGCTGGAAGAACCCGTTCACTGCATAGAACACGAAGTACGAGGCCAGCACCTCCCTCCCCACCCCCATCACGGCGAAGGGCAGGGTGTCGAGCGCGAGCTGCACCGCCTTCTCGAAGGGGTGGAAGCGGCCGACGTTGAGCCAGTACAGGCGGTGTGGCGAATGATGGACGGCGTGGTAGCTCCACATGAACTGGTAGCGGTGGAAGGCCCGGTGCAGCCAGTACCGACCGAAGTCGGCGGCCAGCAGCATCATCGCCGCCTGCAGCACGACCGGGAGGCGGTGCGGCCAGATGGTGTCGACGGTCAGCCCGGCGGACCGGAGCCAGTCGGCGAGCCAGATGGTGACCGTGATCGACACCAGGTACGGCAGTGCCATCTGCACCGCCACCATGAACGCCAGGTCGGCGCCGACCTCGTTTCGATGGGGCCTCCACCACTGCCGGTAGGGGAGCGCGAGCTCGTGCCAGGTCACCAGGGCTGCGGCGACCACAGCCGCCGAGTAGGCGGCGGGCGTAACGTGCAAGCCCGCCGCGGTCAGCAGGCCGAACACCGCCAAGGTGATCAGCACGACCGCCGGATATGAGATCGCGACGACTAGTTTCGCTGCCCTAGTCCTCTCGGACCCAGCCCTTTCGGACACAGTCGCATTCTGGCACGGTTGATCAGAGGTCGTCCGGGGGAACGATCACCTCGCAGAGAGGGCCGGTGGCCCGGCTGAGCCGGCGGTCGAGGGTGACCAGCGGCCAGTCGAGCGCCTCGGCCAGGGCCACATAACAGGCAGCGTTCTGCAAGCAGATATCTCGCATGTGTTCAAGTGACAACGGTGACTTCGGTGGCCTTGAGCGAGGCCCAGATCGTGAGGCCCGGCCGCAGGTCGAGCTCATCGGCGGAATGCTTGGTGATGTCGGCCCTCACTGCGATCGGCCCGCCCAGGTGCACCCGGGCCCGCTCCCCGTCTATGTCGACCCTGCGCAGCTCGGCCTGCCAGGCGTTGCGGGCGCTGCCCGCGGGCCGGTCGCGGTGCAGGGTGACCGCATGGGCGGGGAAGATGACGTAGACGGGTCCGGCTGCCTCCTCGGCCACGGCGAGCACCAGGCCGCCGTCGGTGGTCACCGACGTGCCGTGCGCCCGGCCCGGGACCACGTTGGCGCCCAGGAAGGTGGCTGCCCACTCGCAGCCCGGTGAGGCCGTCACCGCGACCGCCGAGCCCCGGCTGACAACGGCCCCGGCGTCGAGGACCACCACCCTGTGGGCCAGCGTGGCCACGTCCACCGGGTCGTGGGTGATGAGGATCACATGACGGGCCGGCGAGTCGCCGAGCAGCGAGCGCAGCCGGGCGCGGCCCGAGGAGTCCACCGAGGCCAGCGGCTCGTCCACGATCAGCACCTCGGGCTCGGGCGCCAGGGCCCGGGCGATGGCCACTCGCTGGCGCTGCCCGCCCGACAGCGCAGCCGGTCGCCTCGGCCACGCGGCGGGGTCCACGCCGACCCGCTCCAGCAGGGCCCCAGCCTGCCGGCGGGCGCCGGCCCGGTCCGCTCCCGCCCGGCGCAGCCCGAACGCCACGTTGTCGATCACCCTGAGATGTCCGAAGAGCCGAAGGTCCTGGAACACCATGGCCACCCGGCGCCGGTGAGCGGGAACGAACACCCCGGCCGCCGGATCGTCGGCCACGGAGCCGGCGATCACCAGGCGACCATCGGCCAAGCGGTCGAGCCCGGCCACGGCCCGGCCCAGCGTCGTCTTGCCTGTGCCGTTGGCCCCGATCACCGCGGTGACCCCCTCATCGATCTCCAGGCTGTCCACTCGCAGCACCCAGCCCGGGCGGGCCACCCGGCCGTCGAACGAGACCGTCATCGGCAGATCACCGCCGCGAATTGGCAGCAGAATGCACGCATGCCGTGCAAAACGCTGCCAATTCGGCTGGGGGCGTGACCAGGTCAGCGAATTGGCAGCAGAATGCACGTATATCGTGCAAAACGCTGCCAATTCGGCCAGGCACGGAAGGCGGGGCGACGGTCATCGCGGCATCCACCGGTCGCGCAGGGTCACCAGCACGGCCAGAGCCACCGCCATCAAGACCAGGCTGATGGCCACCGCCGCCTCCGGATTGCGCTCCAGGGCCAGGTAGGTCTCCAGCGGCAGGGTGCGGGTGCGGCCGGGGAAGCTGCCCGCGAATGTGAGCGTCGCCCCGAACTCGCCCAGAGCCCTCGCCCACGCCAGGGCGGTGCCGGCCGCCAGCGCGGGACGGATCGTGGGCAGCGTGACATGGGCCAGGGTGGCCCAGGCTCCCGCGCCGAGGGTGGCCGCGGCCTCGTCGAGCTCGTCGCCGGCTTGGCGCAGGGCCGCCTCGACGGTCACCACGAAGAAGGGGAGGGCCACGAAAGCGGCCGCCACCACGGACCCGGCTGTCGTGAACGGCAGGCTCACCCCGAACCATGAGTCGAGCCACTGGCCCACCAGGCCCCGGCGGCCCAGCGCGAACAGCAGGGCGGTGCCGGCCACCACCGGCGGCAGCACCATGGGCAGCATCACCACGGCCCTGACGATCCGGGCGAACCGCAGTCGCCGGCGGGCCAGCACGAAGGCCAGGGGCAGGCCCAGCACTATGCAGGCTGCGGTGGCGGCCAGGCTGACGATCAACGAGACACGAAGGGCCTCCAGCACCTCGGACTCGCCCAGGATCGACGGAAGCGACGACCACGGAGCCCGCTGCAGCAGCCCCACGATGGGCAGCAGCAGCAGGCCGAGAGCCACGAATCCCACCCAGGCCAGCGGAGCGGGCAGCGCGCTGGCGGGGCGTGCCGAACTAGGCGCGGCGGTGACGGCCACAGGATCAGGTGTCGTCAACCCCCGTGTGCGCTGAGGAGCTTGACGGCGACGGCTGCTCATCGGGATGCTGGCCGGACGTCGGATCCCTTGAAGCCGTCGTCAAAATGGACGTTTCCGCACGGGAGCACGACAGATAGCGGTACCGGCCATTCGTCGGATCCCTCGAAGCCGTATGCGTAGAGGGCTTGGGCGCCGACGCTGCCGAGTATGAAGTCGTCGAGCACGGCCTGCACCTCCGGCGGGGGTTCTGCCGACACTGAGGCTATGTAGTAGCCGGTGAGGTGGCAGCGCAGCTCTGGGGCATCGACTGTGGCAAGTCCCGCGATTCTCGCGTCGGTGGCGTACACCAGCCCGGCATCGAGCTCACCCAAGGACAGCTTGGACGCCAGGGAGCGCACGTTGGGCTCCAGCGTGTCGGCGGAGGGAGCGATGCCCGCTTCGCCGAGTGCCTGTGCAGCCAGCTCGCCGCAGGGGACCTCGGGCGCGCACAGGCCGATCAGCAGGTCTCCGCGGGCCAGGTCGGCGAGCCCGGTGACGTCGCCCGGATTGTCAGCGGGAGTTGCGAGCACGAGGGTGTTGACCGCTATCAACACCGGCTCGCCCCGGACCGACCCTTCCGACACGGCCCGGTCCATGGTGGCGGCGTTGGCGGTGATGAGCACATCGGCCTCGGCGCCGGCTGCGAGCTGGGCGACCAGCGTCGAGCTACCCGCGACCACCGCAGTCACGCTCTCGCGGTCCCCGTAGACGATCTCGATCACGTCGGTTAGCGATGAGGCGGCCATCACGACCACTTCGCCGTCGCTGGCGCCGCGGCCAGACTGGCCGCTGCATGCTGCCCCAAGCATCGCCACCACCATCACGGCCGTCGCCGCCGACCACGACACGGCCCGCGGTGGGCGCCGGTGGCCGTTGGTGCTGCCCGCCGCCATAGACGGCCGAATCTACCCAGGCCGTGATTGGGCACTGTGCCCCTAGGGGCGTGGCGACGAACATGAAGCGGTTAGCCACCCGTCAGGTGATTAACTCCTTCATGTTCGTCAGCGGCCCGCCGCGCGGCCTCTAGGGTGTGGCGATGCTCATCTTCGCTCAGACATCCACCAACACCGGACTGGCCGACGCCTGCGGCGAGTCGAACCGCGGCTTCGTTTGCGAGCGGGTCTACGAGTGGACCGAGAACGGCGGGTTGGCCACCGCAGCCGACTGGCTGCTCGACCGGCCCATCCGCATCGCGCTCATCCTGCTGGTGGCCTGGTTCGTCGCCCGCATCGCCAAGCGGGCCATCGTGCGCTTCACCAAGCGGATCGCGGCCACGCCCGGCAGCGCGCGGCTGCAGAAGCTGCGGGAGAAGGGCCCCGGCCGGGCCCTGATCGACGAGGCGGAGCGCTCCAGGGCCGAGGCCCGGGCCGAGACCTTGGGCCATGTGCTGCGCAGCGTGGTCGTGGCTCTGATTTGGGGCTTCACCGCGCTGATCATCCTGGGCGAGATCGGCGTGAACCTGGGGCCGCTGATCGCGGGCGCGGGCATCGGCGGCGTGGCCTTGGGCTTCGGCGCCCAGTCGATCGTCAAGGACTTCCTGTCGGGCCTGTTCATGCTGATCGAGGACCACTACGGGGTGGGCGACTTCGTCGACCTCGGCTACGCCTCCGGCACGGTCGAGGAGGTGTCGCTGCGGTCCACCACCATCCGGGATCTCAGGGGCACGGTGTGGCACGTTCCCAACGGCGAGATCGCCCGGGTGGGCAACTACTCGCAGCTCTGGTCCAAGGCCGTGGTCGACATCGAGGTGGCCTACGACACCGACGTCCGTGTCGCCATGGGGATCATGCAGCAGGTGGCCAACGAGCTCTGGGACGATCCGGAGTGGGGCGGCGACGAGCTCTCCGAGGCGCCGACGGTCTTCGGCATCCAAAGCCTGGGCGCGTCGGGTGTCGGCCTCAGGCTGGCGGTCAAGACGGAGCCGTCGATGCAGTGGTCGGTGGAGCGCGAGATCCGCCTGCGCCTCAAGGAGGCCTTCGACGCGGCCGGCATCGAGATCCCGTTCCCGCAGCAGACCACCTGGTTGCGCGACGACAGCGACCATGCAGCCACCGTCCTGTCCGAGGCTGAGCAGGCCGCCTTCCGGGCGCTCCACGAGGAGCAGCACGCTCCGAGACCGGAAGAGGAGTTCGAAGAGGACCGGTAGAGGCCGAGCGAACAGGCGAGCGAGTCTGCCCATACGGGTGAGGCCGTGGCCCGAGCGGCCCGTGAGCGGAGCGAACAAGAGCGGGATACAGGCCGAGCGGATCCGGTCGGGTTTCTGGGGGCCTCTTGACAAAAGAAGTTTGTAAGGTAATGTTACTAACAATATGGGAGAGGGCTCTGGCTCGGGCGTCCTGAGGCTGCTCAACGGGCAGCGGATAGTCGACGCGCTGTTCTCGGCTCACCCGACCCGGATGTCGCGGGCCGGCATCGCCCGTGCCACCGGCCTGTCCAAGCCGACCGTGTCGGCGCTCATCGCCGATATGGAATCGGCGGGCCTGGTTCGGATCTCCGACGAGAGCCCCAGTTCGGGGTCGATCGGCCGCCCGGCCGCCCTGTACGAACTGGTCCCCACGGTCCGCCACTCGGTAGTGGCCGACATCGGCGCGACGAAGATCCTCGTGGGCGTTGCCGACCTGTTCGGCAACCTGGTCGCCGAACAGGAACTCACCACCGGCCCCGATGCCCGCGCCGCATTGGAGAGTGTCACCACAGCCGCGTCGGAGATGCTGCGCGGCATCGACGGCGGATGCCACGCGATGTGCGTCGGTGTTCCCGGGATCTACCGGCCCGACCGCGATCGCGTCGAGCAGGCCCTCAACCTCCCCGGCTTCGACAGTCTGGCCCTGGGCGCCTACCTTTCCGAGAGGTTCGACGCCCGCGTCCATGTCGAGAACGACGTCAACCTGGCCGCCCTCGGCGAGTTGACCCGGATGGGCGAGGAGCAGGCCGACGGGGACTTCGCGGCCATTTCTGTGGGCACGGGCATCGGCCTGGGAATGGTGGTCGGCGGTGACCTCTACCGGGGCGGCACCGGATCGGCGGGCGAGCTGGGCTCGCTGTTGCTGTCGCCGCCCGAGCCGGGCGAGGTGCCTGTGACCCTCGAGGATGTGGCCTCCGCGCCGTCCATCCGGAAGCGGTTCGGTCGGGCCATCGAGGACGGCCACGGCTCGGGACTCGATGCGAGCGCCGACGTTCCCGACATATTCGCGGCCGCGGCCGCCGGTGACGCCGCCGCGTCGGCAGTGCTGGACGAGGTGGCGGCGGCCATGGCTCTGGCCGTGTCGCACCTGTGCCTGATCGCCGACCCGACCCGGGTCGTGTTCGGCGGTGGGGTCGGAGCCAACCCCGTGTTCGTGGACGCCGTCCGGGTCCACCTGTCCCGTCTTGTGGCCGCACCGCCGGAGCTCGCAGCGTCGACATTGGGCCGGCAGGCGGCTCTGGTGGGCGCGGTGTCCATGTCGTTGCGCTTCATTCACGAGTCCCTGGTGCCCGAGATCC
Organism: Candidatus Aldehydirespirator sp.; assembly: GCA_965203635.1. Lineage (GTDB taxonomy): Bacteria > Actinomycetota > Acidimicrobiia > Acidimicrobiales > Aldehydirespiratoraceae > Aldehydirespirator. The sequence continues at coordinate 1,707,834 of OZ241903.1, forward strand.
TGGGGGACCAGCAGTGACGAGCGCGGCCGCACGGGTCGCGTGGGCGGTCGACGGCGAGGCGGTCACCGAGCTGGTCCGCGAGGCCACCCGCATTCCGAGCGTCACCCCGAACGAGGAGGAGTTCGCGCGCTGGGCCTGCCGCCAGATGGCCGAGTCGGACGCCTTCGACTCGGCCGAGCTCTTCGAGTGCGAGCCCGGCCGGCCCAATGTCTGCGGAACGGTCGGGGACGGCGCAGGAAGGTCGCTGCTGCTGGCCGGACACCTCGACACGGTGGCCGTCGAAGACTGGTCCCAGCACTGGGCGGGAACCGACCGGGAGGATCCCTTCGGCGCCCACGTGATCGACGGTGAGCTATGGGGCCGGGGAGTCGCCGACCAGAAGGCCGGCATCTGCGCCATCATCGAGGCGGTCCGGGCCTTCGGCCGCGCCGGGCTCCGGCCCGCCGGAAGGGTGTCGACCCTGTTCGTGTGCGACGAGGAGTCGGGCCAGCCCGGTAGCGGCGTCTCGGCCGGGATCCGGGCGTCGGTGGAGGGCCGGGCCGGGCCGCGGCCCGATGCGGACTTCGCGATCTACACCGAGCCGACCACCTCCGCCATCTACACCGCCCAGATGGGCTTCCTCATCGCCGACATCTCCTATACGGGGGTCTCCGCCTACTTCGGCCGGCCCGAGCTCGGCGTCGACGCCCTGCGAGCCGGGCACCGCCTGCTCGACCGCCTGTGGGAGCACTCCGACCGTCTGCGGGAGTCGGTGCCCGCCCACGAACTGCTGGGCGAGGCCTTCCTGCTGGTCACGTCGGTCGAGTCGGGAGGCAACATCGCGGTGCCGGGCCGCTTCGAGCTGTCGCTGATCCGCAAGATCCTGCCGGGCGAGAGCCTCGACGCCGCGGCCACCAGCATCCAGTCCATCGCCGCTGAAGTTGCCGGCGAGCACGGCGTCGAGTGCAGCGTCGAGTTCAGCGCGCCCCGCGACCACCGCTTCGGGGGCACACCCGACGAGATAGCCGCCGACCAGCCGGGGGTGGCCGCGCTGGCGCGGTCGATCGAGGCGGTGACCGGCGAACCGGCCCGCATCGAGGGAGCGCCGTACTGGTCGGAGAAACCGTTCCTGCGGGACTTGGAGATCCCCGGCGTGTACTTCGCACCGGGCGACATCTCCAACTGCCACACCCCGTTCGAGCGCCTCGCCATCGACGAGCTGGTGACGGCCACCCGCACGCTCGCTCATTTCATCGCCCAATGGTGCGGCGTTCACGATCCATAAACCGGACCCAAAGGGAGGGGCCATGACAACCAAGACCAAGAAGCCCAAGTGGCTGCTGTTCGTGTCGCTGCTCGCAGTGTTCGCGGTGGTGGCCGCGGCATGTGCCGACGATGCCGACGACGCGGCGCCACCGGCTACGACTGCCGCGCCCGAGCCGGCGCCGGAACCTGAGCCGGCTCCGGATCCCGAGCCCGAGCCCGAGCCGGCGCCGGAACCTGAGCCCGCGCCGGATCCCGAGCCCGAGCCCGACCCCGCACCTGAGGCGCCGAAGACTCAGGGGCCTGGTGGCGAGGAGGCGGTTGCTTCCAGCGAGGTCACGTTGAGCGACGACGAGGTTGCTGAGGTGCAGGCGGGCGGTCACACGGCTGCGTTGTTGTGGCATACCGCGGGGGCGTTCACCGACGCGGTCAGCCAGGGCGCCCGTGACGCCTTCGCGGAGCTCGGGATCGAGGTCATTGCCGAGACCAACGCCCAGTTCGACGCGGCCCAGCAGGCCAACGACGTGGAGACGGTCATGGCGCTGAGCCCCGACATCATCATCAGCCTGGCCATAGGTCCCGACGCGGGGGCCGAGGCGTTCCGCCCGGCGGTCGACGCGGGCGTGCAGCTGGTGTTCTTGTCCAACGTTCCCCAGGGCTACGTCCACGGTGAGGACTACGTGGGCATCGTCACCGACGACCTGGCCGCCATGGGCATCACCGCCGCGGACCTGCTGGCCGACGCTCTCGGAGGCGAGGGCGAGGTCGGCTACATCTTCCACGACGCCGCCTACTACGTGACCAACCAGCGCGACCAGGCGTTCAAGGCCTGGATCGAGATCAACTATCCCGGCATCACCATCGTCGCCGAGCAGGGTCTGGCCGACCCGGCCGCGGCGGAGGAGATCGCCACGGCCATGCTGACCCGCAACCCCGACCTCGACGGCATCTACGCCCCGTGGTCGGCGGGCCCCGCCGACGGGGTGCTGGCCGCCCTTCGGGCTGCGGGCGCCTCCGATGTGGCTCTGGTGACCATGGATCTCGACACCAACGTGTCGCTGGACCTGGTCGAGGGCGGCAACGTCGTGGGCATAGCCGCCGACGAGGCCTACAACCTCGGCCGCACCATGGCCATCGAGGGCGCCTACGGGATCCTCGGCAAGCCGGCCCCGGCGTTCGCGGTGGTGCCGGCCATCGGCGTGACCGCCGACAACATCGTCGAGGGCTACCGCCAATCACTGGCCGCCGACCCACCCCAAGAAGTCCTCGACGCCATCGGCGGCTGAGGCAGACTTACCCCCCAAGCCCCGGCGGCAACCAGCATTGAGTTGTCGCCGGGGCTCCGGGCACAGCCCAGAGGCCGAGCGGACAGGGAGCGATTCTCAGTGAGGAACGCATGACAGACGACTCCGCCGCGGCCGGGCGGCTGCTTCCTGCCCACCAATGGCTGGCGCGGCGGCGCCGGGACCCGGGCCTGCGTCAATACGTGGTGTACGCGGCCGCGGTGCTCATCTTCGGGATGTTCGCCGTCATCCTCGCCGACGACGGGTTCCTCACCGCCTCCAACCTGCTCAACATCGGCCGCCAGGCTGCTCCGATCGCGGTGATGGCGGTGGGCATGACCTTCGCTCTGGCTGCGGCCGAGATCGACCTGTCGGTCGGAGCGACCTGTGCCCTGTCATCGCTGGTAGCCGCCGAGGCGGTGGGGAGCTACGGGTTCGTGGCCGGCGCCGCGGTGGCGCTGGCAGTCGGCGCCGGCATCGGGCTCGTCAACGGCGCCATCGCCGTCAAGGTGCGCATCCCGTCGTTCCTGGTGACGCTGGGGATGCTGGGGATCGTCAGCGGCATAGCCCGCAACATGAACAACCTGCAGTCACTGCCGATCCGCAACGACACCTTCCTGGCCGTCTTCGGCGCCGGATCGGTGGGGCCCATCTCGTCGCTGCTCATCTGGACCGTCGTGGTCGGACTGATCGGGCACCTCGTACTGCACCAGCTCCGATGGGGCCGCCACGTGCTGTCGGTGGGCGCCGACCGCGCCGCGGCAGGCGCGCTCGGCATCAACACGGATCGCATTCGCATCACCGCGCTGATGACCAGCGCAGCCGCGGCCTCGTTCGCGGGCGTGCTGCTGGCCGGACGGCTGGCGATCGGGCGCCACGACCTGGGCGAGAACCTGCTGCTCACAGTGATTGCCGCGGTGGTCATCGGTGGCACCAACCTCTTCGGCGGCCGGGCCTCAGTGGCCGGCGCCATAGCGGGGTCGGTGGTCATGGCCATGCTCAACAACGGCCTGATCCTCATGGGCCTGCGGGTCGCCGACCAGCTGATCGCCCGGGGCGTGATCATCATCCTGGCGGTGGCGCTGAGCATGAGAGAGCAGAAGGAGACGTGATGGGGGAGCGGGCGGTGGCGCTCTACATGAGAGAGCAGAAGGAGGCCTGACGTGTTCCTGCAGCCGCTGCTGAGGCGTAACCCGCAGTTCGTCGAAGCCGCAGTCGAGTTCCATCAAGCGGGACGGATACCGGCCAACAGCTGCGTTCTCGACCTCGACGCGATCGAGACGAACACGGCTGGACTGTGCCGGCAAGCCCGTCGGCTGGGACTCACCGTCTACGCCATGACCAAGCAGATCGGCCGGGCCCCGGCGGCGCTGGCCGCCATGACCGCCGGCGGTGTCGACGGCTATGTCGCCGTGGACATGGCTTGCGCCCGACCGATCGCCCGCCACGGCCACAACCTCGGCCACGTCGGCCATCTCGTGCAGGTGCCCCGAGCCGAGGCCGGCGAAGCTGCCGGGCTGGAGCCCGACTACTGGACGATCTTCTCTGAGAACAAGGCCGAAGAGGCCGCGGCCGCGGCCCATCGTCTCGGCCGGTCCCAGCGGCTGCTGGTGCGGGTGTTCGCCGAAGGAGACACGTTCTACGCCGGCCACGAGGGCGGTGTCGGGCTGGACGACCTGCCCGCCATGATCGATCGCATCGCCGGGATCGAGGGAGCCGAGTTCGCCGGACTGACCACCTTCCCGGCGCTGCTGTTCGACTCCGCCTCGGGCGGGGCCCGCCTCACCCCCAACGCCGCGACGCTGGCCCGGGCTGCGGAGATCGCCCGTGGCCACCCCGCCTGCCCACCGACGCTGGAGATCAACGCGCCCGGCACCACCTCGACCGAGGTGCTCGGCATGCTGGCCGAGGCCGGCGCCACCCAGGTCGAGCCCGGCCACGGACTCACCGGCACGACTCCCCTCCATGGAGTGCGGGACCTTCCGGAGCAGCCCGCGGTGCTCTACCTCAGCGAGGTAGCCCACATCCACCAGGGCGTGCCGCTCTGCTTCGGCGGGGGGCTCTACGTCGACCCGGTGTTCGGCGACTACGACGTGCGAGCCGTCGTCGCCCACGACCCGTCGGAGGTGTCGACGGAACCAGTGCCGGTGGACATGCCCGCCCCGGCGGCCATCGACTACTACGCCAGACTCCACCCCGGCGAGAGCCGGACTGTGGCCGAGGGCGCCACCGTCGTCTTCGGTTTCCGGGTCCAGGCCTTCGTCACCAGGACGTTGATCGTGGGCCTCACCGGCGTCTCGTCCGGCCGGGCGCAGGTGGCGGGAGTCTGGAACGGCTTCGGGGACGAGGTCTCCTTCGGGGGCTCGAAGTGACGGGCGCGGCCGGCGCCCCCGCACTCGAGGTCGAGGGCCTGTGCAAGTCGTTCCGGGCCGTGCGGGCGCTCGATCATGTGGCGCTGAGCCTCCACTACGGCCGGGTCACGGCCCTGCTGGGCGACAACGGCGCAGGCAAGTCGACGCTGGTCAAGTGCATCTCCGGCGTGTACGCGCCCGACGCGGGCGTCGTCAAGGTCGACGGGACCGTCCAAGCGGTCGCCTCGCCCGAGGCGGCCCGGTCGCTGGGCATCGAGACCGTCCACCAGACCCTTGCCGTGATCGATCCCCTCGATGTGGTCGAGAACCTCTTTCTCAACCGGGAGCACACGCGCGGCGGGCGGCTCGGCGCCTGGCTCGGGGTGCTCGACAAGAAGCGCATGCGGGCCGAGTCCGGCGAGATCCTGGGGAGACTCGACATTCGCATCCCGTCGTTGCGCCGATCGATGAGCGCCCTGTCGGGCGGCCAGCGCCAAGCGGTGGCCATCGGCCGGGCGGCCGCCTGGGGACAGCAGATCGTCCTGCTCGATGAGCCCGCGGCTGCGCTGGGTGTGGAGCAGGCGGCCCGTGTGCTCGACCTCATCCGCAGCCTGCGCGACGCCGGAGTGGCGGTTCTGTTGATCACTCACAACATGGACCGCGTCACCGAGGTCTGCGACCGCGCCGTGGTGCTGCGCCAGGGCCGCAAGACCGCGGAGGTGGACGTGGGCGAGGTGACCAAGGACGACCTGGTCGCCTACATCACCGGCGCCAGAACGGGCGACCTCACGCCATGAGCGCAGGATCCGACACGCAGCTCGGCATAGATGTCGGGGGCACGAGCATCAAGGGCGCGGTGGTCGATCTGGGCACAGGCGAGTTGGCCGGGGCCATCCGCTCCGAGCCGACGCCTGAGACGGCGACGCCCGGTGACGTCGCATCCGCCATCGGTCGCATCGCGTCCGCGGTGGGCTGGTCCGGCCCGGTCGGTGTGGCCCTGCCGGGCGTCATCGACGGGTCGTTGCTGCGCCATGCCCCCAATCTCTCCGGCGCGTTCGAGGAGAACGGCGCGCTGACCTGCCTGCGGTCGGAGGAGGGCGCCAACGCGGTGCTCATCAACGACGCCGATGCCGCGGGGCTGGCCGAGCTGACCTACGGCGACGCCGGACTCGACCGGGACGGCCTGACCATCGTGCTGACCTTCGGAACGGGCATAGGCAGCGCGCTGCTTCACAACGGCGATCTCATCGCCAACTCGGAACTGGGCGGCCTAGTCGGCACGAACGGGCGCTTCGAGGAGATCGCCTCCGGGAGGGCGATCTCCACCGAGGAGCTCTCTCCGGTCGAATGGGCCCGGCGGGCCCAGCCCTTCTTCGACGAGCTGGAGGCCATGCTCAACCCGTCTCGCTGGGTGGTCGGCGGGGGGCTGAGCGAGAACTTCGACCGCTTCGCGTCGAAGCTGAAGCTGTCAAAGCCCATCTCGGTGGCCCACCTCGGCGTGCACGCCGGCGTAGTCGGCGCCGCGGTCGCCGTGCGCCGCGCCGGACGCGGCACCGCGGGCACCGCGACACAGTGAGGGTCGTCGTCAGCGAGTCTGCAGCTGCAGCCGCACGAGTGGTCGCTGATTCCGTCGAGCGGTACATAGCTTCCGCACCGCGGCCTGCTCTAGGCCTGGCCACCGGTGAGACGATGGAGGCGGTGTTCGTCGAACTGGTGCGGCGCCACCGCGAGCAGGGCCTGAGCTTCGCTCGCGTCGACGCCTATCTTCTGGACGAGTACCTGGATGTCGCCCACGACGATCGGTGCGCCTACCGCAATGTGGTGCACCGGCTGCTGGCCGGTCAGGTCGACATGGGCTCCGGCGCCGTCCACGGCCCCGACCCCCAAGCGCTCGATGTGGTCGCGGAGTGCGCCCGCTACGAGCGGCAGGTGCGGGAGGCCTCCATCGGCCTGCAGCTGCTGGGCATCGGGTCCAACGGTCACATCGCCTTCAACGAGCCGGGATCCCTGCTGGACAGCACCACCCGGGTGGTCGAGTTGAGCGAGCAGACCCGGGCCGACAACGCCCGCTTCTTCGGTGCCGGGCGGTCCGTGCCCGCCCGAGCCATCACCCAGGGCATCGCCACCATCAGTGCCGCCGCCCGCCTCGTGCTGGTCGCCTGCGGGGATCACAAGGCCCAGGCTGTGGCCCGGGCCCTGGAGGGGCCCGTCAGCGCTGAGAGCCCAGCTTCGGCCCTGCAGCTCCATCCGAGGGTCATGGTGGTGCTGGACCGGCAGGCCTCCACAGGACTCACTCGCTCGGTCTTCTAGGCTGCGCTACTTCCGATGCGGTATGGACGAGTCTCTATCGACGGCGAGATCCGCTGGGTCCGGGTGGACGACGACGCGGTCCATGTGCTGCGGAGTTCTCCCCTCGAGGGCGACCCCGTCGTCGAGGGGTCCCGAGCGCTCGAGGGGTTGGCCTTCCTGCCTCCGGTCGTGCCGTTCGTGTTCTACGCGGTCGGCCTGAACTACCGGCGCCACATCGAGGAGCAGATAGCGGCGGGACGGGACGTCGCCGTGCCTGATCGTCCGGAGGTGGGTTACCGGGCGAACAATGCCCTGGTCGGGCACGGCGAGCCCATACTCGTGCCGCCCGACGTGACCGGCCGTTTCGAGGCCGAGGGCGAGGTCGTGGCCGTTCTCGGCCGCCGCCTGCGCAATGCGTCGCGGGCCGAGGCGCAGGAATCGGTGTTCGGCTGGACGATCGGCAACGACGTGAGCGCCCGGGAGTGGCAGCGCTCCGACCGCTCGTTCTGGCGGAGCAAGAACAGCGACACCTTCAAGCCCATGGGCCCCTGGATCGAGACCGACGTCGACCCCATGGTCCAGACCACTACGGTCCGGGTCGACGGCCACGTTCAAGCCGAGTTCGCCACCGGCGACATGGTCTTCGACCCGTGGGACTTCATCGTCGAGGCGTCGCGCTACATCACCTTCCATCCCGGCGACGTGCTGTGGATGGGAGCCGACTCGACCTGCCAGCTCACACCGGGAGACACCGTCGACGTCGAGATCACAGGCATCGGCGCACTCTCGAACCCGGTCCGGCTAGCCACCTGAGACCGGGGGAGTGAGGACGGTCCGGCTCAAGGTCGTGGCACCGGCCGGCCGGTGACGGCCGGCGCTCAGGTAGGGCGTCGGGCTATGAACGAGAGGCCGTCGCCCACCGGCAGCAGCGACACGAGCACCCGCTCGTCGGCGAGGACGTGGGCGTTGAAGGCCCGGAGCTCCTCGGTGGTGGAGTCGGCCTGGTCCGGGTCGGCCACATTGCCGCTCCAGAGCACGTTGTCCACCAGGATCACGCCTCGCTCTGACAGACGGGGAACCAACTCGGTGTAGTAGTCGATGTAGCCCCCCTTGTCGGCGTCGATGAAGGCGAGGTCGACCTTCGGCTCGGTCGGCAGGGCTCGCAGGGTGTCGAGAGCCGGAGCGATGCGGAGATCGATGCGGTCGGCTACGCCGGCGCGCTCCCAGTGCTCGCGGGCGATCGCGGTCCACTCCTCGGAGATGTCGCAGCACAGCAGCCGGCCGCCGGGCGGCAGCGCCTTGGCCACCGCAAGGGCCGAGTAGCCGGTGAATGTGCCGATCTCCACCGCGAACTGAGGTCGCAGCAGGCCGGTGAGAATCGTCATCAGGGTGCCCTGGGCCGGGCTTATCTGCATGACGCTCGCTTCGCCGAGCTCGGCTGTGGCCGCTATCAGATCCCGCTGGACGTCGTCGGGTCCATCGGAGTAGTTCTCCACGTACTCGGCGAGAGCCTCGGCCAGAAGGACGTGTTCAGAACTCATGGCTCGTCGATGCTAACGACTGGTGCAGCGCGACCGCGTTGGCGGAGGAGAGCCGGCCGATCCGGTGGAGGATTCAGGAAAGCATCGGATATATTGAAATCAGACGAGTATCGCGGCCTGTCGTCCGGGCGCCAGATGTCTGCTCACGTAGGAGGAGCAACCATGGCGCCGTTCTTGGCGGTCGCGGAGTACGCGTTCTTCGGATTGGCGATGTTCAACCTGGGCCTGATCGTCCCCTTCGCGAGGAACCGGTGGTACCGCTGGCGGATGCAGCGCGAGCGCGCCGGCCGCGGCGATGGCTGGACCATCAACAAGGACGACATCCGCGAGGAGCTGTGCCGTGACCCGGTGGCCATCGACATGTTCATGAGCGACTGCACACCCGACGATGTGCAGCGGTACCTGTACCTGGAGGCCGAGCGCCGGGCGATCATGCGCAAGCGGAAGCAGCTCGCCGACCACGAGAACGACTTCTTCGCCCCGCCGAGGCGTCCCGGCCCGGACCCGGGCTTCAGCGGCTGCCGCAGCTAGAGGCCGAGCGAACAGAGGTGCATGCGGCGCATACGGGCGAGGCCGTGGCCCGAGCGGCCCGTGAGCGCAGCGAACAAGAGCGGGAGTGGCGCCGGCCTGGCTGCTGTCCATGGCGGGCCGGCGCGCCGTAGCATCGTGCCGCGATGGCCTCGATCACACCGCCGGGCGGCTGGACCTACGGCGTAGCGCTGCCGATCCACACCCTCACCGCCACGCTGGCCGACCCCTGGGAGCACACTGCCACCGTCGACGACCTGGTGCGCATCGCCCGCAAGGCCGAGGGCACCGGCCACCACTTCGTGGGCGTGACCGACCACGTGGCCATACCGGACAACGACTACGCGGCTCACATGGGCACCACCTGGTACGACACGGTGGCCACGCTGTCGTACCTGGCCGCTTGCACGGAGACGGTCAACCTGGCTTCGGTGGTGTGGATCGCGGCCTACCGCCACCCCCTGCAGACGGCCAAGTCCTTCGCCACGCTGGACCATCTCTCCGGCGGACGGGCCATCCTCGGCGTGGGAGCAGGCCACGTGGAGGCCGAGTTCGAGGCGCTGGGAGTGGACTTCGAGGCAAGGGGCCGGCTGCTCGACGAGACCCTGGAGGCAGTGCGTGGAGCCTTCGCCGGCACCTACGTGAGCCACTCCGGTGAGGCCTTCAGCTACACCGACATGGGAGTCGGACCCGCGCCGGTGCGGGAGCTGCCTGTCTGGGTGGGAGGCAGCGGTCGGGCCTCCTGGCGGCGCGCCGGGCGTCTGGGCGACGGCTACGTGCCGATGGGCAATCCTGTGTCGCAGTACGGCGAGATCATCGACACGATGAACGCCGCCGCGGCCTCCGCCGGCCGCGCCGGCGCTCGCTTCGACATCGGCTTCATGCCGCCGTGGTGCTACCTGCTGGCCGACGCCGCGCCCGAGGGCCTTCCACCGGTCATGGCCTGCGGCGTGGAGCCCGTCGCGGCCAGCATCCGGGCCGGCCGGGCCGCGGGGGCCAACACCTTCCACCTCAAGTTCCGGGCCCGCACCCTCGACGAGTACCTGGAGCAGTTCGACGTCTTCGCCGAGTCGGTAGTCCCCCTGGTCGACGAAGCCTGACCGCCGGCCGGCGCGCTCGCGCTAGTTGACGCGGCGGTCCCGGCCGGCCCAGAGCTGGTCGCGCAGGGCGAACTTCTGGATCTTGCCGGTGGCGGTCTTGGGCAGGTCGCCGAACGTCACCGACTTGGGGGCCTTGAAGCGGGCGATGCGGGACTTCACGTGCTCGACGAGGTCGGCCTCGGTCACGGCCGCTCCCGCACGGAGCACCACGAACGCGGCCGGCACCTCGCCCCAGGTGTCGTCGGGGGCGGCCACCACCGCGCACTCCACCACGTCGGGGTGCGAGGCCAGAGCCTGCTCCACCTCGATGGAGGCGATGTTCTCGCCGCCGGAGATGATCACGTCCTTGGCCCGGTCCCGCACCTCCACGTAGCCGTGGTCGTGCATCACGGCCATGTCCCCCGTCCGGAACCAGGTCCCTCCGGGCCCGTGCACCGACGCCGTCGCGGTGGCCTCGGGATCCTTGTAGTAGCCCAGCATCACGTTGTTGCCCCGGATGGCGATCTCCCCCTGGGTGGCGCCGTCGGCGGGCACGTCGGCGCCGCCGGCGTCGACCACCCGCACCGACGAGGTCACCAGCGTGCCCACCCCCTGGCGGGCCTTGATCACGGCCTGCTCGGCCGGCGGCAGGCCGTCCCACTCGCTGCGCCAGTCGCAGATCAGCGACGGACCGTAGGTCTCGGTCAGGCCGTACAGGTGGGTGACGTGAATGTTGAGCTCGGCCATCTGCGCCAGCAGGGTGGGCGACGGCGGAGCGCCGCCGGTGCACACCTTCACGGTGCGGGGCGCCGGCGCCGCGTCGGGGTGGTTGACCAGGCCGATCAGCACGGTGGGGGCGGCGTTGAAGTGGGTCACGCCGTCGTCGCGGATGTGGCGCCACACGATGCCCGGGTCCGGGGTCCGCAGCATCAGGTGCGTTCCGCCCACCGCGGTGACCGCCCACGGGAAGCACCAGCCGTTGCAGTGGAATATGGGCAGCGTCCACAGGAACACTGCGTCGCTGTCGAGGCTGCACTGGGCGGCCATGGCCAGCGCATTGAGGTTGGCGCCCCGGTGCGAGTACATGACGCCCTTGGGGTTGCCGGTCGTGCCCGACGTGTAGTTGAGGCTCAGCACGGAGTGCTCGTCGGTGATCTCCACCCGGTGGGGTCGAGCGGCCGCCAGCAGGGCCTCGTACTCGCAGTCGGAGGCGCCGGAGACGTCGGCGTCGTTGGAGACCACCACCCGCAAGCCCGGCACCTGCTGCTGGATCTGAACGGCCACATCGGCCAGGGCGTGATCGGCGAACAGCACCTTGGACTCGGCGTGGCCGACGATCCAGGCCAGCTCGCCTGCGGCCAGCCGGGAGTTCAGCGCGTTGAACACCACCCCGGCCATGGGGAAGCCGAAGGCGGCCTCCAGGGCCATCGACACGTTGGGGGCCAGCACCGACACCGCGTCGCCGGGCTCGAGGCCCAGATCGAGGGTGGCTCCGGCCAGCCGCTCGCAGCGGTCGGCGAATTCCTCGTAGCTGCGCCGCAGCGGTCCGTCCACCACGGCGGGGCGGTCGCCGTGCACCAGGCGGGCCCGGTCGAGGAAGGACACCGGCGTGAGCGGCACGGGCACGAAGGGCGAGGTCATGGACGGCAACGCTATGTGACGAAGATCACGAATGCGACGGCCGGCGCCGGCCATTCAATTGACAAGCAGAAGCAGAAGGAGAAGGAGAGAAGCATGGCTTACACAATCGCCATCGTGGTCTTCCTGGTGCTGCCGGCCGTTGCCGCTGCAGCTCGGGTCGCCGCCCATCGACGCCATGGAGCGCGCGGCCGCCTCGACGTCGAGTCTGGTCACACCAGAGACTTCAGGCCGACCCAAGGGCTGGTCCACGCAAACCACCCGATGACGCGGGTTGAGGGCAACCCCACAGGCTCGCAAGCTCGTCGCCGGGAGACTTTGAGGCCCGTCTTCCACATCGGTGCGACGCCAGAACCGGCACACGTCAGCCCATGGGCTTCCGACGAGGCCATCCGCAGGGAGTTCGACCGGGACTCGTCCGACGGTCACGGCCGAGCGGCATAGGGGCGCTAGTTGTCGCTCTCGCTCAACAGCCGGGCACGCAGCTCATGCTTGAGCACCTTGCCTGAAGCATTGAGCGGCAGCTCCTCTGTGAAGGTGACGCCGCGGGGCGCCTTGTAGTTGGCCATCCGCTCCCGGCACCACGCCACCAGCTCGGCCCCGTCGGCCTCGGTGGCGGCCGTGCCCGGAGCGGGCACCACGAAGGCGTGGCCCACCTCGCCCAGGCGGTCGTCAGGCCGGCCCACCACCGCCACCTGGCCCACCGCGGGGTGGGCCAGCATCGTGGCCTCGATCTCGGCCGGGTAGGCGTTGAACCCGCCGCAGATGAACATGTCCTTGAGCCGGTCGGTGATGGCCACGTAGCCGGCGGCGTCCATCGTGCCGACATCGCCGGTGTGCAGCCATCCGTCGGCGTCGACCGCGGCCGCGGTGGCCTCCGGGTCGTCGAGGTAGCCGTCCATCACGTTGTAGCCCCGCACCACGATCTCACCCGGCTCGCCTCTCGGCAGCTCGGTGCCGCCGGGGCCCACAACCCGCACCTCCACGTCGTCGATGGCCCGGCCCGACGTGGCCGAGATCGTTTCGGGAGGATCGTCGTGGCGGCACATCGTGGCGATGCCCGACGCCTCGGTGAGCCCGTAGCCGGTCACCACCACCTCGAAGCCGAGCCGGTCGCGCATGGCCTCGATCATCGGTACCGGCACGGGAGCGGCGCCGGTCACCGCCAGGCGCAGGGTGGACATGTCGAACGTGTGAAGGTCGGGATGGTTGAGGATGGTCTGGTAGATGGCGGGCGGGCCGGGCAGCACCGACACCCGCTCCGCGGGGATGCGGGCCATCACCGAGGGCACGTCGAACACCGGATGGGGGATCATCGTCGCCCCGGTCATCAGGCAGGCCAGGATCCCGGCGTTGAGGCCGAAGGAGTGGAAGAACGGGTTGACGATCAGGTACCGGTCGCCGTGGCGCAGGCCGATCACCGAGGCCCAGTTCCGGTAGGCGCGGCAGACCGCGCCGTGGTTGAGAACGACTCCCTTGGGTCGGCCCGTGGTGCCCGAGGTGAACATGATATGGCACGGGTCGCGGTCCGAGACCCCGGGCGGAGGGTCGGCGGAGGCGCCGGCCGGCGCTCGGGCGACGAAATCCGAGAACCCGATCGCGTCGGGCGGTGCCGGTCCCCGCAACGCCACGATCTGCTCGACGCACGGGGGCACGCCCCCGTCGGCGGCCCGCAGCAGTCCCAGGTGGTCGGTGCCCAGGAAGTCGGTGGAACAGAACAGGAGGCGGGCTCGGGACCGGTCGAGCACGAAGGCGGTCTCGTCGCCCTTGAACCGGGTGTTGACCGGCACGACCACGCCGCCCGCGGCGTGCACGCCCAGCGCCGCCACCGCCCATTCCCACCAGTTGGGCCCCCACACACCGACCCGGTCGCCGGGGGTCAGGCCCCATGCGCCCAAGGCGGCCGCCATCTCGCCGACCCGGTCCCGCAGCCCGGCGAACGACATGCGCATCCCGCCGTCCACGAGAGCCTCGCTCGCGCCGAAGCGGGCCGCGGCGTCCTCCACGAGGGCTGGGATGGTGGTCACGTGTCCCAGGCCACCAGCAGCTTCCTGGGGCCGCGGAAGGTGATGTTGGCGAAGCGCTCCAGGCTCTGGCCGTCGACCAGCCGCAGCGACGGGATCCGCTCGGTCAGAACCTCCAGGGCGACGGTGGCTTCCAGGCGGGCCAGGCGGGCGCCCAGACAGAAGTGGATGCCCTTGCCGAAGGAGATGTGGTTGCGGGCATTCGGCCGGTGGATGTCGAATTCGCCGGCATCGTCGAAGATGTCGGGCTGGTGGTTGGCCGCGGCCAGGCTCATGAAGATGTTGGTCCCGGCGGGCACCCTCACCCCGGCCACCTCGGCGTCGACGTTGGCGACGCGCCGCCAGCTGGTCTGGGGCGACTCGAAGCGAAGCACCTCCTCGAGCGCGGCCGGTATCAGCGACGGGTCGGCGCAGAGCTGATCCCACTGGTCGGGGCGCGACAGCAGGCAGATCAGCGAGTTCGACAGGAAGTGGCTGACGATCTCGTGGCCCGCGAAGGACAGGCCGTAGACGATCGACTCCACCTCCCGGTAAGTGAGTTCGTCCGGGTCGGCCTTGTGGACCGCCAGCAGTTCGGAGGCGAAGTCGTCGCCGGGGTCGTCGACCTTGGCGGCCACCACGCTGCGGCAATAGCGCCAGTAGGCCAGCATCTTGTGGGCGATGTCCGTCTGTTCGGCCTCGGAGGGTTTGCCCCAGCTGAAGGCCAGCCGGTCCGAGCACCATCCCTTGAGCTTCTCGTCGTCCTCTTCGGGGAAGCCGATGAACCGGAAGATCGTCTCGCCCGGCAGGGGATGCGCGAACACCGGCACGAAGTCGGCCGGGGATCCCGCGGCCACCAGGGCGTCGGCGAGGTCATGGCTGCGGCTGCGGATGTAGGGCTCCAGGATCCGCATGCGCCGGTTGGAGAAGCCCTGCTTGGTGTGGTTGCGGATCCGGCCGTGGTCGGGGGGCTGGCGGTTGGACATGACCGCCACCGGGTTGAAGTCGGGCGCGGCCAGCACCGCGTGGGCGGCCTGGCTGAGGGGGAACACCGGGTCCTGCACGTTCTGGGACCCGAACGTCTCGGGGTCCAGGAACACGTCGCTGACGTCCTCCATGCGGGTGACCACCAGGTAGCCGAGTTCGCTGGAGTAGAACACCGGCATGTCCCGCAGACCGTCCAGCACCGCGTACGGGTCGGCCAGATAGTCCGGCGCGAACGGGGTGAAGCCGGTCACCGGGCACCCCGACGGCGGGGGCGGCACCGCATCGGGCACCCGGTGATAGGAAGCCTCAGTCTGGGTCACTGATCGCCTGCTCCGAACTTCCGTCGATTGTTGCTCACATACGACCATAAGAACCCGCGCGGGTAGGTGCAAGCCTGTCGCGCCGGAAGTTCGGTGCGGGGCCGAGGTTCCTCGCTCTGGCGGCGCCGCGTTATGGTCTGAGTCGTGGCCAGGACGCTCACCGCTGCCACCCGCCGGGTGCTGGGGTCTCGACGTCGAGGGGACCGTGCGGCTGCCGTCCCGGCCGCCGACGCCGCCGACGCCGCGCTGGTCGCCGACCTGGTCGAAGCCATCGGGGCCGACCGGGTGCGGGCCGACGCAGCAGCTCGCTACCTGGCCTCCCGTGACGCCTCCATCTACAAGGAGGGCAACGCCGGGCCGGTGTGCTATCCCGACTCCACCTCCGACGTGGTGGAGTGCGTGAAGGTCGCCACCCGCCACGGTCGGGCCGTGTCGCCCCGGGGGGCCGGCACCGGCCTCGCCGGCGGGGCCGCGCCGCTGGGCCAGCCCGTGGTCCTGTCGATGACCCGGATGGACAGGCTGCTGGAGATCGACCTCGACAACGGCGTGGCCTGGGTACAGCCCGGCATGGTCAACCTCGACCTCAGCCGGGCGCTGGCTCCCCACGGCGTGCACTACGCGCCCGACCCGTCCAGCCAGGCGGTATGCACCATCGGCGGCAACCTGGCCAACAACGCCGGCGGCCCCCACTGCCTGGCCTACGGCGTGACCAGCGCCCATGTGCTGGCGGTGGAGGTGGTGATGTCAGACGCCTCCGTCGTCACTCTGGGCGACATCACCGCCGAGCCGGCCGGCTACGACCTGCGGGGGGCGTTCGTCGGCTCCGAGGGGATGTGCGGCATAGCCACGGCCGTGGCCGTGCGCCTGACCCCCAACCCGCCCGCGGTGCGAACCATGTTGCTGTGCTTCGAAGACGTGTCCGACGCGGCAGCCACCGTCAGTGCCATCATCGCGGCCGGGATCGTGCCGGCGGCCATCGAGATGATGGACCAGCGCTGCGTCCGAGCGATCGAGGACTTCGCCCAGGCGGGCTATCCCGAGGACGCGGCCGCGGTGCTGCTGGTCGAGGTCGACGGGGCCGAGGGCGGCGTGGCCATCGCCAGCGAGCGAGTGGACGGCATAGCCCGGCGCAACCAGGCCATCAGCGTGCGCATCGCGGCCGACGAGGACGAGCGGGCCCGGCTGTGGAAGGGGCGCAAGAGCGCGTTCGGGGCGGTGGCCAACGTGATGCCCGACTACTACCTGCACGACACGGTGGTGCCCCGCACCCGGCTGGTGGAGGTGCTCGAGCGGATCTACGAGATCGTCGATCGTCACGACCTGATCGTGCTCAACGTCTTCCACGCGGGTGACGGCAACCTCCATCCCATCCTGGCCTACGACTCCAGGGTGCCGGGCACCGTCGAGCGCGTGCATGCCGCGGGCCGGGAGATCATCGAGATGTCGCTGGACATGGGCGGGGCGCTCACCGGCGAGCACGGCATCGGGGTGGAGAAGCGCGAGTACATGAACCGCATGTTCAGCGCGGTGGACCTCGACCAGCAGAGCCGGCTGCGGGCATCGTTCGATCCGCACTGCCGCATGAACCCCGGCAAGGTGCTGCCCAGCGCCCACAGCTGCTCGGATATTGGCGCGTTGCGGGCATCCGACGCGGCCGGTGTCTGGGGCTGACCAGAGGCCGAGCGGGGTGGCTGACCTCGACGAGGCCCTGACCGCCTTCGCGGCCGCGGTCGGCCCGGACGGGCCGGTGTGCGTGCGGGGTGGCGGGACCCGCTGGAGCCTGGGCGGGGACCCGTCGCCGGGCACCCGTGAGGTGCAGGCCCCGGCGGGCATTGTGGCCTTCGAGCCGGCGGAGATGACGGTGCGGGTGCGGGCCGGCACCCCGGTGGCCGAGCTCCATGCAGAGCTGGCTGAGGCCGGCCAGCGCACTGCGCTGCCCGAGCGCGCCGGGGGCACGGTGGGCGGAGCGCTGATGGCGGGGGAGTCGAGCATCGCCCGCCTCGGAGTGGGGTCGGTGCGGGAGGCTCTGCTTCAAGCCCGCTACGTGTGCGCCGACGGCCGGATCGCCAGCGCCGGCGCGGCCACGGTCAAGAACGTGAGCGGCTTCGACCTGTGCCGGCTGCTGGTCGGGTCGCTGGGCACGCTCGGCCTGGTGGGCGAGGTGCTGCTGCGCACCTTCCCGGTGGGGGAGACGGAGCGCTGGGTGCGCCTGGCCGGCGTCGATCCGGACGCGGTGCGGTCGTGCTACACGGCCGCGTCCGTGCTGTGGGACGGCGCCGATGTATGGATCCTGTTGAGCGGCTACGCGGTCGACATGGACGACGACCTCGGTCGGCTGGCGGCGCTGGGCACCTGCGAGGACGTCGACGGCCCGCCCCGGCTTCCGTCCCACCGGTGGGTGTGCACGCCCGCGGAGGCCGCCTCCTTCGATGCCCGCAACGGCGCGGCCGGCCCCTTCGTGGCCGAGATCGGCGTCGGAGTGGTGCACGCCTCCGAACCGCAGCCGGCCCGCCCGGTGGAGCAGGGTGTGGTCGAGTTGAACCGCCGCTTCAAGGAGCGCTTCGACCCCACCGGCCGCCTCAATCCCGGCCGCGACCCTCTGCGGAGGCCGTGATGGCCGCCGCGGCCCGACTCCGACGAAATTGGTGCGGATTTTGTGCCTATAGGGGCGGATTCGTCATCAATTCCGATTGCGGGTGCCGGTGATGTATCTCGGTTTGGACGACGACGAGCTGGTCGCCTGCGTTTCCTGCGGGCTGTGCCTGCCGCACTGCCCCACCTTCGTGATCACCGGGCGCGACACCGAATCGCCCCGGGGACGGATCGCGCTGATGCGAGCCGTGCAGAACGAGGGCGCGCCGGTGACCGACGACCTGATCCGGTCGATGGAGACCTGCGTGCAGTGCCGGGGCTGCGAGACGGCCTGCCCCAGCGCGGTGCCGTTCGGGCATCTGATGGAGGGCACCCGGGCTGCCCTGGCCGGCGCGGGCCGGATCACGCCCCGCTGGCAGCGCCTGGCCATGCGGATGCTGCGGCACCGCCGTCTGCTGATGGCCGGCTCGACCCTGATGGCGTTGGCCATACGGCTGCGGCTGCTGCCGACCAGGCGCCTGGGGCTGCCGGCGAGGATGCCGCTGCGAAGGCCGCCACTGCGCACCTCCGGCGATGACGTGTGGCTGTTCACCGGCTGCGTGATGGATGCCTGGCAGCGCGACGTGCACCTGGCCGTGCAGCGCGTGCTGGAGGCGTCCGGCGTGGGGGTGGAGCCCACCGGCGGGATCGCGCCGTGCTGCGGGGCGCTGCACATCCACGCCGGGTTGGAAGCCGAGACGAAGGACATGGCCCGCCAGGTGATGGCCGGCCTGTCGGGCGACGCCCGTCCCATCCTGGTGGACGCGGCCGGATGCGGCGCCTCGCTCAAGGACTACGGGCACCTGCTGGGGACCGACGAGGCCCGGGCCTTCTCGGCCCGGGTGTACGACGTCCATGAGTGGCTGGTCGAGCGCCTCGACGAGCTGGAGTCGCGGCGGCCGGCCGTTCCGCTGGATGTGACCGTGGCCGTGCAGGATCCCTGCCATCTGCGTCACGTGCAGCGGGCCCATCAGGCGGTGCCGGCGGTGCTGCGCCCCTTCGTGGCCGAGGTGGTCGCCCTCGACGACGACGGCCTGTGCTGCGGGGCCGGCGGCGCCTACTCGCTGATGGAGGCCGAGCTGTCCAGGGCCATCCGCGAGCGCAAGACCGCGGCGGTGGCCCGCTCGGGCGCGTCGGTGGTGGCCAGCGCCAACCCGGGATGCTCGCTGCATCTGGCCGCGGCCGGCCTGGACGTCCGCCACCCCCTGGAACTCGTCGACCAGGCTCTTTCCGCCTCCCGTTCCTAGCAGGCCGGCAGCCCCCTCCTTCCGAAAATTCCTGTAGTTGGGGGCCTGTGGTGTCCTCCACTACAGGAATCTGAGGACGGCCCCTTCTTGAGAGGCCCGGGAACCAGACAGCCGCGAGCGTCGTCATAGGCACCGATCGGACGCACCGGGCGTCCGCCACCTGGAGGAGGGTGACCATGGAGACCAGGGGATCTGGAAGGTTCCGAACGAGAAAGAACCGGCCGGCCCGGTGGCTGGTCGCAGTGCTGGCGCTGAGCCTGCTGGCCGTGTCCTGCAGTGGGCTCGGCGACGACGGGGCGACGGCCGGCACGGCCGGGTCCGAGCCCACGGCTCCTTCCGCCGGTCCGACGGCCGACGCCGACCGCCCGTCGGCGGACACAGCCGCGCCGACTGCGGCTTCGCCGGCGGATGACGGCGAGGCAGTCGACGGCGACCGCGCCAGTTCGGGCAGCATCGATCTGGGTCCGGCGGCCACCACGACCGCACGCAGCCGGACGTACGACGTGCAGGCTGAGCCCGAGTCGGAGCCGATGCTTGAAGAGGAGCCGATGGCAGAGGAGGCCGCCGACTACGACGCCTCCTACGCGGCCGCGGCCGCGGAGACAGCGGCAGCATCGGCGGCGCTGGAGTCAGCGGCCGATGCGGCCACCAGCGGCGTGTCCCGGCGGGAGGCGGCCCGGTCCGACCGGGAGCGTCCCGAGGAGGAGCGCCGGCGCTGCCCCGAGTGCCGGGCCAACACGTTCGAGGACTACGGCGTCAACCCGTTCGTGGACCCGTACGACGACAACCTGTCCACATTCGCCCTCGATGTGGACACCGCGTCCTACGTCGTTACCCGCAACCACCTGGAGGGCGGCCAGCTGCCGCCGATCGGGGCCGTGCGGGTGGAGGAGTTCGTCAACTACTTCGACGGCGGTTACCGGACCCTCATCGACGAGTTCAACATCACCCTGGAGGCGGCTCCCTCCCCGTTCAGCGACCCCGACCGGGTGATGCTGCGGGTGGGCGTGCAGGCGCCCGAGCTGCTGTCGGATCTGGTGATACCGGACACCGTGGTGCTGGTGCTGGACCGGTCCGGGTCGATGGGCCAGTCCGCAGGGCCCGCCGACCGGCCCATGGAGAGGATGAGCCTGGTCCACGAGGCCGTCGAGCTGCTTCTGTCGGGACTGCCGACAAGCACCCGGGTCGGCGTGGTGGCCTACAACGACCGGGCCGCCACGATCCTCGATCCGACCGAGGTGTCGGGCAACGCCGGCTGGATCATGGACGAGATCCGCTACCGGGTCCAGCCTGGCGGGAGCACCAACGCCGAAGCCGGTCTCGTGAGGGGCTACGACATGGCGCTGCGGGAGGCCGACCGGGGCCGGGCCGTGCTGGTGCTGCTGCTGTCGGACGGGGTCGCCAATGTGGGCGCCACCCGTACCGACGACATCCTCGAGGAGATCGGCGAGCGCGGCGACATCGGGCTGTCCACCATCGGCGTGGGCCTCGGCCCGTTCAACGACGAGCTCATGGAGCAGCTGGCCAACAAGGCCGACGGCACCTACCACTACATCGACACGCCCTCCGAGGCACGGCGCATCTTCGTGGAGAACCTCACCAGCCTCCTGGCCTCCGTGGCCCGGGACGCCAAGATCCAGGTCGAGTTCGACCGGGACAAGGTGCTCTCCTACCGGCTGCTCGGTTTCGAGAACCGGGCCATCGCCGACGAGGACTTCCGCGACGACACCCGCGACGCCGGCGAGGTCGGTGCGGGCCAGAGCTCGACCGCCCTCTACGAGGTGACGCTGGACCGCAGCTGGGACCGCGGCCGGGGACCGATCGCCACCGCCACCCTGCGCTACCGCCGGCCGGCCAGCGAGCGGATTACCGAGACGTGGGCCAGCCTGCACGCCGACGACGTGGAGCGCTCGTTCCGGGACGCCGACCCCCACTTCCGGCTGGCCGTGGTGGCGGCCGAGTTCGCCGAAGTGCTGCGGGACAGCCCGTTCGTGGAGGACCGCAGCATGGAGGAGCTGAGTTACCAGGCCGACCGGGTGGCCGACGAGCTGCGCCGTGACGCCGACGCCGAGGAGCTGGCCGACCTGATCGACACCGCTCGACGCATCCGCCGCCGTTAGCGGCGACCAGGGCTCCTCCAACCCCCTGTGACTCACCCCTGGAGGGGCCCGGCATGGGGCTCGGCGGCCCGGTTTCGGAGGGAACTGGGCCGCCGAGCCTTCCTCGCGCCCGCAACTTGAAGCAGTTAGTCACCCCAGAGGTGGTTAACTGCTTCAAGTTGGTGGGTGCTTGGGTGCTCAGGCGAAGCTGAACAGGGGCGGGAACACGACCACCACCGCCGACAGCCACAGCACGTAGACGGGTGCGTAGGCGGTCTGCCATCGCTCAAGGGCCGCGAACGGGCGGCGCCCCTGCCAGAAGCCGAGGTAGAGCCAGGCGGACCAGGCCAGGTTCGCCAGCAGCACCAGGTTCTCGCCGAGAGCCGCGATCCGGTTGGGGGTGGCGCCGAAGTCGGACAGCCGTCCCACGATGGCGCCCAGCACCAGAAGGTCGACCAGCAGGGCGGCCGCCACCAGCAGCAGCTGCAGCAGGTCGAACAGGCCGCGGGGGGCGTCCGGGTCTCGGGCGGCCACCGAGTAGATGACCAGCGCCAGCACCAGGGCCAGCAGCACGTCGAAGAAGATCAGCACGCCCCGGCCGACGTCGATCCCTCGCCCGGTGAGGGCCATGGCCACCAGGAACGAGACCAGCATGGCGGTGAACAGTGGCGTGAAGAGCCTTGTGAGCACCGGCGCGATCCGCTCCAGCACGCCCTGTCTCGACTCGGCCAGCCAGGCGGCCACGACGGCCGCACCGGCTGCTCCGCACGGCAGCATCCAGAGGCCGATGAACTCGCCGACGTCGATCCCGATGGCGGAGAAGATCCCGGTGGTGGAGCCGGCCAGCACTCCGCCGCCGAGCGCGATCAGACCGAAGTGGACGACCCACTCGCCGGTGAAGCGCACGAAGTCCATGCGCTTGGCGTGGGACCGCCAGTCGCCGCCGGCGTGAGCCAGCCCGACGGCCAGCCACAACAGGATGGGCAGGTGCAGCGCGGCCAGCACCTCTGTGTCCGACGTGTCCCGCCCGCCGTCGAACGGGTAGACGTTGACGATCACCGCGGCTGCGGCGAACGCCCCGGCCAGCAGGCCCAGCATGAGCCGGCCGAGCCGGCGCTTCCAGGCGAGGTAGCCGGCCAGGAACGGGAGCACCAGCAGGCTGACGTTGCGGGCGTAGAACTCGCCGTCGTGCTCGAGATGCACACCGAAGATCTCGGGCGTCTTGATGGCCACGGCTGCGCCGCAGGCCAGCGCGCCCATCACCGCGAACTCGCGGCGGACCTCGGGACTCGCGGTGTCGGGTGTCAGGCCCAGCCGTTGCCAGAGTCCTCCGGACGGGTCCGGTGCGGTGTCGGCCTGCTCGCCCGGTTCGGACTCGGCGGTGCGGTCGAGGGTTGCCAGCGCCGCATCGAGTGTGCCGGTTCGCTTGGCAGCTATCAGGAACGCCTCGTCGGGTTCCAGCCCCGCGTCTGCGAGCCCGACCAGATGCTCCCGCAGCCGGCGCTCCAGCCGTTCGTCGCCGGTCCGGTCGCGCCAGTCGCCGATGAGGGCTTCGAGTCGGTCGTCGATGCCCGCAAGCTACTCGCCGCCTCGCAGCCCCTGGTCGGGCCGGCTCCCTGGCCGTGGTGTTGAATGGGGTCATGGACCAGTTCATGCAGGCTGCGATCGACGAGGCTCGCAAGGGCCGGGCCACCGGCGGCATCCCCATCGGGGCGGTGCTGGTGCACGACGGCGAGATCATCGGCCGGGGCCACAACCGGCGGGTGCAGATGGGCTCGGCCATCCGCCACGGCGAGACCGACGCATTGGAGAACGCCGGCCGGCTCCCGGCGAGCGTCTACCGCGACTCGGTGATGTACACCACCCTGTCGCCGTGCGCGATGTGCACCGGCGCGATCCTGCTCTACGGCATCGGTGAGGTCGTGGTGGGCGAGAACCGGACGTTCATGGGCGAGGAGGCCCTGCTGGCCGAGCGGGGCGTGAGGGTGACCGTGCTCGACGACGAGGCGTGCGTGGCCATGATGGAGGAGTTCATGGCGGCCGAGCCCGACCTCTGGAACGAGGACATCGGCGAGGACTAGGCCCGACTCGTCTGCGAAATTGATGCGGATATTGGCCCTATATGGGCCGTAACTGCATCAATTTGGGGAGAGGGTGCGCCGTTATAGGCAGGTCCGTACGGCTTCGACGATCCGGCGGCCGCGGACGTCGCCCATCAGGTCGGAGTCCATGCGGTTCATCACGTAGGCGACGCTCAGGTGATTGTCGAGGTCCACCGCGGACAGCGAGCCGCCCCAGCCGCCCCAGAACATCTGGCCCGGCTCGGTGGTGAACGCCTCCCCGAGCTGCAACCCGAAGCCGAGCCCGTGGCGCAGGCGGACCATCAGCACCTGGTCGATGCCGTCGACCTGCTCCTCGAGGGCTCGCCGCGCGCTCGTCTCCGACATCAGGCGCACGCCGTTGACTGCGCCTCCGCAGGCCAGCGCCGAGTGGATGCGAGCGATGCCCCGGGCGTTGCCGAACCCGCCGGCGGCGGGGATCTCCGCGGCCCGCCACTCCCGTGTGGCCGGCTCGGCGGCGGTCATCGGCACGCTCAGAATGGCCTTGACTGCGATCGAGTCGGCCGACACCTCCTGCCCGTTGATCGTGAGCCTGTCGCCGCTGAACACCGGAGGCACCAGCGCGGCGACCCGGTGGTCCTCGGACGCGGGAAGGCTGATCCAGAAGTCGGCTCCGAGGGGCTCGGCCACCTCGGTGCGGAACCAGTCGGCCATGCGCCGGCCGGTGATGCGGTAGAGGATCTCGCT
The DNA here is from genome assembly GCA_965203635.1 of Candidatus Aldehydirespirator sp. GTDB lineage: Bacteria > Actinomycetota > Acidimicrobiia > Acidimicrobiales > Aldehydirespiratoraceae > Aldehydirespirator. The sequence continues at coordinate 1,731,879 of OZ241903.1, forward strand.
CTGCAGGTTGCCTTGGCTGATGGCGTGGTAGCCCGAGGCGGTGCCCGGCTCCCACCACGGGGCCTGGGCCGCGAGGTTGGCGGCCACGGCTTCGAGGTCGTAGAGCTGCTCGGTGGTGATGGGCGGGTCGAAGCCGGGCACGCCGGCGGTGTGGGCCATCACGTGGCTCACCAGCACGCCCTCCTTGCCGTTCTGGGCGAACTCGGGCCAGTACTGCGCCACGGGGGCGTCGAAGTCGAGCTCGCCCCGGTCGGCCAGCATCAGCATGCAGGTGGCCGCCATGGTCTTGGTGGTGGAGTAGACGTTGACGATGGTGTCGCGCTGCCAGGGTGTGCCCTCGGTGTCGGCGTCGCCGCCCCAGATGTCGACGACGAACTCGCCGTCGACGGTCACCGCCGCAGCCGCGCCGACCTCCAGCCCGTCGGCGAAGTTGGCTTCGAACGCGTCCTGGACCGCTTCGAACCCGGGCTTGCATGTCCCATAGATCTCCATGCCCCCATGATGGCGCGGCCTGAGCCGGTTTGTTGATCCGGAACCGTCAAGTTGATCGATAGATAATCTTCTGCTAGAACAGTAATTGAACTTCGTCATGATGCACTCATGACCTGTCTTATAACTGACTTCAACAGCCTCATGTAACACCGAGCGTGTCGGCGAAGCCTGACCAATCAAAGACCGTGCATCGACGTCCGGGCCCCGGTCCCGGGTCTTGAGCATGGCCCAACTCCGAGGAGGCTCTCGCGACGATGACTACCGCTCAGACCCCCATGACCGGCTCCGGGCCGCCGGAGCGTGATCCCACCATCGGCATCGACTCCGAGACCGCCGACGCCCCCGCGATTCGCGCCGAGCCGTCCGGGTGGGACGCCGCGTATCTCGCATTACTGGTGCTGCTCATAGGCCCTGCCGTGGTCGCCTTCGTGCTGCTCCTCGTCGTCCTGCCTATCCGTGACGGCAAGAAGGATGGGGACAGTGCGAGGGAGACGTACAGCAACCTCCAATCCTTGACCTACTCGGCTCGCTGGAGGATCGATAGCGAGATCAACGAGGTCCGAAGGGGCTTGGCCAGCGACCTGTACTCCCTCGACTCCGCACTCTGGTCGGTAGGCCTTGACCTGGGCTCACTCACCTACGACCTCGGGGCGGACTCCCGTCCCAGGATCCGAGAGCTGGAGGGCCAGGTTGATGCCAGCCGTGACGAAGTCGACCGACTTCGACTCTCTGCCGATGCCCGGTTCGAGCGACTTCAGGACAGCGTCGACGCGAGGCTCGGCGAACTGGAGGGCGTCGTCGATAGTGCGGTGGACTCCCAGTGGGACGAGTCAACCCGGCGGTTCTCACGCAACATGCGGATCGTCACCGGCACCCTGTGGGTGATCGGCGCCAGCTTCTTTGCGATGGCGATAGCTGGATTGTGGGCGTCTTGGCGAGACAGTCGGGCCCGCACCCAGCCCGCCGCGGGAGCGTGATCACGATGTGGCGCTCGGATCGCAGGAGATCAGACCGGATGAGACCGAAGGGGAACGCAATGGACACGCAGGAACAGCAAGCAGTGGCCGCGGCCAGAGACACCCTGGCCCGGGTGATTGCGGACGGCAGTCACAGCGACCGCTCTCACGCCATTGAGGCCATACAGGCGCTCGACCGCGGCTGGCGCGACGGCCGCAGGCAGTACTCGGTGACCTACAGGCTGGCGAGGATGCACGATGCGAGGTTCGGCCTGCTGGGCGGGTTCGACGAGAACACCGACACTCTGGCCGCCTCGGCATCGACCCAGATGCAGGCAGCGCTGTACGCCATCGACCACCTTTGCAGCGTGTTGCTGACCCGTCTGGCTGCGACGGGAGTGGGTATCTACCCGACGATGGACGCGCCTGCCGGAGAGATGAGAGAACTTCCGGCGGCAGAGAAGGATCCTCTGCTGGACGCCATCGAGCAGCCCGCTGACTGACATGTGCCTGTGAGTCCAGGCGAACCGGCTCCGTCGAAGCCTTAAACGTGTTACGTTTAGGACGGCTGCGAATCTTGGAGTCGGCCTACCGGCACGGGCTGACCGGCGACGAGATTCGACACGCATGGACCAACGCCGTCGGATTCTTCGATATCGACCTTGAGCATGAACCGATCAAGAGCCTCTGCATCGGCCCGGACGGGGCCGGAAACTTGCTTGAGATCCTCTATCTCCAGCTTCATGGGGAGAACTTGGTGATCCATGCGATGCCGTTGCGACCCGCCTTCGGGGTACTGCTGACAGGAGGTTGACAGATGAGCCGACAGACCAGTGCCCGTGCCCAGCCGACAGACGAAGATCTTGCCGTCATTGCCGACGAGTTCGAGACTCGAGAGTTCAGCTCAGGCGAAGTCGCCGCCATCAGGAGGACGCGGCGTCGGTCGCCACGACTGGGTGAGGCCAAGGCGGAGGTGCGGACGTTTCGCGCTCCTCCGAGTCTCATGGATCGAATCAGGCAGCGGGCCGCGTACGACCGTACTTCCGAGAGCCAGGTGATCCGGGACGCGCTCGACGCCTACCTCTCGTGAGATGGAAATGGAAGGTGACTAGCGATGGCTTATCCCCGTGAAGAGATGGAGGAGATGTGGCGCCGGTGGACGGCGGCCAATGAGGCGGCGGAGGCTGCCAACGACTGGGCCGGGCTCGGGGACTTCTACACCGAGGACGCGTACTACTCGTGGACGGTGGGCCACCACGGACAGTTCGCCGCTCGGGGCCGTCAGGACATCATCGATCACGTACTGGTCTTCGAGATGATCGGCTTCGAGGGCTGGACCTACCCGTATGAGAAGGTAGTGATCGACGACGCCCGGGGCGAGATCGTCGGGTACTGGGGCCAGGTCACGCCGTTCGAGGACGAGGCGGGCCGGCGGATCCGGACCAACGGCCTCGGATGCTCGTGGTTCCGGTACGCCGGCGACTTCAAGTGGTCCGAGCAGCTGGACCTGTTCGACATCGACGACGTGCAGGGGGTGTTGAAGAAGCTCAACCGGCTCGGTCACCTGAGCGAGGAGTTCAAGGCCCGCCAGCAGCGCTACGTCGACGGCACCGCGCCAGGGTCGCGTTTCGTCTAGGGCGGGGGAGCAGCCGGTGGACTCTCTCCAGGGCGCGGCGGTGGTGGTGACCGGGGCCAGCTCGGGGATCGGCCTCGCTGTCGCGGAGCGCTTCGTGGCCGCGGGCGCCCGGGTACTGACCGGCAGCCGGAGCGAGCCACCGGACGGTGGGGGTCGCTGGGTACGCACCGACGTGGCCGATCCGACCCAGGCGGAGGCGCTGATCGCTGCGGCGGCTGAGGCCTTCGGGCGGGTTGATGTGGTGGTGAACAACGCCGGGGTGCAGGTCGAGAAGACGGTGGCCGACACCACCGACGAGGACTTCGACTACGTGATGGGCGTGAACGTTCGCGGTGTGTTCAACGTCTGCCGGGCCGCGGTGCGCCAGATGCGGGACCAGCCCGAGGGCGGGGTGATCGTCAACGTCGGCTCGATCTCCGGCCGTGTCTCCGACCACGGCATGGCCGTGTACAACACGTCGAAGGCGGCGGTGCACGCCCTGACCCGCTCGATTGCCATCGACCACGGCGGCGACGGCATCCGCTGCAACGCGGTCCTGCCGGGCTGGATAGAAACCGCCATGGCCGACTCGTCATTCGCTCATGCGGCCGATCCCGCCGCAGCCCGCGCCGCGGCGGTCGAGCGTCACCCCGTCGGCCGCCTGGGCCGCCCCGAGGACATAGCCGGCCTAGTGCTCTGGTTGGCCAGCCCCGAGGCGTCGTTCGTCTCAGGAAGCCTCTTCACCATCGACGGCGGCCTAACCGCGCAGTCCCCAATAGCCCTCTGATTTCAACAATCTAGTTTTAGATCATTTGAAATAGCAGATCAACCATGTATTATCAACGTCCTGTCGCTTGTTGGGCTGTCAGGCCTGACGCGCGGCCTCGGAGCAGCCCTTGCGGGCGCCCCCAGCCGATCAACCTTGAGCGGACGGAGGTCCCGTGATGGCCACAACCCAAGCACAGCGCGCCGCGCTGTACACGAGCCTGGTGGACTCGATGGGCGACGAAGCCGCAGAAACCCTCATGGATCAGCTCCCGCCCAGCGGGTGGGACCAGATGGCCACTAAGGACGATCTCGCCGGGGTCGAACTGCGCCTGCAGTCTGCGCTCACAGTCGCTACAGCCGGAACCGATGTCAAGCTCGCCGAGATCAACGCCAGGTTCGCCGAGACCAATGCACAGTTCGCCGAGAGCCATGCCGCCTTGCTGGTCGCCATGCATGAGGGCTTCGCCCAGGCCGCCAAGGAGCGGGCCGAGATCATCAAGGCTCAGGCTGAGATCATCAAGGTCCAGGCCAAGCAGCTCTACGTCATCGTCTCGGCCATCGCCGCGGCCACGATCTCGATCTGTATAGCCCTGTTCACAATCGTCGTCGGCGCGTAGCCCATGGGTGAGGGTGACGACGAGCGAATCCAGGCTGCGGTGCAGGCGCTCCTGGTCGAGGACGTCGCCGGGCTGCGAGCAGCTCTCGAAGCCGATCCGGAGGTGGTGAACCTCAAGATCGGCAACGACACCATGCTTGAGTTGATGACCCAGCCCGAAGGAGGGCCGCCATCGCCGGAGGTGGTCGACGTCCTCATCGACGCTGGTGCCTACCTGGACCGGGCTCTGAACCTCGCGGGATGCTGGAACCTGGCCAGCCTCTGCGCCCAACTCCTGGCCGCCGGCGCGGACCCCGCGGCCAGGGCGGACGCCGGCATCACGCCGTTGGAGTCTGCGGCCATGCACAGCTCCACCGAGGCTGCCGACGTGCTCGTCGCCCACGGACTGCACCGGCCCTCGCTGTGGCTGGCCGCAGCCGCGGGGCTGTTGCCGGAGGTCCGGGACTGGGTCGGGCCAGACGGATCGCTACGGACCGATCCCGGCCCGTATCGTCCCGACTGGGCCGATGTGGGCCGACCGGCCGGCGCACTGCCGACCGACGATCCGGCCCAGATCGTGGGCGAAGCCTTCGTGCTCGCCGCGCTCAACAACCGTCGAGACATCGTCGACTATCTGCTTGACGCCGGCGCCGACATTGACTCCCGTCCTTACCAGAACACGACCGCGCTGCATTTTGCCATCCAGTTCCAGCGGGCCGAGATGGTCCGGCACCTGCTCGATCGGGGGGCCGCAGCCACCATCAAGGACGCCAACTTCGGCTCCGATGCCTCCGGCTGGGCGCAGGCATGCGACGACGGCAGCGAGACGGCAGCCTCGATCCGCACGATGGTCGGCGCGACTCGAGCGGACTGAGATGGCTGGCCTGGTGCTCTGGCTTGGCAGGTCTAGGAAGGCGGCTGAGCCACGGAGTCAGCGGAAGGCCCGACCGCTCACCGTCCGGTGAGGAGTCGGGCCCACTTCCTTGGGCTAGTGCCCTCGGCGATCTCAAGTGTGCAAGGTCATGCAGGTCCTCGCAAGCGTTGCCCGTGACGGAGCAGCAGAGCCGCGGCGGCCGCGATCAGCGACGCCGCTCGCCGACCCCATGCACACCACCAGCCGTCCGCCCGGATGCGCGCCCAAGAACCGCTCCACCCGATCCGCCGCAGTGTTGCCCAGAGCCACGAGCCGGGAGCTCTGCCGCTGAGACCGGTCATGCCGGATTGACAGCTACATGTCGTGAGACACGCGTTCCCGAAGCACACTCATGATTCTGGCCTTGCCTAGGTCTCCGAGAGGCTGGACTCCATCGTCGCCCTGCCAAACCCCCACAGCCGGATCTAGTACCTCGTAAATGTGGAGGGCTATGCTGCTGACACGGTCGCTATCCGTAGGCCAATCGTTCTCATCTGCAAGCTCCACGATCTGTTCCGACTTATCACCGAGATAGCCGAGCCATCTATCGATGAGGTCAGGGCCCAATAGTGAATCTGACTTGCTGCTGTTGACGCTGACGGTTGTGACAATGAAGTTCTCTATGGCTGATAGGCGCGTACGTGACCAAGGGATGACATGATCAAGTGAGCTATTGTCCCGCCGGATTTGGCGTCCAGTCAGGACACACCTGCCTCCCTGTAGCTTTGCTAGGCCGACTCGGATGTTGTCAGGGGGCATCATTCTGTCTCGCCCAAAGAGATGTTCATGGATATCGAAGTCAGGCGCGTTCAGATATTCTCCATTGATCTTGGTGACCAGCTGTGCAAATCTGAACTCAATCAGCGGACGCAGAACCCCAGAATATTTTGTCAATTGCTCGGCGACACCAGGAAGAAAGCGGATCTGGTTGCCTTCGAGACTATACAGGAAGGGATCTGGCTCTCCAGGGAGAGCCTGCAACTTCGAGACTGGATTCCGCCACAAGTCTCTTTCGATACGAGCCAGAGACCGGTCAAGAGCTCTGTCCCAGTCATCTCCCTGCTCGGGACTTCGCATCTTGTGGCTGACCACCTCGAAGGACTGGTGCTGAATGTCACCTCGCGAACGCTTCCTCAGTAGATCGCGAAGCTCGTGAACGTTCCGCATCACGGTTGTGTCATCAGCGATGGTATTATCGCTCCGCTTCTTCTTGCTTGAACTCTGGCGGAGCATCCTGTCCCCGTAAGGGCGGCCGTGTTCCCAATGCAGGTTCAGGGACCTCTCGGCGAGCGTCCTCCTAGAAATCGGTTGGTTGTCTTGAATATGTTCTGGTGCCATATCGAGTAGAGCAAGCAATAGCCCTAGTTTGTTGGTCCCTGTCATTGATGCTCTGTCGAGAATCTCTAGCACTCCCTGAATGGGATCGAGAACTGGTCCATCCAGATGACGCCCAATGCTCACGTAGCCCACTCTAGCCCGACCGGGAAAGGAGGCTCCTGAGCACTGCATCAGCTTCCACAGCAGGTCAGCTGACTATGGAACTGGCACGCAAGGTGAGGGTCTTCCTGATAGCAGTCGCCGAGCACGCAACGGGAGGGCGACATTCGGTCCTGTCATTAGAGGCAAGTAGGAGTGGCTCCTATAAAGCGCAAACCGTGCAGGGTTCGGTGTCGTCGTCTTCATCAAAGGCACCGGCTAGCGCCTCAATGAGAGGGAGGTTGGTTCGAGCACGGTTGGCCCGGGCTATCGCTGCCTCATGACGTTCGAGGACTTCGTCGCGGCGTGATCGAAGCTGGAGGAGTGTTTCGCCCCCAGACCAGGTGTATTGGCGGCCGCGCATGGCTCGGTCGCCGAAGTCGGCGTCGCCGTCGAAGCCGGCGTCTTGGAGCACCTTCTGTTCGATAGCAACGGCCCTGTCGAAGAGGTCGGGGTGGCGCTCGGAGAGGCCGATCCACTCCGCCTTGCGCTGGTAGAAGCAGAAGTAGCATCCCGAACGAGTCCGCCACTCGTAGTAGGCGGGCAGGCCGATGCCAGCGTCGTCAAGGATCCTCATGACGCCCGAGTGGTCGATTCCGTCCTCCACGAACGGGAAGCGCGCGTGGATGTTGGGCTTGGTGGAGACGTAGCCCTTGCGGTTGGATTCGTCGGCACGGATCGCGACATAGGAGACGGCAGGCTCGTCGCCGATCCACTTCTCGATGGGCTTGATCTTCATGTTCTTGGTGCACCAGCGCATCTGCGGCGACGGCAGCGTCCCCCGAAACACCTCGAACCAGTGGTCGAAGCCCCTGGAGGCGTTCAGCCGGACGATCGGCTTGGCGAGGATGACTTCTAGCCGAGTGAGGTACTCGTAGGTCTCGGGTAGCTCGGCGCCCGTGTCGCAGAAGAAGTACTCCATGTCCGGTACCCGGTCGCTCAGGTAGACCGCGAGCGCGCTGGAGTCCTTGCCTCCGGAGATGCCGCAGATGTGACGCGCCGATTCAACCATGGCCCACTTCCGGCCTGAGCGCGGAACGGGTCGACCGCGGCCCAACAGGAATGCTGGACGCCAGGTTGTTGGCCTCGGTCGCTCCCGACGTGAACACGACGCCCGATGCGCGCCCGCCCACCAGTGCCGCTACGTGTTCACGGGCATCGTCCACCGCGGCCGCCTGCCTGCGTCCGAAGCGATGGACTGACGAGGCGTTGCCGACCGAGTCGGTCAGGATCGGCATCATCGCATCCGCCACCCGCGGGTCGAGCGGAGACGATGCGTTGTAGTCGAGGTACACCTCGTTCACGTCGCCTCCGATCCTTGCACTGGCTGGGGCAAGACTTGGGCCCTGAGCGCGTCGTCCTTGAACGCCACGGACCCTCCGCACCACCGATTTCCGAGTATCGAGCTGACGCTACTTGGCCACTCAAGGTGAGACGCGGAGGACCCCGTTCGTCCTGCGAGCGGAACGATACTCAATATGATCAGAATAGCAGTACCATATCAGTAAATCACTGTAAATTACTAACCAAATCGTGAGATGGCGAGGCGATGCTAGCTATTCTGATAGCATCAGGTGATGGCGACGACTCGAACGACGTTTACTCTGGACGAGAGGCTGGCTGAGAGGGCGCGCCGACTCAACGTCAACATCTCGGCGGCGGCCCGCGAGGGTGTCGCGGCCGCGGTGAAGCGAGCTATGGGCGAGGCGGACCGGATGGCTTACCAGCGGTTCCCGGAACGGCCCGACGACTTCTGGGACGACGCCGAGGCGTGGGGCGCCGAATGAACCGGGGCGAGGTGTGGTGGGCCCAGATCGGGCGCAAGAGACGCCCGGTCCTGGTGCTCACCCGGCCCGAGGTCATCGACGTGCGCGAATTCGTCACGGTCGCCGAGATCACCAAGACGGTTCGGGGGCTCGCGGTCGAGGTCCCGCTGCCCGAGTCCGTGCCCGGCGTCGCGGGCGGATCTGTCGTGAACTGCGACGGCTTGCACACCGTGCGACGCTCGTCGCTGTCGGATCGCGCCGGCGAGTTGGATGATCGAACCACGCGAGCCGTGTGCCGTGCCGTCACCTACGCCCTCGGCTGCTAGGCGGGGTGGGCGCGTGCCGTCGCCGTCGTACCATGCGGTCGTCGCGGTCGGACGGGAGCTCCGGCCGAGCGATCCATCCGCGAGCCGGGAGGTGGTGACCTGATGCTCACGCAAGGACTGGACCATGTGGCCGTCATCACGAACGACTCAGACCGGCTCCAGAGCTTCTACATCGACATGTTCGGGGCCACCGTGGAGTTCGACGGCGAGGAGTTCCCCGGCGGGCCTCGCATGACCGTCATCAACATCGGCCCGGCCACCGAGTTGAACGTCTTCGAGATCGACGGCAACAGCCAGGCCGACCACCAGACGCCGATGTTCGGCCGGGGCCGGCTCGACCATATAGGCCTGCACGCGGCCAGCCTCGAGGACTTCAACGAGATCCGCTCCAGGCTTACGGCGGCCGGGGCCACCGACGGCACCGTCACCGACTTCGGCCGCAAGCTCAGCCTGTTCTTCAGGGATCCCGACCGGCTGGAGTGCGAGGTGCTGGTGAGCAACCCCGAGCCCGGCCAGGTCCCCATCGGCAGCGCCTCCCACCTCTACTCGTAGTCCGGCCGCTAACTGCGGCAGACAGGCTGGCATTGGGCATGGAAACCACTTGAAAATCATCTATACTGAGTTATATTCATGTCTGCGGTCTTCAGTTCACCGTGACCGCGGGATTCGGCCGATCATGTGGGAGGTATTGCCATAGGCACGTTTGAGTGGCCTCTGAGGATTGCTGGCTTGAGCGGCGGGCGAAGCGTGGAGATCGAGGCCACGGTGGATACCGGCGCCTTCTACAGCGTGGTGCCGGCACGCCTGCTGCGCGAGATCGGCGTCGAGCGGTTGGACAGGCGCCGGATGCGGCTGGCCGACGGCAGCGTCGTCGACGCCGATATGGGGGAGGCGCAGGTGACCATCGACGGCAAGAGCGTGACGACCCAGGTGATCTTCGGCGAGGACGGTGCCCCGTCCCTGCTAGGGGCCTACACCCTCGAGGGCCTCGCCCTAACGGTCGACCCCGTTGACCAGCGCCTGATTCCCCGCGGCCTCCTCCCCTTGTAAACCACAGCCGCGGGCTCACTTGATACGCGAATGGATCGGTAGGTCGGGCCGTCGTTACTGCTCGCCGGGCTCCTCGGGCTCTTCGGAGTCGCCGGCCGCGGCCGGGGGGACTGGGGCCAGGTAGCCGACTATCAGCAGCAGCACGCCGACCACGATGAACGACACCACCCGGCCCAGCGCGGTCAGGCTGCTCAGGTCGACCAGGAACAGCTTGACCACCACCACCGCCATCCACGACGCGCCCGCCACCCACACCGCTCGGCGGGCCATGCGCACTCCGGCCACCATCCCCGACAAGCCGATCACCGCCCACAGGATCGACAGCGACGTCTGCAACTCGGTGGTGTCCCAGAGCGCCTCCAGCTCCCACGGCACGTCCAGCCAATGGCTCACGGTTCGGGCCGTCTCCACCGTGGCGAGAACCAACCCCAGCCCGGCCAGCGCCGGCGGCCAGCGAGCAGTCACCAAGTTCCGGAACGGATGGTCCTCCTGCGCCCCGGCCAGCCTCCTCCAAGCCAGCAGCGCGGCCAGCTGCAATCCGATGAGGACTCCCAAGGGGTTCAGCACCGGCAGGAACAGCAGCGGAGTGGGGTCGCCGTCGTGGGAAACCGCGGCGCCGAGCACTACCACTGCGAGCACCGCCAGCAGCGGCCCGGCGCAGGCCAAGAGGTACGTCCGCCAGTGGGCCGCGACCGGCCACGCCGGCCGGCGGCGGCCGGCCATCGTTGCGCTCGCCAGCGCCAGGGCCGCAGCCGCCGTCGCGGCCAGCGGCCACACACCCTCGGCGACCCGGTCTACCTGCCAATAGACCTCGGCCGCTGCCAGCGCCGCCAGCGTCCAGTACCCGCCCGTATGGACCAGGGTCGCCAGCTGCGGGAACGCACCCTCCCGGCGGCGCAGGAACACGTAGTGCGCCGCGAAGGCTGGAGGCCAGGCCGCCCATCCCCACTCGTCGAGGGGATGGGACTGAGCCAGCAGCGACAGCACCAGCATCAACACCAGGGTCGGCAGGATCAGCAGTCCCACCGACTCGAGCTGCTGCCATCGCAGCCGGCGGGCGCCCAGCGATCCGACCGCGAACGATCCGGCCATGAACACCAGGAGCGCCGACAGCTGGCCGCTGTCGGGCAGTTGCTGGACGATCTCCATCACCCCGCCCGTCAGCCACCACACAACCCCCCAGGCGAGCGCAGACCAAACGAGCGCCAGGTCGCCGTCGCCTTGCTGCGGCCTGCGGCTGAGCAGCCACCCCGACGCCAGGCCGACCGCGGCCAGCAGCAGCGCGCCCAGGAAATTCTCGTTGGCGATCGGCCACGCATCGTCCGGATAGGGGAGGGACTCCCCGAGGTGCTGCGAGAAGGAGACTGCGGCCAGAACCTGCAGCACCGCACCGCCGGTCAAGGCCAGCAGCCGGTCCCGCCGGCAGCCCAGCCACAGCAGGACCAGACCCTGCACCGCCCACACCGTCGACGTGAAGTAGGCCTCCAGCGCGAGCGGGACCGCGATGGCGCTGAACGCCACGCCGAGCGCGGCGTAGGCCTCGGCCAGCTGGCGGCCGTCGGTGCCGAGCCGTCGCATGGTCAACCCCAGCGCAGCCTGGACCACGGCCAGACCGGCCGCGGTGATGGCCAAGCCGTATTCGGTGTGGCCCACCGCCAACTGCTGCAGGCCAAGACCCGCGAAGGGCGTGCCGAACACGAGCGGCGCAGTCCATGCCCCGCGCACGAACGTCATGTCCGGCGCCGGACCCCCACTGAACGTGGCTTTGAGGTCGGGAGCCTCACGGGCCGCGAAGAGGGCCGGCAGCCCCATGTACATCAGCACGAACAACGCGATGAAGGGCTGCGTGGAGACCCACTCATCCTGCTCGAAGCGATCGGCCAGCCAGTAGAACGAAAGACCGAGCGTGAAGCCGAAGCCGAGCAGGTTCAGCTCCGGCCAGGTCTTGAACCACGCCACCCCGATGATCGCCGCGTTCAGCATCAGGAAGAACGTGAAGACGTAGACGTGGTCGTCGGGCCGAGAGTAAGTCAGCACCGGGGCCAGGAACCCGCCGATGATGCCCAGCACGGCCAGCACCCGCGAGTCCTGAAGCACAGAGAGCGCACCCGCCCCGACCGTGACGATCACCACCGCGACCGCGGCGGGGGTCGCCCCCACAACGTCGTACACGACGAAGGCGGCGTACGTCGTGAGGTAGAGCACCGCGATGCCGCCGCCCTGGAGGCTGACGCCGTAGATCGGGCGGCTCCGCCGTTGGCGCCAGCCGACGGCCAGCAGCACGAGGCCGAAGACGGCCACCGCGGCCAGGCGCACCTCGATCGTCAACTCGATGACGCCCCGCCGGTGGGCCTCCCGAAGCAGCAGCCCCACCCCGACGAGCGAGACCAGCACACCGACCTTCACCGGCGCGTTCCCGGTGGTCACCCACTGCTTGATCCAGTTGACGAGCCACGAGATGGGATCGGACCGCCGGCCCGGCGGATCGGGCCGAACCGGCGCGGGACCGGCGGCCACCGGTTGAGGCGCTTGGGGCGCCCGGGTCTGGACGTCCGGGGGAGAGGGGGTCGTCGGGCTGGGGATCGGTGCTTGTACTTCAGTTCGGGGTTCGGAGGCGACCGGCCTGACAACTGGAGCAGCGCCCACGGCAGGCTTGATCTCCGGGTCACGCCTGGGCTGCGGGGCTGGCTCCGCCTCCGCGCCGGACTCGGGCTGCGGGGCTGGCTCCGCTTCCGTGCCGGACTCGGGCTGCGGGGCTGGCTCCGCTTCCGCGCCGAACTCGGGCTGCGGGGCTGCATCCGCTTCCGTGCCGGACTCGGGCTGCGGGGCTGCATCGGGCTGAGCCTCGGGCGTCTGCACTGCGCCGGCCAGGCGGGTGAGCCACGTGTGGGTCTGCTTGGCCCAGGCCTTCATCTCGGTGGCCCAGACCTGCACCTCGTCAACCCGGGCCTGGGTCTCCTCCAGCTTGTTGAGCCGCTTGCGAAGGTCCAACTGCTGGCCCACCAGGAAGCCGATGGCGCCTCCGGCCAGCGCACCGGGCAGTCCCCCGACCAAGGCCCCGAACCCTGCGCCGACCACGGCGAGCAGGACGGTCATGCCTCAGTCATCCTGCGGGTTCGGCCAGGGTCTTGATCTCCAGGAACTCCTCGAACCCGGCCACGCCCATCTCGCGGCCGATGCCCGACTGCTTGTAGCCGCCGAAAGGGGCGTCGGGCCCGTAGTAGACGCCGCCGTTCACGCTCACCGTTCCTGTCCGGATGCGCCGGGCCACCGACCGGGCCCGCTCCGAGTCCGCGCTGGCCACCGCCCCCGACAGGCCGAATTCCGAGTTGTTGGCGATGCGCACCGCCTCGTCGTCACCGCCGTCGTAGGCGATCACCGACAGCACGGGCCCGAACACCTCCTGCTGGGCGATGGTGTCGTCCTCGCCCACGCCGACCAGCACCGTCGGCTCGTAGTAGTAGCCCCGCGGCAGGTGCTCGGGTCGGCGCCCGCCCCGCACCACCGCAGCCCCCTCAGACCGGGCCTCCGCCACCAGGCCCTCCACCTTGGCCCGCTGCCGCTCGCTTATCAGCGGGCCCATCAGGTGCGACTCGTCGGTCGGGTCGCCGTAGGGCAAGCCGTCGAGGGTGGCGCCCACCGCGTCCACCACCGTGTCGTGCATGGCGGCCGGCACCACCAGGCGGGTGGTTATGGCGCAGCCCTGACCGGCGTGAGTGCACACCATCGCCGCGGCCATCAGCCCGACCGTGCCGACGTCGGCGTCGTCGAGCACCACGTAGGCGCTCTTGCCGCCCAGCTCCAGGAACACCTTCTTCACGGTGGCCGACGCCGCGGCCATCACCCGCCGCCCCACCGCGGTGGACCCGGTGAAGCTCACCATGTCCACTCCCGGATCGGTGGTCAGCGCCTCGCCCACCCCAGCACCCGATGACGACAGGACGTTCACCACCCCCGCCGGGATGTCGGTGTGCTCGGCGATCAGCCGGCCCAGGGCCAGAGCCGACCAGGGCGTGTCCGGCGCCCCCTTGAGCACCACCGTGCAGCCGGCGGCCAGGGCCGGGGCCAGTTTGGCCAGGTTGATCTGGGTGGGGAAGTTGTAGGGGGTTATGGCGCCGACTACCCCGGCCGCCTCCCGCTCGATCCAGCGCCGGTGGGAGCCGTACACCGACTCGGCCACCCCGAGGTCCTCGGTCCAGGAGTACGAGTCGAGCAGGTCGGCATGCCAGCGCAGCATCTCAACCGGGGCCTCCAACTGCGGCCCGCCCCGGGTGAGCATGATGGGCGCGCCCGCCTCGGCCACGGTGATGGACCGCATCTCCTCCAAGTGGTCGGTCAGCGCCTCATGGAGCTGGCGCAGGCAGTGGGCCCGAAAGGCGTGGTCCCGGGACCAGTCGGTGGAGTCGAAGGCCCGCCGGGCCGCGGCCACCGCAGCCTCGGCGTCCTCCACACCGGCGTCGGCGGCCACCCCCAGCACCTCCTCGGTGGCCGGGTTGACGGTGGGGAACGTCGCCCCGCCGGCCGCCTCCACCAGCTCGCCGTCGATCAGCAGCCGCTCCTCGTGCCACATGGACCTAGACCCTAGAGGCGCTCGCGGGCTGCTGGGCTCGCGGGGAATTGGCAGCGTTTTGCACGGTATGCGTGCGTTCTGCTGCCAGTTCGATTGCCCGGGATGGGCTCGCGGGGAATTGGCAGCGTCTTGCACGGTATGCGTGCGTTCTGCTGCCAGTTCGATTGTCCGGGATGGGCTCGCGGGGAATTGGCAGCGTTTTGCACGGTATGCGTGCGTTCTGCTGCCAGTTCGGTGGGCAAGGCCGGCGGGCCGGCTAGTCGCGGGCGGGCTCCTCCAGGGGATCGAGATCGAGGGGCGCGGGCAGCGAGTCGACGTCGGCGAAGAGGCCCGAGGTCGGGCTGTCGCCGGCCAGGGCGTCGGCGGCCAGCAGCATCGCGGCCGCCGAGTAGGTGGTGCACTCCTGGTTGGGAAAGGCGACGTTGGCGGGGAAGGCCCGACCGGTCAGGTAGCTGCCGTCGGGCTCGCGCAGGCGCTGGGCCCACTCGAACAGGGTCAGGGCCGCAGCCCGGTCGCCGACAGCCAGGTAGGCCAGCGCGCACTCGCAGGTCTCGGCGGTGGTCACCCAGTCCTGGTTGCTCACACAGAGCACTCCCTCGCCCTCATGGACGAAGACCCCGCGCCCCAGCGCCAGCCGGGCCCGGGCCTCGGACCCGGTCAGCACCCCGGTGAGCACCGGGTAGTACCAGTCCATGGCGAAGCGGTCCTTGGGAGCGAACGCGTCATGGCCGAAGTGGCGGATGGTGTGGACCAGCCGGGCCAGGGCCAGCTCCCAGCCGGGACGCTCCTGGCCCACGGCATGGGCGATGGCCAGACCGCACCGCAGGGCGTGGCTGATCGACGACGACCCGGTGAGCAGGGCGAAGGGCCATGGCGTGCCGTCGGCGTGGCGGGCCCACAGGATCTCGCCCCGGGGCGTCTGCAGACCGAGAACGAAGTCGAGGGCCCGCTGCGCCACCGGCCACATCTCGGCCAGGAACCCGGAGTCGCCGAAGCACAGCCAGTGATGCCACACGCCGGTGGCGACGTAGGCGACCGTGTTGGCGTCGAGCTTGTCCTGGTCGACGCCGTCGGCGGTGTAGTACTGGTGCCAGGATCCGTCGGGACGCTGGATGCGGGCCAGCCACTGGTAGGCGGCCTCGGCCTCCTGGCGGCGTCCGGTCACCGCCAGGGCCATGGCCGCCTCGACATGGTTCCAGGGATCGGCGACGCCGCCGTCGAAACGCGGGATCATGCCGCTGGGCAGCTGGCGGGCCGCGATCGTCTCCGCAGTCTGGTCGGCGTCGGTCCGGGACAGGATTCCGGCCACCGTCGGAGCCCGGTGCGGGCCGCGGTTCGGATCAGGCGGCACGGGTCGACTCCAACGGTGCGCTCACCGGTGCCGAGGCCGGCACCCTTCCCGGCTTGTCGGCGTACACGACGAGGCTCTTGCCCAGAAGCGGGTTGAGCAGTCGCTCCGCAGCCGCGGTGACGAGCGGCCGCTTCACGATGTCCCATTCGAGCACCCGGTGGTAGGCGCCGACCAGCCGGCTCTCACCGACCTCACGGTCGGGTCCCACCGCGCATCGCAGCCACCAGTAGGGGGTGTGGAGGGCATGGGCCCGATGCCAGCGGCCCGGCTGCAACCCGGCCGAGGCCAGCTTGCGCCGCACGTCGCGCAGCCGGTAGATGCGCACATGGCCGCCCGGCACCGCCGGCGCGTGGTAGTCGCTCGACAGCTTCCAGCACACCGTCTCGGACAGCCACGCCGGGATGGTCACGGCCAGCCGCCCGCCCGGGCGCAGCACCCGGGCCAGCTCGGCGAAGGCCGACTCGTCGTCACCGATGTGCTCGAGCACCTCCGATGCGATGACCCTGTCGAACGAGTCGTCGTCGAAGGGGAGTCCCACCGCGTCTCCCTGCACCGGCGCGGCCATCACCGACTCGTCGACCTCGCCTTCGGCCACCAGCAGCCGGGCCAGGTTGCGTACCTGCTCGACCTCCGGGCGGGCCAGGTCGCAGGCCACCACCTCGGCGCCGCGCTTGAGGGCCTCGTAGGAGTGGCGACCGAAGCCGCAACCCAGATCCAGCAGGCGCTCACCGGCGCTCAGATCGAGACGGTCGTAGTCGACGGTGAGCATCAGCCCGATGCCTCGATCACCGCTCGGTACTGCTCCACCGTTCGCTCCGCGGTGTGTCGCCAGGACCACTGGCTGACCACACGCTCGCGTCCGGCCCGCCCCACCCGGTCTCGGGCCTCTCCGCTGTCGAGCGCGTCCTGCAGCACCGACGCCAGGGCCTCGGCGTCGCCGGGCTCGGTCAGGAAGCAGGTCTCTCCGTGCTTGCCGGCCACCTCGGGCAGCGCTCCACCGGTGGTGGCCACCAGCGGCACACCGCACGACATGGCCTCGATGGCCGGCAGCGAGAAGCCCTCGTACAGCGAGGGCACCACCGCCAGCTCGGCCTCGGCGTACAGCTCCACGATGCGGCGGTCCGACACTCCCGACACGAACGTGACCGCGTCGGCCAGCCCGAGCTCGGAGATGGCCCGGCTGGCCGCGGAGTCGGTCTTGGCCTTGCCGATGATGGTCAGCTCAATGTGACGCTCGGTGCGCAGCTTGGCCACCGCCTCCAGCAGGAAGCTGAGTCCCTTCATGGTGACGTCGGCGCTGGCGGTGGTGATCAGCCGGCCCGGCACCCGGGCGATCTCGGGAAGCGGCGCGAACAGTTCGGGGTCGACGCCCACCGGCACCACATGGATGCGCTCCGGCGGCACGCCGTGATCGTTGGCAATGTCGCGCTTGGACGATTCGGAGACGGTCAACACCCTGGGCAGCCGTCTGGCCACCTGGGTCTGCATCTTCGTGAACGCGTACCAGCGGCGCTTGCCTATCTGCTCCCTCAGGGTGTGGGCGTGGGCCAGCTCGAGACGGCGGTCCACGGTGATCGGGTGGTGGATGGTCTCCAGCAGCGGCCAGCCCTGGCGCTGCAGAGCCAGGATGCCCCAGCCCAGGGTCTGGTTGTCGTGCACCACGTCGAAGTCGGCCCGCCTGGTGCGCAGATGCCGCCACGCTCGCAGGCTGAAGGCCATGGGCTCGCTGAAGTTGCCGGTGACGAAGGAGACGTGCTCGGCGATGTCGATCCAGTCCTTCAGCTCCCAGGCCCGGGGCTTGCGCATGGGATGGGGCGGGGCCCAGATGTCGAGACCGCCGAGCGGCACCAGCGGCACCCGCTCGTCGAGTTGTGGATAGGGGGGACCGCCTAGCACCGCCACGTGGTGGCCCAGATCGGTGAGCGCGGCCGACAGGCGGCTCACATACACGCCCTGCCCGCCAACGTGGGGCTTGCCCCTGTACGACAGCAGGGCCACGCGCAGGGGTGCGTGGATGTCCGCGGGGGCGGGCATGGCGTTAGAGCTTTCTCCCTGGCCTGAAACTGGTCAACACACGGCCGAGGCCGAGCGCCAGCGAGAGCGTCAGCGCCGCGGCTACAGCCACAGGCCATGCCCCCAACCGGACCGCGAGCGTATCGCCGTGGCGCAGCTCAACCGTCGTCTGGATCACCCTGCTCTCGGAGATCCCGGTCCGCTCGATCACGTCGCCCTCGGGAGTGATCACCGCGGAGAATCCGGTGGGCGCGGCCTGGACCACCCACCGGTCGGTCTCGATGGCTCTCAGGCGGCTCGACGCGATCTGCTGGGTCTGGACCACGGTCAGCCAGTAGCTGGAGCCGTTGGTGGGGTTGAGCAGCACCCGGCCCTCGCCGCCGCCGACCGCGCTGCGGGCTCGATGGTCGAAGAAGATCTCCCAGGAGATGGCGACCCCCAGCGGACCCAGCGGAGTGTCCAGGACGGCGGGCTCGTCGGAGGCTCCGGCCCGGACGTCGCGGGCGGGCAGCTCGTCGCTGAAGCGCTCGGCGGTGGCGCGCAGCGGGACGTACTCGCCGAAAGGCACCAGCTGAACCTTGTCGTACGTGTCGACCGGCACGCCCGACGAGTCGTAGACGGCCGCGTAGTTGCGGTTGGCCTCACGGTCGGCGGTCCGCTCGAAGAAGCCGACGATGAGCACGGTGTCCAGGTCGCGGGCCAGGCTCGACAGCGCGGCTCGGGCCTCGCTGTGGGTCAGCAGCGGCTGATCGCAGCGAGCCGGCGTGATCGCGGTGTCCGGGCTGGGGTGGACCACGTCCTCGGGCCACACCACCAGATCAACCGGCGCGGACACCTGCTGGAGGGTCGTGTTGAGGTGGCGTTCGAACACGGCCCGCTGCTCGCACACGTCGGCTCTGGTGTTCTGCGGCCCGCCGCCCTGCACCGCGGCGACGGCGATGAGGGCATCGTCGTGGGGGGTGCCGTCGACATCGATCGGCTCGGAGCCGGGAGCGGCGGTGGCCGCCAGCCAGGCCACCAGCAGCACGCCCATGCCCACCGCGGTCGGCCGGAGGCGTGCGGCCAGGATCGCGGCCAGCGTGACACCGCCCACCGCGGTGAGCGCGGTCAGCAGCAGCGGGCCGCCGATGCGGGCCGCCGATGCGAGTGGGCCGGACACCTGCGCCATGGCCATGGTCGCCAGTGGCACGCCGCCGAAGGGCCAGGTCCACCTCAGCAGCTCGGCCAGGGCGAATGCGGCCGGGAAGGCGGCCTGGCGCCGGCCGTCGGGCGGCACGAGCGCGCCGGCCACGGCGTGCATCGCCGCGAATCCGAGCACCGCCAGAGGCCAGCCGACCACCGTCAGGTCGACCATCCAGATGGTGGCCGGGCCCATCCAGCTGACGCTGACCAGTGCCGACAGGCCGGCCCGGCGCCAGTAGCTGGATGCGGTCAGCAGCTCGACCCACAGCGCCATCCCGACGAAGCTCAGCGGCCAGAAGCCCCAGGGCGGCAACGAGGCGGCCAGGAGCAGCCCGGCCAGCACGCCGCGGATCCAGGGGCTTCCCACCGTCAGCACCGACGCGCCGCCGGTGTCGGCCGCCTTGCCTCTGCCGGCCGCCCGGCCTCTGCCGGCCGCCGGGCGTTTGCCGGCCGACCGGCCCTGCTGCCCCCGCGCTGCCACCGTGCTCAACCCTTCGCCGGTCGCTCAGCCGTCGCTCGTGGGTTCGTAGCCTGCCGCCCCAAGCTCGTCGAGTTCGCTGCTGAGTTGGTTGAGCTCGTTGCCGAGTTCGCTGCTGAGCTGGCCGAGCTCGCTGGTGAGAGCGTCGATGTCGCTGCTGAGCTTGTTCACGTCGGCCCCGCGCTCATCGGCCAGACCGAGGGGAAGCAGTCGGTGGACGTCGGAGATGGGGCCGACGCCCCGGATCTGCACGGTCACGTCTCCGATGCATGTCACCCAGTCGGGCATCTCGAGCGGGTCGGTGACGGTGTACATCTCGCCCGGAGGGGCGGCCGCGCACAGCTTGGCCGCCAGGTTGACCGGCTCACCGACGTAGTCGTCCCCCTCGAACAGCAGCGCCTCGCCGGTGGCTGCGCCGACCCGGATCTGCACGCCCCGGCTGGCGAAATGGTGGATCAGGTGGGCGCCCAGCGACAGCGCGGCCGCCGCGCTGGTGGACACCAGCATCGCTCCGTCGCCCAGCCACTTGGCCACCCGCACCCCCCGCTTGGCGGCCACGCTGCGGGTGATCCTGCGGAATTCTCCGAGCATGGCCACGGCCTCGTGGGGTCCATGGGTCCGGGTGTAGCCGGTGAAGCCGCAGAGGTCGGCGAAACAGAAGGTGCGTGTCACGCTGAGGTGGCTGTCGCCCTCGGGCAGCTCGTCGGGATGGACGGTGACGAGCGGTGGGCTGGCTTCGGCCCACTCGCGGGCCGGTCCGGTGTCGGGCGCGACGAGGGGAGCCAGCACCGGCTCGGCTTCGCCCGGGGCGGGATCCGGGTTCACAAACGGTTCGTCTAGCACAGCACGGCCCTCGCCACTGTGGTTGCTGCCTCCAGCGCGCCGCGGATGCAGGCCGGCAGGCCAACACCCCGGAAGGCGGCGCCGGTGGTGGCGAGCCCCGGCGTCTCGCTGGCCAGGCAGGCGTCCACCGCGGCCACCCGCTCGAGGTGGCCCGGCCGGTACTGCGGGAGGGAGCGGAGCCATGGCGTGACCCGGGCCTCGAAGCGGCCCCGAGCGGCGTCCTGGACCGAGACCACGCCGGTGTCGGCGAGCTCGGCGGCCAGTGTCGAGACCAGTTCAGCGGAGTCGAGGTCCATCCAGCGCCGGTCGTCGGTCCGCCCGGCCGACACGCGCAGGACGGCAAGCCCCTCATGGGCGTAGTGCCGCCACTTCGAGGATGTCCAGGAGCAGGCCGTGGTGAGGCGTCCCTGGCTGCGGGGCACCAGGTAGCCGCTGCCGTCGAGGGGCCGGGCCAGGTGCTCGTCGCGGACCACGAAGGTGGCCAGCGCGACGTCGGCGTACTCGATGTCGCCGAGGACTGCTGCCGCGTCCGGCGCGAGCGGTTCGAGCAGGCGAGCCGACTCCCAGGCGGGGCAGGCCAGGATCACCCCGTCGGCGTCGAGGGGGCCGTCCGGGGTTGTCACCCTCCATCGACGGCCGGCACCGCGGGCTGCTTCCGGCTTCACCAACTCGACCGGGGTGGCCAGCTTGACGGCTTCGCCCAACTCGGCGGCCAGCGCGTCCACGATACGGGTCACGCCGCCCCTCACGCTCTGGAACACCGGCGCAATCGCCTCCCGGTCGCGGTCCCGGTCCTGCGCAGAGGCGACCCGCTGGAGGGCCGGACCGAGCGGGCCTCCCCGCCGGGCCGCCTCGTACAACGGCGGCGCACAGGCCTCGATGCTCATCTGGTCGGCCGATCCGGCGTTGATGCCGCCGAGTAGGGGGTCGACGAGCCGCTCGAACACCTCGTCGCCGACCCGGGGGCGCAGCACCTCGCCCACCGAGGCGTCGCCAAGAAGCGGGTCGGCGTCGCGGGCCAGCCCGCGGGCCAGCGCGTCGACGGCCCGCTCGGAGACCACGCCGGTGCCCGCCACCGCGTCGGCGGTCCACACCACACCGAGCACCGAACGGGTCGGGAGCGGGCACAGCCGGCCGTCCACCCACACGAAGGCCCCGCTCGCGGCGGGCTCGACCAGTTCCGTGCCCAGGCCGAGCCGGCGGCACAGCTCGGCGGCGGCAGGGTCGCGGGCCACGAAACCATCCGGTCCCGAATCCACGCTCAGCCCTCCGACCGGCACGCTGTCGATCTTCCCGCCCGGCCGGTCGCCCGCCTCCAACACGACTGCCTCCACCCCAGCGCACTGGAGCTCGTATGCGGCGGCTAGCCCGGAGATCCCCGCGCCGGCGACGACCACCCGGCCTCCCGGCGCGGTCAGTCGCACAACACCCGGCCTCCCGGCGCGGTCAGTCGCACGACACCCGGCCCTCGTCGTGCACTACTTGCACCACGCGGGCCAGCACATCAGGATCACTGTCGGGCAGGACGCCGTGGCCCAGGTTGAAGACGAAGCCGGGATGGCCGTCGTTGGCGGCCAGCACGGCGCGGGCCGCGTCGCAGGCCGCCGACTCTCCGGCCAGCACCACCGCGGGGTCCAGGTTTCCCTGCAGTGCCCGTCCGGGCCCCACCCGCAGCCGGGCCGCGTCGATGGGCACGCGGAAGTCCACGCCCACCACCTCCGCACCGCAGCCTCCCATCTGGTCGAGAAGCTCACCGGTGCCGACCCCGAAATGGATACGCGGCACACCGGTGGAGCCCACCGCCTCCAGCACCCTCGCGGAGTGCGGGGCGACACCCCGCCGGTACTGATCGGGCGACAATGCCCCCGCCCAGCTGTCGAACAGCTGCACCGCGGCCGCGCCGGCCTCCACCTGCGCCAGCAGTGAGGCGATGGCGAGGTCGGCGAGGCGGTCCATGAGCTCGTGCCACAGGCCTTCGTCGCCGACCATCAGCGCCTTGGTCCTGGCATGGTGACGGGACGGTCCCCCCTCCACCAGGTACGACGCCACCGTGAACGGGGCCCCGGCGAACCCGATGAGGGGCACCTCCAGCATCTCGACGGCGCGGCGGACGGTCTCGATCACATACGGCGTGTCGGAGAGGGGATCGAGCGGGCGCAGGCGGTCAAGGTCGCCGCGGGCCGCGAAGGGATGCTCCACGACCGGCCCGGTGCCGGGCACGACATCGACGCCGAAGCCGACGGCATGGGCCGGCACCACGATGTCGCTGAACAGGATGGCGGCGTCCACGCCGTAGCGGCGCACCGGCTGCAGCGTGATCTCCGCGGCCCGGTCGGCGTCGGCAATGGCGTCGAGTATCGAGCCGGCGCCCCGCACGGCCCGGTACTCCGGAAGGGATCGGCCGGCCTGGCGCATGAACCACACCGGCACCCGCCGATGGGGCTGCCGGCGACAGGCCCGCACGAAGTCGCTGTCGTCGAAGCGGCCGCTGCTCATCGCGTCAAGCCAGTGGTGGAGGGGTCGGGGCGCCGATCAGCCCGCGGCCCGACGCAGCAGGCCGGCCTGACGCCGGTTGTCGCGGTCGGTGACGATGCGCCGGACGGCCTGGTCCGCGACTGCGGCCATCTCGGCTCGCCACACCCACATGGGATCGCTGCGATCAGCCTTCTCGGAGCCGTGGCCGGTGCGGTCGACCTCCTCGCCGCTTCCCGTGTCCACCCGTTCCACCCCGTCGGCGTCGGGTTCCACCACGAGCACGGCGATGCCCCGGCGGCGCAGCCCGTCCAGCTCCTCGTTCAGCTTGTCGTCGACCCACTGCCGGCGCGCCGCCCGCATGGCCCGACCGTCGTCCCATGCCCGTTCCAGCGCCTCCGACCACCAGACCCGGTCAGCGGTCTGGGGCCGGGGCTCGCCCAGCCCCACGCCCGAGCGGGCGCTGGTCCAGGCCTCCGACAGCGAGCCGCGGACCGCCGACCACCCCGCCGTGCCGCTCATCGGCGACGACACGACGACCAGGTCGAAGGCGGGCGGCCCCATCAGGTCGGCGTTGGTGTAGGAGTGCAGGCCGCCGTCGATGTAGCGCTTCCCGTCCACGGTGACCGGCTCGAAGAGGACCGGGACCGCGCAACTGGCCCGGACCGCCTCGGCCGCGGTGGCCTGAAGGTCGTCGCGCCCGAAGACGACACGCTCGCCGTCGGAGAGCCGCACGACCGGGACCCAGAAGCGGTCCGCGGGCCAGGGCTCCGGATGCAGCTCGGCCATGCGCTGCTGGAGGGCCTCGGTGGTGCGTGTGCCCCGTGGCAGCAGGCCGACGGCGGCGTGCAACGGCCGGGCCTGCCACGGCGGCCACAGAGCCCTCGCCACCAGCGTCGGCGACTGGGGCCCCTGCGCGGTCCAGTCGCGTTCGCTGCGGCCCTCGCTGTAGGGGGTGACGACCCGGTCGATGATGGCTTGCCCCTCGTCGCTGACGGGCTCGCCGCGGCGATGGGCGTATAGATCCGCCGGCGGGATGCCGGCTCGCAGGCACAGTCCGGTGATGGCTCCGGCCGAGGTGCCCAGTATCAGGTCCGCGCTGCGGGCGTCCCAGCCCGTGACATCGTGCAGCGCCCGGACCACGCCCGCGTGCCAAGCCTCGGCGGCCGCGCCCCCGGCGCTGAGGACCAGCCCCACCGAGATCCGGTCGCCGGAGCCGCCCTCGGAGGGACCGGGGGCGGCCGCTTCGTCGACTATCTCGGCGTCGCTGACTCCGTCGAGTCGATCGGGCTCAGTCGAGTCCATGCAGCCCACGATACGGGGGATAAGATCAACAGTTCCCCTGATACCCGGATCCGTCTCAGAGCGGCCCGCCGCTCTCGGGCGGACCCGGCAGCCAAGCCGAGCCGCGGTTCAGCCTTGACCAGTCGCCACCCCGACCTAGAAGCCGAACAGGCCTACTTCGATCTGGCCCACGCCTGCCTGGACATGGCCCGCGAGCGGGCCACCATGGCCACGTCAGTGTTCCGCACCGGTCGGGGCGGCACCACCCAGGCCAGATTCGAGCGCGAGGCCATGCTGGAAGCCGCCCTCGCCCGGCTGACCAAGCTCAACATCGGGGACCGGTCGCTGGTGTTCGGCCGCATCGACCCGGCGGGAACGGGTGAGCGGTTCTACATCGGACGGGTCGGTCTGTGGGACGCCGATCACGACCCGATCCTGGTGGACTGGCGGGCACCGGTGGCCGAGCCCTTCTACCGGGCCACCGGCCGCGAGCCGCTCGGCCTGGAGCGCCGGCGGCACTTCGCATCCCGGGGCAGCACCCTGCTGGGGATCGAGGACGAGTTCTTCGGCGAGAAGGCCGCCATCGGCCTCGACCTGGCCGACCGGGACTTCGACGGCGCCGGCGGCCATCCCGGCGATGGCCGCCTCGACGGACGGCCGGGCTCGGGCGCATTGATCGCCTCGCTGGAGGCGGCTCGCACCGGTCGTCTCAGCGACATCGTGTCCACCATCCAGAGCGAGCAGGACAGGGTGATCCGCTCGGAGATGCCGGGCGTCGTGGTGGTGCAGGGAGGCCCCGGCACCGGCAAGACCGTGGTGGCGCTGCATCGGGCCGCCTACCTGCTGTACACCCACCGGTTCCCCCTGGAGAGCCAGGGCGTGCTGGTGGTGGGGCCCAACCGCCTGTTCCTCGCCTATATCGAGCAGGTGCTGCCCTCGCTGGGGGAGGCCGGCGTGGAGCAGGCCGTGCTGGCCGACCTGCTCAGCCCGGCGGTGCGAGTGGCGGGCCTCGACAGCGAGGCCGTCGGCCGCATCAAGGGCGACCCTCGCATGGCCGGAGTGCTGCGCCGCGCGGTGCGGGACCGCCGCCGGCCCCTGAGAGGCGATCTGACTGTCGGCTACGAGCTGCAGCGGCTGCATCTCAGCGTGGAGCAGTCGGCTGAGATCGTGGCCGAGGCGTCCCGGAGGATCCGCAAGCACAACGCCGGGCGCCGGCTGGTGGAGGAGGCGTTCTTCGCGGCGCTGGCCGGCAGCGCACGCCGCGCCGCCGATCCGGCCCAGGTTCGCGAGAGCCTCTCGGACACGGTCGAGGTGCGCGAGGCGCTGGAGTGGATGTGGCCCGTGCTCACCCCGGCCCACCTGGTGAACGACCTCTATGGATCGAAGGCGCTGCTGCGCTCCGCGGCCGGCACCCGGCTCGGTGGCGACGAGATCGAACTGCTGCACCGGCCCCGGGCCGGGCACGCCTCCGAGGTGACGTGGTCGTTCCAGGACGTGCCGATCCTGGACGAGGCCCGCGCCCTGCTGGGGTACCGGCCCGGGCACCGGGAGGAGGACGCGGTCCTGACCTACGGCCACATCGTGGTGGACGAGGCCCAGGACCTGTCGCCGATGGAGCTCCGCATGATCGCCCGGCGCAGCCTCAACGGCTCGATGACGGTGGTGGGAGACATCGCGCAGGCCACCGGGTCCTGGGCCCACGACGACTGGGAGTCGGTGCTGGAGGGCCTGCCCGACCGGCGCCCGCCCCGGCGGGTGGAGCTGACGCTCGGCTACCGGATCCCTGCTCCGGCGATGGCGCTGGCGAACCGGGTGCTTCCCTTCGCGTCGCCCGGTGCGGTGCCGCCCTCCACGGTCCGGACCGCCGGCGACGAGCCCCGCATCGTGGCCTGCGGCGCGGCCGCGGCGATGGGCGATCCGGCTGCCGCGGGCCGCAACGTCTCCGCGCTGGGCGAGACGCTGGCCGAGGTGATCGCCCAGGAGCGGGACGAGGTCGGCGAGGGCAACGTGGCCGTGATCCTGCCCGACTCGCTGCATGAGCCCCTGCGGGTCGAGCTGGCGAGCCGTTCGGTGGTCTTCGGCGGACCCGGCCGCAGCGGCCTGGAGCAGCAGGTGACGCTGGTGCCGGTGCGCTTGGTGAAGGGCCTCGAGGTCGATGCCGCGGTGGTGGTGGAGCCGGCCCGCATTGTGGCCGAGGAGTGCCAGGGAGTCCGCTCGCTCTACGTCGCCCTCACCCGCGCCACCCGGCGGGTGACGGTGGTGCACGCCGAGCCCCTGCCTGAGGTGCT
This sequence comes from Candidatus Aldehydirespirator sp., assembly GCA_965203635.1. Taxonomy (GTDB): domain Bacteria; phylum Actinomycetota; class Acidimicrobiia; order Acidimicrobiales; family Aldehydirespiratoraceae; genus Aldehydirespirator. Next base: position 1,758,317 of record OZ241903.1, read on the forward strand.
GGCCCAGCCGTACGCGGCGGCCTGAGAGCGTCGCGCTCGCTGAGTCAAGCATCCTGAGCCCCAGGCCGTCAGGACACCTAGGGTTGACGCGGTGAGGGATACCGGCATTAGGGTATAAGGCATGCTTGATAGCGCTGCGGCGCCGGGCACCCCGGAGGCTCGATCCTCGGAGGCTGCGACCGCGGAGGTGCCGCAACGACGAGGCCGTTGGATCGTCGCCGACGATGTCAGCGTCACCCTCGGGGGGGCACCGGTCCTCCGCAGCGCCACCATCACCACGGAGGCTGGTCGCACGCTGGCGCTGCTCGGTCCGAGCGGATGCGGCAAGACGACCCTGCTGAGGGTGCTGGCCGGGCTTCAGCGGCTCGAGTCCGGTCATGTCTTCATCGGCGGCAAGCTGATGTCGGGGCCCGCGGAGCCGAAGAACGGCACGGCCGGCAACGGAGTCTCACGCAACGGCAGCTCACCTCACATGGTGCATGTGGCCGCCGACAAGCGGGGCGTCGGGATGGTGTTCCAGGACTGGTCGCTGTTCCCGCATCTCACCGTGGCGGCCAACGTGGCCTTCGGCCTGCCCCGCTCGGAGCGGCCCCGCAGCCGGGTCCTGCCCCGACCGGCGTCGCGCCGGGTGCGCGACCTCCTGGACATGGTGGGGATCGCGGAGCTGGCCGACCGGCTGCCCGGCTCCCTCTCGGGAGGTCAGCAGCAGCGGGTGGCGCTGGCCCGGGCGCTGGCGCCCCAGCCGTCGGCGCTGCTGCTCGACGAGCCCTTCTCGAGCCTCGACACCACCCTGAGGGTGGAGGTCCGCGCCGAAGTGGCCGCCCTGCTGCGAGAGCTGGAGGTCACCTGCGTGTTCGTCACCCACGACCAGGACGAGGCCTTCGTGCTCGGCGACGAGGTGGCCGTGATGCGCGACGGCGCCGTCATCCAGCAGGCCTCGCCCGCGGTGCTCTACGAGCGGCCCTCGGACCGTTGGCTGGCCGGTTTCGTGGGCGAGGCCGACACTGTCGTGGGCCGGGCCGAGGGCGACATCGCCTACACCGCTATGGGGCCCATGAAGCTCCAGTCGCCTCTCCACGGCGAGGTGGACGTGCTGCTGCGGCCCGAGGAGCTGGCGCTGACCGAGGGCAACTCAGGCACCGTCGACCACATCGAGTTCTTCGGCCACGACACCCTGTACTACGTCCGCGACGCCGCCGGCGGCGTGCTGCGCTGCCGGGCCACCGGGGCCCCCCGGTTCGGCATCGGCTCCGGTGTCGACGTCCGCCACAGCGGCGAGCGCACCGTGGCCTTCCCCCGCTCCGTCTAGCCGGACGCCTCCGCGCCGGTCTCGGCCACCAGGTCGGCCAGCATCCGGCGCATCTCCAGGGTGATGCGGTCGGCCTTGGAGTGGTACTCGAGCGCCGGCACCAGCGGAACCGCCTTGGTGCCGATGCGCTGCAGCAACACGCTGTCCTCGGCCGCCACCGCCTGCTGGAAGGCCACCGTGTCGGCGATGGCGTCGGGCTCGTCGTCGATGTCGTTGCGGTAGTCGGTGCAGTAGAGCCGGGTGGTGGCCGCATCCACGGGCTGGTGGCAGAAGCTGATGGTCAGCACCATGCCCTCCTCGGGGTAGCCGATGCGCAGGTACACGTGGTGGGGGGCGGTGAACACGAACAGCAGCTCCCGCTCCACCACCTTGTAGTCGCCGTCGGCGCCCATCGAGTCGTCCAGGGCCTTGGTGAAGTGGCGGTGGTGGGCGGTGAAGCGCCAGCCGTCGCGCTCCATCTTGTAGTCCCGCACCAGCTTGTCGTCCGGGTCGCCGAACGTGCCCAGGTGCACGAACGGCAGATGGCCGAGGTCGAGGAAGTTGTCGGCCATCTGGGCCGCCCCCGCGTTCCAGTCCGACGGCGGCAGGTGGCAGGTGACGAAGCTGGGGTCGTGGTGCTCGGGGACCTCCGGCAGCGGCGCGATCGGGTCCTCGGGCGCCAGCCACACCAGGTCCAGCGCCTCGGCCACTCCCGCGGCCGCGGTGGCGCACGCCCGGGCCGGTATGGGCAGGTCCGGATCGACCGCGGGTATCTCCACGCAGGTCCCGTCGGCCGCGAACCGGAAGCCGTGGTAGGCGCATCGCAGGGTGTCTCCCTCGATGGTCCCCGCGCTGAGCGGCGAGTAGCGGTGCGGGCAGGGGTCCCGCAGAGCGGTCAGCTCGCCTCCCAGCCGCACCAGGCACCAGCGCTCGCCCAGCAGGTCCACCGCCACCGGCTGGTCGTCGCCGACGTCCGCGCTGCGGGCCACCGGATGCCAGCACCGTCGCAGCGCCGGATGCTCGTTGTCGATCCAGGTGGTGCTCCAGGATGTGTCGGCGGAAGCGTCCATCGGTGTCCCCCTCCTCGCGCCCGGTCTAGTCGACGGCCCCGAACGCGGGCGTGATCTGCGCCAGCCGCTCCACGGGAGCCGGTTCGGCCATTGCGTAGTCGTGAATCTCGGTGAGCACATCCACGTAGCGGTCGTAGAAGGCTTGGCGCTCGGGCAGGTGCTCGTGTAGGCGCCGCTGCAGGTCGCGGGAGCGCTCGGCCATGGCCGCGTCGTCCACCCGGGTCGACCGGCCCTCCGACACCATGACCTCGCCGCCGACGATCACGGTGTGCACCGACTCGCCGTGCTCGGCCAGCACCAGGCTGGCCACCAGGCCCTCGGCGTGGACCGGCACATGGCGCTCGGTGTCCAGCAGCACGACGTCGGCCGCACACCCCGGCTGCAGCGAGCCCAGCGGCTGGCCTAGGGCGTCGGCCCCGCCCCGCAGGCACATCTTCCAGATGGTGCGGGCTTGGGGCCAGCGCGAGTGCGACCCGTGCAGCGTCTGCAGGAGCATCGCGAACTTCATCGCCTCGAACATGTTCTGGTTGTCGTTGGAGGCCGCCCCGTCGGCGCCCAGCGCCACGCTGACGGAGCCCTCCAGCAGGTCGGTCACCGGCAGGATCCCCGACCCGCACCGCAGATTCGACACCGGGTTGTGCACGACGGTGGCCCCGCAGCGCCGCACCGTCGAGTACTCGTCGGGGTCCATCCACACGCAGTGGGCCAGGCTGGCACCGGGGTACAGCAACCCGAGGTCCTCGAGGTAGGACACGCTGGATCGGCCGTATCGCTCGAGGTTGGCGGCGATCTGGGTCCTGGTCTCCAGCACGTGGGTGTGGAAGCCCGCGCCCCTCTCGCGGGCCAGCCGGGCCAAGCCCTCCATCAGCTCGTGGCTGCTGCGTTGCGGGGCGGAGGGTCCCACCATCGGCAGGAGCCGGGAGTGGGCGCCCTGCCAGCGGTCGAAGAATCCGGCCATGGCTTCCAGCAGCCCTCCGACGTCGAACGGGTCGCCCAGCGGATCGGGCTTGGGACTCGTAGCACCCTCGAACGACATCGTGTCGAAGATGTCGAGGTCGCCGATCATGGGCGCCAGCCCGACCCGCATCCCGGCGTCGGCGTAGGCGCTCATGAGGGCTTCCGAGTAGTTCTCGAAGTCCCACGGCGGCACCCATGCGTGGTCGAGCACCGACGTGCAGCCCGACTCGAGCATCTCCAGCGCTCCCGCCATGGCCAGCGTGTAGCCGTCCTCGGCCGTGACGGAGACTGTCCCGAACACCGCCCACATCAGCCACAGGTCGAGCGGCAGGTTGGGGGTCACTCCCCGGTCGAGGTTCTGGCCGGAGTGGGTGTGGGCGTTGATCAGGCCCGGCATGGCCACCATGCCGTCGGCCTCCACGACCTGGGCCGAACCGGGGCGCAGACCGGTGCCGACCTCTGTGATGGTGCCTCCGGTGGCGCGGATGTCGGCCACCTGAAGGGGACCGTCGGTGTCGAGGATCGTCGCCCCCCGAACCAGCAGCTCGGAGGTGCTCATGGCAGCCCGTGCCTCACAGTGGCCGGTGCCTCACGGGAACTCGTGCCTCACAGGTAGTCGACGTTGGTGCCGAGCTGCACGTAGCGGCGGGGCGCCATCTCGGCGATCATGCGGGCGCCCAGCGCCTCGGCCTCGTCGAGCAGCTCCTCCTCGTCGATGGTGAGCAGCCGGCCCTCGTGCATCACCAGCTCGCCGGCCACGATGGTGGACTCGGCATCGGTGCCCACCCCGTATCGCACCAGGGTGGCCACCGGGTCCGTCGACGGGGTGAGCCGCACGTTGTTGGCGTCGATCACCGTGATGTCGGCCGCCTTGCCCGGCTCCAGCGATCCGATCTCGTCGTCCCACAGCAGCAGCCTGGCCGCGTCGATGGTGCCCATCTCGAAGGCGTCGTTGCAGGAGAACCCGTAGGGGTCGAACAGCGGCATGGCCGCCTGGTTGTGCATGATGTGGGCGATCCGCATCAGCTTCAGCAGGTCGTTGATGATGGTGTCGCAGCCCAGCCCGACGGTGATGCCCCGGGCCCGCATCAGCGGCACCCGGGTGACGGCCGACATGATGTCGGTGCACACCACCGGGGCGTGGGCCAGCTTGGCCCCGGCCTCGGCCATCATGTCGATCTCGCGGTCGGTGGTGAGCATGGCGTGGATGGCCACCAGCCGCTCGGTCAGCGCGCCGATGGAGGCCAGATGCTCAAGCGGGCGGTGGCCGAACAGCGACACGCTCAGCTCGATCTCCTCGCGGTCGCGGTTGATGTGGGTCATGATGCCGGTGCCCCACTCCTGGACCAGCTCGTCGGTGGCCAGGTAGCGCTCGTCCGAGCACGACGGAACGCCCAGGTTGTGGACCCAGGGGCGAAGCCGCCCCTCGCCCTTCTCGAACCACTTGGCGAAGAACTCCTTGGTGTAGGCGAGGTCGTCGGCCAGGGCGGCCGGGTCGTCGCGGTACCACGACCTCTCGGTGATCTGCTCGTAGTTGCCGGCCAGCCGGGACTCCCGGTCCCACATGCCCCGGGCCAGCGCGCAGCGGATGCCGGTCTCCATGACGGTCTCGGCGATGGGCTCCTCGTGGGCGACGGTGCAGGTCGTCTCGGTCATGGTGGTGACCCCGGCCCGCAGCAGCTGGGCGAAGGCCACCCGGGCGCTCACCCGCACATCGTCGGTGTCCTGGATGGCCTCGGCCGGGATGTAGATGCGGTAGATGTTGGGGAAGTCCTCCACCGTGCTCTCCCGGCACAGGGCCTGGGCGATGTGGTTGTGGCAGTCGATGAGGCCGGGGATCACGTAACGCCTGGCCCCGCCGACGCGCCGGGCGTCGGGGTGGCGGGCCCGCAGCTCGGCCGCGCGCCCCACGTCGGCGATGCGGTCTCCAGAGATGGCCACCGCGCCGTCGGGGATGACCCGCCGGTCGGCGTCCATGGTCACCACCGTGCCCTCGACCAGCATCGAGACCGGCTCGGCCGCTGCGTCGGCGTCTAGTGGTGCGGTCTGGCTATCTCCGTCCATGGCACTCCTCCGATCGATGTCGTGCCGCCATCGTCGCGGTCATCTTGGCCGGTGTCGAGCGCCTCGATGAACCTGGCCAGCTCGGCGTCGCCGATCTGCAGCTTGTGCTCGCCGGCCGGGTAGGCCCCGCCCTCGACATCGGCCCGGTACTCGCCGTAGGCCGCCACCCGCTCGGCATGGAGGCGCTCGTATTCGGCCCGGAAGTCGCGGTACTTCTTGGAGTGGCGCGGGTAGTGCCCGGTGTTGGTGCCCAGGATGTCCATGCTGAACAGGTACTGGGCGTCGCACCCGGCCCCCGACCCCATCGAGATCAACAGCAGCGACGAGCGCTGCGAGATGGCGGCGGCCACCGGCTCGGGCACGAGTTCGATCTCCGCCGCGAAAGCTCCGGCGTCCTCCAGGGCCCGGGCCTGGCGCCACACCCTCAGGGCGCTCTCGGCCGTCTTGGCGGTGGCCTTGTACCCGCCGTACCAGGTCCGGTGGGTGGGGATGAACCCGATGTGGCCCACCACCGCCAGCCCCTCGGCCGCGAGCCGGGCCACCGTGTCGAGGCCCGCCGCGCAGTACACCGCGTCGGCGCCGAGGCGGTACATGGCGAAGCCCATGCGCAGGTACTCGTCGGTGGTGGCGTGGACGCCGTAGGCCAGCGCGGCGATGATGAACGTGGTGGGAGCGGCCTCCCGGACCTCGCGGCTCATGGTCTCGTCGGGCAGGCACATCATGTCGAGGCCGGCCTCCTCCACCGCCCGGACCTCGTCGAGGGACAGGACGAATATGTCGGTGAGCTGGCGCTTCCCCTTGCCGGCGATCAGGTCGGCGACGGTGGGCTTTACCCGTGACACGCCATGAAGACAATCACAAGACTTTGATAGGATCAAACACGCTTGATACGAGATCCCCTGGACGAAGCAGCGCTTCCACGGACCGGGCTCCGGATCCGGCGCCTGGCGCTGGGGACCGCGCCACTGGCCTCGATCTTCTGGGGCAATGACACCGGCACTGCGGTGCGCACCGCGTCGCGGGCGCTCGAACTCGGTATCAGGTTCTTCGACACCGCCCCGTTCTACGGGTTGGGAGAGGCCGAGCGCCGGTTGGGGCGGGCCCTGGCCGGAGCGGGCGGCGAGCGGCCGGTCATCGCGACCAAGGCCGGCCGGATACTGACTGACCGGCCCGACGGGACGGTCGATTGCCGTTTCGACTTCGGCTACGACGCCGCCCGGCAGTCCTTGGAGTCGAGCCTGGAGCGCCTGGGGGTGGACCGGGTCGACATCGTGCACATCCACGACCCCGACGACCACATCCCCGAAGCGCTGGAGGGCACCTATAGGGCCCTGGTGGCGCTGAGGGACGAGGGGGTGATCGGCGCGGTCTCGCTGGGCACCAACTCGGTGGGAACCGCGGCCGCCTTCCTGGAGCGGGCCGACCTCGACTGCATGCTGGTCGCGGGCCGCTACACGCTTCTCGACCGGTCTGCCGCCGACCTGATCGACGCCTGCGCCGCTAGGGGAGTGGCCTATCTGGCCGCCGGGGTGTTCAACAGCGGAGTGCTCGCCCGTCCCCGAGCCGGCTCCTGGTACGACTACGGCCCCGCCTCGGACGAGACGCTCGCCCGGGCGGCAGCCGTCGACTCGGTCTGCCGGCGCCACGGCGTGACCCTGCGGGCCGCGGCGGTGAGCTTCCCGCTCACCAACCCGTCGGTCACCTCCGTCATCGTCGGGATGGCCGCGCCGGACGAGGTGGACGAGAACCTGGCCGCTCTGCGCACGCCGGTGCCCGACGATCTGTGGCAGGAGCTGCAAGAAATGGAGTCGCAAGCATGAGAATCGAGAGCGCTAGGCATGAGAGGGCGTAGCACATGAGAATCGAGAGTGTGCGGGCCGTGCTGGCCGGCTACCGCAAGATCGACCCCGACATGGAGCGCAGCTTCGCGCTGGTGCGCGTCGAGACCGACGACGGCACCGTCGGCTGGGGTGAGGCGTCCACCAACTGGGGGCACTCGTACCCCACCGTGTTCCGGGCCGCGGTGGACGACGTGTGCGCCCGCCACCTGGAGGGACGCGACCCGCTGGCCATCCGCGATCGGGTGGCCGACCTGCGGGTGGCCCTCGACGGCTACCTGGGCTGGGAGGGCCTGACCAGCCAGACCATCGGCGCGGTGGAGATCGCCCTGTGGGACATCCTCGGCAAGACCCTGGATGCGCCCGTGCACCGGCTGCTGGGCGGCAGCGCCTACGAGATTCCTCTCTACGGCACCGGCACGACGATGTTCGAGCAGAGTGCGGTGTGGCACGCCCACTACTTCGACCAGTGCATGGACCTGGGATTCGCCGGAGTCAAGGTCCGGCTGGGCCGGACCATCGACGGCGACACCGAAGCGGTGGCCACCGTCCGCGAGCACATCGGCGCCGGCAAGCTCATGGGCGTCGACTCGTACTGGTTCCACGATCCCGACTCGGCCATCGAGCTGTGCCGCCGCATCGCCGGATACGGCATCCACTTCTTCGAGGAGCCGGTGCCCCAGTACCAGATCGAGGGCCTGGAGCGGCTCCAGCACAACTCGCCCATACGGGTGGCGGTGGGCGAGCGGGTGTACTCGCCCCGCATGTACGCGGAGCTGGCCCGGCGCGACGCGGCCCGGGTCTTCGAGCCCGACGCCACCCTGACCGGCGGGATCCTGAGCTGCCTGGAGATCGTCGACATCGCGGCCCGGTCCTCCATCGAGGTCATCCCCCATGTGGGCGGACCGACGGTGGTGGGGCTGGCCGCCAACCTCCATTGGGCCACCGCGGCCCGGGTGCGGCTGTGCGAGTACGACATCGACCCCCACCAGCCGATGATCACCGACATCGGCCACAATCCGGGCCTCGCGCTGACCGATCTCGGCGGTGGGCACCTCACCGCTCCCACCGGGCCCGGCCTCGGCGTGGACGTCGACGAGGAGAAGCTGGCCGCCCACCCCTACAGCGAGGGCGACACCTACGCCGAGTTGTTCCCCGAGCATGAGTCGGGCCGCACCGCGGCCGGCGCCTGACCGGTCGGGCCGCAAGTACCCTCCCGCCGATGGCCGCCGGCGCCCAGCCCCAGCCCCAGCCTCACCGGGATCACGACACCCGGGCGCTGGCGGAACTGGGCCAGGCGGTTCGCAGCCGCCGCAACCAGCTCGGCCTGACTCTGAGCCAGGTGGCCGACCGGGCCGGGCTGTCGGTGCCCTTCCTGAGCCAGGTCGAGACCAGCTTCGCGGCTCCCAGCCTGACCTCGCTGTTCGCCATCGCCCGGGTTCTGGAGACCACACCCGAGCGGCTGCTGGCCGGCCCGGTGTCGGCCGATGTGGTGGTGACCGGCTCGGATCAGGGTCCGCGCTACGACATCACCGACGCCCCCCAGACCGCGTTCCGCCGCCAGCTCAGCGGCCTAGAGGAGCCCTTCAGCGCGGCCGAGTACGTGGTGGAGCCCGGCTCGCAGCTCGGCGGGTTCTTCGCCTCGGAGGGCCGCGAGATGATCCACGTCACCTCCGGGATGCTGGCGGTCGACCTCGACGACGGCGACGGCGGCATCGTCACCCACCGGCTGGCCGCGGGCGACACGATGATCTACTCCACCGCCACCCGTCACCGCTGGCACCACCTCGGATCAGAAACCACCCGCTTCGTCCACGTCTCCGCCCCCGGTTAGCCCCGGAAGCGTGGCATACCGGCGCCCGCGCTACGGCTGCGGTCCGGCGTCTCGGGCGGGGGCGGTCTCGGTGCTGGGGACAGGGCCGGGGAGCGCGGCGTCCACACCCTCGCCGGCTCTCAGGTAGGCGACCAGCGCCGTCAGCGTGAGGGCGATCTCCTGTTGGCCCTTCTCCAACTCGTCGAATCTGGCGTCCACCTTCTCGAATCTGGTGTCAATGTCGGCCCTAAGGCTGGCGATGTCGGCCTTGATGTCGGCGACATCGGCCTTGAGATTGGCGATGTCGGCCCTGTTGCTGGCGACGTCGGCCTTGATGTCGGCGACATCGGCCTTGAGATTGGCGATGTCGGCCCTGTTGCTGGCGACGTCGGTGTCGAGATTGGCGATGTCGGTGTCGAGATTGGCGATGTCGGTGTCGAGATTGGCGATGTCGGTCCTGATTCCGTCCAACTCTCGCACCAGCAGGCCACCGGCGGCGCCCGCGAGAAGGACGATGATCGTGATCAGCGCGCCTGCGGGCGCCCTCTCGGAGGCCGCAGCCCACGCCCGCCTGGCTGTACCGGCGGCACGTCCGTCGGCTGCGGCAGCGGACGCAGCGGCTTCGGGGGTAGTGGGAGTGTCGGGGGTGTGGGTCATGTCAGCGGCAGGGACAGAAGCGGGCGGGGACATGGAAGCCTCCAGGTGGTCTCGCGGTGTGCGGTCGGCGCGGCCGTGATGGAAACGACAGCAGGCGCACCGCGAAGGCCCGGTGGCAAAGCTATATTATCATAATACAGTTTCATCCATCAGAATGCCATTGAGCAGCAAACGCGACTGGACCGAGCGGCCGAGCGGGTAGGCGCCTCGATCGTCAGGGCTTGATGAGGGGGAAGACCTCTCCGGCCACCGGATCGCCGGTGCTCAGGCCGTGGGGGAGCATCTTCCAGAACACTGCGGCCTGCTCGCCGAGGTCCAGGTACCGGGTGTCGGGGTGGGCGTAGCGGGTCGACAGGCGCCTGAAGGGTCGGTCGGCCACCTCGCGGATGCCGGTGGAGTGCAGCATCCGGGAGTCGATGGCCACCGCGTCGCCGGCCTTCAGGTCCCAGGTGGTGACCGGGAACCGGTCGGGGTCGGCGTCCACGTCGGGCACCGGCTCCAGCTCGGAGTCACCACCGATGGTGTCGATCGATGAGGAGAACTCGATCGGCGCGTAGGTGATGCCGGTGGCGTGGGAGCCCTCCACCACCCGCAACGCGGCGTCGGCGGTCACGTCGTCGAGGGTCACCCAGATAGTGACGAAGGGCCGGTCGAGGTTGTAGTAGGGGTGGTCCTGGTGCCAGGGGCTGCGCGAGATCGCGCCGGGCTCCGAGCAGAACCACTGGTCCTCGATCAGCACCGCGGCGTCGGCTCCGCACAGCTCCGCGCCCAGCGCGGGCAGGTTCGATTCGTGGGTCGCCTCGGCGATGTCGGGGTCGTCGAACCAGCGGAACAGGTCGCTGTCCACCTTGAGCTCACCCGGTGGTGACAGCACCCCGTAGAACTGGCTGGGGCTGGCCTGGCAGCGCTCGATGGCGGCGTGCAGCCGCTCGCACCACGCTCGGTCCAGCAGCCCCGGGATTACCACTGCGCCCCGGGTCTCGAAGGCGGTCCGGCGCTCGCCGTGCGGCTCAGCGGGCACGGGTGGCCGCCGGATCGGTCATCATCTCGGCGTAGTGGGCGAGGTAGCGCCGCTGGGGAGCCTCGGAGGTGATCGGGCCGCGGATCGTGGCGTCGGTGCCGGGCTCGCCGTCGTCGGGAAGGCCCCGGCTCATGTCGATCCACTCCATCTCGGGAATGGACAGGCCCCGCTGGACCCGCTCGAACATGTCGAGGTCGTCGGGGGTGCCGAAGTTGACGAAGTCCTCGTCGACCCGCAGACGCAGCAGGTCGACCTCCGGCGGCGCACCGGGGGCTGAGGTGAGCCACAGCTGCAGCCTGGTCCGGTCCACCGCGACCGGCTCGACCACCAGGAGCTGGTTGCCGACGAAGATCAGGTTGGGGAACAGGGAGAGGTTGAGCATGCTGCCCGTGGCCAGGTCGAGCAGTTCGCCGGCGCCGGCATCAGCGAGCTTCGACTCCAGCGGCTCCCGGAACGGCACGTCGCGCATCGTGGCCCACGGCCCCTGGGGGATGCCCGGACGCTGGTCCACCACCATGTGGCCGTTGCGCAGCGCCATCGACACCATCGGGGTGGACCCCGGGTCCCGGGCCAGCACCGTCTCGGTGTCCACCATCTCGCCCAGCGTGTTGTAGGAGTGGTGGGCGAAGGTGGCGTGCAGGCCGTCGGCCGCGTTGTCCCACGACAGCTTCCAGTTGCCGGCGAACTCCAGGAGCTGCGGCGATCCCATCACCGCTATCTCGCCGCCGGGGTGGCGGTCGATGATGGTGTCGAACGCCTCGCGGGCCTCGCCCAGCCAGCACTCCAGCGGCTCGGGATCGGCATTGAGGGTGGCGAACACGAACCCCCGGTAGCTGGCGGCGGTGAGCCTGCCCAGCGAGAGCGTCGAGTAGTCCTCCACCGGATGGTCGCCGGGGAAGGGAATGGCCACCAGCCGGCCGTCGGGTGAGTAGGTCCAGCCGTGGTAGGGGCACACGAACCGCTTGGCGCAGCCGCCGGCCTCGCCGACGACCACCGTCCCCCGGTGCGCGCACCGGTTCAGCAGCACGTTCACCGCGCCGTCTCTCCCCCGGGTCATCAGGACGGGCCGCAGACCCAGCGTGGTGGTGCGGTAGTCGCCCGGCTCGGGAATCTCGCTCTCGTGGCCCACGTAGCACCACGACGCGGCGAACACCCGGGTCATCTCCAGACCGAAGATCTGCGGGTCGGTGTAGAGGCGGCGGTGGACCCGGTGGGGCTGCACCAGATGTTCGAAGTCGATGGCGGTCACGTCAATCACTCTCCATCCGCTCGGCCTCTACAGCAGGAAGCTCGGATTGCGCACGCCGGTGCCGAGCGCGGCCACGACGAGGATCTTGGTGCGGCGCCGGAGGTCGTCGCCGACGAGTTCGTGGATCTGGTATCCGGCCAGCTGCTGGTGCCGGCCGTGGCGGTGCTCGTCTATCAGCAGGCTCGAGCGGGTGATCAGCCCGCCTCCGGGTGCGGGCCAGGCCTCGACGCCGCCGACGATGCGGGTGGTGCGCGACGGCGGCTGCTGGCCCCATGCGGCCGGATCCCGGCGCCACTCGACGCGCTCGGCCAGCCGTCGCCGGTCGTCCAGCAGCAGCGACTGGTCGGTGCCGGGGTGCGCCGTCGCCGACAGCGGCACCCACAGCACGGCGTCGTCGGTCCATCCGCAGAGCCAATCCTCGAACCGGCCGGCGTCCAGCAGCCGGGCCTCGTGCATCAGCGCAGGCGTCGCCGCGGCCGACAGGTCCGGGGCGGATGGCGGGCGGTCGTCCACCCCGGCGAGCAGCGCAGCCAGCTCGTCGTAGCGGGCCAGCACGCCGGCCGGAGCGTCGTCGGCCGCCGAGCGGGCGGGACCGGGGTCGCCGACGCCGGCCGCGGCGACGGTCATCGTGAGATCCCCGGAGCCATGCGCTCGAGGGTGCGGAGCTCGAGCGCGGCCACCAGCCAGTAGCCGATCACGGCCACGATCGTCAGCACCGCCACCGACACCCACAGGATCTTGAAGTCGTTGCGGGTGAAGGCGGTGACCATCACCGCCCCGATCCCGTCGCCGGTGGCCAGCCACTCGGCCACGGTGGCGCCCAGCAGCGAGGTGGGCACCGCGATGCGGGCCGAGGCCAGCAGGGCCGGCACCGACGTCGGCAGGTAGGCGTTGCGCACGTTGGCAACCGAGGCGGCGTCGTAGGACTTGAGCACGTCCAGGATCCCCTCCGGTGTGCGGGTCATGGCCGTATAGCAGTTGACCAGCGTCGGGAAGAACGACATCACGGCCACGATGGCGGTGGTGGTCAGCAGGCCCCGCCCGACGAACAGGATGATCACCGGCGTGGTGACGATGATCGGGATCGACCGCAGCGCCACCGCCATCGGCATCAGGGCGCGCTCCAGCCACGGGACCAGGATGAACACGAGCGCGGTCGCCAGCGCGCCGACGAGACCGACCACGTAGCCCAGCGAGGTCGTCCACAGCGTGGTGCCCAGCGCCCCGAAGATGATCGAGCGGGTCTCGGCCGCCTCGGGGACCGAGAACAGCTCGGCCCACACGTCGAAGGGCGTCTTGGCGAAGAACGGCTCGATCCCGAACCCCCACAAGAACGCGTACCAGAACACGAACACCACCGCGATGGGGGCCGCCAGCCCGGCCAGCCGGTTGAGCAGGCCGGGCTCGGTGCGGGCCACCGGCACCGCGCCCACATCCAATGCGGGCGACCAGGGGCACAGGAACCGGCCCAACGCTCCGATGGCCAGGTAGCCGCCGGTGGCCACGATGGTGGACATCACCGCGATCACCCAGATCCGGTCGGTCTGCAGCGCGCCCAGGGCCCTGACCGTGAGGATGCCCAGGCCCCGGTGCGCGCCGGTGAACTCGCCCACCACCGCGCCGAGGAAGGCGGCCGGCGCAGCGATCTGCAACCCGGCGAACAGCGCCGGGACCGAGGCCCGCAGCCGCACCGTGCCGAAGGCGACCAGCCGGCCCCGGCCGTAGGAGCGGATCACGTCGAGGGCGCTGCCCGGCGCCAGGTCGAAGCCCAGCAGCGCGGCCACGTAGGTGGTGAACACCACGGCCAGCGCCGACAGCGCGATCGGGGTGGCGTTGCCCGGCCCGGTGATCAGCCGCAGGATCGGGGCTATCGCGATGAACGGCAGGCAGAAGACGGTCAGCACCACTGCGCCGATGCTGCGCCGCAGCCACGGCACCAGCGTCGACGTAACCGCCAGCGCGGTGGCGGCCAGGTTCCCCCACAGGAACCCCCAGGCCGCCGTCTTGGTCGAGTGCCACAGATTGCGCAGATAGAGGCCGCGGAACTCGAAGAACTCCGCCACCACCGCGGTGGGCGGCGACAGCCGGTACGAGCCCGCGTACACCGTGCGGGCCAGCAACTCCCACAGCAGCAGCACTGCGATCCCGACCGCCGAGCTCAGCACCCGCGGCGGCACCCGGTCGAGACGGCTGCCGCCGGCCGGCCGTGTCGGCGCGGCGGCCGCGGTGTCGGCGGCGGCGCTCAACCGGGGTCCGTGTCGAGTTGCACGACCTGCCCCTCGGAGCGGTGCAGGCTGGCCGAGACCGCCTCCACCTCGGCGTGGAACCGGTCGGTGAGCAGCAGTTCACGGGTGCGGGGCCGCTCGAAGCCGATGGTGTGGCGGGCCACCACCCTGCCCGGACGGGGCGACATGACCAGCACCTCGTCGGCGACGTACACCGCCTCGGGGATGGAGTGGGTGACCAGGATGGTGGTGGTGCCGCGGGCCGTCCAGATCCGCTGGAGCTCGTCGTTGAGCTGCTGGCGGGTCAACGCGTCGAGGGCACCGAACGGCTCGTCGAGCAGCAGCAGGTCCGGGTTGGTGACCAGCGACCGGGCGATGGCCACCCGCTGGCGCATGCCTCCCGACAGTTGCGAGGGCCGGGCCTTCTCGAAATCCTGCAAACCGACCAGTTCGACCAGTTCGTCGACCGCCTTGGTGTCGTGGCGCCGGCCGACGAGCTCCAGCGCCAGCCGGATATTGGTCGAGACCGTCCGCCACGGCAGCAGCGACGGATCCTGGAAGGCCACCCCGATGCGCTGGCTCCGCCGCATCTCGTCGGGCGACGAGCCGCCGGAGTCGATGGTCCCCTCGTCGGGGGTGTCCAGGCCGGCCACAAGGCGCAGCGCGGTGGACTTGCCGCAGCCCGACGGCCCGATCAGCGCAGTGAAGCCGCCCGCGGGCACGTGCAGGTCGAACCCGCGCAGCGCGACAACCTCGCCGTCGCCCAGGGCGAAGGTGCGTCCGACCCCGACGACATCAACCGGCGCTCCCCGCCGGTCCATCACCTGCGTGTTCTAGGGATGGTTGCGACGCTCCGGCGAACGCTACGTCACGACAGCACGGGACCGTCGGCGTAGATCTCGGCGAGCAGCGAGCGGTCCCAGAAGTCCTCAGTGACGTTCACGCCGAGCGCCTTCAGGACCCGGATGTTGTCGGCCACCGACTGGTCGGTCCACCACAGGAAGCCGCTGGCGTCGGTGACGTCGCTGAACATCAGCTTGGTGAACTCGTGGGCCTTGATCGTCTCGGTCTCGAGGTCCATGCCGGCGTCGGGGAACCGGTCGACGGTCACCTGCGCGGCCGTGTCGGGGTCGGCCCTGTGGTCCTGCCAGCCGAGGATCTCGCCCCGCAACAGCGACTTCACGGTCTCACGGTTGGTGGCCAGGGTCTCCTCGGTGACGATGTAGGTCTGGCTGTGGACCGCGTAGCCGAAGTCGGCGAACAGCATGGTCGTGTTGTCGATCCCGGCCACGGTCATGGCCACCGGCAGGTCGACGAGCCAGCACAGCAGGCAGTCCACCTCGCCGTTGACCAGCGGGGCCGGGTCGTAGTCGGCCTGGATGACCTCGATGGCGTTGACATCGACGCCGTTGAGCGACGACAGCAGCTCGAGGTCGAGCTGGTTGTTGAAGGCCATGCCGAGCCTCCGGCCCTCCAGGTCCTTGGGCTCGTTGACCGGGTTGCTGGTCAACGAGGCGATCACGAAGGGGTTGCGCTGCATGGCCACGCCCACGACCTTGAGCGGCGCGCCGTCGGCCCACGCCTGGCCCGCGAAGTTGGCGGCCGAGATGCCCATGATGGACTGGCCTGCGATGACCGAGGTGTCGGGCGACACGCCCGGTCCACCCGGCACCAGCGTCACGTCGAGGCCGTTCGCGGCGTAGTGGCCGTTCGCGTCGGCAAGGTAGGAGCCGCCGAACTGCACCGAGTCGAACCAGCTCAGGTGGAAGTTCGCCGCCGTGAGCGGCGCCGCGGGCGGGGGCTCGGTGGAGCCCGAGCATGCGGTGATCAGGCTGCTGCCGCCCAGCAGCAACCCGGCACCTGCGGCGGTGCCTCCCAGGAATGTGCGTCTGGAGAATTGGTTGGCGGTCATTGGTCCCCCTGTTCAGACAGCCTCCGCCGGCGCGCCGACGACGGCTGGACTCACTTTGATCACATCAAAGTAGCACGCGCCGGATTGACGCGCCCAAGCGAGACGCCGCGCCCCGCGACGGGCGAGAAGCAGGCCTGGACGCGCCTAGTCGGCGGGCGCGGTGCTGACGAGGATGCGGGAGGTGGCGTAGTCGCTCAGGCCGACGGGGCCGCCCTCGACGTCGAGGGTGAAGGTGCCGTCGGGGGAGCGGGCCGTGACCGTGCCGGTCGATCCCGGTGTCACTCTGGCCTCCTCCAGGAATTCGAGCATCCCGGGCTGGAACTCCAGCTCCTCGGGAATGCGCAGCACGGTGAACTCCCGTCCCACGTCAAGGGTGTCGAGGGCCACCATCTCCGGCGGCTCGTAGCCGGAGCCGGGGATGGGGTTGCCGTGGGGGCAGGTGGTGGGCTGCTCGAGCACCCGGATCATGGCCTTCTCCACCGCCGGGGAGATGATGTGCTCCCACTTGCCCGCCTCCTGGTGGGCCTCGGCCCACGACAGCCCCAGGATCTCGGTGAGGAAGCACTCGGCCAGACGGTGGCGGCGGACCACCGTCTCGGCCAGCGAGTGTCCCTTGGCGGTGAGCTTGATGTTGCCCCTGCCCTCCTCGACGAGGCCTTCGGCCTGCATCCGCCGGATCATCTCCGACACCGCGGGGCGGGAGATCTCGAGGCGGTCGGCGATGCGGGCCTGGATCACGTCCAGGTCGTCCTCGGCCAGCTCGAAGATCGTCTCGCAGTACTCCTCGAAGGCCGGATGCCACTCGGGCGACTCGTACGGCTTCGTATCGGTCGGCATCGAGGTCATGGCACAACCCTAGGCGCGGAAGGGGGCCGTCCGCAGGCTCCCGGCGAACTTCCGGCATTAGAGGCGAATAGTCGCGCTCAACCGCCGGAAGTTGGTGACGGAGGGGCGCTACTCGCCTTCCAGCTCTGAGATGACCGCGGCGAAGGCGGACAGGTCGCTGTCGCCCTGCAGGACCATGTAGCTGAAGCCCCAGCGCTCCCGGCGGCGGCGGAGGGTGTCTGCTATCTCGGTCGGTGATCCGATCAGCAGCATCGGGACGTCGGCCACCGTCTCGGCGGGCATTCCGAACATCTCCGCGGTCGCTTCGACGGCTTCGGTGGTGGCCCGGCCGCCCTCGGTGATCTGCGTCGATGCGACCAGCAGGTTGAGTTCCAGCTGGTCGAACCGGTCGCCGGCCGCGTCGCGCACCCACTGGAGCTTGGCGTCGAAGCGGTCGGGCGTGACGTCGTAGATGGCGTCGAGCCCGATCTCGCCCGAGCGCAGGTTGGCGTTCACGCCCACGATGTCGGCGTGGCGGGCCGCCAAGCTCAGCATCCGCCGGCCACCCCCTCCGATCACCACCGGCACCGGCGACTGCACCGGCTTGGGCAGTCCCTCGAGGCCGCGGATGGTGTAGTGCTCGCCCTCGAAGGTGACCGGCCCGTCCGCGAGAAGGCCCTTGATGATCTGGAGCGACTCGACCATGCGGTCGATGCGGACCCCCGGCCGGTCGTATTCGAGTCCGGCCTCGTCGTAGTCGACCCGCTTCCAGCCCGCGCCGAGGCCCAGGTCCATCCGGCCGCCGGACAGGATGTCGAGGGTGGCCACCTCCTTGGCCACCATCACCGGATGGCGGTAGTCGTTGCCGTACACGAGGGCGCTGAGCCGCAGCGTGGTAGTGGCCGCGGCCGCGGCGGCCAGCGCCGGCCCCACTGCGTACTGGTCGTCGAAGTGGTCGGGCACCACCAATGTGGCGTAGCCGAGTTCTTCCACCCTCTGCGCGGTCTGCGCCCAGGTCAGTCCAGGCAGCGGATTCTTCAGCTCCACACCGAAACGGAAAGGATGAGTCATGGCTTTCACTGTAGGGGCGGCCGGGCAACGGTCGGCGGGCACAGCGGCGTTTCAGGCGGCCTCGACCGTTCTTGACGTAGTTGTGCCGCCCTGATGAGGTCAACCGCGTCAAGAACCGTCGCGATTGCGATTCGGGGCTGCCGGGCGGGTGTCGCAGGGGGTGGGTACGGTGGCGGCGTGGTGGCTGACCCGCTTGCCGACCCGTCTGCTGACCCGTCTGCCGATCCGTCTGCCGGCCCGCTGGCTGCGTTCTCCGAGCCGACCCGGGCCTGGTTCATGTCGGCGTTCGCGGCGCCGACCCCGCCGCAGACCGAGGGCTGGCCTCCCATCGCGGCCGGCGACCACACGCTGGTGTGCGCGCCCACCGGCACGGGCAAGACGCTGGCCGCCTTCCTGTGGGCCATCGACCGGCTCATGTCGGCCGGCCACGCCCCGTCCGGCCCCGCCGCCGGCCCCGCCCCGTCCGGCCCCGGCACACGGGTGCTGTACGTGTCGCCGTTGCGGGCGCTGGCGGTGGATGTGGAGAAGAACCTCCGGGCCCCGCTGCAAGGCATCCAGCTGGCTGCGGAGCGCCTCGGCACGACGGTGCACGTGCCGACGGTGGGGGTGCGCACCGGAGACACCTCCGCCGACCAGCGCCGCCGGCTGGTGCGGCATCCCCCGAACATCCTGATCACCACCCCCGAGTCGCTGTTCCTGATGCTCACCAGCCAGGCCCGCCAGACCCTCACCGGGGTGGAGCATGTGATCGTCGACGAGATCCACGCGGTGGCGGCCAGCAAGCGCGGCACCCACCTGATGGTGTCGCTGGAGCGGCTGGAGGAGCTGTGCGAGCGCTCGCCGCAGCGCATCGCGCTCTCCGCCACCCAGAGGCCCCTCGAAGAGATCGCCCGCTTCCTCGGAGGCCTCGACGCCGACCCCGGCGGGTCGCCGGTCCCCCGACCGGTCACCGTGGTGGACTCCGGGGCCCGCAAGGAGCTCGATGTCGAGGTGGTCGTCCCGGTGGCCGACATGGCCTCGCTGGGCGAGACGGTCGAACAGCCGGCCTCAGCGGGCGCGGCGGCCGGGCCGCTGCGGCGCAGCATCTGGCCCGCCATCCATCCCCGCCTCCTGGAGCTGGTGCAGTCCCACCGGTCCACGCTGATCTTCGCCAACGCCCGGCGGCTGGCCGAGCGGCTCGCGGCCCGGCTCAACGAACTGCACCTGGAGGCCGAGGACGAGGCCCAGAACGAGAAGGCGCAGGATCTTGGGGCGGGTTCTGTGGACCTGCCACACAAGACCAACCCGAGATCTGTGGGGGTGGGCGGCGACGGGCCGATGCATGTGGGTGAGTCGATCGAGGCTGTGCTCCGAGCGCCGCCTCCTGTTGCGTTGGGTGACGAGCAGGCCGGCACCGGCGCGGCCGAGGGCTTCGAGCTGGTCAAGGCCCACCACGGTTCGATCTCGCGGCAGCGCCGCCTGCTGATCGAGGACGAGCTCAAGCGGGGCGAACTGAGGGGGCTGGTGGCCACCTCCACCCTCGAGCTCGGCATCGACATGGGCGCGGTCGACCTGGTCGTGCAGGTGGCCTCGCCCGGGTCGGTGTCCTCGGGGCTTCAGCGCATCGGGCGGGCCGGGCACCGGGTGGGCGAGCCGAGCCGGGGCCGGATCTTCCCCAAGCACCGGGCCGACCTGCTGGAGGCGGCCGCGGTGGTGGAGCGCATGCACCAGGGCGAGGTGGAGCACACCCGCTACCTGCGCAACCCCCTGGACGTGGCCGCCCAGCAGATCGTGGCCATGTGCGCCATGGACGACTGGACCGTCGAGCGGCTGGCGGGCGTGCTGCGACGCTGCGCCGCCTTCGCCGAGCTGTCCGACGACGTGCTGCACAGCGTGCTGGAGCTGCTGTCGGGCACCTATCCGGCCGAGGAGTTCTCCGAGCTGAGGCCCCGCGTGGTGTGGGACCGGGCCGGCGGCGTGCTGCGGGGCCGGGCCGGAGCCCAGCGCCTGGCCGTCACCAACTCGGGAACCATCCCCGACCGCGGCCTGTTCGGCGTGTTCCTGCCCGACGGCACCAGGGTGGGCGAGCTCGACGAGGAGATGGTCTACGAGAGCCGGGTGGGCGAGACGTTCCTGCTGGGCGCCACCACCTGGCGCATCGTCGAGATCACCTTCGAGCGGGTGGTGGTGACGCCCGCCCCCGGCGAGCTGGGCAAGATGCCGTTCTGGCACGGCGACGGACCCGGCCGTCCCATCGAGCTGGGCCGGGCCGTGGGAAGCCTGGTGCGGGAGCTGCGCTCGGGCGGCAACGACGCGGCCGAGGCCCGCTTGCGGCAGTGCTGCGGCCTCGACGAGAGCGCGGCCGGCAACCTGCTCGCCTACCTCGACGACCAGGCCGCGGCCACCGGAGCGGTGCCCGACGACCGCACGGTGGTGGTGGAGCGCTTCCGCGACGAGATCGGGGACTGGCGGGTGTGCGTGCTCACCCCGTTCGGCGCCCAGGTCCACGCGCCCTGGGGGGTCGCGTTGCAGGCCCGGCTGCGGGAGGCTTGGGGCACCGAAGTGGACTTGATGTGGGGCGACGACGGGATCGTCATGCGCCTGCCGGAGGCCGTCGACGAACTGGTGGTGGACGACCTGCTGTTCGATCCCGACGAGGTCCGGGACCTGGTGGTGGCCCGCCTGCCCGAGACCTCGATGTTCGCGTCCCGGTTCAGGGAGTGCGCGGCCAGGGCGTTGCTGCTTCCCCGGCGCCGGCCCGACCAGCGCACGCCGCTGTGGCAGCAGCGCCAGCGGGCTGCGGACCTGCTGTCGGTGGCGGCCAAGTACCCGTCGTTCCCGGTCCTTCTCGAGACCACCCGCGAGTGCCTCAACGACGTGTTCGACCTGCCTGCGCTGGTGGAGCTCATGGCCGACCTGCGCAACCGCCGGGTCCGGGTGGTCGCGGTGGACACCGCCCAGGCGTCGCCCTTCGCCCAGTCGCTGCTGTTCTCGTGGATCGCGGTCTACATGTACGAGGGAGACGCGCCCCTGGCCGAGCGGCGGGCCGCGGCGTTGGCCCTTGATCGTGACCTGCTGCGGGACCTGCTCGGCGCCGAGGAGCTGCGGGAACTGCTCGATGCCGGGGTGATCGCTGATCTCGAGTTGGAGCTGCAACGGCTGGTCGCCGGAGGCCAGGCCCGGGACGCCGACGAAGCCCACGACCTGCTGCGGGTGCTGGGGCCGCTGACGCTCGACGAACTGGTGGCCCGGACCGCTCCTTCGGCGGGGTCCGACACCGAGCGGGTCTCAGGATGGCTGCACGCCCTGGTGGAGCAGCGCCGGGCCATCGAAGTGCGCCTGGCCGGTCGCGACGTGGTGGCCGACGCGGCCGACGCGGCCCGGCTGCGCGACGCGGCCGGCACGGCCCTGCCGGTGGGGCTCGCGGCCTCCCACACCGAGCCGGTGGACGACCCTCTCGGCGATCTCTGCGTCCGCTACGCCCGCACCCATGGCCCGTTCCTGGCCCGCGACGTCGCTCGCTGGCTGGGAATGGGGGTACAGCCGGTCGCGGCCCGGCTGGGGTCGCTGGTGGCCGAGGGCCGCCTGCTGCGGGGCGAGTTCCGGCCGGGCGGGGCCGACCGGGAGTTCTGTGATGCCGAGGTGCTGCGCCGCATCCGTCGCCGCTGCCTGGCCGCCCTGCGCCAGGAGGTCGAGCCGGTGCCGCCCGAGGCGTTGGCCCGGTTCCTGCCCCAGTGGCAGGGGGTCGGCGGCCGGCGGCGGGGGGTGGACGCCCTCGCCGACGTGGTGGCGCAGGTCCAGGGAGCGCCCGTGGCCGCGTCGGTACTGGAGGCCGACGTGCTGGCCTGCCGGATGGCCGGCTACAAGCCGGCCGAGCTCGACCAGCTCTGCACCTCCGGCGAGGTCGTGTGGGTGGGCGCGGGCGCACTGGGCGCCACCGACGGCCGGGTGCGCCTGGCGTTCCGTGATCAGGCCGCCCTGCTCGTTCCCGCCGCCGAACCCTGTGAGGGGGCGGTCCACGATGCGCTGCGAGACCGGTTGAGGGATGGGGGAGCATCGTTCTGGCCGGACCTGGTGGCCGCCGCGCAGGCGGCATCGCTGCCCTACGACACCGAGACGGTGCTGGCCGCGCTATGGGACCTGGTGTGGGCGGGCGAGGTGACGAACGACTCCCTCGCACCGCTGCGGGCCCGCATCGCCGGCCACCGGTCCGGTGGGGCTCGCCGCCAGCCGTCCCGGGCCGGGCGCACCTCGCCTCGGGCCGGGCGGTCCCGGCGGGGCCGTCTCCGGCTCGGCGGCCTCAGCGCCACCGGGCCGCCGTCGGCCGCGGGGCGCTGGTCGCTGGTGGAACCGCTGCTCAGCTCCCAGCCCGCGCCCACGGAGTCGGCTCTGGCCCGAGCCCATCAGCTTCTCGACCGCTATGGCGTGGTCACACGGGAGACCGCTCTGGGCGAGGGCGCCGAGGGCGGCTTCGCGGGCGTCTACCCGGTGCTCAAGGCCCTGGAAGAGCGGGGCGAGGCCCGCCGGGGCTACTTCGTGGCCGGGCTGGGCGCGGCCCAGTTCGCCCTCCCCGGCGCCGTCGACCGCCTACGGGGAACCCGCACGCCGGAGCCCGATGCACCGCCGGTGGTGCTGGCCGCCACCGACCCCGCCCAGCCCTACGGCGCGGCGCTGGCCTGGCCCGACTCGCCGGGCCGGCCCGCCCGCACCGCGGGCGCCCATGTGGTGCTGGCCGACGGGCTGCCGCTGGTCATGCTCGAACGGGGCGGTCGGTCCCTGGCCACCTTCGAGGGTGCGGAGTCGAACGACGCCTGGATCGAGGCGATCATCGGCCTGGTCAAGGACGGTCGCCTCCGCAAGCTGGAGATCGCCAAGGTCGACGGCACCGCGGTCAGGGAGACCCCGTGGGCGGCCCGCCTGGAGGCGGCCGGCTTCACCTCCGCCTACAAGGGAATGCTCTACCGCACTTGAACGGCCGGTCCCGGTGCTTACGCTGGCGGGCGCCCGGTGGGGATCGAGTGTCAAGGAGAAGCACCATGAAGTTGCCGCCTGCAGGAGCGGTGCACGACGAGCGGGAGATTGAAGCCGTCGCCGCGGTGATGCGGGACAACCCGAAGCTGGAGATCGGCGAGGCGACCCTGGCGCTGGAGGAGCGGGTCGCGGCCAAGCTGTCCAAGCGGTTCGGGCTCATGGTCAACTCGGGCTCGTCGGCCCTGCGCATCGCCATCGACCTCCTCGGCCTGGAGCCCGGTGACGAGATCATCACCTCGCCGCTGACGTTCTCCACCGATGTCGCGCCCATGGTCCAGTCCGGGCTGGTGCCGGTGTTCGCCGACATCACTCCGGACACCTACCAGATCGACGTCGAAGCGGTGGAGGACATGATCGGTCCCCGCACCAGGGCGATCCTGGTGCCCAACCTGTGCGGAAACTGCCCCGACTGGGACCGGCTGCGGGCGGTGGCCGACGCCCACGGCCTGGCGCTGGTGGAGGACTCCTGCGACGTGCTCGACAGCTATCAGCGGGGCCGCCGAACCGGCGAGCGGAGCCACATCGGCGTCACCAGCTTCGCCCGCTCCCACGCCATGACCGCGGGCGGGACCGGCGGCCTGGTCGGCATCGACGACCCCGACCAGTACGACCTGGCCCTGTCGCTCCGCCGCTGGGGGCGGCGCAGCGAGTCGTACCTCTACGGATCACGGAAAGGCCAACAGGACCGGTTCTCGGCCCTGGCCGACGGCACCCCCTACGACCTGGTGTTCGTGTTCGACTCCATCGGCTACAACTTCGAGCCCAACGAGCTGAGCTCGGCCTACGGGCTGGTGCAGCTCGACAAGCTGGAGGAGTTCAACGCCCGCCGCCGGGCCAACTGGCGCCGTCTCGACGACTTCATGGTGGGCCGCGAGGGCGTCGTGCCCGGGCGCACGACCGCCGACACCGATACCACCTGGATGCGGTTCTGCTTCGAGATCGGCCCCGACGCCGGATTCGACCGTACCGAGGCCCAGGAGTTCCTGGCGGCCCGGGGCGTGTCGACCCGGATGGTGTGGACCGGCAACATCCTGCGCCAGCCCGGCTTCGCCAACATCGAGCACCGGGCCCCGGCCGGCGGACTGCCCAACTGCGACCGGGTGATGGACCGCTCGCTGTCGCTGCCCATCCACCACGGCCTCGCCCCCGAGCACATGGACTACATCTGCGAGCAACTAGAAGCCCTGTTCGACCGCTACTCCTAGAGGGCGCGGAGCCGGGTGCCGGGCTGGGCCTGGCCCTACTCGTGGGCTATGGCGTCGAGGATGTTCATGCGGCCGGCCCGCACCGCGGGGAGGATGGCGGCCAGCAGCCCCGCCACCGCCGAGATCACCACGAACACCACCAGATCCAGCCACGGCACGGCCACGGTCTGCACGAACGACTCGGGCAGCGCCAGCGCGGTGGCCACGCCGAAGACCGTGCCCACCGCCACCCCGAGCAGGCCGCCGAACACGGCCACGATGAGGGCCTCCCAGTAGATCGAGCGCCGCAGCTGGCGGCGGGTCATGCCCACCGAGCGCAGCAGGCCGATCTCGTGGATGCGCTCGAACACCGACAGGCTCAACGTGTTGATGATGCCGATCAGCGCGATGACGAACGACAGGCCGATCAGCACCTGGATCACCCTGATCAACGCGGTGAGCTGGGACTCCTGGGCCTGGCGGAACTCGGCCTGGTTCTCGACCTTCACGGTGGGATAGCGGTCGAGCACGCCCTCGACGGCCGCCCGGCTGCGCTCCTGCAAGGCCGCCTGCTCGGCCTCGCTCACGGCGCCGGCGAGACCGGCGATGCGGGCGCTGGCGAAGGCGAGGTCGTTGCGGTTGAAGTGGCGGTCCCATAGCGCCCCGTCGATCAGCCAGTTGCCGTAGATGGCGGCATCCTCGAAGATGGCCACCACGGTGAGGGTCTCGGTCTGGTTGTCGGGAAAGGTGGCTTCGAGGGTGTCGCCCACGCCGACACCCAAGCTCGCGGCCGAGTCGCTGTGCAGGGCCAGAGAGGTGAGCGGATCGCCCGCGGCCATGTCACCCGAGCTCACCTGGCCGTCGAAGTGGTCGTCGGCCAGGTCCATGTCGGCGGCCACGATGTCTCGGGGTTCCCCGTCGACGCTCAGCCCGCCGAAGGCGAACTGGATCCGCATCACGCTCTCGATCTCATTCAGCGCCTCGACCTCGTCGGCCAACCGGGCCGGGAAGCCGGGTGGGGGGCCGAAGCCGGTCTCGGCCGACCGGATGAAGTAGTCGGCCTCCACCGCGTTCTCGATGATGTTGACGAAGGTCTTCTTGACGGACTCGCCGACCACCGCGGCCAACCCCATCAGAGCGAGGCCGATAAGGAGCGCACCGGCGGTGGAGGCAGTCCGACGGGGGTTCCGGGAGGCGTTGTCGCGGCCCAAGCGGCCCGGCATGCCGAACAGCGACTTCACCGGGCGACCCAGCGCCGATGCCGCCGGCCGGGCGACGGCTGGACTCACGGTGTTGATGCCGACGAAGGCGAGCACGGCCCCGATTCCCAGCAGAACGAACGTCGGGGTGGTGTCCAGCCCGGCCGTCATGCCTGCGGCCAGCGCGACCACGCCGGTCGCGAACACCACCCCGCCCGTGATCAAGCGGCGGCGCAGGCCGGTGGCGCCCAGTTGGAAGTCGTGGCTCAACGCGGCCACCGGAGAGATTCTCCGGGCTCTGAGCGCGGGCGCGATCGAGGAGATCATCGTCACCCCCAGGCCCACGAGCAGCGCCAGCCCGACTGTGCGGGGCCGCAGTGTCAGCGGACCCGGTGGCAGCGGGAAGCCGATCAGTTCGAGGATGGCCCGCAACACCAGGGCGAGCACCAGGCCGAGCCCGACCCCGATGACCGTGCTGACGAGGCCCACGATGGCCGACTCGGTGATCACCGACCGGCTCACCTGCCTCGGTGTGGCTCCGATGGCCCGCCACAGCCCGATCTCGCGTACCCGCTGACCGAGGATGATCTGGAAGGTGTTGTTGATGATGAACGCCGACACGAACACCGCGATGAACGCGAACACCAGCAGGATCGTGTTGAAGATGTCGACAACCTGGTTGAAGTCCTCCTCCTGCTCGGCCGCGTCGACCTCCTGAGTGATCACCCGGTAGTCGTCGCCCAGTTCGGCCTCCAGGCGGTCCTGCACGGCGGACACGTCGACACCGGCCGACACCAGCACGCTGACCGCCTGGTAGCCGTCCTCCATGCCGAAGAAGCGCTGGGCCTCCTCCAGCTCGAAGGCGGCCATCGTCTGGCCCAGGCCGGTGTGGGAGTCGGGGGAGCCGAAGTTGAACAAGCCGACCAGCTCGAAGGGCTCGGCGTCTAGCGGGCCGTTGATCTGGTAGGTCTCGCCGACGCGCAGACCGTTGTCGGCCGCGGTCACGGTGTCGGCCGCGAACTCGCCGGGCCCGGCGGGCTCCCTGCCCTCGGAGATGAAGAAGGTGCCCGGGTTGAAGCTGAAGCCAAGAGCCGGCGGACCCGGCGGCCTGATCGGCTCGCCGTCGCCGTCGACGATGAACACGTTCAGCGCCGCCAGCTCGGCCTGTACCCGGTCCACCCCCTCCACGCCGGCCACCTGGTCGGCCACCGCCTCCGGCACGGTCGCCCGCTCGAAGTCGCCGCCGAAGGACTGGTCCACCCGTACCGTGAGGTCGGCGCCCTTGGCGATGTCCCGGGCCAGCCCCGCGAACGTGGACCGCAGGCTGTCGGTGAGGGTGAACGAGCCCACCACGAACATCACGCCGATGACCACCACCAGAGTGGTGAGCGCGAAGCGCAGCTTCTTGTCGATCAGGCTGCGGAGGGCAAGCTTGAACATCTTGGAGCCCTCTCGCCTGTCGTCAGTCCGCGGCGATCGCTTCGAGGACGTTCATGCGGCCCGCCCGGTACGACGGCAACACCGCCGCCAGCAGCCCGAAGA
Source organism: Candidatus Aldehydirespirator sp. (assembly GCA_965203635.1). Taxonomy (GTDB): domain Bacteria; phylum Actinomycetota; class Acidimicrobiia; order Acidimicrobiales; family Aldehydirespiratoraceae; genus Aldehydirespirator. Next base: position 1,785,242 of record OZ241903.1, read on the forward strand.
TCACGGCCACGAGGACAAGCCCCACCATTTGGACGCCGGGCACCGACACCCGGTCGATGATCTCGTCGGGGATGGCCACCGAGAGCGCCACTCCGAAGGCCAGCCCCAGCGCCACTCCGACGAGTGCGCCGTAGAGGGCGATGGTGGCCGCCTCCCAGCGGATGACCCGCCGCAGTTGGCGCCTTGTCATGCCCACCGCCCGCAGCAGTCCAATCTCGTGGGTGCGCTCGAACACCGACAGCGTGAGGGTGTTGACGATCCCGACCAGGGCCACCACCAGCGCGAACAGCAGGAATACGTTGACCAGCGCCAGCACTGTATTCAGATTCGACTCCGCGTTCTCCTGGAACTGCTGGCGGTCCTCCAGGTTCGCTTGCGGATAGGCGCTGAGCACCTCCTCGAGAAGGGCCCGAGTCGATTCCGGCTCCGCGCCTGCCCCCTTGACAGCCACCCATTGCTCGAAGGCGTCGGCGGCGACCGCCTGCTCGTACAACGAGCGGTCGATCAGCCAGTCGTCCCAGAAGGGCGGCTGGGTCTCGGCGAAGACTGCTCCGACCGTCACTGTCAGGGTCTCGCCGCTGACCAGCACGAGTTCGACTGGGTCTCCGACCGACAAGCCCCACTCCTCGGCCCTGTCGCCATTGACGAGCAGCGTGGAGGCCGGGTCGATGGCGCTGAGCGAGCCTTCGGTGACGCCGAGGTTGGCGACCTCGCCGATGGCAGCCAAGTCAGTGACGGTGATCTCGGTCTGCTCGATCCGGTCCGGGGCGACGGGGCTGAAGATCTGCACGAGGTCCTCGTCCAGCCCGACCACGGTCCCGGCTCCCGCCGCCCTCAGGTCTTCGGCCAGGGTCTTGGGCACTCCCGAGATCGTCTGCGCACTGATGATGTAGTCGGCTCTCACCGCGCTGCTGAGGCTGTCGGAGAAGGTGTCCTTGAGCGACTGCCCGACCACCAGCACCATGGCCACCAGCGCCAGGCCGATCGTCAGCGCGACCGCGGTGGCCGCCGTCCGGCGGGGGCTGCGAGCCGCGTTGTCGCGGGCCAGCCGACCCGGGGTGCGCAGGATCCGCGGCAGGGGCCGGGCCAGGGTCGAAACGACGGGCCCGGCGATCAGCGGGCTGAGCACCGCCACCGCCACGAACACCACCGCCGCCCCGATTCCCAGCGACAGCAGCTGTACGGTGACCGAGTCGAAGTCGGCGAACAGCCCTCTGCCGGTGAGGAGGAGCCCGATGACGGCAAGAGCGGCGCCCAGGATCGGCCGCCAGAGGCGGAGATGCCCGCCGTCGTCTCCGGTGCTCTCCTGCAGCCCGGCCACCGGCGAAACCCTCGACGCCTTCACTGCGGGTACCAGCGACGCGATCACGGTGAAGCCGACCCCCACTGCGAACGCCCAAACAACGGTGCGCAGGCGCAGCGGCATCGGACCGTCGGGCAGCGAGGCGCCGAAGGCGTCGAACAGCGCTCCGAGCCCGAGGGCACCGAGCATGCCCAGCCCGATGCCGGCGGCGGAGGCGGTCACACCTATGACCAGCGACTCGATCAACACCGAGCGGCGCACCTGCCGGGGGGTGGCTCCCAGCGCCCGCAGCAGCGACAGCTCGCGCACCCGCTGGCCGAGCACGATGTTGAACGTGTTGGAGATGATGAACGTGCTGACGAACAGCACTACGAAGGCGAACGTCAGCAGGATCGTCTGGAGGGGGCCGATGAAGAACTCGAAGAAGTCGCCGAACTCCTCGGCCGCCTCCTCCGCGGTGATCACCTCGGCGGTGTCGGGCAGGGCTGCCTCGATTCGGTCCCGGACCTCGTCGAGGTCGGCGCCCGGTGCGGCCCGCACGGCGATCTCGTTGAACAGGCCCTCGAAACCGAGCACCTGCTGGGCGGTGGCCGTATCGAACACCGTGAACACCACACCGGCGCCGGCGTTCTCCGGGAAGCCGAACTGCATGGTGCCGGTGAGGGTGAAGGCGCGGGGCCCGGTGGGAGTGACCACCTGATACTCCCGGCCCAGTTCGTAGTCGTAGTTGGCGAACGTCTCGACATCGATGGCGAACTGCGATGCACCCTGTGGCCATTCGCCGGTGGTCAGGAACAACTGCGAAAGCGACTCGTCCTCGAGCCAGTTGGCCCCCGCGAGAGGCGGTCCGACGGTGGAGGCGGCCTCCCCGGAGCCGTCCACGGGGACCACGCCGTCGACGAAGAGGCCCCCTTCGGCGGCCTCCACTCCTTCGACAGCCCGGATGTCGCCGGCGAGGCTGTCGGGAACAGGGGGCGTGTTGGCGATCTCGCCGAAGGGGAGGGCACCCCTGACGGTGAAGTCCAGGCCGGTGTTGATGTCCGCGCCGACGTCGTCGAAGGTGGCTCGTAGCGAATCGGCGGTCACGAAGGCGGCCACCACGAAGGCGACACCCAGCACGATCGTCTCCGCGGTCAGCGCGAAGCGGATCTTGTGGGCCAGGAGCGACTTCAGGGCCAGGCGCAGCATGCGGGATCCCTACAGGCGGGGGATCGGCGGGACGGCCCGGCTCAGGCGCCGAGCCGGGTCATGTGGTCCCGGATGCCCTGGGGCGTGGGGTCGGACAGTTCGTCCACGATCTTGCCGTCCACCAGGAACACGACGCGGTCGGCGTAGGAGGCGGCCACCGGGTCGTGGGTGACCATCACGATGGTCTGGCCCATCTCGTCGACCGCGCTCCGCATGAAGCCGAGGATCTCGCCCGCGGTGTTTGAGTCGACGTTGCCGGTGGGCTCGTCGGCGAAGATGATCTGGGGCCTGCTGGCCAGTGCCCGGGCCACCGCGACGCGCTGCTGCTGGCCGCCGGACAGCTCGTTGGGTCGGTGCTTGACCCGGTCCGACAGCCCGGTGGCGCCCACGACCTCGTCGACCCAGACCTCGTCGCCCTTCTCGCCGGCGAGGTCCATGGGCAGCGTGATGTTCTCGATGGCGGTGAGGGTGGGCACCAGGTTGTAGGCCTGGAACACGAACCCGACGTTGTCGCGGCGCAGCAGCGTCAGGTCCTTCTCCGACAGGGTGGTGAGGTCGGTGTCGCCGATTATCACCTGGCCGGAGGTCACGGTGTCGAGCCCGGCCATGCAGTGCATCAGGGTGGACTTGCCCGAGCCCGACGGGCCCATGATGGCGGTGAAGCGGCCCTGCTCGAAGTCCACGTCGATGGCGTCGAGTGCTCGCACCTCGGTGTCGCCGGAGCCGTAGATCTTGCTGGCGGCCACCGCCCGGGCGGCTGTGGCCAATGCTTGGGTGGGGGAGGAAGTCACAGGTTCTCCTAGGAGCGGTTGTGAAGGCTCTGGCGGGACTCTACGACCGCCCCGAACCTCCCCAACCAGGGACAACCCTTACTTTGCCCTGATGGTCCCCGAGGTTTCAGAGTGTGGGCCCGCCGGCGGCCGGGGACGAGGCGCCTGCCTTCGATGGCCGCGTCGACCTCTTCGGTCCGCTCAAGGCCGCGGGCCAGTTAACCTTGTAAATATGTAGTTGTCAGATGGATTTTCAAGGATAATGTAGGTGGTATGGCTGATGCGCCGGGCGGCGACACCGCGATGGGCAGACCGTTCGTGGAACGTCCGGACGATGCGGCGGCCCTGCGGGCGGCGATGAAGCGCTCGCCGGTGACGCTGCTGACAGGCCCACGACAGGCCGGCAAGTCGACGCTGGTGCGGCGGGTTGTCGATCCGTCTCCGTCGGCAGTGTTCGATCTGGAGGACTACCGCGATCTCGCGCGGCTGGCCGAGCCGATGCTCGCGCTGCGCGACACGGGTGAGACCATCGTCATCGACGAGGCCCAGCGGATGCCTGAGTTGTTCGAGTCGCTGCGGGTGCTGGTGGACGAGAGCCGCCGCCCGGGGCGCTTCGTGGTGCTCGGCAGCGCCTCGCCGGACCTGACCGGTCTCGGCTCGGAGTCGCTGGCAGGGCGGGTGACGCTGGTGGAACTAACCGGATTCCGGCTCAGCGACGTCGGCGCTTCCCGGCTCGGCGACCTGTGGGTGCGCGGCGGGCTGCCGGAGTCGTTTCTGGCCGCTGACGACGAGGCATCGAGCGTGTGGCGAGACGACTACATAGCGACCTTCCTCGAGCGCGACCTGGCCGGTTTCGGGTTCCGCTTCCCGGCCACGACGATGCGCCGCTTCTGGACGATGCTCGCCCACTATCACGGCCAGACCTGGAACGGCGCGGCAATCGCCCGGTCGATCGACGTTTCCGAGGCGACGGTGCGCCGCCTCGTCGATGCCCTGACCGACGCCCTCGTCGTGCGCCAGTTGCCGGCCTGGTTCGCGAACATCTCGAAGCGGCAGGTGAAGGCGCCCCGGGTCTATGTACGCGACAGCGGCCTGCTGCACCGGCTGCTCGGTATCGGCACTCGCCTCGACCTCGAGCGTCACCCCAAGCTCGGCTCTAGCTGGGAGGGGATGGTGCTCGAGCAACTCCTGGCACGCTTCGGTGGCACCGCGGCCGCGTTCTGGTCAACCCACAGTGGCGCCGAGCTCGACTTGCGGCTCGAGATCGGCTGCCGGGTGATCGGGTTCGAGATCAAGCGCACCGACCGGCCCTCAACCACAAAGTCGATGCACAACGCCATAGCCGACCTGGAACTCGACCGCCTCGTCATCGCGCACGCAGGCACCCACCGCTTCGACCTCACAGACCGCATCACCGCCGTGGGCGCCACCGACCTGCTCACCGAGGCCGATCCCCTCGCAGGCCTGTGAGTGTCAGCCGAGTTGATCGGCGGAGGCTTCGATGGTTTCCTTCAGTTGGGCGAGGAAACGGCCGCTGGCGCCGCCGTCGATGATGCGGTGATCGAAGGTGGCCGAGATCGTCATCGTCGGCACCTCGGCGGCGGTGCCGTCGCGGAGCCGTACGACGGGCCGGGCCATGCCGAAGGCGGTGATCATGCTGGTTCCCACCGGCAGCATCGGCGTGCCGGCCAGCATCCCGAGCGCGCCCACGTTGTTGACGGTGGCGGTCGCTCCGGCGAGCTCGTTGGGGGCCACGGTGCGGTCGCGCGCCGCGGCGGCCAGCCGCAGGATCTCCGCTGAAAGCTCCGGCAACGAGCGGGCTTCGGCGCCCCGCACCACCGGCACCATCAATCCCTCGGGGGTGTCGACGGCCACGCCGATGTCGTAGCGCTCGAAGTACTCGATCTCGTCGCCGTCGAGCCTGGCGTTCATGACGGGATGGTCCCGCAGCACCGGGACCAGCAGCGCCACCAGGAGAGCATCGAGGGGTACCCGCGAGCCGGTCCCGGCGGAGGCGGCGGCTCGGGTCTCCAGCAGCCTGGTGGCGTCGGCGTCGACCATCGACGTGAACTGCGGGATCTGCATCGACTCGGTCATGTGCCGGGCGATGGAGCGCCGGATGGCCGACAGGCGCTCGCGCCGGCCACCGCCTGCGCCCGTGGCCGGCCCGGCTGCGGCTTCGACATCGGCGACGGTGATCGAGCCGCCCGGCCCGGAACCGGCCACGGCGGCCAGGTCGATGCCCCGCTCCCGGGCCAGCTTGCGGGCCTTGGGCAGGGCCTTGACCGAGCCCGGAGCGGCCGGCTGGGGCGGCGTGGGCTCGGGGGCCGGGGGCGGAGCTCCAGCGGAACCGGCAGCGCCCGTTGCCGGGGCGGGTTCGTCCTCGGTGGGGACCTCCTCGCCCGGCTCTCCGATCACGATGAGGGTCTCGCCCACCTCGATGACATCGCCGGGCTCCCCGCCGAGCGCCAGGACCGTGCCCCGGTAGGGGGTGGTCATCTCCACCACCGACTTGTCGGTCTCGACCGAGCAGATGGCCTGGTCGAGATCGACAGTGTCGCCCACGGTGACCAGCCATTCCACGATCTCGCCCTCGACCATGGTGTCGCCCACGGCCGGGAGCTTGAAGGTGTGCGCCATGTCAGCCGGCCAGCGCTCGGCGGACGCCGGCGGTGATGCGGTCGGCGGTGAGCATGGAGTACCGCTCTAGCTGGGTCGGACCCCAGAAGACGTCCATGTGGGCCACCCGCACCGGCGGCGCCTCCAGCGAGTAGAGACCCTGCTCGCTGACCGCGGCCAGCACCTCGGCGCCGAACCCGCTGGTGGTCTGGGCCTCGTGCGCGACGACCAGCCGGCCCGTCCTGTCCACGCTGTCCAGCACGGTCTCGCGGTCCCACGGATACAAGGTCCGCAGGTCGACCACCTCGACCGACACCCCTTCGTCGGCGAGGGTCTCGGCCGCCGTCAGCGCCTGGCGCACCGGAGGACCCCACGACACGACCGTCACGTCGGTGCCGCCCCGCGGCACGCTGGCCCGCCCGAACGGGATCCGGTAGGGCTCGACCGGAACGTCCTGCTTGAGGCCGCGGTACAGCGAGATGGGTTCGAGGAAGACCACCGGATCCTCGCTGGCCAGCGCCGACTCCATCAGGCCCTTGGCGTCGTAGGGGTTGGACGGGTACACGACCACCAACCCGGGCGCGTGGGTGAATAACGACTCGGGGGAGTCGGTGTGGAACTCGTGGTTGTCGAGGTTGGTGCCCACCGGCAGCCGGGCCACCACCGGGGCCGTCAAATGGCCCCGGTAGCGCCAGCGGATACGGGCCACATGGCCGATGAGCTGGTCGAAGGCCGGGTACACGAAGCCCGCGAACTCGATCTCGGCCACCGGTCTCAGCCCGGCCATGGCCATGCCCACCGCAGTGCCCATGATGCCGGTCTCGCACAGGGGGGTGTCGATCACGCGGTCGGCGCCGAAGCGCTCGTGCATGCCCTCGGTGATCCGGAACACGCCGCCCTCCACGCCCACGTCCTCCCCCAGGGTCACCAGCGACTGGTCCCGCTGGAAGGCCGCGTGCAGCGTCAGCTTGAGGGCCTCGGTCATGTCGAGCCGGCGGGTCTCTCCGGCGGGCGACGGGTCTTCAGCGACGGTCCAGACCTCGTCCGGCTCCAGTGCGGCTGGGGCCTCGCCGGAGTCCTGCTGCTCGCGGCGCAACTGCTCGGCCAGGGAGGCCGGCGCCCGGGCGAACAGCTGCCGGGGCGAGTAGTGGCGCGGCACCGGGGGCCGGGCCTCGAGCTGGTCGACGAACGCCTCGAGGTCGGCCGAGATCCCGGCCCTCATGGCGTCCTCCTGGCCGGTCTCCCACAGGCCCTTGTTCACCAGGAAGGCCCGCATCCGGGTGATGGGGTCCCGCTCGCGCCACTGGAACTCCTCGTCGGTGGTGCGGTACACCGGCGTGCCGTCGTACGTCGAGTGGGGTGCGAACCGGTAGGTGAGCATCTCGATGAGGGTCGGCCCCCCGCCGCTCGCGGCCCGGTCGACGGCCTCGCGGGCCGCCTGGTACATGGCCAGCGGGTCCATGCCGTCGACGCGCTCGCCACAGAACCCGTACCCGTCGGCCTTGGCGGCCAGCGTGGCCGCCGCCGTCTGCTTGTCGATGGTGGTCGACTGGGCCACCTGGTTGTTCTGGCACAGGAACACGGTGGGGGTCTTCCACACCCCCGCGAAGTTCATGGCCGCATGGAAGTCCGACTCGGAGGTGGCGCCGTCGCCGAACACCACCATGGCCACGGTGTCGCGCCCCTGCAGCCGCTCGGCGTAGCCGAAGCCGACGGCGTGGGGCAGGTGGGTCCCGATGGTGGCGTTGAGCCTGGTCACCCGGTAGCGGTTGACGTCCCAGAGGTCGTCGTCGTCGGGCACGCCCATCCACAGCCCGACCGTGGCCAGCGGGCTCATCCCCCGGGCCAGCCACATTCCCAACTCCCGGTAGGCAGTGAAGAGCCAGTCGGCCTCGCGCAGGGCCAGCGCCGCTCCCACATGGGCCTCCTGGCCACTCACCTGGTAGTAGGCCGGCATGCGTCCCTGGCGCTGGAGGTTGAGGAGCTTCTCGTCGGCCATCCTGGTGGTGAGCAGCAGGCGGAACATCTCGACGAGGCGGCTGTCGTCGAGATCGGGCGCGGGTCCTACGAGTTCGCCGGCCGGATCCAGGATCTGCCGCATCCTCATGTTCCTTCCGCTCCTGCTCGCTGTGCTCGCCGGCCGCTCGGGCCGAGGCCTCCGTGAGCCGCTGTCAGCCGTACTCTACGATAGGAAACGCTTGTGTATCACTTCCTACGCCTGTGATTCCATATCTGGCCTCCAGCGACAGCGCGAGTTTCGATGACTAGGGTGGCTTCATGACCGAGACCGACCCCACTAGGGCGACCACGGCCGACACCTTCGACGTGACTGGTCGCAGGGTGGTCGTCACCGGGGGCACGGCCGGGATCGGCCTGGCGGTCGCGGCTCATCTAGTCGACTGCGGCGCCCAGGTGGTGATCTGTGGCCGTCGGCCCGAAGGCACCACGATTGCAGAGGGCATCGGCGCGGCGTTCGTGATGATGGATGTCGCCGACGACGCCTCGATCGAAAGCGCCTTCAAGGCCGTGTCCGAGCGGTTCGACGCGCTTGACGCGCTGATCCTCAACGCCGGTATCGACGAGTACCACGGCGAGGTCGAAGCCCTGGACATGGACGTGTTCGAGCGGGTGATCGACATCAACACCCTGGGAGTGGTGCGGGCCCTCCGGCACGGCGTGGGCATGGTGCGCGACCTCGGGTCGGTCGTCGTCACTAGCTCGCCGGCCGGTTCCGTGGCGGCGCCGGGCATGGCCGCCTACGCCGCGTCCAAAGCCGCGCTCGACCACCTGGTGCGGGTGTGGGCCTTGGAGCTGGGGCCGCGCCAGGTCCGGGTCAACGCGGTGCTGCCCGGCATCGTGGAGAGCGAGATGGGTGCGGAGTCGGCGCCCGACCTGGAGCTGATCAGGCGCATGACCGCCAACGGCGTGTTCCGCAAGGCGTCGGAGATGGCGCCGGTGTTCCACTTCCTGGTCAGCGACGCCAGCGCGACCCTCACCGGCTCGCTCGTCGGCTGTCACGACGGCATCCCTCTCGGCTACAGCCAGGAGGTGATGGCTCGTCTAGCCGCGGACTTGCCCGATCCCTCCGAGGGCGAGGCCGCGCCGTGAAGGGAGCGCTGGCCGGGCTGGTGGCACTGGTCACCGGCGCGGGCCGGACCGGGGGGATGGGCGAGGCGACGGCGCGGCGGCTGGCCGAGGCCGGCGCCGACGTGGTGGTCACCGACTTGGCCAGCGACCGTCCCGAGCTGCGACAGGATGAGACTCACGGCTTGGGCGATGATCTGGCCGCGCTGGAGGCGCTGTCGGCCGAGTTGCGTGACCGTTTCGAGGTCAGGAGCTTCGCAGCACCGCTGGACGTCACCGACCAAGCCCAGGCCGAGGCCGTGGTCGAGCGCACCGTGGGGGAGTTGGGGTCGCTGGACATCCTGTTCAACAACGCGGGGGCCACCACCGGGGTGGGCCGCTTCGTCGACCAGACCGAGGAGCAGTGGAACCTGTCGTGGCAGGTCAACGTCATGGGCTCGCGGCGGATGGCCCTGCTGGCGCTCGGGCCGATGATCGAGGCCGGCCGGGGCGTGATCGTCAACAATGTGTCGATCGGGGGGCTGGTGTCGGACCCCGGATACGGCGCCTACAACGTCACCAAGTTCGGGCTGGTCGCGATGACCAAGCTCATTGCCAAGGAGCACGGCCCCGACGGGATCCGCTGTGTGGGCGTGTGCCCCGGCCCCATCGACACCCAGATGGCGGTGGCCAACCGCAGGCTGGTCGCCGACCTGGCCGGTGTCACTGACGACGAGGCCGGCGAGATGCTGGTCTCGGAGGTGCCGCTGGGCCGGTGGGGCACAGCCGACGAGGTTGCCCAGTTGGTGGTGTTCCTGGCCTCGCCCGCCGCCTCCTACATCAACGGCGCCCTGATACCCATCGACGGAGGTGTGCTTCCCTAGCCGGCCTAGCTGAGGCCGGCGGTCATCGACTCCTTTACCTCCACCAGGTATACGAACGCCTCGACTTGCCGCACACCCTCCACTGAGCGGACTCGGTCGAGCAGTTCCGCCAGGTGGGCCTCGTCCCGGTAGCTGGCCTCGGCGATCACATCGAAGCGTCCGAGAACGATGGCAACCAGGGTGACGTCGGCGACGGCTGCAATCTCCTCGGCTACCGGTCTAGCCGGCCCGTCCGCCTCGATCATGAGCCCGGCGTAGCCCTTGACCCCCAGGACCCCGGGGCTGACGATCGTCTGCACGGTCACGACGCCCGCGGCCATCAGCGCCAGGACCCGCTCCCGCGTGGCGGCATGGGACATTCCGGCAACCTCGGCCAGTTCTGCGAAGGTCGCCCGACCGTCGGCTGCCAGGTGCTTCAGGAGCCTTATGTCGGTGGCGTCCACGGTGCGGCGGCGGGCGCCGAGCCGGTGGTCGCCGGCGGGGGAGTGCGACCAGTCCTGCTTCACGTACGCCACCAGCGACGAGGCGTCGATACCGCGCACCTGCGGGTCCGACCGGGCTGCCTCGATGGCCGCGTTGAGGTGCTCGGCGTCACGGGCCCTGAACTCCACGAATAGCCCGCGGATGCCAGCCGGGATCAGTACGAAGGCGGCCTCCTCCATTTCAGCTAGCCGCCCGGCTACCGATGCCACCGGGCCCTTCACATCGATCAGGCAGTAGGCGAAGTCTCCGTATCCGAGAGCGCGGGGGTCGATGCGCCCGAGTATGTGAATGGCGCCGCTGTCGATCAGCCGGATAACCCGGGCTTTCACCGCGGCCTGAGACATGCCGATGTGCCTGGCCAGGGCGGCATAGCTGGCCCTGCCGTCGGACACCAGGCTGTCGATCAGGGTTCGGTCTATTTCGTCCAAGTCCACCACGGTGGCGTGATCGTAGGCGAGGTCGCCGCGGGGCTCAGCGCTGCGATCGTTGTGCATTTCTAGGAAGCGCAGGCTGTTGAGCCGGTTCGGCACAGAATCCATGGCTTGGTCATCATTAGGCAAATAGAACTATTGCTTCTAGCCCTGACTTGCCAACATATGTAATATCCCACTATCAAGACTTCCAATACATGCGTGCTCGAGCCGCGAAGGAGGATCACACCATGAGTCCCAAGTCCAGCTGGAGGGTGCTGGCTGCAGTCCTGCTTGCTTTCGCCCTGGTCGCCGCGGCCTGCGGCGACGATGCCGATGACGCGCCCGCCGCGGAAGAGCCCGCACCGGCCGCTCCGGCGGAGGAGCCTGCCGAGGAGCCCATGGAGGAGACCGCGGAGGAGCCCGCTGAAGAGCCCATGGAAGAGCCGGCGGAGGAGCCTGCCGAGGAGCCCATGGAGGAGCCCGCGGAGGAGCCCATGGAGGAGACCGACTCCATGATGGCCGACGAGTCGATGGAGCCAGTCAAGGTCGGGCTCATCGCCCAGATCGAGGAACTCATGGCCTTCCCCGAGGTGCCCGCGGTCGCTCAGGCCTACGTCGACTACTTCAATGCCGAGCACGGCGGCGTGAACGGGCATCCCATCGAGCTCGTCGTCTGCGGTGCCGGCGACGCGGTGGAGTCCCACATCGCCTGTGCCAACGAGTTCGTGAACGCCGACGACGTCCATGTGGTCATCAACGGCGGCTTCCTGTCCAACAGCATCGTCTCGGGCACGATCCTGGCCGAGGCCGGGGTGGCCAACCTGGGCCTGGGCAACGACTTCATCGACTATCTCACGCCGAACCTCTACAACTTCGATCCGGGCCTGCCCGGCCTGGCCCAGGTCTTCTTCGTGTTCGCCAAGAATCAGCGCGACGTCTCTACCATGACGCTGTTCCTGGCCGACGACCCGGCCATCGCGCCGTTCGAGCCGGCTCTGTACGCCATCGGCGAGAGCAACGGCATCACGATCACCGAGACCATCTATCTGGGCTTCGAGCCGGACCTGACCGGACCGGTCTCGGCGGCCGACACCTCCAATGACGGTTGGCTGTTCGTGCTGGCCGACGGCGCCCAGTGCACCGCGGCCGCGGCCGGAGCGGTGACGGTCGGTTACGGGGGCCACATCTTCGGCAACGACCTGTGCCTGAGCCAGGACCTGGTCGAGTCGGGCGCGGTCGACGGCTGGTCGGGCCCGATCGTGTCAAGCGCCCCCACCGTCGACGGCGGCGCCGAGATCGACGAGATCAACAGCATCCTCGACACCTACGGCGGCGCCGGCGTGCAGACTGCCGGCCTGGCCGGCTGGACGCTGGCCCAGGTCTATATCGCCCGGGACCTGCTCACCGAGGGCGGCGGCGCGGACGCCACCGACGAGTCGGTGCTCACCGCGCTCAGCACCTACTCCCGCAGCGGCATTCCCGGCTATCCCGATGTGAGCTGCCCCGGCCCCGATCCGTGGCTCGGTGCGTGCAACACCTCGCCGTTGATGGTCACCGTCGTCGACGGGCAGATGACCGCTCCCGACGGGTTCACGTTCCTGGACTTCTCGGAGCTCAACTTCCTGCTGGGCTGACGCTCTCGTAGGGCTGATCGGCTACGGTCGAGGCAGGCCGGGTCCGCGTGGGCCCGGCCGGCTTCGGTCGGAGTGCCTCCGTGTTAGCCAGACTGCGTCCAACTGAGCGGGTCGGCGCGGCCGTCCTCGGCGCGCTCGCGCTGGCCTGGATCGCGGGCGCACTGCTCCGCAGGGAGATCTTCTTCGACCCGGTGCTGTTCGGTCTCGGCTCGGGAGCCATCATCGCCGCGCTGGCCATCGGGCTGGTCGTTGCCTTCCGGGCGTCGGGGGTCATCAACTTCGGGCACGGCGCCATCGCCACCTACGTGACCTACGTGTACGTGTCGCTGGTCGGCGACGGCCAGTACCCGGTGCCACCGCTGCCCAACCCGCTGGCGCCGATCGAGGGGATCACCGGGATCGAGATCGTCGACTTCCCGACCTTCGTCAGCCTGGGCGACTCGATGGGCAAGGCTCCGGCACTGCTGATCGCGCTGGCCACCGCGGCCGCCCTCGGGCTCGTGGCCCACTTCGCCATCTTCCGTCCCCTGCGCTACGCCCCGGTGCTGGCCAAGGTGGTCGCATCCGTCGGCATCATGCTGTTCCTGCAGGCCGCAGTGGTGCTGCGCTTCGGTGCTCGGGCCAAGGCCACCGAACCGATCTTCCCCAACGACCCGGTCGAAATCCTGGGCGCACGGGTGGGCCAGGACCGCCTGTGGGTGCTGGGCACGGTGATCGTGATCACCGCCGCGCTGTGGGTGCTGTTCCGGTTCACCCGCTTCGGGATCGCCACCCGGGCCGGGGCTGAGAACGAGCGGTTCACGACTCTGCTCGGCTTCAACGCCGACTTCCAGGCCGGTGTCAGCTGGGTGATGGCCTCGGTGCTGGCCGGTCTCGTGGGGATCCTGGTGGCCCCCATCACCGGCGTGACGCCCAACTTCTTCACCGTGCTGCTGATCTCATCGCTGGGAGCGGCTCTCATCGGGCGGATGTCGTCGTTCGTGATCGCCGCGGCCGCGGGCCTGATGCTGGGCGTCGTCGACCAGGAGTTGTTCCGCCTGGAGCTCGAGTGGGACTGGATACCCGACATCGGCATCCGGCGGGCGCTCCCCTTCGTGGTCATCGCGCTGGCCATGGTGGCCCGGGGCGAGTCGCTGCCGTCGAGGGGCGCCCTGACGGTCGAGCGGCTGCCCGAGGCGTACGCCCCCCGCATAACCCGAGGCCGCCTGATCGGGTACGGGGCTCTGATCGCGGTGGCCTTCTGGCTGACCGTGTTCGCGCCGTTCCAGTACCGGGCGGGCATGCAGAACTCGATGATCGGCGTGATCCTGGCGCTGTCACTGGTGGTGGTGACCGGCTATGTGGGTCAGATCTCGCTGATGCAGATGGCCCTGGCCGGGATCGGGGCGTTCTCGGTGGCGTCCTTCGGCACCCAGGCTCAGATGCCGCTACCCGTCGCGCTCCCGCTGGCGGTAGCCGCCGGCGTGGGGTTCGGCCTCATTGCAGCCATTCCGTCGCTGCGCACCCGGGGCGCGAGCCTGGCCATCGTCACCCTCGCCAGCGGGCTGGCCATGGGCGAGATCTTCTTCTCGCGCCCCGGCTGGTTCGGTCTCGACCGCGGCGTCAAGACGACCGACCCGCCGACGCTGTTCGGCATCGAGTTCGGGCCTAACAGCGACTTCATCCTCGGCGACGGCAAGATCCCCACCGGCGGGTACGGGTTGTTCCTTCTGGTGGTGGGCGCGCTGTGCTGCATCTCGGTGATGCGGCTGCGCCGGTCGCGCCTCGGCGAGCAGATGCTGGCGGTGCGGGCCAACGAGCGGGCCGCGGCCGCCGCCGGGGTCAACGTCGCGGCCATGAAGCTGTCGGCGTTCGCCATATCGAGCTTCTTCGCCGCTCTGGGCGGTGCGCTCATCGCCTTCAACCTGGGCACCTACGGCACCGACACCTTCGGGATCTTCGCCTCGCTGACCGTGCTGGCCTTCGCCTATCTCGGCGGCATCAGCACCGTCGGCGGGGCCATCACCGCCGGGACGCTGTTCTCCGAGGGGATCGGCATCGTGGTCACCAACGAGTGGGTGATCGATGTGGGTCCCTACACCGCCTATGTGGCCGGGTTCTTCCTGATCGGCACCGCGGTCTACAACAACGAGGGCATCGACGGCTTCCAGCGCAGGCAGTTCCACCAACTGGGCCGGTGGCTCCGGCGTCGATGGGGCCGCAGAGTGGGGGAGACCGTCGATGCCTGAAGCGGTCCTGGCCACCGACGGCCTAAGCGTGCGCTTCGGCGGTCTGCTGGCCGTGGACGACGTGTCGCTGGAATGCCGCCGCGGCCGGCTCACCGGGCTCATCGGCCCCAACGGAGCGGGCAAGACCACCTTCATCGACGCGGTGACCGGGTTCCTTCCCAACAACTCGAAGGGATCGGTGTTGCTGGAGGGCGAGGAGGTCTTCGGACGCTCGCCCCACCAGTTGTCCCACGACGGGCTTACCCGCACCTGGCAGACCCTGGAACTGTTCGACGACATCACGGTGCGGTCCAACCTCGACGTGGCCAGCCGCCGTCTGAGCCTGGGGGCCGCGCTGCTCGACTACTTCCGGCCCCGGCAGCGTGCGCAGCGGGTGGAGGAGGTGCTCGACCTGCTCAACCTGGGCGACATCGCCGAGCGCCAGCCCCGTGAGCTGTCCCAGGGCCAGCGCAAGCTGGTGGGCGTGGGTCGGGCGCTGGTGGCCGAGTCGTCCAAGATACTGATGCTGGACGAGCCGGCGGCCGGCCTCGACAAGGCCGAGACCGAGTGGTTCGGCGCCCAGCTCCGGAGCCTCGTCGACGAGGGCTACACCATGCTGCTCGTCGACCACGACATGGGGCTGGTGCTCAACGTGTGCGACTACATCCACATGCTGGTGTTCGGCCAGCTCACCGCCTCGGGCACGCCCGAGGAGATGCGCAACAACCCGGAGGTCATCGCGGCCTACCTGGGCCACAGCGGAGCCGAGTCATGAGCGAGCGCCTGCTGACCATCGAGGGTCTCGACACCGGCTACGACGGCGTAGCCGTGGTGCGGGGCCTGAGCCTGCACGTGGATGCGGGCGAAGTGGTGGCATTGTTGGGTCCGAACGGCGCGGGAAAGACCACCACGCTGATGACCGTCTCGGGCATGGGCCAGGTACTGGCCGGCTCGGTGAACATCATGGGCCGGCCGGTGCCGCGGCTGCGCCAGGCCCACCGGGTGGCCCGCTGGGGCGTGATCCACGTGCCCGAGAACCGGGGCCTGCTGTACCAGCTGACGGTTCGCGAGAACCTCCAGCTGGCCAAGACCAGCGGCAGGGTGGACATCGACCGGGCGGTCGACTTCTTCCCGGCCCTAGGGCCGCTGATGAACCGCCGGGGCGGGCTGCTCAGCGGTGGCGAGCAGCAGATGCTGGTGCTGGGTCGGGCCATCGTGGCCGACCCCAAGCTGATGATGGTGGACGAGATGAGCCTGGGCCTGGCCCCGGTCATCTACGAGGAGCTGATGCCGGTGGTCCGCCGCATCGCCGATGAGACCGGTGCCGGGGTGCTACTGGTGGAGCAGCATGTGGACCTGGCTCTTGAGGTGGCCGACCGCGGCTACGTGCTCAACCACGGCGACCTGGTAATGCAAGGGGCAGCTTCGGATCTGCTGGCCGACCGGGCCCTGCTCGACGCCAGCTACCTGGGCGCCGAATCCTTGGAGGACTGACCTCGTGGCCGGCAAGACGAACACCGTGCTCACTATCCCCGAGCCCCGCACCGCGGCGCTGGCCACCAAGCCGTACCCGGTGGCCGGGCCGGGGTTTGTGATCGTCGAGGTGGCGGTGGCGCCGGTGTGCAATGAGGGACGCATCTACCGCGACCACCAGTTCGAGTGGCACGACAGCCCCGAGCACCTGGGCCACGAGGGGGTCGGCACCATTGTGGGTACCGCCTCGGGGTCGCGCTTCTCCGTCGGCCAGCGGGTGATCATCCACCAGGGCAACAGCTGCCAGGAGTGCTTCGTGTGCACCGCGGGGCTGTCGCCCACCCACTGTCTGGGCATCCCCTACGAGTCCTACGAGGAGGGAATGGCCCCGCAGGACATCCCCGCAGGGCTACTCGGCATCGAGAAAGTCAACGGCAGCGCCTCCGGCGGCTTCGGCATGGCGCGCTACCGGCTGGCCCCCGAGCACATGATCCAGCCGATGCCCGACGAGCTGTCGTTCCAGCACGCCGCCGCAGCCAACTGCCTGCTGGGCTGCACCTACACCGCGGCCGAGGAGGCTGGCGTCGCCGAGGGCGACGTGGTGCTGGTCGGAGGGGTCGGTTTCATCGGTCTCGGCGCGATCGTCAACGCGCTGTATCGGGGAGCAACCGTGGCCGTGCTCGGACGCCACCCGTACCGGATGGAGTTGTGCCGCCGGCTGGGCGTGGAGGTCATCATCGATCCCGATGAGCCCGACTGGCTCGACCAAGTCCACGCCCTGACCGGAGCGAGCCGGGGCGTGGACGTGGCATTCGAGTGCGCCGGTGTTCCTTACTACTTGGACCGCTGCATGGCCGGGCTGCGCCGCTACGGCACCCTCTACTCGCTGGGCCACGGCGACCCTGCAGAGCCCTACTCGCTCAGCATCCTTACCGATCTGGTGGATCGCCACATCAGGTGGACCGGCGGCCACGACGTGCGCTTCCGCGACCGCGACGGCCTGCTGCGGATGCTCTGCGACCCACAGGTGCAGCAGTGGATCGACATCATCGTCACCCACACCTTCGGAATGAGTGAGGCCGCCGAGGCCTTCGAGGTCTCCCTGACCAAGAACTGCGGCAAGATCTACCTGCTCCCCCAGGAGTAGCTCAGGCGGCCGTGCAGCGCGCTAGTCGAGGAAGCGGTCGAGGACGTTGCGGGTGATGATCTCTACCTGGGGGTCGCTCACCGCCAGAGCGTGGCACCACTCGGTTGTGCCCGCACAGAAGACCTCGCCAGCGCCCTTGGTCATGGCGGTGATCACCGCGCTGCCGTAGCGCACTCGGTCGCGGTTCTCGGGCGTGTCCTCGCCGAAGAGGGCCTCGGCTGCGAAGGCCAGGTCGCCGTCGGCGATGGAGATGAGGTTCCCGGCCTGGCCGTGGTCCTCCTCCTCGAGGGTCACCGGGGTGAGGGCCAGGATCTCCAGGTCCTCGGGCGTGCCGTCGGTGCCGGTGGGGTACGGCAAGCCCCGGTGGAAGGTGTAGTCCACGCCGTCGGTCTCGTAGCCGACGAGAGGCACGTCGGCGCCCAGCACGTCGCCGTAGTAGACGTCGGCTCCCGCGAAGGCCCAGTGGCTGGGCCGGTACACGATGAACCCTCCCGCTCCCCGGGGTGACAG
This sequence comes from Candidatus Aldehydirespirator sp., assembly GCA_965203635.1. Taxonomy (GTDB): domain Bacteria; phylum Actinomycetota; class Acidimicrobiia; order Acidimicrobiales; family Aldehydirespiratoraceae; genus Aldehydirespirator. The sequence goes on from OZ241903.1 coordinate 1,802,936, forward strand.
GCCGCCCATCCGGGAGTACACGCCCCGAAGGCCGTTGCCGCCGAAGGTGGTGACTGGGGGCCGGTCGATGTAGTGGGCCTCGAACGCCCCGGAGCGCCGGTCGATGTCGTCGCTGTGGCGCTCGGGGTCGGCGTGGGCCGCGTACTTGTGGCACACCTGGGTGCGCATGCCGTTCTCCATGCGCACTTGCCACACGATGTTGCCGCCCAGGCGGGCGTAGCGGCCGCCCCGCTCGATGAACCGGTCGAGGACGCTGCGGCCCGCGGCCGTCCAGTACTCGTCGTGGCCGGTGGTTACCACCGCCCGGTATCCGTCGAGCACGCCGGGGTCGCGGTCGAGGTCCCACTGCGACAGCAGCTCGGGCTCGTACCCGTTGGCCTCCAGCCACCGGAACGTCAGCGCGTCGTAGCGGGCCCAGCCCGAAGCTACCGTCCACACCGAGTAGCCGTTGCTGATGGCCCAGTCCGCGGCCGGAACCCCCACCGCCGCGCCCACCGGCGGGGGTGGCTGAGCGATTCGGGGAGCACCGACCGGGGTGCGGATCAGGCCTCTCGACCACGGCCGGTGGAAGCTGAGGCGGGGCTTGAAGCTCTTCTCGCGCACCTCCAGCGGGTCGGCGGTGTGGTCGATGTACTCGTCGGAGAAGTAGCCGCATCCCCCGCCCCAGTCGTTGTACTCCTGCCAGGTGTAGGTGGCGGCCACCATGGCCAGCTTCGAGCCTTGCCCCGGCACCGCGGGCCGCAGCACGAAGAAGGCGTCCTGGGTGACCACGCGGCCGTCTCGCTCGGCCCGCAGCACCACGATGTAGCCGCCCGACGCCCAGCCCGCCGGGACCTCGAAGGAGGCGCCCCGGGGCCAGCCGCAACCCGATGCGACCACGTCGTCGCCGACCGGATGGTGCGACCCGGCCAGACCGTTCTGCTCGTGCACCTTGTCGAAGGTGTGGCCGTCCCGCCAGACCTCGAAGCCCCATTCAGGCGCCGTCGTCGACACGTGCAGGTTGACCGTCTCACCCGGCGCGTAGCTCGGCCGGTCGGCGTAACCCCAGATCTCCAGCGCTTCGGGGTCGGAACTGGGGCCGTCGGCGGTGATGCGCTCCAGCCAGGTGAGCCACTGGCCCCCGGAAGAGCCCCGCTCACTGGTCACCGCGACCGCTCCGGCATCAGCAGGCGACATCGCCCCACTACGGCATCACCATGACCTTGCACTGATCGGTCGGAGTCCGCAGCGCCTCAAAGGCGTCGGGCAGGTCGTCGAGCCCTATGCGGTGGGAGATCATCGGAGCAGGGTCGATGCGGCCTGCCGCGATCATCTCCAGGATGAACCGGTTCTCGGCCTTGGTGTAGACGCGGGCGGTGCGGACCTGTGGCTCCTTGTAGTAGGCCAGCAGGTGGTCGAAGGAGTCGGGCTCCATGCACACCCCCCCGGTCACCACCGTCCCCTGGGGCCGGACCGCGGCGATGGCGGCATTGAGCATCCCCGGCCGCCCGACCGCCTCGATCACTGCGTCGGGCTCGGCGCCGGTCAGTGCCGCGAAGCGGGCACCGACATCGGTACCCGAGCCGGCTTCGATGGTGTCAGTGGCTCCCAGGTGCCGGGCAAGTTCCCGGCGGTACTCGACCCGCTCCGACACCACCACCCGGCGAGCGCCGAAGAACCGGGCCCAGACAGCGGCGGCCAGCCCGATAGGGCCCGCGCCCAGGATCAGCAGCCGGTCCCCGATCTCCATCGAAGCCTGACGCACGCATAGCAGCCCGGTGGCCAGCGGCTCGCACAGCGCGGCCACGTCCATGCCGACGCCGTCGGGAACAGCCAGCAGGTCCGACAGCGAGACCGTCAGGTACTCGGCGTAGGCGCCGTCGGGCTCGTCGGGGCCCAGCGCTCCGAAGGTCCGCTGGTCCGGGCACTCCTCGGGGCGGTCGAGCCGGCAGTGGGGACAGCGCCCGCATGATCCGACCGGCATCACGTAGACCCGGTCGCCCACGCTCCAGTTGCCCACCGGGTCGGGACCGATCTCGACGATCTCTCCGGTCACCTCGTGGCCCAGCACCGCGCCCCGGCGGGCCAGGTCCGCCTCCGGAGTCGTGGCGTGCAGATCCGAGCCGCAGACCCCGCAGGCCCGCACCTTGATCACGGCCTGGCCGGGTCGCGGGCGGGGATCGGGACGCTCCGCAATGCGCAGCGGCAGGCCGGGCGCGTCGTATACGGCGGCCTTCATGCGAGGCTCCCGGACCGGTGCGTCTGCAAGGCGGTGTCGCCCCGGCGGGGGAGCACCGCCGGGTTGCGCTGCCAGTCGTCCACCCAATGGTTGTCGCAGCGGCCGCGGCGATGGGCGTCGACCATCAGGTCCGCCGACACCGGGCTCATCAGCTCGATGTGGGTGCCGTCGGCGTCGTACAGCCAAGCGATGGTGCTGTTGTACTCGGGGTAGTAGGCCGGTTCGCTCAGCGGCTCCACCCCCTGGTCCACCGCCCGCTGCCAGGTGCCGGCCACGTCGCCGGTCGTGAAGCAGATGTGGTCGTAGCAGCTTCCCCGCCGTTCGAACACCGGCCCGTCGATGGTGTCGAAGGCGCCGCCGATGATCTCCAGGCTGAACTCGTGGCCGGCCGCGTCGAAGAACGGGTCGCTCAGCATCACGAATCCCTGCTTGCCCCCGTCGGGAAGCGGCGCGGTGAAGTCGTAGGTCTTGACCAATCCGAAATGCTCTGTCCAGAAGGTCTCGGCCCGGGCCAGGTCGGAGGTCACGAAGCAAACGTGGTGCAAGGCAAGGTCCTCCCGGGGCCCCCGGGCGGGCCGGGGAACGGCCACGTCGCGATGCTCGACCAGGTCGATCATCAGCCCTTCGGGCGACCACACCCCGGCGGCCACGGCCAGAGTCACCCCGTCGATGACGAACGGCTCCGGCTCCCACGCCGAAGGCACCCCCGCAGCCATAAGCCCGGCATAGGCCGCCTCGACATCCCCGCACACCAGCGCCACCCGCTCGATGCTCCAGGGCTGGCGGGAAAGGTACTCCTCGGACTCGGCCAGCAGGGGCGGGCCCTGGAACTCGAGCAGCACGTCGGTTCCCGCACTGCCGTAGGCCACATCGTGGGAGCCGCGGCGGTAGGTCCGCTCGGTCAGCTCGCAGCCCAGCGCCCGGTACACGCCGAAGCTGTAGTCCACGTCGGCGGTAAGGAAGCCGACATGGTCGAACCGGAAGTCCATCACCGGACCTTCATAGCGGCTGCAGCCCTAGTCGACGAACTCGGCCCGCAAGCTGTCGAGGTCCAAGCCGACGCTCTCCACGATCTGAATGAACGACTCCCAGTGGGCAGGGAGGATCTCGACCGGTTCGGACGAGTCCATCGCCCTCCAGCCCCGTTCGCCGGGAAGGAAGATCTCGTCGACACCGGGGCGTCGCTTGGCGCCCTTGACCGCCTCGACCAGCCGGTCCGACTTGCGGCCGGCCTCATCGGCGGGCATCCAGTGCGACGGGTCGATCACGATCACGCAGGCCCCGCCGGTGAGGGCCTCGTCACGGGGCTCAAGCCAGTACGACGGAGGGCCCGCGATCTCGGGGCTCAGCCGGGCGCCCGGGTTGATGATCCCGGCCAGCATCTCGGTGAACAGGTTGAAGGCGTACAGGCGGGGCGAGCCGAACACCGACGGCGCCTCGCAGTCCGAGATCCGGCCGTAGTCCTCCATCTGCCTGAAGTACGGTGCCGGGTCGTCGGTTAGCTCGCCCGTCTCGGGATCGACGAGGAACGGCCCCGGCAACCGCCTGCCCTGGAAGTACGCCTCGCTGAGGTTGCCGTCGTGGACCTCGATGGCCTGTATGTCGCTGACGATGGGCGCATGCTCGCCGCCGGGGGACGCGGCCGCGAACGGCGCCCCCGACAGCACGTTCTCCATCCCGCCCCAGGGGGACACCAGCGGCAGGCTGTTGTTGGTGGCCATGGCCATCATGCCCTCCCGGGCAGCCATGCGGACGTAGGTGCCGAAGGCGCCCGCGTCGTTGAAGTCGCGTACGAAGGCGATGGCGATGGCATGGTCGCGGGCCTTGGCGATGGCGGCGGTGGTAGCCATCGTGATCGCCCACTGGCCCGAGGATCGGTGGGCGTCGATCACCAGCCAAGTCGGCCCCTCGTCCACCACCTCCGGCACTGCGGTGACATCCATGGTGCCGGTGCGGGCCAGCAGCACCGGGATCTCGAACACGCCCATGCCCTGGGTGAGCTTGCCGTGGCGGTCCCCGTCGGACACGCAGCGAGCCACCACCTCGGCGTGCTCCGCCGAGAACCCCAACTCGCCCAGCACCCGCCGGTAGCAGTGCTCCAGGAAGTCGGGGTCCTCCCGCAGCATGGCGCCGCCCCGGACGGCATCGGGCTGGTTCATGTCGACTCCCTTCGTCGCAAACCGTCTCAGTACTGTAGAAACCTCTCCGATGGCTGAGATCGGGCGGCTGCCGCCGGACTGCACGACGGACGACATCATCGAGGCCAACGAGCACGACGGGGGCGTGATCGTCGACGGCTGGCTGGCGTCCGACCTGCTGGGCCGGTTCAATGCCGAACTTGAGCCTTGGCTGGACATCCACGGCGGCACCGACTCCGGATCGGACGCGTCAGACGAGTTTCTTGGCAGGCGAACCAGGCGGCTACAAGGGCTTTGCGCCAAGGCTCCCAGCTTCGTGGAGATCATGCTGGACGGGCGGCTGCTGGGCTTCGCCGAGGAGGTGGTGGGGCCGATCAGTCCCACCCTCATCCTCAACGACGGCGAGGTCATCGACATCGGTCCGGGTGAGTCGGCCCAGCCGTTCCACCGCGACGACGACGCCTGGAACTTCGCGTACCCACGGGCTCCAATGATCGTCAACACCATCGCCGCCCTGGTGGACATCACCCCGGAGATGGGGGGCACGCTGGTGGTGCCCGGCAGCCATCGCTGGGAGCCCGGCCGCCAGCCGGCCCCCGACGAGGTGGCCGCCTGCTCGCTTCCCGCCGGTTCGGCGTTGTTCTTCCGGGGCGACACGCTTCACGCCGGCGGGGCCAACCGCACCCGCGATCGCTGGCGGCGGGCCCTGTCCACCGGCTACTGCTGCGGCTGGCTGCGGCCGGTGGAGAACAGCTATACCAACATCCCGCCGGAGGTGGCCCGGACCCTGCCCCGCCGGGCCCAGGAACTGCTCGGCTACGCCCTCTACGACGCCTCAGGCGTGGGCGGCGGCTACCTCGGCTACCACGACATGGGCGACCCCATGCGCCTGATGGAGGGCTGAAGGGATCGGACTACAGCTCGTCGAGCGACTCCCCGGACGAGCCGATCGACATGAACTCGATGATGCTGCCGAAGGGATCCCTGCAGTACACCGCCTCGCCGCCGTGGTCGAAGCGGAGCGGGTCGCCCATCCTTGCGCCTCCGAGCTCGACGAGCCGGTTCAAGGCGGCGCCCACGTCGTCCACTTCGATGGCGAGATGGCGCAGGCCCAGCTCGTGGGCTCCCCGGTCGGCTGGATCGTCCCCGACCCGGTCGGGGGCGTGGTACTGCCACAACTCCAGGTAGCTGCTCGATCCCCGCATCATCACGCCGTCGGCTGAGGATCCGGCCAGCCCCACCGCACTGTCGGCACCGGGGTCGGGGGCTCGCCACCGGTCCCGCCCGATGACCTCCATGTCGAGCAGGGCGGCGTAGAAGGCGACCGCGGCGTCGAGGTCGCGGACCACCAGCCCGGCGTGGTGGATCCCCCTGATGCGCAAGGTCAAGCAGCCAGACGCTCGCGCACCTGCACGAGGTTGCCGCTGGGCTCCCGCAGGTACCCGGTGCGGGCTCCTATGCGGTCATCGTGCGCGGGGGCGGCCACCTCGCCGAAGCCGGCCGCCACCGCGTCCCGCCAGGCCGCGTCCACGTCACCGGCCTGGTACAGGATCGTGGAGATCACCGGGCCGTGACGCTCCATCAGGGCGTGCTCCGCCTCGGTGCTGGGGGTGGCCAGCACGTTCACGCACTGGCGGCCCTCATAGGTGTGGTCGGCCAGGTACACCAGCCCGTCGTTGGCGCTGCGGGCATCCAGGATGATCCGCTGGCCCAGCACGTCGGTGTACCACTCGACCTGGCCGTCCAGGTCGCGGCACAGCTGCACCACGCCCAGGGTCTGCAGGCCGGGATGCCCCACCGGGCGGAACTCCACGTCGGGAGTCTTGAACTCGCTCGGGTACGACATGATCTCCACCCAGCGGCCCTCGAGGTCGATGGCCACGAAGCCGTGGTAGGTGTCGCCGAACTCCTCATAGGGCATCGCCACCTCCGCGCCGTTGGACTGGAGGTGGTCCACGGTGTCGAACGCGCTGGGCACGATCCAGCAGATGTGGTTGATGCCCGAGTCGTGCTCGGCGAACCAGTTGCGCTCGTACTCGAACTGGTAAGGGGGCGACTCCAGCTGCATCTGGAAGGGGGCGCCGCAGGCCAGGAAGGTGTAGTCGACACCCCCCTCGCCGGTGTGGTGCAGGTCTGGGATCCCCTCCCAGTAGTAGGCCGGGATGGCGTGGTACCAGCGCAGCCAGTTCCACATGGCGTCGCGAGGCTGCTTCTCGAATATGCACAGGTGGTGCAACTGGTAGGTCGGGTCGGTCATGGGCTTCTCCGGGCTGATCGCGTCCACGGTCCGGGAATCGGAGCAACGATAGATGGCAACCGGCGGCGGAGAGAACGCAGAGCGGAGACTGGGAGCAATCAGACCGAGCTTGCGGCCAATGTAGGTTGGGACTTCAACCGAGATCAGGAGCGACTGCCTTGCCCCCCACTGACGACACGGCGCCGAGCGTCGACGAGCCGGCGCTGCCGGAGGGCGAGTTCGCCTGGCACAAGCTGGTCGACCTCGACACCCTGGGCGACGGCCGGGTGATGACGGTGACCGTGGGCCACGAGAGCCTGTGCGTGACCCGCACCGCCGACGGCGGATACGGCTGCCTCGACAACGCCTGCCCGCATCAAGGCGGCCCGCTGGGGGAGGGCTCGATCGAGGGCGGATGGCTGCGCTGCCCGTGGCACGGATACGACTACTCGCCCAAGAACGGCAAGCCCCCGCCGCCCTTCGACGACGCCCCGGCCGCCTACCGGACCGAGGTGCGGGCCGACGGGGTGTACGCCGCCCTGCCGGTCGAGCGGCCCCGGGACCGCACCGTCTCCGACGTGCTGGTGGAGACCATGGTGGCTTGGGGCGTCACCCACGTCTTCGGCATGGTCGGCCACTCCAACCTGGGCTTCGCCGACGCGGTGCGGGCCGCCGAGGCCCGGGGCGACCTGAGCTTCGTCGGCATCCGCCATGAGGGGGCGGCCTCGTTCGCGGCCTGCGCCTACGGCAAGCTCACCGGCGGGCTGGCCGCCTGCTTCGCCATCGCCGGCCCGGGCTCCACCAACCTGCTCACCGGGCTGTACGACGCCAAGATGGACCGGGCCCCGGTGCTGGCCCTGTCGGGCCAGGTGCCCTCGAAGGTGCGGGGCCGGGGCGCCTTCCAGGACACCGACCTGTCGGCCGCGTTCGCCGACGTAGCCCGCTACTCCGCAACCGTGCAGTCCGGGTCCAACTACGCCGAGTTGATGAACCTGGCCTGCAAGACCGCCATAGTCGAACGCGACGTGGCTCATCTGGTGCTTCCCGACGAGGTACAGGTCCTGCCCGCGCCCTCCGGCGGGGCCGGGTCGCCGGGCTCGCCTCAGGGGCGTACCGGCTCGCGGGCCGTCGAACCCCCCTCCGAGGCTCTTGCCGCCGCGGTAGAGGCGGTGGCCGCAGCGCGCCGGCCACTGATCATCGTGGGCCATGGCTCCCGCTCGGCCATGACCGACATCGGTGCCCTCGCTGAGCAGATCGGCGCGCCGGTGGCCACCACGTTCAAGGGCAAGGGGCTGATCGGGGATCGCCATCCGCTGGCCTGCGGTGTGCTGGGCCGCTCGGGCACTCCCATCGCCAGCTGGTTCATGAACGAGGCCGACCTGCTGTTGACCTTCGGGGTGTCGTTCGCCAACCACACCGGCATCGCCGACTACAAGCCCATCGTCCAGGTGGACTTCGATCCCATGGCCCTCGGCCGGTTCCACCCGGTGGACGTGCCGGTGCTGGCCGAGGTCGGCGTGGCCGCCCGGGCCCTGACCGGGGCCATGCCCGAGGATCGCCGCTGCCAGGACCTGCGGCCCGAGGTGGCCGAGCGGTGGGCCATCTGGCGCGACGAGAAGGCCCGCCGCCGGGCCGACGACCGGGGCGAGGGCCTCAACGCGGCGTCGGTGTTCGACGCCCTCAGCCGGCTGGTGCCCGCCGACGCCATCGTGCCGGTGGACGTGGGCAACCACGCCTACTCCTTCGGGCGCTACTTCGAGACCCGGGGCCAGACCGTGCTCATGTCGGGCTACCTCGGCTCCATCGGCTTCTCGCTGCCTGCGGCCATGGGCTGCTGGGCCGCCACCCGGAGCCGCCCCGAGCACGCCGGCCGGGCCGTGGTGTCGGTTTCGGGCGACGGCGGCTTCGGCCAGTACGCCATGGAGCTCACCACGGCGGCCAAGCACGGCATGGACATCACCCATGTGCTGCTGAACAACAACGAGCTGGGCAAGATCTCAAAGGAGCAGCGGGCCGCCGAACTCGACGTGTGGCAGACCTCTCTGCACAACCCCGACTTCGCGGCGTTCGCCGAGCTGTGCGGCGCCCGCGGCTTCCGGGTCACCGCCGCCGACCAACTCGACGGCGCGGTCGAAGCGGCCCTCGACCACCAGGGCCCCGCCCTCGTGGAGATCCTCACCGACCCCCTGCTGGTCTAGCGGCTCGTCCCGACCCCTACGGTCGTTCGGCTGCTCGGGGGAGGTTCAGGGACATCCCCCATTGGGCATGGGCACGCCGCCGGGCACGGTGGACTCGTGGATGAGACTGCGCCGGGGCCGCAGCCTTCGAAGAGCAACGGAACGGGGCACCCGTATGCTGCGGCCGTGTCGATGGTCGAGACGCAGGGGCTGACGCAGCGGTTCGGCTCGACAGTCGCCCTCGACGCCCTCGACCTTCAGATGCAGTCCGGCGTTACCGGGCTGGTGGGTGCCAACGGCGCGGGCAAGACGACCCTGCTCAACGCCATGCTCGGACTGCGGGTGCCCACCTCGGGATCTCTCACCGTGCTGGGCTTCGACCCGCAGACAGCCGGTCAGCGGCTCAGGGCACTGGTCGGCTTCGCCCCCGAGCGCAACGTGCTGCCCGACGAGATGCGGGCTGTCGACTTCGTCCGCCACCTGTCCGAGGTGCGGGGGCTGCCCCGCGGCGAGGCCCGCAACCGGGCCTCCGACACCCTGTGGCTGGTAGGGCTGGGGGAGGAGCGCCTCCGGACGCTGGGCACCATGTCGACCGGCCAGCGCCAGCGGGTGAAGCTGGCCCAGGCCATCGCCTCAGACCCCAAGCTCGTGCTGCTCGACGAGCCCACCGACGGCCTCGACCCGGTGCAGCGCAGCGAGATGCTGACCCTGATCGGCCAGATCAGCCGGGACTTCTCGATCAACGTGGTGCTGTCCTCACACCAGCTCGAGGAGGTCGAGCGGGTGTGCGACAACGTCGTGGCCCTGGATGCCGGCCGTCTGGTGGCCTGCGGGCCGATCAGCGAGCTCGTCGGCGCGGGCGACGGGATCACGCTCGAGCTGGTGGACGTGGCCGAGCCCGCCGGATCGGTCGACGCGGTGGAGGCCGCTCTGCGGGCCGGCGGCCTGGAGGTGCGGCGCCAGGAGGCCATGCTGGCCCTGCGGGGCGCAGCGTTCGACGAGCTCTGCGACCGGTCCCGCGACGCGGTGGCCGCGGCCGGCGCCCGGATCCGCCGCCTCGACACCCGGCGCCGCACGCTCGAGGACCTCTTCGAGGACGCGCCCCGATGAGCGACGCGCCCGCCCCGGCTGCGCCCACGCCCTCGGGCGAGACGGCCCAGATCATCGATCAGGGCTACCGGTCCTACGACGGCCCCCGCACCGGCCTGGTGGGATCGGTCCGCTCGGTGGTCCGCTACTCGGTGCGCCACACCCTCGGACTCGGCCGCCCGGCCCGCCACAAGATCCTGCCCTGGCTGGCGGTGGCCATCGCGCTGGTGCCCGCGGTGGTGTTCGTGGGGCTCGCCGTCGTGCTCGACATCGACATCATCGAAGACGAGATCCTGCCCGACTACCACGAGTACTACGGCTTCATCACCACCGCGCTGTTCTTCTATTGCGGCATCGTGGTGCCCGACATCCTGGTCTCCGACCGCCGCAGCGGGATGCTCCAGCTCTACCTGTCGACCCCGCTCCAGCGGTGGAGCTATCTCGGCTCCAAGGCACTGGCGGTGGCCCTCACCCTGGCCGTTCTGACCGTCGGGCCGGTGCTGTTCCTGCTGGTGGCCTACACCATCGAGGGCTCGGGGCCCGACGGGTTCATCGAGTGGATCAAGATCTTCGTGCGGATCATCGTGGCCGGCGGGGCCATCTCGGCCGCGTTCACCGCGGCCAGCCTGGCCGCGGCCAGCCTCACCGACCGCCGGGCCTTCGCCTCAGTGGGGGTCATCCTGTTGCTGTGGGGCAGCGGGTTCGTGACGCTGGCGCTGGTCCAGGAGGCCGACATGAGCGCCAACATCTACGCCTTCGACCTCGGAGGGATCTCCGACGAGCTCAAGAACAGGATCTACGGCATCGAGGGGATCGATCCCATCGGAAGTGAGGGGTCTGCGTCGTCGGACGATTTCAATCCCGGGGCGGGGCGGGCCAGCCTGTCCACCACGTTCGTGGCCGCCGCCAACCTGGCGTGGGTGGCGGCCGGCTCGGCCGTCGTGTGGTGGCGCTACCGGCGACTTGCGCTGAGCCGATGAGCACCCAGCCGCCCCCGCCTCCCGGCTCCGTGCCTCCTTCGCCGGCATCGGCTCCTCCGCCCCCTCCGCCCGACACCTCGGCCATGGTCGCGGTGAACGGCGTGTCGAAGGTGTTCGGGGACGTCGTGGCGGTGTCGGACGTGACCTTCTCGGTTCGGGCTGGGGTCACCGCCCTGCTCGGCCCCAACGGCGCCGGCAAGTCCACCCTGTTCAGGGTGATGTGCGGGCTGACCCCGCCCACGCAGGGCACCGTCCGGGTGCTGGGCGTCGACGCCCGCCGCGACCGCGCCGTGCGGGGCCGAATCGGCCTCGTCCCTCAGCAGGACGGCCTGTTCGACCGGCTCAGCGCCCTCCAGTTCGTATCGTTCGCGGCGGCCACCGAAGCCGTGGCCGAGCCCGAGCGGGCGGCCCGGCGGGCCCTGGGGATCGTGGACCTCGACGCCGACGACTCCAGGCCGGTGTCGGGGTTCTCCAAGGGCATGCGCCAGCGGGTGAAGCTGGCCGCCGCCCTGGTGCACGACCCCGAGGTGCTGATCCTCGACGAGCCCTTGACCGGGCTCGATCCCGTGCAGCGGCGCCGCATGATCGAGCTGTTCCACGGACTGGGCGACGAGGGCCGGTGCGTGCTCGTGTCGAGCCACGTGCTCGAGGAGGTGGCCCGCCTCGGGTCCCGGATCCTGCTCATCGCCCAGGGACGCCTGGCCGCCACCGGCGACTACCGGGAGTTGCGCGAGCTGATGGACGACCGCCCCCACCGGATCCGCATCGCGGTCGACCGGCCCCGGCGGTTCGCGGCCGCCCTGGTGGAGTCGGGCACCGCGGTAGGGGTGAGCGTCGGCCGTGACTCCCTCGTCGTGGACACCCGCGACGTCGATCGCCTCGGCCGGGAGGTCGCGCCGCTGGCCCAGCGTCTCGATGCCCGACTGTCGAGGGTCGCTCCCCTGGACGAGGATCTCGAATCGGTGTTCCGCTACCTGGTGGAGAAGCGATGACCGCGCCAGCGACCTCACCGGCCCGGGCCCGCCATGTGCCCCGACTGCGGGCCGCGACGCTGACCTACCGGGTGCTGGTCCGCCAGGTCATCACGCCGGGCCGGCTGGCGGCGCTCGGCGCGCTGGGCGCGCTGATGATCCTTGTGGGCTGGCTGGTCGGGATCACCACCGGGGACGGCGACCGCGGCGCGGCCGGGCTGCTGCGCGACGGAGCCGGCTACGCCGACGGCTTCGGGCTGATCATCATCGTGCCCATCGTGGCGTTGGTGTTCGGCTCGTCGGTGCTGGGCGAGACCCGCGAGGACGGCACCCTGGTGTACCTGTGGCTGCGTCCCATGGACCGCGGCCCGGTGGTGGTGGGGGCCGCGGCTGCGGCGGCCACCGCCGCGCTGCCGTTGACGGTGGTGCCCACTGCGCTGGGCGGGTGGCTGGCGGCCGACCGCGTCGCCGGGTCCGTGGACCTGCTGTGGGGCGCAGTGGCCGCGGCGGCCCTGGGCACGGCGGCGTACTCGTCGCTGTTCGTTCTAGTGGGCCTGCTCCTCAAGAAGCCGATCATGTGGGGCCTCGGCTACGTGCTTCTGTGGGAGGGCCTGGCCGTGGGTCTCGGAGATTTCGCGGCCCGCCTGTCGCTGAGGGGCTACACCCGGTCGGTGCTGAGCCACCTCGGCGGGATCGACTACGGCTTCGACCCCTACACGACCACCACCGCGCTCGTGGTGCTGGCCGCGGTGTCGGTCGCGGGCCTGATCCTGGCCGCGGTCAGGCTCAACCGGCTCGAAGTCGCCTGAGCGCGCCTCTGAGCGAACATGAAGCAGTTAACCACCTCAGGGGTGGCTAAGTCCTTCATGTTCCCGGCTGCCCGGCCGACCACCGGTCGGTGTGGGGCGGCCGGTCGCGGCTAGCGGCCGGTGAAGGTGGCCTTGCCGGGGCCCTTCTCCAGGAAGCTGGCCACACCGATGGCGGCGTCGTCGGTGGTGAAGCACTCGCCGAACTGCTCGGTCTCGCGGGCCACCGCGTCGGCCAGTGACAGGGGCAGGCCGTCCATCACCGCCTGTTTGGCCATGCGCAGCGCCGCGGGTCCGGCCGCGTAGCCAGCGGCCATCTCGACGGCCGCGTCGTAGGTCTCCTCGGCAGGATGCACCGCCGAGACGAGGCCGATGGCGCGGGCCTCGTCGGGGTACACGTTGCGGCCGGTGTAGATGATCTCCTTGGCCTTGGTAATGCCGACGAGCCGGGGAAGGCGCTGGGTGCCCCCGCCGCCCGGGATGATGCCCAGCTTGATCTCGGGCTGGCCGAACACCGCGTCGTCCGCGGCCACCCGGAACTCGGCGGCCATGGCCAACTCCATGCCGCCGCCCAGCGCGTAGCCGTTGACGGCCGCCACCGTGATCTGGGGCATGTTCTCAACCGCCAGGAATGTGTCGTTGAACTGGCGCGACAGCGCCTGGGCCTCGGCCGGAGCGAGGCCGGAGAAGCCGCCGATGTCGGCGCCGGCCGCGAAGATCCGGGGCCCGCCCCAGATCACTGCCGCCCTGACGTCGGGGTCGGCCCCGACCGCGTTCGCGGCTTCGGTCAACTCGCCGAGCACCTGGGGGTTGAGGGCGTTCATCTTGGGCCGGTCGACGCGGATGGTGGCCACTCCACTGCTGGTCTCGACTCGAACGAAGTCGCCCACGGCTCTCTCCTACCTGTTGCATTCGCTGCGGGCCAGCAACCCTACTGGCCGCACCTGCGCAGTATCGTCAGCCGGGATCGAAGGGAGACGCATGGCTCTGGCCCCCGACAGCATCCTGCTAACCGACCGGGTGGCGGTAGTGACCGGCGCGGCCCGCGGCATCGGCGAGGCCACCGCGCTGGCTCTGGCCCGTTTCGGCGCCGACGTGGCCATCTTCGACAAGGATCCCACGCTGCTGCCCGACGTGGTCCAGCAGGTGGAGGCGGAGGGCCGCCGCTGCCTGTCAGACGTGCTCGACGCCCGCGACGACGACGCGGTGGCCGCCTTCATGCAGCGCACCCGCGATGAACTCGGTCCCATCGACGTGCTCGTCAACAACGCGGGCGGCACCTTCCGGGCCCGCTTCGACGACACCTCCCCCAAGGGTGAGCACGCCCTGATCCGCGAGAACTTCTCCACCGTCACCAACTGCGTGCGCCACGGCATCCCGCTGATGTCCGACGGCGGCGCCATCATCAACGTCACCTCGGTGGAGGCCCACCACGCCGCCCCGATGTTCGGGGTGTACGCGGCCATGAAGGCCGCGGTGGAGCAGTTCACCAAGACCCTGGCCCTGGAGTACGGCCATCGGGGCATCCGGGTGAACTGCGTCGCGCCCGACATGATGCCTACGCCTGGCGACGATGTGCTGGCCGAGCAGTCCAGCTCGCTGATGGACGGCCTGTTCCCCACCCCGCTGCGCCGCAAGGGCCACGCGGAGGAGTGCGCGTCGGTGATCCTGTTCCTGGCCTCTGACATGGCCAGCTTCGTCACCGGGGAATCCATCCTGGTCGACGGGGGCACGGTGGCCGCGGGCAGCTGGAAGCCCCGCCTCGACGGCTCCTTCGGCCTGTAACGCCCCGCTCGCCCGAAATTGATGGCGAAACTGCCCTTATAGGGCCAAAATCCGCATCAATGTCGGTTCGGGTTTGGTTGGGGCGGGCCGCGGGGTCAGGTGACGACGTTGGGCCGGGGCAGGCCCTGGGCCTCGCACATGGCGTAGTAGGCGGCCAGCACGCCCGGCCCGTCGGTTATCGACTCCACGTTGCCGTCGGCGTCGAGGTTCAGGTTCACGCCGTGTATCTGGAACCAGACATCGGTCGGCTCGGTGTTGTCGGCGGGCGTGGTGAGCGTGTGGACGCTGCCGGCCGGCTCGAACAGGAACGACCCGGCCCGGTTCACCTCCGGGTACTCGAGGTACTTCCAGGCGCCGCTGAGGGTGTGGGCGTACACCGGGCCGGTGTGGCGATGGGTCTGTATCACCACGCCGGGGGCGAACCGGTTGCGCACGATCCACAGGCCCTCGTCGTCGCGCACCATCAGCACCTTGAGCTCGATGCCGCTGCCGGCGTCAGCCCACGGCAGCTCCTCCTCGCCCCGGTGAATGGTCGTCGGTGCGTCAATGGTGGTGACGGACATGTCGTTCCCTCCTTGGTTGTGTCACCCGGATGTGTCCTGCTGGCGCAGGAAGCGCTCGAACTCGGCGCCGAGATCGTCGGGACTCGGGACGCTGCGCTTGGCCCGGGCGTCGGCTCGGGCCTCGAGGCGCTTGACGTAGGCCACCACGTCGTCGTCGGAGTCCATGGCGTCGTTGACCCGCTGCTCCCACTCCGCCGCGGCCTCGTCGAGTTCGGACCAGCCGGTGGGCAGCCCGGTCACCCGCTCGAAGCGTTCCAGCAGGGCGCGGGCTCCCTTGGGGTTCGGCGCGCCCGAGACGTAGTGGGGCACCGCCACCCGCAGCGACACGGCTGGAATCCCGAACCTCTCGAAACGCTCGTGGAGCACGCCCACAATCCCGGTCGGGCCCTCGTAGGAGGGCCGGTCCAGCCCCCAGGCCTTGGCCAGGCCCGAGTCGGTGGTGGAGCCGGTCACCCCGAAGGGGCGGGTGTGGGGAATGTCGGCGATGTGCGCGCCCACCGTCACCAGCGCGGCGGCCCCGCTTCGCGTCGCCAGCTCGACGACCACCTCGGCGTAGGAGCGCCACCTCAGTTGCGGCTCCGCGCCCACCACCAGCACCAGGTCGTGCCGGGCATCCGGCGGGCGCAGCACGTGCACGTCGTTGGAGGGCCACACGATGTCCCGCCGCTCGTCGCGCAGGCGGATGGTTGGCCTCTGCTCGGCGAAGTTGAAGAACTCCTCGGGGTCGATGTGCGCCACCCTGATCGAGTCGCTGCGCTCGCTCAGCCACTCGAGGGCGCCCGTCGCCGCCCCGCCCACGTCGAACCAGCCCTGGTAGGCCGTCACCAGGATCGGCGACCGGAGATCGGGCAGCGTCGCCTCCCAGACCAGGTAGCTCACTCCCCAAGCATGGCGCGGATTCCACCCGGAACACACGCCCAAGACCGGGATGCCCGCCGTGGTGGTCGCCGGCGTGTTGGACGCGAGCGCCGAGGGGGCTAGTGTTGACGGCCGTGACCACCTTCGCCGACCTCCTGCTTCTCGTGTAGGCGAGCGCCACATATCGGTGCTCGCCGATCCCCTCGTGCCTCTGGCCGGGGGGATTTGTGCTTGTTGGGACCCGAACCCGAACACCCCCACCAAAGGACAAGACGATGCCAATGCCAAAGGCCATGCCGTTCACCAAGTACCGGCCCTACCCAGGAGTCGAGCTGGCCGACCGCACCTGGCCGGACCGGCGGATCACCAAGGCGCCGCTGTGGTGCTCAGTCGACCTGCGCGACGGCAACCAGGCTCTGGTCGACCCCATGGACATCCCCCGCAAGCAGCGCATGTACGACCATCTCGTCGACATGGGCTTCAAGGAGATCGAGGTGGGCTTCCCGGCCGCCTCCCAGCCCGACTTCGACTTCTGCCGCAAGCTCATCGAAGAGGACCGGATCCCCGACGGCGTCACCGTCCAGGTGCTCACCCAGGCCCGCGACGAACTCATCGAGCGCACCTTCGACGCCGTGGCCGGGGCGCCCCGGGCCATCGTGCACCTCTACAACTCCACCTCCGTCACCCAGCGACGGGTGGTGTTCCGCACCGACCGGGCTGGCATCGTGGAGATCGCGGTCAACGGCGCCGAGCAGTGCATGCGCAGCCTCGATCGGGCCCGGAAGGCCGGCGACGCCGACGGCATCCGCTTCGAGTACTCGCCCGAGAGCTACACCGGCACCGAGCCCGACTTCACGGTGGAGGTGTGCGAGGCGGTCATGGACGTGATCGGGCCCACCCCCGACTGGCCCCTGATCCTCAACCTGCCGGCCACCGTGGAGATGTCGTCGGCCAACATCTACGGCGACATGATCGAGCGCTTCCACCGCGACATCCGCGACCGTGACTCGATAGTGCTGTCGCTGCATCCCCACAACGATCGCGGCACCGCGGTGGCCGCGGCCGAGTTCGGGATCATGGCCGGCGCCGACCGGGTGGAGGGCACCCTGTTCGGCAACGGCGAGCGCACCGGCAACGTGGACGTGGTCACCATCGCCCTCAACCTGTTCACCCAGGGCGTCGACCCCGAACTCGACATCAGCGACATCGAGGAGGCTCGCCGGGTCTTCGAGTACGCCAACCGCATGACGGTTCCCGAGCGCCACCCCTATGTGGGCGATCTCGTGTACACGGCCTTCTCCGGCAGCCATCAGGACGCCATCAAGAAGGGCATGGCCGCCATCTACGACGTGGCACCGGGCGAGTCCCTGGTCGGGGAGTACGACGTGTGGGATGTGCCCTACCTGCCGGTCGACCCCCGACACCTCGGCCGCAGCTACGAGGCGGTCGTGCGGGTCAACAGCCAGTCGGGCAAGGGCGGGGTGGCCTACGTGCTGCTGCACGAGTACGGCCTGGACCTTCCCCGGGGCCTGCAGGTGGACTTCTCCAAGCAGATCCAGACCGTCACCGAGGACACCGGCACCGAGATCACCTCCTACGAGATCCACCGCCGGTTCGTGTCCTCATATGTGGAGCCCGAACGCCCCTGGGTCGAGCTGATCGGCCATCGGGCCACCACCGACACCATCGGAGAATCCCGGACCGATCTCGAGGCCCGGCTGCACGTCGCCGGCGAGGAGCGCACGATCGCAGGGACCGGCAACGGGCCCATCGACGCGTTCGTGACCGCCCTCCAGGCCAACGGGCTCTTCGCCGGAAAGATCCACGACTACTACGAGCACGCCATCGGCACCGGCAGCGACGCCACCGCCGCGGCCTACGTGGAAGTCGACACCGGCGACCGCGACACCACCTGGGGGGTGGGCCTGCACGAGTCGATCGTGTCGGCCTCGCTGCGGGCCGTGGTCAGCACCATCAACCGCATGCACGCCACCGGGATCCTCGGCTGACGGCGAGCGCAGTGCCGGCCGCGGCGGGCAGACTGGGGCCATGGCCTTCTCGCTGATCCGCTTCAACTTCGTGTCGCCCGACCCCGCCGACGGTCAGGCGATGAGCGACCGGTACCGGGCCGGGCTGGAGATCGCCCGTTACGCCGACAGCCACGGCTTCAACGCGGTGTCGCTCGAGGAGCACCACAGCAGCCCCATGGCCTGGTGCCCGACGCCGCTGCTCAACGCGGCCATGATCCTGTCGAGCACCGACAACCTCATGGTCACCATCTCGGCTCTGCTGCTGCCCCTGCACGACCCGATCAGGGCGGCCGAGGACATCGCGGTCATCGACCTGGTCAGCCCGGGCCGGCTTGTGATCGTCACCGGCCTCGGCTACCGGCCGGTGGAGTACGCGGCGATGGGCAAGGAGTGGAAGCGCCGCGGCAAGGTCCTCGACGAGGCGCTGGAAGTGATGCTCACCGCCTGGAAGGGCGAGCCCTTCGAGCACAACGGCGAGACCGTGCAGGTCCTGCCCATGCCCTTCACCCGGCCCCACCCGATGGTGCTGGTGGGCGGCTCGTCGCCCGCGGCCGCCCGGCGGGCCGCCCGGCTCGGCCTGCCCATGCAGCTTCCCGGCCCGTTCGGTGAGATCGAGGCCCTCTACTACGCCGAGTGCGAGCGCCATGGCACGGCCGGCTTCTGCATCGCGCCCGACAACGTCGTGATGCTCAACGTCGCAGAGGACCCCGACCGGGTCTGGGCCGAACACGGCGAGTGCTTCATGCTTGAGGCCATGACCTACAAGGGCTGGCAGCCGCCGGGGCAGACCTCGGCGGTGTGCTCGGTGGCCACCACCGTCGAGGAGCTGCGAGCCGAGGGCATCTACCGGGTGCTCACGCCGACCGAGGCGGTGGATCTGGTCCGCAGCACCGGGACGCTCGCCCTTCACCCCCTGGTGGGCGGCATGCCCATCGACGAGGCCTGGTCGAGCGTCCAGCTGACGGCTGAACAAGTGCTGCCCGCTCTGGCAGACTCCTAGAGGCCGAGCGGATGGCAATAGTCTGGAGGGACTCCGAAGGGCGTTGAGCGAGGCCGTGGCCCGAGCGGCCCGTGAGCGAAGCGAACAAGAGCGGGAAAGACACGACAGGGGAGATCCGATGGACTACCAGAACCTGCTGTACAAGCGTGACGACCGCTACGTGACGATCACGCTCAACCGGCCCGAGCGGCGCAACTGCCTGTCGTCGGAGATGCTCGCCGAGCTCGACGAGGCTCTGAGGGCCACCGGCGCCGAGAGCGATGTGGCCGGGGTGGTGCTGGCCGCCAACGGGCCGGTGTTCTCCTCGGGCCACGACCTGGCCGAGATGGCCGAAATGACCGAGGCCGACCTGCGAGAGCTGTTCGCCCTGTGCACCTCGGCCATGACCGCCATGGCCGAGATCCCCCAGGTGGTGGTGGCCAAGGTTCACGCCCTGGCCACCGCGGCCGGCGCCCAGCTGGCGGCCAGCGCCGACCTGATCGTGGCCAGCACCGAGGCCGCCTTCGCCACGCCCGGCGGCAAGGGAGGGCTGTTCTGCCACACCCCGATGGTGGCCGTGGCCCGGCCTCTGGGCCGCAAGCGGGCCGTCGAGATGGCCCTCACCGGCGACACCATCGACGCGGCCACCGCGCTCGAGTGGGGGCTGGTCAACCGAGTGGTGCCGCCGGTGGACCTCGACGAGGCCACCATGGACCTGCTGGGCCGGGCCACCCGGGGCAGCCGCTACGCCAAGGGCATCGGCAAGCAGACCCTCTACGCCCAGATGGACATGGCCGTCGACGACGCCTACGAGCTGGCCATGGACGTGATGGCCACCAACGCGGCCCGCGGCGACGGCGCCGAGTGGCCCAAGGCCTTCATCGAGAAGCGCCGCCCCGTCTGGACCCACACCGGGTAGCTGCACCCCGGGAGCGACGGGGACGGGTCAGCGGCCGTCCACTGACCAGTGCCAGGGCTCGCTGGGGAGGTTCTTGAGACCGAACTGGGGGGCGAGACGCTGGAGCGCCTGGAACACCGCGCTGTTGCGGCTGGTGATGAGCCGGCCGTTGTTCGTCAAGTCGATGGCCAGGCCCCTCTCGTGGTTGCTCCGGCCGGGCCGAGCGGTTGGGGGCCGGCAAGTGCTTGACGGCTTTTCCCAGATGTCCTCGGGCGACGGGCCGCAGTTGGACCGGCGCAGGTTGATCTGCTCCTGGGCAGTCCGGTATCCCCAGCCGCCCAGGTTGAAGCCCTCTGCCTCCATGGCGGCGACCAGACCGTCGACCCCTTCAGCGATCTGTGTGTGCACCTCGAAGCCCCGCACCCAGACGAGCGGCAGGTCCGTGTCGGACGGATCCACCGACTCGGCCAGCGCCCGTCCCTCGGCCGCCTCCTGCTCAGCCCTGATACGGGCCTCCTCGGCTCTGCGCCTAGCCTCCTTTGCCCGCTGGCGGGCCTCCTCCTCGGCCCGCTGGCGGGCCAGGGCGTCGGCGATCCGGCGCTCGGTTGCCTCGATCTCCGCGGCCAAGTCCGCGTCCAGTTGCCCGATCGTCTGGACCTCGTACAGGCGCCTCTCGACGCGCTCCTCGGCCGCCACCGACAATTCGGCCTCGCGGTCGACGGCCGTTCGCAGGTCGGCGAGGATCAGGGCCGCCGACCGGCGGTGAGCCTCGGCCGCGTCGGCCGCTTCGACCGCTTGGAGCCGCCAGCGCTCCAACTCCTCGCCTATCCGGCGCAACTCGTCGATGTCGTCGATCCGGCTGCCCGTGGCGAACCCGGCCAATGCCTCCTCGTGGGCGTTCTGCCACGGGTCGGAGCCGAGCACGGCGAACGTTCCGGTCGGCGCCTGGAAGGAGACGTACGACTCGATCACCGCTTCTCGCAGACCCTCCTGGGTGGCGAGCAGCTCGGCTTCCAGTTCCGAGATCCTGACTTCGGCCTCCTTCACTACGGCCTCGGCGTCGATCACGGCCCGCTCGGCCTCGTCGAGGGCTGCCTGCTGGGCGTCCACCGACGCCTGAGCCTTGTTCAGAGCGTCGATCAGGTCCTCGGCCTCGGCCGTGGCCGCGTCGAGGCTCCCGGCCGCGGCCTCCGCCGCCTCGTCCAGTGCCTCGCGCTCGGCCTTGGTGTCCCTGACGGCCTGCCGGCCTTGCCTGATGATCTCCTCGTCGCTCTGGGCGGAGGCGGACCCCGCCGCGGCCGCGACCGCAAGCAGGAGCGCGAGCACGGCCAGCCCGCGGCGCCGGCGGGCCGGACGAAAGGAACGGCAGGGGAATCTGGTGGTCATGGGGTTGTCGCCCGCCCGCCAAGAACCGCGCCCAAGCTACCAGGGTGGGTGACCCGACAGCGGCGAGGGGCGCAGTGGACGCGGGCCGTTAGCGTGCACGCGTGCAGCTAGGCCTGACGCTGGGTTACTGGAGCCGGGCCATGCCCGACGGTGTGGTGGAGTTGGCCGCCGCCGCCGAGCGGGCCGGGTTCGACGCGGCCTGGACGGGAGAATCCTGGGGCTCCGACGCGTTCTCTCCGCTCGTGCTGATCGCCGCGGCCACCGAGCGGATCCGGCTCGGTACCGGCGTCGCGCAACTCGCGGCCCGGACCCCCACGGCCACAGCCATGCACGCCATCACCCTCGACCACATATCGGGCGGGCGGGCGATCCTCGGGCTGGGCGTCTCCGGACCCCAGGTGGTGGAGGGTTGGTAC
The DNA here is from genome assembly GCA_965203635.1 of Candidatus Aldehydirespirator sp. GTDB lineage: Bacteria > Actinomycetota > Acidimicrobiia > Acidimicrobiales > Aldehydirespiratoraceae > Aldehydirespirator. The sequence goes on from OZ241903.1 coordinate 1,824,466, forward strand.
GGCCAGCCATCGGTGCGGCCTCTGGCCCGCACCCGCGAGTACGTCGAGATCCTGCGGCGCGTCTTCGAGCGCAGCGGCCCGCTCGAATTCGCCGGGGAGCACTTCCAGCACCCCTACACCGGCCCGGGCGCGGCGGGTCTCGGCAAACCGCTCAAGGTCATGACCCACCCGCTGCGACCCATCCCGATCTGGATCGGCGCCGAGGGACCCCGCAACGTGGCCCAGACCGTCGACATCGCCGACGGCTGGCTCCCGCTGTACTACTCGCCGATGCGCCCCGAGGTGTACGCCTCGCCGCTCGCCGCCGCCCCCGAGGGCTTCGAGATCGCGGTGCACACGACACTGAGGGTGTGCGACCTCGACAGCATCGCCGACGCCCTCTGGCCGGTGCGGGCCAGCCTGGGCTTCTACATCGGCGGCATGGGGGCCGAGGGCCAGAACTACCACACCAAGCTGATGGCCCGGATGGGATACGAGGAGGCGGCCTACGAGGTCCAGCGGCTCTTCCTCGAGGGGCGCCGGGACGAGGCCATCGCGGCCGTACCCGAGGAGTTCGCCGATGAGATCTCCCTGGTGGGCCCGGTCGAGCGCATCCGGGAGCGGCTGCAGGCCTGGGAGGAGTCGCCGGTCACCATGCTGAACGTGGCCGCCCGTTCCGAGCAGGAGTGCCGGCAGGCGGTGGAGCTCGTCAAGGGCTGAGACGCCCCGCCAGCCTTCCCGGGCGTGTATCTCAGTGCCGGTAGGGGATCGGCATCGACGCGCTGGGAGGCAGGGTCGTCCTTATGTCCGGCGGCGGCGCGTTCCACTCCGGGTACTTGCGCACCGCGTTGGCCCGGTACTTCTCGGTGGAGTGCACTCGGTCGGGGTCGAACTCTGGGATCACCTGGTCGCCGAAGATCTCGATCATCTCGAGGATCTCCTCGTACTCGAAGCCCTCGTTGGGCAGGCCGAACACCAGCTGGTCGGTGCCCACGGCCACGTACGACTTCTCCAACTGCTCGCATACCTCCTCAGGCGTGCCGCACAGCATGTAGCCGGCGTCGATGGCGAAGTCGAGGGTGGCCTCGTCGGGCAGGCCGGTGGGCGGCTCTGGCCAGGTGGGGGCGCCCTCCCGCTTGGGGATGGTGTCGTGGTACAGGCACACCATCGAGTACAGGTAGCCCCGGCCGTGCATCAACGCGATCTCCCGGGCCCGGTCGCGGTCCTCCAGGCAGATGACGGCGTTGGTCATCATCACGTTGTCGTTCATGTAGGAGCCGTGGGGCTCGGAGCACTCCGCGACGGCCTCCTTGTAGCTGTCGATACGCCCTTTGAGGGCGGGCGCGGGCTCGAAGTTGAAGGCGATCGCGCCGATGCCCATGCTGCCGGCGGTGGCGAACGTGGCCGGGTTGCCGCACGCCACCCACAGCGGCGGGTGGGTGCCGTTGAGGGGCTTGGGGAGGACGTTGTGGTTGGGCGGCACATGGAAGTGCTCGCCCTCGTAGGAGTAGTCCCGCTGGGCCCACATGCGGGGGATCTCGGCCATCACCTCGTTCCACATGGCCTTGGTCTCGGAGGTCAGGGTGCTGTTGAAGGTGGCTACCTCGTGGCTGCCGGCGCCCCGGCCCGTGCCGAACTCGAAGCGGCCCTCGCAGAAGTGGTCGAGCATGGCGGCCCGCTCCGCGATGCGAACCGGATGCTCCTTGGTGGTGGGCAGGCTGGTGATGGCGGTGCCCAGGTGGATGTAGTCGGTCTGGGCCGCGATCCAGCCGATCATCACCTCCGGTGCCGACATGTGGCTGTACTCGGTGAGGCAGTGGTGCTCCCCGAACCAGGCGAACTTCCAGTTGTGCTTGTCGGCCAGGATCGGGTACGACGCCTCGCGCATGAGCATGAGGTGCTCGTGGTCGGGGACGTGTGCCGAGGGGCCCGGTATGTAGCCGTTCTGGAAGATCCCGAACTCCATGGACTCTCCTGGGTGAATGGCAGGCAGTTGCGGCTGTCGGGTACGAGGCTAACTGACAGGAGCCCGACCCGGTCCCGGTTAGGGTCAGCCCGATGAGTCGTTGGTGGGAGATCGGCGGATCGTCCCAGGGCGACGTCTACGACGACCGCTGGCGGCGCATGGAGGCCAGGGGTGAGTGGGTCCACGGCGAGGCCGACCTGGTGAGCTGGTTCGAGCCCGCCTCGGTGCTCGACGCCGGCTGCGGCACGGGCCGGGTCGCCATCGAGCTCGACCGCCGGGGCATCGACGTCGTGGGCGTGGACCTGGACACTCGCATGCTGGACGAGGCCCGCAGCAAGGCCCCGCACGTGCCGTGGATCCTGGGCGACCTCACCGATGTGGAGATCACGGCACCCGGCGCGGCCGAGGGGAGGCGACAGTTCGACCTGATCGTGCTGGCCGGCAACGTGATGGTGTTCGTGGAGGTCGGCACCGAGGCGGCCATCGTGGCCAACATGGCCCGGCACCTGGGCCCGGGCGGCCGGCTCGTGTCCGGCTTCCGTCTGGGGTGGAGCCCGTTGACCTTCGACGACTACGACCGGTTCGCCGCCGACGCGGGCCTGATCCTGGAGCACCGCTGGACCACCTGGGACCGCGAGCCCTTCGACGGCGGCAGCTACGCGGTCACGGTGCACCGCCGGCCACAATCCGCGTGACAGCCACCGGCGACGATCACGCCCTGGCGGCGCGCCTGGCCCACGAGTGCGGCCAGCGGCTGCTCGGCCTGCTGAACGATCCGTCCGGGCCGCGGGGCTGGGGGTTGGAGGAGGCGGGCGACCGGCAGGCCCACGAGTTCCTCACTCAGGAGCTGGCTCGCCTGCGGCCCGGCGACGCCGTGCTGTCGGAGGAGGGCCACGACGACCGGCGGCGGCTCAACGCGGAGCGGGTCTGGATCATCGATCCGATCGACGGCTCGTACGACTTCGGGGTGACCGGGGCGTGGTCGGTGCATGTGGCTCTGTGCGAGCGGGGCATGGCGACCGCGGGCGCGGTGGCCGTGCCCGCCTGGGACACCACCTTCGTCACCGATCCGCCGTCGGAGCCCACCATGTGCCGGGTCGGGCGCCGCAGGGTGGTGGTGGCCAGGTCGCGGGGCTACAGCGACGGCCGCGTGTTGGCCGACCGCCTCGACGCGGACGTGCTGACCATGGGATCGGCTGGGGTCAAGGCGATGGCGGTGGTGCGGGGCGAGATGGACGGCTACGTGCACGCCGGCGGTCTCTACGAGTGGGACACGTGCGCGCCGGCCGCAGTGGCCCTGGCCGCCGGTCTGCACGCCTCGTGCGCCGACGGCTCGCCCCTGCGGTTCAACAACCCGCGCCCGCACACGCCCGGCCTGGTCATCTGCCGCCCCGACTTCGCCGACGAGCTGCTGGCAGCCCTAGCCCACTAGTCGCGAATTGGCAGCGTTGTGCACGGTATGCGTGCGTTCTGCTGCCAATTCGCCGGCAGTCAGCGGTCCGGTCGCGAATTGGCAGCGTTGTGCACGGTATGCGTGCGTTCTGCTGCCAATTCGCCGGCAGTCAGCGGTCCGGTCGCGAATTGGCAGCGTTGTGCACGGTATGCGTGCGTTCTGCTGCCAATTCGCCGGCAGTCAGCGGTCCGGTCGCGAATTGGCAGCGTTGTGCACGGTATGCGTGCGTTTTGCTGCCAATTCGCCGGCAGGGTGCTAGACCGGTCGCCGTGGCCGAGGTCCATCTGCTAGTAAGCCCCCGGGGCGGCAGGGGACGGGCCGCGGCGGCCGCCCCAGTCGTTCACCGGGTAATCGAGCAGGCCGGCCACACACCGGTGGACATCAGCGGCGCCTCGGCGGAGGAGTCCGCCGACGCGGCCCGGGCCGCGGTGGCCGCGGGCGCGGAGCGACTGGTCGCGGTGGGCGGCGACGGCACTCTGCACCTCGCCCTTCAGGGAGCAGCCGGCAGCGATGCGGTACTGGGACTGGTGCCTGCGGGAACCGGTAACGACTACGCCCGAGCGTTCGGGTTGTTCGGACTAAGCGTCGAGGAGGCCGCAGCCAGGTCCCTGGGCTCGGCCCGGCCCGTCGACGTCATCCGCACCGACCGCCAGCGGTGGGTCGCCTTCAACGTGACCGGCGGGTTCACCGTGGACGTCAACGAGCGGGCTGACCGGATGCGCTTCCCCCGGGGGCCGAGCCGCTACACGGTGGCGACCCTGCTGACCATGCCTGGTCTGCGCTACCGCGAGCTGGCCGTTACCGTGGACGGTGAGCGCTCGGAGTACCGCAGCGCCCTGTTCGCGGTGGCCAACACGCCCACGTTCGGCGGCGGCATGGCCATCTGCCCCGACGCCAACCCCGGCGACGGCCTGCTCGACGTGTGCGTCGTCGGGACGGCCAGCCGATCCACCATGCTGCGCCTGCTGCCCAAGGTGTTCGAGGGCGGCCACGTGGGCAACCGGCACGTGCACATGCTGCGAGGGCGCACCGTCACCATTGAGGGCGAGCCCGTCGACCTCGTTGGCGACGGCGAGTCGATCGGGCAGACGCCGATCACGGCTGAGGCCGTGCCCGGAGCGGTGCAGTTCGCCGCCGATCCCTGACCCTTTCCGGAACTGGCAGCGCAGGACGCCAGAAAGGGCACCGAACGCTGCCAGTTCTACCTACAGGCCGAGGAAGCCTCCGCCGTCGGCGACGATGGTCTGGCCGGTGACGTAGCGGGCGCTGCCGGAGGCCAGGAACACCGCGACCGGGCCGATGTCGGCGGCCGCGGCGCCCAGGCGGCCCAGCGGCGTGCGGGCGACGAGGCGAGTCTCCAGGTCGGGATTGGCGGCCACCGCCGATTCCATGGCCGGGGTGAGAGCCACCGGGGCGATGGCGTTGACCCGCACGCCGAGGGGGCCCCACTCCCGGGCGAGGCTCTTGACGATGCCGCGCTGGGTGGCCTTCACCGTCGCGTAGACCGGCAGGTTGGCCGACCCCTCCACACCCGCGGGCGACGTGAGCAGGATCAACGTGCCCGGTCGCCGGCGCAGATGGGTCAGCGACGCCCGGGCGCACAGGAAGCTCGCGGTCGTGGCGGTGGCGATCTGGGGCCGGATCATGTCGCTGCGGGTGTTCTGCACCCCTCCGGGCCGCCCGGCGTGGGCCACCGCGTTGTGGACCATGATGTCGAGCCCGCCGAAGCGCGCGACGGCCCCGGCCACCGCGGCTTCGATGTCGGCAGCCTCGGTCACATCGCAGCGGATGAACACGGCCTCGTGGCCGGCGGCCCGGATCGACTCCGCCGCGGGCTCGCCGTTGGCCGCCCTCCGGGCCGCGATCACGACGGCGGCTCCGGCGGCGGCCAGCGCGGTGGCAATCCCTGCGCCGATGCCCTGCCCGGCCCCGGTGACGATCGCCACTTGGCCCTCGAGCACCCGCCCACCCGTTCGCGTCTCGGCCATGCCTCTCTCAGCCACGCCGTCGGTGGTCATCCGGCCATCCAGGTGCCGCCGTCCATCACCAGCGAGGCACCGGTCAGGCCACCGGTCGTCCGGCCGTCGGCCAGGGCGTCGATCACCGCCGCGACCTCGGCCGCCGACGGCAGGCGGCCAAGCGCCGGGTCGTGCAGGGCGGTGGCGTCCACGGCCGACGCCGCGTGCTCCGGCGGCAGGAACATCGACGGATGCAGGGTCACCGCATGGGAACGGATCCCGTCGGGCCCCCAGCTGCGGGCCAGAGACCGGGCCAGGATCCGCAACCCCTCGGCCAACGCCGACAGCGCCACCAGGTTCGACGCGCCGGCCGCGCCGACCAGCGGCACGCAGACCACGATCGTCCCGCGGCGGGCGGCCAGATGCCGGTGCGCGCCCCGGGCCAGGCGGATGGCCGCCTCCAGCGGGTCGTCGCAGGCCGCGGCCCAGTCGTCGGCGGTCATCTCGTCGATGCGCGCCGGGGTGCGGCTTTGCTCCGGATAGAGGGCGTGCACCACCAGATCGAGACCGTCGACCGGGGCGCCGTCGCCGCGGGCCAAGCCGTCCACGAAGCCGTCGTCGACATCGGCCGGTTCCGGAGCGGCCACCAGCACGTCCCCCGACAGTTCAGCGGCCAGGGCAGCCGCAGGATCGCCCACGCCCACGACCAGAACGTCGCGGCTCATGACGGCGCCACGCGCCTGTGAGTGGGTGCCAGAACGTCGCGGCTCATGACGGCGCCACGCGCTTGTGAGTGGGTGCTCGATCGTGGCGGCTCATGACGGCGCCTCTCGTCCGGCGGCGATGCGTTCTCGCAGCTCGACCGCGCCCCACGCCCCGGCCCCGCCGACGATGACCGCGCCCAGCACACACAGCCAGCCGCCCAGCGTCGGTGCATCCAGCTCGAAGAACTCGCGCAGGAACGGCAGCGCCATTGCCGCCCCGTAGGAGCCGGCCATGGCGGCGGCCAGGCCCACCTTCCAGGGTCTCAGCGGCCGGCTGATCAACAGCAGGATCACCAGGCCGATGCCCAGCAGCGTCATCGTGGCCGACGTGCGGGCCTCGTCCAGGCCCACGCCGTCGAGGCGCCGCACGACCTCATACAGCACGAACGTCACCACGCCGGCCACCGCCCCGGCCGGCAGCGAGAAGCGCAGCACCCGGCGCAGGAAACCGGGCTTGACCAGGCGGTGGTTGGGCGCGAGGGCCAGGAAGAAGCCGGGCACGCCCACCGAGAAGGTGCCGATCAGGGTCAGATGGCGGGGCAGGAACGGGAACGGCGAGCCGGACAGGCCGATCAGAAGGGTCAGCAGCACCGCGTAGGCCGCCTTGGTGATGAACAGGTTGGCCACCCGCTCGATGTTGTTGATCACCCGGCGGCCCTCGGCCAGCACCCGGGGCAAGGTGGCGAAGCGGTTGTCGAGCAGCACGAGCTGGGCCACGGCCCGGGCCGCCGAGGATCCGGTGCCCATGGCGATGCCCATGTCGGCGTCCTTGAGGGCCAGCACGTCGTTCACGCCGTCGCCGGTCATGGCCACCGTGCGTCCCCGGGACTGCAGCGCGTGGACCATGGCTCGCTTCTGGTGGGGGTCGACCCGCCCGAACACCGTGGCCGAATCCAGGGTGTCGGCCAGTTCGTCGGGTTGGTCCGGGAGTTGGCGGGCGTCGAAGGCGGGCACGTGCAGCCGGCCCGGGCCGCGGTTCGAGCCATCAGTATCGCCCTCCGGGTCGTCGGTGATGCCGGCGCGGTGGGCGACCGCGGCCACGGTGGCGGGGTGGTCGCCGGAGATCACCTTCAGGTCGACGCCCTGATCCCGGAAGTAGGCGAAGATCTCCGGCGCGTCCGAGCGGATCGTGTCGCCGAGATGCACCAGGCAGACGGGCTCGCGGTCGGTGGGCAGGCTGTCGCCGGACGGTTCGGGCAGGTCGGATCGGGTCACCACCAGCACCCGGTCGCCTTCGGCGGAGGCGGCCGCAGCCCGGGCCCGGGCGTCCTCGCTGGCGTCGCCCGCGCCCAGCAGCACGTCGGGCGCGCCCAGGTGGAAGGTGCCCCGGCCCTCGAAGCCGGCCGCGGCCCACTTGCGGGCCGACGAGAACGGCACGCTGCCGGTCAGCCTCCATCCGGGTGGCGGGCTGCCGACCGCGTCGACGATGGCGGCCAGGGTGGCGTTCGGTGCGGGGTCGGCCGACGCCAGCGAGGCCAGCGCGCCGGTCGCCTCGGCCTCGGTGGCCGATCCCAGCGGCTCCACCCGCTCGAAGGAGATGTCCCCGGTGGTGATCGTCCCCGTCTTGTCGAGGCACAGGGTGTCGACCCGGGCCAGCAGCTCGACCGACGCCAGCTCCCGGGCCAGCGCCTTCCGGCGGGCCAGGGCGACCACGCCGGTGATGAACGACAGGCTGGTGAGTAGCACCAGACCGTCGGGCACCATGGCCACCGCGGCGGCGACCGTGCCCCGCAGCGCCTCCTGCCAGCGGTCCTCGGTGGCCAGCAGCCTCCCCAGCAGCAGCACCGTGGCCAGCGGGATGATCCACGTCAGACGGCGCAGGATCACGTTGACGCCGCCCTTGAGCTCGCTGCCGGCCAGCTTGAACCGGCGGGCCTCCTCCGACAGGCGCGCCGCGTAGGAGTCGGCGCCGATGGCGGTGGCCCGGTACCAGCCCGCGCCGGCGTTCACGAACGACCCCGACATCACGCCGTCGCCGGGAGCTTTGTCGACCGGGTCGCTCTCGCCGGTCAGCAGCGACTCGTCGATCTCGAGGCCCCGGGCGACCACCACCTCGCCGTCCACCACCACCTGGTCGCCGGGCTGGAGTTCCAGGATCTCGTCGGCCACCACCTCGCTCGTGCCGACCTCTTGCGTCCGCCCGTCGCGGACCACCCGGGCCCGGGGGGCCGACAGCACCGCCAGCCTGTGCAGCGTGCGGCGGGCCTTGAGCTCCTGGGCGATGCCGATGACGCTGTTCGACACCACCACCCCGGCGAACAGGGCGTCGGCCGGGAAGCCGGCCACCATGATGAGCACGAACATCGAGCCGATGATGGCGTTGACCGGGGTGAGCACGTTGTTGCGGACGATCTGGCCCACGGTGCGGACCGGGGCGTCGGGCACATCGTTGGTGAGGCCCTCGCGGCGGCGCTGCTCGACCTCTGCGGTGCTGAGCCCCCGAGGCGCGACGGCTTCCTCGAGCATGGCTCCAGTCACACCCGCTCGACGCGCTTGAAGGCCTCGCCGTAGGGCAGGCCCGCCCGGCGACCGGCGTCGCGGCACTTCTCCACGACGCGGGCCTGGAACGCGGCCATGCCGGTGCCGTCGTCGTCAGGACTGATGCCGTGGGTGCTCACGAACTGGCTCTCGTGGGCCAGCAGGGCCTGCACCTTGGCCTCGATCTGGGCCGGTGCCACCTGCTCGACGTGATCAGGAGCCTCGCACTCGAACAGCAGCAACTCGACAGGGCGGTGGTGGGGAACGCCGTGCTCGGGGAAGAAGTGCGGGTCGCGGGCGGCGACCAGCGCGTCCATGCACAGGAACCCGGCAGCCCGGTGGTCGGGGTGGAGGCGCCAGCGCTTGAACGGGTCGTGGCCCAGCACCACGTCGGGGCGCAACTCCCGGATGACCTTGGCCATCCGGCTGCGCAGGGCCATGGTCACCTCCAGCTCGCCGTCCACCTCCCCCAGGAAGCGCACCTCGCCCAAGGCGCCGAGCCGGCGGGCCGCCTCGGACTGCTCCCGTTGGCGGCGGGCCACCAGGGCCGCGACGTCGGCGCCGGCGTCCCAGGTGCCCTTCGAGCCGTCGGTGCACACCAGCAGGCTGGCCTCGCAGCCGGCCTCGGCCCACTTGGCCAGCGTCGCCCCGCAGCCGAACTCGATGTCGTCGGGATGGGCCCCGATGGCGAGCGCCCGCGCCGGCGCGGCCACGTCGACGGTGGTCACGGACTCACCGCCAGCGAGTCGACTCCCAGAGCGAGCCGGTCCTGTGCGGGCAGGGCCAGCAGATCCTCGGGGTGGTCGATGTCGGAGGCCAGGGCATCGTCCTGCACCACCGTCACGGCCAGCTGAAGCCGCTCGGCCTCGGCCACATGGCGGGCGAACGAGCCCGGCCCGTAGGCGAAGCGGAACCCGCAGCCGGTCGGGACGCACACCACGTTGGAGCCGTCGCGGCGCCGGTCCGGCACGATCACCAGCCCCGGGCCAACCGCCGGCCGCAGCGTCCGGGCCAGCGCCAGGTCGGCGTGGGCCACCACCGCCCGCTCCACTCCGGCCGCGGCCAGCCGGCCCACGGCCACCGATACCGCAATGTTCAGGCCGGGCCGGCCCACGGCCACGACATCCGCCCCCAGGTCCGCGGCCCAGGCCGCCACCTCGGCATCGTCGGTGGCCACATGGACCGGCAGGCCGCCGGCCGCGGCCACCACCCGGCCCGCCATCCGGCGCATCAGGTCGCGGCAGCCGGAGCGGCCGAGGACGTGCTCCAGCCGGGACAGGGCTCCCTCGAAGGAGCGGATCGGCACGACCACCGCCGTGGCGGGCTCTTCAGACACTGGCGGCGATGCCACTGGGCGCCTCCGGGCATTCCGTTCGAGGGCTGGAGCGAGTCTATGGGCGAGCGCGAACGGGCAAGGGCCCTTCGCGACGCATCAGTTTCACTCCCGCTCTTGTTCGCTGCGCTCACGGGCCGCTCGGGCCACGGCCTCGCTCAGGCCCTCGCCTGGATTCTCATGAGTCGCTCCCCACCCGCTCGGCCTCTACGGTTGCGGCTGTGAACCTTCGGGTCGGGGTGATCGGCGCAGGCTCGTGGGGGACCACCGTCGCCCATCTGTGCGCCCACAATGCCTCCACCGTGCTCTATGCCCGCGATCCCGCGATCGCAGGCGCGCTCAACTCGACCGGCGAGAACCCCCGCTACCTGCCCGGCCGGTCGCTGCACCCCGAGCTGCGGGCCACCGCGGACATCGGCGAGGCCGCCGGCAGCGCCGACGCGGTGGTGATGGCGGTGCCCTCCCACGGGTTCCGCAACACCCTGCGGTTGCTTCACCCGCATGTGGGCGACGGCACGCCGGTGGTGTCGCTCACCAAGGGCCTGGAGGGTCGCACCCGCAGACGGATGACCGAGGTGGTGGCGGACGAATTGCCCGGGCGTCCGGCCGGGGCGCTGACCGGGCCGAACCTGGCCAAGGAGATCCTCGCCGGGCGAGCCGCGGCGGCCGTGCTGGCCATGGCGCCCGCCGACGCTGCGCTGGCCGAGCGGCTGCGGGACGTGTTCTGCGCCGGCGACTTCCGGGTGTACACCAACACCGACGTCGTGGGGGCCGAGATCGCGGGCGCCACCAAGAACGTGATCGCCCTGGCCGCCGGCATATCCGACGGCCTCGAAGCCGGCGACAACACCCGGGCCGCGCTCATCACCCGGGGCCTGGCCGAGGTGACCCGCCTGGGAGTGGCCCTCGGCGGCGACCCGGCCACCTTCGCGGGCCTGGCCGGGATCGGCGACATCGTGGCCACCTGCGTCAGCCCTCAGAGCCGCAACCGCCATGTGGGGGAGCGATTGGGCCGGGGCGAGGCCATCGAGCAGATCGTGGCGTCCATGGACCAGGTGGCCGAGGGCGTCAAGTCCACTCCGGTGGTGGCGTCGCTGGCCCGCTCGCTGGGTGTTGACATGCCGATCACCGAGGAGGTGCGGGCCGTGATCGAGGACGGCCGTCCCGCGGCCGCGGCCTACCGGGCGCTGCTCGACCGGCCCCCCACCAGCGAGACCCGCCGATGAGGCGGCGCAGAGGCCGAGCGGATCGGCGCGAACCCGCCCATACGGGCGAGGCCGTGGCCTGAGCGGCCCGTGAGCGCAGCGAACAAGAGCGGGAAACCCCCCGCCTCGACGCGAGACGCCTTCACCTATCCGCGTGGTCGACGCAGGTCCGCGTCTGTGGGGATCCCATCGGACCCTCCACCGGTGACATCGTGGGAGCGTGGGGCGGTGGAGATGATCGGCGACCTCGACGGACCGGTGGCCGCGGTGGACCGGTCGGGAACGGTGGCTCCGGTCGGCGCCCGATGGTGGATGGGGTGGGCCGTGGGAGCCGAGGATCGCTGGCACGTTGCGGCCGAGGAGGCGGCCGTGCGCTCGCGCCTGATCGACGACATGCCGGTCACCGCCATGGCGATGAAGGTGCCCGGGGGCGACGTGGTGCTGCAGGTCGCGGCGGGACGAGCGGGAGCGGACCGGGTGGTCGTGCTGGAGTTCACCAACGACACACCGGTGCCGGTGAGCCTGGCCGTGGCCGTGGCCGGCTCGATCAAGGTCGCTGCGGTGAAGGGCTCCCGCCTGCTGGCCGACGGCCGGATCGCTGTGGACCTGGGGCGTGCACCCGGAGGTGCGGCCGCCGTCGACGACGGCGACGTGTGGCGAGCGGTTAGGGCCCAGCCGCCCCCGGGGGATTGCCAGGCCCGGAGCCGTGCCGGGCTGGCCGCGACGGCGACGGTGGTTCCGTTGGCGCCCCGGGTGCCGTTGCGGGTGACGCTCCCGGTTGAGGGCGGGTCCGCAGGCAGCGCCGGCTCGCCGGAGGAGATCGCGGCCGGCTGGCGGGCGGTGGTGGAGCGGGCCGCTTCAGTGGACCTTCCCGATCAAGCGGCGGCCCGGTCGTGGCGGCGGGGGATCGCCGCGTCGATCCTGGCCGCGGGCTGTCCCCAACCGGCAGCAGTGGCCCGGGCCGCGGTCGTGCTCGACCGGGTGGGCCTGCCCGACGAGGCCGACCGGGCCAGGGAAGCGCTGGTCGCGGAGGCGGGCCGCGCTCCGCTTCCGCCGCCGGTGGCGACAGCCGCGCTGCGGGCCTTGGCCTCGCGCCGGCTGCGGACCGGGCGGGTCTCGGGACTGGCGGAGCTGGCCGGTCCCCTAGCCGAGGCCGCGGGTGACCATCTAGACACATTCACCCTGGAACAGGTGGCCGCGGCGCTGGAGACCGAGGCTCCGGCCGCGGCCCGCGACGCCCGCCGCCTCCTGGCCGAGACAGGTTCGCCATCCCCGATGCCGGATGCCGTGGCGACCGCCGACCGCGTCTCTGCCGCGGTTCGGGACAGCGTCGCATTCGGCGGGGACGGCCTGGCCGGGGTGGAGGCACTGCTCGACTGCCTGGTGGCCGAGGCCGCCGAACATCTCGTGATGCTGCCCGCACCGCCGGAACCATGGAGCGGTGTCTCTGTGGACACCCGTTCGCTCGTGACCCGCCACGGCACGCTGTCGTTCTCGGTGCGCTGGCACGGTCCCCGGCCTGCGGTGCTGTGGGATCTACAGCCGCGCCGAGACGAGGATCCCGCGGTCACGGTGCGCTGCGGGCTCGATGAGTCCTGGGCGTCCGAAGCCCGGACCGGCGAGGCGCTGCTGAGCACGGGACAAGCGACGTCTTGAGGAAGACGGAGGGCATGTCGGTATTGGCGGCCGCGGTCGGCGTATGCGACACTTGGACCATGGAAACGCACGCCTTGCCGACACCCGTACCGGCCCTTCCCGATGTCGATGTTCCGGTGTGGGCCTGGGGGCTCGTCGCGCTGGCTGTGGTGGTCTCCTACTTCGTCATGCTCGAGAACGGCGTAGTGCTCAGCCATGTCGCCGAGACCCTCCACGAGTTCTTCCACGACGGCCGCCACTTCGTGGGCGTCCCCTGCCACTGAGCGCTCCCTCTACTGAATGAAGCGGATTCTGGGGGTCGGCTGCCTGGCCGGTCTGGCCGCCGGCGTAGCGGCGGCCCTGTTCGCAGCCACCGCCGGCCGGGGGCCGATACGCGACGCCATCGCCCTGGAGGACAGCATCAGCCACGCCACCGGCGGCGCCCATCACGAGGACCTATTCAGCCGGGGAGTGCAGGAGATCGGCGGCGCGGTAGGGCTGGTTGTGTTCGGGCTGGCCCTAGGCATCATCTTCTCCGTCGTGCTCGCCGCGGTGGGGCCCCGGCTCGCCGCGTCCACGCCCCTGGCCGCCTCGCTCCGGCTCGGGTTCTTCGGCTTCGTGACCGTGGTCCTGGTGCCCTTCCTGAAGTATCCGGCCAACCCTCCGGCGGTCGGCGACCCCGACACCGTCAACGAGCGCACCGTCCTGTACTTCGCCGTGCTGGGCCTCTCGATCCTGCTCACCTGGGCGGTGTGGCGGTTCCATCGGGGCGTGAAGCTGGCCCCGGTGGCCAAGGCATGGGCGACGGCTGCGCTGTACGGCGCAGGGCTCGTCGTGATCTTCCTGGCCGTGCCCGGGAACCCCGATGTCATCGAAGCGCCCGCCGACCTGGTGTGGCGGTTCCGCCTGGCCTCGCTGGGCGGCCTGGCCGCGGCCTGGGCGACGCTGGCCCTAGTCACCGGCACCCTGCTGTCCCGGCCCCCGAGAGGTCAGGCCCCGGCGTAGAGCTCCATGTGGCGCCGGGCGGTGCTGGTCCATGAGTAGCGGTCCGCCGTGGCGGCTCCAGCAGACCGCAGCCGGCGCACCAGTTCCGGGTCGTCTCGCACCCGGGCCATGCCGGCCGCCAGCGACGAGGGGTTGGCTGCCTCGGTCAACACCGCGTCGGTGTCGTGGGTCAGGAACTCACCGAAGACCTCGATGTCGGAGGCGACCACCGGCAGCCCGGCGGCCAGAGCCTCCAGGACGACCAGACCCCAGCCCTCGCTGATCGACGGGAACACGAAGCTGTCGGCGGCACCGAACCAGCCCGGCAGCTCGGCGTCGGGCACCGTGCCGACCAGCACCACGTCGTCTCCGAGGCGCAAGCCGTGGGAGTCCAGCGACCCCAGCACCTCGTCCCGGTAGGCCCGGTAGTCCTGGAAGGAGTGGCCGCCCACCACGGCCAGCATCGGGCGCGGGCCGGGCATGTCCTTCAACCGACCCAGCGCCTCGACCAGGTAGCGCGAGCCCTTGCGGGGCTCGATGCCTCCCACCGTCAGGTACACGTGGCGCTCCCCGGCGTTGATCCTGGACCTCAGGGCGTCGCGCCCCTCAGGCGACCGCGCCGCGCCTGCGAACCGCTCGACGCGCACGCCGTTGGTGACCACGGCGGCATGCACGCCGTAGTCGTCGAGCAGGCGCCGCCTCCACGGCTCGCTGACCACCAGCACCCGGTCCGGCTCGGTGATGGCCGCGTCCTGGCACTCGATCAGCGCCGGGGTGGTGAAGTCGTCTATGTGGTGGACCGTGCGGAACAGCACGAACCCGGCTCCCCGGTCGCGAACCCGGGCCGCGGCCCGGGCCGAGATGCAGTCCTGGGTGTGCACGATGTCGAAACGGCCCGCGAGGTCGGCACCAAAGCCCGATTCGAGAGCATCGATGTGGGAGAACACCCGCTCGGTCAGGGTGCCCTTCGGGGTTGGCGCCTCGACGATGTGCACCGGCACTGAAGTGGGCCGGAAGAACCCCTCGGCCGGGTCGCCCAAGGCGACCAGCGTCACGTCGACACCCTCGGCGGCCAGAGCCTCGGCCAGCTCCACGCTGTGCACAGCCCCGCCCCGGGGCCTCACCGAGTAGGTGGCGATGGCGACACGCGCCGTCAGGTTCACGCGGTCAGGCTCGTGGACAGGTCGTGGTGGACGAGAGCGGGGTCGCGGTTGACGAGCGCGGCCGCGGCCAGGGCGGCCCGGGCGTTGGTCTCGGCCACGATGCAGCCTGCTTCCCGCATGATCGACCGTTGCTGCTCGAAGTCCTGGGGGTCGCGGCCGGTGCCCAGCACGTAGGCCACGACGGCCGCGCCCGACTCCACTATCTCCGCCGCGGCCGGAGCGAGCATGGCCGCGGGGTCCGGATGGGCGCCGTCGCCGATGACCACATCCAGCAGCACGGCAGCCACGCTCGGGTCCGAAGCTTGGTCACGCAGCACCTCGAGCCTTGCCTCGGGATCGATCATCGGGTGGGGGCGCCCCTGGGTGTACTCCTCCTCACCCATGTCCAGGCACACGTGGGCGCCGGGGGGCGCAGGCAGCGCCCAAGCAGCCTCCAGCGGAGTGTTGGAGAACACTGGGCCTATGTGGCGGCTGGCGATGGTCATCGCCTCGTAGGCGAGGGTGCCTCCGCTGAACAGCCCCACCATGCGCCTTCTGGGCACGTCGAGATCGGTGGACAGCCGGGCCACCTCGGCGTCGACGGACCCGACCGGGTCGCCACCGGAGCGGCCGAGGCGGACCAGGGCCTCCACCACGCCCTGCTCGAGGGTGTTGCACACCGTCACTCCCGGCGCCACCGTCACGGGCCGCTCCAGCCCGATCAGCGCGGCCACCACCGGCTTGTGCCTCGGCTTGCCCAGCAGGCGCTCGGCCACCGCCGGAGCGGGCGGCTTCGACACCAGCAGCGTCAACTCGGTCCCGGCGTGACGGTCGAGAGCCTCCAGGGCGGCTTCGCACATCAGCCCGCCGACCGGTTCGGACAGGTCTCGGCCTCCCACTCCGATTACGTGAGTGACACCCGAGCCCCAGCGGTCGAGCAGGGCCATGGTCTCCTGGGCCCCCGTGCCCGCCGCGGCCACCACGCCCACCGGCCCCGGCGCCACCCGGTTGGAGAACCCCAGCCCGACACCGCCCAATGCGGCCGTGCCCGCGCCCGGACCCATGACCAGCCGGCCCAGGGAGCAGGCCCGCTGCTTGAGGTCGATCTCGTCGGCCAAGGGCACGTTGTCGCTGAAGAGCAGCACGTCGAGGCCGCGGGTCAGGGCCTTGTGGGCCTCCAGGGCCGCGTAAGGACCGGGAACGGAGATGATGGCGACGTTGGCATCGGGCGTCGAAGCCAGTGCTGCGTCCAGATCGGCGGGGCGTGCGTCTGCCGCCGGGGCGCCGGCGCCTGCCGACCCGGTCTCCTCGAACAGCACCGCCCAGGCCCTCAACAGGGCTGCCGGCAAGTGCTCGTCGGTGCCCTTGATCGCCAGGACGAGGTCGTTGGCCGCTGCGCCGTCGAGCCCTTCGGTCACTCCCTCGCCCGACAGGACTTCCAGGTTGGCCGGTGTGGCCATGAGCGCCCAGGCCCAGTCCACGCCGGGAGCCTCGCGCATGGCTCGGGTGGCCTCGAGCAGTCGCACGCTGTCGACGTAACAGTCCGCGATGACTTTGGTTTGAGCGGTCATGGCGTGGCGGTCAGGTGAGCAGCGCGGGCACGGGGTCGGGCACGATCCGTGTGCCCCGGGGACCCTCGATCACGCCGGCGGGCTCATCGAGGGTCGCGTACACCAGCTCGGGCGTGGTTATGGCCGAGATCCGTCCCGGTGCCTCCACGGAGTCGCTCGCATCCTCGACCCTGGACTCCACGAACTCGATCGCCGCCTCCACCTTGGGGCCCATGCTGCCGGGAGGGAACTGGCCTTCGGTCAGGTGGCGTCGAGCCTCCGATGCGGTCATCTCGGTGACCACCTCCTCCTGGGGAGTGCCGAAGTTGAGGCGCACTGCGGCCACGCCGGTCACCATAACCAGCGCTTGGGCGCCCACGGAGTCGGCGATCCGCTCCGCCGCGAAGTCCTTGTCGATCACGGCGTCGACGCCCCGGTACGCGCCGTCGGCCGAGCGGGTCACCGGGATGCCGCCCCCTCCGCCGGCCACGACGATGTAGCCGAGATCGACCAGCGTCGATATGGCTGCGGCCTCGATGGGCGCCATCGGCCTCGGCGACGGGACCACTCGGCGGTAGCCACGCCCGGAGTCCTCGACCATGGCCCAGCCCCGCCCGGACTCCAGGGCGGCCGCCTCGGCCCGGTCGAAGAACGGGCCGATGGGTTTGGTGGGCTCCGAGAGGGCGGGGTCGTCGGCGTCGACCTCGACGTGAGTGACGACGGACACCGCTCCCGAGATCTCGCGCTTGCAGACCTCGTTGAGTGCCAGGCAGATGAGGCTCCCCAGCTGTCCCTGGGTCATGGCGCCCAGGGTGAAGAGGGGCAGGGCGGGCACGAGGTCGGTCGAACCCTCGTGCTGGATGGCCAGGTTGCCGACCTGGGGACCGTTGCCGTGCACGATCACCACGTTCCATCCCTTCCGGATCAGCGACCGCACCGAGTGGGCCATGGCCAGGGCGTTGGTGTACTGCTCCTCGAGGGTGCCGCGCTGGTCCTCGCGGATGAGTGCATTGCCTCCGAGAGCGAGAATTGCGGTCTCGGCCAAGGCTCACTCCTCTCGCCAGACCCCGCCGGGTCCGTCGGATCCGAAACGGAGCCCTCAAGTCTGCCGATAGCAGAACCGACTTTCTTATAGTAGATGGAAGGCGACTGGTCATGCCAAGCCTCGGGGACTGGCGGGGCGGCGCCGGCCGCGACAAGGAGCCGATGACATGCCCAACGATCCGAGCGACGCAGACCCCACTGCGGCGCCGGGCGGCCACGGGAACGCAGACCCCACTGCGGCGCCGGGCGGCCACGGGAACGCAGACCCCACTGCGGCGCCGGGCGGCCACGGGAACGCAGACCCCATTGCGGTGCCGGGCGGCCACGGGAACGCAGACCCCACTGCGGTGCTGGCCGCCCATTGGAACGAGAGCGAGCGCCGCCTCTATCCGACGGCCACCACCAACCCCGACGCCTACCAGTCGGCTGTGAAGCTGGTCCGTGCCGTGGCCGACGCACTGGCTGCGGTCTCCGATCTCGAGGATCTGGCCGAACGCTGGGAGCACCGGACCGCCATCCTGGACGAGGCGGTGGCGGCAACGGGCGTATCGATCGCATACGGCCTGACGGAGGCGACTGCCGGCTGCGGGTTCGCCATCCGCCGCCGTGAGCTGCTGGCCGAGCGAGCCGAGCGTCAGCGCCGTGAGAGCATCGACGCGGCACGCCGGGCGGGCCGGGTGTGGGCGGTGGTCCACGAGCAGGGCGACCTGGGTTCTGGGCTGGTCGATCCCTACCAGTGCATGGAGATGCACCTGCCGACCGGGCTGGCCGTCGTGAGCATGGTCGAGCCCGACCCGTCGACCATGACCCCCGTCTACGTGGTGACGGTGACGGAGATGGGGGAGCCCGGCCGAGCCACGCCCGGCATCGACGCAGGCTCCTTCGAGGATCTGGAGACAGCCGATCCGGAGCTGTTCGACGACAACCGGCGGGCCATGCGAAGCCAGATCGAGAATTGGCAGCGGTGAGTACCGGAATCGACGCTGAACGCTGCCAATTCCCGGACGGCTCCCGTGCGGCCCACGAATTGGCAGCGGTGAGTGCCGGAATGGGCGTTGAGCGCTGCCAATTCCCGGACTCAGGGCCAGAGTCCGGTGATGGGCTCGGTCTTGAGGTCGAACACGTCGCGGCTGGCGTCGCGGCCTTGCACCGTGAGCACGCCGCTGCCGGTGACGGTGCCGGCCACCGCGGCGGTGAGCCCGGCGGAGCGGAACAGGTCCACGCACCCCTCCGGCCGGTCGGTGGTGAGCCAGAACGCATAGGTCGGGAAGCAGACGAGCCAGCGGTCCAGGCTCACCCCGGCCGGTGCCGGCAACTCGTCCAGGTCGATCTCGGCCCCGAGCCGTTCGGGCTCGAGAAGCATGGCCAGCGAGCCGACCGAGCCGGCCATGCTGACGTCCTTGGCTGCCGACGCGAGTTCCTCGCGGGCCGCGCGGGCCAGCAGCCGCACATCGGTGGCCAGACGGGAGCCGCGGGCGGCGATGGTGGTGAAGAAGGGGAAGTCGGCGCGCATGCGTCCGTCGAGGCAGCAGGCGAACACGAGGTGCTGGCCCGGACGGGCCCGGCTCACCGACAGGACCCGGTCGGCATCACCGACGGCGAAGGCCGACAGCGCCGGTTCGCCGTCGTGCTCGGTGATGTGCCCGCCCACGACGGGCACGTCGTAGAGGCCGGCCGCCTCGGCCATGCCGCCCAGCGCTTCGGCCGCTACCGGTGCCGGCGCTACCACCGTGTTCACGATGCCTCTGGGGACCGCCCCCATGGCCGCCAGGTCGTTGACGTTGGCGAGCACGGCCGCCATGCCCGCGGCCCGGGGGTCGGAGGCCACGAACGCCGGATGCATGGCCTCGCCGCAAACGATGACCGAACCTCCGGCAGGCGTCTCCACAACGGCGCCGTCGTCGCCGGGCCCGGTCATCGGATCGGATGTGGACACAACCCGGCGAACAGCGGCAATGGCTCGCTTGGCTCGCAACCCCGCGTGGTCCCGCACCGCGGCGACGAGTCGGTCCAGCGATGACGGGTCCAGCGACGACGGCTCCGGCGAGGGCACGGCCGCACGGTACAGCCGCGGCAGGCCACGCCTCCACGGCGGTCTCCGCGGTCTCGGTCGGCCAGGCCGTGCTGGAGGCAGCGTCGGATGACTTCACCGGCCGGGTGGAGGGCGTATTCGGTGGCGGGTTCTACGTCTCGGGACCCTCACAGACGGTGTTCGCCGTGCTGGGACCCCGGTCCTGGCCCGGGCCCCTGCATCTGGTGGCCAGCACGATGGCGGTGCTGCCCGCCGTGCACGACCGGGTGAGGGCCACCGGCGGCGAGCTGGTAGCAGGGCCGCTTCGGGTCCGCCTCGACGGCTCCTCCCGCTGGGCGCCGCGCTTGCCCGAACGTCTCGACGCCGACCCGGCCACCTGGCACGGCATCGCGCCGGATGTGGATGCCGACCTGGCTCCCGTGTGGGAGGCCGTCACCGGTGATGTTCGCCGCGGGGAGTTCGCCCCGGTGTTCGACCGGCTCGAGGGTCGCGGCGAGGGCTTGACTCCCAGCGGCGACGATGTGTTGGCCGGGATCCTGCTAGTGGCGGCAGTCGACCCGCGCCGAAGGGACTCCCTCGTGGACCTGGCCCTCGCGGCCCGCACCACCCGGTTGAGCCGCGCCTTCCTCAGGTGGGCCGCGGCCGGCCAGAGCATCCAGCCCGCGCACGCCCTGCTGGACGCGGCGGCGTCGGGTGATCAGGCCGGGATGCGCCGGGCTGCGGCGTCACTGGCCGGCGTGGGCGCCACGTCAGGCCGGGCGCTGGTGGCCGGCGTAGCTCTGGCCGCCACGGAACTGCCTCATAAGATGGAGTTTCGGCTCACCGCGATGTGACGCCGGTCAGGAGATCACCTGGATGCCCATCTCTGAGTCTCCCCGGTTCCTCCAGACGGCTGCCCGCACGATCAAGCCGCGCCGGAGCGGGATCACTCATGTCATAGACACGGGCACACCGCGGGCCCGCATCGATGAGCGGCTGCAGGCCCATGGTGCGTTCGTGGATGTCTGGAAGTTCGGTTTCGGCACGGCCTATCTCGACCACGAAGTCGAGTCGAAGATCGAGTTGCTCCGGTCGCACGGGGTCAAGGCCTGTCCGGGCGGGACGCTGCTCGAGGCGGCTTGGTGGCAGGGCCGCAGCGAGGAGTTCTTCGGTTGGGCCCGGGACCTGGGCTTCGACTGCGTGGAGGTGTCCCGCGGCGCCACCGATCTGCCTGCTTCATCCAAGCTCGATCTGATCGCCCGGGCACGCAGCCATGGCTTCGAAGTCTTCGCCGAGGTGGGCGGCAAGGATCCGGGCGAGCCGGCCCGCCCGGAACAGTGGCTCGCCGAGGCCCGGCGCGATGTCGACAGCGGGGCGTCCTGGCTGGTGGCCGAGGGTCGCGAGAGCGGGACGGTGGGCCTCTACACCGCCGACGGGCTGGTGAGGGCCGACCTCGTGGACGCCCTCGAGACGGCCGGAACGGATGCTCCGGTGGTGTACGAGGCCCCCCGACGCGAACAGCAGGCGTGGCTCGTGAACCACCTGGGGACGAACGTCAACCTGGCGAACATCTCGCTCGACGAGATTCTCGCAGTGGAGGCCCTCCGGCGCGGGCTGCGATCCGACACCCTCCGAACCCGCCTGGCGGCCGCATGTTCGACCTAGATCCTGCCTCGCCCAACATCATGCCCTCGCGGTACCGGCAGGTGTCCGTGGCCGCGGTTCCGAGCCTGTCGACGGAGGATCTCGTGGCCCGGTTCACCGGACGGGAGGCCTACTTCAGGACCAGATTCGTGGTAGCGCGGCTCGAGAGCGAACCCGACAGCTGCGCGCTGGTGGAGTTGGCCCGGGACGGCAGCGACGACCTCTTCTCGCCGGCGGTGGCCGCCCGCGTGCTGGCCTCCGCCGACGAGTGCGCCTACCTGCGGGACGACGGAGCCGATCTCGGAATCGCCTCCCACCTGGCCCGGCTCGCCCTCCAACGCCCCGACCGGCGCTGCATCGTGGTGGAGGGCCGGTACCGCCATGTCAGCTTCCTCCTCAACGCCCAGCCGCTTCAGATCACGGTGGTGGACGTGGTGCCGCCCGAGCCGTCCAAGCTCGTCGACCAGGTGACCCGAGTCCTGGACTCCACCGAGGACCTGCCCCCCATAGCGGTGGACGAACGCATCGTCGACAGCCGCGCCCTGGTGACGGGGCCGGTGCCCGACGGGCTGGTCGTTCCCTGCAGGGGAGGCGGGATCGACATCGAGGGGGTGGCCGTGTCCCATCTCGACGAGAGGCCGATCTCCGCCGGTTCGACCCTGCTCGGCTGCGAGCGCTCCCAGCAGATCCACCGCTGGTTCTACGGAACCGACGCGGAGCGGACCATCGACTGGTGCCCCCGCCGGCTGATCAACGCCGATGAGCCTGTCGACGGGCTCGTTCTGAGCCGCTGCTGCGGGCTGGACGAAGGTCTGGAAAGGAAGGGGGACACGGTGATGGTGCCCTGGGGCGCCACCCTCACCGAGGTTCGCCGGGCCCTCGTCGCGCTGGCCGGCTCCGGAGACGGCACGTGGACGCTCACCTGATCGACTCGGCCGTCTACGGGCACGGGTGGTCCACCGCGGAGTCGGTGGCGATCTTCTCGGAACGGGCCCGCCTGTCTCGCTGGGTGCATGTGCTGAAGGCTCTCGCCGCGGCCCAGGCCGACCTGGAGATCATTCCCAAGACATCGGCCGACGCCATCAACGGTCTCGACGCCGGCAGCCTCGATCCGGCTGCACTGGGCGCCGAGACCCGGCGGACCTCGCACTCGGCCATGGGACTGGTGCACGAGTTGCAGGCCCGGCTGCCGGAGCACGCCCGCGAGCACGTGTACTACGGCGCCACCGTGCAGGACGTCTCCGACACCGCCGCCGCGCTGGAGATGCGAGGCGTCGGGAGGATCGTGTGGCGCGACCTGCGGGCTGTGGAGGGCTCGCTGATCGAGCTGGCCGTGCGCCATCGCGACACGCCCATGCTGGGCCGCACCCACGGCCAGCCCGGGGCCCCGGTGACCTTCGGCCTCAAGGCGGCGTCGTGGGCCGACGAGACGGCCCGGCACCTGGAGAGGTGGCGCCAGAGCCGTCCCCGCCTGCTGGTGGGGCAGCTGGCCGGCGCGGTCGGGGCCCTGGGCTTCTACGGCGAGCTCGGCCCCGAGCTGCGCCGACGGTTCTGTGAGCGCCTCGGTCTGGGCGAGCCGAACATCTCGTGGCTCACGGCTCGGGACCGGATCGCCGAGTTCGCCGGCAACGCGGCTCTGGTGTCGGCCACGATGGCCCGCATGGCCAACGAGGTGTACAACCTCCAACGGCGCGAGATCGGCGAACTGTCCGAGGCCGCGTCGGAGGCCACCGTCGGCAGCTTCACCATGCCCCACAAGCGCAACCCGGAGCGCAGCGAGCAGATAGTGACCCTCGCCCGGCTGGTGCGGTCGGCCGCCGGGGTGCTCACCGAGACCATGGTTGGAGACCACGAGCGCGACGGCCGCACGTGGAAGACCGAGTGGGTGCTGCTGCCGGAGATGGGCCACTACCTGCTGGCCCAGCTGGGCCTGGCCCGCGGCCTCGCAGCGAGCATCGAGGTGGATGCGGGCGTGATGGCGGCCAACCTGGAGACCATGGGCGACTTCGGGTCCCAGGAGCTGCTGAGGCGCCTGTCGGCCCGCCTGGGCAAGCACCGGGCCAACGACGAACTCCAGCAGGCGTACCGGACCGCCCGGCTCAGCGGCCGCCCGCTGACGGAGGTCCTGGAGCAGGTCGCGTCGCCGGCCGAGCTGGAAGGACTGGACCGGCCCGAGACCGGTGCAGCCGGGGCGATGGTCGACGCGGTCGTGGCCGCCGCCACGGGCCGCCGATCTGCCGAGACCGATGAGTGGGCATAGCCGGTGAGCGGGGACTCGAAGGGATCCAACTCGGTGCCGCGGCTCGCGGGGCCGTCGTCGGAGGCGCCGGCCCGGGAGTTGGTCGACGCCGGATTCGCCTGGGAGATCGCCGACGCGCCGCTGCTGCACCACGGCCTGAACCTGGCCGACCTGGGCCACGTGCTCGACCTCCGGGCCAGGGGCCTCATTCCCGAGCCGGCTGCGGCCGACCTGCTGGGCGTGCTGCTGGAAGCCCACCGCACCGACCCCGCCGACTTCCCCTACGACGCCGCCTCCGGGGAGGTGTACAACTCGCGGGAGCGCCACTTCGTGCAACGGATCGGCGACTCGGCCGGGTGGCTCCACGCCGGTCGTCCCCGCCGGGAGGCCGCCCGGGTCGCGCTGAGACTGCTGCTGCGGTCCCAGACGGCGCACCTCATCGAGGTCGGGGCAGACTTCGCGACGGCGGCCGCCGCGGTGGCGGCCGAGCATGCCGAGACCTTCATGGGCGACCAGACCTACCTCCAGCAGGCCCAGCCGTCCACCTTCGGCCACTACCTCCTCGCCTTCGTGCCGCCCGCCCTGCGGGACGGGGAGCGGTTCTCGGCCGCTCTCGAGCAGGTCAACACCAGCCCCGGCGGCGCGGGCTGCGTCAACGGCAGCCGGCTGCTCGACGACAGGGGCGCCATCGCCGACGCGCTCGGGTTCGACGGCGTGATCGCTCACACCCGCGACGCCATGTGGCAGACCGACGTGTTCATCGACCTGCTGGCCACTTCGGCCAGCATGATCGCCAACCAGGCCAAGCTGGCCGAGGACCTCGAGATCTGGTCCAGCCAGGAGTTCGACTACGTCGACCTGGCCGGGCCGTTCACCCGGGCCTCGGTGCTGATGCCGCAGAAGCGCAACCCCTACGCACTGTCGATCATCCGCGGAGCCAGCGGGGTGCTGATCGGCCGGATGAGCGGCTTCCTGGCCGTGGTCAAGAGCCCGTCGGCCCGCAGCGACAACCTGATCTTCGCCTACGGCGAGATCCCCAGGGCCCTCGACTTCACCATCCGGGTGAGCGCCCTCACCACCGGAGTGGTGAGAACCCTGAGCGTCAACGCCGAGCGCATGTGGTCTGAACTGGAGCGCGGCTTCGCCCAGGCCACCGACCTCGCCGAGTACGTGATGGTGGCGGCCGGCGTCGACTACCGCACGGCCTACAACGTGGTGGGAAGGACGGTGCGAGCAGCCAGCCGCCAGGGGCTCAGCGGCCTCGACATCACAACGGAGATGCTGGACGACGCGGCCTCCGAAGTCTGCGGCCGGCGGCTCGGGCTCGACCCGGCCGCCCTCGCCGACGCCCTGGACCCGCGCCGTATCGTGGCCACCCGAAGGGCGACCGGCGGAGCGTCCCCCGGCGAAGTCAAATCGATGGCCGAGGAGTTCACCGCCCGGGCCGCCCAGCTGCGGGCCCTGGCCGTCGAGGAGCAGGACCGCTACACCCGCGCCGAGGAGACGCTGCTGGCCCAGGCCCGAGCTCTCGCCGCCCGGGAGTAGGGGCGCTCGCATTTCTCTTGCGACTCGCCGCTGTCATATAGTTGACACACCGGGTCAGCGACCGAGGAATCCACCAACGGGAGGCTCCGATGGACGGCATCCACGACATGGGGGGAATGCACGGCTGGGGCACCGTGGCCATCGACCCCGACGAGCCCGTCTTCCGGGAGCCCTGGCACGGCCGGGCCTTCGCCATGGGAGCCATGTCGATGGGCCTGTCGGGCACCAACCTCGACGCCTTCCGCCACGGCCTGGAACGCCTGCACCCCTACGACTACCTGGCCGACGGCTACTACGGGCGCTGGCTGGCTTGCGCCGAGACGCTGCTGGTCGACAGCGGCGTGCTCGCGCCCGGAGCGGTGGAGGCCAGGACCCGGAACCTGATGGGGGAGTCGGTCGACGAGCCGGCTGACGTCGCCGAGAACAAGCCCACCTACGAGCGAGGCGGCGCCGGCTCGCTGCGCGAGATCGACGACGAGCCCGCCTTCTCACCCGGGGACCGGGTGCGGGCCAAGGACATGCAAACCGGCGGCCACACCCGGATGCCGGGATACATACGCGGCCGCACCGGCACGGTCCACGCCCTGCGCCCCGCCGCGCTGCTGCCCGACACCAACGCCCACTTCCAGGGCGAGAACCCCCAGCACGTATACACAGTGGAGTTCGACTCCACCGAGCTGTGGGGCCCGGACGCGGAGGCCGCCACGCTGCGCATTGACCTGTTCGAGAGCTACCTGGAGGCGACCTAGATGGCTGACCCCACCAACACCAAGGACCGGCTCCCGCCCGCGGTGCGGGCCGAGGCGCTGGAGTCGCTGCTGACCGAGCGCGGCCTGGTCAAATCCGAGGTGCTCGACGGCTTCATCAACCGCTTCGTCAACGACGTAGGCCCCATGAACGGCGCCAAGGTGGTGGCCAAGGCATGGACCGACCCCGACTACCGCGCCCAACTGCTCGCCGACGGCACCGGCGCCATCAAAGAGCTGGGCTTCGCCGGACCCCAGGGCGAGCACATCGTCGTGGTCGAGAACTCCGACGACGTGCACAACGTGGTGGTATGCACCCTGTGCTCGTGCTACCCGTGGCCGGTCCTGGGCCTCCCGCCGGAGTGGTACAAGGATCCGGCCTACCGCAGCCGCATGGTGCGCGAGCCCCGCACCCTGCTGAGCGAGATGGGCCTGGACCTCGACGACGGTGTGGAGGTCCGGGTGTGGGACTCCAGCGCCGAGAACCGCTACCTGGTCCTTCCCCAGCGTCCCGAGGGCACCGAGGGCCTCTCCGAGGAGGAGCTGGCCGCCCTCGTCACCCGGGACGCCATGGTCGGGGTGGCCAGGGTCGGCGCCTCCTAGCCGGACGCTCGTGTCGCTGACGCTCGACATCGAGGGGCCGGCCGCTCCTCCCCGGCTCAACGGCGAGTTGGTGTTCGACAAGCCCTGGGAGGGCCGCAGCTTCGCCATGGTCGCGGCTCTGGCCGAGGGCGGTCTCTTCACCTGGGACGAGTTCCGGGACCACCTGATCGCGGCCATCGCCCGCTGGGAGTCGAACCCGATGGGCGAGTACCGGTACTACGAGCGCTGGCAGGAGGCCCTCGAGTCCATCGTGGCGGAACTCGGGATCGTGGCCAGGCCCGAGGTGGACGAGCTGGCCGCGGCCTACGCGGCCCGCCCGCCGGGCCACGACCACCGTCACCACGACCACGACCACCATCACCACGACCACAGCCACTGAGAGCGCGATTTTGACCAACCCCGGCTGAGGGTTTAGGTTGTGAGATAAGTATGTCTTATCCGAAATGTCGGGTAAGACTGAGGAAAGGCTTGTGATGCCTCCTATCACCATCGTCTTCATTGCCACCGGCTTGGTCGTGTGGCTCAATGCCCTCTTCTTCCTTGGCGTGGGCGCCGATCAGAAGGAAGGGGGATCGAACCCGCTCGTCAGCATCGGCAATGCGACCTTGGTCGTGGGCCTGCTGAATCTGGTGCAGGCGGTCTACATCATGTGGGCCCGACCCCTGGACGACGCGTCGATCGTCCTCGCCGGGCTCGTCACCTTCTACGGTCTCTTCTTCGTGGTCCTCGGCAAGTCCGAGGTCAACGGATGGGACCTGCGGGTAGTGGGGAACCTGGCCGTGCCGACCGCCATCCTCCCGCTGTTCTGGTGGGACTTCTTCTCGGGAAGCTGGATGTTCCAGTCGATCCTGATCGTCTGGCTGGTCGCCTTCGGATCCGTGGCCCTCACCACCTACGGCAAGTTCGAGGCCAAGCTCCTCGGCCTGATCCTGGCCGCCACCGCGATCTACACCTTCTGGGTCCCGGCCCTGATCCTGGCCACCGGCAACACGATCCCCTAACCGGGCAAGCTGAGCCGAGTCGCTCCGGGCCCGACCCGGCGGCGGCTCGGCGACCCGCGGCCGCCCAGCCGCCTTCATGGACCGTCCTTCGCCGTGATAGGAATGGCGCAGTGTCGCTGGCCGAGCTCATAATCGACCTCCAGTTCAAGGGTCTGCGGATCAACGCCCCCTTCGAGCGCCGGCCCGGCGGGGCCGGCCCCTCCGACGCGGGGATGGTCTGGATCGAGGGAACCGCGGTCACTGTCCCGGTGGACGCCTCCTTCGTGGCCGGCTCGCCCTACTCGCTGGAGCCCGAGGACGTCGGGTTCGGCATCTACGCCGACGGGGTCCGCCTCGCCGGAGCGGCTCCGGCCGACCGGCCCCGCTTCTACGGGCTCACCACCGACGACGGCGTCCCGTACTGGCATCTGGCCCTCATGCACCTCGACTCGCTGGCCAGCACCGTCCTGCAGACCTGCGCCTACTGGGGCAACGAGGATCAGTGCCGCTTCTGCGGCATCGGCGTGTCGCTGGCCTCGGGCAGCACCGTGCTGGTGAAGCGGCCGGCGCAGCTGGCCGAGGTGGCGGTGGCGGCCAAGGAGCTGGACGGAGCGGTGGACATCACCCTGACCACCGGCTCCACCTACGGCCGCGACAAGGGAGCCCTCTATGTGGCCAAGTGCGGGGAGGCCATGAAGGAGTCATCGGGTCTCCCGGTGGAGGTGCAGTTCGAGCCGCCCGACGACCTGAGCGTGATCGATGCGGTCGCCGACCGGGGCATCGACTCAGTGGGGATCCACATCGAGACCTTCGACCCGGCGGTGCTGGAGTGGGTCGCGCCCCCCAAGTACCGCACCGGCATCGAGCGGTACTTCGAGACCTGGGAGTACGCCGTCGAGCGCTTCGGCGAGGGCCAGGTCTCCAGCTACGTGATCCTGGGCATGGGAGAGGACCCCGACCTGATCGTGGAGGGCTGCCGGCGGGCGGCCGACATCGGCGTGTATCCCTTCATCGTGCCGCTGCGGCCCGTGCCCGGCTCCCTCATGGGCGACTGGCTGCCGCCGTCATCCGACTACGTTGAGAACGTCGCCCGCAAGGTCGCCCCGTACCTGGTGGAGCGAGGCTTGACCGCGGACCTGGTCGCCGCGGGCTGCGCCCGCTGCCAGGCCTGCTCGCCGGTCGGGGCGATGGAGCGGGAGTTGCAGGCACCCGAGGGCCGGAACCTGATTCCGGTGCGAGCAGCGGGCTGATCGCGGTGGGCGTGAACGCTCCGATCGGGAAGGCCGATTCGCCGTTGAGGCCCTCGGAGCGGATCGTGTGCTGGCGGGCTGTCACTCCGTCCGCCAAGAGCTGGCACATGCGCATCCGCCACCGCATCTTCGTCGAGGAGCAGCGGGTCATCCCCTTCACCGACGTCGACGACTGGGATCGCGACCCCGACACCGTCCACGTTCTGGCGGGACGGGGGTCGGCGGCGATCGGCACCGTGCGGCTGTACCGCACCGACACCGCCGGCCGCTGGAAGGGCGACCGGCTGGCCGTACTGTCCGGGCACCGGGCCGGCATCGTGGGCATGCGGCTCGTGCGGTTCGCAGTGTCCACCGCCGCCGCAGCCGGCGGCGATGTGATGGACGCCTTCGTCCAGCTTCAGAACGTCAACTTCTTCGAGAGGCTCGGCTGGGAGCACAACGGACCGCCCGTCTCCTACTACGGCCTGCCCCACCAGCCCATGACGTTCGAGCTCTCCCGAGCCCGCAACCTGGCCGAGAGCGAGATTCCCGACGACGCCTGCCTGCGCCTGCCCGCGGCTCGGGACGCACCCAGCCCGCTGCTGGTCACGATGTCCTAAGACTTGCACGAGACTTGCACGGATCGATGGGTGCAATAGAGCTGCCCGAACAGATCGCGGTCGTCAACATCGGGCTTGAGCGGTTCGAGACGGCCGTCCGCGACCAGGGCGCGCCCGCGGTGGGGGTTGACTGGCGCATCCCGGCCGGTGGTGACACCGAGGCGGTGGCCGCACTGGCCAGACTGCTGGGCCCGGCCTCAGACCGGGTCGACGCGGCCAACGCCGAAGTGATCGACCGCCTCGACCGGGGTGTACCGATGCTCCTCGGCGTCGAGACGGCGAGCGCGGTCATCTCCGGTCTCGAGCCGGGCACGATCCTTCACTGCGGTCCGCCCATCGGCTGGTCCGAGATGTGCGACCCGCTCCAGCGCTCGGTCCGCGCCGCGGTGATGGCCGAGGGGTGGGCCCCGGACCGCGACGCGGCCGACCGCATGCTGAACGCCGGCGAGATCCGGCTCGAGGCGGCCAACGAGCACTCCACGGTGGTGCCCATGGCCAGCGCCATCGGGCCCGGCGCCCCCGTGTACGTGGTGTCGGTCGACGCGGGCGGCACCACGGCCTACGCCAGCCTCAACCAGGGCTCGGGGGCCGTCCCGTGGTTCGGGGTGGACTCCGGCGCGGCCGTCGAGCGCCTCAGGTTCCTGCGTGACGCACTCGCCCCCGTCCTGGCCCGGGCCCTCGACGGGGCCGGCCCCATCGACGTCTTCTCGCTGGCCGCCCAGGGCGTGGCCATGGGCGACGACGTCCACATGCGGGTCCAGGCCACCACCAATCTCCTGCTGCGCGACCTGCTCCCGCATCTGGTCCGGGCCGGTACCGGCAGGATCGGCGAGGCAGCCGACTTCCTGAGCACCAACCACCTGATGTTCCTCAACATCGCCATGGCGGGCGCCCGCGCCCTCACCGAGTGGGCCGGCCAGGTGCCGGATTCAAGCATCGTCACCACTATGGCCCGCAACGGAACTACCTACGGCATCCGTCTGGCCGGCGACTCCGAGTGGCACATCGCGGCGGCGCCGCCGGTGCAGGACGCCCTGTACTACCCGGGCCAGGGACCGGACACCAGCGCCCCCGACATCGGCGACAGCGCCGTGCTGGAGCTGGTGGGCCTCGGCGGGGCGGCCGCGGCCAACTCGCCCGCGGTGGCCGGCTTCCTCGGGGGCAGGATGGCCGACGCCGCCGCGGTCACCGCGGCCATGAGCCGGATCTGTGCCGGCACCAGCACCCGGCTCCGGCTGCCCGTCCTCGACAACTCCGGCACGCCGCTGGGCGTCGACGTCCGGCGGGTGGTCGAAAGCTCCATAACACCGGCAGTGAACACCGGGATCGTCCACGTCTCCGACGGATCCGGCCAGGTGGGCGCCGGCGTCGCCCGCGCCCCCATCGAGTGCTTCCGGCAGGCCCTGCTCAACCTCGACCGCCGGCTGTCGTAAATCCCGGTCGCCGCTCGCTCAGGTGGGTCTCAGCGCGGTCCACACCGCCCGTGCCGGCTGCCGGGTGGGGTTGCGCCAGCGGTGCTCGTGGTCGGTCCGGAAGTGGATCGAGTCTCCCCTGCGCAGCTGGAAGGTCTGACCGGAGACGTCGACGTCGAGCCGCCCCGACAGCATGTGGATCAGCTCCTCGCCCGCGTGGCGCAGCGGGGAGTCGCCGCTGTCCGCGCCGGGCGCGACCTCCGCTACGGCGGTGGCCACGAAGTACTGGCCGTAGGGACCGGAGATCCCCTCCAGGGTGAGGCCTTCATGGGGTGTGTAGATCGACCGGCGCTCGGCGGCGGGGGTGAAGACCACGTAGGGCGGCGACTCCAGCTCCTCGTCCACGAAGTACGCCACCGGCTGCTCGAGTGCCGCGGCCAGCTTCAGCAGGGTGGTGATGGTGGGCACCATCGTGCCCTGCTCCACCTTGTGGATGGCCGCGGTCGACACGTCGGAACGGTCGGCGAGCTGCTGCAGCGACAGGTTCCACTGCTTGCGAAGGTGCCGGATCTTGGGCCCGATCGAGTTCACAACCGCGCTCAGCGTCTCGCCGCTGACATGGTTGGGCCGCTCGTCTGCTCCGCCCAGGCTGGCCGCCGCCTGGCGAGTCATGTCTCCTCCACCGGGCGTGCATCCTAGACCCACGGCCTTTCGCTTGTGATCTAGCGGTGTCGTATAGTTGACGGGCCGCGCAACTTCCAAGAGGACGACCCGCCGTGAGCTCCCCGACCCTTACCGTCTCGGCCCGGTGGCTCGGCGCCTACCGCTGCGACGTGTCCTCGGGCGACTTCACGATCCCGGTGGACGAGCCCACCAAGTACGGAGGGACCAACCAGGGTCCCCAGCCGACCGAGCTCCTGCTGGCCGCGCTGTCGTCGTGCTTCACCCTCGCGGTGGCCCACGCGGCCGGCAAGCGGGGCATCGAGCTGTCCCACCTCGAGGTGGAGGTGACCGGCACCTACGACGGCCCCAGCTTCTCGGCCCTCGAGATCCGGGTCGACGTCGACTGCGACGACGCCGTCAAGGACCGGCTGCTGGAGGCCGCGGCGCGCGTCTGCTACGTGTCCAACACCATTCGCAACACTCCGGAGATGTCGGTGCGGGCCGTGTGAGGGATGCGGGTCCTCGACGGGCGCGCGAAGGTCGGGCGCGGCTTGACACTTGCCCGGCGTCGGCTTTAGGTTCCGATACGCAGTTATCTCATCCGATACGTCGGGTGGAGTCTTGGCTCAAGGAGCCGGGAGGTCTGGTGACGAAAGGGTCACGATGCGGATAGCGGTAATCGGCGGGGGCGCTGCAGGCATCGGCGCCGCCGGCGCGGCCAAGGGGATCGATCCGGACGCCGAGGTGGTGGTCTACACCGCGGACACCGATGTGGCCTACAGCCCCTGTGGCATCCCCTATGTCCACGGCAAGGAGATCGACTCCTTCGACCGGCTCTTCCTGGCCACCAAGGAGCAGTACGTCGCCACCGGCATCGACGTCCACTACGAGACGACGGTGGAGTCGATCGACCCGAAGGCTCGCACCCTTGCCGTGGCGGGTGAGGGCGAGGTGTCCTACGACCGGCTGGTGATCGCCACCGGGTGGAACTACGCCAAGGTGGACGTCCCCGGAGCCGACCTCGGCGACATCTACGAGGTCAAGTACATCCGGGAGGCCATGGAGTGGGACAAGCGCCTCGATTCCTGCCAATCGGCGGTGGTGGTCGACGCCGGTCTCGTGGCCATGGAGATGGTTGCGGCCCTGTGCCACCGGGGGATCAAGTGCACTGTCGTGGATCCCGCGCCCTGGCCCATGGCCGACGTGCTCGACCCCGACATCGCCGAGCCGGTGCGCCAGGCCTGGGAGGACGCCGGAGTCGACATGCAGTGGGGCAACCGGGTCACCGCCTTCCGGGGCGACGGGACGGTGAGCAGCGTCGAGACTGAGCAGGGCCGCATAGAGGCCGACCTCGTCATCGTCGGCACCCACAAGGTGCCCAACAACCCGCTGGCCGCGGCGGCCGGCCTCGAACTGGGCTCGACCGGCGGCCTGATCGTCGACTCGAGGATGCATACCTCGGACCCCAACATCTACGCCGCGGGGGACTGCACCGAGATCCCCCACGGGGTCTCCGACATCCCGATCCAGGGGCTGACCGGCTCCCACGCCTACTCCCAGGGCAAGACGGCCGGCACCAACGCCGCCGGCGGGACCCGCCACTACCGGCCGGTGTTCGTGCCGTGGGGGCTGCTGGCCGGCGAGTGGATGATCGGCGGGGTGTCCTTCGGTGAGACGTTGGCCACTGCGCTGGGCATCCAGCATGTGGTGGGCAAGGCCCAGGGCATCACCCGGGCCCGCTACTACCCGGGCGTCAGGCCCATCACCGTGAAGCTCCTGGCCGAGCCGGGGTCGCTGCGGCTCATCGGGGCCCAGATGATCGGAGGCGAGGGGATCAAGGAGCGGGCGGACTTCCTGGCCATGGCGGTCCGGGTCGGCCTCACCGTGGAGGAGTTGGCCACCATGGAGAACGTGTACTCGCCTGCCATCGGCGCGCTCAACGAGCCGATCTCCGTGGCCGCCCAGAACCTGCTGGCCGGGCTGTAGGGCCGAACGCGACGTCATGGGATTCTCTCAGTGGCTCCGCTCCAACTCGGAGCACTACCTGGCCATCGACGCCCAGCAGCGTGTCGGCGCCCGCTACGGCGCGAGGATGCCGGAGAAGGCCCGCGGCCTGCGGGAGATCTTCTGGAGGCACGTGTTCACCCCGGCCTACCGCCTGCTGCCCTGGGGCCTCCGGCGGCGTGCCATCGCGGCCCTGCCGGGCTCCCACCGCAAGGAGTGGCCCATCCGCTCCGGCCGGCCCCAGGGACCGGCCGTCTGAGATACGGCAAGCATCGATCCACTACAGCAACCAATACAGCAACGACTTACACAACCACAAGAACCCACAACAGCAAGGAGGCAACCATGCCCAAGACAGTGACCATCCCGCCGCCCCAGGAAGGCGACGTGATGCACAACATCGAGGAGAAGATCTTCCCCGACTACAAGGCCGATGAGGGCGACCAGGCGTACGTGTTCATGCACACGGTGCCCTTCGAGGGCTCGGTCGGCCTGGTGAACATGCTCACCGCCACCCGCCTGCAGCGCAAGGGCTTCAAGCTGACGTTCGTGCTGTACGGCCCGGCCGTGCTCATGGCCAACGCCGCCCGGGGCTACCCGGCGGTGGGCCAGGAGGGCTTCCCCGGCAACCTCGGGTACAACCGCCAGCTCCAGACCCTCATCAACGAGGGCGCCACCGTCTACTGCTGCCGCTTCGCCATGGGCGCGCTGTACGGCATGCGCGAGGACGACGTCATGGAGGGCGTGACCCCGTTCAACCCGCTCGACGTCCTGGACGCCAACATCCAGGCCTGGCGCGACAAGGCGCTGGTCCTCTCCACCTGGACGCTGTGACCTAGACCTAACCCGGCGCGGCTACGGTCGCGCCGATGGCCTCCACCGCTCCGACCGCGGCACCTCTCCGGCGCGCCCTGCGGGGACGGGCGCCCGGGCTGCGGGCGGAGCGGGCCTTGTGGGACTCCGGCGCCCGGGTGGTGGCGGGCGTTGACGAGGTGGGTCGAGGTTCCTGGGCCGGGCCGCTGACGGTGGCGGCCGTGGTCGCCGATCCCGACCGGCGCATCTACAAGGTGCGCGACTCCAAGATGCTCACCGCGGCCGAACGCGAGACGCTGCACGACCGCATACGGGCTTGGGCCCGGGCGGTTTCGGTCGGCCATGCCACCGTCGACGAGTGCACCGAACTTGGTATGGCCGACGCCCAGCGCCTGGCCGCCCGGCGTGCCATCGACGGGCTGAGTCTCAATGTGGACCACGTGCTGGTGGACGGGAAGTGGGACTTCCTGGCCCCACCCGGAGACTCCGACAAGGGTGACGAGACACGCGACGGCAGGCCCGGCGTCACCACCATCGTGCGGGGCGACGCGTCCAGCCTGTCGATAGCGGCCGCGTCGGTGGTGGCCAAGGTGACCCGCGACCGCCTCATGGTCGCCGCCGCGGAGCGCTACCCGGCCTACTGGTTCGCGTCCAACAAGGGCTACCCCTGCCCCCGCCACATCGCCGCGCTGGCCGCGTGGGGTCCGTGCGCCATCCACCGCCGCCGCTGGGTGTTCATGGACGACCTGCGCTGGAGCGGCGTCCCCCGCGTCCTACCTGAGCCGGAGGACGCTCACCCGCAGCTGTTCGACGAAATTGATGACGAAACCGCCCCTATACGTCCAATATCGGCATCAATTTCGGGAGGGGGCGGGCCGCTGTAGCCTGCAGTCGCCATGGGCCAGCCCGTCACCTTCCTGCGCACCTCGTCGCCGAGGCCCGGCCTCGTGCGCTTCGAGTTGAACCGGACCGTCACCGGTATGGGCCACGAGCGCTACCGGGCCGGCCAGGAGATCATCGGCGACCGTCCCTGCGACGAGCTGGCCCGCCGGATGCTGGCCACCGGCCGGCTGTCGTCGCTGCACATGCACGGCTCGGTGATCACCGCCGAACTCGCCGGCGCCGACGACTCCGGCCTGGGCGACGTGATCGCCAGCCTCTATACCTACTACGTGCCCGGCGTCGAGATCCCCAGCGACGAAGAACTCATAGCCCTCGTGGAAGGCTGAGGGGCCTGCCGGCCGGAGCCGGAGGCGAGCGAGAGCAAGAAGGCCACCGGGCGGCGATAATGCGGTACCGCTTGGACGCCGGCGCTCCGACAAGCTCTGGTGTCCTTGTTCGCCCAGAAAGGACGCCGATCCATGGTCAGCCCGATTCCTGACGACTACCCGCGCGTCTCGACCTACCTGTGCGTCGACGGCGCGGCCGGCGCCATCGACTTCTACACGAGCATTCTCGGCTTCACCGAGAGTCGCCGGATGACCTTCGCCGGCCGGGTCGGCCACTGCGAGCTGCGCCTCGGCGACTCGCTGATCATGCTGTCCGACGAGTGGCCCGAGGAGGGCGTCGTGGGGCCCAACACGCTGGGCGGGACGCCCGTGTCCATGACCGTGAACGTCGAGGACTGCGACGCGACCTTCGCGGCCGCGCTGGCGGCCGGGGCTACGGAGCTGAGGCCCCCCGAGGACCAGTTCTACGGTGATCGCGCCGGCCAGTTCCTCGACCCGTGGGGCCACAAGTGGAGCGTGCACACCCACATCGAGGACGTGGACGACGAAGAGCTGGACCGTCGCGCCGCCGCGATGATGGGCGAAGGCTGAGCGCTGGTGCCCTCCCGTCCGCAGTCCCTGGTCGTGCTCGATGTGGAGGGCGTGCTCACCCCAGAAGTGTGGATCGCGGTAGCCGAGCGCACCGGCATCGACTTCCTGCGTCGCACCACCCGCGACGAGCCCGACTACGACGTGCTGATGAAGGGCAGGATCGAGGCGCTCGACGCGGCCGGCATCACCATGACCACGATCATGGAGGTCGTCGAGGGGCTCGTGCCGCTGCCCGGCGCCCGCCAGTTCCTCGAGGAGCTCCAGTCCCGCGTCCCCGTCGTGCTGCTGTCGGACACCTTCGAGCAGTTCGGCCGCCCCCTCATGGCGCAGCTGGGCTGGCCCCTGCTGCTGTGCCACACGCTGGTTGTGGAGGGTGACCGCCTGGCCGACTACCGGCTGCGGGTCAACGATCAGAAGGCGAGGTCCGTGGAGGCCTTCCGCGCCCTCAACTACCGGGTGGTCGCGGTGGGGGACTCCTACAACGACATGACCATGCTGGCCGCGGCCGACTCCGGGATCCTGTTCCGGGCGCCGGACAACGTGATTGCCGAGCACCCGCAGTACCCATGCTGCACGGCCTATGAGGATCTGCTGGACCGGATCGACAGTCGCATTCTGAATTTTTAATAAAGTATTTGCACTCTCCTGAGAGGTGCGCTACGGTCCGGGCCGAACGCTCATCGGGCCCGTACCCTAAATTCGTTCGCTACCGAACGTTTGGTGTGCTACGGTCCGCCGCCATCGCTCTCAGGAGGAGGTAATCCAATGAAATTCAAGTCAGGGATCGCGCTCGTCGCGGTAATGGCCCTGTTCGCCGCCAGCTGCGGCGAGGACGACGAACCAGCCCCGGACACCGGCGCGGCAGAGGCCGCCGCGGCTGCTGAGGCCGCCGCTGCCGAGGCAGAGGCCGCCGCCGCGGCTGCTGAGGCTGAGGCCGCAGCTACCGCTGCGGCTGCTGAGGCTGAGGCTGCCGAGGCGGAGGCTGCGGCTCAGGAAGCGGCTGCTGAGGCTGAGGCTGCCGCAGCAAGGGCTGCTGAGGCTGAGGCTGCGCTGGCCGCCGCCATGGAAGAGGCCGAAGGAGCCATCGACCCCGACGTCGTGGCCGAACTCGAAGCCCAGCTGGAAGCCGCTGAGGCTGAGGCGGCTGCCGCGGCTGCTGAGGCGGAGGCTGCTGCCGCGGCCGCGGAAGAGGCCATGATGGAGGCCGAGCCGATGGTCCAGGCCGTCGACATCCGGGCCGCGCTCAACGCCGACCTCAGCAACTGCGGGCCCGCGCCGTCCGGCGACCCGATCAGGGTCGGCATGGCCATGGACTTCAGCGACGTGGTCGGCTTCGTCGACATCCCCGGCTCCAAGCTGGTGCCCCACTTCGCCAACCTGATCAACTGCACCGGCGGCGTCAACGGCTCGCCCGTCGAGGTACGGGTCGAGGATGTCGGCGGCGACGCCACCACGGCCGGCGTGGCCGCCCAGCAGCTGCTCGACTGGGGGGCCCACTTCCTCATCGGCCCGCCCTTCGCCGACTTCACCCTGCCCATCCTGCAGGCCACCGGCGGCCAGGTGCCGGTGTTCGTGGCCGCCTCGACCGAGCCCACGCTGTCCGACATCGAGAACAACTCGTTCCTGGTGAGCTTCGACGACCGGGGCCAGTCCTCGGCGGCGGCCGAGTGGGCCCTCGACCAGGGCATCACCCGGGCCTTCGTGTTCACCGAGCCGGGCCCCTACACGGGCTACAACCCCGACGTCTTCAAGGAGGTCTTCGAGGCCGGCGGCGGCGAGATCGTCGCGGAGCACACCTACGGGTGGTTCGTGGACACCGACTTCTCCGCCCAGGTGGCCGAGCTGTCGGAGGTCCTCCAGAACAACGAGGCCTTCTTCTCGGCCGCGCTCGGCTACCAGGTCACCGCGCTGAGGGGCCAGCTTGAGGGAGCCGGGTTCGACAACATCACCTACATCGGCACCGACGCCCTCGACGCCACCGGCATCGCCTTCGAGGCCAACAACGAGGGCATCGTGCACACCCCCCACATCAACGTCGAGCCGGGCGGCCTCAACGACCGCCTGCTCCAGGGGTACTCGGCCGCCCACGACGGCGAAGTGCTGGAGAGCCAGGGCTTCATGGGCCTGTACGTCGACTCGCTGCTGCTGGGCATCCAGGGCATCGTCAACTGCGGCTGCACCGATTCGGCCCAGATCGGCGACGCCGTGGCCCAGATCGAGGGCTTCGAGGGCTTCAGCGGCACGATCACCTACGTCGGCACCACCGGCACACCGCCGAAGTCCGTGCCGATCAAGCGGATCGTCAACGGCCAGGACGTCCTCATCGAGATGAGGTGAGACACACGGTTCGACGACTCTGACCGGAAGCAGCCGCTGACAGGGGCCAGACCCATGCTCGAAGTAACCGGGCTCACCACCCGGTACGGGGCGATCTCGGCGCTGCGCGACGTGAGCCTGTCCGTCGGGGCCGGTGAGGTGATCGGCCTCATCGGCCCCAACGGGGCAGGCAAGACGACGCTGCTCAACACCGTCGCGGGGCTGCTGCCGCCCGCCGCGGGGACCGTGGTCTTCGACGGCACCGACGTCACCGGGGCCGCACCCGAGCAGATGCTGAAGTCCGGGCTGGCCCTGGTCCCGGAGCATCGCCGCATCTTCGCCGACTTCACCGTGGCCGAGAACCTGCGGATCGGCGGGATCACCCTGGCCGCGGCCGAGCGGGCCCAGATGCTCGAGGAAGTCGCCGAGATCTTCCCGTTCCTTCGCAGCCGGTGGGACGCGATGGCCGGCTACCTGTCGGGCGGCGAGGCCCAGCAGCTCGCCATCGCCCGAGCGCTGATGTGCAGGCCTCGGCTGCTGCTCATGGACGAACCCTCCCTGGGGCTGGCCCCGGTCCTCGTGGACGCCGTCTTCGATCTGATCGCGGAGCTGCGGGACCGGGGCCGGACCCTGCTCGTCGTGGAGCAGAACGCGGCCCGGATGCTGGATGTCGCCGACCGTGCCTACGTGCTTCGCAGCGGTGCAGTAGTGGGCCAGGGCGCGGGCTCCGGGCTTCTCGCTGAGACCGACCTGTTCGATACCTTCGTGCGGGGGAGCGCGGCATGACCGAACTGGTCCAGAACCTGATCGACGGGCTGGGGCGAGGCGGCATCTACGCGCTGCTGGCGCTGGGCGTGGCCGTGGTCTTCGGCGTGATGCACCTGCTGAACTTCGCCCACGGCGAGCTCATCACCGTGAGCGGCTACGCGGCCTACGCCGCGTTCAGCAACGGCTGGTCGTGGTACCTGGTGGCTCCCCTCATCGTGGTGGTGTCGGTGGCCACCAACCTGCTCATCGAGCGCATCGCCTTCAGCCGGGTGCGGGGCTCGTCCGAGTTCACCCAGTTGCTCACCTCATTCGGTATCCACTTCCTGGTGGCGGCCATCTTCTTGATGTACGTCGGCGCGCGGGTCCAGACCTTCGCCGAGCCGGGCTGGATCGCCGACACCTACTCGATTGGACCGGTGCGGGTGGAGGTGTTCGACACCGTCGTCATCATCGTGACGATCGTGACCCTGTTCCTCACCGCCGCCATCCTCCAGCGCACCATGTTCGGGCTGTCGATCAGGGCCGCGGCGGCCGACTTCGACGCCGCCCGCCTGATGGGCGTCAACTCCGACCGCGTCATCCGGGGCGCCTTCGCCCTCTCCGGCGCGCTGGCCGGGATCGCCGGGATCTTCTGGCTGATGCGGGCCGGCCACACCTCGCCCACCTCCGGCATCAACCCGATGCTCAGCGGCGTGTTGGCTGCTCTCATCGGCGGGCTCGGAAGCCTCAAGGGCGCGGTGATCGGGGGTCTCGCTCTGGGGCTCGCCGAGGTGCTGCTGCGAACCTGGCTGCCCGGCACAGCCGCCGCCCTCACCCAGGGGGTGGTGTTCTCGCTGATCGCGCTGCTGTTCATCTTCCGGCCCGGCGGTCTCGTCAACGTGGCCCACGCGGAGCGGGTGTGATGGCGTCGGCCGCCCTCAGCGGGGAGCGGATGTGATGGCGGCGGATACGTCGTTCTTGACTGGATGGGCGCAGAGCCGCCGGCGCGAGGCCGGCCTGCTGTTCCCCAACCTGCGGCGCGACGTCGCCTTCCCGCTGGCCGGCGCGGTGGTGCTGTTCGCGGCCTTCGTGGGGGCGGGGCTGCTGTACACACTCATCGTCGAGGGGGCGTCGGCGGAGAAGCTGATCACCGCGATGTTCATCGACGCCATCATGGTGATCGGCATCCAGATCTACGTGGGCAACACCGGCGTGTTCTCCTTCGGCCACATCGGCTTCGGGGCGGTGGCCGGATACGCCTTCGCCCTCTTCGCCATCGCGCCCGAGGACAAGTACACCCGCATACCGAACGCCCCCTGGGGGCTGGCCGACGTGGAGATGGGACCCTTGCCCGCCACCGCGGTGGCTCTGGGGATCACGCTCATTGTGGCCGTGGTGGTCGGAATCGGCCTGGGACGCTCCGGAGCCCGGTCGGGCTCGGTGGCGGCCACCGTCATCACCCTGGCTCTGCTCTTCTTCACCCACGAGGTAGCCGCCAGCTGGAACGAATTGACGGGCGGCGAGCGAGCCGGGCTCACCTTCGGGATCGGTGACACGCTCCAGACCCGCACACCGATCTACCTCGCGCTGTTCGCAGCCATCGTGCTGGCCCTGCTGTTCGCTCGAAGCAGCATCGGACGGCTCAACCACGCGGCCCGGGAGGACAATCTCGCAGCCCGGGCCATGGGCATCAATCCCGTCGTTCAGCAGACGATGGCGCTGCTGCTCTCGGTGGCGGTGGTCTCGGTGGCCGCCTCGCTGCGGGTCTACGAGATCGGGAGCCTCCTGCCCGAGTTCTTCTTCTTCCAGTACACGCTGCTCACTCTGGTCATGCTGGTCGTCGGCGGCCGCAACGGCGTGACCGGTGCGCTCCTGGGCGTGGGAGTGATCACCGCAGTGCGTGAGAGCGCCCGACGCATGGGTTCCGACGGCTATGAGATCTTCGGTCTCGGACTCGACGGGAACCTCGACTGGGTGTTCCGCGAGGGGCTGCCGACCGTGCTGCTCGGCCTGGCCATGGTCGTCTTCATGATCTGGCGCCCCAACGGCGTGCTCGACGATTGGGAGGTCGACGCCTGGCTGTGGCGCCGCTTCATCCGCCAGAAGCCTCCCACCGAGACGGTCGAGGCCCCAGAGCCCGAAGCCCTGGACCTGTCCGCCGGCGGGGTGTCGGTCGAGTTCGGCGGCTTCCGGGCTCTCGACGGCGCCTCGATCGAGGTCTCCAACCGCGAGATCGTCGGGCTGATCGGCCCCAACGGCGCGGGCAAGACGACGCTCGTGAACGTCATGACCGGCATGGTGGATCCCACCACCGGAGAGGTTCACCTCGGCGAGTTGGGGCTGACGTCGGAACCCTCCCATGCCATCGCACGGGCCGGCCTGGTGCGGACATTCCAGAACCTCAGGCTGTTCTCATCGCTCACCGTGCGGGAGAACGTCGAGGTGGCCGCACTCATGGCCTCGGTCCATCGCAACGGCGGCACCCGGGCCGACATCGACGCCATCGTGGCCGGAGCGGGCCTGTGGGACCAGCGCAACCGCCGGGCCGGCCAGCTCGACTACGGGAACTCCCGGCGGCTGGAGCTGGCCCGGGCCGCCGCAGCCGCGCCCGCCTTCCTGCTGCTCGACGAGCCGACCAGCGGGATGAGCGACACCGAGTCGCTGGCCATGGTCGAGAACGTCAGGCGCATGGCTGCGGCCGTGGGCGCCGGCGTGCTGGTGATCGACCACGACCTCAACTTCATCACCGGGATCTGCGACCGCGTCTACTGCCTGGACCAGGGCCGGATGATCGCCAGCGGCACCCCCGCCGAGGTGCAGGCCCACCCGGCGGTCCAGGCGGCCTACCTGGGCGAGGCCGCGCAGCCGGGCAAGGACCGGACATGAACGTCGAGTACCCGCCCGTCGATCCGGGGCGCCGGCCGCGCGGCAGCCTCGCGGACGAGGTCGTGACCTACGTCCGGGACCTGATCCTGGCCGGCGCGCTCAAGCCGGGCACCAAGATCGACCAGGACGCCATCGGCGAGGTGCTCGACGTGAGCCGCAGCCCGGTGCGTGAGGCCCTGGTGATCCTGGGACGCGAGGGCCTGGTGGAGGTCACACCACGCCGGGGCGCATCGGTGGCGAATCTCACGCCCGACGACATCATCGACCACTACGAGCTGTTCGGCGTGGTGGCCGGAAGAGCCGCGGCCATGGCCGCCGAGTCGCTCAAGGACGACGAGATCGCCCAGCTCACCGCCATCCACGAACGCTTCGAGCACGACAGCGGCGAGGACCTGTCGGCCTTGAACAACGCCTTCCATCGGGTGATCAACTCGGCCGCACCCCGCCGCACCCGATGGCTGCTGCGACACCTGGTCCGCTCGGTGCCGTCCCGCTACTACGAGTTCATCGAGGGCTGGGACTCGCAGGCCGTCCAGCACCATGCCGCCATCCTCGAGGCGATCAGCGCCCGCGATGCCGACGGCGCTCGCCGGGCGATGGAGGAGCACCTGCACCAGAGCGGCATCGCCGCGGCCGAGTTGCTGCAGCGCCACGGCTACTGGGACGAGGAGCCGGAGCAGTGACCGTCTCGGTGGTCGCGCCCCCGCCGCCCCATACCCTCGCCGCGGCCGAGGACTTCGAGATGATCCGCGCCGCGGTGCGGCGCCTGTGCGACAAGTACGGCAACGCCTACTGGCGCGAACTCGAGCCTGATCGCTACCCCGAGGAGTTCGTGGCCGAGCTGACCGATCAGGGCTGGCTCGGCGCGCTGATTCCCGAGGAGTACGGGGGCGGCGGCCTCAGCCTGGCGGGGGCGTCGGTCATCCTGGAAGAGATCTCAGCCAGTGGCGGCAACCCCAGCGCCTGCCACGCCCAGATGTATGTGATGGGAACCCTGCTGCGCCAC
The DNA here is from genome assembly GCA_965203635.1 of Candidatus Aldehydirespirator sp. GTDB lineage: Bacteria > Actinomycetota > Acidimicrobiia > Acidimicrobiales > Aldehydirespiratoraceae > Aldehydirespirator. Next base: position 1,867,241 of record OZ241903.1, read on the forward strand.
GGATCGGCTGCCCAGAAGCAGCGCTACCTGCCCCCGATCGCCGACGGGCGGCTGCGTCTCCAGGCGTTCGGGGTGACGGAGCCGGCCGCGGGGTCCGAGACCACCGCCATCCGCACCCGCGCTGAGCGGGACGGCCGCACCTGGCGCATCAACGGCCAGAAGATCTGGACCTCGCGGGCGCTTCACTCGGACCTGATGATCCTGCTGGCCCGCACCGCGCCGTCCGACCCAGCCGCCGGCCGCACTTCGGGGCTGTCGGTGTTCATCCTCGAATTGCGGGGATCCGACGGGGAGCTGGTGCCCGGGCTGACCATCAACCCGATCCCCACGATGATGAACCACAACACCACCGAGGTGTTCTTCGACGATGTGGTGATCGACTCCGACGCGCTGGTCGGCACCGAGGGGATGGGGTTCTCCCACATCCTCGACGGGATGAACGCCGAGCGGATCCTGATCGCGGCCGAGTGCATCGGCGACGGCCGGTTCTTCCTCGATCGGGCCAGCGAGTACGCTTGCCAGCGCGAGGTCTTCGGACGCCCCATCGGGCAGAACCAGGGAGTGCAGTTCCCGCTGGCCAAGGCCTACGCCAACCTCCAAGCCGCCGACCTGATGCGCTGGAAGGCGGCCGACCTCTTCGACCGGGGCGAGCCGTGCGGTGCGGAGGCCAACATGGCGAAGATGCTGGCCTCGGAAGCTTCGTGGGAGGCCGGCAACGCCGCGCTGAACACCCACGGCGGGTTCGGGTTCGCGGTCGAGTACGACATCGAGCGCAAGCTGCGCGAGACCCGCCTGTACCAGGTGGCTCCCGTCAACAACAATCTGGTGCTGGCCTTCATCGCTCAGAAGTGCCTGGGCCTGCCCAAGAGCTACTAGCCGGGTTCGGGGTCATGAGAGCCGTCGTCCTGCAGGAGTTCAACACCGATCTCCGCTTCGTCGGCGACCACCCCGATCCTGACCCTGCCGCCGAGGTCATCGAGGTCACCGCGTGCGGCGTCTGCCACTCCGATCTGCACGTGGTGGAAGGAGTCATTCCCAGCCCGCTGCCGCTCGTCCTCGGCCACGAGGTGACCGGTGTGCACCCGCGCCTGGGTCCAGTCATGGTCTACGCGCCGTGGGGATGCCGATCCTGCGAGCTCTGCGACGAGGGCGTGGAGATGATCTGCGTCGACGCCCGAGAGGCCGGCATCTTCTCCGACGGCGGGTATGCGGAAAGGATGCTGGTTCCCGACTCTGCCTACCTGGCGCCCATCGGCGACCTCGATCCTGTCGAGTGCGCCCCGCTGGCCTGCGGGGGCCTCACCGCCTACCGGGCCGCCACCCAGGGCCTGGAGACCCTGCGCCGCCCGGGCCGGCCGCGGCGGGCGCTGGTGATCGGAGCCGGCGGGCTGGGCCAGTACGCCATCCGCTACTTGCGGCTGCTCAGCGACGCCGAGGTCGGCGCGCTCGACCTTTCAGCGGCCAAGCGGGCCACCGCCGTCGAGCGCGGCGCTCACCACGCTTACGGGCCCGGCGATGAGTTGCCCCCGTTCGACTTCGTGATCGACTTCATCGGCAGTGAGGCCACCCTGGCGACCGCCGCGGGCGCGGTAGCCAGGTTGGGTCTGGTGGCCGTCGTCGGGCTGTACGGCGGCCGGATCCCGTTCGGCTTCGGCGCGGTGCCCCACGAGGCCCGCTTCATGACCAGCGTGTGGGGCAGCCGGGCCCAGCTCGACGAGTTGCTCGACCTGGCCGGGCGGGAGCCCTCGGTGCTCAACCCGGTGGAGACGCTGCCCCTCGAGGAAGCCCAGACGGCCCACGATCGGCTGCGAGCCGGCCGAGTCGAATCGCGGGTCGTGCTGACCGTCGCCTGATATTCGTCCACCCAAACGTCCACCAACCACTAGGAGCATCGATGACCGACACCGAAGCAGCAGACAGGTTCCGGGACCAGTGCACAGAAGCTGAAGTGCACACCGTCGAGGTGGCCGTCCCCGACACCCAGGGGCACCTGCGGGGCAAGCGGGTGCCCGTCGAGCGTTTCTTCAGCACCGTGGCCCAACAGGGCGTGGCCATCGCGGACGCCATCTTCATCATGGACGCCCAGGACGACCTGACCGACAACCCGTTCATCAACATGGACACCGGCTATCTCGACTGCAAGCTGATACCCGATCTGTCCACCGGGAGGACCTTCACCCACCAGCCCGGTTACGCCATCGTCTTCACCGACGTGTTCGACGAGCACGGCCACCCGCACGAGCTGTCCCCCCGGCGTGTGCTGGCCAACCAGATCGAGCGATGCCGCGGCCTCGGATTCGAGCCCATAGCGGCCACCGAACTCGAGTTCTACCTGTGCCAAGAGGACTGGAGCCCGGTCCAGGACCACATCAAGTACTCATCGCTCACCGACGCGGTCGCCCTTGAGGACTGCATCGCCGACATGCGGGCCGGGCTGTTGGGTGCCGGACTCGACGTGGAGTCCTCCAACGCCGAGTACGGACCGGGGCTGATAGAGGTCAACATCTCCTACGCCGACGCCATGACCGCGGCCGACGCCACGGTGGTCTTCAAGAGCATCGTCAAGCAGGTGGCGGTGCGCCACGGGATGAGGGCCACCTTCATGCCCAAGCCGTGGGCCGACCAGTCGGGCTCGGGGATGCACGTCCACACCAGCCTGAACGTCGACGGGGCCAACGCCTTCGCCAACTCCGACGGCGCCCCCAACGAGTTGATGTCGAAGTGGCTCGGAGGCCTCCTGGAGCACGCCCAGAGCATGAGCCTGCTCGGAGCGCCCACCGACAACGGGGCCAAGCGGGTGAGGCCCTACACCTTCGCCCCGACCCACGTGCACTGGGGCGGTGACAACCGCACCGTGATGGCTCGCTGCATCACCGAGGCCGGATCGTCAGGCAACCGGGTGGAGTTCCGGGCCGCGGGCGCCGACGCCACCGCCCACCTGATGATCGCCGGGGTGCTGGCCGCCGGCTGCGACGGACTCGAGCGGGGCTTGGAGATCCCGCCGATGAGCCAGGGCGACATGTACACCAATCCCGGCGACTGCGCTCCTCTGCCCGCGACCCTGGCCGACGCCATAGCGGCCTACCGCGGCTCCCCGATGGCGGAGATGCTCGGAACAGACTTCTCGACCAACTACCTGTGCACCGCCGAGCACGAGCTCGCCCTGGCCGCCGAGAACTCTCCCGACCCGGAAGTCGTCAACGACTGGGAGCGAGCCCGCTTCCTGGCGCACTGCTGACGCAGGACCCCGGGACCCCAGCCCATGAGCCCGTCAGCCGCCTCCACGCCGACTCTGGCCCCCGAGATCGCTGATCCGCGGCTCTACCTCGACGCCATCCCCCACGAGCGGTTCGCCCAGATCCGGTCCATGCCGGGGCTGGCCTGGCACCCCTACACCGACAACGGGTTCTGGGCGGTGACCCGCCACGCCGACGTCAGGGCGGTGTCGCGCAACCCGAAGGTGTTCTCGTCGGCCATCGGCCACACCAACCTGTGGGACCTGGAGGCCGACGCCCTGGAGGCCCGCCGCTCGCTTATCGACACCGACGCCCCCGACCACACCCGGCTGCGGCGCATGGTGGCGGGGGCGTTCACCCCCAAGAACATCCGCCGCTGGGAGGACGCGGTGCGCGAGATCACCGTCGAATTGCTCGACGAGTTCATGAGCCGGGGAGGCGGCGACTGGGTCGACATGGTGGCCGCTCCGCTGCCCATCCGGGTGATCCTGTCCATGCTGGGCGTGCCCGTCGCCGACGCCGACTATCTCGTCGAGCTGTCGAACTATCTGGTGGAGGGCACCAGCGACACCCAGTCGCTGCCGCCCGACGCGTTCGGCAACACCACCGAGCTGCGCCTGCTGCCGTTCAACAGCCCGGCCAGCCACGCCCTGTTCGAGTACGGCGACGAGATGCGTGCGATGCGGAGGGCCGAGCCCTGCGACGATCTCGTCACCCACCTGGTCGAGGCCGAAGCCGACGGCGGGCGGATCTCCCGCCACGAGTACCGCCACCTGTTCCACCTGCTGGTCTTCGCCGGCAACGAGACCACCCGCACAGCCATCAGCCATGGCGCCATGGCTCTGGCCGCCCATCCCGACCAGTGGCAGCGGGTCCTGGACGACCCGGAACTGATCGAGCCGGCCACTGAGGAGATCATCCGGTGGGCCACCCCGGTGCTGCACATGCGCAGAACGGCGGCCGCCGACTGCGAGCTGGCCGGCACCCCCATCGCGGCCGGCGACAAGGTGGTCATGTGGTACGCCTCGGCCAACCGCGACGAGGCCGCCTACGCCGATCCCTTCCGCTTCGACGTCGGCCGCGGCGACAACGAGCACTTCGCCTTCGGTGGCGGCGGGCCGCACCTGTGCCTGGGAGCGTTCCTGGCCCGGCTCGAAGTGTCGGTGCTGCTGGAGGAGATGGCCGCGCGCCGGATGTTCCTGGAGCAGCGCGGCGAGCCGGTGAGGGTGGCGTCGAACTTCGTCCACGGCGTGCTGTCCGTGGACATGGCCCCAGGAGGTGCGCCATGAACTCATTGCCCAACACCGAGCGTCTGGCGGCCGAGCGGGCCCGCTGGGTGGCCGCCGGGACCGCGGGCCGGCCGTTCTTCGTGGCCAGCGCCTCGGGGGCGCGCATCACCGACGTGGACGGCCGCGAGTTCATCGATTTCGTGTCGGGCATCGGCACCGTCAACCACGGCCATCGCGACCCCGAGATCGTCGCCGCGATCCGGGCCCAGCTCGACGCGTACCTGCACCAGTGCTTCTCCCTGTCGGCCTACGAACCCTACGTCGAGGTGTGCCGGCTGCTGTGCGAGTGCCATCCCGGCGACTTCGCCAAGAAGGCTCTGCTGTTGAACTCGGGCGCCGAGGCAGTGGAGAACGCGGTGAAGATCGCCCGCTACCACACCGGCCGTCCGGGCATCGTGAGCCTGGACAACGGCTTCCACGGCCGCACCCTGCTGGCCATGTCGCTGACGTCGAAGGTGCGCCCGTACAAGCTGGGCTTCGGCCCGTTCGCGCCGGAGGTGTACCGGGCGCCCGGTCCCTACCCGTACCGGGGGGTGACCTCCGACGACGCCGTCGCCGGGCTCGAGCGGCTGTTGAAGAACCAGACCGACCCGTCGAACGTGGCCGCGATCATCTTCGAGCCGGTGCAGGGCGAGGGCGGGTTCATCCCCATGCCCGAGGACTACCCGGGCAGGGTCGCGGAGATCGCGGCCGAGCACGGGATCCTGGTGATCGCCGACGAGGTCCAGTCGGGCATGGGCCGGACCGGGGTCCCCGCGGCCATCGCCCACTACGGCGTCGAGCCGGACCTGTGCACCTGGGGCAAGTCGATGGGAGGCGGGCTGCCCATCTCGGGCGTGACCGGGCGGGCCGAGATCATGGACTCGGTCCATGGCGGCGGCATCGGCGGCACCTACGGGGGCAACCCGCTGTCGTGCGCGGCCGCTTCGGTGGCCATCGCCCGGGTGTTCGACCGGGACTTCCAGGCGGCGGCCGAGTCGCTGGGTCGCCGCCTGCGATGCGGCCTCGACGAGCTGGCCGGATCGGTGCCGGCCATCGGGGAAGTGCGGGGCCTGGGCGCCATGCTGGCTCTCGAGTTCGTCGGGGATCCGGCCACCCGCGAGCCCGCCCCCGAGACGGCCGCCGCCATCATGGAGGCCGCCTTCGAGCGGGGTCTGCTGCTCATGGGGGCCGGGGTCTACTCCAACTGCATCCGGGTGCTGGTGCCGCTGGTGGCCACCGACGCCGACGTCGACGAGGGCCTGGGCATCCTGGCCGAGTCGCTGGCCGAGGCGGCGTCGTGAGCACCGAACTGGTCCGGGTGGCCGTCGATGAGGAGCGGTGCATCGGCGGGGGCCAGTGCGAGATGCTGGAACCCGAGGTCTTCCTGCTCGACGAGGACGAGGTGATCTCGTCCGTCATCGGGTCGGGCGCGCTGCCCCGCCCACGAGCCGATGTGGTCGTGCACCGGTGCCCGGGCGCGGCCGTCTCCATTGTCGAATCCCAGACGCCGAGCGAGTAGGAGGCCTGCATGCAGACCTACGACAACTGGATCGACGGGGGCTCCGCCTCGCCTGCTTCCGATCGCCGTATGACCACTGCCAATCCCTACACCGGGGAGGTCTGGGCGGAGGTGGCCGACGACCCCGACGCCGTCGACGCGGCGGTGGCCGCGGCCCGGCGGGCCTTCAGCGACGGGCCGTGGGCTCAGATGGCGGCGGTCGAGCGGGCCCGGCTCATGCGTCGCCTGGGCGAGATCCTCACCCGGGACGCCGACGAGCTGGCCGCCATCGAGACCCGCGACAACGGCAAGATCATCCGCGAGACCTCGGCGCAGGCCAAGAGCCTCCAGAGCTACTACGACTACTTCGCCGGCCTGGCCGACAAGATCACCGGCGAGCAGATCCCCAGCCCCACGCCCAACTTCCTCGTCTACACCGAGAAGGTGCCCGTCGGGGTGGTGGGCGCCATCGTCCCGTGGAACTCGCCCCTGCTGCTGCTGACCTGGAAGCTGGCGCCGCTGCTGGCCGCAGGCTGCACCGCAGTGGTGAAGCCGTCGGAGCTCACTCCGGTCACCGCGCTGCTGCTGGCCGAGCGGGCCGCCGAGGCCGGCTTCCCGCCGGGGGTGATCAACGTGGTCACCGGAGGCCCGTCGGTGGGGGCCGCACTGACCGCCCATCCCGGGATCGACAAGATCACCTTCACCGGCGGTGGCGACACCGCCCGCCACGTGGCTAGGGCAGCCGCTGCCAATCTGGTGCCGACCGTGCTGGAGCTGGGCGGCAAGTCGCCCCAGATCATCTTCGACGACGCCGACCCTGAAGCCGCGACCAACGGCTTGCTGGCCGGGATCTTCGCGGCCAGCGGCCAGACCTGCATCGCCGGGTCGCGCGCCTACGTGCAGCGCGGCGTCGCCGACGACATCGTGGCCAGGATCACGGCCCGGGCCGCCGAGCTGGTGCTGGGCGACCCGTCGGACTTCGCCACCGAGATGGGCCCGGCCGCGTCGGACGCGCAGCGCGACCGCATCCTGGCCATGATCGAGCAGGCCCGGGGCGAGGGAGCCACCATCGCAGCCGGAGGGGTGGTCGACCCGGTCCTGGGAGGCCGCTTCGTGCGGCCCACCGTGATCACGGGCGCCACCAACGACACCACCATCGTGCGCAACGAGGTGTTCGGTCCGGTGCTGGCCATGATGACCTTCGACGACGAGGACGAGGCGGTCAAGCTGGCCAACGACACCGACTACGGGCTGGCTGCCGGCGTGTGGACGCTCGACGTGCGCCGGGCCCTGCGGATGTCGAGGGCGCTCCATGCCGGCACCGTGTGGGTCAATACCTACCGGACCGCCAGCTACACCGCGCCCTTCGGCGGGTTCAAGCAGTCCGGCTACGGCAAGGACAACGGCCGCGAGGCCCTGGACGGCTACCTGTTGACCAAGACGGTGTGGGTGGAGCTGACCGGCGCCACCCGCGACCCCTTCGTGCTGGGGTAGCTGGGGTAATGGCCCTCTCCGAGCGGGTTCTGGCGCCGGCGGACCTTCAGGATCCGGCCACCTTCTCCCAAGGCATCCCGCAGGAGGCCTTCGCCGAGATGCGGGCCCGCCCGACACTGAGCTGGACCCCGCCAGGCGGGGGCGACCGCACCGGCTTCTGGTCGGTCACCCGCCATGCGCCGGTGTCGGAGGTCTCCCGCGACACCGACCTGTACTCGTCGGCCGTCGGCCACATACAGATCTACGACATCGACGAGGACGCCCTGTCGGCCCGGGCGTCCATGATCGACCTCGACCCGCCGGTGCATACCCGCCTGCGGCGGCTGGTCAGCTCGGCGTTCACGCCCCGCCACGTGCAGTCCTACGAGGCCGCGGTGCGGACCCGGATCGCCGCTCGCCTCGACGCGCTGATGCAGGCCGGCGGCGGCAACTGGGTGGACGCGGTGGCCGCGCCGATCCCCATCGGGGTGATCTGCGACATCATGGGCGTGCCCGAGTCGGACCACGACTACATGATCGAGCTGACCGACCATCTGGTGGCCGGCACCTCCAGCAAGCCGCTGGAGCCCACGGCGTACGGCAACACCACCGACCTGCGGCTGCTGCCGTTCAACAGCCCGGCCGCCCACGGCATCAACGAGTACGCCCGCTCCCTCGGCGAGCGGCGCCGGGCCGAGCCCGCCGACGACCTGGTCACCAAGCTCATCGAGGCCGAGGTCGACGGCGAGCGCCTCACCGACGCCGAGTTCACCAACTTCTTCCGGCTGATGGTGTTCGCCGGCAACGAGACGACCAGGGCGTCGATGGCCCATCTGGCCCTGCACCTGGTGGAGTTCGCCGACCAGTTCGAGCGGCTGCGCTCCGATCCTTCGCTGATGGACCGGGCCGCCGAGGAGGTGATCCGGTACTCGTCGCCGATCCTTTACTTCCGCCGCACGCTGACCCGCGACACCGTGCTGCAGGACACGCCACTGAGCGCCGGTGACAAGGTGGTGATGTGGTACGCGGCGGCCAACTTCGACGAGGAGGTATTCGACGAGCCACTGCGCTTCGACGTCACCAGGCCGCTGCGACCGCCCAACGTCGCCTTCGGCGGGGGCGGCGCCCACTTCTGCCTGGGGGCGCCGCTGGCCCGCCTCGAGCTGGCCGTGCTCATCGAGGCGATCCTGTCCCGGGGCATCGATCTGCGGCTGGCCGGCGATCCTGTCTACGTGGACTCGAACTTCGTCAACGGCATAGAGCATCTGGAGGTTGAAGTCAGAGGCCGAGCGGCCCGCCGTGTCAAAGCGGCTCATACGGGCGAGGCCGTGGCCCGAGCGGCCCGTGAGCGAAGCGAACAAGAGCGGGCATGACCCCGTCGCAACACGACAGGCTCGCACCTATTCGCGGCCGCTCCAAAATGAGTGTCGTGGGCCTGCCCGACCCCGGGCCGGTGCAGGGAGAGCCGGTCAGCGTCGACGCCTGGGAGCGCGGCTGGGAGCAGTACCTGCACTACCGGGGCGACCCGGTGGCCGTGATGTCGGAGGCAGGCACCGACGACGAGGCGTTCGTTCTGGGCCCGGTGTTCGCCGCGGTCTATCGAATCTTGGCCGGAACCCCGTCCGGCGCACCGGCGCTGGTCGCAGACACAGCCCGGGCCCGGTCCCGCGCCAGCGGGTCCGGTGATCGTGAACGGGCCCATGTGCGGGCGCTCGAACTGCTCGTTGCGGGGGAGTTCACCGCCGCGGCCCGGGCTTGGGACGAGGTCGCCGATGGTGAGCGCGACTTCGCGGCGGTGCGCTTCGCTCACGACGTCTACCTGCATGTCGGCGACGACGGCGGCCGGCTGGCATCCAGCACTCGTGCCGCCGAGGCTTGGCAGGACGAGCAGGGATGGGGGTTCGTGGCCGGTCAGCACGCCTTCGCCCTGGAGGAGATCGGGCGCTACGGCGAGGCCGAGGAGCTGGGCCGGGCCGCCCTGGACCTAGACCCCGAAGACCTGTGGTCCCGGCATGCACTCGCTCACGTGTACGAGTCCACCGACGACACTGCGGCCGCCCTCGAGCTGCTGGAGGGATCGGTCGATCGGTGGAGCAGCCAGGAACTCCTCGCCACCCACATCTGGTGGCATCTGGCCCTGCGCCTGCTGGCCTCCGGCGATGAGTCGGGCGCGCTGGCCGTCTTCGACGAGCGCATGCCCCATGCCAAGACCGCCTTCCAACTCTGCGACCAGACGTCGCTGCTGTGGCGGCTCGAACTGGCCGGGTGCGACCCCGACGACCGCTGGGACGCGCTGGCGGAGCGCTGGGACGGCGTGGCCGAGCGCCACACCTGCGGCTTTCTGGACGTGCACGCCGCCTTGACATTCACGCGCCGGCCCGACCATCCCGGGGCGGGGCGCTGGTTCGAGGGCCTCGGCGAGCGCCCATCGGGGACCAGCGAGAACGACAAGACGTTCGGCCGCGTCGTCGAGCCGCTCGTGGAGGCCTTCTGCAGCTATGCCCACGGCGACTATGGCCATTGCGTGCAGATCGTGGACGCACTGGGTGCGGCTACCCGGCGAATCGGTGGGAGTATCGCCCAGCGAGACCTGATCACGCTGACCGCCCAGGCGGCAGCCGTGGCGGCATGAGCTGGGAGCTCACGCTGGAGCAGAGGGCCGTCCAGGCCGAGGCCCGGGCCCTGGCTCGCGAGGTGATCGCGCCGCGGGCCGCCGAGGTGGACCGCAGCGAGCAGTACCCGTGGGACAACGTCGCCGCCCTCCAGCAGGCCGGCTTCTGTGGCATGACCGTGCCCGCCGCCTTCGGCGGACCCGGCCGATCACTGCTCGACGCCGTGCTGGTCGTGGAGGAGATGGCCAAGGTGTGCGGGGTCACGGGCCGAATCGCCGTGGAGTGCAACATGGGGGCGCTCTCTGCGGTCATGGCCTACGGCACAGACGCTCAGCGCCAGAAAGTGGCCGCGCTGGTGCTGGCCGGGGACAAGCCGGCCATCTGCATCACCGAGCCCGGGGCCGGGAGCGCGGCGTCGGAGATGACCACCCGGGCCGACCGGAGCGGCGACGGCTACGTGCTCAACGGCGCCAAGCACTGGATTACCGGGGGTGGCGTGTCGAGAACGCACCTCGTGTTCGCCCGGGTCTTCGATGAGCACGGCGACGAGGAGGGCATCGGCGCGTTCCTGGCCTTCAGGGACCAGACGCCGGGGCTCGAGATCGGGCCCCGCGAGCCGGCCATGGGACTGAGGGGCATCCCCGAGACAGTGGTCAACTTCAACGACATGGAGGTCGCCGCCGACATGGCGGTGCAGCCGCCTTCGGGGCTGAGACGGGGCTTCGCCGACCTGATGAACGCCTACAACACCCAGCGAGTGGGTGCCGGCACGGTGGCGCTCGGCCTGGCTTCGGGTGCCTACGAGCTTGCACTGGAGTTCGTGCGCAAGCGCGAGCAGTTCGGGCGCCCCATAGCCGAGTTCCAGGGCCTGCAGTGGATGCTGGCCGACATGTCGGTGAAGCTGGAGGCGGCCCGCAGCCTCACCTACCGGGCGGCGGCCTCCCAGGGTCCCGGCGGCCTGTTCCCCGATCCCGCCCTGGCCGCCCAGGCCAAGATCTTCACCTCCGAGGCGGCCATCGCGGTGGTGAGCGACGCCTTGCAAGTCCACGGTGCCGCCGGATACAGCCGCAACAATCCTCTGGAGCGCATGTACCGCGACGTTCGCATGTTCACCATCGGCGGGGGCACCGCCCAGATCCTGCGCACGGTGGTGGCGTCGCGGATCCTGGACATGAAGCTGCCCCAGACCCGCGGCGGCTACCTGCCACCGGACCCGGAGCCGTGACCGCATGAGCGCGCCCCCGGACGGTGTGAGGGTGCAGGCGCCATGAGCGCGCCCCTGGACGGCGTGATCGTGGTCGCACTGGAGGCGGCGGTGGCCGCCCCGTTCGCCACCCGCCAGCTCGCCGATCTGGGGGCCCGGGTCCTGAAGGTGGAACGCCCCGGTGAGGGCGACTTCGCCCGCCACTACGACTCGGCCATGGACGGCACGTCGGCCTTCTTCGTGTGGGCCAACCGGGGCAAGCAGAGCATCGAACTCGACTTGAAGGACCCCGGCGACCGGGCCACCTTCGACCGGCTGGTGGCCGGCGCCGACGTGTTCGTGCAGAACCTGTCGCCTGCCGCGGCCCACCGGGCCGGGCTTCTGGCCGACCAGCTCCGGGAGAGGTTCCCCGGCCTCATCGCCTGCGACATCTCCGGATACGGCCTGGGCGGCCCCCGCACCGACGACAAGGCCTACGACCTGGCCGTTCAGGCCGAGGGCGGGGCGGTGGCCCTCACCGGCACCGCGGAGCAGGCCTGCAAGGTCGGGTTCTCGATCGCGGACATCTCTGCGGCCATGTACGCCTTGTCGTCGATCCTGGCCGCGCTGTACCGGCGGCAGGCCACCGGCGAGGGCGCATCCATCGAGGTGTCGATGCTGGAGTGCGTCGCCGAGTGGACCGCCGCGCCGACCTATGCGGCCGTGGGCAAGGGCTCGGTCCCGACAAGGTCCGGGCACCGCCACACCATCATCGCCCCCTACGGCATGTACCCGATGAGCGACGGCGAGCTGGTCATGGTCGCCGTGCAGAGCAACCGCGACTGGGTCGACTTCGCTACCCACGTGCTGAAGGACCCGGCGCTGATCACCGATCCCCGGTTCGTCGACAACCCGGACCGCATCGCCAACATCGACGACCTAGAGGTCATGATCACCTCGGTGTTCTCCTCGGTCTCGCCCGAGGAGCTGATCGGGCGTTTGCGGGCGGGCCGGGTGGCTCACAGCTTCGTGCGGGACCCGATGGCGCTGTGGCAGCACGATCAGCTCAGGGCCCGCGACCGCTTCATGCAGGTGACCGTCCCGACCGGGTCGACCGAGGTCTACAAGCCCCCATTCAACCTCAGCGACGCCGGCGATCCGGACACCACCGTCCCCGCCCTGGGCGAGCACGCCCCCGACCTGATCGCTCTCCTCGAAGCCCGAGCCGAACTGCGTCAGTCGTCGGGGTTGTAGTCGGGGTTCTCCCAGACGATCAGCGACGCCCAGCTGTCCACTGCCGGGTCGGTGATGTAGTTGGCGATGACGCCGCGGGCTTCGAAGCCGTTGGCGATCTGCATGGTGAGGGTGGCGTCGTACAACTCGCCGGCCGAGACCTTGGCCACGTAGTCGGCGGCCGACATCTCGTCCTTGTGGTCGGCGTAGCCGGGGATCACCCCGCCGGCCACGATGCCGGCCAGGTTCAGGTCCCGGCAGATCTGCTTGCGCATGTCGTAGAGCCGCTTGCCGATGCCCCGGCGGCGGTAGTCGGGCAGCACCGCGATGCTCGTGCCGTAGTACCAGGGGCCGTCGGGAACGTGGCCGGTGCCGCCGTCGACCCCCACCAGGTCGCGGATCGAGTGCTGGGTGTGGCTGAAGTCGAAGTGGATGCGGATGCCCAGCCCCATGGCCACCGGGGTGTCGCCGTCGAGCACCACCACGCCTCCCTCACCGAACTCGAGGGCCAGGGCCCGCAGCTCGTCGGCCCAGTAGAGGTCTTCGGTGTCCGCGGTCGGGAACGCGGTGTGCTCGATGTGCTGGAGCGCCTCGGCCCACTCGGCCCTGATGTTGGTGTAGGTCAGTTCGCCCATTGGCTGCGGGGCCCGCTCAGCTGCGCTGGGCCGCGGCGGGTGTCAGCGAGAAGTGCTCGTAGTCGTTGTCCGCCGGCTGGCCCCAGCAGGCCCAGAAGTCGCCGGTACGGGGCCGCATGATGACCGCGCCGCTCGACTCGACCCGGTACTTGGGGTCGGGCCAGCGGCAGATCGCGGAGGGCTCGCGGGTGATCTCCATGAGACGCTCTGCGTCGACCGGCCCGTTGGTGCCGGCCAGCATGGCCTCGGCCAGGTCCTGGCGCTGGCGCGAGTTGGCCATCAGTTCGGCGTCCCGCTCACCCTCGAAGGGCGCGGCCGCGGGTTCGGTCACGTGGTTGGCGTGCACGAGCGGCTGATCGACCAGAACCTCGACCGGCCGGGCCGACGGCATGGCCTCGACGTTGTACCCCCGGCCCTCGGCATCGAGGATCAGGTAGTTGTGGGCGCCGGCGAGATCGGCTCTCAGCAGCACGTCCAGCGCGCCGGCCGCGGTGGCCTGAGCGAGCATCTCGCGGACGACGGTGGGCCACATCACGCCGAAGCGGCCGTCGTTGCCGGTGAGATTGTTGATCCCGACGCAGACGCCCGACTCGTTCATGCCGATCTGGCCCAGGCATCCCACGGTAGTGAACACCAGGGCGCCGGGACCGGTCTCGGGGCGCAGGCGGGCCAGCACCACGTGGTCGGTGGCGGCGTCGTGCATGTCCCACGTCTGCCCGACCATCCCCGCCCCCGCAGCCCGACCGTCGGGCACGATGAAGGCGGTGCAGTCGTCCTCCGTGACCGTCGGCGGATGGGGGCCGGCGGTTGCCGCCCTCACCGTGTCCACGAAGTCGGTGAACCCACCCACCGCCACCGCCTCGGCCGGGGTAATCCCGGCCGCGTTCGCCATAGCCATCATCTCGGTGTGCAGGCCGGGCGAGAACGCCTCCTGGGCGGGCAGGCAGGCTTCGGCCAACTCCAGCACCGCCCCCCGCTCCAGCGGCCCGCCGCTCCACAGCCCCCCGGTCACGATGTCCACCCGTTCGCGGGCGTAGCGGCGAATCTCCTCCGCGTAGGCCCGCCCGTGGGCGTCGCCCATGGCCTCGGGCGATCCGGCCAGGTCGAGTTGCCTGATCGGCGGCCGTCGCATACCCGCAGGCTAGCGCTGGCACCATGGTGCCGAAGCCACCGGCAGGCCGCGCGGTGCGCGGTTCGAGCGGCACCACTGCTTCCCAGGCGTGCCAGTCACGTGGTATCATCAAGGCATGAGTGGGACACATATAGTTGCAATGGGAGATCGGGGCCGGATCGTGGTGCCGGCCGCAGTCCGGGAGCGCGCCGGACTGGTTGCCGGATCGCCGATGGTGCTCGTCGAGTCGCCTGACGGCCTGGTCCTACTGACCCGTGAGCAGCTTCGGGATCGGGTTCGCAATGATCTGAAGGGGCTGGACCTAGTGGAGCAACTCCTGGCCGACCGGCGCAGGGCTGCCGCGGTCGAGGACGGCGAGAGTGAGGTTGTCGAGTGACTTCGGTGCTCGACGCATCGGCGATCCTGGCGTTCCTGCTGGGTGAGGACGGAGCCGACGCGGTTGAGGGTGCGGTGGCCGACGACCCGAGGTGCGGCGCGGCGAACTGGTCGGAGGTCGCCCGGCGGGTGCTGGGTGAGGGCCGCGACTGGGATCAAGCCCGAGCCCTGCTGGAGAGCTACGGCGTGCGGGTTGAGCCGGTGACCAGCGACGACGCCGAGTGGGCCGCTCGTCGCTGGCGGCGAGGCGAGAGCCTCTCGCTCGCAGATCGGCTTTGCTTGGCGCTGGGCGAGCGCCTCGACGCAAGAGTGCTCACCGCCGACAAGGCATGGGGCCGCTCGGGCCGGATCGCCCAGATCCGCTGAGAGGTCGAGCGGGCAGGCGAGCGAATCCGGCCCATACGGGCGAGGCCGTGGCGTGAGCGGCCCGTGAGCGCAGCGAACAGGAGCGGGAGACGCACCGCCGTTACGCGACGGCTTTGCTCCTATCCGCGCACGTTCCAAGAGGTCGAGCGAACAGGGGGCGCACCCGGCCGGCCGGCGGCGCGCCGACCTGCTCAGCCGTACAGTGGCGGGATGCCCCCCGGTTCAGCCTTGGACGCGCGGTACCGCGAGCGGTCGATGTGGCTCGACACCTTCCCCGGCTCGCTCGACCCTCGCCCCGCGCTGGACGGCGACACCGACGCCGACGTGGCCATCGTCGGCGGCGGGTTCACCGGCCTGTGGACCGCCTACTACCTGCTCGGGCTCGACCCGGCGCTGCGGGTGGCGGTCATCGAGCGCGACATCTGCGGGTTCGGCGCCTCCGGCCGCAACGGCGGCTGGGTGGTCGGCGAGCTGGCCGCGGGCATCGAGAAGTACGCCTCCCTGGCCGACCTGCCGGCGTCGCTGCGCCTCGCCCGGGCCGTCTTCGACAGCGTCGACCAGGTCGGACGGGTGGCCGCGGCCGAGGGGATCGACTGCGGCTACCACAAGGGCGGGGTGATCCGGTTCGCTCGCAACCGTCCCCAAGCGGAGCGCCAGACCGTCGAGATAGCCCATCACCACCAACTAGGGCTCACGGAGGAC
The DNA here is from genome assembly GCA_965203635.1 of Candidatus Aldehydirespirator sp. GTDB lineage: Bacteria > Actinomycetota > Acidimicrobiia > Acidimicrobiales > Aldehydirespiratoraceae > Aldehydirespirator. The sequence goes on from OZ241903.1 coordinate 1,882,957, forward strand.
GAGGTCCGGCTGCTGACCGCGGATGAAGCCCGGGCTCACGCGAACGCCACCGGAGTGCTCGGCGGCATCTTCTACGCACCCTGCGCGGCGATCGACCCGGCCCGGCTGGTGCGGGGCCTGGCCGACGTGGTGCAGCGGCGCGGGGCCAAGATCTACGAGCAGACCCCGGCAGCCGCCATCGAGCCCGGCCGGGTACTGACCAACCGGGGCACGGTCCGGGCCGAGGTGGTGGTGCGGGCGACCGAGGCATACACCCGCGACCTGCGGGGCCGGCGGCGCCAGCTGCTGCCCGTCTACTCGCTGATGATCGGCACCGAGCCGCTGCCGCAGTCGACCTTCGACGAGATCGGCCTGGCCGACCGGCCCACCTTCGCCGACGACCGCTACATGGTGATATACGGCCAGCGCACCGCCGACGACCGCATCGCCTTCGGCGGCCGGGGTGTGCCCTACCTGTACGGGTCGCGGATCAGCCCGTCCGTCGAACGCCACCATCGCTCCCACGAACGCATCCACGCCACCCTGGTGGACCTGTTCCCCGCGCTGTCGGGCACCCGGATCACCCACCGGTGGGGCGGCGTGCTCGCCGTGCCCCGCAACTGGACCCCGTTCGTGCACTTCGACCGGGCCGCGGGCACCGCCGGCGCCGGCGGCTACGTGGGGGAGGGGGTGGCGCCGTCGAACCTGGCCGGACGCACCCTGGCCGACCTGATCACCGGCACCGACTCCGAGCGGGTCGACCTGCCGTGGGTGGGGGTCCGCCACCCGAAATGGGAGCCCGAGCCGCTGCGCTGGCTGGGAGTGCGGGGCAGCCGCTGGATCCTGGCCGCGGCCGACACCTACGAGTCCCGCACCAACCGCGAAGCGAGGGCCGCGGTGGCCCTGGCCCACAAGCTCCGCAACGACTGACCGCCCAGAGGCCGAGCGAATACGGGAGCGCATTCGGCCCATACGGCGAGGCCGTGGCCCGAGCGGCCCGTGAGCGGAGCGAACAGGAGCGGGAGTTGCTGAGCGGGGCCTGCGCCGGGCTCCATCGAAGGCATAATCTGGCGCATGACCACAAACGCTGAACTGGCCGAGCGGTACGCGGCGGCGCTTCCTAGCTTTCTGCACCTGCTCTACGACCAGCCGATCTCGATCGACCGGGGTGAGGGCAGCTACGTCACCGACGTCGAGGGCAACCGCTACCTTGACTTCTTCGGTGGGGTGCTCACCACCATGATCGGCCACGCCGAGCCCAGCGTGGTGGCCGCCGTGCAGGAGCAGGCGTCCAGGGTGATGCACACCTCGACTCTGTATCTGAGCGAGCCCATGATCGCCTTCGCCGAGGACGTGGCCCGGGTGTCGGGCATCGACGACGCCCGGGTGTTCTTCCTGCCGTCGGGGAGCGAGGCCAACGACGCCGCCCTGCTGCTGGCCACCGCCTACCGCGGCTCCAACCAGATCCTGGCCATGCGTAACAGCTACCACGGGCGCACTTTCTCGGCGCAGGCCATCACCGCCCAGCGCAGCTGGTCGTCCACCAGCCACACCGGCCTCAACGTCACCTACGTGCACGGCGGCTACCGGCTGCGGAGCCCGTTCCGGCACCTCGACGACGACGCCTACACCGGCGCCTGCGTCGACGACCTCGTGCAGCTCATCGACATGACCACCGCCGGCGACGTGGCCGCCATGATCGCCGAGCCCATCCAGGGCGTGGGCGGGTTCACCGTGCCCCCCGACGGCTTCTTCGGGGCCATGGGAAAGGTGCTGTCGTCCCACGACATCCTGTTCATCTCCGACGAGGTGCAGACCGGCTGGGGCCGCACCGGCGAGCACTTCTGGGGCTACGAGGCCCACGGGATCGTGCCCGACATGCTCACCTTCGCCAAGGGTGTCGGCAACGGCATCACCCTGGCCGGCGTGGTGGCCCGGGCCGAGATCTTCGACGCCATCAAGGCCCTGCAGTTCTCCACCTTCGGAGGCAACCCGCTGTCGGCCGCAGCCGGTCGGGCCACGCTGCGCCGGGTGCTGGAGGACGACCTTCAGGGCAACGCCCGGGCCATGGGCCGGCGGCTGACGGAGGCGCTGGCTCCCGCGGTGGAGCGCTACGACTGGGTGGCCGAGCTGCGGGGCCGGGGCCTCATGCAGGCCATGGAGTTCGTGCATCCCGGCTCGATCGAGCCCGACGCAGCCCGGGCCACCGCGGTGCTTGAGGGGTGCCGGGACCGGGGGCTGCTGATCGGCAAGGGCGGCCTCTACGGCAACGTGGTCCGGGTGACCCCCATGCTCAACGTCACCGCGGCCGAGATCGACGAAGGCGCCGCCGCCCTGGTGGGAGCGCTGGACGCCGCCGACGCCTGAGCCCGTCGACGGTTCGTTCGCCGGTTGCGCGCTGCAAGGCCCGGTCAGATGCTCGCCGTCACCCTGCTAGGAACCGGTGGTCCTATACCCGACCCGCAGCGAGCGGGTCCCGCCACGCTCGTCTCGGGAGGATCCGAGCAGTATCTGGTGGACGCCGGCCGGGGCGTGCTCATGCGCCTGGCCGCCGCGGGCGTCGGTCCAGCGCAGTTGAAGGCCGTACTGCTCACCCATCTCCACAGCGATCACATCACCGACCTCAACGACGTGATCACGACCCGATGGATCACCACCTTCGAGCCGAGCCCTCTCACGATCGTCGGCCCGGCCGGGACGAGGCGGGTGGTGGCCGGCATCGGGGAGTCGCTCGGCCCCGACATCGGCTACCGCATCGCGCACCACGACGACCTCGACTACCCGCCGCCGGTGGAGGTGGTCGAGGCCACCGAGGGTGAGGTCTACCTCGGCGGCGACGTGCGCATCGCCTGCGCTCCCACCGACCACAAACCGGTGGAGCCCACCGTGGCCTTCCGGTTCGACTACGGAGGCTCGGCGGTGGTGGCCGCGGGCGACACCGTGCCCTGCGCCGGTCTCGACCGGCTCTGCGACGGCGCCCACGCGCTGGTTCACACCGTCATCCGCAAGGACGTCGTGTCGGCGATCGGTGTCCCGCGGGTGCTCGACGTTCTCGACTACCACTCGTCACCGGCTGAGGCGGCCCAGACCGCGGCCCGGGCCGGCATGCGGACGCTGATCCTGACCCACTACTTCCCGCCCCCGGCGGACGGCGACGACGACGCCTACCGGACTCAGGCCGCCGAGCACTTCGACGGCACCATCGAGGTGGGCGACGACCTCCACCGGGTCGAAGTCCGGCCATGACTTCCACCAGCACGTTCACGAACACCTGCACCGAAGGGAGTTCCCCATGAGCGATTCACCCATTCCGATTCCGGCCTTCGAGGGCCGCATCGGCCGGACCCAGGCCGAGTCAGAGCCCCACTTCAGCGAGCCGCCGCACCCCGGGGAGGACTCGCCCAACGTGGTGATCATCCTGCTCGACGACACCGGCTTCGCCCAGTTCGGCTGCTACGGCTCCGACATCGACACGCCGAACGTCGACCGGCTGGCCGCCAACGGCGTGCAGTTCACCAACTTCCACGTCACGCCGCTGTGCTCGCCCACCCGGGCGGCGCTGCTCACCGGGCGGTCCCAGCACGCGGTCGGCCTGCGGACGCTGTCCAACTTCCGCACCGGCTTCCCGCACCAGATCGGCCACATCTCCAACCATGCGGCCACGGTGGCCGAGGTGCTGTCGGCCGAGGGATACGCCACCTTCTGCGCGGGCAAGTGGCACCTGGCCCGCACCCTTGACCTATCGGCGGCCGGACCCTTCGACCAGTGGCCGCTGGGCCGGGGCTTCGACCGGTTCTACGGCTTCCTGGAGGGCGAGACCGACCAGTTCAACCCGGAGCTGGTCATCGACAATCACCGTGCCGACCCGCCGGCCGGCGCCGAGGACGGCTACCACCTCAGCGAGGACCTCGTCGACCAGCTGCTGCTGATGATCAGCGACAGCAAGGGGATCCGCCCCGACCGGCCGTTCCTGGCCTACCTCCCCTTCGGCGCCACCCACGCCCCCCATCAGTCGCCCCCCGGCTACCTGGCCAAGTACCGGGGCCGCTACGACGAGGGATGGGACGTCGTGCGGGAGCGCTGGTACCGGCGCCAGCTGGAGCTCGGCGTGATCCCGGAGGGGACCAGGCTGGCGCCCCGCAACCCGGGGGTCGAGCCGTGGGACACCCTGCCCGAGAGCCACCAGGTGTTCGCGGCCCGCCTCCAGGAGGCCTTCGCCGCCTTCCTCGACCACACCGACGACCAGATCGGGCGGCTGGTCGACGGCCTCGAACGGCTGGGCCAGCTCGACAACACCGTCCTGATCGTGCTGTCCGACAACGGGGCGTCCCAGGAGGGAGGCCCCTTCGGTGTGATGCACGAGATGAAGTGGTTCAACGGCATCGACGAGGTGCCCGAGGAGGCCATCGCCCGGCTGGACGAGATCGGCGGCCCCCGCAGCTATGTGAACTACCCGTGGGGCTGGGCCCAGTGCGGCAACAGCCCGTTCAAGTGGTACAAGCAGAACACCCACGAGGGCGGGGTGCACGTGCCGCTGGTGGTCCACTGGCCCTCGGGGATCGCGGCGGGGGAGCGGGGCACCATGCGGCACCAGTTCGTCAACGTGTCCGATGTCGTGCCCACCGTCTACGAACTGCTGGGCGTCACGGTGCCGGAGGTGTACAAGGGCCTCGAGCAGATGCCGGTCACGGGCCACTCGTTCGCGCCGGTGCTGCGCGACTCCGGGCATCCGGCGACCAACACCCTGCAGTACTTCGAGATGTCGGGGTCGCGGGCTCTGGTGGCCGGCTCGTGGAAGGCGGTGTGCCGTCACAGGCTCGGCGACGACTTCGACACCGAGCAGTGGGAACTCTATGACCTGTCAGTGGACTTCTCGGAGTGCGACGACCTGGCCCGGCGGCAGCCCGAGAGGCTGGCCGAGCTGGTCGAGCTGTGGTGGAGCGAGGCCGAGCGCAACGGCGTGCTGCCCCTGGACGACAGCTGGGTCGGGATGTTCAGACCCCGCCTGAACGACCGCTCGCCCCATCCGGTCGACCGCCGCTACCGCTACCGGCTGCCGATGTCGCCCATCGCGGTGGCGACCGCGCCCGCTCCGGGCGGGCGTGCCTTCGCGCTCGATGCCCATGTGACTCGGGCGCCCGGGGACGAGGGCGTGCTCTGGGCGACCGGCACGGCCAGCGCGGGGGTGTCGATGTTCGTTCAGGGCGACCGGCTCGTCGTCGACTACAACGCGTTCGGTGATCACTACGTTCTGGAGTCGAGCACGGACGTGCCGGTGGGGGACGTCACCCTGTCGATGCGGCTCAAGCGCACCAGCCGTTCTACTGGCACGGCGGAGCTCGCGATCGACGGCGCCGAGTGCGGGCGGTGCGACCTGCCGGTGTTCATGGGGATCATCTCCGCGGTCGGCACCAGCCTCGGCCACGACCACGGCTCGGCGGTGTCGGACCGCTATGCGGCGCCGTTCGGTTTCTCGGGCACCCTGCACGAGGTGGAGATCCAGCTGTCGCCGCGGACCCGCCGCGACAACATCAACTCGGCGCGCACCGAGATGGCCCGGCAGTAGTCCGTCCGAGCGCGTTCTCAGGACGGGGTCATGTGGGCGGTGGCTCCCCGCCCCAGCACCCGCAGGAAGGCTCCGGCCCGGGGCTTGGGATAGAAGAAGCTCGACTTGGGGGGCATCTTGCTGCCCTCGTCGGCCACCGCCAGCAGCTCGTCCACCGACAGCGGGTACATCACGAAGCCGATGCGGTCCGCCTCGTCGCAGCGGCTGATCAGCTCGTCGAGGCCGGCGGTGTCGGGCACGTAGCCGACGGTGCCGGTGGCCGCCAGTTCCTCGGCGCCGAGCACCGGGTCGAGCACCTGGCGGCGGAGCCGGTCGACGTCGAGCGCGTCGAGGGCGCCCGCCTCGGAGTCCGGCGGGGGCAGCGTGAGGCGGTGCCATGCTCCCGCCGCGTAGACGCCGACCTCGCCCCGGTTCCTGGGCCGTGCATCCTCGGCGTCCGAGACTCGCTCCAGTTCGCCGCCCATGTAGCTGGCCCTGGAGCGCAGCGCCCATAGGCAGTCCTCGAGGCTGTCGTGGTTCTTGTCGGCCACGACCCGGTGGTAGGCCTCGACATGGAGCTGGCTGTGGGGGAACACCGCGGCCAGGGTGCGGGTGAGCACGGGGTTGTCGGGGTCCTGGGCCAGGGCCCGCTGGGCGGCGGCCGAGCGATGGTGCCCGTCGGTCACATACAGCACCTTGCCGTCGAGCGCGGCCAGCAGCCGGTCGGTCGTAGGGGCCGGCACCGTCCAGATCTGGTGACGGACCAGGTCCGAGCCGAACTCCAGGTCGGCCGGGGCAGCCGCGGCCACCTCGTCGAGCAGGGTGGCGTACTCCGAGTCGGCCCATGCCCTGACCGTCAGTGCCACCGGGTGCGACGTGGCGCCGACGCCCAGCAGGTGGGAGGTCAGCAGCTCGGTGCGGTCCTCTCTCACGCCCTCGTGGATGCGGATGCGGCCGTCGTCGAAGCCGTCGACCGCCACCGTGCAGATCATGCCCGTCTGGGAGCCCCGGGCGTGGGTGAGGCGGTACAGGTGCAGGGCCCGGCGCCCCGTGGGGGCGAACACCTCGGCGTCGAGCAGGCGGGTGAGGGCGGCTGCGCCCAGGGTGACGAGCCTGTCGATCGACAGGGTCTCGTCGTCGTCGAGCACGTCCTCGCTGCTGCGGGTGACGTTGACGTAGCTGTACGGGTTCTCCCTGACGATCGAGCGGCGCTGACCCGGGGTGAGATTGTCGTAGGCGCGGCTGATCACCCGGTCGGCCCATTCCGGCTTCACGAGCCAGCCCGCGTAGGGCGCCAGCAGCGGTTCCGTCCCGGTCATGCCGCGGACCTCATGCGTCCGTCCCGGTCATGCGTCGGACCTCATGCGTCCGTCCCGGTCATGCCGCGAACACCGAGACCTGGATCACGTCGGGGAGTGCACGGACCGAGTCGAGCAGTTCCTCGCTGATGTCGCCGGCCACGTCGATGGTGGCCGCGGCGGCGACCGAGCCGGCGAAGATCCGGTTGCTCATGTTGGCCACGTTGAGGTTCCCGCCGCGCAACTCTTCCAGGACCGAGGCGAGCACGCCCACCCGGTCGTAGTGCCGCACGCTGAGCGTGGCGGTGCGGTGGGGGGCCTGCTCGAGGTTCACGCAGTCGACGATGGAGCCGGTGCGGTACTCCTCGATCACCTCGACCGTGCCCTCGGCCACGGCCTCCTGGGCCTGGCGGGTCGAGGCTCCGATGTGGTGGGTGGCGATGACCTTGGGGTGGCGGGCCAGCGCGGAGTCGACCGCTCCGGCGCCGGTTGGGGGCTCGTCGGCGAACACGTCGATGCCGGCTCGCATGTCGGTCGAGTCGAGCGCGGCGATCAGGGCCTGCTCGTCGACGACTTCGCCCCTGGCGGTGTTGATGAGCACGGCGTCGGGCTTCATGGCGGCCAGGAATGCGGCGTCGACCATTGCCGTGGTGTGGTCGCCGCCGGGGACGTGCAGCGACACGATGTCTGAGGCGGCCAGGACTGAGGCCCGGTCGGGCAGGGTCTGCACGCCGATGTCGCTCATGCGCTGGCGCACTGGCTTGGCCCGCGGCTTGTCCTCGGTGACCACTTGCAGTCCGCATGCCGCGGCCCGCTGGGCCACTTCGAGGCCGATGGCGCCCATGCCGATGATGCCGAGGGTGGCTCCGTGCAGGCCGCGTGCCTTGCTGTAGGCCTTCTTGTTCCACTGGCCGGCCCTCACGTCGGCGGTGGCGGAGGCGATGTGGCGGTCGATGGCGAACATCAGGCCAAGGGTCAACTCCGCGACCGCTATGGCGTTGCGGCCGGGGACGTTGCACACGAACACGCCGAGCTCGGCGGCCCGGGCGCAGTCGACGGTGTTGGTTCCGGCGCCTGCCCGTACCACGAGGCCGAGGTCGTCGCCGGCCTCGATGGTGCCGGCCGTGACCCGGGTGCTGCGCACCACCAGCACGTCGAAGCCGGCGATGTGGTCGGGGAGATTTTCGGCGGTGAGCGAGGGCTTGAGGATGCAGGTGTCGCCGCCGGCGCGCAGTCGTTCCACTGCGGTGTCGGACAGGCCGTCGGCGAACAGGATTCTCATGCGGCTACCACCTCGGAACTCAAGGGCGGCGATAGTACGCGGGCGGAACTGAAAATCGGAACAGTTCCGTATGCCGGAACGCTTATCGTAGGTCGGCGGCCCCTAGCCTGTCTCGGGCGTCGGCTGAAAGATCCGACGGTTTTGCCGCATGTGCAGGAGGCGAGATGACGGCGCACCCAAGGCTGATCAATGGCAGGCGGGACGGATGAGTGAGCAATATGAGTTGACTCCGGGCGGTGCCGTGCTGATGGACGGCAACCGGCTCCGGGACGAGATCGTGGCCGAGTTGAACGCCGAGATCACCGCCGCGGGCCGGCCGGCTGTGTGTCTGGCGACGGTGCTGGTGGGCGAGGACAAGCCCAGCAGGATCTATGTTCGCAACAAGCAGCGCAAGGCGGCCGAGGCCGCCATGGAGTCCCGGCATGTCGAGCTCGGTGCCGACGCCAGCCAGGCCGAGGTGGAGGAGGCGGTCGGGGGCCTGGCCGCGGACCCCGGCGTGCACGGGATCCTGGTGCAGCTTCCGCTGCCGGAGGGGCTGGATCCCGACGCGGTCCTGGAGTTGATCCCGCCGGAGAAGGACGTGGACGGACTCACGCCCAGGTCGATGGGCCGGCTGGTGCGGGGTCAGCGGGGTCATGTGCCCTGCACGCCGCTGGGGGTTATGCGCCTATTGGACCGCTACGGGGTGGCGGTATCCGGCAAGAGCGCGGTGGTGATCGGCCGGTCGACCCTGGTGGGGTTGCCGCAGATCCTGCTGCTCGGCCGCAAGGGGGTGGACGCCACGCCGACGCTGGCCCACAGCCGCACCCCGGAGTTGCAGGAGGTGTGCCGGCAGGCCGACATCATCGTGGCCGCGGCCGGCATGGCCCGGCTGGTCACTGCCGACTTCGTGCGCCCGGGCGCAGCTGTGATCGACGTGGGGATCTCGCGAACGGCCGACGGCATCGTCGGCGACGTGGACTTCGAGACGGTCCAGGCTGTGGCGGGCGCAGTGACGCCGATGCCGGGCGGCACCGGTCCGATGACGATCGCCTGCCTGCTGCAGAACACCCTGGCCGCAGCCCGCATGCTGGGAGCCTTCCCGGACCAGCCCGCGTAGGCCCGGGCCGCTATAGGCCGCCTAGGGCTGGACGTGCCTGACTGGGCCGCGTAGGGCCGGGGAGGCTCGAGCTAGGCCAGTTCGCCTAGCCGATGTCGAGGTGGCGCCGGATGGCCCAGTTGAAGAGGTCCCAGCCGTAGTCGCTGTACACGATGTCGTCTCGGGAGGCCCGGGCGGCCTCGGCTGAGACGGGCAGCCCGTGGCGGGCCTTCATCTGCACCTCGGCCACCCGCTCCATCAGCACGAACCAGCCAATGGCGTCGGCGGGGCTGGAGCCGACGGTGAGCAGCCCGTGGTTGGCCAGGATCACGGCCCGGCACTCGCCGAGCGCGACGGCGATGCGCTTGCCGCCGTCGCAGGAGAGGATCTGCACCTCTTCGTCGTCGAAGAGGGCGTGATCCTCGAAGAACAGCGTCGATTCTTGGGTGATGGGCTCGATCATGCGCCGCTCGGCCGCGAACGGGGTGCCCCAGGCGGTGTGCACGTGCGCGGCCGCGGTGACGTCGGGCCGGGCCTCGTGGATGGGGTGGTGGATGTGGTAGGCGGTGTTGTTGATGCGGGCCGGGCGACCGTCCTGGTCGGTGGCGCTGCCGTCGGGTGCGACCAGCACCATGTCAGAGGGCTGGGCCCGCTCGAAGGGGACCCGGTAGCGGAGCAGCCACATGTGGTCGGGCTGCTCGGTGTCGCGGCAGGTGATGTGGCCGTCACCGAGCTCGCCCCAGCGCAGCGCCGCGAACAACCGGTACGAGGTGGCCAGGTCGTCCAGCAGCCGAGCCCGCTCGGCCACAGGATCGGCCAAAGCCGGCTCCACCGCTGGCCACCCACGATCCGACCTAGTCATCACCCCATTTTGCCATTGTCGCCCGCCGCCTGCTTACTCACCGTCGCCAGCTTCTTGCTCACCGTCGCCGGCCGTGTGCTGCGGTTGGCCGTGTGCTGCGGTCGGCTCAGGCGGTCAGCGTGCGGGGCAGCAGCGTGCTCTGCGGCTCCTCGTCTGCATCGTCGTCTGCGTCCTCCTTCGCGTCGTTGTTCTCGTGGCCGGTCACGGACCTGACGGGATCCTCCACCGGCGATAGTTCGGGGACCTGCTTGAGCTCGGACACCACGTTGAGGTCCTCGAAGCGGCGCGCCTGGGGCAGTACCCGGCCCTCGAGGGAGCCGACACCCCGGTTGTAGGCGGCCAGGGCCCTGCCGAGGCCGCTGCCCATGTCGTCCATGTGCTCGGCGAAGACCCTCAACCGGTCGTACAGGTCCTTGCCGAGGTCAGCGACCTTCTGGGCGTTCTGCTGCATGTCCTGCTGTTGCCAGGCCAACGCCACCGTCCGCAGGAAGGCCAGCAGCAGTCCGGGTGTGGCGATGAGCACCCGGTGATCCTGCCAGGTCTGCTCCCACAGGGTGGGCTGCACCTTCATGGCCGCGTCGAGGATCGGGTCGGCGGGCACGAACATCAGCACGAAGTCCGGCGACCCCGCGACGACGTCGGCGTAGTCCCGCTCGCTCAGGATCTTGGCGTGCCTCGAGATGGCGCTGGCATGGTTGACCAGCAGGGCCTGCTCCTGGGTCTCGTCGGTGGCCTCGTGGGCCTTGAGGTAATTCTCCAGCGGGGCCTTGGCGTCGATGACGACCTTCAGTCCTCCGGGCACGCTGACGACCGCATCTGGCCGCAGTACGCTGCCGGGGACCGGCACGGAGTGCTGGGGGTAGTAGTCGATGTGCTGGTTCAGACCGGCCAGTTCCAGGATGTTGCCCAGTTCCTGTTCGGCCCACTGGCCCCGGATGTTGGGCGACCTGAGGGCTTCGCTGAGACTCCCTGCGACCCTCTGCAGGGACGCGATCTGGGTGGTGAGCCGCTCATAGGCGCCCACTCGCTTCTTCTCGATGTCCTCGGCGTGCTCACCCAGCTTCTCAAGGCTCTCGCGGATGGGCGCGACCATGGTGTCGATGGCCTCCTTGCGCTTCTCGAGTTCAGCCGCGCTGAGCTGCCGCTGGCTGTCGAACTGCTCCTTGGCCTGCTTGAGCAGAGTCTCGGTGCTCTCCTTGAGGACGCCGGCCGCCAGTCCCTTGAACTGGTTGTCGAGTTCGGTGCGGGCCTTGGCCAGCTCCTCGCTGCGGGCCTCGTGGTCTGCCTTGACGGCTGCGAGCTCGGTCTGGGCTGTGACCAGTTCCTGGCGGGCCGCGTCGCGCTCCGCCCGGGCGGTGTCGCGCTCGTCCCGGACCTGTTCGACCTCCCGCTCCCGTTCTTGGAGCTGGACGCTCAGTCGGGTCATGTCGCTGGATGCGTCGGCCGCTGCTGATGGGCGCTTGCTCCGCAGGATCACCACCGCTGCGGCGGCGATGACTAGGGCTGCGACCAGCAGGACGGCTGCTGTTGGTTCCATGAGCACGAAAGTACTTCCCCCCTGTGACATTGCTGGGCGATGCTCCCCGGACAGACCCGTTGGAAAACCATGGAATATACTGTAAATAAGTATATGAAGCTATTGGGTCTCCCGTTGGATCCGGTGGAGTCTTGTGGGCGGATCCTGTGACGGAGGTGGTCATGGGCGAGGAGCGGGTTCTCAGGCAGATGAAGCGACAGCATGGGGTCATCACCCGTGCGCAGGCTCTGAAGGCGGGCATGACCAGGGCCCAGATCGATAGATGCCTGCGCTCGGGGCGCTGGGTGAGCGAGGCCCGGGGCGTCTACCGGCACGCGGCCGCCTCCTTATCTCCGCTGTCGAGGCTGATGACTGCTTGCTTGGCTCACGACGGGTTGGCGAGCCACCGGTCGGCGGCGGCCTTGCACGGCATCGAGGGATTCAAGCTCGACCGCATCGACGTGACCGTCCCGAGGGGCAAGCGCCCATCGATTGCGGGGGTACGGCTCCATCAGTCAAGTCAGATGAAGCTGGCCAAGCCGACGGAGCGGCAGGGCGTGCTCTGCACCGGCCGCGCCCGGACCGTCCTTGACCTGGCCGGTGTCATTCCCAGCAGACGGCTCGCCGGTGTGATCGACGCAGTCCTGCGCGACGGACTCCTTCGGCCCGGCGACCTCTACGGTGTTCTTGCCGCTCATGCCCGGCAAGGTCGTCACGGCTGCGTCGCACTCCGCTCAGTCCTGGACGAATGTCTGGGTGACGATCCGATCCCGCTCAGCGAATGGAGCCGGATGGTCGAGGACCTGCTGACCGACTCCGGGCTTCCGCGTCCCCGGCTGGAGTACCGGATCTGCGACCGAGCCGGGACGCTCCTCGCCCAGGTTGACCTCGCGTACCCGGACCATCGCGTGGCCATCGAGCTAGACAGTGTCAGGTACCACTTGAATCGCGAGTCTTTCGTCTCCGATCCACGGCGACGGAACCGCCTGACCCTCGCGGGCTGGAAGGTGCTGACCTTCACGTGGGACGACTACATCAATCGCTCCGGTGGTCTATGCGACGCCGTCTCCGCCGCCTGCACCCCCGCTCCTGATTCTTGACGTAGTTGACCTCACCAGAGAAGCACAACTACGTCAAGAAGCGCCGACGCCTTCGCTCGCGTCGGAGTTGTAGCAAAAGTAGCGTCGTAATTGTAGTGTAAATAGCGTCGTAACTGTAGTATTCGTGCATGGAGTATCTCCCGCGGATAGTCGACACGGAACTTGATGCACTTGCTGAAGCGCCAGCCGTGTCAATCGAAGGGGCCCGCGGCGTAGGAAAGACCGCGACCGCGGCGCGGCGAGCACAAACTGTGCACCGCCTTGATGATCCAGGTCAGCTGGAGGTGATCGACAGCGATCCGTATCGAGTGATCGACGGCGATCCACCGGTGCTTATCGACGAGTGGCAGCGGCTGCCGGTCTCATGGGACCTGGTGCGACGCGCCGTGGACGCCGATCCTCAGCCTGGACGCTTCCTCCTAACCGGATCAACGACGCCCGGACAGGCGCCCACCCACACTGGAGCCGGCCGCATCATCACCATGCAGATGCGGCCGCTGTCTGTCGTTGAACGTGGGCTTGCTACTCCCACGGTCAGCCTTGGCAGCCTCCTTGCGGGCGACCGCCCCCGCCTGGAGGGGGCAGCAGACGTCGGTGTGGAGCAGTACACCGACGAGATCGTCAGATCGGGTTTCCCGGGGATCCGGCCGCAGCCAGACCGGGTCCGGCGCGGTCTGCTTGACGGCTACATCGACCAGGTCCTCAACCACGACATCCATCAGTTCGGTCATACCTTCCGTGATGACGGATCGTTGCGAAGATGGATGACCGCCTACGCGGCTGCAGCGTCTACTCCCGCCTCGTTCGAGAAGATTCGCGACGCCGCATCGGCGGGCGAAACCGACAAGCCGGCGCGCACGACCACGATCCCATACCGGTCCGCTCTCGAAGGGCTGCGACTGATCGAGGAGGTTCCTGCGTGGTTGCCGACTCTGAATCGGCTGAGACGTCTGGCATCGGCGCCCGTACATCAGCTGGTGGACCCGGCGCTAGCGGCTCGGCTACTAGGCGTTGGCACCGAGGCGCTACTCGCAGGAGTCGACGGATGGGAGGGCGACGGGACGCTGCTCGGCGCGCTGTTCGAGTCGCTAATGACTCTGTCCGTGCGGGTATACGCGCAGGCTTGCGAGGCGCGGGTGCACCATCTGCGCACTCAGGGCGGCGAGCACGAGGTCGATCTGATCGTCGAGCGCGCCGACGGTGCCATTGTGGCGCTGGATATTAAGTTGAAGGCGGTCGTCGGAGACGGAGACGTTCGTCATCTGCAATGGCTGGCCGATCAGATCGGTCCTCGGATGCTGGATGCTGTGGTGTTGTCAACAGGCCGACAGGCCTACCGAAGATCAGACGGGATCGGAGTGATCCCCTCAGTGCTGCTCGGCCCCTGACCCCGATGTAGTCGCCCACGAATGAAACACCCGCCCGGGGAATTGGCAGCAGAACGTGCGTATGGCGTGCATAACGCTGCCAGTTCGCGGTGGACTCCGGGGTATTGGGGGAATTGGCAGCGTGGAGCGCCGTTTTGGGAGTCCTGCGCTGCCAGATCCCGACGGCGGCGGCCTGGGGGATGGCTAGCCGTGGTGGGAGGATTGCCAGGTGACGGTGGTGGCTACCTGGTTGAACGTGAACACGTGCAGGCCGGTCACGCCGAGGTCGTCCAAAGACGGGCTCAGAGCCATCAGGATGTGGTCGGGGTCGTAGTTGGGTGAGGTCATCAGCTTCATGACGGCGGCCCGGTTCTTGCGGAGATACCGCAGCGACGGCCCCACGCCCAAACGGGCGCCCATGGTGAGCAGCTTGGCCCGATCCACCACCCCCGAGATCCCCAGATGCACGGGCAGCGTCATCCCCGCGGCCCGCTCGCCCCGCAGCCAGCCCTCGATGCGCTCAGGGTCGAAGCACATCTGCGTGCTGCAGTAGCCCTCCACGCCCGCTTCCGCCAGCAGCGCCTGCTTGGCGTGCAGGGCCTCGTGGAGCACTTCCTCCGCGATGAGCGGGTGACCGTGCGGGTAGGCGGTCACGCCGATCGTGCTCAGCCCGTGGTCGCACTCCAGCAGGTCCCGCAGGAACGAGGCCGCGTCCGAGTAGGCGCCGGGCGACTCAACGTCCCCGCCGACCAGGAACATCGTTGACACCCCGGCCGAGCGGAACCAGCCGGCCAGCTTGGACACCTGGGCCCGATCAGCCACCAGCCGGGCCGAGACATGCGGGATGGCCTCATGGCCGAGCTCCATCAGCCGCTCAGTGATCTCGCAGGTGGCGTCCTGGCCCTTCACCGGCGACGCGGTCACCGAGACCCGGGAACCAGCCGGGAGCGCCTCGATCGCCGCGTCAAGGCTCTTGAGGGGGATGACCTCGAAGGTCAGGTCCCTAACGAGGTGCAGCCGGTGGTGGCGGGCTCCGAGGGTCTCCGCCGACAGCGGGGCGCGCCGCAGCTTGGACAGCATCTCAGTCGCGGCTCAGCTGAGGCCGACGATGTTGCCGTCAGCGTCGATGTCGATCCCCTTGGCGGCCGGCACCCGGCCCAGGCCGGGCATGGTGCGCATGTCGCCGCAGATGGGGTACACGAAACCGGCGCCCACCGACGCCCGCACCTCACGCACCGGCAGCGTCCACCCAGTCGGGGCGCCCTTGAGCGTCGGGTCCGACGAGATCGACAGGTGGGTCTTGGCGATGCACACCGGCAGGTTCCCGAACCCGGCCTCCGTGTAGGTGGCCAGCTGCTTGTCGGCGGTGCTGGAGTACTCGACCCCGTCGGCGCCGTAGACCCGGGTGGCCACCGTCTCGATCTTGGACTTCAGCGACGCATCGTCGGGGTAGAGCACTGCGAAGTCGCTGGGCTCCTCGGCCGCCTCGGCCACCGCCTCAGCCAGCTCGGCCGCACCCGGACCGCCGTCGGCGAAGTGGGTGGTCACCGCCGAGCGGGCGTCGTACTCGGCTGCGATCTCGCCGATGGCGGCGATGTCGGCCGGGTGGTCCTCGGGGAACACGTTGATGGCCACCACCGGCGTGCAGCCGTGGATGCGCATGTTCTCGAGCTGCTTGCGCAGGTTGTCGCCGCCCGCGTGCACCTCGTCGGGGTTCTCGGCCAGGATTGCCTCCGGCAGCGGACGGCCGGCCACAATCCTGTGCTTGCCCGAATGGGCCTTCAGGCCCCGCACGGTGGCCACCAGCACGGCTGCGTCGGGAGCGATGCCCGAGTAGCGGCACTTGATGTTGAAGAACCGCTCGGCGCCCATGTCGGCACCGAAGCCGGCCTCGGTGAGCAGGAAGTCCGAGGTGCGTATGCCTACCTGGTCGGCCACTATGGAGGAGTTGCCGGTGGCGATGTTGCCGAACGGTCCGGTGTGCACCAGCGCAGGCGTGTTCTCGAGGGTCTGCATCAGGTTGGGCTTGATGGCCTCGCGCAGGATCACTGCCATCGACCCGGCCACCCCGATCTCCTCAGCGGTGACCGGGGTGCCGGCTTTGGTGTATCCCACCACGATGCGGCCCAGCCGGGCCCGCAGGTCGTGCAGCCCGGTGCACAGCGCCAGCGCGGCCATGACCTCAGACGCGGCGGTGATGTCGAAGCCGGACTCCCGGGGCACGCCGTCGAGCCGCCCGCCCAGACCCAGCGTGATGTTCCGCAGCGCCCGGTCGTTCACATCCAGCACCCGGCGCCACGTGATGTTGTGTATGTCGAGGCCGGCCTCGTTGCCGTGATACAGGTGGGCGTCGACCATGGCCGAGCACAGGTTGTGGGCCGCGGTCACGGCGTGCATGTCGCCGGTGAGATGGAGGTTGAACAGCTCCATCGGCACTACCTGGCTGTAGCCGCCTCCGGCGGCGCCGCCCTTGATCCCGAAGGTCGGGCCCATCGACGGCTGGCGTATGGCGATGGTGGCGCTGCGCCCGATGTGCTGGAAGGCCTGGCCGAGCCCGACGGTGGTTGTGGTCTTGCCCTCGCCGAGCGGGGTCGGGGTGATGGCCGACACCACCACATAGCGGGCCCGGGGCCGGCCGGCGTCGGCCATGGCCTCGACCGCGTCGAGGCTCACTTTGGCCGCGCCCGCGCCGTAGGGCTCCAGCATCTCGGCCGGGATCCCGGCGTCGGCGGCGATCTCTCCGAGAGGCTTCAGATTGGCCTGGGAGGCGATCTCCAGATCGGACGGAAACGGCATCGTTGCCCTTCCTTTCGCAGCAGTCTTGCGCGGTTGCGGGCACCGGCCGGGGTGTTGGCGCGGCACCGCTCCCGAGGGTAGCTTGTCGTTCCGTATCGCGGAACGATTCCGCATTACAGAACAGGATGTGGCACCTGCCCCCAAGGCGGACGCCGCAGACTACATGGGAACCTAGTCCCGCTGGCATGGCAGCACAGGAGGATTGGTTGTGAGCGAGTTCCCCACCCGCGCCAAGTGCGTGGTGATCGGAGCCGGAATAGTCGGCAACTGTCTCGTAGGCCACCTGACCAAGCTCGGCTGGAGCGACCTGGTGCTCCTCGACAAGGGACCGCTGCCCAACCCGGGCGGGTCGACCGGCCACGCATCGAATTTCATCTTCCCGGTGGACCACAACAAGGAGATGTGCCTGCTCGGCGTGCAGAGCGCCAACCAGTACCGGGACCTCGACCTGTCGGTCGACTCCGGCGGTATCGAGGTGGCCCGTACCTCCGAGCGGATGGACGAGCTGCAGAGGCGCATGACCTCGGCCACCGCCTGGGGCGTCGAGGCCCACCTGCTCACCCCCGAAGAGGTGGCCGAACTGGTCCCGTTCGTCAATACCGAGATCATTCTGGGGGGCTTCTACTGCCCGACGGTGTCGGTGGTGGACTCGCTGGAGACCGGCACCGTGATGCGCCGCCTGGCCGTCGACAACGGCTGCCGGGTGATGGCCAACACCGAGGTGCTCGACATTGTCACCGAGCCCGGCCCCAACCCGGGCGACCACACCGTCAAAGCGGTGGTGACCGACGCCGGCACCATCGAGACCGAATACGTGGTGATCGCCTGCGGCGTGTGGTCCAACCGGCTGGCCAACATGGCCGGCGCCCACATCCCGCTGGTCCCGGCCGTGCACCAGATGGCCGACGTCGGACCGATGGACATCCTGGCCGAGACCGGCAACGAGATCGGCTACCCGATCGTGCGCGACATGGACACGTTCTGCTACGAGCGCCAGACCGCCGGCTCGATGGAGGTCGGCTCCTACGCCCACCGGCCCATCTTCCACCACCCCGACGAAATCCCCTCCAACGAGGAGGCCGCGCTGTCGCCCACGGAGATGCCGTTCACCCCCGACGACTTCGATCCCCAGATGGAGCAGGCCATCGAGCTGATGGACATGCTGGGCGACGCCGAGATCAAGTACGCCATCAACGGCCTGCTGTCGCTCACTCCCGACGCCATGCCGTGCCTGGGCGAGGTCCCCGAGGTCCGCAACCTGTGGTCGGCCGCCGCGGTGTGGGTCAAGGAGGGGCCGGGCATGGCCCAGGTTGTGGCCGAGTGGATGACCTTCGGGTATCCCCGGGTGATCGACGCCCACGGCGCCGACATCGCCCGCTTCTATCCCGAGGAGCGCCCCGACGAGCACATCTGGGCTCGCTCCGCCGAGCACTTCAACAAGACCTACGGCATCGTGCATCCGGCCGAGCAGTGGGAGAGCCGCCGCAACCTGCGGGTCGGGCCCTATTTCTCGCGCCAGGAGGACCTGGGCGCATTCTTCTTCCAGGCGCGCACCTGGGAGCGGCCCCAGTGGTTCGAGTCCAACGCCGACCTCGTGGAGCGCTACGGCCTGGGCGAGCGGGAGGTCGAGTGGGACAACCGCTGGTGGAGCCCGATCACCAACGCCGAGCACCTCAACCTGCGGGACAACTGCGGGTTGGTGGATCTCAGCGCGTTCCAGATCTACGAGCTCACCGGGCCGGGCGCGGTCGCCTACGCCGACCGTCTCGCGGTCAACAAGATCGATGTGCCCGTGGGTCGGTCGATCTATACGCCGTGGCTCACGCCCGACGGCGGCTTCCACTCCGATTTGACCATGATGCGTATGGCCACCGAGCGGGTGCGGGTCGTGACCGGCGTGTTCGACGGAGGCCGCGACGAGTTCTGGGTACGCCGCCACATGCCCACGGACGGATCGGTGAGCTTCGCCAACATCACCGACGACATCACCACTCTCGGCCTGTGGGGACCCAACGCCCCGGCCGTGCTGGGCGCCGTCTGCGACGCCGACCTGAGCCAATCCGGCTCTCCCTACGGCTCGCTGGTGGACGTCGAGCTCGACTGCGGCACCGGCCGGCCGGTAGCCGCCACCCTGTTCCGCATCTCCTATGTGGGCGACACCGGCTGGGAGATCTACCTGGCCTGGGACGACGGCCCCGCAGTCTGGGACACGCTGATGCGGGTCGGAGCCGACTACGGCCTGCGACCCACCGGCGGCGGCGTGTACGGCACATCCGGCCGCCTGGAGAAGGGCTATCGCCTCATGGGCGCCGAGCTGGAGAGCGAGTACAACCCGCTCGAGGCCGGCCTGGCCCGGCCGCGGGTCAAGGCGGCCGACTTCATCGGCAAGGAGGCCTACCTGGCAGCCCGGGAGGCGGGAGATCCCGAGGTGCGGATGTGCGTGCTCACGGTGGAGGACCTGCACGACGCCCGAGGTCGCAAGCGCTACATGCAGGGCGGCAACGAGCCCATCCTCACCGCCGGCGGCGAGCGCATCGTCGACTCCCACGGCCGGGTGTCGAGGGTCACCACCGCCGGCCCCGGCCCCTCGGTGGGCAAGCACCTGTTGATGGGCTACCTGCCCTCAGAGCTCGCCGCGCCCGGCACCGAACTGCAGGTCATGTACATGAATGAGCTGTTCCCGGTGCGGGTGGCGGGCACCGGCGGGGTGTTCGACCCCGACGACACCCGCATGAAGAGCTAGCGGGGCACGCCGAGATGCGGATCCTGTGCTGCGTGAAGCGGGTGCCGGCTCCCGGCGCGAAGGTAAACGTCACCGCGGACGGCCTGGCCGTGGATGCGGCCCACCTCGGCTTCACTACCAGCCCCCACGAGGAGTGCGGCGTGGAGGAGGCGGTGCAGATCGCGGAGCGCACCGGCGGCGAGGTGACTGTGCTCACCCTGGGTCCGGCCGAGGCCGCCGAGCAACTGCGCTACGCGGCGTCGGTGGGCGCCCAGCACGGCGTTCTCATCGAGACCGACGGATCAGCCTGGGACCCCCAGCGCACGGCTGGGGCCCTGACCGCGGCAATCCAGTCGTTGGAGGCCGACGGAGGCGTCTTCGACCTGATCCTGTTCGGCAACGAGTCGGCCGACTCGGGCGGCTTCCAGGTGGGGGTGCGGGTCTGCCATGCGCTGGGCCGTCCCATCGTCAACGGCGTCAAGGGAATCGAGATAGAGGGATCGGGCGTGCGGGCCCGCCGCGAGATCGACGGCGGCTTCGAGGTGTACGAACTCGAACTGCCGGCGGCGCTCGGGGTCAAGGAGGGCATCAACCTGCCCCGCTACCCGACGATGAGGGGCCGGTTGGCGTCCAAGAAGCTGGAGATCGCCACGCTCGAACTCGAAGCCGACGCCGGTGGCCAGTCGCTGGTGCGCCTGCACCGGCCCGCGGAGACCGTGTCGCAGACCGTGATCCTCGGCGACGGCCCCGACGCGGCTCCCGCAGCCGTCGACGTGCTTGAGGAACTAGGGGTGCTGTGATGCTGCTGGTGGTGCTCGAGCACGACCGGGGCACGCTCGGCGAGCCCGCCCGGGAGGCGCTCACCTTCGGCCGGACGCTGGCCGCGAAGATGGGTGTGGAGATGCACGGGGCCGTCATCGGCGCCTGCGCGGCGGGACCGGGCCCCGTCGCGGAAGAGGCAGGCGCCCACGGAGCCGCCCGGGTGTACACCGTGGAGCACGGGGTGCTGAGCGACTTCGGTCCGGAGGCGTGGGGAGAGTCGATCGCGCAGCTCGTGAGTGCTCTCGGCCCGCGGGCCGTTCTGGCCTGCGGCAGCGAGCGGGGCAACGAGGTGATGGCCCAGGCCGCGGCCCGCCTCGATTGGCCGTTCGTCGCCAACTGCACCGACATCACGCCGCCCGCCGGCGAAGGCGGGCAGTGGTCCATGACCCGCATCCAGTGGGGAGGATCACTGCTGGAGGACGCCACCCTGGCCGCGGCCGGCACCGCGCTGCTCACCTGCGGCCTGCACGCAGTGGCCTCCGCACCGGTCGAGCCCGCGCCCGCCGCGCCCGTTGAGACCCAGGCCGTGCCGGTGGATCTCGACGCCGAGCTGGCCCGCACCGTCGTGAAGGACCGGGTGGTGCTGGAGGCGGGAGTCACCCTGCCCACCGCACCAGTCGTGGTGGGGGGAGGCCGCGGCGTCGGCTCCGCCGAGGGATTCGCGCCGTTGGAGGAGCTGGCCGGACTGCTGGGCGGCCGGGTCGGCTGCAGCCGGGCCGTCACCAACAACGGCTGGCGGCCCCACTCCGACCAGGTCGGCCAGACGGGCACCCGCATCGCCCCCGAGATCTATATCGCCTCGGGCATCTCCGGGGCCATCCAGCACTGGGTCGGCGCCATGGGCTCCAAGCACATCCTGGCCATCAACATCGACCCCGAAGCCAACATGGTGGTGAAGGCGAACTGGGCGGTGATCGGCGACCTGCACCAGGTCATACCGGCCATGAACGCCGAGATCCGCCGCCGCCGCGACCGGCCGTGAACACCCCCGATCCCGCCGCAGCGACTCGCACGGGGCGATACCTGGGATGGCTCGCGTGACGGTGCAGTCGATCAAGAGATCGTTCGCGCTGTTGCGAGCGCTGGCGCTGGGTCCGGTGGGAGTCACCGAGCTGGCCGATCGGGTCGCCCTGCCCAAGAGCACCGTGGCCCGCCTGCTGGCCTCCCTGGAAGAGGAGCAGGCTGTCGAGCAGACCGAGGCGGGCGGCGAGTACCGGCTGGGTCCGGGCCTGATCGACCTCGCCGGATCGGCGCCCAGGGGCCGCAACCTGGTGGCCGCGGCTCGGCCGCACCTGCTGGAGCTGGCCGAGAGCATCGACGAGGTGGCGGGGCTCTCCATCATCGACGGCGGGCAGGTCTACTACCTCGACCAGACCGAGTCCTCCTCGAACATCCAGGTCCGGGACTGGACCGGCGAGTACGCCCCGCTGCACGCTGTGCCCTCGGGGCTGGTGATCCTGGCCCACCAGCCCGAGCGCTTCGTCGAGGAGTACCTGGCCGGGCCGCTGGTGCAATGCACGCCTTGGACGATGACCGATCCGGACGAGTTGCGGGACAGGCTGGAGCACGTTCGCAGCATCGGCTACGCCTGGGTGCACGAGGAGTTCGCCGAGGAGCTCAATTCGGTGGCCGCACCGGTGTTCGAGAACGACGGCAGCGTCGAGGCCGCCCTGCACGTCCACGGCCCCGCGTACCGGTTCCCGAACCCCGACGACACCCACGATCACGGCATGGCGGTGATCGAGGCGGCCCGCCGCCTGTCGCAGCAGCTGTCAGACTGAATCCCCGACGTCTGCCATCGAACTTCCGGCTGCCAGGGTCAATAGTCGCGCCCAACCACCGGATGTTGGGTGGCGGCCGGATCAGGCGCCGGCCAACCGCTCGGCCACCCCGCTCGCGGCATCTCCGATCCCGACCCGCTGCGTGTCGCCGGTGGCCCGCTCGGTGAGCTCGACCTCGCCGTCGGCCACCGCCCGGCCCGCCGTGATCCGCCAGGGGATGCCGATCAGCTCCGCGTCGGCGAACTTCACGCCGGCCCGGGCGTCGCGGTCGTCCAGCAGGACCTCCACACCCCGCCCCTGGAGCTCTCCGTAGAGCCGCTCGGCCGCGGCCACCGCGGCGTCATCGCGCATGCTGGCCACCGTGATGACCGTTGCATAGGGGGCTACCGCAGCCGGCCAGACGAGGCCCCGGTCGTCGTGGTGCACCTCGGCCACCGCGGCCATGGCCCGGCCGATGCCGATGCCGTAGGAGCCCATGGTGATGGTGCGCTCCACCCCGTCGGCATCCAGCACGGTGGCCCCCATGGCCTCGGAGTAGCGGCGACCCAGCTTGAAGATGTGGCCGGTCTCGATGCAGCGGACCACCTCCAGAGGGCGGCCGCAGTTCA
Source organism: Candidatus Aldehydirespirator sp. (assembly GCA_965203635.1). GTDB lineage: Bacteria > Actinomycetota > Acidimicrobiia > Acidimicrobiales > Aldehydirespiratoraceae > Aldehydirespirator. Next base: position 1,905,713 of record OZ241903.1, read on the forward strand.
CGCACGGCTCGCCGGCCGATACCTCCCGCAGGTCGAGCCAATCGTCCACGGTGATGTCGCGGTCTACGTCCACCCCGGAGTAGTGCCAGTCGTCGGTGTTGGCGCCGGTGGCGACATTGCGCCGCCCCCGGAGGGCGTGGTCGGCCACGATCCGCAGATCCTTCACGCCGACCGCGCCCAGCGAGCCGGGATGGGCGCCCAAGCGCTCCAGCGTCTCGGCCGCCTCGGCCGGGCGGATCTCGACGGCGCCAGTGCCGTCGGCCAGCTTCTGGAGGTTGAGCTGATGGTCGCCCCGCACCAGGGCCAGCGTCATCGCCCCGTCGAGCACCATGACCATGGTCTTGATCTGGCGGTGGGCGGGCGCTCCGCCCTCGACCGTCTCCAGAGCCGCGATGGTGCGAACGCCCGGGGTCGGGAACCGGGCGAGATCCGCGCTGGTGTCACCGTCGTCGACCGGCGCCAGCGCCGAAGTGGCCCTCTCCACGTTGGCCGCGTAGCCGCAGCCCGCACAGCGGGCGATGTCGTCCTCGCCGGCGGGGGAGGGCACCATGAACTCGACCGACCCGGTGCCGCCCATCATGCCCGACGACGCCTGCACTGCGATCGCGTCGAGCGAGAGCCGCTGGAAGGTCCGGGTGTAGGCCTCGCGATGGACCTCGAAGGCGTGGTCCAACCCGGCGTCGTCGAGGTCGAAGGAGTAGCTGTCCTTCATGGCGAACTCGCGCACCCGCAGCAGGCCCGACTTGGGCCGGGGCTCGTCGCGGAACTTCCACTGGATCTGGTACCAGATCTGGGGCAGCGACCGGTACGACGTGATCTCCCTGGAGATCTCGCTGAACACCTCCTCGTGGGTCATCCCGAGGGCAAGGTCGGCCTCCTTGCGGTCCTGGAGCCGGAACATCTCGGGGCCGACCGAGTCCCAGCGCCCCGAGCGCTGCCAGATCGACGCCGGGTGCATGGCCGGCAGCAGGAACTCCTGGGCGCCTATCTCCTCCATGCTGAGGCGCACGATGTTCTCGACCTTGTCGTGCACCCGCAGACCCAGAGGCAGCAGCGAGTAGTGGCCGGCGTGGAGCTGGCGTATGAACCCGCCGCGCACCAGCAGCTTGTGGCTGGCCGCCTCGGCGTCGGCGGGCGCGTCGCGCAGCGTCGGGATGAACAGCTTCGACCATCTCATGGCTCCGTCACCGTAGCGGTATCCCGGGCGGTTGGCCGTGCCCGTAGGCCCTCACCGGAGGCAGTCCGCGCCTGCCGGGCGCGGTAGGGTTGGGATGGTGAACCGCAACCCGATCATCACCTGCGCGGTGACCGGCGCGGGCGACACCGCCGGCAAGCATCCGGACCTGCCGATAACGCCCTCTCAGATCGCGACGGCCGCGCTGGAGGCGGCCGATGCCGGTGCGGCCATCGTGCATATCCACGTGCGCGATCCCGCCACCGGCAAGGGCACCCGCGATGTGGATCTGTACCGCCAGGCGCTCGAGCAGGTGAGGGCGGCCAACGGTGACGTGATCATCAACACAACCGCGGGCATGGGCGGCGACCTGCTTATCGGCGATCCCGACCCCTTCGATTTCGGGCCCGACGGCACCGACCTGGTGAGCGGCCTGGAGCGCCTCGCCCACGTGGAGGCCCTCAAGCCCGACATGTGCAGCATCGACTGCGGCACCCTGAATTTCGGCGAGGGCCACCAGGTGTACGTGAGCACCCCGAACATGATCCGCGACATGGCCAAGCGGGTCCGGGAGCTGGGAGTCAAGCCCGAGCTGGAGATCTTCGACACCGGTCACCTGTGGCTGGCCAACACGCTGGTGGACGAGGGCCTGATCGCCGATCCGCCGTGGGTCCAGCTGTGCACCGGCATCCCCTACGGCACGCCCACCGATGTGGGCCTGCTGACCGCGCTGACCCGCCTGCTGCCGACCGGCGCCGAGTTCACCAGCTTCGCGCTGTCGGTCAACCAGATCCCCTGGGTGGCCCAGTCCATGCTGCTCGGCGGGCACGTCAGGGTGGGCTTGGAGGACAACCTGTACCTCGCTCGGGGCGTGTTCGCGTCGAACGCGGATCTGGTGCACCGGGCCCGTGAGGTAGTGGAGGCGATGGGGGGCAGAATCCAGTCTCCGGATCAGGCCCGTGAGACTCTGTCACTGGGCTGACGCTTGAGGCTCTGCTGAGGGAACAGCTAGGAGAGAAGGGGCGAATGGGCGGACGATCACGCGACAAGCGGCTGCCGCGGCTGACCACTCCGATGGTGCGCGACAACGGGAGGCTGCGACCCGCCACCTGGGACGAGGCCCTGGGCCGGGCCGCCGACGGCTTCCGGGCCGTCCTCGACCGCCACGGACCGGACGGCTTCGGCATGTTCAGCTGCTCGAAGGCGACCAACGAGATGAACTACGCCGCCCAGAGGTTCATCCGCACCGCAATCGGGTCGAACAACATCGACTCCTGCAACCGAACTTGACACGCTCCCTCCGTCGTCGGTCTGGCGACAGTGTTCGGAGCGGGCGGCGGGACCTCGTCGTACGCGGAGGTCGAGCAGGCCGACGTCATCCTGCTGTGGGGCTCGAACGCCCGTGAAGCCCACCCGATCTTCTTCCACCACGTCCTCAAGGGCCTCCGCAACGGCGCCCGGATGTACGCCATCGACCCCCGGCGCACGTCCTCGGCCAAGTTCGCCGACCGCTGGCTGGGACTGTCGGTCGGTACCGACATCGCGCTGGCCAACGCCATGGGGCGCGAGATCATCCACGCCGGGTTGCACGATCCCGACTTCATCGCCCACTCCACCCGGGGCTTCGAGGCCTACGCGGCCCACGTCGAGTCGTGCACCCTCGACTGGGCGGCGGCCGAGACGGGCGTGCCCGCGGAGGCCATCCGGGAGATGGCCCACGCCTACGCCACCGCGTCCAAGGCCCAGATCCTGTGGACCCTGGGCATCACCGAGCACCACAACGCGGTCGACAACGTGGTGTCGCTCTGCAACCTGGCCCTGCTCACGGGCCATGTGGGCCGGTGGGGCTCGGGTCTGTGCCCCCTCCGGGGTCAGAACAACGTGCAGGGCGGCGGCGACATGGGCGCCATACCCAACAAGTTCCCCGGCTTCCAGGACGTGGCCGACGACGAGGTGCGGGTCAAGTTCGAGGCCGTGTACGGCACCGAGCTCAACGGTGTGCCCGGAAAGCACCTGACGCTGATGTTCGAGGCCATGGAGGCCGGCGAGCTGCGGGCCTGCTATGTGATCGGCGAGAACCCGGCCGACTCCGAGGCCGACGTCGAGCACGCCCGCAAGCTGCTGGCCGGGCTCGACATCCTGGTCGTGCAGGACATATTCATGACCCGCACCGCGGAGATGGCCGACGTGGTGCTGCCCGCCTCAGTGGCATGGGCCGAGTCCGAGGGCACGGTCACCTCCAGCGAGCGGCGGGTGCAGCGGGTCCGGCCCGCGGTGCCGCCGCCCGGCCAGGCCCGCCACGACATCGACATCATCGGCGAGCTGGCCCGCCGCCTCGGCGTCGACTGGGGCCATCCCAGCCCCCAGGAGCTGTGGGACGAGATGCGGTCGCTGTCGCCCATGCACGCCGGCATGTCCTGGGAGCGCCTGGATGCCTCCGGCGGGCTCCAGTGGCCCTGCGGCAGCGAGGACGACCCGGGCTCGGAGTTCCTCCACGGCTGGCTGTGGGCCGACGACCTGGAGGGCCACGATCCGGCGCCGTTCAGCGTCACCCACCACGCCCCGCCCAAGGAGAAGCTCAGCGACGAGTTCCCGCTGCGGCTCACTACCGGCCGGGCGCTCGACTCCTACAACACCGGGGTCCAGTCGGGCGGCTACGCCTCTCCAATCCGCTACGGCGACGCCCTCGACGTCAACCCGGCCGACGCGGCCGAGCTCGGTATCACCGACGGCGAGCGGGTGCTGGTGAGCTCACCCCGCGGCTCGGTGGAGATGGACGTGCGCCTCCAGCCCGACATCCCCGCGGGCCTCACGTTCACGACCTTCCATTTCCCCGAGCTGGTGGACGCCAACGTGCTGACCAACGACGAGTGGGACCCGCGCTCCGGTACAGCAGAATTCAAGGCGGCCGCCATCCGCATCTCCAAGCTCCAACCGGAGCACGCTCCCGCCTAGCGCATGACCGACATCTACCTGGGCGCGGACCGCGCCACTGACGCTGAGGCCGCCGCGGTCGATGCCGCGTTGCGCGCCGGGGGAGTGGACCCGGTGGTGCGTCAAGAGACCGAGAGGCTGTACACGTCGGGGACGGCTCGCCGCCGCGAGAGACGCCACTTCCTGCTGCCGGCGCTGCACGCCCTCCAGAACGAGGCCGGCTGGATCAGCCCGGGCGGGATCAACTATGTGGCCGCGGTGCTGGACGTGCCCCCGGCTGAGGCGTTCGGGGTGGCCACCTTCTACGACCTGTTCCGCACCGAGCCTCCCGACCACGACGGCGACACCTTCCACGTGTGCGTCGACGCGGCCTGCCAGATCGCGGGATACGACGACTTGGCCGCTTCGGTGCGAGCGGCGGGCGGCCACGTGCACCTGGGGCCCTGCTTGGGGCAGTGCGAGCGCGCTCCCGCGCTGTTCGTGCAGGGATCCGGGGGGCGACCCGACTACGTGCCGGCCGACGAAGAGCCCTTCGAACTGCCCCAGGCCGGCGACTCCTCGCTGCGCCTGCTGCGCCGCATCGGCGTGGCCGACCCCGAGTCGCTGGAGTCCTACCTCGCCCACGGCGGCTACCAGGCGCTGCGCCGGGCCGGCGAGATCGGCGCGGAGGCCGTCCTGGAGGCGGTGGCCGCCTCGGGGCTGTCGGGACGGGGCGGAGCCGCCTTCCCAACCGGGGTGAAATGGCGGGCCGTGGCCGCCGAGGCCGGGCGGCCCAAGCACGTGGTGGCCAACTGCGACGAGTCCGAGCCGGGCACGTTCAAGGACCGCATCGTCATGGAGCAGGACCCGTTCGCGGTGATCGAGACCATGACCATCGCCGGTCTGGCCACCGGGGCCCGCAACGGCTGGATCTACATCCGCGGCGAGTACCCGCTGGCCACCGCCCGACTTCAGGGGGCGATCGACGCGGCCCGGGCCGCGGGGCTGCTCGGCACCGGCGCGGCCGGCACCGGCCACGACTTCGACATAGCCATCTGGCGGGGGGCGGGCGCCTACATCTGCGGCGAGGAGACGGCCCTGTTCAACTCGCTCGAGGGGTTCCGGGGCGAGCCTCGCAACAAGCCGCCGTTCCCCACCACCCACGGCCTGTTCGGCGAGCCGACCGCCATCAACAATCCCGAGACCCTGCTCAACGTCGGTGACATCATCCTCGAGGGCCCCGACGCCTACCGGAGCCGGGGGACCGAACGGTCGCCGGGCACCAAGCTGCTGTGCCTGTCGGGCAAGGTCGGGCGGCCCGGCCTCTACGAGGTGCCGTTCGGCACCACGTTGGGCGACCTGCTGGAACTGGCGGGTGGCGTCGCCGGCAATGGCGAACTGCAGGCGGTGCTGATGGGCGGCGCGGCCGGATCGTTCGTCGGCCCCGACTCGCTCGGGCTGCCGCTGACGCTGGAGGACACCCGGGCCGCGGGCACCACCCTCGGCTCGGGCGTGGTGATGGCCTTCGACACGTCGGACGACATGACCGACGTCGTGGTGCGCATCGCCGAGTTCTTCCGCAACGAGTCGTGCGGGCAGTGCGTGCCGTGCCGGGTGGGAGCGGTGCGCCAGCATGAGACGCTGGTTCAGATGCAGAGGCGAGGGTCGCTGTCGCCGGCCCGCCGGTCCTTGATCGACGAGATGGCCGAGGTCATGGTGGACGCCTCCATCTGCGGCCTGGGCCACACCGCGGCCTCGGCGGTCCGCTCCGCGCTGGACCTGGGCCTGATAGCGTCGGCGCCCTCCCAATGACCGATACGACGATCACAGAGACTGCGGTCACCATCACCATCGACGGCCGGCCCGTCGAGGTGGGGGAGGGCTCCACCATCCACGCCGCCTGCGTCGAGGCCGGCATCGACACCCCCACCCTGTGCTGGGCCGAGAACCTGACCCCGGTCAACGTGTGCCGGGTCTGCGTGGTGGAGCTGGAGGGGTCCCGGGCACTGGTGCCGTCGTGCTCCCGGCGGGCTGAAGAGGGAATGGTCGTGCAGACCGACACCCCCCGGGTGCGCCACAGCCGTCGCATGGTGCTCGAGTTCCTGGGCTCGGGTGTGGACCTGAGCCAGGCCGACGACCTGCACTACTGGATGAAGGCCTACGGCGCCGACCCCGACCGCTACGGCGACGAGGACCATCCGGTGGAGCGGGTCGAGGAGCCGGTCAAGGTCCAGGACGAGCTCTACATCCGGGACTACTCCAAGTGCGTGCTGTGCTACAAGTGCGTGGAGGCCTGCGGCGACGACGCCCAGCACACCTTCGCCATCGCGGTGGCCGGCCGGGGCTTCGACGCCCGGATCTCCACCGAGTTCGACGTGACCCTGCCCGACTCGGCCTGTGTGTACTGCGGCAACTGCGTGGGGGTGTGCCCCACCGGCGCTCTCCAGTTCAAGACCGAGTACGACCTGCGCGAGGTGGGGGAGTGGCGCCCGGAGGACCAGACCGTCACCCGCACGGTGTGCTCCTACTGCGGGGTGGGCTGCAACCTCGACCTGCACGTGCAGGACGAGCGGATCGTGAAGGTCACCTCCCCGTCCGATCATTCGGTCACCAGCGGCCATCTCTGCATCAAGGGCCGCTTCGGCTGGCAGTACGTCCACGGCGAGTGAGACTGGTGCCGGCCAGAACGGGCCACGGCGAGTGACTGGGTCGCCCGATCCCGTGGCGCTTGAGGCTGCGGCCGGACGGCTGCGGGACGCGATGGCTGCGGGGGTGCCCTGCGATCCGGTGCGGGACATGCCCGGCCTGGCAGCCGCCGGCCCCGAAGCCGGATACGCCGTGCAGCAGCTCAACACCGAGCACTGGCTCGCTGCGGGTCGCCGGGTGAGCGGGCACAAGGTGGGATTGACGAACCCGGCTGTCCAGGAGCAACTCGGCATGGACGAGCCCATATGGGGCGTGCTGTTCGCGGACAGGTGCCGCACCGACGGCGACGACCTCGGCGGCGCCGGGCTGATCGAGCCCCGGGTCGAGGTCGAGGTCGCCGTGGTGCTCGGCGCCGACCTGGACAAGGGCCAGCACACCGTGGCCGACGTGATCAGCGCCACCGCCTACGTGCTCCCGGCGTTGGAGATCGTCGACAGCCGTATCGCCGGCTGGGACATCACCAACTTCGACATGATCGCCGACAACGCCGGCGCCGGCCTCTACGTTCTCGGAACCCGCCCAGTGCCGCTGGCCGCGGTCGACCTGCGCCGCGTCGAGATGCAGTTGACGATCAACGGCGAGCCGGCCGCCACCGGCAACGGAGCCGCCTGCCTCGGCAACCCCCTGAACTCCGTCCTCTGGCTGGCCGACGCCCTGAGCCAGCACGGCACCCCACTACAGGCAGGCGAGACCATCATGACCGGCTCCCTCTGCGGCATGCTGCCCCTCACCCCCGGCGACAAACTCCAAGCCGAAATAGACAGCGTCGGCACCGTCTCAGCGGTCCTTTCCGAGGCCTGACCCCATCCCTTCCCACGCAAGTGGAAGCCTTCAACCGGACAAGGGGAGGCGCTCCGGGACTGGACTATAGCAGGCGTGACCCCGGCCTCAGACCGTAGCGAAGCGACGCTCAGCTCTAGCCGAGCAGGTCTGCATGTGATCCGGTTCTGACCAACTTCAAGGCCTCGTCCCGCTGTCTCCAGATCAGCAGCCAGTCCGGGTCAATGTGACACTCCCAGTACGCTGACTACTGCCTGGACAGGTTGTGAGGCCTGTTGCGGGCAGGAAGAACGCAACCTCCCTGACGAACGCTCCCATGCAGATCATCTATCAGAACCCTGCACAGGCAAACGTGGTGTTAGAGGCTCTTGCGAATGCGGTGAGCCCGGCGACGACAACGTTCCGCGCTGCCGTCGCGTACGTGACCCGCGAAGGCGCTAGACGCCTCGTCCAAGAACTCAGTGCTCGCGTGGGAGCCACATGGCCAGATATACCGAAGACCGTCGTGACGTGCTTCGACTTCGGCACCACAGAGCCAGCCGCGTTGGAGTACCTGTCGGAATGCGGCTTCAAGGTCCGGATCGCCAACCTTGGCGCCGATGGCACGATCCGGATCCTGGCGAACCCGTCCAGCTTTCACCCTAAGGTGTACCTGGCCGACAACGACTCGACGGTCCGCGCGGTAATCGGATCCGCCAACCTCTCTCGCCGCGCATTGAGCGTCAACACCGAGGCGGTCACCGCTGTCGACCTTGACCCGTCGGATGCCGAGGCGACATGGCGCGAGATTGTGGCTGGCTCCGTCGAGCTCACATCGGACCTCCTGCAGGCTTACCGCGACACGCGGCCACGACAACGGGCAGCACCTCCGCCCGATGAACCTCCAGTTCCGCGCTCGGTATCTCCAGATGACCTAGAGGTATATCGGGACGTCGTTGAGGCCGGTGACATCAACCCCGCCGAGCAACAGGCGTTTTGGGTCGAGGTCGGCGGTCCCAGTGGGGGATCAGGCAACCAACTCGAGCTTCCTCGGCGCGCCCAACGGTTCTTCGGCTACAACTTTGACGACTACGACGACGATCACCACACAATCGGTCATCCCGTTCTGAGGGTTGGTGCAAGGCAGTGGAGCGACCGACCGCTCACCTGGCACGGGAACAACAGGATGGAGCGCATTAACCTGCCAACGCCCGCCAAGAGCGGTCTGAAATACGCACAACGGGTTGTGCTGTTTCGGCGGTCGGGTGGAACATTCGAGATTGCCGTAGCCAAGCAGGGGAGCGCACGGGCCAAACAGTGGCGCGAGGAATCGGCGGCCGCCGGTACGCTCTACCGTTTCAGTGGCGGCAGCAACCGACTTTGCGGCCTCATCTGATGGCGTCTACCGCTGCGTACGACAGCTGAGCACCTTCTCTGTAAGTAGAGCGATCTTCTTTGCGTCGTCCCTATCCACATCTAGGACATCCCAGATGAGTCGGTCGACCTCTTCCTGGTCCACAGGTTCTGCCTCGTTGTAGGCAGCCTTACCGAGAAGCTCGAGATCGGCCGAGATCGTCGTTACTGCGGCCGGCAAAGGCAGGCGGCGCAGTTGCGTCGCTTCGATCTTCAGAGCGCCGCCACCGAGAACCGTTCCAGTGAGTTCCATGGTCACCACTGCCCAGGAACTGCGCAGCAAGGCCAGCAGGGCAGCAGCTGGAAGGCCTGGCTTGTCCTCGTGCCGCCAGAGGGTTGAGAAGTTGGCGTCAATGACGTTACCCCGGGGGTTGCCTAGCACCTCTGGGTGCCGGTGGCAGACGCGAGCGACGAACAAGTTCCCGGTGTGTCGGGGAGCCAGCGGCGGGAGTTGATACCAGAAGCGAGGTGCACGACTGGGCTTCGTGGGGTTAGCCCGGCGACCGTTGGTCACGACCGCGGAGAGCTCCGGGATGTGTCGCGGCTCGGCATCACTGCCAACGTTGAGCACCGCGGCTCGGCGGACGTGATTCGCAACAGTCGGCTGTAGCGGCACATACGGTGCGGCGACACCCACTACTTCGGTCGCAGCGATGTCCTCGGGAAGCGCATGTTCGACCAAGTAGAAGAGTCGGCCGGGAGAGAGGTGCGCTACGCCGGCTGCGGCGGCCATGTCCCGTTGTCGGCGCACAACTACCCGCAGCAGGTCCTTAGGGACAGTGATGGGATCGCCAGACAATTCATCATCAACAACGACCCTTGACGCTCGGTCGTCCCCTTCGACGAACTCGCCGTAGAAGAACCGGTTCGCCCCGGTACGAAGGCCCTGGCCGACGGACCAACCCAAGTCCTTCAGGGTGCAAAGTTCCGGTGCCCTCCACCTGACGATGTCCCGAAGACGGCGCGGAAGGTAGGCGGCGCCTGACGGTTGTATTCCTGCTGCCTCGATGCGCCGTCCCCATGTGGTTCGGGGTAGCTGTGATCTGAGCCTGTCGCGCACCTGTGCGTCATCGACGGCTTCCGCGCTGAGTCCTGGCCACTCCTCAGTCTCGGTCGAGCTCGCGACCCCTCTCAGTCGTTCGCGGAACGTCAGCTCTGGAACCCTTGCCCGCGGATGAAGCGTGCCGACCAGGCTGCGATCATCTGCTGCCGCCGACAAGAGCCGGGCGTGTACGTGGCGATTTGAATTCGTGAGCAGCCCCGATGACCGCGCTGGCACACGTCGAGCAACTACGAGCGTCGTCCTCACGAGCGCTTCGTCGAACCAAGATGCCTCACCGTCTTCCACGACGTACTCAAGGTCGAAGAACCGGCGTAGAACGTAGAGCACGGGCAGCGCATAGTCACGAGACAGCCAGGTGTCAGGCACGAGCATGGCGAGGCGCCCGCCTGGAGCGACAAGAGCTGCGCAGAGCAGCCAGCTCGGTACGGCGAGGTCTGCGAGGCCGCTGTAACCCTCGGCCAGTGATCGCAAGACTGCCCGTTCATCACTGGGCAGCGTCCGGCGATTGTCTATTACCCCGAGCAGCCCGGTCCGTATCCTTGTCGCGCTAGGCAGGCGAACAGGTCCGGTCGCCGTTCTGCTGCTTCGCTGGTAGCGCACGTACGGCGGGTTGGTTATGACGACGTCCCAGGCTCGGTCGATGTCGCTAGCCCATGTGGTCGCATCGAATGCGTCTGCGACCCGAAGATCGATGGGCGACGCGAATCGGGCTCGGCAGCGCTCCGCAGCACCGGGATCGATTTCGACCGCCGTTAGATCCGAGGCGCCTCCGACTTGCCGAGCCGCTTCAAGCATGTCTCCTGATCCAGCCATTGGATCTATGACGGTGCCATCGGCCCCAACGTTCGCCAACGCGGCGAGAACGCGTGCGAGCGGCTCGCCCGTGAAGTACTGACCGAGCCGCTTCCGATCCTCTCGACTCAGCGCGACCGCTACGTCGCTCATTACAGCGCAGCGGCGCCGAGCGCTCCCACACGCTTGTAGAAGGCTGAGGCCGTGGAAGTTACGGGACGCGCCTGTTCTACGCACAGAGCCACGTAGCGGGAATACAGATGCTGTGGGCTGATACCTGAGCCGTGAAGTCTGCGGAGTTCAGCGATTACATCGTCGAGATCTTCGGTGGCTGCCTCGTGCGCAATGTCGACATCCCGGCGTGTCAGCAAGAAGACAGCGTCACCTCGGGTGCTGCCCTCGGCAACGACCTGCTTGAAACTCACTTGCGTCTTGTCGAGCACGCTAGTCCTCTCGACAGCGAGGCCTGCCGAAGTGACGGCATCGCCGAGCGCAGCCCACACTTCAGGTTGTGACGAGTGAAATACGACCGTCGCGGCGCCGTTCGGCTTGAGAACACGCGACACCTCCGTGAACACCTGTTTCATAAGGGTGCCGTACTCACTGACGCCCTTGCCCTGAGCCGGGCTAATGATCGCCTCCTCGTTGGCATCGGTCGCCGAACCGAGCCACGCCTCGTTGATCTGGTTGATCTCCGAGTACGGGATGAACCCACCGAAGGGTGGGTCGGTGAACACGTAGTCGATCGAGTTGTCGGGAAGGTCGAGCGATGTGCTGGACTTCCTCTCAACTCCAATGGTGCCAGTACCTCCGTAACACACGGCGAGCGCCGTTCGGAAGGTCTTGATCTTCCGTTCGACGCCCTTGATTACGTTCTTTTCGACCGGAAGGCTGCTCACGTAGAGCACGCCGCTTTGAGCACCTGTGAGGATGAAGTCAGACTGACCGCTCTTCACCACGACTCGACTCATGAGGGTTGAATGGCTGGCGTTGTAGCTGAGGACCAAGAGACGAAGCGAGTCCTGCAGATACTCCGGCTCGCTCGCAATCGCTTCCCATAGAGCACCGAGCGCGATGAGATTCCGACGCGTGTAGAAGTGGTGAACCCGCTCGATCCCTTGGTGGTAGCCGGAACGGTGGAGATCACCCCACCGGATGTACTCGGTTGGGACGCTCGTGGGCACGGGTTCGTCGAGTACTCGTTCCACGAGTGCGAGGTCGGCGGCGACCGGCGCTCGGTTCCAGGTCGTCTTGCCGGTCCGGCCGTACACGTGCGCGAGAACCCGCCGACGCTGGACAACTTTGTCGCCAGTGAGGGCATCAAGCACCACATCCGCCACGCGAGGCTCATCGGCGAGCCTTAGGGCGCGACGGCACGACGGACAGTCCGCGATCTTGCGCAACCGAAGCGGTTCGCGCTCGACGGCAAGCTCCCAGTAGGTCGGTTCGGCGCCGCAGAATCCACAGGTGATCACATCGGACCAGATGGCGTGCCGGATGCTTCCCGCCATGCCGCTCGGGTCTTGTGCCGCGTACATCCAGGCGTAACCATGAGCCGTTGCGGCGATCACCCGCCTTGCCGCGGCTTCAAAAGCAGCGGGATCGGGTGGATTGCATAGCGTATGTCCGAGCAGCGAACCGATAGCGCTCAGCTCGTACAGCACCACGTGGCGCGGGCCCCACTCGACCGGCAGTTGCAGTTCCGAGGCCCGCCGCATCATCTCAGGCGTCGGCTTCTCGCACATGCGAGCCGCAACGCCGGTGGTGCCACTCCCGGCGAAGACGTCGAGGACAGTGTCGCCTGGCGAGGTGTGCGCCGCGATGAATGTCGCGATCGCCTCGGGGTCGATCTTGGTTGGGTAGGAGAACGCGTTGTAGACGGCCCCCGTCCGTCGGGAAGGGATAGGCCGGTCGTACAACGCGCCGAGGCGTGTGTCACAGTTCGGAAGGGCTTCGTTCGTCATGTCTTGCCCTCCGGCGGTGACTTCGGGTGCGAATCCTGGCCTGGCGGTCGGTACGTCGGCGGTGCGTTGAACGTCTAGTCCTAGCTGCTCAAACTGTGTGACCGCAGCGCCCGTCGAGTCGCCTGGTCGAATGACATGAGTGTAGTTCGTCATCATCGTCTCCGGTGGATGTGGCAGGACTCCTGGCAGAGGTCTCAGGACGGCGGATCCTTTAGCGCGCCTGCGTGTCGCGCGACTTGTGGGCTCTCCGCACTGGTCGGATGTGGACCGGCAGAGCGGAGATGGCACTGCGTGAACCTGGCAGGTCGTCAGGCCTGTCCTCGCCGGCGGTGCTCCGCCGAAGGACCCCTAGGAGCGATGCCGCCGGGGCACTTCACTATCCTGGACAAGGCGAACTGGAAAGCGCCGCAGAGGATAGGCGGGCGGTGTGACAGCCATTTCGCGGGGCGCTCCAGGCGTGGTAGGGATCGGTGCTTAGGTGCTTGGTGTTCGGGTGTTGTTCAAGGCCAACGACCTGTCCGGCGGCCGACCGAGCACGACCGCTCCGACCGCGGGCGGAAGCTGATGAGGCCGGACATCGCTGTGCCGGTTGCACGCTGGAGGTCTCTCTGGAAGCGGCTGGTCGCCAGCAAGCGCATGGCTCACCGCGACGCAGTCTTGAGCTCCTCGAGGGTGGTGTACTCAGAGAGGCCAGCTCCGTACTCGGCTTGGTGCAGTGCCTCAGTCGTTTCTGCGTTGGGGATCCTTACCTCGAAGGGCAGTCCCCGGGGCATCGTCACCTGTCTGCAGAAGAGAGTGGTCGCCTCCGTCGCCGACAGCCCCAGTTCGCAGAGCAGTGCTTCTGCCGGGTGTTTGAGTTCGGGTTCGACCCGGGCCCGGATCGTCTCGGTCTTGGCCATCGGTCAACCTCCCGCACGCAATCCTTAGTTGTACCCCGAACGGGGAACAACCATGGATCGATCGCTTCCAAATCCCCCACGGCCCATCGCACTACGCGGCGATCAGGGCCCGCGTGGCCTCGTCGCGCAACTCCCGAACCCTCGCCGCGACGCAGTTGACGCGTGCTAGCACCTCGTCGAGCGTGCCCGAAAGGTCGAGTGCGACCACCTCAAGGAACTTGTCGGCGTGCTTGACGATGTATGACGTCGTATCGGCCTCGCCCTGCGCGTAAATCAGGAGTCCGCCACCAAGATCGAGAGCCGTGATGTAAGCCAGCAGTTGGTACAAGTCTGTGCCGGGCACGCTCATCTTGCCCGTGAGGTTCTTGTACTTGGCGTCGCCCACGAAGGTGCAAGCTCCGCCTTCCCACCATGAGAGATCAGGCTTGAGCATTGCCCGGCCAGCCTCGTCGAGAGTGATGGCGTGGTCCGAACGCAGTGTGTCGGGCGACACGCCGAACTCCTCCCGCAGGGCCACCGTCAGGAACTCCTGGAACAGGCGGTTCATGTCCATCAGGAACCCCGACGCCCTCACACCGCCGCGTCCGGACTCGAAGGCGCTGTGGCGCAGGATGAGCCGGGCGAGACCGATGACGCCCCGATAATGCTCGTTGAGCCGGTCGAAGCGGGCCTCGGGCACATCGTTCGCCCCGAACTCGACCAGCGAGACTTGTGCGAGCATCCCGGCGACTCGGCTCAACTCTCCTCGCGCATTCGGGGAGCGGAGGCGCATACTGCTCAGCCGGATAGAGGCCGCCTTCACTAGCCGGTTCTCCAGAATGTCGTCGGTGAACTCGTCGTACCGGACCTCAACCGGGAGGATGAACCCCGACCGGCGCCGCATCTGGTCGTCGAACCTGATCCGGCCTCGGACGGTCTGCAGTGCGTCCTCTTCCTCGCGGTAGCCGTGCAGTAGGCCGCGAGCGAACGCCTGGCGCGCCTCTGATGCGAGTGCGATTGCAAGCACGTCGGGGAGAGCCTGGCTCTCTTCGAAGTCGAACAGCTTGTCCTGCTGAGGCTTGAAGACTCCCATCGCGTAGCAGGCCAGCGACAGCAGTTGCGGAATCCCTATCTTCGGTTCGATGAACACCGAAAGGTCGCCGATCTCGACGGCACCCACCGTGGAGCCAGCCTTGATCCGGTACGAGTCGCTCGTGCCTTCAACCGGCTGGATGGACAGGTTGAGCGTGTCTGCTTGGCGGAGCAGCGTGTCCCGCTGAGTCGCCGAGAGGACGTGAACGCTCGGCTCGTACTCCCTGAGGTCTATCGGCACCGATGACTCGGCCAGATCTGCGTTCGTCATGCCTCGTCGGCGGCGGGCTCGTCCTCGTTGGACCCGGCGTTACTGGGTTCGTCACTCGATTCCGCAGCGGCCGTAGCGGGAGTGGCCCTGGCACGCAGCACCGCCAGTTCAAACTCCGACAAGCGGTCTGGGCTTCCGATGAGCCTCTCCTCGATGTAAGGAAGGACGCTGTGCTTCCAGATCCGTTCGACATCAGCCTCGCTGAGGTCGTCCTTCAGGAAGTGGCTGGGTCCGATCGCAGCGTGCCGGTCGTCTCGCAGCAGATCGTTGGCGCGATCGACCACATCGGCAACCCACATCATTCCCGGGGAGCCGTTCTCGGTCAGCCAGTCTCGAAGCAGGCCTTTGATCGGCCACTCGTCGGGATGGAACTCCACGAAGTGGAACCGGCGGCGAAGGGCCAGGTCCACAAGCGCGATCGAGCGGTCGGCGGTGTTCATCGTTCCGATGATGTAAAGGTTCTTCGGGAGTGAGAACCGCTTGTCCGAGTACTGCAGGCGCATCTTCCGCTTGCGGTACTCGAGTAGGAAGTACAGCTCCCCGAAGACCTTGGCGACATTACCCCGGTTGATCTCGTCGATCACCAGGAAGTGCTTGTGATCCGGCTCGGAGCGCGCTCTCTCCGCCGCTGCGAGGAGTGGACCACTCTTGAGCTCGAATGTCGGCTTGCCCTTCTTCAGGGTCGGGCGGTAGCCCTGCACGAAGTCCTCGTACGCGTAGGAGGGGTGAAGCTGGACGAGGCTGACCCGCTTGCTCGTCCCCGCCAGGCATCGAGCGAGCTTCTGGGCGACGTACGTCTTCCCGGTGCCGGGTGGACCCTGGAAGATGACCTGCCGCTTGTCGGCGAGCAACCGCTTGATCTCCTTGAGGAACGCCACCGGAAGGCATAGCTTCGCGGCGAGTTCGGCGAGGGTTGAGGGTTCGGCAGGCGCGTCGGGCGTCTTCTGGGGCTCGTGTGGCACCCCACCCTGAGAAGCTCTTCCGGGTTCGGGCAACTCATCCCGGGGTGGACTCCACTGTCTCCTGATTTCCGGCGTGTAGTAGCTGAACCAACCGCCGTACTGCGCTTCGAGCGCTGGTCGAATTTGCTGCAACTTGTCGTCGACATCTGAGGTGGGCTTAGACACGTGCTCCTGGAATGTGCTCGCGATCCGATCCTTGTGGTCGCTGGTGACAATCGCTTCGAACGTGTCGGGGTGAGCGAGATGCAGAAGGGCATGCCGCTGCAGGGCAGCGGTGTTGCTGCTGAAGAACAGCCTGCTCTCGAAGTTCAGGTCCATGACGAGCCTCTTGAATGCCCAAGGATCGCCGAGTCTGTGTCGGCGCTCATCAGGCCCCAATCGCTTCCATGCTGCGGCGAACTCGATGATGCAGCCAAGGTAGAAGGGGCGATTGTTGTGGGCGAGGCCGATGTTTGCAACGCCCCGGTCCAGTCCGGCGAGCAACTCTGCTGGCACGGTCACTGTCTTGGGCGACCATCCCAGGATCTGCTCAATCTGCGCTTGCTTCGTCGCCCGCTTCATGTTGCTGGGAACAAGGAGATGAACGTACATGACCTCGCCCATCAGCTGGCAGGCTTCCGCTGTGGCGCCTTCAAGCTGGCGCTCGAGCTTGTCCATAGTGCTGTCGTCGGACAAATCGGGGCTGTCGAGGAACCGCCTACGGAGCTCACCGAGCCACTCGCCCGTCCAGATCGGCCTGCCGTGGGTGAACAGCGAGCCGTCTGACCGTAGTGCCCGTTCAACCCAAGCCTCGGCCGCGACGTACACCGGCTCCGTGCCCGGTTCTCTGATTCCCATCTCTGCTCCAGCGGCTCTGTGTGATTGCTCCGCATGATCATGTGGGAGCGTGGCAGTCAAGTCTACTTGCGCCCCTCGTGGCGAAGATCGGCGCTGCTGTCTTCGCTCGCTTCTAGTCGACGAGATCCAGTGGTCGATGCAAGACTGTCCAAGCCGCGGCTCTGGTGGCCGCGCGACGCCGCATAGGCCAGCATGGCCTTCTCGCCGACGGGTGCCGGAGGCTCGCCGTGTAGGGGCCAGTGGCGTGTCGTTCAGGCAGGTGAGAGTTGCTCGCTATCGCCATGGTTCGGGTGCCGTGGGGTGGATGTAGAGTTCCACGCCCTCCTCGGCAAAGGCTTCGGGCCATGATCGGCCCACATTCGTCTCAGCCACGTGCACGTGCGCGCTATAGACGAGGGCTGCGGCGAGGAGTTCTGAGGTGACGACGCTGAGCCGGTGCCGTGACATGATCTGTGCGGCCGTGACCGTCAGGTACCGGGGGTCGAGCACCGTCAACACATCGGTCGGCGGCGCCAGAGCGGCGCGCACCATTCGCTCATCGATTCCGTCGCTCAAGCGGCCGCGCACCCGGCTGTCGAGTAGGGCGCGCACCAAACGGAAATGAAAGCCCCACGGGATCGTGGGAACTTCATCGGGCCAAAGCCGGTTGCCCCGACCCGCCAGCGCCCACACCGCAAGATGGTCGTCGACAATGATCACGACCTGCGGGCAATCAACCGCGGGGTGCCTTCACTAGTCGTCATCGAGAGGGTCGACGCTGAGGTCCGGATCGTCGGCGAACAGCCGGGCGCATACGTCGGCGTACTCGTCAGCCAGCGCCGCGAATGCTCGCTTGACCTCCTCGTCGAGTACGACAGGCCTGGCCGCGGCGTCATCGATAATGTCCCGCAGGACAGCACTACGGGTTGTGCCCGTGGCGTCGGCGCGAGCTTCCAAGTACCGGGTCTGACTCTCAGTTAGGTACACGTTCGTCCTCTGCATACACCGCAACATACACCGTCATTGCGCCGTCGATCATTCGACTCTCTCCAAGGGTCGGCCTCCGAAGTGATGGAGCGCCCGGAATCCGACCCTTATCGACTAGACATCGTGGGCGTCCGGGGATTGCTCCCGCAGCCGCTCGGCCGCGGCGAGGATGGTGTCGGCGACAGCCCAGCTTCCGCTGTCGACGTCGATGGCGACGTACTCGCCGTGGTGATCCGCCTCGATCCGCGGCCGGATGTCGCGCTCGTAGATCTCGTCACCGAGGCGTGCGGTTTCCTTGGCGGGGCGTCGGGCGGGTGTCACCGCGGCCTTCCCGGATGCGTCTGGGCCCGATCGGGCAGCACTGCGAACTCCACGGCCCAACCCTACGGGGCCAGCCGACACGATACAACGCTATAAAGCATGAAACTCATTTCGATGAGCTTAGAACTCAGGCAGGTGTAGGTTCATCCTCTGCGGTTAGGTACCGGTCGATCCGTCGCTCTTGGCGGCTGCGGCGGCTACGGCTCGGCGGCGCAGGTGGACCGTCCAGTCGGCCAGTCCCACGACGACGCCGCCGACGATGTTGCCTAGCGTGACGGCCACCAGGTTCTGAGCGATTCCGCCCACGTCCAGCCGGCTCACGTCGGCTGGCGTGAGCCCCGAGGCCGCCAGGGCGTCGGCCTCGGTCGCGACCAGAGCCCCGAACGGTAGGAAGAACATGTTGGCCACGGAGTGCTCGAACCCGCCCGCCACGAAGGCGGTGACCGGCAGGGACACCGCCAGCAGCTTGTCGGTGATCGTGCGACCGGCGGTGGCCATCCACACCGCCAGGCACACCAGCATGTTGGCCACGATGCCCCGCAGGAAGGCGACCTCAAAGGCGAGATTCACCTTGCCGTTGGCCGAGGTCACGGAGAACTCGGAGAACGAGAAGTCGCCCTGCTCCCACCAGCGGCTGTAGAAGACCAGTACCACGATGATGAGGGCGCCGATGAGGTTGCCCACGTAGACCAGCGCCCAGTTGCGGGCCAGCTCCCGAGCCAGGATCGTGCGGCTGAGGACGCTCATCACCATGAGGTTGTTGCCGGTGAACAGCTCGGCGCCGGTGACCACCACGAAGAACAGGCCCATCGTCAGCCCGAGTCCCATGACGAGCCGGGTGGGCCCGGTCCCGAGCATTGATTGCGCGGCGATCGTGCTCGTCAACATCGCGCCGAGAGCCACGAACGCCCCGGCCATCACCGCCAGCATGACCGTGGACGCCATGATGGCGCGGGCCTTGCCCACGCCGGCTCGCACTAGCTGTGCGGCGGTCTCCTCCGGCGTCGGGGTGGCGCTCATCGCTACACGCGACCAGCTGCGAGCCACATTCCAATGTCGTGGATCGCCCGGGAGGTGGCTTGGCCGATCAGATCGAGCTTGCGGACTTGGTCTATGCGCGCCCGGGCCTTGTCATATTCGCCCTTGGGCAGCAGTTCCGGCAGGAGGCCGCAGGCGTCGGCCAGGCCGATGATCACGATGTCGCGCGGGTCGGGAATGTCGTCGCTGAGCAGTACTCCCAGGATACGCAGCTTCACCTCGCGCTCGGCCCTGCCGTCGACGATCGGGTAGCGACGGGAGCGGAACACCCATAGGAAGCGTCCCTCGTTGTGCTCCAGAATGCCCCGCTCGACCAGGCGCGACAGCGCCTGCCGCCGGATCTCCGCAGCTCGTAGGGCTGTCTGCCCCACCCAGTACAGGGCATCGCGTTGCTCGCCGTCAGCGATCGCGGCCAGTGTCGGGTCGAGCAGGCTGTCTCCGACGGGCGTCGGGTCGATGAGGATGAGACGCTCCGGGTCGGTGTCGATGCGGTTCTCCAAAGCGAGGTCCATGAGCACACCGCCGGCGAGCGCGTTGTCCAGCGCGATGCCCGGCACGGCCACGAACTTCCCACCCTCGTCGCGCAGCAGCAGAAGAAGGATCTCCTCGACGAATCTCAACAAGGTCCTCGTCGCCCCCAAGTCGTGGACGTCGTGCCGCGGCGGGCGGCTCCAACCGCCGGTGTGGACAGTCGGAACACTACCCCCTCAAGCTGGAGCGAAGCCGGGGTCGCGGTCGCGCAGCTCCTCCAGGCGCTGACAGCCGAGTTGGTGCATGACGGTGGTCAACTGCTGTTCGAACATCGAGGCCACGAATCCGGCACCGCCGGATCCGAGGGCGCACAGGCCGTACATGAAGGCCCGGCCCGACAGCGTGAAGTCGGCGCCCAGGGCCAGCGCCCGGGCGATGTCGAGTCCGCTGCGCACGCCCCCGTCGAACAGCACCGGCACCCTCCCGCCGATGCGCTCCACCACAGGCCCGAGGGCTTCGATGGCCGCGGGCGCGGCATCGAGCTGGCGTCCGCCATGGTTGGACACCACCACCGCGTCGGCGCCGGTATCCACACAGCGCTCGGCGTCGTCGGGATGGAGGATCCCCTTGACCACCACCGGTCCCGGCCACAGCTCGCATGTCTCGGCTAGGTAGTCCCACGACAGGGTGCCGCCCAGGCTGGCCCCGACGAAGCCGGCCAACTCCCGCAGCGTGGCCCGGTCCACGTAGCGCTCCAGGGTGTGGAACCGGGGCAGGCCGTTGCGCAGCAGCCCGAGAGTCCACGCCGGCCGGAGAGCGGCCTGGCTCACATGGCGGGGCGTGATCCGGGGCGGCATCGAGACCCGCTCGCGGGTCTGGCGCTCCCGCCGGGCCCGGGCCGGCACGTCAGCCGTCACCACCAGGACGCGGAAGCCGGCGTCTGTGGCCCGGTCGAGCAGGTCCTCGCGGACGCCCAGGTCCCGCGGCGGGTAGAGCTGGAACCAGCCCATGTCTCCCGCACGAGGCCCCACATCGGCCACGTCGGCGGTGTTGACCGTGCTGGCCACGTACGGGATCCGGCTTCGGGCCGCGGTCTCGGCCAGAGCGACGTCGGCGCCGGGCCAGATCAGCCCGGTGAGGCCCACCGGGGCGATCGCCACCGGCAGCGAGCAGCGCACCCCGAACAACTCGGTGCTGATATCGGGCTCCAACTCGCCCTTGAGGAACCGCGGCGTCAATTGCACCCGCTGGAGGGACTCGACGTTGCGGGCGCTGGCGCGCTCGTCTCCCTCGCCGCTGTCGAGGTACTCCCAGGCGAACAGAGGAGTGCGTCTGCGGGCCCGCCGACGCAGATCGTCGACGGTCTGGTACTTGACGGCGGGGTCACGCACGGCTCACAACCCTACGTTGCCCCGCCTCCACGGGAATTGGCAGCGCAGGGCTCCCATTTGGGCGTTGAGGGCTGCCAGTTCGAGGGGTCTGGGCGCGGTCGGGTCTGCGGGTCAGCCGAGCACCTCTCCGAACAGGGCCAGGGTCTGGGACCAGGCCCGCTCGGCTGCGGCTTCGTTGTACGTGTGCGCATCCGGCCAGGTGTAGGCGTGGTCGGCCCCGGGCAGTATGTCGACGGTGACCCGATCGCCGAGGCCGGAGACGACCTGGATGAACGGCTGCATGCTGGCCACGCTCATCATCTTGTCGGCCTCGCCGAAGCCGGCGTAGAGCGAGCCCGCGAGTTCGCCCGCGGTCAGGTGGGGCGAGTCGGGCTCGCCGTCCACCAGGAACGACGGATGCCACATCGCGCCCGCGACGAACTGGTCGGGCAGACGCATCATCGTGCGGAACACGGCCCGCGCCCCCAAACAGAAGCCGATGCAGCCGGCTGGCTCCAGCGACCCTGCCGGCCGGTGGGCGGCCACCGCTTCCAGCGCCGCGTCGAGGTCGTTCTGGATGCCGTCGTCGGTCAGCGACATCAGCAGCGACATCAACTGGTCGCCAGCGTCCGGGTTGGCGGCCAGCTCGGCCGGGCCGTAGCCGATCATCCGGCCGTGGCGGTGGTAGAGGTCCGGCAGGATCACGTCGTAGCCGTGGCCGGCCAGGTGCCGCCCGAAGGCTCGCAGGGCCTCCCGGATGCCGGGCTTGTCCATGAACATCACGACCAGCGGGTGCGGTCCGCCCGAAGCCGGCCGCATCCGCGGCACAGCCAGCGGCCGGCCGTCGCTGACCGTCTCAAGGATCGACTCTTGAACTTCCAGGTTGGTCATGGTCGGCCAAGCTACCGGGGGCGGCGGCACGGGCACCCGGGACTGCCCGCTTGCGGCTGCTCTGCCCGTTCTTGACGTAGTTGACCGCACCAGAGCGGCACAACTACGTCAAGAACGGAGACGGGGCTTCGGCCGCGCCACTAGAGCGGTCCGAACTGTGATCTACGATGGCTGACCGTGGTCGACCTGTCGCCGAAGCCGGGGAGCGGGCTGCTCGACCGGTACGAGTCGGTCGGCGCGTTCGACGAGGCGTTCGACGCCGACGGGTCGGTGCGCGACACATACAGCCGCATCGTCGAGCGGTTCCGGGAACTGGACGTCGACGAGATCAAGCGGCTCGAGAAGCTCGTCGCAGACGAGTTCCGCCGCCAGGGGATCACCTTCACCGTCTACAGCGAGGAGGAGGGAACCGAGCGCATCTGGCCCATGGATCTCTTCCCCAGGCTCATAGCCGCCGCCGAGTGGGACGAGTTGGCTCGGGGCCTCAGCCAGAGGGTCGCGGCCCTCAACTACTTCCTGGCCGACCTGTACAACGGCGGCGCGGCCGCCGTAGCCGACGGCGTGGTGCCCCGCTGGCTCGTGATGTCGTCGCAGGGGTTCGAACGCAACGCCATGGGCATCGCGGTGCCCCACTCCGCGCACTGCAACGTGGCCGGGATCGACGTGGTGCGCGACGCCGACGGCCGGTACCGGGTGCTGGAGGACAACCTGCGCAGCCCCAGTGGCATCTCCTATGTGGTCGAGAACCGGGCGGCCATGGCCAAAGCCTGCAGCTGGCTGTTCTACGACCACGCCGTGCAACCCACCGAGCAGTACGGCCAGATGCTCCGCTCCACGCTGGAGTCGATGGCGCCTGGAGGCGACGACGACCCCCACATCGTGGTGCTGACCCCGGGAATCTTCAACTCCGCCTACTTCGAGCACGCCTTCCTGGCCCGCTCGATGGGGGTCGAGCTGGTGGAGGGCAGGGACCTGGTCGTCGACGGCCACAGCGTGTACACACGAACCATCGAGGGCCTGGTGAAGGTGGACGTCATCTACCGGCGCATCGACGACGACTTCCTGGACCCGGTGGCCTTCCGGCCCGACTCGACCCTGGGCGTGCCCGGGCTACTCGGCGCGCTGCGGGCCGGGACCGTCACGGTGTGCAACGCGCTCGGCAACGGCGTGGTCGACGACAAGGGCGTGTACCCGTACGTGCCCGAGCTGATTCGCTACTACCTGGGCGCCGAGCCCATCATCGACAACGTCACCACCTACATGATGTGGGACCCCGACCAGCGGCGCGAGGCTCTGGGCCGGCTGGACGAGCTGGTGGCCAAGCCGGTCGGCGAGTCCGGCGGCTACGGCGTGCTCATCGGCCCCCACGCCACCGAGCAGGAACTCGACGAGGCCCGGGCCACCATCGAGGCCGAGCCCCGCGACTGGATCGTCCAGGAACTGGTGCAGCTGTCCACGGTCCCATCGATCGCCGACGACCGCCTCGAGCCCCGCCATCTCGACCTGCGACCCTTCGTACTGACCGGCGAGCGGACCCAGGTCTTCCCCGGCGGACTCACCCGGGTGGCCATGCGCCGGGGATCGCTCATCGTCAACTCCTCCCAGGGCGGGGGCTCAAAGGACACCTGGGTCCTGGCCCCCGAAGCACCATGACAGCGACGGTCGTGCACCGGACGAGCGGGGCCGTGCCCGGGAGTGCGCCATGATCCTGGCCCGCCACGCCGAGGCGCTGCTGTGGACGGGCCGCTACCTGGAGCGGGCCGAGACCACGTCCAGGTGCCTCAACTACGCGGCCAACTCGATCACCCACCTGCGCGGCGACGAGGCCCGCGCCGAGGGCGAGCTGATGGTCAGGACCCTCGGCCTGCAGGAGGAGCTGGAGGCCGTCGGGCCGCTGGAAAGCCAGCCGCAGCTGGTGGCCTTCCTGCTCTCCGACACCGACAATCCCGGGTCGGTGGTGTCGTCCGTCATCGCGGTCCGCGAGAACCTGCGCTCGGTCCGGGACCGGATACCGATCGAGCTGTGGGAGGAGGCCAACGGCCTCTACCTGAGGTTCCCGTTCCTCGGCCACGCCAACGCCGCGCCGGCCGGGCTCCACGAGGTGCTGTTGATGGTGCGGCGGGCCTGCCTGGCCATCGCCGGAATCCTGAACGAGGGCATGCGACGCGACGAGGGGCACGCCTTCGTGGTCGTCGGCCGGATGCTGGAGCGCTCGATCTTCACAGTGGGCCTGCTCGAGGCCAGCCACTCCGACGCCCGCGGGGTGATGGACGCCACCCGGATGCTGCGGCTCACCAGTTCGTTGCAGGCGTACCACCGCCAGCACGGCAACGCTCCCGACCCCGACGGCGTAGTGCGCTACCTGCTGCATGCCCCGGACCTGCCCCGTTCGGTTCTGTCATGCCTCAGCCGGGCCGAGGAGGGCCTCACCGGTCTGGGCGCGAACGCGGCAGCCCTGGACCGCGCCCACCGCAAGGCGGCCCTGCTGCGAGCCCGACTGGAGCTCGGCGAGGTCGAGGAGGCCATGGCCTCCGATCCGGTGGCGACGCTGCAGGACTTCGCGGTGCAGCTCGCGGGGCTGGCCAGCGACGTGCACGCCGGCATCGTGCCGCCGCTGGCCATGGCCACCGTCCAAGCCCAGTACGTCCGCCCCGGCGGTGCAGGCGAACCCGGCGGTGCAGGCGAACCCGGCGGTGCAGGCGAGGGGGCGCGATGAGGCTCGGCATCTCCTACCGGATGCACTTCCGCTACTCGGAGCCGGTGACCGAGTGCCAGAACGAGGTGCGGGTGCGGCCCCGCGATGACGATCACCAGCGAGTGCTGTCGTACCGGCTGACATCGCAGCCGCAGCTCCAGGTGCTGTCGGTCGTCGACTACTGGGGCACGGTCGTGGAGCATCTCGGCATCCGCACGCCCCACAACGAACTCGAACTGCTGGCCGAGGCGACGGTGGAGACCGCCACGCGCCCCGAGCCGGCCGAGGCTCCGGCTGTAGCGGCGCTGGATGACGCCGGCTTCCGGTTGGAGCACCTCGAATTCCTGGAACCGTCCCAGCACGTCGACTGGCGGCCCGGCGACGCGGTCGAGACGCGGGCCGCAGCCGCGGTCGAGGGAGCCGCGTCCGTGCCGGAGATGGTCACCGCAGTGGCGGCCGATGTGCGAGGAGCGCTGAGCTACGAGCAGCGTGCCACCGACATCGGCGTCTCGCTGGCGGAGCTGCTCGAGGGAGGGGCCGGCGTGTGCCAGGACTTCGCGCACCTGGCCCTCGGCATGCTGCGCAGTGTCGGTGTTCCCGCCCGATACGTCTCCGGGTACCTGTTCGCGGCGGATGAGACCTCAGCGGACTCCGAGACGGCCGACGTCGTGACGGTGCAGACGCACGCCTGGATCGAGGTCGCCGTGCCCGGCTCGGGCTGGTGGGCGCTCGACCCGACCAACGGCGGCCCGGTCGGGGAGCGCCACGTCGTCATCGGTTGCGGGCGCGACTACGGCGACGTGCCGCCGGTGAGGGGCGCCTTCATGGGCTCGGGCACCGTGGAGGTAGACGCCGAGGTGGTCATCGGGAGGCATGTCGAGGGACCGCCCACGGCCGCGACGAGCGCGCCGGGCCGGCAGGGCACCACGATCGCGGCACGGCCGACCCAGGACTGGCGGCACCAGCAGAGCCAGCAGCAGCAGTGAGCCGCGCCGCGGACCGCTCGGGCTACCGGCGTGACGTTCCACCGCGGGCCCAGAGCTGGCAGGCCAGCGCGATCAAGCTGTACGCGAGGTAGGCGATGCCGATCGGCATGACCGAGCCGTCGATGGCCCGGTCGGTGAACGAGGCCAGCAACGCGCCCAGCATCCAGGTGCCGAACCCGAGCACGGAGGCGGCTGTGCCCGCCATCTCTCCCATCGGTTCCAGAGCCAGGCTCATGCCGGATGGGAACACCGCTACGTGAATGGCGTTGCACAGGCTGAACAGCACCAGCCACACCCCGAACGGTGGCAGGCCGTCGGTCGCGATCGTCACCGCGAACAGCGCGGCTGAGGCGGCGGCGAATGCGCTGCCGGACCCGAGCGCCAGCTGGCGGGCATGCAGCCGGTGGAGCAGCCGGTTGCTGCTCAAGGCCACCGCTGCGGCCAGCACACCGGAGACGGTGAAGTACGGAACGAACCAGCTCGAACGGTCGTACACGTCGCCGAAGATCAACTCGGTGCTGCCCAGGTAGGCGAGGAAGGCCCCGAAGCCGAAGGTGACCATGAGCGTGTAGCCCAGAGCGGTGCGGTTGGAGACCACGGCCCGGAAGCCCGCCAGCACCGGCCCCAGCCGCAGCGGCCGGCGGTGGGCAGGGTCGAGGGTCTCTTCGAGGCGCAGCGACCACGTCACCGCGGTCAGCGCGGTCATCACGCCGAAGGCCATCACCCAGCGCCATGATCCGACGACCACCAGCAGCTTGCCGAGGCCGGGAGCGAGGATCGGGGCGATGAAGAAGACCGCCTGTACGAGTGTCAGCACCCGGGCCATGGCGGTGCCCGCGAAACGGTCGCGCACGATGGCCTGCGTAAGGACCCGAGGCCCGGCGGCCGCGAAGCCCCACACGAACCGGCTGGCGTAGAGCACTCCCAGCGACGGGGCCAGCGCAGCCACCAAGGCGGCCGCGGCGTACAGCACCAGGCTTCCCGCGAGTGTCGGCTTGCGGCCCACCGCGTCGGCGATCGGGCCGTAGAACAGGTGCCCGACCCCGGCACCCATCAGGAACAGGGTCACCGTGAGCGACAGCCGGGCGGAGTCGTCTGCCAGTCCGAAGGCGGGACGCATCTGCGCGAAGGCGGGCAGCAGGATGTCGATGGCCAGGGCCGACATAGCGGTCAACAGCCCCATGAGCAGGACGAACTCTCTCTCGCCCATGCGGCCCAGGGGTCCACTCACGGCGGCGAGTCTGCCCCAGCCGATGGTCCTCCTCGCCAGCGGGTGTCGCTACGGGCTCGAAGCGCCGCCACGAGCCCACAGCTGGCAGCCAAGGGCGATGAGGCTGTAGCCGAGATAGGCGACGCTGATCGGCATCACGGTGTCGTCGATGGCCCGGTCGGTGAAGGAGGCCAGCAGCGAGCCCAGCATCGACGTGCTGAAGACGATCACCGACGCGGCCGTGCCGGCCAGGGCACCCATCGGCTCCAGGGCCAGGCTGATGCTGGTGGGGAAGAACGCGGTGTGGCAGCAGTTGGCCAGGCTGAACAGAGCCAGCCACAGCAGCAGCGGAGGGACGCCGTCGCCCGCGACGGCGACCCCCAGCAGCGCCGCCGACACCACCGAGTAGGTGATCCCGGCCCCGAGCGCCACCCGTCTCGCCTCGATCGAGCGCAGCAGCCAACTGTTTCCCACGGCCGTCAGCGCCGCGGCCACGCTCATCGCGGTGAAGTACGGCACGAACCACTCCGGCAGGCTGTACACGGCCGAGAAGATCAGCTCGGTGCTGGCCAGGAACGAGAAGAACGCGGCGAAGGCGAACGCGTTCGCCAGCGTGTAACCGAGAGCGGTGCGGTTGCGGACCACCGTGCGGAACCCGACGGCGACGGCTCCGAGCTGCAGCGGCCGGCGATTCTCATGAGCCAGGGTCTCACTCAGTCGCAGCGACCACACCACGACCGCCAGGGCGCTGAAGATGCCGAAGGCCATCACCCAGCGCCAGGAGCCGATCTCCACCAGCGCCTTGCCGAGCACCGGCGCGATGATCGGCCCGATGAAGAAGGCGGCCTGGATCAGGGTCATCACCCGGGCCATGGCGGTGCCGGCGAAGCGGTCCCGCACGATGGTCTGCGACAGCGTGCGGGGCCCGGCCGCGGCCACCCCCCAGACGAAGCGGCTGGCGTACAGCACCGGCAGCGACGGCGCCAGCGCGGCCACCGCGGCCGCACCGGCGTACAGCGCCATGCTGGCCCACAGCACCCGCCGCCGGCCCACGGCGTCGGAGATCGGGCCGTAGAAAAGGGTTCCGGCGGCCATGCCCATGAAGAACAGGGTCATTGTCAGAGCGAGGCCGGTGGAGTCCTCGGCGAGGCCGAACGCGGCCCGCATCTGCTCGAAGGCGGGCAGCGACATGTCGATGGCCAGCGCGGCCATGGCGCTCACCAGGGCCATGAACAGGATGAACTCTCGCTCACCCATGCGGGATCCGGCCCGGTTCACGGCGGGGAGTCTGCCCTGCCGCTGGTCGGCAACCCCCCAGCGGGCCTCATCCGGCTCGTTGCGCAGCCGTCCGGCCGGAGACGTTAGGGTTCGGCCGTCCAGTGCCGGTCCGGACCCGGCCCGCGAGATCGGAGATGTCCATGGACACCACCACGACCGTGCAGTTCAACCTTCCCGGACGGCTGGGCGATCCCGAGATGACCGTGGCCACCGACCCCCGTGCGGATCCACGCATGGTGGCGGCGCTCGAGCCGCTGGGCCTGGCCGGGCGGGCCGATCCCGTCCCCCTCACCGGTGAGTCGTCCCTGGAGGACATCCGAGCCCTGGCGGCCCTGGGTGAGCCGGGTTTCGAGCAGCTCTTCGACATCCTGTTCGAGGCGCTGCCTCCCGTCGAGGGCGTGGAGTCGCGAACCGAGGTGATCTCCGGCATCGACGGCAACGACATCAGCCTCTACATCCACCGTCCGACCGGCAGCGCCGGCCCGCATCCGGGAATCCTGCACATCCACGGCGGGGGCATGGTGATCCTGACCGCCGCGGGCGCCTCCTACCGGCGCTGGCGCGACGAGCTGGCGGCGCTGGAGATGGTGGTGATGGGGGTGGAGTTCCGCAACGCGGCCGGGACGCTCGGCTGCCATCCGTTCCCCGCGGCCCTCAACGACTGCACGTCGGCCCTGGAATGGATGCACTCCCACCGGGACGAACTCGGGGTGTCCAAGCTCGTGGTGTCGGGCGAGTCCGGCGGGGGCAATCTCACGCTGGCCACGTCACTCAAGGCACGCCGCGAAGGCCGTCTCGACCGGATCGACGGGGTGTACGCCCAGTGCCCGTACATCTCGGGCGCCTACGCCAGCATGCCGCCGGAGCTGCCGTCGCTGCACGAGAACGACGGGTACTTCATCGCCAATGACGTGATGGGCTACTTCGTGGAGGCCTACGACCCGGGCGCCGCCAACCTCACCAACCCGCTGGCCTGGCCCTGGCACGCCTCGGTGGACGACCTGGTCGGCATGCCGCCCCATGTGATCTCCGTGAACGAGCTCGACCCGCTGCGCGACGAGGGCCTCGACTACTTCCGCAAGCTCCTCGCCGCGGATGTGTCCACTTACAGCCGCACCGTCAACGGCACCTGCCACGCCGGCGACCTGCTGTTGCCGGGAGCCATGCCCGAGGTGTACGCCGCCTCGGCCCGCGACCTCGCCACCTTCGCCCACACCCTCTGACCCGAGGGCGCCACCCCGGCTCGAATTGGCAGCGGAGAGCGCCAAAAAAGGGCGCTGAGCGCTGCCAGTTCGCGTAGCTAGGGGCGGCCGGTGCAGGGCTCCCCCGGATACCGTGAGTCCGTGCGCCAGCTGATCACTGACGCGCTGATCGTCACCGGCGACAGCGGAGCCGAGCCCTACGCCGGGGACGTGCTGATCGACGGCGACCGCATCGTCCATCTGGGCCAGGTGCCACCCAGCGCGGCGGCCGGCGCGGAGCGCATCATCAGCGCCGACGGTCGGATGCTGGCCCCCGGCTTCGTCGACACCCACAACCACGGCGCCCTCGCCGGAACCCGCATCGGCGAGCACGGCATCCCCGTGAGTTGCGAAATGGCGGTGCGCGGCGGGGTCACCAAGCGGATCTGCGGCGTGGACGGGCTGTCCCCCGCGCCGGTGGTACCCGATCAGCGCGCCGAGTACGCCGTCCAGCTCGCCCCTCTCGACGGCATGGTCGGCCCGGCGGGCGATCCCGACGGCGACGACCCCGCCGGCGGCGGCCAGTGGCCCTGGACGACCATGGAAGAGTTCCTGGGGTGGCACGCCGGCCGGTCGGTCACCGATCTGGGAATGCACCTGGGCCACAGCGCGGTCCGGCGCACGGTCATGGGCAACCTCGACCGGACGGCCGACGACGCCCAGATCCGGGCCATGGCCGAGGTGGTGCGCCGGGAGGCGCCCTGGTGCCTGGGCCTTTCCACCGGGCTCGTCTACAACCCGGCCGTGTACTCCGACCAGCGGGAGATCACCGCCCTGGTGCGGGCGTTCAACGAGGTCAAGCCGGGCGCCCTGTATCCCCATCTGCGGTCGGAGAGCGACGACATCGTCGAGGCCCTCAATGAGGTGATCACCGCCTCGGTCGAGGGCGGGGGCGGCTACTGCAGCGAGCACTCCAAGATCGCGGGCCGCCGCAACTGGGACCGGTTCGGCGAGGTGGCGGCCAAGCTGGACGACGCGGCCGGCTCGGTGCCGACCCTGGGCAACATGTACCCCTATACCGCGGGTAGCACCACCGCCGACGCGCTGTTCCCGCCGGAGGTGCGCTCAGGCACCCGGGCTGAGTTCATGGCCCGGCTGACCGACGACGACGTGCGCCGGTTCGCCTTCGAGAAGATCTACGCCGACGGCGCCGGCTGGGACAACTTCGTGGCCTTCTGCGGCGGCCTTGAGGGCGTCCAGATCGCAGGGGTGCTGGAGGGGGTGGGGGACGAGTTCCTCGGCAAGCGCTTCTCGGACGTCGTGCTGGCCGCGGGCGTGACCGATATGAACTCGATCGAGGCCCACGACGCGGTCTGCGACTTCTTCCTTCACAACCGGGGCGAGGTTGCCATCATCAGCCACTACGGCAACGAGGCCACCGTCGAGAAGTTCTTCCGCCGCCCGAACATGGCGCTGTGCACCGATGGCCTGATGCCCGGGCCGGGCCAGAAGCCCCATCCCCGCTCGCTGGGATCCTTCCCCAAGGCGCTGCGCATGGCCCGGGAGTTGGGCATCGGTGTGGCCGAGATCGTCCATCGGCTGGCGGTGATGCCCTGCGAGTTCATGGGCCTGCCCAGCCCGGTGCTGCGTGCGGGTGCCGACGCCTCGCTGGTGCTGATCGACTGGGACCGGGTCACCGAGCGCAACAGCTACGAGGATCCGCTGGTCCCGCCCGAGGGCATCGACGCCACCTGGGTGCACGGCGAGCTGGTCCAGCACGAGGGCCGCATCCTCCCACCCACGGTCTTCCCCGGCCGCCACCTGCTGACCGGCCCCTGACCGCCGGCTACGCCCGGAGGTGATCAGTCGGGTTGGTTGATGAGGTGGGTGGCCGCGTTGTCGAAGTGGTCGAACATGGCGGCCCGGATCTCGGCCGGTAGGGGGCGGCCGGCGCCGTCGGCGATGGTGGCCGTGTCGAGTGAGGCGGTCATGTGGACCATCCAGGCGTCGCGCTCGGCCCGGCCGATGGCGAAGGGGAAGTGACGCATCCGTAGACGGGGGTGGCCGCGCTCCTCGCTGTACTGCGGGGGCCCGCCCCAGTACTGGGCCAGGAACCCCGCCAGACGCCGGCGCGACGGCCCCATGTCGCGCGGGTACATCGGCCGCAGCAGCGCATCGTCGGTGACCGCGTCGTAGAACCGGTCGACCAACTCGTCGAAGAACCGCTGGCCCCCCACGATCTCATACACGGTCGGCGGCGCCTGCATGGATTCGCGCAACGATCCCTTCAGGTTCACCCCGGCGGAGAAGCTCTCGTCGTCGCTCTCTTCGGGCTCGCCGCGGCCGGTGGCCCGCGTGTCGGCGTCGGAGTCGGGCTCGGTGGTCACGGTCGGGGCATCTCCCGGAACTTGGACGGGTCGTAGGGGGCGCTGCAGCGGTCCAGCGCGGCTCTCCACGACGGGCTGTTGCGGAGTCCCCAGCGCAGGAACGTCAACAGCGTGGTCGTGGTCGGGCGGGCGCCGGGGCGGGCCTTCAGGCCGAGCACGCTGGTCAGCTCGGGGGGCATGGTGCTGATCGCTCCCTGCATGAGCAACGCGTAGCCGATGCGCTGGCGGG
Organism: Candidatus Aldehydirespirator sp.; assembly: GCA_965203635.1. Lineage (GTDB taxonomy): Bacteria > Actinomycetota > Acidimicrobiia > Acidimicrobiales > Aldehydirespiratoraceae > Aldehydirespirator. The sequence continues at coordinate 1,937,560 of OZ241903.1, forward strand.
CAGGCAGGGGCGGATGCCGCAAGAAGTCCACCGCGGACCGCATCCCGGGGCTGGGCGCCAGCGCGGGATGGGTGCGGACCCAGGTGTGCAGCTCGGCCGCGGTCTGGGGAAGGGGAGCGGCGCCGAGCATGGCTCCCACCTGGGACTGCTCGACCACGAACCGGTCGGCCTCGGCCTCGGTGAGACCCAAGCCGAACTCCCGGTATGACACCAGGAACGACTCGGTGAGGGTGTTGTGCACCCAGGCGGCCAGATCGGGCATCGTCGCGTCGTAGGCCAGGCCCCGGTGCGATGTGCCGCTGACGCCGTGGTGGGCGGCCCGGACCCGCTCCACCGCCTCGTTCACCTCGGGCATGGCCCCGAAGGTCGCCGACGTCACGTAGAAGGCGGTGCGGTTGAGGCGACCCATCGGATCGTCTCGGTAGCGGCTGTGGTCGTCGACGCCGGCCACCGCCTCTGGATGGGCGGCCTGGATCAGCAGCGCCCGGATGGCTCCCACGAACACGCTCACGTCGCCGATCGCCTTCCAGCTCACCGAGCCCGGCCCGCACAGCCCGGCGTCGCCGGGGTAGTCGGCGGTGCGCTGCAACGGCATCTCGCCGTGCGAGAACAGCCCGCTGACCGAGGCCCCCAGCCGGGCCCGGTAGCGCTGCAGCGTGTCCATCCCCGCACGCTACTGCGGGTGCATCGGCGTCAGGACTGGGCGCCCGCCTGGGTGCCCCGGCGGGCCTTCATGCGTTGGCGCATGCGGGCGTGGGCCTCGGGGGTGCCGTCGTGGAAGGTGCCGAACAGCTTGTCGATGGGCACGGGCCGGTTGCCGTAGTTGCACTCGAAGTATCGGTGGTGCAGATGGTGGAAGTAGTCGGCGCCCGGCGCGCTGCGCCCCTCGCGCCGGCCGACCTCGAAGCGCTCGAACCCCGAGTGCGACACTGCCGGCGACACGCCTTGGAACAGGCCGCCGAGGATCACGATGAAAGGATGAGCGGGCACTACCCACCACAACGCGAACAGGCTGAAGTAGATCAGGTGCTCCAGCGGGTGCATCGAGATGCCGGTCCACGGCCCGGTGTTGACGTTGCGGTGGTGCAGGTAGTGGGCGTGGTCATAGAACCAGCGCACATGCAGCAGCCGGTGATTCAAGTAGAAGTGGGTCACCGACCACAGGAACACCCCGACGGTCAGCACCGACAGGTACGGCCACGCCGTGCTCCACCCGACCGAGGGGATCCAGTCGTTGGCGTAGAACCACATGGTGAGCGTCTCGTACGCGGTCCAGATGGTGACCCCGCTGACCAGGCTCCAGAACACGTTGTCGCGGGTCTGGTCGGTCCACAGGAACTCGCGGTTGGTGGTGCTCATCCACTGCGGGTTGTACTTGTAGCGCTGCTGCTGGGCCCGCCTCACGTACAGCGCCAGGTGCAGCGCTCCCGCCACCACGATGAGGATCAGAGCGTTGCGCACGTAGATCTGCAGCATCCACCCCGGGCTCAGGCTCGCCATGCGCTCCATGGAGGGTGTGAGGTAGTTCCACACCACCGCGGCCAGCGCCACCCAGCACACCCCGTAGGGCAGCATCACCGGCTTGACCAGGTACCGCAGGGCCGCAACCGGCCGCGGCGGCCAGTCGAACATCGGCGACGTTGATATGGGGACGTCTGGCTCGTAGCCCTTCGAGCCTGGGTTGGTGACAGCCGAAGACGTATCCGCCATAGCCCTGCGACCCCCTTCGAACCACCCCGATCTGCCTCGAGTAGGGCGGCATGTTACACCCTGCGGAGGAACCGGTGAGAGATTCTCGGGCCGATTCTGCGGGCACACCGCGGGTGCCCAACCCGAGATGCCTCCAGTGACCGACCGGACCGGCGGCACCGTATGCTCTCGGCCATGAAATATGCCTCCCCGACGACGGTGGCCGAGGCTGTGGATCTGCTGGGCTCCGAGCCGGACGCCCGCGTGTACGCGGGCGCGACCGACCTCATCCCCCAGATCCGCGCCGGCCGACCTGAACCGAACGTCATGGTCGACCTCAAGCGCATCGAGCGCTTGTGTGCGATCAGCAGCAACGGATCCACCTACACGGTCGGCGCGGCCACCCCCACCGCCGACATCTGCGCCCACGACGGCCTGGCCGCGGCCTTCCCCGGCCTGGTCGAGGCCAGCGGGTTGATCGGCTCCGACCAGATCCAGAGCCGCTCGAGCTGGGGCGGCAACCTGGCCAACGCCTCGCCCGCGGCCGACACGCCGCCCAGCCTCATCGTCAACGACGCCCGTGCCGTGATTGCCGGCCCGGGCGGCGAGCGCACCGTGGCCGCGGCCGATGTCGCCACCGGGCCCGGCACCACGTCGCTCGGCGGTGGCGAGTTCCTCGTCGAGTTCGAGCTGGACCAGCCGCCGGCCCGCACCGCCGACGCCTACCTGCGGCTGATCCCCCGCACCGAGATGGACATCGCGGTAGTCGGCGCGGCGGCCCGGGTCACCCTCGACGGCGACGGCAAAGTCGCCGCGGCCGCCATCGCCCTCGGCGCGGTGGCCCCCACCGTGGTACGGGTGCCCGACGCCGAAGCCGCCCTCATCGGCAACGCACCGGCCGGCGACGCGCTGGCCGCCGTTGAGGCGGCTGCGTCGGCTGCCACCAACCCCATCGACGACAAGCGGGGCACCGTCGCCTACCGCCGGCAGGTGGCCGGCGTGCTGGCCCGCCGGGCAGTGTCCATCGCAGCCGAGCGGGCCGCCCAGCAAGGAGATTCCGCATGAGCCGCGTCCACGTCACCTGCACCATCAACGGCGACCCGGCCGAGTTCCTCTGCGACGGCGGCCAGACGCTGCTCGACGCCCTGCGCGACGAGGTCGGCCTCACCGGGGCCAAGGAGGGCTGCGGCACCGGCGACTGCGGGGCCTGCTCCATCGTCATGGACGGGCGCCTGCTGTGCTCGTGCCTGGTGCTCGCCCCCGAGGCCGAGGGCACAACCATCTCCACCGTGGAGGGGATGGCCACCGGCGACGACCTGCACCCCCTGCAGCAGTGCTTCCTGGAGGGCGCCGCCCTGCAGTGCGGCGTGTGCACCCCCGGGTTCCTGGTGGCGGCCAAGGCGCTGCTCGACCGCAACCCCGACCCAACCGAGACCGAGATCCGCTTCGGCCTGGCCGGCAACCTCTGTCGTTGCACCGGCTACGACAAGATCGTGCGGGCCGTGCAGGCCGCGGCCCAGAGGCTGAGCGGGTAAGGCGCGCCAATGCAACGATTGCACGAGGCGCTGAGCGAAGCCGTGGCCCGAGCGGCCCGTGAGCGCAGCGAACAAGAGCGGGAAACACCGCCATCAACGAGAGCTAGGAGCCGCAAGTGACCGTCACCGAGCCCAAGCCCCGCTACAAGTACGTCGGCACCCGGCCCGTCCGCCACGACGGGCTCGAGAAGGTGACCGGCCGGGCCCGCTTCGCGGCCGACCTCAACCTGCCGGGCCAGCTCCACGGCATCGTGGTGCGCTCGCCCCACGCCCACGCCCGGATCATCTCCATCGACACGTCTGAGGCCGAGGCCATGCCCGGCGTCAAGGCGGTGATCACCAGCGAGGACTTCCCGGCTGTCGCTCCCGGCCACCGCCAGTACGACATGTGCGTCAACGTCATCGCCCGCGACAAGGTCTTCTACGAGGGCCACGCGCTGGCCGCGGTGGCCGCCTCGACCCGCGACCAGGCCCAGGCGGCCGCGGCCGCGGTCAAGGTCACCTACGAGGTACTGCCCGCGGTGCTCACCATCGACCAGGCGCTGGCCCCCGACGCCCCCGTGCTGCACGCCCACATGATGACTGCAGGGGCCAACCCGCCCGCCGAGGAGGCCTCCAACATCAGCAACATCACCAGGTTCTCCAGCGGCACGGACATGGACGCCGGGTTCGCCGAGGCCGACCTGGTGATCGAGCGGGAGTTCACCACCCAGCCCGTCCACCAGGGCTACATCGAGCCGCACGCATGCGTCGCCGACACCGGCCAGGACGGCCACACCACGATCTGGTGCTCCTCGCAGGGGCACTTCAACGTCCGGTCGTCCACCGCGACGCTGCTCGGCTGGGAGACCACCCGCATCAGGGTGATCCCGGCCGAGATCGGCGGCGGCTTCGGCGGCAAGACCACCATCTACCTCGAGCCGCTGGCCGTGGCCCTGTCGTCCAAGGCGGGGCGTCCGGTGAAGATGGTGATGACCCGCGACGAGGTGTTCCGGGCCACCGGTCCCGCGCCCGGCACCAAGCTCCGGATCAAGCTCGGCGTCCAGAGCGACGGCAACCTGGTGGCCGGCGACGCCTACCTGATCTACACCAACGGCGCCTACGCCGGCCCCGGCGGGCTGCTGGGCGCCATGACCGTGTTCGAGTCCTACACCATCCCGCACTTCGACATCGAGGCGCTCGACGTGGTGATCAACACGGCCCGCTCGGCTGCCTACCGGGCACCGGCCGCGCCCCTGACCGCCTACGCGATGGAGACGCTGCTCGACGAGGTGGCCACCGAGCTCGGCATCGACGCCATGGATCTGCGGCTCAAGAACGCGGTCACCGAGGGCGAACCGTCGACGATGGGCTTCCCGTTCGCCCGCATCGGGTTCACCGAGTGCCTCGAGGCGGTGCGCGACCATCCGCACTTCACCGCTCCGCTGGGACCCAACCAGGGCCGGGGGCTGGCCGCCGGCTACTGGTTCAACATCGGCGAGTCGTCCAGCGCCACCGTCAACCTCAACGAGGACGGCACCGCCACCGTGGTCACCGGCAGCCCCGACATCGGAGGCAGCCGGGCCTCGATGGCTCTGATGGCCGCCGAGGAGCTGGGCATCGATCCCATGGACATCCGCCCCGTGGTGGGCGACACCGAGGCGGTCGGGTTCACCGACATCACCGAGGGCAGCCGGGCCACGTTCGCCACCGGCATGGCCGTGGTGGAGGCCTGCCGCAAGATGGTGGTCGAGCTGCGGGGCCGGGCGGCCAAGATGATGGGCGTCGACGTCGACGACGTCGACTGGGTGGACGGCCAGGCCGTCTACACGGGCAGCGACGGCGACAAGGATCCGCTGCCGGTGGCCGCCATCTGTGCCAAGGCCAAGCGCACCGGCGGCCCGCTCACCGCCACCGGGTCGCTGGAGGCCCACGGGGCCGGTCCCGGCTTCGCGGTGCACCTCTGCGACGTGGAGGTCGACCCCGAGACCGGAGTGGTGCGGGTGGTGCGCTACACCGCCTCGCAGGACGCGGGCACCGCCATCCATCCCAGCTACGTGGAGGGCCAGATCCAGGGCGGCGTCGCCCAGGGAGTGGGCTGGGCCCTCAACGAGGAGTACATCTACGACTCCGACGGCGTGATGGAGAACCCCAGCTTCCTCGACTACCGGGTGCCGGTGGCCTCGGACCTGCCCATGATCGACGCCATCATCGTGGAGGTCCCCAACCCGGCCCATCCCTACGGAGTGCGGGGCGTGGGCGAGACCGGCATCGTGCCCCCGATACCGGCGGTGGCCAACGCCATCTACGACGCCACCGGATGCCGCCTCCGCGACCTGCCGATGTCGCCCATCAGGGTGCTGGAGGCCATCACCGCCAACGGCGGCTCCAACGGCTCATAGGGGAACTCGGCGGAGGGGCCGATGGCGGTCAGCGTCCACCTGAGTTCCAACCTGCGGGGCCCTACCGGGGGGCTCGCCGAGATCGAGGCGGAGGGAGCCACCGTCGGCGCCCTCATCGATGACCTCGACCGGCGCCACCCGGGCCTGGGCGACGCCCTGCGGTCCGGTGTCTCGGTCGTGATCGACGGCCTGCTCATCGCCCACCCCGAGTACGAGCCGCTGGCCGACGGCGCGCAGGTCTACTTCGTCCCCCAGACCGCCGGCGGCTAACCCGCACCCCGGGGAATTGGCAGCGTCTTGCACGGATGGCGTGCGTTTTGCTGCCAGTTCGGTGATTGGGGGCGGCCGTTCGGGGAATTGGCAGCGTTTTGCACGGATGGCGTGCGTTTCGCTGCCAGTTCCGTGATTGGAGCCGGGGTCTCAGGCTGGGTGGGCGACTTCGGCGAGGGTGGACAGGAAGCGGTCGTTCTGGGCGGGGGTGCCGATGGTGACCCGGATGCCGATCCCTGAGAACGGGCGCACCACCACTCCCCGGCGCTCCAGAGCGATGCACACCTCGTCGGTGCGGTCGCCCAGATGCATCCACACGAAGTTGGCCTGGGCGTCGGGTATGTCCCAGCCGTCGGCAGCCAGCGCGGCCGCCACTCGGCCCCGCTCGACCTTGATGCCGTCGATGTTCGACTGCGCCTCGGCGGCGGCACCGTCGTCTCCCAGCGCGGCCAGGGCCGCAGCCTGGGCGAGCCCGTTGACGTTGAACGGGATCAGGCACTTGTCGATGGCCGACACGATCTCGGGATGGGCCATCACGTAGCCCACCCGCAGGCTGGCCAATCCGTAGGCCTTGGAGAACGTCCGGGCCACGGCCACGTTGTCGAAACGGGGCAGCAGCTCGGTCACCGGGTCGCCCAGGGCAGGGTCGGCGAACTCCCGGTAGGCCTCGTCCACCAGCACCACCACGTCGCCGGGGATGCTCCCGGCCAGCCTCGCCACCGCGGCCGTCGACACCGCGGTGCCGGTGGGGTTGTTGGGGGTGGCCAGCAGCACCAGCTTGGTGCGCCCGGTGACCGCCGCCGCCACCGCGTCGAGGTCGAAGGCATGGCCGGCCGTCAGAGGCACCTTCACCAGGGTTCCGCCCATGGTCTGCACCGAGATCGGATAGGCCTCGAATGAGATCCAGGGTGTGACCGCCTCGTCGCCCGGGTCGAGGTACGCGGTAGCCAGCTGGTACAGCAGCGCCACCGAGCCCGCTCCCACCGTCACCTGCTCCACTGCGAGATCGAGCCGGTCGGCCAGGGCCTCGCGCACCGCGGTGGCCCGATGGTCGCAGTAGAGATTGCCGTCACGGCAGGCCGCGGCCACCGCTTCGACCACCGCGGCCGGGGGAGGGTAGGGGTTCTCGTTGGAGGCCAGCTTGATGGCCTCGGCGATGTTGTGCTCCCGCTCGGCCTGCTCGGCGGCCTTGCCCGGCTTGTACGCGGGAAGGGCGTCCACCGCGGGCCGCACCCGCCCCACGGGGGTCTCCGGTGACATCTCGGTCGAGGGCATCCCGCCAGTCTGCCCGATGCGGTCCCAACTCCCGATAGTCCCCGTCGTTGAGGACCGTGGAGGTCCTTTACCACGGAATATCGGGGGCTTGCCGTGCGTAGTCTTGGATGTATGGGCACGGCGTCGCCGATGAAGGTCCGGACCGACATCCGGGTTGAGGGCATGACCTGCGGCGCCTGCGCGGCCCGGGTGCAATCGGCGTTGGGAGCCGCCGACGGCGTGCTCGACGCCCGGGTCAACTTCGCATCGGGCCGGGCCACGGTGCTCCACGACGGGAGCGCCGACAACGCCGGGCTACGGCGCGCCATCGAGCAGGCCGGCTACTCCGCCCCCGAACAGGCGGAGGCCCACGATGAGGCTGAGCTGCGGCGAGTTGCAGCCCTGCGCCGACGCCTAGTCGTTGCGGTCGCGGCCGGTGTGCCCGTCGTGGCCGTCTCGATGGTGCCGCCGCTGCGCTTCGACGGCTGGCGCTGGAGCGCGCTGGTCGCATCGGCGGTCGTGGTCTTCGGTGCCGGGTGGAGCTTCCACCGGGCCGCGGCCCGTAATCTCCGTCACCGCGCCGCCACCATGGACACCCTGGTGTCTCTGGGCACGGCCGCGGCCTGGGTTTGGTCGGCAGTAGTGCTGGTGGGCGGCGTCGACGACGGCCACGTCTACTTCGAGACGGGCACGGTGATCGTCGCCCTCGTGGTGCTGGGCAAGTGGCTGGAGGCCAGGGCCACCCGCCGCTCGGGCGAGGCGGTGCGAGCGCTGGCCCGGTTGGGTGCGGCCACCGCCCGCCTCACCGACGGCACGGAGATCCCAGTGGAGGAGCTGGCCGTGGGCATGCGGTTCATCGTGCGGCCCGGGGAGCGGATCGCCACCGACGGCGTGGTGGTGAGCGGCGCCTCCGCGGTCGACATGTCGATGGTGACCGGCGAGCCCGTACCCGTGGAGGTGGCCACGGGCGACGAGGTGATCGGGGCCACCGTCAATGCCGACGGCACCCTGGAGGTGGAGGCCACCCGGGTCGGGGCCGACACCGCGCTGGCCCAGATCGTGCGCCTGGTGGACGAGGCCCAGGGGGGACGGGCCGCGGTTCAACGCCTGGCCGACCGGGTCGCAGGCGTGTTCGTGCCCGTGGTGATCGTCCTGGCTGCGGCCACGCTGGCCGTCTGGTTCCTGTTGGGCTCAGCCGCCCCGGACGCCTTCACCGCCGCGGTGGCGGTGCTGATCATCTCGTGCCCGTGCGCGCTGGGCCTGGCCACACCGCTGGCGGTGATGGTCGGCACGGGGCGGGGGGCACAGCTGGGTGTGATCATCAAGGGCGCGGAGGTGCTCGAGGACACCCGCCGCGTGGACGCGGTGGTGCTCGACAAGACCGGCACGGTCACCGAGGGCCGTCTCGAAGTGGTCGATGCGGTGGCCGCGGCCGGCATGGACGTCGCAGCTATGGGCGTGCTGGCCGGCGCGCTGGAGTCGCGATCGGAGCACCCCGTCGGCGCCGCCATCGCCCGGCGCTGGCCATCGTCCCGCACCATCACCGACTTCAGGAACCAGCCCGGCGTGGGCGTGGTCGGCCGGGTGGACGGCGCCGAGGTCCGGGTCGGGCGGCGACCGCTGTTCGACGATGTGCCCGAGGTTCTCGATGAAGCGGTCGTCGCGGCCCAGACCCGGGGTCACACCGCAGTGCTGGTGGGCCGGGGCGCGGCTGCCGAGGCGGTGATCGCCTTGGCCGACACGGTCAAGCCCACGTCCCGGCAGGCGGTGGACGAGCTGCGGGCCATGGGCCTCGAGGTGGCGCTGATCACCGGCGACAACGGTCGCACCGCGGCGTCGGTGGGCCAGGCCATCGGCGTGCACGACGTCACGGCCGAGGTGCTTCCCGGCGACAAGGCCGACGCGGTGGCCAGGCTCCAGGAGAGCGGCAAACGGGTGGCCATGGTGGGCGACGGCATCAACGACGCCCCTGCGCTGGCCCAGGCCGACCTCGGCATCGCGGTCGGCACCGGAACGGATGTCGCGATGGAGGCCTCCGACCTGACCATCGTAGGCGGCGATCTGCGGGCCGTGCCCGACGCCATCGCTCTGTCGCGGCGCACGCTGGGCACGATCAAGGTCAACCTGTTCTGGGCCTTCGCCTACAACGTGGCTGCCATCCCCTTGGCCGCGACTGGCGTGCTGAGCCCGATGGCCGCCGCGGCCGCCATGGGCGCGTCGTCGCTGTTCGTCGTGTCGAACAGCCTCCGTCTGCGCCGCTTCCGCTCGAATCGCGCGTGACCGGGAATAGGCGCGAGCGACGCGGCCGGACCTCCACCGTCATCGTGCTGGTCGTGGTCGTAGGCGCTCTGGTTGCAGCCTGGTCCGTCTTCTCGGACGGGACTGAAGAACTGTCCTATTCCGGGAGAGCCGACGCCTCGGATCCCGAGCTTGTCGCTCGGGGATCCGCGGTCTACGCCGAATCCTGCGCCTCATGCCACGGTGTGAGTCTCGAAGGACAGCCGAACTGGCGGGAGAGAAAGGCCGACGGGACCCTTCCTGCCCCTCCCCACGACGAGACTGGACACACCTGGCATCACAGCGACGCCCAGTTGTTCGAGATGACCAAGTGGGGAACCGAAGTTGTTGCCGGGGGTGACTACAAGAGCGACATGCGCGGCTTCGCCGACGAACTCGACGACGCGGACATCTGGGCCGTTCTTGCTTACATCAAGAGCCAGTGGCCCGTAGACATTCAGGCTGCACAGGCGCGACGCTAGAAGTGCCCGCGCAGGCTCTGAGTCCGGGAAGCTGGGTATGGCGGGGTATAGGGGATCAGTTATAGGCTCTAACATCCGCTTGCCGCCCGTGAGCGGGCGAGCTGGCCGATGGAGGTGCACACATGACCCGCATGACCCCCAGCGAGGCGTTCGTGGAGACGATGGTGGCCCACGGCGTCGACACCATCTTCGGCATCATGGGCAGCGCCTTCATGGACGCCATGGACATATTCGAGCCGGCCGGCATCGAGCTGGTCCCGGTGGTCCACGAGCAGGGCGCAGCCCACATGGCCGACGGGTTCTCCCGGGTGTCGGGACGCCACGGAGTCGTCATCGGCCAGAACGGCCCCGGCATCTCCAACTGCGTGACCGCCATCGCGGCGGCCTACTGGGCCCACAGCCCGGTGGTGATCGTCACCCCCGAGGCCGGAACCATGGGCATAGGCCTCGGCGGCTTCCAGGAGGCCAACCAGCTGCCGATGTTCGAGGAGTTCACCAAGTACCAGGGCCATGTCAACAACGAGCACCGCATGGCCGAGCTGACCGCCCGCTGCTTCGACCGGGCCCTGTCGGAGATGGGCCCCACCCAGCTCAACATCCCCCGCGACCGCTTCTACGGCGACATCGACGTAGAGATCGCCCAGCCTCAGCGCCTCGACCGCGGCCCCGGCGGTGATCGCACCCTCAACGAGGCGGCCGAAGTGCTGGCCCGGGCCGCCTTCCCGGTGATGATCTCAGGCGGCGGGGTGGTGATGGGAGACGCCATGGCAGCCACGGTGGCGCTGGCCGAGCGCCTGGGGTGCCCCGTGGTGAACAGCTACCTGCACAACGACTCGTTCCCGGCCTCGCATCCCCTGTGGTGCGGTCCGCTGGGCTACCAGGGCTCCAAGGCGGCCATGCGGCTCATCTCCCGGGCCGATGTGGTGCTGGCGCTGGGCACCCGCCTCGGCCCCTTCGGCACCCTGCCCCAGCACGGCCTCGACTACTGGCCCGCCGGCGCCAAGGTCATCCAGGTGGACGCCGACGCCAAGATGCTCGGACTGGTCAAGCGCATAGACGTGGGCATCTGCGGCGACGCCGGCGCGGCTGCGGCCGCGCTGACCGCGAGACTGGCCGGCCGGGAGCTGGCCTGCGACGCCAGCCGGGTGCAGCGGGCCGCGGACATCGCCGCAGAGAAGGCCGGATGGGAGGCCGAGCTAGACGACTGGACCGAGGAGACCGACGACTTCAGCGTGGACATGATCAAGCAGGCCGCGGCCGAGGCCGACGACTGGATGCACCCCCGCCAGGTGCTGCGAGAACTCGAGAAGGCGATGCCCGAGCGGGTGATGGTGTCCACCGACATCGGCAACATCAACTCGGTGGCCAACAGCTACCTGCGCTTCGAGGAGCCCCGGTCGTTCTTCGCCGCCATGAGCTGGGGCAACTGCGGCTACGCGCTGCCCACCATCATCGGGGCCAAGAAGGCCGCTGGTGACCGTCCCGCGGTGGCCTACGCGGGCGACGGGGCCTGGGCCATGAGCATGGTGGAGACCATGACCGCGGTGCGGCACAACATCCCGGTCACCGCAGTGGTGTTCCACAACCGCCAGTGGGGCGCCGAGAAGAAGAACCAGGTCGACTTCTACGGGCAGCGCTTCGTGGCCGGCGAGCTGGACGGCGGCGAGGACTGGTCGGAAGTGGCCCGGGCCATGGGCGCCGACGGGGTGCGGGTCAACCAGCTCGAGGATGTCGGCCCCGCCCTGACCGCGGCCGTCGACGCCCAGATGAACGGGGGCCGCACCACGGTCATCGAAGCCATGTGCACCAAGGAGCTCGGCGACCCGTTCCGCAAGGACGCCCTGAAGCGCCCGACCCGCCACCTGGACAAGTACCAGGAATACACATGAGCCCGATGGCCCGGCCCGAGAGCCGGGCCGGGCCGCAGGCGTACTCGCGGGGTTAGCCGGCAGGCAGCTCCAGCACCCAGCCGACCAGGATCAGGTCGGGATTGCGGAGGCTCCGGCCGTCGGCCTGGGTCTTGCCCACGTTCAGGTCGAAGATCTCGGGCCAGCGTTCTCCCGACCCGAGGTTCCGGGCCGCGATCCGCCAGAGGCTGTCGCCCCGCTGGACGGTGACCGTGGCCGGCTCGGGCTGGGCCTCCACCGCCACGATCCGGTTGTCGCCGCCCTCGGGATAGTCGGCCGCGGTGATGGTGCCACCAAGGTCCTCCGAGATGTAGTTGGCCAGGGCCTGCTGGTAGCTGACGCCCAGCTTGGTGAACTCGATGCCGGCCAGCGGGTAACAGTCGCCGCCGTTGGCCAGGAAGTCGATGGTGACCAGCACCACCGGATCACCGGGCACGACCGCGCCGTCGCGCACGACGGCGGTGCCGTCGTCGAGGGTCACGTCGCGGATCCTCGACCCCGGATCGCCGGCCAGCGAGCAGTCGCCGGCCCGGTCGGTCTCGCGGGCCGGAGCCGACGGGTCGTAGGTGAACGTGAAGCCCGAGACCTGCGGGAACTGGCCCCCGGCGCCCGGGATCCGGTCCACGGCCTGCTCCAGCAGCACATGGAAGGTCTCACGGGGCACCTCGGCCACCACCACGAAGTTGCGGAACGGGGCGATGTCCCAGGTGTCGCCGGCGGTGATGGGCCCGGCCGGGATCACCGCGTCGTTGCGGATCCCGCCGCCGTTCTGGATGGCGACGTCCGGCGCGGGGGTCCCGAAGTCGCCGGCCAGGTTGGCGGCCGTGGCCCGCAGCGCGTCGGCATGCAGGTTGCCCTGGTTGCTGGAGCCGGTGCGCACGCTGGCCCGGCGCCCGTCCAGGTCGACCTCGCTGGTGCCGATCACGTCGGCGTCGATCTCGGCCACGGCCGCGGCCAGGGGCTCGATAACGCTCGACTGGACGGTGGCGTCGGGCGTCACGTCGAAGCCGACTCCGGCGGAGCGGCCGGTGTGGCTGACGATGCTGCCGTCGCCGTCGAAGGTGACGGTCAGCTCGCCGATGCAGCGGTACCCGCCGGGCGCGGTGATCACCGGCACATCGGTGCCGCTGGAGTCGGCCACCAGCATCGGGTAGGGGCCGGCCGGCTCGTCGTCGGGCATGCAGGTGTCGCCCTCATTGCGCAGCAGGTCGTCGCCGCCGCCGGCGATGACCACGTCCACGCCGGCCAGATCGGCAACCAGGGCCACCTCCTCGGACACGCCCTGCAGATGGCTGACCAGGATGATCTTGTTGACCCCGGCCGCGGTGAGCGACTCGACCTCGGCCTGCACCGCGGTCAGGACGTCGGAGATCACCACGTTGCGGGGGGTCGAGATGTTGGGGAGCAGGGGAGTGACCGCCCCGATCACGCCGACCTGCTGGCCACCGGTCTCCACCACGGTGCTGCCGGCCAGCACGCCGGCGTCGACCAGCGCCTGGAGCACCGGCTCGCCCGAGAAGTCGGCGTTGGCCGACAGGAACGGCACGGCCGGCTCGAATCCCTCGATGAAGCGGGCGGTGACTTCGGGTCCCAGGTCGAAGTCGTGGTTGCCCAGGGCCATGGCGTCGTACAGGCCGCTGAGCGCGATCGAGTCGTAGAGGGCGCCCTCGCGGGCCAGCGAGACGTTCAGTTCTTGGGAGGCCAGGAAGTTGTCGCCCGACGTGAGGGTGACCACGCCCGACCCGGCCCCGGAGGCTGCGGCCTGCATCTGCTTCATCTGTGTGGCGAAGCGGGCCACGCCCGGGAAGCCGGAGTCCTCGTCGGGCAGCAGCTTCGACTCGCCGTCGTTGTTGTGCAGGATGGTGAGAGAGAAAGTGTCGGCACTGATGGGCTCCGGCGTCTGCGCGCCGGCCGGCACCGCCAGCACCGCGGTCGCGCCGATGAGCGCCAGCGCGGCGAGAGCGAGAAGAGACTTCCGGAGAGTCGAGATTGTCACTTGTGCCTCCTTCGGGCGTGATGGAGCGGAACCTACCCGCCGGGATGCGGTCTCGTCGACTTCCCCCGGGCCGCTTTCCATCTAGTGTCGGAGTGTGATCGCGCACAAGCCCCGAACTGCGCTGGTAACCGGGGCAGGATCGGGGATCGGCGCAGAGTGCGCCGAGTGGCTGCTGGCCCGGGGCCACCGCGTGGTGGCCGTCGACCTGCGGTCTCCACGGATGGCCTCACGAGCCGGTGAGCTGCACGCCGTCGTTGAACTCGACGTCAGCGACGCCGCCGCGGTCGACGCCATCGACGGCATCGACGAAGTCGACATTGTCGTGCAGTGCGCCGCCATCGGGGGCCCGAGCGCGCCGCTCACCGGGCTGTCCATGGACGACTGGGAACGCATCATGGCCGTCAACGTCACCGGCGTGGTCAACGTGATGAGGGCGACGCTGCCGGGAATGGTGCGGCGGGGCTGGGGCCGCATCGTGAACGTCGCCAGCATCGCCGGCAAGGAGGGCGATCCGGGCCTGTCGGCGTACTCGGCCAGCAAGGGGGCGGTGATCGCCCTCACCAAGGCGGTGGCCAAGGAGCTGGCCACGACCGGCGTGCTGGTCAACTGCGTGGCCCCCACGGTCACCGACACGCCCATGATTGCGGGGGCGCCCCAGGGAGTGCTCGACCGTCTGGTGGCCAAGATCCCGATGGGCCGGATATGCCGGCCGGCCGAGGTCGCCGCGCTGGTCGGCTGGCTGTGCTCGGAGGACTGCTCCTTCAGCACCGGCGCCTGCTACGACATCACCGGAGGCCGGGCCACCTACTGACAGGCACCTTCCTCTCGACTGGTCCTTCGAGGACGCGCTCCTGCGCGAACTCCGCCACCCCCTCACCCGGTGTCAGGACTCGGCCTGCCGGGACGCCGACAAGCGGCTGAGCCGCTCGGCGACCAGCCGGTCGCCCTCGGCCGTCCCGTCGTGGAATGCGCCGATCATCTCGTCGAGGGGTGACTCGAGGCCGCCGTAGTTGCACTCGATGAAGCGGTGGTGGAGCTGGTGGTGGAAGTCGCCCAACTCGAACCGCTGGCGTGCCGGGAGCTGCACTGCGTCGTACCCGGTGTGGCTCATAGGCGCGCCCATGGTGTGGTGCATCAGCGCGAACAGCATGTGGACGCCGCTCGACGGCAGGACCAGCAACAGCACCAGGTCGCTGTAGAGGATCATCTGCTCCAGCGGGTGCATCGACAGGCCCGACCACGGGCCGATGTTCATGTTGCGGTGGTGCCAGGAGTGGACGTGCTTGTACACCAGCGGCCGATGGAGCACCCAGTGGCCCGCCCCGAAGTAGAGGACCGACCAGATGGGGACCAGGCCGAGCAGCGCCACGAACCACACCGGGTTGTCGCTGAAGGACCAGTACCGGATGATCCCGTTGGCATAGGCCCACCAGCCGAGCGACTCCCATGCCGTTGCCGCCAGCATCGCGGGCAGCAGGGTGAGAAACATGTTGTCCTTCACCTGGTCGTTGAACAGGAACAGGCTCTTGTTCTTCGTCAGCGGCCGGCCGTCGTAGCGCAGGCCGTCGCCCTGCACCCGGTAGCGCTGCAGGAACAGGTGCAGCCCGCCCGCCACCACGGTCACCAGAACGACATTGCGGATCCAGATCTCCAGGATCCAACCCAATCGCAGCGATTCGGCTTCGGCCAACGACGGCCTGAACCACGCCCATAGAGCGAACGCCACTACCAGCATCACCACTCGCGAGGTGAGAGGCCTCCAGGTCTTGACGAGATGGCGCGCGATAGCGACCGGCCTCAAGGGCCAATGCAGGAACGGGGCCGACCGCAGCGGCAGATCGGGTGTGAAGTTCCAGGCCTGCCGCTTCCTGGCGGTCACAGCGCGCAGCGTAGCTGCGCGACCAGGCAACCGGACGCACTCGGCGCCCCCCGGGTCAGGACAGTTGGATGAACTCCACCCAGTTGCCGTCCGGGTCCTCCACCATGGCGATCGTCACACCGGGACGGACCTCTAGCAGGGGCCACACGATGGGCCGGCCGGCCGCCTCGCAGTCGGCCACCGCGGCCGCGATGTCGTCCACCGTGATGGTGAAGTAGCGCATGCCGGTGCACCCCTCCAGACCACCGCCGGTGGAGGCCGGCACGTCGCCCGTTGTCGTCACCAGCTTCAGGACGCTGTCGTTGCAGCGCAGCCGGTCCATCCGGGAGATCCCGACCGCCTCGAGCTTCATGGTGGCCTCGAACTCGAGTCCCACGACGTCCCGGTAGAACTCGAGCATCGCATCACCGTTGTTGGTGACGATCCCGAGGTCGAGTCCCGGTTTGGCAATGGCGCGGCCCATGGGGTTCCTCCATTCGCGTGTCGGCGGAGACTGCCGCCCCAGAGTATGCGCTCGAGCGACGTGCCAATGATCCGTCGCCCATGCCTACCATGTCGGCTCATGACTGCCGAGAGACGCAGAGCGCTGGTCACCGGGGCCGGGTCGGGCATCGGCGCGGCCTGCGTCGACCGGCTCCTGGCCCAGGGCTGCCGGGTGGCCGCGGTGGACCTGCACGCCGGCGACATGGCCGCCCGGGCCGGCGAGCTGGAGGCCATACACGAAGTCGACGTGACCGACGCCGCCGCGGTGCGAGCCATCGACGGCATAGACCGGATGGACATAGTGGTGCAGTCCGCGGGCGTCGTCGGGCCGAACGTGCCGCTGCTGGAGACGCCCCTGGACGGCTGGGAGCGCACGTTCGACGTGAACGTCACCGGGATCTTCAACGTGATGCAGGCCACCCTGGGCGGCATGGTCGAGCGGGGCTGGGGCCGGGTCGTCAACATCGCCAGCATCGCCGGCAAGGAGGGCAACCCGAACCTGAGCGCCTACTCGGCCAGCAAGGGCGCGGTCATCGCCCTCACCAAGTCGGTGGCCAAGGAACTCGCCACCACCGGCGTGCTGGTCAACTCGATCGCGCCGGCGGTGATCGCCACCCCCATGAACCTCGAGACCGCCCCGGAGGTCCTCGAGTACATGCTGTCGAAGATCCCGATGGGCCGTCTCGGCGAGACCTCCGAGGTGGCCGCGCTGGTGGGCTGGCTGTGCTCCGAGGACTGCTCGTTCAGCACCGGAGCCTGCTACGACATCTCCGGAGGGAGGGCGACCTACTGATGGCCGAGCACTTCCTTGTGACCGGGGCCGACGGATGCATCGGCGCCTGGACGGTGCGCCTCCTGCTCGACGAGGGCGCCGAGGTCACCACCTTCGACATCGGTGCCAACGACAGCCGCCACCGGCTCGTCGCTCAGGGCGCCCCACTCGACTTCCGCCGGGTGATCGGCGACATCACCGACCGGGCCGCGGTGGTCGACGCCATGGCCGGAGTCGACCGGGTCGTCCACCTCGCCGCGCTTCAGGTGCCGTTCTGCAAGGCAGATCCCAGCGGCGGCGCCGCGGTCAACGTCCAGGGCACGGTCAACGTGTTCGAGGCGGCCGTGGAGCACGGCATCTCACCGGTGGCCTACGCCTCGAGCGCCGCAATCTTCGGACCCGTCGACCTCTATCCCGAGCCCGTGCTCGGGCCGGACGCGCTCCCCATGCCGGCCACCCTGTACGGCGCCTACAAGGTGGCCAACGAGCAGACCGCCGCGGTGTACGCGGCCGACCACGGGCTGACCTCCGTGGGACTGCGCCCCTTCACCGTGTACGGCGCGGGCCGTGACCAGGGCGTGACGTCCCAGCCCACCGCGGCCATCTACAGCGCGGTGCGGGGCGAGCCGTACCGGGTGGGGTACGGGGGTGTCACCGACTTCCACTACGCGCCCGACGTGGCCAGGGCGTTCATAGCCGCCGCCCGGGTCGAGCTCGACTCGCCCGCCGCTCCGGCGGTCAATCTGCGAGGCCACGTGACGTCGATCGACGACTTCGTGGACCGCGTTCGCCGCATCACCGGCTTCGACGACCTCGGCGCCGGCACCGAGCCGCTGCCCTTCGCCCACGCCCTGTCGCCCGCGGGGCTGGAGGAGCTGCTGGGCCGCATCGAGCCCACCCCCCTGGACGACGCCATAGCCGAGACGGCCCGCATCGTGGCAGCCGGCCTCTAGCCGACTGCCGGTCCTGAATTGGCAGCGTTTTGCACGGTATGCGTGCGTTGTGCTGCCAATTCGGTTCGCGGGTCCGCGCCCGCGCCGGCGCGTAGTTCTATAGGACTGGCCCGCACGTAGGGGTGACAATGGCTCTCGGGCCGCTGGGCGCGGCCGGGGTCCCCAAACTACGTTCGACCCGGGCCAGTGCTTGGAGGGCTAGTTGACCGCGCACGCCGTCGACGAGCGGGAACTTCAGCTCAGGCGGCCATTCGTGCTGCCGCGATGGGTGTCGCGTGCCGCGGTGTGGGTGCCGGTGGCCGCCGCGGCCCTGTGGGTTCTCGTCCTGGCCCGCAACACATCGGCCGGTCCGGCCATCCGGGAGCCCGGCGAGTTCGTGGTCACGCTGCTGGACGGCGTCACCTTCGCAGGGCTGCTGTTCGTGGTGGCGTCCGGGTTCACCCTGATCTTCGGCCTGATGCGCACGGTCAACATGGCCCACGGGTCGCTGTTCCTCGGAGCGGCCTACGTAGCCCACGAGATCCAGACCAACATGGTCGGCAAGGACGCCAACATCGACGCCCGCGACGTGAGTGTGCTGGCCTGGATCCTGCCGCTGCTCGCGGCCGGAGCCGTCGTCGCCCTTCTCGGCCTGGTGATGCAGCAGCTGCTGCTGCGCTGGAACCAGGGCCAGGACCTGCGACAGGCCCTCATCACGCTGGCCATCTCGGTGATCGCAGCCGACCAGATGCTCGCTCACTTCGGCGGTGTAGCCCAGCCGCTGAAATGGCCCGGCGCGGTCACCCACTTCTTCGAGATCATGGGCGAGCGCTACGCCTCGAGCCGGCTGTTCATGCTTGGGGTGGCGCTGGTGGTGGGCGCGCTGCTGTGGCTGTGGCTCAACCGCACCCGCATGGGCATGGTCATCCGGGCCGGCGTGGACGACCAGGAGATGGTCCGAGCGCTGGGCATCAACATCACGCTGGTCTTCGCGATCACGTTCGTCGTCGGGTCGTTCCTGGCCGGGGTCGGCGGCGTGCTGGGCGGGTCGTTCGCCGGCTCGGTGGCGCCGGGAGTCGACGGCGCCTGGCTGCTCAACTCGCTGGTGGTGGTGATCATCGGCGGGCTCGGGTCGGTGAAGGGGGCGGTGGCCGGATCACTGCTCTACGGCATGGTGGTGGCCTTCTCGCCCGCGTACCTCCCCGCCGGGTACACCTACTACTCGGTCATATTCACGTTCGCCCTGCTGGCGGTGGTGCTGGCGGTGCGGCCCAACGGCCTCTACGGGCGGGTCGAATGAGCCCGGCGGGCACCGCGTCCGGGCCGACCCGAACGGGCTGGACCCTCCGGCGGGTGCTGTCGGCCCGCAACGTGGTTGTGGCCGCGGCGACCGCGCTGGCGCTGCTGCTGCCCCTGTTCGGCTCGAACTTCTTCGTGGAGTTCGTGATGACCCGCACCATGATCCTCGGCATCGCCGCGGCCACCATCGTGTTCCTCGCGGCCTATGGGGGCATGATCTCGCTGGCCCAGTACCTGCTCGCGGGGGTGGCCGGCTTCATGGTCGGCAACGCCGTCGTCGCCCAGGACGCGTGGTCGAAGGGACTCAAGCTGGGTTGGAACCCGTGGGTGGCGGTGCTGTTCGCCCTGGCGATGACCACCTTCGTTGCCTTCGTGCTGGGGGCGCTGGCGTCGCGCACGACCGGCATCTACTTCCTGATGATCACCCTCACGTACGCGGTCATCGGCTACTACGTGTTCGGATCGATCACCCCGCTGTCGGGCTTCGGGGGGATCACCGGCATCGACCCGCCCGGCCTGTTCGAGGACCACCCGGTGCGCATGTACCTCGCCCTGGTGGTGCTCTCGGTGCTGGTCTATGTCGCCTTCCGGGTGCTGGCGGCCACCCCGTTCGGCCTGGCGTTGCAGGGCATCCGCGACGACCCGGTGCGCATGGCCTCGCTGGGCTTCAACGTCTCGCTGCACCGCACCCTGGCGTTCACGCTGGCCGGCTTCACCGCCGGCCTGGCGGGCATCTTCAACGTCTGGTGGAACGGCCAGATCGACCCCACATCGATATCGATCGGCCCCACCCTGGACCTGCTGATCGTGGCCGTCATCGGCGGCACGCTCAGCCTCGAGGGCGCCTGGCTGGGCGCCTTCGTGTTCGTGGCGGCCAACAACTATCTGCGCAACCTCCCCCTCGTGGACCACATCGGCATCACCGAGGCCCGCTTCAACACGATCGTCGGCGTGCTCGTGCTGCTCATCATGATCCTGTCGCCCGACGGCCTCGCCGGGATCATCGAGCGCACCCGGAAGGGCCTGCGCCGCCTGGTCCAACCGCCGCCCGGACCGGGTGCGACCCCGCCCGAGGCCGTGGCCGGGTCAAGGCCATGAACGCATTCATCAAGTTCGCGACCGCCACACGCGGTCCGAAGCGGACGCACGTCCGCCCCCTGATGGAGGGGATTCAGCCCATGAGAAGAAAGGACCACTCATGAGAAACAACCCAACCGTGCGGAGGCTCCTGAGCCTGGCCGGCATCCTTGCCGTCTTCGCGTTGCTCGCCGCTTCCTGCGGCGACGACGACGGCGAGGCCGCGCCGGCCACCACTGCCGCCCCGGCCACCACCGCGGCGCCCGCGGAGCCCGATCCCGAGCCGGCGCATGAGGACGAGGATGAGCATGCGCATGAGGACGAGGATGAGCATGAGCATGAGGACGAGGCGCCGATGGACGCCGTCGTTCATCTCGGCATCCTCGGCGAGTGCGAGGGCGCCTTCGGCGCGTTCCACGAGGACGTCGTGGGCGGCGCGTCGCTGCCGTTCATCACCTTCGCGGGCGGCACGTCCAACTCGCCGACCAGCGCGCTGGAGGGATTCAGCGGCGCCGAGGTCGCCGGTGTGCACATCGAGGTCGTCGGCATCGGCTGCGGCGACGACACGCCCGACCGCATCATCCAGGAGGTTCGCAAGATCGTCGAGCAGGACGGCGCCAACGTGGTGATCGGCCCGCTGTCGGGTGACGAGAGCATCGCCATCGCGAACTACGCCAAGGACCATCCCGAGGTGACCTTCCTCAACGGCATCGCCGGCGCCCAGGAGACCACCATGGTCGTCCAGGCCCCGAACTTCTTCCGGTTCAACGGCGACGGCGCCCAGTGGAACGCCGGTCTCGGGGACATCCTCCACAACGTGGCCGGTTGGGAGACTGCGGCCGTCATCGCCGACGACTACAGCTTCGGCTGGACCTCCGCAGCCGGCTTCATCGCCGAGTTCTGCGCCGTCGGCGGCGATGTCATATCGAGGGTGTTCCCGCCCCTGGGGACCACCGACTACTCGTCGTACGTCCAGCAGTTGCCCGACCCCGACGAGGTGGACGGCTACTTCTGGGTAGTCGGCGGATCGGGCACCAATGCCTCGCTGGAGGCGTTCCTCAGTGCCAAGGGCGATCTGACCGGCGACCAGCACGCGGGCAACCTGTTCTTCAGCCCGGCGCTGGCGGCGGCCCTGGGAACCGACATCGCCGGGGCCTACGTGGGCGGCTTCGCCACCCTGCCCGGCGACGTTCAGACTCCGGCCATCGAGGAGTACCTGGCGTCGGCCGATGCTGCGTGGGACTCGCTGGTCAGCCCCATGTCCGGCATGGAGCCCGGCTCGCCCCGGGCCGCGGCCGGATTCGGGTTCTTCTACGGCTACTACAGTTCCGCTCTGGCCTTCATCATGGCGATGGAGCAGGTCGGCGGAGACTTGTCCGACAACCACGCCGCCCTGCGCGACGCCCTGGCCAACATCCAGATCGACGGACCCTACGGCACGATCACGCTCGACGAGAACCGCCAGGCCATCGCGGACACTTCCGTGCAGCAGCTCGTGCTGAACGACGCCGGCGAGGTCGTGTCACAGACCGTCGCCCTGATCCCGGCCGTGGACCAGAGCTTCGGCGGGACGTTCAGCCCGCAGACGCCGCCACCGGACCGCGAGAACCCGGCGTGCGAGGCCCGCGACCTGCCCTGGGTCGGCAACGCCATCCCAGTGGTCGACGGCGTTCCGCAGAGCTGAGCGAACCGGCCACAACCGACTGAGCGGTTCAATCACCTGAGCTGAGTCACCGATGAACACCGACGCTGCCACCGCCGCCTCCGCCGACAGGCCCGGTTCCCTCCTGAACCTGGAGGCGGTGGTGGTGGCGTTCGGTGGCCTGCAAGCCCTCGGAGGCGTGGACCTCCAGGTCTGGAAGGGCGACCGCCTGGCGCTGCTCGGACCGAACGGCGCCGGCAAGACGACCCTGTTCAACGTCATCGCGGGCGACATCAAGCCCACGCAGGGGCGGGTGATCATCAAGGGGATCGACTGCACGGAGCTGCCGGCACGGTTCCGTCCCCGCCTCGGAGTGGCTCGTACCTACCAGAAGACCCGGCTGTTCCGGGGATTGACGGTGGAGGACAACCTCTACCTCGCCCAGACCGGACGCTCGGGCCGGCACCTGGCGCTGCTGCGTTCGGGTGTCGACGCCGAGTTCCGGGATAGAGCCCGAGCCATGGCCGAGACGGTCTGGCTCGCCGATGTCATCGGCGTCACCGCCGGCGACCTGTCGCACGGTCAGCAGCGCCAACTCGAGATCGGCATGGCCCTGGTGACCGGGCCGGAGTTCGTCATGCTCGACGAGCCGGCCTCGGGGCTGTCGCGGGGCGAGAGGGAGCGCCTGGTGCAGCTGCTGCTGAGCCTGGACCCCGACATCACTCTGCTACTGATCGAGCACGACATGGACGTCGCCCTGCGCGCCGCCCAGCGGGTGGTGGTGATGAACGAGGGTGAGACGGTGGCCACCGGCTCGCCCGAGGAGATACGGGTCGACCCGCTGGTGCACGCCATCTACCTCGGAAGCGAGGCCGGCCTCAGAGAGGCAGACCCGTGACCGCGGCGGACTCTCTGCTGGCCGTGGAAAATCTGCAGGCCGGTTACGGCACCTCCCGGGTGCTGGACGGCCTGTCCTTCGCCATGGGCACCGAGGCGGTCTGTGTCGTCGGGCGCAACGGCATGGGCAAGTCCACGCTGTGCAAGACGATCATGGGGATGGTGGCGCCGACCGCCGGCGTCATCACCTTCTCGGGCCGCCGCATCGACGGTCTCACTCCCGAGAAGGTGGCCCGCTCCGGGATTGCTTACGTCCCCCAGGGGCGCCGCCTCTTCCCGTCGCTCACGGTGGATGAGCATCTGGCCATGCTGGCGCCCGAATCGCGGGGCAAGCGCTGGACGCCGGCGGCCGTCTACGAGTTGTTCCCCCGTCTGGCCGACCGCCGAAGAAACGGGGGAGCGGAGCTCTCCGGGGGTGAGCAGCAGATGCTGGCCGTGGGCCGGGCCCTGCTGCTCAACACGCCTCTCATCGTGATGGACGAGCCGTCGGAGGGCCTGGCCCCGAGCATCGTGGACGACCTGATCGAAGCGGTGCACCAGCTCGTGTCCGAGGGCGTGGCGGTGCTGGTGGTGGAGCAGAACCTGCGGGCGGCCACCGCCATGTCGCCCCGTCAGCTGGTGATGACCTCCGGTCGCATCGAGATCGAGTTGACCGCCGCCGAGCTTCTAGAATCGACGGAGCTCCAGAGCACCTATCTGGGCGTGGACGCCTGACACAACTCTGACAGGGACACCTGTACGAATGCCAGATCCGACTCTTACCGACATCGCGGCGCGCGCGGGCGCGCCGGCCGCCGACGGGCAACCGGGCGACGGCTATGATCGCGGCGGCATGGCCTCCGTCGGTGCCCTCTCGCTGTATGCCGCCATGTTGCGGGGCGAGTTGGAGGGCGACGAGGCGCTGCAGGCCAGCCAGCACATCTTCGAGCTCGTGCTCAACAGCGTGCATCACGCCATCTGGTGGAAGGACTCCAACTCGCGGTTCCTGGGCTGCAACCGCAAGCTCGCCGAGTACGCGGGGGTCGGTCACCCGAGCGAGCTGGTCGGCAAGACGGACGCCGACTGCGCCTGGGGCGATGCCGAGCTTCCCCGCAGTGGAACGCCCTGGTTCCAGGATCACGACCGGATGGTCATGGAGACGGGTGAGCCGCTCATCGGCCTGCGCGAGCAGGTCCGCATCGCAGACGGGCGGGTGATCTGGGTCGAGACCAACAAGGTGCCGCTGACCGATTTCGACGGCAAGGTCGTGGGCACCTTGGGCACGTTCACCGACATCACCTCCAGGATCGAGGCCGAGGCCGAACTGCAGAGCACCCTCGAAGACCTAGACGAACGGGTGCGGGAGCGCACCTCGGAGCTGTCGCGGGCCAACCAGACGCTGAGGCGGGAAGTCGAGGAGCGGGTCAGGCTAGAGGCCCAGGAGCGGGCCCAGCGCAGCCACGCCGAGGCATTGCGCGACACCGCGGCCGCGGTTGCCCGCTCGCTGCAGCTCGACGATGTGATCGAGCAGGTGCTCATCGGGGTCGAGCGGCTCTGCGACCACGAGCGCAGCTACGTCGCCTTCTACGACAACGAGGGAGTGCTCGAACTGGCCGGCGAGCGCTATCCGGGCCGCCCCGACCGCGGCGCTCCCGAGCCCCACACCCGTATCACCGACCCTCTCGGTGGATGGTCTCCACCCGAGGAGACCGGAGAGGACGGGAGTTCCGGCGCCGCGGCGGGCGGCCGCGCCGCAATGTCGAAGGTGAACGGGGCCGTGGTGCTGCCGCTGGAGGCCGCCGAGAGGGCGCTCGGATGCCTCGTGATCGAGCCGCGCCAGGGCCAGGACCTGAGCGACTCCGACGTCGACCGCCTTGCCATCCTGGCCGACCAGGCGTCCTCGGCCATATCCAACAGCCGCTCGCTGGTGATGGCCCGCTCGCTGGCCGCGCTGGAGGAGCGCCAGAGTCTGGCCAACGACCTTCACGACTCGGTCAGCCAGACACTGTGGACCGCGACCCTGCTGGCCGAGACTCTGGCCCGGGCGTCCGATCTCAGCGCCGAGCAGCGAGACCGGGCCGACAGGCTGCACGCTCTGACCGCCGGAGCCCTGTCGGAGATGCGTACTCTGCTGCTGGAGCTGCGGCCCTCGGTCATCGAGGAGACTCCATTCGCCGACCTGGTCCAACAGTTGGTGTCCGCCTTCGAGAGCCGGCGCCGGGCCAAGTGCGTAGTCCACCTCGACCGTGAGGTGGAGCCGCTGCCGACGGTCAAGGTGGCGCTCTACCGCATCCTGCAGGAGTCGCTCAACAATGTCTCCCGGCACGCCGACGCCGAGAGCGTGCACATTTCCGTCGAGGTCACGGGCGACGTTCTGGAGATGCGGGTGAGAGACGACGGCGAGGGCTTCGAGATGGGATCGGCCTCAGAGCACTTCGGCCTGCGCATCATGGCTGAGCGGGCCGACGCAATCGGTGCATCACTGCATGTCGACAGCCGCCTCGGGGAGGGGACCACCGTGTCGGTGTCGGTCCCCGGAGTGATGGAGCTGCTCGTGCGACCCCCGGAGCAGTCGCCATGAGCGCCGCAGCCGGCGGAGCGATCAGGGTGGTTGTGGTGGACGACCACGACCTGCTGCGCGAGGGGGTGACCGCCTGCCTCGACGGCTACGACGACATCGAGGTGGTGGGCACGGCCCACAACGGCGTCGTCGCCGTGGACCGGGTGGTGGAGATGCACCCCGACGTGGTGGTGATGGACCTGATAATGCCCGGAGGCGGGGGAGTGGAGGCCATCGCCGAGATCGCCCGCCGGGCTCCCGACACCAGAGTCCTCGCCCTGACCAGCTTCACCGACGGGGCGCTGCTGCGCTCTGCTCTCGAAGCCGGCGCCACCAGCTTCCAGCTCAAGAGCGTCTCGGGCGACGATCTGGCCGCGTCCATCCGCTTCACCGCCGCGGGGCAGTCGGCCATGGACTCCTCGGTCACTCGCCTGATCGCCACCGACCATGACGTTCTGCGGGGCCTGACCGACCGCGAGCGAGAGGTGGCCGATCTGCTGGCCACGGGCCTGTCCAATGCCGAGATCGCCGAGCGCCTCTATCTGAGCATCTACACGGTCAAGAACCACGTGAGCAACATCCTGATGAAGTTCAACGTGCAGTCGCGCACCGAACTGGTGGCCATGATTCTCAACGCCCGCTACCAGGACCGCCCCAAGCTCCCACCCCGCCCGTAGCAGGAGTGGCGACTAGTGCTTAGGAGCCACTCCTATGGGGGTGGGCAGGTTGCTCCGCTGGTGCCTGTTGCGCGCGGCCGGGGTCAACTTGAATCCGAGGACAGCGCTAGAGGTGCCGGTCGGCCTGACGCGGGCGGGCTCGCAAGCATCAGGAGGTTCCCATGACATCTACGGCTGCGGTGAGCATGCCGTCCTCCGAGGCTGAGGCGGTGGCCGCGGTGACGGAGCAGCCGTTCGCGACGGTGCTCGCGGGCGGCACGCTGCTGGTGCCTCAGCACACTCTCGGCCAGGTCGCGGTGGAGCGGGCCGTGTGGCTCGGCCGGGCCGATATGGACGGGATCTCGCGGTCGAACGGACGCATGACGGTCGGCGCGGCGACCCCCCTCGCTGCGTGCGCGAGGCTGGATGCTCCCGTCGGTCCGTGCGCTGCCAACGTCGGAGACAACGAGGTGAAGGCCCAAGCCACCATCGGCGGCAATATCTGCTCGCCCAATCCCTACGGTGACCTGCGCGGACCGCTGCTGGCGCTCGGCGCGGTCCTGCGCTGGGCCGATCCCGACGGCACCCACACCGGCGGCATAGCCGACTTCCCGGGCTCGGGCGGGGCCCGGCCCGGGGTGCTGCTCCTGGACGTCGCCTTCGCGGTTCCCGAGGCGGGCTCGTTCGTGGCGCTGCGGCGCCACCACACCCAGTCGTTGACCGCCATGTCGGTGAGCGCGGTCCGTGGTGCGGACGGAGCTGTGACCATCGCGGCCACCGGGGCGGCACCGGATGCCTGCCGGCTGCACGCCGCCGAGGCTGTTCTGGCCGGCGGCGGCTCGATCGCCGACGCGGCGGCCGCTTCCGTCTCGGACGCCGATCCCTACGACGACGCTCTGGCGTCGGCCTCGTATCGCAGTCGGGTTCTTCCCGTCTACGTCGGCCGGGCCCTCGAGCAGCTTGGAGAGTGACATGGAACTGACCGTCAATTCCGTGGACCGAACGGTCCAGTCGCCGCCGCTGACCTCGCTGCTGACCGTGCTGCGAGAGGAGCTCGACATCACCAGCCCCAAGGCGGGATGCGAATCCGGGGGCTGCGGGGCCTGCACGGTGCTGGTGGACGGCCAGCCCCGCCGGTCCTGCCTGACTGCGCTCTGCGCCGTGGACGGCTCCGAAGTCGTCACCGTGGAGGGGCTGGGCTCTCCCGACGACCTGTCCAGGGTCCAGCAGGCCTTCATCCACCACTACGCCGCCCAGTGCGGCTTCTGCACCGACGGGATGGTGGTGGCGGCCACCGCCTACATCAACGCGGGCGGTACGGACGACACCGGCGCGATCCGCGAGGCCCTGGCCGGGCACTTCTGCCGGTGCACCGGCTACGTGAAGATCCTCGAAGCGGTGGCCGCCGCGGCCCGGGGCGACGAGCTGGACACCGACAGCACCGCATCGAGCGCCAACAACACCTATGTCACGATCTCAGCAGGAGGACAGCCATGAAGGTCGTCGACCTCGTCAGAGGAGGCCGAGAATGAAGGTCGTAGGGGCCCGCCTGCCCCGCTATGACGGCGTGGGTCACGTCACCGGGCGCACGACCTACGTGGACGATGTGCGCCTGCCCGGGATGCTGCACGCCGCAGCCCTGCGCTCCCCGCACCACCACGCCCGTATCACCCACGTCGACACCAGCGCGGCCGAGGCCATGGCCGGCGTGCACGCCGTGATCACCCATGCCGACGTGCCCCTGCTGGTCTACGGCCACCTCTCCGGGGCCGGCATCCCCGGCGACGAGCCGCTGCTGGCCAAGGACCACGCCCGCTACCGGGGCCAGCCGATCGCGCTGGTGGCCGCCGACACGGTGGACATCGCCCGGGCCGCGTGCGCGGCCATCGACGTGGGCTACGAGGAGCTGCCCGCCCTGTTCGACGTCCGTCTCGCGTTCGACGACGACGCACCGGTGATCAACGACGCCTTCGGCAACTGGTACGACCAGTACGAGGGCAACCTCGACGTCCGCCAGATCCGCAAGGGCGACATCGAGGCGGCCTTCGACGCGGCCGACCTGATCGTGTCGGGCGTGTACCGCACCCAGTCCCAGGAGCAGGTGCCGCTGGAGACCCAGGTGTGCGTCGCCGTACCCGAGCCCGACGGTCGCCTCACCATCCACACCTGCACCCAGGCCATGTACTTCTCGCTCGGCGTGGTGTGCTCCCACCTGCAGCTCCCCATGAGCCAGGTGAAGATGGAGGGCGGCACCGTCGGCGGCGGTTTCGGCGGCAAGGTCGACACCGCCTCGGACACGCTGACCGCGCTGGCCGCGCAGAAGACCGAGCGGCCTGTCAAGTGGCGCTGGACCCGCGAGGAAGAGATGCTCGCCTCCGGCAACCGCGGTCCCTGGCACATGGAGATCATCGACGCGGTCAGCAGCGACGGGTGGATCCTGGGCCGCAAGATGCTCACCATCCACGACGCGGGCGCCTACGGACGCTTCTCGGTGTACGGAGTGACCAAGCACAGCTTCCACCACACCGGCGCCTACACCATCCCCAACCTGCACTTCGACGGGTACGTGGTGTTCACCAACCGCATCCCCACCACCGCCATGCGGGGCTACGGGATAACCGGGCTGTCCACCGCCATCGAGGTCCACGCCGAGCGGGTGGCGCGAGAGCTGGGAATGGACCCCTACGAGTTCCGGCTCAAGAACGCCAACCGGGTCAACGACACCTCGCCCAACCGGATCCCCTACGAGGATCCCAGCACGGTGGAAGTGATGCAGTCGCTGGCTTCGGCCACCGGCTCCGAGATGAGCGACGATCTGCGGGCGATGACCAGGGAACAGCGCTCCGGCGACATGCTGCCGGATCATCTTGTGGCCCAGATCGGATCAGGAGGTCACTGATGCTGCCGCTCACGAACAGCCCGTGCTCCGCGAGCAGCCCGCTGACGGAACCGGCGAGAAGGGCGGACCGAGCACTGCGAGGAGGTCACTGATGGCTGTACATCGAGGCAAGGGCGTTGCCACCATCGAGTACCCGACGGGGATGAACCAGAACGGCGATCCCTCGCAGGCCTGGATCAAGGTCAAGCCCGACGGCCGGGTGGACGTGTTCTCGGGAACCTCCGACATCGGCAACGGCTCCAAGACCGTCCAGTCGCAGATCGTGGCCGAGACGCTCGGCGTCCCCTACGACTGGATCACCTACGACAACTCCAATACCGACTCCTCGCCCATGTGCACCGGCACGTTCGCATCGAGGGCCACGTTCGTGGCCGGCAACGCGGTGCTGAAGGCGGCCCGTCAGGTGCGCGAGCGCATCCTCGCGGTGGCCTCCCGCGAGCTGGAGATCGATCCCGAAGACCTCGAGGTCGCCGACGGGACGGTGTCGGTCAAGGGCACGCCCGCGAAGTCGATGGGCGTGGACGAGGTGGCCGGCGCGGCCACCTTCGTGCACGGGGAGCTGCTCACCGGCGACGGCGCCCACCTGAACCCGGGCGCGGCCATCGTCGACCCGGAGACCGGCGAGGTGGACAAGCCGCCCCACGCGGCCATCTCCTACGCGGCGTGCGCGGCCGAAGTCGAGGTGGACGACGAGACCGGCGACGTGCGGGTGCTGAAGCTCACCCAGGCCTACGACATCGGCCGGGCTATGAACCCCACCCTGGTGGAGGGCCAGATCGAAGGGGGCGCCGTCATGGGTCTCGGGTTCGGTGTCCTCGAGACCTGCTACCCGTACTACCCGAGCGCCGAGAATCGGGGCGACGGCATGAGCACCTACCACGTCCCGACCATGGCCGATCTTCCCGAGATCAACAATGTGCTGATCGAGAACCCGTCATCGGGCGGACCGTACGGCGCCAAGGGAATCGGCGAGATGGCCAACAACGGCCAGCCCGCGGCCATAGCCAACGCCATCTACGACGCCGTGGGTGTGTGGGTCACCGAGTTCCCGATAACCCCCGAGCGGGTGCTGGCCGCCCTCGACGCCAGACGCGAGCCTCGCCGCGAGGGCCGCATGGTGGCCTTCGACGAGGAGCTGTCGATCAACAGCTTCTCAGCCACCAAGACCTGGGGGGCGTGACATCCCGACACATTCTTCAAACCCGCCAACAGGAGGCTGAACAATGACCCTGCGCGCCAACGACGACAGGTTCTGGGGACTCGTTGACCGAGACGCCGCGGTCGAGGTGATCGGCAGCGGCTTCACATTCACCGAGGGTCCGATCTGGCATCCCCGGGACCACTACCTGCTGTTCTCCGACATGCCCGGCGACGTGCGTCGCCGCTGGCAGGACGGCGAGGTGACCGAGGTTCTCCGACCGGCCGACAAGTGCAACGGCATGACCTACGACGCCGACCTGAACCTGATCGTGTGCGAGCACTCCACCTCCAAGGTGATGCGCGAGCGCCCCGACGGCAGCCGCGAGACGGTGGCCTCGCACTTCGAGGGAGTGGAGCTCAACAGCCCCAACGATGTGGTGGTCAGCGCCGACGGCACGATCTACTTCTCCGACCCGTGGTACGGCCGCATGCCGGGCTTCGGTGTGGAGCGGCCCCGCGAGCTGGGCTGGCAGGGCGTGTTCCGGGTGGCGCCCGGCGCCGACGGCGCCACCCAGCTCTGCGTGGATCAGGACACCTTCGACCAGCCCAACGGCCTGTGCTTCTCGCCCGACGAGTCGCTGCTGTACATCAACGACACCACCCACGCGCTGGTGCGGGTCTACAGCGTGAACGCCGACGGCTCCCTCGACGGTGGCGACGTGTTCGTCGACGGGCTGTCGGACGACGACGTGGCCGGCGTGCCCGACGGCATGAAGTGCGACGAGCAGGGCAACATCTGGGTGACGGGCCCGGGCGGCGTGTGGGTGTTCGACTCCGACGCCAACCATCTGGGCGTCGTCGAGATCGACGAAGTGGTGGCCAACCTGCACTGGGGAGGACCCGACTTCCACACCCTGTTCTTCGCGTCGTCCACCTCCGTGCGCTCGCTGCCGACCATCGTCGGCCCCCACACCGAGGGGTTCATGCAGGCCTGACCGGTCCGTGACTCGATTCAGAAGGAGGCCCCAATGGCACTCGAACTAGACCCGGGACGCTGCGCCCTGATCATCCAGGACATGCAGAACGCGTCCCTCAGCGAGGGCGGCGCGTTCTCGACGCCCGAGTCCCGCGCCCACCACGCCGAGCAGAACCTCGAAGCCAACATCAATCGGCTCGCCGATCGCTGCCGCGAGCTCGGCATCCCGGTGATGCACGTGTGGTTCATCGTGGAGCCGGGCTCGCCCGGCTTCAAGGTGAACGCGGGCCTCTTCGAGGCGGTGGCGTCCTCGGGCAGCCTCGACCGCGGCACTTGGGGAGCGGAGCCGTCCCCGGCCACGGCGCCCAAGGAAGGCGACTTCATCATCGAGAAGATGCGCATGAGCGCGTTCCACGACACCAAGCTCGACACCATGCTCAAGGGCTTCGGGCGGGACACGCTGATTCTCAGCGGCGTGCTCACCAACATGGCCATGTCCCACACGGCCCGCACCGGCGCCGACCTCGGGTACTACGTCGTGTTCCCGGAGGACGCAGCCGGCTCGTTCGACGGTGAGTGGCACCGGGTGGCAGTCGACTACGCCCTCCAGAACGTCTCCACCGTCACCGACACCGACACAGTCCTGGCCGCGCTCGACTGAGCCGGAGCCCGCTGCCGGGGAATTGGCAGCGTTGTGCACGGTATGCGTGCATTGTGCTGCCAGTTCGGCAACGCTCCGCGTGGCGCTCCGCCGGGGGCGTGGCACGCTATGGCGGTGACCGCGGCCGCCGAACCAGACACTGCGCACCCCGGCGCGTCGCCCCAGGTCCCGGCCGAGCGGGTCTTCAGCACCTCGGTGGTGGTGTCGGGCGTCCGCTGCTTCCTGTTCTATGTGCTGTTCCCGTGGCTGCTGCCCGCGGCCGGCATCGCCTCGGGGGTGGGCTCGGGCATCGGCCTGGCCATCGGCGGGGTGGCCATCGTGTTCAACGTCCTGAGCATCCGCCGCTTCCAGCGGACCGGGCACCGCTACCGGTGGCTCATCACCGCGCTCAACGCCGCGATCATCGTGCTGCTGACCGTCCTGATGGTGATCGACCTCAACGACCTCCTCGGCTGATCCTGGCCCTGGTGCAGGCCAGTTAGACTCGGCCGAGCCGTGACCACGATCCCAGACTTCTCGCGGGTCGAGCTGCGCGACGGCGACGCTGCGGACCGCCCGGCTGCAGCACCAACCGGCGACCCGGAGGTGTTCGAGACGCCCGAGGGCATCTCCGTCCCGTCCCTGGCCGGTCCCGACGACGTCGAGGGCGCCGACTTCGTGTCCAGCTATCCGGGGCTGCCGCCGTTCGTCCGCGGGCCGTATCCCACCATGTACGTGACCCGGCCGTGGACGATCCGCCAGTACGCGGGATTCTCCACCGCCGAGGAGTCCAACGCCTTCTACCGCCGCAACCTGGCCGCCGGCCAGCGGGGCCTGTCGGTCGCCTTCGACCTCCCCACCCACCGGGGCTATGACTCCGACAACCCCCGGGTGGCCGGAGACGTCGGCATGGCCGGCGTGGCCATCGACTCGATCCTCGACATGCGGATCCTGTTCGACAGCATCCCGCTGGACAAGATGACGGTGTCGATGACCATGAACGGCGCGGTGCTGCCGGTGCTCGCCCTCTACGTGGTGGCCGCGGAGGAGCAGGGCGTGGAGCCGGAGCAGCTGGCCGGGACCATCCAGAACGACATCCTCAAGGAGTTCATGGTCCGCAACACGTTCATCTACCCGCCGGCGCCGTCGATGCGGATCGTGGCCGACATCATCGCCTTCACCGCCGAGCGGATGCGGAAATTCAACTCGATCTCGGTCTCGGGCTACCACATGCAGGAGGCGGGAGCCACCCTCGACATCGAGCTGGCCTACACCCTCGCCAACGGGGTGGAGTACACCCGGGCCGGGCTCGCCGCGGGGTTGGACATCGACGACTTCGCCCCCCGGCTCAGCTTCTTCTGGTGCGTGGGCATGAACTTCTTCATGGAGGTGGCCAAGCTCCGGGCGGCCCGGCTGCTGTGGACCCGGCTGATGAGCCAGTTCGACCCCCAGGATCCCCGCTCGCTGTGCCTGCGGACCCACTGCCAGACCAGCGGCTGGAGCCTCACCGCCCAGGATCCCTACAACAACGTGGTCCGCACCTGCGTAGAGGCCATGGCGGCCACCCAGGGCCATACACAGTCGCTGCACACCAACGCATTCGACGAGGCGCTGGCCCTGCCCTCCGACTTCTCGGCCCGCATCGCCCGCAACACGCAGCTGTTCCTCCAGCACGAGTCGGGCATCACCCGCACCGTCGACCCGTGGGGCGGCAGCTACCACGTGGAGCGGCTCACCAAACTGCTGGCCGAGCGGGCCTGGACCCACATCTGCGAGGTCGAGGAGCTCGGGGGGATGGCCGCGGCGATCTCCACGGGCCTTCCCAAGCTCCGGATCGAGGAGGCCGCCGCCCGGACCCAGGCTCGTATCGACTCGGGCCGTCAGGCCGTGGTCGGGGTGAACCGCTACCGCGTCGAAGACGGTGGGAGCGCTTCGGTGGAAGTCCGCCGGATCGACAACGCCGACGTGCGCCGGCGGCAGGTCGCCCGGCTCGAGCAGCTGCGGGCCGGGCGGGACACCGCACGTCTGCGGGCGGCTCTGGACGCCCTCACGGCGGCCGCCAGCACCGGTGAGGGGAACCTGCTGGCGCTGTCGATCGACGCGGCCCGGGCCCACGCGACGGTCGGAGAGATCAGCGACGCCCTCGAAACCGTCTACGGTCGTCATGTGGCCGAGATCAGATCGGTGGAAGGCGTGTACCGCGCCGAGGCGCGGCCGGCAGGATCCGGCGGGGACGACCGGGACGCCGGCATCGATGCTGTGAGGGCCCGGGTGGACGAGTTCGCCGACCGGCATGGCCGCCGCCCCCGGATCCTGGTGGCGAAGGTGGGGCAGGACGGTCACGACCGGGGCCAGAAGGTGATCGCTACCGCTTTTGCCGATCTCGGTTTCGACGTGGACGTGGGCCCGCTGTTCGCCACGCCGGCCGAGGTCGCCCGCCAGGCAGTGGAGGCCGACGTGCACGTGGTCGGGGTGTCGACGCTGGCGGCGGGTCACCTCACCCTGGTGCCCCAGCTGCGCGACGAGCTTGCCGAACTGGGGCGGGGCGACATTGCCATCGTGGTGGGCGGGGTCGTCCCCGCCGTCGACGTCGACGAGCTGCTGGCCGCGGGCGCGGTCGCCGTCTACCCGCCGGGCACAGTGGTCTCCGAGGCTGCCGCCGAGCTGCTGGAGCACCTGTCAGGACGAAGTTGATGCGGTTTTCTGCCCTATATGGTCGTCAACTGCATCAATTTCGGTAGGGGCAGCGATGGATGACCTGGTCGCTGGCGTGCTGGCGGGGGACCGCACGTCGATGGGTCGCGCCGTCACCCTGGTGGAGTCGACCCGGGCCGACGACCGCGGGCTTGCCCAAGAGCTGCTCGCGCAGCTCCTGCCCCACGCGGGCGGAGCCAACCGGGTGGGCATCAGCGGCGTACCCGGCGCGGGCAAGTCGACACTCATCGATGCTCTGGGCACCCGGCTGACCAGCGCCGGCCACCGGGTCGGAGTGTTGGCCGTCGATCCCTCGAGCATGGTCACCGGCGGATCGATCCTGGGCGACAAGACCCGCATGGCCACCCTGGCGGCCGACGAGAACGCCTTCATCCGGCCTTCGCCGTCGGCGGGGACGCTCGGCGGCGTGACGAGCACCACCCCTCACGCGATCACCGTGCTGGAAGCGGCCGGCTACGACGTGGTGCTGGTCGAGACGATGGGGGTCGGCCAGTCGGAGGCGGCCGTGCATGCGTCGGTCGACTGCCTCTGTGTGCTGGTCCTGGCCGGTGCCGGCGACGAGCTGCAGACGGTCAAGAGGGGCCTGCTGGAGCTGGCCGACGTGTTGGTCGTGAACAAGGCCGACGGCGACAACGAGCAGGCGGCCCGCCTGGCCGCAGCCGAGTTCCGGAGGGCTCTGCCGCTGCTGGCCCCGACGAGCGGGGAGGGTCCTCCACCCGTGATGGCGGTCTCGGCCGCGACCGGAGCGGGCGTGGACGAGCTGTGGGACTGCATCGTCGAGCACCGTCGCATGCTCGACACCTCCGGTGCCCTGGCTGCACGTAGAGCCCGGGGCCGCCTGGCGTGGATGCGAGTGCTGCTGGAGCGCCGCCTGGTCGAGCAGTTCGAATCCCAGCCCGGCCTGGCCGAGCGCCGAGCCCAGCTCGAACACGCCGTCGAGCAGGACCAGATAACCCCGGAGGCCGCCGTCGACCAGCTCCTGTCGGCGCCCTGAGCCCAGTCGCCCGGCCCCGCTAGCGGGCGCGGAGGGTGAGGTTCTTGCGGTTGGTGATCTTGTAGTGGCGGTGGTCGTGGGTGATCCAGCCCAGCCGGACGAAGGCGTGGATCGCCTTGTTGACCCGCTCGCGGCTGGCTCCCACCATGGAGGCGAGCTCCTCCTGGGTGAGGGGCATCTCGAACTCGTCCTTGTCGCCGGCCATCTCCAGCAGACGCTTGGCGGTACGTCCCATCACGTCCAGGAACACCGTGTCGGACAGCGCCCGGTCCGTCGCTCGCAGCCTCCGGGCCAGGAGCTGCACCGCGCTCCACAGCGCCGTCGGATGGTTCTCGTAGAGCAGCCGCAACTCCGCGTAGGGCACCACCAGCACCTCGGACTCCTCCAGGGCCCGGGCTTGCGCCGAGCGGTTGAGGCCGTCGAGGAATCCCATCTCGCCGAACAGCTCACCTGGACCCAGCACCGCGAGGAGCGACTCCCGCCCGTCGTCGGACTCCTGGGCTATGGCCACCCGACCCGACAGCACCAGGTAGAACTCGCCGGGCTCGTCTGCCTCCTCGAACAGGACGACGTTCCGCTGCAGTGACTGCACGCTGCCCGCGGCCGCAATGTGGTCGAGCTGCTCGTCATCGAGTTCGGCGAAGAGAATCGTCTCCCGCAGAGCCTCCCGCAGCGCGTCCGGGGAAGCCTCGATGGCCATATCGGGAGCCGCGGAGGTGGTGTCGGACATAGCAAAGGCCCACACTAGTAGCGGTGAGTAAGAGTGATCGTGAGCGAAGCGACCGATCTGGTGCGGGGGTTTGGACCATCGTGGCCGCAGCCGGGGAGGGCCACCGTTTCGGCGGGGCCAAGCAGTTCAGCCGTCTCGGGAACCGGTGCGTGATCGACTGGACTGTGCAGCGAGCCGCCCGCTGGTCCGAAGGTGTCGTGGTCGTGCTGCCTGAGGAACGTGCCGTCGGAGCGGACGCGTGGCAGCTGTCGGATCCCGACGGCGATTGTGCCGGGCAGGTTGTCGCGGTGGCGGGCGGGGTGTTGCGCTCCGACTCGGTGCGCCGTGGGCTCAGCCGGGTTCCCGACGACGCCGAGATCGTCCTGGTGCACGACGGCGCCCGCCCGCTGGCCACCGACGGCGTGTTCGAGCGAGTGATCCAGGCGGTGCGCGCCGGTGCCGACGCCGCCATTCCGGTGATCGACCTGACCGACACGATCCGCTGGCGGGGCGGGGGCACTGCCGATCGACGCAAGCTGGCCGCGGTGCAGACACCCCAAGCCTTTCGAGCTGACGCGCTGCGGGCCGCCCACGCCGGCGGAGCCGACGCGACCGACGACGCCACCCTGGTGGAGGCAGCCGGTGCGACGGTGGTCGCCGTGGACGGCGACAGCCGCAACCTCAAGATCACCGAACCCCACGACCTCGTGGCGGCCGAAGCGCTGCTGGAGGCATGCTCAGCATCCGGCGAGTCAGGTGGCGGTCATGGCTGAGGTTGGAATGCGGGTCGGGCAGGGCTTCGACGTGCACCGCTACAGCGACGACCCGCAGCGGACACTGGTGCTGGGCGGGGTGCGCTTCGACGACGAGCGCGGCCTCGACGGGCACTCCGACGCCGACGCGGTCGCCCACGCCTGCATCGACGCGTTGCTGGCCGCCGCCGGCCTCGGTGACATCGGCCAGATGTTCAGCGACCGCGACCCGGCCTGGGCTGGAGCCGACAGCATCGACCTGCTGCGTCGAGCCGCCGGCGCGGTGCGGGAGGCGGGATGGGATCCCGTCAACGTCTCGTGCACCGCGGTGCTCGACTCGCCCAAACTGGCGCCCCACCGCGACATCATGCAGCAGCGCCTCAGTGCCGCCGCCGGCGCGCCCGTGATCGTCACCGGCCGCAGCACCGAGGGCGTGGGTGCTCTGGGCCGCGGCGAGGGGGTGGCCGCCATGGCGGTGGCTCTGGTGGCCCGACGGTCCGGCGATGCGGACGGGACCCTCGCCGATGGGCCGTCCTAACCGATCCAGCGGGACCCGCGCCGATGGGCCGTCCTAACCGCTCCAGCCGCCCCCGCCCGGGACAGCCGCGAGGTTCGCGCCCGCATGCCGGCCGGTCCCGCGCCGCGAAGCCGGCGGGACGGGACCGCAGCGGCCTGGGCGGGGAACAGGTCGAGGGCCGCCAGGCGGTCAGGGAGCTTCTGCTGGCGGGCAGGCGGCGGACCCGCTCCGTCATGATCGCAAAGGGCCTCGATCCCGCGCCCATCGTCGAACACATCGTCGAGCTGGCCCGCGAGCAGCGGGCCGCCATCCGCGAGGTCAGCCGCTCCGAGCTCGAGGCCACTGCCCGGACCGAGTCACCCCAGGGCGTCGTCGCCCGGGCCGATCCACTGCCTGAGGTCGAGGTGGCCGAGCTGGCTCAGGCACCGACGGAAGGCGCCGCCGGTCGTGACGGTCGCCCGGCCGGAGCGCCCTTCCTGCTGGTCCTGGACGGCATCACCGATCCGGGCAACTTCGGCGCCGTGCTGCGCACCGCCGAGTGTGCCGGAGTGACCGGCGTCGTGCTGCCCCGTCACCGCTCCGCCCGCATCACCCCCACGGTGGCCAAGGCGGCCGCAGGCGCGGTGGAGCACCTCAGGTTTGCGGTCGTGCCCGGCATCCCGACCGCTCTGCGCACGCTGAGCAGCCACGACGTGTGGACGGTCGGGCTCGATGCGGCCGGGCCCCGACCCCTGCACGAACTAGATCTGGCGGGCGAGGCGGTGGCGCTGGTCCTGGGCTCGGAGGGGAGGGGCCTGTCACGGCTGGTTGCCCAGCGCTGCGATGTGCTGGCCGCCATCCCACTGCGGGGCACGCTGGGCTCACTCAACGTCGCAGCCGCCGCCGCGGTGGCCTGCTTCGAGATAGCCCGCCGCCGCTGGCCCTAGCCCGGCACCGGCGCTAGAGGCCGAGCTAGCCCGCAATGTCCGCCAGGGCTGCGGCCGCCTCGGCGGGGCGGCCTGCGATGACGCCGTCCACGCCCAGCGCCAACAGCTCGGCGTAGAACTCGCGGGTTTCCACCACGTCGGTCCCGCTCAGCCACACCCACACTTCCCGACCTTCGTCGTGGACCCGGGCCACCGTGTCGAGCGTCACCACTGGGATCCCCTGGTAGGTGAAGGGAACCTGAATAACCGAGATCCGGTCGTCCAGAGCCTCGCCGGCCGCGAACCAGCCCAGCAGTGCCGCCTCGCCGGGGGTGGTCGCCACCGAGGGGGCGACAAGGCTGAACGCCTCCAGAACGTCGTCGTTGGAGCAGGCCACGATCACCGAGTCCTCCCGACCGAGGTCGGCGATATCTGCCGCCAGCACCTCCGCCCCGGCCACGCCGGTGGCGGGGTCCGCCTTGCCGTCGGGACCCCGCTGGAGCTTGATCTCCACATCCAGGACGTGATGGGGGAACCGCTCGGCCACCTCCCGGAACGTCGCCACCCGGAAGTCGTCGGGCCCGAAGCCCGCCGGCGGCTCGACCGCGCCGGTGCGTACGCCCCGGAACACGTAGTCCTCGGCGGGCCGGGTCTGGTCTCCCCAGAAGCCCGCCACGAACCAGTGGGCATTGTCGAGGGCCTGGATCTCGTCCAGGGTCAGGGCATTGACCGGTCCGGTGGCCTCCGTGGTGCGGTCGACGGTGTCGTCGTGCTGGACGATCAGGGCCCCGTCGGCGGTCAGCATCACGTCGAGCTCGAGAATGTCGGCTCCGGCCGCCGCCGACTGGGTGTACGCGTACAAGGTGGAATGGGGATAGTCCTGGTCGCCGCCGGCATGGGCGATCACCAACGGGCGATCCAGCGCGACCAGCCCCTCCACCGTGGACGCCTCCGGCAGGGGCACCAACGTGGTAGTCGTCGTGGGCAGGGGCGCGGTCGTGGTGGTGGTCGTCGTGGCCGTGGTCGTCGTGGTCGAGATGGTCGACGTCGTGGTGGTGGCGGCAGTTGTGGTCGACATGGCCGGTGACGTCGAGGTCGTGGCCGGTGCGGTCGTCGACGCCGGTGCGGCCTCGCTCGTGGTCGGAGGGGCTGCGTCCTGGAGCGGCTCCCCGTCATCGCCGGACCCGCCGCCGCAGGCCGCGGCGAGGAGCGCCGCAGTCACAGCGAGGCCGGCGGCCCGCGTCCCGCCCGGGCTTCGCTTCCCAGCCGCGGACCGGCTACGACGAGTCACTGCCATCGGTGCTGACGCTAGCCGCCGGCCCACGCCCGAGGAATTGGCAGCGGTGAGTGCCCTTTTCGGTGTTCTGGGCTGCCAGTTCGGGAGGGGAGGTGGCGCTGCGCGGGGAATTGGCAGCGTTGTGCACGGTATGCGTGCATTGTGCTGCCAGTTCGGGAGGGGAGGTGCCCACGCCCGAGGAATTGGCAGCGTTGTGCACGGTATGCGTGCATTGTGCTGCCAGTTCGGCAGAATGCCGTTCACAACTCCGGAAGGAACCCAATAATGGCGATGAACGTCGATCGCTTGACTGAGCTGTTCGGACTCGACGGCAGGACGGCCGTCGTGACCGGCGGGAGCCGCGGCATCGGCCGCATGATCGCGGGCGGGCTGCTCGACGCGGGCTGCCGGGTGATCGTCTCAGCCCGCAAGGCCGACCAGCTCGCGGCGGCCGCAGAGGAGCTGACGGCTCTGGGCCCCTGCGAGGCCGTACAAGCGGACCTGGCCACGCCCGAGGGCTGCCAGGCCCTCGCTGCGGATGTGGCCCGGCGGTGGGAGTCGCTCGACATCCTCGTCAACAACGCCGGGGCCAGCTGGGGCGCCCGGCTGGACGAGTTCCCGGTGGACGGCTGGAACAAGGTGATCGACACCAACGTGAGGGGACCGTTCTTCCTCACCCAGAAGCTGCTCGGCCTGCTGCGGGCCGCGGCCCGCCCGGAGACACCGGCCCGCGTGATCAACGTCGCCTCCGTCGACGGTCTGAAGGTGCCCGACATGGAGACCTACTCGTACTCGGCGTCGAAGGCCGCGATCATCCACCTCACCCGCCATCTCGCCAAGCGGCTCGCCCGGGAGCACATCACCGTCAACGCCATCGCTCCGGGGCCGTTCGACTCGAAGATGATGGCCTTCATCCTCGACGATCCGAAGGCCCGGGCCGAGCTGGCGGACATGGTCCCCCTGGGCAGGATCGGCCAGCCCGACGACATGGCCGGAGCCGCCGTCTACCTGGCGTCGCGGGCCGGCTCCTACCTGACCGGCGCGACCGTAGCTGTGGGAGGCGGCATCGGCTTCGCCGACTGAGGCTCTCCCGCGGCCCGAGCGGCCCGTGAGCGCAGCGAACAAGAGCGGGATCTACGCGGCCCGAGCGGCCCGTGAGCGCAGCGAACAAGAGCGGGATCTACGCGGCCCGAGCGGCCCGTGAGCGCAGCGAACAAGAGCGGGATCTACGCTGGTCAGGCGAGACGTACCGGCAGCGACTTGAGCGCGTTGTTGAGGTTCGAGCGCTGCCGCCGGGGCCGGCCCGCGAGCTCTATGTGCTCGAAGCGGGCCAGGAGCTCCTCGAAGAACACCCTGCCTTCGAGCCGGGCGAGATGCACACCCAGGCAGAAGTGGGTGCCGATGCCGAACGACAGGTGGTGGTTGGGGTTCCGGGTGATGTCGAAGGACTGAGGATCGTCGAACACGGCCTCGTCCCGGTTGGCCGACGTGTAGATCATCGCCACCTTGTCGCCCGCCGCGATCGGCTGGCCCGCGATCTCGGTGTCGACCACCGCAGTGCGGCGGAAATAGTGCAGCGGGTTGGACCAGCGGAGCACCTCCTCCACCATGGCCGGTATCGCGTCTGGGCTTCGGCGCACCTGCTCCATCTGGTCGGGGTGCTGCAGCAGGGCCAGCAGGCCGCTCGACAGCATCGTGCGGGTGGTGTCGTTGCCGGCCGTCACCAGCTGCACGAAGAAGCGGCCGAAGTCCAAATCGGTCATCAGGCGGCCGTCGAAACGGCTGCCGAGCAGCACGTCGGTCAGATCCCCCTGGGTCGGCATGGCCCGCCGCCGGGCCGCGAACCCCATGGCGTACACGGCCATCTCCATGCTGGAGGAGCCCCGCTCAGCCGGGTCCGCGATGTCGGGGTCCTGGCCGCCGGAGTTGCGCTCGGCCAGGGCGTGGATGGCGGGCCAGTCCTCGCGGGGCAGCCCGAGCAGCTGGCCGACCACCTCGCTGGGCAGATGGGCGCACATGTCGTGGACGAACTCCGCTTCGCCGCCGGTGCCGGTTCGGTCGAGTATCCCGACGGTGATGGCCCGGATCTGGTCCTCCATCCTGCCGATCACCCGCGCCTTGAACTCCGGCGACACCGGTTTGCGGTAGGCGGTGTGGCGGGGCGGGTCCATGGCCAGGAGCATGTCCCGCATGGCTTCGAGGCTGGCCGGCTCGAGATCCTCGATGACCACCCCGCCCTCGGAGGCCGAGAACACCTCGGGGTGGCGAGCGACATGAACCACGTCGGCGTGGCGCAGCACAGCCCAGTAGCCGGCCTGCTCGGGCACCTCCTGCCAGCACACCGGGCGCTCGCGGCGCAGGCGGGTGAAGAGCTCGTGCGGCGGGCCGGCGACATAGGCGTCCGGCGAGTAGATGTCCATTGCGGCGGTGTCGGGCATGGGAACAGTCTGTTTGGAGGGGAGCCTGGGATGGAAATGGCCGGTGTTGCGTCTAGCCTGCTATGTCGGCCCTGCCAGAGCAAGGCGCCAACGCACATTCACGGAGGCTGATCCCAGTGGCAACCGGACGATCCAGCTTCGCAAAGCGTCAAAGGGACATGGCCAAGAAGGCTCGCGCCGAGGCCAAGCGCCAGAAGCGTCTCGGGCGGGGCGAGCTCTACGAGCTGGAGCACGCCAATCGCAACGAGGAGAGCGCCGAGGCGGCTCCGCAGGGTCCTTCCCTGAGCAACGACGAGATCATGGCCAAGGTGGAGGAACTGCATCGCCGCTACGACGACGGGCAGCTGGACCTCGAAGCCTTCGACGAGCAGCGGGCCACGCTGATGGCCCAGATCTCCGTCGACTGACCGGCCGAACCGGTCGACGGATCTCGGTCCGGCATCGACGCGTCCTGTAGCTTGGCGTCACCTATGGGGCTTCCGGAACTGCGCACGGGGCTGACCTTCGACGATGTCCTGATCGTCCCCCGGCGATCGTCGATCCGGTCCCGCCAGGACGTGTCGGTGCGGACACGGCTGTCGCGTCGCGTCGAGCTGGACCTGCCGGTGGTGGCCGCCAACATGGACACCGTCTGCGAGCACGAGATGGCCATCGCCATGGCCCGGCTGGGCGGCATCGGCATCGTGCACCGCTTCATGCCGGCCGACACGCAGGCCGACGAGATCTACAAGGTGAAGGACGCAGGCGGGAACCTCCTGGTGGGCGCGGCGGTGGGCACCGACCGCGACATGGTCGAACGGGCCAAGGCGCTGGTGGCGGCCGGAGTCGACGTGCTCGTCCTGGACATCGCCCACGGCCACTCCGACCACGCCCTCGACGGAGTGCGCAGGCTCAAGGACCACTTCGGTGACATCGATGTGCTGGCCGGGAACATCGCCACGATGGACGGCGCCGCCGATCTGGTGGAGGCGGGAGCCGATGCGGTGAAGGTGGGTGTGGGGCCCGGCGGCGTGTGCACCACCCGCACCGTGGCCGGCGTGGGCGTACCCCAGCTGACCGCCATCGCCGACGTCGCCGGAATCGGGGTGCCGGTGATCGCCGACGGAGGCATCCGCGGCTCCGGTGACATTGCCAAGGCCCTGGCCGCGGGCGCGTCCACGGTGATGGTCGGCAGCATGCTG
Organism: Candidatus Aldehydirespirator sp.; assembly: GCA_965203635.1. GTDB lineage: Bacteria > Actinomycetota > Acidimicrobiia > Acidimicrobiales > Aldehydirespiratoraceae > Aldehydirespirator. The sequence goes on from OZ241903.1 coordinate 1,980,669, forward strand.
GCCGGCACCAAGGAGAGCCCCGGCGAGGTGGAGCAGGGGCCGAAGGGCCTCCAGAAGCGCATCCGCGGCATGGCCAGCTTCGAGGCGGTCCAGGCCCGGGCCGACCGCGCCGGCGAGGACCTCGACGAGGAGTACCTGTCGTACCGGGCCCCCGAGGGCGTCGAGGGCACTGTCCCCTACAAGGGGGAGGTCTCCAAGCTGGTGCTGCAGTTGATGGCAGGCCTGCGCAGCGCCATGAGCTACACCGACGCCAGCACGCTCGAGGAGTTCACCGAGCTGGCCGAGTTCATGGCGGTGACCCCGCAGGGCGTCATAGAGAGCCTGCCCCACGCCACGCTCGGGCCCTGATCACGGGCGGGGGTCTAGCCGGCCAGTTCGGCGAAGCGCTCCAGGGTGGTCGGGTCGCCGCTGATCAGCAGCGTCGTCACGACCGACGACCGCCACGCCTCGAGATCCTCCGCGATCTTGGCCCACGGGCCGAGCAGCGCGATCTCCTCACACATCTGAGTGGTGACCGCCGCGGTGGCGGCGGCCTTGTCGCCGGCCAGGTACAGGTCCTGGATGGTGTCGCACTGGGCCTCGTAGCCCATACGGTCGAACACGGCCCGGTGGAAGTTGGCCCCCTTGGCGCCCATGCCGCCCACGTACAGCGAGATCACCGGCCGCACGAAGTCGGCGCACGCCTCCACATCGTCGCCGGGGACCAGGATCGTTGACGCCACCACCTCGAAGTCGTCGGGGGAGCACCGGGCGCCGGGGCGACCGAAGCCCTCGGCCAGGAAACTGCGGTACATGGCGTCGTGGCGGGGCGAGAACAGCCAGGCCAGCCAGCCGTCGCAGATCTCGGCTGCCAGGGCCACGTTCTTGGGTCCCTCCGCGCCGAGGTAGATCGGGATGTCGCGCCGCAGCGGATGCACGGTGCTCTTGAGGGCCTTGCCCAGCCCGGTGCTGCCCTGGCCGGTGTAGGGGAGCTGGTAGAACTCGCCGTCGTAGGCGACGGGGCCGGCCCGGTCGATCACCCGGCGCACGATGTCCACGTACTCGCGGGTGCGGGCCAGCGGGCGGGAGTAGGGCCGCCCGTACCAGCCCTCCACCACCTGGGGACCGGATGCGCCCACCCCCAGCACGAACCGGCCGCCGGACAGGTGGTCGAGGCTCATGGCGGCCATGGCGGTGGCGGCCGGGGTGCGGGCCGACATCTGCGTGATGGACGTGCCGAGCCGCACCCGCTCGGTGGCCGCCCCCCACCAGGCCAGAGGCGTGAAGCAGTCCGACCCGTACGCCTCGGCCGTCCAGATCGAGTCGAACCCGAGCCGGTCCGCAGCCGCGATCTGCTCGGTCACTCCCCGGGGAGGTCCCGCCGACCAGTATCCGGTGTTCAGTCCCAGCTTCATTGCCGCCTCCTGTCTCGTCGGGTGTTGCCGGGCAGGCCAGCCGGGCAGGTGCACGGTATCGGTCTTCCGCGCTGGATCGGGAACCTGCCCGAGGCGCCGGTTGCGAGCAGGCGTCGGCGGGGCGAGAGTGATGGTGAGTGGACTTCGACCTTCCTCCTGACGACGACCCCCGCCGGGTCGAGGTGCGCCGCTGGCTCGCCGAGCACCCGGCGCCCACCGGCCGCCAGCTGGCCGAGGCCGGGTACGTGGTCCCCCACTGGCCCCGGCCGTGGGGGTTGGAGGCCGACGGGCTGCACCAGCTCGTCATCGACGAGGAGTTGGCCGCGGCGGGAGTCAGGCGGCCCGAGAACCTGGCCGGCATCGGCTGGGCCGCGCCCACGATCCTGGCCGCCGGCACCGCCGAGCAGAAGGACCGCTACCTGTGGCCCATCTTCAGCGGCGAGGAGTACTGGTGCCAGCTCTTCAGCGAGCCGGACTCCGGGTCGGACCTGGCCTCGCTGTCCACCCGGGCCGTGCGCGACGGCGACACCTACGTGGTCAACGGCTCCAAGATCTGGTCGAGCGGTGCCCATCACAGCAAGTTCGGGATCCTCATCGCCCGGACCGACCCCGACGTGCCCAAGCACAAGGGGATCTCCTACTTCATCTGCCCCATGGACGCTCCCGGCGTGACCCTGAGCCCCATCGTGGACATGACGACCGCCCACTCGTTCAACCAGGTGTTCTTCGACGATGTACGGATCCCGGCCGATCTGCGGGTGGGCGCGGAGGGCGACGGCTGGCGCCTGGCCAAGGTGACGCTGGCCAACGAGCGGGTCGGCCTGTCCTCGGGCGGGGTGCTGTGGAGCCTCGGCCCGACGGCCCGGAAGCTGATCGAGCTCATCAAGGGCAACGGCGGAGTGTCCGACCCGGTGCTGCGCGACCGGGTGGCCTCGGTGTACTGCGAAGCCGAGGTGCTCCGGCTGAACCAGCTGCGCACGCTCAGCGCCCGCCTGGCCGGCCGCACCCCGGGGCCCGAGGCGTCGATCCAGAAGATCATGTCCGACGACCACGGCCAGAGGGTGATGGAGCTGGCCGCGGCCACGGTCGGCCCGGAGGCCATGCTCACCGGGTCTGGGCCGGCCGGCGAGATCCCCAAGTCGATGCAGACGGGCGCCACCCAGGTCAACTTCCCCCGCGGCGGCGGCCTGTTCCCGCAGGTCGATCCCATCTGGCACTACGGCCTGCTGTTCTCGCCGGCGCTGACGCTCGGGGGCGGCACGTTCGCGGTGCAGCGCAACATCGTGGCCGAGCACGTTCTGGGCCTTCCCCGCGAGCCCAACGTGGAGGCCGGCCTCACCTGGAGCGAATCCCAGCGAAGGCGCGCATAACGTGGGGGACGGCTTCGCCGGCGGCAGGACGCAGAGGAGGCGGCCATGAAGACTCGCATCACCGACATGCTGGGAATCGAGTTCCCGGTCCTGGCCTTCAGCCACTGCCGCGACGTGGTGGCCGCAGTGTCGAGGGCCGGGGGGATGGGAGTGCTTGGCGCGGTGGCCCACTCTCCCGAGAGCCTCGAGATCGACCTTGAGTGGATCGAGGCCGAGGTCGGCGACAAGCCCTACGGCGTGGACGTCATCATGGCGGCCAAGCAGGCCGGCGGCGTCGGCGGCGGCTACACGCTCGACGACATCCGCCGGCTCATCCCGGCCACCCACATCGAATTCGTGGACGACATCCTGGCCCGCTACGACGTCCCGCCGCTGCCCGACAGCGACAGTGCCGACTCGTTGACCGCCTTCGGCAGCCTCGGCGACGCCGCCCCGTTCTCGGCCGACTCGGCCGGCGCCCAGCTCGACATCGCCCTGGCCCACCGGGCCGCCTTCGTGGCCAACGCGCTCGGCCCGCCGCCCCCGCAGATGATCGACGCGGCCAAGGGCGCCGGCAGGCTGGTGGGCGCCCTGGCCGGCCGGGCCGTGCATGCGGAGCGCCACGCCGCCGCGGGGGCGGACATCATCATCGCCCAGGGGTACGAGGCCGGAGGCCACACCGGCGAGATCGGCTCGATGGTGCTGATCCCCGAGATCGTCGACGCCGTCGACCTGCCTGTGCTCGGGGCGGGGGGCATAGGCCGGGGCCGGCAGATGGCGGCCGCCATGGCGCTGGGTGCCGAGGGCGTGTGGTGCGGGTCGGTGTGGCTCACCACTGTCGAGGCCGAGACCCACCCGGTGGTGAAGGACAAGATGCTGGCGGCCACGTCGTCGGACACGATGCGGTCGCGCTCCCTCACCGGCAAGCCGGCCCGGATGCTCAAGTCGGCCTGGACCGACGAATGGCATGGCGACGACACTCCCGACCCGCTGGGGATGCCGCTCCAGCCGGTGCTGACCCGCGCCGCCCAGCGCCGCATCCAGCGGGCCGCGCACACGACCGGTTCGGGGGCCGAGAAGCTGGCCAACTACTTCGTCGGGCAGATCGTGGGCACCATGAACCAGTCCAAGACCAGCGCCCAGGTGGTGTATGAGATCATCGAGGAGTTCATCGACTCGGTGGAGTCCCTGGCCGCCCGGCTCGAGTCGTGAGCGCCCCGGGTCGGTACTTCGTCCAGAATCCGGGACCGACCAACATCCCGGACCGGGTGCTGGAGGCCTTCCGGCGTCCGGCCATGGACTTCGCCGACCCCGAGTTCATCGCGCTGGCCGACAGCGTTTGGGCCGAACTGCCCGGCGTGTTCGGCGGGGCCGACGAGATCGTGGTGCTGACCACGGTCGGCCACGGCGCCTGGGAGTCTGCCCTGACCAACACCCTCGACCCCGGCGACACGGTGTTGATCCCCGACTGCGGGCTGTTCGGCAGGCGCTGGGCCGTGATGGCCCGCGACCTGGGCTACGAGGTGGTGTCCACGTCGGAGCATCTGCGGAGCCCGACCGATCCGGCCGAGATCGCCGACATCCTGGTGGCCGACACCGCTCACCGGATACGGAACGTGTGCATCGTCCACACCGAGACCTCGACCGGCGCGGTCACCGACCTGGCCGCCATGCGGGCCGCCATCGACGCGGCCGACCATCCGGCGCTGTTCGTGGTGGACGGGGTGTGCTCGCTGGGCATCGAGCCGCTGCGGATGCGCGACTGGGGGATCGACGTGGTGGTGGCGGCGGCCCAGAAGGGCCTGATGATGCCGCCCGGCCTGGCGTTCTGCGCGCTGAGCGATCGGGCCGTGGAGCGCAACCGCTCGGCGTCCACTCCTCGGTTCCATCTGTCATGGGCGCCCCGTTTCGAGAGGGGCCACATCTACATGCGCTTCGGCGGCACCCCGCCCATCCAGCACATGTTCGCCCTGAGGGCCGCGCTCGACATGATCTCGGAGAACGGCGGGATCGATGCTTCGGTGGACCGCCACCGTCGCTGGGCGGCCGCGGTGCACGCCGCGGTGGACGGGTGGGCGTCGGGCGGCCCCTGGGAGATCAACATTGCCGAGCCCAAGCACCGCACTGCGGCGATGACCTGCGTGCGTACCGGCGACATCGCCGCGGGCCCACTGATCGACATGGCCCGGGACCGCTTCAGGGTCAGTGTCGGGTCGGGGATGATGGGTGCGCTGGAGGGCCGGACCTTCCGCATCGGTCACCTCGGCGACCTCAACGAGCCAATGCTGCTCGGTGCCCTTGGCGGCCTGGAGACGGCGATGACGGTGCTGGGGCTGCCCCACGGCCACGGCCTGCCCGCCGCGGTCGCGTCCCTGGCTGCGACCGCCGGGAAGGAGCCCTGGGGGGCGACCGATCCGGACGGCGACTCGTCGGCGGGGTGCTGTCGGTAGCACTCTCTGGGGATGGTCCCAGAGGCACGAGCAGGCCGCGAGGGGGCAGTCAGGCCTGGAGCAGGGCGGCCACCAGGGCTCGAAGCTCAGCGATGCCGGTGCCCTTGGCGGCGCTGGTCCACTGGACGGTGCCCCGTTCGGCTCCGAGCTTGGAGGCGAGTTCGGCTCGGCGGGCGCCCCGGCGGGACGGTCGCACCTTGTCGATCTTGGTGGCGACATAGGTCACGGGGAGCTCCAGCCCGTCCAGCCACTCGACGGTCTGGAGGTCGAGGCGGGTGGGGCCGATCTCGCCATCGATCAGGTGGAGCACGCCCCGCAGTGGCTCCCGGTGGGCCAGGTACCCCTCAGCCATGGAGCTCCAGCGGGCCTGCTCGGCCTTGGACGCCTTGGCGTACCCGTAGCCGGGCAGGTCCACCAGCCAGCGTCCCGAGTTCTCCGTGCCCAGCTCGAAGGCGTTGATCAGCCGAGTGGCGCCGGGTGTCTTGGACGTGCGGGCCAGCTGCTTGCGCTGGGCCAACGCGTTCAACAGGGACGACTTTCCCACGTTGGACCGCCCCACCAGCGCGATCTCGGCCACGGTGGCCGGCATCTGCCGGGCGTGAGGGAACGACGAAACGAATCGCAGCGCCAGCGGTCCGGCCATCCGATCAGGCTACGACCGCGGTCCGGTCGGACGTGCGTGCTGGGGCGTGCTGCCCGAGAGCGTCAGTTCTGGCGCTCGGGGCACCAGTAGGTGGTGCGGCCGCCGACCTGCTCGCGGCGCAGCGGCGCCCCGCTGCGGGGGCAGCAACCGCCCCGGACTCGGACGGGCTGGAGGTCGCCGGTGTGCGAGCCGCCCCTCTCGCTGAGCACCGCCAGCGTGCGCCGGATGTGACGATGCAGCCGGGCCGTCTCCTTCGGGTCCAAGGATCGGGCCTCCCGGACGGGCGACAGCCGGGCCCGCCACAGGGCTTCGTCGACCAGCAGGTTGCCGAGCCCGGCCACACGGCGCTGGTCGAGCAGTCGGGCCTTCAGCGCCACGGTCGAGCCCGCCAGAGCCTTTCGCAACTGGCCCAGGGTCAGGGACAGCGCGTCCGGCCCCAGACGGCTCTCGTCGGGGTCGAGCTGAACGCCGCCCAGCCGCCGCGGGTCGCGCAGCACCATCGCGCCCCCGCCCTCGAACTGGAGCCCGAACCGGTCCCAGGCGGGCTCATGGCGAGGGCTGTCATAGAGCAGGTGGTCGATGGGCATGGCCCCGTCCACCACGATCTTGCCGGTCATGCCGAACCGCAGCCCCAGCCGGGGGCCGTCGGTGTCGACGATGACGAGCTTGCCGATGCGGCGGGCCTCCTCGATGCGGGCTCCGGTCAGCTCCAGGCGCAGGGCGTCAGTGGTGGTGCCACCCTTGGCGAACCACTCGTCCGGTGCGTGAACCTGGGCGATCCTGCGCCCCTCGGTCGCCGAGATGGCCCTCCGGTAGGCCTCCACCTCGATGATCTCAGGCACCGGAACGGGCCCTTCAAGGGTTCTTCGGTCAGCCGGCGGCGAGCCAGGCGTTGATGGCCTCGGCCAGGGCCGGGCCCTGGTCCTCCTGGATGAAGTGGCTGGCCGGCTCGAACTGGGTGTGGGGCTGGCCGGCCGCGCCCGGGATGCGCTCGGCCATGAAGGGCTGCAGGCCGCCCAGCACCGGATCGCCCGGCGCCCACAGCGTGAGCACCGGCTTGGTCCACCGGCTGAGGACCTCCCAGGCGGCCCGGTTGGCGGGCACGGCCGGATCGTCGGGCGAGACCGGCACCAGCAGCGGGAACTGGCGGGCACCGGCCATGTGCAGCTCTTCGGGGAACGGGGCCCGGTAGGCGTCGATGGCGGCCTCGCTCAACTCGTTGGCGGTGGCGTTCTCGACCAGCCGGCCGCAGTCCAGGAACGGCACGTCCTGGCTGAACTGGCGCCAGAAGTCGAAGCCGGCCCCGGGAGAGTCGCCCACCGGCAGGGCGGTGTTGGCCAGGATCAGCCGGTCGAAGAGGTCGGGGTTCTCCGCGGCCAGGCGCAGGCCGATCAGGCCGCCCCAGTCCTGGCCGAACAAATGCAGCGGCCCGTCGCCCCGCTCGGCCGCGGTGGCCTCCAGGAAGCTGCGCATCCACGCGACATGGCCCGCGTAGGTGTAGGCGGCGCGTTCGGTCGGCTTGTCGGAGCGGCCGAAGCCGATGAGGTCGGGGACCAGCACCCGGTGGCCGGCGCCGGCCAGCACCGGGATCATCTTGCGGTACAGGTAGCCCCAGGTCGGCTCGCCGTGCAGGAGCAGGATGGTGGCCGTGCTGCCGTCCGATGCGTCCGGGCCGGCGGTGACGTAGGCCATGCGCAGCCCGTCGACGGTCGCGTAACGGGGCTCGTGGGGGTAGTCGTCGATGGCGGCGAAGCGCTCCTCGGGAGTGCGCACATAGGCGACGCCGTCCAGGGTGGTGAGGGTCTCGGTCATGGCTCGACGCTAGTGGCGCAGAGACCGAGCGAACCGTCCGCAATCATGGAGCGACTCGCACGGCGCAGAACGAGAAGGGAGCCAACGGCGCAAACTGGCAGCGTTGTGCACGCATAGCGAGCGTTCTGCTGCCAATTCGGCTACTGCTTGACGCTCTTGCCGTCCACCCAGACGTGGCTGATGTCGTCGGCGGTGGCCAGCCGGATCACCTTCTCGAAGGCACGGGCGTCGTCATCTATGCCGTCCCACAGCCGGATGGCTCCGCCCGGCCGGTCGGTGCGCACCGCGATGGCGTCGAAGTGGCGGCCCGGTTCGATGAGCCCCACCGGCAGGTCTAGGACCGCAGCACCGCCCGCGGTAGCCAGCCAGAAGGCGGTGACGGTGTCGATGCGCGACTCCGGCACGCCCCGATCCGTTGCACCGAGGGCCGGATCGACGCCGTCCTCCAGCATCCGGGAGACGGTGACCGCGTCCTGGCACACGCCCAGGAGCCCGGGCCGGGCGCCGCCCGCGATGTCGCTGCCCAGTCCCACGCCGACCCCGGCGGCCAGGGCCCGGCGCACCCCGAACACCGCGTTGGCGAAGTAGGCGTTGGACAGCGGGCAGTGGGCCACGCCGGCACCCCGTCCAGCCACTAGGACCATCTCGTCAGCGGTCAGGTGGTCGCTGTGAGCCAGCACAGTGCGCGGGCGGACGAGGCCGAAGCGGTTGAGGGCGGTGGAGTCACTGACGCCGAAGCGGTCGAGGGCGTACTCGCAGTGCCAGTCCGATTCCGCGCAGTGGGTCTGCACCCGCACGCCCGTGGCCGCGGCCAGCTCGCCCAGTCCCTCGAGCAGAGCGTCGGTGCAGGCAGGAGTGAAGCGGGGCGTGATGATCGGCTCAACGAGCGGGCTGCCCACGGCTGTCACGGCCTCGATGGAGGCCGCCGACGCCTCGACGCCGGCACTGGCGGTCGCGTCCCGGTACCACTCGGGGGTGCCGGCCGGGTGATCCATGGCCACCCGGCCCACCAGCGCCCTCTGACCGTGTCGTGCGCAGGCTCGGGCCAGGGCGGTAGTGGCCTCCAAGTGGTTCGACGAGAAGTAGGCCGCGGTGGTGGTACCCATGGCCAGCAGTGACGGCACAAGGTCGTCCCACACGGTTGCGGCGAACTCGGCGTCGGCGTAGCGGGCCTCTAGCGGGAACGTGTAGTCGAACAGCCAGCGCTCCAATGGCAGGTCGAGCCCGGTGCCGAGTTGGGGCCATTGGGGTGCATGGATGTGAAGGTCCACCAGGCCGGGCATCAGGACGGTGAACGGTTCGAGCTCAACCCGCTCGGCCGCGGAGTCAAGCGCGGCCCGGCCCGAAGTCGCTCCCTCCGAGGTGGACCGGTCGTGCACCGCGACAATCGCCCCGGCGTTGTCGACCTCCACCACAGCGTTGATCACGGCGAGGCGGTCGGGAGCCGGCGTCTGCATCAGTGTTCCGGCCACGGCCAGCGTCATGGCGCCACCGTACTCATCGCATGCCGGCCGGATGACCCAACGCGACCCTCGAAGCAAACTTCCGGCCGCTGGGGGCGATTATCGCGCCGAACGGCCGGAAGTTGGTTGGGGACCTCAGGTCAGCAGCTCGGCGAAGGCGTCGACGGCTGTCTCGATGTCGTCGGCGGAGATGTCGAGGTGGGTGACGAGCCGGGACTGCGGGCCGCTCCAGCGGGTGAGGACTCCGCGGCCGGCCAGGTCCTGCCGAAGGTTCGGGCGTTCGCCCAAGACCTCGTAGTCGAGCCGTATGAACACCATGTTGGTGGCGCACGAGTCGATCTTGACGCCGTCGATGGTGGCCAATCCCTCAGCCAGGCGGGCCGCGTTGGCGTGGTCGTCGGCCAGGCGGTCTATGTGGTGCTCCAGCGCGTAGAGGCCAGCCGCCGCGACGATGCCGGCCTGGCGCAGTCCGCCGCCCAGCATCTTGCGCCACTTGTGGGCCTCATCGATGAGGTCCGCCGGCCCGGCCAGCACCGATCCCATCGGCGTCCCCAGACCCTTCGACAGGCACACCGATGCCGAGTCGAACGGTACGGCCACCGCCGCTGGTGAGACCCCCAGCGCCACCGCCGCGTTCCACAGCCGGGCCCCGTCGAGGTGGTGGGACAGGCCGTGGCGGGCGGCCACCTCAGCCGAGTCCTCCATCTGGGCCAGGGTGAGCACCCGGCCGTCGTTGGTGTTCTCCAGGCACAGCAGCCGGGTCCGGGCGAAGTGATGGTCGGGCGACTTCACTGCCGCCTCGGCCGCGGCGAGGTCGATCATGCCGTCGTCGCCGGTGGGCACCGGCTGGGGCTGGATGGAGCCGAGCACCGCCCCGCCCCCGCCCTCGTACATGTAGGTGTGGGCATGGTCGCCGACGATGTACTCGTCGCCGCGCCCGCAGTGGGCCAGCAGCCCGCAGAGGTTGCCCTGCGTGCCGCTGGTAACGAACAGCGCGGCCTCCTTGCCGAGCAGCGCTGCGGTGGCCTCCTGGAGTTCGTTGACGGTGGGGTCCTCGCCGTACACGTCGTCGCCGACCTCGGCTGAGGCCATGGCCGCCCGCATGGCCGCAGTGGGCCGGGTGACAGTGTCGGAGCGAAGGTCGATCACAAGTCCCCAGGCTATGTCCCTCCGACCGGCTCCCCCAGAATTGGCAGCGTTGTGCACGGCTGGCGTGCGTTGTGCTGCCAGTTCCCGATTGGGCAGAGGCCGCTGAAGGAATTGGCAGCGTTATGCACGGGTGGCGTGCGTTGTGCTGCCAGTTCCGGGTTCAGGCTGATCTGCGGCCTCGTTGGTCCAGCATGGATCGTGCCAGTTCCAACACATAGTCCGAGTCCTGCAGCTGGTGCCAGGTGAGGTACGTGACCTGCCACCCAGCCATGGCGAGTTGGTGGTCGCGGTCGTGGTCGGCTGCAGTGTTGGAGGCACCGAAGTGGTACTTGCGGGAATGGCACTCGATGCCCCACTTGACCGAGGGCCATGCAATGTCGATCCGGGCAGCCTGGCCGTTCGGCAGTCGAACCGGATGCTGCAGTGCGGGCGGGGGCAAGTCCGCCGCATTCAGTATTCGTGCCGTCATGCGTTCGAAGATGGAGTCGGGGGCGGTTCCCAGGCGCCCGGGATCGCGCAGCAGTCGCAGCAAGATGCCGGTACCGCTTGGGCCGGGTCGGTGTAGACGTTCAGCCGTTTGCTCGATCCACTTGAGGGAGTAGCCGCGTCGTAGGGCGTCGTCGAGGGCTTGCTCTACATGGGGTTGGGGCACGACCGAACCCAGACGGGCCAGAGTGGAGGCGACGCCTGACGTCGCGACGGAGTCGACTTCGGTGTAGTCGTGGGGATCCGGCCCCATCCAGCGGTGAACGATGACGTTGTCGCTAGTGGGATATCGTCCACGGGTCACGGTCACCTCGATGGGTTGGGGTTCGTCGAATCCGTCTAGTTGGTGCAAGCAGGCTGCGGCCCGGTGCGAAGCGTGGCTCCCACCCCCTGCCAACGTGGCTGCTATCAGCCTGGAGCGCCAGGTGCGAGGCGCGCCCGCGAAGCTGAACACACCTCGATGGATGCGTTCGACCACTCCTCGTTGGACCAACCGGCCGACGATGCCGCGGGACAGCCCGACGTTGGCGGCTTGCTGCCCCGTGAAGACTCCGTGCTGGGCGGACGCGAGTCCACTCAGCTCGACCCACTTTTCGTTCTGAACCACAGTTGGAATATATGAGACTAATTCAAATTTATCATCTCATCAAGATTTGGCAGCGTTGTGCCTCTGGAGTTGTCCATCAAGTGGTGAGTATCCCGCCAGGACAACGACATGCCGCTGCTGGCGGATCGACTGGCGGCGTAGAGTCGAAGCCATGTGCCGCAACATCACGACCCTGCGAGGTCTGGCCCCGCCTGCCACGGCCGAGGAGGTCGAGGCCGCCGCCCGGCAATATGTCCGCAAAGTCAGCGGCGTGCAGAAGACCTCCGCCGCCACCGAGGCCGTTTTCGAGCAGGCCGTCGCCCTCGTCGCCAACGCCACCGCCGACCTGCTGGCCACTCTGCCGCCCCGCCGGACGCCGCCGCGCACCGATCCACCGTTGCGGCGTCTGGCCTCGGCCGCCGCGGGTTCCGCTTGAGGTTGCCGATGGCCGGTTCGACGCGCCATTTGTCGGACCTCGTGGCCCAGGCCCGCCGGTACGGAGTGCGCGACGAGGCAGTCCTGGAGGCCATGGGCCGGGTGCCGCGCCAGCGCTTCGTCCCCCGTCGGTTCGCGGCGGCCGCCTTCGACGACGGGCCGTTGCCCATAGGCGAGGGCCAGACCATCAGCCAGCCCGCCATGGTGGCCATGATGGCCGAGGCGGCCCAATTGAGCCCTGACGACCGGGTGCTTGAGGTGGGCGCCGGCTCCGGCTACGGCGCGCTGGTCCTGCGGGCCCTGGCCGGGCGGGTGGTGACCATCGAACGGCGGTCGGCGCTGGCCGAGAAGGCTCGGACCACTCTGGCCTCCCAGGGCCTGGGCGAGGTGGAGGTCGTGGTGGGCGACGGCACGTTGGGATGGGCCGAGGAGGCGCCCTTCGACGCCATCGTCGTCACCGCAGCCGGTCCGGCTCCTCCGCCGCCGCTGCTGGAGCAGCTCGCACCGGGCGGCCGTCTGGTGATACCCATCGGCCCGCGATACGGCCACCAGCACCTCATGCGCTACACCCGCCGCCCCGATGCTGGGCCTCACGAGGGCGACGATCCGACGCCGAGCGGGGATTTTCGTGAGGAGAGGCTCACGCCCGTGCGCTTCGTTCCGCTCATCGGTGCCCACGGGTACGGCAGTGACCGCTGAACCCCGACAGGACGACGAGGTTCCATGACTCAGACCCGCACCCGCATCATCGACGCCGGCACGCAGGGCATCCCCCGCGATCACGGCCGGTTCAACGTGAACGGGCCGTCGGTGCTGGCTGCACCCGAATGGATGCCCGACCGGCCGGGCCGCTATCTCATGTACTTCGCGCACCATGTCGGCCAGTCGATCCGCCTGGCCGCCGCCGAGGAGCCGAGCGGGCCGTGGCGCATGGTCGAGTCCGATGTGCTCAACGTGGACGACACCCCGTCGGACCGCCAGCCCCACATCGCTTCACCCGACGTCCACGCCGACCACCGGCGGCAGCGCTTCGTCATGTACTTCCACGGGATGGTCCCGGAGTCGGTCGGCGGCCACCTCCCGTGCTGGAACGTCTACCCGTCGCTGAACCAGAAGACCATGGTGGCCACCTCGGGCACCGGTCGAGACTTCGCGCTGGTTGAGCCGGCGGTGGCGGTGTCCCCCAGCTACCTGCGGATGTTCCACGTCGGCGACGCCTGGTACGGGGTTGCCATGCCGTCCCAGGTGGTGCGCTCGGTCGACGGCCTGAGCGGCTTCGAGTACGGGCCCATGCTGTTCGACGACGACGAGATCCGCCACAGCTGCGTGTCGTACCGGCCCGAGCACCAGGAACTGGAGATGCTGTTCACCCGCTGCTTCGAGGCACCCGAACGGATCTACCGCACGCTGATCGACACCTCGGGCGACTGGCACCAGTGGACGCCTGGACCAGTTGGCGAGGTGATGCGGCCCATCGAGCCGTGGGAGGGTGCCGACGAGCCGCTCAAGCCGGTGGCGAGAGGCTTGGCGGCCTCGCCCCAGAACGGCCTGCGAGACCCGTGCCTGCTCGACGCCGCCGGCCGGCGCTGGCTGTTCTACGCCGCGTCCGGAGAGCACGCCATAGGCGTCACCGAGCTCTAGGGCAAGGTAGCGCCGCCCCGTATCGGGTTGAGTTCGGTCCTTTGCTGGACGGTGAACTCCGCAAGCGGGCCCGCTTAGTCCCCCGAACTGGCAGCAGAATGCACGCCATCTGTGCATAACGCTGCCAGTTCCCCCTGCGGCCGCTGCCTAATCGGGAATTGGCAGCAGAATGCACGCCATCTGTGCATAACGCTGCCAGTTCCCCCTGCGGCCGCTGCCTAATCGGGAATTGGCAGCAGAATGCACGCCATCTGTGCATAACGCTGCCAGTTCCCCCTGGCCAAGCGGCCGGTGAGCGCAGCGAACGAGAGCAGGACACATGGCTGAGCGGCCGGTGGCACAGCGAACGAGTGCGGGAGTGACACCGCTGCCGCGCGAGGTCGCCCGCCTACCCACGCGGTCTGGCCAGCGCGGTAATGTGCCAGGGTCGCCCGGAAGTGCCGACAGGAGGACCGAGACATGCCCCAGACCGTGCAAGGAGTGGTGTCGATGGCGGTAGGGGAGCCCGTCACGATCACCGACGTCGTGGTACCCGACCCCGGCCCGGGTGAGGCGGTGGTGGCCATACAGGCGTGCGGCGTCTGCCACACCGACCTCCACTACCGGGAGGGCGGCATCAACGACGAGTTCCCCTTCCTGCTGGGCCACGAGGCCGCCGGCGTGGTGGAGTCCGTCGGCGACGGCGTGACCGAGGTGGCACCGGGCGACTACGTGATCCTCAACTGGCGGGCGGTGTGCGGCCAGTGCCGCTCGTGTCTGCGGGGCCGGCCCCACATCTGCTTCAGCACCCACAACGCGTCCCAGAAGATGACGCTGACCGACGGTACCGAGCTGTCGCCCGCGCTGGGCATCGGCGCCTTCCTCGAGAAGACGCTGGTGGCCGCGGGCCAGTGCACCAAGGTCGACTCGGCCGCCCCGGCCACCGCGGCCGGTCTGCTCGGCTGCGGCGTGATGGCCGGCATCGGCGCGGCCATCAACACCGGCGGTGTGGGCCGGGGCGACAGCGTGGCCGTGTTCGGCTGCGGGGGAGTGGGCGACGCCGCCATCGCCGGTGCCAAGCTGGCCGGCGCCCACACGATCATCGGCGTGGACATCGACGACCGCAAGCTCGAGTGGGCCCGAGGCTTCGGGGCCACTCACACCATCAACTCGTCCGAGACTGACCCGGTGGCGGAGATCCAGGCCCTCACCGGCGGCAACGGCGTGGACGTGGCCATCGAGGCGATCGGCCTGCCCCAGACCTACCGGCAGGCCTTCGAGGCCCGCGACCTGGCCGGGACGGTGGTGCTGGTGGGTGTGCCCCACCCCGACATGACCATCGAGCTGCCCTTCATCGAGGTGTTCGGGCGGGGTGGAGCCCTCAAGTCGAGCTGGTACGGAGACTGCCTGCCGACCCGCGACTTCCCCATGCTGATCGACCTGTACCTCCAGGGCCGCTTGGACCTCGACGGGTTCGTGTCGGAGACGATCGGCCTCGGCGACGTGGAGGAGGCCTTCCACAAGATGGAGCGGGGCGAGGTGCTCCGCTCCGTCGTCGTGCTGTAGACACGCTGGTGGCGCAGCTCCCGGAGGTCATGGCGGCGCTCGAGGCTGCGGGGACGGCCCAGAACCGCAAGGTCTATGCCCGTCACGGCGCAGCCGAGCCCATGTTCGGCGTCAGCTACGCCGAGTTGGGCCGGATCGCCAAGTCGATCAAGACCGACCACGCGCTGGCCCGGCAGCTGTGGTCCAGCGGCAACCACGACGCCCGGGTGCTGGCCCTGCGGGTGGCCGATCCCGCCGCGCTGGACGAGCCGCTGGCCCGCCGGTGGCTGGCAGACGTCGACAACTACATCCTGGCCGAGGGCCTGGGCGGGCTCTGCGCCCAGTCGCCCCACGCCCGGGCCCTGAGCGACGCATGGAGGGACCGCCCCGGCGAGTGGGAGGCGTCCACCGGCTGGTTCATCGTCACCTGCACCGCCGAGGATCCCGGGATCTGGTCGGTGGGGGAGCTGCGGGCGCTGGTCCGCCAGATCGAGGCCGAGATCGCCGGGCGCCCCAACCGGGTCCGCCACGAGATGAACGGTGCGCTCATCGTGATCGCGCTGCGCGACGGGAACCTGCGCCGCTCGGTGCTGGCCGTCGCGAACCGGATCGGGCCGGTGCAGGTCGACCACGGCCAGACCGGCTGCAAGACGCCCGAAGTGGCCCCCTATGTGGAGCGCACCCTCGCCCACCGGGCCGCGAGGAGCAAGCGCAGGTAGGTGACGAGCCTGTCACATCACAGCGTTGTCACTCCCGCTCTTGTTCGCTTCGCTCACGGGCCACTCGGGCCCTGGGCGGCGCGTCAGGCGGACAGAGCAGCCAGGCGCAAGGCCGGCTAGATGCGGCTGATGTCGAAGCGGGTGGGGGCGGGGTGGTGCCTCGGCGGGCCGATGCCGGCTGCCTTGACCAGGCGGACGACCCGGCCCCGGTGGCCGGCGTAGGGCTCCAGCAACTCCAGCATCGAGTCGTCGTCGCCGTCGGCGGCGCCGCTGAGGGCGTAAGTCACCAGCCTCGGCACGTGCAGGTCGCCCACCGGCACCGCGTCGGGGTCGCCCGCGGCCGCGCCCGTCGTGCGGGCCGCAGTCCACGGGCCCACGCCGGGCAGACGCTGCAGCCACTGGCGGGCCTCGGCCGCGGGACGCTCGCCCAGTCTCTCGAGGCGGTCGGCGTGCTTGGCCGCCACCCGGATCACCCGGGTGCGCGCCCGGTCGACCCCGGCCCGGTGGAATCCGTGGTCGGGAACCCTCAACACCGCCTCGGGGCGGGGAAACAATGGCAGCGGTCCCCCTCCGGGCACCTCGGCCCCGTGCAGCCGGCCCATGCGGGCCACCGCAGTCCGCGCGTCGGCGCTAACGACCCGCTGGTACACCGCGGCGGTGGCCATGGCTTCGAACCAACGACCGGTGGCGCCCATCCGGGGCACCCCGAGCCGGCCCACTAGGTCCTCGACTACCCGGTGGTGGGGCTGGAACCCGCTGGGGTCATCGCTGCCTCCGAGCAGGGCCGGCACGCCGTTGATGGCCCACTCGGCGCCGGGACCCCAGGCGTCGGCCAGGACCTCGCCGCCGACAGCCCGGAAAGCGACCGAGGCCGGGCCGTCGGGCGTCTCGGTGGCCCACCATCCGACGCCGTTGCGGCGCTGCGACGTCTTCACCCACATCAACGTCACCTTCAGGTTCAGGTCGTAGCCGGGCCGGAAGACCGTCGAGCAGTCCGGCGCGGTGCTCGGGGCAGCCGGCGCGGCGTCGACGGAGCGCGGCATTTCAGGGTCCCGGCGCGTCCGGGTCGGATGCAGAGCTGAGAGCCTCCAGGGCGGCTTTGAGGGTCTCGAACAGCCGGCGGTCGGACGCCTCTTCCAGCCCGACATCCACCTTGGCCTCGTCGATGGCCTGGCGGGTGAGCTCGCCCATGATGCCGTCGATGGGTCCGGGGCTGTAGCCGAGCTGTGTCAGCGCGCTCTGCAGATCCGCCACCTCGTTGCCGTCGAGCGGCTGGTCCTGCTCCAGGCCACGGTCGGCGGCGGCCTGGTCGTCGGTCTCCAGGGGGGCCCGGGCAACAACGGCGCCGTCCTCGCCGAACACGGCGCTGTCCAGGATCGGGACGGCCCAGCTCAGCGTCAACCAGAAGACCAGCAGCAGCACGATCAGCAGGAAGGTGCCCTGCAGGTGAGTGCGCATCGTGGTCTCGGGTGCCAGCCCCCCGCTGGCCACCTAGTTGAATGCCCGCTTGCGGAGCCGCTCCCGGATCTTGGCGCACTCCGGGCAGACCGGGTATCGGGACGGGTCCCGGCTCGGCACCCAGACCTTGCCACAGAGGGCTCGCACCGGCGTGCCCTCGACGTAGGCCCGGTTGGCGTCGGCCCGGCGGGTGTAGTGAGCGAAGCGGTCGTGGTCGCCGTCATCGGTGACCGGCCGAATGTCGGGCTCGGTGACGGTGGACGTCCCCGGCGTCGCGGGTGTCGCGGTCGCGCCGGTGGTGGAGGTGCTGGCTGTGCCGGTCATGACGCCGATCCTATAGATCCCACCGAGCCCGGTCCCCCGCTCTTGTTCGCTGCGCTCACGGGGCCGCTCGGGCCACGGCCTCGCTCGCTGCCTTGCCAAGCGCAGGCGAGCTACGGCCTGTCCGCTCGGCCTCCGGGTAGGAGGCTGCGGACCGCGTCGATGGTGTCGGCCTCGGCGGGGGACTTGTCGCTGCGGTAGCGCACCACCCGGGCGAAGCGCAGCGCCACTCCTCCCGGGTAGCGGCTTGAGCGCTGAACGCCGTCGACCGCGATCTCCACCACCTGCTCCGGCTGCAGCTCCACCACATGGGCTCCGTGGTCGGTGGCCAGCTCGCCGAAGCGCTCGGTCTGCCACTGGAGCATCGCGTCGGTCATGCCCTTGAACGTCTTGCCCACCATCACGAAACCCCCGTCGGGGTCCCGGGCGCCCAGGTGGATGTTGGACAGCCAGCCTCGACGGCGGCCGCTCCCGGGTTCCACCGCCAGCACCACCAGGTCGAGGCTGTGCACCGGCTTGACCTTGCGCCACGCCTTGCCTCGCCGCCCCGCGGCGTAGGGCGCGCCGGCCGCCTTCACCATCACGCCCTCGTGGCCGGCCGCCAGCGCTGCCTCGAACACGCCGGCGGCCTCGTCGGGGTCCTCGGTGACCACGCTGGGGACTCGATGGTCGGCCGCGATCTGGGCCAGGCATTCGAGCCGGACCTCCAGGGGCTCGTCGAGCAGGTCGCGCCCGTCGAGGTACAGCACATCGAAGAACGTCGGCCTCATCCGCACCGCGACCTGCGGGGCCGGGGCCTCGCTGGAGCTCTTGGCGCCTATCCGGCCCATGGTGTCCTGGAAGGCGGCCGGTGTGAGGTCGTCGGTCAGCCCCATGACCTCGCCGTCGAGAGCCGCGGACTCCAGCGGCAGCGAGCGGACCACGTCGGCCACCTCGCCGAGGCGGCCGGTCACCTCGTTGAGGTTGCGAGTCCAGATCCGTATCTCGTCCAGGTACCGGTGGGCCTGGATGCGGACGCCGTCGAGCTTCCACTCCACCGAGCACCGGCCCATCTCGGCGACCGCGGCGGCCGCGTCGTCGGCGGTGGAGGCCAGCATGGGCCGCACCGGCCGGAAGACACGGAATCCCAGACCCCGGAGTCCGGGATCTCCATCGGCGAGGGCGATGCCAGCCGTCAATCCCAGGTCGCCCGCCAGCATCAGGGCCCGCCGGACCGAGGCGGATGCGACCCCCGCCGCTCGGGCCACCGCCTCCACCACCACTCCCTCGTTGGCGCCCTGGCGCAACTCGCCGACCAGCAGCCGCCGCACGAAGTCGGTCTCCGCGGCGGTGGCCCGGCCCAGGAAGGCTTCGAGGAGGTCCGTGCGCCGCTGAGCCGATCCCTCGCCGGACGCTCCGGCGATCTCGTCGAGCAGGGTGTCGAGGTCGGCCACCGTCAGCGCCGGCTCGGACGCGGGGTCGGTCCTGAGCGCGGCCACCGTCGCCCAGCCCACCCCGATCCGTCCCTGGCGGGGCTCGCCGGCCACCAGTCCGGCCACCACGCCGGCCTCGGAGCGGTCCGCGCTCCACAGCAGTTCGGCCAGGAACGCGATCTTGGCGGTGCGGGCCGACGTGGAGGCCACGGCATCGACACAGGCGACCAGGTCGGCTAGCAGCATCGGGCCGGTTCTAGCGCGTCGCGGCCCCAACGGCGGCGCCGCGGCGTGTCGTACCCCTTGGGCAGGCTGCGCGGGATGGTCATTCTGCCGCTGATACTCCTTCTGGGCGCGAGCCGAGCGTCTCGAGTTCCGCCAGCGACGTCTCCCACTCAGCCAGCAGGGCCGCGGCCCGGTCGGCGGCCTCGGTGTGCGCCGATGCCAGCGCGTGGACCTCCTCGGGCCGGTCGTAGACCGCGGGATCGCTGAGTCGGCGGTGCAGCTCGGCCACCTCGGCGTCGGCCGCGGCCCATGATCGTTCCAGGTCGGCCACCCGCCGGCGGAGCTTGCTGGTTGCCGTCCGCGCCTGGGCGCTCGCTCTGCGGCGCTCCGCCCGGTCGGCGCTGGACCCGGCCCGCGGCTGACCCGGTGCCGGGGTTGCGTCCGGGTCCGGGTCCGGGGCCGGTCGCTCGTGCGGGTCCTGCGGGAACAGAACCGACTCGTCAGCTCCGAGATGCCAGACGGCCCGACCATCGCGGACGTCGATTAGCGCGTCGGCCACCGCCCGGATGAGGTGCCGGTCGTGGGTTACCAGCAGCACGGTGCCGGGATAGGCGCCGAGAGCATCCTCGAGGATGTCGCAGCTGGGCAGGTCGAGATGGTTGGTGGGCTCGTCGAGCACCAGCAGGTTCACCGGCTCCACCATCAGGCGGGCCAGCGCCAGACGGGTGCGCTCGCCACCGGAGAGCTCCGCCACCCGACGGTCGGCGTCGTCTCCCCGCAAGCCGAACGCGCCGAGCACCGTTCGCAGGTTGCGCCGTCCCGGATCGATCCCGGCCGAGAACACCTCGATCGCCCGCTTGGTGCCGTCCAACTCGTCGGCCTGATGCTGACCGAAGGCAGCGACACGCACGTTGGCGCCTATCCGCACTGTGCCCGAGCTCGGGGGCAGCTCGCCCAGGATCAGCTTCAGCAGGGTGGTCTTGCCCGCGCCGTTGGGCCCCACCAGGGCCACCGTCTGGCCCCGCTCGACCGCCAGGGTCGCGCCGGAGACCACCGGTCCGTCGCCGTCGGGGTAGCCGACGGTGGCTTCGGCGAGCTCGGCCACCACCCGGCTGGAGCGGGGAGGCGCGGGGAAGTCGAAGCGGGCGGCCAGCTCGGAGCGACTGGGGACTTGGATCCGATCCAGCCTCTGGAGGGTCTTGACCCTGCTCTGCACCTGGCGGGCCTTGCTGGCCTTGTAGCGGAAGCGCTCGACGAAGCGCTCGACGCGGGCCACCTCGCTCCGCTGGCGGGCTGCGGCCGCCTCTATGCGCTCCAAGCGCTCGGTGCGGGCCACCACGAACTCCGCGAACCCCCCGTCGTAGGCCATCGTCGTGCCCGAGGCCAACTCCACTATCCGGTCGGCCACCGCGTCGATGAAGTCGCGGTCGTGGCTGACGAACAGCAGGCAGCCCGGCCACGCGGCCAGGCGCCGCTCCAGCCACGACATGGAGTCGATGTCCAGATGGTTGGTGGGCTCGTCGAGCAGCAGGATGTCGGGCTCGGACACCAGCAGGCGGGCCAGGGCCGCCCTCATCCTCCAGCCGCCCGACAGCTCAGCCACCGGACGGTCCGAGTCGGCCATCGAGAAGCCGAGACCGGCCAGGACCTTGGCCACCTCGGCCTCCAGGGCATAACCGCCGAGCTGCTCGAACTGTCCCTGGACCTCGCCATACCGGACGACGAGGTCGTCCTGCCGGTCGGCGGACCCGCTGAGCTGGTGCTCCAACTCCTTCAGGGTCCGGGCCAGCCCGGCCAGCGGGCCGGCACCGGCGATCACATGCTCGCGGACTGTTCGATCGGAGACGCCGCGCAGGTCCTGGGGCAGGTACCCGATCCGGGCGTCGCGGGGCTTGGTGACCGTGCCCGCGTCGGGCTCGATCATCCGGGCCATGATCTCGAGCAGGGTCGTCTTGCCGGTGCCGTTGCCGCCCACGAGCGCGACACGCCGGCCCGGGGGCAGATGCAGGGTCACGCCCTCAAAGAGCCGGCGGGCGCCGTAGCCCTTGGACAGGCCCGACGCGGTCAGGGTCACCGTCCAACGCTAAGAGGCCGAGCGGATAAGCCGCGATCGGTGGACAGATTCGCGAGGCGTGCAGCGAGGCCGTGGCCCGAGCGGCCCGTGAGCGCAGCGAACAAGAGCGGATTCGAGGCGGAGCGGACAGGCGCGCCCTCTGGGGCGCCGGCCGGCGGGTTCAGCTCAGCAGCTTGTCGAGGCGGGACTCGGCCTCGGCGGCCCCGGCGAAGCCCGGCTCGGTGGCCTCGAGACGACCCAGCCATCCGACCGACACCCATCCGGCCATCACCGCGCCGCCGTCGGTGTATTCGGGCAGCTCGATGGCGTCGCCCCAGTCCATCTTCACCCGGAAGGCGTCGGTGTGCCCGGGCCGGGGCTCGAGCTGTGCGGTGGCCATCGAGCGGGGCGGCTCGATGCCGACCTCGGTGCGCCTCCAGCCCTTGATGTCGCGCAGCTCCCGGCCGGGAACGTTGATGTTGAGCACCACGGGATCCGGCGGCAGGTCGGCGATCAGGCCCTCTACTGCGGCGGCGGCCACGGTTGCCGCCGATTCCCAGTGCTGGTCGGCGAGCATCTCCTCCCAGCCCTGGCCCTCCACCCCGAAGGACTCCACCGTCTGGCTAACGGCCACGCCGCTCACCCCGCCGTTGCGGGCCGTCAGGCAGGCCCCGACCGTGCCCGAGTGGTAGACCGAGCGGCCCACATTGGCGCCGGGGTTGATGCCGGCGACCACCAGGTCGTAGTGCCCGAACAGGCCCAGGCGCCCGAACATCACGCACAGCGCCGGAGGCCCTGTCACCGACCACACGTCGTCCAAGCCGCCAATGGGGGCGCGGTGAACCTCGGGCTTGATCAGGTGCAGGGGCCCGAAGGCTGCGCCGTAGCCCGAGTACTCCTTGTCGGGCGCCACCACGACGACCTCGCCGATCTCGGCCATGGCCCGGGCCAGCACGTGCAGCCCGATGGAGTCGATGCCGTCATCGTTGGTGACAAGAATGCGCACCAACCGACCCTAGCCGTCGATATGCACCCCCAAGCTGAGCCCGTCGAAGTTCTAACCTGATGTTCACCCTGCGGGGCCACAATGGGACGGTGAAGGAGCGGGGCGGGAAGGTGACCCACCACCGGCTGGGCCGTCGGGGGTTCATCAGGGGTGGGCTCGGTGCGGCCGGATTGGCCGCGGCTGCGCCCCTGCTGGCGGCTTGCGGCGACGACAGCGACGACGCGCCGGCCGCGGACGCGCCGGCAGGGGACCCGCCGGTAGCGGGAGATGAGCGGATCGTCATCGTCGGGGCGGGGGCCGCGGCGCTGGCTGCGGCCCACGAGCTCCAGGTCCGGGGGTTCAGCAACGTCGTGCTGCTGGAGGCCCGCGACCGGGTCGGCGGGCGCATCTGGACCTCAAGCATCGGCGACGGCGTTCCCGTGGAGTTGGGGGCGACATGGATCCACGGCGTCCGGGGCAACCCCGTCAGCGAGATCGTCGAGAGTCACGGCATCGCCACGGCTGAGACCGACTACGACAACGCGGTCCTCTACGACCATGACGGCCGGCCGGCTGAGCCGGTCGACGCCGCGTTGTGGGGCGAGTACATGGCGCTGGCCTATGAGATGCCCGAAGCGTCCCTACAGGACGTCTTCGAGCGGTTCGCTTCCATCCACGGTCTCAGCGAGGACGACAGGCGCCTGTGGCTGTACTCGCTGGCGTCCATGTTCTCCCACGAGTTCGCGGCGGACATCAGCGACCTGTCCATCATGAGCTACGACGGGCCGAGCACGCTGCGGGGCGGTGACGTGGTGTTCCCGGAGGGCTACAGCCAGATCGTCGACGTGCTGGCCGCGGGCCGGGACATCCGGCTCGATCACCCGGTGGCTCAGGTCGACCACTCCGGGCCCGCCGTCGTGGTCACCACCGAGTCGGGCGACACGTTCGAGGCCGACCGGGTTGTGGTCACCGTGCCTCTCGGGGTTCTCAAGGCGGGGACGATCTCGTTCACGCCGGCGCTGCCACCGGCCATGCGGGACGCGATCGCCGCCCTGGACATGGGGATCCTCAACCGGACGGTGCTGCTGTTCGACGAGCCCTTCTGGGACCGCGACACCGAGTGGATCGGCTACGCGGGCGAGCGGCCGGGTCAGTGGTCCGAGACGCTGAACCTGTACCCGTACCTGCAGCAGCCGGTGCTCGCCATGTTCAACCCCGGCTCGTTCGGGGCCGAGATCGAGCAGTATTCCGACGCCGACCTCACGTCACGGGCGGTCGAGGCGCTCAAGGCCATGTTCGGCGACGTGCCCGAGCCGGTCGACACGGTCAGCACCCGCTGGGGCGCGGACCCGTGGACGCGGGGCTCCTACTCGTACCTGCCGGTGGGCGTGGAGTTCGACACCTACCGGGACATGGCCCGCCCGGTGGGCGACCGGCTGTTCTTCGCCGGCGAGGCCACCCACAGCCGGTTCCCGTCCACGGTGCACGGCGCCCTGCTGTCGGGCCGCCGGGCCGCCCGCCAGATCTCCGGCCTCCTGCGCTGACCCTGCTCCCGGGAATTGGCAGCGTTTTGCACGCTATGCGTGCGTTGTGCTGCCAGTTCGGGGAGTTGGCCGGGATCGTTCGGGAATTGGCAGCGTTTTGCACGCTATGCGTGCGTTGTGCTGCCAGTTCCGGGGTCTAGGCGGCTGCGTCGGGGGCTAGCTCGCAGGCCACCGACAGCTCGTCGCCCTCGGATGTCACCAGCTCGGTGACGCGGCCCGCGGCGCTCACGTCGTCGGCGACGTCGGCCAGCACGGCGAGGCGCTCGGCGCTGTCGCTGACGGTGGCTCGCAGGACTTCGGTGCGCAAAGGCCGCTTGGCCTCCGACTTGGCCCTGCGGATCTCGCCCAGCACCGCAGCGGCCACCGCGCTGGGCAGCGGGCCCGCGTCACCGGCCGCGGCCCGCAGCGGCCCCGGCTTCGGCCACGCCGAGGCATGGACCGAGGACTGGTGCCACCAGCTCCACACCTCCTCGGCGACGAAGGGCATGAACGGCGCGAACAGCTTCTGGAGCACGGCTAGGGCTGCCTCGAGAGCCGTCCGAGCCGAGACTGCGGCGTCGGTTCCCCGCTCGCCGTAGGCGCGGGCCTTGACAAGCTCGATGTGGTCGTCGGTGAATGACCAGAAGAACGACTCGGTGCGCTCCAGGGCTCGGGCGTAGTCGAAGGCGTCGAGGGCGGCGGTGGCGTCGTCCACCAGGTCAGCCAGGCGGTGCAGCATCGAGCGGTCCAGCGCCTCGGTCACCCCGTCGCCGCAGGCGTCGTCGCCCGCCCACAGACCCCGGTGCCCGCCGGCTCGCATGGCCACCTGGTTGGCTTCGTCGTCCCGATCTGCGAAGCGCAGCACGAACTTGGAGGCGTTGAGGAGCTTGACGGCCAGGCGGCGTCCGATGCGGAACTGCTGCTCGTCGAAGGCGGTGTCGGTGCCGGGGCGGCCGCACGCGGCCCAGTAGCGCACCGCGTCGGCGCCGTAGCGCTCCAGCAGGTCGGTGGGCACCTGCACGTTGCCCCTCGACTTGGACATCTTCTTGCGGTCGGGGTCGAGGATCCAGCCCGACAGCGCGCAGTTGTGCCAGGGCACGGTGCCGGCGTCGAAGTGGGCCCGCACCACCGTCGAGAACAGCCAGGTGCGGATGATGTCGTGGGCCTGGGGTCGCATGTCCATCGGGAAGGTGGACGCGTACAGCGCCTCGTCGGTGCGCCAGCCGGTGGCGATCTGGGGCGTGAGCGACGAGGTGGCCCAGGTGTCCATCACGTCGGGGTCGCCGGCGAAGCCCCCGGGGCGGCCCCTCTGGGACTCGTCGTAGCCGGGCGGGCAGTCCGAGGACGGGTCGACCGGCAGGGTGCCGGCCTCGGGCCGGATCGGGTTGTCCCAGTCGGGCGAGCCGCCGGCGTCGAGGCGGTACCACAGCGGGATGGGCACGCCGAAGAAGCGCTGGCGGCTGATGAGCCAGTCGCCGCTGAGCCCCGCGATCCAGCTCTCGTAACGGGCCCGCATGTAGCCGGGGACCCAGTTCATCTCGATGCCCCGGTCGATGAGGGCCTGGCGCAGGTCGTCGTCGCGCCCGCCGTTTCGGATGTACCACTGGCGGCTGGACACGATCTCCAGCGGCTTGTCGCCCTTCTCGAAGAACTTGACCGGGTGGGTGATGGGGCGGGGCTCGCCGTCGATGTCGCCGGATTCGGCGAACACGGCCGCGATCTCGGTGCGGGCCTGAACCGCGGTCTTGCCGGCCAGGCGGGCATAGGCGGCCCGGCCCGCCGGCGACTCGACGGCCGAGGGAGGGTCGGCTGCGAAGCGCCCGTCGCGCCCGATGACGGTGCGCACCGGCAGGTTCAGCTCTCGCCACCAGGTCACGTCGGCGGTGTCGCCGAAGGTGCAGATCATGGCGATGCCGGTGCCCTTGTCGGGGTCGGCGAGCTCGTGGGCGACCACCGGCACCTCGACGTCGAACACGGGGGTGCGCACTGTCGACCCGAACCGCGGCCGGTAGCGGCCGTCGTCGGGGTGGGCCACCAGGGCCACGCACGACGGCACCAGCTCGGGCCGGGTGGTGTCGATCCAGACGTCGGTGTCGCCGCCGGTGCCGCCGAAGCGCAGCTTGTGGTAGGCGCCGGGCACCTCCCGGTCGTCGAGTTCGGCCTGGGCCACCGCGGTCTGGAAGGTCACGTCCCACAGCGACGGGGCCTCGATCTGGTAGGCCTCCCCCCGCTCCAGGTTCTCGAGGAAGGCGAGCTGCGACACCCGCCGGCAGTGGGCGTCGATGGTGGCGTAGGTGCGGGTCCAGTCGACCGACAGCCCGATGCGCCGGAAGAGGTCCTCGAAGGCCTGCTCGTCGGAGGCGGTGAGCTCCTCGCACAGCTCGATGAAGTTGGGCCGGCTCACTGCGATGGTCCGTCGCTTGGCCACCGCCGAGGGCCGGCCGGCGTCGGGCGGGGCCGCGAAGTCCGGGTCGTAGGGCAGCGACGGGTCGCAGCGCACCCCGTAGTAGTTCTGGACCCGGCGCTCGGTGGGCAGCCCGTTGTCGTCCCAGCCCATGGGGTAGAAGACGGCCTGGCCGGCCATGCGGCGGTAGCGGGCGATGATGTCGGTGTGGGTGTAGCTGAACACGTGGCCGACGTGCAGTGAGCCGCTAACGGTCGGCGGGGGAGTGTCGATGGAGAACACCTCGGCCCTGGGCCGCGTCTCATCGAAGCGGTAGATCCCGGACGCCTCCCAGTCGGCGTCCCACTTGGCTTCGAGGCCTTCCAGGACAGGTTTGTCGGGGACCGCGGCCGGGCGCGGCATCTCGTCGGCGGGTGGGCTCATGCGGGCGCCAACGCTAACCGCTGGGAACGGCGGTCAATGACTTGGCTATCACGGCCACGATCAGCTTGTGCTCGGCGGCCTGGATCCGGGTGCGCAGCGACTCCATGCTGTCGCAGGGACGGATCGGCACCTCAACCGAGGCGATCACCGGGCCGTCGTCGACACCCTCGTCGGGCACGTAGTGAACCATCGCTCCGGTCCGGTCGATCAGGCCCGATTGGTAGGCCGACCAGGCGTCGGCGATGGCGGACGCACCCGGGAATTGGCCCGGCAGGGCCGGATGGAGGTTGACGACCCGGTTGGGGAACCGGTCCAGGAACGCCGACGACAGCACGTGCATCCAGCCGGCCAGCACCACCAGGTCGGGTTCGGAGTCGGCCACCGCCCCGGCCAGGTCGGCGTCGTACCGGCGCCGGCCGTCGTCCGGTTCCGGACCGCACGCCGCCAGGTAGGGCGACAACGGCCAGTAGCTCACCGGGATGCCGGCCCGCTGGGCTATGGCGCCGGCTCCGGCGGTCCTGCGGTTGATGAACACTGCGGCTACCTCAGCGTCGAGCCGCCGACCCGCGATGGCGTCGAGGATGGCGCCGAGGTTGGAGCCCGCCCCCGAGGCCAGCACGACCAGGCGGCCGGTCACCGCCAGCCGCCTTCCAGCACGACCCGGCCAGCGTCGGATTGGGCCGGATCGCAGCCTTCGACGACCGAGCCGATGACGTGATGGCCCTGGCGGCTCAGAGCCTCGGCGCCAGCATCGTCGACCACGGCCACGAGGCCGATGCCCATGTTCCAGACCCGGAACGCCTCGGCGTCGTCGAGCACGCCCCAGTCCACCAGCGTCGGGAACGGCTCGGGCACCGGCCAGGAGCCCAGCTCGATCCGGGCGCCGAGATCGTCGGGCAGCACCCTCGGAAGGTTGTCGAAGAACCCGCCGCCTGTGATGTGGGCCAGCGCCTTGGGCCGGACGCCCGCCTCCGAGAACCCGTCGATCACCGGCAGGTAGTTGCGGTGCGGCTCCAGCAGGGCGTCGATCACGGCGGTGCCGGGCGACCGGCCCTCCAGCAGCCGGCGGATCAGCGAGTAGCCGTTGGTGTGGGGACCGGAGCTGGCCGCGCCCACCAGCAGGTCGCCGGGCCTGATGTCCTCGGGGCGGGGCAGAAGTCCGTCGCGCTGGGCCGCCCCCACGATGGTTCCGGCCACGTCGGCCGCGCCGGGCGCGTACACGCTAGGCATCTCGGCCGTCTCGCCTCCCAGCAGGGCACAGCCCGCGGCCCGGCAGGCGTCGGCCATGCCGGCCACGATCTCGGCGGCCGCCTCAGGCACGAGCCGGTCCATGGCGATGTAGTCGAGGAAGAACAGCGGCCGGGCACCGTGCACCGCGATGTCGCCGATGCAGTGGTTGACCAGGTCTGTTCCGACACCCCGCCAGCGCCCGTGGCGGGCGGCCAGGGCCACTTTGGTGCCGACCCCGTCGGTGGAGGCCACCAGCACGGAGTCAGAGTCCAGGGCGGCGGCCGAGTAGAGCCCGCCGAAGCCGCGCACCGTGTTGATGACCTCGGGAGTGCGGGTTGAGGCCACCGCCCCGGCCATGAGGGCGACCGCCCGGTTGCCGGCGTTGATGTCAACGCCCGCGTCGCGGTAGCTGGCCGCTTCGGGTCCGGCCGGCGATGCGGGCGCGCCGGCGTCTTTCCCGGCCTCGGTCACCGATGGGCTCATGTCTGCTGGGCCTTGGTCGACGGCGGGTTCATGTTTGCATGGCCTTCGTGAGCGTCAGCCCGATGTCGGCGCGGTGCTGGGCGCCCTCGAAGCTGATGGCCGCAACCCCGAGGTGTACCTTGCGGGCCGCGGCTTCGGTGTCGGATCCCACCGCGGTGGCGGCCAGGACCCGGCCCCCGGTGGCGTGCAGCCCGCCGTCGATCGTGCCGGTGCCGGCGTGGAAGACGACGCAGCCGGCCCCGGTTGCGGTGTCGAGTCCGGTGATCGGTGCCGGGTCGGCCGTGCCGTCGGGGTAGCCGGCTGAGGCCATGACCACTGCGACGCAAGACTCGGGCGCCCAGTCGATGGCGACCCCGGCCAGGGACCCGGACGCGCAGGACACCATGATCTCGTAGAGGTCGCTGCGCAGCAGCGGGAGAACGGCCTGGGCCTCAGGATCCCCGAAGCGGCAGTTGAACTCGATGACCTTGGGGCCGTCGTCAGTCAGCATCAGGCCGGCGTACAGCACGCCCCGGTAGGGGGTTCCGGCCCGCCGCAGCCCGGCCAGCGTGGGTGCGATGATCCGTTCGGATACCTCCGCGACCAAGTCCCGGTCCGCAGCCGGCGATGGCGCCACCGCGCCCATTCCCCCGGTGTTGGGACCGCGGTCGCCTTCGAGCAGCCGCTTGTGGTCCTGGGCCGGCGGCAGCACCGCGAAGCGCTCGCCGTCGCAGAAGGCCAGCACCGACAGCTCCCGGCCCTCGAGGCGGTCCTCCAGCAGGATCTCGGAGCCGGCCGCCCCGAACCGTCCGCCCACCAGCATGGCCTCGACGGCGGCGGCGGCCTCCTGCCTGGTCGACGGGACGATCACCCCCTTGCCCGCGGCCAGGCCGGAGGCCTTGACCACCGGCACGTCGGGACGGGCCCGCAGGTGGGCCAGGGCCTCGCCGGCGTCGCGGAAGATATGAGCCGGCGCGGTGGGAATGCCGTTGTCTATGAGGAACTGCTTGCAGTGGGCCTTGGAGGCCTCCAGTCGGGCGCACGCCGCGTCGGGGCCGAACGCCGCGATCCCGGCCGCGCCGAGCGCGTCGACCAGGCCCGCGGCCAGCGGTCCCTCCGGGCCGACCACCACCAGGTCGACCCGCTCGCGGCGGCACAGCTCGACCAGGCCGGCGGTGTCACCGGCCGCCACCGGCGCGTTCTCGGCCCGGTCGCAGGCCGCGATGCCAGGATTGCCGGGCGCCGCGATCAGGCGCTCGACGTGAGCCGACCGGCTCAGCGCCCACACCAAGGCGTGCTCGCGGCCGCCGCCGCCCACCACCAGCACGCAACTCATCGGCCTCTCAAACTCCCCTCATTCGCCCCACACCGACGCGAAGCGGTCCTTGGACCCGAGCTCCAACTGCACGAACTGCTCGGCCTCGAACGGGTAGACACCGGTGAAGCAGGCGTTGCAGTAGCCGTCGTCGGCCTCGAGCGCCTCCATCATCCCCGGCAGCGACAGGAACGCCAGCGAGTCGGCCCCGATGTGGTCGCCGATCTCGGCGACCGACTTGTCCGAGGCGATGAGTTCCTGCTTGCTGGCCATGTCGACGCCCATGTAGCAGGGGTCGGTGATGGGCGGGCAGGCCACCCGGACGTGCACCTCGGTGGCCCCGGCGTCGCGCAGCATCTGCACGAGCGGACCCGAGGTCGTGCCCCGCACGATCGAGTCGTCGACCAGCACCACCCGCCGGCCGGCCAGGTTGTCGCCCAGCGGGTTGAACTTCATCGACACCCCAGCATGGCGCTGCTCCTGGGTCGGTTCGATGAAGGTCCGGCCCACGTAGCGGTTCTTGATGAGGCCCTCGGTGTAGGGCAGGCCGGACTCCTGGGCGTACCCGACCGCCTGCGGGGTTCCCGAGTCGGGCACCGGCACCACCAGGTCGGCCTCAGCGGGTGCCTCGACCGCGAGGCGGCGGCCCAGCCGCTGGCGGACCGCATGCACCAGCGAGCCGTTGTGGCGGCTGTCGGGGCGCGAGAAGTAAATCTGCTCGAACGTGCAGAACGAGGGCGTGCGGGGCGTCGCCCCCGGCTCGGTCACCGGTCCGGCCCCGTCGATCCGCACGATCTCGCCCGGCGCGACCTCGCCGGTGAACTCGGCGCCGTTGACGTTCAGGGCGCAGCTCTCCGACGCCAGCATCCAGCCGCCGTCGAGCCGGCCGGTGACCAGCGGGCGGAACCCCCACGGGTCCCGCACCCCGTAGACCGCGTCGCGGGTGAGGATGGTCAGCGTGTAGGCGCCCTCCGCCTGGGCCATGAGGGTCCGTATGCGGGTGGGCCAGTCGCCGGAGGCCGTGACCAGCAGCTGGAGGATGACCTCGGTGTCCGACGAGGTCTGGAGCCCGATCCCGGCCTCCAGCAGTCTGCGGCGCAGTTGCGGCGAGTTGATTAGGTTGCCGTTGTGGGCCACCGCCAGCGGTCCGTCGATGGTCTCGATCACCTGGGGCTGGATGTTTCGCAGCCCGGACCCGCCGGTGGTGCTGTAGCGGTTGTGGCCGATGGCGGCGCCGCCGGGGAGGGTGGACAGGTTCTCCTCGTTGAAGATCGAGCCCACCAGTCCCGGGCCCCGGTGCATGTGAGCGGTGCCGTTGTCGCAGCTGACGATGCCGGCCGACTCCTGGCCCCGGTGCTGGAGGGTGTACAGGCCGAAGAAGGCGATCCGGGCCGCGTGGCGACCGGGCGTGTACACCCCGACAACCCCGCACTCCTCGCGGAGCCCGTCGAATGCGAGACTGCTCATCGCAGCCGGTCCCGTGCCTCGATGGCCCGCTTCAGAGCCAGCTCCGGGGTGGAATCGACGCACGTCAGGTGGCCCATCTTGCGCCCGGGCCGGGCGTCGCGCTTGCCGTAGAGGTGAAGATGCACGCCTGGGTCGGCCAGAGCCTGTTCCCAGGCCGGCTCGCCGCCCGCCCAGAGGTGGCCGAGGAGCTGGACCATGGCCGCGGGCCGACAGGCGCCGTCTCCCAGGGGCATCCCGCACACCGCTCGGAGCTGCTGTTCGAACTGGCTCGACGCGGCCGCCTCGAGGGTGCAGTGGCCGCTGTTGTGGGGGCGCGGCGCCATCTCGTTGACTACCAGTTCGGTGCCGACGACGAACATCTCGACGCACAGCACGCCGACTGCGTCGAGGTGCTCGGCCAGCCGGGCGGCGAGACGCCGGGCCTCGCCTGCGACCTCCGGCGGCAGGCGCGCCGGCGTGACGGTCGTGTCGAGGATCCCGTCGACGTGCACGTTCTCCATGACTCCGTGGTCGGCGACGTCGCCCTCTGCGCCCCGGGCCACCACCACCGACACCTCGCAGTCGAAGGGAACCTCCTGCTCCACGATCAACCGGCGGGAGCCCATGGCTGCGAAGACCTTCTCGGGCTCCGGCGGCTCGGGCGTCTTCCGCCGGCTGGGGATGCGGACCTGGCCCTTGCCGTCGTAGCCGTCGCGGGCCGTCTTGCAGATGACGGGCCCGTCGAGGGCGGCCAGCGCGGCGGCCAGCTCGGCGGGGCTGGCCGCCTGCCGGTAGGGCGCCACCGGCGTTCCCGCGCTGACGATGGCCCTCTTCTCTGCGTAGCGGTCGGCGGCCGCTTCGACCACGTGGCGCCCGGGCCGGACCGGGACCCCGGCATCGGCCGCGACTTCGGCCACACCCAGGTCCACGTTCTCGAACTCCCAGGTGATCACGTCGGCGCAATCCACGAAGCGCTGTACCGCGTCGGCGTCGTCGAAGGCGGCCGCGATCTCGATATCGGCCACTGAGCCGGCTGGGGTCCGCTCGTGGCCCCCGGTGAGGACCGCGGTGCGGTAGCCGAACCGCTGGGCGGCGTGGGCCAGCATCCGGCCCAGCTGCCCGCCGCCCACGATCCCGACAACCGACGGCGGGTGCAGCACGCTCACGGGATCGTCGCAGTCATCACAGCGGGCGCCCTATGGTTCGAGCTCTGTGGCTCGGACCTGGTCGGCTCGGGCAGATCGGTAGGCGGACAGCCTTGACGCCAGGTCCGGGTCGTGGCGGGCCAGCATGGCCACCGCCAGCAGTCCGGCGTTGGCCGCGCCGGCCTCACCGATGGCCATGGTGGCCACCGGCACCCCGGCCGGCATCTGGACGATCGACAGCAGCGAGTCCATTCCCTTGAGGGCCCGGCTCTCTACGGGCACCCCGATCACCGGCACGATGGTGTTGGCCGCCAGCATCCCGGGGAGGTGGGCGGCCCCTCCCGCGCCGGCGACGATGACCTGGAGCCCCCGACCCTCGGCGCTCTGCGCGTACTCGACGAGGAGGTCCGGCGTGCGGTGGGCCGACACCACCCGGCACTCGTGGGCCACCTCGAACTGGGTGAGCACGTCAGCGCAGCGGCGCATGGTGGCCCAGTCCGACTGGCTGCCCATGACCACGCCGACCGGCATCGGGGAAGGCGGGGAGTCCCCCGGGTTCTGGTCCGCCATCGCCGTCCGCATCATCGCGCGTGCCCCGCGACGGGACGGGGATGGGACCAGGCCTGCACCGCGGTCACGACCCTGTCCTCGGCCGGGCCGGCGGCCAGCTGCGGGGGCACGCCGGTGAGCAGTTCGTAGGCCTGCCGGTAGACGGCGGCTGCCTGCTCGGCCCGGGCCTCGCTGAGGGGCTCGGGCGGGTCGTCGCCGTCGTAGCCGTCGGCGATGTAGGCCAGCCGCACGACCTCCTTGTCGAGGTTGTGCGGCTCCAGTCCGTCTCTCCGGCGCGACTGGAGCGAGGAGAGCCGCCAGAACCTCGACGAGTCCGGCGTGTGGACCTCGTCGATGAGCGTGAGCCGGCCGTCGGGGCCGGTGCCGAACTCGTACTTGGTGTCCACCAGCAGCAGCCCTGACCTGGCCGCGGTCTCGCGGCCCCGCTCGAAGATCGCCAGCGCGGTTGTGCGGACCTCATCCCAGCGGTCGGCGTCCACATGGCCCTCCGAGACGACCTCGGCCTCGGTGAGGGGTCGGTCGTGGCCGGTTGCGGCCTTGGTGGTGGGGGTGATGATCGGGCTGGGCAGGGGGTCGTTCTTGGCCATCCTGTCGGGGAAGTCGATGCCGTAGATGCGCCGCTCGCCGGCCTGGTAGCGGGTCCACAGCGACGTGGAGGTGGTGCCGGTCAGGCAGCCCCGCACCACGACCTCCACCGGGAGGGTCTCGCACTTGTCGACTATGGAGACGTTGGGGTCGGGCACGGCCACGATCTGCGACGCCACGATGTCGCCGAGATGCTCGAACCACCAGGCCGACAGCAGGTTGAGGATCTGGCCCCGCCCCGGGACCAGCCCCAGCACGTGGTCGAAGGCCGACAGGCGGTCGGTGGCCACCAGCGCCAGACGGTCGCCCAGGTCGATGACATCGCGCACCTTGCCCCGGTACAGCGGTCCCAACTCGGCTGCAGCTGCGTCGGACAGTCCCCCGAACGGGTGGATCACCGGCGCCGCGATCATCGGGCTGCGGCCACCAGCGCTTTGAACAGGGCCAATCCTCGGGCGCCGGGCTGTCCGGAGGGCCTCTGCCAGTCGACGATGTGGTCCTCGGGATGCGGCATCAGCCCCACAACCGTGCCGGTGGCGTCGCAGAGCCCGGCGATGTCATGGTCGGATCCGTTGGGGTTGGCCGGGTAGGTCCCGGCCGCGGCGTCGGTCTCGCTGCCTCCTGCCGATCCCGACGCCAGGTAGCGGAAGGCGATCCGTCCGGCCTTCTCGAGCGCGAAGACCGTCTCGGGGTCGCGGGCCGCGAGACGGCCCTCGCCGTGCGCGACCGGGCAGCGGATGACCGATCCCCGCAGCGGCTCCAGCCAGCTCGATCGGCAGCCCGGATCCACGCTGAGGGTCACCCACCGGCACTCGAAGCGTCCGCTGGCGTTGGCGGCCAGAGTGAATGCGCGGGACTCGGGAGCGCTCAGCAGCCCCGACTTGACGAGAGCCTGGAACCCGTTGCAGATGCCGAGGATCGGCCGGCCCGAGCGGGCCGCGGCAGCTAGCTCGTCGCCCAGCCGGGCTCGCAATTCGAGGGCCAGGCGCCCTCCGGCCCCCAGGGCGTCGCCGTACGAGAACCCGCCGGGCAGCACCACCGCGCTGTAGTGGGTGAACGCGCCAGGCCGGGTGATCAGGTCGTCGACGGTCGCGATCTGGGGGCCGCCGCCCGCGGCTTCCACCGCCACCGCAGCCTCCTGGTCGCGGTTGGTGCCCGGGGCGTGCAGGATCAGAACGGGCGGCTTCATGGTCCCGCGCCGCCGCATCCGAAGGCCCGCCTCGCGGCCTCCACGGTCATGGTCACGTCGGCGGTCGGGTTGCCGGCCGCTCCGTTGCTGGATCCGGCGGCTCGGATCTCGATGGTGCCGGATCCGGTGACCGTCCCGATGCGGCGGCCGAACCGGCCCAGCGTCGCTGCCACCGCGTCCCGCTCGCCGGCGGGTGACTCCAGAACCAGCTGGCCCGGCGCCTCGTTGACCAGTGCCGCAATCGGGCTGCAGGCGCCGTCCGGGCCTGACGCATCGCACGGGATGGTGGCTCGCAGGCCCATGCCGCCGCCGATGGCCATCTCGGCCAGGGCCACCGCCACACCCCCGTCGCTCACATCGTGGGCCGCGCTGATGCGACCGTCGGCAATGAGAGAGTGAACCGCCCCGTAGCGGCGCAGCGGATCGTTGACCGGCTCGGGGACGCGGGTGTCGCCGATGCCGAGCATCTCCGCGGCCAGCGAGCCGCCGAGGCGGGGCGACCCCTCGCCCACCAGCCACAGGTCGCAGCCCGCGCCGCAGAGGGCGCTGGTGACGGCCCGGTTCAGGTCGGCGACCACGCCGACGGCCGAGATCAGCAGCGTTCCGGGCACGGCCACGCCGTCGAACTCGTTGTTGAGGCTGTCCTTGCCCGACACGAAGGGCGCCCGGTAGCGGCCGGAACCCTCCACGCAGCCTTGAACGGCCCGCACCAGCGACCCGAGCCTGTCGGGCAGGGCGGGGTCGCCCCAGCAGAAGTTGTCGAGCAGGGCCACCCGGCCCGGGTCGGCGCCCACCGCCACCAGGTTGCGGAAGGCCTCGTCGATGGCGTGCAGGGCCATGGCCCACGGATCGAGGGCGGTGAGCCGGGGGGCGATCCCGACCGCCAGGGCCACCGCCATGTCGTGTTCCCAGGTGCCCAGCGGCTTGAGCACCGCGGCGTCGCCGGGGCCGTCGGCGCCGGGTCCCACCAGAGGGCGGACCACGGTGCCGCCCCGCACCTCATGGTCGTAGGTGCGCACGATCGGCTCGCGCGAGCACACGTTGGGATGGGCCAGCAGGCTTAGCACTAGCTCGGCCGGGTCGATCCCGTCGAGAGCGCCCGGACTGCCGGCGGACACCGCGGGGTCGCGGTGGGTGGCGGCCAGGGTGCGCAGGGGCAGGTCGTCGTGGAGCAGTGACATGGGCAGGTCGATCACGCCCAGGTGGCCGTAGCGGACCACGAGCCGCCGGTCGGAGCTGAACGAGCCGATGTCGCTCATCTCCACGCTCCATTCGTCGCACAGCTGCTGAAGGCGATGAACGTTGGACCCGGGCACGGCGAGGACCATGCGCTCCTGCGCCTCCGACACCCAGATCTCCCAGGGCTGGAGGCCCGGGTACTTCAGCGGCGCGGCGGCGAGGTCGACGACCGCGCCGAGGTCGGCTCCCATCTCGCCCACCGCGGAGGACAGCCCTCCTGCGCCGCAGTCGGTGATGGCGTTGTACAAGCCGAGGTCCCGGGCTCGCTCCACGACCTCGATGCAGCCCTTCTCGGTGATGGGGTCGCCGATCTGCACGGCCGAGCCGGCCCGCTCCGCCACGGCGGCGTCCAGGCCGGCGGATGAGAAGGTGGCGCCGTGGATGCCGTCCCGGCCGGTCCGGCCTCCGATCACCACGATCCGGTCGCCCGGGAGGGGGTCGGTGGGGTGCGAGCCCGACGGCAGCAGCCCGAGCGCTCCGCAGAACACCAGCGGGTTGCCCACGTAGCCGCGGTCGTAGATGACGGCCCCGTTGACGGTGGGCAGGCCGAGCTTGTTGCCGTAGTCGCCGATGCCGGCCACCACCCCGTCACGGATGCGGCGGGGGTGCAGCACCCCGGCAGGGAGGTCGCGGTCGGGGAGGTCGGCCGGTCCGAAGCAGAGCACGTCGGTGCAGGCGATGGGGCGGGCCGACACGCCCAGGATGTCCCGCACCACGCCGCCGACCCCGGTGTTGGCCCCGCCGAAGGGCTCCAGCGCGGAGGGATGGTTGTGGGTCTCGACCTTGACGGCCAGGTCGAGACGGTCGTCGAAGGCGATGATCCCGGCGTTGTCGACGAACACCGATCTCAGCCAGGCGACGTCCAACTCGTCGGTGGCCCGGCGCAGGGCGGCGAGCAGCCCGTCGTGGTCGGAGATCTCGGCCTGGCCATCGGCGCGGGTGTGGGTAAGCCGAATGCGAGCCTTGAACGTCTTGTGGGCGCAGTGCTCGGACCAGGTCTGGGCCAGGGTCTCGAGTTCGGCGTCGGTGGGGTCGCGGTCGATCGAGGCGAAATGAGCCTGGATGGCTCGCATCTCGCCGGTGTCGAGGGACAGCAGCCGGCGCCGGCTGAGGTCGGCCAGCTCGTGGTCGCTCAGGCCGGCCAGCCGGACCGCGGCGACGACCAGCCCGGCCGAGGCCGCGGGCGAGAAGGCGGGTGCCAACTCGCCACGGCCACTGCGCTCGATGGTCGGGTTGGCCAGCAACCGGCGGGTCAGCAACGCGACGTCGATGTCGTCGAGGTCGCCGCTCAGTTCGTAGCGGCGGGCGGTCGCCGCTCTCAACGGTCCGAGGCCCAGTGTGGCTGCGGCCCGTTCCAGTTCCCGGGCCGCCGGGTCGGTGACGCCTGCGACCGGCGCCACCTCGACCACGTGCGGCGCGGCGGCAGGCGGGCCGACCACCGCGTAGTCGGTCACCGGATCGACCAGCACCTCGCGGCACAGCCGCTCAATGTCGGCGGGGGTGAGGTTCCCGTCGAGGTGGTACACCGTCCAGCGACGGCAGCCGCGCATCCCGGCCACGCCGAGTTCGGCGGCCGCGGCCACGATCCGCTCCTCGTCGGGGTGACCGGCGGTGCTCACCTGGATGCGGGTGGGGGCGCTTCCTGCCGGTCCGTCCTCGATGGCGGCCTTGAGAGCTGCACCACCAGCAGTCGTTGTCACGATGGCGGCATGATAGGCATACCGGTCCGACCGGCCGGGCCACCCTGCCTGACCTCCTGATCGACTGACGTTAGCTTTGTCCGAAGGTTCGCAGATGTGGCCGTATCGTTCGGCTGGTGTTCCTGAACTACTACGCGATCGCGGCCGCCGTCATTGTGGGCGCGGCGTCCGGCATGGCTTGCGTGCGGTGGCTTGGCGGCAGGGTCCGCGACAGCTCCGCGGTTATTCGGGCCGCGGCCACCGGGGTCGCCGGCTCGCTCCTGTTCAGCGCGGGCGGATTACTCATCACCGGGCTCGACGGGTTCACGGTCATACACGTCGTGTACCTGGTGCTGGTGGTCGGCGTCCCGCTGGCCGGCGCGATCGTCCTGGTCTTCGCCCGGGAGCGTTCGCGAGCCGTCACCGCTCTCTGCATTGTCGCCCTGCTCGCGATCCCGGTGGGCGTCTATGCGACTCACATCGAGCCGTTCTGGTTGAGGACGGACTCCGTGGAGCTCGCCGTCGACGGCATCGGCGAGGCGATCCGCGTCGGCGTGATAGCCGATCTGCAGACCACCGCAGTCGGCTCCTACGAGAACGAGGCAGTAGACCGCTTGATCGCGCTGGGACCGGACATCGTGTTCCTTCCGGGCGACCTGTACCAGTTCGATGAAGACGTTTTCGACGAGCGGGCGCCGCAATTCTCCGAGCTGATCGGACGACTGGTGGACGCGGTGCCGGCTGTCTATCTGGTCAGCGGCAACACCGACACCGTCGCCGGCCTCCGGCGCATCACCGAGGGCACCGGCGCCAAGGTGCTCGACAACGAGGTCGACACCCTCGTGGTCAAGGGCAATGTGGTGAGCGTCGGCGGGATCACGCTGTTCGGCGACGAGAGGGCGGCTCAGCGGATGGTCGAGCGACTCTCGGGCGACGATCCGGCCGCGGTGCGAATTCTCCTCGCCCACATGCCCGATGCGGTCGAGTTACTGGAAGGCCGGTCCGTCGATCTACTGGTCTCGGGCCATACCCACGGCGGGCAGGTGTCGATCCCGTTCTTCGGGCCTCCCCTGACGAGCTCGAGCGTGCCGAGGCACGTAGCGGCGGGCGGGCTGCACGAGTTGGACGGAACGCCCGTGTACGTCTCGACCGGAGTGGGTCGCGAGCGGGGCAACGCCCCCCAGCTTCGATTCGGCGTGAGACCATCGATCGGGACCATCGACCTGGTAGCCCAACGCCCGGGTCGCTAGCGGCAAACCGCTACGCAGCTTGTGCCCAGACTGCAGACAAGGCTTCGGCCTGCTCCAGCACCGTCGTGACGGCTTTCTCCTGCTTGTCAGGCGGGTAGCCGTGGCGCTTCAGGATCCGCCGTACTAGGCGACGCAGGTTGGCCCTCACGCTCTCGCGCATGGTCTGCGTGCAACAGAGCCTGGTTTGCAGCATTGTCGCACGGTGCATGTACTGTGAAGTACGGTGATTCCGGCCCGAGAGGACAGTGGGAATGGCCAAGACACCCGCACCGTCAACCACGCGAGTGGCTGCGGAGATTCGGCGCCGACGCCCTCGTATCGGTAAGCCACGGCTCCACAAGCTGCTCTACTACGTGCAGGGCTATCACCTAGCGTGGAGGGGCTGTCCCGCCTTCGATGACGACATTGAAGCGTGGGAGCGAGGGCCGGTCGTAGCCGCTCTTTGGCATGCAGAAAAGAGGGGGCCTGTGAAGTCCTCCGAGACTCCGCCGGAATTGGTGTGCAACGTGATCACCTACGTGCTTCGCCGTGTGGGACACTGCACGGGCCCCCAGTTGGTCGAGGCGACCCATGCCGAGGCTCCTTGGAGAGATGCCACCAAGGGTGGCCGAGTCATCACCAACCAGGTGATATCGCATGAGTCCCTAACCGACTTCTTCAGCATCGAGAGCCGGGACCTGCAGCGGATCCGCGAGGCAGTCAGCGCGACACGCGACGACGCCCCCTTCGAACCCGATCCACCCGGCTTGCGCGAAGAGCTGTTGGCTGAGCTGCGGTCGAAGTAGCATCCGTTGAGTCGTAGGCCTTGGCACACCAACGCGCATGCTCGCATTTCGGAGTTTGCTCGACGCCAGAGCCTAGTGGATGCCGACATCCGCAGCCTGTTCCAATTCGCTAGACGGTTGGCCATCGACCCCTTGGACGTCGGGGCCGACAGGGATCAGATGGGCGAGTCGTACTGCCGTATCGGGCCGTCTGTGACTCATCCCCGGCGCGACCTTGTCGTCGGCTATCGCATTGACGAGGCCCACCGAACGGTCGACGTAATCTCCTTCGCTTTGGTTCCGGCTCGTCGATAGCCAAGCCGACTGGCGTCGGACCGGAAGGCGCGGGCTGGAAGCCTGCGCGACCGTCAGTCCGGCGGTGGTGCCCAGCGGCGGATCCAGGCGTGCATGGCTATCCCGGCGGCGACGCCGGCGTTGATCGACCGGGTCGAGCCGAACTGCGAGATCGACACCACCTGGGCGGCCGCGGCCCGCGCCGCCTCCGACAGGCCGGGGCCCTCCTGGCCGAACAGCAGCACGCACCTCTCGGGCAGCTCGGCGGTCTCTATGGGCACTGCGCCGGGCAGGTTGTCGACACCCACCACCGGCAGCTCCTCCTCTGAGGCCCAGACGGTCAGCTCCTCCACCGTCGGGTGGTGGCGGATGTGCTGGTACACGTCGGTCATCATCGCCCCGCGCCGGTTCCAGCGCCTCCGTCCCACGATGTGAACCGCGGCCGCGGCGAAGGCGTTGGCCGTGCGCACCACCGTGCCGATGTTGCGGTCGTGCTCCCAGTTCTCGATGGCCACGTGGAAGGGATGCCGCCGGGCGTCCAGGTCGGCCTTGATGGCGTCCACGGTCCAGTAGCGGTACCGGTCGACCACGTTGCGCCGGTCGCCGCCGCGCAACAGCTCAGGATCGAAGTGGTCGCCCGCGGGCCACGGCTCGGGGTGGGGGCCGACGCCGACCGTCTCACTCACGTCGCCCAAGGTACAAGCACCCCTTCGCGCCAGCCCTGCCATCTAGTCTTGGCCCCGGTGAAGCTCTGGATGCGCAGGCGCCGCGGCCGTCTCCCGTACCTGGTGAGAGGGGCCCCCAAGGATCCCTGGGGCCGCTTCTGGGCCGGGCTCGGCGGGCTCGCGCTGGTGATCGCAGTGGGCACCTTCGGATACAACCAGCTCGGGCTCACGGTGGGGGAGGCCCTCTACCAGACGGTCATCACGATCACGACGGTCGGCTACCAGGAGATCGGCACGGTCACAGACGACTACCGGGTGTTCACCATCCTGCTGATCCTGTTCGGAGTGGGTACGGCCCTCTACACGCTGGGCGTTCTCATAGAGTCGCTGTTCGAGGGCCGGCTCGACAGCGAGATTCGGAGGCGGCGCATGCTGAAGCAGATCGATCGACTGAGCGACCATGTCGTGTTGTGCGGTTTCGGGCAGGTCGGGCGGGCCATCCACCGCGAGCTGGCTGCGGCGGGCCGCACGCTGGTGGTGGTCGACCGCCGAGACCTGGACGAGGAGCAATTGCCGCACGTCGTCGTCGGCGAGGCCACCGACGACGATGTGCTGGTGTCGGCCGGGCTGGAGCGGGCCAGCACGCTGGTCTGTGCCCTCGACTCCGACGTCGACAACCTCTACATCGCGCTGACGGCGCGCTCGATGTGCCCGGGCCTGTTCATCGTGGCCCGCTCCAACAGCTCCTCCGCGGAGCCGAAGCTGCGCCAGGCCGGCGTGGACCGGGTGGTCAACACCCATGAGATCGGGGGAACAAGGATGGCCGCCCTGGTGCTGGAGCCCGACGTGGCCGACTTCCTCGGCGTGATGATGCAAGCCGACCAGCTGTCGGTGCGCCTGGCCGAGACCCTCGTCACCGCAGACGGCCCGTTCGCCGGCCGTTCGCTGGCGGCGTGCAGCATCAGCGAGACCACTGGCGCGACGATCCTGGCGGTGCGCCGCGACGGGTCGTTCGTGACCGACCCGCCGGACGACTTCGAGCTGGCGGCCAACGATGTGCTGATCGCGCTCGGCACCAAGGGCCAGCTCTCCGATCTCAACGCCAGGGCGGGCGTCTAGGCCGCCTGCACCCCGTGGCGGGTCCGGCGCCGCCGGATAGCCTGAGACGCTCCTTCGGGGATGGTGTAATAGGTAACACAGCTGGTTCTGGCCCAGCCATTGGGGGTTCAAGTCCTCCTCCCCGAACCCTCCGATAAGCTGCCCGCCCGCGCCACCGCGGCGCTTACCTGCCCCGTTCGTCTAGCGGCCTAGGACGCCACCCTCTCAAGGTGGTAGCACGGGTTCAAATCCCGTACGGGGTGCCATTGCCAGCCCTGGCCAAGTACGCGGAGGCGTGGCTGGCGGTGGCCCGGTCGCCGCGGTCAGGTGCGTTGCCGCTTTCGTTGTGCCGTGCTCGGGGCGATGCGTGCCGCCATGGCGTCGCGCTCGACGGGGGTCGGGGGACGCCCCAGGAAGATCTCGAAGTAGGCCACCGCGGATTTTGCCCTGGCGGTTGTGGTCTCGTCGATTCCGAGTTCGTACCAGCCCATCTGCAGGTAGTACATCGTGCGGGCCCGGTGAAGCGTCATCGTCGGCCCGTAGCCCTCGGGCTCCATCATCTCCACGAACGCCGCGACGCGACGCTCGTCAGCCGCCTTGAGTCTCTTGAGCGCCGCGGGGTCGCTGCGGCCCCAGTCCCTTACGGCCAAGTCCAGTTGGGGGTCGAAGTCCGACCAGGCCAGCCACTCCCGCGACAGCGCGATGTACTTGTCCACCAGCGTTCCCGGGGTGGCGACTGCCTCCACGATGGCGCGGGTGTTGGTCTCCTCCCAGGCATCGAGCAGCTCCTCCAACAGTGCGTCCCGATTCTTGAAGTGCCAATAGAAGCTGCCGGTTGTGACCCCCAGCCGATTGGCAAGCGGAAGGACCTTGACCGCGGCTGCGCCGCTCTCGACGAGCACTTCAAGGCCCGCTGTGACCCAATCGTGAGCGCTCAAGCGCCGACTGCGCACAAGAAGGACCTTACCGGCATGAACCGGCCCGGCGGTCTGCTGGGTGGACCGCAGTCTCAAGTGAGGTTCGCTCGCCCGAGTTGAATTGGTTGAATTGACGCGGAAGGACCTTGACCGCGGCTGCGCCGCTCTCGACGAGCACTTCAAGGCCCGCTGTGACCCAATCGTGAGCGCTCAAGCGCCGACTGCGCACAAGAAGGACCTTACCGGCATGAACCGGCCCGGCGGTCTGCTGGGTGGACCGCACTCTCAAGTGAGGTCTGCTCGCCCGAGTTGGATTTGGTTGAATTGACTGTGTAGCTGCCTGATCGAAGGAGTGGGTGAATATCGCCAACGGTGAGACCCCCTCCGCGGGTCGGGTGTCGTTGCTTCAGAAAGTGGCCCTCATTCTGGACGCACTTGGTGATGCCAATGGCACGTTGGGTTTGTCGGAGTTGGCGCGGCGGTGCGGGGTAGCCAAGTCCACCGTTCATCGACTGTGTGGCGAGTTGGTCGACTGGGGCGTAGTGCAGCGCAGTGGCGACGGCTTCCAGCTCGGACCGAAGCTGTTCGACCTCGGGACTCAGGTACCGAGCCAACGCCGTGTGCGCGATGTGGCGCTCCCCTACCTCGAAGAGTTGCTCATCGAGACCGGTCACACCATCCACCTCGCGGTGGATCGCGGGCAGTCCAACTTCTATCACGAGAAGCTCGAATTGCATTCGACGGCGCCGACGCCGACGCATGTGGGCACTCACGTGGCACTGCACGCATCAGCCACCGGGAAGGCGGTCCTCGCCTTTGGCGACCCAGGGAGGGCCCTCGACATGCTCGCCGGACCGCTCGAGGCGATCACGCCCAACACCATCGTCGACCCTAAGGCACTCGCGGCCGATCTCGCCCAGACCAGGCGACTGGGGTATTCGATCGAGCGAGAAGAGTTGGTGCTCGGCTTCAATGCGGTAGGGGCACCTCTGTTCGAGTTCGGGGGCGCGCTCCTCGGTGCAGTGTCAGTCAGTGCGGACCCGCAACTGCTCGACATTGCTCCTACCGCGCACCGGTTGCGCGAAGTGACAACCCAGATCAGCCGCCGACTCGGTA
Source organism: Candidatus Aldehydirespirator sp. (assembly GCA_965203635.1). Classification (GTDB taxonomy): domain Bacteria; phylum Actinomycetota; class Acidimicrobiia; order Acidimicrobiales; family Aldehydirespiratoraceae; genus Aldehydirespirator. Next base: position 2,024,088 of record OZ241903.1, read on the forward strand.
ACCGGGTAGACGCCTCCAGCGAGAAGGGCGGCGGAGCATAGGATTGCACCTCAAGCGAGGAAGAGTGACTTTCCTTTGAACACGCCGAACGGCCCACAGACGGGGATCGTCGCCGACATGGCTGTGTGTGGCCCCAAGCGACGGTTCAGACGCAGTTCGCCTCATGGGGTCTCGACGTCATCGGCGGGGTTGTACCAGCCGGAGCCGAAGACCATCCCGTCGCTGCTGACCAGCCACAGGTGCGCGGCCGTGCTGACGTCGGTCCATGTGCCCTCCGGGGTAGCCATCGAAACGAGGTCCAGCCCGTACACGGCATCGACGGTCAGACCCACGAGGCTGGTGTCGAAGTGGGTGACGATGATGCCGGCGCGGTCGGCGATGAACGCATGCCATTCGCCTTCGACGGTCTCGGCGGTGTTGTAGTAGTTCGCAGCCTCGACAAGTCCTGCGGCGCCGGTCTGGTCAGGATCGTCGTAGTGGTCGATGACTCCTTGCAGCCCCGATGCGCGGTACTGCTCGACAGCCTCGGCAACGAGGGCCCGGGTGAACTCGTCGGCGTCGATGTACCACCCCGAACCGAATAGCAGACCGTCGTGGCGCTTCACCCAGGCGTTCTTGAGTTCGTAGTTGAGGGAGCCGAGCGACCCGGCGCCAGACTCGGGATTCCTGAAGACGTAGGAGACCCACCTTCCAGTCTCGTCAGCTTCGAGCATGGCCGGGCCGAAGTTGTAGCCGTTGACATCCGTGCCTAGCGGGCCGTCGAGGTTCTCGCCCCGCACGGTGGGGTCGAAGTGGCTGACGACTGTGCCCTGCGCGTCGATGATGAACCCGTACCACTGCCCATCGATGCTGTCGGGGTTGTTGAAGTGGCCGACAACGGCATCGAGCCCATGGTTCTGGTACCGGCTGATGGCGCTGTCCACGAAGAACTTCGTGTACGCCGCCGCGGCCGACTTCGGCGGTATCGAGGCCACCTCGCCCCGCGCGACGCGTGCCACATCCTCCGCGGTGATGCCGGGCTCGATACCGGCGATCGCGTTGCCGACAATCTCGGCCACATCCTCCGCGGTGATACCGGGCTCGATACCGGCGATCGCGTTGCCGACAATCTCGGCCACATCACCCGCGGAGAGCCCCGGCGGCGGGGCTTCGACGGCGGCGACGGCCTCCTCTACCGCCCTCTCCACGTCATCGAGGGTCAGGTCCGGTTCATCGGGCTGAGCTGTTCCCGCCTCGACGGGCGACACCCTGTCCAACTCGTCGCGGACCACATCCGCGACATCGGAGCGCGACAGGCCTTGGTCGCCCCCGCAGGACGCCAGCAGCAGCGCCGTCAGGACTGCAACAGTTGCGGCGACTGGGCGAGCAGTTCTCGTGTGCATTGCAATCAACCTCTCTCGCGGCACGGGATCCGGCCGCGGCCATACGGGAACGGCCATACGGGAACGGTCATAGGAGCAACCCCTCGGTGAGGAGCAGCCCCTCGGTGGCCGGCGGAGCGCTGGTCACTGGGATTCCCGCTAGGACCCCCTACACGCCGCCGGGGGCGCTCACCATGTGGCCCGAATCGGCCGGCACGGCGACATGGGAGAGATCGGCATCGATGCCCTCTTCACTTCGGATAGTCCCGCCGCCGAGGCTGATCTGGTCGGCGCCGACCGAGACGCCGTCGCGGTCGATGTCACCCACCACGACGGTGTAGGAGAAGACGACAGCGGCGTCGCTGTGACGGTTGTAGGTGAAGGTTCGGGTTCCGTCGCCCACCGTGACGGTGAGCGTGGGACTGCCGCCGGCGACGCTCACGCCGACGTTCTCGCTGAAGGTCGCGGTGGCCTCGATGGTCTCGCCGGCGGCGTAGGCGTCGCCGGCGGCCACCGGTTTGGCGCCGCTGCCCGGATTCGAGGTGAAGCTGATCGACTCGACCGTGGCGACGCCCGAGACGGCATCCACCCAGGAGCCGGCGTAGGTGAAGTACACGCCCGGGATCACGGCCTCCTGGCCGTTCGCGCCGGTCACGGAGGCGCCGTTGAGGCTGAGCCCGTCATGGTGGATCTTGATGCGCTTGGGTGCCGAGTCGCCGTCCACGACCGTGTAAGTGAACACAACGTCCGCACCGTCGGACCTGCTGTATGCAGCCGCCACCGTGCTCTCGCCGATCTCTATGGCGAGGGTGGGACTGCCATCGGAGGTGTCCACAGTGACGGGCACGGTGAAGACCGCCTTGACCTCGATGGTGTCGCCGACGACGTAGATCTCGTCGCTGCCGGAGTCGGAGACTTCATCGAAGTAGTCCACGGTCGGCGCGTCCGGTGCGTTCACCCGGTACAGCCGGCTGGTGGAGACCGCCGCGTGAGACAGGTCCGCGGCCTGGCCGTTCGAGCCGCTGACCGTTCCGGCCGCCAAATCCCCGACTGCATCGAGGTTCAAGCTGTTCGCGGCCAACGAGAACCCGTCGAGATCCTCGTCTCCGTCCTCCACGATGTAGATGAACCTAACTTCGTCGCCACGGGCCCAGGCGACGGTGGCGTACTTGGTCGTTCCACCGATATCGAGGCCGAGACGGACCGAACCGGTCAGGGTCACAGGCGCGCTGAACTCGACGTCCACGAGGATGGCATCGCCAGTGTCGTAGGAGGCGTCGCTCTCGCCGCCGTCGAGGCCCACATCGATCTGCGAGACGGTGGGGCCGGTCTCCTGCTGGGCGGAGGCCGCCGGAAGGGTGAGACCGGCGACCAGCACTGCCACCGCCGCGGTCCACGCCAGCACACTGCCCCTGGTCCTCAGAAAGCTCATGTCAATTCTCCCCGTATGCTGTCCATAGCAATCACTACGTTAGCCATAGGACAAACTATGCGACGCACACTTTCAAGAAGTCGTGCTCAGCCCCTGGTGCGACGTTTCCAGCACATTGGGGCTCTCAAACCCTTTGACGAGCGGTCGCTGCGGCGCCGTTGGCTCGGGATCCTCGCCGCGGTGGTGGCTTCGCTGGTGTACACGGTGCCCGCTGGGGCCAGCGCGCAGCAGTTGACTGCCGAGTTCAGCAACGTTCCGGGCGCTCATGAAGGTTCGGTGTTCACGTTCAACTTGACCTTCGCGCCCGAGCCTGCCCTCAGCTACGTCACGCTGCGCGACCACGCCTTCACCGTCGTGAACGGCAGCGTCATCAAGGCCGAGCGCGTGCAGAAGAGGCCGGCACGCAACCTTGAGTGGATCATCCACGTGAAGCCCGACCTGGACGGCGACGACAACCCGGTGGGCGACGTCTCGATCACGCTGCCGGCCACGACGTCGTGCAGCGACCAGGGGGCGATCTGCACATCAGGCGACCTGCCGCTGTCCAACAGCACCGAGGCCACCATCAGCGCACCCACGACCGCCACCGTGCCGTCCACAACCACGACCGTGCCGTCCACGACCACGTCCACGACCACGACCGTGCCGTCCACGACCACGTCCACGACCACGACCACGTCCACGACCACGACCGTGCCGACCACCACCACCACGCCGACCACGACCACGACCGTGCCGTCGACCACCACGACGGTGCCGTCGACCGTCACCACGCAGTTGACGGCTGTGTTCAGCGATGTGCCTGAGTCCCATGACGGTTCGATGTTCGGGTTCACGTTGACGTTCGATCCTGAGCCTGAGCCCGACCTGAGCTACGCCGCTTTGCGCGACCACGGCTTCACCGTGGTCGGTGGCACCATGGTCAAAGCCCGGCGCGTCGTCAGGGGCAGCAACCTCCAGTTCGATATGGGGGTCGTGCCCGACCTCGACGCCAACACGAGCCCGTCGAGGGCTGTCACCATCACGCTGCCGGCCACGACATCGTGCCGCGACTTGGGCGCGGTCTGCACTTCTGGGGGCCTGATGCTGTCGAACCACAATGAGGTCACGGTCCCGGTCTCGGAGGATCTGCCGGAACCGCCCGGTCAGCCCCAGAGCGTCACCGCGACGCCGGGACCGAAGATCGGTGAGATCACAGTGAACTGGGCGGCGGCCACTGCCGGCCGCGACCCCGACGCAGCCGTGCGCGGCTATCGCCTCCGGTACGACTGCACCGGCGACACCGTGACGGAGCAGCTCGGTCACGACACCCGCTCGTTCAAGATCGCCATGCTCGACAGGAGCCGCAACTGCCTGATCAACGTGGCGGCGCGCAACGACGGCGGCTACGGGCTGGTCGCGTGGGCCGGGAGCGAGAGCACCTTCCACCAGCCGCTGAACCCGCCCGAGGCGCCCGCGTCGATCACCGTCACCGCCGACGACCACAGCGAAGGCACCAAGGTCTCATGGACCGAGCCGGAAAGCGGCGCCGCGCCCACGAGCTACCAGATCGCCTACTGGGACATCGACGAGGAGCAGTTCCAGTACGTCTCCCACGCCAGCACCACCGACCTCGAAGCGGTCATCGACGTGGCGCCCGCCAACCTCAGGACCGTCGCAGTGCGCGGCTACCTGGCCGACGCGGTGGTGCCCAATCCCAACGCGGTCGGCTACATGCTCGTCGACTTCGAGGACAAGGGGGTCTTCGGCGCCTGGGCGGCCGGCTGGCACCCGTCCGCGACCCCGTCCAAGCTCGACGCCATGACCCAGTCGTCGTCTCTGAGCCTGTCGCTGACCCACTCCGACCGCAACGGGACCAAGGGCAAGAAGATCGACTTGGAGTCCATCACCGGCCCGACGTGCACCAGCGTCTCCGGTCTGTACGTCGACACCGCGACCACCACGGCGTGGATGGCGGACACATGCGGCAAATGGGTGCATGCCTTCGACATCGGCGACGGCGGCGCGCTGACCTGGAATTCCGACAAGACGCTGACGAGCGCCGAGCTGTACCCCGACCCTCCCACCAAGATCGGGCTCAAGCGTCCCAGATTCAGCCCCACGACCCTGTGGTCCGACGGCGAGAAACTCTGGGTCGCCGAACGGGACATCGCCTTCCTCATCCCGTACCGGCTCTCCGACGGCGAGCGCCTCCACGACGAGCGGCTCGTCGTGTTCCCCTACCACACCTACGGCAGCTCGAACGAAATCCCGACGCCCACCGCCATGTGGTCCGACGGCGACACCGTGTGGGTGGTCGACGGCATCTCGAGGTTGATCTATGCGGTGCGGCTCGAGAACGAGCGCGAGGGCGAGCCCGACCTGATTTGGCTCACCCGCCCGGAGCTGCGCCTCGAGCCCAGCGCCTTCGACAGGTGCTACATCCCCAAACGCCCCCTGAAGAGCGACACGGCAAGCTCAGCGACATGCACCGACCAGACCGCACTGCGCCGTGCCATCGACACCGCAGACGAGGTCAAGGGCGCGTACTCCGACGGCCGCTGGCTCTGGCTCGCCGTGGACTACTTCGACAGGCGCAAAGCGGGCCGGCTGCTGGCGTTCAACCTGCTGACCGGCGAACGGGCCGCCAGCCGCGACATCGCCCTGCCCCACTACCTCAAGGACCCCATCGGCATGTGGACCGACGGCGACAACCTCTGGGTGACCGACGGAAACACCCCACACTTCCAGCGGCTCTACACGTTCTCCATCCCCTCCAGCGGGTAGGTGCTAGGGGGCACTAAACTGGAAGCCAATTTCAAAACGCAGTCTCCGTAGTCGAAGCTCGAATACAGCAGGACCCATCATGGATGGGAGACCGCGGCCTAGTAGGGGAACGTGCCGCCCAGGATAGCACACCCTCAGAATCCTCCCTAGATATCCTGACAGCAGACGTAGCAGAATTCACATGGGAGGATGAATAGAATCTGGGGTTCTGATGAGAAGACAGACACCACAATACAGGTAGTTTACCGCGGCGAAATCACCGGTTATATCTGCTCGGTCCACTATCAGAATGGCGATGCCGATGGCGATGAACAGGGTTGGATGCCTCACAATGGACAAGAGTGGATCATACTCACAGATCCCGCCGACGACATCACCGCCTACAACGGGAACATAGGACCTTCACCCGAGATTTCCAGGGCAACTAACTCGTTGAGTTCGGCCTCGGTGGGCTCGTAGTCGAGGTCGTCCCAGCCGTCCCAGCGACCGTTGCCGGGCATCATGATTGGTCGTCCACGAGTAGGTTGCGCATCATCCCGAACCCGGTGCCCATGGCGGCCAACTTGCGGCTGATGGTGCGCTCCAGGGAGGACACTCGGCTGCACAGGGACTCGACATGCTGGTCGCTGCTCTCGATTCGAGAGTTGATGTGCTCTAGCCGGGCATCGAAACCTTCGAGTCGAACGTCGAAGCTATCGAGTCGGGTATTGAAGTCCTCTAACCGGGCATCGAAACCTGCGAGCCGGGCATCCATCTTGTCGAGTCGTGCGAGTACGTCGTGTAGGGTGGGTTCAGCCATGAAGTCTCTCCGATGAGTCGTGTCGTTGCTGATGACCAGTGTAGTGGGAATGGGAGCACCGTGTGGTACTGAGAATTACTGGGCTGTCACAGTGGTAAAATGACTGGTAGCAGTAACAGTCTTCTTTGGCCATCTTCTTGTCCTTAATGTGAATCCAAAAATGCTGTTTGGTGTGAATCCACCCTGGGCATCGACGCCAACAATCTGTTCCTCAACGACGGCGGTTTCCACGACCGCGGTCAGGACTCCTCCCCGAGCTGACTCCACCCCTGGTCCTCCCCGACCCTTGTGGCAGACATAGAGAAATATACTGTAGCAGTAGAAGACTCTAGGGAATGAGTGGTAGGCTCAGAGATCCCTCCAGTTCAGCCGCTACAGCGGCTGGAGTGGGCGGGAGGAGGACGGGGCGTCGGTCCCGTCCTCCTCCCGCAGCTGATTGCGAGTGTCCGGGCGCCGGGCCGGGGCATCCGGACACCAGAACGAGCTGCTGGGGAGAGCCGGCGGTGGCCCGGTTAATTCTCGACCAGCTTGTGGCCGGTGCGGGCGGCGGTGCTGCGCAGCCGTGAGTTCTGGTATGCCGCCCAGACGATCATCGCGGGTGGCACGACGACGATGGCCGCGACGAGCGCGTACCCGATGGTGATGGCGGTGACCAGTCCGAACTGCTGGAACGGGGTCAGCGATGAGAGCATCAGCACCCCGAAACCGAGCGCGGTGGTCAGCGCCGAGCCGAGCAGCGCCGAGCCGGTGGTGCTCAGGGTGCGGCGGGCCGCGGCTTCGGGGTCGCGGGAGTGCTCGAACTCCTCCTCGTAGCGGTGGATGATGTGGATCGTGTAATCCACACCGATGCCGATGGACAGGGCGGTGATCAGCGCGGTGATCACGTTGTAGGGCAGCCCGATCAGTGCCATGGTTCCAAGCACCCATATCAGGACCATCACGATGGGGGCCACCGCGATGAAGCCCAGCGACGGTCGGCGCTTGGTGATCCAGAAGAAGACGCAGAGAATGATCAGCGCGGCGATCATCGTGGTGACGATCGATGCTGTCTGGCTGTCGGTCATGGCGTTGACGACTTCGAGGCCGATCACTTCGCTTGATGTGGCGGTCAGGTTCTCCTCGGGGCCGAACCAGAGTCCTTGGATGTCGCTGACCATGCGAGCGGTGCGCTCCTGGTCGCCTGTTAGTGCTTGGAACTCGATAAGCAGCGTGTCCAACCCGTTGGGATCGTTGATCGCCACCCGGCTGAATCCTGTGGGGTCCAGTTCTTTCAGCCGGTCCAGCAGCGACTGGATCTTGTTCGGGTCGAGACGGAACTCTGAGGCCCCGGCGGTCAGGGCCAGCAACTCCGGGTCGTAGTTGTCGCCCGGTGTGCCGTCGTCGGTGATCCAGTCGACTAGCAGCAGGCCCAGGGACGCCTCGATGTCGCCGACCACGCCCTCGGGTCTGCGCAGGTCGTCGTCGAAGGCCTCGGTGAAGTCGATGATGTTCCGCACGGTCCGGTCGTCGGTGAGCTCGGCCTCGATGAGCACCTTGACGCCGTCGCTGTCGCCGCCGAAAGCGGCATCGAGGGTCTCGAGGTGTGCTGTCGCGTCGCCTCCGGAGGGCAGGAAGTCACGCGAGTCGAACTCTGTGTCGATGCGGGTCGAGGCCACGCCCAGCAGCACGGTAACGACACCCACCACCACAAGGAACGGGGCGGGTCTGCGAGCCAGCAAGCCGCCGAACGCCTCGACTGCCGGGCCGATGCCAGGTATCGAGCCCGAGATCGGACGAGCAGGGCGCAGCGTGCCGCGGGACTCGCGGCGACGGTCAAACAGCTTGCGCGACGACGTCAGCAGCAGCAGCATCACGACCAGGCCCGAGGCGACACCGACAGCCGCCACGATGCCGAAGTCGCCGTTGGCCGGGATCGGCGAGGTCACATTGGTCAAGAAGGAGACGACGGTCGTGATCACCGCCAGCGACAACGGAACGATGACAGCCCGCAACCCCTGACGCACCGAGGCTGCGACGTCACGGCCCTCGTGGCGCTGCTCCCGGTACAGCCCCACGGTCTGGATCGCGTAATCGACGACCAGGCCGATGAGCAGGATCGGCACCATGGAGGTGAGCGCGTTGGGAGCGCCGATCAGCCCGGCGCCCTGCGGGCCGAGCCAGCCCTGGGCGCCCGTCACCCACACGATCGTCATCACCAGCCCCGCGAGCGTCACCAACAGGTCGAACACAGAGCGGGTGAACAACAGCAGCAGCCCGGCTATCAGCCCCAGCGCCAGCACCATCAGCAAGGACATCTGCGAGCCGGTAGCGGCTTCGGAATCCTCCGCCAGCACGGCCGGGGACAAGCTGCCGCCGACCAGCGGCCCCTCACTGGCCTCCATGATGTCGCGGACCGCGAGTTCGGCGTCGGCCAGCGCCTCGGCGTCGTCATCCGTGTCGCCGTCCCCGTCGGCGTCCACGCGCAGCCGAACGGTCGAGATGGCGACCACGGCACCGTCCGCGCCGGTGCCCGCCAACCGGTCGAGCGGAACCAGACCGGCGGCCTCATCGATCTGCTGTTGCGACAGCGACATGAAGTCGCTGGTGCCGAGCGCACCGGCCAGGACCAGCGTGGGCCCGAACACCGGGTTGGGCTGCGCCAGCAGCGGCGCTACCCGCGGGTCCGATGCCGCCCGGTTCACGGCGGCGTCGATCTGGGCGAGACCCCCGGGCGCGAGCGCCGCATCACCCTCGAAGATCAATGTCACGGCGAGGGTGTCGTTGGAACTGCCGAACAGCACATCGATCCTGTCGCCGGCTTCGGCCACGCGGCTGTCCTCAGGCAGCAGGGCAGTGTCGTCAGCCTGAGGCGCGAGCCGCGTCACACCCGAGCCGAGCCCGACGGTGACCGCCACCAGAACGATCAGCGTCACGACCGGCCTAGCCGTCACCAACCGGCTCAGCTGCTCAAGAATCCACGACATGGTCCAAGTCGCGGCTCGTTCGGGCCGCAACGCAACTGGCACCGAGCCCGTCCCGCAGGTCGAGGCGCCCGAGTGTTGCCGAAGAGGCTCCGCCTCTCGACCTGTAGGGCCCCGGTGTAGCCATAAGTACTCCTATAGTAACAACAGATCAGTGCATTGTCAGGAGTGGGGCTGCCGCGCCCGGGCGGTGACGACGTTCAGTTGAGCAGGGACTCGAAGGAGGTGTTGTTCTCGCCCCAGATGTTGGGGCGGGTGGCGACTCCGTGAATGCCGTCAGGCGGCCCCGTGGTGAGGGTCTCGCGGCCGGTGCGGGCCCGCTAGTGCGGGGCGGCCCAGCAGCGTCCTGAGCGGCCGAGACGACGCTCCGGAGGGCGCCCACCGCCAGATCACGGTCCATGTCCACATAAAGATGTACAATAACCATGCACTGATGTGTGGAAGCGAGGTTGGGCTATGACATCATTTGGCGCGTTGATCCTGCTGCTGGTGCGGTCTTGGAGCGTTGGCCGTCGGGGCCGCCCGCGCCCTGGGATCGCCCAGCAGGTGCAGTCCGTCGCGGGGCGGGCCATGAGCGGGGTTTGCCTTCGTTGGGCCGCGGGTGCGGTGGCGGTGGCGGCTGCGCTGGTGCTCGTGCTGATCGACGGCCCGGAGACATCGGAAGCCCAGACGCCCCCACCGACCACGACGACCACAACAACCACGACGACGGTGCCGTTGTCCGACGACGCCACGCTGAGCGACCTCACCGTGGACGGCACGACGGTCCCCGGGTTCCACAAGAGCCGCTTCTTCGGCACCGTCGTGGATCCCAATGATCCACACCAGAGACCGCAGGACAATCCCCACGCGGCTGTCTTCCATGTGCCGATTCATCTGGAGGGCAGCAACGACGACACCATGGTCGTCAGGGCGGTTGCTTCTGATAGCGGGGCCACGATCACGTTCGACACCAGTGTTACCAGCGTTGATTCCGAAGGAGGGTCAACGGCGTCCAGTGAGGTTGAGGTGAGGGGAGAGACGGGCGGCGTGGTGGGGACGTTCACGGTGACCGCGGAGGACGGCGTGACCGTGTACGAGTACAAGGTGTCGCTCAACGGGGGCGTGGACGACTCGTTCGGCTGGAACGTCGACCATGACATCGCACCGCTCGTCCCGTCCGGCTCGGATTGGGCCAGTCCTAGGGGCATCTGGTCGAACGGGGAGACGGTATGGATATCCGACTCCGCAGCAGTCGTCCATGCCTACCGGGTATCCGACGGGGAGCGCGATCCAGGCAAGGATCTGCACGCGCAATCCGCCACGGCGCTGTGGTCGGACGGGGAGATCATGTGGGTATCGGAACATAGCGGCAATCGGGTCCGGGCCTTCCGGCTGTCAGACGGGGGCCGCGTCGCAGACAGGGACTTCAGCGAGGCGAAACTCGAGTCCACTGGCGTGGAGCCCTTTCCCACGGCGCTGTGGTCCGACGGGGAGACCATGTGGATATGGGACGACGCTGACGACACCTTCTACGCCTACGATCTGGAGACTGAAGCGCGCCGCGCCGGCGAGGACTTCCAACTCACGGACATCGTCAACGCGTGGGGGCTTTGGTCGGATGGGAGGACCATGTGGGTGGCCAGCCATCCGGACGATGGCTCCCGCGAGCTCCTTGCCTTCGACTTGGCGACCAAGGAGCGCGTCCCCGATCTCGATTTCGACACCCTGATTGCGGCCGGCAACACCCGTCCAAGGGATCTGTGGTCCGACGGGGAGATCATGTACGTACCCGACGACCACACTGGCAGAGTCTTTTCTTACAACATGCCCTCTTATGATGCTTCGTTGAGTGGTCTCACGGTGGGCGGGGTCGCGGTTGGGGGGTTCGACCCGGATCGGCGGTCCTATCATTTCGGGGTTGGGCGCGATGTCGATGAGGTGGTTGTTGCCGCGGCCGCGAATCATTCCGAGGCGTCGGTGAAGTATGTGGTGGGCACGACGGAGTCGACCGACGCGAGTGTGACGGTGGATCTGGCTGGCGGTGCCAATGTGGTCGAGGTGGTGGTGACTGCCGAGGCCGGCAATTCGGTCACTTATGAGCTGTCGGTGAACCGCAGCGTGAGCACCGCGTTGAGGTGGGCTGTGGTCGGTGACTTGGACACGTTGGCGGCTGCGGGCAACCGGTCTCCGGCGGGGATCTGGTCTGACGGGGCGACGGTGTGGGTGGCCGACACCTCTGACGACAAGCTGTTCGCGTACAGCTCGGCGACGAAGCAGCGCGACGCCGGCAGCGACATCGAGTTGGCTTCGGACAACGGCAGCCCGGCGGGGGTGTGGTCTGACGGGACGACGGTGTGGGTGGTGGACTCTGTCGACGACAAGCTGTATGCCTACGGTCTGTTGACCCGCCGGCGTGATGCGGGCAGGGACATCTCGTTGGCGGCGGGCAACGACGATCCGTGGGGGGTGTGGTCTGACGGCGCGCTGGTGTGGGTGGGCGACACCGTCGACGACGAGCTGTACGCCTACCGGCTGTCGGGCGGGTCGCGGGTGGCGGGCCGCGACGTGACGCTCACCGAGGGCCGCGGCACGCGGGGGATCTGGTCCGATGACACGACGCTGTGGGGGGTGCGGTCGGGTTTGATTTTGGCTTTCGGGGCTTCTGACGGCGCCTATATCCGCAACAGGAGCATTCAAGTGCTTCCCGACGCCAACGAGAACCCGCGGGGGTTGTGGTCTGACGGCAGGTTGATGCTGGTGACCGACTCGAGGGAGGCCAAGGTGTTCTCGTATTGGCTGGTGGCGCCGTCTGATGATGCTTCTTTGAGTGGCGTGACGGTGGGCGGGGTCGCGGTTCCGGGGTTCGACCCGGACCGGCGGTCCTATGAGTTCGGGGTGTCGGGGGCCACCGAGCGGGTGACGGTGGCGGCCGCTGCGAGCGATTCGGGGGCGTCGGTGACCTATGTGGTGAACGGCAACGAGACGACCGGCAGCAGCGTGACGCTGGACCTGGCTAGTGGCGCCAATGTGGTGGAGGTGGTGGTGACCGCCGAGGCCACCAATACGGTCACTTACACGCTGACGTTGAACCGGGGCTCGACCGCCGACTTCGAGTGGGCCGCGGTGGGCGACTTCGACACGCTGGCCGCCTCAGGCAACGGGGATCCGGCGGGGGTCTGGTCCAACGGGGAGACGATGTGGGTGGCCGACACCGCCGACGACAAGCTCTACGCCTACGTGTTGTCGACCACTGAGCGCGACGACGGCAAGGACATCGACCTGGCGTCGGCCAACGACGACCCGGCGGGGATCTGGTCCAACGGGGCCACGGTGTGGGTCACCGACACCGCCGACGACAAGCTGTACGCCTACGGCCTGTTGACCCGACAGCGCGACGGCGGCAAGGACATCTCGCTGGCGGCGGGCAACGGCGACCCGTGGGGGGTGTGGTCTGACGGCGCGCTGGTGTGGGTGGCGGACTCTGTCGACGACAAGCTCTACGCCTACCGCCTGTCGGGAGGGTCGCGGGTCGCGGGCCGCGACCTCGCGCTGCCGCAGACCTTCGACGCGCGGGGGCTCTGGTCTGATCACACGACGGTGTGGGAGGCCCATTCGGGCCGGGTGTTGGCCTACCGGCTCTCTGACGGCCAGTACGACAGGAACAAGAGCATCCAGTCGCTGCTGGCGGCCAACGGCTCACCGTCGGGGATCTGGTCCGACGGTGAGCTGATGTGGGTGGCCGACACCAGAGACGACAAGATCTACTCCTACAACCTTCCCTCCTTCGACGCCTCGCTGCGCGCGTTGACCGTCGACGGGGACGCGGTCGCGGGCTTCGACCCGCACCGGCTGTCGTACCATCACCCGGTCGGGGGCGACGTCACCGCCGTGGTGGTCGCCGCGGCCGCCAACCACCCCGGGGCGTCGCTGAAGTATGTGGTGAACGGCAACGACTCGACCGCCGCCAGCGTGACGCTGGACCTCGCCGAGGGCGCCAACGTGGTGCAGATCGTGGTGACCGCCGAGCACGAGCAGACCGTGAGGACCTACACGCTGTCGGTGAACCGCAGCACCGACACCGCGTTCGGGTGGGCCGCGGTCCGCGACATCGACACGCTGACAGCGGCAGGCAACGACGACCCGTGGGGACTGTGGTCTGACCGGACCACGGTGTGGGTGGCCGACACCGCCGACGACAAGCTCTACGCCTACCGGGCCTCTGATGGGGCGCGCGACGCCGGCAACGACATCGAGCTCGCCGCGGGCAACGACGACCCGGCGGGGATCTGGTCTGACCGCACCACGGTGTGGGTGGTCGACACCGCCGACGACAAGCTCTACGCCTACAGGCTGTCGACCAGAGCGCGCGACGCCGTCAAGGACATCGAGCTGGTGGCGGGCAACGACCACCCGGCAGGGGTCTGGTCTGACCGGACCACGGTGTGGGTGGTCGACACCGCCGACGACAAGCTCTACGCCTACGGCCTGTCGACCAGAGCGCGCGACGGCGGCAAGGACATCGAGCTGGTGGCGGGCAACGACCACCCGGCGGGGATCTGGTCTGACCGCGCCACGGTGTGGGTGGCCGACACCGCCGACGACAAACTCTACGCCTACGGCCTGTCGACCAGAGCGCGCGACGCCGACGCGGACTTCGACACGCTGGCCGCGGCGGGCAACGGAGCCCCCGCGGGGATCTGGTCCAACGGGGCGGTGATGTGGGTGGTCGACAACGACGACGACAAGGTCTACGCCTACAACGTGCCCTCCTTGGACTCCTCGCTGAGCGCGGTGACCGTGGGCGGCGTCGCGGTCCCGGGGATCGACGCGGGCCGCGTGTCGTACCACTTCGGGGTGGGCGCCGGCATCAAGCGGGTGACCGTCGCCGCGGCCGCGAGCCACCCCGGGGCGTCGGTGACCTATGTGGTGGACGGGGTCGAGTCGGGCGGCGCCGGCGTGGCGCTGAACCTGGCCGAGGGCGCCAACGCGGTGCAGATCGTGGTGACCGCGGAGGCCGGCAACTCGTTCACCTACACGCTGTGGGTGAACCGCGGCGCCGACGACGACTTCGGGTGGACCGCGGTCCGAGACATCGACACGCTGGCAGCGGCGGGCAACGACGCCCCGTGGGGCATCTGGTCCGACGGTGAGACGATGTGGGTGGGCGACAGCGCCGACCACAAGCTCTACGCCTACAGCCTGTCTACCGGACACCACGACCCCGCCAAGGACTTCGCGGTGTCGCCCCATGTCGATATGGCGGGGATCTGGTCGCCCGGCAGGACCACCACGCTCTGGCTGATCCATCTCGACACCTGGAGCCCGCAGGATCCATGGTCTGTTCCCAAGCTGAAGTTCGTCAACTGGCAGACCGGAACGACTATCGGGTCCATAACCCTCGACGACAACAACGACCACGCGGCGGGGCTTTGGTCCGACCACACGACGATATGGGTGGTCGACACCGACGACGACAGGCTCTACGCCTACGACCGGCGGACCCGCCAGCGCGTCCTCGGCCACGGATTCACGCTCAAGGGCGGCAACGACCACCCGGCGGGGCTCTGGTCCGACGGGGAGACGATGTGGGTCGCCGACCGCGGCGACGACAAGCTCTTCGCCTACCGGCTGTCGAACGGGACCCGCGACGCCGCCAAGGACTTCAACACGCCCGCCGCCGTCGGCAACAACCTCCCAGCAGGAGTCTGGTCCGACGGGGAGACGATATGGGTCGTCGACCGCAACGACACCAAGGTCTACTCCTACTGGCTCGACGCGAGCCGCGCCTCGCTCCACGACCGCCAAACCCTCCAGCAGGCCGCCGCAGAACCGCTCACCGCGAAGCTCATCGACACCCCGCCGACCCACGACGGGCAGACGGCGTTCACCTTCGAGCTGCGCCTCAGCGAGGAACCCGGACCGGACTTCAGCTACCAGACGCTGCAGGACCACGCATTCACGGTGACCGGAGGCGAGGTGACCACCGCGCGGCGCCTGGCGCCTCCCGGCAACGTGCGCTGGGAGATCACCATCACCCCGCGCGGCAGCCGCGACGTGACCATCGTGCTGCCCGCCACAACGGACTGCGCCGACCAAGGCGCCATCTGCACAGCCGACGGCAATATGTTGTCCGGCGAAACCTCGGTCACCGTGGCTGCTGCTGCTACACCGCTGACAGCGAAGTTCATCGACACCCCGCCGACCCACGACGGGCACACGGCGTTCACCTTCGAGTTGCGCTTCAGCAAGAACCCCAAGCCGGACTTCAGCTACGAGACGCTGCTGGACCACGCATTCAGGGTGACCAGAGGCGAGGTGACCGCGGCGCGGCGCCTGAGGCCTCCCGGCAACAGACGCTGGGAGATCACCATCACGCCGGACGGCAACGGTGACGTCACCATCGTGCTGCCCGCGACCTCGAACTGCAACCACGACCGCGCCATCTGCACAGCCGACGGCACGAAGCTATCGACACGGGTCGAACTCACCGTCGCCGGGCCCGGCTGATAGGCACAGACGCCACACAAGCCGAACCGTCTTGCGGCACGGTGACGTCAGCCCGATGATTCGGTCAATGTGAGGGAATATCCCCAGGACTGGTTCGAGTCCGAATAGACCACGAAGAAGTAGTCACCCGTCTGTGTGGGCGTGAAGTACGTGAGGGCGCACTGGCGGCTTTTCTCGTCGCGCCGGAGTTGCTGTCCGTCGGCGTCGCGGACCCCCACGTCGAGGCAGGGTCCGGTCCCGCCGTCGGGGGCAATTGCAGCCTCGTAGGTGGTCCCGGCCACCAGCGAGGCCCTGTACCAGTCAACGTCGCCTGGATGGTCGATCGCTCCTCGCCTCGTCAGGCCGGGGCTGATGACCTGGGTCGTGTCGGGGTCGTCGTGGGTGTTGTCGTCCCCAACGCGCAGGACACGCAGATCGTAGATGCCTGTCGCGTCCTCGACGCCCCGAACCGCGATCCAGTGATCGCCGTCTGCGGCGGCGACGTAGTGCATCTGGGTCAGCACGCCGTCGGTACGGGTCTCGCGTCTGTTCAGCGGAACTGCGAGGGTGCCGTCGACGTAGCCGTCCGGTCCGGTGTAGATGCCGATGATGAGCGGGTCAGCCAGCGTGAGCTCGCCGGTGCTGTTGAGCCCCTTGAGAGCGAACCGGTACTTGGTGCCGGCCGCGAGCGTGATCTTGAACCAATCCACATCGCCGGGCTTGTCGATGGCGGAGCGGAAATGGGTCGACGCTCCCGCTCGGGTGTCGACGATCGCGACGCCGTCGGTGAGCACATCGGCGCGCAGGTCATGCTCGAAGAGCGTCACGACAGTGTCGTTGTCGGTGATGGTGATGTGGGTTTGGGCGGTGGTGCCGGTGTTGATGTCGTCGGGGAGGTCCGAGAAGGTGAGGATCGCTGATTTGTTGTCGTTGTCCTCGGTGTCGTCGGTGGCGATGAACGAGACGGTCGCGCTGGTCTGGTAGGGCTGGAAGGTGACGTTGGCGGGGACGGTGTAGTCGTCTGTGGTGGTGTCGCCTTGGGGGATGGCGCGCAACGGGATGGTGACGGTGCGTTCCGGGGCGTCGGACAAGGTGATGGTGATTGGTGTGATTTGGCCTTCGGTGACGGTGTGGGCGGCCTGGTCGAAGTTCGCGACCAGCAGCGCCAAGTCGTCGTCGATGATCGACACCGTCGCGGTGGCGGTGCCGCCGGCCTGCACGTTGGCGGGCAGTGTTCCCAGCGCCAGCAGCACGCTCTCGTCGTCGTCGTCGGTGCCGTCGGGCGCCGCGGCGAACCTGAACGATGCTCTGGTGCGGTCCGCGGCGATGGTGACGTGTTGGGGGACCCCGGAGTAGTCCGCGGCGGTCGCGCCGTCCTGGCCGGTCGCGGTGATGGGGATCCTCACGTCGCGTCCGGGGATCGCGTCGAGGGTGAGCGTCACGGTGACGCTGTCGCCCTCGTCGACCTCATAGGCGCTCTCGGCGAAGCTGACCGACACGGTCTGGTCGTCGCTTTCGTCGTCGTCGGTGATCGACACCGTCGCGGCGGTGGTGTCGCCCGCGGTGACGTTCGCGGGCAGCGTCCCGAACCCCAGCAGCAGGCTCTCGTCGTCGTCGTCGGCGACGTCGTCTGTGGTGCGCACGGTGAAGGTGGCCGCGGTCTCGCCGGGCTCGAAGGTGACGCTGTCGGGCACCCCCGAGTAGTCCGCGGCGGTCGCGCCGCCCTGGGGAGCGGCCGTGATGGGCACCTGCACCTCGCGGTCGGGATCGGCGGACAGGTTCACCGTCACGGTGACGCTGTCGCCCTCGTCCACCGGATAGGTGTCCGCGGTGAAGCTGACGCTCACCTCCGGTATCGCCCGCGCGCTGGCGCGCACCTCGATCTGGTAGAAGTGGCCCTCGCCGCGGAACTCCCAGCCGGGCTGCGAGCCGACATCGGTGTCTGTGTTGGGCGTGCTCGGAATCCTCACCCTTTCGTCGATGCCGCGGTTGGAGTCGAACAGGAGCTTGAGCCGGTAGACGGTGTCGGGCAACAGCTCGGTCCCCGACGGCGCGCTCAGCCCCTGTATTCCGTTCAAGGCCCCGCCAAACAGGCGAGGCGGCAGAGTGAGGTCGGCGACCTTGGTGCCGTTCTGGCGGACGATGCTCGCGTCCAGCGCCGGCACGTCAACGCTGGGAATGCCGGTGTTGGCCGCGTCGGAGTGCGAGAACCGCACTCTGACCAAGTCCAGTTCATAGCCCGTGGGATGACTGCCCGTCACGAAATCCATATGCCTCGCGACAGGAACACCCTCCAGAGTCGTCGAGCAGGGCGGCCTCACGCAGGGCGTCACCGTCACGAACCGCAAATCGGTCAACGACACCGTGCCTGAGACGGTCTGGCCGAGGTTGCGGACCATCACCAGGCTGCTGTTGATGGTCACCGTCGTCGAGGCGGGGGTGCCCGAGGTCACTCCCGTGGGCAGGGTGCCGAAGCTGAGGCGCACCCAGTCGCCGTCGTCGGCGTCGGTGTCGTCGGTGGCTGAGAGCACCACGGTGGCGGTGCGCTGGCCGGCCCCGAAGCTCAGAGTGGTCCCCGACAGGCTGAAATCGCCGGTGCCGGTGCTCGACGACCGCGTGGTGGTGACCGGAACGCTCAGGGTCCGCTCGGGATCGTCAGACAGGGTGGCGCTGATGACGACGCTTGCGCCCTCGGCCACGTAGTACGAGCTCTGGTCCCAGCTCACCGTCACCGAGTCGGGTGCGTCGTTGTCGTCGAGCCGCACCGTCGCCGTGTCCGCCACGCCGTCCGCGGACACCCGCAGCGGCAGATCCCCGAACCCCAACAACAGCGACTCGCCGTCATCGTCTTCGCTGTCATCGGTCGCGGTCACCGTGAAGCTCGCCTCCGTCTCGCCGGACGCGAACGTGACGCTCTCGGGAACGCCGGAGAAGTCGTCGTCGGAGGCGCCGCCCTGCTTGGTGACCGTGATCGGCACCACCATCTCGCGCCCCGGATCACGCGACAGGCTCACCCCGACCTCGACCTCGCCGCCCTCCACAGCGCTGAAGCTCCCCCCGCTGGTGAACCCCACACGCACCGCCACACCATCGAAGATCGACACGGTCGCCTCGGTGGTGTCGCCTGCCTCTAACCCATCGGGCAGCGTTCCCAGCGACAGCAGCACCCCCTCTCCTGGATCGCTCACCCCGTCATCGACCGCCGTCAACGCGAACTGCGCCCGCTCGTCGCCCGCGCTGAAGCTCACACTGGCAGGCACCACAAAATCAGCAGCCGACGCGCCCCCCAACGGCGTCGCCGTGACCGGCACCACAAAATCAACCTCAGACGCCCGGTCCAGGCGCAGCTCCACCACCGCCGACCCGCCCTCCACCGCCAGATACGAATCGGACGCGAACTCCACACGCGAACGAAAATCACGCGTCACGCCGTTCACCGCCATCAACACCCTGCCCGTAAACCAGCCAGCATCACCCCACGACTGATGCCGCTCCAGCCACAACGACCCCGACCGCACCCCCCACCCCGACGCGGCGCCCTCATCCACACCGTCAGAGTTCGTCAACACCAACTGAGTCGCCTGCTGGCGGCGACCGTTGTCAGCGACCACCACCGCATACCACGAGTCCGGATCCAGCATCGTTCCCTCCGGCGCAGAGAACACGTTCACCCTCCGAGCAACCACACCCCCCTCCGGACTGCCCAACGCAAACAACCGGGACGCCGGCCGGAAATCATCATCCACCGACCACACACTCACACCCACACGCGCCGAAGAATGCACCGCCTGAAACCTCACCGACACCGACTCCAAATCCACCCCCGAAAGACTCGGCCCCGTCCCAAACACCTGCGCCCACGCCTCCGACAGCCCAAAACTCACCCAAGCCCCATTCAGGCTCTGCCCCAACGTGCTCACCAGCGCATTCCCGCTGGGTTCGGAGGTGGTGTCGTTGTCGGTGATCAGCACGGTTGCGGCGGTGGTGTCGCCCGTGGTGACGCTGGCGGGCAGCGGTCCGAACCGCAGCAGCAGGCTTTCGTTGTCGTCGTCGTCGGTGTCGTCGGTGGCGGCGATGGTGAAGGTGGCCGTTGTGTCGCCGGGCCCGAAGGTGACGTGGTCGGGCACTCCGGTGTAGTCCGCGGCGGTCGTGCCGCCTTGGGGGGCGGCTGTGATCGGCACCTGCACCTCGCGGTCGGGATCCTCGGACAGGTTCACCGTCACGGTGACGCTGCCGCCCTCGTCAACGGCGTAGGCGTCCTCGGCGAAGCTGACGCTGACCTCGGGTATCGCCCGCAGGCTGCCGCGCACTTCGATCTGCAGGCGCGGGCTCGTGCTGAGTTCCCAGCCGATGCCGGCGCCGGGGTCGGCGTCGCCGCTGGGGGTGGCCGGCAGCTTGACGGTGGTCTGACCGGGGTCGGCGGCGAACCAGAACTCGACGCGGTACTCGGTGCCCGCCAACAGCTTGGTCCCAGCAGGCGCGGCGAGGGTCACCACATCGGCCAATGCCCCTGACGGCACCGTGAGCTGCGCGACCTGCGAAGCGCCGCGCACGATGCGCGCCCGCAACGGGCTGTCGACATCGGCGGGCACGCCCGAATCCGAGACGCTCGAGTGCGACATGAGAGCGCGGATCGAGTGCAGGTCATAGCCCGCAGGATGGCTGCCCGTCACAAAGCCCACGCTGAGCCGCGACAGCGTGCCGCCAGTCACGAGGTCGGCCGAGTCGGACGTGGTCTGGTCGAGGTTGCTGATGAGCACGAGCTGCTCGTTGATCATGACCGTCGAGGTGCTGACGGATCCCGCGGTGGCGTGTGCGGGCAGCGTCCCGAATGCCAGCTCCACCTGCTCGGCGTCGTCGGAGTCCGTGTCGCTCGACGCCGAGAACTCGATGGCGGCCGACGTCTGGCCCGGTTCGAACCGGACCGACGCGGGAACCGAGAAGTCCGCGCTCGAGGCATCGCCCTGCGGGGTCGCCGTGATGGGGACGACGAGCTCGCGCTCTGGATCGTCCGAGAGCACCACCTCCACGGCGACGGTAGTTCCTTCGGCAACGTTGTACGCGCTGGCCGCGAAGCTCACCTCGACCGAGGCCGGTGCATCGTCGTCGACGAGCCGCACGGTGGTGTTGGACGGCTCTTCCGAATGGTCGGTGGACACTCCGGACGGCAGGTCACCGAAGCCGATCAGCAGCGATTCGCCGTCGTCGTCGTCGTCGTCGTCGGCTGCGGTCAGTGCGAACGTCGCTCGGGACTGCCCGATCTCGAACGTCACGCTCTGCGGGACCCCGGAGTAGTCGGCCGCCGACGCTCCCCCCTGCGCCGTCACCTCGATGGGTACGTCGATCTGCTGTCGCGCCGGTGCCGAGAGCAGCACCACGACCTGCACTTCGCTGCCTTCTGCCACGTCGTAGCCGTCGCGCCCGAAACCGACATGAGTGGTGTCGTTGTCGGTGATGGTGATGTGGGTTTGGGCGGTGGTGCCGGTGTTGATGTCGTCGGGGAGGTCCTGGAAGATGAGGATTGCTGATTTGTTGTCGTTGTCCTCGGTGTCGTCGGTGGCGATGAACGAGATGGTCGCGGTGGTTTGGTAGGGCTGGAAGGTGACGTCGGCGGGGACGGTGTAGTCGTCTGTGGTGGTGTGGCCTTGGGGGATGGCGCGCAACGGGATGGTGACGGTGCGTTCTGGGGCGTCGGACAGGGTGATGGTGACCGGCGTGACGCCGCCTTCGGTGACGGTGTGGGCGGCCTGGTCGAAGTTCGCGACCAGCAGCGCCAAGTCGTCGTCGATGATCGACACCGTCGCGGTGGCGGTGCCGCCGGCCTGCACGTTCGCCGGCAGTGTTCCCAGCCCCAGCAGCACGCTCTCGTCGTCGTCGTCGGTGCCGTCGGGCGCCGCGGTGAACCTGAACGATGCTCTGGTGCGGTCCGCGGCGATGGTGACGTGTTGGGGGACCCCGGAGTAGTCCGCGGCGGTCGCGCCGTCCTGGCCGGTCGCGGTGATGGGGATCCTCACGTCGCGTCCGGGGATCGCGTCGAGGGTGAGCGTCACGGTGACGCTGTCGCCCTCGTCGACCTCATAGGCGCTCTCGGCGAAGCTGACCGACACGGTCTGCCCGTCGCTTTCGTCGTCGTCGGTGATCGACACCGTCGCGGCGGTGGTGTCGCCCGCGGTGACGCTCGCGGGCAGCGGCCCGAACCCCAGCAGCAGGCTCTCGTCGTCGTCGTCGGCGACGTCGTCTGTGGTGCGCACGGTGAAGGTGGCCGCGGTCTCGCCGGGCTCGAAGGTGACATGGCCGGGCACCCCCGAATAGTCCGCGGCGGTCGCGCCGCCCTGGGGAGCGACCGTGATCGGCACCTCCACTTCGCGGTCGGGATCAGCCGACAGGTTCACCGTCACCGTGACGCTGTCGCCCTCGGTCACCGAATACGTCGCCGCAGCGAAGCTGGCGCGCACCTCAGGTATCGCCCGCTCGCTGGCGCGCACCTCGATCTGGTACAGGTTCCCGCCGCGGAGCTCCCAGCCGGGCTGCGAGCCGACATCGAAGTCCGTGTTGGGGGTGCCGGGAATCCATATGGTGGTGCTGCCGCGGTTGGAGTCGAACTTGAGCTTGAGCCGGTAGACGGTGTCGGGCAACAGCTCGGTCCCCGCCGGCGCGCTCAGCGTCTGCACGCCGCTCAAGCGCTGGAGAAACGAGAGAGACGGCAGGGTGAGGTCGGCGACCTTGGTGCCGTCCTGGCGGACGATGCTCGCGTCCAGCGCGAACGAGTCGCTATAGGAGATGCCGGTGTCGGCCGCGTCGGGGTGCGAGAAGCGCACCCTGACCGAGTCCAGGTCATAGCCCGAGGGATGACTGCCTGTCCTGAACCCGACATGCCGCGAGACAGGAATGCCCTGCGGCGACTGCACGCCGCCACCCACATTCACGAACCGCACGTCGGTCAACGACTCCCTGCCCGAGACGGTCTGGCCGAGGTTGCGGATCATCACCAGGCTGCTGTTGATCGTGACCGTCGTCGAGGCGGGGGTGCCCGAGGTCACTCCCGTGGGCAGGGTCCCGAAGCTGAGCCGCACCCAGTCGCCGTCGTCGGCGTCGGTGTCGTCGGTGGCTGAGAGCACCACGGTGGCGGTGCGCTGGCCGGCCCCGAAGTTCAGGCTGGTCCCCGACAGGCTGTAATCGTCGGTGCCGGTGCTCGATGACCGCGTGGTGGTGACCGGAACAGTCACGGTCCGCTCGGGATCGTCGGACAGGGTGGCGCTGAGGACGACGCTTGCGCCCTCGGCCACATAATGCCGGCTCTGGTCCCAGCTCACCGTCACCGAGTCGGGTGCGTCGTTGTCGTCCAGCCGCACCGTCGCTGTGTCCGCCACGCCGTCCGCGGACACCCGCAGCGGCAGATCCCCGAACCCCAACAACAGCGACTCGCCGTCGTCGTCTTCGCTGTCATCGGTCGCGGTCACCGTGAAGGTCGTGTCGGTCTCGCCCGACGCGAACGTGACGCTCTCAGGAACCCCCGAAAAATCAGCATCCGAAGCACCACCCCGCTTGCGCACCGTGATCGGCACCACCACCTCGCGCCCGGGGTCACGCGACAGGCTCACCCCGACCTCGACCTCTTCGCCCTCCACCGCACCGAAGCTCCCCCCGCTGGTGAACCCCACACGCACCGCCACACCGTCAAAGATCGACACGGTCGCCTCGGTGGTGTCGCCTGCCTCTAACCCATCGGGCAGCGTTCCCAGCGACAGCAGCACCCCCTCTCCTGGATCGCTCACCCCGTCATCGACCGCCGCCAACGCGAACTGCGCCCGCTCGTCGCCCGCGCTGAAGCTCACACTGGCAGGCACCACAAAATCAGCAGCCGACGCGCCGCCCAACGGCGTCGCCGTGATCGGCACCACAAAATCGGCCTCAGACGCCAGATCCAGACGCAGATCCACCACCGCCGACCCGCCCTCCACCGCCAGATACGAATCGGCCGCGAACTCCACACGCGAACGAAAATCACGCGTCACGCCGTTCACCGCCATCAACACCCTGCCCGTACGCCAAGCAGCATCACCCCACGACTCATGCCCCCCCAGCGCCAACGACCCCGACCGCACAGCCCACCCCGACGCGGCGCCCTCATCCACATCGTCAGAGTTCGTCAATATCAGCTGAGTCGTCTGCTCGCGGCTACCGTTGTCAGCGACCACCACCGCATACCACGAATCCGGATCCAGCATCGAACCCTCCGGCGCAGCAAACACATTCACCCTCCTAGCAGCCACACCCCCCACCGGACTGCGCAACGCAAACAACCGGGACGCCGGCCGGAAATCATCATCCACCGACCACACACTCACCCCCACACGCGCCGAAGAATGCACCGCCTGAAACCTCACCGACACCGACTCCAAATCCACCCCCGAAAGACTCGGCCCCGTCCCAAACACCTGCGCCCGCGCCCCCCCATTCCCAAAATTCACCCAAGCCCCATCCAGGCTCTGCCCCAACGTGCTCACCAACACACCCGCCGGCTCAGTCGGTTCGTTCCGAGTGACCTCCCGGGTGACCTCCTGGCTCTGCTCGTCGTTCTGGGGCTGCTTGTCTCTCGCATCGATGAGCGGCTGGTTCTCTTCGCTGACCGCGAGGTGCACTTCCTGGCTCCACGGGCCGGGATCCGCGCCCTCGTACCGGGACCGGACCCTGACCTTGTACTCCGCCCCCGGCTCGAGGCCCTTCAGCGTGTGCCGCGCATCGGCGGGGTACGCGTTGCCTGATTCGTCGGTCCAGGTGGGGAAGCTCTCGCCTGCTTTGGCCCAGTTCACGCGGTACTCGCTCGGAGGCGGGCTGGCCGGGTGCCAGCCGATGTCGAGCCGGCCCGGTTCGGTGCTGCTGAGGACGAGGCGGAGCACCGTCCCGTCTGCCAGCAGCTCAGCGCCGTAGCGGAAGATGTAGCTGTTGGGCCCCGCGGCGCGCGACTCGATGCGTGCGTAGTAGTCGCCGGCGGGAAGGTCGCGCTCGATCCACTCGTCGGTCAGGCCCGCATTGGCGCTCTGCGCGAGCATCTCGCCCGAATCGTCCTCGAGATGGAGATCGGCGTCGACATCGAGCCGCCTCAGGCCCAGGCCGACCGTGGCCGGGTCCGCGAGCCGGAATCTGTAGTAGTCGACCGCGTCATCGACGCCGTCGAGCGTGTCGGGGGGAAACTGAGGATCGCCAAGGCTGCTGATCTCGCCGAGATCGACTGCACCGGCACGGGTGGCGTCGGGATCTTCGCTCTGCGCCTCAGCCGCAGGAACCGCAACCGTCGAGACCGCCACGGAAAGGACGACGAACGCCGATAGGACCCGCAAGGCAGATAGACCCCTTTGCCTTGTTGAGTGGTCCCGGCGTGGCAGTGCAGGAACCACGTCACGTCGACTCATCCAGAAGTCGCAAGACACCACACCAGATTACACAGTTCTCTATGGTAACCCCGCAGTCCTCTAGGTAGCTGGTGCCAAATGCGGTGTGTGCAGGTCCTTGTGGGTGTCGATCCCCCCGACCACCCGCACCAGGTCTCGTGTCATGCTTGTCATGTGTCTGCTCCGGTCGTTCCAAGACGGTTCATGTGGCACACGGCTCGCCGACGCTGGCGGACAAGACAGTGATGGGGCCTTCAGCCAGGCTCTGCATGAAGTCACACCGCCGGCGAGGCATGAGCCTCCACTGGGAGGCTCCCGAACAACCGACAGTTTCGAGGGAAGACAAAGCGTCAGTCGGATGTGTGGGTCAGAGAAGCCCGAGAGTCTGTCGCCTAGGTCGTCGAGTCGACCCTCGACCTGCCCGGCGCGCCGCTTCATGTCGGCCACGATCGCCTGAGCTTGTGCCTCGGCGCCGATGGCTTCGCCGGGCCGGAGCACCCGCTTGCCCATCCGGGCTAGCAGCCAGTGCCCGGGCATCTTGTCGTAGTCCGCACGGCTGCTCGAAGAGGCTTCGTCGGAAGCTCGGCTCGTTGCCATCGAAGGCCTCAGTCCTGGCAGGGAGTACGGGCCGAGGACATGAAGCCGCAGAATGTGTCCCGGCTGACCACCCAGACGCCGTCGACGAGCTGCATCTCGCCGGACAGGTCGCTGTAGGCGGCGCTCCCTCCGAACAGCACGTTGTAAGTGACGGTGGCGACGTCTCCTTCGATCGAGACCGCGGTCGGTTCGAGGCTCACGCCACCGAAGGAAGCCCCGGTCTCCGCGTAGGCGGTGACTGTCGACTCGAGCTGTGCCGCGTTCTCGAGATGGGGGACCTTGTCGGCGAAGTCGGCACACCTAAGAACATTCGCAACGCAACCTAATCAACACCGAGCTCTGTGCCCGGATCCTCGCTGGCCTCGCCGGCCGGCGTTCTGCTCAGGCCGGCTGGTTGAGCTCGATCATGTTGCCGGCGGGGTCGAAGAAGAAGGTCTGGCGGGCCGGCGTCCCCGGCAGCGGCTTGGGGTCGGCCACATCCACGCCCCGGTCTCGCAACTCTGCGACCGCGGCTTCGATGTCGTCCACCTTGAAAGCCCAGTGCTGGCCCTGCGGCGGCACCCAGCCCTCGACCTCGATGAGGTGCACCTCCCCGCCGCCCGGGGTCTGCAGCCAGCGGCCGTTGAAGCCGAAGTCGGGGCGGGGCAGCACGGCCATGCCCAGCACGTCGGTGTAGAACGGCGCCGCCGCCTCCACGTCGGGAACGTTGATCGACACGTGGTGTACCGGCCCGAGCTCCATGGCCGACACGCTAACGCCTCGTGGCCGAACGTTCTTGACGTAGTTGTGCCGCACATGTGAGGCGAACTACGTCAAGAATGCACGCTGCGGGCTAGCGGCGCTGGCAGACCGGGCACCAAGTGGTGCCCCGGGCGTCGATGATCCGGCGGCGCAGCTCCGTGCCGCAGCGCTCGCACGGCTCGCCGGCCCGCCCGTAGCAGTGCAGGTGGTGCTGGTTGCGCCCCGACGAGCCGTCCAGGGTGGCGTAGTCGCGCAACGTGGTGCCGCCATGGCGCAGGCCCGACGCCAGCGCGGTTCGGATGGTGTCGGCCAGGCGGGCGGCTCGAGGCCTCGACAGGTGGCGGACAGCAGGGTTGATCTGTGCCAGCCACAGCGCCTCGTCGGCGTAGATGTTGCCCACACCCGCCACCGGTCGCTGCGACAGCAGCTGGGTCTTCACGCAGCGCCGGCTGGCGCTGAGCGCCCGCCAGAGGCCGTCGCCCGTGAACTGGTCACTGAGGGGTTCGGGCCCGAGGCGGTCGAGCGTGGCGATGGCCTCGTAGCGGCCGGCCTCCACGACGTGCACCCGCCCGAACCGTCGCACGTCGTGGAGCGTGAGCACCTCGTCGCCGTCCAGGTGCCACCAGGCCCGCAGGTGCGGATGGTCTCGATCGGCGTCGCGGGAGATGGACAGCCGGCCGGTCATCCCCAGGTGGATGACCAGTTCGCAGCCGGATTCGCTGCCGTCATCAAGGGCGAGGATGAGGTACTTCCCGCGGCGGCCGACGGCTGAGATCTGGCCGCCGACCGCGTCCATGGCCGGCAAGAACTTCTCCGAGGGGTGGGAGCCGGCGTCGGTGATCGAGCACCCTGCCAGGCGCGGATGCAACTGGGCTCGGATGGTCTCGACCTCGGGAAGCTCGGGCACCGGCCGCACCGTACCGGAGACGGCCGGGACCGGTGAGACATCCGCGCTGAGCGGGGATCAGGCCGCGGCGGTCGCTCCGTTGGCGCCCCGCACGATCACGTCGATGGCGTCGATGAGGTCGGGCTGGCTCCTGAAGTGGTCGACCTGCTCGCCCTTCCAGGGCTGCACCAAGTCCTCCGGCTCGAAGCCGGCGCGCTGCCAAGCGGTGGCCACTATCCGGAGGGCCTGGTCGACCTCCGGAGTGGCCGCGGTGACCGCGGCTGCCGCCATGGCCTCCACATCGACCGTCTCGCTGTTCACCAGGGGACGGCGGATCGTGGAGATGCGGAATCGGATCGCCTCGGCCGCGATGCGAGTGTGGTTCATCGGCAGATGTTCAGTCCCGGGGATTGACGGTATACAGCTACAGAAAATACCGTTATCCACAGGCTGAGTGGTGGATACCCGTCAATGGGAGCGTGCGCGGGTAGGTGAACGCCCATCGCGTCGGGGCGGGGTGTCTCCCGCTCTTGTTCGCTGCGCTCACGGGCCGCTCGGGCCACGGCCTCGCCCGTATGCAGCGGATTGGTGCGCCTACTCGCTCGGCCTCTAACGCAGCGGGCAGCAGCCGGCGGGGCAGGCGTCGGGACCGACGCCGAGACGGCCGAGGGAGCGCCGGGCAGCGCCGGGCGCGAGGCGCTCGGAGATCAACTCCTGCCACATGGCCACGAAGCGGTCGTCGGGACCCGTGCCGGGGGTAACCGCCCGGACCAGCCGCATGCCCAGATCGGCCGCGGTGCCGGCCGCGACCACGTCGAGGTCCCACATGACCTCCATGTGGTCGGTGACGAAGCCGATGGGGGCCAGGACCACGGACTCGACGCCTTCGTCGCGGGCCAGGCGTTCCAGGCAGTCGTTCACATCGGGCGCCAACCACGGCACCGAGGGCGGGCCGCTGCGGCTCTGCCAGGCCATGGTCCAGGCGTCGAACCCGGCACCGCCCGCCACCAGGCGAGCTGTCTCCTGCAGTTGACGCTCGTAGTCGCAGCCTGCAGCCATGGTTTCGGGTATGGAGTGGGCGGTGAACACCAGCCGAGCCTCCGATCGGAGCTCGGCGGGCAGGCTGCCGCGGGCCGCCGCGACGGCGTCGCTGAAGGGCTCGACGAAGCCGGGGTGGTCGTAGTAGGCGCGCACCTTGTCGATGGCGGGTGCGGCCTCTCCCACTGCGGCCCGGGCCACCTCGATGTCGTCCAGGTACTGGCGGCAGCCCGAGTACGACGAGTATGCGGAGGTGACGACGGCCAGCGCCCGGCGGCGCCCGGCCGCGGCCATCTCACCTACGGCGTCGGACAGGTAGGGGACCCAGTTGCGGTTCCCCCAGTACACCGGCAGGTCGTGGCCCGCGGCTGCGAGCCGGCGAGCCAGGGCGGTGCGCAGCCGGCGGCACTGGGCGTTGAGCGGGCTGGTGCCGCCGAAGTGGTGGTACTGCCGGGCGACCGCGGCCAGGCGCTCGGCGCCGATGTCGCGTCCCGCGGTGACGTTGGTGAGGAACGGCTCGACCTCGGAGGGGCCTTCAGGACCTCCGAAGGACACGATCACGACCGCGTCGTAGGCGGGAACTATCCCCAGCTTGTTCACAGGTCTTGCCCCGAGTTGTCCACAGCCCCGGTCAAGGCGGGACGGCTGCGCTCAGTCCAGCACTCCGAAGTTCTCCAGGTCCTCGTCGAGCGTCGACAGGATGTGGTCGATGGTCTTCTGCCTCGCGGTGCGGCGGGTCAACCCGAAGGCGGTCCGGCGCACGTGCGCGGCCAGCGCCTGCGCCCTCTGCATGGCGGCATCCTCGAGCTCGTCGGCGGCGACCACTTCGTCGAGATAGCCGGCCTCGGCCGCGCCGCGGGGCGAGTAGGCGGTCGCCAGAGTGGTCGCCGCGGTGAAGTGCCGGGGGCTGAGCCGATCCCGGGCCAGCTCGATGGCGAAGATGGGCAGCGGCATGCCGATGGACACCTCGACGAGTCCGATCTTGGCCTCGACGTCGGCCCCGATGCGAACGTCGCTGGACAGCAGCATGATCGCGCCGAAGGCGATGGCGTGGCCGGTGCACGCGGCCACCACGGGAACGGCCGCCCCGTAGAGCCTCGCCGCGGTGCGAGCCCCCGTGGACACGAGATCCCTGGCGGCATCGGGGCCCTCGCCGATCACTCCGAGATCGAAGCCGGCACTGAACCGGCCCTCCCGCCCGGTGATCACCAGCGCTCCCGCGTTCTGCTCGGCGTCCTCGATGGCGGCGTCGACGGCGGCGATGGTGTCGTAGCCGACCGCGTTGGCCTTGCCGTCGTCCAGGCGCAGCACGGCGACGCCGTCGGTGACTTCATAGGAGGTCTTCGATGTCATGGAATGAACCGTATCGCAGGCGCCTCGCCCGCCCGCCCACTCCACTACCGCCCGGTGGAGGGACCTCGGTAGGCTCGGGCTCATGACCGACACCGTCGCCGCGTCCACCGACGCCCCTGAAGCCCCCGTCGATGAGGTGCTGATAGTCACGGACGCAGCCAGAGTCGCCGTGCTCGCCATCCGCGACCGCGAGGACGATGCCGAGAATCTGGGGCTGAGGGTCGAGGTGACCGGCACCGCGGGCATCGACTACACCTACGATCTGGCTCTCGACCCGGTGTCTGACGCGGCCGCCGACGACCACATCCGCACCGCGGACGGCTTGACGGTGATCGTGCCCGACGCCAGCGTCGGCCGGCTCCGGGGCTCCACCCTCGACGTGCCGTCGATGCCCGGCCAGGGCGGTCTCGTCATCCGCAACCCCAACCGCCCCAACCCGCTGGGCGACATGGGTCGTCTGGAGCTCACCGGCGGGATCGGCGACAAGGTTCAGCAGCTGCTCGACGTGAGCATCAACCCCGCGCTGGCCTCACACGGGGGCTACGCCAGCCTGGTGGAGGTGCAGGGCGACGACACGGTGGTGGTCACCATGGGCGGCGGCTGCCAGGGCTGTGCCATGAGCCAGGCCACGCTGTCCGACGGCATCAAGCGGGCCATCATGGAGGCCATCCCGGAGGTCAGCGAAGTGATCGACGTCACCGATCACGACGCGGGGGAGAACCCCTACTACAGCTAGCCCTCCGCCGTCGCAGCCGCCGGCAGCGACGCCGGCTCAGGCGGCTCGGGCGTGTCTCCCGCTCTTGTTCGCTGCGCTCACGGGCCGCTCGGGCCACGGCCTCGCCCGTATGGGCAGGAGCCGCTCGGCTACTCGCTCGGCCTCTAGAGCAGTTCTTGCTTGACGGTGGCTGCGATCCCCGCGGCGTCCAGGCCCAGATCGGCCAGGATGGCGTCGGGCTTGCCGTGGGGGAGGTAGTCGAGCGGCACGCCGAGCACCCGGACCCTGGGAGCAGCCTGTCCGGCGGCCTCGGCCCGCTCCAGCAGGGCGTCGCGGATGGCCGTGCCCGCACCGCCGGTACGCAGCCCGTCCTCCGCGGTTACCACCACGTCGCAGGAGGCCGCGTCGGCGAGCATCCGGTCGCACAGCGGGCTCACGGCCCGGGGATCCCACACGGTGGCCTCCACGCCGTCGTTGGCGAGGAGCTCGGCTGCCTGATCGCACGCCTCCAGCATCTTGCCCACGCCGATCAAACACAGCCGGCCGTCGCCGGCCCGTATCTGGCGGGCCTGCAGACCCGAGCCCACCTCGTTCTGGTCGACGCTCCGGGCCGCGGTCTTGGGCCAGCGGATGGCGACCGGGCCTCCGGTCATGTCCATGGCGTCGAGCATCATCCGCTCCAGCTCCTGCAGCGACGATGGGGCCAGCACCACCATTCCGGGCACCTTGGTGAGCAGGACCATGTCGAGGATGCCATGATGCGAAGGCCCGTCGTCGCCGGTTATGCCGGCCCGGTCGATGCAGAACACCACCGGTGCCCGGTGCAGCCCGCAGTCCAGGTTCACCTGGTCGAAGGCCCGGCTCAGGAACGTGCTGTACACCGCGAAGAACGGCCGGAGCCCACCCATCGCCATACCCACCGCGGAGGTGACCGCGTGCTGCTCGGCGATGCCCACGTCGATGCAGCGGTCGCCGAAGTGCTCGCGGAACGGCAGCAGGCCGGTGGAATCGGGCATGGCCGCGGTGATGGCCACCACTTCGGGATGCAGGCCGCCCAGCTTGACCATCATCTCGGAGAACACGCCGGTGTAGGTGCCCTGCTTCACCTTGCCGGGGTCGTGCATGTGCTTGACCGTGTCCTCCTCGGCGGGGCCGTAGCCCCGGCCCTTCTGGGTGAGGACGTGGACCACCACCGGCCCGTCGAACTGGGCGGCGTTGGACAGCGCCTCCTCCAGATCACCGATGTCATGGCCGTCGAACGGACCCAGATACCTGACACCGAGGTTCTCGAAGAAGCCGGCCGAGTCCCAAAGCTCACGCAGAGCGGCCTTCGACATCCTCACGCCCCGATGGAGGGTCTCACCCACCCAGGGGATGCGTTCGGCTATCCCCTCGAGGCGGTCCTGGCGGCGCATCATCTTGGGGTTGGCGCGGAAGCGCACCAGGCTCTCGCTCAGCCGCGAGACAGTGGGCGCGTAGCTGCGGCCGTTGTCGTTGAGCACGATGATCACGTTGCGGCCGCTGTGGCCGATGTTGTTGAGCCCCTCGAAGGCCATGCCGCCCGTCATGGCGCCGTCGCCGACCACGGCCACCACCCGCCGCCGGACATCGGAGGACTCGAACGCAGTGGCTAGACCATGAGCGTAGGACAGCACCGTGGAGGCGTGGCTGTTCTCGATCCAGTCGTGGGGGGACTCGGCTCGGGACGGGTAGCCCGAGAGTCCCCCTGACGTTCGCAGGTTGTCGAAGTCGGTGGCCCGGCCGGTGAGCATCTTGTGGACGTAGGCCTGGTGGCCTGTGTCCCACAGGATCACGTCGTGGGGCGAATGGAACACCCGGTGCACCGCCACGGTCAGTTCCACCGATCCGAGGTTCGATCCCAGATGGCCGCCCCGGGCGCTCACGGCCTCGATGATCCGGGCGCGGATCTGCTGGCAGAGGTCGTCGAGCTCCTCGTGGGAGCGCTCGCGTAGGTCGTCAGGACCTGTGATCGCGTCGAGTTGCATCGGTCTTCCTCCTACGGCCGGACGGCGCCGGCCGGCCGGGGCGCCAGCCAGGCCGGGAGCCTGCGGGCCAGCAGGACCCCCGCCGGGTAGGCGATCGCGACCGCCAGCAGACCTCCGACGGCGTCTATCCAATAGTGGTTGGCGGTGACCATCACTGCGAACAGTGTAAGCCACGGATAGGCCAGCAGAGCCAGGCGCACCCACCGGTGGCGCAGGACCGGCAGGGCTGCCACCACGCACCACACCGCCCAGGCGATGTGCAGGCTGGGCATGGCCGCGTACTGGTTGGAGATGTCCATCATGGCGCTCGAGTTGAACGACCAGAACCCGCCCGGGTCCACCAGGGTGTCCACGTAGGAGTAGTTGGAGTCGCAGGCGCCGAAGGCGCTGCAGTCGTTGAGCAGCCGGGGCGGCATGAGCGGGTAGAAGGCGAAGCCGACCAGCGCCAGCGCGGTGGTGATCGCCAGCACCGTGCGCTGAACGCCGTAGCGCACGGGGTGGCGAAGGAACAGGAAGACCATCACCGAGATGGTCACTGCGAAATGGCAGAAGCCGTAGAAGATGTTCCAGAACTGGATGAACAGGTCCCATTCGATGAACAGGTCCTGGATGCCCTTCTCGCCGAAGAGGTGCACCGCCCGCTCCCAGGCGATCACGTCGTAGGCGTTGTCGATGGCCGTCTGCTTCACCGACTGGCCCAGGTCCGATCCGAACTGGTTGCGGATGAACGTGTAGACGCCGTAGAAGGCACCGACGATGATCAGTTCGCTCCACCAGTGCAGCGAGCCTCTCGCAGAGCGTCCCTGGGGCCTCTCGGAGTCGTTGAGCGGTTCCGAGACCCGCCCGGTGTCCGGGTCGTCCTCGACGTCAGTGGCCCCCGAAGCCATCGCGTTACAGTAGTCGCTCATGCTCGACGCCGATCTTGTGAACCGCACCCTGGCCGCTGCCATGCACACCGGCGCGGACTTCGCCGAGATCTTCGCGGAGGACCGGCGGTCGTCCTCCGCGATCCTCGACGACGGCCGTGTCGAGGAGGTCGTGTCGGGGCGCGACCGCGGTGCCGGCATCCGGGTCGTGGCCGGAGACACCACCGGGTTCGCCCACACCGCGGACCTCAGCGAGTCCGGCCTGGCCTCGGCGGCCGGCGCGGCCGCGGCGGCCGCCCGCCGGGGCGGCGGCGGCACCCGGACCGTCGCGGTGTCGGCCTTGCAGACGCCGGCGCGCCTCGAGGTCCGGATCCCTCCCGAGGAGGTGCCCAAGGACCGCAAGGTGGCGCTGCTCACCGCCGCGGACGCCGCGGCCCGCTCCGCCGGCGGTGCCATCACCCAGGTCGCGGCCCGGTACGGCGACGGTCGCCGACGCATCCTGGTGGCCGACAGCGACGGGCTGTTCACCGGCGACGACCAGGTGCGCACGCTGTTCTCGGTGTCCTGCGTCGCCACCGGCGACACCGGCATGCAGACCGGCCGCGAGTCGGCGGGACGGACCGTCGGCTTCGAGTTGTTCGACCTCTACGACGTGGAGGAGATGGCCCGCCGGGCCGCGCAGCGGGCCCTCACCAAGCTCACCGCCCGGCCCGCCCCCAGCGGCGAGATGCCCGTGGTGGTGGGGCCCGGAGGCGGCGGCGTGCTGTTCCACGAGGCGTGCGGGCACGGCCTGGAGGCCGATCTGGTGGCCAAGTCGGCCTCGGTGTTCGCCGGGCGCATCGGTGAGAGGGTGGCCGCGCCCATGGTCACGCTGATCGACGACGGCACCATGGCGGGGGAGTGGGGCCACTACGGCATCGACGACGAGGGCAAGCCGGCGGCCCGCAACGTGCTCATCTCCGACGGGGTGCTCACCGACTACATGTGGGACCGGCTGCGGGCCCGCAAGGAGGGTCGGGCCAGCTCCGGCAACGGCCGGCGCCAGAGCTACCAGCACCTGCCCATGGTCCGGATGACCAACACCTACATCGACAACGGCGACGCCGACCCCGGCGACATCGTGGCCGACACCTCCCACGGCGTGTACGTGGCCCAGCTCGGCGGAGGCCAGGTCAACACCGCGACCGGCGACTTCGTGTTCGGCATGACCGAGGCCTACCTGATCGAGAACGGCCGGATCACCGCCCCGATCCGCGAGGGGAACCTCATCGGCAACGGTCCCGAGGTGCTCACCCGCATAGATGCCCTCGGCAACGACTTCGCCATGGGATCCCCGGGCACCTGCGGCAAGGACGGCCAGGGTGTGCCCGTAGGCGACGGCACGCCCACGCTGAGGGTGACCTCGCTCACCGTCGGCGGCACCGCCGCGTGAGTCCGAGCCTGCTCGACATCGCGGAGCGGGTCGTCGGCTGGGCCGGCGACGACATCGATGTGGAGGCCTTCGTGGCCCGCGACCACGAGACGGAGATAAGGGCCTACGAGGGCGAGGTCGAGTCGCTCACCGTGGCCTCGTCGGTGGGGATCGGCGTGCGGATCGTGCGCGACGGCCGGCAGGGCTTCGCCTACGCCGCCGCCCTCGACGACGCCACGCTGCGGGAGACCTTCGACGAGGCGCTGGACAACTCCCGCTTCGGCAGCGTCGACGAGTTCGCGGGAGTGGCCGAGCCCGACGGCGTGGAGCCCGCATCCCTGGACCTGTACCGGTCCGAGCTGGTCGACTTCCCCACCGAGGACAAGGTCGCTCTGGCGCTGGAGCTGGAGCGGGCCACCCTGGCCGCGGACCCCCGCGTGACCGGCGTGGAGTCGGCCGACTACGCCGATACGACGTTCGAGGCGGCGGTGGCCACCTCGCGCGGCGTGGCCGCCTCGGCTCGCGAGACCGGCTGCTACCTGGCCGCCTACAGCTTGGCGTCGGACGCCGACGAGACCCAGACCGGGTTCGGCTTCTCGGTCGGGCGCCATCCGGGCGAGTTGTCGGCTGAGACCGCCGGCGGCGACGCGGCCGACCGGGCCACCCGCCTGCTGGGCGCGGCCAAGGCCCCGACCCGCCGCTTGACCGTCGTGCTCGATCCCTACGTGACCGCCCGGTTTCTCGGCATCGTGGGCGCGACGTTGAGCGGCGACGCCGTGCTCAAGGGCCGATCGCTGTTCGCGGACCGCATGGACGAGGCGGTGGGCGCGTCATCGCTCACCCTGATCGACGACGCCACCGACCCGGACGCCTTCACCGCCTCGGCCGTCGACGCCGAGGGGCTGGCCACCCGCCGCGTGCCGCTGATCAGTGACGGAGTGCTGCAAGCCTTCCTCTACGACACCTACACGGCCCGGCGGGCCGGGGTGTCGTCCACCGGCTCGGCAGTGAGAGGCGGGTTCAAGGGCACCCCCGGCGTCGGCGCCCACGCTCTGAGGCTCACGCCCGGAGCCCGCTCCCAGGCCGAGATCGTGGCCGACATCGACGACGGACTGCTGGTGCAGGGCGTCACCGGCCTTCACAGCGGCGTGAACGCGGTGTCGGGCGACTTCTCGGTAGGCGCCGAGGGCCTGCGAATACGCGACGGCGAGACCGCCGAGCCGATCAGGGAGGTGACCATCGCCAGCACTATCCAGCGGCTGCTGATGGACGTGACCGAGGTCGGGTCGGACCTGGAGTGGCTCCCGATGAGCGCGGCCGGGGTGACCCTGGCCATCGCCGACGTGACCATGTCCGGCACGTAGCGAAACGTGCCGATCCTCCACGCCGTTGTGCTGGGCATCGTGCAGGGGCTGTCGGAGTTCCTGCCGATCTCATCCAGCGGCCATCTGATCCTGGTCCGCTGGCTCTTCGGCTGGGACGAGCTGTCGGGCGATGCGGCCACGGCCTTCGATGTGGCCGTCCATGTCGGCACCCTGGTCGGCGCGACCGTGTATCTGCGCCGTGACGTGGCCACCTACGCGGGTGCGGCTCTCGGGCCGGTGCTCGGCCGCGGGCCGCTCGGACCGGACGGCCGCGTCGGCTGGTCGCTGGTGGTGTCGGCCGTGCCCGCCGGGATCGTGGGGGTCGCGGTGGGCGACGCCCTGCGGGGCTCGGACCGCATAGTGCTGGTGGCTCTGGCCTTGATCGTGTTCGGTCTGCTGCTGGGCGTCTCCGACCGGCTGGCTGAGCGGCGCGACCAGTCCGACTTCGGCCCGTTGCACGCGGTGGTGATGGGCGTCGGCCAGGCCCTCGCCCTCCAGCCGGGGGTGTCACGCTCGGGCGTGACCATGACGGTCGCCCGGGGTCTCGGCTATGGCCGTGAGGCCGCGGTGCGCCTGGCGTTCCTGATGAGCCTGCCCGTGATCGCCGGCGCGGGCGTCTACGGCCTTGCCGGGCTGAGCATCCCCGCGTCGTTGTGGCCTGCGCTGGCTTGGGGAGCGGTGTCGTCGATGGTCACCGGCTGGATCGCGGTGTGGGCCACGGTGCAGATCGTGACCCGGGTGAACCTGCGGCCGTTTGTCGCCTATCGAGTCCTGGCAGGCGGCGCGGTGCTGGCTCTAGTCGCCCTCGGCGTTTGAGGGCACCAGCACCAGCATCACCCCTCCCGTCGCCAGCGCATCGACGGTCGCGTCCACCTGTTCGGTGGGCACTGCCACCACCACCTCGTCCTCGCCGGCGTCGACGATCAGCGCGCCGCGCACGACCGCGGTGCCGTCGAGCACGGCGTGGACGTCCACCCAGTCGCCTGCTGCGAACACCGGGCCGTCCACGGGGACGGGAACGCCGCGGGTGCCCGGCGGGAGCAGGCCAGCAGGCCCGGGCGGTCCGATCTCGATGGGCGACGGCACCGGGTCGGTTCGGTCGTCGGTGAGCGCGACCAGCACGGCCAGGGCCGCGCCGCCCGCGGCGAGGAAGCGAACCCACCGATGGCGGTACAGCATCGACTGGATCCGTCCGACCGTGCTTCGGCCGCTACTAGCACTGGGTCTGATGGGCGACATCCGGCCTCCTCGCGACTGGCGGGCGCGCGGCCCGCGGTCCGGACGGCGTCGCGGTGGACGCGACGCCGGGCCGCAGTCGCGGCGAGTCAGCTAGTCGAGGACGACGACGATGCGCCGGCGTCGGCCTTCGACCGGCTCGTATCCGGAGTCGAGGCCGAATCGGACGACGACGAAGAAGAAGAGTCCTTCGAGTCCTTCGACGCTGAGGAGGAGCCGTTGGACGGCGTCGAGGAGGATTCCTTCTCCTTGCGCCGGCCCTTGGCAATGGAGCCGTGGTCGTTCTTGTAGAAGCCGTCGCCCTTGAAGGCGATGGCCACTCCGCTGAACACCTTCTTGACGGGGCCCTCGCCGGGCGAGACGCAGGAGGACGGGCCGCCCTCGGCTGGGCAGACCGTCAGCGTGTCGTCGCTGAACGACTGCCGCACCTCGAACTGCGTGGTGCAGCGCTCACAGCGGTAGTCGTACACCGGCACGGCGGCGAAGGATAACGGCACCGCCCCGGCTCGGCACGTGCATGCCCGCTCTTGTTCGCTTCGCTCACGGGCCGCTCGGGCCACGGCCTCGCAAGCTCGGCCTCTAGCATGCCCGCTCTTGTTCGCTTCGCTCACGGGCCGCTCGGGCCACGGCCTCGCAAGCTCGGCCTCTAGTATTCGGGCGTGACGGTCTGGATGGGGGTGGCCTTCGTCGTCGCCTATGCGGCGGGCATGTTCCCCACTGCGGTGCTGGTGGGCAACAGGATCGGCCGCGATCCCACCAGCGAGGGCTCGGGCAACCCGGGCGCCACCAATATCTACCGCCTGGGTGGGCGCATCGCCGGCGTGGCCGTGGCCCTGGGCGACATGGCCAAGGGCGCGCTCCCCGTCGGCGTGGCCCTGCTGCTGTGGGACCGTCCCGAAGCGATGGCCGCATGGATCGGCGCGGTGGCCGGCCACGTCTGGCCGGTGCTGAGGAAGTTCCGGGGCGGCAAGGGCATGGCCACCGCAGGAGGCGGCGGCATTGTCCTCGACCCCCTCATCGGCGTGATCTGCACGGCGCTGTTCTTCGCCATGGTGCGCATCACCAGGGTGGCCGCGCTGGGCTCGCTGAGCGTGGGCGTCACCTACCCGGTGCTGGCGCTGGTGTTCGGGTGGCCCGCTGCCGAAGTGATCGTGGCCGCGGTGGTGATGGGGGTGATGGCCATGCGCCATCACGGCAATATCGTGCGTCTCGTGCGTGGCACCGAACGGAGACTCAAGACATGATTCTGAAGAACAAGAGCCCGAATACATGATCCCGCTGCACGAGGCCCGGGCCCATGTGCTGGAGCGGGTCGAGGCCCTGCCCGCCCGCCGGTTCGATCTTGCCGAGGCGCTGGGCCTGGTGCTGGCCGAGCCCGTCTTCTCCTCCGAGCCGATCCCCGGCTTCGCCAACACCGCCATGGACGGGTACGCCCTGCGGGCCGGCGACACCCGGGGCGCGCCCGTCGAGCTGGACGTGGTCGGCACCATCGGCGCCGGCGACGACGGGTCCCTCCATGTCGGCTCGGGCCAAGCGGCCCGCATCATGACCGGCGCACCCATCCCCGACGGCGCCGACGCGGTGGTCAAGGTCGAGCTGACCCGCCGCCTCGACGGCTCCGAGGACCGGGTCCTGGTGGAGGCCAAGGTGAAGCCGGGCAACCATGTGCGCCGGCCGGGCGAGGACGTGGCCGCCGGCGAGCGGGTGCTGGAGCCGGGCGCGGTCGTGACCCCGGGCCGGGTGGGCCTGCTGGCCGCGGTGGGCGCCTACGAGGTCTCGGCCCACGGCCGCCCCCGGGTGGGGGTGCTCTCCACCGGCGACGAGCTCGCCGACACCGCGGGGCCGCTGCGCCGGGGCCAGATCCGAGACACCAACCGCCGCACGCTGCTGGGTCTGGTGGCCGAAGCCGGCTTCGAGGGGGTGGACCTGGGGATCGCCCGCGACGACCCCGCCGACATCGAGCGGGCCTTCCGCGCCGGTGCGACCTACTGCGACGCCGTGCTGTCGTCGGGGGGCGTGTCCATGGGCGACTTCGACTACGTGAAGGTGGTGCTCGACGAGATCGGCGACATGAGGTGGATGCAGATCGCCATCAAGCCGGCCAAGCCGTTCGCCTTCGGGATCGTCGACGGCGTCCCGGTGTTCGGCCTTCCCGGCAACCCGGTGTCGTCCATGGTGAGCTTCGAGCTGCTGGCCAAGCCCGGGC
The DNA here is from genome assembly GCA_965203635.1 of Candidatus Aldehydirespirator sp. Lineage (GTDB taxonomy): Bacteria > Actinomycetota > Acidimicrobiia > Acidimicrobiales > Aldehydirespiratoraceae > Aldehydirespirator. Next base: position 2,063,685 of record OZ241903.1, read on the forward strand.
TGCGGGCCGTGGCGGGCCACGGCCCCGACGATCTCGGGCCGGTGCTGGTGCGGGCGGTAAGCGACGGCGATCTCGGCCATCGCAGCGACGGCAAGACCCACTATGTGAGGGTTGCCGCGCGGCGTGATGACCAAGGCGTGCTGAGGGTGAGGCGCTCGGGCGGGCAGGGGTCCCATCAGCTGGCCGCCATGACCCGGGCCGACGCGCTGGCGGTGGTGCCCGACGGCTCGCCGGCCGGTGAGGGCGACCCGGTAGACGTGATCCTGCTCTAGGCGTCGGTTGCGTCGCGGCCGCTAGCCTCGGGGCAATGGCGAATGATCTCGTCGACAGCTTCGGGAGAGTCCACCGGGATCTGAGGATCTCGGTGACCGACCGGTGCAACTTCCGGTGCACCTACTGCATGCCCGCCGAGGGCCTGGAATGGGTGCCCCGCGACGACCTGTTGACCTTCGAGGAGATCGCCCGGCTGGCGCGGATCATGGTCGAGCGCTACGGCGTCAACGGCATCCGGCTCACCGGCGGCGAGCCCACCGTGAGGGCCAATCTGCCGGTGCTGGTGAAGATGCTGGCCGAACTGGACACCGATCTGGCCATGACCACCAACGGGGTGTCACTGCCGTTGCTGGCCGGCGAGCTGCGGGCCGCGGGCCTGCGACGGGTGAACGTTTCATGCGACTCGCTTCAGGAGTCGCGGTTCGCTGAACTGACCCGGCGCGACAGCCTGTCCCGGGTGCTGGAGGGCATCGATGCCGCCATCTCCGCGGGCTTCGACCCCGTGAAGGTCAACTGCGTGGTCATGCGGGGCGTCAACGACGACGAGATCGCCGACTTCGTCGACTTCGGGCGGCGCAAGGGGGTCGAGGTCCGCTTCATCGAGTTCATGCCCCTCGACGCCGACGGGATCTGGACCAACGACCTGGTGGTCGGGGTGGACGAGATCCTGGCGCTCGTGAACGAGGCCCATCCGGTGGAGCCGGTCCAGCGCACTTCCGCGCCTGCGACGCGCTTCTGCTTCGCCGACGGCGTGGGCGCGGTGGGCATCGTGGCGTCCGTCAGCGACTCGTTCTGCTCGACCTGTGACCGGGTGCGCCTCACCGCCGACGGGCAGTTCCGCAACTGCCTGTTCGCAGTGACCGAGACGGACGTGCGTGCGCTGCTCCGCGCCGGCGCCGGCGACGATGAGATAGCCACCGCGCTCGAGGAGTCCGTCGCGTCGAAATGGGCCGGCCACCAGATCAACCGGGTCCACTTCATCAAGCCCCGCCGATCGATGTCGCAGATCGGCGGCTAGAGGCAGTCGATGGGCTTCACCCATCTCGACCCGCAGGGCCGGGCTCGGATGGTGGACGTGTCGTCGAAGGAGCCGACCCATCGGCGGGCGGTGGCCCGGGGCCGGGTGTGCATGGAGCCCGACGTGGCCGCAGCGTTGCGGGCCGGGGAGATCGGCAAGGGCGATGTGCTGGCCGTGGCCAGGGTGGCCGGTATCCAGGCCGCCAAGCGGACCTCCGAGCTCGTCCCCTTGTGCCACGGCCTGTCGGTGAACTCGGTCGCGGTGGACTTCGAGGTGGGCGACGACTGGGTGGGGATCGAGGCGCAGGTGGAGACGGTCGACCGGACCGGCGTGGAGATGGAGGCGCTGACCGCGTGCAGCGTGGCCGCACTGACCATCTACGACATGTGCAAGTCGATGGACCGGTCGATGACGATCAGCGACATCGCCCTGTGGGAGAAATCCGGCGGCCGGTCCGGGACCTACCGGCGCGAGGATTCCTGAACCCTTCCGTTAGACATCCACCACTTGGCTTGTCATCGGTGCCATCCTTGTTGGGCCGTCGTCTGCATGTACGGGTCATTGAAGCAGCGGACGGTGCGCCTCGGGCGCACTCGCAGCACTGTCGGTGATTTGATTCGTGCATACGAGGAGGAAAGACGACCCGTGACTCTGATCGTACTGACGGTGTTGGCCGCGGCTTGGCTCGGCTATTTCGCGCTGTGGTTCCGGGACAAGTGGTCCTCCCGGCCGCAGCGCAACGACGACCTGGACGGCTTCACCCCGTCCTTCGGTGCCTTGGCCTCCGGGGCGGTCCCCATCAGGAGCCTCGAGGAGGGCTCAAGACCACGGGGGGACCTGTGGGAGTTGCCTCGGACACCCGAGCAGGCCCATCGCCGTCGCCGGCAGGTGGCCACGATGCTCGCCGCGCTGGCCCTCGCTTCGCTGCTGGCCGTTCCAGTTCTCGGGGCGACTGCGCTGGCCGTCCACGTGATGGTCGACGTGGTACTGCTGCTGTTCGCCTTCGGCTCGGTCCACCGCCAGCAGCCGCCGGCCATGAACTTGGCCGATGTGCGAGTGATCTATCCCGACCGGCCCACATCGAGCGATGCCGTGGCCACGCCTCTGGGGCGCGTCGCCAACGGCTGACACGTCTACAGGCTGGCGAGGGCCGCCTGGATGATCCGGAGGCCGCGGGGGTCGCCGAGGGCGTCGGGCGCCATGCGGTTCATCACGTAGGCGACGCTGGCCCGGGCGTCGAGGTCGATCACGGCCAGCGAGCCGCCCATGCCGCCCCAGAACATCTGGCCCGGAGCCAGAGCAAGGTCGCCGATCTGCAATCCGAAGCCGAGGCCGTGGCGCAGCCGCACGCCCAGGACCTGGTCGATGCCGTCGGTCTGCTCCTGTAGGGCGCGGCGGGCGCCGGCCTCAGACAGCAGCCGGACGCCGTCGAGGGCGCCTCCGCAGGCCAGCGCGGCGTGGATGCGGGCCACTGAGCGGGCGTTGCCGAACCCGCCGGAGGCGGGAAGTTCCGCGGCGCGCCACTCGCGGGTGGCGGGCTCGTCGCCGGTGCGGTGGACGCTCAGGAAGGCGCGCACCCCGATCTCGCCGACCTCGACCTCCTCGCCGCCGACGATGAGCGTCTGCGGGGCCTGCGGGCTCACCAGGTCAGACACCCGGTGGTCCTCGGACGCGGGCAGGCTCATCCAGAAGTCGGCCCCGAGCGGTTGGGCCACCTCGGTGCGGAACCACTCGGCCATGCGCCGGCCGGTGACCCGGTAGAGGATCTCGCCCAGCAGGTTGCCCTGGGTCACGGGGTGATACCCCGACGCGGTGCCCGGCTCCCACCACGGCGCCTGGGCCGCGAGGTTGGCGGCCGCAGCCTCGAGGTCATAGAGCTGCTCCACAGCAATGGGCGGGTCGAAGCCCGGCAGCCCCGCGGTGTGGGCCATCACATGGCGCACCAGCACGTCCTCTTTGCCGTTTTGGGCGAACTCGGGCCAGTACCGCGCCACCGGGGCGTCGAAGTCCAGCTCGCCCCGGTCGGCCAGCATCAACATGCACGTCGCGGCCATCGTCTTGGTCGTCGAGTAGACGTTGACGATCGTGTCGCGACGCCACGGGTTGCCGTCGCCGTCGGCGTCGCCGGCCCAGACGTCAACCACGAACTCGCCGTCCACGGTGACCGCCGCGGACGCGCCCAACTCCAACCCCTCAACGAAGTTCGCCTCGAACGCGTCGCGCACCGGCGCGAACTCGGGACTGCAGATGCCGTTGATCCTCATGTCCCCATCATGGCTCATATCCCCATCATGGCTCATGTCCCCATCATGGCTCATGTCCCCCATCATGGCTTACACACCCGCTAGCCGGGGGTGGGGCGGTGGTCGTCTATCGGGTACAGGCAGATGCCGTGGTCATTGCCCGGCACTGGGAACGGGTGCGGCTTGGTGCAGGGGTACTCGAAGGCCAGGTTGTGGCGGTGGCCATGCCTCTGCGGCGCGTCGCCGGCGGCTGACGCTTCCTCAGGCGATCCATGTCCGGCGCCGTGGTCCGGTGTGGGAGGTCGCGCCGCTAAACTCGCTCGTTCCCGCGGGGGTGTAGCTCAGTTGGCTAGAGCGCCTCGGTCGCATCGAGGAGGCCAGGGGTTCGAATCCCCTCACCTCCACCGCAGAGCCAATCGCTGGTCAGGGTTGGGTGTTCGCGGCGACGAGGTCGGCGACGTTGCGCAGAAGGACGGAGTGCAGGGCGAGCAGCGTCTCGGTCCGGCGGACGGCATCGATGGCGGCGATCCGCTGGAGAATCTCGTGTAGGTCGTCGTTGGTGGCCGCCACGATCCTCACGAGGAGGTCGCCACGTCCGGTGACGGTGTACATCTCCAGGACCTCGTCGATCTCGGACAGTGCCCTCAGGGTGTGCTCGTGCGCTCCCTGGGCGATGGTGAGCGTCGTGAAGGCGCAGACGTCCAATCCGGCGGCGCGGGGGTCGATATCGGGGCCGTATCCAAAGATCACTCGCCTGGCCTCCAAGCGCCTGATGCGATCGCGCACCGTCCCCCGGGCGAGACCGGTCAGCCGGGATATTTCCGACGCGCTGATGCGGGGCTTCCAGCGCAGGATGCCGATCAGCCTGCGATCGGTGTCGTCCAGCGAAATGCGCAAATCGCGTCTCTCGGGCATGTCTAGAGCCTCTCCTGCCCTCATAATGGTCAGTTGTCTGAAATATTTTAGACAGATTGACCATGAATGTTGCGAATCAGAGATCAGATCGCTCATATGAGGTCTGACCCAACGACAGCCTGCAGCACAAGGGAGGCCGCGCCATGGCACACCTCAAGAAGATCGATCACATCACCTACGCCTGCGAGAAGGGCTCGATCGAGCGTTGGGCGTGGTTCCACATCGAGGTCGAGGGCGGGACGCTCATCAACCGGATCGACGACGTGCGTCCCGATGATCCCGACTCGAGCATGAAGCTCTGGTGCATCGACTTCGGGGACTTCGGGGTAGCGCTGATCGAGGGCATCGACCGGGCCGAGCGTTCCCAGGTGACCAAGTTCGTCGAACGCCACGGCGACCACTCATGCCAGCACGTCGCCTACGAGACCTACGACCTCGACGGGTTCACCGCGCATGTCCAGCAGATGGGAGGATCAGTGCGGGGCCCCAAGCTGGTGCGCCACGACGGGTTCGGGGTGCTCGAGCAGCTCTTCGCCCGGGGCTACACCGAAGGCGAGGCGGACGAGGTGCCGTTCCCGGAGTACGTGCAGCGCCCCGAGCCCGGAGCCGGTGACGGGGTTGCCATCACCTTCGCGGCCGAGACCGGGCAGGGCTTCTATGCGCAGATCGCCGACGCGGTGGCGGAGGACGACCACGAGCCGTTCTTCGACTTCTCCGCCATGCCCCCGCACTGGACCGTCCCCGAGCCCGCGCCCCAGGTCTGAATTGGCAGCGGAGAGTGCCGAAAAGGGCGCTGGTCGCTGCCAATTCGCGTGGCTAGGTGCGGTCTGCGATCAGAACCTTGGCCCGCCTGGCCGTCTCCGAGGGCAGCTCGCCGAACAGGTCGTGGTAGTCGCCCGAGAAGCGGCCGAGATGATGCAGGCCGCTGCTGGTGGCCGCCCGGCTCACTGAGTGCCGGCCGCTCTCTAGCAGGCGGCGGGCGTTGTTGAGTCTGAGCAGCTTGTGGAACCTCGCCGGGCTCACCGAGACGCACGTGTCGAATGCCTGCTCGAGGGTGCGGCGAGACGTCCCCACCCGGGACGCCATCTCCGGCATCGACAGCGGCTCCCCGAGCGCATCCAGCATCACGTCGCGGGCCGCCCGGTACAGCTGGATCGAGCTGTGTGACGATCCCTGCGCCGCACTCGGCGCGGTCAGCAGCTCGAGCATCAAGCCGTGCACCACCGACCGGGGCACCGCGATGCTCCGCGAGGCCGCATCCCAGGAACGCAGGACGTTGGCCGCCACCGCCCGGAATTTCCGGCTCAGCTCTCGATCGGCCACCCGGCGGACCCGCCCGGACTGCTGGTTCGACAGCCGGCGCAGCGGCAGCGCGGCCGCCGACTCCAGTGACAGGCTGAACACGGCTGGCTCCACCCCGGCATCCACGACAGCCTCGTAGGCGCCCCCCGGTCCCACCAGCAGCACGTCGTCCATGGTGAACGGCGATCCGTTCGAGACGGAGTGGCCGGGGTCGGTCAGCAACACCACCGCGCTGAGCACCCCGGAAGGCCCGGCACCCTGCTGGCCCAGCCGGCGGTTGGTGCGCTCGACGAAGATCCCCACCTCATCGCTGTCGCAGGCCAGGAACGCGCCGTCGTAGGACCCGCAGTCCAACTGCTGGTAGGCCTGATCGAAGCCGGTCAGCTGCTGGGCTTGGTGGTCGATGTTCGTGTACCGCTGGAACGTCGCCGCGGCCCGCATGGATTGGACAGTAGGGCTCCCGGCGAGGGTCTGTCCAGGGTCGGCTGCGCAAAACGGACAAAGAATCGCCCAATCCGGACAGCAGTCGCCGCTTGGCGGACAGGAGCTGTCGCTCGGTGGATAGCCGCGCCGGCCTCCAGAGATTGCCATGGACTGTGCCATTTCCCTCGCCGCGCGGCGCGGGCCGCCGTTGCAGCCCGCGCCGCGGGGCTTCGGGCATCCAAAGACATCGAGGAGTCGAACCATGGCGACCCTGACCACCAACGACGGCGTCGAGCTGAGCTACGACGTCGCCGGGACCGGCCACCCGCTGGTTCTGGTCCACGGGTGGAACCAGACCGCGGCGCTGTTCGAGCGGCAGGTGGCCGGCCTGAGCGACCGCTTCAGGGTCATCACCTTCGACCTGCGCGGCCACGGCGAGTCCGAGCGGCCCGACCACGGCTACCGCATCGCCCGCTACGCCGTGGACCTCCGGACCGTGATCGACGAGGTGGCCGGGCAGCCCGCCCACGTACTCGGCCACTCGATGGGGTGCTGCGTGCTGTGGTCGTACTTCGACCTGTTCGCCGGCGACGGCATCGACAGGGCCGTGTTCGTGGACATGATGACCCACCCCATCGCCAACCCCGCCTTCACCGAGCAGCAGGTCGCCGACTACGGATCGATCCTCAGCGCCGAGGCCTTCTTCGGCGTCTTCAACGGCCTCACCGCCGGCGCGGCCGCCCAGGTCGTGCCCGGCCTCATCGACGGGATGGTCACCGAGAACATCTCCACCGAGGACAAGGCCTGGCTGCTGGCCGAGAACGCCCGCATGCCGGGACCACTGTCGGCCCGCGAGTTCTTCACCGACATCCTGGCCGACTGGCGCGACGTCCCGCCCCGGATCAACCGGCCATCCCTCTACATCGCCGGCGAGGGGTCGTTCGTACCGGCCTCGGCCACCCGCTGGGCCGCCGAGCAAACCCCCGGCGCCGTCTTCGAGTCGATCCCAGCCGACAAGGGCGGCAACCACTTCATGTTCATCGAGAACCCCGACCGGTTCAACCGGCTCGTGGCCGACTTCTTGTCCGCGGCGTGACCGATGACCTCCAACGACAGCCCATTAATCCCACAAGGGGGAAGACCAATGACAACCAGGAAGCGACTCTTCCGGATCCTGGCCGCCATGCTGGCGCTCGCGCTCGTGGCCGCGGCCTGCGGGGACGACGACGGCGACGCCGAGCCGGCAAGCACCACCGCGGCCCCGGCGCCCACCGAAGCACCAGAGGCCCCGGCCGAGCCAGAGCCGTCGGAGCCTGAGGCCACGGAGCCTGAGGTCACGGAGCCTGAGCCGGCGGAGCCCGAGGCCGCGGAGCCCGAGCCGGCCGAGTCTGAGCCCGCCGCGCCCATGGACCTCGACGTCGACGCCATCCTGGCCGCCGACCTGGCCGACTGCGGCCCGGCACCGCAGGGGGAGCCGCTGCGGATCGGCTACGCCGCCGACTTCTCCGACCTCGGAGGCTTCGTCGACATCCCGGCGGCCAAGGCGGCCGAATACTTCGTCGAGCTCCTCAACTGCTGGGGCGGCGTGGACGGCCATCCGGTCGAGATGGTGATCCGCGACATCGAGGGAGACCCCGAGACCGCCGGCCGGGTCGCCCAGGAGCTGCTCGACGAGAACGTCACCGCCATCCTCGGCCCGGCCTTCTTCGACGTCAACCAGGCCATCCTCCAGGTCACCGCCACCCGGGTGCCGACCATCTCGGTGTCGTCCACCGAGCCGCTGCTGGCCGACCCTGAGCAGCTGTCGCTGCTGGCCTCGTTCACCGACACCGCCCAGGCGGTGGCGGCCGCGCAGTTCGCCATCGAGAAGGGCTGGACGACCGCGGTCACCTTCAGCGTCCCGGGGCCCTACTTCGGCTACGTCGTGGAGGTCTTCACCGAGGAGTTCGAGTCGCTCGGCGGGCAGGTGCTCGGCGACTACCCGTTCGTGCCCGCCCAGACCACCGACTTCTCGGCCCAGGTCAACGAGATCGCCGGCCTGGATCCCCAGCCCGACGTCGTGTACTCGGCGCTGCTGGCCTTCCAGGCCGCCATCCTGGGGGCCCAGCTCAGCGAGGCCGAGGTCGGTGCCGAGATGCTGGTGGCCGACGCCTTCACCGCCACCGGCGGCTACTTCGTGGACGGCGTGGAGGGGTTCTTCCACACTTCGCACACCTTCCCCGAGCCCGACGGCCGGATGGTGCGCTTCCTGGCCAGCTACGAGGCCGCCAAGGGCGGCGTCCTCGAGAGCGAGTCGTACTCGGCGCTGGCCGCCGACGCCATCCTCGTGATCTCCGACGCCGTCATCCGCTCCGGCTCGCTCGACCCGGTCACCGTAGGCGAGGCCATCGTCGCCGGCACCGGCGTCGACGGCCTGACCGGGGTGCTGGCCTACAACGGTGGGGGCTCGCCCAACACGCCCGTGTACGTGCACGAGGTCGTGAACGGCCAGCCGACCCTTGCCGCGGTCTACGGCTGAGAGCAACCGCCCAACATTCGGACCATTCGGGCCGCCCGGACGCCGTGCTGACCCTTGATCGGGTCGAGGTCACCTACGGCGGCGTCCGGGCGGTCCACGGCGCCTCGATCGCGGTCCCCGAAGGCGAGCTGGTAGCCCTCATCGGCCCCAACGGAGCCGGCAAGAGCAGCCTGCTGAACGCCATCATCGGGCTGCACGCCCCCAGCGGCGGCGCCATCCGCCGGCACCGGACCGACGTCACCGGCTGGTCCCCCCAGCGGATGCTGCGGGCCGGCGTCGCCCTGGTCCCCGAGCACCGCCGGATCCTGACCGGGCTGACCACCGAGGAGAACCTGCTCGTCGCCGGGATCCTCACCGCCGGGCGAACCCGCCGCCGGCTCGCCGCCGAGATGATGGAGCGCTTCGAGGTGCTCGGCCGCCAGCGGTCCACGCCCGCGGGCCTGCTGTCGGGCGGCGAGGCCCAGCAGCTGGCCATCGCCCGGGCGCTAATGAGCCGGCCGAGTGTGCTGCTGATGGACGAGCCCGCCCTCGGGCTGGCGCCCCTGCTGCGCAGCCAGGTGTTCGATCTGCTCGGCGAGCTGGCCGCCGCGGGCACCACTCTGCTCGTCGTCGAGCAGGACGCCCACCGACTGCTCGAGATGGCCGACACCGCCTACATCATGCGCAGCGGCGACATCGTCGCCAGCGGCCCGGCCGGCGAGCTGGCCGAGCGCGAGGACCTCTTCGAGGCGTTCCTCGGCAACGGCACGTGACGGGCGGCACGTGATGGTCGAGCTCATCCAGCAGCTGATCGACGGGCTCGGTCTCGGCAGCGAGTACGCCCTGCTGGCGCTCGGGATCGGCCTGACCTTCGGGGTCATGCGCATGATCAACTTCGCCCACGGTGAGCTCATCACCGTCAGCGCCTACGTGGCCTACGGGCTGACCCTCTTCGGGCTGGACTGGTGGGCGCTGGTCCCGGTCATCGTGGCCACCTCGATCGCCACGTCGGTGGCCCTCGAGCTGGTGGCGTTCAGGTGGGTGAGGGGCGCCAGCGACTTCGCCATGCTGCTCATGTCCTTCGGCGTTCACTTCGTGGTGCAGGCCGGCTTCGTCATGTACGTGTCGGCCAGCGCCCGGGCTTTCGACCGGCCGAGCTGGATCAACAACACCGTGTCGGTGGGCGGGGTGCGGGTCGAGGTGGTCGATGTCGCGGTGATCGCGGTCACGGTGGCGACGCTGCTGGCCACGCTGGCCATCCTGCGCAGGACGGTCTACGGGATGGCCATCCGGGCCGCAGCCGAGGACTTCGACACCGCCCAGTTGCTCGGCGTCCGCAGCAACCTCGTGATCCGCGCCGCGTTCGCGCTGGCCGGGCTGCTGGCCGGGGTGGCGGCGGTGCTGTTCCTCATGAGGACCGGCCGGGCCGCGCCCGCGGCCGGGCTCATCCCCATGCTCAAGGGCGTCCTCGCGGCCCTCATCGGCGGCCTCGGCCGGCTCCAGGGAGCGGTGGTCGGCGGCCTCGTGCTCGGCGTGGTCGAGGTGCAGCTCGTGTCGAGGCTGCCCGACGAGGTCGACGGCATGGTCAACGGGATCGTCTTCGTGCTGATCGCGCTGCTGTTCATCTTCCGGCCCGCCGGGATGCTGCAGACCGCCGCCGCGGAGCGGGTGTGAGCGGGGGAGCGGGTGTGGCCGGCGGAGCGGGTGTGAGCGGGGGAGCGGGTGTGGCCGGCGGAGCGGGTGTGACCGGCCTGGTCCGGCGGGTGCTTCCGGACATGGCCGCCGGCGGCCTGCTGTTCGCCGCAGTCGCCGCGGTCGGGCTCCTCTACGTCTGGGGCGTGGGCGACGCAGCCTCCGAGCGGCTGTTCACTTCGCTGCTCATCAACGCCACCGTTGTGGTCGGGATGCAGATCTTCATAGGCAACACCGGGATCCTGTCGTTCGGCCACGTCGGGTTCGGAGCGGTGGCCGGGTACGCCTTCGTGCTGTTCGCCATAGACGGCGAGCGCAAGGCCCGTCTGGTGCCCGACGCCCCGTTCGGGCTGGTGGACATCACCGTGCACCCGGCCGCGGCCATCGCGGTCGCGGTGGCGCTGACCGTGGCCGTGGCCGCGGTGGTCGGGCTCGGGCTGGTGCGCTCGGCCGCGGCGTCGGGCGCCATCGCCCCCACCGTCATCACGCTGTCGCTGCTGTTCGCCACCTTCGAGCTGGCCGTCAACTGGACCGACCTGACCGGCGGCAACCGGGCCGGGCTGAGCTTCCGGCCCGGCACCGCCATGGCCGGTCGGGGCTACGCGTACGGGGCGTTCATCCTGGCTCTGGTCGTGGCCGGCCTTTACCGCCGGTCGCGATCGGCCCGGCTGGCCCGGGCGGTTCGCGAGGACGGCGTGGCCGCCCGCTCGCTGGGCATACACCCCGCCACTCACCAGATGTGGGCCCTGCTGCTGTCGGTGGCGGTGGTCGCGGTCGGGGCGTCGCTGCGGGTCTGGCTGACCGGCACCATCTCGCCCGAGCGGTTCTTCATCGACTACACCCTGCTGACCATCACCATGCTGGTCGTCGGCGGCCGCAACAGCATCACCGGCGCGGCCCTCGGCACCGTGGTGATAACCGTGCTGACCGAGGCCGCCCGGGTAGTGTCGGGCCCCGACGTCGACCCCGGCCCGTTCGACATTGTCCTGCGTCCGGGCCTGTCGGACCTGGCGCTGGGCGCCTCGATGCTCGGCTTCATGGTCCTGCGGCCCCGGGGGCTGCTGGACGACTGGGAGCTGGCCGACTGGCTCGGCCCCCGGCTGCGACGATGGCTCTGGATCAGCGGCGCCCTGGAGGCGGCGTCCAGCGAAGGCGCTGTCGACGTTCCGAGCCCGGTCCATGCTCAGACCCCGAGCCGGCTGGCCGCGGCCGGCCTCACCGTCGACTTCGGCGGCCTGCGGGGCCTCGACAATGCCCACATCCTCGCCGGCAGCGGGCGGGTGGTGGGCCTCATCGGGCCCAACGGCGCGGGCAAGACCACCATGCTCAACGCCGTCACCGGCCTGGTTCCCGCCCAGGGTCGGATCAGTCTCGACAGCAGAGACATCGTCGGGTTGCCGCCGCACCGGCTGGCTCGCCTCGGCCTGGCCCGCACGTTCCAGAACCTGCGGCTGTTCGAGGCACTGAGCGTGCGGGAGAACGTCGAGGTGGCCGCACTCATCGGCACCCCTTCGTCCCGGCGGGCCGAGCACACCGCGGCCGGCCTGCTCGAACTGTGCGGCATCGCCGATATCGCCGAGGTGCGGGCCCGGGCTCTCGACTACGGCGCCTCCAAGCGCCTCGAGCTGGCCCGGGCCGCGGCCCAGGCCCCCGGGTTCCTGCTGCTGGACGAGCCCACTTCGGGCTTCTCCGAGCTGGAGTCGGTCATCATCGTCGACCAGATCCGCCGCATCGCCGGTGTGCTCGGCTGCGGCGTGGTGGTGATCGACCACGACCTCGCCTTCATCACCAACATCTGCGACCGGGTCTACTGCCTCGACCAGGGCGCGGTCATCGCGGTCGGATCACCGGCGGAGATCCGCACCCACCCCGCGGTCCGGGCCGCCTACCTCGGCGGCTGATTGCCGGGATCCGGGTCTCCCGGTACGGGAGGGTTCAGTAGATGCCGGGGAAGATCCGGTACGGCACCCGCTCCTGGTACTCGGCCCACTTCTCCGGTCCGTACTTCTGGGCGCACTCGCGCTCGTCGAAACGCTGGCGGACGGTGAAGAAGCTGACCACGAAGATCGAGTAGGTCCAGGACCAGAGATTGCCGGGGTGGCCGAACACCAGGGCGAACGAGATGGCCAGGATCCCCTCGCCCAGGTAGTTGAAGTGGCGGGCCACGCCCCACCATCCGCTGCACAGGATCTTGCGCTCGCCGGCCACGATGTGCTCCGGCTCGACCCACAGGAACTTGCGGTCCGGCCACCGCTTGAACGTGTACTTCTGGAGGTTGGCGCCCCGGCCGATGGTCCATCCGCCCAGGAACAGAACCGACACCCCGATCAGCCAGAAGTAGGTGAACCCGGTCGAGTACCCGGGGTCGTCGAGGGGGGCGACGCCCCACAGCGGCAGGATGAACAGCCACCCGTAGGCCACCAGGCCGCCCCACCACAGCTTGAAGCCGATGTGCTCGTGGATCAGGTCGTAGGTGTAGAGCTGGACCCGCTCCCAGATGAAGTAGTCGAACACGTAGAACGTCCAGAACGCGGCGTACAGGTAGACGCCCGGATTGGGGTCGTCGACGTTGTTGTGGTGCCACGCCGCCCCCGACAGGGCATTGAGCGACAGCATCGTGCCGCCCACGACGTACCACCACATCTTGATGTCGATGCGTCCACCGAACAGCTGGAGCTCCTGGGACCGGCCCTCCCACAGTGCAAGCCACGGGTTCCGGATCTCGCCGGGGGGCTGGGTGAACACCGACCACACCGAGAAGATCACGCAGAACACCGTGCCCCCGAGAACCGCCCACAGCGTCGACCGGTAGAACCAGTCGCGCGGTATGAGCCCGAAGGCCCACACCAGCTCCGCGATCACGAACACCAGCAGGCCGTTCAGCCGGTAGTTGCGGGGCTCGCCGGTGTCGCGGTCCTTCACGTAGCCGGTGACCCGCCTCGCGGGCAGGGCGATCTGGAGCACGAAGAACACCGCGAAGATGATCAACGGCGTGAAGAACGCTGCCACCGCCTCGCCGGTGGTCAGATCGGTGAGGTGCTCTATACCAAGCGCTTCAAACACGGCGGAACGCCCCTTCCTTGGGTTTGGTCGATCGCGATGCGGTCAATCTTGCCAGTCCGGGACCGTCCCCGCCGGTGATGCCTGCCGGTCAGACCTCGTCGAACTCCTCGGGCATGAGGACGAACTCGGGGTAGGTCTCGATTCCCAGCTCGGCGGTGTCCTGGCCCAGGCGCTCGGCCTCAGTGCTCACCCGCAGGCCTATCACCATGTCCATCAGCTTCCACACGATGAGCGACGAGATGAACGCGAAGGCGCCGACGGCCACCACGCCCAGCAGCTGTGTGCCGAAGTTGGCGCCGCCCGCGATGCAGGCCGCCAGCGTCCCCCAGATGCCGCACACCAGGTGGGCGGGGATGGCACCGACCACATCGTCGATCTTGAGCTTCTCCAGACCCTTGATCGCCAGGGTGCAGATCACGCCGCCGATGGCGCCGATGATGACGGCCCACCAGTGCTCGGTGATGTCGGGCGCGGCGGTGATCGAGACCAGCCCGGCCAGGGCGCCGTTGAGGCCCGCGAACAGGTCCATGCGACCGAAGATCGGCCGTGAGCAGGCCAGGGCGGCCACCACCCCGGCGGCTGCGGCCAGGTTGGTGTTGACCAGGATGTTGCTCATGGCCACCGCGTCGGCCGCGCTGCCCAGCGCCAGCTGCGAGCCGCCGTTGAAGCCGAACCAGCCGAGCCACAGGATCAGCACCCCCAGAGTCACCACCAGCACGTTGGAGGGCGGGGTCGGCTTGACCGTGCCGTTCTTGCGGAACTTGCCCAGCCGCGGCCCGATGACCAGCACCCCGGCCAGGGCGGCCCAGCCGCCGGTGCTGTGAACGATGGTGGATCCGGCGAAGTCCACGAACTCCTGCTCGGCCAGCCAGCCGCCGCCCCAGAACCAGGATCCGACGATCGGGTAGATGAAGGCGGTCAGGATCAGGGTGAACAGGAAGAACGCCCACATCTTGATCCGCTCTGCGATGGCCCCTGACACGATCGAGGCCGCGGTCGCCACGAAGACCATCTGGAAGAACCAGTCCGACATGACGGCGTAGCCGTTGCCGACCACCTCGCCGAGATGGTCGGCCGCGCCGTCGAGCAGGCCCAGCTCGGCGTCCGACGGTCCGTAGAGGAACTGGAACGAGCCGATCACGTCGCCGACGTCGACGTACATCAGGTTGTAGCCGATGAAGTAGTAGGCCAGGCCGGCGATCGAGTAGATGCCGATGTTCTTGAGGCAGATCATCGAGGCGTTCTTGGTGCGCACCGCGCCCGACTCCAGCATGGTGAAGCCGGCGCACATCCACATCACCAGGGCGCCCCAGATCAAGAAGGCGAAGGTGTTCAGGATGAACTTCAGCTCCTCGCGCGGCAGGCCCGACGACTCGACGTGTTCGGTGTCGGCCAGGGCGACTGCCGGCAGGGCCACCAGGAGCGCGGCGGCCGCCAGCGCAACTCCGGCCGTCTTCAGACCACGCCGTCGAATCGGAGTCATGCGGGAGCCTCCCTGTGTCGAGGAATGGATACAGATCGGCCGCGACAATAGCAGTAGTAACCAGTCTCAGTCCGCTCGGCTGTGTGCGTGCAGTGGCGCGTAGAAGGCGCGGTTGGAGGCCAGCAGGTCGAAGACGGTCTCGTCGCAAGGCGGTAGCTCGAGATCGCAGCGGCCGAGAGGCTCCACCCGTTCGCCCCAGCGCGTCACCGTGGACCCCCAGGTGACGCCCCCGCCGAACGCGGTCTGCACCACGATGGAGCCCGGCTGGATCAGCCCGGTGTCGAGGGCGTCGGACAGTGCCATCGGCACCGAGGCCGCCGCGGAGTTGCCGTGGGTGGCGATGTTGAGCATCACAAGGTCGGGGTCGAGGCCCAGCCGCCGGCCCGCGGCGGTGATGATCCGCTCGTTGGCCTGGTGGGGGATCACCGCATCGACGTCGTCGAGGGCGAGCCCGGCCCGGTCCACCGCCCGGCGCACCGACCTCTCGATGCCCTGCACCGCAATCTTGAACACGGCCCGGCCGTCGAAGTGCAGGCGATGCTTGAACGGGTCGCGGAACGAGCTCAACCGGCCCCTGGTGCCGAGAGTGGGGAACACCATTGTGCGACCGGCCACGCCGTCGGCGCCCAGGTCGATGCCCAGCACACCGTCGCCGTCCGCCGACGGCTCGAGCACGGCGGCGCCCGCGCCGTCCCCGAAGAGGATGCACGTCGCCCGGTCCCAGTAGTCCATCACCCAGTGCAGCTTCTCGGCCCCGATGAGCAGCACCCGCTCGGCCAACCCCCCGGTGATCATCGACGACGCGGTGGCCGTGCCGTAGATCCACCCGCTGCACGCCGCGTTCAGGTCGAACGCGGCCGCGTTGACCGCCCCGAGGCGCTCCTGCAGAACGCAGGCGTTGCTCGGGCAGGTGATCTCGGGAGTGACCGTGGCCAAGATCAGCATGTCTATGTCGGTGGCCTCCTGGCCCGCCGCGGCCAGGGCCCGCCGGGCGGCCACCTCGGCGAGATCGGTGGTCTCCACATGGGAGATGCCCCGCTCGTGGATGCCGGTGCGTTCCACGATCCAGTCGTTGTCGGTGTCGACCAGCTCTTCAAGGTCGGCATTGGTGAGCTTCACCGGGGGCACGCACTTGCCCCAGCCCGTGAACGTGGCCCGTACCGCCATCGCCGGCCTCAGACTCCCTCGGTGGCCAGAGTGACCACGGTGTTGAGCAGGACGTTGGCTCCGGCAATGAGATCGTCGGGCTCGGTGTACTCGGCTGGATTGTGGCTGATGCCCTTCACGCTGGGCACGAACACCATTCCCGCCGGGCACACGCCGGCCAGAATCTGGGCGTCGTGTCCCGCTCCCGAGGGCATCCGCCGCACCGACAGCCCCAACGCCGAGGCGTTGGACTCGACCAGCTCCACGACCCGGGGATCGAACACCACCGGCTCGAAGCGGGCCACCCACTTGGTGTCGATCTCGACATCCTCGGAATCGGCCACCCGCCTGACCTCGGCCAGCAGGCGCCGCTCGGCCGACTGCAGATCGTCGTCGTCGGTGTTGCGCAGGTCGATGATCAGCTGGGCCCGGGCGGCCACCACGTTCACAAGGTCGGGGTGCAGTCTCAGGGCCCCGACCGTTCCCACCTGGGTGCCGCCCATCTCGTCGGCGATGCGCCGCACGGCCACCACCAGCTCGCCCGCGGCCAGACCCGCGTCGCGCCGCATGCTCATCGGGGTGGTGCCCGCGTGGTTCGACTGGCCGGTGATGTTCACCTCGGTCCACGAGATGCCCTGGACGCCCGTGACCGCTCCGATGCGCATGCCGTCGCGCTCCAGCACCGGCCCCTGCTCTATGTGGAGCTCCACGAAGGCGTAGGGAGCCGGTCCCGGGCACGGAGTCGGGCCGCGGTAGCCGATGCGGTCCAGCTCGTCGCCGACCGACACCCCGTCGGCGTCGGTGGTCGACATGGCCTCCTCGGTGGTGAGCCCTCCCGTGTAGCAGAGGCTGCCCATCATGTCGGGCGGGAACCGGGAGCCCTCCTCGTTGGTGAAGAACGCCGCGGCCAGCGGGCGCTCGAGGTCGATGCCGCTCTCGATCGCGGTCTCGATCACCTCCAGCGCGGCCAGCACTCCAAGATTGCCGTCGTACTTGCCGCCGGTGGCGACGGTGTCGATGTGGGAGCCCATCATCACCGGCGGGCCGTGGCCGGTGTCGGGCTGGATGGCCACCACGTTCCCGATGGTGTCGATGCTCACTTCGAGGCCGAGGT
This sequence comes from Candidatus Aldehydirespirator sp., assembly GCA_965203635.1. Classification (GTDB taxonomy): domain Bacteria; phylum Actinomycetota; class Acidimicrobiia; order Acidimicrobiales; family Aldehydirespiratoraceae; genus Aldehydirespirator. Next base: position 2,080,854 of record OZ241903.1, read on the forward strand.
CGCGCATCCATGTGACCACCAGGTCACGGCCCTCCTTGTCGGCGTCGGTCAGCGCGAGGCGATTGTTGCCCCCTCCGGGGATCGGGCCTATCTCGGCCAGGTCCCACAGCCGTTTCAGCAGCCGCCGGCCGTTGACCTCCAGGAGCTGTCGATCTCCGCCGGAACCGGCCATGGCGGGCGAGGCTAGTCGGGACTCGGGTATTCAGTGACCCTGCCAGGGTGCTACTCGGCCAGGAAGTCCAGGATCACGGCCAGCGACTCGTCCTGCTGCTCGATGTAGTGCCCGTGGCCGCTGCCCTCGAAGACGACCAGCCGGGCGTCGGGCAGGTTCTCGGCGACGTACCGGGCGCCGGCCCCGCCCGGACCCGCGTCCAGCGGGGTGAGCACGTCCTCCGACCCCACCATCACCAGCGTCGGCGCGGTCACGTCGCCCAGCCGGGCGGTCACGTCGGTGTCGATCATGGCCTGGCAGGCATCGATGAACACCTCGGTGCCCACGTTGCGGGCGATGACCTCCTGCATCAGGTCCAGGCCTTGGTCGCCGCCATCGGGCCCGTCGAGGTAGGCGCGCGAGAAGGCGTGGGTGAGCATCTGCTCGGCCAGCTCCCGCGACGCCACCCCGTAGGCCCGGGCCAAGCTCTGCCAGATCCGGAACTGGAGCACTCCCATGCGGTCGCACCGGCCCACCGCCCCCGCCCCGAGCAGCAGCTTGTCGACCTTGTCGGGATAGCGGGCCGCGAAGTTGACGGCGATGAAGCTGCCCATCGACCCGCCGTGGATGTGGGCCCGCTCCAGCCCCAGCGCGGCCATGAGCCCGGCCAGATCGTCGCTCCACGTGTCGAGCGTGTAGCGCTGAGCGGGGCGATCACTGCTGCCGTAGCCCCGGTGGTCGTAGTCGAGCACCCGGTAGTGCTGCGACAGGCCGGGCGTGATGGTGGCGTACCCCTCATGGGCGCTGACGGCGCCGCCAATCTGAACGACGGTGGAGCCCTCGCCGGTGAACTGGTACCAGAGGTCGACCCCGTTGACTCTTACCTTCGACATTGGCGTACCTTCACTTTCGCGGGAGATCGCGGGGCCCGGCCGGGTGCGGATGCGGGCTGGGCGGGAGCCTATATTGACCGCCGATGCCGCTGGAACCCGTAGTGGACGTGCCCGGGCTGTGCCCGCCGCCGGAGCCGTACTCCTACGCGGTGCGGGCTGGCGACACCCTCTACCTGGCCGGCCAGGTCGCCCTCGACGAGGCTGGCGAAGTGGTGGGGACCACCGTCACCGAACAGGCCCGGCAAGTATGGGACAACATCGCCAGCGTCCTGGCCGCGTCGGGCAGCTCGATCGCCGACGTGGTCAAGGTCACCTACTTCATGCAGGACGTGCGCGAGATCGCGGAGGAGATCGAGGTTCGCCGCGAGGTGTTCGCGGGCCGCTCCTTCCCGGCCGTCACGGCGTGCCAGGCCGCCGCTCTCGGCCTGCCCGGACTGAAGATGGAGGTCGACGTGATCGCCGTGATCGGAGCGGGCAGTGGATAGGGACGGCGGACTCGACCCGGTCGCGCTGGTGGCCGCTCGCATGGTGGCCCTCGGACTCGACTGCGAGGTGATCGATCCAGCGGCGACCCATGCCGATCTCACCGATCGCGTCGCTCAGAGTGCGACCCTCGACGCCCTGCTCTCGGCCAGCAGCGGCCCGGACCCGACCGCCTTCGATCCGAGCTGGCCCCCCACCGACGGCGCCGGCGACGATCCATCGACCTAGCCGTGACGGCGACCCCCGAGGCGACGGCCACCATTCCGGGCGCGGCGGCCGCGCTGCGCTCGGGCCGTACGACCAGCCGTAAACTCACCGAAGCGAGCCTGGCCGCCGCCACCGCGCTCGACGGTGAGCTGGCCGCCTTCGTGGCCCTCGATCCCGACGGCGCCCTCGAAGCGGCCGACGCCGCCGACGCCGCCATCGCGGCGGGCCGCGACCTCGGGCCCCTGATGGGCGTGCCGGTGGCGATCAAGGACATCGTCGACGTGGCCGGCCTGCCCACGAGATGCGGCTCGCCCGCCTACCCGGCGACGCCGGCCGCGACCGACGCCACGCTGGTGCGGCGCCTGCGCCGCGGCGGCGCGGTCATCGTGGGCAAGACGACCACCCACGAGCTGGCCTGCGGCGTCTACAGCCCGCCGGTCTCCAATCCCTGGGACCTGGACCGGATCCCCGGCGGGTCCAGCGGCGGCTCGGGCGCCGCGGTCGCGGCCGGGATCGTGCCCATGGCCATCGGCAGCGACACCGGTGGCTCGATCCGCATCCCTGCCTCGCTGTGCGGAACGGTGGGGCTGAAAGCCACGTACGGGCGGGTGTCCCGCGCCGGGGTGGCCGCGCTGGCGTGGTCGCTCGACCACCTCGGCCCCCTGACCGCCACCGTCGAAGGCTGTGCCGCCAGCCTGGAGGTTCTCGCCGGACCCGACCCCCTGGACCCCTCGGCCTCGTCGAGGCCCGTGCCCCATTACACCAGCGGCCTGGACCGGGGTGTCGACGGGCTGCGGATCGGCGTGCTCGGCGGTGCCCCGCTCGAACCCATGCAACCCGACGTGGCCGAGACCTTCGCGGCCTCCGCTGAGCTGCTCGGCGGCCAGGGCGCGGCCATGGTCGGCGTGGAGGTTCCCGAACTGGAGCACGGCCTGGCCGCGGAGTTCGGGATCGTCGCCCCCGAGGCCGGCGCGTACCACCGGGAGCTGGTGCGCCGCCGACCCGACCGGATCGACCCCGGCATCCGCACCCTGCTGGTGGCGGGCCTGATGCTGGAGCCCGAGCATTACTTCAAGGCGCTGGCGGCCCGCCGAGCCATCGCTGAGGCCCTGCGGGCGGCCTTCGTCCGCAACCGGCTCGACGCGCTGCTCACGCCGACCCTCCCGGCCACCGCCGCGCCCAAGGACGCGGTTGATTTCTGGTTCGGGGACTCCGCCGAGCCGGTGACGCTGGCCTACGTGCGCACCACGGGCCCGTTCAACCTGTCCGGGCTGCCCGCCCTGTCGGTGCCGGCCGGCTTCGACCGCGACGGCCTGCCCATCGGACTGCAGATCGCGGCCCCGCCGTTCGACGAGGAGACCGCGCTGCAAGTCGGCGCTAGTTTCGAATCGGTGGCCGCGGTGTCAGAGAGGCGACCACCGACACACGCAGCCGGCGTCGCCGCTGACGACTGAGCCGAGAACCGTGGGAGTGCCCAGATGACATTCGCCCAACTGCCCACCGGGATCGAGATGTACTACGAGATCGAGGGATCGGGCGACCCGCTGCTGCTCATAATGGGAACCAGCGCCGACCACACGACATGGGCCGCCCAGGTGGAGGCGTACCGGGACCACTACACGGTCATCACCTATGACAATCGGGGCACGGGCCAGTCCACCCATCCGGAGGACGTGAGCGACTACTCGATGCGCATCCTCGCCGACGATGCCGCCGCTCTCCTCGACTGGATCGGGGTGGAGCGGGCCCACGTCTCGGGCCTGTCGTTGGGCTCGGCCACCGCCCAGGAGCTGGCCGTGAACCACCCGGCCAAGGTGGCCACCCTCCAGTTGCACTGCACCTGGGGCCGCTCGGACGAGTGGTTCATCCGCATGATCGAGACCCTTGAGATGCACATACTCCACGACGACCCCGCCGGCTACATACGCACCGGCCTGCTGTGGGTGGCCAGTCCGACCTTCATCAACGACCAGCCTGACGATGTGGAGGCCTTCGAGCGCGGCTTCATCATCGACAATCCCCATCCCCCGTCCAAGGCCGGGATGCTCGGCCACTTCCACGCCGACAAGACCCACGACACGCTCGACCGCCTCGGCTCGATCAAGGTACCCACCCTGATCACCTCGGGAGAGGTGGATTGGCAGGTGCCGACCCGCTACGGGCTGGTAGTGCAGCGAGCGATCGAGGGCTCGACGATGCACGTCTTCTGTGGCCCCCACTCCAGCCACATCGCCTTCCACGAGATGGTCGACGAGTGGAACGCCTTCACCCTCGGCTGGCTCAACCGCCAGGCCCGCATCACCGGCTGAGCCAAGAGAGTGCGAGTAGGTGATATCGCCTCGCAGTGCAGCGTGGCGTTTCCCGCTCTTGTTCGCTGCGCTCACGGGCCGCTCGGGCCACGGCCTCGCTGAGCGCCTGGCCAGAATCCGCAGGGATCGCTCTTTGCCCGCTCGGCCTCCGGGCCTGCCGTCATGACGCCCCGGCGCCGCCGGCTCGACACCGAGCTGCTGCGGCGGGGCTTGGCTGCGAGCCGCAGCGAGGCCCAGAGGCTGATCGTCCAGGGGCGGGTGACCGTGAGTGGCGCGCCCGCGGCCAAGGCTTCGCGCCTGGTCGACCCGGGCGAGCCGGTGGTAGTGGCGGGCGACCCGCCCCGCTACGTGTCCCGGGGCGGGCACAAGCTCGAGGCCGCGCTGGCCGGCTTCGGCATCGCCGCAGCCGGTTGCCGGGCGATCGACGTCGGCGCGTCGACCGGCGGGTTCACCGACTGCCTGCTGCAGCACGGTGCCGCCGCGGTGGTAGCCATCGATGTGGGCCGCAACCAGCTGCACGAGCGCTTGCGGGACGACCCGAGGGTGGCGTCGTTCGAGCGCACCGATGTCCGCAGCGTCACCACCGGCGCTGTCGGCGGGCCGGCGGAGATCGTGGTGGCCGACGTCTCGTTCATCTCGCTGCGTCTGGTCGCCGCCGATCTCTGCCGGCTGGCGACTGCCGACATCGTCGTGTTGGTGAAGCCTCAGTTCGAGGCGGGCCGGGCCGAAGCCGACCGCGGCCGGGGCGTGATCCGTGACCCCGAAGTGTGGCGTCGGGCGCTGCTCGGAGTTTGCCGCGCCGTTGTGGGCGCCGGAGGGGCCATCATGGGGGTCATGGTCTCGCCTCTGACCGGCGCCGAGGGCAACGTGGAGTTCCTGCTGCACGCCGATGTGCGCCCGGACACCCAGGGTCTGGCCGGGCTCGACGCGGCCGTCGACCGAGCCGTAGCCGACGCGATTCGGGTCGCGGGGGTCTGAGATCGATGGCGGTCGTCGGTCTGATCGTGCACCAGGGCCGTCCGGAGGCTGCCGCCGCGGCTCGTGACCTCTCCGTGTGGCTCGCCTCGCAGGGTCATCAGGCCTGCATGCCACCCGAGGAAGCGGCCGCCACATCCTGTCCCGACCTGCAGGTCGATCCGGCGCAGTTCGCGGCTGGCCTTGACGCGGTGGTGACCCTCGGCGGGGACGGTTCGATCCTGCGCGCCGTCGAGCTCGTCGGCGAGTCGGGCGTTCCGATTCTCGGCGTCAACTTCGGCCGGATGGCCTACCTCACCGAAGTGGCGCCGGCTGACGCACACACGGCCATCGACCGGGTATTGGCCGGCGACCACCGTGTCTCCGAGCGGATGCTGCTCACAGTGGAGTTCGATGCCGGCGGCGGGCAGGGCCGGCAGCGGAGAGTCGCTTTGAACGAAGCGGTCGTGGAACGGCCCGCGGCCTCCTATGCACTGCGCCTGGGCGTGTCGTTCAACGGCGAGCAGTTCACCACCTACGCGGCCGACGGCCTCATCGTGTCGACGCCGACCGGATCCACCGCTTACTCGCTGTCCGCCGGAGGCCCCGTCATCGATCCCACCCATCGGGCCCTGCTGCTCACCCCGGTCTCGCCCCACATGCTCTTCGACCGGTCCGTGATGGTTGCTCCTGAGACGCAGCTGCAACTCGAGGTCCTCTCGGATCGGGGAGCGGTGCTGTCGGTGGACGGCCGCCGGCTGGCGGAACTGAATCAACACGACGAGGTGGTCTGCTCCGCGTCGCGGAACCCGGCTCGTCTGGTGACTTTCGGGACTCGCAAGTTCCATCAGGTGCTCAAGACGAAGTTCGGGCTCAATGACCGCTGACGTCGGTGGCGAAACGGAGGCCGAGCGGGTACACGGGCGAGTCCGGTTCATACGGGCGAGGCCGTGGCCCGAGCGGCCCGTGAGCGCAGCGAACAAGAGCGGAACACGGAGCGTCCGCCGGGTTCCTTCCCTCTCGCGGTAGGGTGAGATCCCGATGACAAAGCACGTCTTCGTCACCGGTGGCGTCGTCAGCGGCCTGGGAAAGGGGCTGACCGGGGCATCGCTGGGCCGGCTGCTCAAGGCCCGGGGCCTGCGAGTCACGATGCTCAAGCTCGATCCCTACTTGAACGTGGACCCGGGGACCATGAACCCGTTCGAGCACGGCGAGGTCTTCGTCACCGACGACGGCGGGGAGACCGACCTCGATCTCGGCCACTACGAGCGCTTCATCGACGAGAGCCTCACCCGGGAGTCCAACGGCACGACCGGATCGATCTACTCGGACGTGATCGCCGCGGAGCGCCGGGGCGACTACCTCGGCCGCACCGTGCAGGTGATCCCCCACGTCACCGATGAGATCAAGCGTCGCATCGCCCGCCTCGCCGGCGACGATGTCGACGTCGTGATCACCGAGGTCGGCGGCACCGTGGGCGACATCGAGATCCTTCCCTTCCTCGAGGCCATCCGGCAGTTCCGGCTGGACGTGGGCCGCGAGAACGTGTGCTTCGTGCACGTCACCCTGGTGCCGTTCATCGGACCCACCGGTGAGCAGAAGACCAAGCCGACCCAGCACTCCGTGACCGAGCTTCGCTCGCGGGGCGTGCAGCCCGACGCCATCGTGTGCCGGTGCGAGACCCCTCTCACCAGAGACCTTGAGCGCAAGATCTCCAACCTGTGCGATGTGTCGCCGGAGGCGGTCATTACCTGTGCCGACTCGGCCAGCCTCTACGAGATCCCCCTGATCCTGCGGGACGAGGGTCTCGACGATGTCGTCTGCAGGCAGCTCGGACTCGACGCGCGCCCGGTGGACCTGACCGAGTGGCAGGCTCTTGTGGGCCGGATCCGCGACGCTGCGACGCCGGTGAGGATCGGGCTCATCGGCAAGTACGTGAGCCTGCCCGACGCCTACCTGTCGGTGATCGAAGCTCTCAACCACGCCGCCATCCACCACGGTGCCGACATCGACATCGAGTGGGTGCAGGCCGAGGAGGTGGAGGGGCTGCTGGTTGCAGGGCGGCTGCGCGACCTCGACGGCATCGTCATCCCCGGGGGCTTCGGCGAGCGGGGCATCGAGGGCAAGGTCGCGGCGGCCGGCTACGCCCGCGAGCATCTGATCCCGTGCCTCGGCCTGTGCCTGGGCATGCAGGTGATGACCATCGAGTACGCCCGCAACGCGCTGGGACTGGCCGACGCCAACTCCACCGAGTTCGATGCGCTGACGCCGCATCCGGTGATCGACCTCATGGACAGCCAGCGCGGCGTCACCGACTACGGCGGCACGATGCGCTTGGGCGCCTACGTGGCGCAACTCCTGGCCGGCTCGCAGGTTGCCCGCGCCTACGGCGAGGAGGTGGTGTCGGAGCGGCACCGTCACCGCTACGAGTTCAATCCCCGCTACCGGAGCCGCTTCGAAGCGTCCGACGTCGTGCTCTGCGGCGAGTCGCCCGACGGGAGGCTGGTGGAGTTCATCGAGTTGGACGGCCACCCCTACTGGGTGGGAACCCAAGCCCACCCGGAGTTCAAGAGCCGTCCCAACCGGCCGGCCCCCCTCTTCGGCGGGCTGGTGGCCGCCGCGATGGCAAGGGCCGTGGGCCGCAACCCCACGCTGCCCGAGTTGAGCGAGCTGGAGCGGGCCGAGCCCTCGGCTCCGGCGTGACATCGGTGGACGGGGGGCCGAGCGCCGCTTCGGATCGGCCGGACACCGCCGTCGCGGGCGGCTTCCACAAGGTCAGCGAGCGAGAGATCCACGCCGGCCGGGTGGTGCGGCTGACCGAGAGCGTCTTCGCCACCCCCGACGGCGGAACCATGACCCGCGACATCGTCCACCACCGGGGCGCGGTGGCGGTGGTGGCGGTGGACGGCGACGAGGTGGTGCTGTTGCGGCAGTACCGCACCCCTGTGGAGAGCGAGCTGCTGGAGATCGTGGCCGGCACCCGCGACGTCGGCGGGGAGGAGCCGGAGGCCACGGCCCGCCGGGAGCTGGCAGAGGAGGCCGGCCTGGCCTGCGAGTCGCTGGAGGAGTTGGGGACGTTCTTCAACTCGCCCGGCTTCTGCGACGAGCTATCCCACGTGTACCTGGCCACCGGCCTGTCGCCGGTGCCCCGCGAGCCCGACGGGGCCGAGGAGGAGTGGATGACCATCGAGCGTGTCGGCCTCGGCGCGGTCGAGGCCATGATCGCCCGGGGCGAGATCCGCGATGCCAAGACCATCATCGGCCTGCTGCTCGCCTTCCGCCGGCTAGGAGCGTGAGCACCCTGACGCCGCCCCTCGCGCCGCCGGAAGTCGAGGCCGCGAGCCTCGACGCCCGGGCCGAGGAGTTCCTGGCCTGGCTCGCGGTGGAGCGGGGCCGGTCGCCCCGCACCGTCGAGGCCTACCGGCGGGACCTGCTTCGCTACCACGGCCACCTCGACGGCCGGGGCCGCAGCCTCGACGACGCCGCCGACACCGACGTGGTCACGTTCGTGCGGGGGTTGCAGCGCGACGGGCTGGCCGCGGCGTCGGTGACCCGGATGCTGGTGTCGGTGCGGGGGCTGCACCGGTTCCTGGTGGCCGAGAGCCACCGGGGCGACGACCCCGCCGCCGACGTCGAGATCCCCGAGGTGCCCAGGGGTCTGCCCAAGGCTCTGACGGTGGTCCAGATCACCTCGCTGATGGACGCGGTGGTGGGCGACGATCCCCCGGCCCGGCGCGACCGGGCCGTGCTGGAGGTGCTGTACGGCACCGGGTGCCGGATCTCGGAGGCGGGCTCGCTGTCGCTGGCCGACGTGGACCTGCACGACGGGCTGGTGCGGGTGACCGGCAAGGGGGCCAAGGAGCGCATCGTGCCGCTGGGCCGATGCGCCGCGGAGGCGCTGGAACAGTGGCTGTCGCCGCCAGGGCGCGGTGCGCTTGAACCGGCCCGCTGGGCCCGCCGCGGCGACGCCGAGGCGGTGTTCCTCAACCAGCGGGGCGGGCGGCTCAGCCGCCAGGGACTGTGGCTCATCGTGCGCCGCCACGGCGAGGCCGCCGGTATCGGGCCGCTGCTGACGCCTCACGTGCTGCGCCACTCGTGCGCCACCCACATGCTCGACGGCGGTGCCGACATACGCATCGTGCAGGAGATGCTGGGCCACGCCTCGGTCTCCACCACCCAGATCTACACGAGGGTGTCGACCGAGCGCCTCAGGTCCGTCTACCGGGCCGCCCACCCCCGCGCCGTCGGCTGAGCTGGTTAGGGGGCCAGCAGGCCGATGTTGGTGCGGGCCCGTTCGAGGGTGACCGCCGCGATGGCCCGGGCCTTGCCGGCGCCGATCTGCAGCAGCCGCGACGTCTCGGCCGGGTCGGCCTCCAGTTCGGCGAAGCGGGTCTGGATGGGGCGCAGCAACTCGACCACCGCGTCGGCTGTGTCGGCCTTGAGCGGCCCGTACATCGTGTAGTCCCCGGCGGCCGCTTCCGGCGTGCGGCCGGTGGCCGCCCCCAGGATCGAGAGCAGGTTCGACACTCCCGGCTTGGCCTGGACGTCGTAGCGCACCTCAGCCTCGCTGTCGGTGACGGCCGACTTGATCTTGCGAGTGATGACCGACGGGTCGTCGAGGATGTCCACGGTGCCCCGGGGCGAATCCAATGACTTGGACATCTTGTTGGTCGGGCTCTGCAGGTCCATGACCCTGGCCCCCGCCGCCGGAACCACCGCGGCGGGCAGCTTGAAGGTCTCGCCGTAGCGCGAGTTGAACCGCTCGGCGATGTCGCGGGTGAGCTCGATGTGCTGGCGCTGATCGGCACCCACCGGCACCTCGTCGGCGTCGTACAGCAGGATGTCGGCCGCCTGGAGCGCGGGGTAGGTGAACAGCCCGGCCGAGATGAACTGTTGCTGGCCCGACTTGTCCTTGAACTGGGTCATCCGGCTCAGCTCACCGAAAGAAACGGTGCACTCCAGCAGCCAGGCACACTCGGTGTGCTCCCGCACATGGCTCTGCACGAAGATGGTGCAGACCTCCGGGTCGAGCCCGGCGGCCATCAGCATCTGCGACATCCGCAGCGTCGCCCTGCCCAGCTCGCCGGGCTCTTGAGGCACGGTCACGGCGTGGAGATCCACCACCGGGTGGAAGGCGTCGGCAGTGTGCTGGATTCTCGCCCAGTTGCGGATCGCCCCCAGGTAGTTGCCCAGGTGCAGATCACCGCTGGGCTGGATGCCGGACAGGACCCTCACCATGGCGGGCCAGCGTAGGCGGGTAATCTCGCGTTCAATGTCCTATGTGGTGTCCACGCCCGCCTACAGCGGGCCGTTCGAGTTGCTCCTGCAGCTCATCCTCCGTGAGCAGGTGGAGATCTACGACATTCCCATCGCCCGGATCACCGACGCCTTCCTGGCCGAGATCGAGCGGATGCCCGATTGCGACCTGGAGGTAGCCACCGAGTTCCTGCTGATGGCCGCGACCCTGGTCGATATGAAAGTCAAGCGCCTGCTGCCCACTGAGGCTGCGGTGGACCTTGACGACGAGATGGAAGCGATCTCGGAGCGGGATCTGCTGCTGGCCCGCCTTCTGGAGTGCAGCACGTTCCGGGATGCGTCCCAGCGGCTGCGCCGGCTGTTCGAGTCGGCAGCCCGCAGTCACCCCCGCACAATGGGCATCACCGAGGACCGCTGGCTCATGCTGGCTCCGGCCGTATTGGAGGGAGTGTCTCCCACCGACGTCCGCACCGCCTACCTGCGGGCTGCGGCTCCCCGTGCCGCGCCACGGGTCGACACGACCCACATCACGCCGATCTCGCTGACCGTGGGCGACGCTTTGGCCGAGTTGATCGGGGAGCTGACCAGTTCGGGGCAGGCCACCTTCCGGCGGCTCACCATCGGCATCGACGATCGTCTCGAACTGGTCGTGCGGTTCCTGGCTGTGCTCGAGCTGATCAAGCAGGGACTGGCCGACGTCCAGCAGGCGACCACGTTCGGCGACATCGTCATCTCGTGGACCGGAGGCGACGATGCCGGTGTTCGCCAGGCCGCGATGGCCGGCGCGGACGTCTACGACGGTTGAGTCCGCCGGTGACCAGCGCTCCGGACCACGCGACTTCGCCGGACGCCTCGATCGCGGCGGCGATCGAAGCGGTGCTGCTGCTCGCGGACGAACCCCTGTCGCCGCAAGTGCTGGCGGCCGTCGTCCAGACGTCCACGGAGCAGGTGCTCGCCGCCTGCGATGCGCTCGCGGCCGAGTACGAGTCACAGGGACGCGGCTTCGTGCTGGCGCGAGTGGCCGGCGGCTACCGCTACCAGACCGCGCCCAGCCAGGACGTCTACGTGGAGCGGTTCGTGCGCGGGGGCCATGGCGGGCGGCTCTCGGCCGCCGCGCTCGAGACGCTGGCCGTCGTGGCCTACAAGCAGCCGGTGTCGCGCCACCAGGTCGCCGAGATCCGGGGCGTGAACGTGGACGGGGTCATGCGGACGTTGAGACGCCGCGGCTACATCGACGAGATCGCCCGTCTCCCGGGACCGGGCCAGGCGGTGCTGTACGGGACCACGTCCCAGTTCTTGGAGCATCTGGGCCTCGATTCCCTCGACGAGTTGCCCCCGCTCGGCGAGTTCGTACCTGATCCCGATGCGGTCGAGGCCATGGAGCGACGATTGCGGGTGGTGTCCGACACCGACGGCCCGGACCCGGACCCGGCCGGCAGCGGCCAGTGACGGCCAGTGACGTCGGCCGAGGGTGAGCGACTGCAGAAGGTTCTGGCCCGGTGCGGGTTCGGGAGTCGCCGCGCCTGCGAGTCCCTGATCTCAGATGGACGGGTACGAGTCGACGGCGCGGTGGCTCGGCTGGGCGCCCGCATCGATACGACCCGGGCAGTGGTGGAGGTCGACGGCGCGGTCGTCGGCGTGCGGCCCGACCTCGTCCACTACCTGCTCAACAAGCCGCCCGGGGTGGTGACCACGGCGCACGACCCGCAGGGACGCCCCGTGGTCACCGACCTCGTTCCGGCCGAGCCGCGTGTCTTCCCGGTCGGGCGCCTCGATCTGATGACCGAGGGTCTGCTGTTGCTCACCAACGACGGGGACCTCGCCCATCGGCTCGCCCACCCGTCGTTCGGCATCGCCAAGGAGTACCTGGCCCACGTGTCGGGGGAGCCGAAGCCGGCTGCGGTGAGAGCCCTCCGCCAAGGTGTGGAGCTCGATGACGGCCCGACCGGACCGGCCAAGGTGGCGCTGGTGGCGCCTGACGTGCTGCGCATCACCGTCCATGAGGGGCGCAATCGGCTGGTCCGCAGGATGTGCGAGGCGGTGGGCCATCCGGTGCGCCGGCTGGTGCGGACCAGGATCGGTCCCCTCGCCGACCGGCGCCTGGCTCCGGGCTGCTGGCGCTCGCTGACACCTGAGGAGACCAGGCTTCTGGAGCAGGCCGCAGCGTCAACGACATAGAGGCCGAGCAGGTAGGTGAGCGAATCCCTCTCATACGGGCGAGGCCGTGGCCCGAGCGGCCCGTGAGCGCAGCGAACAGGAGCGGGAGACACCCCCTCACAACGCGACGGGTCTGCATCTACCCGCGCACGTTCCAATAGAGGCAAGAGGCCGGCGGATCGCACCGGTAGCATCGCCGTCCATGGCCCGAACCCGCAGCGCCGTCATCGCCGGCACGGGACTCATCGGGGGCTCGGTGGGCATGGCTCTCCGCAAGGCCGGGTGGCAGGTCACCGGTATCGAGCCCGACCCCCTGCGAGCTGCCTCGGCCGTGGCCATGGGCGCGGTGGACTGCGTCGGCGAGCCGGGACCGTGCGACCTCGCCGTGGTCGCCGCTCCACCCGCGGTGCTGGCTCCAGTCGCCCAGCAGCTGCTCGACGCCGGCGCGTCGATCGTCACCGATGTCGGCAGCGTCAAGGCCCCCGTCTGCAGCGCGGTGAACGATCCCCGGTTCGTGGGCGGCCATCCGATGGCGGGCAGCGAGCAGGACGGCTTGGACGGCGCCCATGCCGACCTTTTCCGGAACGCGGTTTGGGTGCTCACCCCCACCGCGATCACTGACGATTCGGCCCTGGCCGGCGTGCGCGAGGTCGTCTCGCAGCTGGGAGCCCAGCCGATCGCGCTCTCGCCGGAGCGCCATGACGCGTTGGTGGCGGTTGTCTCCCATGTGCCGCACCTCACCGCGGCCGTGCTGATGCGCATCGCCGAAGGACGCTCGAACGAGCATCGCGCTCTGCTGAGGCTCGCGGCGGGCGGTTTCCGTGACATGACCCGGGTGGCCGCGGGCCACCCCGCCATCTGGCCCGAGATCTGCGTCGAGAATCGAGCCGCCATCACCGATGTGCTCGACGAGTTGCTCGATGAACTGGTCGAGATGCGGCTGATCGTCTCCGGGGGTGATCGTGCGGAGCTGCTGGCCCGGTTGGAGGCGGCACGGGAGAGCAGGCGGAGCCTGTCCACCGGAGCACCCGAGCCCGAGCGTCTGACCGAGGTACGGATCGCTATACGCGACCAGAAGGGCGAGCTGGCCAGGATCACGACCCTGGCGGCCGACCTCGACGTGAACATCTACGACCTTGAGATAGCGCACTCCGCGGAGGGGGCGCGCGGTGTGGTGCTGGCTCTGGTCGGCAGCGACGCGGCGGAGCAGTTCGCGCAGAGCCTGACCGACGCCGGGTATCGCCCGTCACTGAACCCGCTCGGATGAGAGAGAACCTGCCTCCGGCTCTGGACATCAAGCCGCTGGAGGTCCCGCCGGACGCGACGGTGAGCCTGCCGGGATCCAAGAGCATCACCAACCGGGCTCTCATCTGCGCCGCGCTGGCTCCGGGCGAGACCACGCTCACCGGCGCTCTCTTCGCCGACGACACTGAAGCCATGGTTGAAGCGGTCAGGTCGCTGGGTGCCGAGGTGGTGTGCACACCCGAGACGGCGACGATGCGGATCCGCGGCACCGCGGGGACGGTCGAGACGCCCGAGGGTGCCGTGGTGGACGCCCGGATGTCGGGAACGACGAGCCGTTTCGTAGCGCCGGTGCTGGCCCTGTCCGAGCGGCCGGTGACCTTGGACGGCCATTCGCAACTGAGGGCCCGGCCCTTCGGCGATCTGGCCGACTCGCTGCGGCGGCTCGGCGTTCGGGTGGAGTTCCCGTCAGGCGGTGACGGGCTGCCAATGCTGATTCGCGGACCCATCCGCTCCGACGAGGCTGCCGTGGCCACCGATCGTTCCAGCCAGTTCCTCTCCGGGCTTATGCTGGCCGCACCACTGGTTCCCGGCGGGCTGAGGATCCGCATCGCCGGGGTGGTCGTGAGCCGGTCGTACGTCGAGATGACGGCCGAGGTCATGAGGGCCTTCGGCGCGGCCGTCGAGGTCGGCGACCACGAGGTGCGCATCGCGGGGAAGGGCTACCGACCCCTCGGGCGCTTCGAGGTGGAGCCCGATGCCTCGTCGGCCTCGTACTTCATGGCGGCGGCCGCGGTGACCGGCGGCACGGTGCGGGTCGAGGGCCTCGGCTCCGGTTCGGTCCAGGGCGACACCCGCTTTGCCGCGCTGCTGGCAGACATGGGGGCGGGGGTGGACCAGGACGAAGCCGGCACCCGGGTGACCGGCGGCCCCCTGCGGGGCGTGGATGTCGACCTGTCCGACATGTCCGACACCGCTCCCACCCTGGGCGTGGTGGCCGCCGTGGCCGGGACGTCGACCACGGTGCGGGGCATCGGGTTCGTGCGGGGCAAGGAGAGCGACCGGATAGCCGCCGTGGTCTCGGAGCTCCGCCGCTGCGGCGTCGAGGCTCGGGAGTTGGCCGACGGGTTCGCGGTGGCGCCCCCTCCGGCTCCGGTGGGGGCCCGAGTCCGCACCTACGACGACCACCGGATCGCGATGGCGTTCTCGGTGCTGGGCCTGGTGGTGCCGGGAGTGCAGATCGAGAACCCCGGGTGTGTGGCCAAGACGTTTCCCGGCTTCTACGAGGCGCTGGAGGCTCTGAGACTGCCCGGCGGAGCGCACCGATGAGGGTCATAGCTCAGATGAGGGTCATAGCGACATGAGGGTCATAGCGACATGAGGGTCATAGCCATCGACGGCCCGGCCGGCTCGGGCAAGACCAGCGTCGCCCGGGCCGTGGCCGACCGGTTGGGCATGGAGTACCTCGACACCGGGGCGATGTACCGGGCGGTCACCTTCGCGGTGCTGCGAGCCGGCGGGGATCCCGCCGACAACGGCTTCAGCGCCAAGGTGGCCCGCGCCATCGACCTCCGGGTCGAGCAGGACCAGGTCTTCGTCGACGGCGTGGACGCCACCGTGGAGATCCGGGGGCGGTCGGTGAACCGGGCTGTGAGCCTGGTCGCGGCCAACCCCGACGTGCGGTCCGAGATGGTGGCCCGCCAGCGCGAGTGGGTCCGGCGGTGCGGCGGGGGAGTGCTGGAGGGGCGCGACATCGGCACGGTGGTGTTCCCCGACGCCGCGGTCAAGGTCTACCTGACCGCCGACCCTGCGGTCAGAGCCCTGCGCAGGGCTCGCCAGGACGGTCTGGCCGACGCGGGAGACCCGCCCGACGGCGGGCCCGAAGCCGCAGGGGTCGAGGCCGTCGCCGCCGATCTGGCCCGGCGTGACCGGATCGACTCCACCCGCCGTGCCGGTCCGCTGGCGGTGGCCTCGGACGCATTGGTGATCGACACCACCGACAAGACCTTCGACGAGACGATCGAGCAGATACTGGAACTGGTGTGAGTGGGAGGCCATGAGCCGCAGCGCATACGGACGCCGCAGGAAGGACGGCACTGCCGGCGACGATGCCCTTCACCGGAGCCGCCAGCCCCTGTGGGGACGCCTCGTCTACCGGGTGCTGTGGTCCATGGTCCTCGCCCTGTGCAAGCTGCTGTTCAGGCTGCGGGTTGAGGGCAAGGAGAACTTCCCGCCCGGCCCGTTCATCCTCTCGCCGGTACACCGGTCCTTCATCGACACCCCGATCGCGGGGATGGCCACCAGCAGGCGGCTGCGCTTCATGGGGAAGGAGAGCCTGTGGGAGAACGGGCCGCTGGGCGCATTCCTCACCATGCTGGGCGGCTTTCCCGTGGAGCGGGGAACCGCCGACCGCACTGCGCTGCGGGCCGCCACCGACGTGCTGGCACTCGGCGAGCCGCTGGTGATGTTCCCTGAGGGGACTCGACGCACCGGGGATCGGGTCCGGCGCGACGACATGCTGGACGGGCCGGCGTTCGTCGCGGCCCGCGCCGGGGTGCCGATCGTTCCAATCGGGCTCGGCGGCACTGTCCGAGCCCTTCCAGTGGGTTCGTTCGTGCCCCGCCCCCGCCGGGTGGTCGTCGTTGTCGGCGAACCCATCCCGCCTCCCGCCAAGGTCGACGGGCGGGTGCCGCGCCGGGCCGTGAGCGAGGTCACCGACCGCCTATTCGTCGAGTTGGGCGACCTCTACGTGGAGGCCCGCGTGCTCGCCGGTCAGGAACCGCCCCGAGCCTGAGTCAGCCTGAGTCAGGCGGTCTTCCCGCTCTTGTTCGCTGCGCTCACGGGCCGCTCGGGCCACGGCCTCGCCCGTATGAACCGCAGAATGCCCCTATCGGCTCGGCCTCAGGCGGGGCTGGGGCTGAGCCTGTCGAGCAGATCGCTGGCGTCGATCGAGCGGTCGTTCAAGGGGTCCCGTTGTCGGGTCCGGGATCCGAGGCTCACTATGGCGGCCGCCTCCACCGCGGCCAGCAGGTCGCGAAGGTTGCGCGGCGGCGGGAAGTACTCGTCCTCGTCGATGACGGTCACCTCCTCGGCGGCCTGGGCCGGCGCCAGCCGCTCGATGACGCCCCTGACGAGGTCCTCCGGCGCGGAGGCTCCCGCGGTCACGCCGATCGTTCCCGACAGGTCGGCCGGGATGTCGTCGGCGTCGTTGATCCTCAGCACCCGGCGGCAGCCCGCCTCCGCTGCCAAGTCCACCAAGGACTGGGTGTTGGACGAGTTGGATGATCCGATGACCAGCACGGCGTCGCATTCGGGCGCGATCTCCATCAGCGCCGTCTGCCGGTTGGTGGTCGCGAAGCAGAGGTCGCTGATGCTCGGCTGCCACAGGTCGGGGAAGCGCCGGCGGGTGTACTCCAGCACACCCTCCCACTCACGGTGCGAGAGGGTGGTCTGGGCCAGGACGGCGACCGGTTCCTTGAACTCGGGCAGGGCGGCCACCCCCCTGGCGTTCTCCACGCGGTGGATGGCCTCGGGGGCCACGGCCATCGTCCCCACGGCCTCCTCGTGGCCCTCGTGGCCGACGTACACGATCTGGTAGCCCTTGGCGGCCCGGGTCTTGACCTCGTGGTGGACCTTGGTGACCAGGGGGCAGACGGCGTCCACGACGTAGCCGCCCCGATCGCGCGCCTCCTGAACGACCTCGGGAGCGGAGCCGTGGGCCGACAGCATGATCGGCTCTCCCGGCGGGACCTCGGAGATGTCGTCGACGAACACGACGCCCGCGTCCTCGAAGCGCTTCACCACCTTCTGGTTGTGGATTATCTCGTGGTAGCAGTACACGGGCGGATCGAAGGCCTGGATCATCCAGGTCAGCGCCTTGATCGCCATGTCCACTCCGGCGCAGAAACCGCGGGGCGAGGCCAGTAGGACTCGATCGATCACGTTCCTCAGGCTAGTCGTTGACACTCGCGATTGAAGCCCGCATGTGGAGCTGACAGCGGTCGTTGGCCGCGTGGGCGCACTCGTTGCCGCCTAGTTGGGCCGAGATGGACGTGTATCCACCTTCTACCGCGGTCATTGCCATAGACTCTGCTCGATCTCGTCGCAGGGCATGCTGTTCGTGCGATGAGCTTCGACAGGCCTAAGTCATCATAAAATGGATCGAAAGGCAACTAGAGCCATGATCGATGAAGAACAACCCGAGCAGACTCAGATCGAGTGGCTGGGTACGACCGCGGCGGCCAAGCGCCTCGGCATCACGACGCGAACGCTTTACCGCTTCATTGATGAGGGATACATCGCTGCCTACCGGATGGGCCGGGTCATCCGTGTCAAGGGCGAGGACGTGGATGCCTACATCGAGTCCTGCCGCATCGAGCCGGGCACCATCTCCCACCTCTATCCCGAGGTGGCGCCCCGGGCCTCGGAGCCCGATGCGGCCGACGACTAGACCTGAGCGCGGTCTGGGTCAGAGCCGGATCTCGTAGTACCAGTTGGTCGGGTCCAACTCGACGTCATGGCGGGTGAAGCGGGTGAAGCCCGCGCCTGTGACCATCTCCTCCAGTCGGGCCGGGTAGAGCCCCAGGGTCCCGAGGCCCTCGCCGCCCGGCTCTGACAGGGCGGAGGACATGCAGTAGAAGACCGACATCGCGTACATGTAGGGCAGCACCGGGATCTTCCGGTTGGATTCCAGGTCCCCGCGCCCCTTGATGTCGGCCACCAGCCACCAGCCGTCGGCGGCCAGATTCCGACCGGCGGCCGCGATCGCATCCTGCGGGCGCGGCAGGTCGTGCAGCACGTCGAGGGTCACGAGCAGGTCCACCGGCCCGAAGCGGTCCAGGTCGTCGAAGGTTCCCTGCTCGAAGTTCACGTTGTCTAGGCCCGCGGCCTCCGACTCGGCTCGGGCCGCGGTGATCGCCCGCTCGGAGGGGTCTATGCCGACCACGGTCGACTGGGGGAAGCTCGACGCCAGCAGCCTGGCCGCGACCCCGGCTCCGCAGCCGACATCCACGATGCGGGCGCTACCGGCTCGCAGCCGGTCGGTCGCCCCGTCGAAGGAGGCCAGGACCACCGGCACCAGGAAGGTCTCCTGGCGAGCCGCGGACATGGCGCACTGCATGTGGCAGGCATGGTCTCCGTGCTCGGCCCAGGTCATTCCCAAACCGGTCCGGAACGCTTCCGCGGTGCGCTCGATCTCGTAGTGCGTCATGGGAGGCCCGAACACTCCGGGCATGAAGGACCAATGGTCCCGGTCGGTCAGCGCGACCCGCGCCTCGGGCGTCAGCGCGAACCGGCCGTCGTCGTGCTGCACCAGCTCGGTGGCGGCCATCCCGTGAAGCCATTCCCGGACCCAGCGCTCCTGGAGGCCGGTATCTCCGGCCAGTTCGGCGCTGGTGCACGGCTCGGCGTCCCGGAGCGCTTCCCAGAGGCCCAGGCGGGTGCCCAGGTGCATCAGGGCTGAGACCATCTCCCCCTGCTTGATCCTGAACAGCTCCAGGATGGTCAGGGGAAGCCGGTCGGGCTCGAACTCGGTGCGCATGCCCTCAGTCTGGTGCCTGCGCGGGTGGCAGCCGAGCCTTTGACGAATGGAACGCGTCGCGGAAGATGTTCCGGGCCATCAACGACATCTCGCTGTCGCGGCGGATCCGGTACACCTCGGCCCTCATCGCGTGGACCTCCTCGTCGTCGGGCGCGGCCTGGGCCGCCCACTCGACCAACTGGCAGGCGAGCCGCAGCTCCCCGGCCTCGCAGAGCTCGGCGGCCCGCCGGGCCAGCGCGGCCGCCCCTCCGGCCATGGTCGCCACCTCGGCGGCCACGGCGGCGTCGGGTGCGGGCTTGAGCCGGGCCGGGTTGGCGTCGTACCAGCCGCCGTACAGGCGCCAGATGTTGCGCACCATGAACTCGGGCTCGTCGTAGGTGGGGCGCAGGTACGGCCGTTCCAGGAGATCGGTGGGCACCCGCACCGTGTTCACGATCTCGTCGAGGGAGGCGCCCGCGTTCATCATCGCCAGGGTGTCGGCGACCAGGCCCTCGATGGCGGTGGCGGTGTCGTCGAGGACGCGGGCGATCCGCTCGGTGCCGGCGACGGGCAGGCCGTGCGCGGGCGCCAGCAGGGAGGGTCGCAGATCGATCATGCGTCGCAGCGCCGCGGCCCATTCCGCGGGGTAGCGCTGCGCCTTCTGGGGGTTGCCCGCGTTGGGGAAGGCCCAGATGATCAGGTCACCGGTGAACAGGACCCCCTGCTGCGGCACCCATGCGATGGTGTGATCGTCGGTCTCGCCCTGCTCGTGGGTCAGCTGCATCCTGGCCTCGCCCACCTCCAGCTCCAGGCCGTCGGAGTAGGTCACATGCGGCTTCACCCGGTCGACGTCGAAGGACCCGGCCCGGTATCGCCGGCCGAACTGGCGGGCGTTGACGACCTCGATGTAGTCGCGGGTGAGGTCGTAGCGGTCGAAGCGCTGCACCACCGCGTCGTGGGCCACCACCGTCGGCGCCGGGCGCCTGCGCTCGAGGGCATCGTGGCAGAAGGTCTGGGCACCGCCGACATGGTCCATGTGCCCGTGGGTGTAGACGATGGTGTCGACGGGAACGTCCCGCCACCGGCGGAGATGCTCCAGCGCGGCCGACGCGAAGTCGGGCTGGGACGTGTCCACCACGACGAGCCCCTCGCCGCAGTCGAGTGTCCAGATGTGGGAGAAGCCGCACACCAGCGCCACGCCGTCGGCGATCTCGTGGAACGAGCTGTCCACGGGATTGACGCTGGCGGGTCCCTCGTAGACGGCTCCGTCGATGAAACGGGCCGAGCGTTCGAGCAGCGACTCGGTCATGGGCACAGGCTTGCTGGTGGTCGGGCGCTTGAGCGGGCGACCGGAATCGAACCGGCATCATCAGCTTGGAAGGCTGAGGTTCTAGCCGTTGAACTACGCCCGCGGACCCCTCACGGTAGCGGTCCGCGGCGCGCTGCATTGCTTCGATCATCGGCACCGGCCGGGGGGTGAGGCTCCCGTAGTGCCGCGGAACCGCACCGGTACACTCGCGGCCGTGCGCACCAGCGTCGAGACGCTCACCGACAACCGGGTCAAGCTGACCGTCGAGTTGGACGAGGCAGAGTTCGAGACCGAGGTCGAGGCTGCCTTCAAGCGCATCGCTCGCGAGGTCCGGGTTCCCGGTTTTCGCCCGGGACGGGCCCCTCGCCGCCTGCTGGAGGCGCAGCTGGGGCCGCTGGCGGGCCGGGCCGAGGCTCTGAGGGCGTCCCTGCCCGACTACTACGCCCGCGCCGTCGTCGAGCACGACATCGACGTCATCGACGCGCCCCAGATAGAGGTCACCGAGGGCTCGGAAGCTGGTCCGGTGTCCTTCGACGCGGTGGTCGACGTCCGCCCGGCCATTCGGGTGTCGGGCTACGACGAGTTGAGCGTGCAGATCCCCAGCCCCGCCGTCGACGAGGAGGAGGTCGTCGCCGAGATCGACAGGTTCCGCAAGCAATTCGCGGAGCTGGCTCCGGTGAAGCGGGCCGCGGTCGATGGCGATCATCTCACGATCGACATCACCGGCACCCTGGGCGGCGAGACCATCGACGGCCTCACGACCTCCGACTACGACTACCTGCTCGGCACCGGGGCGGTGGTACCCGAGATCGACGAGAACCTGCGCGGTTCCACCGCCGGGGACATCCTGGAGTTCCTGGCCTCGCATCCCGATCCCGAGGAGGATCAGAAGCTCCGTTTCCGGGTGCTCGTCAAGGAGGTGCAAGAGACCGTCCTGCCCGACCTGGACGACGGGTTCGTGGGGGCCAACACCGAGTTCGACACCGCCGAGGAGTTCCGCGCCGCGCTGGAGACCGGACAGGCGAGAGCCAGAGTGATGTACGCCGAATCGGTGCGCCGCGAGGCCATCGCCTCTGCGGTGGCCGATCTCGTCACTGACGAGGTCCCCGAGGCGATGATCTCGTCGGAGGTGGAGGCCCGGCGAGAGAGCCTGACGAGAGACCTCGCCCAGCGGGGCTATGAACTCGATGACTATCTCGACAGCCTCGGCCAGTCCACCGAGGAGTTCGAGAGCGGCCTGCGGCTCAGCGCGGAGGGCAGCGTCAAGCTGGATCTCGCGCTGCGGGCCGTCGCCGTGGCCGAGGGTCTCGAGGCGGACGACGACGCCGTCGACGCCGAACTGGAGCAGGCCGTGCTCGCGGCCAGCAACGGAGCCGAGGTGGATGCGGCGGCCGAAGCCGCCCGGCTCCGCGACGCGCTGGCCTCTACCGGACAGCTGTCGGACATGCGTTCCCAGATCTCCAAGCGGACCGCCCTGGAGTGGATCACGGAGCGGGTCGAGCTGGTCGATCCCGACGGGGAGGTCATCGATCCGGAACTGCTGAGACTTCCCTCCGACGTTGGCGAAGGCGCGGAGAGCCCTCAGGATGTAGACACCGATCAAGCACAGGACGAACAAGCCCAGGACGAATCATGAGCATCAGCCCCCGCAACTACTTGGTCCCGACCGTGGTGGAGCAGACCAACCGCGGCGAGCGCGCCTTCGACCTGTACAGCCGGCTCCTCAAGGAGAACATCATCTTCCTGGGCACCCCTATCGACGACGTGGTCGCCAACCTGATCTGCGCGCAGCTCCTGCACCTCGAGTCCGAGGATCCCGACAAGGACATCAACCTCTACATCAACAGCCCCGGCGGGGACATCAACTCGCTGTTCGCGATCTACGACACGATGCAGTACATCAAGCCCGACATCACCACCATCTGCTTCGGCCAGGCGGCATCGGCGGCCGCGGTGCTGCTGGCGGCCGGTACCAGAGGCAAGCGCCTGGCCCTCCCGCACGCCAAGATCCTGCTCCACCAGCCCTACGCGGGCGCGCACGGCGACGCCAGCGACATCGAGCGGATCGCCTCCGAGGTGGCCCGGCTGAAGCAGTCGCTGGAGGAGGTGCTCTCGCAGCACACCGGCCAGCCCATCGAGCAGATCGCCACCGACACCGACCGGGACTTCGTCATGACCGCCGAGCAGGCCAGGGACTACGGGGTCATCGACGAGGTGATCGAAGCGCGTAATGTGGTGGACAACAGCAGCGCCATCCGGGCGATCAGCTGACTAGCCGACACTTGAAGGGGAGACGGCTGCGTGGCGAAGCTTGGTGAGGGTGGCGAGCTTCTGAAGTGCTCGTTCTGCGGCAAGTCGCAGAAGCAGGTCAAGAAGCTCATTGCCGGCCCCGGCGTCTACATCTGCGACGAGTGCATCGATCTCTGCAACGAGATCATCGACGAGGAACTGG
This sequence comes from Candidatus Aldehydirespirator sp., assembly GCA_965203635.1. Taxonomy (GTDB): domain Bacteria; phylum Actinomycetota; class Acidimicrobiia; order Acidimicrobiales; family Aldehydirespiratoraceae; genus Aldehydirespirator. Next base: position 2,103,785 of record OZ241903.1, read on the forward strand.
CCGGCCCGTCCGACGACCCGGTCGGCGAGCTGCCCGCCCCTCGTGAGATCTACACCTTCCTTGACGACTACATCGTCGGGCAGGACAGCGCCAAGCGCATCCTCTCGGTCGCGGTCTACAACCACTACAAGCGAGTGCAGCTCGGCGAGAGCCAGGACCCCGACATAGAGCTCCAGAAGTCGAACATCCTTCTCATAGGCCCAACCGGCTGCGGCAAGACGCTCATGGCCCAGACGCTCGCCCGGATGCTCAACGTGCCCTTCGCCATAGCCGACGCCACCGCCCTGACCGAGGCCGGCTACGTGGGCGAGGACGTGGAGAACATCCTTCTGAAATTGATCCAGGCCGCCGACTACGACGTGAAGAAGGCCGAGAAGGGCATCATCTACATAGACGAGATCGACAAGATCGCCCGCAAGAGCGAGAACCCGTCGATCACTCGCGACGTCTCAGGCGAGGGCGTCCAGCAGGCTCTGCTCAAGATCCTGGAGGGCACGTCGGCGTCCGTGCCCCCGCAGGGGGGGCGCAAGCACCCTCACCAGGAGTTCATCCAGATCGACACGACCAATGTCCTGTTCATCTGCGGGGGAGCGTTCGCCGGCATCGAGAAGATCGTGGAGCGCCGCACCGGCACCCGGGGTGTCGGATTCGGCGCCGACATCCGCCGGCCCGAGGACAAGGACCTGGGCGCCATATTCGCCGAGGTGCTCCCGGAGGATCTCACCAAGTACGGGCTGATCCCCGAGTTCATAGGGCGGCTGCCGGTGATGGGAGCGGTCGGCAGCCTGGAGCGCGACGCCCTGACGCGCATTCTGGTGGAACCCCGCAACGCCCTCGTCAAGCAGTACCAGAAGATGTTCCGGTTCGAGAACGTCGATCTGGCCTTCGAAGAGGAGGCGTTGGAGGCGATAGCCGACGAGGCCATCAAGCGGGCATCGGGGGCTCGGGGGCTGCGGGCCGTGCTCGAGGAGGTCCTGCTCGACATCATGTACGACCTCCCGGGTCGCGAGGACATCTCCACTGTGGTGATCGACCGCGGGGCCGTATGCCGGAACGTGAACCCCACGCTCGTACCCCGCGCCGAGGAGGACGACACTCGCTCCCGGCGGGCCAGCTGACGCCATAGGGGCCCTCGTTGGACTACGGCGCGGCCCTGGACCACCTTGAGACTCTGATCAACTACGAGTCCCGGCCCCGCGCCGGCCGGGTCCACGGCCTCAGCCTGGAGTCGATGCGCCGGCTCAGCGACGCCATGGGCGACCCGCAGCGGTGCTACCGGGTGGTGCACGTCACCGGCACCAACGGCAAGGGGTCCACCGTGCGGGTCACGGCCCGCCTGCTCCAGGAGATGGGCCTGAAGGTCGGCGCCTACGTCAGCCCCCATCTGGTGGCCCCCACCGAGCGGATCTCGGTCGACGCCGAGCCCATCGACCCCGAGACCTTCGGCGCGGCCGTCGGCGACGTGGCCCGCTTCACCGACCATCTCCGGATGCAGGCCACCTGGTTCGAGACGGTGACCGCGGCCGCGCTCCAGCACTTCGCCGACGTGGCCGTGGACGTGGCCGTGGTGGAGGTCGGGATGCTGGGACGCTTCGACGCCACCAACGTGGTGGAGGCCGAGGTGGCCACGCTCACCAACGTGGGGATGGACCACACCGACGGGGTCGGCGACTGGCGCATGGCCGTGGCCACCGAGAAGGCCGGCATCGTCAAGCCCGACTCGACGGTGGTTTGCGGCGAGACCGACCCCGGGGTGCGTGAGGCGTTCCGGGCCGAGCCTCATGCGGCCATGCTCGAGCGGGGCCGCGACTTCGGGTTCGACAACGAGCGGCTGGCGGTCGGCGGGTGGTCGGCCGACCTGTACACGCCCCACGGCCGCCACGAGGGGGCGCTGGTCGCGCTGCACGGGCGCCACCAGCTCGACAACGTGTCGCTGGCGGTCGCCACCGCGGAGGCGTTCTTCGACGGACCCCTGCCCGAGGACGTGGTCGACGCGGCGTTGGCCAGTGTGAGGGTGCCGGGCCGGTTCGAGATTGTCGGCCGCGAGCCGTTGACCATCCTGGACGGCGCCCACAACCCCGACGGTGCCCGGGCCGCGACCACCGCCCTCAACGAGGACTTCGCGCCGGCGGGCCGGCGGTTCCTGGTGGTGGGGATGCAGTCGGGCCGCGACGTCGCCGGGGTGCTCGAGGGGCTCGAAGCCGGCCAGGCCGAGCTGGTGGTGTGCTGTACCGCTCCCACCGCCCGGGGCATCCCCGCGGCCGACGTGGCCTCCGCGGCCACCGGGATCGGCGCGGCCGCGGAGGCGGTCACCGACGTCGGCGCCGCCCTCGAGAGGGTCTTCGAGCTGGCCGGCCCCGCCGACGTGATTACCGTGACCGGCTCCTTCACCGTCATCGGCGCAGCCAAAGTAGCCCTGGGCCCGAGCGGCCCGTGAGCGCAGCGAACAGGAGCGGGTAGCCCTGGGCCCGAGCGGCCCGTGAGCGCAGCGAACAGGAGCGGGTAGCACAGCACGCGACTGAGCCGTAGCATCCCGGCCGTGGACCGGACTCTGATCATCTGCAAGCCTGACTCAGTGGAGCGGGGCCTGGTGGGCGACGTCATCGGCCGTCTGGAGCGCAAGGGCCTGCGGCTGGTGGCCGCCGAGCTCCGCACCCTCGACGCCGACCTGCTCGCCCGCCACTACGCCGAGCACACGGAGAAGCCCTTCTACGGGGACCTGGTGGCCTTCATGGGCCGTAGCCCCGTGCTGGTGGCCGTGGTGGAGGGGCCCCGCGACACCTGGAACGTCGTGCGGGAGATGATGGGTGCCACCGACCCGATCAAGGCCGCTCCCGGCACCATCCGGGGGGACTTCGGCACGATGGTCACCGAGAACCTGGTCCACGGCAGCGACTCGCCGGAGTCGGCCCGGCGGGAGATCGAGCTGTTCTTCCCCGACTTGGCATAAGAGTTGGCACTAAAGCGAGCGATCGACCAGAATCCCGGCTGCGGGAACGGCTGAGGCGGTCTGTGTGCTAGTGCCCTCCATCGTCTACAATCCCCGGCGACGGGCGGACCGGGTCTCTTGGCGCGGTGCTATGGTCCTCAACCTGATCGAGGCATCACAATGAGCACAGCGAGCATGCTTTCGGGGCTGGGATGGGTCATGGGGCGCGACATGGCTCTCGACCTCGGTACCGCGAACACCGTCGTGTACGTGCGCGGCGAGGGGATCGTGCTCGACGAGCCGTCGGTGGTGGCCGTCAACACCAAGAACGGCAAGGTGCTGGCCGTGGGCTCCGAAGCGAAGAGCATGATCGGTCGCACACCGTCGCACATCCAGGCCGTCCGTCCGCTCCGGGACGGGGTGATCGCCGACTTCGACATGTGCGAGGAGATGCTGCGCTTCTTCATCGAGCGCGTCCATCAGCGACGCTGGACCAAGCCGCGGATGGTCATCGCCGTGCCGTCGGGAATCACCGGTGTCGAACAGCGGGCCGTGCAGGAGGCGGCCGAGTCCGCGGGCGCCCGGAAGCCGACTCACATCATTGAGGAGCCGATGGCCGCCGCGATCGGCACCGGGCTCCAGGTGTGGGAGCCGACCGGAAACATGATCGTCGATGTTGGCGGAGGCACGACCGAGGTAGCCGTCATCTCGCTCGGCGGCATCGTTTCCAGCCAGTCGATCCGGGTGGGGGGAGACGAGTTCGACAACGTCATCGCCCAGTTCGTCAAGAAGGAGCACTCGCTGCTGATCGGGGAGCGCACCGCCGAGGAGATCAAGATCATGCTCGGGTCGGCCTACCCGCTGGCCCGGGAGGCGAGGGCCGAGATCCGGGGCCGTGACCTCGTGAGCGGGCTGCCCCGTGTGGTCTCGGTCACCACCGAGGACATCCGCGAGGGCTTGGAGGAGTCGGTGACCGCCATCTGCGACGCCGTGCGGGGCACGCTGGACCACACACCCCCGGAGCTGGCCGCAGACATCATGGAATCGGGCATCATGCTGGCGGGCGGGGGCGCGCTGTTGAGGAATCTGGACCAGCGGCTGGCCAACGAGACCGGCATGCCGATCACGGTCGCCCAGGATCCGCTGCTCGCCGTGGTGAGGGGCTGTGGCCATGTGCTCGACAACTTGGACCAGCGGTGACCGCAACGGGCGATCTCTAACCCTGGACGATGGCGGTCGCCCAGCGCAGCGGGCGGTCCCGCTACCGCTTGTTGCTGCTGATCCTGACAGCGGCAACGCTTCTCACCCTTGACTTCCGCGGCTTCGGGCCGCTCGACACCGCCCAGAGCCGGGTTCGCGACGTACTCCAGCCGGTGGTCTCCGCGGTCGATGTAGTGCTCGGGCCGGTGGCCGAGGTCTGGACCGTGATGTTCACCTACAACGACCTCCGCTCCGAGAACGAGAGGCTCAGAGACGAGATCGACCGGCTCGCCAGCGCCGACATACGCGACGCGGCCGAGCAGGACGCGCTCGAGAGGCTGCTGGACGCCACCGGGGTGACCTTCGTCGAAGGCGTGGAACGGCTGACCGCGACGGTGCTGCGCGACTCCGTGGGGAACTTCGATGACGACGTGATGTCGATCGACGTGGGTCACCGCGACGGGGTGGCTCCGGGCATGGCCGTCGTCACCTCGGCCGGTTTCGTGGGCCGGGTGGAGACCGTCGACGCGGCCTCGAGCACGGTCACCGCGGTGAGCGATCCCAGCCTGGTCGTCGGAGTGCGCCTGCTGGACACCGGCGACGTGGCGCTCGGCCACGGCATGGCCGGCGACCCGACCCAGTTCGTGGTGGACGCCGGCCTGCGCTGGCCCGAGACCGGGGACCTGTCGGAGCTGCCCGCGGTGGGGAGCCCGGTGGTGACTGCGGCCGGCAGCCGCTATCCCGCCGACATACCGGTGGGCCGGGTGGCATCGGTCGAGCCGTCGGAGGCAGGGCTGGCCCAGTTGGTGACCGTCGATCTGGCCGCGGACGTCCAGGATCTCGGCTACGTGACCGTGCTGCTGCAGACACCCACCGACGAAGCACCCGTCGGCCCGGACTCCCCGTTCCCGGAGCCGTCGCCATGACGGCGCCGCAGCCGTCACAGAGTGTGCTGCGCTCGCGCCGCCTGCTGGCGAGGGGCAGTGTGGCCATGATCGGGCTGCGGCTCGTCATCGTGTGCCTGTTCGCGCTGCTGTTGCAGCTGACGTTCTTCTCGCAGGTGAGGGTGGCCGGGGTCGCGCCGGAGCTGCCGGCGCTCGTAGCCATCCTGGCCGGCCTCTTCGCCGGCCCCCGGCGGGGTTCGGTGATCGCGTTCTGCGCCGGCCTGATGTGGGACATCTACCTGTCCACGCCGCTCGGCCTAGCCGCAGCCTCCTTCGTTGTCGTGGCCTACACGCTCGGCGGCATAACCGAGGACCTGTTCCACGACACGCGCCTCCAGACGCTGCTGCTGGTGTTCGTCGGCACGGCAGCCACAGTGACGGTCTATGCCCTGCTGGGCGAGGTGGTCGGCCAGCGCGGCCTGATCGACGACCGTCTGCCGCGGGTCGTGCTGATCGCATCGGGCTGGAACGCGTTGCTCTCGCTGGCCGCAGCACCGGCAATGCGATGGGCTGTCGCCAGCGGGCCTGCTCGGAGCCGGACGCGGCGGCGCGAGCCCCCCGCTTCGCCGTTGAAGGGTCGCTGATGGCCTCCAACGGCGCCGACATCGACGAGCGGCAAGGTTTCCGGCTCTATGCGATCGGCATCGTGGCGGTGTGCCTGGTGGCCGCCCTGTTCGCTCGCCTGTGGTACCTGCAGGTTCTCGAGAGCGAGGAGCTGCAGGATGTCGCGGCAACCAACATCCTGCGAGTCGTGTACACGGAAGCGCCGAGGGGGCGCATCTTCGACGCTCAGGGCAGGATCCTCGTCGACAACCGCGTAGTCCAAGTGGTGACCGTCGACCGTTTGGAGTTCCGCGCCGCCCTGGACGAGTCCGAGCAGCGGGACGCTCTGCTCGAATTGGCCGAGATCGTCAGCCGCTCGGGGCGCCTCACCAAGGTGCGTCACATCGAGGAGCGGCTCAGCAGCCTGGAGTACGGCCCCTTCGACAAGGTTCCCGTGGCGTTCGACATAGACCCCGACCTGCTCGTGTATCTGGGTGAGCGGCCGGACCTGTTCCCAGGGGTCTCGGTGGAGGAGCGCACCGTGCGCAGCTACCCGTACGGCGAGCTGGCCGCGCATCTGCTCGGCTACGTCGGTCCGCTCACCCAGTCGGAGTACCGGGCTCAGAGCGCGCAGGTCGATCCCACCGATCCCTCCGCCAAGACGTACCAACCCGGCGACGAGATCGGGAAGTCCGGTGTGGAGCGGATCTTCGAGAGCGAGCTGCGGGGAGTGCCCGGCGTGCGCGTCTTCGAGGTGAACCGGCTCGACGAGATCGTGAAGGTCCACGAAGACAAGGGTCGTATGCCGATACCCGGCAACGATGTGTATCTCACGATCGACCTGGACATTCAGAGTCTCGTCGAACGCGAGCTGCGCCGAGGGCTCGACGATGCCCGACGGCAGGAGCCGTTACAGGAGCCCGACGCTCCCAGCCCGCCCGACTTCGTGGCTTCGGCGGGTGCAGCCGTGGCGCTCGACCCCCGGGACGGCTCGATCCTGGCCATGGCATCGTTCCCAACTTATGACCCCCGCGAGTTCGTGAACGGCATCTCGCAGCGTCAGTTCAACGAGTTGACCGCTGAGGAGAACTTCTCGCCGATCCTCAACCGGGCCATCCAGGGCCTCTATCCGCCCGGCTCGACGTTCAAGGTGGTGACGGCCTACGCAGCTCTCACGCAAGGGGTGATCGGAGTCGATGCCTCCTCGCTGATCGAGGCGGACGAGTTCTACAACGACACCGGGACGTATCGCTATCCCTTCTGCGTGGAGGAATCCGATACGTGCCTGTTCGAGAGCCCGTACTGCTGTGACCGCGGCGTCGATCTGAGAGATGCCATCACGGTGTCGAGCGACACGTACTTCTACCGGCTGGGAGGCGAGGGCTTCTTCCGTCGGCGGCAGCCACTCGACGAGGGAATCCAGGAGTCGGCCAGGGCGTTCGGGCTGGGTTCCTATACCGGCGTTCCGCTGCCTCACGAGCGCGCCGGAGTGGTGCCCGACAGGGAGTACTACGACTACCAGTTCGAGCAGGGCGTCTTCCTGCGCGGCGGCGACCAGTGGTTCGCAGGAGACACCATCAACCTGGCGATCGGCCAGGGCAACCTTCTGACCACGCCGCTGCAGATTGCCAACGCCTACGCGGTCCTGGCCAGCGACGGGAAGCTCCACCAGCCGAACATCGCGACCAGGATCACCGACCGCAACGGGCAGGTCCTCGAGGAGTTCGGCCCCCGGCTGCTGCGTGAGCTGGAATGGACTGCCGAGATCGCGACGCCCCTGCTCGATGGGATGAACGGTGTGACTGCCTACAACCTTCCGAGCAGCTCCGGCGGCGAGGCCCTGCTGCGGGGGACGGCCTACGAGGCCTTCAATCTTCCTGGAGAGGGAGGCATCAACTTCCCGCTGGGCGCATGGCCCGTGGCGGGAAAGACGGGCACCGCGGAGAAGCAGGGCCAGGCCGACTTCGCCTGGTTCGCGGCGTTCGGCCCGGCTAGCTGGCCCGAACGCGGCTTCCGCCACGATCCCGAGGTGGTGGTGGCGATGGTGCTGGAGGAGGCCGGCTTCGGCGGTGACGTGGCCGCGCCGGCGGTGGCAAGGGTTCTGCTCCCGATCGCCACCCACACCGTTGAGAGGGCCCGCACGGCCAGGGAGGTGGACGCCTGCTACGCGGAGGTCAAGCATCTGGCCTCGTTCCTGGAGGGTGTCCGCACCGGCGAGATCAAGGTCGACGAGGACGGCGTGCCCATCTCCGAGACGCGGCCCGAGCTGTCGGAGGACTGCTCCGAGCTGGTCGGGGGCGAGGAGGCGGTGGAACGGCGAGGACTGGACGCGCTGCTATGACTGAACCGGCCCGCCGGAACGTCGCGCCCGATCCTTGGTGGCTGCTGGTCGACCCGTTCCTGATCCTGTCGGCTCTCGCCATCGCGGCGCTGGGTTCGGTGCTGGTGTATTCGGCGACCAGGGGCGTCGTCGGTGACTTCACCGAGCCCAACAGTGATTTTCTTGAGCGTCAGGTGCTCTTCATCGTGATGGGCGTGGTTGTGGGCGCGACCGCGGCGTTCGTGTCGCCCAAGCTCATGAGGAAGCTCTTTCCGCTGGCCTTCGCGGTCATGATGGGCGCGTTGTGGCTGGTGCTGCAGATCGGGGTGGAGGTCAACGGCACGAAGGGCTGGTTCTCCCTGGGCGCGTTCAGGATGCAGCCGTCGGAGCCCGGCAAGCTCGTGGTGATCATCGGGCTGGCGCTGCTGCTGTCGCCCCGGAAGGGCGAAGTCGGCCTGGGGCGGGTGTTGCTGGCCCTGGCCCTGGCCGCGGCGCCTATTGCTCTGATCCGGCTCCAACCCGACCTCGGGACCATGCTCGTGTACCTGGTGATCGCGCTGATCATGGTGATCGTGAGCGGGATCAAGGCCCGCTGGATTGTCCTGCTCGCCATCGTCGCGGTGGCGGCGACCGTCGGGGTGTACCGGTCGGACGCTCTGGCCGACTTCCAGGAGGCCCGTCTGCGCGTCTACCTGTTCGAGTCCGACGTCAGCGACGAGTCGGCCAGCTACGCCTTCAACGTCGAGCAGGCCCAGGTCGCGATCGGCAACGGGGGGCTGCGGGGGCAGGGGCTGTTCCAGGGGACGCAGACCCGGTCCGATCTGGTGCCGCAGCAGCAGACCGACTTCATCTTCACCGTGGCCGGTGAGGAACTGGGCCTGCGAGGCGCGTCCCTGCTGCTGGGGCTGTTCGCGCTGCTGCTGTTCCGCGTCTGGCGAACGGCCCAGCTCGCCCTGACACAGTTCGAGCGGATGATGTGCACCGGGATCTTCGCCATGCTGCTGTTCCAGACGTTCCAGTCGGTCGGCATGACCATGGGGATGATGCCGGTGACCGGCATTCCCCTCCCGCTGGTGAGCTACGGCGGTTCCTCGATGCTCACCACGATGGCGTCCCTCGGACTCGTCGCCGGCGTGTACCGGCGCCGCCTCGACATCGAAGGGATGATCAACCAGCAGTAGTAGGCTGGAGCAGTGAGCAGTCTGTGGCATCAACTTGAGCCCTTGTTGCCCCAGGTGTCCAAACCGGCTCGCTATATCGGTGCTGAGGACGGGATGCGGGTCCCTCACCACGGTCCCGGCGTCGTGTCGTGGCTGCTCACCTATCCGGACACCTACGAGATCGGCCTGCCCAACCAGGGTCTGCAGATCCTCTACGAGATCCTCAACGAACGCCCTGACGCGGCCGCCGAGCGGGCCTACGCGCCCTGGGGCGACCTCGAAGCGCTGATGAGGGCCGAGGGGCTGCCGCTGTTCTCGCTGGACACCCACCGTCCGGCTCCGCGGTTCGACGTGATCGCGTTCAACCTCTCGGCCGAGCTCACCTACACCAACGTGCTGAACTGCATCGATCTCGCAGGGGTGGCCGTCCGGGCTGCCGAGAGGCACGATGCGGACCCGCTGATCGGCGCCGGGGGGCACTGCACCTACAACCCGGAGCCGCTGGCGGACTTCCTCGACTTCGCCGTGCTCGGCGACGGAGAGGAGGCGGTGGGCGATGTCACCGAGGTGGTGCGGGACTGGAAGGCGTCCGGCCGGGCAGGGGGGCGCCCCGGGGTGCTGCGGGCCCTGGCCCGGGTGCCGGGCGTGTACGTGCCGTCCATGTACGAGCCCGTCTACGAGAGCGGCAGGCTCGTGGCCGTCGAGCCGCGGCACCGCGACGTGCCCGCCGTCGTCGAGAAGCGCACCGTGGCCGACTTGGCCGACTGGCCCTACCCCAAGCAGCAGCTCGTGCCGCTCACCGAGGTGGTCCACGACCGGCTCAACGTCGAGGTGTTCCGGGGCTGCACCCGGGGCTGCCGCTTCTGCCAGGCCGGGATGATCACCCGTCCCGTGCGGGAGCGCCCGGCCGAGCAGGTCCGCACCATGGTGAGCGAGGGCCTGCGCCGCACCGGCTACGACGAGGTCGCGCTGACCTCGCTGAGCACCGCCGACTTCAGCGGCATCGAGCAGGTGGTGGCCTCCACCGTCGACGACTCCGACTGCGGCCAGGTGTCGGTGTCGCTTCCGAGCCTGCGGGTCGACGCCTTCACCGTCGGCATCGCGGCCCAGATCCAGCGGGCCCGCCGCACCGGGCTGACCTTCGCCCCGGAGGCCGGGACGTGGCGGATGCGCCAGGTGGTCAACAAGCTCATCACCAACGACGACCTCTACTCCGCGGTCGAGTCGGCCTACTCGCAGGGGTGGCGCCGGATGAAGCTCTACTTCATGACCGGGCTGCCCACCGAGACCGATGCCGACACGCTCGGCATCGCGGAGCTGGCCCGCAACTGCGTGGCGCTGGGCCGGTCCCACGTGCGGTCGCCGTCGGTCACGGTGTCGGTGGGCGGCTTCGTTCCCAAGCCGTTCACGCCGTTCCAGTGGTTCGGCCAGAACACCGTGGTGGAGCTGCGCCGCAAGATCGGCCTGCTGCGCGACGGACTGCGCCGGGCCAAGGGAGTCCAGCTCAAGTGGCACGACGCCGCGGCCAGCCTGGCCGAGGGCCTGGCCAGCCGGGGCGACCGCCGGCTCGGTCCGGTGATCGAGCACGTCTGGCGCCACGGCGGCACGTTCCAGGAGTGGTCCGAGCACTTCGACCTCGGGCGCTGGCAGGCCGCGGCCGCCGCCTGCGGGATCAGCATCGACGACTACGTCCACCGCCACCGCACCTTCGACGAGGTGCTGCCGTGGGACCACCTGTCGGCCGGGCTCCACAAGGATTTCCTGTGGCAGGACTGGCGCGACGCCCTCGACGAGGTCGGCCTGGAGGACTGCCGCTGGACGCCGTGCTACGACTGCGGAGCGTGCACCGGCTACGGCATCGAGCATGTGGTGGCGTCCGCCGTCCCTCCGGCGGGCGGAAGCCAGGGCACCGGCGTCGACCTCTCGCAGGGCGGCGAGGTTCCGGTGCGGCTGCTCGAACGCTCACTCGTAGGGGCGGCGAGATGACGGGGTCGCGCATCAGGGTCCGGTTCTCGAAGCACGGGAAGGTCCGCTTCACATCGCACCGCGACGTGGCCCGGATCTGGGAGCGGTCGCTGCGCCGCGCCGCGGTTCCCGTCGTCTATTCGGCCGGGTTCAGCCCCCGGCCGAGGATCGCATTCGGGCTGGCCCTCCCCACCGGATACAGCTCCGACGCCGAGTATCTCGACGTCGAGGTCGATCCTGGGTGGGCGGCCGGTATCGACAACGAGAGACTTGTCGGCGCGCTCACCGCGTCGCTGCCGACGGGCATGACAACGCTGGCTGTGGCCGGGATCGCCTCCGGCGGGCCGTCGCTCCAGCACGCGGTGACTAGCTGTACTTGGAGGATCGACGCAGCCGGCGCGGACGCCACCGAGGCGTCGGACGCGGTGTCGCGGGCCATGGATGGCAGCGAGCTGCTCGTTCAACGCGAGCGCAAGGGGCGGCTCACCATCGACAACATCCGTCCCGCCGTCCATGCAGTCGAGGTGCAGGGGAACATCACAGACGGCGTGAGGCTCATAGCCGAGTTGGCCACGCAACCGCGGGCAGTGCGTCCCGCCGAGTTGCTGGCGAGCCTCCGTCCGCCGCTCAGCCTTCTGCGGGCGTGCCGTCTTCACCAATGGATCACAACCGACGCCGGAGAGCGCAGCGAACCGCTGGGAGTCTCCGAGCTGGGAGAGCGCAGCGAACCGCTGGCGGCCTCCGAGCTGTCGGTCGTCGGAGCGGGAGTCGAGCCATGAGGACCCCGTTCACGTACTCGAAGGAACACAATGACCAAAGAACGCCAACCGGCGGGCGCCTCCCGCGCCGCCGACAAGAGAGAACAGGCCCCTAGGAAAGCAGGCGGCAAGGAGACCAAGGCCTCCGGCCCCCCTGCGGGCCGCAAGCCCCAACCGGCCAAGTCGGGCCAGCCACAGGGCCGGAAGCCGCAGATCGGCGACACCCGGCCGGCACCGCCGACCCCCCCGAGCGCGCCCGGCTCCGGGGGCTCTGGGGGCGGGTCGGGCTCCGGCGGGCGCCGCCGCCGGCGTCGGCGCGGCGGCCGGGGAGGGGGGTCGAAGCCTCAGGCGGCCGCGGTGGTGGAGGCGGTCACCTACGACGAGCCGGTGGAGCTCGACGAGAAGAGCATGCGGGGGCGGCGGGGCCGTACCCGCAAGGGTCAGGCCGTGGGCCGCTACCTCATGTGCGTCCACGTCTCCGACCGGGCCACGCAAATAGCGGTGCTCGAGGGGCGCCGCCTCATCGAGTTCAGGGTGTCCCGCCCGGCCGACGACGTCAGCCAGATCCACGGCAACATCTACCTGGGCCGGGTTCAGAATGTCCTGCCGGGGATGGAGACCGCCTTCGTCGACATCGGAACGCCCAAGAACGCGGTGCTGTACCGGGGCGACGTCCAGTACGACCCGGAGGACATCGAGTCGGGCGACGGCGCCCAGGCGAAGCCGCGGATCGAGGACCTGCTCCGGCCCAAGCAGTCGATCCTGTGCCAGGTCACCAAGAACCCCATCGGCGAGAAGGGGGCCCGCCTCACCCAGGACGTCTCGCTGGCCGGGCGGTTCGTGGTTCTCGTGCCCAACTCGTCAGGCTTCGGGATATCGAAGCGGCTGCCCGACTCGGAGCGCAAGCGCCTGCGGTCGATCCTCGAGCGGGTCAAGCCTGAGGGCCACGGCCTCATAATGCGCACCGCGGCCGAGAAGGTCACCGCGGCCGAGATCGAGCGGGACGTGGCCCGCCTCGTGGGCCAGTGGAACGACATCTCCAAGCTGGCCAAGTCGTCCTCCGCGCCCGCGCTGCTGTACCGGGAGCCGGAGGCCCCGCTGCGCCTCATCCGCGAGGAGCTCAACTCGGACTACCGGGGCGTGATCATCGACGACCGGCAGCTCTACTCCGAGGTGTCGGGCTATGTCTCGTCCATCATCAGGCCGCTCGCCGACCGGGTGGAGCACTACGACACGAAGAAGGAGAAGTTGCCGCTCTTCGAGCGCTACTACGTCACCGAGCAGCTCAAGAAGGCGCTCGAGCCCAAGGTGTGGCTGCCCTCGGGCGGCTCGCTCATCATCGAGCACACCGAGGCTCTCACCGTGGTGGATGTGAACACGGGCAAGAACGTGGGCAAGTCCAGCCTCGAGGAGACGGTCCTGGCCAACAACCTCGAGGCCGCCGACGAGCTGGCCCGCCAGCTGCGGCTGCGCGACATCGGCGGGATCATCGTCGTGGACTTCGTCGACATGGAACTGGCCGCCAACCGGGCCCAGGTCACCAAGCGCTTCCGCGACGCGCTGGCCCGGGACAAGACCCGTACGCAGGTGCTGGACATCAGCGGCCTCGGGTTGATGGAGATGACTCGCAAGCGCAGCGGCGAAGGCCTCCTCGAGTCGCTGTCGGACATCTGCGGGGACTGCTCCGGCCGCGGCTACCGCCTCCTGGCCGACCTGATGGACTAGAGGCCGAGCTTGCGAGGCCGTGGCCCGAGCGGCCCGTGAGCGCAGCGAACAGGAGCGGGAACCACAGCCGCGCGGGCCGTGGATCAGGACCCCCTCGGAGGTACCCTCTGATGGCTATGTATGCAGTCGTTGAGACCGGCGGGAAGCAGTACCGCGTCGAGCAGGGTTCCACCATCGAGGTGGAGCGCGTCGCCGAGCCCGGCTCGAAGATCTCGCTGCGCCCCCTGCTGCTGGTGGACGGCGACGCGGTCCTGGCCACGCCGGACGACCTCGCCGGCACGAGCGTGACCGCGATAGTCGTCGACGAGCACCGCGGCCCCAAGATCCGCGGCTTCACCTACAAGTCCAAGAGCAACCAGCGGCGACGCTGGGGTCACCGCCAGACGCTGGCCACTCTCGAGATCACCGACATCCGGAAGGGCTGATTCGACATGTCCAAGACCAAGGGCGGGGGGTCCACCCGCAACGGCCGCGACTCGAACGCGCAGCGCCTCGGTGTGAAGGTGTACGACGGGGGCCGGGTCCTGGCCGGTGCGATCATTGTGCGCCAGCGCGGCACGAGGATCCATCCCGGGACCAACGTGGGGCGCGGCGGTGACGACACGCTGTTCGCCAAGGCCGACGGCGTGGTGCGCTTCGGCTCCCGCCATGGCCGCAAGCTGGTCGAGGTCGTTCCGGCCGAAGTCTGAACATAGGTCGCCCGGCCGGCGGGTCCTGTCGTCGAGCTCCGTTCGACCGACAGGGCTTCGCCCTATCGTCGGTCGAACGGACTCGCCGCCACCCCCCGGCCTCGCCGGTCGCGGCCTGCTTTGTGAATTGGCAGCGTTTTGCACGGATGGCGTGCGTATTGCTGCCAATTCGAGTGACGGCTGCGGTTGGCTGGGGAATTGGCAGCGTTTTGCACGGATGGCGTGCGTATTGCTGCCAATTCCTGAGGTGCGTTGGGCGGGCTTAGCCTTTAGTGGGTGTCCTCCTTCGTAGATGAGTGCAACCTTCATGTCACCGCGGGTGACGGTGGGGCTGGGTGCGTGGCGTTCCGCCGGGAGGCTCATGTGTCCCGGGGCGGCCCTTCGGGCGGTGACGGCGGGCGCGGGGGAGACGTCTGGCTGGTTGCGGACCGCAACGTCGCCTCGCTGCTGGCCTTCCGTGATCACCCTCACCGCCGGGCCACCAACGGCAAGCACGGCTCCGGCAACAATCGCCACGGGGCCCGGGGCGACGATCTGGATGTGAAGGTCCCGGTCGGCACCGTGGTGCTGGACCACGGCGACCATTCACAGCTCGCGGACCTTTCGGCTCACGGCGAGCGCTGGCTGGCCGCCGGCGCCGGCGAGGGCGGCAGGGGAAACGCCCGGTTCCTCGCCAACCGGCGTCGCGCCCCCGCCTTCGCCGAGCAGGGCGAATTCGGCGAGCGTCGCTGGCTTCGCCTCGAGCTCAAGCTGCTGGCCGATGTGGCCATCGTCGGCTTCCCCAACGTCGGCAAGTCGACGTTCATCAGCCGGGTGTCGGCGGCCAAACCGAAGATCGCCGACTACCCGTTCACGACGCTGGAGCCCAACCTGGGCGTCGTCCGGCTCGACGACGAGTTCGAGATGGTGCTGGCCGACATCCCGGGCCTGATCGAGGGCGCCAGCGAGGGCCGCGGCCTCGGCCACCGCTTCCTGCGTCACGTGGAGCGGGCCCGGGTGCTGCTGGTGCTGATCGACCTGTGCGAGTTGGCCGACTGCCCACCCGCCGATCAATTGGCCGTGCTGCTGCAGGAGCTCGGCCGGTACCGCCCCGAGCTGTTGCGGAGGCCTCGGCTGGTTGTGGGCAGCCGAGCCGACACCGCGCCCACAGAGGCGTTCAGCTCGGGATCGACGGGCGGCTCAGGGCCGGTCGGGCGCTTGTCCTCGGCTACCGGTGAAGGCGTGCCGGAGGTGCTCGGCGAGTTGAGCCGGATGGTGACCGAGGCCCGCACCAGCGAGCCGGTTCTGGAAGTTCCAGTCGTGCATCGACCTCTGCCGTCTGCGCAGGAGGTGACGGTCCGGCGCATCGACGCCCGCGTCTGGGCGGTGGAGGGACGGGCCGCGGCCCGGGCGGTGGCCCTGAGCGACCTCACCGATCCCGGCGCTCTGGCCTATGCCCAGGATCGGCTGCGCAGCCTCGGGGTGGAGCGCGTCCTGGCCCGGGCCGGCGCGGCCTACGGCGACGAGGTTCGCATCGGCGACTTCACCTTCACCTACCAGGATGACGCCGAGGCCGCCGCCAGAGGCCGAGCGGGTGCGCGATGAATGCGCCCGAGACGGCCGAGGCGGGCCGGACGATCGTGGCCAAGATCGGCACGTCGTCCATCACCGACGCAGCCGGCGCCGTCGACCGCGCCTGCATCGAGAAGTTCTGCTCCGAGGTGGCCGACCTCAGATCTCACGGCAACCGGGTGGTCGTCGTGACCAGCGGCGCCATCGCGGCCGGTCTGCCCGAGCTGGGCATGGGCGGCGACCGGCGACCGGCGAGCATGGAGACGCTCCAGGCGGTGGCCACCGTCGGCCAGAGCGCGTTGATGGGCATGTACCGGGAGGTGTTCGCCCGTCTGGGGGTCGTGGCCGGCCAGGTGCTCCTGGTCCCGCTCGACTTCGTGATCCGCACCCAGTACGTGCATGCCTCGTCCACCCTGCGCAAGCTCCTTGATCTGGGTGTCGTGCCCATCGTCAACGAGAACGATGCGGTGGCCGACGACGAGATCCGGTGGGGCGACAACGACCGCCTGGCCGCGCTGGTGGCCAACCTGGTCCAGGCCGACCTGCTTGTGCTGCTGACCGACACCGCGGGGGTGCTGACCGAGGATCCTCGCCGCAATTCGAGTGCCTCGCTCATCGAGGAGATCGTCGAGTTCGACCACCATCTGGAGAGCCGCGCCGGCGGCGCCGGAACGCAGCGGGGCAGCGGTGGCATGGCGTCCAAGCTCACTGCGGCCCGGGTGGCGTCGTTGTCGGGTGTGCCCACCGTCATCGCCGACGCCAAGCGGCCCGGCGTGCTGGCCGACGCCGCGGCCGGGGTTGCCGGGGTGGGGACGATCGTGCGGGCCTCGGCCCAGCGGCTGCCGGCCCGCAAACTGTGGATCGGCTTCGCGGTGGGCTCCCAGGGCGAGATCGCGGTGGATTCGGGAGCCCGGGCCGCGCTCGAGCGCGGGAAGTCGCTGCTGGCCATCGGGGTGAGGTCGGTGTCGGGCTCCTTCGACGCCGGTGCGCCCGTGGAAGTGCGCGAGACGGGAGGCGCAGTGTTCGCGAAGGGCCTGGCCCGCCACAGCGGCGACGAGCTGCGCGAGGCGGCCGGCCGGCGGCGCGAGGACCTGCCACCGGGCGCGCCCCACGTCGTGATCCACGCCAACGACCTGGTGGTCCTGCCCAGCTCCTGAACTCGGCGACTCGAACGCTCGGGTTGCAGGCTCGGTGTGGGGCGGGTTCAGTCCTCCGTAGCCGCGGGAGCCTCAGCTTCGGCCGGCTTCACGACCGAGGCCTCCATGATCTCGTCCGCTGTCGGCGAGGGTAGACCCAGATTCTCCCTCATCTGGTCGAGACGAGCCTTCGCGTCCTTGTTGCGGGCCGCTTCCTCGATCTCGAGCATGCTCACCTCGGGCCCGCCCTCGGCCAGTTCGGCCATGCCCTTCGCCTTGGCGTAGCGGGCCTCGATCTTGTCGCGGATCTCGTTGAAGGTGGGCAATTCCTCTCCGACGGCTTCCGACAGGGAAGTCATGGCCTCGTTCATCTGCTCCGCCATGCGGGCCTGATCGAGCTGTCCGAGCAGCCTCTGACGCTGTCGCAGCTTCTCCTGCAGAGCGAGTGAGTTCTGGGTCACGGCCGCCTTGGCCTCGTCGGATGCCTGCGAGGTCTGCAGGTAGAGGTCCTTGAGGCTCTCGATCTCCTGTTCGAGGGTGATCATGCGGCCCGCCAGTTGCTCGGCTGCCGAGTTGTACGACTTGGCCTTGGACTGGTCCCCGTCCGAGACCGACTCCTGGGCCATCATCAGCGCGCGGCGGGCGTTGACGTTCACTCTCTCCAGTTCCGTGATCGCCCGATTCAGCCGCATCTCGGTCTGCTTCTGGTTGGCGATCACGTTGGCCGCCTGGTCCTTGAGCCGCCGATGCTGCTCGCGGGCCTCGGCAATGGCCTGCTCAAGCTGGGTCTTGGGGTCGGCGGTCTCCTCCCAGCGGCCGGCCAGCCGGGCGGTCAGGTACTTCCAGCGGCGCTTTAGAAGCTTCCACATGTGGATAACTCTACTTCCTCAGCGGCGGGGCGGGAGTCCAGTGACGCTGTATCTCCGCTCCGGTTCGCTTCGCTCACGGGCCGCTCGGGCCACGGCCTCGCCCGTATGGCCGGATTCATGCGCCTATCGCTCGGCCTCTCAAACCGACCGATCGCGGCGCTGCCAGATGATCCGGCGCGCCGGTTGGAGCAGCAGGTGAGCCTCGTCCACGCCCCGGCGGTAGGCGACCACCGTGTACACGCCCACGGCGAACGCGGACGCCACGGGGGCCGACAGGAGCAGGGGCCAACCGTCGATCAGGAGCTTGAGCGCGGCGGTCGCGGCGAAGGCAACCGCCGCGGCCGTCGCCGGAGCACCCAGAGCCGAACGGACCGCCTCCTCGGTGCGGAGCCGGCGGGAGAGCAGGACGATCTCGGTCCACGCCGCCACGGCCGACCCCAGAGCCAGGCCTACTGCGCCCAACCGCACCACGTCGCCCAGCGCTCGCTCGGCTTCAGGCAACGCCCATGCCAGTCCGATGCCCTCGGCCGCGCTGAGCAGCCGGTCACCGCTCACCACGACGCGGTCGAGGGGGAACATCACGACCATGCCGACCGCCGCGGCCACCGCCACCCGGACCGCGGCGATCCCGGCCGGCCCGGCCGTGTCGCCTCTGGCGTAGCAGACGTTCTGCAGCACCCGGCTCACGCCGGTGGCCGGCAGTCCGAGCGCGTAGGCCCCGACCACGAACCACACCAGCACGGTGTCGGCCTCCGAGAACACGCCGCCCTGGAACAGCAGACCCACCACCAGGTCGCCGGCCGCGATGTACACCGCGGCGGCCAGCAGCATCCAGAAGGCGACCTTGCGCATAGCGGACCGGGAACGGGTGGCCAGCGCGACCGGATCGTCCGCCTGGCGCGACATCTCCGGCAGTTCGGCGGCGGCCACGCTCATGGCGAACAGGCTCACGGGAAGCATGTAGAGGATCTGGCCCCGGTACAGGGCTGCCATGGCGCCCGTGGCGAGCAGCGACGCCAGCACCAGGTCGACGTACGCGGACACCTGCACCACGCCGCGGCCCAGCACCGCGGGACCGAACCGGCGCCGGATCTCCCGCAGGCCGGGATGGCCCCGCATCCATCGCAGCCGCAGTCCCCGGGCCAGACGCACGGTGAGCGGCAGTTGCACCAGCAACTGGGCCAGCCCTCCTCCGGCCACGCCCCAGGCCAGGGCTCGGGCCACCCCGTCGAGGTCGAAGGCCAGGATCCAGGCCACTACCAGAGCGCCGACCTGCACTGCGTTCCACAGAACCGGGGCCGCGTAGGACACGAAGAAGCGCCGGTGGCTGTTGAGCACCCCGAGGCACCACGCCGACAGCACCGCGAACCCAGTGCCCAGCGCGGTGATGCGCACCAGCGAGACGGCCAGATCGAAACGGTCGTCCGTCAGCCCGGGTGCCAGCACGAAGGTGATGGGACGAGCCAGCGTGACGATCAGGGCGACCGACAGCCCCACGACAACCATGAGCGCGGCCGCCACCGCCCCTGCCACCTGGCCGGGATCGGTGCGGCGGTCCCCGTCGCGGGCACCGTCGTCGAGCAGCCGGCTGTACACGGGCACGAAACTGGCCGACAGCACGCCCTCTCCGAGCAGGTTCTGGAGCATGTTCGGAATGCGCATGGCCACCGCGAAGGCGTCTCCGGCCGCGGTGTTGCCCAGCAGCCGGGAAGCGACCGTCTCGCGGCCCAGGCCGGCCAGACGGCTGGCGGCGATGCCCAGCGCCACCATCACCGAGCCCGAAGCCCGGCGAGGGCGCCCAGGTTCAGCCACTGCTATAGGAGTCCATCACGCGTTCGGTCCCGCTCTAGTTCGCTGCGACCTGAGGGCCGCTCGGGCCGAACTCCCCGCTCCTGCTCGCTGCGCTCACGGGCCGCTCGGGCCCGGGGCCTCGCTCGGCACCTTGCGAAGATCCTCATAAAGCTGCCAATCCGCTCGGCCTCTCTCGCGGCGAGGCTAGTCGCCCTGCCCCTATAGCCTGAGACGATGAGCAGCGCTGCAACCACCGTCGTGCCGTCAGCCGCTCCCGTCACCGAGTCCGTGCCCGAGCCCCAGCCGACGCCGGTGGCTGAGCTGGCTGCCAGGGCCAAGACAGCCTCCAGGGCGATGGCCGCGGCATCCACAGCGGTCAAGGACGCCGCCCTGCACGCTGCGGCCGGCCTGCTGGTGGCCCGAGCCGACCAGATCTGCGCGGCCAACGACATCGACGTCGAGCGGGCCATCGCCGGCGGCACCCCGGCTCCGCTCGTCGACCGCCTCCGGCTGTCGACCGCCCGGATCGACGCCATGGCCGGCGGACTCAGGCAGATAGCGGCCCGGCCCGACCCGGTCGGCGAGGTGGCCGACGGCTGGGTGAGGCCCAACGGTCTGCGCATCGAGAGGCTGCGGGTCCCCCTGGGCGTGGTCGCCATCATCTACGAGAGCCGTCCCAACGTCACCTCGGACGCGGCCGGGCTCTGTCTCAAGTCGGGCAACGCCGCCTTCCTGAGGGGGTCGTCATCGGCCATCCAGTCCAATCTGGCCATCGCGGCCACCATCCGCGAGGCCGTCGCGTCGGCCGGCCTGCCCGCCGACGCGCTCGTCCTGGTGGAGGACACCTCGCGGGCCGCGGCGGTGGAGTTCATGCAGCAGAACGACTACGTCGACTGCCTGATCCCCCGGGGCGGGCCGTCGCTCCTCGAGTCGGTGATCGAGCACGCCACCGTGCCCGTGGTCATCGACGGGGCGGGCAACTGCCACGCCTACGTGGACGCCTCCGCCGACCTCGCCGCCGCCCTGGACATCGTCGTCAACGGCAAGACCCAGCGACCGGGGGTGTGCAACGCTCTGGAGTCGCTGGTGGTCCACTCCGCAGTGGCGGCAGAGTTCCTGCCCCGGGCCGCGGCCGCGCTGGCCGGCGTCGAGCTGCTCGGCGACGAGCGGGCCCGGCAGGCCGTGCCGTCGATGGGGGAGGCGACCGCCGCCGACCACGCCACCGAGTTCCTGGACCTGAAGATGTCGGTGAGGGTGGTGGACACTCTCGACGAGGCCATCGCCCATGTGAACGACAACGGATCAGGCCACTCCGAGACCATCATCACCTCTGATCTCGCGGCGGCCGACCGGTTCACCAAGCAGGTCGACGCCGCGGCCGTGCTCGTCAACGCCTCCACCCGGTTCGTGGACGGCGAGGAGTTCGGGTTCGGGGCCGAGATCGGCATCAGCACCCAGAAGCTCCACGCCCGCGGGCCGATGGGACTCGACCAGCTCACCACCCTCAAGTTCGTCGTGCGCGGCGAAGGCCACGTCCGCTGATCGACAGCCAGAGGCCGAGCGGGTAGGAGGCGATCGATGCGGATGCTGGCGCGGCGCTCAGCGAGGCCGTGGCCCGAGCGGCCCGTGAGCGCAGCGAACAAGAGCGGGTTCTAGGATTTGCTGTCATGTCGCATCGCTTCACTGACGTCGACGCGGTCCAACAGGACCTCCACAAGGTCGACTACCTCTGCGACTCGGGCCTGGCCGGGGTCGTCTACCTGGCCGACCGGCTCGACAAGCCCGTGCTCGTCGAGGGTCCGGCCGGAACCGGCAAGACCCAGCTGGCCAAGAGCGTGGCCGAGATGACGAGCAGCCGCCTGATCCGCCTGCAGTGCTATGAGGGCCTCGACGAGGCCAAGGCGCTGTACGAGTGGAACTACAAGAAGCAGCTGCTGCGGATCCAGACCGAGCGCGACGCGGACGTGGGCTGGGACGAGGTCTCCGACGACATCTTCTCCGACGAGTTCCTGCTGACCCGGCCCCTGCTGGAGGCCATCAGAGCCACAGATCCGATCGTGCTCCTGATCGACGAGGTCGACCGGGTGGAGGTCGAGACCGAGGCCCTGCTGCTGGAGATCCTCAGCGAGTACCAGGTCTCGATCCCGGAGTTGGGCACCATGGAGGCGCTGCAGGTGCCGCTGGTGTTCCTGACCTCCAACAACACCCGCGAGCTGAGTGAGGCCCTCAAGCGGCGCTGCCTGTATCTCCACATCGACTATCCGACGATGGAGCGGGAGAAGGAGATCGTGCTGGCCAAGGTTCCCGACATAGCCGAGAACCTGGCCGACCAGGTGGCCCGGGTGGTCCGCTCCATCCGCCGGCTGGAACTGAAGAAGCCGCCGTCGGTGTCGGAGACCCTCGACTGGGCCCGCACGCTGGTCCTGCTGGGCGTGCAGCACGTCGACGCCGATGTGGCCGCCGAGACGGTGAACATCCTGCTGAAGTACCAGAGCGACATCGCCAAGGCGAACAAGGAACTGGCGACCGTCGAGGGCATCGAGCCCTAGAGGCCGAGCGAAATTGGTGCGCGAGTCCGGCTCATACGGGCGAGGCCGTGGCCCGAGCGGCCCGTGAGCGCAGCGAACAAGAGCGGGATGCGGGAGACCGCGAGGTATCGGGGACTCGCTGACACCGGCCTGCCGGAGCTGCCGGTCGAGGCGGGGGACCCCCTCCTGGACCTTCTCAACGGTTTCATCGCGGAGCTGCGGGCTGTCGGCATCCCCGCCAGCCTCACCGAGAACCTCGACGCCATGGAGGCCGTGAAGCACGTACCCATCACCGACCGCGAGACCTTCAAGTACGCCCTGGCGGCCACGCTGGTGAAGAACCAGGCTCACTGGAAGGCCTTCGAGACTGTCTTCGAGGTGTACTTCTCCCTGCGGGGCGCGCAGTACGAGATCGCCGCGGACGATCTGGACGAGGCCGACGGGGCCGACGGCGAGATCCGGGCCGAGGGCGACCGTGGCTCCGGTGGCGACATGCTCAGCCCCGAGGAGCTGGCCGAGATGCTCTACCGGGCGCTGATGCGGGGCGACTCCGAGATGCTCCGCGCCGCGGCCCGCGAGGCGGTGCGCCGGTACGCGGGGATGGAGCCGGGCCGTCCCGTCGGGGGCACCTACTACCTGTACCGCACCCTGCGCAACCTCGACCTCGAGGGTGTGCTGGAGCGTCTCATGGACGCGGAACAGCACACCGAGGGCGATGTCGACGACTTCGACCTGCGATTGAGGCGCGACGAGTTCGAGCTGCGCATCGCCGAGCTCAAACGCCAGATCGAGGCCGAGATCCGGCGACGGCTGGTGGCCGACCGGGGCGTCGAGGCCATGGCCAAGACCCTGCGCAAGCCGCTGCCGTCGGACATCGACTTCATGCACGCGTCACGCGAGGAGATGGCCAGCCTGCGCAAGGCCATCTACCCGCTGACCCGCAAGCTGGCCGCCAGGCTGGTCCGCAAGCGCCGCCACGGACGGGCGGGGCCGCTCGACTTCCGCTCCACCGTGCGCCACTCCCTGTCCTACGGGGGCGTGCCCGTGGAGCCGAAGTTCCGCCACCCGCGGCCCCACAAACCGGACATCATGGTGGTGGCCGACGTGTCGGGCTCGGTGGCCGCCTTCGCCCGGTTCACGCTGCACCTGGTGTACGCCATCTCCAGCCAGTTCTCCAAGGTGCGCTCGTTCGTGTTCATCGACGGCCTCGACGAGGTGACCAGCTTCTTCGAGGGCACCGACGACATCGCGGAGGCAGTGCACCGGGTCAACACCGAGGCCGACGTGGTGTGGGTGGACGGCCACTCCGACTACGGCCACGCCCTCGGCGTGTTCTGGGACAACTACGCCAATGACGTCGGGCCCCGCACCACGGTGCTGATCCTCGGCGACGCCCGCAACAACTACCACGCACCCGAGAGCTGGATCATCAAGGCCCTTCAGCAGAAGGCCCGCCACGTGTTCTGGCTCAACCCCGAGCCCCGCAGCTACTGGGACACCGGCGACTCGATCGTGGGGGAGTACGCCCCCCACTGCGACGGCGTGTTCGAGGTGCGCAACCTGCGACAGCTGGAAGCCTTCGTAGACCGCCTGGCCTGAGGGTCAGTTCCCGCCGGAGAGCATCTCGGCCACCCGGAAGGCGAGGTCCACCGACTGGCGGCCGTTGAGTCGGGGATCGCACAGGGTCTCGAAGGCTCGCTCCAGGTCCTCGTGGCTGATGTCGTCGGCGCCGCCGACGCACTCGGTGACGGCGTCACCGGTCAACTCCACGTGTACGCCTCCGGGCCAGGTGCCGCAGGCGTGGTGGGCCGCGAAGAAGCTGCTGATCTCGGTCAGCACGTCATCGAAGTGGCGGGTCTTGCGGCCCGACTCCGAGGTATAGGTGTTGCCGTGCATCGGGTCGCACGCCCAGGCCACCGGGTGACCGGAGTCGCGAACGGCCCGCAGCAGCGGGGGCAGCAGGATCTCGATCTTGTCGGCCCCCATCCTGGTGATGAACGTGAGCCGGCCGGGTACCCGCTGCGGGTTGAGCATCTCGCACAGCGTCAGCACCTCGTCGGCGGTGGCGGTGGGCCCGATCTTGCAGCCCAGCGGGTTGTGCACGCCCCGCAGGAACTCCACGTGGGCTCCGTCGAGCTGGCGAGTGCGCTCGCCGATCCAGAGCATGTGGGCCGAGCAGTCGTAGGTGTCGCCGGTCAGTGAGTCCACCCGCGTCAGGGCCTCCTCGTAGTCGAGCACCAGGGCCTCGTGGCTGGTGTAGAACTCGACCTCGTGAAGCTGGGGGGTGTTGGCGGTGGTGACCCCGCAGGCCGTCATGAACCGCAGAGCCCGGTCGATCTCGTCGGCCATGCGCGCGTAACGGCGGCCCGCGGGTGAGGTGGCCACGAACTCCCGGTTCCAACTCGACACCTGCGACAGGTCGGCGTAGCCGCCCCGGGTGAACGCCCTCAGCAGGTTGAGGGTGGAGGCGGCCCGGTGGTACGCGGTCAGCAGGCGGCGCGGGTCGGGCAGCCGCTCGGCCTCGCTGAAGCCGATGTCGTTGACCATGTGACCGAGGAACGAGGTGAGCTCCACCTCGCCCTTGGTCTCGGTGGGGCTGGACCGGGGCTTGGCGAACTGCCCGGCGATACGGCCCACCTTCACCAGCGGCACACCGCCGGAGTAGGTGAGCACTATCGCCATCTGCAGGATCACCCGCAGCTTGTCCCGGATCGAGTCGGCGGAGGAGTCGAACGACTCCGCGCAATCGCCCGCCTGCAGCAGGAACGCCTCGCCGTTGGCCACCCGGCCGAGCAGCCCGGTCAGGGCCCGGGCCTCGCCCGCGAAGACCAGCGGAGGCAGGTCGCTCAGAGCCTTGGTGGCCTGCTCGAGTTCGGCCTGGTCGGGCCAAGCCGGCTGATGCCGCGCCGGTTTGGCCCTCCAGGACGAGGGCGACCAGTCGCTTCCGCCGGCGAACAGGGTGGGATCTCCGGCGGACATAGGCGCTATGCCGCGTCGACCGTCTCGGCCAGACTCAGCTCCTCAGCGTGCTCCCGCACGGCATTGATGGCGCGCTTCACCAGGCGACGGGCCGCCTCGGCGGTGACGCCCAGCTCCTCACCGACCTCGCGGTAGGAGCGCTTGATGCCGTCGGAGAGCCCGAAACGCTGCTCGACCGCGTACTTGGCCCGGGGCTCGAGGATGTCGAGCAGGCCGGTCACCATCTCCTCCTCGGCCCTGGCCATCACCTCGAGCTCGGGCCCGGGGTTGGCGTCGGGGAGCAGATCGATCAACTCGTTGCTGTCGTCGTCGCCGATGGTGCGGTCGAGGGAGGTGGGGGTGGTCAGCCGGTGCAGCCGGGCATGGTCGTCGTCCAGCTCGTCGCCGTCGCCGGACACCTGCCGCAGCGCGGCGCGCAACGACGCGGACCGGTCGCCGGGCAGTCGCACCAGGCTCGCCTTCTGGTCGAGGGCCCGCCCGATGGACTGGCGGATCCAGAAGGTCGCGTAGGTCGAGAACTTGAAGCCCTTGCGCCAGTCGAACTTGTCGACGGCGTGCTCGAGGCCGAGGTTCCCCTCCTGGATGAGGTCGAGCAGCTCCATGCCCGGGGGAAGGGGATAGCGGCGGGCGACGCTCACCACCAGGCGCAGGTTGGCCCGGATGAAGCGGTCCTTGGCTGCGGCGGCCTCGCGGATCGCCCTGTCGATCTCGCGGCCGGTCTCGCCCTCGTCCTTGCGGAGACGGGCCTCGACGCCGCGCTCGATGGCCTGCGAGAGCTCGCGCTCCTCTTGGGCGTTGAGCAGTGCGACCGCACCGATTTCGTTGAGATACTGTCCTACTGAGTCACTCATGTCTGATTCACCTGACCGGCCCCGCTCGCGTCGGCAGGGGCAGCCTTCTCGCTTTCTTTGTGGGGAGGATTTGGTGCCGGGCGCACACCCTCCAAGTGCGCTACTCCAGCCCAGACGAACCAATATAGGTTAGGTGTTTGTTCCCGGCAAGTCAAGATGTGCGCCCGCGCGAGGTGTGACATTGGTCACGCACCCCCTAGCGCAGCGAACAGGAGCGGGCAACACAGTGCAACCTATCGCTCAATCATAGACTTTCGTGGTGCAGCGATCGGACCCTCCTCGCATAGGTGTGCTGGGAGGGACGTTCGATCCGCCCCATTTCGGCCACCTCGCAGCCGGGTTGGAGGTGCGCCACCGGCTCGGACTCTCCAAGGTGCTGTTGATGGTGGCCAACGATCCATGGCAGAAGTCCGGGCTGCATCCGGTGACGCCGGCCCGTCTGCGACTTGAGATGGTGAGGGCCGCCGTCGGTGACCTCGACGGGCTCGAGGTGAGCACGCTGGAGATCGATCGCGGCGGCGAGAGCTACATGGCCGACACGCTGCGGCAGCTGCGCGGCCTGCATCCCGGGGCCGAACTGCTGCTGGTGGTGGGCTCGGACACCGCCCAGGGACTCGACACCTGGAAGCGCCCCTCGGAGCTGCGCGAGCTGGCCACCACGGTCGTGGTCGACCGGGCGGGACCCTCCGGCGGGCGTCCCCCGGCCGGATGGCCGGCCGTGGTGGTGGAGGTCCCGGCGCTGGACATCTCGTCGTGCGACATCCGGTCCCGATTCGCGGACGGCCGACCGGTGGAGGCGCTCGTGCCCGCCGCGGTGATCGAAGTCGTCAGATCCAGAGGCCTGTACGGGTGCGGTCGCTGATTCCCGGCTGGCGCCCGCCCCGCTGGCGTATGCCCCGCTGGCGTATGCCCCACTGGCGTCTGCCTGGCTGGCGTCGTCGCCAGCCTGCTCCTCAGTCCCATCCGTTCTGGAGCCTCGTCTATCCGGGAGTGGTGGTGGCCGCGGGGATCGCGGTCCTGCTACTGGCTCTGACGGGCGGCCGCGCCGTTCTCAGGACCACGGTGGAGCCGGTCGAGGAGGAGATCGTCCTGGAGCCCGACGAGCCCGGGTATGTGGAGCTGGTGGCGGCCACCCCCACGCTGCTCTCGCTCCACACCCACAACGGCGACTTGACCGGCGTGGCCCTCATGGCGCTGACGGGCATCGACGCGGGCGGCGGTGTGGTGCTGCTGCCGGCCGACCTCCTGGTCGTGCCCCCGGGAGGCTCTCCGGAGCAGGGCGAGCTGCTCTCCGACACTTTCGCGCGGGGAGGGATCGAGGCCGTCCGGCAGGTTGCCGAGGACATGTTCGGCCTCGGCTTCGGGCAGGTGGTCGAGGTGCCCACCGAGGGGCTCGCCCACAGCATCGGCCCCGCGGAGCCGCTGCCGTACCTGTTGGTCGATGATCTGATCGAGATAGGTGCCGACGGAGCGCAACGGGTCGTCTACCAGGCCGGACGCTACGAGCTGAGCGCGGCCGACGCAGCTGCCGTCTACGCCCACCGCAACCCCGACGAGGCCGACGGCAACCGGGCGCAGCGCCAGCGGGCCATGTGGGAGTCGTGGCTGGGTGTCGTCGGGCGGGCGCCGGACCCCGAGGCCGCCATCCCCCCGGCCGACTCTCGGTTGGCACCGTTCCTGCGGGCTCTCGGAGCGGGCACTACCGTGGTGGAGGTTGTTCCCTTCGAGTCCATCGCATCCGATCCCGGCGCCGCCCCGGTCCTGTTCCTGGGCCCGGAGAGCAGAGCGTGGCTGAGGGCCGAGGCCTTGGAGCTGGCCCCCTGGCCCCAGCAGCCGGAGTCGTTCCTGCGCCCCAGGGTCCAACTGCTCGACGGCACGGGCGATCCAGCCATCCGGGATGGACTGGCTGACGACGTGATCGCGGCCGGGGGAGTGATCACCGTGATAGGCAACGCGGACGCCTTCGGTGTGGAGGCCACCCAGTTCGCCTACCATCGCGAGGAACTCGTGAACGACCCCATCACCAACTCCATCGCCATCGAGCTCGGCGTCGACATGGCTCTCATAGAGCTGGGCGAGAGCGGGGCCGACGTGGTCGACATAACCGTGACGGTCGGACTGGACCAGGCGGCGCGGTGACGCCAGGAGCAAGCCCGGCCGATCCTGTCTCTCCGGCCGGTTCACCTCCGCTGGTCGACGGTGCCTACGCGCGGCGCTGGGCCGTGGCCGCGGCGGCCGCCGCCGATGAGCGCAAGGGCGTCGACACCGTGGTCATCGACGTCGGCGACGTGCTGGTGGTCACCGATCTGTTCGTGATCACCCACGGCAACAATGCCCGCCAGGTGCGCTCCATCACCGAGGGCGTCGAGGAGATGGTGAAGGAGGCGGGCGGACCGTCGCCGGTGCGCATCGAGGGCGCCGACGACCGCCAGTGGGTGCTGCTCGACTACGGGCCGTTCGTCGTGCACGTCTTCGACGCGGAGCGGCGCTCCCTGTACCAGCTCGAACGGCTGTGGGGCGACTGCAAGATCCTCGACTGGCAGACCGCGACGGATGGGCCGGTGCCCGCAGCAGAGGCTGCGCTGGACGCCTAGCGGCCGCGGAGCCTCACCGGGGTGGAGACCTCGGCGAAGAAGTCGTTCCCCTTGTCGTCGATCACGATGAAGGCGGGGAAGTCCTCGACCTCGATGCGCCACACGGCCTCCATGCCCAACTCGGGGTAGTCGAGCACCTCCACCCGCCGGATCGAGTCGCGGGCCAGGCGGGCGGCGGGGCCGCCGATGGATCCCAGGTAGAAGCCGCCGTGGCGGGCGCAGGCCTCGGTCACCTCCGACGAGCGGTTCCCCTTGGCCAGCATCACCATCGACCCGCCGGCCGCCTGGAACTGGTCGACGTAGGAGTCCATGCGGCCAGCGGTCGTGGGTCCGAACGATCCCGAGGCGTAGCCCTGGGGAGTCTTGGCCGGACCGGCGTAGTACACCGGATGGTCCCGCATGTAGTCCGGCATCGGCTCGCCGGCGTCGAGGCGCTGCTTGATCCTGGCGTGGGCGATGTCGCGGCCCACCACCAGAGTGCCGGTCAGGGCGAGCCGGGTCTTGACCGGGTAGCGGGTCAGCTCGGCCAGGATCTCGCCCATCGGCTGGTCGAGGTCCACCGGCACGACCTCGCTGGAGAGGTCGTCGGCGCGGGTCTCGGGAAGGAACCGGGCCGGGTCGGTCTCCAGGCGCTCGAGGAACAGCCCCTCGGAGGTGATCTTGGCCCGGGCCTGGCGGTCCGCCGAACAGCTCACCGCGATCCCCACCGGGTTGGACGCCCCGTGGCGGGGCAGCCGGACCACCCGCACGTCGTGGCAGAAGTACTTGCCGCCGAACTGCGCGCCGATGCCGAAGGCCTGGGTCAGCTCCAGGATCCGCTTCTCCCATTCGAGGTCCCGGAACCCGTGGCCGGTGTCGGGGTCGCCGGAGGTGGGCAGGGAGTCGAGGTACTTGGCCGAGGCGAGCTTGGCCACCTTCAGGTTGTATTCCGCCGAGGTGCCGCCCACCACCAGGGCCAGGTGGTAGGGCGGGCAGGCCGCGGTGCCCAGCAGCCGCAGGGTCTCGTCGCAGAAGTCGATCAGCGACTCGGGATTGAGCAGGGCCTTGGTCTTCTGGTACAGGAACGACTTGTTGGCCGACCCGCCCCCCTTGGCCATGAAGAACAGCTCGTAGACGTCGCCTCCCTTGGAATGGATCTCGATCTGGGCGGGCAGGTTGTTCTGGGTGTTCACCTCGGTGAACATGTCGAGCGGGGCGAGCTGCGAGTAGCGCAGGTTGGAGATGCGGTAGGTGTCGTAGACGCCCCGGGAGATGGCTTCGGCGTCATCGCCGAAGGTGAGCACCTGCTCGCCCTTGCGTCCCATGATCACTGCGGTTCCGGTGTCCTGGCACATGGGCAGGATCCCGCCCGCGGCGATGTTGGCGTTCTGCAGCAGCTCGGTGGCCACGAAGCGGTCGTTGTCGGAGGCCTCGGGGTCCTCGAGGATGTTGCGGAGCTGCTGGAGGTGGTCCGAGCGCAGGTAGTGGTTGATGTCGTGCATGGCCACCGACGTGAGCAGCGTCAGCGCATCCGGCTCGACCTTCAGGAACCTCCGGCCCGCGGCCTCGATGGTGGAGACCCCCTCGGTCGACACGAGCCGGTAGTCGGTGTCGTCCGCGCCGAGGGGCAGCATGTCCGAGTAGGCAAAGTCCCTCAGGTCGGACGAATCGGCCATAACGTCCGTCCCAGCCGGAGCCTGTCTCAGGGCCTCGCGGGCGTTCCCGGGAACGCGACCGGGTCCTGCCCGTCGCCGATCACCGGGCGCTGCCAGTGCGTGTAGTCGGAGACCGTGTCGGCCACGTCTCTCCACTCGGCAGGGTTCCAGCCCTCGGCGGCGGCAGTGACCGATCCGTTCTGGAGGACGAAGGCGAACGCGGGGAGGGTGTCGATCCCGAGCGCGGCGGGTACCCGCCGCTCGGGGTCTGCGAAAGTGAGGATCTCCTGGGCGTAGGGACCGAGGAAGCGCCGGGCGTCGTCGGGGCCGCAGGCGACCACCCAGCACGTCCGGCATCCGGCCTCGGCGTAGGTGACCAGGATGCGCCGGGCGGTGTGGAGGATCCAGGCGCTCTCGTTGGTGTAGGGATCGAGGAGGACCGGCAGGAGCGGGAACGTCGTGAGCCAGGAGGACAGCGGCCTGGCCTTGCCTCCGAGCGGGTCCAGTTCCAGATCGAGCGAGACGGCGGTCACGAGGCCAACGCTAGCGCTCGCGCTGTTCCGGCCGGCGGGTCCCTTCGCGGCTCGGCTGTTCCGGCCGGCGGGTCCTGTCGTCGAGGCCGTCCGACCGACGGGGCTTCGCCCCATTGTCGGTCGCCCGTTCCTCGCCGCCACCCCCCGGCCTGGCCGGTGGTGCCATCTCGGCTACGAACCCCGGTGCCCGGGCTGGCGCCTCAGGGTTGTGCGTAGCATCTTCGTCGTGCATCCGATTGAGCGACTGCGGTATGTGGCTCGGGCGGGGGTGGTGCCGGTGGAGCCGCTGGTCCGGGAGTCGGCCTCGGCGCTGTCGTCGTTCGCCGATGATCCCAAGGGCTTGCTCACGTCGTGCCGCCGGTTGCTGGACCGGCGCAGCGACTGTGCGCCGCTGGTGTGGCTGGCGGCCCGGATGCTCACCGCCATGGATCCCCGCTCCGAGGCGGCCGAGGTGGTGGAGGCGCTGGGTCGCGACACCACCGGACGGGCATTGCAGCGCGCCTTGGACTCGCTGCCCGCCGGCTCGAGCGTTCTGGCTGTGGGGGAGCTGGGGGTCTTCGCCGACGCGCTGCACGATCGGCCGGATCTGCGGTGGATCGAGCCGGACGATCTCGAGGCCGCGAGCGCGGCCGACCTGGTGCTGATGACCAGCGACTGCGTGGGACCGTCTCAGGCCCTGGTGGTGGCCGAGACCGTGTCCGTGGCCGAGATGGCCCGCGGCTTCGGAACGCCGGTGTGGCTGATCGCGGGCGCAGGACGGATACTGCCCGACCGTATGTGGGACCTTCTGAGTGATCGTCACCGCCCCGACGACCCGGCCATGCGGGGCCTGGCCGTGCTGGACCTCGACCGGTTCGTGACCAGAGTGGTCACCCCTTCCGGCCTGCGGACTGGTGCCGAGGCGGCTCGAAGGTCCGACTGCCCGATCGTCCCCGAGCTCCTCGCACGGTGAGCAGCCGCGCCCCCTACCGGATCCTGACGGAGCCGACGCGATGACGGGGCTTGACCGGTTCGAGGGCCGGCCGGGGGCCCGGGACGGGTACTGGCCCTCGGCGTGGCCCGCCGAGTGCGGGGGCAACCGGCGCCAGAAGGCAGCCACCGGCCGCCTCGATGCCGCCACAGGCACGGCTTCGGTGGCAGGCAAGCGCAACGGGCGCTGGAACGTGATGTTCGTGGAGCGCGAGCCCGACCAGTGGTACCTGGGCGGGACCATGCCCGCGTTCAGCGGCCCCGAGCCCTACGGCTGGGTGGAACGCCTGGACCTGAGCGCGGGAGGCGCCGACCCTCAGTTGCTGGAGCCGCTGGCCCGCTCGCCCCGGCTCCCGTGCGGAGACCACGTGTGGTGCGGGTCGATCCTGGCCCACGCCAACGGCGCCGTCTACAGCGTCAACGGCTCGTACCTGCACAAGCTCGATCCCGAAGACCTGTCGGTGCTGGCCGAGCGGCGGCTGCCGGCCGACCGCTCCCACAACGGGATGCTGGCCCTGCGCGACGGCACCATCGTCACCAAGGACCTGCGGCTCGAAGGCCAGGGCGGCACGACGCTGACCCGCCTGGAGCCCGAGTCCCTGGAGTTGGTGGGTGAGCCGCTGGTGCTGCCCGAGGGCTCGATGGGACGCATCGCGGCCGATGTCGTCGGAGTCGACGGCTCGACGGTGGAGCTTGTCTACGTCCCGGGCACCGAGCATCTTTGGCGCCTGTTCGTGGGCGAGCCAGGTGGGGACGGCGCGGGCGGGTGCGGCCTGGAGATCGATGCGAGCTGGAGGCCCCGGTACCGCACCGCCCACGGCGCCTGGGGCCTGTCGTGGGACTCGTGCCTCTCCGACGGGGACTGCTGGCTTATGGACTGCGGCGACATCGAGTCGGTCCGGGCTATACACACCACCGAGCCCAACGGCCGCTTCGACGAGCCCCCCGGCAACCGGCTGTCGTGGCGCCGCCCGGCGCCCTGGCCCGGAGCCCAGCGGCTGCTGCGGTTCAGCCTCACCGACGACGGCGACACCGACGAGATCGAGCCCTTCGGCACACCCGGCGGCGGGATCATCGCGCCTCCAGCCCACATACCCGACGTCCGGCCCGGCGTCGGCATGGCCGTCGCCTGGGACTCGGTGAACGGCGGCCTGGCCGGGGTCGAGATCCCGGCGGGCCCGCCACACCGCGAGATGACAGTGGCATGGCACCTGGACGTGCGCCCGTCCATGCAGCCGGTGGTGTACCCCGAGTCCGGCGAACTCGTGATCAACGACTTCACCTCCGGCGCCGACGGCGGCCCACCGTCGGACGACCTCGTGGTGGTGGACATCGCCACCGGCAGCCTCATCGACCGGGTCGCGACGGGCTCGCGGGTGGCCAACGGGATGTTCCTGAGCGCGGCCTCCGGCCGCAGAGTGCTCTACGCCAGCACCACCGCGGTGGCCCTGGCCGCCTGGTCCTGAGTGTCGGCTTGGGCCTGAGTGGCCGCCTGGTCCCGAGTGTCGGCTTGGGCCTGAGTGGCCGCCTGGTCCTGAGTGTCGGCGTCTCTAGGGGCCGACCAGGGATTGGACCAGTTCGTCGAAGGCGGCGTCGGCGATGGCCGCCATCTCGTCGTCGGTGCGGTCCTGGATGGGGTGGCGGGTGAGCACCGCGGCTGCGTCGAAGCCCAGCGACTCGGCCTGTGCCTCGACCGCGGGAGCGAAGTGGACGGTTGAGACGAACACGCCGGGGACGCCGCGCCGCTCGATGTCGCTGATGTCGTGCACACTGCACGACACGCAGGAGCCTCAATCGGCGAGCGCCTCGATCACCGCGTCGCACTCGGTGGCGATCTCGTGGCGCAGATCAACCGGAGCGGGCTTGGTGAATGTGGGCTTGGTGTAGCGGTTCACCGTCGCGCCGAGTCCGCTGAGGCGCTCCGAGACACGATCGAGGAACACGTCGCCGCGGGGTTTGGAGATGTCGAGCAGCCCGACGGTCAGCCCGGCCAGCGACTCGGGCCGGGTAGCCCGCTCCCGCGCCGCAGGGGCCTGCTCCGAGGTGGGATCGAGGACAGTGGTCATCAGGTGGCCTCCTTGCCGGGGTGAGGGTAGTCGCCGGCGTCCTACGGCGTGATCTCGCGAGTCACCGGGTCGCTGCCTCGCGGCCCGTTGGCCCAGCCGCCGATGATCGCCGAGAACAGCCCGGCCGGGCCGCCGGAATGGACTACCAGGAGCCCGCCGGGGCGGAACTTCGGGATCTTCTGGCCGGCGGCCGCGGGGGGCAGGCCCGCTGCGACGCCCCTGACCCCGGCCAGCAGCTCGTCTGCGTCGCAGAGCAGCTCGGCCGAGAGTTCCTCCATGAAGCGGTCCCGGTTCCAGCCCGCGTCGGCATAGCGGGCCATGTGCTCGGGCGACAGCACCAGCATGGCGTCCATCCCCAGCATCATCCTGGGCGAGACAGTGGCCTGCAGCGCCTGGGCCAGATGCCTGGTCAACGATTCGGGAGTCCGGGACCGCTCGTCGGCAAGAATCCTGGGCGACTCTCCGGCGAACACGGTGACGGTGGACTGGTCCGCCCGCCAGCCCCGGCTCTCAGCCAGGGAGGTCCACGGCGAGCCCGCCTCATCCTCGGCGAAGCAGAAGCCCACCTTGGCCGGTGAGCCGAACGTGGCCCGGTCCACGCCTCCGGGATGCCCGCCGCCGACGTTGCGCACCACCAGCTGCAGGGCTCGACCGATGGTCGAGTTGGCCCGGTTGCCCTGGCCCAGGGAGTTGAGCCCGCTGTTCATGCCGATGCGCCCGGCCACGGGGCCGTTCACCACCAGCACCGGCCCGACACTCATGGTGGTGGCCAGCACGCCGTGCATGTTGAACTCGTCGGTGCACGCCGCCTCCAGCGCGGCGATCACCACCGGCAGGTGCTCGGGTGCGCAGCCGGCCATCACCGCGTTGACGGCCACCTTCTCGACGGTGCACTCAACCAGGCTGGGCGGCACCACCGCCACCGTCTCCGACGGGTCGCGGGTCGTGCCCTCGATCATCCGGAGCACTCTGGCCTCGGTCGGCGGAACCACCGGCAGGCCGTCGGACCAGCCCCGATCCCACATCGCCTCCCATTCGTCCTCCAGCGTGGCCAGCTCGACCCGGCGGCTCTGCAGGCTCGAACCTGAGAAGCGCGCCGCCAGCTCGTCGGCATGGGCGGGGTCCACGCTCAGCGATCCGCAGCCGGGCCGCCAGTCCGGGAGCCCGCGGCCCAAGCCGTCCAACCCCGTGAGTTTCTCCCACTCGGAGCGGGACCAGCCGACGGTGCGCTGCTCGCCGACACCGGAGCTCACCTGCAGCAGCGTGGGCACGGTGTCGATGTCATGGTGCCAGGACAGGGCCAGATCGGCGTCGTGGTGCACCCAGTCGGCGTCGGCCGGGAAGCTCGGATCGTCCTGGGTGATGACGGTCAGCCCGGCCCGCTCGTGGAGGTCGCCCAGCACGGGAGCCACCAGCTCGCAGGTCGGGCAGTCGCGCTTGACCACCGCCACCAGCCCGTCGGGCAGCGGCGGGGCCGGGGGGAGGTCGGAACTCATCATGCGATTGTGCCACTGTTACCCTGCCGATGCGATGGGGAGAAGCAGCGGCGGCAGCGATTCCGTAGACGGCCGTGAGTTCCGCCGGGTGCTGGGCCACTACCCGACCGGCGTCACGGTGGTGACCGCGGCCTGTCCCGGCGGCCCCGAGGGAATGACGATCGGATCGTTCACCAGCGTCTCGCTGGATCCGCCCCTGGTGTCGTTCTGTCCCGGCCAAGACTCCGACTCGTGGATCCGGATGCGCGACGTGGGCAGCTTCTGCGTGAACGTTCTGGGCGATGACCAGGCCGACGTGTCCTCCACGTTCGCCAGCAAGGTCGACGACCGCTTCGACGGCTTGCGCACCAGGGTCGAGGTCACCGGCGCGCCGGTGATCGAGGGATGTGTGGCCTGGATCGACTGCCGCGTCGAGGCGGTCCACTCCGCCGGTGACCACGACATCGTGGTGGGCCGGGTCGTCGCCCTCGGCACGGCCGACGGCGACAGCCGATCGGCGCCCGGGCCGCTGATCTTCCTGAAGGGCGGCTACGGCCGCGTCGCGGGGCTCTAGATGGCGATCTATGCGCTCGGCGACCTCGAGCCGCGAATCGATCCGACTGCCTACGTGCATCCCCTGGCGGTGGTGATCGGGAATGTCGAGCTCGGGCCGGAGGCCTCCGTGTGGCCCTACGCCGTGCTGCGCGGCGACGACGGCCTCATCCGTATCGGCGCTCGCAGCAATGTTCAGGACAACGCCGTGATCCACTGCACGCCCAACCATCCCACCGTCATCGGCGACGACTGCACGATCGGCCATCAGGCGCACCTGGAGGGCTGCACCGTGCACGACGACTCACTCATCGGCGTGGGGGCGGTGGTGATACACGACGCCCGGATCGGTCCCCACGCCCTGGTGGGGGCCAACGCGACCGTGACCGGTGGGACGGTGGTGCCGCCGCGCGCCATGGCGCTGGGAACCCCGGCCCGGATCCGCGAGAACGCGGTCGAGCCCGGCCACAACCAGCAGAACGCCGACATCTACGCCCGGCGGGGCCACCACTACCGGGCCGAGTCGCGCCGTATCGACTGACCGCAAGCCGGCGACGGTTGCCCGCCTGCCGGAATAGCCCGGCGGGCGTTAGGGTTGACATAGAGGCCACACGGGAGGCCAGCGCATGACCACTGCGGACATAGGCGTCGACCTCAGCCGCTACCAGTTGGGCTGGAGCGACGAGGAGGACTACGTTTTCAAGCCCAAGAAGGGCCTCAACAACGACATCATCACCGAGATGTCGTGGCTCAAGGGCGAGCCCCAGTGGATGCTCGACTTCAGGCTGAAGTCGCACCGCCGGTTCGAGCGCCGCCCCCGCCCGACCTGGGGCGGCGACACCACCGGCATCAACTTCGACGACATCTACTACTACATCAAGCCCACCGACACGCTGGCCAACGACTGGGACATGGTCCCCGAGTCGATCAAGAACACCTACGAGCGCCTGGGGATCCCCGAGGCCGAGCGCAAGTACCTGGCCGGCGTGACCGCCCAGTACGAGAGCGAGGTGGTGTACCACCGCAACCGCGAGGACCTCGAGGCCCAGGGGGTGCTGTTCTGCGACATGGACACCGCCCTGCGGGAGTACCCGCAGCTGGTCAAGCGGTACTTCGGCACGGTGATCCCGCCCAACGACAACAAGTTCGCCGCGCTCAACTCGTCGGTGTGGTCGGGCGGGTCGTTCATCTACGTGCCGCCCGGGGTGGAGGTGGAGGCGCCGCTGCAGGCCTACTTCCGCATCAACGCCGAGAACATGGGCCAGTTCGAGCGCACCCTGATCATCGCCGACGAGGGCTCCAAGGTCCACTACATCGAGGGCTGCTCCGCGCCCACCTACTCCACCGACTCGCTGCATTCCGCGGTGGTGGAGATCGTGGTGGGCCGGTCGGCCCGGGTCACCTACACCACCATCCAGAACTGGTCCGACAACGTCTACAACCTGGTCACCAAGCGGGCCCGGGTCGAGGCCGAGGGCCACATGGAGTGGATCGACGGCAACATCGGCTGCCTGGCCGAGGGCTCGCGGGTCACCACCCGGGGCGGGACCAAGCCGATCGAGCTGGTGGCGCCCGGCGACGAGGTGCTGTCCTACGACGAGGCCGCAGGATCGCTGTGCTGGCGCCGGGTCACGGCCAAGCGCTACTCGGGCGAGCAACCCGTTCGTGAGGTGAGGATCGGATCGCGCCGGCTGCGGGTCACCGACAACCACCCGTTCTACTCTTACGCCTACGACGCCTCCCGCCCCAAGAAGCTCGGCCGGTACAACCTGGCCTACGTGCGGGCCGACCGTCTGGAGAAGGCCATCGTTCCCATCTCCAGCCTCGACTACGGCGAGCCCCACAAGCTGGAACTGCCAGCGACGGCCACGGTGTTCGGCAGCAGCAACCAGTACCGCGAGAGCTTCATTGCCGAGCGCCAGCGGCCCACTCGTCTCGCGGTGGGCGAGACCACCACCGACGAACTCATGTGGCTCTTCGGCCTGTTCACCGGGGACGGCTCGATCGAGTCTGTCGCTGCCGGTTCAGGCGGACGCCGCTGGGCCAAGGTGGTGTTCTCGGTTCCCCGCAAGGACAGGGCCCGGGCTCGTCTCATCGACGTGATGGGACGTGTGATGCCCGGCTGCGCGCCGACGGAACGGTCCGACGGCGTGGCAGCGACCTGGAACAGCGTCGAACTGGCCGATCTGCTGGAGGACAACGGCTTCGTGACCGGCGCGCTCTACAAGCGGGTGCCGGCATGGGTGCTGGATCTTCCCGAGTCTCAGCGCCTGTCCTTCGTGGCCGGATATCTGGACTCCGACGGCTGCGCGCCATCCAGCCGGCGGGGCTTTTCCATCAAGTCTGTCAACCGGGAACTGCTGGAGGGCGTGGGCGAGGTTCTCACCAGCCTGGGCATCTCGTCGCGGCTCCACACCGAATTCGAGAGCGAAAGGCAAGTTCAGATCCTCAGCTACACCTCTACCGCACGCGGCTCGCACCGGCTGGAGTTCCCAGCCGACCCGAGGCTGCTTCCGCTGGTGTCGGACGAACTGCGCGAGGCGGCGGCCCGGCAGCCTGAACCGACGCTCCGGCACTTCCGGCGGGTGGGCCGCTCGCAGATCGAGCTGCCGCCCAGCGTCGAGATCCGTGACGTCGAGGTGAGCGCCGACGCCGAGACTGTTCCTACCTGGGACATCGAGGTGGAGGGAACCGGCAACTTCGTCTCCGAGGGCTTCATCGTCCACAACTCCAAGCTCACGATGAAGTACCCGGCGGTGGTGATGGTGGGGCCCAAGGCGTCGGGCGAGGTGCTCTCGGTGGCCTACGGAGGCCCGGGGCAGCACCAGGACACCGGAGCCAAAATGACCCACGCCGCGCCGGAGACCACCTCCAAGATCGTCTCCAAGTCGATCTCGTCGGGTGGCGGCCGCACCTCGTACCGCGGGCTGGTGCGGGTGGAGGACGATGCCCACGGTTGCAAGAGTCATGTGCAGTGCGACGCGCTGATCCTCGACGGAGACTCGGTCTCTGACACCTACCCCTACATGGAGGTCGGGTCTGGCGACGCGGTAATCGGCCACGAGGCCACGGTGTCGAAGGTGGCCGATGATCAGCTCTTCTACCTCCAGAGCCGGGGCCTCACCGAGGAGCAGGCCATGGGCCTGATCGTCAACGGCTTCATCGAGCCCGTGACCCGCACCCTGCCCATGGAGTACGCGGTCGAGTGGAGCCGCCTCATCGAACTGCAGATGGAAGGCAGCGTCGGCTGACGGGTGCCGGAATCTATGTCTCGGCCGAGATGCGTTCAGCCTGAGATTCCGATCAGCACCGGTCTAGCGAGGCTTGGACGTCACGAACAAGGCTGAGCATGGCAGTCCGCCGACAGGCGACCGCGTCGTCGCTCCTCCACAGCGGCCAGCAACGGAGACGCAGGGTCAGGATGACCGACGGTGCGTCCGAGATCACATCAAGATCGAGTCCTGTCAATCGCAGGCTGGTCGCCTTGGATGTCCTATGGATTGAGACATTCTCAGATGATCTGCCCTATCTGCTCCTGTACGTCGACAGAGTCGATACCACCACGTTCATCGTCCGTGGTGACGATCAGTGTGGCGACATCTCCACCGCCTCTCTCGACCCCGCTGGCCGCGTACCACGCCTGCTTCCGTTCCCAGGCGCGGGCGTACTGAGGATTGGAGAGCATCCCCAAGTGTTCCCAGATGTAGGTCTCACCTGTGGCGGCGTCCTCGATTGTGAAGTCCGGGAGTCGAATGCTGCCGTCATGCCCCGGGAACTCCTTCTCGTAGGTGAACTCGACGCCAGCCGCTGACAACGCGTCGGCAATGATCACCTCGCTCTTCGAGCGCACGAGGGTTCCGTTCGACGTGCGGTGAATGAGGTTGGCCTCCAGGAAAAGGCCACCGCCAATATCTTGAGGCTGTGGATCACGAAGCAGGTTCGTGTATCGCCGGGCTGTCTCGGAATGCCCCACAGATGAGAACGCGAGTAGGTCGTTCAATTGACCCTGGTGGAGGACGACCACTCGTTTCGTCTGGCGGGTGAGCGCTGTGTACAGCAACTCTCGCGAGAGAAGTTGACATGGGTTCGGGATCACAAGGAAGGTTGTCCCGAACTCCGATCCCTGCGACTTGTGCACGGTAAGCGCGTAAGCGAGCTCCAGGATTGGGTCGGCTCCGTCCCTGGGCAGATACCTACGACCAAACCCGTACTTGACGCCTAGTTGTGTCGAGAACTCCACTTCCAGTTTGGTGACCTTGAACTTCTGTCCGCGACGCTTGAATTGGCCAACGACCATTCCGATCTCGCCATTGGCCACGAACTCCGAAGGACCGCGGAACGGGCTGCCCGCCGGGAACTGCTGGGGGTAGATGTCTTCGTGCCGGTGGTTCAGGTTGTTCATTACCTTGTCGCCGTAGACGATGCCCTCTGGTCCCATTGGTTTGGGAATCTTCCGGCCGAAGCGAGGCACCTCTTGCGCCGACTGGATCAGATCAGCTCGGAAGTGTCGATGAACCGACCGATTTAGCTCTGATACGCCTGCGCCGGTCGCATGGATCGGACTGAGAATCTGCCAGTTCTCACAGGCGGCACCGGCCCCCGGACCGTTGGGATAACTGTGGTTGAAGTAGACGTAGTCACCGCTCACAACGCCGCCGAGCGACTCCCCAAACCCAGCCTGATCGTCGGTGTTGCCGATCTCGGCGATTTCTTCGACGAGGAGGTGTTGGAGTCGTTCGAAGACCTCGGTGGGCGAGTCCCACTGCTCGAATCGCAGTGTCTTGCTGGGGGATCGGGCGAGCACCTGCCCCCACGCCTCCTCGGCCAACGCGCTCGGAGCCTCGCCACCGAACCACTGCGCCAGTGCGAGATCGTGGCGGAACTCCTCTGGATCGGCGCCCGGGCGTTGCCGTCGGAGGATCGTCAACTCGGCGTAAGAACGCCCAACTCTTGGAAAGTCCGTGGTGAAGCCTTCCTTGAGGAACTCGACGATGTCGACGAAGGGCCGACCTGCGCCGATCGGCGGAAGCTGCCGGGGATCACCGACGAGAATCAGTCGTTCGATCTGGCTCACGTTGTCGAGGACGGCGTCGAGTTGTTCCTCGGTGATCATGGAAGCCTCGTCGATGATCACCGTTCCTCTCGTGACCTCAGGAGGCTCGGTTGATCGGCGGTACCGAGCTGTCTTGGGGTCGTACCGGCCCGATGAGACAAGGAACTGGGCAATCGTGCGGGCATGCACGCCGGCGCCGCTGAGCCCTCGTTCCAGTTGCACGCGTGCCTTGCCTGTGGGCGCTAGCAGAGTGATGCCAGCCCCCTGTATCTCTGGGTGCTTGCACAACGCTGCCAGCAAGGTTGTCTTGCCGGTTCCCGCAGGGCCGACAAGTACAGAGAACCTGGCGGCTGCAAGCTCGGCGAGCGCAGCCGCCTTCTCTTCTCGCGCGAGGGTCTCGGCCTCATCTGCAGGAATTGGGGTACCCAGCAG
The DNA here is from genome assembly GCA_965203635.1 of Candidatus Aldehydirespirator sp. GTDB lineage: Bacteria > Actinomycetota > Acidimicrobiia > Acidimicrobiales > Aldehydirespiratoraceae > Aldehydirespirator. The sequence continues at coordinate 2,145,031 of OZ241903.1, forward strand.
GTCGTCGAGAACAGTTCGCCAGTCGGCCTCGACCGAATGACGCTTCTTCGTGGCGTAGCGTCTCCGGACCTCCTGGCTGATTCGCGTTCGCGCAGCCGCGAGACGATTCAGTTGGTAACCCGGCCGTCCATCGAACATGCGGACCGGCGCAATAGCGGGCTTGAGGTCGTCCCCGACAACGACGAGCAAGTCACCGTCGATGGGACAAGGCGGTTCAACCGGCATTGTCCGAACATCGGTGACAAGTTGGTCTTGGGGAAGCAAGGTGTTTCCGATCTCCGCAGACCTCTCAAGTGCCGACACCATCAGCGCGCGCACTCGGCGCGGATCCTGAGGCTCGGTCATCGCTGACGGCGCCGGAATCGGCAGACTCGATGTCGCGGCAGGAGGCGGGTACGAGCCCCGGTCGATGACCGTCACGGGGATTGCGTCTTGGCTGATCCGGTCCGCTTCGTAGAGCAGGTAGGGATTCTGGAGTAAGTCCGAATCGTCCACCAAAATCCCGGCCCTGTTTCGTTCCTCTGGCAGGTAGAAGCGGGTTGCCTGCACCGGAGACAGGTCGAACCGAGCCAGTAGGTGGAGCAGGGCCCGCCGCTCGTCGGGCAGACCAGCGAGCTTCTTGGCCATCGTCGGCCCGATGCGACCCTCCCACTCCGGTCCAATGGTTGTCGGATCATCGAGGGCAGCCTGAACCGCCGGCCATGGATCGTCCGTCTCCGATAGTCCGCTGGTGATCCGAAAGGCCAAGAGGTTCGCATGATCGATGCCGAAGGCGGCCAGCGCCGATCCGAGCCCTGGAAACGCGCCTCGCAGCTTCCACAGCTCGCCGATCCGCTCCTGGGACCAGCGGATCTCCGAGGCATAGTTGACGCCCAGCGATTCTTGCGCCCGCTGCAAGCCTTCGATGATGGCCAAGAGCGAGCCGATCGCTTGGCCGTGGGTCAGATGCTCCGAGCCATACGAGAATTGTTCAAATGCCTCGTCAGGGGCAAATACGACCACATCCTCTGGGCTGAGTGACGGATCCTCGGCGGCTCGTTCGAGCGCCGCGTGGTACGGGAGCAGGAAGCCACCCGCGGCAGTACCAGGGCGGATCGAGTGGTGCACGATTCGCTCCCAGATCATTGATCGAGTGGGACGGTCTGCACCCCGTTCGTAGTCGTACTCGATCGCCCGGTCATAGCCCTTTACCCACCCGACCCCTATGAGCACTCGGCCCGACCGCTCGGTGTGCGGGACCTCCTTCGCATAGAAGAACGCAAGTGATTGATCCGGCTCTATCGCCGAGAAGAACCCGTCGAGCATCCGAGTCTGGTTTGTGACGTCCTGCACCCAAGTCGAGTCGAATCCCATCACCTCTCGTACGTCGTCCTCCGCCTCATCGCTGAAGACGATGTCAAGCGAGTCCGCAATCTCGGATGCCTCTCTCCTCATCACCCATCGGAACGGCACCGCACCGGCCGTAAAGGACGGGAGTTCGACGCGTGTGGGCCGGAAGTGCTTGTGGGCGGGCGATGTCCTGTAGGGGTGCCGAGCCCACCGAGTGATCGGAGAATCCGCCATGAAGGTCGCCCGTTCGGCGACACAGGGCGGTTGATGGGACGGTTCGAGTTCGTCGATGCGACGGCCGCGTAGCTCGACCTCTAGGCCGTCGTCACGCCGCTCGTGGATGTTGTGGAGTCGAAGGCACGAGGCGTTGTTGAGCGGGTCGGTGCAGACAGTGCCGTTCCAACCGGCGTCATGCCAGGGGACCCGTATCGACAGATGGCGCAGAGGAAGGTCTGTGGTCATCGCCGGGTACGCTATTGCTGGCTAGGGACAGTGCGGTCGGTCTCCTGCCGAGAGCAGGGTACGGCGAGCGGACGTAGAGCGGGGCAGGCATGTTGTTGTCCTGTTTCCAGGGGAGCGGTACGTCGCCTTGTTGCGGCCTGCGTCCAGGCCCTGGTCAGCAGGCTCGCCTGAGTTGGCTGGGAGGCTACGCAGCGAAATCCGCCGCGGGCGACGGCCGGTCGTACACGACGGGTCGAAGCAACATTGACCCCCGGTCTAGCCATTCGCCGTTTGCGCGGCGGGACGACACGCTCTCTCACAGACGGAGGCGGCAGGACGCGAACTGGTCGCCCGCTACCGTGCCCGACGCAGCCGCTTAGCCGATGGCCGCGCACCGCAGCCATCTTCGACATTCGGCCAGCACCTTGAGGACGAGGCGGGGGTTCAGACGGGTGAGCTGGGCCCGCTGCGCGACTCGTAGGGTTTCTCCCGAGCAGGACTAGGGCGTCGCGGGCCGGGCCGCGACGCGAAGGGTCGGCGGGATGCCACAATGTGAGGCATGCCGATGCGCCAGGACTGCAAGTACTTCGAGTCGCGCACCTATCCCAACGGCGAGACGGTGAGGAAGTGCGACCTCGACCTGGCTCCAGAGGCGCCGTGGCGCTGTCCCGACGACTGCCCGAAGTACACCCGGCGGCTGGCCGACGTCAACTGGAGCTACGGCTCCCTGGTCACCCCCGAGACCCCGCCCGAGCCCGAGAGCCTCGGCAGCGACGACAGCATCGGCGACCTGCTCGACGCGGCCGAGGACATCGTCAATGCGGCCGCTCCCGACGTGATCGCCGAGGTGGAGGCCGAGCGCCGCAAGCGTCGGCGCGCTCGAAGCCCGAAGGCAAGGGGCAAGAAGGGCAAGGGCGGCCGCGGATCCTCCGGTGGGGGCGGGATGGGGGAGCGCTTCCGCAGGCGGTACCGCGACGGCGGCTGACCACGAGTGCATTCCTTCACTACTGACGCGGCCCGCAGCCTGCCGGGCTCGGGCTGGCTGGCGGAACGCCGGGCTGCGGCGGCTGAGCGCTTCGCGGCTGCGGATCCTCCCACGGCGGCCGCCGAGGAGTGGCGGTACAGCGCGATCGCCGATTTCGATCTGGCCGCCTACCAGTTGGCAGGCGCGGACCCGTCCCCGGTGCCGGACGGGACGTGGGCCGGTGTCGGCACCGCCGCCAACGGCGCGGTCGCCGCGGTCCTCGACGTTGCCGACGGCCGCATCGTCGCCTCGACGGGCCTGGAGGAACTGTCGAAGCAGGGCGTCCAAGTGGGGCCGCTGGTCGATTCGGCCGACGGCGCCGAGTTGCTGGGCTCGGTGGCCGACGGCGCCGCCGACTACTTCACCATGCTCAACGACGCTTTCGTGGGCTGCCCCATCGTGGTGGACGTCCCCGCCGGGGTGGCCGTTGACGGCGTGATCGCGGTACGCCACTACGCGGGCGCGGCCCGAGCGGCCACCTTCCCTCGACTGGTGGTGAGGGTCGGGCCCAACGGCTCGGCCAAGGTGCTCGACATGCAGCGCTCCGCCGGTCCGGCTCTAGTTGTTCCCGTGGTCGAACTCGACGTCGGCCAGGCCGCCCGACTCGGCTACGTGAACCTGCAGCAGCACGATCACCGGACCACCCAGATCGCGGCCCACACCGCCAGGGTGGAGCGGGACGCCGCGCTGGTGGCCGCCTCGGTCGCGCTGGGTGGCGGCTATGCCCGCACCCGGACCGATGTCCGCCTGGTGGGGCGGGGCGCCAGCGGCGACCTGCTGTCGGCGTACTTCGGATCGGGAGACCAGATCCTCGACTTCCGCACCTACCAGGACCACGCCGCGCCCGACACTACGTCCAACCTGCTCTACAAGGGCGCCGTGGGCGACTCGGCCCGCAGCGTGTACACCGGGCTGATACGGGTGCGGCCCAACGCCCGGGGCACCAACGCCTTCCAGACCAACCGCAACCTAAAGCTCAGCGAGGACGCCTGGGCGGAGTCGGTGCCCAACCTCGAGATCGAGAACAACGACGTGCGCTGCAGCCATGCCTCCGCGGTGGGTCCGGTGGATCCCGACCAGGTCTTCTACTTGGAGAGCCGGGGCGTCCCGACACCGGTGGCCGAGCGCCTGATCGTGGCCGGGTTCTTCGACGAGGTGATCGACGAGTTGCCGGTCCGGGCCGTCGAGGACGCGACCCGCGAGGCCCTGGCCCTGAAGCTCAATGAGATGTTGAGAGCGGCGGCGTGACGCCGTGACGGCTCAGGCAGACTGTTCGAGATCGGAGGCTCCACGATGACCACCCACGAGCTGTTCCCGCTGGACGAACTCGAGCCCGACTCGGCGCGCCGAGTCGAGGTGGAGGGCCGTGAGATCGCCGTGGTGCGCATCGGCGACGACGTCTACGCCATCGGCGACACCTGCTCCCACGCCGAAGTCTCGCTGTCGGAAGGCTGGGTGGAGCCCGACGACTGCGCCATCGAGTGCGTGGCCCACGGGGCCATGTTCGACCTGGAGACCGGTGAGCCATTGTCGCTGCCGGCCACCCGGGCCGTGCCCACCTACGAGGTGTCGGTCGTGGACGGCACGGTGGTACTGAAGCTCGATGCGGGCTCGGGCGGGGACGCCTCGTGAGCACCCTCGTGATCGAGGGCCTGCGTGCCTCGGTGGCGGGCCGCGAGATCCTGACCGGCGTCGACCTGGAGGTGGCCGCAGGCGAGGTGCATGCGGTGATGGGACCCAACGGGTCGGGCAAGTCGACCCTGGCCCATGTGATCGCCGGGCGGGGCGGCTATGACGTGCTCGACGGCTCCGTCCGCCTCGACGGCGCGGAACTGCTGGGAATGCCCGCGTGGCGACGGGCCGAGGCGGGCCTGTTCCTGGCCATGCAGTATCCCACCGAGGTTCCCGGCGTCTCGCTGCTCGACATGCTCACCGAGTCGGTGTGCACCCCGGAGGGGGCGGCGGTGGCCGAGCGGATGCGCGAGGAGGCCGTCCGCATCGGCTACGACGAGAAGTTCCTGGAGCGCCCGGTGAACGTCGACCTGTCGGGCGGTGAACGCAAGCGAAACGAGGCCCTTCAGCTCGGCGTCCTCGCCCCCGCGTTCGCGGTCGTCGACGAGCTCGACTCCGGCCTCGACATTGACGCGCTGCGCTTCGTGGGCGCCAGGATCGAGGATGCCACCACCCATGACGGCCTCGGGGTGCTGGCCATCACCCACTCCAGTCGCGTGTTCGACCACCTGCGGCCCGACGCCGTGCACGTGTTCGCGGGCGGCCGCATACAGCAGTCCGGCGGGCCCGAGTTGGCCGACGAGCTGGAGGCTGAGGGCTACGAGCGCTGGACAGGGTCCGTCCCGCAGCCGGACTCGGACGCGGGAACCACGCCCTTCGCCGACCCCTTCGGAGACCCGTTCGCCGACCTGCTGACGTAGACCTCGACGCCCGGCGCCGATCGGCACCGAATATCATCGAGGCCCATGAGCAACGACGACCTGCTGACCGAAGCCGAGATCGCGGAGGTGCTGGCCGCTCATCCCGAGTGGCGCCGCGACGGCAACGTGCTGCGCCGCTCGTATGTGTTCGCCGACTTCCGGGCCGCGTTCGCGTTCATGGCCCATGTGGCGCTGATCGCCGAACGGCTCTTCCATCACCCCGAGTGGTCCAACGTCTACAACAAGGTGGAGCTGGCCATTACCAGCCACGATGTGGGCGGCCTCTCGGCCCGGGACCGCGACTTCATCGAGCGCGTCGACGCCGCCGGCGGCTAGGAGCCTGGGCGCCTCACTCCGACTCGCCTCCCAGGTCGTGGTAGATGATCGCTATGGCGACTAGGCCCACGACCGTGATCGCAGTTCCGACCACTGTCTGCACCAGTTGAGACACCAGCTGGAACGTCGGCGTCGACGACCCGGCGAGGGTGAACACCAGACCGACCGCCGTGGTGGCAGCCATCAGCACCACGAAGACGATCAGCATCCGTCCCAACGTCCCCCAGAATCGTCCTCGCATGAGGCGTATCCCATAGCGGAGTGACGGCGCGGCGGGTCCCACCGAGGCGAATGCGTAGGCCAGTGGCGTCATCACCAAGAAATAGACGGCACCGACGATGAAGGCCGGAATCAGCGGTATCAACAGCAGAGGCGTCAAGACTCCCCCGATGACCACAGCTATCACCGCGACGAGGAAGATCGCGCCCACCTGGAGGTCAAGCCCCAACAGTCGTGGGACCCGTCGTAGCGCATGCCTGAGCGCGTCCGATGCCGTGAGAGTCCGGTCTCGCAGGTCACTCAGCGCGACGAGCGTCACCGCCGCCTGCAGCACGTTGCTAGCGACCCAGACGGCAAGAACGCCCAGCAGGATCGGCAAGAAGTTCACGGGCGACAGATCCAGACTCAGCGATTCGAAGTAAGCCGTCTGCTCGGGTGCCTGCGGATCGAAGTCGGGGTCGCTGACCCTGTCCCAGATCTCGCCCAGTTCTCCCCTCAGGAGGTCGTTGGCGCCGATGATCAACAGCACCACCATCGCCACCTGTCCGGCCAGGTAGATGAGGGCCGCGGTAGCGCAACTCCGCCACCGCCGGCCCGAGATCGCGAAGGTGTCGGCGAGCAGCCGCCCCGGACGGCGCAACTGGCCCGGGCCCGACTCCGTCTCGCCATCCGGCCGGCCGTGGCGGGGGGCCCGGTGCTCGGTCCACGTCGCCCCGTCCCAGTAGCGGTACTGCGACTCGTCCTCGGGGTCGGTGTACCAGTCGGGAGGCGGCAGATCACTCACGCGGGCGACTCTAACGCGGCCGCCTGAGTAGTCGGGTGGGATGCCGGCGGTGTCGTGCGACACTGCCGGGCGTGGCGGATCCTGCACCGGCAATGAGGCTGCACGGCGTCGTCAACGCCTCACCGGATTCGCTGGCCGACTTCTCAGTGGCCACGACGGTCGAGGGCGCGGTGGCCCGGGCCGTCGAGCTGCTCGATCAGGGTTGTGCCGGTATCGACCTCGGTGGTGCGGGATCCACTCAGTTCGCAGACCGTGTGGACGTCGAGGCCGAATGGCAGCGACTCGACGGCAAGGTCCAGGCGCTGGCCGAGCTGTGCGAGGCACGCGGGGCGCAACTCTCCGTGGACTCGTGGCAGCCGGAGATCATGCGACGGGCTCTCGACTGCGGCGCCACGATGATCAACGCCGCCGACGGACTCCAGAACCCGCAAATGGTGCAGCTCGCCGCCCAGCAGGACGCGCCGGTGGTGGCGCCGTTCGTCTGGGGCGCCGACCCCAAGGCATCCAGGCATGTGATCGGCGATCCGGTCGAGGTGATCTGCGAGTGGTTCGACCGGTCGCTGCCGCGTTGGGTGGGCGCAGGCATCGAGCGCAGCCGGCTGATCCTCGACCCGGGGACGGGCTTCGGCCCGCCCGACTGGGAGTGGGCCGACCGCTACCGGTACCAGAAGCGGGTGTACGAGAACCTCGACGCGCTGCGAGCTTTCGGGCTGCCGGTCTACCTGCCGTTGCCGTGGAAGAAGACGGATCAGCACGACGAACTGCTGGAGATCTGTATCCGGACCGGCTTCGACTACGGCCGCTGCCACCGCCCCGACCGGGTGCTGGAGGCAATGGCCCGCCTCAACGCCGTCACTGAACCGTGATGGCCGGGAATTGGCAGCGTTTTGTTCGTATGGCGTGCGTTCTGCTGCCAGTTCGTGTGGGTGACGTAGCGTGACCGGGCCGGGAGTCAGCCGGCGGGACGAGGCGGCCTCAGCCCGCAGCCTGGAACATGCTGCGGGACCGGACTGCCTGGGACGCAGCGTGCTGGTGTCGCCGGGCCAGCCGGCGCCCGAGCCGTGGGCGCAGTGCCTCCGGGTGACTGTGGAGACGGGATCATCAGATCCGGCAACGGGTCGGCGGTTGCGCTCGGCGTGGCACGGCCGCGAGCGGCTGGTGATCGAAGTCGACGGCCTGTTGCCCGGTGCCGAGCCGACGCTGGAGTCGCCGTGGTGGACGCTGCAACCTGGCACCACACTCGGCGACGAGGTCTGGCACCACCTGCTCGCGGCCAACGCGGTGGACGCAAGAGACCCAGACCGGCTGCGCTTCGCTCCCCGCGACCGCGCGCTGGAGGCCGGCGCCCGTCTCGCGGCTGCCGACCAGCCCGGCGATGTCGCCATCGAGGCCGGCAGTGCGTGGTGCGACGGCGGGCCGCTGGATTCGTTCGATCCTTCGGAGCTCCACGGTGCCGCACTGATACCGGCCGCCAACCTCTCGGTGGGCCGCCTGTCGGCCTTGCGCTCGTGCGAGCCCGTCGCTGACCTGGCACCCGACCAGCGTCGTGCCGTGGGACATCTTGGCGGCAGTGCCTGCATCGTGGCCCCGGCCGGGTCGGGCAAGACCCGGGTGCTCACCGAGCGGGCCCGCTGGCTGGTCCGAGATCTGGGGGTGGCGCCGTCGGCGGTGTGCCTGGTGGCCTACAACGTGAGGGCCCGGGCTGAGATGCAGGAGCGCACCGCCGACCTCGCCGGCCTGGAGGTGCGGACCCTCAACAGCCTGGCGCTGGCGGTGTGCAACGGCTCCGGACCCTTCGCCCGGCCGGCCCGACACGGGCGGGTCGACGTGATCGGCGAACGAGACGTGCGCGACCTGCTGCACAACCTGGTGGGGGAGCGGGCGCCTCGGCGTCGCCGGAAGGCCATGACCGACCCGTTGGCGGCCTGGGTCGAGGCTCTGAGCGCGTCCCGCCTGGGGTTGCGCGACCCCGCCGCGGTCGAGCACGACTACGCCCCCGACGTGCCCGGTTTCGCCGAGCTGGCTCCCGCCTACGCCGAGGCCCTCGACGAGCGGGGCGCCGTCGACTTCGACCATCAGATCATCAGAGCCATCGATGTGCTCCTGAGCGATCCGGCCGCCCGGGCCGCGGCCCGCCGGGCGTGCGGCGTGCTGCTGGTGGACGAGTTCCAGGACCTCACACCGGCTCATGTGCTGATGATCCGGCTGCTGGCTGGCCCGAGGGCCGACGTGTTCGGGGTGGGCGACGACGATCAGACCATCTACGGCTACTCGGGTGCCTCACCCCGGTGGCTGATCGAGTACGAGCGTTTCTTCCCCGGCGCGGCCCGCCACCTACTGGGCGTCAACTACCGCTGCCCGTCAGCGGTGGTGGAGGCGGCCTCCAACCTGCTGTCGCACAACGTCCACCGCATCGCCAAGGACATTTCGCCTCGCCCGGCCGGCGGCCGCACAACCCTCCCGCCTGGCTCCGACGAGCCCGAGCACACGGCCGGCCGGGACCCGGACGCCGTCCTCCGACCTGGCTCCGAGGAGCCCGAACGCAGGTCTGGGCTCAACGTCGGCCTGGACGCGGATGTCGCCCTCCGGCCGGAGGACGCCGCGGGCCGGTCCTTGGCGGTCGAGGCGGCCCGCGACGGCGGGGCGGCGGTGGTCGACCGGGTCAGGGCACTCATGGCCGGAGGCGCCGCAGCCAGGGACATCGCGGTGCTGACCAGGGTCAACAGCACGCTGCTGGCGCCCCAGATCCTGCTGTCGGAAGCCGGCATCGAGTGCATGGCCCCGGTCGGCCCGTGGTTCCTGGAGCGCACCGGCGTGGCGGCTGCATTGGCGTGGCTGCGCTTGGCCACCGCCGGATCAGCCCGGCTGCCCTCGGCCGCACTGGCCACCGCGGCCCGGCGCCCGCCCCGGGGCATCTCCCCCCGGGTGATCGAGTGGATCGCCGAGCAGCGCAATGTGGGCGCGCTCCGGCGGCTGGCGGGCCGCATCTCCGACGAGCGGACCTCCGAGCGAGTGGAGGACTTCGCCGACGAAATTGAGCGGCTCGGCGACATGGCCCGCGACGGCGCCGACACTCTGCGCCTGCTGGAGGCGGTACGGGACGGTACGCAGCTCGGTGCCAGCCTCGACGAACGTCTCGACGCCTCCCGCCGGTCCGTGGACCGCTCCGCCCACGGCGACGACCTGCGGGCGCTGCTGTCGGTGGCGCCCCACTGCGCCGACCCGGCCGAGTTCGAGGACTGGCTGCGGGATCGTCTCACGGAGGGGCGCTCCGGCGGCGACGAGGGTGACTCCCGGCTCGGCCGCCCGTCGTGGGGCCGGGGCGTGCGCCTGGCCACCGTGCACCGGGTCAAGGGCCTGGAGTGGCCCCATGTGATCGTCCTGTCGGCCACCGAGGGCCTGATGCCGCACCGCCTGGCCAGCGACATCGAGGAGGAGCGGCGCGTCTTCCACGTGGCCCTCACCCGATGCTCGGAGTCGGTGCTGATAGTCGCCGACGGCCCGAAGTCCCCCTTCATCGCCGAGATGAGTTGGCGCTCGACGCTGCAACCCACGGGCATCCCCGCCGAACAGCCTGTCCATCCCGCACGCCACGCAGCCAAACCCGGGCCGCCCGCATCGGCCGGAGGCCGGGGCGCCACCGGATTGCCGTCGAAGGCCAAGAGCCCGCCCATCGATGAGTCGGCCGAGCCCGAAGCCGCCAAGATGTTCGAACGGCTGCGGGCGTGGCGCCTGGAACGCAGTAAGGCGGATGGGGTGCCGGCGTTCGTGGTCTTCTCCGATGCCACGCTGCGCGAACTGGCCCGTCGCCGACCTGCCACCGACGAGGCTCTGCTGGCAGTGCCCGGCATCGGCCCGGCCAAGCTCACTGCTTACGGCGAAGCCCTCAAGTCGTTGCTGGCCGGACCCGAGGGCGCCTAGTCCGTTGGCGAGGAGACTGACCGGGTGGCGTCGGCGTGCTCGCCGCCCAAGTCGTGGTAGAGGATGAAGAGGGCGATGAGGATGAGAGTCTCGGGCAGCACGCTAAGCACGTAGAGCGTCACGGTCTCCAGCGGCGCAGCGAGGAGCCCGGCGAGGGCGGCGACGAGCACGACCACGGTCGCCGCGATCGCGAAGAGGGCGAGCAGCAGGACCGTTCGACCGAGCGTCGCCCCGTATGAGCCTCTCAACAGGCTCCTGGCATAGAGCATCGACGGCTCGGACGGCCCCACCGCGGCGGTCATCAGTGTGACCAGCGCCACCGGCATCGCACCGACGATCGCGGCCGCGGCCGCCAGAGCCGACGGTATGCCGAACACCGCTCCCGGCAATCCTGACGCGACGGTCGCCACGCTGGTGACGAAGGAGGCCACCATCCACGCGGCCGTCAGCATGACCAGGAGCATCAGCCCCACGCCGACGATGCGCAGCACTCGCCGCAGACCGGCGAGAAGAGCCGGGGCGACCGTGGCGGGCTGGTGGGCCAGCAGCCGCATGACGAGATGCCCGAGCGCCGCGAACTGGACGATGGTGACCACGCCCGCCGCGAGTCCCCCGATCGCCATCAGCAGAACACCGCCTCCGAGGGTCGATGGGCTCAGGCTCCCCACGCGGTCCCACACATGGCTCCAGCGCTCCAGCACGCTGTCCCGGCGGCCATCGGGCGCGGGTCCGGCATTTACGGAATCGGGACCCAACGTCTGAAGAACCTCATACCAGGGGTCTTCGTGCACCGGTCCGGTGTCCTCGGACTCGGGATCGGGCGTCTGAATCTCGTCGAGCGGGGCGGTGAGGGTGTCACCGAACACGGTGTCGAATCCCACCCGGACCAACTGCTCGCCGCCGAAGGCTACGACGGCCGCGAGCGTGTAGATGACCACGAACGGCCGCCAGTTGGCTGCGAACAGCCTCCCTGTGCCGGTCAGCAGACCAGAGATGCCACGATGCCCCGAACCGGCGCTGCGCCCGGGCGACTGATGGTCGGTCCACTGCGAGCCGTCCCAGTACCGGTGCTGGGCAGGGTCTTCAGGATCGGTGTACCAGCCGGGCGGCGGCAGGTCGCTCACAGTCGGGACAGTACCCGTCGCGATGTGCAGATGGCCGTGCCTCCTGTGGCTAGATCGGGAGGGGAGCCGGGGTTGGCCGCGAACTGGCAGCGTCCTGCGCGGATGGCGTGCATTCTGTTGCCAGTCGGACGCGGCGCCCGCGGCCCGGTCCGGCTCAGGCGAAGGTTTCGTCGAGGGCTTCGACCAGGGTGTTCCACGACAGGGTGGCGCATTTGATGCGCACGGGGAACTTGACCACGCCCCTCAGGGCCTCCAGATCGCCGAGTTTCACGTCGCGGTGCCCGTTGCCGCCGTCACCGTCGTCGTCCAGATCGTCTCCGCGGCCGCCGATCCCGGTTCCGTGGATGGACATCATGTGCTTGAAGGCCCGCACCAGCCGCCGCACCTCGGCCACTTTGCGACCCTTGACCGCGGTGGACATCATCGACGCCGACGATTGGCTTATCGAGCACCCTTGTCCACCGGTGGACACGTCCGTGATCACCCCGTCGCTGACTTCCACGTAGACGACCACCTCGTCTCCGCAGAGCGGGTTGAAGCCCACGGCCTGAACCGCGGGCGGCACCTCCAACTCGCCGCGGTTGCGGGGGTTGCGGTAGTGGTCGAGGATGATCTCGCGGTACAGGTCCTCCAGCCGGGCCATGGCTCTCTCCCGCTACCCGAGGAAGAACTCACCGGCCGCGTCGAGAGCGTCGGCCAGGGCGTCCACGTCGGACGTGTCGTTGTACACGTAGAGGGATGCCCGGGTGGTGGCCGGCACCCCGAGATGCCGCATCAGCGGCTTGGCGCAGTGATGGCCGGCCCGCACGCACACGCCGCGGTCGTCGAGCACCTGCGACAGGTCGTGGGGGTGGATGTCCCGGAAGCTCATCGACAGCACGCCACCCCTGCAGGCCGGTTCGGACGGGCCGTGAACCGCGAGGTCCGGGCCGTAGCGCTCCTCGAGCGTGCGCAGCGCATAGGCCGTGAGGCTGACCTCGTGCTCGCGCACCCGGTCCATACCCAAGCCGTCGAGGTACTCGACGGCGGCGCCTAGTCCGATGATCTCCGCGATGGGCGGGGTCCCGGCCTCGAACTTGTGGGGGATGTGGTTGGGCAAGAAGCCGTCCTTGCGCACATCCAGGATCATCTCGCCACCCCCGAGGAACGGCGGCATCGCCTCCAGCAGCTCGGCTCGGGCCCACAACACCCCGATGCCGGTCGGTCCGCACATCTTGTGGCCGGTGAAGCCCAGGAAGTCGGCCCCCAGCGCCTGCACGTCGGTCGGCAGGTGAGGCACGTACTGGGCCGCGTCCACCAGCACCAGCGCCCCGGCGTCATGGGCGGCGTCGGCCAGGTGTCGTATCGGGTTGAGCGTGCCCAGCACGTTGCTCATGGCGGTCACGCCCAGGAGCTTGGCCCCATCCAGGAGCCGGTCGAGGTTGGCGAGATCGAGCTGGCCGTCGGCTCCGACGCCGATCCAGCGGAGCTCGAAGCCCTTCTCCGCCGCCATGATGTGCCAGGGGACGATGTTGGCGTGGTGCTCCATCTCGGTGATCACCACCGCGTCACCCGGCCCGAGGTTGGCCCCTCCCCACGATCGGGCCACCAGGTTCATCGCCTCGGTGACGTTCTTGGTGAACACGATCTCGTCGGCGGACGGCGCGTTCACGAACCGGGCGACCCCCACTCGGGACGCCTCCATGGCCTCGGTGGCCTGGGCTGCGATCTCATAGGCGCCCCGGTGCACGTTGGCGTTGATCGTCTCGTAGTAGCTGTTCATGGCGTCCAGCACGCAGCGGGGCTTCTGCGACGATGCGGCCGAATCCAAGTAGACGATGGGCCGGCCGTGGACGTGACGCTCCAGTAGCGGGAACTGCGCCTTCGTCACCGCTCCGAGCCGGTCGCCGGTGCCGGCGGTCATGAGGCGTACCGTTCGTAGCCCTGGCGCTCCAGCCGGTCGGCCAGCTCGGGGCCGCCGCTCTCGACGATGCGGCCGTCCAGGATCACATGGACACGGTCGGGCTGTAGGCCCGAGGTGAGGATGCGCTGGAAGTGGGTGATGGCCAGCACCCCCAGCTCGGGTCGTTCGGCTCGCACCTCCTGCAGGCCGGTGGCCACGATGCGCAGCGCGTCGATGTCGAGGCCGGTGTCCGTCTCGTCGAGTATGGCCATGTCCGGCTCCAGGACTGCCATCTGCAGGATCTCGTTGCGCTTCTTCTCGCCGCCGGAGAACTTCTCGTTGAGGTGGCGGTCCATCAACTCCGAGTGGATGGACAGGCGCTCCATCCACTCGACCATGGTCATGTAGGTCTCGATCGAGCTGACGTCGGTGCCCTTGCGGGCCTGGAGGGCCTGGGTGAGGAAGTTCCGCACCGACACGCCCGGGATCTCCTGGGGGTACTGGAAGGCGAGGAACAGGCCGGCCTTGCCCCGCACCTCCGGGGGCCAGGCGGTGATGTCCTCGCCCTTGAAGCGGATCGAGCCCCCGGTGACCTCGTACTCGGGGCTGCCGAGCAAGGCCGCGGCCAGGGTGGACTTCCCCGACCCGTTCGGCCCCATCAGCGCGTGCAGTTCGCCCGCGCCGACCACCAGGTCCACGCCGCGCAGGATCTCAGTGCCGCCGTCGACCGTTGCCACGTGCAGGCCGTCGATCTCGAAGAGCGGTGCTGCAGGCACTCTCAAATCCTACGGCCCGCGGTGGGTACTACGGCGTGGCCGAATAGCGGAGGCAGCCCGATAGCTTGGCGGCGACGTTCGATCCGCAGGAGAGTCCCACGTGAACTTCGCATTCACCGACGAGCAGGAGCAGCTCAGAGAATTCGTTCGCAGCTTCCTCGAGGAGAAGTCGCCCGAGTCCGCGGTGCGCGACCAGATGGACACCGAGCGCGGCTTCGACCCCGATGTCTGGGCCCAGATGTCCGAGCAGATGGGCCTCCCCGCCCTGACGATCCCCGAGGCCTACGGCGGCCAGGGGTTCACCTGCGTGGAGCAGGTGGTCGTGCTCGAGGAGATGGGTCGGGCATTGCTCTGCGCGCCGTACTTCTCCTCCGCCGTGCTGGCCGCCAACACGCTGATGCACTCCGGCGACGAAGCGGCCAAGCAGGCCCACCTCGGGGGCATCGCCTCGGGCGAGACCAGGGCCACGCTGGCCTTCACCGAGCAGAACGGCCGCTGGGACGAGCCCGGGATCACCATGGTGGCCTCGCCGGACAACGGCACGTGGCGCCTCGACGGGGTCAAGATGTATGTCCTCGACGGCCATACCGCCAACCTGATAGTCGTCGCGGCCCGCACCGCCGGCGGCGTCTCGCTGTTCACCGTGGATCCGGACGCCGACGGTCTCGACCGCACCGCCCTGTCGACCATGGACCAGACCCGCAAGCAGGCCAAGCTCACCTTCGAAGGGGTGGAGGCCACGCTCGTCGGCGTCGAGGGACAGGGCTGGCCGGTGCTGGAGACCGTGCTCGACCTGGCCGCGGTGGCTCTGGCGGCCGAGCAGGTGGGCGGCGCCCAGCGCTGCCTGGACATGTCGGTGGAGTACGCCAAGGTCCGGGTGCAGTTCGGCCGTCCCATCGGCTCGTTCCAGGCGATCAAGCACAAGTGTGCCGACATGCTCCTGGAGGTCGAGTCGGCCAAGTCCGCGGCCTACTACGCGGGCTGGTGCGCGGCGGAGATGAACGACGAGCTGCCCCAGGTTGCGTCGCTGGCCAAGAGCTACTGCTCGGAGGCCTATTTCCACGCGGCGGCCGAGAACATCCAGATCCACGGAGGGATCGGCTTCACCTGGGAGCACCCGGCGCACCTCTACTTCAAGCGGGCCAAGAGCTCGGAGCTCCTCTTCGGCGACCCGACGTACCACCGGGAGCTGCTGGCCCAGCGCATCGGTCTCTAGAGGCCGAGCGTGCGAGGCCCCTGGGCCCGAGCGGCCCGTGAGCGCAGCGAACAGGAGCGGGCACGGCCCGAGCGGCCCGTGAGCGCAGCGAACAAGAGCGGGAGAACCGGCGTCCGAGCGTCGGCGACGTGATCTGGCTGATCGCTGCGGTCGGCTTGGCTGCCGTGGTGGTGATCGCCTTCGTGTCGGTGGGGATCGCGGTCGGGCGCCTGGAGCAGGAGACCGCGCCGTCGGTGTACCGGCTGTCGGACGCGGTGGACTATGTGGCCGACCGCCTGCCCGACGAGGTGACCGCCCGGGTCAGCTACGACGATGTCAGGACCGTGCTCGGATGGCACCTCGACTGGTTCGCCGCGGTCGGCCTCGCGACCTCCCACGGTCTCGAGTTGGGAGACCCAGCGGTGGCCGTGGGGGACATGGCCGTGGCCGACACCGACGCGGCCTGCGACGCCGTGGTGGCCCGATCTCTGGAGCAGGGAGGGCCCGACCCGGTGGACGTGGTGTGCATCCTCGAAGTGCAGTTCTCCTATCTGGCCGAGATCGGCGCAGTCAGCGCAGGCGAGCCCCCCCATTAGTGATGCAGCGTGCCGAATCCCGCTCTTGTTCGCTGCGCTCACGGGCCGCTCGGGCCGTAGGTTCCGCTCTTGTTCGCTTCGCTCACGGGCCGCTCGGGCCGTAGGTTCCGCTCTTGTTCGCTTCGCTCACGGGCCGCTCGGGCCGTAGGTTCCGCTCTTGTTCGCTTCGCTCACGGGCCGCTCGGGCCCGGGGGCCTCGCAAGCTCGGCCTCTGGCCCGGTGCTTGGCTAATGGAGCGGATTGTGGTTGACTGGTGCCACCAAGGAAAGGAGGTGGTCCAACTGAGTGCTTTATGCTTTGTGACCTTGGAGGTGGCTGGCCGCTAGCTACGGCAAGCTGGACCGACTGGCGAATCCCCGCCAGCTCCACCCCTGGACCCGAGCCGCCGGACCTTGTCACATCCGGCCAGGCACCGCAGCCATCTCGGCTGTGAGTGTGCGAGGCTCGACCGGGATTTCCGGCAGAAACGACCAGTGGGGCGGGCCTTCCGGCCCGCCCCACTGCGCGTCCGTCCACGCCGATACGGTGAGCCCGATGGACAGCCGGTTCACCGTCGACTCGAACGAGTTGACGGCCCATCTCGCCCGGCCCGCCCGGGCGCCGTCGGTGCAACCGGCGGTGGTCATCGTCCACGGCTTCCCCACCGAGGCGGGGGGCGGGATCAACTCCACCATGACCATGCCCGCCCTCGCCGACCTGATCGCGGCCGAGACCGGCTTCGCCGTCCTCACCTACGCGTCGAGGGGGGTGGCCGGCTCCGCGGGGGACTTCTCGCTCGACGGCTGGCGACGCGACCTCGTCGGGGCGGTCGACTTCCTGACGGCCGAAGTGAACTGCGACGGCATCTGGCTCATCGGCTTCGGAACCGGAGGCGCGCTCGCGGTCGTGGTGGCCGGCCGCGACGAACGGGTCCGGGGCGTGGCCGCGGTGGCCGCGCCGGCCGACTTCGAGGACTGGGCCCGCAACCCTCGCAAGCTGCTGGTGTGGGCCCGCGAGGTCGGCGTGGTGCGCGATCCGGAATTCCCCCGGCGGTTCGACCGGTGGGCTGCCGAGATCCGGGCCGTCCGGGCCGTCGAGGCGGCCGAGTCGCTCGGAGACCGGTCCCTGCTGGTGCTCCACGGCAGCGACGATGAGACAGTCCCGGTGTTCGACGCCCGCGTCCTCGCCGACGCCCATCCCGGTTCCGACCTGCGCATCATCAGCGGCGCCGCCCACCACCTGCGCCACGATCCCAGGGCCGTCGCGGTGCTGCTCGGCTGGCTCGAGCGCCAGCGCCGGTCTCTGCTGGCCTCGGCGCCCGGCGCCGGAAACGACAACGCCAGCGCCAACCCCTAGGGCCCGAGCCGGCCGCCCGGTTCAGCGGCTCAGTCGCCGTTGTCGAGAGGCAGTGTCAGGGTGAACTGGGCTCCGAGACCCTCCCGCGAGGTCACGCTCACGTCACCGCCGTGGTTCAGGGCCACATGGCGGACGATCGACAGGCCCAGCCCGGTGCCACCCGTGCTGCGGCTGCGTGCCAGGTCGACGCGGTAGAAGCGCTCGAAGATCCGGGACTGCTCGGCCGCCGGTATGCCGATGCCCTCGTCGGTCACCGACAGGGTCAAGGTGTCACGGTCGGCCTCGACCTGCACGTCGACCCGTTCGCCGGGGTCGCTGAACTTGACCGCATTGTCGAGGAGGTTGAATACCGCCGACTCGAGGTGCAGCCGGGAGCCTCGCATGGGGGCAAGGTCGGCGGGCATCGACACCACCACCTTGACGTCGCACTGCTCGGCCGTCTCCGAGATCCGGTCGTTGGCTGCCGCCACCACGGCGCCGATGTCCACCCGCTCGTCCGGCCGGCCTCTCTCGTCCTCCAGCATGGCCAGGGTAAGCAGGTCGTCGATGGTGTTGGCCACTCGCTGGATCTCGATCTGCATCCGGCCCGCGAGCCGCTCCGCCACCTCGGGCTCGGTGTCCGCGGCCAGCGAGTCGGCCAGCAGGCTCAGAGCCCCGATCGGCGTCTTGAGCTCGTGGCTGACGTTGGCCACGAAGTCCCTCCTCACCGACTCGATGCGGTCATGCTCGGTGATGTCGTGCACCAGTGCGACCGCGCCCAGCATCTCGCCCCCGCGCTCCACCGGCCCGGCCCTCACCTCGTAGCTGCGGCGGGGCTCGGCGTGCAGCTCGACCCTGGTCGTGGCCTGCTCGCCGGATCGGGCCTGCTCGAGCAGTTCCTTGATCATCCGGGTCACGAGGGCTTCGCCGTGTCGGGCCTGGAGGAACTGCTTGGCCGCGGTGTTGTGCGCCACCACCCGCCCGTCGCGGTCGCACAGCACGAGCGCTGCCTGCAGGGCGTCGAGGCTCGCCTCCATCCTGCTGGCCGCGGTCTCGGCCGACACCTGGCCGGCCTCGGCCGACTCCAGGCGCCTCTCGGCGTCCTCGATGACGCGGCGGGCCGACCGCCCCCGGGGGGCTTGGCGGTGCCGCTCGGGGTCACGTTTCCTGATCCATCGCCGCAGGAGCGCCCGGTCCAGGGCGATGCCCACCATTGCGCCGCCCACCATCAGGAGCACTCCGATGATGAGCGAGGTCATCGGTGGCCGATTCTAATCGGCCTTGTCGTCGCCGTTGGAGGACATCTCCGCCGGGTCGGTGGCCAGTTCCTGCATGCTGGACTCTTGGCGGACCCGGTGCCGGGCGATCCCGGCCCGCCACGGCATGATGCCCGACACCATGTAACGGACCCGGTCGCTGATGTTCACGGCATGGTCGCCGATGCGCTCGTAGTAGCGGGCTATCAGGGCCAACTGCACCGACGGCTGGACGTCGAGATCGTGGGTGCGGCTCGACTCCAGCAGGGTCTTGACGAACGTGCGGTGCAGGCTGTCGAGCCGGTCGTCGATGTCGTGAAGCGCGCTGGCCAGCGCGGCGTCGCGCTCGGAGTAGGAGTCCACCGACAACCGGATCAGGCGGATCGCCTCCTCGTTCATCTCCGCGATCAGGCCGCGCAGCCGGGGGGGCAGCTCGGTGCGGAACATGCGGCGGGCGCCCTTGCAGATGTTGCAGGCCAGGCCGCCGGTCCGCTCGAGCTCGCCGGTGATCCACATGGCGGCCAGGATCTGGCGGAGGTCGCCGGCCATGGGCTGTTGCAGGGCCAGCAGGCTCTGGCACTTCTCCTCGACCTCGATGGCGGCCACGTCGATGTGGTCGTCGTCGTCGATGATCTGCTGGGCCTCGACCAGGTCGTACCGCAACAGGGCGTCGGTGGCCCTGGCCACCGCGTCGCCGGCCCGGGCCGCGAGCTGGACTATCAGGTCGCTGATCTCGTCGATCTCGGCGTGGAAGCCTTTGCGGGTCTGTTCGGTCATGGTCGCCTCCTCGATTGCCCGCTCATGTTCGCTGCGCTCACGGGCCGCTCGGGCCACGGCCTCGCTCGGTGCGTCGGCGCTCCCGTCACGAGTCGCTCCTATCCGCTCGGCCTCAGCCGAATCGTCCGGTGACGTAGTTCTCGGTGCGCTCGTCGGACGGATTGGAGAACATCTTCTGGGTGGTGTCCACCTCCACCAGGATGCCGGTGCGGGTGTCGTTCTCGGAGTGCACGTCTGCGGTGAAGAAGGCGGTGGTGTCGCTGACCCGAGCCGCCTGCTGCATGTTGTGGGTCACGATCATGATGGTGTAGTCCTGCTTGATCTCCTGCATCAGGTCCTCGATGCGGGCGGTGGCGATGGGGTCGAGCGCGGAGCACGGCTCGTCCATCAGCAGCACGTCGGGGCCGACCGCGATGGCCCGGGCGATGCACAGCCTCTGCTGCTGCCCACCCGACAGCCCGAGCGCGGAGTCGGTCAGGCGGTCGCTCACCTCCTCCCACAGGGCCGCCTTGCGCAGCGAGTTCTCCACGATGTCGTCGAGGCCCTTCTTCTGGCCGGCCACCCGCGGCCCGTAGGCCACGTTGTCGTAGATCGACTTGGGGAAGGGGTTGGGCTTCTGGAACACCATGCCGATGCGGCGTCGCACCTCGACCGGGTCGACCCGCTCGTCGTACAGGTCGGTCCCGCGGTAGGTGATGGAGCCGGTCACCCGCGCGGTCCTGATCAGGTCGTTCATGCGGTTGTAGCAGCGCAGCACCGTCGTCTTCCCGCAGCCCGACGGGCCGATGAGGGCCATGATCTCGTTCTTGTGGACGTCGAACGAGACGTCGCGCACGGCTCGGAAGGCGCCGTAGTACACGTTGACGTTGCGTGAGCGGAACACCACGTCGCGCTCGGTGGACAGCGACGGCATCGCCTCGGCCGGACTGGCGTCGTTGCCGGCGTCGACCGAGTGGTCGACGACGGTGTCCGTGACAGTCTCCGTAGGGTCGGGCATCGGGGCGTCAGCCTCGCTTCTTCTCGAACCGGTTGCGTAGTCCGATGGCGGCGGAGTTCATCAGGAGCACGAACACGAGCAGCACGACAATGGCACTCGCGGCGGCCGCAGTAAAGCCGACATCGCGGCCCGACTGAACGGTCCAGGTGGTGATCACGATCGGCAGGGCGGTGAACTGGTCGGTCAGAGCGCTCAGGTCGAGCAGTCCGGGGTCGCTGCCGAGCCTGCCCGAGATCGCACCGACCAGAATCAGCGGCGCGGCCTCGCCCACCGCCCGAGACATCGACAGCAGCGTGCCGGTGAGGATGCCGGGGGCGGCGTAGGGCAGTACCTGGGTGCGGATCATCTCCCATTTGGTGGCGCCCACGCCGTAGGCGCCCTCGCGCAGCGAAACGGGCACCGCCCGGACGGCTTCGCCGGAGGTGATCACCACGATGGGCAGCGCCAGTATGGCCAGGGTGATGCCGGCCGACAGAGCGGACGAGCCGCCCGTCAAGCGGTCCAGGCCGAACAGGTTGCCCTTCACCAGCAGGGCCAGACCGAGCAGCCCGTAGACCACCGAGGGCACGCCGGCCAGGTTGCGGATGTTGACCTCGATGAAGGCGGTGAACCGGTTCCTGGGCGCGTACTCCTCGAGGTAGACCGCGGCGCCGATACCGACGGGGAAGGCGAGAACAGCCACGATCACCGCGATCCACAGCGAGCCGTACAGTCCCTGGTGGACGCCCAAGCGATCGTCGCTGGACTGCGAGCGCAGGGTTCCGCTGAGGAAGTCGCCCAGACGGGCGCCGAGCTGGTCGGCGCTGTTGTTCACGACGCTGATGATCAGCACGGCCAGCAGCACCAGCGTCACCAGCAGGCAGGACTGCAGCAGCGTGCGGAACAGCAGGCCGCGCGTGTCGATGCGGCGTCTCTCGATCGAGGCCGCGATGGCGGCCCGGGACTTGTCGTCGGAGAGGCGGCTGATCATCCCGTCGACCTCTCCGGAGCATGCGGCCCGTTCATCGTCGTGCCATCTCCACTAGTACTCCTCGCGTACCCGAGCTACGAACCGGGCGGCAACGACGTTGAGGCCCAGCGTTATCGCGAACAGCAGCAGCCCTACGAAGTACAGGCTCTGGAACGTGAGCCCTTCGCCCACCACACTGTCCGTGCCCGAAGCCAGCGACGCCATGGCTGCCGTCATTGTCAGGCTTCCCTCGAAGGGCGAATCGGTGAACCGGGTGGCGTCGGCGGCTCCGCCGGCCAGGAAGACCACCATCGTCTCGCCGATGGCTCGGGAGACGGCCACTATGAAGGCGGCCACAATGCCGGAGATGGCCGCCGGCACGACGACCGTGGTCGCCGTGGCCATCTTGCGGGCCCCGAGGCCTGCCGATGCCTCTCGCAAGGAGTCGGGCACCGCGGCCATGGCGTCCTCGGAGATGGAGGCCACCAGAGGGATGGTCAGGATGCCCACTCCAATCCCGGCCGCGGCCAGTGAACCGGCTCGGGCCGGCGCGAACTCGAGCCAGACGTTGAGGAGCCAGGCCGCGGTCAGCCCGAAGATGGCGACGATCACCGCGATGGCACCGACGGCGACGATGAGCGCAGACGAATCGGAGCCACTCTCGCGGTAGTACTTGATCCGGTTGCGTGCGACCCCGATAGCAATCACGGCATACCCCGCCAGGATCATCGCGCCGATGACCAGGAAGGTGTTCTTGCCTATGCGCCCGACGAGGTTGGGGGCGATCCAGGTGAGGGCGAAGAATCCCAGGACGACCGAGGGGATGCCGGCCAGGATCTCCAGCGCCGGCTTCAGCCACGCTCGGACTCTGCGGTTGGCGTACTCCGACAGGTAGACGGCCGCGCCCAGGCCCAACGGTCCGGCCACGAGCATGGCGATGGCCGTGACGATGATGGAGGCGATGACGATTGTGGGTATGTCGTACAGGCCCCTCCGGGGGAACCAGCCCAGCTGTCCCCAGGTGTCGGCCCACGCCACGCCGGTGATGAACGTCCAGGCCTCCGCGACCAGGTTCCAAACGATCAGGGCGCTCACCAACACCGACACGAGCGCCGCCATCAGCAGGCTGAACCGGACGATCGCCTCACGGCGCCGGCGGGAGGGCGCGATCTGGAGGCGTTCGACCGTCAGCGGCACCGGGTGGGCGACGGTCGCATCGGTCACGGCGTGAAGCTACTTGGCATCAGGACTCGACGGGCACGCCCGTGGTCAGCTGATGACGGCCCGGTCGTGCCAGCGTCCGGCGGTCTCCGCGCGGGCCGCGTCGGTGAGCGGCACGTAGCCGACGTCGCTGACGGCAGTGGACAGCGCCTCGGAGACGTAGAAGTCCACGTAGGCCACTATGGCGTCGTTGGCCGCGGCCGCATCCGCGTTGACATAGATCCACAGGTCACGGCTGATGGGATACTCGTTCGAGGCAATGCTGTCCGGTGTCGGGCTGATGCAGCCGGCTCCACCGTCGATCTCGATCAGTTTGACACCCGTGGCGTTGACGGCGAATGCGAAACCGACCCAGCCCAGGCTCGTGTCGCTGGACTGGATTCCTTGAAGGATCACGTTGTCATTGCCTGAGGGGATGTAGTCGGTGCGGGTGGTGGCGTCCACTCCGGCTTCCTCGGCGAGGTCCTCGAGGACGATCTCGATGAAGGAGTCGAAGGTTCCGGACTCCTCGCCGGGTCCGAAGATGTCCAGCGGGGCGTCGGGCAGGCCCGCGGAGGCCTCGGCCCAGGTGCTGGTGCCCTCGCCGTTGGGGCCGATCAAATCGAAGAGTTGATGGAAGTTCAGACACTCGACCGCGCCGTTGTTGGCGTTGGTCATGACCGCGATTCCGTCGATGCCCACCTTCAGCTCGATGACGTTGTTGATGCCGTTGGCGAAGCAGTCCTCCTTCTCGGAGTCCTTGATCTGGCGGGAGGCGTCGGAGATGTCGGTCTCGCCCGCGCAGAACAGCTTGAAGCCGTCGCCGGTGCCGGGACCGTCAACAGTCACCGACACATCCGGGGCCGCGTCCTCGAACAACTCGGCCACCCGGATCGAGATCGGCTCAACCGTCGACGAACCCGAGATGTTCACCTCCCCCGAGACCGTCGAGGGGTCGACAGCGGGCTCAACCATCTCTTCTTCGGTCATGGCTGCGACTGTCGTGGTCGGCGCGGCGTCGGCAGCGCCGGTGTCGCCGGTGTCGGCAGTGCCGGTGTCGGTGGCGGCCGATGGGGTAGAGGTGTCTTCGTCGTCTCCGCCGCATGCTGCGGCCACTAGCGAGAAGCTCACGATGATCACCGGCAGCCAGAGGAGCCGGCGCCTTGAGTTGCGCACTTAGGTGTCCCTCCCTCGGGAAAATGGCATGGCAAGCCCGCACCTGTTGCGGGCCGCAGGCAAGCTAGATGGGGCAAGGTTTCAGACAGCCGGGGCCACCGTGAAGCGGAAGTGAATGCCGGTGAACGGCAGGTGAATTTGTTAGGCCAAGTCGTCCAGTGCGTCCTGGAGACGGCCCCGGTTGAAGCTGCTGACCTTCTCAACGACGGTCACGCCCGCGCCGTCGAGCAGTATCAGGTTGGGGTTGCCGGCCCTGTAGTGGCGCCAAGCGTCGTTGGACTCGCTCCACAGCGTGTGGGGCGGACCCCCAGCAGAGGCCACGAAGCTCTCGGCCTGGGCGCGGGTGTCCGATCCGCCCACGCCTATGACGATGACCTTGCCCTCGTTGTCTCGGGCGAACTGCCCGACGGGCCCTGCTTCGGCCCGGCAGATCGGTCAATGGGGGGCCCAGAACCAGAGCAGCAGGGGCGTCGAGCCGTCCACGAAGTCGCGGAGGTTGACGGTCGCTCCCGTGCGCACATCGATCATGTCCTGAGCTGGCACGTCGGTCTCGATGACCGGAGCGGCGGTGGTCGTGGGCGCCGCGGTCGTCGTAGGTGCTGCGGAAGTTGTAGGCGCGGCGGTTGTCGTTGGTGCGGCGGTGGTTGTGGGCGCGGCGGTTGTCGTGGTCTCGGCTTCAGCCGCCGCGGCCGCTTCGGCTTCCGCGGCGGCGGCTGCGGCTAGCGCCTCGGCCTCGGCGGCTGCGGCTTGAGCCTCGGCCTCGGCGATTGCGGCCAGGGCGGCGGCCTCCTCGGCTTCGGCGGCGGCTAGAGCGGCTGCCTCAGCCGCCGCGGCTTGGGCAGCCGCTTCTGCTTCGGCCGCGGCCTGCGCTTCGGCGGCGGCTTGGGCGGCTGCTTCAGCCTCCGCGGCGGCTTGGGCGGCGGCCTCGGCTTCGGCGGCGGCTTGGGCGGCTGCGGCGGCAGCCTCAGCCTCAGCCTCGGCTTCGACCTCAGCCTCCGCCGCGGCTCTAGCGGCGGCCGCGTCAGCTTCGGCTTGGGCTGCCTCGGCTTCGGCGGCGGCTTGGGCGGCTTCGGCTTCGGCCTCGGCTGCCTCGGCCGCGGTTCTGGCCGCCTCCGCCTGGGCTGCTTCTGCTTGGGCGGCGGCTTGGGCGGCTGCCTTCGCCTCGGCGGCGGCAGCCGCTTCTGCTTGGGCGGCGGCTTGGGCGGCTGCTTCTGCTTCGGCCTCGGCTATGAGAGCGGCGTCATCGGCCGCGCTGGTGGTAGGCGTCTCGACGGTGGCGCCGCTGCCGGAGCTTGGCTCGTCGCTGCCGCAGGCCGCGGCCGCAAGAGCCACGGCCATGAGCAC
Organism: Candidatus Aldehydirespirator sp.; assembly: GCA_965203635.1. GTDB lineage: Bacteria > Actinomycetota > Acidimicrobiia > Acidimicrobiales > Aldehydirespiratoraceae > Aldehydirespirator. Next base: position 2,170,103 of record OZ241903.1, read on the forward strand.
GGCGACGATCCGGGCGGGGTACGGCATCTTCATCGCTCAGGTTAGGGCAGCAAGCTGGTCGCTGAGCCTGGCTGCGTCGAAACTGCCGGGGCTGTCGTCGGCCAGGTTGCCGCCGCGGTCGAGCAGCCGCACGCTCGAGTTCCTCCCAACACCGAAGTGGCGCCACGACTCGTTGGAGTCACTCCACAGCATGGTGAAGGTGGTTCCGGTCTGGGACACGAACCGCTCGGCGTAGGCGAAGTCGTCCTGGGCGCCGATACCCACGACCTTCACCTTGCCGGCGTTGTCTTGAGCGAACTGCTCAAGGGCCGGAGCCTCTCTCCGGCAGGTCGGTCAATGGGGCGCCCAGAACCACAAGAGCAGAGGCGTCTCGCCGCTCACCAGCGACTGGAGATTGACGGTCTCACCCGTGTACACGCTGACCATGTCGAGGTCGGGCACATCGCCGGCCGCACTGGCAGCGGCGTCAGGAGCTGTCGCATCGGCACCGGTGGCGGCCTCTTCGGTGGTGATCGTGACGTCGACCGACCCGCAGGCGGCTGCCACGAGGGCGACCATCACCGCGCCGACGAGGAATCGGATCTTCATTCGTCTTTCCTCTTGCCGAGAGCCTTCTGCTCTTTCTTCCATGCCCGCACCCGTTGTAGCGCCTCCGGGCCGTCGATGTCGGCCACCGACCGCGGCGAGCTGTCGGCGAAGGCTCCGGCCTGCGCCTCCCAGCCGTCGGGACGGACGCCGAAGCGCTTGGCGAGCACGGCGGTCAGGATCCGGGCCTTCTCGTCCCCGTAGCCGGGCAGGTCCCGCAGTCGCCGGAAGAGATCCTCGCCGTTGGCCGCTGCGTTCCAGACCGCCCCGGCGTCGCCGTCGTAGTGATCGGCAACATGCCGGCAGAGGGCCTGCATCCGTTTGGCCATCGAGCCCGGAAACCGGTGCAGCGCCGGCTTGGCCCTCACCAGGTCGGCGAAGGCATCGGGGTCCCGCTCCGAGATGTCGTGAGCGTCCAACCCGGCTCCGAGCCGCTCCGACAGGCGGAAGGGTCCCATGAATGCCCACTCCATCGGGATCTGCTGGTCGAGCTGCATTCCCAGCAGCAGCGCCAGCGGGTCCGTGTTGAGCAGGCGGTCGGCGGCCTCGTCCCCGGTGACCGCCAGGGTGCCCGTCCCGACCTTCTTCACCAGCTTCTCCTGGTTCACTTCGTGGAGGATAACCGTGCGCCGGTGTCGGGATGGCCGGGGTCGTCGCGGTCGACGTCGATGCCGTACCGGTCAATGGCGGCCGCCACCTCGTCCGGTGACACCTCGCCCGACTCCATCAGAGCCGACAGCACGGCCAGCACGATGTGCGGCCCGTCGACCTCGAAGAATCGCCGCAGCGCCTCCCTCGTGTCTGAGCGGCCGAACCCGTCGGTGCCCAACACGTGCAGCGGCCTCGGCGTGAAGCGGGCGATCTGGTCGGGGACCAGGGTCATGAAGTCGGTCACGGCCACGATCGGGCCGTCGGAGTCGGACAGCTTCCGGGTCACCATCGGCACGACGGGCTCGGAGTCCGGGTTCAGCCGGTTGCGGCGCTCGACGTCCAGCGCCTCCCGCCTCAGGCTCTGGAACGACGTGGCGCTCCAGAGTTCGGCCGAGGTGTCGTGATGCTCGGCCAGCAGCGCCTGAGCCTCGAGCGCGGCGCCCACCGACGCTCCCGAGAACAGGATGGTGGCCGAGCGTTTGCGGCTCCCGGGACCGTCGTCGAACTTGTACAGGCCGCCGGTGATGTCGGAGTCGGTCACATGGTCGGGACGGGACGGCTGCTCGTAGTTCTCGTTGTAGATGGTGATGTAGTAGAAGACGTCGGTGCCGTCGGCGGCGTCCGGCGGGTACATCCGGTGCAGGCCCTCGTCGACGATGGCCCCCAACTCGTAGGCGAAGGCCGGGTCGTAGGCCTCGCACGCCGGCACCGTCGACGCCAGCACATGGCTGTGGCCGTCCTGGTGCTGGAGCCCCTCGCCCAGCAGCGTCGTGCGGCCCGCGGTCGCGCCGATGAGGAACCCGCGGGCCCGGGCGTCGGCCGCGGCCCAGATCGAGTCGCCCACCCGCTGGAAGCCGAACATGGAGTAGAAGGCGTAGAAGGGCACCATGGGCACGCCGAGGTTGGCGTAGGAGGTGGCCGCGGCCAGCCAGCTGGCCAGCGAGCCGCACTCGGTGATGCCCTCTTCGAGGATCTGGCCGTCGGTCGACTCGCTGTAGCTCAGCAGCAGGTCATGGTCCACCGGCTCGTAGAGCTGGCCGTGCGGTGCGTAGATGCGGAACTCCCGGAACAGCGAGTCCATGCCGAAGGTGCGGGCCTCGTCGGGCACGATGGGCACGACCCGCCGTCCGAAGCTCTGGTCCCGCATCAGGTCGCGCAACAGGGCTGTGAATGCCATCGTGGTGGAGACCTCGCGCCCGCCGGAGCCCTTGCGCATGTCGATGAAGGGTCCGTCGGCGGGGAGGGCGATGGGGCGGCGGTCCCGCACCACCCGGCGCGGCACCGCCCCGTCGAGGGCGCGGCGGCGGTCCATCATGTAGCGGATCTCCTCCGAGTCGGGGGGCGGCCGGTAGTAGGGCGGGATCCCGTCGGCGAGGTCTGCTTCGTCGATCTCGTCCTCCATGTGCAGCCGCGTCCGCAGCTCCATCAGCTGCGTGGTGGTCATCTTCTTGATCTGGTGGGTGGCGTTGCGGCCCTCGAATCCCTCGCCCAGGGTCCATCCCTTGATGGTCTTGGCCAGGATCACGGTGGGCTGGCCCTTGATCTCGGTGGCGGCCTTGAACGCGGCGTACACCTTCTGGTAGTCGTGGCCTCCCCGGGGCAGGACCCGCAGATCCTCGTCGCTGAGGTGTGTGACGAGCTTTCGCAGGCGGGGGTCCGGTCCGAAGAAGTGCTCCCGGATGTAGGCGCCGGTCTCCACCGCGTAGCGCTGGTACTCGCCGTCGACGGTGGTGGCCATCTTGTTGAGCAGGGCTCCGTCGGTGTCGCGCATCAGCAGCTCGTCCCACCTGGTGCCCCAGATCACCTTGATGACGTTCCAGCCCGCACCGCGGAACACGCCCTCGAGTTCCTGGATGATCTTGCCGTTGCCCCGCACCGGGCCGTCGAGGCGCTGGAGGTTGCAGTTGACCACCCAATTCAAGTTGTCGAGGTCGTTGCGGCCGGCTAGGGCGATGGCCCCCAGGGTCTCGGGCTCGTCGCACTCGCCGTCGCCCAGGAAGCACCACACCGTGCTGTCGGCGGTGTCGTCGATGCGGCGGTTGTGCATGTACCGGTTGAAGCGGGCGTGGTAGATGGAGTTGATCGGCCCGAGCCCCATCGACACTGTCGGGTACTCCCAGAAGTCGGGCATGAGCCGGGGGTGGGGGTAGCCCGACAGCCCGTTGCCACCGACTTCCATCCGGAAGTTGTCGAGCTCCTGCTCGCTCAGGCGGCCCTCCAGGTAGGCCCGGGCGTACACGCCGGGAGCGGCGTGGCCCTGGAAGTAGATGTGGTCGCCGACCAGCCCGTCGTCCTTGCCCTTGAAGAAGTGGTTGAAGCCCACCTCGTACAGGGAGGCCGACGAGGCGAACGTGGACAGGTGGCCGCCGATCCCGTCGGCCGTCTTGTTGGCCCGGATGACCATGGCCGCCGCGTTCCAGCGGATGAAGCGGCGGATGCGCCGCTCGACCTGCTCGTTGCCGGGGAAGAAGGGCTGCTCGGAGGCGGGGATCGTGTTGATGTAGGGCGTGGACGTGGTCGGCGGCACGCCCACCCGCTGCTCGTTGGAGCGCTCGAGGAGCTTGGCCACGATGTAGCGGGCCCGTTCCCGTCCGCCGGCCGCGATGATGGCGTCGAGCGAGTCGATCCACTCCTGGGTCTCGGCCGGGTCGATGTCCGGAAGCTGGCGCAAGAAGTTGTCGGCCACCGCCCTCCATGATGGCAGCAAAGCACGCATTCGCGACCTCGGCGCGCCGATGCGCGACCATCGGGGCGTGGCAGCCGAACCCCTTCCCGGACTCGCTGCCGACTCTGCTGCCGAACGCGCGGCCGAGTCCGTCGCCGAGCCCACGGTCGTGTACACCGACGGCGCCTGCCTGGGCAACCCCGGACCGGGAGGCTGGGCCTGGGCGGTACCCGGCGGCAAGTGGGCGTGTGGCGCTGATCCGGCCACCACCAACCAGCGGATGGAGTTGCAGGCGGTACTGGAGGCGCTGCGGGAACTGGACGGTCCGGTCGAGGTGGTGTCGGACTCCACCTACGTCGTCCACTGCTTCCGCGACCGTTGGTACGACGGCTGGAAGAGGCGGGGCTGGCGCAACGCCAACCGCAAGCCGGTGGCCAACCGCGACCTGTGGGAGCCGCTGATCGACCTGTACCTGTCCCGCTCCGACGAGATCTCGTTCCGATGGGTCAAGGGCCACTCCGGCAACGAGTGGAACGAGATCGTGGACCAACTGGCGGTCGGCGCGGCTACCGACCAGCGCCCCCGCCGCGGCCCCTAGTTCGAGATCCTCCGAGCGCAGGAACCGGACTGCCACTGCGAGCCCGGCGTTCCCTGCGCCTCTTCAGGCTTGGGTGCTGCTCCAGAGACGGTCCACGGGCAGCGCGATGATGCGCTCGTCGTCGGCGTAGCGCACGCAGTGCGGCCCGGTGTGGAAGACGACCCCAGCGGTGAATCGCTCCCCGAGAGCGTCGCGGAGTTTCCGCAGACCGCGGCGGTCTGCCGGATGCACCCTGGTGCTGGCCTTCACCTCGATGCCGACCACCGCGCCGTCGCGCCCGTCCTCGATGACGAGGTCGACCTCCGCGCCGTCGTGGGTGCGCCAGTGGCCGGCATGGGGCCGGTGCTGCATCCACGAGGCCTGCTTGAGCGCTTCGCCTACGACGAACGTCTCGAGCAGATGCCCGAACTGCTGCAGCGAGGTCGGGTCGAGCCGGGCCAACTTGTTGGGCGGGAGGCGCAGCAGCCGCGCCGCCAGGCCGGAGTCTGCGATGTGGACCTTGGGGCGGGACGCGGTCGCGGCCCGCACGGTCTTGCCCCATGCCGGCAGCAGGCGCACCAGGAAGCTCTGCTCGAAGAGCCTGATGTAGTCGGAGGCCGTGCTTGCTGGCAGTTCCAGTTCCGCGCCGACCCGCGACATGTTGAGGATCTGCGCAGTGTGGGCCGCAAGGCGGGACAGCAGCGGGGCGAGCGCTCCGGGTCGGCGGACCCGGCCGAGTTCCAGGAGGTCGCGTTCGAGGCAGAGTGCGAGGTAGTCGTCGAACCACCGATCGCGGGCTGCGCCGGTGCGCTGGAGCGCCAGCGGGAAGCCGCCTCGGGCGATGCGCCTGGCGTAGTCGGAGCGGGTGACGCTCGATGGCTGCGAGGTGACCGCCCTAGCAGGATCGTGGAAGAGTGTCTCGATCAGGCTCTCGCGGCGCGACTCGATCTCGCCCTGTGACAGCGGGTGGACCTCGATGCGGTGCAGCCGGCCCGTGAGCGACTGCGACACTAGGGGCAGCGAATCGAAGCGCGTCGACCCGGTGATCACGAACCGTCCCGGCGACGAGCCTCGGTTCAGTTCAGCCTTGATGGCGTCCAGCAACTCGGGTACGTGCTGGTACTCGTCGATGAAGACCGGCGGGGGGCCGGACACGAACAGCCCGGGATCGTCGGCGACGTTGGCCCGCACCGCTGGATCGTCGAGATCGATCACGCCGGCCCGGCCGCCTCCCGCTAGGGCACGAAGCAGTGTGGACTTGCCGACCGAGCGAGGACCGTGCAGCAGCAAGACCGGCGCCTCGGTCATCCGCTGTCGCGCGATCTCTTCCACTCGGCGCTGGATCAGTTCCGCCACAACCGCTCCCGTGAAACTTAGACAGATTCTACCGTGAAATCTAGAGCGACTCTACCGTGAAATCTTGGGAACCCCACCGTGAAATTCTGCTGAGATCTACCGTGAAACGACCTGGCATCGCTGACGCCGGGTCCCATGTCGCGATCGTCGCCATTCCACGACGCGACTACCACGGCTCGGCATGCTGCAACGCCCCGATTGCGGCGTTTGCTTGCGGCTCCAACTCGAAGCGCTAAGCGAGTACGTCCGTGAGGCCGGTGGCGATGTCGGGGTGGGTGAACCGGAAGCCGCGGCGCACGAGCAATGCGGGCTCCACCCGGGCGCTGCTGTAGAGCAAAGCCTCCGTCAACTCGCGGCCCAGGCGGGCCCACAGCGCCGGCTTGGGTGTGGGCAGCAGCGTGGGCCGGCGCAGGGCCCGCCCCAGAGCCGCGGTCAGCTGGCGGTTGGTGACCGGCTCGGGCGCGGTGAGGTTCACCGGTCCCTCCACGTCGGCGGTCAGCAGCCAGAGCAGGGCCTCGACCTCGTCATGGAGCGTGATCCAGCTCATCCACTGCCGGCCGCTCCCGATCCGGCCCCCGAGGCCCAGCCTGAAGAAGGGGAGCATCTCGGCCAGCGCGCCCCCGGACCGGCTCAGCACCACGCCGGTGCGGGGATGGGTGACCCGGATACCGGCGTCGCGGGCCGGGTCCGCGGCCGTCTCCCAGTCGCGGCACACCTGGGCCAGGAAGTCGCGCCCGCCGCTTGACGATTCATCGAGGCGCTCGTCGCCCCGGTCGCCGTAGTAGCCGATGGCCGACGCCGACACGAGCACACTCGGAGGCGCGTCGAGACGGGACAGGGCGCCGGCCAGCAAGGCTGTGCCCCGCGTCCGGCTGTCGGCGATGCGTCGCTTCTGCTCGTCCGACCACCGCCGGGCTGCGATCGGCTCGCCGGCCAGATGCACCACCGCGTCAAGGCCCTCCAAGGCTTCGCCCTCGATCTGGTCGGCCCCGGGGTCCCAGTTCACGGTGGGTCCATGCTGAACGGGTCCGCCGGCCGACCTGACTACCCGCACCGCCTGATGCCCGTCGGCCTCCAGACGCTCGACCAGGGCGCGGCCGATCAGTCCGGTGGAGCCTGTGACCGCTACGCGCATAGTTCTTCCATGATCGTTGGTCTAGCATCGCCGCGGCCCGGCCGGAGAGATTGAGGGCTGATGTGGATGAAGACCTGACACCCCCGGACGCCGAACCCTTCGACCCCGGATCATTCGGTGCCGCCGACACCGGCGGCCGCAGCACCAAGCCTGCAGCGCGGAAGTGGTCGATCCGGCCCGGGGTGGTCCTGGCCCTGCTGGTTGCGGCGGCCCTGATCGTCTTCGTTGTCCAGAACGACCGCGAGGTGCCGGTCACCTGGTGGTTCGTCGAGGTGAACGGCCCTCTATGGGCGGTGATCATCGTGGCCGCGGTAGCCGGAGCGGTGCTGGCCGAGGTCCTCGGCTGGGTGGTCGGCCGTCGCCGTCGTCGCCGTCGCCGCCGCAAGTCATGAGCACGCGCCGGCTGATACTCGCTGCGCTGTTGTGCGGTCTCGCCGTCCTGGTGGCCTTCACCGTCCAGGTGCTGTTGGGCAGGTTCTGAAGACGGTAGGAACCGGTAGGGTCGCGCCATCACCCGGGAGGCCTTGTGAGCGACGCAGCACACGACGTGATCGTCATCGGCGGCGGGCCGGGCGGCTATGCCGCGGCCCTGTACGGCGCCAGCGCGGGCCTCGACGTCGCGGTGGTCGAGAAGAGCAAGGTGGGCGGCACCTGCCTGCACGTCGGCTGCATCCCGGCCAAGGAGCTCCTGGAGGCGGCCTCGGTGTACCGCACGGTGGCGAGGGCGGCCGAGTTCGGGGTGGGCGCCGGCGAGCCCAGCCTCGACTGGTCGGCTGTGCTGGACCGCAAGCAGCAGGTCATTGACAAGATGATGGCCGGGCTGTCGTCGGTGCTGGGACAGCGCAAGGTGACGATCTATGGGGGCGTCGGCTCCTTCGGCCCGTCCGGCACGGTCCTCGCGACCGGGGCCGACGGCTCCGAGCACACGCTGTCCGGAGGCTCGATCATCCTGGCCTCGGGGTCGACTCCCCGGACCATCGGCGGCTTCGAGGTCGACGGTGAGCTGGTGGTGACTTCCGACGAGCTGTTCTCGATCGACAGGCTGCCGGCGGAGGCCGCGGTCATCGGCGGCGGCGCCATCGGCTGCGAATTCGCGTCGATGATGGGCGACCTGGGAACCAAGGTCACCGTTCTGGAGGCCCTTCCCAACATCCTGACCGGCTGCGACGTCGAGGTGGCCAAGGTAGTGAGGCGGTCGTTCCGCAAGCGGGGGATCGAGGTGCACACCGGCGTGATGGTCCACGGCCACGAACCCCGCCCGGACCGCTCCGGCACGGTGGTCTCCTTCGGCGAGGGCAAGCAGGTCGACGTGGAGATGGTCGTGGTGGCGGTGGGCCGACGGCCCCGCACGGAGAACCTGGGACTCGACGCAGCCGGAGTGGAGCTGGACGACCGCGGCTTCGTGGCGGTCGACGGCCGCTGCCGCACGACCGCCGAGGGCGTGTGGGCCGTGGGCGACGTGGTCGACAGCCCGCAGCTGGCCCACACCGCCTTCGCCGAGGGCATGCTCGCCATCTGCGACATCCTGGGCGAAGACCCCGACCCTCTCGACTACCACGGCACGCCCTGGTGCATCTACTGCCACCCCGAGGTGGCCTTCGCCGGGCACACCGAGCAGAGCGCGATCGACGCCGGATTCGACGTGGTGACCTCGATGCACCGCTACATGGCCAACGGCCGGGCCCAGATCCTGGGCGAGACCGAGGGCCTGGTGAAGGTGGTCGCCCAGAAGCAGGCCGACGGCACCGGCGGCCGCATCCTCGGGGTTCACATGGCCGGGCCATGGGTGACCGAGCAGTTGGGCCAGGCCTACTTCGCGGTGAACTGGGAGGCGACGGTCGACGATGTCGCCCGTCTGATACAACCCCATCCGACCATGAGCGAGCTGTTCGGCGAGACGACCCTGTCGCTGACGGGCCGCTCGCTCCACGGGTAAGGACTGCTGATGGCCGATGTCATGATGCCGCAGTTGGGAGAGACCGTCACCGATGGGACCATCACCCGATGGTTCAAGCAGGTAGGTGATGAGGTCGCCCTCGACGAGGCGCTCTTCGAGGTCTCCACCGACAAGGTCGACACCGAGGTGCCGTCCCCGGTGGCGGGGGTGCTCGCGGAGATCCTCGCCAATGAGGGCGACCTTGTGGAGGTCGGGCAGGTCCTGGCCCGCGTCGGCGAGGCAACAGACGCCCCGCCCGCCGAGCCGCCTGCGGCTGAGCCCGTTCAGGAAGTGGTGGAGCCGCCTGCGGCTGAGCCGGTGCAGGAAGTGGTGGAATCGCCTGCAGCTGAGCCGGTGCAGGAAGTGGCCGAGCCGCCGGCCGCCCCCGAACCGCTGTCCGAAGCGGCTGAGACGCCGTCCGAGCCCGAGGAGCCGAAAGCCGCTGGGACGTTCCGGGCGGCGGGGATCGTGCTGTCGCCGGTCGTGCGCCGCCTGATCAGCGAGAACAACCTCGATCCCTCCACGCTGACCGGCACCGGCCTAGGCGGTCGCATCACCCGCGCCGACGTCGAGCAGGCCATAAGGGCCCGCGCCTCGAGCGAGGGCGGGGCAGCTGCCGAGGCGACCCCGACCGCATCGACGGCTCAAGCCGATGCCCCGGCGGAGCCCCAGCCCCGGCCGGACACCCCTGCCGAGCCGCAGCCCCAGCCCCGGCCGGACACCCCTGCCGAGCCGCAGCCCCAGCCCCGGCCGGACACCCCTGCCGAGCCGCAGCCCTCGCCCCGGCGCCGGCGATCGGCCGTGCCCGCAGTAGTGGTCAGCAGCGGCGACAGCGTGGTGCCCCTCAACAACATCCGGCGGCGCACCGCGGAGCACATGGTGATGTCCAAGCAGACGTCGCCTCACGTCCTCACCGCCATAGAGGTCGACTACGAGGGCGTGGAGAAGGTCCGCCGGGCCGCCAAGCAGGCGTGGAAGGCGGAGGAGGGCTTCAGCCTCACCTACCTGCCGTTCATCGCCAGGGCCGTGATCGACGCTCTGCGCGACTACCCGCATCTCAATGCCAGCTTCGGGGGGGACGAACTGGTGGTCCACGCCGGCGTCAACCTGGCCGTCGCGGTCGACATCGACTTCCAGGGGCTGCTGGCTCCGGTGATCCACGGTGCCGAGGGCAAGCGCCTCCGCCAGATCGCCCGGGACATCGTGGATCTGGCCAACCGGGCCCGCAGCCGCAAGCTCGGACCCGACGACCTGGCCGGGGGCACGTTCACCCTCACCAACGCCGGCCAGTACGGGACGATGATGCAGTTCCCGATCATCAACCAGCCCCAGGTGGCCATCTTGAGCACCGACGGCGTCTCCCGCAAGCCGGTGGTGGTGACCGACAACTACGGCAACGAGTCCATCGCCATCCACTCGATGGGCGTGCTCGCCATGGCCTGGGACCACCGAGCGTTCGACGGCGCCTACGCCGCCGCGTTCCTCCACCGGACCAAGGAGATAATCGAGACCCGCGACTGGGAGGCTGAGATCCGCTGAGCTCGTCGCTGGTGGCCGCTGACCGGCCCGTGCTGCGGATCCGCTGGCTCGGCCGTGTGGCCTACGACGATGCCCTGGCACTCCAGCGCCGCCTTCACGGCCACTCCGCCGACGACCACCTTCTCCTGCTGGAGCATCCCCATGTGGTGACCCTGGGCCGCCGGGGACGGCGCGAGCACCTGCTGGTCGACGTCGAAGCGCTGGGCGGCTCGGTGGTGGAGACCGACCGGGGCGGCGAGGTCACCTACCACGGGCCCGGGCAGCTGGTGGGCTACCCGATCCTCACCGTGCCCGGCCGGCGCGGCGGCGGGATGGCGGACACCGCCGCCTACGTGGGCGGCGTTGAGCAGCTCTTGATCGACGTCCTGGCCGACATGGGGCTGGAGGCGGGACGTCTCGAGCGTCACACCGGGGTGTGGGTCGACCCCGAGGGGCTGCGGCCCCGCAAGATCGCCGCCATCGGGGTGAGGCTGTCGCGGGCCCGCTCCATGCACGGCTTCGCGCTCAACGTCGACCCCGACCTGGAGTGGTTCGCCCGGATCGTGCCCTGCGGGATCACCGGTCTGGGAGTGACATCGCTGGCGGCTGAGGGCATCGACGTGTCGATGCGGGACGTCGTGGACCTCGTGGCGCAGCGGGCTGTTGCGACATGGGGCCCGCACGGCCGCATCGACCGGGCCGATGTCGCCCACCGGGTGGCTCCTGCCGACATGGCCCGGTTCACGCGAGAGGCGGCCAACGGCTCGGCGGACGCCGGTGTCGCGCCGGACGGCGCTGCGGAGTCCGAAGCCGCGCCAGAAGGCGTCGCCGGGAGCACCGCGCCGGGAGATGTCGCCGGGAGTGTCGCGCCGGACGGCGCTCCCGGGGGAGCCGCGGCCGAGGGAGTGTCGCTCCGCCTGCTGAGCCGGCTGGAGGCTGCCCGGCTGGACGGCGAGGGCCATGAGCCGGTGCCTCTGCGGTCGCGCAAGCCGGAGTGGATGCGAGTGCCCCTCAGCACCGGGCCGACGTTCCGTGAGGTCCGCTCAACGCTGCGCGGCCTCGACCTGGTGACGGTCTGCGAGGAGGCCGGCTGCCCCAACATCTCCGAATGCTGGAACGACGGTACCGCCACCTTCATGATCCTGGGCGAGCGCTGCACCCGCGCATGCGGCTTCTGCCTGGTTGACACCCGCCGCCCGGGGCCGGTGGACACCGCCGAGCCCGACCGGGTGGCCGAGGCCGCGGTCCGGATGGGCCTCGAGCACGTGGTGGTGACCATGGTGGCCCGCGATGATCTGGCCGATGGGGGAGCGGCCGCGGTGGCCGCCACGGTGGCCGCAGTACGCCGTCGGCTGCCCCTCGCCCGGGTCGAGACCCTGATAAGCGACCTCGGCGGCGATGCCGGCGCCCTCCAGACGGTGTTCGATGCCCGTCCCGACGTGCTCAACCACAACATCGAGACGGTGGCCCGGCTGCAGCGGGCGGTGCGACCGTCGGCTGGCTATGCCCGCAGCCTGGCGGTGCTGGCCAGGGCAAAGGCAGGGGGACTTACCACCAAGTCGTCGATCATTGCCGGCATGGGCGAGACCCACGACGAGGTGGTCCAGACCCTGGCCGACCTGCACCTAGCCGGAACCGACATCGTGACCGTCGGCCAGTACCTGCGGCCGAGCGCCCGCCACCTGCCCGTGGATCGCTGGTGGCCGCCGGAGGCATTCGAGCGGTGGAAGGAGATCGGCGAGTCGATGGGCATCGGCCATGTGGAGGCCTCGCCCCTGACCCGCTCCAGCTACCACGCCCGCCAGGCCGCCGACACCGCCGTCGAGGCGAGCGCGGCACGAACATAGGCTGCGCCCATGTTCACCGACCGGCTGGACAGGGCCCGGGTGCTGATGGCCGAGCAGGGCGTGGACCTGCTGCTGCTGTCGGTGGGGGCCGACCTGCCGTACTTCTGCGGCTATGAGGCCATGCCGCTGGAGCGGCTCACCATGCTGGTCGTGCCCCGCGACGGAGCGGCCACTCTGGTCGTGCCCCGGATGGAGGCGCCGCGGGTGGTGGACCGTCCCGAAGTGTTCGGGATGAGGCCCTGGGACGAGACCGAGGACCCGGTGGCCATCGTGGCCGGCCTGGCCGGATCGGCGTCGGTGGCCGCGGTCGGGGACCACATGTGGTCCCGGTTCCTGGTGGAGTTGATGGCGGTCATGCCGGACGCGGCCTGGAGGCGGGGCTCGGATGTCACTGCTGCGATCCGCTCCGTGAAGACTGCCGATGAGATCGAGCGCCTGCGAGCCGCAGGAGCCGCGGTGGACAGGATCGCGGGCCGGCTCCAGCGGGGCGAGATCGAGCTGGTGGGACGGACCGAGGCCGACGTCTCGGCCGAACTGGGCCGCCAGATCGTGGCCGAGGGACACGACCGGGTGAACTTCGCCATCGTGGCTGCCGGCGCCAACGCGGCCAGCCCCCACCACGAGCCCGGACCGAGAGTGATCGGCGCGGACGAGGTCGTGCTGTGCGACTTCGGCGGCACGATGGTGGGCGACGACGGCGTGGGGTACTGCTCCGACATCACCCGCTGCGTGTACACCGGCGAGCCGCCCCCCGAGTTCGACGAGCTCTACGACGTGCTGTTCGAGGCGCAGTCGGCGGGCGTTGGCGCAGTAGCGGTGGGTACCCCGGCCCAGGAGGTGGACCGGGCGGCGCGCTCCATCATCGCCGCCGCCGGGTACGGCGAGTACTTCGTGCACCGCACCGGCCACGGGATCGGAACCGAGGCCCACGAGGACCCCTACATCGTGGAGGGCAACGATCGGCCGCTGGAGGCGGGCAACGCGTTCTCCGTGGAGCCGGGGATCTACGTGCCCGGCCGGTGGGGGGCCCGCCTGGAGGACATCGTGGCCGCGTCGCCGGCAGGCGCCGACCCCCTCAACCGGGCCGACCACCGCCTGGCCGTCGTCGCCTGAGGCACGAGTCCGGCTCCCGATGATCGAGTCTGCTGCCGTGACGGCACTGGCCGCAGCCGCCTGAGCAGTCGGCTCGGGCAGCCTCCAATGGTCGAGCTAGACGCCGCCACTCTGCTGGTGGGCTGGGCCGCGGGCGGGTGGCTCTTCCTATGGGTGACCACCCGCCGCCGCGAGGTCGGGCTCGGCTACGGCTGGCTGATGCGCGGGATCTTTCTCGCTCTGGCCGCAGGCTCGCTCGCGGTTGCGTTCGCCTCGGGGCCGACCTGGCCGCGAGACGCGGCGACGACGGCCTTCTGCGCCGCCGGCGTGGCCGCGGGAGCGGTCTCGGTGGCGCGCCGGTCGGCCGGGGTGGCTGGACAGCGCGCCGAGGTCGAGCGCCGGTCGGCCCGGGTGGCTGCTATGACCGGGATCGACCGGGCCGAGACTCGTTTCGATCCCGACGCGCCCGAGTTCCCGCCCGTGCTCGACCTGTACGCGGCCGTCGTGGGCTTGACCGCGACCATCTTCGGTGCGCTGGCCGCAGGCGGGCCGACCGGCCTGGCCCTGGCCCGGACTCTGGTGGGGGCCCTGTTCGTCGGCGCGGTCACCAGCGCCATGCTGCTCGGCCACTGGTACCTGGTACAGCCCGGACTGGCCCGCGGGCCGCTGCTGGAGATGCTGCGGGCCGCGGCCGTGCTGTGGCTGCCCGAGACGCTGGTGATGCTGTGGCCCACCGGAATGGTGTCGGTGCTGAACGGGACCATCGACGACGGCTACAACGGCCTGCTCGGCTGGTTCTGGGTCGGCTGCACGGCCTTGACGGTCCTGCTGGTGGGGACGGCCAGGGCCGCGCTGCGCGAGCGCCAGTACTCGGCGGTGATGGCCGCCACCGGCCTGGTGTACCTGGCCATCGTCACCGCCTTCGGCCAGGACCTGGTGGCCCGCATCCTGCTCGCCCCCTGAGGCCGAGCTTGCGAGGCCGGGGCCCGAGCGGCCCGTGAGCGAAGCGAACAAGAGCGGGAAGTCATAAGCTTGATCAGGCGGTGCGGAGGCCTGCGTGCCGAGACCTGGCTTTGCCGGGCTCGTGCCGGAGCGAGGAGGCCGACAGTGCCGAGAGTGATCTGGAAGGGATCGATCAGCTTCGGGCTGGTCACGATTCCCGTGCAGCTCTTCAGCGCGGTGAGCCGCAAGAACGTGCGCTTCAACCAGCTCGACGCCGAGACGGGGGCCCGGGTGCGCCACAAGAGGGTGTCGTCGGCCGACGGATCGGAACTGCCGCCCGAGCGGATCGTCAAGGGCTACGAGCTGCCTTCGGGCGACTATGTCACGGTCACCGACCGCGAGCTGGAGGAGCTGGCCCCGGTCGCGGCCCGCACCATCGACATCGACGCCTTCATCGACCTCGCCGACATAGATCCCGTCTTCTACGACAGCGCCTACCACCTGGTTCCCGACGAGGCCGCGGCCAAGCCCTACAAGCTGCTGGCCGAGGCCATGGACGAGGCCGACAAGGTGGCGGTCTGCCACTTCGTGATGCGCTCGAAGCAGTATCTGGCCGCCGTCCGTCCCGTCGACGGGCGGCTGATGCTGTCGACCATGGTGTACGCCGACGAGCTGGTGGCACCGGACGAGATCGACGGCCTCGACGGCCTCGGAGACATCGATGTCGACGAGCGGGAGACGGCCATGGCCCGCCAGCTCATCGCCGCCCTCGAGGCCGAATTCGAGCCCGACCGCTACACCGACTCCTACCGGGAGGCGGTGCTGGAGCTGATCGAGCGCAAGGCCTCGGGCGACACCACGGCCACGGTGGCCGCGGCGGCTCCGACCTCGGACACGGTCGTGGACCTGATGGCCGCGCTGGAGGCCTCGGTAGCGGCGGCCAAGGAGGCCCGCAAGCGTCACCCCACCGGCGGCAAGGCCGCCGCGGAGCCGGAGGCGAAGCCCGAGGAGCCGGCGAGGAAGATCCGCAAGTCGGCCTGAGAGGTCGAGCGGGGCGGGTCGCAGTTCGGGCGGATCAGTGAGCGCACCCGAGCGCGTGCCCGTCACCATCGATGGGCGCCGGCTGTCGGTCAGCAACCTCGACAAGGTGCTGTACCCGCTGACCGGGTTCACCAAGGCGCAGGTGATCGACTACTACGTTCGGGTCGCGCCGGTGATGCTGCCCCACGTCGGCGACCGGGGTGTGACCCTGCGGCGCTGGCCCGACGGCGTGACCGCCGAATCGTTCTTCGAGAAGCGCTGCCCGAAGCACCGGCCCGAGTGGGTTCCCACCTGCCGTGGTCCCGGCGACAGGGGAGGGCCGATCGAATACTGCCGGCTCGACTCGGTGGCCGCGCTGGCCTGGTCGGCCAACCTGGCCGCGCTGGAGATCCATGCCCCGATGGCCCGCTGCGGCGACCTCGACGTTCCCACCATGGTCGTGTTCGACCTCGACCCGGGCAAGCCGGCCACGATCGTCGAGTGCTGCCAGGTGGCCCTTCATGTCCGCGACGTCCTGGAATCGGTCGGGCTGGCCGGATGGCCCAAGACGTCGGGCAGCAAGGGGATGCAGCTCTACGTGCCTCTCAACCGGCCCCACTCCCACGACCACGCGGCCGGCTTCGCCCTGGCCGTGGCCCAGCTGCTGGAGAAGCGCCTGCCGGAGCTGGTCGTGTCGGTGATGAAGCGGAGCCTGCGGCCCCGGAAGGTGTTCATCGACTGGAGCCAGAACGCCCGCTTCAAGACCACCATCGCCCCCTACTCGCTGAGGGGCCTGGATCGTCCCACCGTCTCCACGCCGATCACCTGGGACGAGGTGTCCGACGGCGCCGACGGGGAGCCGCTGACGTTCTCCGCCTCCGAAGCACTGGACCGGGTAGAGCAGTTCGGCGACCTGTTCGCCCCCACGCTCACGGTCGAACAGGACCTCCCGGCCCCCTCGTCCTAGCCCCCGGAACGAATTGGCAGCGTTGTGCACGGTATGCGTGCATTCTGCTGCCAGTTCCGGCTGCGAGGGCGGCAATCCGGCCAGTTAGCCTGACCGGATGCCGATCACAGTCCATGCAGTCCGTTCGGTGCCCAAGGCGGCCACCACCAGCGTTTCTCTTGTCACCGCCGAGGACGTTGAAACCGGTGTAGACGGCTTCGACGGCGCGGTGCTGGACACCGCCGGATTCGCGGGCAAGGCCGATCAGGTCTACCTTCAGCCCGCCGACGGTGGCTTCGTTGGGCTGGCCGGCCTTGGTCCGGCCGCGAACGTGACGGAGGCCACCATCCGCCGGGCCGGCGCGGCGCTGGCCCGCTCGTGCTCCCGCCACTCCAGGGTGGCGGTCCGGCCGGCCGACGGCATCGATGTGGCGTCCGGCGCGGCCCGTCAGGCTCTGGCCGAGGGCGTGATCCTCGGCAACTACAGCTTCACCAGCTACAAGTCGGCCGCGGGCAACGGCGACGGAGACGGCAGCCGGCCCAAGCTGGCCCGGTTAGACGTGGTGGGCAGCACGTCGGCTGCGGCCAAGGACGCGCTGGCCCGCGGCTCGGCCATCGCGGCGGGTGTGTGCGTGGCCCGCGACCTCTCCAACGAGCCCGGCGGCTCGCTGACGGCCCCGGTATTCGCCGACAGGGCTGAGGCCATAGCCGGCGAGGCCGGGCTGCAGTCGACGGTCTGGACCGAGGACGACATCAAGAAGGAGCGCCTCGGGGGACTCCTCGGCGTCAACCGGGGCAGCACGAATCCGCCGCGCTACGTGGAGCTGACCTACGAGCCCGAGGGCGACCCGGCCGCCACACTGGCCTTCGTGGGCAAGGGGATCACCTTCGACGCCGGGGGCCTGTCCATCAAGACCGCGCAGGGAATGATGGCCATGAAGATGGACATGTGCGGGGCCGCGGCCATCATCGGGGCCATGTCGGTGCTGCCCGCAGTCGGCGCGCCGGTCAGGGTCAAGGGGTATCTGCCCATGACCGACAACATGCTCGGCGGCGACGCCACCCGGCCGGGCGACGTGCTGACGATCCGCAACGGCAAGACCATCGAGGTGCTTAACACCGACGCCGAGGGCCGGCTGATCCTGGCCGACGCCCTTTCGCTGGCCTGCGAGGACGAGCCCGACGCCATTGTCGATCTGGCCACCCTCACCGGCGCCTGCATGGTGGCGTTGGGACCGTCGATAGCCGGCCTGATGGGCAACGACGAGCCGCTGATCGATGAGATCCGCGCCGCCGCGGACCGTGCCGGAGAGCGGGTGTGGCCGCTGCCGCTGCCGGCCGACTACGCCAAGCAGTTCGACTCCAACGTGGCCGACATGAAGAACATCGGCGGCAACTACGGGGGCGCGCTGACCGCGGGGCTGATCCTGCAGCAGTTCGTGGCCGACGGTATTCCCTGGGTCCACCTCGACATCGCCGGTCCGGCCCGTGCCGAGTCCGACGACGGCGAGGTCTCCAAGGGCGGCACCGGCTTCGGCGTGCGCACCCTGGTCGAGCTGGCCTTGTCGTTCAAGGCGTCCGACTAGGCCGATTCGCGTCGTACGGTTTGATTCCCGCTCTTGTTCGCTGCGCTCACGGGCCGCTTTGGCCGTGACCGCCGCTCTTGTTCGCTGCGCTCACGGGCCGCTTTGGCCCAGGGCCTCGCAAGCTCGGCCTCAGAGCAGGTCGGGCAGGCTCAGCTCGTCGGCGGCGCGCTCGAACCGCTCGAAGGTGGCCTCCAGCAGCCCCCGCTGGCGATCGTCGGTGAGGTCCATGCCCGCACCCGCGATCATCGGGTAGCACACGCAGAACAGCACCGCGCCGCGGTAGATGTCCCACATCCCGTCGAGCTCCGACTCGGGCGCCCCCTCCGAGGCGAGGGCGTTGAGCCAGCGTTCGTAGAGGGACTGCTCGATCTCCGATGCGGTGGCGGGGGCCAGGCTTCCGGTGACGAAGTAGGCCAGGTCGCCGACCGGCATGGATTCCCCGATGACCTGGAAGTCGAGCAGCACGACCCGCCCGTCGTCGTCGAAGAACATGTTGTCGGCCCGGTAGTCGCCGTGGACCAGGGTGCTCGGCGTGGTGCCCAGCGACCCCAGCATTCCGGGGAGGGCCTCCACCCAGCCGTCGGCGACCGTCTCGACGACTTTCGGGACGCTCATGGCTCCCCGCACCTTGGCCCAGCCGTCGGTGAACACCGGCGGCAGCAGCGTCGGGTAGATGGGATCGCGGATCGCCATGGCGGTTCCCCGCTCCACTATCGGGCCGGCCGCGCCCCACCAGTGGGCGTGCCACGCGGCCAACTCGGCCACAGCCTGTTCGGCGTCGGCGGAGCCCATGCCCTCGATCTGGTTCACGGCCCGGTACGAGCCGACGTCCTCGAGCACCAGCACGAACTGGTGGGTCTCGGGGTCGACCGCGCCGAAGTGGCAGTGGGGAACCCGGATGGGGCTCTCGGCGGCCAGCTCGCGGTAGAAGCCGACCTCGCGGATGTTGAGGCGCAGGATCTGGGCCGTGAAGCGGGCCGTCTCGTCGAGGCCGGGCATCTTGAAGACCACGGTGTCGGGACAGTCGCCGTCGAGCGTGGCCCGGTAGATGGCGCCGATCATCCCGACCCCAGTGCCGATGTCGTCGATGCCGGTGATCCGCACAGGCGAACCCATGGCCTGCGACAGCCATTCGT
Source organism: Candidatus Aldehydirespirator sp. (assembly GCA_965203635.1). Lineage (GTDB taxonomy): Bacteria > Actinomycetota > Acidimicrobiia > Acidimicrobiales > Aldehydirespiratoraceae > Aldehydirespirator. The sequence goes on from OZ241903.1 coordinate 2,189,094, forward strand.
CGTCGATGTCGTCGATACCGGCGGGTATTCCGGGCTCCATGTGCACCCCCTGACCGGCTCCGACGCTACACCACGTCGAGCACCGGGCGCGGTGCAGCACCGGGCGCGGTGTCAGCCCCGGGCGCGGTCACCCACCAGCGACGGTTCTCAGGCCGCCTCGGGGGAAGACCGTCCGTAATGGAGGCTCCATGCCCAGCGGACCGCCTCGGCAACGATGGCCGGATGGAAGCTCATCCGGGCCAGCTGCCTCTCTGCCTGTTCGAAGCTGTCACCGCACTCGATCAGGCACACGGCCAACCGCCGGGCCCGCGACTGCTGCCGGCACACCGCGTCGTGACTCAAGTTGGCCGCAATGAACTCTTCATGGCCTCGCTGCGCCGGTTCGGGCAGGCGCTGCAGCTGGCGGTAGCTGAGTTGCGGCAGTCGAAGGCGAACGGCCAGGGTCGCAGACCCGACGCTTCGGGCCGCTCGGAACCGGCAGGCTCGATCAATCGTCTTGGACATGGCGCTGCGAGAGCCGCCCTCGTGTCCGATACCGAGGGAGCTGGCTGCTTCCCGCAGATTGACGGCCGTGCTGTCGGTGGCGTCGAGCAGGTTGGCGCAATAGCGCAGGAACCAGGTGGTGGAAGGGCCCAGCGTTCCTAGCCAGTACTGCTCGACGTAGGTGGATCTCGGGTCGTGACCGAAGGCGTCGACGCGGTGGTCGATCCATGGGATCAGCGTGATCACCTCAGAGCTGACGACTGCAGGCGGGAGGTTGATTGACGTAGTCATGATGTATCTCCAAGAATGCGGGCGCTCGCGAGCGCCTCAGTTGCAAGATGTCCGGGGGAAGTGTCAATGTCTGAACATATGTGGACCGTCTATGCTTGTCAAACAGAAATTTCGAGACCCATTTGCTGCTGATTTAGCAGGCAAGGCTGACGGTCGCGCCGGCTCGGCTACCCTGGCGGGGTGCTCGCGGATGCTGCGGCCGCGGTTGCCGCGGCCCGCCGGATGGTCGATGCCGCCGAACGCGTGACAGTCCTCACCGGGGCCGGCATCTCCACCGACAGCGGGCTGCCCGACTTCCGGGGCCCCAAGGGCCTGTGGACGCGGGACCCGGCGGCCGAGCGGGCCTCGAACATCAACGTCTACGTCTCGGAGCCCGAGGTCCGCCGGAGCAACTGGGCCCGTCGAGCCGAGGGCGCCCTGTGGGGCGACGTCGAGCCCAACCGGGGCCACGAGGCCCTGGTCCATCTGGAGGGGCGGGGCAAACTCCATCTGCTCATCACCCAGAACGTGGACGAGCTCCACCAGCTCGCCGGCAGCGATCCCGAGCGGGTGGTGGAGATTCATGGCACGACCCGCAAGGTGCAGTGCCTGTCGTGCGACTACCGCGACGACATCGAGGTTGCGCTCGAGCGGGTGAGGGCCGGGGAGCCCGACCCGCAGTGCCCCCTTTGCGGCTGGCTCCTGAAGGCGGCCACGGTGTCGTTCGGCCAGAGTCTCAACCACCTCGACCTGGTCCGAGCCGAGCGGGCCGCCCTGGAATGCGACCTGTTCATGGCGGTGGGCACGACGCTGGCCGTGTCGCCCATCAACATGACCGCCCCGCTGGCCGCGCAGTCGGGGGCCGGCCTGATCATCGTGAACGGCGAGCCCACCGAGTTCGACGTGCTGGCCGACGTGCTGGTAGGCGGATCCATCAGCGAAGTGCTACCGATCATCTGCGGTCTAGAGGCCGAGCCTGCGAGGCCGTGGCCCGAGCGGCCCGTGAGCGAAGCGAACAGGAGCGGGCATCCGGGAAGCTGAAACAGCCCTTGCTGGATGTGGCTAAATCCTGACAAGACAGGTAGGATTTAGCCCAGAGGCCGAGCTTGCGAGGCCGTGGCCCGAGCGGCCCATGAGCGCAGCGAATAGGAGCGGACATCGATGGCGAGTTTCCGAGAACTGTTGGCGCAGGCCAAGGCTGAGATCCGCGAGGTCGACACCGCCGGCGGCGAGCAGCTGCTGGCCGAGGGCTGGACCCTGCTCGACGTGCGCGAGCCCGACGAGTACGAGCAGGGAGCCATCGCCGGCTCCGTGCACATCCCCCGGGGACAGCTCGAGTCGAGCATCGAGAACCGCGTGGCCGACCGGTCCACCCCGCTGGTGGCCATGTGCGCGGGCGGCGTGCGCTCAGCCTTCGCGGCGGTGACGCTCGAGCAGATGGGCTACACCGACGTGGTGTCCATGGACGGCGGCTTCAACAAGTGGAAGGACGAGGGCCGGGCCTGGGCGCGGCCCCGCACCCTGTCGCCCGATCAGCGCAACCGCTACCAGCGCCACCTGCTGGTGCCCGAGGTGGGCGAGGAGGGCCAGCTCAAGCTGCTCGACGCCAAGGTCCTGCTGCTCGGCGCGGGCGGCCTCGGCTCCCCGGCGGCCCTTTACCTCGCGGCCGCGGGAGTGGGCACCATCGGCATCATCGACATGGACGTGGTCGACGAGTCCAACCTCCAGCGCCAGGTCCTGCACAACGTCGACCGGGTGGGCGACCGCAAGGTGGACTCGGCCAAGAAGACTCTCACCGCGCTGAACCCCGACGTCAACGTGGTCACCTACGACACCCGGCTCGGCGCCGACAACGTCATGGAGATCCTCGACGGCTACGACGTGGTGGTCGACGGGGCCGACAACTTCCCGAGCCGCTACCTGCTCAACGACGCCTCGGTCAAGCTGGGCATACCGGTGGTCCACGGGTCGATCTTCCGCTTCGAGGGCCAGGTCACCGTGTTCGACCCCCGAAACGGGCCCACCTACCGCGACATGCTGCCCGAGCCGCCGCCGCCCGAGATGGCGCCGAGCTGCGCGGAGGCTGGGGTGCTGGGCGTGCTGCCCGGCATCGTCGGCAGCGTGCAGGCCCTCGAGGCCATCAAGCTGATCCTGGGCGTGGGGGACTCGCTGCGGGGCCGCCTGGTGGCCTTCGACGCGCTGGAGATGAGCTTCCGCGAGTTCAAGCTGCGGCCCGACCCCTCCAACGAGGTCACCTACGACAACCGGGACCGCATCCAGATCGGCGAACTCGACGGCCTCTGCATGCCGACCCTCTCGTAGCTCCCTAAGGGCCGCCTCTCCTAGCTTCTCCTAGACTCCGGGGGTTCGTTTCCCTGGAAGGACCGCGCCATCGGACAGTTGCTGAACAATCTCCGGGCGCGCCTTGTGAGCCTGCTGCCCCTCGGCACCTCTTGGATCCTCTGGGGGCTGGTCTTCAACGGGCTCACCACCTACGGGTACCTGGTGGTGGCCCAGCGCGCCCTGGGCGACGACGGCTACGGCAGCCTGGCCGTGCTGTGGGCCCTGGTCAACATCGGCGGCTTCGGCCTGTTCCAGCCCCTCGAGCAGGAGGTGGCCCGGGCCACCGCCGACCGGGCCAGCCGGGGAGTGGGCAGCGCGCCGGTACTGAGTCGAGCGGGAGTGCTGGGCGCCGCGCAGTTCCTGCTGGTGTGCGGAGGCCTGCTCGTAGCTTGGCCGCTCGGGCTCGACAACCTGCTCGACGGCCGGCCCGAGCTGCTCCTGGCCCTCGTTCTGGCCCTGGGCGCATTCGCCGGCTCCCAGCTGGTGCGCGGCGTTCTCGGGGGTCGGCACATGTTCGACCGCTACGCCTGGTACTTCGTGGTCGAAGGCGGAGCCCGCATGGCCTTGGCCGTAGTGCTGCTGGTCGCCGGGGTGGCCGCGGTGGGGGCCTACGGGCTGGCCATCGCCTTCGCGCTGGTGGTCGCCACCATCGCCGCGGCCGGCCGTCGCCGGACCTTCGTGCAACCCGGGCCCCCCGCCACGTACCGGGAGCTCACGCCGGCTCTGGGCTTCCTGCTCGTGGCGGCCATCGGCGAGGCCTTCATTCTCAATGTCGGGCCGGTGGCGGTGGACATCGTGGGCGGCGACGAGTTGGGAGCCGAGGCTCCCGGCGTGTTCCTCAACGGCATGCTCATCGCCCGCATCCCGCTGTTCTTCTTCCAGGCCGTGAAGGCCAGCCTGCTGCCCAGCCTGGCCACGCTGGCCGGCCGGGGCGACCTCGTCGGGTTCCGCAACATGCAGCTCAAGATCGTGGCCGCGGTGGCGGCGATGGCCCTGGCGACCACAGTGGTGGCCGGGGTGGTGGGGCCGCCCATCGTGCGGGTCGTCTTCGGCGACGAGTTGGGCCGCAGCGACATGGTGCTGCTGGCCGCCAGCGGCGGAGGCCTGATGCTGATGCTGTCGCTGACGCTGGGCCTGGTCGCGCTGGGCCACACCCGCTTGGCGGTGGCCGGATGGATCGCCGGGGTAGCCGCCTTCGCTACTGTCGTCAGCTTCGACTTCGAGCCGTTCCTGCGGGTGGAGCTGGCCCTGGTGGCCGCGGTGCTGGCCGGCTCGCTGGTGGCCGGCGGGCTGCTGCGGCTGGAGTACGCGGCCCACGCCCGCGGCGCCTAGGTGTTCCTCGGACGGGATCTACGACCCCTGGTCCGTGCCGAGTCGACCTCAGGTGGAATTGATCGGAGCCACGCCCTTCAGCTTCAGAAGCAGCCATCGTCCTAGCCTCAACCACGGGTAGCCCAGACGCGCCGCCACCGGGGAATTGAACGCCAGCCGGTTGATCCTGTTGAACACGCCCCGGCCCTCGGCGAGGAGCGCAAGCTCGTTGAGCGCCTCGTGACCCACGTAGTAGCGCCCGTCCACTATCGCGACCATGCCGTCGTTGAGGTCGTGCGGCAGGCTGCGAACCTCCTCCACGACCTCACCGCCCTGGCGAGCATCGATGAGGGTGAGTTCCTTGACCGACTGCTTCAGCCTCAGGAATTGGGCGTAGTTGCTGCACAACGGGCACTCGCCGTCATAGACCAGCCGAACCTGGTCGACCTGCCGGTGCCGGTCCGCCGATCGGAGGCGCTTCACCGCGCGGAAGGGTACCCCGATGATCGGCAGAGACTGCATCAGGCCGGAGAGGGACAGCCTTGCAGGTGCGAGCGGAGAGAGAACCAGGAATAGTCCCAACAATATGATGTGATTCGAAAAGGCTATGTTCATCAGCCAGGCGCTGGTGATGTGGAACAGCATGAGGACGACGCCGAACGGTCGATGCAGGTGCGGACGGAATACAACCAGGAGCGCGAAGATCTCTATATGGATCGTCAGCAACCACATCGCGTATGTCAACAGATCATGTTGTGACACGAACGGCAGCAGAGGCGGGATGTCATCAGCCTCTGCCAGCAGACGATTCAGCAGGATGCGGGTCAGAGCGTCTGGAGAAAGTAGCTCCAGACGGCCGTACCATATCTTCCAGAACCCAGACAACGTATAGGGCAACAACAGGAAAATCTGTATCAGCCAGAACACATTGAGACATGCGAGCATGTCCCTCCGAGTCTGCGGCTGGTTTCTCTTGCAGCGAGGTAGAAACAACAGAGCGAAGCTGACATAGAGAAGTATGTGTGTGCCATGGTTGATCGACCCGTAGGAGTTGCTCAGCGCAACATGCAGCAGCAGATACAGGAAGATGCCCAACCGCCAGACAAGAACCCGCGGAGCGACCATGGCCGAAATGGCAAAGAGCAGACCGAAGGCGGTGACTATGGTCGTATGGGCGAGCCAGTCCACTCCGATCGTCTGCTGAACCAACTTGAGTGGCCACAGCGGAGCAGTGGGCGGCATCCCCTCGTAGGCACTGCCGAATCGCAGCGATGACGTGGCCACATGATATGCAATAAACAGGTAGTAGAACTGGACGAGCAAGACGATTGTGGTCGCCGCCCTGGTCAAGTCAGCCGGCGTTCGGTGTCCCGCAATGCGGACACCGAGCAATGACTTGCGAAGAAAACGCATCGATCGGTGCACTACTCTGTTTGAACGGGCGCGCTGATGCGGCCGACCTCAGTGTTCCATCGCCCGATTACCGATTCGGATTGAAAAAAGTCGGTAATGGCCGTCTTGCCGTCGGCAATGTCATCAACTTGAGGCTGAACTTCACGGAGGTCTATCTCAGCTCTGATGATGCTGAACTCTACTTCATCGTGACCCACGGACCGGATAACCAGGGGATAGATCACGTCAGCTACTGTGTCGTCACAATCGACATTCTGGACACAATCCAAGGCAGCCAACCGGAGTGCCTTCCAGTCCCGCACGTTGACGTTCGGAATCAAGTAATGGCCTTCTTCGACAGGCTGACCATCAACGGCCTCCAACACCAGCGCATATTCGTGGGTTCGCCAGTCAGGAATGTTCGAGAAGAGTTTCCACTTGAAGAAGGGAAAGACTTCGGAGTGGTCCTGTTCGACTACAGCGTTGAGAGGGATCATCACAATATAGAGCACCAAGAAGAATGGAATAAGATACTTGGTCAGGCGGAATCGTCTCCTCGCCGGCGCTGCCTTCCTCACGAGACTTGGCCCTCCGCTTCGAGCGCGCTCATCGATGAAGCCACCCCTGGCTCGGCGATCCCGGCGAAGGTGAAGTCGCAGCCGTCCCTCACGTCGCTGGCACGGCCGAGGAAGTGGCTGTCGTCCACGGTCCAGGTGTGCTCGTCGCCGTGGCGGACCCGCAGGTATCCGGCTCCGTGGGTCCAGTAGATCCGTCCTCCCAGGGCGGCAACGTCCTGGGCGAGCGCGATGTCGACCCGCCGTGGCACCCGGCGCCAGCCTCCTGCCTGCTCGAAGTCGTGGCGGGAGATCATCAGCACCCCGCCGGAGACGCCGATGAAGGGGATGTACTGCTCTGAGAACTTCTGCCGCTGGCGGTCCCGGACGGTCTGGTCGATCTGCTCGAGGTACACGTATTCGGCCGACTTTCCCACCAACTCGGCCTGGGAGTACTCGTGGGCGAGCACGAGGTCCCACACGTGCTCCGCGCCGTAGTAGTCATCGTCGTCCATCTTGGTGATCAGCGATCCGGAAGCCGCCGCCGCCGTCGCGTTGAGCACCGACCCCAGGGGCAGGGCGCCGTCCACCCGCACGATACTCAGAGCGGGCGTGAAGGACTCGGCCAGGGCCGCGATCTCCGAGTCGGCGCCCCACCCGTCGCCGTGCAGGCCCAGCACCAGCTCGAGCCGCGGGTAGGTCTGGGCGCCCACGGTGGCGAGCAGGTCCTCGAGCTTGTCCGGCCGGCGGGTCGGGGCCAGAACCGACACCTCGGGAACGGGCACCTCGATGCCGGAGGCGGCCAGGAGCTGGCGGGCCCGTCCCCGCAGCGAGTGGTCGCGCAAGGCGCAGCGGCGCATGGCGATGCTGATCTGCTCGCGCTCGTGCTCGCCGGCGCCCACGACCGCGTCGCTCGCCATCAGGTCGTGCAGGCCGGCACCGAGGCGCTCGGCCAGCGCGGGATCGGGCTCCTCTATGTGGACAAGCACTCCGGCCCCGGCCAGGGCGGCCAGGGCGGCGGCTCTGTGGGTGGGGCTTCGATGGAAGCTGGCCCGGTCGTCGATGTGGTGCAGCGAGCGCAACTCGGCCAGGAGCTCCCCCCCGATCTGCAGGCTCAGCACCGCGCTCGCCGACAGCGACATCAGGGACTTCAGCGGCACCGAGTCCGGTTGGCATTGGGCCGACCAACCCGAAGGGTTGACCGCTTCGGGGTTGAACGCCTGGACGCTGAGCCGGGGAGGCAGCTCCGACAGCACGGCCACCGCCGGTTTGAGGACGTCGCCGGATTCGCCGGTGGCGGCGCCTGTGCGCGGGGAATCCACCACCAGGAGGTCCACATGGTCGTCCCCGAGGCGCGACGCCACCCGGGTGGAGGCCGCGAAGACGGCCGAAGCGTCGCGCCCGGCGGCGGCGATCTCGGCTCCCAGGGGATACCGGGCCAGCCGTTGCACGTACCGCTCGCTCTTGGCCTGGAGGCCCAGCCAGATCTTCAGCCGCTTGCGGGCCTGCCTCCGCTGGACCCGCTGTGCCCTGACCACTGCCCGCCCCAGCTTGCGCGTACGGAACCACGCCCGCCTTGACGCCCACCACCCCCACTTTGACGCCAACCACCCCCGCCTCGACGCCAACCACACCCGCCTCAACGCCCAGCCCGCGTTCCTGAGCCGCCACCCCACGGCCCGGGCGACCGTGACGATGAACCGCCCGAGGTCTCGGGGGCTGCGGATGCTCCGCACCATTCCGAACAGGGTGGGAACGTGGCGCCGGACCCTGGCCGATGCTCTCAGCAGGAGCTTGACCGGCCCCTGGAGCCGGGCCGCCAACCAGCTCTGGGGTTTGGGCTCGTGGGTGACCTGCAGGCTGTCGACGTCGAGCTCGACGATGGTGCCGACATCGGAGACTGCGCATCCGCAGCGCCGGGCGCGCTGCAGCGCCCAGGTACGGGCTATCGACACTCGATGGCCCGAGGCGAGGTCCGACGCGCCGGCTGTGGCCGTCCCGAGCTGGTTGTGCAGCCGGTAGAGCATGCGATCCCTGACGCCTGCGCCGGCGGGGACCCGCACATGGAAGGCGGCCGCGGGCCAGGCCTCCAGCGCACCGCCTGAAGCTCCCACCCGCACTCGGGGGTCGGGGTCGAGCAGCCGTCGCAGCCGGTCGAACGGTTCCGCCGGTCGCTCCTCGACCCACACCACGAGGTCGTGAACGCTGCTTGCCAGCACCTTCTCGACCGTCGCCAGGACCTCTTCGGTGTCGACGTGACCGGGCTCCACGGTCACCACGAACTGCGGAACCGAATAGGACCGTCCGGGCGGCGAACTCCGCAGCCGGCGGTCCGGTATGAGGTGGGAGAGCTTGTCCTTCTGCTGTTGGAGACTCACTTCCTCTGTCTCGTTGAGGACGGCGCCCTCGCCCTGATGCCAGCACAGAGCGCTTCGCTCCGGCACCAGCACCGCTCCCAGGGCGTAGGCCCGCCAACCGAACTCGATGTCCTCCGAGCCCCATTGGGTGAACGATTCGTCGAACCCTCCCGCCGCCCAGAAGAAGTCGGCCGACACCGCGAAGTTCCCCCCGGTCACCACCCGGAAGACGTCGTCGGCGTCCGAGGCCAGGTCGTCGGTCAGCGACATGCGACGTTCGATCCACTCGGGGCGTTGGACGGGCCGCCCCTCGAAGAGGTCGGCGAGCGAGCCGGGCCGCTCGCGGACGGCGGCCGAGTCGATGTCGGCGACGTCCACGTGGCAGCGGAAGCCCAGCGACAGCAGGTCGCCGGCGGCGTGGTGCCATCGGGCATGGGAGGCGAGCCAATCGGTCTCGGGCACCATGTCGCAATCGAGGAACGCCAGGATGCGGCCGCGGGCGGCGCGGGCTCCGTTGTTGCGGGCCCGGGCCAGCCCGAAGCCCAGGTCCGGCTGGTGGATCACGCTGACTTGCAGGGGCGACGGCCCGGCCAGCTCCAGCGGGGGATCGGAGCCGTCGTCCACCACGACTACTTCGAACAGCTCGCGGGGGTAGGACTGGCCCTCGAGACCGGCCAGGGTCAGGGCGAGCGCCTCGGGTGCCTCGTAGTAGGGGACCACCACAGTGACGGGAATCTCAGGCTCGAAGATCTCGACCGGTGCCACGGCCAACGACCGCCAGTCGTTGTCCCGAACTCCGGCCGGAGGAGGCGTGCTGCTCATCCGACCATCATCGCGCCGTCGAGCACCCTGTAGGCGCCGCGCTCACGGGCCGCTCGGCCACAGCCTCGCCCGTACGGGCCGGATTGGCGTCCCCACCCGCTCGGCCTCTGAGGGAGGCGGCCATCAGCAGCACCCAGCTGTAGGAGAACCAAAGCACGAAGCTCTCTGTGACGTTCTCCACGAGCAGGAAGGCTACGAGAGCGGCCCACATCCAGGTGTCGGCGCCCGGGCGCCGCCACACGGCCAGCCCGGCATTGCGCGCCGCCAGCACCACGATGGCCACGAATGGCACCACACCCAGCAGGCCCAGGCCGAGGCCCACCTCGACCAGGCTGTTGTGGGCGCTGCCTCGCCGCAGCAGCACGTGCTGGGTCAGATCCTCGATGTCCCAGAAGGTGAAGAATCCGTAGCCGCCCAAGGGCCTTTCGGAGATCCGGTCCCACACCAGGCCCCAGATGGTGCGGCGCTGGCTCAGCGTGGGGTCGTCCCAGACCGCGACCAGGACCCCGACCGCGCCCGCCAAACCGGCACCGGTCGCCGCGAGGCAGGCCCATGCGGCCCGGCGCCGATCCCAGCGTCCCCTCAGCCACCAATAGGCCAGCGGAAGGACGGACACGGCAACTGCGGCCACCAGCGCCACCCAAGCGGTCCGACTGCCCGCGCCGACCAGGGCTGCCATCGAGCTGGCTATCCCGAACGCGGCTGCGACCCGCCGGATACGGCTGCCGCCGATGACGAAGCGCACACCGGCCAGAACACCGATGGCGGCAAGGGGAGCCAGCGAGTTGCGGTTGGTGTACACGCCCTTCCAGTAGTCGTTCGGTCCGAGGCCGAGGTCGGGCCGGAGCGCGATGAGCAGGAGGCTGGCGGCGACCGCGGCGGCGGACATCAGGCCGATCGTCGCCGCGGTGTCGCCGGCGTTGAGCCGCGATATCGCCCACGCCAGCAGAGCCATGCCGACGTAGATGGATGAACGCCATCCAGTGGCGGCCGCATCCACGCTCCACAGCGTGGATGCGAGGGCGGCCAGCGCGAACCAGGCGACCGCTGCCGCGGCGATCCGCTCGGAGACGTCGAGGGGGCGGCTCCGCCGGCCCATCACCTCCCAGAAGGCCAGTGCGACTCCGCAGCCGGCCGCGGCGACGAGGAACGGCCACACCGCCGCGTCCTCCCAGCGGCCGGTGCGGTCCAGCACGCTCTTGGAGAACAGCAGCACCGGTCCGTTGGTGAACACGAGCAGAGCTCCGGCGGCGACCGACGCGACCCCCCAGTGAGGTGAGGCGGCGCGCCCGACGGCTTCAGACGGTGATTCCCGGCGTGCCGGGGTGGCGCTCCCGGCGGGGTCAGACGACGCCGGCGAAGCGGAGGTCGCAGCCATCGCTGACCTCGACGGCCTGCTCCAAGAAATACTCATCGTCGACCTCCCAGGTGTGCCCGCGAGCATGCCGCACCAGCAGGTAGCCGCGTCCGTGTGTGCGATAGAGGCTGCCGCCGCTGGCAACGACGTCTTCCATGAGAGCTTTGTCAACGGCGGAGGGCACCGGCTTCCATCCCATCAACGCGTCGAGGTCGCTACGGGCGATGAGCATCGCGCCACCGGCCAGCGTCAGAGCCGCTCCGAAGCGCTCGGCGCCCCCGCGGAACCTGCGCAGGGTGCGGTCCGCTCTCTCCAGGTACACGTACTCGGCCGCCTTGCCGACAAGTGAGGCCCTGGAGTACTCGTGGGCCAGCACCAAGTCCCAGACATGCTCTGGTCCGTAGAAGTCGTCGTCGTCGAACTTGGTGACCAACTCTCCTCGGCTGTGCCCCAGCGCCTCATTGAGCACCTCGCCCAGCACGAGTCCCGCTGGCACGGCCAGCACGCGGGCGTCCATGCTGCTGCCGGCGGCCAGTGCCTCGAGCCGAGCGTGGTCGAATCCGTGTCCGTGCGCGGCCAGCACCAGCTCGACGCGCGGGTAGGTCTGGGCCGCCACCGAAGCGATCGCCGCAGCCACCCGATCCGGTCGTCGGGTGGCCAGCAGCACCGACACCAGTGGCAGGGACCCCATGTTCGCAGACGCTGCTTCGCACACCTGACGGGCCCGCGCCCGCAGCGAGTGCGTGCGCAGCGCCTCACGTCGCATCTCTACGCTCAAGGCCTCGCGCGTGGCCTCCGAGGCTGTCTCGATGCGAGGATCGGTGAGCAGGGCGAAGAGCTTCTCGCCCAAGAGTCCGGCTACCTCGACGCCGCCGTCACAGAGGCGAACGACAGCGCCACCGGCCGCCAGCGCCGCCACAGCACCCGCTCTGACCTGCGCGTCGGCGTGATATGCGGCCACATCGGCGACGTGGTGGTAACGGCGCGCTCTGGCCAGATCGGCGGCGTTCACCCTCCTGGAGGCCGTCTGCCCGGTCGGCAGCCGCCTCTTGGGGCCGAGAGCGGCTGCCCGCTTAGAGACCACGGGCCAGTCGGCGGGGTTGACCTGCTCGGCGTCGAAGGCGGGCGTGGCCGCGGTTGGTGCCATAGCGCCCAGCGAGATGACGGTGGCACCGGCCTTGGGAGTCCAGGTCCTCGGAAGGGGCTCGTCATCGCACAGCACGATCTGGGCCGGGGCCGAGGGCTCAGTGTGGAGCCCCCTCCAGGCGGCGAACACAGCTGCCGACCGCGGACCGCACGCGGCGATGGACGGACCGAGCCGGTAGGTGGCCGGGTGGATCCTCGTCGAACCAGGCCGCCCCTTGACGCCCCTGCGGATCGCGGGGGCAATCCGGCGGGCCGCTCTGCGCAACCGCAACGCGGCCCGGCGCGCCAGCCACGCGGCTCTCCGTGCCCGCCACCCGAGCCGTCTCGCGGCCCTGCGTGCCCGCCGCGCCAGCCGTCTCGCGGCCCTGCGTGCCCGCCACCCGAGCCGTCTCGCGGCCCTGCGTGCCGGCCACGCGGCCCTGCGCGCCCGCCGCGCCAGCCGTCTCGCGGCCTTGCGTGCCGGCGACGCGAGCCGTCTCAGACGCCAACCCGCGGCCCGGACGATCCAGGCCCCGACGGTGCGCGCCAGCCGTGCGGCGTCGCCCGGGCTGCGCACGGAGCGGGCTTCGCCAGCGGTGTGGGCGGCGATGCGTCCCAACTTCCGCAGCCTCGGCAGCCGCCCCTCATTCGCAGCGCCCTCAGCCTCGAACCTCACGCCTCAGACCTGCGGGGCGTCGAGCCGCTTGTGCGAGAGGTGTCGCCCTGCGAGGTGCCGGCGTCGAGCCACGGTTGCATTGTTCACGGTTGCATTGTTGACGCGACGAACGATCCTAGGATCGTAGTCGTGAGCGACCCCGACCAGCAGTTGGTCGACCTTACGCAGCCCTCCCCGCTCGCGGCCTATCTCCGGGAGGTCTGGCGGAGACGGGACTTCGCCATCCTGGTCCCCGTCCAGGACCTGCGGGCCCAGAACATGGGATCTGCGCTGGGCCAGCTCTGGCACCTGGCGAACCCAGCGTTGATGGTCGCGGTCTACTTCCTGATTTTCGGGCTGGTCATCGACACCAGCCGGGGCGTGGACAACTTCCTGGGCTTCCTGGTCGTCGGGGTGGTGTGGTTCCATCTCACCCAGCGGGTCGTGCAGGATGCCGCGATGTCCATACCCCGCAATCTGGGACTGATCCGGTCCGTTCAGTTCCCACGGATCCTGCTGCCCGCGGCAGCCGTCATCGGCCAGACCGCCGCGTTCGTGCCCGCGCTCGTCTTGGCGCTCGCAGCCGTGATCGCCACCGGCGAGCGTCCTTCGCTGCGGTGGCTGGCGCTGATCGGGGTGCTGGCCGGGCAGTTCGTGTTTAACTTCGGGGCAGCGTTACTGGTGGCCCGAATCGGAGCGTCGGTGCCAGATCTGCGACAGTTGCTGCCGCACGTGTTCAGGCTGCTGTTCTACGCCTCTGGCGTGATCTTCAGCGTCGATGCGTTCGTCACGAGCGAGTCCTGGCGGCGGGCGTTCGCTCTGAACCCGCTCTACGACGTGATCACCTGCGTCCGCTGGTGCCTGCTCGGCGAACCGGCCGACTCCTGGGTGGTGGGGGGAATGCTGGCGTGGGCCGCTGCACTGCTGGTGGTCGGATTCGCGGTCTTCTGGAGGTCCGACCAGCGGATGGGGGCGTGATGGCGGCGGATCGGGCTGTGACGGTGCGGGTGGAGGACGCCCACGTCTACTACCGGGTATACGAGGATCCGGCCGCAGGCATCAAGCATCTGTTCTCGAGCGGTCGGACCGGGCGGCGTCACCAGACGATCCGGGCCGTGCGGGGCGTGAGCCTGGACCTTCACGAGTCCGAGACGTTGGGACTCATCGGCGCCAACGGGTCGGGCAAGTCGACGCTGCTGGCGGCCATGACCGGGCTGCTGCCGCTGGCGTCAGGCACGATTCTCGGTCGGAGCAGGCCGTCACTGCTGGGAGTGTCCGCGGCGCTGCGCTCTGCTCTGTCCGGCAGACGCAACATCCTGATCGGCGGACTCGCCCTGGGCCTCACCCGGGCCGAAGTGGAGCGACGGATGGACGAGATCATCGACTTCGCTGGACTCCGCAACGCCATAGATCGGCCGCTGCGCACCTACTCGTCGGGGATGAGGGCCCGGCTGAATTTCGCGATCGCCACCGCCCGGATCCCCGACATCCTGTTGATCGACGAGGCGCTGTCCGTAGGGGACCAGGACTTCCGGGCCCGCAGCGCTGAGCGCATCGACGAGGTCCGCTCGTCGGCCGGCTCGGTGGTCCTGGTGTCGCACAACATGGCGGAGATCAAGGGGTCCTGCGACCGCGTGGCATGGCTCGACGCCGGCACTCTTCGGGCGGTCGGCGAGCCGGGCGAGGTCGTGGCCGCCTACCTGGCTTCGACCGCCTCCCGCTGATCGGGCCGTCGGGCGCGGCCGGTGCGTCCCGCCAGGAAGCCCGCGCCCCAGGCGGTATGCATCACCGCGAAGGCGGCCGCGGCGCGGGCCCGGTCGAGCCGGCCCTGCAGCGCGCCGCGGAGCCGGTAGGCCGCCACCGCGCAGGCTCCGGCGTACAGCACGGGCAGGGCCGCTCCTCTCCAGCGCCCCAGGGCCAGTTCGAGCGCGGAGAACGCGAGGGCCGCGGCCAGCGCGGGGGCGGCCAGTTGGCGGAGGCGGAGCGACCGCGGATTGTGCATCAGCATGGTGCGCTTCCATGCCCCGTACGAGAAGTACTGGCGGGCCAGCCCCCGGTAGTCGGCGCGGGGCACGTAGTCCACCACGAGGCTCGGATCGAGCCACACGGTGTGCCCGTGTTGGCGCAGCCGCCAGTTGAGCTCGTAGTCCTGGTTGCGCCCGAGGGTCTCGTCGAAGCCGCCAATCGACTCCAGGGCTTCGCGGTCGAACACTCCGAGGTACACGGTGTCGGCCGGTCCGGAGTGGCGGCCCCGGCGGAAGGCGGCGGGGCCACTCCCGAAGGGCGACCCCATGGCGGCCGCGATGGCGGAAGGCAGGCCGGCCGCGCCCACGGGGCGCTGCACGCCGCCCACGTTGGCCGCCCCGGTGCGAGTCAGGGTGGACGTGGCCCGCTCCAGGTAGTCGGGCGGAAGCCGCGACTGGGCGTCCACCCGGGCCACTATCGGGCCCTGCGATGCTGCCACTGCGATGTTGAGGCCGGCCGCGGCGGTCCCCGCCGGGTTCCCGACCACCTGCAATGGCAGCTCGATGCCGGAGCCGAAGACTGCCTGCTCGGTGCCGTCACGGCTGGGCGCCACGGCCACCGTCACGTCGATGGGCCCGCGGTACGTCTGGGACCCGATGGCTTCGAGACACTCACCTATCACCGCGGCGCAGTCCCGGGCCGGCACCACCACCGAGACATGCGGCAGGCGGTCGCGGGCGGTCCCGGGATCGTTCACCGGCGGGCCGCGGAGGGGGCGGCGGGGCGGTTCACCGGCCTGAGCGGCGGGCCATGACGATGAGGCTCTTCACCATGATCTCCCAGTCGAGCAACGGAGACCAGTTCACAACATATTGCAGATCGTGGCCCAGTTTGTAGGCGGCGTCCGTCTGGTAGTGGCCCTGGGTCTGGGCTAGGCCGGTGATACCCGGCGGGATGTCGTGACGCCGTCCGTATCCGGCGATCTCCTCCTCGAGCCGGGCCACCAGTGCGGGCCGCTCGGCCCGGGGCCCGACCAGCGACATCTGGCCGGCGAGGACGTTCCACAGTTGAGGCAGTTCGTC
Organism: Candidatus Aldehydirespirator sp.; assembly: GCA_965203635.1. Lineage (GTDB taxonomy): Bacteria > Actinomycetota > Acidimicrobiia > Acidimicrobiales > Aldehydirespiratoraceae > Aldehydirespirator. Next base: position 2,204,810 of record OZ241903.1, read on the forward strand.
GAGCCGGGTGCGGCGGAGCCACGCCACGCCCTCGATGATCCTGGGGTCGTCCGGCCGGGCCAACGCCGGCCCGGTCCGCTCCGCGTCGGGGGTCATGGTCCGGAACTTCACCATGACGAACGTCCGGCCCTCCATGCCCACCCGCTCCTGCCGGTAGAGCACTCCCGGACCGGCCCGCAGGCGCACGTACATCCCGACCGACACCGTCAAGGGGATGGCGAAGGGGGCCAGCACCAGCAGGTAGACGAGATCGAGAAGGCGCTTGAAGCGCAGCCGGCAGGTGGGCAGGGCATGGGCTCGCAGCGCCACGAAGGGGATTCCGCCGATCTGACGGGTCCTCTGGAGTCCCAGCAGGGTGTCGGAGGGAGCGATCCGCCGGTAGACGCCCACCTGGCGTCCCTCCAGTTCGGCCAGCGGCTCGGGATAGATGATGTCCAGCGACTGACTCGACAGCAGCAGCAGATCGGTGGCTGCCGCCCGGTCGACCTCCGCCACGATGTCCGACGGCGTGTCGGACTGCCCGGCGATCTCCACCGCGGGCTCCGAGTCGGCCAGGTGGCGGCGGGCCGACTCCACGTCGGCGGGCCTGCCCAGCAGCAGCACCCGGCACCGCCCGAAGCGGCGCAACCTCACCCGCCGGGCCAGCCAGCGGTTTAACGACACCACCAGACTCGCCGCAACGGCCAGGATCACGAGGTTGGCCCGCGGCATCAGGTAGCGGCCGCTGAGCAGCGACACGGTGGCGTCGGCCCCCACTGCCAGCAGGGTCAGCATCGTGGCCCGCGGCAGCCAGGGGGGCCGGCCGAGCCGCTGCTCGTACTCGTAGAGGCCGCCGAAGTAGTAGACGGCCATGTGCAGGCCGGTTGCCACGGCGAAGCCGGCCGCATAGTGCGACAGCGGGTAGGTGGGCCAGTCGAGCCCGAAGCGCACCGTTGTGATCGCGACCATGAGCCCGAAGAGCGTGGTCGCGTCGATCAGGTACAGATAGCGGAATCCCAGTCTTCGCAGGAAGCCGGTCCTCACGGCGATCGCATCAGGGGCGGCAACGCCACGTCGATGTCGAACGCTCCCGGTGTGGCGGCCAGGTTCCACACCAGCATCGCCATCCGGGCCCGATTCGCGTTGTCGCCGGGATCGAAGTCCGTCGGGCCGTCGCCGGGAGGCTGGAAGTCCGCGCCGATCCAGAGGCGATGCTCCACCAGCCATCGGGCGGCCTCCAGGTAGAAGTCGTTGATCCCGATGTCGGTGAACGGCACGGGGTGGTCGCTGTAGGTGCGCCCGGCGAAGCGCCACAGGAAGGCGGCCAAATGCGAGACCTTGAGCCGATCGTTGGTACAGAACAGCACCGGATCACGGCTGCATCCCAGAGTGATGCCCTGGTCCACCATCCACCCCACGGCCCGAGAGTAGAAGCTGTCGGGCTCCACGTCGTCGAATGTCAGGGATCCGTCGACCGACTGCGGCTCGCCCGCGAAGCGCCAAAGGAACGTGGCGAACTGGGCCCGAGTCAGCGAGCGCTCGGGAGAGAACGTCGTCGCCGTCGTGCCCTGGGTGATCTCGGTGTCGAGCATCCACAGCACTGCTTCGGCGTAGGGAGCGTCCCACCGGACATCGGTGAACGGAAGGGTGTGGACGGTGTAGCCGTTGCCGGTATGGGAGCCCAGCAGCGTCAGCTTGGTGGACAGCAGGGGACTGCAGCCGGGCGTGCGGCGGCAGCCCAGCACGAGGGCGTAGTAGAAGCGATAGCCGTAGGGATCTCCATCCTCGTTGCGGACCTCCAGCGTGCGGTCCGATCCCACCAGGGTCACCAGCGCATCGTCGATCCGCCCCGAGGGCCCGCCGGCTCCGATGTAGATCTCCACGATCTCGCCCACGTCCAGGTCGGCGAAGGGGTAGTTGGAGAGCCACTCGCGGATCTGCCCGGCCGTGTACGTGCGCTCCCAGGAGTGGTAGGGGTTCTGGGGACTGCCGGCGGAATCGGGGACGGCGTCGTAGGGGTCCGGCTTGGCGATCAGGTACGGCACGTGGTCTCGGCGGGGCTCCTCGTTGGCTGCGGTGTGCCCCCCGTTGGAGGAGCTGTAGAAGGCCACGATCACCTCGGGCTCGTCCTCGTTGGTCCGCTGGTAGGTGAGCACCGTGTCGTCGGTGGCGTCCACCTGGTCGGTCCAGGCGTCGTGGCCGGGTTCCATCTCGTAGTCCCACGCCCGGTACTCCTGGTCGCGGGTCGATGCGTAGAGGTCGAACGGCGAGGACCAGTTGGCCCGATCCTCCATGATGGCGACGGCGTAGCTGCGGGCCGCGACGGCCTGGGTCTTCAGGGCCTCCACCGGCCAGGAATGGGGAACCTCATCTAGGCCGTAGAGGTACTGCTGCATAGTCAACTCGCCGACCACGAGGCAGTACTGGTTGGCGCCGGCGCTGCCGCAGTTGGCGACGCCCCCGGCGGCCGGGGTGAGTTGGAACTGCCCGTGCGCGTAGCGTTCGGCGCCGTTGCTCGTGTTGGAGACCCGGACGGCCTCGCCGTCGTTGAAGCTCACCGTCAACACCGTCCCGCTGCAGAAGCCCCGGCACCAGTCGATGTTGCTGGAGTTGATGTGCCAGCCGCCGTCGCCCCGGCGCACGGTCAGCGTGTTGACGGTCGTGTCCAGGATCCTGCCGTCCATGGACACGGTCAACAGCCCGCTCGGTCTGAAGACGGTGGTGCTGTGGACCGCGATGCGCACATCGACGTCGTCGGGCACCAGGCTGGGATCGGTCCTCAGCTCGGCTCCGTCGTAGTAGAAGGCGAGGATCTCGGCGTAGGTATGGCCCGCTTCGGCCCGCCCGCGGGCGCCGTACTGGCTCATGCCGCTGCCGTGTCCGAAGCCCCCGCCGATGAAGGTGAACTCGTCATCGGATGGGCCGTGGGGATGGGCTGCGGCCGGCGCGGCGACAACTCCGGCGGCGACCGCAGCGGCCATCAGCAGGCCTACGAGCGAACGAATGAGATGGGAAGGCATGAAACCACCGTCTTCTGCCGACGCCCGCGGGCGAGAGGCTAGCGCCTGCCCGACCCCGTGAAGTGGACGGTCGCGGCGTCGGCGGCCGTTCTCATTCCAACGCCCCGCCGGTGAGGGTGCCGAGCCGCCGAAGTGCCGAGTGGGGCGTGAATTCAGCGGACGACCGCAATGGTGTCGCCCGCGCCTACGGAGTCGCCCACCTTCACCCGGATCTCGGCGACCGCTCCGGAGCGGCCCGCGGCGATGTTGTTCTCCATCTTCATGGCCTCGAGCACGGCCACCGGCTGGCCGGCCTCCACTTCGTCGCCCATATCCACCAGCAGCTTGATGATCGTGCCCTGCATCGGGACGGTGACCTCCGCGGCGCCGCCGCCGAGACCCGACGGCCCCCGGGCCCTCCGGCGTGATGTGCTCGGGCGCTCGGAGTTGTCGCCGTCGGCCTGCGGGGTCCACAGCGCGACGCTGAAGCGCTTGCCGTCCACCTCGGCCTCGATCTCATGGCGCACTCTGGATCCGGAGGCATTCGCGTCGGTGGCGGTCACCGACGGCGGCGGCTCGGGCAGAGACGCGAAGTCGAGTCGTTCCTCCACCCAGCGCGTCGAGTGGGCTACCGACGCGAAGTCCGCGTGAGCCAGGATGGCTTGTGCGGCCGGGATGGTGGTCGCCACGCCGGTGATCCGCGTCTCGGACAGGGCCCGCAGCGCGCGGCTGATGGCGACGTTCCGGTCGCGGCCCCACACGACGAGCTTGCCGATGAGGTTGTCGTAGTACGGGCTGATCTTGTCGCCCGCCTCGTAACCGCCGTCCCATCGGGTGGCGTAGCCCTGGGCCGGCCTCAGGTCGGTGACCGGGCCGGGGCATGGGAGGAACGCGCCCCCGGCCGGATCCTCAGCGTTGACGCGCACCTCGATGGAGCAGCCGTCGATCGCGATGTCGGGCTGGGTGAGGGTCAGTGGCTCGCCGGCCGCGATCCGCAGCTGCAACTCCACCAGGTCCACGCCGGTCACCATCTCGGTCACGGGATGCTCGACCTGCAGCCTGGTGTTCATCTCCAGGTAGTAGAACGAGCCGTCGGCGTAGAGGAACTCGACGGTGCCCGCGTTCACGTAGCCGCAGCCGCGGGCCACCGCCACCGCCGCCTCGCCCATCGCCTCCAGGGTGGCCGGATCGATGCTGGGCGCGGGCGCCTCTTCGACGAGCTTCTGGTGCCGGCGCTGGGCCGAGCAGTCGCGGGTGCCGAGGTGCACGCAGGTGCCGTGGGAGTCGGCGAGCACCTGCACCTCCACATGGCGGGCGAACTCGAAGTAGCGCTCCATGTAGAGCTCGCCGCGCCCGAAGTAGGCGAGCGCCTCCCGCTGGGCCGACTCGACCGCGGCGGCCGCCTCCGCGGCCTGGTGCACCACCTTCATGCCCCGGCCCCCGCCTCCGTAGGCGGCCTTGACGGCCACCGGCCAGCCGTGGGCTGAGCCGAAGGCCTCGACCTGGGCGGGGTCGACGATCGGCTCGGTGTTGCCCGGGACCGGCTCCACTCCGGCCCGGACGGCCGCGTCCCGGGCTGAGATCTTGTCGCCCATCACCTCGATCGCTTCCGGCGGAGGTCCGATGAAGGTGACGCCCTGGGCGGCGACCGCGCGCGCGAAGTCGGCGTTCTCGCTGAAGAACCCGTAGCCGGGATGCACCGCGTCGGCACCGCTCCGCTCGATTGCGGCCACGATGGCGTCGGTGCGCAGGTAGCTCTCCGCGGCGGCCGTGCCGCCCAGCGAGTAGGCCTCATCCGCCAGGCGCACATGCATCGCGCCCCGGTCCTCGTCGGAGTAGACGGCGACCACCGCTACGCCCATCTCGCGGCAGGCTCGGATCACGCGAACCGCGATCTCGCCCCGGTTGGCCACCAGCACCTTCGAGAAGGCGCGGGCAGATGATGCTGCGTCGCTGTGAGGCATCTTGTTTCCCGCTCTTGTTCGCTGCGCTCACGGGCCGCTCGGGCCACGGCCTCGCTGAGCGCCTCGGGAATCCTAGTTAGGCGCGGCTCATCCGCCCGGCCTCTGGCGAGAACACCACTGCATTGGATAGCCGATCGCGGCCCGGATCACACGGAATGTCCTCCGATGTCGCTATCGCGGCAGCAGCTTCGAGGCGGAGATGACCAGGAAGTCGTTGTGAGCGGCAAGCGGGTCGCTCAGCGCTCCCTCCGGGAAGAAGTCGGGCATCCGATCCGCCCTGAGAACCACCACATCGGATTCGTCCAGGTCGTCGAGACGGTTTTCGTTGAGGCGCATCACCCGCATGGGCAGGTAGTAGGAGATCCATGTGGGACTGGTCACCGGGGGTACAGACCACGCCAGTTCCGAGCCCGGCAGGCTCCCCACTCGCTCCAGCACGGTTCCCGCGTCGGCGGGATCGGTGATGTAACGCTGCCGTGTCGAGCCGCCGACCACCGCGACCAGGGTGGCCGCTATCACCACGGCAGCGAGCGCAGCCGGCAGCGGGCGCCAACGGCGGGGGATGAGCCGGCGGGCCCAGTCGGCGAGAGCCGCGAAGCCGATGGTCACCGGGGCCAGCCACGGGAAGTTCCACAGCCTGTGCACCCAGGCGCCCTGCTGGACACCGAACGTGAGCGCAGCCGCGACCGCCAGCGTTATGGCCGCGGGTGCCCGTGTGCGCCGGTCGATCAGCCCGGCCAGGAGGCAAGGCACCAGAAGAACGCGTAGCCACACAGGCACGAGCATCTCCTCGGTGGCGAAGCGCCATTGCCGGGCCAGGAACTCGCCGAAGGTGAAGGTCGGCGACCCGCTGGCGCCTCCCACCTCGTTGCCGGTGCGTATGACCACCTGGTTCCAGAGATCCTCGACTCCGGCGGCGTTGAGCATCCACAGCGCAGTGGCGCCCGCGCCGAGCGCCGTGCCTACGGCGACCGCGGCGAGCAACCGCTGACTGCCGCCCGACAGCCACGACACCGCCGGCCTGCGCCGAGGTGCTGTGACAACCGCGCCGACGCTTCGCTCCCCGCGGACGCTTGGCCCTGAGCCGCCTGAAGGCGGCTCGCCACCGTAGCTGTTCCTGGCGGCAAGCAGCCACAGCATCACGAGCGCCATGGCCGCTATCCCGATCCAGGATTGCATCGCGGCCAGCGCGGCGAATCCGGCCACGACGAGCGTGTCCCGACGGCTCGGGTCGGCGCGGCGCAGCGCCCACGACACCGCCGCGATGGCGGCCAGCTGCAGCGAGAAGCTGATGCTGATCCGCCCGTACACGTAGTAGAAGCCAGTGCTCGTCATGGCCGCCACCGCCAGCAAGGTCGGCCCCCAGGCCAGGCCTCGGCCGCGAAGCAGCGACGCCATGAACACCACCGTCGCGACGCCCACCAGCAAGCCAGGCACCCGCAGCGCCGTGGCGCTGTCCCCGAGAACGCCCGTCGACACCACCGACATGAACACCTGGAGAGGCGGATGATGGGCGTAGGTGACGGCGAAGGGAGGCGGGTCGGCTCTGGGAGCGACGTCGTACACCGCCCTGACGTACGGCTCGATCACCGCGCCGAAGCGCGAGTCCACCGCGCCCAGCTCCCAGAAATTGCGGGCCTGAAGGCCGAACAGGCCCAATATGCGGCCGTCGTCACTGTTTCCGAGAGGCAGGTCGAGATCGGGCAGCCAGGCGGCCACGAGGGCAGCCGCAATCAGTACCACAACAGTCCATCCCGACGAGAGGCGTGCTGCCAGGAAGCCGAGCGCCGCTCTCAACGCGGACCCGCCTCGGCGTTCATCGGGTCACCCTAGCCCTGGCGTTCACCGCAAGACTCTAGACTGTGACGTGTGAGCGCCTCGGACGGCTGTCTGTCGGTGGTAATGCCCTGCTACAACGAGGTCGCCACCGTCGACGAGATCATCTCCAGGGTGCTTGCCAGTCGCTTCACCGGCGAGTTGATAGTGGTGGACGACGGTTCAACCGATGGAACGCGCCGCCGGCTGTCCCAATGCGACGATCCCCGGGTGAGGGTCCTGCTACAGCCCGAGAACCGCGGAAAGGGCGCCGCGGTGCGGCGGGGCTTCGTCGAGGCAAGCCGCGATTTCGTGGTGATCCAGGACGCCGACCTCGAGTACGACCCCGGCGACTGGGAGGCGCTGCTGGCGCCTCTGGCGCGCGGCGACGCCGACGTGGTGTACGGAACCCGCATGCAGGAAGGCCCGGAGCACAGGGTGCCGTACTACTGGCACATGATCTGCAACCGGATGCTGACACGGCTGTCGAACATGCTCACCGGCGTGTGGCTGACCGATGTGGCGACCTGCTACAAGGCGTTCCGCCTCGAGGTCGTGCGATCCCTCGACCTGTGCGAGAACCGCTTCGGGATCGACACGGAGATAACCGCGAAAGTGGCGGCCGGAGGTTGGCGCATCTGGGAGACCGGCATCTCCTACACCAGCAGAAACTACGCTGAAGGCAAGAAGATAACATGGAAAGATGGACTTGCCGTCTTCGTGTGCATCGTTCGCTACGGGGTCTCCGTACGCATTCGCCCGTTGATCCAATCGGCGAGGACTTCGAGAATCTCCTGAGACGGGCTTGACTGCGGCAGCCTCCGAGCGCGCCGGAAGCGCTCGGGATCCGCCAGGAACGCTTCTACCACTCCGGGGTCATAGTGGCTCAGCACGGCGTTCTCACCGAGGCCGTCGACCCGGTCGGTCCGGTCTCGCCACAGCAGCACGGGCACCCCCAGAAGCGCGCACTCCTCCTGGATTGAGCCTCCGTCGGTGATCGCGAACGGCGCTCCTGCGAGCGCCCTCACGAACTCGGCGTAAGGGAGCATCGGCACAAGCTCGACGCCGGAGGCCTCAAGGCTCGCCTGATCAGCGGGTCTGAGCGCCCGACGTGTGGGCTCATGCACGTACCAGCGCACCGGGGTCGTCTGCGCCAGCCGCGTGATCGTGTGCACCAGTGCCTGTCTCCGCCGTCGCCGGTGCAGGTTCTCCACCCGGTGCATGGTCACCACCACGGGGCGTGGCCGGCGCGGCGAACTGTGCGAGCGAGCGCCTCCCGACATGTCGAGCGTGGTCGGCGTACCTGCCGCGCCCGGCTCCAGGGCGGCACGGAGCGCATCGCTGATCGTGTTGGACGATCCAGTGATGATCCGCCCTCTCACCCGGCGCTTGCGCAGTTCCTCGGCTGCCGCGCCGTCTGGCGCGAAGAGCAGGTCGGCGAGCCTGTCGACGGCGACCCGGACGATCTCCTCCGGAAATGGGTGCAGCCACCGGTGGGTGCGAAGGCCCGCCTCGACATGGGCCAGTGCCAGCCCGGCGCGCTTCGCCATGAGCGCGCCGATCAGCGTCGTCGGCGTGTCGCCGTGTACTACGCAGATTCCCGGGTGCCCGCCGAAGACGGTTCGGTTGAGCCGCCCCCGCAGCGCCAGCCCTCGGCCGAGCCCGGCCGCCCACCACAGAGCAGCAGGCACCGAGTCGACGCTGCGCGTGCCCCCCATCGCGTGGTCGGCCGCCCGCAAGCCCAGCTCATCGCGGAACGACTCCGACCGGCCAGCGTGCTGTCCGGAGTCGATCAGACGGTAGGGGAGGCCGGCCGACTCCATGCGCCACAGCAGGGGCGCCATCTTGATGTACTCGGCTTGGGTGCCGACGAAGACGTGGATCAAGGCTCCGTGCCATCCGAACGCTGCACCGGATCCGCTTCGACCGTCGTGCGCCTCGCCGCGAGGAGCTCCGAGACGGCCGCGGCCAGCAGGTCGCGCAGCAGCAACACCAGCCTGAAGCCGAATATCAGTAGGCCGAGAGCCAGGGGATCGGCTGCGCCGAGCAGCGACGGGACGGTTACCTCCACCACGCCGATTCCCTGCGGCGCGATCACAGAGAGGAATCGCAGGCCTCCCCAAGTGAGCACGAAAGCACCGGCGAGGCGCGCCGTGGAGAAGCCGTCGGCGGTCTCGAAGGCGCGCATGTACAGGCAGAACACGGCGGCTGCCCCGGTCCAGTAGCAGGCCGATGCCGCGATCATGTGCAGATAGCCCGGCCATGTGAATCCGCTGACCGGGGCCAGGCTGTCCAGGCCGCGCCGCCGCGCCACCGCCGCGACGACACGTCCCGCCACCGAGGGCGAGGCGGCGACGATCACCCCGACCGCGGAGACGATCGGGATTGCAAGGCCTCCGGGCAACTCGCCGGCCCAGCCGAGCAGCACCAGGCCATAGGCCACCGAGACGGCGAGGCTCACCGCCATCTCGAGCGCAGCGGTGAGGGCGAGAGGCGCCGCCGGAACGCCGCGGCGCTGCATCAGAGCCACGCGGCTGACCGCGAACGTGACCATCAGCGGCACGTACCTGGCCGGCAGGGAACGAGCCGCGGTGGCGGTCAGATCGCGGAAGGGCGGACGCTGGCCGAGCAGGCGCAGGCTCACGAGCCAGAAGTACGCACTCAGCGCTATCAGCACGAACCCCGTCGCGAACGAGGCCGCCACGAGCACATGCCTTGCACCCGCAAGGTCTCCGAGAAGGTCGGCCACTTCGTCCCGGCGCGCCAACACGACCACGGGCACCGCGATGGCGAGCAGGGAGAGGTATGCGATTCTCAGCCACTTCAGAAAGCGTCGCTGCCACGGGCGGCCAGTCATCGGACTAGCAGCAAGATGCCCGCCGGGGGTTGCGCGACGCGTGGCCGAGACAGTGGCCGACGACTTGACGCGTCTCATCAAGCGGCTGGGGCGACGGGTCGGACGGGCTGCCGCGACTGGCTCAACTTGGCTCGACGCTCCGTCAGCAGGTCACTGGATCAGCTCAAGCAGATCGTCGAGCGCGGCGTCGTTGATCTTCAGGCGCTCACGCAGCAAGCCGCGTGCCTCGGCTGTCCGGTGCGACTTGTCCTGCGCGTCGTTCGCCGCGTCGATCAGCGTGCGGGGCTCGAAGCGTCCAGCGTCGAGCGGAGCCAAGTCGACGAGTGAGGCCCAGCCTCCGCCTTCGGCGGCGAGCGACTTCATTTTCGGAGAGTAGTCCAGCACCACTGCCGGCTGGTCGTTGAGCAGGGCTGCGATGGCGCCGTGATAGCGCATGGTGACCACGAAGCGGCTGCACGCGACCTCGGCGAGCACATTGTCGATGTCGAGCGTGACCAGCTCTGCGTCCGCTCTCATCTGTTGTCGCAGCGCCGCGAGCATGGGGGTGTCCTGGCTCGGCTGGAAGGGCAACAGGCGCAGCGTCATGCCGCTGCGCTCGGCCAAAGCGTCCAGAGATCGCGCCAGTTGACCCATCCACGGCTGCCAGGACGTGCGGGCCTTTGCTGCAGCCGTGCGGATGCCCCGGCGATTCGGGGGGCGCAGGATCACGCAGATCGTGTCGGTGGAGTCGCTGCGAGAGCGCGTCGAGCCCGTCGGCTTCTCCGGGCGCGAGTGCGGCGGTCGGGCCGCAGCGGTCCGGCTCGAAACGAGTGCGGCGTCTCCGGCCAGCACCGGGTCGGCGCCGATCGCCACGTCGGGCACGCCCCAGTCGCGCAGGCGTCGCGCCGAGTCGGCGTCTCTGGTCACGACGTTGCAGGCCCGGCGCATCTCCGAGACCGCCATGCGCCGGCCACCGGCGCCCCGGACGCGTCCCGCTCCCAGGCCGATGGCCGCGACGGCGGCCCGCGGTCCGTGGGTGGACGGAGCCGGCACCGACCGCCTGTAGGCGCGAAGGCGTGACATATGGAACCACAAGTTCCACGGCGACGTCTCCGACTGCACCACCCCTCCAGAGAGGACCATGGCGTGCGCACTGCACAGCGACCGGCGCAGCGCCGCGCTGTCCAGGGGCGAGCGATGAGCCACCGCCTCAACACCATGGACGGCGGCAGTCCGCTCGGGATCGATTGACACGGCTACCGGCTCCACCCCCCGAGCACGCAGGGCGGCGGCCATGCAACTCAGAATCATCTCATCTCCCAAGTTGTCCGACCCGTACCAACCGGCAAGGGCGATCCTCAGGGCCATCCTGCAGTCTCCCAAGTGCTTGTCAAGCCGTGATTCTATCGTGTGCCGGGAATCGGGTTATTCGCGGATTCTCCGCGAATAGGGGGGCATCGCACAGAATGTGTCCCGTGGGATCGGTCACGCCACGGTCGCCGTCGGCCACCAAGCACCTGCCGCTCAGCTGCGCGGCAGCCCGCCGCGCCGGGCTGGGCGAGCTGCGCCACGCTGTCGCGACGGGCTCCACGAACGATGATCTGGCCCAGGAGGCCCGGCTCGGGGAGCGGTCGCCGGCGGTCCTGGTGGCCGATCACCAGACCGCGGGAAAGGGCCGGCTGGGACGTCGCTGGTCCGACGCGGCCACCGGCCCCCACGCCGGTGGGGCGTCGCTGCTGGTCAGTTTCCGCCTTGAGGCGCCCGTGGCCCGCGCCTTCGACCGAACCGCCGCGGTCTCGGCCGCCGCGCTCCTGGCCGCGTCGGGCACGCTTGCAGGCTCCGGCGCGGCGGTGCGGGCCAAGTGGCCCAACGACTTGCTCATCGAGTCTCGGGACGCGTCCGGCAAGGTGGCGGGCGTGCTGTCGGAGATTGTCGACGGCGACCCCCCGTTAGTAGTGGTCGGTCTGGGCTTGAATATCGCGGAGGCGCCCCCGGAGCCGGGAGCGGTCTCGCTCGCTCAGGCGGGCGGCACCGCTACCCGCGACGAGATTCTGGCGTCGCTGATCGACGCCCTGCCCGGCTACCTGGCCGACCCCAGGCGGACTCGCGAGGACCTGAGGGCTGCGTCGGCGACGCTGGGGAGGGAAGTGATGGTGCAACGCACCGACGGCACATCGATCGTGGGCACGGCCGTCGATATCGACGGCTCAGGCCGCCTGGTCGTCGCCGGCGCTTCCGGCGAGGTCGCCATCGACGCTGGAGACGTGTTCCACCTGCATTCTTGAGGGTGTCGGGCCCTCGATCATGCAAAGGGCCCAGGGGCACCGGCGGTACGCTTGGCTGCCGTGACCGACCAAGGCAAGCCGCGCTTGAGGCGTACTTGGCCGCAGCGCCTGGTGGTGGTCGCGAGCCTGCTGGTGATCGTCTCGGCGGTGGCGTCGGCGAGGACGGTGCAGTACGTCGAAGAGGTCTGGGAGGAGTACAGGCCGGTGTACTTCCCCGACACCGTCCAGTACGGGCGCGACCTGCTTGTCACCGACACCGAGCCGGGCGAACCCGTCAATTTCCTCCTCGTCGGCATCGACAGCAGCATCGACGTCCGGCCGGACGCCGAGACCGACGGCGCGGGCGGCGTCGCAGCGGGCGGGAGGGCTCTGGCCGACGTCATCATGCTCGTGCGCCTGGACCCCGGGGCGAAGTCCGCGTGGGTCCTGTCCATCCCGCGGGACCTGTGGGCCGAGATCCCAGGAGCGCAGGACCACAAGATCAACTCCGCGCTGCTCATCGGCGGCGCCCCGCTGCTGGTGGCGACCGTCAGATCCATGTTCGATGTGGAAATCAACCACTATGTCGAGATGGACTTCGCGGGGTTCGAGCAGGTCGTGGACACGCTCGGGGGAGTGCCCGTCTGGTTCCCCAATCCGGCCCGTGATCCCAAATCCAAGCTGAACATCGAAACGCCGGGATGCCATGTGCTCGGAGGCGAGCAGGCGTTGCAGTACGTTCGGAGCCGCACATACACGGAGTTCATCGACGGGCGCTGGAGAATCACCGGCGGCGACGACTTCAGTCGCATCGCCCGCCAGCAGGACTTCCTGGTGCTCGCCCTCGACCGGGCCATAAGCCGAGGAGCCAGGAACCCGACCACCATCGTCGGCATGATCGAGGCCGGAGCCGCCTTCGTCGCGTTCGACCAGGACGTGACCCTCGGCGAGCTGGTGTCACTGGCCCAGGACTTCTCGGACTTCAACCCCGAGAACCTGCAGAGAAAGCGACTCGAGGTCTACACGCTGTTCTGGCCCGACGGCCGCTACAAGGGCGAGGCGGCGTACCGGCAGGCGAACGAGCCGATCCTCGACGTCTTCCGGGGGGAGGAGGACTCGTTGAGTCCCTCCGAGGTGTCGTTGACCGTCGCCGGGCTCAACGACTTCAGCCGCGAGGACGCGTCCGCGTCGCTGGCCGGCGAGGGCTTCGACGTACAGGGGACTCTCTCGTCTCCAGCCATTCCCGAGACCGTCGTGCTGCACGGTCCCGACGACGCCAGGGCGGCCATGACTGTGGCCCGCTACCTTGAGCCGGTGCCCTACGTCGTGGCCGACGACGGTGTCGACGGCGTGGTGGTGGTGCTCGGCGCCGACTACCGCGGGGTTCTGTTCGCCTTCCAGGAGCCCATGAGCGTGGTGCGCGACCAGGTACGGGCTCGCGGCATCCCTCCGGTCCGGCCCGATCCGGCCGCGGGGTTCTCTCCGGTGGCGACCGGCAGTGCTGCACCGGCGCCGGCCGCGTCCGGGGCGGCCTTCGTTGGAGGTCCGGTGGGTGCGAATGCCGCCCTGGCCGGTCCGCGCATCCTGGGAGCCGTGCTGACGGGAGGTCCGGCGACCTTGGGAGCGGTGTTGGTCGGGGGTTCCGTGGCTGGGGGCGCCGACCTTGTCGCCGCGCAATCGACTGAGACGGATGCCGATCCGGTCACCATCCTGGGCCGTCCGCCCGAGGGCGAGTCCTGTGGCTGACGGCGACGTGCCGGCGATGCCCGCCGAGGGCGCCGGGAGGTCCGCCGCTCCGGCGATGCCCGCCGAGGGCGCCGGGAGGTCCGCCGCTCCGGCCGCGGTCGTCGTTGTGGGGGCGGGATACGTCGGTCTGACCACCGCGGCGTGTCTGGCTCGACTGGGCCACCGCGTGGTCTGCACCGATGTGGACGAGCACAGGATCACCGGACTGCAGAGCGGCGAGATGCCGATCCATGAACCGGGGCTGGCCGAGTTGGTGAGGACCGGCCTCGACATGGCCCGGCTCTCCTTCGTGTGCGGTTCGGCTGAGGCTGCGGCCCGAGCCGACTTCGTCTTCCTGTGCGTGCCCACGCCGTCGGGCCCTGACGGCAGCACCGACCTCGGCTACCTGGAGGCCGCGGTCGCCGAGATTGGTCCGAGCTTGCGGCCGGGGGCGGTGGTGGTGAACAAGTCCACCGCTCCGGCGGGCACCGTGCAGATGCTGGCTCGGGTGCTGGGGCGGGCCGACGTCTCGGTGGCATCCAATCCCGAGTTCCTGAGACAGGGCTCGGCCGTTCACGACTTCCTGAACCCTGATCGGCTGGTGGTGGGCGCGGCCGACATGGCGGTGGCCGAGCGGGTGGCTGGACTCTACGCGGGCATAGATGCGCCTGTTCTCGTCACCGATCCGGCCTCCGCCGAGACGGTCAAGTACGCGGCCAACGCCTTCCTGGCGACGAAGCTGTCGTTCTCGAACTCGGTCGCGGCGCTCTGCGAGGCGGTGGGTGCCGATGTCGACGACGTGCTGGAGGGCATGGGATACGACGGGCGGATAGGCCGCGACTACCTGCGGCCCGGGCCGGGATGGGGCGGCTCGTGCCTTCCCAAGGACACGCGTTCGCTGGTCGCGGTGGCCTCCTCAGCGGGCTACGACTTCGCGCTGCTGCGAAGCGTGGTGGATGCCAATGAAGCGCAGTTCGCCAGGATCGTCGACAAGGTCGCGCGCCGGGTCGAGCTGTCCGGGGCCCGCATCGCGCTGCTCGGCCTGGCCTTCAAGGCAGGTACCGACGACCTGCGAGACTCCCCCTCTCTGGAGATTGCCAGACGGCTGGTCGGGGCCGGAGCGGTGGTCTGCGCCTACGATCCGATGATCAACGCCTGCGCAGCCACGGTGCAAGCCGGTGTGGCCGTTGCGGACGACGTCTATGCGGCCTGCGACGGCGCTTCCGCGCTGGTGGTCGCGACCGAGTGGGACGAGTTCCGGCAACTCGATCTCGACCGGGTGGCGGGGGTCATGCACGAAATGCACGTGATCGACGCCCGCAACCTGCTGGACCGCGACGAGCTGGAACGCCGCGGCTTCACCTACAGCGGCGTCGGCGTGTGAATGGGCGCGTGAATATTGGAGCGGCATCCCCGCTCTTGTTCGCTGCGCTCACGGGCCGCTCGGGCCACGGCCTCGCCCGTATGGGCCGGATTCGCGTATCTGCCTGCTCGGCCTCTGGGCCGATAGCGTGACGGCCCGTGGCCAAGCCGAGTTCGTCGAAGAAGGTCCAGCGAGCTGCTAGAGCGGCCGCGTCGAAGGGCGCCCGCGAGCGTCGGGAGATCGCTTTTCCCCTGGCACTGGCGGTGGTGGTGATCCTTGGGGTGGCCCTCGTGGTGTTCGCCCGATCCTCGCGCACGCCCGCGGCGGCCCCGAGAGTCGGCAACGATCACTGGCACTCGGCCTACGCGATCTACGACTGCGACCGGTTCCTGCCCGCCTTCACCAGCGCCGCGGATCCCGACGGCATCCACTCCCATCAGGACGGCGTGGTCCACATCCACCCATGGAACAGCTCCGCGGCCGGTGATCAGGCCGACCTTGACGTGTTCCTTGAGGCGATGGGGGCGAGGATCACCGACGACGAGATCAGCGGCCCGGGCATCGGCGTGCTGGAGGCCGGATCGGACTGCAACGGCGAGCCGACCGTGATCAGGGCCGTGCGGTTCACCAGGATCGATCCCGAGGCCGAGGGAGCGCCGCGCATCGATGATCCTGCTACCAGGCTGATCGACATCTACACGGCGACCGACACCTACACCGACGACTTCGGCGACGTCCGCCTGCTGGGAGACCTGGAGGCGTTCACGTTCGCCCGCGTCCCGGCCGGCGCCGAGATCCCGCCGCCGCCCGAGGACCGGCTCCAGACCGCCTTGGCGGCCTCGGCCGGGAACCTGATCTCCACCGGGCCGGAGACCGAGCTCGATCCGACGGACGCCCCGCCCGAGGGCTAGAAGCCGGAGCGGGGCGCCGGGGTGCAGGCGATCCTGCTGGTCGGGGGCTTCGGCACCCGGCTGCGGCCCCTGACACTGACCACCCCCAAGCAGATGCTCCCGGTGATGCACCGGCCCATGATCGAGCACGCTGTGTCCGGTCTGGCCCGCCACGGCGTGGACCGGGTGGTGCTGGCCCTGGGCTACCACGACGAGGCGTTCCGGGCTGCCTACCCCGACGGCCGCTGCGCGGGGGTGGATCTGTGCTGCGTGGTGGAGTCCGAGCCGCTCGACACCGCCGGCGCCATCCGCTTCGCCTACGCCACCTCGGGCATGGAGGACTCGGGGGGCACCTTCCTGGTGGCCAACGGCGACGTGATCACCGACCTCGACGTGACTGAGATGCTGCGTTTGCACCGCTCGGCCTCAGCGGAGGCCACCATCCACCTGATCGAGGTTGAGGACCCGTCCCGCTACGGGGTGGTGGTGACCGAGGCGGGTGGGCGGGTGAGCGCCTTCGTGGAGAAGCCGCGGCCGCCTGCGCCGAGCAACTGGATCAACGCGGGGACGTACCTGATGGAGCCGTCGGCAATCGGGCGGATCGACGGCGGGCGCCGTGTCTCGGTGGAACGCGAGGTCTTCCCCGCCATGGCTGCCGCCGGCACCCTGTGGGCTCTGAGGCAGAACACTTACTGGGTCGATGCCGGCACCCCCCAGACCTACCTGCAGGTCCAACTCGACTTGCTCGACGGCCGGCGCGGGCCGGCCGCGGTCGGGGTGTCGCCGGAGGCCTCGGTGGATCCGGGGGCCGTCGTCGAGCGCAGCGTGGTGATGGCCGGCGCGGCCTTGGGGGAGGGCTCGGTCGTGCGGGGCTCGGCGGTCCATTCGAGCGCGGTGATCGAAGCGGGAGCGACTGTTCTCGATTCCGTGGTGGGGTCCGGGGCAACGGTCGGGCAGGGTGCCCGGGTGACGGACGGGACGTTGGTGGGCGAGTGCTTCGAGGTGTCGCCGGGGGCGACCCTGTCGGGTGCCAGGGTGCCCGGGGCGGTCTGATGGCGACGCTGGTGGGCGAGTGCTTCGAGGTGTCGCCGGGGGCGGCCCTGTCGGGTGCCCGGGTGCCCGGGGCGGTCTGATGGCGACGCTGGTAACCGGGGGTGCCGGCTACATCGGCAGCCACACGGCTGTCGCGCTGCACGACGCGGGGCGTGACGTGGTGGTCCTGGACGACTTCTCCAACGCCTCGCGCCGGGTGGTCGACGCCATCCGCAGCCTCACTCGCTCGGACCTGCCGGTGGTGGAGGGCGACGCGGGCGATCCCGACGACCTGGACGCGGTCTTCGGCGAGCACCGGATCGACTCGGTGGTCCATTTCGCGGCCCGCAAGAGCGTGGCCGAGTCGGTGAGCGACCCCCTCGGCTACTACCGCAGCAACCTCGGCTCGGTGATCGCGCTGGCCGCCGCGGCCGTCGATCGGGGCGTCCGCCGGGTGGTGTTCAGCTCCTCGGCCACCGTCTACGGGTCGACTTCTGCGCTGCCGGTCACCGAGGACTCGCCGACCGTCCCCGAGAGCCCCTACGGCCAGACCAAGCTGATGGCCGAGCGCATCCTGGCCGACGCCGCGGCCGCGTCGGACATGCGGGCGGTCATGTTGCGCTACTTCAACCCGGCCGGTGCGCACCCGTCGGGAGTGATCGGGGAGGATCCCTCCGGCGAGCCGGAGAACCTGGTGCCCCGCATCATGCAGGTCGCCGCCGGCCGGCTGGAGCGGCTCAGCGTCTTCGGAGACGACTACCGGACCAGTGACGGCACCACGGTGCGCGACTACGTCCACGTCATGGACCTGGCCGAGGGCCACGCGGCCGCCCTGGATGCCGAGATAGCGCCGGCGACCAGCCGGGTCTACAACCTGGGCACCGGCTCGGGCACCACCGTGCTCCAGGTGGTGGCCGCGGCCGAGGAGGTGCTCGGGACGCGCATCCCCTGCGAGATGGCCGGCCGCCGCCCCGGCGACATCGAGGCCTCCTGGGCCGACTGCACCCGTGCCCGTGACGAGTTGGGCTGGCAGACCCGCCGAGATCTAGCGCAGATGCTGACGGACCACTGGAACTTTGTCTGCCACCACACCGACGGATACAGCCGCTAGCTGTCAGTTCGCGTGTCGTCAGCGATCCCGAGAAGCTACAACCCTGGACAGCGATAATAAATCTTGTAAAATAATACAAATACTTGACAGATGTCACACACCTATGGGATACTGTCTGCATGTTGATCGAGTCTGCTCGACGGGCCGAGGCCAGGATGAAGGAGATGCTGGCCATCGCCGACGACGGGTCCGCGACCACGGACGAATTGCGTGAGGCGCTGGCGATCTCCAGGTCGATTGTGGGGGTAGCGGCGGCGTTCCAGGCCTCGGCCGCCGCCGCGGTGGCGGGCCGGGAGCGCCACGGCGACGGCGGTGCCGAGGTGCTGGCCTCGGCTGCGGGGCTGTCGCGGCAGGAGGCGCGCAGCCAGGTCAAGACCGCCCAGGCGATCCAGGACATGCCGAGGCTGCGCGACGCGGTGGCTGAGGGGCGGGTGTCGCAAGCCAACGCCAAGCGGCTGGCCGAGGCGGTTGATAGGACGAGCGCAGCCGATGTGGATGCGGACGGCGAGTTGTTGGCCAAGGCTGAGTCGATGCGGCCCGAGCAGTTCACGAAAGAGGCCCGCCGCTGGGCCGTGGATCGCGAGGGCGACGGCGGCGAGAGCGAGCATGCCCGCCAGCGGGCCCGGCGCTGTGTGCGTATGTGGGACGGTGACGACGGGATGGTGCACCTTCGCGGAGAGTTCGACGTGGTGACCGGGAACCGCATCCGCAACCGGCTGCGGGCCGAGGCCGGCCGCATGCATGACACCGACAAGAAGCAGGCCTCCACCAACGGCAACGGGCACCAGCGCCGCAGCTTCGACCAGTGCATGGCCGACGCCCTTGAGCTTCTCAGCGCTAACGGCACGGACGGTAAGGGGACTGAGCCCTACGCCGATATCTGCGTGGTCGCCCATGTCGATGAAGGCACCGGCAAGCTCGTCGCGGAGCTTCCCGACGGTGTGAGGCTGCCCCAGTCGGTGCTGGAGGAGCTGGCCTGCAACGCCAAGTTCACCGGCGTCATCTATGACCGCCGGGGCAGACCGATATGGCGGGCCCAGTCCGTGCGCCGCGCCACCAAGGCCCAGCGCCAGCTGCTGATCGCCCGCGACGGCGGCTGCTTCGCCTGCGGAGCCCATCCCGACATCTGCGACGCCCATCACGTGAGGCCGGTGTCTCAGGGCGGGGCCACCAGCATCGACAACATGGTGCTGGCCTGCTGGAGCTGCCACAACAAGATCCACCACTTCGGCTGGCAGATCCACGGCCCGCCGGGCAGACGCACCCTCCACCCGCCCGATGCCGAAAACTACGGCCCCGCCCACGCCCCCGAGCGGCCGCTCCTCTTCCGCTCAGGCACACCCGACTCGCCCGACTCGCCGGACCCGCCCGACCAGCCGCGGCTTCTCGAGCCCGTCACCGCCTAGATGCCCGACCCGGCCGGACTGTCTAGGAGTATCTCGATGGCGTCTCGGCTTGTCACATCTCTGTGGTTCGCTACGAGCGTTGCCGTGTTCGAGCGAAGGGAGCAAGATGCATTGAGATATCGAGAGCCGGCGCCGACCTATACTCGCTTCGTGGCTCGTCTGCGCACAGACGCGACCCGCGCGTCGGAAGCGATGAAGGCGCTGTTGGGCCTAGCAGCCGCTCGGGACCTCTGGATGAGCCGCACGAAGGTTGCCAAGCTCCTGTACTTGGCTGACTTGCGGTCCGTGGAGCGTGACGGCGTGTCGGGTTCGGGTGTCGTGTGGCAATGGCGTCACTACGGCCCCTTTTCCAACAGCCTGCAGCGCGTCGAGAGTGACCTGGTCGCCAACGGTGACATCAAGATGGATGTGACGAGCAACTGGCATGGCAGTGTGGAGTACCACTTGTCTGCACCCCCGATCGATCGGAGCAGTGCCGAGAGCGCCGACAGGTTTCTGGAGCATCTCGGCGCCGTTGTTGCCGAGCACGGACATCACAGCGCAACCGAACTGATGAATCTCACGTATCAGACGGCACCCATGCGCGAAGCCCGGGCCAATGGGCAGAGGGAAGCAATCCTCGACCTCGGGGAGCGCCGCCCGATTCCTGACGCGACGGAAACCCTGGCCCAATTTCAGCGGATGCTTGATGACCATGTTGCCGATGACGACCCGGCACCGTCAGGCTGCAGCGAGGAGGTCCTCGAACCGCTACGCGCGGCTCGCGCGCGGGCGAACGAGATTCTGCTCGGCGAATAGCTGTGAGCGCGCCTATCCGGGGCGGCGTCTACCTGGTCGCGGACGAAGCCGTATCCCTCGACGACGGACAGAGCCGTAGCGTGCATGATGAGCGCCGGCCGTTCGTGGTGCTCAGCGATCTTCGCTTCAACAGTGATCCGGATTGGCAGGTGGTCTTGGGCTGCCCCGCGTCGAGTTCGACGCAATTCCGCACTGAGCTATGTGTGAGACTCGCTGCCGGCGAAGCCAACGTTCCCAAGAAATGCTGGATCCGAGTGCCAGCTCTCCAGGCGATACCCAAGGCGGCCCTGCAGGACCGCACCGGCATCCTCACAGCCGACAAACTCCGCGAGGCGCAGATGCGCGTGCTGGAGTACCTCGGCCTCATCGTCCCAGCTGACGGCCGTAGCGAGCAGTGATTTCGTCAACCCGGCTAGCGGAAGAGGTCGTCGGCGGGGGGGCGGACTATCTCGTCGACGACCGAGCCGGAGCGGAACCAGGACTCGTCCAGGCCTCGTACCACCGCCACGGGCACGCCCTTGGCCTTGCCCATGACCAGGTCGGCGGCGGCCGCGATCTCGTCGACCAGGGCCACCTCGGTCACCTTCAGCTCGCGGCCCAGCGCGTCGGTGGTGCCCCGCAGGTCCACCACCGCGGCTATGCCCGCGCAGCCGATGGCGGTGTCGGTCACGCCCCTACGCCACGGGCGGCCGAACGTGTCGGAGACCACCACCGCGACCTCGACGCCGGTAAGGGCTCTGATCCGGTCGCGGATGCGCCGGGCCGAGCGGTCGGAGTCGACCGGCAGCAGGGCGGCGAACCCCTCCTCGACGTTGCTGAGGTCGACCCCGGCGTTGGCGCACACGAAGCCCTGAGCGGTCTCCGAGATCACGAGGTCACCCCGGCGGCGCAGCACCCGCACCGACTCCGCCTCCACCAGCGGCTTGTGACTGAGCGGATCGGCCGGATCGACGGCCGCGAGCCGGCCCTCGGCCTTGGACACCACCTTCTGGGTGACCACCACGCAGTCGCGGTCGCGCAGGCTGTCAGGCCCGGCCGCGGCGACGATGAGCGCGGCCAGGTCGTCACCGGGCTGCACCTCTCCGATGCCCTCGATCCCGAGGATCTCCAGAGTCACGCTGCCACCGCGGCGATCGTGCGGCGGGCCAGTTCGGCCGCGACCTCGGGAGAGGACATGATCGTCGGGGCGACCACGGCCCGGACCCCGACATCGGCCACCGCGGGGGCCAGGTCGGCGTCGGCCTCGTCGATCACCAGGGTGCCGACCACCTCCCGGTAGCGCCGGGCCACGCCCACCACGCTCGACTCCTCGCCCAGCTCCCGGAGCATCCGATCGGCCGGGCCCTTGCGAGCCTTGCCGGCAACTATGGGCGACACGGCCACGTTGCGCTCCCGGCGGGCGGCAAGGGCCCCGGCGACGCCGCGCACGGCCAGCACCGGGCCGATCGACACCACCGGGTTGGACGGAGCGATCACGACAACTTCGGCGGCCGATATGGCGTCCAGTACCCCGGGAGCCGGTCGGGCGTCGTCCACTCCGGCGAATCGCACCCCGGATATGGGCACGTCGTGGGCGAGGCGCACGAAGTACTCCTGGAAGCCGATCTCGTCGCCGGAGGCCAGCGTCACCCGGGTCTCGATCCGCTGGTCGCTCACCGGCAGCACGCGGCAGCCCAGGCCGCGGGCCGAAGCCAGACGGGCAGTCACCTCGCTGAAGCTCAGCCCCTCGCGCAGCAGCGTGGTGCGGAACAGATGGTTGCCGATGTCACGGTCCCCGAGGTTGAACCAGGCGTCGATTCCCAGCGCCCTCAGCTCGCCCAGAGCATTCCACGTCTCGTCGGCCAGACCCCAGCCCCGGTCGCGGTCGATGACCCCCGACAGGGTGTAGATGACGGTGTCGATGTCGGGACTGACGTGCAGACCGTGCAGCTCGACATCGTCGGCGACGTTCACTACCGCCGTCACCTCGCCGGCCGGCGTCACCAGCAGTTGGCCGGTCAGGTAGCGGGCCGCGCCCACCCCGCCGGCGAGGACCGTTATCACCGGCCCGTCTTGCTCCCGGCCCCGCCGCCGGCGCCCGGACCGCTCCGGAGCAGCGCCAGGTCCCCGTCTACCATCAGCCGGACCAGCTCCGCGAACGATGTCTTCGGGCGCCAACCGAAGGCGGCCGACGCCTTGGACGAGTCGCCCACCAGCAAGTCGACCTCCGCCGGGCGCATGAACCGCTCATCGGTGACGACGTGGTCGCGATAGTCCAGGCCCACGTATTCGAAGGCGAGCTCGCACAGCGTTCTCACCGAATGGGTTTTGCCCGTGCAGATCACGTAGTCGTCGGGCTCGTCCTGCTGAAGCATCTGCCACATGGCCTCGACGTAGTCCGCGGCGTAGCCCCAGTCCCTCTGCGAGTCGAGGTTGCCGAGACGCAGCTCGTCGGCGAGGCCAAGCTTGATCCGAGCCGCGGCGTGGGTGATCTTGCGGGTCACGAACTCCATGCCCCGGCGAGGGCTCTCATGGTTGAAGAGGATCCCGGAGGTCGCGTGCAGCCCGTACGACTCGCGGTAGTTGACCGTCAGCCAGTGACCGTAGACCTTGGCCACCCCGTAGGGGCTGCGGGGATGGAAGGGCGTCTTCTCGTTCTGGGGAACCTCCCGCACCTTCCCGAACATCTCCGACGAGCTGGCCTGGTAGAAGCGGGTGTCGCCGTCCACGAGCCGGATGGCGTCGAGGATCCGGGTGACCCCCAGGGCGGTGGTCTCGCCGGTCAGCACCGGCTGGCTGAAGGATGTCTGCACGAAGGACTGGGCGGCCAGGTTGTACACCTCGTCGGGCCGGTAGGTCCGCAGGATCTCGATCATGGAGACCTGGTCGAGCAGGTCACCGGTCACGATGCGGATCCGGTCCTGGATGTGGGCGATGCGCTCGTAGTTGACGATGCTGGACCGGCGCACCATGCCGATCACCTCGTAGCCCTTGCCGAGCAGCAACTCGGCGAGGTACGAGCCGTCCTGGCCGGTGATGCCGGTGATCAGGGCGCGTCTGGCCATGGCGCTACTGGCTATCGCCCGAACTCGGCAGTTCCGACTCTGCCGCGGCACTTCCGCCGGGCGCGCCCGACGGATCCGCGGTCCTGCACCGCCAGTAGTCGAGTAGGTCGTCGAGCGTCTGCTCCAGCGGCACCTCGGGACGCCAGCCGGTGGCGCTGCGCAACTTCGACGGGTCGCCGGAGACCTCGGCCACGTCCACGGGACGCAGCAGTTCACCGTCCGCCTCGAGGCGCATGGGGTGCCGGGCCCTGGCGATCAGGACCTCCGCCAACTCGGAGACGGCGCGGGCGGCGCCGCTGCACACGTTGTAGGCCTCGCCCGCCTCGCCGTTGGTGGCCAGCAGCCGGTAGGCCCGAACCACGTCACGCACGTCGGTGAAGTCGCGCCTGGCCTCAAGGTTCCCGACCCGCACCACGTCCGAGCCGTTGCGCTCGTTGGCTGCGACCCGCGACGCCAGCGCGGCAGCCACGAACCGGTCGCTCTGGCCGGGACCGAGATGGTTGAAGGCCCTGGCCCGGATCACGTCGAGCCCGCCGCCCAGGCCTGCCTGCAGGCACACCATCTCGGCCGCGGCCTTGCTGGCGCCGTAGGGAGTCACCGGCAACATGGCGCAGGACTCATCGACGGGAAGGCTCTCCGGTTCGACCCTCCCGTAGACGTCGGCACTGCTGACAACCACCACCCGGCCCGCACCGGCCCGCCGGGCTGCGGCCAGGACGTTGAACGTTCCCTCCACATTGACCCGGAGGGTCGCGGCCGGATCGCTGAAGCTGGCATGCACGTCGGCTTGCGCGGCCAGGTGGTACACCGCGTCGGGGCGGCTGCCATCGAAATCGGCCTCCAACGCATCGGGCTCGGTGATCTCGGCCTCGCTGATCGCCACCTCGTCGCCGGCCGCGGCCAGATGCGCCACGAGGTGGCGACCCACGAAGCCTGTGGCACCGGTGACCAGGGCCCGCACCGGCGCCTACCGGTCGTTGGACGGGCCTGGACAGCGCATCACCGCGCACACTAGGTGTTCGGGGCGTGCCACACTTGATCGCATGACGACGGTGACCCAATGACGACGCCATCGGGCCGGGAGCTGGAGGGGCTGGCGGCGCTGGTCGATCCGGCTTCGACGGCGGTGCTGACCATGGAGCTGCAGAGGGGCGTCGTGGGTCCTGACGCCATGATGAAGGCCCTCGTCGATCGGGTGTCGGCCGCCGGGACGGTACGGGCCGCGGCTGCGGTATGCGACGCGGCCCGGGGGGTGGGGGCGCGCGTCGTCCACTGCGTAGTACACACCCGTGAGGACGGGGCGGGCACCGCGGTCAACTGCCGGATCCTGGGGCTGGCCGACAAGCTGCGCCGGGAGCAGGGGATCGCTGCGACCCTCGCCGGAAGCGACGGGGCTCGACTCGTGCCCGAGCTCGGAGACGACCGCAGGGACCTGATCGCGGCGCGCGGGCACGGCCTGACGCCCTTCACGGCCACCTCCCTCGACCAGACCCTGCGCAACCTGGGCGTGACCACGGTGGTGGCCACCGGCGTGTCGATGAATGTGGGCATCATGGGCCTGTGCCTCAGCGCGGTCGATCTCGGCTACCAGGTGGTGCTGGTGCGCGACGCCGTGGCCGGCGTCCCCGCGGAATACGAGGAAGCGGTGATCGAGAACAGCCTGTCCATGGTGGCCACGGTGGTCACCTCCGCAGAACTGCTGGAGGCGTGGCGGAAACCTGGCCTGTGAGGGTGGCACCCCCGTAGAAGGGCGGCCATTAGCCTCGGTTGATCGCATCTCCCGTCGACAGCGCGGCGCCCGCGGTGGGCGCGAACGGCATCGCCCAGCAGCAGCCGACGGTGCTGGCCGTCGTGGTTGCCCACGAACCCGGCGACTGGTTCACCGAGACACTCGAATCGCTGTCCCTGCAGGACTACTCCGCCCTGAGCACGGTCGTCGTCGACGCGGCCGGATCGGGGATCGGAGCGCGGGTCTCGGAGGTCCTACCCGATGCCGCTGTCGTCGACGGCACCGGAGCCACCGGGTTCTCCCAAGCGGCCAACACCGTGCTCGATGCAGGGATAGAGGCTGACTTCCTGCTGGTGTGCCACGATGACGTGGCCCTGGCACCCGACGCGGTCTCGGTGCTGGTGGCCGAGGCCGAGCGGAGCAACGCGGGGATCGTCGGTCCCAAGATCGTCGAATGGGACCGGCCCGAGATCATCCAGCACGCCGGCTACGACGTCGACCGCTTCGGCGTGCCCGCGGAGCGGGTCGGCGCGGACGAGCTCGACCAGGAGCAGCAGGACGGCGTGAGCGACGTCTTCGCCCTTCCCTCCGCGGTGCTGCTGATCCGCCACGAGCTGTTCGTGCGCCTGGGCGGCTTCGACGGGGGCATGACCTTCCGGGGCGAGGACGTGGATCTGTGCTGGCGGGCCCAGATGGCCGGGGCGCGGGTGATGTTCGTCGGAGGCGCGGTCGCCCGGCACCGCGAAGGGCTCGTGTCCCGAACGGGAGTCGACGACACGAGGCTCACCGAGACCCGCCACGCGCTGCGGGCGATGCTGGTCAACCACGGCCGCATCTCGCTCACCGTGTTCTTGCCGGTTGCCCTGATCATGGCGGTCTTCGAGGTCCTGCTGGCCATCTTCACCGCCCGGCTCGGCCGGGTGCGAGACCTAGTCTCGGCCTGGGTCTGGAACATCTCCCGGCTAGACGTAGTGTCGCAGCGTCGCAAGGCCAACGCCGTGGTTCGCCGGGTGCGCCAGGCCGACGTGACCGCGCTCCAGTACTTCGGCAGCGTCCGCCTTCTGTCATTCCTGAGAAGGCAGTCCGGCGCGGAGCCGTCCGGGCTGCTCAGCGCGGCCGGCAGGGGAGTCTTCGGAGGACTGCGCACCGGCACGAACCGGCTGGCGTGGATCGCGTGGATCGTGGTCCTGGCCGTCGTGCTGTTCGGATCGCGCCGACTCCTGTCCTCGGGCGTCCCCACGGTCGGGGACTTCGCCGCGTTCCCCGAGAACGCCTCCGACATGATCAAGTCGTGGTGGGGTGGGTGGAGCGAACGCAACGCCGGTGCGCCGTCCTCGAACCTGGGGATTCTCCCGTACCTCGGCGTACTCGGCTTGGTCCTCGGCAGCATGGCCCTTGTTCGCACCCTGGCCGTCGTCGCGCTGATCGTCGTCGGCTTGGTCGGGTCCTACCGCCTGCTGTCCGCAACCGGCTCCCGACGGGCGCAGGCGAGCACCCTGTTCGCCTACCTCCTGGTTCCCCTCGCGCCGGCGTCGGTCGCGAGTGGGTCGTTGGCCGGTCTCGTCGGCTACGCGGCCGCTCCGTGGATGCTGCGGGAGCTGCTGCGGGCCTCGCGAGCCGCGCCGTTCCGTCAGGAGCCCCAGGGATTCCGGAGCCGCGCCGCGGTGTACGCGTCGCTGGGAGCGGCCGCGGGCGCCGCGGCGCTGATCGTCCCGGCCGCCGCTGGGCTGGTGGGTCTGCTGGCAGCCGGCCTGGTGGCGGGCAGCCTCCTGGCCGGCCGACCCGAAGGTGTTCCCCGCCTGGTGGTCGCCACCGCGCTGGCCGTGCCGACGGCTGCATTCCTGGCCTTCCCGACCGTGGTGGACCTGCTGGCGTCGGGCCCGGGCTGGGGCTTCCTGGCCGACGGGCGCGACGGGTCCGCCGGAGCGGTCTCATTCGTTGAGATCCTGAGCTTCGCGATAGGAGCGAGTGATCCCGGATGGATCGTCTGGCTGTTCGCGCTTCCGATGGCCGTGCCGCTGCTGCTCGGGAGAGGGTGGCGCCTGGAGCAGTCTGTGCGCCTCTGGATGGTGGCCATCGTCGCCTGGGCCGTCGCCCTGGCCGCCCAGCGGGGAGTGCTGCCGTTCGGGCTCCCCGACCTGCATCTCCTGTTGGCTCCGGCCGCGGTGGCGGTGGCCGGGCTGTGCGGCATGGCCGTGCTGTCCATCGAGCACGACCTGCGCTTCAGCCACTTCGGCTGGCGGCAGGCGCTCGTGCCGGTGACGGTGGCTGCGTCGCTGCTGCTGGCGGTGGGCAGCATCGGCTCGCTGGAGGACGGGCGATGGCGCCTGGTCGCCAGCGATCACCATTCGGCTCTGCGCTTCGAGCCCCCGGTCCTGGAGGGCGCCTACCGCGTGCTGTGGATCGGCGCGCCCGAGTTCCTGGCCACCGAAGGGCACAGCCTGGCTCCGGGTGTCGCCTGGGCGGCCACCGTCGGCGACTCCGTAACGCTCGTCGATCGCGCCGTTCCGTTTGATCGGGGTCGGGCCGATCTCTTCTCGGTGGCGATCGAGGAGATCGAACAGGGGCGCACGGCGCGGGGCGGGCGCCTCCTGGCCGGCCTGGGCGTGCGCTACGTGGTACTGCTGCACCGGCTTGCGCCGGCGCCGTTCGTCTCCTCCGAAGACGCCCGGCCGGTGCCACCAGATCTGGTCGCCGCGATGCGCGATCAACTCGATCTCGAGTTGGTGGAGGGCACCAACAGCGCGGTCGACATGTTCGTGAACACCGCGTGGGTGCCGATGCGGGCTCTCTACCCGCCGGGATTCGACGAGGGCATCGAGGACTTCACGGACCTCGAGGCCCGCCCCTTGGCCGCCGGCTCGCCGATGTTCTCCGGGGACGGCCCGCCCTGGACGGCCAGGATTCCCGACAACGCCGAGATCCTCATCAGCCACACCCCGCGACCGGGCTGGGAGCTGACCGTGGACGGCGAGGCCGTGCCCAGGCGGGAGGCGCTGTCGTGGGCGAGGGCCTATCAGCCCTCCTCGGCCGGAGAGGTGCAGCTCTCCTACTCGGCACCGTGGTGGCGTCACGGTGGTCAGCTGATCGGTGCGGCCGCGCCCGTCGTGCTGGCACTCGCGTGGCTGCGGCGACGGATGGACCGGTCCTGATGCGCTCGATGCGGGTGCTGGCCATCATCGCGATAGGCGGACTGTTGCTGGCCGGCGTGCTGGTCGACATACCGGATCGCGCCGTGTCGGACCGGGCCGATCAGTACGAGTCGGCCCTGGTGGCCCCGACAGGCGTCGTCAACACCTGGTTCTGTCCGGGCGGCAGCCGTCTTGAGGGAATTGCAGAGCTGACGGTCCAGATGGTGAACGGATCCGATGAGCCGCGAACCGTCAATGTGTCCGTGCTGCCGGGTGGGTCCGCATCGCAGGACCTGTCGACCCTCGAGATGGACATTGAACCCCGCGGCCGGGTACTTCTCCAGCCGTCCGAGGCAGTGCCCGACGCCGAATGGGTCGGAGTGATGGTCGAGACGACGGGCGCGGACGTGGTCGTGGAACAGCTCGTCAACGCCGCCCAGGGAGTGGGCCGCTCACCCTGCCTCACCCGAACGGCCGACAGCTGGATCGTCTCCAACGGTGCGACCCGCTCGGCGGTGGAGGGAGAGCGCTTCGTCGTGATGCTGCTCAACCCGTTCCCGGACGTCGCGGTGGTCGACATCGAACTGGTGGCCGATGTGGGCCGCGACTCGATTGACGGGCTTGTCGTGCCCGCCCAGCGGGTAGCCGCGGTGGACATCACATCCGAAGTGACGGTGGCGTCCACCGTCGCAGCCTTCATCGATGTCGTGTCCGGCCGGGTGGCGGCGTCATGGATACAGGTAGCAGACGGCCCCATCGCCGGCCGCGGCATCCGGACCGCTCCGGCAGTTCCCGGTGCCGCGGATCTGTGGCACCTTCCGGTTGCCGCAGTCGGGGACGGCCGCCGGGATGTCGTCGCCGTGTCCAATCCGTCGGCCACCGACACTGCCGAGGTCGACGTGGAGATCATTCCCGAGGATCCGCAACTCGACGTGGCTCCCATCGAGATCACGGTCCGGCCGGGCCGGACCGCCCTCATCGACCTGTCGAGGCAGGGGCGGCTGGACGGCATCGGCCCCTTCAGCCTGGCCGTCCGCTCCCTGACGCCGGTGCCGGTGGCGGCGTCGATCACTAGTGTCACGTCTGCTCTTATCGATTCCGATAGTCCGGCCGGCACTGACGGGGCCGCCGCCGTGGCCGGATCAACGGCGACGATCGGCGCCGACGGGGCTGCTCGTCGCTGGCGGGTGCCCGCGGAGGTGAGCGACCAGGACGGCGCCGCCGGGCTGGGCACCGACCCGGGGGCGCTGGTGATCGTCAACCCGTCGGCCGCGGGAATCGCGCAGGCCGACGTCAGTGTCGACGGCAAGCTGATCCGCTCCGTGGAGATCGGGCCCCTCCTGAGCCGGAGGCTGCCCCTGGCTGGGCTGGGCTCCGGCAACTTCGTGGTGGAGGTCGACGCGTCGGCACCGGTGGTCGTCGGCCGCGAGGTCGTCGGGCTTACCTCACGATCGGCGTCGCTGGGGGTGGCCGTGCACCAACCGGTGCCGATCGCCGGGATCGGCTGACAGGTCGATCAGGCTGGCTCAGGCTGCGGGTGTGGGCACGTCGGCCTGAGCACCCGAGCCGTTGCCGGCCGCCGGTGGGGGATCGGCGTCGGGCTTCGCGTCGGTGTTCGGCGTGCTCTCGATGGCGTCGCCCGACGGAGAGCCGTCACGAGACACCGCAATGAGGCGCTCCACCTCATCACCGCTGATGGTCTCATGCTCGAGCAGGGCCCGGGCCACCAGGTCGAGTCCGTGGCGGTACTCGGTGAGGGTCTGGCGGCACCGGTCCTGCTGTTCCCGCAGGATGCGTTCGGTCTCCTCGTCGATCACCCGGGCCGTCTCATCGCTGTAGTCGCGGGTCTGCACCAGATCCTCGCCCAGGAACACCTGGTTCTGCGATCCCCAGGCCATGGGGCCGATCTCTCTGGACATGCCCCATTCCCGGACCATGGACCGGGCCAGTGCAGTGGCCCGCATCAGGTCGTCGGCCGCGCCGGTGCTGCTGATGTCGAACACGAGCTCCTCGGCGATGCGGCCACCGAACATGACTACGAGACGGTCCAGGATGTAGTCGGCGCGGTAGATGTGGCGATCCTCCTCAGGCAGCTGCATGGTGACTCCCAGCGCCATTCCGCTGGGGATGATCGTCACTTTGTGGAGCGGGTCGGCCGTCGGGAGCACGGCCGCGCACACGGCGTGGCCCGCCTCGTGATAGGCGATGGCCTCCTTCTCGTCGTCGGTGAGGGCCAGCGACTCGCGCTTCTGGCCCATGATCACCCGGTCGCGGGCCAGCTCCACATGCCGGGCCGCGATCTCCTCGTCACCCTCGCGCACCGCGTACAGAGCCGCCTCGTTGATCAGGTTGGCCAGATCGGCGCCGCTCATCCCCGGCGTGCCCCGGGCCACCACGTTCAGGTCGAGGTCCTCCGCGGTGCGCTTGCCCTTGATGTGGACTCCGAGGATCTCGAACCGGTCCGACAGCTCCGGCAGCGGCACGACGACCTGGCGGTCGAAGCGTCCAGGACGCAGCAGCGCGGGGTCGAGGATGTCCGGCCGGTTGGTCGCGGCCATCATCACGATGCCCTCGGAGCCCTCGAAACCGTCCATCTCCGAGAGCATCTGGTTGAGGGTCTGCTCGCGCTCGTCGTGGCCTCCGCCCAGGCCCGCACCGCGCTTGCGGCCGATCGAGTCGACCTCGTCGATGAAGATGATCGCCTTGCCCATCTTCCGGGCCGACTGGAACAGGTCGCGGACCCGGCTGGCCCCGACCCCAACGAACATCTCCATGAAGTCCGATCCGGTCACCGAGAGGAACGGAACGCCGGCCTCGCCCGCCACTGCCTTGGCGATCAGGGTCTTCCCCGTGCCCGGCGGGCCCACCAGCAGCACGCCCTTGGGCACCCTGGCGCCTATCTCCGCGAAGCGCTCGGGCGTCTTGAGGAAGTCGACGATCTCGGTGATCTCCTGCTTGACGCCCCCGTAGCCGGCCACATCGTCGAAGGTCGTGCCGGGTCTCTCGGTGGTGTAGGTCTTGGCCTTGCTCCGCCCTATCGACATGATGCTGCCCATCTGTCCCTGGGCCCGGCGCTGCATCCACCAGAAGAACAGGATGAGCAGGCCGATGGGCAGCAGCAGCGGGATTATCGACAGGAAGAAGTTGGTCTGGGGAGTCTCGTAGCGGAACTCCGGAACATGCTCGTTGATCAGCGCAGTGTCGGCATCGGGCAACGGCAGCGGTCCGTTGGACGAGTACTCGGTGCCGTCGACGGCCGTCGCCCTGATGCTCCCGCTGTTGTTGTTGTAGGTGCCCTGGACGATGCTGCCCTCGGTGACCCGATCCAGGAAGTCCGGATAGGAGATCCCGTCCCCGGAGTCGCCCGGGAGCATGGTGGTGGCCATGAAGACGGCGACGACGGCACCGATCATCAGCCAGAGCAGCAGGCGAGAGCGACGCTGCGACTCCGGGGAGGGCCGCAGCGGCTGCCGGGGCGGCTTGCCCTCCGGCGGGGGCGGCGGCGGGGGCGGCGGCGTGCTGTCGGCCACGGACTCAGGCTAGTCGCGGGGTCGTCCGATTGGACCGCCGATCAGCGCAGGCGCGACCGCGGCGGGCCACGGCCGCGGCGTTTGGTTGGTTGTAGCCTCGGCGGCGATGCGATTGCAGAGGAGCACTCCGAGCAAGCCCCTCCTGCATGTCGCCGGACCAACAGCGTTGGTGATGGCTCCCCTGTTGGGGCTCAACTTCCACAGTGATCAGCGCATCATGATGTACTGGTTGACCGGCGAATTCGGAGCGGACCCGTTCGCCATCGCGAATCAGAACCTTGCTGAGATGGATGGATTCCTCCGGCAAGGGAACTTCCGGCCGCTGGGTCGGTTCATCATGTATATGGAGCAGACGACCATATTCGAGGTTGCCGCTGGAACCGGTGTGGCACCCCATGTCGTCCACGGAGTTCTACGCCTCCTGATCGTGTCCGCCCTGGCTGTGGCTGCGATGTGGTTCGTCATCGCTCTCTACAACTCAGCGAGAGCTGCGTCTGCAGGAACCACTGAGACAGCGGGACATCAAGTCTCTTTGCTGGCGAAGCCTGTGCCCTCATTGTTGGCCGGCTTTCCTTTGGTGCTGGCATCGATGATCGTCGTCTCCGGCGCCCTGCACCCCGTGTCCTTCTTTCCGTTCTTCTTTGTGTCCGCGGCGATCTGTCTGCTGCTGGTACCGCTGTATGTCTCTTCAAGCGCAGCTCTGTCCGGGAAGGGCATAAGGCTCCGTCAGGCGGCGCTGTGCGCGGTCCTGGGAATGATCAGCGCCATGACGTCCGAGCTCCTCTACCTCGTCCCCGCCGTCTGCCTGCTCACCATCGTCTTCCGCGGGTGGCTGTCTCGCCTCGCGCCCGCGGAGATCCTTCGGAGCTCGGCCATCTCCAGGTTCGTGGCCTTGTCGGCCGGCTTCCTGGCCGTGTTCGTGCCGAGCCGGTTGGTAATCGCGGCCGAGTGCTCCCGCAACGACTGCTACGGCAATTCCGAGATCGTGCTGTCGGCCCTCTCCGTCGAGCAGTGGCTCGGCCGGGCGCTGGCCGGGCTCCAGTGGGAGACGCTGTCGTCCGGGCTGGCCGGCGAGTACGACAGCCTCTCGTCGGCTCGCAGCGGATTGGACTTCGTGACCAACGTGTGGCTGGTGTTCGTGGTTGTGTCGCTGGGCTGCTTCGCAGTTGTCGCGGCCTCACGGATGTTCCGAGCATCCGGATCCGACGACGGCCTGCCCGCCCGGGCCCAACGGAGGCTCGGAGCCGTGCTCTGCGGGTTCGGGGGCGCCGTCGCACTGGTGTCGTCGTTCATGGTCAGCCTGTCGCAGGGTTTGCAGGAATGGAACGATCGAGGTATGGGACTCCATCAGTGGCGCGACTCACTGTTGGTTCAGATGTCGTGGGCTCTCATCTTCTATGGCCTGGCCGTCATTGCACTGTCGTACATGCGTCGTCGGCGTGAAGAACAACAGGGGCACCGAGTCTGGTTGGCCGCAGCCGTGGCTGTGGCCGTGCTTGTCATGTCGGCGAACGCATTCATTGCCAACGACAAGTTCTCGATCTGGAGGCGGACAGGATACGACGGCAGCGTCGTCAACCTCATCTCCACGGCCAGCGTCGACTTCGACCGGTCGGAGAGGGGTCAAGCCATAAGGTGCGAACTCATTTCGGCGTACGCCGACCGGAACTGTCCGGACTGCTGGCATTCGGGAGACCGGGTGCTCGAGGAGCTGAACAAGTTCTGAACAAGTTGTCGAGGTCCGAGTACGGCGCAGACTTCTGCCCAGTCGAGAACTGAGGGCGAGCGGGTAGGCGGGCGACTCGTGGGGGACGATGTGCCACCGATGATGCCGGCCACGACCCGGCTGAAGTGGGCGGTGGTCGGATGGACGGCGGGGTTCCTGGGGAGCCTGGCCGCCGCGGTCGTGGTTGTGGCCCTGCTGGGGGTGGACCTCGGCGGGGAGGACGCGTCGTCGGAGCTGACGCTGGGCCCGCTGCTCCTGCTGCAGGTTCCTCTGTGGATCGGGCTGCTGGGCACGCCGCTGCTGGCCCGGACGCGCGGTCTGCGCTGGTCCGAGCAGATGGGGTGGCGTATGCGGCCCGCAGATGTGCCCGCGGGCATCGCCGTCGGCCTGCTGCTGCAGTTCGTGCTGCTCCCGCTGCTCTACCTCCCGATCCTCGAAGTGTTCGAGGACCTCGACGTGGAGGGCCCGGCCCGCGAGCTGACCGAGATGGCCGAGGCGCCCCCGGAGGTCGCCGTGCTGGTGTTCATGACCGTGGTGGCGGCTCCGCTCACCGAGGAGGTGTTCTTCCGGGGCCTGCTGCAGGGGGCGCTGCGCGACCGGTTCGGCCCGGTTCGTGCGGTGGTGATCTCCTCGCTCGCGTTCGCGGTGGTTCACTTCCAGGTGGTGCAGTTCCCGGCGCTGCTCGTGATCGGGGTGGTGCACGCTCTGCTGGTGCTGGCCACCCGACGTCTGGGCGCGGCCCTGTGGTCGCACGTCGCCTTCAACGCGGCCACCGTCATCGTGCTCCTGGCCTGACCCGGCCCGCTCGGCCTCTCAAGCCCCGGCCGGCCTGATATCCCGCTCTTGTTCGCTGCGACCTGAGGGCCGCTCGGGCCACGGCCTCGTCCGCATGACCCGGACTCGCGCCCCTGGCCGCTCGGCCTCTTATGCTTCTTGCCCGTGTTGAGAGGTCGCCGCCTGGGGCTTGCCCTCAGTGTGGCGGTACTCGTAGCGGTCGTCGGGTTCGTCGTCCTCAATCTGAGGCCGTGGCTCTGGTTCACCGACACCACACCCACCGGAGGCGACCTCGGAGCCCATGTCTGGGCTCCCGCATACCTGCGCGACGTCCTTATCGGCGAGCTGAGGCTCACCGGGTGGACCCACGACTGGTACGCGGGCTTTCCCGCCTTCACGTTCTACATGGTGGTCCCGTCGTTGCTCGTGGTGATCGTCGACGCGGGCCTCGGGCTCCACGAGGCGGTGTTCGCCCACCTCGCGGTGGCTCTTGCGGCCGGTGCGGCCGCGCTGGTGGCGGCCCGGCGGGCAGGACGGCCCGCCGGCCAGTGCTGGACGATCGCGTTGGCCGTCGCCGGGACGGCCGGTGCGGCCAAGCTGCTGGTCGACGACCCCGTGGCCGACCGCGCCCTGGCCGCCCTGCTGCTGCCCGCCGCGGCGGCCTGGTGCGCCTGGTACGGACTGCGTCGCAGACCCCGCTGGCGGGCGGGAGCGTCGGCGGCCGCGGCCGTTCTGGCGCTCGTTGCAGTCCCCATGCCGTACGGCGTGTCACTGAAGCTGGTGACGATCGCGGGGGTCGTGGCGCTGCCCGTGGCGGTGTGGGCGATGACCCGCCTGGGCGGGATCAGCGCCGAGGGTCAGGCGCTGGCCTCGGTGGCCACCATGCTGTTCCTCTTCGACCGCTCCTTCAACATCTACGGCGGGAACCTGATGTCCACCATGGCGGGCGAGTTCGCCTACTCGCTGGGCCTGGCCAGCGCGGTCCTCTACATCGGGGTTGCCGTCCGGGGCATGCAGACCGACCGGCACAGGATCCTGGCCGGCGCGCTGCTGGCCCTCACGGGGCTGATGCACCTGTTCTCCGCGTTCTTCGCGCTGGCTGCCGCGGCCGCCCTGCTGCTCGTCCTGCCGTGGCGGGCCGCCGAGTGGCGACGCCGGCTGGTGTGGACCGTCTCCAGCGGGGCGCTGGCCGCGGCGCTCAGCGCGTGGTGGGTGCTGCCCTTCTGGTGGAACCGGGGCCTGCTGAACGACATGGGTTGGGGCAAGGAGCGCCGCTACCTGTCCTCGCTCTGGTCCCGCAGCTCCTTCGACTACAGCTTCCTGACGAACGATCCGCCGCTGCAGCTGTTCGTGGTGCTGGCGGCGGCCGGCGCGGTGCTGCTGTTCTTCCGGCACCGGCGGCTCGGCATGGCGCTGGCCCTTACCGCGGCGATCGTGGCCGCCGGCTTCCTGATCCTGCCCGAGGGGCGCCTGTGGAACGTTCGGATCCTGCCCTTCTACTACCTCACCGTCTACCTGACCGCGGCCCTCGGCCTGGGCGAGGCGATCCGGCTGGCGCGCTCGGCCATCGACCGCAGGCAGGCGGCTTGTGCCGCCGAAGCCGGAGATGTCGAAGCAGCCGAGCAAACCGAAACCGTCGAGGAAGCTGAGGAAGTCGAGAACCAGGTGCCGCGCCGGTTCTCGCTGGCGCGGCGGTCGGCGGGAACGGTGGCGGCGGGCGGTGCGGTGGCGCTGCTCGCGGTGGCGGTGACGGTGATGGTGGGGCTGCCGTTGCGGTCCCTGCCCTTCGGAAGTCTCGGCGACGACGGCGTCTACCGTTGGGGACCGTTCAGTTCCAGCGAGTCCAACCTCGGGCCGTACTGGGTCGAGTACAACTTCGAGGGCTACGAGGGCAGGGGACCGACGGCCGCCGGCGGGGGCAGCTCGGAGTATTGGGACCTCGTCGAGACGATGGACCGGATCGGTGAGAGCCACGGCTGCGGCCCCGCCCTCTGGGAGTACGAAGCCGGTCGGCTCGGCTCCTACGGCACTCCGATGGCGCCCATGCTGCTGCCGTACTGGACCGAC
The DNA here is from genome assembly GCA_965203635.1 of Candidatus Aldehydirespirator sp. Classification (GTDB taxonomy): domain Bacteria; phylum Actinomycetota; class Acidimicrobiia; order Acidimicrobiales; family Aldehydirespiratoraceae; genus Aldehydirespirator. The sequence continues at coordinate 2,240,993 of OZ241903.1, forward strand.
CGGTGCATCGCGTCGATGGAGGGCCTCTACTTCGAGGCTTCGGCCACAGTCCCGTACCATTTCCTGATGCAGTCGGAGTTGTCGACCGCTCCCTCACGAGCTCAGCGGGACCTGCCCTATTCGGGACTCGATGTAGCCAGGGGCGTCGAGCACCTGCAGCTCATGGGGGTTCGCTACTACATGGCGTTCTCCGAGGACGCGGTGAGCCAGGCCCGAGCCGCGGCGGACCTCACAGAGGTCGGCGCGACGCCGCTGGGCCCGTGGGTCGTGTTCGAGGTGTCCGGCAGCGCTCCGGCGGTCGGGCTGTCGAGGCTGCCGGTGGTGGTCGACGGTCTCGACGACTCGGACGGGTGGCTCGAGGCATCGGTGGGAGCGTTCCTGGCTACCGGCCCGGACGGGCCCGTGCTCGCGGCCGACGGTCCCGACGCCTGGCCTCGGATGACTCTTCCCGACATCCGGCGTGAGAGCCGCGATGACCCCTCCGACGCCGAGGGGGGCCGCCAGCAGGTGATGCGGCGGCTGTCGGATGTGCTCGTTGATGTCGCTCCGGTCGAGAACATCGAGCCCGCAGGGGTCAGCGACATCGTCCGCGGGGACCATTCGATCTCGTTCTCGGTGGATCGAGTGGGGTCTCCGGTTCTGGTGCGAACCTCGTACTTCCCGAACTGGTCGGTTTCGGGCGCGCAGGGGCCCTACCGCGTGTCGCCCAACTTCATGGTGGTGGTGCCCACCGGTACCGAGGTACGCCTGACTTACGGCCGCAGCGGTGTGGAGTGGTTCTCGATGGCGGTCACCCTGGTGGGACTGGCGGCGGTGGCGTGGCTCCTGGTGCGCTCGAGGAGGGCTCCAGGGGCCAGAACTGATGCGACCGCGACTTCGGGAGAGACCGAGACGTCCGGAGCGACTGAGACGTCGGGAGGGACCGAGACGCCCGGAGACTCGGCGCGGCCGTGAGGTTCTCGGTGGTCGTTCCGGCCTACCGCGAGGCTGGCCGCATCGGCGACACGGTCGCCGCGTTGCGCACCGCCTTGGCCGGCGTGACCGCCGACGGCGGCGCGGAGATAGTGGTGGTCGACGACGGCTCCGACGACGGCACCGCCGCCGCGGCCAGAGCCGCGGGTGCCGATGTCGTGGTGGAGTTCGGGCAGAACCGGGGCAAGGGAGAAGCGGTGCGGGCCGGGATGCGGGCCTCGTCCGGGGAGGTGGTGGCATTCACCGATGCCGATCTCGCCTACGCGCCGAACCAGCTTGTGGGACTGCTCGACGAGGTGGAGAAGGGCGCCGACATGGCCGTCGGCGACCGGCGCCATCCCGACTCGGTGGCCGTGACCGACCCGTCCGGGCTGCGCAGGACGGGGAGTCTCGGTGTGGGGTTGCTGCGCGGGCTGTTGAGGCTCGGCCGCGGCCGCGACACTCAATGCGGCTTGAAGGCATTCTCCTCGCGGGCGGCCGGCGCGGTGCTGGATGCGTCCGTCATGGACAGGTTCTCGTTCGACGTCGAGGTGCTCTTCCTGGCCGACCGTCTCGGCATGGAAGTGCGCCAGGTTCCCGTCGAGGTCGTCAACAGCAATGTGTCGTCGGTTCGGGTCTTCAGCGACGGCTGGGAGCTGGTGCTCGACATGTGCCGCATCCGGACGCGGGCCCTGCTGGGCCGCTACCCGAGCAATCCCGGCGGGTAGATGGCGGTGGCCGACCTCGACGCCATCTTCAAGGCCTACGACATCCGTGGGATCGTGGGTTCCGAGATCGACGCCGAAGCGTGCTTCGCCATCGGAGCGGCCTTCGGAGGTCACGGGCGTGATCTGGGCGCGGCCCGGGTGGTGGTCGGCCGCGACATGCGTCCCGACGGCGCCGAGCTGTCCGCCGCCTTCTGCCGGGGCGCGGCTGCGGCCGGTGTCGACGTGACGGACATCGGCCTGTGCGCTACCGAGATGGTGTACTTCGCGTCCGGGCTCTTCGACGTCCCCGGCGCGATGTTCACCGCCTCGCACAACCCGGTCGGCTACAACGGCATCAAGCTCTGCGGCCCGGGCGCGACCCCCATCGGGACCGGCACTGGACTGGAGGCGATCAAGGCCCGCGCCTCCTCTACGCCGCCGCGGGCGGCCGCCGCAGGAACGACCACTCGACACGACATCCTGGCCCGGTACGTCGAGCATGTCCTGTCCTTCGTGGATCCCAGCGGGCTGCAGCCGCTGCGACTGGCGGTCGACACCGCCAACGGCATGGGCGGCCTGGTGGCTCCGGCGGTCTTCGATCCACTGCCCTTCGAGGTCGACTACCTCCATCCTGAGCTCGACGGCACGTTCCCCAACCACCCGGCCGACCCGCTCAGACCCGAGAACCTGCAGGATGTCCAGCGCAGGGTGAGAGCCGTCTCGGCTGACGCCGGACTGGCTTTCGACGGCGATGCCGACCGGGTCTTCGTGGTGGACGAGCAGTCCCGGCCGCTCTCGGGCTCTCTGACCGCCTCGCTCATCGCCACCGTGATGCTCGAACGCGAGCCCGGCGCGACGATCGTGCACAACGTGATCTGCTCCAGAGCCCTGCGGGAGGTCGTCGAGGAGCTGGGAGGCCGGACGGTGCGGACGCGGGTGGGGCACTCGTTCATGAAGCAGGCCATGGCCTCCAGCGGAGCGGTGTTCGGGGGCGAGCATTCCGGCCACTACTACTTCCGGGGCAACTACGGCGCCGACAGCGCCATGATCGCGGTGCTGGTCCTGCTGGAGGCGCTCGGTCGGCACGACGGCAGCCTCAGCGACATGGGTGCTCCGCTGGAGCGCTACGCGGCGTCGGGCGAGATCAACCGCGATGTGCCCGACCAGGCTGCGATGATCGAGCGGGTGGCGGCCTCGTTCGCGGGCTGCGAGCAGGATCGCCTCGACGGCCTGACCGTCGACTGCGACGGCTGGTGGTTCAACCTGAGGCCGTCGAACACAGAGCCCCTGCTGCGGCTGAACCTCGAGTCCAGCGACCCGGCCGAAGTCCCAGTCCGAGTCGCTGAGGTGCTCGCCCTGATCACCCGCGCTCGCCCGTAGCATCTGGTTACCGTCCGCTCGCTGTTGAAGGAGGCGGCTCCGCCGTGACACTCGATGCCCGCCTGCTGGAGATACTCGCCTGCCCCAGCGACAAGGGACCGCTGCTGTACTTCTCCGACGAACAGATCTTGTACAACCCGCGGCTGCGTCTCCGCTACAGGGTGGAGGACGGGATTCCTGTGATGCTGCTGGACGAGGCCGATCCGGTGGACGACGCCGAGCACGGACGCCTGCTGGCCAAGGCGGAGGCCGACGGAGTCGGTCCCACCTTCGAGGCCGGCGGCGACGGCGCAGGCTGAGCAAGACGGCGCGCCATGGCCACCGACGACCTGTTCGAGGCGCTGCGACACCTGCCCGACCAGGTGCGCGACGCCGCGGTGGCCGCCGCCGTGGTCGAGGGCCTGCCTGCTCCCGGCGAGATATCCGAAGTGGTGATCGTGGGGGCCGGCTCCGGAGGGGTGGCCGGCGACGTCGTGGAGTCGGTCGCGCACCTCCAGGGCTCGGAGCCGGTACTGGCCACCGGCGGCATCAGCCCGGCCTGGCTCTCGGAGTCCTCACTGGTGGTGGCGGTCTCGCAGTCCGGCGACGACCAGCCGACCGTGGCCGCGGCCCGGGTGGCGGTGACCAGCGGGGCGCGGATGGTGGCCGTCACCTCGGGGGGCAAGTTGACGGCACTCTGCACCGACTGGGGGGTTCCGATAGCTCGGGTGGACCGTCTCGCCGGCCCGGCTGCCGGACTGGGCGTGGTGATCGTGCCGGTGCTGGTGCTGCTCGAGCGCGTCGGGGTGCTGGACGGCATGAACAGGCTCATCTCCGAGAGTGCCGCGCAGATCGAAGCCCGTCGCAGGCTCATCGATGCCGATCCCGGGCCGGTGGAGGCTCTGGCCGAGGCCGTGCAGGCCCGGATGGCGGTGGTCTGCGGGGCCGGGGGCGTGGGCAAGCACGCGGCCCGTCGCTGGGTCAATCGATTGGACCGGATCGGCCGGGTGGCGTCGGTGCGGCGCAACCTCCCGGCCGACGAGGCCGAGGCCGCGTCCTGGAGCACGCTGGCCCGGCGGGTCCCGGCGGGTGTGGCCACCATCGTGCTGCGCCACGACTTCGAGCCCCAGGGGCTCGCCGACCGCATCGACCTGCTCGACGCGGTGTCCACCGTCCACGAGGTGAGGGCGGACGGCGAGGGAGCCCTGGCGCAGTTGCTGGACCTGGTGCTGGTCGGCGACGCGGTCGCCGAGTCGGCGGCCCGCCGGGCCGGCGGCCGGTAGCCGGGCAGCCTGGGGTCCGAGTGTCTGGAAGCGCCCGTGTTCGGAGGTGACGGCTGTGGCTTCGTCGACCGGTAGAGACATGCGTGTCGCGGACCTCTCGGTGGCTCCGCTCGGACGGGCCGAGATCCGCCTGGCCGAGCACGAGATGCCGGGGTTGATGGCGCTGCGGGGCCGCTACACGGACGATCAGCCCCTGGCCGGCGCCCGGATCGCCGGATCGCTGCACATGACGGTCCAGACCGCAGTGCTCATCGAGACGCTGGTCGCTCTGGGTGCTCAGGTCCGGTGGGCGAGCTGCAACATCTTCTCAACCCAGGATCATGCCGCCGCGGCCGTGGCCGTGGGCCCCGGTGGCACCGTCGACGAACCCCGGGGAGTGCCGGTGTTCGCCTGGAAGGGCGAGACCCTGGAGGAGTACTGGTGGGCCACCGAGCAGATCTTCCGCTGGCCCGGCGGGGGCGGGCCCAGCCTCATCCTCGACGACGGGGGAGACGCCACCCTGCTGGTCCACAAGGGCCTCGAGTACGAGCGGGCCGGGGAGGTTCCCGCAGCCACCGACGACGACTCCGAGGAGTGGGCGGTGGTACTCGACCGGCTGCGGTCGATCGCGAGCGACGACGGCGGGTTCTTCTCGCGGATCGTGCCGTCCATCCGGGGGGTGTCCGAGGAGACGACCACGGGCGTCATGCGGTTGCAGCAGATGCTGGAGCGGGGCGAGCTGCTGTTCCCGGCCATCAACGTGAACGACTCGGTCACCAAGTCCAAGTTCGACAACCACTACGGATGCCGCCACTCGCTTCTCGACGGCATCAACCGGGCCACCGACGTGATGATCGGCGGCAAGGTGGCCGTGGTGTGCGGCTTCGGCGACGTCGGCAAGGGCTGCGCGGCCGCGCTGAGGGGCCAGGGGGCCAGGGTGATCATCGCCGAGATCGACCCCATCTGCGCGCTGCAGGCGGCCATGGAGGGCTACGAGGTCAACACCCTGGAGGCGGTGGTGTCCATCGCCGACATCTTCGTCACCGCCACCGGCAACGCGGGCGTCATCAGCGCCGGCCACATGGCCCGCATGAAGCACCAGGCCATCGTGGGCAACATCGGCCACTTCGACAACGAGGTGGACGTCGCCGGGCTGAACCGGATGTCGGACGTCCAGAGGGTCAACATCAAGCCCCAGGTCGACGAGTACGTCTTCGGCGACGGCCACTCGGTGATCCTGCTCTCGGAGGGCCGCCTGCTGAATCTGGGCAACGCCACCGGGCACCCCAGCTTCGTGATGTCGTGCAGCTTCACCAACCAGGTCCTGGCCCAGATGGACCTGCACGCCAACGCCGACTCGATGCCCGTCGACGTGACCACCCTGCCCCGCCGCCTCGACGAGGAGGTGGCCCGGCTGCACCTCGACGCGCTCGGCGTCCGCCTGACCAGGCTGACTCCCGACCAGGCCGACTACATCGGCGTGAACGTCGACGGGCCCTACAAACCCGACCACTACCGCTACTGACCAGCACCCCCGAGGCGGGCAGGGTCGCAGAACGGCTGGCCGTGACGGTCGAGCATCAGAGCGTCGAGCTCGTCGGCGACGTTTGGTCCGCTGAGCCATCCGTCGGGGCTGATCTCGGTGTAGTCGTCGATCAGGAGGCAGCGCCGGGCGTTTCCCGCATCGGTGGGATCGAAGTGGATGGTTGCCGCCGCGATCTCGCTCGAGATCACATGCACTGGCGTGCTGCGGCCGACCAGGTTCAGCCTCGTGTTGGCGACCAGGGTGAGCACCAGGCAGACGCAGAGAACTGACGAAGCGGACGCGACCAGCACTAGCGATGCCCGCCGGGTACGCACGATCCCGAACAACGCCACCAGCACGGACGCGGCCAGCAGCGACCAGCCCACCTGGACCAGCACGGTCTCGCGCCAGGCCTCCCCGACGGGGTAGTCGACCTTCTGTACGTGCCTGGACAGACCGCCGAGCAGCGCCGCCGGTAGAGCGGTGGCCGCACCGAGCGCTCCGAGGCCGGCCGCCGGCCTGCGCCACATCGCCTCCCGTGCCTGGAGATCCGGCCAGCAGCGCTCGACCTGCCGGGCTGCTCTCACCGCGACCCAACCGATGGCGACCAGCACCAGGACCAGCAGGGAGTTGGTGGCCAACTCCGGGAGCCCGAAGTCGAGGCCCGACTCGTCAACGAGGTTGGAAGCGTGGGAATAGCCAGCCGGCGGGGTGCCGGTCAGGAGACGTTTCGCGGTCAGCAGGTAGACGTCGGCGGACAGTTCGACGTCGGAGGCCGAGTAGCACGTCCCGCGGCTGCAGCGGTTCGCGATCTCGATGCGGACCGGCACGAAGACCGCGCCGAAGCCGACGCTGAGCCACACCCAGCGGCGCAGCGCCCCACTGCGCAGCACTTCTCGGGCCGGGCGCCCCGACGCCCAGTGGCGGGCCAGCATGAAGGCGGCCGCCACCGCAGGAGCAAGGTACAGGAGATCGTAGGTGCTGGCCGCGACCGCGCCCAGCAGGGCCATGGACACCGGTTCGTGCCATGAAAGCCGCCTGGCCCGCATGTCCTTGTCGCGAGCCACCGCCAGCGCGGTGACCAGGATCAGCACGACCGAGCCGACCACCACGAACGGGTACTTCGTGATGGGACTGTCGTTGTCGGCGGCGACGAGGGTCGCGGCCAGCGTCATCGGGTAGAGCACGACAGCCGGATGGGAGCGCCCGAGAGAGGTGTCGCCGGAGCCGACCACGGCTGACACGACCCGGCAGGCCACCAGCGCGAGCACTGCGACCATCACCAGCCGCAGCACGCCGATGACGGCGTGGGGCGCGAGCCCCGTGGCCTCGGCGGCGTCGAACACGAAGCCTCTCTCGATGTTCTCCACCGCCCGACCGAGCGGCCGGAAGTTGCCGCGGTCCAGGAACCCGTCGACGGTGTCCCAGGCGTGGCTGAACGCCGCGAGCGGGTCGGAGCCGAAGCGGTGGGCGGCGAGATAGAGGCGCCGCGGGTCGTCGCCGATCAGCGGATACCCCACCAGGGGCGTGGTGACGAGCAGTGCGGGGACGACCGCATCCCGCCACCGACGAACCTCTGGGATGCGCCCCATCACAGGGGCGCGAACCTACACGATGCTGCCACCGGGATCGGCCCCGCCGGGGCGTCTCCCTGGGTGGGCTCCTTGCCTGCCGGATGGTGCCGCGCTACCGATACGGTTAGCGCAGACCGGGCTGAAGGGATCGCACATGACGGTTGAACGCGGGTGTTGGACGGCCCCTGAGGCGCTGAGCGGAGCCGATGCGGCTGCCTTCGCCGAGACCGTGGAGGAGCTCGGCTACTCGCAGCTGTGGGTGGGGGAGACCTTCGGGCGCGACCCGTTCGCCCTGGCCGCACACTTGGGCGCAGTCACGTCGAGGCTCAGGCTCGCCACCGGGATCGCCAACGTCTACAACCGGCACGCGGGCGTGATGAAGCAGGGCGCGTACACCGTCGCGGAGCAGACCGGTGGCCGGTTCACGCTGGGCCTCGGCGTGTCGAGCCCGGTGATCGTCAACAAGATCCGCGGCATCCCCTACGAAAAGCCGCTGTCGTTCATGCGGTCCTACCTCGACGCCATGGATCAGGCCCGCTACACCGCGGTGCCTCCGCCCGATGAGGTGCCGGTGGTGTTGGCCGCCCTCGGCCCGCGGATGCTCGAGCTCGCCGCCGAGCGCACCGCAGGCGCCCATCCGTACAACACCACCCCTGAGCACACCGCTTTCGCCCGCTCGGTGATGGGTCCCGACCCCCAGCTCTGCGTGGAGCAGAAGGTGATGCTCACCACCGACGCCGAACAGGCCCGCGCCACCGGCGGCAACGTGATGAAGTTCTACACCCGGGCACCCGGATACCGGAACTGCTGGAAGAGCCTCGGCTTCGACGACGACGACATCGACGGCCTCTCGGACCGCTTCGTGGACGCCATGGTGGCCTGGGGCGACGTCGACGCCATCGAACGCCGGCTGGCCGAGCACGCCGACGCCGGGGCCACCCAGGTCTGCATCCAGGTTCTGGACCCCTCCGCCGGCGCCGCGGCCGTCGACTACGACGCGCTGGCCGCCCTGGCCCCGAACCGGGCGGCCACGCCGCAGGAGGAGGCATGATCGATCTCGCCGGCCGGGTGGCGGTGGTCACCGGGGGTGCCAGCGGCATCGGCCGGGGGATGGCCGAGCGTTTCGCGGCCGAATCGATGAGGGTGGTGGTGGCCGACATCGAGGAGCCGCCTCTGAACGAGACGGTGCAGTCGATCACCGACCGCGGGGGAGAGGCGATGGCGGTCACCTGCGACGTGTCGTCGTGGCCGTCGGTCGAGGCACTGCGCGACGCCTGCGTTGACGCCTACGGCCCCGCCGACGTGCTGTGCAACAACGCCGGCGTGGCCGCCACCGGGTCCATGACGGAACTGTCCCTCAAGTCGTGGGAGTGGTGCCTGGGGGTCAACCTCTGGGGCGTGATCCACGGCTGCCAAGCCTTCCTCGGCCCCATGATCGAGCGGGGCTCGGGCCACATCGTCAACACCGCGTCGATCCTGGGCCACCTGTCCTCGGCGGGGATCGGCCCCTACAACGTCTCCAAGCACGGCGTGGTCGCGCTGAGCGAGACCCTGCACGCCGAGATGCTGTCCGAGGGCACCGGGGTGGGCGTCACCTGCCTCTGCCCCGGTCTGGTCTCCACCAACATCCTGGACTCCGAGCGCAACCGGCCCGAACGCCTCCAGGACCATCCAGGAGTCGACGGGACGTGGGACTCCGACATGGTCGCCGGCGGGCCCGAATCCGAGACCAGGGCCGCGGTCCGCGATCTCTACGCCCAGGCGCTGCGCCCATCGGCGGTGGCCGGCATGGTGGTCGAGGCGATCCGGGCCGACCAGCTCTGGCTGTTCACCGACGGCGACTTCGACGCCGCCATCGCGGCCCGCCACCGTGAGATCGAGGCCAGGCAAACACCATCGAGTCCCGCCTCCCTGGCCTCGGCCCTGCTGGAGGATCTCAGCTGATGCGCATGCGCTGTCCGTCGGGGAGGGAACGGCCCTGAGGGTTCTGGTCACCGGCGCAACCGGCTTCGTGGGGTCCCACGCGGCCAAGGCTCTCCAGGACGCGGGCCACCGCGTTCGGGCCCTGGTGCGAACGCCGGCCAAGCTCGAGACGGTGACCGCCCGGGTGGGCGTCGACCTCGACTCCCTCGAGACGGCGGAGGGAGACATCCGAGACGCCGCTGCCGTCACTGCGGCCGTCGACGGCTGCGACGCCGTGGTCCATGCCGCCGCAGTGGTGAGCATCGCTCCTGCCGCGGCGGCCGAGGTGTCCGGGACCAACTTCCCGGGCGCGCAGAACGTGCTGGAGGCCGCCATCGACGCGGGCTGCGATCCCGTGGTCCACGTCTCCACCGGGGAGGCCCTGTTCCCGTTCCGCACCGACCCGGTCACCACCGACCACCCGGTCGGCACCGCCGGCGGGGCCTACCCGCGGTCGAAGGCCAAGTCCGAGCACCTGGCCCGGCGGTACCAGGCCCAGGGGCACGGCGTGGTGATCGTCTATCCCGCCCTGACCGTCGGCCCCGGCGACTACGGCGAGTCGATCCAGCTCCAGCCGTTGAAGCTCTGGCTGACCAAGCCGTTCCTGCGGTCGGGTCACACGGTGACCATGGTCGACGTGCGCGACGTGGCCGCGGTGATAGCCGCCTCCATGGAGGCGGGCAGGGGTCCGAGGCGCTACCTGATGTTCGGCCACCATCTCACCGCCGACGAGTTGCTGTCGGAACTGCAGAGCGTGACCGGCCGGGACCTGAAGTCGGTGCCGGCGCCCAAGGCGCTGTTCTCGATCTGGGGCCGGGTCGGGGATATCGCACACCGTTTCGGCCGGGATCTGGTGCTGACCACCGAGGCCGTGGAGTACATGTTCAACTACTGCGCGGGCGACAACTCCGCCACCGAGCAGGACACTGGCATCGTCCTGCGGCCGACAGCCGAGTCACTGACCGACGCCATCGCCTGGATGCGCGACGAGGGATACGTCACCGCGGCCGACGCCGGGGCCGTGCGTTGATGCCCGCTCTTGTTCGCTGCGCTCACGGGCCGCTCGGGCCCGGGGCCTAGGCTTTCTCAGACCATGGGGAGGCGGAGCAAATGAGAGTCCTAGTCACCGGCGCAACCGGCTTCGTGGGGTCCCACGCGGCCAAGGCGCTCCAGGACGCGGGCCACAGCGTGCGGGCCCTGGTGCGAACGCCGTCCAAGCTCGAGACGGTCACCGCTCGGGTGGGAGTGGATCTGGCCTCGCTCGAGACCGTCCAGGGGGACATCGCCGATGCGGTGGCGGCCTCGGCCGCGGTCGACGGCTGCGACGCGGTAGTGCACGCGGCCGCGGTGGTGGGGACCGACCCGAGTTCCGAGGCCGCCATCGAGGCCAGCAACTTCGCGGGAGCGCTCAACGTGTTGGGCGCGGCCTCGGACGCGGGTTGCGACCCGATCGTGCACGTGTCCAGCACCGCAGCCATGTTCCCGTTCCGCACCGACCCGGTGACCGGCGATCATCCGGTGGGCAGCGCCCGGATGCCCTACGCGCGCTCGAAGGCCGAGAGCGAGAACCTGGCCCGGCGACTCCAGGACTCGGGGCACGGTGTGGTCATCGTCTATCCCGGCGGCGTGTTCGGCCCCGGCGACTACGGCGAATCGACCCAGTTCAAGCCGCTCAAGCTGTGGTTGACCAAACCCTTCCTGCGCTCGTCCGGCTACACGATGAACGTGATCGACGTGCGAGACATAGCTGCGGTGATAGCGGCGTCGATGCAAGCCGGCCGCGGCCCGAAGCGCTACGTGATGTTCGGCCACCACCTCACCTCCGACGAGCTGCTGTCGGTGCTGTGCGAGGTGACAGGGCGGGACCTGAAGTCGGTGCAGATGCCCAAGGCGATGTTCTCGGCGTGGGGCCGGATGGGCGACCTGACCCGCCGCTTCGGCCTCGACCTGATCCTCACCTCCGAGGGCGTGGAGTACATGTACAACACCTGTGCAGGCGACAACTCATACACCGAGCAGGACACCGGCGTGAGGTTGCGCACCGCGGCAGACTGCCTGGCCGACTCCATCGCCTGGATGCGCGACGAAGGCCATGTCACCGCCGCCGATGCCGGCGCTGTGCCATGACCCTCTCACCGTCTCCTAGCTCTCAATAAGTTTCCATATTTTTCAATATTTTTTGATCTGACAACGTTAGGCTGTTCGGATGCAGGGCGTGCGGATCGACGGCGTGGACGCGCTGTGGGCCGGCTGGTGCCACGAGGGCGCCGCGGCCGAGTTGGTGCGCGCCCTCAAGTACGGCCGCCTCACCGCCGCAGTCACCCCGATCGCCGACCGGATGGCATCGGTCGCGGCCGCGGGGCAGGCTCCGGACCTGGTCACCTGGGTTCCCTGCAGTCCGACGCGCCGCCGCGGGCGAGGATTCGACCCGGCCGAGCTCCTGGCCCGTGCCCTCGCCAGGCGCCTGGGGTCGCGGGCTCGCCGGTTGCTGCGCCGGCTGGACGACGAGCCCCAGACCTCCCGGTCCTTCCAGGGGCGCCTGGAGGGTCCCACGATGGCGGTCCGGCGCGGCCGGTTGGGCGGTCTGATCCTGGTCGTCGACGACGTGTGCACCACCGGCTCGACGCTGCGGGTCGCGGCCACTGCACTAAGGGCCGGCGGCGCGGCGGCGGTGGTGGCTGCGGTGGCCACGGTGGCGCCCGCGGCACCGCGGCAGCCCGTCGCGGTCCCTCTACGATGAGGACGCGTCGAAGCCGGAGCGGAGAGTCACGACAGGGAGGTTGACGTGGAGATATCGATCAGCAGCCGCCACACAGACATCACCCCGGGCCTCGAGGAGGCCGTGAGGGCCAAGATCGGGCAGCTCGACCGGTACCTGGACGATCTGGACACCGCCGAGGTGCACTTCGACGAGGCTCGCAATCCTCGCATCGTCGACCACCAGACCTGTGAGGTGACCCTGACGGGGCACGGCCACCATCTGCGCTGCAAGGTGAACGCCCCCGACGCCTTCACCGCCGTGGACCTCGCGGAGGCCAAGCTGGAGCGCCAGATCCGCAAGCTGCGGACCAAGCTCCAGAACCGCCACCGCGGCCGCGGCGACACGATACGAACCAGCAGTGACGGCGAGGTGCAGCCGATCCCAGAAGCGACCGGAGGCTCCGGCGCAGTCGACGACGGCGACACTGAGCCGGAGTTGCGGATCGTCAAGACCAAGCGGTTCCACCTCGGCCCGCTCAGTCCAGAAGAGGCCGCGCTGAAGATGGATCTGATGGGCCACGGCTTCTTCTTCTTCATCAACTCGGCCACGGGGCGCTCCGCGGTCGTGTACCGGCGCGACGACGGTGCTGTGGGCCTCATCGACGAGGCCGGCTGACCAGAGGCCGAGCGGGTAGGGAGCGGACCGATGTCGCTGCTGAGGAGAGTCCTGCGCTCAGGCGAGGGCCGCAAACTCAGGGATCTCCAGGCCCTCGTCCCCGACATCAACGCGCTCGAGAAAGAGATGCAGCGCCTCGACGACGACGGGCTGCGGGCCCGCACCGGCGAGTTCCGCGGCCGGCTGGAGAGGGGCGAGTCCACCGACGAGCTGCTGCTGGAGGCTTTCGCGGTGGTGCGGGAGGCATCGGTGAGGGTGCTCGGCCAGCGCCATTTCGACGTGCAGCTCGTGGGCGGCGCGGCGCTGCACTGGGGCGCGGTGGCGGAGATGCGCACCGGCGAGGGCAAGACGCTCACCTCCACGCTGCCGGTCTACCTCACCGGACTGACCGGCCGGGGCGTCCATGTGGTGACGGTCAACGACTATCTGGCCGGCCGGGACGCCGAGTGGATGGGCCGGCTCTACAAGTGGCTCGGCCTCAGCGTGGGGCTGATCGTCCCCGGCAACCGCGGCTGGGAGCACAAGCGGCGCCAGTACGCCTGCGACGTGACCTACGGGACCAACAACGAGCTCGGTTTCGACTACCTGCGGGACAACATGGCCATGTCGCGCGCCGAGCAGGTGCAGCGCGGCCACCACTACTGCATCGTGGACGAGATCGACTCGATCCTCATCGACGAGGCTCGCACCCCGCTGATCATCAGCGGCCAGGTGGCCGACGCGGCCAAGCTGTACACCCGCTTCGCGGGGATCGCACGAGGCCTTCAGCGCGACGTCCACTACGAGGTGGACGAGGAGAAGCGCTCGGTCGCGCCCCTCGAGGAGGGCGTGCATGCGGTCGAGCGGATGCTCGGCGTGGACAACCTCTACGACATGGTGGCCCAGAACCTGGTGCACCAGCTGCAGGCCGCGCTGAGGGCCAAGGAGCTGTACCGGCGCGACCACGAGTACATCGTCCAGCACAACCAGGTGAAGATCGTCGACGAGTTCACCGGCCGGGTGCTGGACGGAAGGCGCTGGTCCGACGGGCTGCACCAGGCGGTCGAAGCCAAGGAGGGGGTGGCCATCAAGGAGGAGAACCAGACGCTGGCCACCATCACGCTGCAGAACTACTACCGGATGTACGAGCGCCTGGCCGGCATGACCGGCACGGCCGAGACCGAGGCCAGCGAGTTCGCCTCCACCTACGGCCTGCACGTGGTGAGCGTGCCCACCCACCGGCCGATGATCCGCGACGATCGGGCCGACCTGATCTACAAGACCGAGGACGCCAAGTTCGCGGCCTGCGCCGAGGACATACTCGAGCGCAACGAGCGGGGCCAGCCGGTGCTGGTCGGCACCGTCTCGGTGGAGAAGTCCGAGAAGCTGTCCCGCCTGCTCGACAAGCAGGGCATCGCCCATGAGGTGCTCAACGCCAAGCAGCACCACCGCGAGGCCGAGATCGTGACCCAGGCCGGCCGGCTGGGCGCGGTCACGGTGGCCACCAACATGGCCGGGCGCGGCGTCGACATCCTCCTGGGAGGCAATCCCGAGGGCCTGGCCCGCCGCGACCTCAGGGCCGAGGCTCTCGAGGAGGACACCCCCGAGGGCGCCCAGCGCCTGGTCGAGCTGACGGCCAAGCACCGGGCGGCCACCGACGCCGAGCGCGAGGAGGTGCTCGAGTTCGGAGGGCTGTACGTGCTGGGCACCGAGCGCCACGAGAGCCGGCGGATCGACAACCAGCTCAGAGGCCGCTCAGGGCGCCAGGGCGACCCCGGCGAGAGCCGCTTCTACCTGTCGCTGGAGGACGAACTCATGAGCCGGTTCGCCACCGGCGCCATGAACTGGGTGATGGACAAGGCCCTGCCCGAGGACGTGCCGATCGAGGCGAGCATGGTCACCAAGGCCATCGAGCGGGCCCAGAACACGGTGGAGCAGCGCAACGCCGAGACCCGCAAGAACGTTCTCAAGTACGACGAGGTGATGAACGAGCAGCGCAAGGTCATCTACCAGCGCCGCTCCCAGATCCTCGACGGGACGGACCTTCGATCCGAGACTCTGGAGCACCTGGAGGCGGCGGTCGCCTCCTCCATTGCCGCCCACTGCGAATCCGAGCACGCCGAGGAGTGGGACCGTGAGGGGTTGGGCACGGAGCTGGCGGGGCTGTGGCCCGGCGGGGTGGAGGCGGCTCGACTCGAGGCGGTCGTCACCCACGGTGAGTTGTCCGAGATCGTCAACCAGGCTGCCCTGGATCACTACGGCGAGCGGGAGGAGCAGCTCAGCACCGACGTGATGCGCCAGGTGGAGCGCCAGGTGATGCTCCGCCTGATCGACCAGAAGTGGCGGTCCCACCTGCGCGAGATGGACCTGCTGAGGGAGGGCATCCATCTGCGGGCCATGGGGCAGAAGGACCCGGCCACCGAATGGCAGCGCGAGGGCTTCGAGATGTTCGGGCAGATGATGGACGGCATCGCCCTGGACTTCGTGCGCTACGTGATGCACGTCCAGCTCGCCGAGCAGGCGCCCGAGGACGCCCCCCGCCTGGTGGGCGTGACCGCCAGCAAGAGCGAGGCTGCCTCTCCGGCGCTGGCGGCCGTCGGGGCGGGGGCTCCGCAGCCGGCCGCGGCCGCGGCGGCTTCGTCGGACACAGCCCGGGCTGCGGTGCCGAACCAGCCACGGAACCGGGTGCCGGTCGTCAAGAGCGAGCTGGAGAAGGTCGGGCGCAACCAGCCGTGTCCCTGCGGAAGCGGCAAGAAGTACAAGATGTGCTGCGGCCGCCCCGGCGCGGGCTGAGCAGAGGCCGAGCGGATGGGCAGCAGTTTCATGAGCACTATGGCGATGCGCCGAGCGAGGCCGTGGCCCGAGCGGCCCGTGAGCGCAGCGAACAAGAGCGGGTGACACGCGGTGCAGGACTTCAGCGACGATCTGCGCCGCCTGCGCGGTCGGCTCGAGGAGGCCGAGGCCTATCTTCGCATCGACGCGCTGCGGGTTCGGCTCCCCCAGCTCGAGGCTGAGTCGTCACGCCCCGATCTGTGGGATCAGCCCGAACGGGCCCGGGCCGTGACCTCCGAGCTGGCTTCGATCAGCGACGACCTGGCGATGTTCGAACGGCTGGCAGACGGGATCTCCGACGCGGAGACCCTCAACCAGCTCGCCGTGGAGGAGGGGGATGCCTCCGAGGAGGCTGAGATCGAGCGGCTGGTGGCCGGTATCGCTGGTCGCTTCGACGAGCTCGAGCTGCGATCGCTGTTCACCGGCGAGTTCGACGAGCGGGACGCCGTCTGCCAGATCAAGTCGGGCGAGGGCGGAACCGACTCGCAGGACTGGGCCGAGATGCTGCTGCGTATGTACCGCCGCTGGGCCGAGCGCCGCGGCTTCGAGCTGGAGGTGACCGCCCTCTCGGAGGGCACCGAGGCCGGGTACTCCAGCGTGGACTTCCTGGTGAAGGGCCGCTGCGCCTACGGCTGGATGCGCTCCGAGCACGGCGTGCACCGCCTGGTGCGCATCTCTCCGTTCAACAACGAGGGCAAGCGCCAGACGGCCTTCACCGCGGTCGATGTCGCCCCCTTCTTCGAGGAGGTCTCCGACGAGGTGGCCATCGACGAGAAGGATCTGCGGGTCGACACCTACCGCTCCTCGGGGGCCGGGGGCCAGCATGTCAACGTCACCGACTCGGCGGTGCGGATCACCCACCTGCCCACCGGGATCGTCACCAGCTGCCAGAACGAGCGCAGCCAGCACCAGAACAAGGAGCGGGCCATGCAGATGCTGGCCGCCAAGCTGCTCAACCTGGAGCGCAAGAGGCTCGCCGACGAGATCGCCGGCATCAAGGGCGAGCAGCAGAAGGTGGGTTTCGGCAGCCAGATACGCAGCTACGTGATGCAGCCCTACCAGATGGTGAAGGACCAGCGCACCCGCCATGAGACCCCCAACGTCGACGCGGTGCTGGGCGGGGATCTCGATCCGTTCATGGAGGCCTGGCTCCGGTGGAGCCGGGCCACCGGTGCCGCGGGCTCGATCGAGGGGGCTGGTACTGTCGCCACGTCACCGAAGGCCGCTGGAGGAGACGCCTGATGATCAAGATGGAGAAGGTCACGAAAGTCTTCAAGGGCGACGTGGTGGCCCTGCGTGACGTGACCATCGACATCGGCAAGGGGGAATTCGTCTTCCTGGTGGGTCCGTCCGGCTCCGGCAAGTCCACATTCATCCGTCTGCTCAACCGCGAGGATGTGCCCGAGCACGGCCGGATATTCGTCGCCGGCCGCGACATCGGCGGGCTCAGCGGATGGAGGGTTCCCTACCTCCGGCGCAACATCGGCTATGTCTTCCAGGACTACAAGCTCCTCCAGAAGAAGACGGTGGCCGAGAACGTGGCCTTCGCGCTCGAGGTGATCGGCAAGGGTCCCCAGGTCATCAACCGCCAGGTGCCCGCCATCCTGGAACTGGTCGGGCTGTCCCGCAAGATGGACCGGTTCCCCCGCGAGCTCTCAGGAGGCGAGCAGCAGCGGGTGTCGATCGCCCGGGCCTTCGTCAACCGGCCGCTGATCCTGCTGGCCGACGAGCCCACCGGGAACCTCGACCCCACGACGTCGGTGGGCATCATGCGCCTGCTGGAGCGCATCAACGAGATAGGCACGACCGTCGTGATGGCCACCCACGACAGCAGCATCGTGGACAGCATGCGGCAGCGGGTGGTGGAACTCGACCGGGGAATGGTCGTGCGCGACCAGGCCCGAGGCGTCTACGAGTAAGCCCCTCGATGTTCAGCTTCGCCCCCGGTCGCGAGTAGGCCTCGGTGTTCAGCTTCCGCTACGTGCTGCGCGAGACAGGTCAGAACCTGTGGCGCAACATCCTGCTGGCGGTGGCCACCGTGGTCACGGTGGGGGTTTCGCTGGCCATGTTCGGCGGCTTCATGCTGTTCCAGGTGGCCGTCGACAGCGCCACGGCCCGATGGCAGGACGGCGTCGAGTTCATAGTGTGGATGAACACCGACGCCGGGACGGACGAAGACTCCAGCGTCCGGAACCAACTCGACGAGAGCCCGGGCGTGGAGAGCTGGGAGTACGTGGACCGCCAGCAGTCCTACGAGGAGTTCCAGGCGTTCTTCGAGGACACACCCGAGGTGCTGGAGATCTTCACCGCCGAGGGTGTGCCCCCGTACTACCGGGTGGTCCCGACCGATCCCGACCCCGACGTCGTGGAGGAGCTGGGCAGCCAGTTCAAGGGAAAGCCCGGTGTTCGCACGGTCACTTTCGCGGGCGACGTGATCCGCGATGTGCAGAACCTGTCGAACCGGGCCGGACGCGTGCTGTTCATCGGCTCGATCGTCCTGCTCGGCGCCTCGACGCTGTTGATTCTCAACACGCTGGCGGTGGCCATCGGCAACCGGCGTCCCGAGATAGAGATCATGCGCCTGGTGGGGGCCACGAAGTGGTTCATCCGGGTGCCCTTCATGCTCGAGGGGCTGGTTCAGGGCCTGCTCGGCGCCGTGGTGGCGATGATCAGCAACTCGCTCCTGCGGAACTACGTGATCGATCAGTTCAGCGACGCCGATGGCCTGCAACTGCTGGCCGGGTTCAGGGTCGACGACGCCGCCATGCTGCAGGTCAACCTGCTCGTGGTGGCGATCGCAGTGGGGGTCGCGGTGATCGGATCGAACCTGGCCGTGGCCATGCACCTGAACGAATAGCCGTCACAGGGGGCTGCGGCCGGCCCGGGCCTCCTCAGCCCAGGGTGGCGAGGGGCTCGGTGTATTCCAGGCTCAGGGCGTCGGCCACCGCGGGCTCGGTGATCCGGCCGTGGCGCACGCTGAGGCCGTCCTGGAGGCCCTTGTCGGCCGCGATGGCTTCGACGACTCCCTGGTCGGCCAGCTTGTGCACGTAGGGGAGGGTCGCGTTGTTGAGGGCCTGGGTGGAGGTGCGGGGGACCGCGCCGGGCATGTTGGCCACGCAGTAGTGGACCACGTCGTCGACCACGTAGGTGGGCTCGGCGTGGGTGGTGGGCCTGGAGGTCTCGGCGCAGCCGCCCTGGTCGATGGCCACGTCCACGATGACGGTGCCGGGCCGCATGACCTTCACCATCTGTCTGGTGATCAGCCGGGGCGCCCTGGCGCCGGGCAGCAGCACGGCCCCGATCACCAGATCGGCGGTGAACACGGCCTGGGCCAGCCGGCTGGGGCTGGAGTACAGGGTGCGCAGCGCCGGACCGAAGCGGGCGGCCAGCGATTCGAGCACGGCCATGTCGCGATCCAGCACGGTCACGTCGGCGCCGAGTCCCAGGGCCATCTCCACCGCGTTCGTGCCGACCACCCCGCCGCCGATCACCGTGACCGGAGCCGCGGCCACACCGGGCACCCCGCCCAGCAGCACTCCCCGGCCGCCCGCGGATGCCTCCAGGCAGCGGGCGCCGGCCTGGATGGCCAGGCGGCCCGCTACCTGGGACATGGGGGCGAGCAGGGGGAGTCGGCCCCTGTGGTCGGTGACCGACTCGTAGGCGATGGCAGTGGCTCCGCTGCCGAGCAGGTCGTGGGCCTGGTCGGGGTCGGGAGCCAGATGCAGGTAGGTGAACAGCGTGTGGTCGGCCCTCAGGAGGGCGCGCTCCACCGCTTGGGGCTCCTTGACCTTCACTATCAGTTCGGCGATCTCGAAGAGTTCCTCAGCAGTGGGCACCATGATGGCGCCGCGGTCCTTGTACTCGTCGTCGTCGAACTCGGCGCCCGAGCCCGCGCCCCGCTCGACGTACACCTCGTGACCGCGGTCGGTGACCTCGCGCACGCTGTCGGGAGTCAACCCGACGCGGCGCTCCTCACTCTTGATCTCCCTGGGCACCCCAATGCGCATGTTGGACCCCTCCACCTGCGACCGAATGCGACGCACGGCATATTACACGCGTCGGCAAGACCCATTATGAGCGATTCTCCTCCTGATTATGGCTATAGCGCTCATTCCTTGCATCTGATCGCCTGTTCAGCGCAAAATACTCTCATGAACAACATCGATATGACCGATCGTCTCATTCTGAACGAACTGCAGATCGACGGGCGGGTGTCACATTCCGAGTTGGCATCGCGCATAGGGCTGTCCACGTCGGCTTGCCATCGGCGGGTGCGCCGGCTGGAGGCCGACGGCGTCATCGCCGGCTATGTGATGATCCTCGACACCGAGGCCATCGGCAGGGACCTGGACGTGTTCGTGGAGGTCTCCCTGGTCAGCCAGAGCGAGGAGTCGCTGCGCCGCTTCGAGGAGGACGTGCGCGACTGTCCGGAGGTCATGTCATGCCACCTGGTGGCGGGCGACGCCGACTACCTGGTGCACCTCGCCGTGCAGGACCACCGCGACTTCGAGCGCATCCACAACCAGCATCTGTCCCGGCTCGCCGGCGTGGCCCGGCTGCGCTCCAATTTCGCGATCCGCACCGTCTACCAGACGACCCGGCACCTGCTGTGACCGCAGGGCCCGTCGCTCCACACCGAAATTGATGCCGATAACTGTCCTATAGGGGCCACAATCCGCATCAATTTCAGCAACGGGCCGTCAGCAACGGGCCGTCAGCAACGGGCCGTCAGCTGGTTTGGGTGCCGACCTTCAGGTCCCTGAAGGGGACACCCCGGTCGACGCTGATGTCCCGGGGCAGTCCGAGCACGCGGTCGCCGATGATGTTGCGCTGGATCTCCGAGGTTCCGCCGGCAATGCCGGCCTGAAGCGATGTGAGGGCCTGGCGCTGCCAGAAGGCATCGGCTTCGTCCTCCCAGGCCACTCCCGACGCACCGGCGATGGCCATCGACACCTCGGTGTGCAGGTCCGCGATCTGGACAGTGGCCAGCTTTCCGATCGAGCCCCCCGGCCCCGGTGTGCGCCCTGCCTTGACCTCTGCCCGGGTGCGCATGGCCACCAGCGACAGGCAGGTCTCCAGGATGCGCAGCCGCATGAGTTTCTGGCGCAAAGCCGGGTCGCGGTCGAGGCCGCGCTTGCGGGCCGCTCCGATCAGGCGGTCGGTTCGGTCGGTGCTGATACCGCCGGTGGTTCCGGTGCCGATGGCGACCCTCTCGTACATCAGCATGGCCGTCGCCATGCGCCAGCCGTTGTTCAGTTCGCCCAGGAGGTTGTCGGCGCCGATGCGCACATCGGTGAAGAACACTTCGTTGAAGTGGGTGCCGCCGTCGATCTGGTGGATGGGACGTATGTCGACCCCCTCGGCGTCCAGGGGCACGATGAACATCGAGATCCCGGCGTGCTTGGGAACGGTGGGGTCGGTGCGGGCGATGATGATCCCGTAGGCGCACAGATGCGCCAGCGTGGTCCACACCTTCTGGCCGTTGATGGTCCATTCGTCGCCATCGCGCTCGGCCCGGGTCTGCAGGCTGGCCACATCGGATCCGGCTCCGGGCTCGGAGAACATCTGGCACCACACGTCCTCCGCCGAGATGATGCGGGCCAGATGGGCCGACTTCTGCGCTTGGCTGCCGTACTCGGCCATCATGGGCAGGCACATCCCGTGGGATATGAGAAGGTCGTAGGTCATGTTGGGGTAGCGGCTGTACTCCTCTCGCCACGCCTTCTCGTGGGCCTTGGTCAGCCCGGCTCCGCCGTAGGCGGCCGGATAGGTCAGCCCGGCGAGACCCTCGTCGGCCAGGGCCCTCTGGAATCGCTGGGCCGCCCGCAGCCTCAGCTCACCCCTGGGATCGGGGCGCCCGTCCAGTGAGATGCCCGTGGCGTGCTCGTCGAGGAATGCCCGGCATCGGGCCCGGAAGGCCTCGTCTTCCTCTGGGGCCAAGAAGTCGTCGGCCACGGCGACCAGCGTAGTGGCGGCCGTCAGCAGTCTCGCCTCCTGGGGTGCCTAGAACTCGGTGACCACCGCCACGCCGCTGCCTCCGAAGCCCTCCATGGTCTGGAAGGCCTCGGGCAGGTCCTCCAGTGCCATCGTGCGGCTCACCAGCAGCCCGAGGTCGATGCCGGTGGCTGCGATCAAGCCCATCAGCGCGGGGTACTGGCGGGCAGACATTCCCTTGGTGCCGAGCACCTCCAGTTCCTTCGCGACGACGGTGGCCATCGGCAGCGCGGTGGCCCGCGCTGACAGCAGTCCGGCCTGGACATGGCGGCCCTGCTTGCGCAGGCAGCGCACCGAGTTGGCGGCCACCTCGGCGTTGCCGAGCGCGTCGACCGACACGTGGGCGCCTCCTCCGGTCGTCTCGCGCACCGCACCCACCGTGGCCCGACCGTCGTCGGGATCAGCGACGACGGTGGCGGTCGCTCCCATGGCGGTGGCCAGCCTCAGGGCGGGTTCCTCGATGTCCACGGCCACGACCCGAGCACCAACGGCTGTGCCGATCATCACCATGCACAGACCGAGCCCGCCGCAGCCGTGCA
Source organism: Candidatus Aldehydirespirator sp. (assembly GCA_965203635.1). Classification (GTDB taxonomy): domain Bacteria; phylum Actinomycetota; class Acidimicrobiia; order Acidimicrobiales; family Aldehydirespiratoraceae; genus Aldehydirespirator. Next base: position 2,263,053 of record OZ241903.1, read on the forward strand.
CCACCAGCCACTCGCCGGCCGCGAGCCGGGCCCGCTCGATCAATGCCCGGTAGGCCGTGATCATCCGGCAGCCCAGGATCGAGCCGTGTTCGAAGGAGAGGTCGTCGGGCAGCGCAGCCAGATTGGTGTCGGCGTGGGAGATCGCGCAGTAGCGGGCGAAGGAGCCCCAGTGGGTGAAGCCGGGTTGGAAGTAGTTGTCGCAGATCTGCTCGTTGCCCGTGCTGCACTGCTCGCATCGGCCGCATCCGCAGCAGAACGGTGCGGTCACCCGGTCGCCCACGGACCAGCGGGCGGTGTCTGGCCCGGCATCGGCCACCACGCCCGCAAGTTCGTGTCCGGGCACATGCGGCAGGGCGAGGCCCGGGTCGTGGCCATGCCAGGCGAAGAGGTCGCTGCGGCACAGCCCGGACGCCCGAACCTCGATCACGACACCGTCGCGGGGCACGGCTGGATCGGGAAGGTCCTCTACGGTGATCGGCCCGTTGAAGGCTCGGAACAGGGCGCCTCGCACTCCCGCCAACGGTACAGCTCCAGCGAGCCGGCTGCCTCTGCGTGAACGTGGACCGGCCCTTGCACAGAGGCAGCCGAACATGCCGTGTGATCGAACGACGGATCGGTCATTGGGGCTTCTAGTAATAGTAGTAGTAGGGTTCACATGATGTGGTGCGGCCAGGGCGATCGGCCGAGGATCTAGGAGAGCCATGAACGCCAGCTCGCGCTCGGCGCATCACCTGATTGTTCCCGACGAGGTCACCACTGCTCAGGCGGCGAACGCGGCTCGGACTCTCAAGCACTTCCGGGAGCAGCATCCCGAAACTTCAAGCGTGTCGCTCTCGCTGTCCGGCAACGAGGATGCAACCGCAGAAGTGCCCGTCGATGTCCTCGATCTCCTGATTCTGGTATTGGCGCAGGCTGCGAGCGGCAACGCGGTTGCCGTATCGCCGGTCAAGAGGGAGCTCACGACTCAGCAGGCTGCGGATCTGCTCAACGTCTCGCGGCCCTATCTCGTCAAGCTCCTGGACCAGCGAAGGATTCCGTTTCGGCGTGTCGGCAACCGTCGCAGGCTCCTGCTGTCTGATGTGATGGCGTTCAAGCACGTCGACGAGTCGGAACGGCGCGCCATCGCGGCTGAACTCACCGCCGACGGCCGACACTACGATCCGGAGGGCGACGCAACGGAACAACCCTGAGCCTGCGCCGCTCCTGGAGCTGTGTCGCGGTGATCGTGGTCGCAACAACCGAGGACGAATTGGCCGGGATGTGCAACCGGCTCGGAGCCCTCGGTGTGCGCCTGGTGGACGTTGTGGCGCCCGGCGGCACCCGTCGGGTGGTGTTGGGCTCGGCAGAGGACGCGGCGGGGGCGGCCGGCCTCGTCGTGTCGCTCAGGGCCTCGGGCGCGATGGCGGTGACGAGACCGGACGGTGGTGCGGCGCTCGAGGCGTGGCATCGGGACACCCGCCCCGTCACCTTCGGTGAACGGCTCAGCGTGTGCCTGGCGTGGTCGGAGCACGATCGCAGGCACCTCCCGGGGTTGATCGAACTCGGACCAGGCGGATTCGGCAGCGGCCACCATCCGACCACGAGTCAGATCATCGAGGAGCTTGCCGGCCGGGTCGTCGGCGGGGAGCGGGTACTCGACGTCGGCTGCGGAAGCGGCATTCTCGGACTGTGCGCGCTTCGACTCGGCGCGGCGGGAGTCGTGGCTGCCGACATCGAGCTCGAGGCGGTCGAGGCGGCTCGACGCAATGCACACCTCAACGGTGTGGGCGGCCGCTTGGAAGCGACGCTCGATCCTCTGGGCCGGATCGACGGCCCTTTCGACATCGTCCTGGCCAACATCGCCAGGGCGGGAGTCGTCGAACTCGCCCCGGAATTGGTCTCGCATGTGTCGCCGCGTGGATGGCTCGTCGTGGGCGGGATCTCTCCGTCGCAGTGCTCGCAGGTCGTCGACTTCCTTCACCCCCTCACCGAAGTCGGTCGCCGGACATCCGGAGCGTGGTCCACTGTGGTTCTCGCCCGGGCTTGACCCGGCGGAGCGACACCGGATGTCTGACGGCACTCATCGCGGATTCTCGTGTCAGTCAGGGAGATAGGAGGAGTCGGTGATCGTGTATTGTTGGCCGCGTGCCGGCTCTAGAGGATCTTCCTTTGCTCGGTGCCGACACGCCGCGCCGCCGGAGCGGAACGGATCGAACTACTGAGCGGCTGCTGCAGGCCGCTGCCAGGGAGTTCGTGGAGCACGGCTTCGACGCGGCCCGCGTCAGCGCCATTGCCCGTCGCGCCGGACTCACATCGGGAGCGGTCTACGCGCGCTGGCCCACCAAGAGCGACGTGATGGCGGCCGCCCTCGACTACATCTTCCACACGGCCCTTCCGGCCAGCCGGATCAAGGAGTCGGGCGTCGACGGGATGAGGCCACCGGACGTGATCGAGACGCTGGGGGCGAGCCTCCTGGAGGCCGACGAGTCGCGAGACGTGCTGGTGCAGGTCTTCGGCAGCGCTCGCAACAACGAGAAGATCAGAGAGTGCCTGCTGGAATTCCTGAACCAGGACGCTCAGCAGATCGCCGACATGATCGAGGAGGGCAAGCAGGCCGGCTTCGTGGATCCCGAGCTCAGCACGGCGGCCATGTCCTTGATGTGCCGGGCCACCGCGCTCGGTGCCCAACTGCTCGTGTCGGCTGGTCTGGACGATCGCCACGTCCCGACCCACGACGAGTGGAACCGGCTCATCTCGACCCTCATCGGCGCGACAGCTCCGTCCAGCTCCTAGCCGGAGGCTCCTAGCCGAAGGCGGGCATCACCTCGTCGTGGATCAGCTGCAGTTGGCCCTGCACGTCGGGCACCTCGATGTCCCGCCCGGTGAAGGCGTTGAGCAGGAACGAGTCGGTGATGCAGGCGATGAAGTGGTTGACGCCGCTCGGCTCGATGTCCGACTTGATCTTGTCGACCACTTCATCGGGGGTGCCCGCCACCGAGAGCTTCTCGGCGATGTCGGGCGTCATGTTGTCGATGGCTCCCTGCACGTCGCCGTCGCCGAAGGCGTCGAGGATGGGCTGCACGTCTGACTGCGAGACGCCGTGGCGTTCCATCTGCTCCACCGCCATGGCCGGGATGTAGAACGCTCCGATGGTCTGGGCCGCTTGCTTGGCCTTGGCCGAGTCGGGTCCGATGGCGAACACGTTCCACACCGCGATGTCGAGGTCCTGCCAGTTCTTGTTGGCTCGCTCCGCCCCGATCCGCAGGTTGTCCACCATGTAGCGGCACGCCTCCTGGGAGTACTGGGCGAAGGCGTGGGTGCCGTCGGAGAGCTCGCCCGCGGCCTGGAAGGACTTCGGGCCCCGCAGCGCGCCGATCAGCAGAGGCAGGTGCTCCTGCACCGGGCGGGCGAAGGTGAACAGCCCGGCGTAGTTGAAGAACTCGCCCTCGAAGGTCAGAGCGCCCTCGTCGAGGAAGGTGCGCATCACCTGGTGGGCCTCCTTGACCCGGGACAGCGGCTTGATGCCGGTCCAGTCGGTCGCGTACTGGGCCAGCAGGCTGAAGTTCCCGCTGGAGATGACGCACTCGGCCCGGCCGCCGGTCAGCTCGTCGAGGGTGGCCACCGCCTGGGCTACCAGGGTCGGCTCCCGCAGCGCGATCGGCGCCAGGCTGGGGCCCATGCGGATCTGGTTGGTCTGCGACGCCGCCGCGGCGAACAGCACGTACAGGTCCTTGTGCCATGTCTCGTCGGCGGCGTAGCACCCGTAGAAGCCGAGTTCGTCGGCCGTCTTGATGTGCTCCAGGGACTCCTGTAGCGGGTAGTCGGGCAGGGTCACGAAGCTGAACCTCATTGTCTCCTCCTTGGCGAGTCGACGGCGGAACCGCGAACCTAGACCACAATGAGGCTGCGGTCGAGATCGACGGACTGGGCCCGACGGCCCGGGCGGATAGGGGAGAGGCTGTCGCCATGATGAGCCCGGAGTCGCTGGCGGCCGCCGACGGCAACATCGCCCGCTGGTTCGAGCAGGACTTCGGCGGCACGGTCATCGCACTCGCCCGCCAGACGCGCTGGCGGCCGGTCTGGTTCGCGACCGTCGACCGGGGTGGCACCCGTTACGAGCTGGTGGTGCGGGGCGACCGCACGGACATGCCTCTCATCTTCCCTCTCGCGCACGAGATGACCTTCCAGCGGCTCCTCGGCGAGCACGGCATCCCCGTGGCGAGCGTGCGGGGATGGATCGACGAGCCCATGGCCTACGTCATGGATCGCGTCGGCGGCCAGGAGCACTTCGGCGACACCGGCGACGAGAGCCGGGCTGCGGCCGTCGACGACTATCTCGCCATCCTCGCCCGGCTCCACGCCCTGCCGCTCGCGCCGTTCGTCGCGGCGGGCATCCAGCGGGCCGTCGACCGATCGGAGGCCGGGCTGGTGGGACTGCGCCGGTACGAGGAGCATTACCGCTCGATGAAGGCCCATCCCGACCCCTTCCTCGAGTTCTGCCTCGGCTGGCTGCGCCGCAACCCGATCGACACCGCCGGCCGGGAAGCGGCCGTGGTCTGGGACTCGGGCCAGTTCCACCACGCCGGCGGCAAGATCCTGGCTGTACTGGATCTCGAGCTGGGCCACATCGGCGACCCGATGATGGATCTCGCCGCCTGGCGTATGCGCGACACCGTCGTCGGCTACGGCGACATGAGGAGGCTCTACGCCCGCTACGAGGAACTCTCCGGCGCACCCGTCGACCTCGACGCCATCCGCTGGCACCACATGGCCTTCACGCTGTCCAACCAACTGGCCTACAGCCACGCCCTGCGCGACCCGTCGCCGGCCTCCGACCTGATGACGAATCTCCAGTGGTGCTGCGAGACCAACCTCTTCGCCACCGAGGCCTGGGCGGAGCATCTCGGCATCGACCTGGCAGGTGTGGAGATGCCCGAACCGCGCTTCTCGACTGCCGACGTGGGCCATCGACATCTGGTGCGGGCCCTGCGGTCGGTGGCCACCGACGACCCGTTCGTGCGGCACGAGCTTCGCATCCTGTTCCGGCTGGCCCGCCATCTCCAGCGGCGCGACGAGATCGGCGATGCCGTCGAGAGGGCCGACCTCGACGACCTCGAGCAGTTGCTGGGGGCCCGCCCCCACGACTGGCGAGACGGCGAGGCCAAGCTTGAGGCCTTCGTGCTCGCCGACACGGCCGGAAGGCACGACGCCGCTCTCGTGAGGCTCTTCCACAAGAGGAATCTCCGGGCCCACATGCTGCTGGGTCCGGCCAATTCAGCCATGACCCACCATCACACGATCCAGAGGTTCTGACCGGCAGTCACCGGTTGCGTTCTTGTCCGTCTCCCTCGGAGTTCCACGCTTGGGCGACCGCGTCGGCAATGTTCTGGTATCCGGTGCAGCGGCAGAGGTTGCCCGAGAGCAGTTCGGTGATGCGTTCGGGCTCGTTCCAGTCCCCGGGGTCGACGCTCTCGAGGGTCATCAGGATCCCGGCGGTGCAGAAGCCGCACTGCAGTGCGTGGTTGTCGTGGAATGACCGCTGCATCGGTGACAGCGAACCCGGGCCTGCCGGAGCCAGGTCCTCGACCGTGCGGATCTCGGATCCGTCGGCCTGGACGGCGAGCATCAGGCAGGACCGCACGGCGTCGCCGTCGACGATCACCGTGCAGGCGCCGCAGTAGCCGTGCTCGCAGCCGAGGTGGGTGCCCGTCAGGCCCACGGTGTCGCGGATGTAGTCCGACAGCAGCAGCCGCGCGGCGACGCGGTGCCGGCGGGAGCGGCCGTTGACCGTTACCTCGACGTCGACCTCCGAGACTGGTTCGAGGATCGTCATGAGGCCTCCCCGTTCGCCAGAGCGCGCCGCGCGGCCCGAACCAGCAGCGTCGCCACCGCCTCCCGGCGGTACCAGGCGGTGGCGTGGATGTCATCGAACGCGCCGGCGGTGTCTTCCACCGCGGCCTCCATGAGCCCGCGGTCGGGATGGTCGGGAGCCCAGCCCGCCATGGCGGCTTCGGCGGATGCCAGCCGGGTGGGCGCACCCCCGACCCCGAAGCCGACAAGGCGGGCCGAGCGCACGGCGCCACCGTCGACCTCGATGACCGCGACCAGCCCGGCGACGGCGAAGTCCCCGGCCCGGCGGGAGATCTCATCCACTGAGGTCACAGAGCCGACCGGTGCCGCGGGAAAGCGGATCTCGGTCACCACATCGGCGTCGGAGAGAGCCGTCCAGAACGGGCCGAGAAAGAAATCCGACGCCGTCACGGTGCGGTGCCCGTCCGGTCCGGTGATGCCGATCACGGCGCCGGTGGCGACAGCCAGGGCCGGCAGCTCTGCAGCCGGGTCGGCGTGGGCGATGCTGCCGCAGACCGTGCCCCGGTTGCGGATCTGGAGGTGCCCGACATGGCGCAGGGCGGCTCGCAGTCCGGGCACGACCCGGGCCGCGGCGTCGTCGTTGAGCACGCGGCTCTGGGTGGCCGCCGCACCGACGGTCACCCCGGTCACGTCGGTGTCCACGCCCGGCAGGTCGGCCACATGTCCGATGTCCACCAGCAGCGAGACGTCGGTGAGCCGGAAGTTCATGGCCGGGATCAGGCTCTGGCCGCCCGCCAGCACCCGGCCGGTATCGGTGCCGTTGAGAGCTTCGACTGCTTCGGCCACCGTGGTTGGTCGGAAGTAGTCGAACGGCGCGGGCTTCATGGGTTGCCCTCCGCTCTGCCGCCGGCAGCCTCCGCGGCCCGCAACGCGGCGCGTACCGCGACCGGCGTGACGGGGCACTCCGTCAGGTCGACACTCCACTCGGACAGGGCATCCGACACGGCGCCGATCACGACGGCGGGCGGACCGATCGTGCCTCCCTCGCCGCAGCCCTTGACGCCCAGAGGCTGGTCCGGCGCGGGCGACTCGAAGTGATCGATCGAGAGTCTCGGCACCTCCGCGCACGTCGGCACCAGATAGTCCATGAACGACGCGAACCTCGGGTAGGCAGTGTCGGGGTCGTACTGGAGGTGCTCGTACAGCGCGCCCGCGATCCCCTGAGCCACCCCACCGTGGATCTGGCCCTCCACCAGGGCGGGATTGATGACGGTGCCGCAGTCATGGACAACGATGTAGTCCTCGATGGTCACCTCGCCGGTGCTGAGCCGAACGCTCACGATCCCGACATGGGCGCCATTGGACCAGCTCGCGGCCGAGTTGAACCGGCCGGTGTCGTCGGGTTGATGCTCCAGGTGATCGGGGTGGTAGTAGCCCGATGTCTCGAGCCCCTCCTCCATGCCGTCGGGCAGGTCCACCTTCCGGACCCAAGCGGCGGTGGCCACCTGGGCCCAGCTGATCGAGGGCTGGCTGCTGCCGGCCACGTGGAAGGCGCCGTCGGCGAGAACCACGTCGGCCTCGGCCGCCTCCAGCATGTGGGCGGCAATGGCGCGTGCCTTTGCCGTCAGCCGCTCGGAGGCCAGCATCACCGATCCGGTGAGCATCATCGCTCCCCGGCTGCCCCAGGATCCCAGGCCGTAGGGTGCCCGCTCGGTGTCGCCCAGCACCACGGTCACGTCGGAGGGTGAGACTCCCAGCGCGTCGGCTGCCAGCTGCGCAGCCGTCGTCTCTGCACCCTGCCCGAACGCGCTGAGCCCTGCCGCGACCCGCACCGAGCCGTCGGGGTCGACCCTCACCGTGGCCGCGTCGCCGCCGCCCCAATGGCCGGTCGTGCGGAAGTAGCTCGGCGAGGTCGGCTCCACGAAATTCGCGTAGCCCACGCCGACGCGCACGTCTTGGTCGCCGGCGTGGCGCGCCCGGGCCCGCTCAAGCGCGGGCGCGGCCATCTCCACGGCCCGCTCGAAGGACTCGGTGTGGGAGCCGGAGTCGATGCGCCCGCCGCCGTGCATCACATACGGCGTCTGCCCGGACCGCAGCAACATCCGGCGCCGGAGCTCCACCCGGTCGACTCCGGTCAGGCGGGCCACCCGGTCGATCACCCGCTCCATGACCAGCGTGCTCTCCGGGATCCCGAAGCCGCGATAGGCCCCCGACGGGGTCTTGTTGGTCACCACCGCGACGGCGCGGGTCTGCACGTTCGAGAGGTCGTAGGCGCCCGTGATGCAGGAGTTGGTGGCGAACACCGGCGCCGTGCCCGGGTAGAAGATCTCACCGGAGCCGAGATCGAGGGTCGACGTGCAGCGCACGGCCCGGATCGCGCCGTCGTCGTCGTAGGCCACCTCCACGTCATGGCGTTGATCGCGGGCGTGCACCGACGCGACCAGGCTCTCCATGCGGTCCTCGATCCAGCGCGCCGGCCGCCCGAGCCGGCGGGTGATCCAGGGCACCACGATGTCCTCGGGGTAGATGTGCGTCTTGACGCCGAAGCCTCCGCCTATGGCCGGGTGAATGACCCGAACCTGCGGCTCGGGCACGCCCAGCATCAGGGCGATCGTGGTTCGGACCATGTGGGGGCTCTGCGTCGAGGTCCACACGGTGAGCGTCTCGCCGTCGATGTCTGAGACCACGCCCCTGGTCTCCATCGGCAGGCCTGTCTGACGCTGGCTGACGTAGGTCGCGGCGAACGTGCGGTCGGCCTCTTCGAAGGCTCGGTCGACCTCCGGCCTGGGGTGGGCGATGTCGACTGAGCGGTTGTCGTCCCAGCCTTCGTACAACTTGGGCGCGTCCGGCGCCAGAGCCTGCTGCACGTCGGCGACGGTCGGCAGTGGCTCGTAGACGGTGCCGGCCGCGACGAGGGCAGCCGCGTCCTCGGCCACGTAGCGGTCCCTTGCGACGACCGCCGCGTAGGGGGCGCCGACATAGCGGACCGTGTCGCCGCCCAGCGGACGCTGCCGCACCGGGCCAATGGAGTCGATGTGGTCGGGGAAGCTCCGGACTTCGGCCAAGTCGGTTGCGGTGAACACCGCCTCAACTCCGTCGACGGCTCGAGCCTCGGATGTGTCGACGGAGACGATCCGGGCGTGCGCCTCGGTGCTGCGCACGAACACGACCTCGAGCATCCCTGCCAGCTTCAGGTCCGCGATGTAGCGGCTCCCGCCGGTGAGCGGGCCCCGGTCCTCACGCCGGGGCACCGAACGTCCGACGAAACGGGTGCCCGAGCGGATCTGTGAGCCGTCGATCGTCACGACTCTGGATCACGCACCGGAACGTCACCGAACACGCCCGAGAACGCGCCCACGATCGGGTCGCCGGCCGTTGTCCCGCCCGCGGACAGCTCCAGCACACCTTCGGTGAACGGCGAGAAGCTGTCGGGCTGCGACGCGCCGGGCGGGACGGACCACACCCCTCCCGCGATCAGGTCGGCGCCGATCGAAACCGCGGCGCCCGGGGCCAGGTACTTCATGTCCAGCACCAGCGTCATGCCGCTGAGGGCGCCGTCGTCGTCGAGCGACAGCACCACGATTGACGCGTGGTCGTCGGTCTGCGGCAGCAGGGCGAGCTCATCCTCGCTGGAGTGGCCGGCCAGGACCGCCACGCCCTCGACCGGCTCGGGCGACCCGTTCACCAGCAGGCTGTCGAGAGACCCCTCCTCGAGGGCGTTGGGGCTCCAGTTGGTTCCCCAGGTCGTGGAGAAGGCGACCTCCAGGGTGCCCGACCCGGCTGAGGCCGGGATGTATGCCGCCGGCTCGGGCCAGTCGGGCGGCTCACCGGTGAGGTCGGCCAGGATCTCGCCCTCGCGCTTCAGGATGAACTTGCGCACCCGCTCGGTGTCTTTGGCGGCGGCCTCGCTGGCTTCCCCGACGGTGTGGTGCTGCACGATGGCGGCCATCTCGTCCACCGCGGCCAGCAGTTCCTCCTCGTCCCAGGCAGCGTCCAGGATCTCCTTCAGCCGGGCGGCGTACTTGGTCCGCCAGTCGGCGTGGTTGTACAGGCGGTTGGGGATGGCACCGGCGGCCAGCACCGACGGGGGAGGGTCGCTGATGTTGTCGAAGGGGTTGGGGTCGTCCTCCAGGTGGAAGGCGTCGTCGGGGCCCCACGGGATGAACACGAACCGGCCGCCGGGCTCGCGGTAGAACTGGTAGTTGTTGCGGTTGCCGGCGTACCCGTCCCAGTGCCCGATGAGCACCTCGGTCGCCCAGAACGACAGGAACCGGTCCAGGTTCACGATCTCGCCCAGAGCCTCCAGGCCCGCGTCCGACCGGTCCTGCAGGGCCGCCACGACGGCGTCGATGTCGGACCAGTCGTCGTCGTCCTCGTTGGTCTTCTTCTCGATGGTGCCGCGGTACTCGGGCGTGAAGTCGCTGATCGTGCCCTCGTACAGGTTGCCGTCTTTGCTCTCGAAGTGGCGGGCCAGGAACGGCTTCTTGATCTCCTCGACGTGGACGTACAGCCCCAAGTTCTTGCCGTTCACCGACACGGTGGCGAAGTTGCAGCGGGGCGCGGGACTGCCGGCCGCGGCGAACACCCGGTACGAGAGGCAGGTGTTGACCATGGAGGGGTCCTGGACGCTGTTGTTCAGCGTCATGCGCTTCATGACCCCGCCGAGGGTCTGGTCGTCGACGTACTTGTCGAAGCGCAGCTTGAGGGACGGCTTGGTGTCGCTCTGGGAGCCCAGGAACCCCTTCTTGCGCACACCGACGTCGGCGTGGGTCTCGCCGTCCACGGTCACGGTGGCGCTGAACCAGGTGTAGATGCTGGCGAAGGGCCGGGACAGCTCATACTCCTCGATCTCCGCGATCAGGTCCTCGAACGTCCGGGTCTGGTGGCGGAGGGTGTCCCAGTCCTCGACCGCGATCTCGATGCTGATGTCCAGCACCCGGTCGAGAGCGAAGTAGGCGTCGCTGGGGTCGGCCTCGGCAGCGCCCGCCGGCTCGGGGGCGTCCGCCGGCTCCGCCGGCTCAGCCGGCTCAGCGGTGTCTGCTGGCTCGGGTGCTGGTTCTTGCGGCGCGAGGCTTGCTGTCTCCGCAGGCTCCGGGGAGCTCGTGTCGTCCGTTGCCGGCGCTGCGGAGGTCGTGGGGGAGGCGTCTACGGCTTCGGTAGGAGCCGCGGTAGGGGATTGGTCGGCCTCGTCGGCTCCACTCCCGCAGCCTGCCGCGATGATCGCGGCCGCCGTGAGCGCCATGGCCAGTCGCCAGCGCATGGCCGCAGGCTATTTCGCTCGGCCTCTTAGCGGCGGAGCAGTTGCTTGAGCCGGCGGACGGCGGGCGTCCAAAGCCACTCGGGCTCGGCGTACCGGCGGTGGTTCTCGCCGGGCAGCCCGGTGGGGTCGTAGAAGCTCTCGTCGGTGGTCTTGCGCATGTCGCTCGTTCGCTGCAGAATCTTCCAGGTGGCGTAGGCCGTGCCCTTGTGGGTCCAGCCCTGCCGCTGGTAGTTCCAGTTGTCGGGAGCCAGTTCCTGCGCCGCGGCGAAGTGCTTCAAGGCCCGCTCGCTGTCTCCCACCGCCTCGAAGTGCAGTGCCAGCTTGAACGTCGCCTCGGCCAGCAGCTTGTCGTCGTCGATGGGTTTGAGCCGCTTGGCCAGCTCCCTGCTCGACCAGACGTGCTCGCTGTCGGCGCCCCGCTCGATCCAGTCACGGGTCGCCTCGGCGAACGAGTCGTCGCCCATGCGGACCTTGCCCAGGCCGAACCCGATGGTGGTCTCAGCCGGGTACACCCCCTCGTTGCTGCGGACGATCTTCCCGTTCTCGTCGATCCAGGCGGCCGACGGCACGTTCACCCAGCCGAACATCGAGCTGATCTCGTGGGTCGGGTCGATGACGCACCGGTAGGTCGGCGAGGCCCGGTCGAACCACTTGTTGACCGTGGGGGGACCCGCCGAGTCCTGGGCCACGCTGATCAGCTCGAACCGGTCCGGGCCGATCGACTCGTACAGTTCCTGCCAGACCGGCAGGCTGAAGCGGCAGCCTCACCAGGAGGCCCAGGTGAACAGCACCACCTTGCGGCCGCGCAGGTCGGAGAGCCGCAGCGTGTCGCCGTTGCACTGGGTCACCTCGAAGTCGGGGGCGATGGCCGATTCCAGCCCCATGCGACGGACTTCGGGCACCGAGCCGAGGCTCCACACGTCGCCGTCGCGCACGTGCTTCTGGCCGAGCATGTCGGCGAAATCCGAGTAGTTGAACCACACCCAGTCGTCGGCGTCGGCGATCCACTCGTCGCGCTTGTGCTCCGGCAGCGGCACGCAGATCTCGCCCAGGCACGCGCCCTCGGGCTTCATCTGCCAGCCGGTGGCGTCGGCGAGCTCGTTGAGCCGCACCCACAGGGTCCCGTCGGCGTCGGTCCGCTGGGCGACCTCGCGGGTGTTGCCGTCTGAGAGGATGATCACGATTTGCTCCGCGGGAGCCGATTGGACTTGCCAGTCAAGCGCTTCGCCGTGCGTTGCGCCCCTCGCAGTGCCTGACCGTAGTTCTCGCTACTCGCAAAGGCCAGCATCGAGGCCGTCCTCGCCGAGGCCGGCATGAGCGCGGTAGCGGTCGGACAACGCCCTTGCGGCTAGCAGCCCGTGGCGGCTCTGAGCGTCTGGCAGGCCGCTTCGAGCCGGGCCGGGCCGAGCGTCGCCACGGGGCGGCGGAACGCTTCCCGTGGCAGCGTGTGGAGCGTGTCGAAGTTGACGACACAGTCGGAAGGGACGCCGTCGGAGGCCGCAGTCAGCGGCAGTTCTGAGGCCAGACCTCGGCGGGTCCTGGTGAGCGCGGCGACTACTACTGCGCCGATGCGGTCGGCGACAGGGTCGCGGGTGAGTACCAGCACCGGCCTGTCGCCGGCGGGTGTGGCGGCGAACCAGATCTCACCGCGTCGCATCGGCCCAGTCGGACCAGTCCTCGGCTGGTGCCCAGCGCTCGACTTCCATCAGTGACAGCTCCTGCGGGCTGAGCGGGTTCGTCTCATAGGCGGCGGCGTCTCGTTGCGCGGCGAGCGCATTGAGGTGGCGGCGCAGCGCCTCGCGGATCATCTCTGATTGGGGGATGCCGAGGGCGTCGGCCATCTCCCGGGCCCGGGCTGCCTCTCCGGGTTCGACCCGGAAGCTCAACATCGTCATACATCAAGCATAGTGTGTATGACGACCTGCAACACCCGACCAATCGCCGGGCCGGGCGTCAAAGCTCGAGGTGCAGTCGCATGGCGTCTTCGATCTGCGCCATGAGGTCGTGGGGCACCATGCCGGCCAGGTCGCCGATGCGCTTGACATCGACCGATCTGATCTGCTCGACCTGGGCTTTCGAGTTGAGCCTCAGGCCGGTGCTGGCCGCGGCCAGCATCACCTGGAAGGGGTGGATCACTTCGGTGTTGGAGGTCACCGGCACGACCGTTACGACTCCTTGCCCCAGCAGGGCCGCGATCGTGTTGGCGCCGTCGTTGCTGACGACCACCGCGGGACGGCTTCGGGCCGACTCGGTGCCCACCACCGGGTCCAGCCCGACGATGCGGATCTCGCCCCGCCGCATCAGTGGAGGCTCAGGCCGTCGGCGGCGGCCGCATCCCACATGCTGTTGTCAGCGTCGTCAGCCCACTCCGCGAAGGCCGCCGCATAGTGCCGCGACAGCTCGTTGGCCCTCAGCAGCCGTATCGCTCGCTGCACCGCCGCCGACCGCGACGCCATGTTGTGGGATTTGGCGTAGTCGTCCAGGAACTCGACATCGCCATCCGGAATACTCACGCTGACCTTCATAATATCAATGCTACTCAGGTAGTAAGACTGTTGCTACCAAGGGGATGCAACTGGTCCTTGTCGTCAGTCAGTCAGTGGAGCTGGGGAGAATCGAACTCCCGTCCGTCGGGCGGATGCCGGGCTCGCTACGACCATTCCCGAGTCTGCGGCTTGCGGCTGCCGCTACGCCGGGTCGTGCGGATCCGAGGATCCGGCCGCCGGGTCTTTCTCCGGTGTCAGCGGTCTTTGCCGGCTGTCAGCGGGTCTCTCCCCGCCGTCCACCCCTGCTTCTGGTGCCAGGCTGCAGCGGTCCGGCCCCGCGTGCCATTGCTGGTCGCGATGATTCTCAGCTGCTAGATCAGGTCTGATCAGGCGGCGAGAACGAGAGCGTCGTCTTCGGCGTCTCTTTGGTTGCCCCGTTTAGGGAGTCTGAGCAACTCCGGTCGCACTCCGCGGCCTCCTGGTCCCGACGTCGAAACCGGTCAGCCCCTCGTGCAGTCTCATTTCAAGCTGCGGCCCCCGAAGGGACCCAACATGATACTCGCCGCCGCCGACACTCAGGCCGCCGATCCGAGTGCGGCCCGGATCCGGTCGCGGGCCACCCACAGCCGCAGCAGCACCAGCGCCGACAGGGCGGCCTCGGTGGCTCCGAACACGATGATCGGCCCCGAAGCGACCAGCACGCCGTAGAAGCCCCACAGCAGGCCCTCAAGCACCGCCAGCGCCCAGGTGAGGGGGGACACTCCCACCGGGGCGTGAGACCTCCACGCCGTGACCACCGAAGGCCCCAGGTACAGCCCGTTGGACAGAGCCAGGACGGTTCCCAGCACCGTCCAGCCCGCCGCCAGCCGGATTCCCACGATCGCCACCGCGACCGCGGCGCTCATCAGCGCGCTGGGGCGCACGTCGGCGCCATTGCGGTGCATCAGGTACAGCGCCGACCCGAAGCTGACGATCGCGACCAGGATCGACGGGATGGTGATCCAGAACTCCTCGGCGATCACGTATGCCAGCCAGCCGAAGTTCAGGGTCACCGCTACGAGGGCCCAAGCGGCCGACACGCCCTCGACGCGCCCGGTGCGCATCAGTCTCGCGATCTGGGGCACGACGTGCACGAAGGTCACCGCGGTGGCCACGAGGCCGACCACAATCGCGAACTCGGCCCGGCTCATGGCCGGTCACTGGAGCGGCGCCGGCGGCCTGCGGCCATCGAGCGGGCCGCCTCGGCGTCGGCGTCGCGCTGCTGGATGTCGCGGCGGCGGTCGGACCGGGTGCGTCCGCGGGCCAGGGCCAGGGCCAGCTTGGCCTTCCCCTCGTTGAAGTAGAGGGCGAGCGGCACCAGCGCCAGACGATCCTGGTCGACCCGGGACGCCAGGCGCTGTATCTCGCGCCGGTGCGCCAGCAGCTTGCGGACCCGGTCGGGCTCCGAGCGGAACGCCGCCGCGGCGTGCGAGTAGGGCGAGATGTGCAGGTTGTGCAGCCACAGCTCGCCCCGGTCGATGCGGGCCCAGCTCTCCGCGATCTGCACGTTGCCCTCGCGCAGGGACTTGACCTCGCTGCCCTGAAGAACCAGACCGACCTCGAGAGTCTCAAGGATGTCGAAGTTCCGGCGGGCGCGGCGATTGGTCGCCACCACCGACGCCCCTTCCGGGACGTCCCGACGCTTCTGCGACTTCGCCATGGCCGCTCACGGTACCGGTGGGCAGGCGGGGCAGGGCGAAGCAGCCTGGCGATAGCGTGCGGGGCGATGCTGGAGATGTCGGCGGAGATGCACACGGCGATGGTGGACCACGCCATCGCCGGGCTTCCCCACGAGGCCTGCGGCCTGTTCGCCGGGCAGCCCGGCTCGAACCGGATCGAGCGCTTCTTTCCCATGCGCAACGCGGCCGAGTCCCGCGAGATCTACGTGCTCGACGGCCTCGAGATGATGGACGTGGAGCGCACCGCCGACGACGCCGGCCTGGCGGTCATGGGCGTGATGCACTCCCACACCCACACCACCAACTACCCGTCGCCCACCGACATCGCCGACGCGGCCCGCTTCGACCCCTTCGGCGCCTGGCGCTTCGTGATCGTGTCGCTGCGCCATGCCGAGCCGTCGCTGCGTTCGTTCCGCATCCTCGACGGCCAAGTCACCGAAGAGCCGGTGGCCATCGACGGCGCGGGCTAGCTGCCGCCTGCGCCTACTCGCCGTCCAGGAGCTCGCGGGCCGCGGCCGCGGCCACCACGCCGGGCGCCTCCAGCGGTCCGAAATGGCTCAGGTTCTCGAAGCTGAGCAAGCGTCCTTGGGGCAGCGCCTCGGCGATCGCGGAGGCGAAGACGCCGGGGTTGGACGCCGCGGTGACCACCGTTCCGGCCGCCACCGTGGCAGGAACGTCGATCGTCGACGCCTCATCGGTGGGCATCCCGCCGCTGGCCTCGAAGGTGCGGGCCTCGGTCTCGGCCGAGCAGGCCAGGCGCACCCGGCCGTCGGCCAAGTCCACGAATCCACCCTCGACATAGGCGGCCAGCGCGTCGGCCCGCATCACCGCGAGCGGCGAGCGGCTTGAGTAACGCTCGAGGGCCTCGGCCCGTGAACCGAAGACCTCGCGCCGGTTGCGGGCGCCCTTGGACAGCGGGTTGTTGCCGGGCTGGTCGAAGAAGCCCCTGGGCAGCACGATCGGCTCGTAGAGGAACAGGCGCTCGAAGGTCCCCGGCCGGGACCGCTCGGCCAGCAGCAGCGCGGCCCCGCCCATCGAGTGGCCGAACCCGTACAGCCGCTCCGCGCCGATGGTCTCGGTGCAGGCGGCCACATCGGCGCCCATCCCGCTCCAGGCGTAGTCGTCGCCGGGAGCGGGGCCCGAGGAGCCGTGGCCCCGGAAGTCCAGGGCCCACACCGTGAACCGCTCGGCGAGGTGCTGGGCCAGCGGCCGGTAGGCCAGCCCGTGGAATCCGGTGGCGTGACAGATCAGCAGGTCAGGGCCCGATCCTCCCATCATCCTCAAGTTCAGGTCCACACCATCGGCGGATCGGACCTTGACGGCGTCCTTGGAGGCAGCGGCCGAGCCGGCGGCCGACGCAGCCGGCGCGACCCCAGCAGACTCGCTCAACGGGTGGCGCCGGCCGAACAGGCCCCGCCCGTGGAAGGTCATCACCACCCGGCCGTGCTGGTTGGTCATCGTGCAGCCGATGAACACCGTGCCCCGGTCCGCATGCCTCGACGACGGTCGGGTGTTGAGGATCTCGACCGTCGCCGTGAGCGAGTCGCCCGGACGCACCGGCTCGAACCAGCGTACCTCCTGCATGCCTCCGGAGCCCCGGCCGTCGGCCCTCGAGACCACGGTGTCGATCCACAGGCGGGCCCAGGCCGCGACGGTGTGCCAGCCGCTGGCGATCAGCCCTCCGAACGGCGAGTCCACCGCGGCCTCCGGGTCGGTGTGGAAGTACTGGGGGTCGAAGCGGCGGCCGAAGTCGATGATCTCGGCCTCGGTCATCTCGTAGGTGCCGAGCTCGATGACGTCGCCGGCGACGAAGTCCTCGAAGAACAGTTCTGGCTCGGACATCCGGGTATTTCTATCGGCTCAGACCGAGCGCCCATTCGCTTCGGCCCCCAGTCCCGCCAGATAGCTTCGGGTGGTGAAACGAGCCAGCGCCCACCGCCTGCTCGGCCCCACGTACCGGGCTCCGGCTATCGCCCTGATGGCCGCGGTGGCCATGGCGTCCTACAACAACCTGTCGGTCACCGCTGCGCTCCCCGACATCGGCAACGACCTCGGCCGGGTGGCGCTGCTTCCCTGGGTGGTGACAGTGGAGCTGCTGTCGGCCGCCATCGCGGTTCTCGCGGTGGGGCCGTACATCGACGGCGCCGGGGCCCGCCGGGCGTTCCGGCTCACGGTCGTGTGGTTCACGGTTGCCTCGGCCATGTGCACGGTCGCCCCCACGATGGAGCTGCTGGTCGCGGCCCGCGTGCTCCAGGGTCTGGCCGCCGGGGCGTTGATCGGCACCGCGCTCACATGCATCGGGCTGGTGTTCGACGACGAGGCCCGCCCCTGGGCCTATGCGCTGATGTCGTCGGTGTGGGGCATCATGGGCATCGGCGGTCCGGCGGTGGCCGCCGCCCTGGTGAGCACGCTGGGATGGCGGGCTGTGTTCGCGGTCAACCTCCCGGTGGCGATGATGGCCGCGGCGGTGGGCTGGCGTCGCCTGCCCACCGAGGCGCGAGCGGCCGCAGAGTCCCTCGACCGTCGGGGTCTGGCGATCCTGAGCGCCCTCACCGTCGCGCTGCTGCTGGCCACGTCGGACCTGGCATGGCCGAGCGCCGTGCTGGTGGCGGGAGGCGTGCTGCTGGCGGTCCTGTACGTCCGCCATGCCCGCAGCCGCCCGAGTCCGGTCATGCGGCTGGCGCACATCACCGCGAGACGATGGCGTCACATCCACATCGTCGCCGTCCTGGCGGTGTCGGGCGGCACGGGCGCGACCGTCTACCTGCCGCTGTACCTGAAGGGCGCCCGGGGCTCCTCAGTGGCGTTCGCGGCCTTCGCGGTGGTGTGGCCCACGCTGGGGTGGTCGACGGCCGCCTGGGTCTCCGGCGCGCTCCAGCAGCGCCTGCGGGCCCAGACCGTCGCCGTCATCGGATCGGTGATCATCGCCACCGGCACGGTCGCAGCCGCCTGGGCTGCCTGGGTCGCAGCGCCGGTTCCATGGCTGCTGGCCTGGCTGATCTGTGCCGGCTGGGGAATCGGAACGATCACGACGTCAAGCCTCTCGCTCCTCCAGGGTCGGGCCGACCTTGCCGAGATGGGCCGAGTCAGCTCGGCCCACCATTTCCTCCGCTCGCTCGGGTTCGCCTACGGGGCTGCGGTGGCCGGCCTGGTGATGCTGTGGGTCCTCGACCGCCGCACCGGCGATCCCGAACTGGTGCGGGGCCTGCTGAGCGAGAGGGACGTGGTGGTCGACGCCGGCGTCGCCGACGCGCTGGCCTCGGCGTTCACCTGGTCGCTGGTGGTCATGGCCGCGCTCACCGTCTTGGCTGTGCCTGCATCGCTAGCGCTGGCGAGGGACGGCTCCCGCGGGGTGGAGGCGTCCCGGCGATGACGGTGCCGGCCGCATTCGGGGCGGTTGCACCGGTATAATCCTGATCGGATCACTCGGGATTAGAGCACGGACATCACATGGCCCTCAAGCGCGACGCACTCGACCTCATCGGGAACACGCCGGCCGTGGACGTCTCGCAGCTGAGCCCCAACCCCGACGTCCGGCTGGTGGCCAAGCTCGAGAGCGCCAATCCCACCGGCTCCGTCAAGGACCGCATCGCCAAGGCCATGGTGCTCGACGCGGAGGCCGACGGCACCCTCGGACCCGGCAAGCGGATACTGGAGCCGTCGTCGGGCAACACCGGCATCGCCCTGGCCATGATCGCCCGGATCCGGGGCTACCCGATAACGGTCGTGATGCCCGAGAACACCTCGCCGGAGCGCCGCCAGATGCTGGAGGTGTTCGGAGCCGACATCGTGCCGTCGCCGGGCGCCGAGGGATCCAACGGCGCGGTGCGCCTGGCCCGCCGGATGGCTCTGGAACAACCCGACTGGGTGTTCCTGTACCAGTACGCCAACGAGGCCAACCCCCGTGTCCACTACGAGACCACCGGCCCCGAGATCCTGCGCGACGTGCCCGACGTGACCCACTTCGTGGCCGGCCTGGGTACCAGCGGAACCCTCATGGGCGTCGGGACCTACCTCAAGGAGGCCCACCCCGACATCGAGGTGTATGCGGTGGAGCCGCCCGCGGGGGAGATGGTCGACGGTCTGCGCAACCTCGACGACGGCTTCATACCGCCGGTCTACGAGAAGTGGGGTGGATCCGACCTGCTCAGCGGCAAGCGCATCGTGCGGCCACGCGAGTCGGTGGAGTACACCCGCCGGCTGGCCGACGCCGGCGTCTTCGCCGGCCTCTCGTCGGGCGCGGCGCTGGCCGGTGCGGTCCGGGTGGCCGAGCGGATCGACGCCGGCACGGTCGTGTTCATCGTGTGCGACGGCGGCTGGAAGTACCTGTCGAGCCAAGCCTGGACCGGCGACCTCGACGAGGTGTCCGAGCGGGCCTCGCAGATCATCTACTTCTAGCCGTCCTCCGAAATTGATGTGAAAGCTGCCCGTATAGGGCCAAGATCAGCATCAATTTCGGGGGGTGGGCGCTAGTGGAGAGCGGGCCGCCGCTCGCTAGCCTTCGTTGAATGTCCAAGATCTGCCAGGTCACCGGCAAGAAGCCGCAGTTCGGCAAGCAGCTCTCGCACTCGCATCGCCGCTCCAGCCGTCGCTGGGATCCCAACGTCCAGACCAAGCGCTACTACCTGCCCAGCGAGAAGCGCTGGATCAAGCTGCGTCTGAGCACCAAGGCCATAAAGACCATCGACAAGCGGGGCATCGAGAGCGTGGTGGCCGAGATGCGCCGCAACGGCCGCAAGGTCTAGAGCAAGGAGAGGGCGATGGCCAGCGACAAGCGTCCAATCATCAAGCTCCGGTCCACCGCCGGCACCGGCTACACCTACGTGACCACCAAGAACAAGACCAACACCCGTCACCGCATCGAGCTCAAGAAGTACGACCCGGTGATCCGCAAGCATGTGGTCTTCAAGGAGGAGCGCTAGGCGCTCGACTCGGGACCGGGGCATCGGTGTGGCGCTGACGGTGACGGTCCTCGGTTGCAGCGGCAGCTACGCCGCGCCCGACAACCCCTGCACCGGCTACCTGGTGCGAAGCGGCTCCACGGCGGTGTTGCTCGACTGCGGGCCCGGAACGCTGGGACCCCTCCAGGAGGCGATAGACCTCGCCGACATCAGCGCCATCGTCGCCACCCACTGCCATCCCGACCACTGGCTCGAGCTGCCGGTGATCCGCAACGTGTACATCTGGTTCGTGCCCCGCAGCAATGTCCCCGTCTACGGCACGGCCGAGACCCGGGCCATGGACCGGGCCATCACCGTGATGCGGTCGGGCCGGACCGATCCCCTGGCCTGGAACGTGATCGACCCCTCGTCGAAGGTGACCATCGGTGACCAGCAGTGGAGCTTCGCCCTCACCGACCATCCCGTGGAGACGCTGGCCGTGCGGGTGGACTCGGGCGGCCGATCCTTCGCCTTCAGCTCCGACTCCGGGCCCGGCTGGGACTTCCGGTCACTGGGGGAGGGCATCCACCTGGCCATGTGCGACGCCAGCCACGGCTGCGAGCACGAGGATGAGGGCATCCCCCACATGAGCGCCCGGCAGGCGGCCCGGGCCGCGGCCGCGGCCGGCGTCGAGCGTCTGGTGCTCACCCATCTGGCCCCCGGCTGCGACCCCGCCGCGCAGCTGGCCGAGGCCGGCGAGGCGTTCACCGGCGAGCTGGATGTGGCCCGCCCCGGTCTGGTCGTGACGGTGTGAGGAGGCAGAGGTGAGCACAATGGGCGCCGACTGGTCGTGACGGTGTGAGGTACCAGCAGTGACCGCCATCGGCGCCGACGGTCGGCGGGCCGACGGCCGCAGGCCCGACGAGCTGCGACCGCTGAGGTTCCGGCGCGACTACACCACCATGTCCGGCGGGTCTGTGCTGGCGGAGTTCGGGGCCACCCGGGTGCTGTGCACCGCGTCGATCGACGACGATGTGCCCCGGTGGATGCGCGAGCGCGGCAGCGGATGGCTCACCGCCGAGTACTCGATGCTGCCGGGGTCGTCGACGGAGCGGGTGTCGCGCCGGGTGGGTGGCCGCACCAAGGAGATCCAGCGCCTCATCGGCCGGTCGCTGCGGACGGTCGTCGACCTGGCTGCGCTTCCGCAGCGCCAGGTGATCGTGGACTGTGACGTGCTGCAGGCCGACGGTGGCACCCGCACCGCATCGATCTGCGGGGGCTACCTGGCCCTGCACGACGCGGTGACCCGGCTGATACAGGACGGCATCCTGCGGACGTCGCCGATGGTGGGGGAGTGCGCCGCGGTGAGCGTCGGCCTGATAGACGGCGTGGCGCTGCTGGACCTGCCCTACTCCGAGGATTCCCGCGCCGATGTGGACTTCAATGTGGCCATGACCGGCGAGGGCGAGCTGGTGGAGGTGCAGGGCACCGCCGAGGGCCGGCCCTTCACACGGTCCCAGCTCGACGAGCTCCTCGACCTGGCCTCGAAGGGGATCTCGGAGATCGTGGCCGCGCAGCGGTCGATGCTCGCGGAACCCCCCGAGCCCCGATGACCGGCACCTCCGCACCGGCGCACGACCGCCCCCGTTCAGACGGCAGGTTCCAGCCCAGATGATCGAGCTGGTCTGCGCCAGCGCCAATCCCGACAAAGTGGCCGAGATGGCCGAGGTGCTGGCGGGACGAGCCGTGCTGCTGCCCCGCCCGGCCGGCATGGGCGAGGTAGTCGAGGATGCCGACACCTTGGAGGGCAATGCCATCCTCAAAGCCCGCGCGGTGTGCGAGTACTCGGGCGCGGCCGCGCTGGCCGACGACACCGGCCTTGAGGCTGATGCCCTCGGGGGAGCCCCCGGAGTGTGGTCGGCCCGGTACGCGGGCCCCGACGCCGGCTACGCCGACAACCTGGCCCGGCTGCTGGCCGAGATGCGCGACGTCGAACCATCGCAGCGGACCGCCCGATTCCGCACCGTGGCCGCGGTCTGCTTCCCGGACGGTGCCAGCGTCGTGGCCGAAGGCGTCGTCGAGGGGGCAATCACGGCCGAGCCCCGAGGCACGGGCGGCTTCGGCTATGACCCGGTGTTCGCCCCGGTCGAGGCCGGCGGCCTCACCTTCTCCGAGATGGGCCCGGCCGCCAAGAACGTCATGAGCCATCGCGCCCGGGCGTTGCGAGCCCTGCTGGAGCTGCTCCGCAGCTAGCCGGCGTCAGCCCAGGGCGGTCTTGATCGTGGCCGCGATGCGGCCGGCGTCAGCCCAGGGCGGTCTTGATCGTGGCCGCGATGCGGTCGGCGTCAGCCCAGGGCGGTCTTGATCGTGGCCGCGATGCGGTCGGCGTCGGGCAGGGCCAGATCCTCCAGATTGGGGGCCGAGGCGAGCGGCAGGTGCGGTGTCGTGATCCGCACGATCGGGCCGTCGAGGTCCCAGAACGCTTCCTCGGAGACGATCGAGCAGATCTCGGCGCGGCATTCGACTCAGGCTAGAGCGTCGTCCAGATCGGACGGAATCGGGCCGTCGCCGGGGGCGCCACGCCCGCTCTTGTTCGCTTCGCTCACGGGCCGCTCGGGCCACGGCCTCGCCCGTATGGGGCGGATTCGCTCGCCCATTCGCTCGGCCTCTGGGGGCCTACTGGTAGAAGGCACCCCCGTTGACCACGATGTTCTGCCCGGTCACGAAGTCGGAGCCAGGGCTGGCGAGGTACAGGATCGTTCCGACCATGTCCTCGGGGACCTGGGTGCGCTTGATGGGGCGCCCGGCCACCACGAACTCGTTGCTGGCGGCGTCGGAGGGGCGCAGCCGCGGATTGGGGATCAGGTCGGGGGTCACCGTGTTGACCGTTATCCCGTCGGGGCCGAGCTCGGTGGCCAGACAGCGTGTCAATCCGATGAGGGCGGTCTTGCTCACCACGTAGTGGGGGAAGCCGACCGTGCCCTTGAAGCAGGTGGTGGAGGAGATGTTGATGATCTTCCCCGACCCCTGCTTCCTCATGTAGGGGTAGACCGCGCAGCATGTGAGCCAGGCCCCCCGCACGTTGACCTCGAAGGCCCGGTCCCAATCCTGCAGCGACACCTCGTAGAACGGGCTGCGGGTGATCTGGGAGTAGTAGGCGGCGTTGTTGATCAGCACGTCGATGGTGCCGAACGCGCCGGCTGCGGCCGCGGCCAGAGCCTCGGTGTCGGCCGCGGAGCTGACGTCGGTGCGGCAGCCGATGGCCCGGCCGCCACCGGCGGTGATCTTGTCGACGGCCTCGGTGGTGTCGAGCACGTCGGCCACGACGATGTCGAACCCCTCGCCGGCCAGCGCCGCGCAGTACACCCGGCCCAGACCTCTAGCTCCTCCGGTCACGATCGCAGTCGGCATGAAGACATCTCCGGGGACCACCCGTCCCGAAACCTAACGCAAGCGGATTGACTGGCCAACATCTCTACGTGCTGCTCCCGGTGCTCGACGACACCAAGCACTACTGGATCGGTTCCGACGAGGTGGACAAGCTGCTGCGGCGCTCACCGCGCACCTGCGGTTCCCCGCCGAGCACTCACCGAGCTCCGACACCAACTCCACCGGCCTGTCCACACCCACACCCACACCCGACCAGCACCGTCACACGCCCGCCACGCGCGCCGCCTAACATGACCACAGGAACCTGCGCCCCAACCGCCATTACACCCAATCTGGGACGCCACCAGCCGTGATCCCACGCATATGAAAGTAGGTGCCCATGATGTTTCGCCATTCTCGGAAACAGCAAGTCCTCGCTCTGCTTCTTGCAACCATGATGATCGCCCTCGCCTGTGGCAATGACGATGAATCCGGGGACACCGCCGAGCCAGCCCCTGAGCCGCCGGCGACGACTGAGGCCTCCGAGCCGCCGACGACGACCGAGGCCCCTGAGGCGCCGGCGACGACCGAGGCCCCTGAGGCGCCGGTGACGACTGAGGCCCCTGAGGCGCCGGTGACGACTGAGGCCCCTGAGGCGCCGGTGACGACTGAGGCCCCTGAGGCGCCGGCGACGACTGAGGCTCCCGCCGCTG
Source organism: Candidatus Aldehydirespirator sp. (assembly GCA_965203635.1). GTDB lineage: Bacteria > Actinomycetota > Acidimicrobiia > Acidimicrobiales > Aldehydirespiratoraceae > Aldehydirespirator. Next base: position 2,287,269 of record OZ241903.1, read on the forward strand.
CGATGTCCCTTGAAGGGCTTGTGGTCGACGCCGACACAACGGGCGGGGACCTCTTGGATGGCGTTTCGGAAGCGGAGGCGTCGTGTGTGAGCGAGGAGGCCGGAGACGCCTTCCAGTCGATCGTTGACGCAACGCTGGCGGATGGAGGGGCCGATCCCTTCTTGGCAGAGCCGATGGCCGCCTGCCTCACCGAGGACAACTTCGTGGTGTTCAGCACGGCGATCATTGCCGCCAACGCCGAGTTCACCAGCGACGAATCGCGCAGCTGCCTCACCGACCTCGGTAGGGCTCATCCAGAACTCGCCTACATCACCTTCGGCGTCGTGGGAGAATCCACCGTCCCATTCGATCCGGAGACGCTGCGTTCCTTCGCCGGGGACTTCTACAACTGCGCTACCGCCAGCGAGAAGATCAATATGACCCTGCGCACCCTGGACCAAATGGCGGTCTTGGCGCCGGTCACCGGCAGCCAACTCCTCGGCGTCATGGGCGAGGACGTGGTCAACTGCTATCTCGGCGAACTCTCCTTGACGCGGGAGCAATTCGAGGCGGTCGTCGAGGCAGCGTTCGTCGGAGGCACTGCGACCACAGTGCAGGGGCCCGATTGCCTGACGACCGATACCATCACCGAGCTGGTCATCTCCATCCTCTCAACGCTTTTCGGCGGGATGAGCAACGAGTCGGCTGACTGCATCCGAGACTTCGGCGCAGAATACCCCGAGTTCCTTGATCTCATGGCCATCGGAAACTTCGCGCAGGCGTCGATGACCGAGGAAGAATTCGTCGAGTTGTCCGCGCCAGGCCTAAAGGTCTTCGACTGCTTCACCATCGCCGAGCTCCTTCCCATACAGGCCTTCATCATCGAGATGGTGACGAACCCGCGACCAGCCTTGTAGATCTGGCCGTCCTGACGGCCAGGCCATCTGGGCCGCCATCGAACAAGAACGGCGGTCTGCGTCTCCGAGGTCTGCGATGGGAGTGCGTGCGGACGGTCGCTTCCGTAAGTGGGTGCGGACGGGGGGATTCGAACCCCCACACCCTGGTGGGTACTGGGACCTAAACCCAGCGCGTCTGCCAGATTCCGCCACGTCCGCGAGTCCAATCAGGGTATCCCGCGGCCCACCGCCGTCAGGTTCGCAGGATGGGTCGGCCCCGCGGGCGGCACCGGTAGCCTCGTGGTCATGACGTCGCATTCACTGCCGCCCCGGCTCCGTCCCGAACCCGACGAGGTCGCCTTCGAGACTCCGACCACCGCCGCCAACCGCCACAGCGAGGTGTACAACCGGCTGCTGCAGGACCGCATCGTGGTGCTCGGCTCCGACGTCAACGACGAGATCGCCAACTTCATCATGGCCCAGCTGCTGTACCTGGAGGGCCAGGACGCCAGCAGGCCGATCTGGCTGTACATCAACAGCCCCGGCGGCTCGGTCACATCCGGCATGGCCATCTACGACACCATGCAGTTCATCCAGCCCGAGGTGGGCACCATCTGCATCGGCCTCGGGGCGTCGATGGGGCAGTTCCTGCTGTGCGCGGGCGCTCCCGGCAAGCGCTACGCCCTGCCCCACGCCCGGATCATGATGCACCAGCCCCTCGGTGGCGTTCGGGGCCAGGCCACCGACATCGCCATCCAGGCCGAGCAGATGGCCTACACCAAGAAGCTCCTGCAGGAGCGCATCGCCCACCACACCGGCCAGACCGTCGAGCAGATCGAGGCCGACTCCGACCGCGACCGTTGGTTCACCGCGTCGGAGGCCATGGACTACGGCATCATCGACCACGTCATCGTCAAGCGCGGCGAGATGCTCTAACGCCGCCGCTGCGGTCGCAGCGTAGCTGCAGCCGCGAATTGGCAGCGTTGTGCACGGATGGCGTGCATTCTGCTGCCAATTCCGATCTGGCTCGGCTCAGACGCTGGCCAACAGCTCCTTGATGGCGATGGCCGGGCCCTCGGGATGGCCGAACACCGCGGATCCGGCCACCAGAACGTTCGCTCCCGCCCCGACCGCGGCTCCAGCAGTCGCCGCGGTGATGCCTCCGTCGACCTCCAGGTCGACGTCGCGGCCCGAGTCCTCGATCATCCCGCGCACCGCCGCGATCTTCGACTCGACCGAGGCGATGTAGCGCTGCCCGCCGAAGCCGGGGTTGACCGTCATCACCAGCACCTCGTCGATCATCGGGATCACCTCTGAGATGCTCGACGCCGGGGTGTGGGGATTGAGCACCACGCCGCAGCGGGCGCCGGCCTCGGAGATGGCGGCCAGCGAGCGGTGCAGGTGCGGGCAGGTCTCGGCATGGATCAGCACGGTGTCGCAGCCGGCGTCGATGTAGAGGGGGGCCAGCTCGTCGGGTTTCACCACCATGAGGTGGGCCTCGAAATGCAGGTCCACCAGCGGCCGGCAGGCCGCCACCACGTCGGGCCCGAAGGTCAGGTTGGGTACGAACACCCCGTCCATCACGTCCCAGTGGACCCGATGGGCCCCCGCCTCAGCGATGGCCTGGCACTCCTCGCCCAGGCGTGAGGCATCGGCCGCCAGCATCGAGGGAGCGATCTCCACCACCACGCCCGCACCCTAACCGAGCAGCGCGGCGCGATGGTCCACCAGGAAGCAAGTCGCTATCGCTGATCGCGCCGATACCGTCGCCTCGTGGAGTTGCGGGTGACGGCCACGGCGCGCGACGGCGTCGGGGTGGCTAGGGGCTGCGACGGGCGAGTTGTGTTCGTTGAGGGCGCCCTTCCCGGTGAGCTGGTGACCGCCGAGATCCATACCGTCGACCGGCGCTGGGCCAGAGCCAGGGTGATCGACGTGCTGGAGGCGTCGCCGGACCGGGTCCCTATCGCCTGCGAGCACCACCTGGAGGGCTGCGGCGGCTGCGACATGCTCCATGTCGACTCCCGGGCCCAGATGCGGATGAAGGCGTCGATCGTGGTGGACCAGCTCACCCGCCACGACGTGGACGCTCCCGCTCCGGCGCTGCGGATGCTCGACGTCGACCGGGGCCGCACCACGGTGCGGGCCAAGGTGGTGGACGGGAGGGCCGGCTTCATGGCTCGCGCCAGCCACGAGGTGGTCATTCCCGAGGACTGCGGGGCGGTGGACGACGGTGCCGAGGAGTTGCTGGTCGAAGGCCGTTACGGCCCCGCCGACGGTGTGTTCATCCGGGTCGGATCCCGCACCGGGGAGCGGATGGTGGTGGTCAACCCCACCGTCGACGAGGTCTCGGTTCCCGACGACGTGATGGTGGTGGGCACCGACGAGCTCGACAGCGACCGGCGGGCCTGGATACACGAGGAGCTGTCCGGCCGTCGGTGGAGGATCTCGGCCCGGTCCTTCTTCCAGAACCGGCCCGCGGGGGCGGAGGCCCTCATCGACGAGGTGGCCGAGATGGTGGAGGAGCTGGCTACCGACGGCCCCCTGGTGGACGCCTACGCCGGTGTCGGGCTGTTCGCGGGCACGGCGGGATCCGGCCGCAAGGTCACCGCCATCGAGCGCAGCGTCGACGCCGCGGCCGACGCCCGGGTCAATCTGGGCGAGGGCGCCAAGGTGCTGAGGATCCCGGTGGAGAAGTGGCGGGCCTCGCCGGCGAGCGTCGTCGTGGCCGACCCGGCCCGTTCCGGGCTCGGCGTGGCGGCCGTGCGCCCGCTGCTGTCATGCAAGCCCCGCCTGGTGGTGCTGGCGAGCTGCGACCCGTCGTCGTTCGCCAAGGACGCCGGCCGTCTCATCGAATGCGGCTACACCCTGGACCGCTGGACGGTGGTCGACCTGTTCCCCCTCACGTCCCACATAGAGACGGTGGCGGCCTTCATCGCGACGGCATAGCCCGACCCGGCGCGGCCGGCGGCCGGCCGTGTCTCCCGCTCTTGTTCGCTGCGCTCACGGGCCGCTCGGGCCACGGCCTCGCCCGTATGGCGCCGGATGCGCTCGCCGACCCGCTCGGCCTCTCAGTAGTGCCAACCGAATGGTGACCAGTCCGGGGCACGCTTGTGCAGGAAGGCGTCGCGGCCCTCGGCGGCCTCGTCGGTCATGTAGGCCAGCCGGGTGGCCTCGCCCGCGAACACCTGCTGGCCGATCAGCCCGTCGTCGACCAGGTTCAGGGCGAACTTCACCATCCGCTGCGCCGTCGGGCTCTTGGCGTTGACCTCTCGCGCCCACTCCAGGGCGACGGTCTCCAGCTCGCCGTGGGGGACCACCTTGTTGACCATCCCCATCTCGAAGGCCTCCTGGGCCGAGTAGGTGCGACCCAGGAAGAAGATCTCGCGGGCCCGCTTCTGGCCGATGAGCCTGGCCAGGTAGGCCGAGCCGAACCCGCCGTCGAAGCTGGCCACATCGGTGTCGGTCTGCTTGAACAGACCGTGCTCGGCGCTGGCCACGGTCAGGTCGGCCACCGCGTGGAGGCTGTGGCCCCCGCCCACCGCCCAGCCGGGCACCACCGCGATCACCACCTTGGGCATCATGCGGACCAGGCGCTGCACCTCCAGGATGTGCAGCCGCCCCGAGCGCCCGGCGTCGATGGTGTCGCCGGTCTCCCCGGAGGCGTACCGGTAGCCGTCACGGCCCCGGATGCGCTGGTCCCCGCCCGAGCAGAAGGCCCAGCCCCCGTCGCGGGGCGAGGGCCCGTTGCCGGTGAGCAGCACGCAGCCCACGTCGCCGGTCATGCGGGCATGGTCGAGGCAGCGGTACAGCTCGTCCACGGTGTGGGGGCGGAAGGCGTTGCGCACCTCGGGCCGGTCGAAGGCGACTCGCACCGTTCCCTGGTCCACCGCTCGGTGGTAGGTGACGTCGGTGAGGTCCTCGAAGCCGTCGACAGCCTTCCAGGCCTCGGGGTCGAAGAGTTCTGAGACCACGACCGCACACTACAGTGAGCCGCCGTTGGCGGTTACGCCAGGCCGGCGCACGGTCTGCGGTGAGCCGCCGTTGGCGGTTACGCCAGGCCGGCGCACGGTCTACAGTCAGCCGCCGAGAAGACGATGCTGTTGACGATCGGGGACTTGGTCGAGGAGCTCGTGGTCGAGCTTCCCGACGGGATGCGTCGGGGCCATGTCGCGGAGGTCCGAACGCTGAGGGTCAGGGGCGGCTCGGCGGCCAACGTCGCGGCCATCACCTGCGAGCGGGGCGGGTCGGCCCGCTTCGTGGGCCAGGTCGGCGCCGACGCCCTGGGCGGCTCGCTGGTCGCCGACATGCGCCAGCGGGGTGTGGACGTCCACGTGATCGACCACGGCGTGACCGGTGTGACTGTCAACCTGCTGCAACAGGGTTACCGCACCACTCTGGTGTACCGGGGCGCCTCGTCCCGGCTGGCGACTGCCGATCCGGAGGTGCTCGTGGGCGCGGTGCAGCTGTTCGTGCCGGCCAGGTCGCTCATGGCCGACCCCCTGGCCACTGTGGTGGAGGGACTGATCGCTGGAGCCATGGAGCGCCGGGTGCCGATAACTCTCACCGGGCTGTCCGCCGACGAGGTCGTGCACTTCGGTGCGACCGCCTTCGCCGAGCTGGTGACGGCAGTGCAGCCGGACACGGTGATCTTCACGGCGCGGGACCATGCCCGCCTGGGTCTGGATCCGGGCCAGCCCATCGAGGGGAGCGGCTGCACGGTCGTCATCGGGCCCGAGCGCACCGCGGTGGTGACCGCCGAGGGCATTCACCACCGCGAGCTGTCGCCTCCGGCCACGGTGGTGGATCGCACCGGCGCGACGGACGGGTTCGTGGCCGGCTATCTGATGTCGCGGCGGACCGGTGCCGCCCCGGTAGCGGCCGTCGACGCCGCCCACCGGGTGATGTCGCTGGTGATGGCCAGCGTGGGCCCCACCACCCGCGGCGGTCCCTTCGAGGCCTGACCGCTCCAGGAATTGGCAGCGGTGGGTGCCGCTTTCGGCCCCGTGGGCTGCCAATTCGGTTGGACTGTTCGAGGCCCTGGGGAATTGGCAGCGGTGGGTGCCGTTTTGGGCCCCGTGGGCTGCCAATTCGGTCGGGGGCTAGGGTTGTGCCTCGCATGAGAGCCGCTTTGCTGACGGAGCCCGGATCGCTACTCGAGATGGTCGACGATGTCGAGCTGGCCGGGCCCCGATCGGGCGAGGTGTGCGTGGCGATCAGCCACAGCGGCGTCTGCCACAGCGATCTGACCATCGTCGAGGGGGGATTCCTGTTCCCGGCGGTGCTGGGCCACGAGGCGGCCGGAGTGGTGGCCGCGGTCGGCGCCGGCGTGAGCCACGTCGCCGAGGGCGACAAGGTGATGCTCACACCGCTGGCGCCGTGCGGGCACTGCGAGGGCTGTGCCCGCCAGCAGGCCAGCCGCTGCCCCCAGGCGATGAGCTTCGTGGCCGGCACCCGACCTGACGCCACGTCGCCGCTGTCCCGCGGGGGCCGGCTCGTGCACCGGGGTCTGGGCGTGGGCGCTTTCGCGGAGCAAACCGTGGTCCCGGCCTCGGGCGTGGTCCGCCTGGCCGACGACATCCCCCTCGAAGTGGCCTGCCTGATCGGCTGCGCGGTGCAGACCGGGGTCGGTGCGGTGCTCAACACGGCCAAGGTGGAGCGGGGATCCACCGTCGTGGTGACCGGACTCGGCGGGGTCGGCATCTCCGCGGTCCAGGGAGCCCGAATCGCCGGCGCGGCCCGCATCGTGGCGTCCGACCCGGTGGAGTCCCGCCAGCAGGTCGCCCTGCGCCTCGGGGCCACCGACGCGGTGGGCGGCGACGCTGCCGAGCTGCGAGCCGCGGTGGCCGAAGCCACCGGGGGCCGGGGCGCGGACTACGCCTTCGAGACCGCCGGCGTGGCCGACCTGGTCAGGCTCGGCCTGGAGGTCACTGGCGCCGGAGGCACCACCGTGGTGGTAGGCGCGCCCCCACCGGAGCACACCGTCGATATCGGCTCGGTGACCGTCTTCATGATCCAGCAGAAGCGCCTGGTGGGCAGCCTTCTCGGCGATTGCTGGCCAACCCGCGACATCCCCCGCCTAGTGGGCCTCTGGCAGCGCGGCGACCTAGACCTAGAGTCCATGATCACCCACCGGGTGCCCCTCGACGGAGTGAACGAGGGCTTCGACCGCCTCCGCTCAGCCGAAGGAGTCCGAACGGTCGTAGAAGTAGCCCAAGAGTCGTAGAGGGGCGCCGACAGCCGCGACCGGCTAGGCCGGGGGGTGGCGGCGGGTCCGGGCGGCCGACAATGGGGCGAAGCCCCGTCGGCCGGACGGAGCCCGACGACAGGACCCGCCGGCCGGGACGGCAGTGCCGCTAGACGAAGGCCGACGCGAACACCAGCGACACGATGGTCATCACCTTGATGAGGATGTTCATCGACGGCCCCGCGGTGTCCTTGAACGGGTCGCCGACCGTGTCGCCCACCACCGCCGCCTTGTGCGGATCCGATCCCTTGCCGCCGTGGGCGCCGGCCTCGATGTACTTCTTGGCGTTGTCCCAGGCCCCGCCGGCGTTGGCCATGAAGATGGCCAGTGCGAAGCCGGTCACCAGTGCTCCGGCCAGGAAGCCGCCCAGCGCGTCCACATCGATGAAGCCGATGACCAGCGGCACCACGACCGCCAGCGCGCCCGGGGCCAGCATCTCCCGCAGCGACCCCCGGGTGGAGATGGCCACACACGCCGCGGAGTCCGGCTCAACTCCGGGGGTGCCCTCACGCAGCCCCGGGATCTCGCGGAACTGGCGGCGCACCTCCTCGATCATCTTGTTGGCGGCACGGCCCACCGCGTCGATGGTGAGCGCCGCGAACAGGAACGGGACCATCGCCCCGAGGAAGAGCCCGATGAACACGTCCACGGAGCCGACGTCGAGGCTCAACGCGAAGTCGCGGCCCTCCTCGGCGGCAGCGCTGGTCAACGCCACCTCGAAGGACTTGAACAGGGCCAGTGCGGTGAGCGCGGCCGACCCGACCGCGAAGCCCTTGGCTATCGCGGCGGTGGTGTTGCCGAGCGAGTCGAGCGCGTCGGTCACCTCCCGCACGCTCGGGTCGAGCTCGGACATCTCGGCGATCCCGCCGGCGTTGTCGGCTATCGGCCCGTAGGCGTCGACCGACACGACCACGCCGGTGGTGGCCAGCATCCCGACCGCGGCCACCGCGATGCCGTACACCCCGCCGAATGTGGTGTCGCCCAGGGTCTGCTGGCCGCCCCAGTAGGCGATCAGGACGCCGACGGCGATCAACCCGACCGAGGCGGCCACCGACACCATCCCGGCCGACACCCCCGACAGCACGGTGGTGGCCGGGCCGGTCTCGGCCTGGGCGGCGATGCGCCGCACCGGTTTGAAGTGGTCGCTGGTCCAGATCTCGGCCACCTTGCCGATGCCCCAGCCTGCAACCAGCCCGCCGATCACCGACAGGGGCAGCCCGTACCAGGCCTCGAACAGGTCGCCGTCGCTGAAGAAGATCCCGCCCATGATGAGGGTCCCGATGACGGTTAGGAACATGGCCACGGTCGTGCCCCGGTGGAGTTGCCGGGCGAGCGCCTTGACCTCGCTGCTGTCCCCGCCGCGCACCGCGAACGAGCCGATGATGGCCGCGATCATGCCCACGAAGGCCACTGAGATCGGGAACATGAGAAGCTGCACGTTCCAGTCGTTGGACGCCGCGTCGGCGGTCAGGCCCAGGCTGAAGGCGGTCAGGGCCACCGGTGCGATGATCGAGCCCGAGTAGCTCTCGAACAGGTCGGCGCCCATGCCGGCGACGTCGCCGACGTTGTCGCCCACGGCGTCGGCGATGGTGGCCGGGTTGCGGGGGTCGTCCTCGGGGATCCCGGCCTCGACCTTGCCCACCAGGTCGCCGCCCACGTCGGCGGCCTTGGTGTAGATGCCCCCGCCCACCCTGGCGAACAGGGCGATGGAGCTCGCCCCCAGGCCGAAGGCGGTGAAGATCTCGAAGGCGTCGTCGGTGCCGATCCACTCCACGAAGAGCAGGTAGGTGAAGGTCAACCCCAGCAGTGACAGCCCGGCCACCGAGAAGCCCATAACTGCTCCGCCCCTGAACGCGAGCGGCAGGGCCTTGGCCGGCCCGTCGATGGCCGCATTGGTGGTGCGGGCGTTGGCCATGGTGGCCACGGTCATGCCCGCGTAGCCCGCGCCGGCCGACAGGGCTGCCCCCAGCAGGTAGCTGACGAACGACAGGGCCACCCCGGTGACGACCGGAATCAGGATGGCCATCGCCACCACGAAGCCGGCCACCCAGGTGTACTCCTGGCGCAGGAAGGCGCGGGCCCCGGCCTGGATCTGCTTCATGATCGAGACCATGCGCTCGTTGCCGGCCGGGGCCGACGCCACGTCCCTGTAGTAGAAGGCCGCAAGGGCGAGGGCGGCCAGGGCCGACACCAGCGCGATATAGGGGATTGCTTGCAAGACACTGCTCCCTTTGATGAGTCCTAGAACCCGGCGAGCCTACTCTTGAGGGATGAGATCGGTGTCGGATGCCAAAGCCCGTCTCCGGGCCGAGATGAGGTCCCGCCGCGCCGGGTTGAGCCCGGCGGCCGTGGCCGAGGCCGGAGCAGCCGTGGCACGGCGGTTGGAGGCGTTTCCGGCGATAGCCGAGGCCCGCCGCGTTGCCGCCTACCGGGCGCTGCGGGGCGAGATCCCGCTCGACGGGTTGCTGGACGGCCCGCGCCGGGAGGTGTTCACGGTTCCCCGCGTCGTGGGCGACGACCTGGAGTTCGTGGCCTGGTGCGAGGGGCAGTCGTTAGCGCCGGGGTCCTTCGGCATTCCCGAGCCGGCGGACGGCGAGGTGGTGGCCCTTGCCGACCACGATGCGGTGCTGGTGCCCCTGACCGCCTTCGACGGGCGCTGCCGCCGGCTGGGGCAGGGAGGAGGGTTCTATGACCGGGCCCTGGTGTCGCTGCCGTCCGGTGGGCCCCGGCTCGCGGCCATCGGCGTCGCCTACTCGTTCCAGCAGGTCGCCGACGTTCCTCAGGACCGGTGGGACGTGCCTCTCGACGCAGTCGCCACCGACGCCGGCATCGTGATCGCCGACGGCGGACTGTTTGCCTGATCGCGCTGGCCACCTCCGAGGCGCTAGAACATAGACGTGCATGTCATCGTGGTGGGGGCCGGCGAGGTCGGCTCCTACGTGGCCGCTCGCCTCAGCCATGAGCGCCACAACGTCGCGGTGGTCGACGTCAACGCCAACCGCCTGCGCCAACTGGGCGCCGATCTCGACGTGCTCACCGTGGAGGGCAGCGGTACCCACCCCAGCGTCCTCTCCGACGCCGGGCTCGACAGCTGCGATCTGGTGGTGTCGCTCACCAGCAACGACGAGGTGAACCTGGTGACGTCGTTGATCGCCAAGCAGCACGGCGTGGACAACACCATCGTGCGCATCGAGTCCGAGGAGTTGCGCAGCCGGGCGTCGACGGAGCTGCTCCGGGCGTTCGGGGCCGACCTCGTCATAGATCCCGACCGCCAGACCGCGGAGCGGATCCTGAATCTGCTCGACTATCCGGGGGCATCGGAGATCGCGGTGATGGCCCAGGGGGAGGCCATCGTGATCGGTGCCCGGCTCGAGGCCGACGCCCCCATCGTGGGCCGGCGCCTGTCGGAGATCGCCGCCGAGTACGAGCCCGACTGGGAGTTCATGGTCGGGTCGATCTCCCGCGGCGAGGACACCTACATTCCCCGCGCCGACTACATGCTGCTGGAGGACGATCTGGTGCGGGTGGTCTGCAAGCGGCGAGCCCGTCACCGGGTGGCCAAACTCCTCGGCCTGGGAACCGGCGCGGTCCGCCACGTGCTGCTGCTCGGCGGGGGTCGCACCGCCGAGATGCTCGCGGCCCGGCTGGTGTCGAGGGGAGTGGAGGTGGTCATCGTCGAGCGCGACGCCGGGCGGGCCCTGGAGTTGGCCGAGCGCCTGCCCGATGTGCAGGTGTTCGAGGGCGACATAACCGACGCCGACCTGCTGGAGGAGACCAACCTCGGCCGGTTCGACGCGGTGGCCGCGTTGACCGGCGAGGACGAGTCGAACATCCTGGCCTGCCTCTACGCCAAGTCCGTGGGCGCGTCGGAGACGATCGCGGTGGTGCACAAGCTGGCCCTGCTCTCGCTGCTGGACTCCGCGGGCGTGGATGTGGCCCTGTCGCCCCGAACCGCCACTGCCGACGGCGTGATGCGCTTCGTGCGCGGCGATGTGGCCGCGGTGGCCACCTTCCTGGAGTCCGACGCCGAGGTGCTGGAGCTCGAAGTGGAGAAGGGCTGCCCCGCCGATGAGGCCCTCGTGAAGGATCTCAAGCTGCCCAAGGGTGTGCTCATCGGGGCCATTGTGCGCGACGGCAAGCCGCAGATCGCCCGCGGCCGGAGCCGGCTGCGCGGACGCGACCATGTGGTCGCCTTCGCCACTCCGGGCTCGGTGAGGGAGGTCCATCGGCTGTTGACGTGCGACGCCTAGGCAGTGCGGGGGGTCGACCGGCTGGCGGCTTGAGACGCTTGGGCGGTCTGCGTCGCACCCGTCCCCTGCTCCCCGATCCCAAGGAGCGGACACCGGCTCGGATCGTTTCCTGGGCGTTCGCCTCGATCGTCGATGCGGGCCTCGTGCTCGGCGTGGCCACCATGGTGTGCGGCCTGGCCGGGATCGGCGACGACAACGCCGACGCAGTGGCGTTCGCCTGCGTAGGGGCGGTGTGCGCAGTCCTCGCAGCCGTGGCCAGACGGCGGGTCGCGCCGCCGGACCGGCCCGGAACCGGCCGGGTGTTCGCCGGCATCGGCCTCCTCTGGACGGTGCTGGTGCTCTTCGGCGCGGTCCTCTATGCGGCCACCGGCAGCCTGACCCGCCTCGACGACGCCCTGGTCGAGTCGGCAGCCGGCTTCACCACCACCTCGCTCACCTTCCTGGATGCCGCCGAGGCGTCGCGGTCGGTCCTGCTGTTCAGGGCGGCCACCAGTTGGGTGGGGGGTCTGATAGCGGTTTGGATCGGAGTGGTGACCCTCCCGATGGTGCTGCGGTCCACGGCCCTGATCGGCTACAACACCGGGCGCAGGGGGCAGGACCTCGTGCCCAGCGCCTCCACGGGCCGGCGCCGGGTGCTCATCCTGTACTCGGGTTTCACCTCGGCCTGCGTGGTCGCCTACCTGCTGACCGGTCTCGGTGTCACCGAGGCGCTGGTCGTGGGCCTGGGCACCGCCTCCACCGGGGGCTTCACCGGGCAGGCCGACTCGCTGGCCGGCTACGGGGGTGCAACCCAGGCGGTCGCCGCCGCCGGGATGTTCCTGGCCGGCGCGGGAATCTTCGTGATCTGGTGGATCGCCCGGGGCCGGCTCCGCCCCCTCTGGCGCTCCCAGGAACTCAGGGCGTTCGTGGTGCTGCTCGCGTTGGCGACCGCCGCGATGGCCCTCCACCGGGGCGTCGGCTGGGCCGAGGCCGGCTTCATGGCGGTGTCGGCCATGAGCACCACCGGGTTCGCGGTGGTCGACTGGACGGGGTGGGGGACCGCGACCACGGTGATCATGCTGGTCGCGGTCGGGATCGGCTCAATGATGGGCTCGGCGGGCGGCGGCATGCGGGTCATGCGGGTCCAGCTGCTCATGGGCTCGGCGGGAGGAGAACTGCGCCGCCAGCTCGACCCGTACGCGGTCGTCCTTGTGCGGCGCGACCAGGAGACCCTCTCCCAGCGCACTCTGGACCGCCTGGGCGGCCACCAGGTCGCTTACGTGGTCCTGGTGGGGCTCGGGGCCATGCTGCTGGGCGTCTCCGGTGTGTCGCTGCTGGGCAGCGTGTGGGGGTCGGTGAGCGCGGTGACCACCTTCGGTCCCGCGGTGGGGGAGATCGGCGCCTTCGGCCTGCTCGAAGGCGTGGACCGGGCGGAGCGGCTGGCTCTGGTGCCGCTGATGATGGGCGGCCGGATGTCGGTACCCCCGGTGCTGGCCGGTGTCGGCCTCGTGCTGAACACCTACAGGACGGTGCAGCGGCGGATCCGCTTCTCGGTCCGGCTGGCGTCCCGCCGCCGCGACACCCCGGGCCAATCCAGGTCGGACGATGGCTAGCGACACCGTCGTCGGGGCCGCGCCGTCCGGTCCGAGCCCGCTGAGGAAGCGGTTCGACTCCACGACCCTGCACATCCTCGGCATCGCGCTGGCCGCGGTGTCGCTCGGGATGCTGGGCTGCACGCTCCTGGAGGCGGTCACCAGCCGGCGGGACACGATGGCGCTGGGAGTGTCGGCGCTGCTGGCCGGCACGGCAGGAGGGTTGATGTGGTACGCCACTGTTCCGGGCGCGATCCGCATGCGTCAGGTCTTCGCCACCGTCTCCTGGACATGGATCCTCACGACCGTGGTGGGAGCCCTTCCCTTCGTTCTGGCCGGGACCTTCGCCGCGCCCGGCGTCGGGTTCGTCGAGCAGATCGTCAACAGCGTGTTCGAGTCGGCGTCAGGCTTCTCGGCCAGCGGCTCCACCGTCCTGTCGGACTTCGAGTCCCCGGGCCGCGGTCTGATGATGTACCGCCAGCTCACCCATTGGTACGGGGGCATGGGCGTCGTGGTGCTGGCGGTGGCGGTCCTGCCGTTCCTCGGTGTCGGCGGCCTGGAACTCATCACCGCGGAGTTGCCGGGCACGTCCTCGGACCGTCTCGCCCCGAGGGTGAGCGAGACGGCCCGGAGGCTCTGGCTGGTCTACATCGGCTTCACGGCCTGCGCCGCGATGGCGTTCTACGCGGCAGACGGCTTCTCCTCCCTCTACGACGCGGTGGCCCACGCGTTCACGGTCGCGGCCACCGGAGGCTTCTCGGTGCACGCCGACTCGATCGGCCACTACGACAGCGTGGCGGTGGAGACCGTCGCGATCGCGTTCATGATCCTGGGCGGCACCAGCTTCTCGCTGCACTGGCGCCTGGTCGCCACCCGCACCCTGCCCTACCACCGCAACAGCGAGTTCCGGACGTACCTGACCATGCTCGGTGCCTGCTCGGCCGTCATCGTGATCATCATCTGGCTCGAGAACGGACTGCCCCTGGGGTCGTCGATCCGGGCCGCGGTGTTCACCGTGGTGTCGCTGGGGACCAGCACCGGGCTGTCCAATGCGACCGGACCCGGCTCGCCCGCCGACTACGTCGCCTGGGTGGCCGGGGCGCAGCTGGTCCTGCTGTTCCTGATGGTGGTGGGCGGTTGCACGGGCTCGACATCGGGCGGCATCAAGGTGATGCGCATGAGGGTGCTGGGCCTGATGATGCTCCGATCGATCCAGCACACCCAGACGCCCCGGGCCATCATCCCGATCCGGCTCGGCACCGACAGCGTCCGCGAGACCGTCGTGTCGCGAGCGGCCGGGTTCTTCCTGCTGCACTTCCTGCTGATGATGGCCGGGCTGCTGGCCCTGACCTCGCTCGGCGGGGAACTGGAGACCTCCCTGGGCGCGGTCGTGTCGACGCTGGGGAACATGGGACCGGCACTGGGTGAGGCCGGTCCGACCTCCAACTACGCGGTCGCCTTCACCCAGCCGGCGCGGCTGGTGCTGGCCCTGCTCATGGTGATCGGCCGGCTGGAGATCTTCCCGATCCTGCTGACGGGCGTGGGCCTCGTTGCCGGCGCCTACCGGGGCTCGGTGCGGCAGGGCCGTCACTCCGTCCGTTGGACGGCGCACCGTCTGGAGGCCATCGCCGAGTCCAGATCCGACGACGTATCCGACGATGTAGACGAATAGGTCTTCCGCTGAGCGGGGGCCTCCTCCGGACTTGACGATCGGGGGGAACCGTCCGGTAGGTTGTCTGGACGCGTTTCGAGCGGTGAGCGGCCAATGACGTCTGGCGCCGCCCGCGCAAGTCGCGGTTCGGGCACAACCAGTTCTGCCTGAGAAGCGCCGCCAACGACGATCCAGCCTCCCGCGAGGAGAACGATGGCTGCCGACCCCGTACAGCCCCAGGGCCTCTACGACCCGCAGAACGAGCACGACGCCTGCGGCGTCAGCTTCGTGTGCAACATCAGCGGGAAGGCCTCCCACCGCGTGGTGGCTCTGGGCGTGCGGGCCCTGTGCAATCTCGAGCATCGGGGGGCATTGGGCGCCGACCCGCTCACCGGCGACGGCGCCGGCATCCTGATCCAGATACCGGATCGCTTCCTGCGCGACGTGGTGGACTACGAGCTCCCGCCCGCGGGCCAGTACGCCACCGGCATCGGGTTCCTGCCTCCCGCCCACCATGACGCCGAGAAGGCGGCCGCGCAGGTGGAGCGCATCGTGCGGTCCGAGGGGCTCCATGTGATCGGATGGCGGGACGTCCCCGTCGACACCGCGGTGTTGGGCTCGGGCTCGCGGGCCGCGATGCCCAGCTTCCGTCAGGTGTTCATCGCCGGCGACGACCTCGCGGGCATCGATCTGGACCGGCGGGTCTACATCGTGCGCAAGCGCATCGAGCACGAGATAGGGCCGGGGGGCGCCGGCTACGAGGCGGCCGAGGACGACGACGCGGCCATCGGCAACGCCGCACCGCCCCACACCGGGGTCTACTTCCCGAGCCTCAGCGCCCGGACGCTCGTCTACAAGGGGATGCTGATGTCCCGCCAGCTCACGTCGTTCTACGCCGATCTGCGCGACGAGCGGATCGAGAGCGCGCTGGCGCTGGTCCACTCCCGCTTCTCCACCAACACCTTCCCCTCGTGGCCGCTGGCCCACCCCTACCGGATGATCGCCCACAACGGCGAGATCAACACCATCGCCGGCAACCGCAACTGGATGCGGGCCCGTGAGACGCTGCTGTCGTCGCCGTCGCTGGAGGGCCTGGAGAGGGCCTTCCCCATCTGCACGCCCGGCGCCAGCGACACCGCCGGCTTCGACGAGGTGCTCGAACTCCTGACACTGGGCGGCTACTCGGTGGCCGAGGCGGTCCTGATGATGATCCCCGAGCCCTGGGAGCATCACGCCGAGATGGCCGCCGAGCGCAGGGCCTTCTACCAGTACCACGCCACCCGGATGGAGCCCTGGGACGGGCCGGCCTCGATCGCATTCACCGACGGGACCGTGATCGGAGCGGTTCTCGACCGCAACGGGCTGCGTCCCTCGCGCTACATGGTCACCAGCGACGGTCTGGTGGTCATGGCGTCCGAGACCGGCGTGATCGACGTTCCCCAACCTTCGGTGGTCGAGAAGGGCCGCCTGCAGCCCGGGCGCATGTTCCTGATCGACACCGCCGAGGGCCGCATCGTGCGCGACGACGAGATCAAGGACCGCCTGGCCTCGGCCCGCCCCTACGGCCGGTGGCTGGACCGGAACCTGGTGCACCTCGACGACCTGCCCCGCCGGGAGCGGGAGACACACGAGGGGTCGCTGATACAGCGCCAGCAGATGTTCGGCCACACCCACGAGGAGCACCGGCTGCTGCTGGCTCCCATGGCCATCGACGGCAAGGAAGCGTTGGGCTCTATGGGCACCGACACACCGCCGGCGGTGCTGTCAGACCGGGCCCGGCCGATCTACGACTACTTCAAGCAGCTCTTCGCGCAGGTCACCAACCCGCCGCTGGACGCCATCCGGGAGGAACTCGTCACATCGCTGTACGCCCGGGTCGGCGGTGAGGGCAACCTCTTCGACCCCCAGCCGTCGTCGTGCCGGACCGTTCACCTCGACAGCCCGGTCATCACCGACGAGGAGCTGGCCCGGCTGGTGGGCATTGACGGGCCCGGGGGTCTCGGGGACTTCCATGCCGAGATCCTCAGCGCGCTGTATCCGGTCGCCGACGGAGGCGAGGGTCTGCTCCGCGCTCTGGACGGGCTGTGCGAGGCGGCCTCGGAGGCCATAGCCGCGGGAGCCAACATCCTGGTGGTGTCCGACCGGGGCAGCGACCAGCGGATGGCGCCGATCCCGTCGCTGCTGGCCGTCTCCGCCGTGCACCAGCACCTGGTGCGGGAGCGCACCCGCACCCGGGTGGGGCTGGTGTCGGAGTCCGGCGACGCCCGCGAAGTCCACCACCTCTGCCTCCATCTCGGCTACGGCGCCAACGCGGTCAACCCCTACCTGGCCTTCGAGACCATCACGCAGATGGTGTCGGAGGGACTCCACGGCCTGGACCCGTCGACGGGGGTCGAGGCCGCCCACCGCAACTTCGTGAAGGCCGCCTGCGCCGGGATCCTCAAGGTGATGTCCAAGATGGGCATCTCCACGGTGGCCTCCTACACCGGCG
This sequence comes from Candidatus Aldehydirespirator sp., assembly GCA_965203635.1. Lineage (GTDB taxonomy): Bacteria > Actinomycetota > Acidimicrobiia > Acidimicrobiales > Aldehydirespiratoraceae > Aldehydirespirator. The sequence goes on from OZ241903.1 coordinate 2,304,351, forward strand.
CCCAGATATTCGAGGCCATCGGGCTGGGCCCCGAGCTGGTGGACAAGCACTTCACCGGAACGGCCAGCCGCCTGGGAGGTATCGGTCTGGAAGAGATCGCGGCTGCGGTGGCGGTGCGCCACCGGCGGGCCTTCCCGGCGAACGCCGCCCGGCGGGCCCACCGCACCATCGAGGCCGGCGGCGAGTACCAATGGCGGCGCGAGGGCGAGTACCACCTGTTCAACCCCGAGACCGTGTTCAAGCTCCAGCACGCCACCCGCGAGCGCCGCTTCGACATCTTCTCCGAGTACACCCGGCGCGTCGACGACCAGTCCAGCCGCCTGGGCACCCTGAGAGGGCTGTTCCGGCTCCGCACCGGAGCGCGGCCACCGGTGCCGCTCGACGAGGTCGAGCCGGTCGCGGCGATCATCAAGCGCTTCGCCACCGGCGCCATGAGCTACGGATCGATCTCCAAGGAAGCCCACGAGACCCTGGCCGTAGCCATGAACCGCATCGGGGGCAAGTCCAACACCGGCGAGGGCGGCGAGGACGCCGACCGCTACGTAAGAGATCCCAACGGTGACTTGAGGCGCAGCGCGGTCAAGCAGGCCGCGTCGGGACGCTTCGGCGTGACCAGCGAATACCTGGTCAACGCGGACGACATCCAGATCAAGATGGCCCAGGGGGCCAAGCCCGGCGAGGGAGGCCAGCTGCCGGGCCACAAGGTCTATCCGTGGATAGCCAAGACCCGGCATTCCACGCCGGGGGTCGGCCTCATCTCCCCGCCGCCCCATCACGACATCTACTCCATCGAGGACCTGGCCCAGCTGATCCACGACCTCAAGAACGCCAACCCCGCGGCCCGCATACACGTCAAGCTGGTGGCCGAGGTGGGGGTGGGCACGGTCGCCGCCGGGGTGTCCAAGGCCCACGCCGACGTGGTGCTCATCTCCGGCCACGACGGTGGCACGGGAGCATCGCCGTTGACATCCATCAAGCACGCCGGCGCGCCCTGGGAGTTGGGACTGGCCGAGACCCAGCAGACGCTGCTGCTCAACGACCTGAGGGACCGCATAGTCGTGCAGGTCGACGGTCAGCTCAAGACCGGCCGCGACGTGATGATCGCCGCGCTGCTGGGAGCCGAGGAGTTCGGCTTCGCCACCGCGCCCCTGGTGGTGATGGGCTGCGTGATGATGCGGGTGTGCCACCTCGACACCTGCCCGGTCGGCGTGGCCACCCAGAACCCCGAGCTGCGCAAGAAGTTCTCGGGACAGCCGGAGTTCGTGGTCAACTTCTTCGAGTTCATCGCCACCGAAGTACGGGCCCTGCTGGCGGAACTGGGCTTTCGCAGCATCGAGGAGGCGGTCGGCCAGGTGGAGATGCTCGACGTGGCCGACGCGGTCGAGCATTGGAAGGCGTCGGGGTTGGACCTCACGCCCATCCTGCACCTGCCGACCATCCCCGACGATGCCGTACGCCACCAGCGAGCCGAGCAGGACCACGGCCTGGACCGGGCCCTCGACCAGATGCTGATCCAGCTCGCCGAGGGCGCTCTGTCCGACAGCCGTCCGGTGACCATCGACATTCCCATCCGCAACACCAACCGCACGGTGGGCACGCTGCTCGGCAGCGAGGTCACCCAGCGTTACGGCGCGGCCGGCCTGCCGGATGACACCATCGTCGTGAACTTCACCGGCTCGGCCGGAACGTCCTTCGGGGCGTTCGTGCCCCGGGGTATAACCCTGCGTCTTGAGGGCGACGCCAACGACTACGTCGGCAAGGGCCTGTCGGGCGGTCGCATCGTCGTGCGCCCGCCGGCCGACGCCAACTTCGCGGCGGAGCGCAACGTCATCGCGGGCAACGTCATCGGCTACGGCGCCACCTCGGGCGAGATGTACCTGCGGGGCCTGGTGGGGGAGCGGTTCTGCGTGCGCAACTCCGGGGCCATCGCGGTGGTCGAGGGCGTCGGCGACCACGGGTGCGAGTACATGACCGGCGGGCGGACGGTGGTCCTGGGCCCGGTGGGCCGCAATTTCGCGGCCGGAATGTCGGGCGGTGTCGCCTTCGTCTACGACCCCGGCGGCAAGCTGCCGGTGCGGGTGAATCCCGAGATGGTGGAGCTGGAGGAACTCGACGGCGAGGACTTCGTGTGGCTGCGGCACCGGGTGGAGCGCCATCGCCACGAGACCGGCAGCGAGGTGGCAGCCCGGCTGCTCGGCGACTGGGCCTCGGCCTCGAAGAAGTTCGTCAAGGTGATGCCCGTCGACTACAAGCGGGTGCTCCTGGCGGCCGAGCAGGCCCGGGCCTCCGGCACCGACGAGGTGGCCGCGGTGATGGCCGCAGCCCACGGGTGAGGCTGGCGGGCTATGGCTGATCCGCGGGGGTTCCTGACGCACACCCGGGAGCTCCCGACCCGCCGGCCGGTGCCGGTACGGCTGCGCGACTGGCGCGAGGTGTACGAGCGCTTCCCGGCGGACAAGCTCCGGCAGCAGGCGTCGCGCTGCATGGACTGCGGGATCCCGTTCTGCAACAGCGGCTGCCCGCTCGGCAACCTGATCCCCGACTGGAACGACCTGGTGTACCGGAAGCACTGGCGGCGGGCCATCGAGCGCCTGCACGCCACCAACAACTTCCCCGAGTTCACCGGCCGGTTGTGCCCCGCGCCGTGCGAGGCGGCCTGCGTTCTGGGCATCCACGAGCCTCCGGTCACGATCAAGCAGGTCGAGGTGGAGATCGTCGACCGGGCCTGGGCCGAGGGCTGGATCGTGCCCCAGCCCCCTGCGGTCCGCACCGACCGCAGCGTGGCCGTGGTGGGGTCGGGGCCGGCCGGGCTGGCCGCGGCCCAGCAGCTGACCAGGGCCGGCCACGAAGTGGTCGTGTTCGAGCGGGCCGACCGGATCGGCGGTCTGCTGCGATACGGGATCCCCGAGTTCAAGATGGAGAAGCGCCATCTGGACCGCCGCCTGGCCCAGATGGAGGCCGAGGGAACCGGATTCCGGGCGGGTACCGACGTCGGCTCCGACGTGACCGCCGAGGAATTGCAGGACTCCTTCGATGCGGTGGTGCTGGCGTGCGGGGCCACGGCCTGGCGCGATCTTCCCATCCCGGGCCGGGAGCTGCGGGGCGTGTACCAGGCCATGGAGTACTTGCCGCTGGCCAACCGGGTGCAGGAGGGCGACCTCGACTCCTCGCCCATCACCGCGGAGGGCAAGCGGGTGGTGATCATCGGCGGTGGCGACACCGGGGCCGACTGCCTCGGGACTGCCCACCGCCAGCGGGCCGCCTCGATCCGGCAGTTCGAGATCATGCCCCGCCCGCCCGACGAGCGTCCCGACGCCAACCCGTGGCCTACATGGCCCATGATCTACCGGGTGTCCTCGGCCCACGAGGAGGGCGGCGAGCGCGACTACGCCATCAACACCACCGAGTTCATAGGCGACGGCGACGGCAACCTGGCCGCGCTGGCCACAATCCGGGTCGAGCAGTCGCTGGTGGACGGCCGGATGCAGTTCGATCCGATTCCGGGGACCGAGGAGGAGATACCCGCGGAGATGGTCCTGCTGGCCATGGGCTTCACAGGTCCGGAGCGGGGCCCGCTGATCGAGCAGTTCGGTGTGGAGTTGGATGCCCGGGGCAACGTGGCCCGCGACGGGAACTGGGCCACCAGCGTCGAGGGCACCTATGTGTGCGGTGACATGGGACGGGGCCAGAGCCTCATCGTGTGGGCCATAGCCGAGGGCCGGGCCTGCGCGGCGGCGGTGGACGCCTACCTGACCGGCTCGACCGACCTTCCTGCCGTGGTCACGCCTGCTTCGATGCCGTTGAGGTGATCAGGCCAGTGAGGCGAAGACGATGACGTTCTCCTCGTAGGTCCTCACGCCGAAATCGAAGTCGCCGCCGCAGGTGACCAGCCTGAGCGTCGGCTGTTCGGTGGGTCCGTAGACCGCGTCGGTGGGGAATTCGTCCTTGTCGTGGCTCTCCAGGAAGTCGACCACGTAGCTGACGGTCGATCCGTCCACCCGGTCGACGTGGATCTCGTCGCCGGCCTTCATGTACCGCAAGTCGAAGAACACGGCCGGACCTTCCTCCTGGGAGTCCACATGGCCGAGAATCACGGCCGGTCCAGTCTCGCCCGGTTCGGGACCGCCCAGCCACCAGCCCGCCTCGTCGGGGTTCTCCGGTATCTCGATCGATCCGTCCTCTTGAAGGCCGAGGGGGATGATCGAGGCCTCCACGCCGAGCCTCGGGATGCGGATGACGGCGGGGTTGGGCGCCTGCATCCGGGCGTCGTTGACCGCGTCGAGGCTCAAGTGGCCCGCCAGCGGCGAGTAGTCCCACGACGTCCCGGCGGCGTCGGTGACCGTCGTGGCGGGGGCGAGGGCGGGCTCGGCAACCGAGGCCGCCGGCTCCACCGCGATGAGCGTCGTTCCTGCGCTGGTCGTCGCCGCTTCCGGGTCCGTCGTCGAGTTCTCCGTCGCCACTGCCGGTGCCTCTGTTGCGGCCGTCGGTGTCGATTCTGGAGCGGCTGTGGCCGGCGGGTCGGCGGCGGTGTCGCTCGAGGTTGCCGGCGTGGAACTGGCGGGCGCCGGAACCACCACCCGGGCAGGGTCGGAGCTGCAGGACGCGACTGCGGCAGCGGCGATGAGAGCCGCTGCCGCAGTCCGCAGTCTTGCCGCTGAGGGCCTGGTGTTCGCCATGAACTCCCGCCCCTCGCGGGTTGGTTGTCTGTTAGGCGTGACGCCGGGTGACGAGCGCAGCCCCGCCGAGCAGGGTCACCGCGGCGATGGTGGCGGCCAGCGGCACGGCGACGCTGTTGCCGTCGGATCCGGCCATGCCGCCGAAGCCCGTCTCGGCTGCACCCTCGGGAGCCATGTCGTCGCCCATGTCGTCGCCCATGTCGTCGCCCATGTCCTCCGCGATGAAGAGCACTGGAGCAGCGCTGTCCTCAGTGACGGCGACATCGCCCGCGCCGAACGCGAAGTTCGCCGGGACATCGTGGGTGATATCGACCGTGAAGGTGCCATCAGCGCCCACCGTGATGGGCGCGCCGAGGGGTGCGAGGATGCAGTCGGCCTGACCCATGCCCTCCAAAGCGGCCACTATCGCGTCGGTTGACGACGCGGTCGTGAGCTGCTCGCCGGGGACGGTGCAGGGCACAATGAAGACGGTCAGGCCTGCACTCCAGCCCGATCCGGTGAGCGTGAAGGTGTGGGTCCCCGGTCCGTCCACGGCCGGCGGGTCTGCTGTGAGCAACGGCCCGTCCTGAGCCGAGGCCTGGCTGGTCAGCACAAACAGGGCCAACAGGCTGGCCACGGCTGTCAGTGCCACGATTCTCTTCATGTGTTGTGTCCTTTCGCGGATCCAGCAGATCTACTGCGAGTGCGGCCGAGTATACCCATGCTCAGACGGCCGGTGTGGGGACGTAACGCGACTGCGGCAGCGACAATGATGCCGCTGCCGCAGTCCGCAGTCTCTCCGCCTAGGGCCTGGCGTCCGTCATGAACCCCGGCCCCGAGCGGGCTGGTATTTCGTCAGGCTTGGCGTCGGGAGACCAGCACGGCCCCGCCGAGCAGGGTCACCGCGGCGATGGTGGCGGCCAGCGGCACGGCGACGCTGTTGCCGTCGGATCCGGCCATGCCGCCGAAGCCCGTCTCGGCTGCACCCTCGGGAGCCATGTCGTCACCCATGTCGTCGCCCATGTCGTCCATCGGCGCACCGATGAACACCGGCGCGGCGCCAGACTCTGTCTGTGCAGCATCGCCGGCAACCCAGACGAAGTTCTGTCCGACTGTCGCCGAGACCGTGGCGCTGAAGGTGCCGTCGGCGCCGACTACCGCGGGCGTCAGGCTGCCGAGATCGCAATCGGTCTGGCCGATTCGCCCAATGGCCTCCGCGGCGTTCTCAGGGGTCATCGGGTCGCCGGGCGCGGTGCACGGCAGCACGAACAGCGCAAGACCGGCAGTGAACCCGGATCCGCTGACGGTGAAGGTGTAGTCGCCCTCGGCCGGCACGTAGGCGGGGTCCGCCGTCAGGGACGGCCCGCCCTGAGCATGGGCCTGGCTCGTCAGCACGAGCAGGGCCAGCATGCTCACTGCGGCCGTGAGTGCCATGATTCTCTTCATCTGTGTTCCGTCCTTTCGCGGACTCGGCGGAAGGTCTCCCGCATGTGCGTGAGAGTATACCCATGCTCAGGCGGCGGATAATGCAGGTAGCGCGACTGCGGCAGCGGCCACTAGTGCCGCTGCCGCAGTCCGCAGTCTCTCCGCCTAGGGCTTGGTGTCCGTCACGAACTCCTGCCCCGGGCGGGCTGGTATTTCGTTAGGCGTTGCGTCGGGAGACCAGTACGGCGCCGCCGAGCAGCGTCACTGCGGCGATGGTGGCGGCCAGCGGGACGGCCAGGCTGTTGCCGTCGGATCCGGCTGTGCCGCCGAAGCCCGTAGCAGCTCCGCCCTCGGGAACCATGTCGTCACCCATGTCCTCGACCATGTCGTCGTCGGCCATGTCGTCGGTCATGTCGTCGGTCATGTCGTCGGTCATGTCGTCGTCGGTCATGTCGTCGGTCATGTCGTCGTCGGTCATGTCGTCGGTCATGTCGTCGTCGGCCATGTCGTCAGTCATGTCGTCGTCGGCCATGTCGTCGTCGGCCACGTCCTCTCCTTCAGCGGGGGCCTCTTCCTCGGCAGGAGCCTCTTCCTCGGCAGGAGCCTCTTCCTCGGCAGGAGCCTCTTCCTCGGCGGGGGCCTCTTCCTCGGCGGGGGCCTCTTCCTCGGCGGGCGCTTCTTCTTCGGCCGGTGCTTCTTCTTCAGCGGGCGCTTCTTCTTCGGCCGGTGCTTCTTCTTCAGCGGGAGCTTCTTCTTCGGCCGGTGCTTCTTCTTCAGCGGGGGCCTCTTCCTCGGCAGGAGCCTCCTCTTCGGCCGGTGCTTCCTCTTCGACCATCGGCTCTCCGACCTTGATGACGGCAGTGGCGCCCGACTGGGGAGCCACGGTGAACACCAATATCACGAGCCCTTCGGCCGGAACGTCGACGGTTATCGACGTCGAGAATGACCCTCCCGGAGCTGAGATCGTTGAGCCCATGTCCGTCAAGAGGTTGGGGCAGTTGGTGGTGGTCGCCGTTTGATCGATAACGTCGGGCACGACGCCTCCGAAGCCAGTGCACGCGGTGATCGCCGGGTTTGCTGGGAAGCCGCTTCCAGAGACCGTGACCGTGTGGGTGCCTGCTGAGCTGACATACTCCGGGTCTATCGTCACCGTCTGCACCGATTGCGCGCTCGCCTGGGTTGTCAGCGCGAACAGGGCCAACAGGCTCACTGTGGCCGTCAGTGCCATGATCTTCTTCATCTGAGCTGTCCTTTCGTGGAGCCGGCAACTCTGTGCCAGCACCGTCACTTGGGAGGAGGATACACATCGGATGGGAGCCGGGTCCACCAGCCCGATCCCAGCCGGGACGCGACGGAGCCCCGAGTAGCCTCCCGGCTTTCGCCGCTCAACTTCTCGGGGCCCCGATTGCGCCTATCCACCGACCGCCTAATCCCGTCGGATTCTGCGGTGCTCCGGGACACATCCCCGTATCCGGTTCAGTGCCCTGACCCCCGCCCCGGACGGCTCCGTGGCGTTGGCCTGAATCACCCGGCGGTACCCGTCGGCACCTCCTGAGACTCCGGGTTCGCCCTCTCTCCGTCGGGATCGGACTCGACCCGGTGCCTCGGCGACACCCTCACTTTGAGGCTGGTTCCGGTGACTCCCTCGCTCACCCGGCGGTGTGCTCGGTTGTCGCCGGGCCTCCCGGCGAGGTGACCCTCCTCCGACCTTGCTGTCACCCTCCCCCGTCGGGGATTCCTACCGCTAGCTCGGAGGAGAACCTCCGTGTCCCCGGCTGACCCACCGGCTCCTGGGAACCGGTCTGGCTGGCTGGGTGTCCTCTGCGGACCGCTCCATCGACTCCGCTCCCGCTGTCTCCGGCCGAGGCCCTCGACTGCTGGTCCGGTGTCTCCGTCGCTGCTCACTTCGGACGCTGGGCATCTTGGGGGGTTGCCAGCGGGTTGTCAACCCCAAAACGCGAAATCCCCATCGAAATCCCGAGCATTTTCGAGAAATCCCCAAGCGGCGCCCAGTTATGCACAGTGCGATCACAGTCTGGTGCCGATTCGAGGGCTCCGAACGGCCCGATCAGGCCTCCCAGTGACCCCGATCGATCATCACCCGGCGCAATACCGAGGGCCTGTCGGTCATGATCCCGTCCACCCCCATGTCGAGTAGGCGGTGCATCTCAGCCGGCTCGTCGATGGTCCAGACATGAACCGCGACGCCGTGGCGATGGGCCGCGGCCAGCATCCCGGGCCGCACCAGCGTCAGGCCCTTGGAGCGGACCGGCACCTGGGCGGCGTGGAAGTCGAAGGACGCCGGCGCACCGAGCCGGGCCGAGGCGGCCAGCAGCCGGGCGATGCCGCGGGGGCCGGCTCCGACGCACAGCGCTGCCCCGATCTGGTCGCGAACCTGCCGGGTGCGCCGGTCCGAGAACGAGCACACGCACACCCGCTCGACCGCGTCGGTGCGTCGGAGGACCTCCACCAGCGGCCCGACCGCGGCGTCGCTCTTGGGATCGATGTTGATCCTGGTGTCGGGCAGTTCCTCGAGGAGCTCGTCGAGGAGCATGATCGGGTCGGTGCCGGCCACCCGGGCTTGCCGGACCTGGCTCCAGTCAAGGTCGCTGACGACGCCTCGGCCGTCGGTGACCCGGTCCAGCGAGTCGTCGTGGAAGGCCACCGCGACCCCGTCGGCGGTGGCGTGGACATCGGTCTCCACATGGGTGTAGCCCAGGTCCACGGCGTGGCGGAAGGCCCGCAGCGTGTTCTCGGGGAACTCCTCGGCCCCGCCCCGGTGGGCGAAGGCGATGGGCCCGTCCACGTCCAGGTACGGGTGGCGCTGCACGAGCGAACCGTAGCCGCAGCCGAGAGTTATCCACAGGTTGACCGCACTCGGCGGTAGCGTTGTGGGCATGCAGCGCCGCACGAAGATCGTCGCCACCATCGGTCCGGCCAGCGAGGACGAGTCCACGCTGCGGGACATGATGGCCGCCGGCATGGACGTGGCCCGCATCGGGCTGGCCCACGGGACGCTCGACGAGGCCATAGAGCGCTACCAGCGCATCCGCTGGGTCTCCGAGCAGGAGGGCCGGCCGGTGGGGATCCTGGTGGACCTTCCAGGACCCAAGGTGCGGGCGGCCAACTTCGGTGAGGATCCGGTGCGGTTCCACTCCGACAGCACCGTCGAGCTGGTGGTCGGCCGCGACCGCTCGACCGACAGCGTCGTGGAGGTGGACTACGAGGGCCTGATGGACGACGTGCTGGTGGGGGACACCCTCGACGTGGGCGACGGGCGGGTGGTGCTCGACGTCATCGACAAGGGTGGCGACCGCCTCAAGGTCAGCGTCATCCACGGCGGCGTCCTGTCGGGCTGCCCCGGCGTCCACATCCCCGCCGACCGGCTGCGGATATCCACGCCGACCCCCAGCGACTTCATGGCGCTCGACGCCTTCATCGAGCTCGGCGTGGACATGGTGGCCATATCGTTCGTGCGCTCCGCCCACGACATCCGGCGGGTCGGCACCGAGCCCCATCCCCGGGGCCCGCTGCTGGTGGCCAAGATCGAGACCAGGGCCGCGGTGCAGAACCTGGCCGGCATCATCGACACCGCCGGAGCGATCATGGTGGCCCGCGGCGACCTCGGAAGCGAGTGCAGCATCGAGGAGCTGCCCCATCTCCAGAAGCAGATCATCCAGCAATGCATCGCCGGCGGCCGCCCGGTGATCACCGCCACGCAGATGCTCGAGTCGATGGTGTCGCGCCCGTCGCCCACCCGGGCCGAGGCCAGCGACGTGGCCAACGCCGTGTTCGACGGCTCCTCGGCGTTGATGCTCTCGGGCGAGACCGCCATCGGGACCGACCCTGCGAACGTGGTCCGCACCATGGACCGCATCGCCCAGCGGGCCGACGAGGAGTTCGACTACGAGCTGTGGGCCGAGCGCCTCGCCGAGCTGCGCATGACCGACGACTCCACCCGCGACGCCGCCTCGATCACCGACGCCATGACCATGGCAGCCTGGCGGGCCGCCGACGGGCTGGGGATCTCCACCATCCTGGCCATCTCCGGCACCGGCTTCACCGTGCGGTCCATGGCCAGGTTCCGGCCCCATGCCCGGATCATCGGCCTGTCCCACAACTCCAGGACCGTGCAGCAGCTCACCCTGAGCTGGGGCACCACACCGGTGCTGGTCAAGGACATGGGCTCCAACGAGGAGATGGTCCGCCAGGCGGTGGCGGTGGCCCGCGACCGCGATTTCGCTCGCTCCGGCGAGATCGTCGGGATCCTGGCCGGCGCGGACAACCGGTCGCGCAGCGCCAACGTGCTCCGCCTGGAGCGCGTCCCCTAGCGGATCCGCGGCTCTCTAGCAGCTCGGGCCATGGCCATCGACTTCACGCTGTCGCCCGAGGTGGAGGAACTGCGGCTGAGGGTCCGCGCCTTCGTGGAGGAGGTCATCGCTCCGGTAGCCGACCGGATCGAGGGAAGCGACGGCGGCGAGGGTCTCGCCGGCCGCGAGCGCGTCTCGGCCCTGATCGGCTTGCGGAAGCAGGCCAAAGCGGCCGGGCTCTGGCTGCCCCACATGCCTCCGGAGTGGGGCGGGATGGGCCTCGGCCACGTCGAGTTGGCCATGGTTCAGGCCGAGGCGGCCAAGTCCTACTACGGGCCGTGGGTGTTCAACTGCCAGGCGCCCGACGAGGGCAACATGCACACGCTGCTGCACTGGGCGACACCCGAGCAGGCCGAGCGATACCTCAGGCCGCTCTGCACCGGTACGGCCCGGTCGTGCTTCGCCATGACCGAGCCCGAAGTCGCCGGCTCCGATCCCACGTTGATACAGACCCGTGCGTACACCGACGGCGACGAGTGGGTGATCAACGGCCGCAAGTGGTTCATCTCGCAGGCCCACCGGGCCGACTTCGCCATCCTCATCTGCCGCACCGAGGACAACCCCGACATCCCCCAGGCGGCCAACACCGCGTTCATCATCGACCTTCCCCACGACGGCTGGAACGAGGTCCGCGAGATCGAGACCATGCACGGCGGCACCGGCCACTCGGAGATCCTCATCGAGGACCTCCGGATCCACGACTCCCAGAGGCTCGGCGGTCGGGGACAGGGCCACCTGCTGGGCCAGTACCGGCTCGGGCCTGCCCGCCTAGCCCACTGCATGCGGTGGATCGCCCAGGCCGAGACCGCTCTCGACATGATGGTGGACCGCGCGCTGAACCGCTTCTCGCACGGTTCGCTCCTGGCCGAGAAGCAGGGGATCCAGTGGATGATCGCCGACTCCGCGATGGAGGTCTACCAGTCCAAGCTCATGGTCCTCCACGCGGCCCACAAGATCGACCGCGGCGAGGACTTCAAGTCCGAGGTGTCGATGGCGAAACACTTCGTGGCCAACACCCTCAACCGTGTGATCGACCGTTCGATCCAGGTGCACGGCGCGCTCGGCTACTCGACGGACACCCCGCTCGCCCACATGTACCAGCACGCCCGCTGGGCCCGCTTCGCCGACGGTGCCGACGAGATACACCAGATGCGGATCGCGCAGCGCACGATTGCGGCGTTCAGCGACACCGGATCCACCCGCCGTGCCACGGGAGACCTACCCATCTGATGCACCAGCGGGAATGGCCGGCACCGGGAGGGTGATCGTGGGAGCGTTCAGTGCAGAGTCGACGACCGACGAGGTCCTCGAGGGCGTGGATCTGGAGGGTCGCATCGTTGCGATCACCGGAGCGTCGAGCGGTCTGGGCGAGGAGTCGGCCAGGGCGATGTCGGCCAAGGGCGCACGGGTCCTGATGCTCGCACGCGACCTCCAGAAGAACGCCGAGGCGGCAGGGCGCATCCGGGTGTCCGTGCCCGACGCCGACCTCACCCTGTACACGGTCGACCTCGCCGACCTCGCCAGCATCGAGTCCTTCGCCGATGCGGTCGCGGCCGACGTCGACCGCATCGACGTCCTCCTCAACAATGCCGGGGTCATGGGCTGCCCCGAGGGGAGGACCGCGGACGGCTTCGAGACCCAGTTCGGCACCAACCACCTCGGGCACTTCGCGCTCACGGCGCGACTCATACCTTTGTTGCTGGCGGCTGATCGGCCGCGTGTGGTGACGCTGTCGTCGGGCGGTCACAGGATCTCCGACGTGGCGTTGGACGATCCGAACTTCGAGAGGGCCGACTATGACCCGTGGATCGCCTACGGCCGGTCCAAGAGCGCCAACGCACACTTCGCCGCCGAACTCGCCCGACGCCATGGCGAGCGACTGATCTCGGTGTCGGTGCACCCCGGCGCCATCGTCACGAATCTCGGCCGCCACATGACGCCCGAGATGATCGAGCGCCTGATGGCGCGGCGAGCCGAGAACGAGGCCGCGGGCAAGGGCGGCGGCGGGCTCAAGTTCAAGAGCGTCGAGGCCGGCGCGGCCACACAGGTGTGGGCCGCTACAGCCGTCGAGGTGGCCGGCGGCAACGGCGCCTATCTGGCGGACTGCGGGCCGACGATCGTCGGGCCGGGCGAGAAGGGGCGGATGGCCTACCTCGACGATGCGGAGACCTCGACACGGCTCTGGGCGTTGAGCGAAGAACTCGTCGGATTGACGTTCGGCTGAGAACCGTCCGGTCGGGCTCCGGTCGGGCTCCGGTCAGGCGCAGTTGGGGTTGGCGTCGGCGGGAACGGCGACTTCCTGGCCGTACAGCCTGCACGAGCAGGTCTCCACGCAGTCCTGCAGATCGGCGCGTTGCAGCCACAGGCTCGCAGCCAGCACGCCGATGAGCACCACTAGCACGAGTCGCAGCAGCAGCCTGCGCACAACTCGCATCACCAGCGCGGCAAGTACCCCCAGGGCCACGATCGCGCCGAGGAGGACTGCTTGCAGAGACTCGGCGTCGACCCACTCACCCATCACCGTCGGGCACGTTACCTACAGCCTCGACGGACAGGTGAAGGCCCCGCCGCGCGATGCTGCCACTCCCGCTCCTGTTCGCTTCGCTCACGGGCCGCTCGGGCCTGCCTGCCGCTCTTGTTCGCTGCGCTCACGGGCCGCTGGGCCCTGGGGCCTCGCCCGTATGAGCCGGATCGGCCCGCCAATTCGCTCGGCCTCTGTAGCCTCGGCGGCGATGAGTGACGCCGGCGTTCCCCTCCTGCGGCACGGTCCGCCCGAGACGGTCCTGGCCCCGGAGCCAGACGAAGTTCGGGCCGCGCTGGCCGCGGCCGCGGCGAGCGACGATCCGGTGGCCGCCGTAAGCGCGGTCTGCGAGCGCGGGCCGGTCAGCCTGGAGGCCTGGGCCTCACTCGGCGAGACCATGGAGTCGACGGGCGCGCCACCTGCTCTGGCCTACGCCGCGTTCCGCACCGGCTACCACCGCGGCCTGGACCGGCTCAGAGCCAGCGGCTGGCGCGGCTCCGGCTACGTGCGCTGGAAGTATCCGTCGAACCGCGGCTTCCTGCGCGCCCTCAGCGGGCTGCAGCGTGTCGCCGGGCGGATCGGAGAGACCGACGAGGCCGAGCGGTGCGCATTGTTCCTGGTCCAGCTCGACCCGGAGTGGCCTCACAATCACCCTGACAGCCCGGGGCCGCGTGGGTAGGTCGGCGCCATCCCTCCGCTGCATGGGAGCCGTGCTGGCGGGCGGGGCCAGTTCCAGGATGGGCACCGACAAGGCGTTCATCGAGATCGAGGGAGAGCCGATGGTGGCTCGCGCCGCGGGCGCGCTGCGGGCCGCGGGGGCCGCGCCCGTGCTGGTGGTGGGCGGAGACCATTCTCGCGTCAGCGTCCTGGGCCTCGATCACGTGCCGGACCGCCATCCCGGCCAGGGCCCGCTGGGAGGGGTGATCACCGCCCTCGGCGCGCTCGACCCGCTCGGCGGCTCCGGCCCGGACGCGGTGGTGACTCTGCCCTGCGATGTCAAGGCGCCCGACCCGGCCGCAGTGCGGTTGGTGATCGAGCGCCTCGCCGACGCCGGCGACCGCTCTGGAGCCGGCCCGCCGCCCGCCGACCTGGTTGTACCGCTCGGCGGCGGGGTTCCCCAGTGGACGCATTCCGGGTGGCACCGGAGCTGCCTGCCGCGGCTGTCGCAGGCGTTCGCCACCGGAGTGAGGGCGCTGAACGAGGTGGCCCGGCAGTTGCGGACGGTCGCGGTCGAGGTGCCCGGAACGAGTTGGTACGCCGACGCGAACCGTCCCGAGGACCTTCCCCCAACTACGCTTGGCGACGGCCACACAGAAGAGGCGGGCATCCAAGACGCCGACATCCCGAGGTAGGCATCGACGAGATGGGCATCCCCGAGACCGACATCCCCGAGATAGACATCGACGAACTCGAGCGCCGGCGAGCGGCCGGAGCGGCCGTGTTCGATGTGCGTGAGCCTGACGAGTACGACGAGGTGCGCATACCGGGCGCAGTGCTGGTGCCGCTGGCATCGGTCCCGGAGGCAGTCGAGGAGTTCCGGACGGCGGCGGCGGGCCAAGCGGTGTGCGTGGTGTGCGCGGTCGGGGGCCGCAGCGGGCAGGCCGTCGGGTTCCTCCGGTCCCTGGGTGTGGACGCGGTCAACGTCGACGGGGGAACCAACGCCTGGCACCAGTCGGGCCGACCGGTGGAGACGGGCCCCGTGTCCGCCTGACGGACCCCGTGCCCCGCGATCGCCGCTCTCGCTCCCGCAGCCGCGCCGCGGCGTCCTACCGCTACATCGACTCCGACCAGGGGCTGCGGGACGTGGTGGGCACGGTCTCCGCCGAGCCTCGCTTCGCGCTCGACACCGAGTTTCACCGGGAGCGCACCTACCGGCCCCAGGCTGCGTTGATCCAGATCGCCTGGCCCGGGGATCTGGTCCTGATAGATCCGCTGGCTGTGGATGTGGCCCCTCTGGCCGAGGTCCTCGGAGCCGGGAGTCTGATGGTCGCCCACGCGGCGGGACAGGACCTGGAGGTGCTCGACCACTGCTGCGGGGCAGTCCCCGGTCGCATCTTCGACACGCAGATCGCGGCCGGGTTCCTGGGTCTCGGCACGCCCGCGCTGTCCGCGCTCTATGAGAGCGAGATCGGCTGGAGGCCCCCGAAGGCGGACCGGCTCACCGACTGGCTGGCACGGCCGCTGAAGGCTTCGCAACTCGACTACGCGGCCAGCGATGTGATGCACCTGCTGGAGATCCACGAACGGCTCGCGGCCCGGCTCAAGGAGTTGGGCCGGCAGGACTGGGCCGAAGCGGAGTTCGAGCTGCTGCTCGAACGCAACCGGCAGGGTCAGCGACCTGAGGAAGCCTGGTCCCGGCTCAAGGAGGTGCGACATCTGAGGCGCCGCGACCTGCCTGTCGTCCGATCGGTGGCGATGTGGCGTGAGCTGCGGGCGGCCAGGGTCAATCAACCGGTCCGCCACGTCCTGTCAGACGTCGCGGTGGTGTCAATCTCACAGGCCGCTCCCCGAACGACCGAGGAGTTGGCCGGAGTGCGGGGCGTGGGGGAGGGCATGGCCCGCGGCCGTCTGGGCCCGGCCATCCTCAAGGCCGTCGCCGACGGGCTCGCGTCCGATTGGCGCCCACCCCCGAAGCGCACGGCCCGCACCGAGGCGGCCGACCGCCTCCGCCCGGCCGTGGGCTTGGTGACCTCCTGGGTGAGCCAGCTCGCCCGCAACCGCATGATCGAGCCGTCGCTGCTGGCCACGCGGGCCGACATCGAAGCCCTTATCCGCGGCGACGCGGACGCTCGGCTGGCCCGGGGCTGGCGTTCGGAGATGGTGGGTGAGCCGCTGCGACGGCTGGTCTCGGGCGAGGCCGCCCTGGCCTTCGACAACGGCGAACTCGTCCTCGAGGAGCGCAGCCACCGGCCGGTGGCCTGAGCACATTCCGGCCGGTCCCGCGGGTGCGGTTCGGGTGGGCCGGTGGCACCGGTCCGGTACAATAGGAGCTCTGCGAATCCGTCAAAACCGGGAGTTGGGCCGTGAAGAAGGGGCGACACCGAAGGTATGAGGAAGCCCGCAAGTTCAAGCGCTCGCAGGTAGACGATCTCGAAGGGCTGATCGAATCCTTCAACGAGCCGGACGACTACGTGAAGCCCGAGCACGCGTCCTGGGCGGAGGAGTTCGCCGACGAGGAGCTCGCCGAGGCGGAGCTCGCCGCCGACGACGACTGACCGGTCAGCCCTCGGTTTCCTCGAGGATCTCGCCGAGCCGCACAACGTCGTCCTCGGTGACTACGCCGATGAAGTTGCCGGCGCTGTCGGTCACGGCCAGCACCTCGATGTCGGCTGCCTCCATGGCCACCACCGCGTCGCGAACGGTCCACGACGGCGACCCGGCGGGCAGGTCCGTCGCCATCATCGACTCGACTGAGGTGGTCTCCCATTCGTCGCGGCTCACTGAGGACAGCTGCGACAGCTGGGCCATTCCCAGATAAGCACTGCCCGACACGACGGGCACCACCCGCTCGCGCCGGCCCAGGACGTGCATGTACACGAACTCCGACACGGTCGCGTCGGGCGGGACCGTCAGCACGTCCGTGGTGAGGATCGAGCTGAGCGGCAGCGTGAAGCGTTGCTCGATATGGCCCAGCCGCTTGGATCGCTGGTACTCGGTGACCGAGGACCGGCCGCCCACCACTTGGCTCACGGCGGCGGCAACCAGGGCGGGCACCACGAACGCGGCCGCACCGGTGGACTCAGCCACGAACATCACGGCTGCGATAGGGGCCCGGTAGCCGGCGCCGAGGAACGCGGCCAGGCCGAGCGTGGCGTACAGGCCCGTGGACTCTGCGTCCAGGGTCACGCCGACGAACTGACCCACGATCACGCCCAGAGTGGCCAGCGGGATGAACAGGCCGCCGACACCATCGCCCAGCACCGTGGCCAGCGTGGCCGCGACCCTGACCCCGAACAGCAGGGCGATCAGCTCCAGCGCGTCCTGCTGAACGACCCATTCCATGGCCCTGGTGCCGGGCCCGAGGCTTAGAACCTCGTCGAAGGCGGCGTCGGCCAGCACGGCGAGGCCCGCCATCACGACTGCGGCCGCCGCGGCCCTTCTGGGCCAGGAGACCGTGTGGGTGGCATGCTTGGCCTGCCGTACCAGCCAGGCGAAGCCCCGGCCGCCGAGGCCGGCGGCGATCCCCAGGATCAGCGCTCCCAGCAGATCGCCGATCTGCACGTCGAGCATGGCGGCGGCACCGTCGGCCGCGACGGGACCCTCGCCCAGGAACGGGACGACGGGAGTGCTGCCCACCAGGAACACGAACGTGACGTAGCTTGCGGCCGACGCGATGAGCGACGGCAGCAGAGCCTGTGGGGTCACGTCGTCGTGGTAGGGGGCCTCGAGGGCGAATATGACGCCGGTGGCCGGGGTCTTGAACACTGCAGCCACCCCGGCTGCGGCACCGGCGGTGAGCAGCAGGCGGGCCTCGTCGCGCCGGAAGAACCGCCCCAGGCGTCGATGGACGAACAGCCCCACCGACGATCCGGCGTACAGCGACGGGCCCTCAAGGCCCACTGCGCCGCCGGAGCCGATGGTCGCGACCCCCGCCAGCAGTTTGGCCGGCAGGAACCGGACGGGAATGCTGGGGTGGCGCTCATGGAACGCCCTGACGTACTCGTCGGAGGTGGAGCCCGACGTGCCGCCGCCCACGGTGCGCAGCACCAGCTTGGAGGCTGCGATGCCGATGACGGGGGCCAGCGCGAGCACTACCAGGTGCTGTTCCAACACTCGCTCGAGCACCATGTGAAGCGCCACTGTCTCGAATGCGGCCACCACCAGCGCCACGATCACGCCGGTGGCTGCCGACGCGGCCAGCAGGCGCGGGTTACGGGCCTGGCGGAGGGTCTTAGTGAGCGGCCGCATCCGTCTGTGCTGCCCTTATGGTGTCAGGCATGGTTGATAAGCGTCATGATATTTCAGAGCGGCTCTCGGCCATTGCCGAGGAGATCGCGGATCTGGCCCTTGAGAGCTTGCGGGGTTCCATTGAGGCGGGCGAAACGAAGTCGTCGGACGAAGAGAAGCGCCTCACTCGGGCCCGGCGAGCCGTCGAGAAGGCCACGCACCTCCTTCGGTCCGATCTGTAGGTGCCGCGTGAGCCCGAGGCTAGCGGGCCGCTTGGTCGTCGTAGCGGTTCAGCACCATGGCGACCCCACGCTAGTGGGGCCCACTCGTGCCGCCACCGGGTTCGCGCACCCGCCGTAGCACCTCGGCCACTATCTCGGCCGACGCCTCCGAGACATCGGTCTCGGCCGTGCGGACGTGCATCTCGGCCTCGGCCGGCGCCTCGTAGGGGGCCGACACGCCGGTCAGGTCGGAGATGGCGCCGGCTCTCGCCTTGGCGTAGAGGCCCTTGGGGTCGCGTGCCTCGCAAACGTCGAGCGGCGCGTCCACGAACACCTCCATGAAGGCGCCCGCGGGATGCAGGTTCCTCACCCGGTCGCGGTCCTGGCGGTAGGGCGAGATGAACGCGGCCAGCACGACTGCGCCGTACCGGTGCAGCAGGGCGGCTACCTCACCGGCCCGTCGGATGTTCTCGGCCCGGTCCTCAGGCGAGAACCCCAGATCGGCATTGAGTCCGAAACGCAGGTTGTCGCCGTCGAGCACGCACGCGAAGACCCCGGCCGCGGCCAACTCGGCCTCGGCCGCTCTGGCCAGGGTCGACTTCCCCGAGCCGGGCAGCCCGGTGAACCAGACCGTTAGGGCGCCATGGCCGAGCAACTGCGCTCTCGTCTCGGGCGACACCCGGCCGGCGCTGGGAACGATGTGGGCGGCCCGGGTCGCCGCCTTGATCATCCCCGCGGCCACGGTGGCGTTGTCGCTTGGGTCGATGAGGATGAACGACCCACAGGTCCGGTTCTGCTCGTACGGGTCGAACATGAGCTCGGCGTCGGTTCGCAGCGTGACCGAGGCAATGTCGTTGAGTCTCATGGCGGGCGCGGGCGCCGAGGTGAGCGTGTCGATGTCGAGGCGGCGGACGGGCTCGGTCACCCGGCAGCGCAGTCGCTGTCCGGACTGCTGGAGTTGGTAGTCCCGGCCTGCGACGAGATCGGACTCCGACATCCAGACCAGCGTCGCGGTGAACTCTCGGGCCCGATCGGGCGGCCGGTCGGGGCTGCACAGGATGTCGCCGCGGCCGATGTCGATCGGATCGGCCGTGGTCACGGTTACGGCCCGGCCCGGCCCGGCCTCGTCGAGGTCGCCGTCGAAGGTGACGATCCGCTCGACGGTGGTGATGAGACCCGACGGCTCGACCCGCACATCGTCTCCCGGCCGCAGCGTTCCCGAGCAGACGGTCCCCGCGTATCCCCGGAAGCTCTGGTCGGGCCGGATCACCAACTGCACCGGCAGTCGCAGCGCGTCAACGTGCTCCGGTGCGCCAGCTGGGCCGGCGGCGCGGCCGACGTCCACCTGCTCCAGGTGCTCCATGAGGCAGGGTCCGCGGTACCAGGGCATGCTCGCGCCCTGTTCAACTATGCAGTCGCCATGCAGCGCGGACATGGGAATGCACACCGGGGCGGGCAGCCCGAGCGCGCCGGCAAGATCGGAGGCCTCGGCCGCGATCGCGTCGAACCGGTCCTCGGCGTAGCCGACGAGGTCCATCTTGTTGATTGCGGCGACGACCGCCTTGATGCCCAGCAGGCTCACTACGGCGCTGTGACGCCGGGTCTGGGTGGTCACACCCTTGGCTGCGTCGACAAGGATCACGGCCAGGTCCGCGGTGGAGGCGCCCGTGACCATGTTGCGGGTGTACTGCTCGTGGCCGGGAGCGTCGGCGATGATGAAGCTACGCCGGGGGGTCGAGAAGTACAGGTGGGCGACGTCGATGGTGATGCCCTGCTCACGTTCCGCCTTGAGGCCGTCGGCCAGCAGGGCCAGATCGACTTGCCCACCGGCGTGGCCCGATGTGGCCGAGTCCTTGCGCACCGCGGCCAGGTGGTCGTCGTAGAGGAGGTCCGAGTCGTGCAGGAGCCGCCCGATCAGTGTCGACTTGCCGTCGTCCACCGAGCCGCAGGTGAGCAGGCGGAGCAGATCGTGCCGCGGGCCTGGGCCGCCGTCTTCGGCTCGCGCCGGGGCCATCAGAAGTAGCCCTCCCGCTTCTTCGCCTCCATGGAGCCGGACTGGTCGTGGTCGATCACCCGGCCCTCCCTTTCGGAGCGGGTGGCACCGGCCATCTCGGCCGCGACCTCCGACACGGTGGCCGCGGTCGACTCGACCGCACCGGTGAGCGGGTAGCACCCCAGCGTGCGGAAGCGCACCGACCGCGCCTCGGGCCGCTCGCCCGCCTCGAACCTGAACCGGTCGTCGTCCACCATTATCAGGGTCCCGTCCCGTTCGACCACCGGTCTCGGCGCGGCGAAGTACAGCGGCACGACCTCTATGCCGCTGGCCGCGATGTAGTACCACACGTCCAACTCGGTCCAGTTGCTCAACGGGAACACCCGGATGCTCTCGCCACCGGAGATGCGGCCGTTGTAGTGGTTCCACAGCTCGGGCCGCTGGTTCCTCGGATCCCATCGGTGTAGCCGGTCCCGGAAGCTGAAGACCCGCTCCTTGGCCCGCGAGCGCTCCTCGTCGCGCCGGGCCCCGCCGAACGCAGCGTCGTATCGGCCGGCGTCGAGGGCCTGCTTGAGGGCCCGGGTCTTCATCACGTCGGTGTAGTGCTGTGACGAGTGGTCGAACGGGTTGATCTGTGCCGCGACCCCGTCTGGGTTGGTGTGCACCACCAATTCGAAGCCGATCTCGTCGGCCATCCGGTCCCGGAAGGCGATCATCTCGGAGAACTTCCAGGTCGTGTCGATGTGCAGCAACGGGAAGGGGATCGGGCCGGGATGGAACGCCTTGCGGGCGAGGTGCAGCATCACCGAGCTGTCCTTGCCGATCGAGTAGAGCATCACGGGGTTGCTGAACTGCGCTCTGACCTCGCGGATGATGTGGATGCTCTCGTCCTCGAGTCGCTGCAGCCGTTCCGGCAGCTCCCCGGCCGTGGGGCGGCTAGGCGGGGCGGGACGAGGTGTGGAGGTCGTCGGCCTTGTCACCTAGCACCCCTAGAAGCTCGTCGAAGCTCTTGGCGAAGGCAGCGACGCCCTCGTCCTCGAGTTGGGCGGTGACGGCTTCGAGGTCGACGCCCACGGCTGCGATCCGGTCGAGCACCTCGACCGCCTCGTCGATTCCCGACGCGAGCGTGGGCTCGGCGGTGCCGTGGTGCTCGAAGGCCTCCAGCGTGGCGTCGGGAAGGGTGTTCACCGTGCCGGGGCCGATCAGCTCGTCGACGTAGAGCGTGTCGGGATAGGCCGGGTTCTTGGTCGATGTGCTCGCCCACAGCAGGCGCTGGGGCCGTGCCCCCCGGTCGGCCAGCGCCTTCCAGCGCGGCTCGGAGCAGAGCCTCTGGAAGTGGGCGTATGCGACCTTGGCGTTGGCGATGGCCGCCTTGCCCCGCAACTGCAGCGCCTCTTCGGTGCCGATGGCGTCGAGGCGCCGGTCCACCTCTGTGTCGATCCTCGACACGAAGAACGACGCCACGCTGGACACTCTCGACAGGTCCCCGGGCCTCTGCTCGAGCCCGGACATGTAGGCGTCGGCCACCTCGAGGTAGCGCTCAACGCTGAAGATCAACGTGACATTGATGCTGTTGCCCTCTGCGATCATCTGGGAGATGGGCGCGAGACCCTCGGCTGTTCCCGGAATCTTCACGTAGAGGTTGGGCAGCGCGAGCTGATCGTGCAGGTTCCGGGCGGCTTCAGCGGTGGCTGCGCCGTCCCGGGCAAGATCGGGCGCGACCTCGACCGACACATAGCCGTCGAGGCCGTCGGACTGGTCGTAGACCCCCCGCAGGACCGCGGCCGCAGCCGAAATGTCGGAGGTCACCAGGCGCCAGTAGGACGACTCGACGTCGAGTCCTGCATCGATGGAGGACCGGAACTCGTCGTCGTAGTCGGCGGTGGCGGTGATGGCCTTCTGGAATATCGACGGGTTCGACGTCAAGCCCCGGACACCCTGCTGGACCCACCTCTGGAGGTCTCCGCCGGTGATCCAGCCCCTGCGGATGTTGTCCAGCCAGGGACTCTGGCCGCAACGCCCGTAGAGCTCGTGCAGTCTGGTGGAAGTCATCTCGAGCCGTCCTCCTCTACGTCAAAGAGCAGCCTCGACCCCTGGCCGAGCGCCGGCCAGCAGGGCCCGGGCCCTGCCGGCCACGTTGGACGCGGAGATCCCGAGCTGCTCCATCACCACCGCGCCGGGCGCCGAGGCGCCGAAGCGGTCGATGCCTACGGCATCGTCGGTCCAGCGGCTCCAACCCATGGTGCTGCCCGCCTCCACCGCCAACGACGGGAGGTCGGGCCGGAGCACCCGGGCCTGCTCGGAGTAGGGCACCTCCGCGAACAGCTCCCATGACGGCAGCGACACCACCCGGGCTGCGACTCCCTCGGCGACCAGGATGGCGGCCGCGTCGCAGCACACCGCCACCTCGCTGCCCGTCCCCACCAGCGTCAGGCTGGGCTCGTCGGGCTCTCGCAGCGCGTAGCCCCCCGCCGCGACCGCGTCGGCCCGGGTGCCCTCGAGCACGGGCACACCCTGGCGGGTGAGAATCAGGGCGGTCGGACCGGCGGACTCCAACGCCACCCGCCAGGCCCCCACCGTCTCGGTGGCGTCGGCGGGCCTGATGACCCGTAGGCCCGGTATGGCTCGGAGCGAGGCCAGGTGCTCGACCGGCTGGTGGGTGGGGCCGTCCTCTCCCACGCCCACCGAGTCGTGGCTCCACGCGAACACCACCTTGGCTTCCGACAGCGCGGCGAGCCGCACTGCGGGCCTCATGTAGTCGGCGAACACCAGGAAGGTGCCCACCACCGGTATGGCGCCGCCGTGCAGGGCCATGCCGTTGGCGATCGCCCCCATGGCGTGCTCGCGCACGCCGAAGTAGATCTGCCGGCCTCCTGGCCCGCGGGCCGAGAACACGCCGGCGTCGGCGATGGCGGTGCCGGTGTTGCCCGTGAGGTCGGCACCCCCGCCGGTGAGTCCGGGCACCACCGGCAGCAAGGCCTGCAGGGTGGCATTGGAGGCCTTGCGGGTGGCGACCGACTGGCCCGGCTGGAACGACGGCAGCGAGTCGTCCCAGCCGGCACGGCCGGTTGCGGCCAGGCACGCCTCGAGGTCGGCGCGGTCGCCGTCGAAGGCCGCGGCGCGGGCCTCCCAGGCGAAGCGCTCGTCCTGGCCGGCGGTCCCGGCGCGGCGGTAGTAGTCGAGCACCTCGGGCGGCACGTGGAACGGATCGCCGGCGGGCAGTCCCATCAGGGTCTTGGTGGCCGCGATCTCCTCGTCGAAGATGGCGTAGCCGTGTGCGGCCGGCGTGCCCGAAGCCTGGGGAGCCGGCGCGGCGATCACGGAGCGCACGATCACAAGGGTCGGGCGATCGTCGGCGCCGGTCGCGTCGCGCAGTCCGGCTTCCAGCGCGTCGAGGTCCTCGGCCGCCTCGCCGAGTTCGATGACATGCCAGCCGTAGGCCCGGAAGCGGGCCGCGGCGTCGTCGGAGAGGGCCAAGTCGGTGCCGCCGTCGATGGTGACCTCGTTGTCGTCGTAGACCACCACCAGCCGACCCAGGCCCAGATGTCCCGCCAGCGAGGCGGCCTCGTGGCTGACACCCTCGGACAGGTCGCCGTCGCCGGCGATCACGAAGATGCGGTGGTCGCAGACATCGGCGCCGTAGCGGCTTCGCATCTGGCTCTCCGCGATGGCCATGCCCACCGCGTTGGCGATGCCCTGACCGAGCGGGCCGGTGGTCACCTCCACCCCCGGCGTGCAGCCGACCTCGGGATGGCCGGGCGTGGGCGATCCCCACTGCCGGAAGTTCCTCAGATCCTCGAGGGTCAGGCCGTGACCGGTCAGGTAGAGCATGGCGTACTGCAGGATTGAGGCGTGACCGGCTGAGAGTACGAACCGGTCCCGGTCCGGCCAGTCCGGCCTCTGGGCGTCGTAGCGCATGATCCGGGTCCACAGCACGTGGGCGAGCGGGGCCAGGGCCATGGCGGTGCCCTGGTGGCCCGAGCGCGCCGCATGGGGCGCGTCCATGGCCAGCGCCTTGATGACGTTGATTCCAAGCCTCTCGATGGAAGTCACCGGCCCTCCAACCGCTCGCACTCCGCGCACGCGCGGCCCACCATATCCATTGCCGCGCACTCGGATGGGGAGGACGCTCTAGCCGGGAGGAGGCAGCAGGGTGTAGGGGACCACGGTCACCGGTCCGGCATCGATGCGAGCCCGAGCCTCGACCGTGCCGTAGTCGGTGAACTCGAGTTCGGCCCGGACCAGCCGGTAGTTGAACTTCCCCGGCTCCACCTGCAGCGGCTGCACGTTGCGGGCTATCCGCTCCTCGCCCCGGAAGTAGGCGACCTCGAGAGCCCCGGCGCCGGGCTCGTCGGGCGCGCAGCGAACGATCACCACCAGGTGGGGGGCCCACATCAGCGGCAGCTCCGTGGGGGCGACCGCCGAGAACTGCACGCCGGTCAGGTCGATGCGGGTGGAGGGTCCCGGCACCTGGCGGAGCTGGATGTCGTCGATGAACAAGGCGGCCACGATGTCCATGCGCCGACCCTACCGAATGCCTGTCACGGCCGGGCAGCCCGGTCCCATCCGAGCCGGTAGGCGGCGTACCATGGCGAGGATGCGTCGAATCCTGGTCTCGATCCTGCTGGCCGCGCTGGCGACCACCGCGGTCGGGTCGTATGTCCAGGCGCGGCGCATCAACGCCGACTCCGATCCGGGCTGGGTCTCCGACACCGGCCCTCCGGAGATGGTGGTGTCCACGCCGCTGCTGAACGTCCGCCGGACGCCGTCGTGGCTGTCGGCTCCGGTCACCGAGGCCCGCCTGTTCGAGCGGCTCTCCGGCGTGGCCGAGCTGCCCAGCGCTCCGCCGCAGACGTGTCTGGCCGTCTACCGCAACGGTGAGCCCATCATGAGCGAGCAGGCTGAGGTGCCGCTGGTGCCGTCCTCGCTGATGAAGATCGTCACCGCAGCTGTGATCCTCGAGACCGCGGGACCCGCGGCCACCTTCACCACCGAGGCCTTCGTGCGCACGGCGGACCTCAGCGCGGCTGCCGGCGGTGTGCTCACCGGCGACGTCTATCTGGTCGGGCGGGGCGATCCCGTCCTGTCGACGCTCTCCTACATAAGGCGCTTCCCCGAGCCCATGGTCCACACCGACTTCACGGACTTGGCCGTGCAGGCCGCGGCAAGCCTGCGCGATCGGGGCATCTCTGTGGTGGAGGGCAGCGTCCTCGCCGACGAGTCGCGCTTCCCCGAAGCGGAGCGGGACTACTCCGGCCAACGCGTCCAGCCCGACGACCGGCCGATCTGGAAGCAGTCCTACGTGAACAGCAACCAGGTCGGTCCCCTGTCCGCGCTGCTGCTCAACGACGGGTACGTGTCCTTCGCGGCGTCGGCGGACTACGCCAGCCGGCGGGAGAACGTGCGGGCCGTCGATCCCGCTCTCCACGCCGCGCAGGTGTTGGACGGATTGATCGAGGCCCGCGGCATCCGTGTCGCGGCGGAGGCCAGCAAGGGCACCGCGCCGCCGCTGTCTGAGCTTCACTCGCTGGGCAGCGTCGAGTCGCCGCCCATGTCCGAGATTGTGGCTCGGATGCTGCGCTACTCGGACAACACCACTGCCGAGATGCTCCTGAAGGACATCGGCAGACGCTTCTCGGGCTCGGCCCGCGCCGAAGCGGTGACCGACGTCCACGACGTGCTGGAGAGACTGCTGGACGTCCCTACCGAAGGGATCGTCATTGTCGACGGCTCGGGACTCTCGCTGCACAATCTGCTGACCTGTGACCTGATCGCCAGACTGTTGCTGCGGGCCGGCCCCGACTCGCCTCTGGTGAGCGGCCTGGCCGTGGTGGGGGAGAGCGGCACCCTGCGGGACTGCGAGGCGGAGCAACCCTCCGATGAGGCCGTCATCGACGCACCCGGTCTTGCCGACGGTGCGGTGGACAACCCGGTGTGGGCCAAGAGCGGGACTCTCAACGATGTCTCGGCCCTCGCGGGGGTCACCGTGGCTCGCAACGGCGACGTGCTCACGTTCGCGCTGATCTCCAACCGCGAAGGTCTCATCTTCGATCTCGGCTTCTGCAACGACTTGCAGCGCGGCCTCATCGCGGCTGCGGCCGGCCACCCGTATGGACCGTCCTCGGCCGACGCCCTGCTCCATCCGCAGCCCGCGAGGGCGCCGGTAGTAGTCCCCGATCCCGAGTCAGGCAACGGCCAAGTAGACCCCGATCCCGAATCAGGCAACGGCCAAGTAGACCCCGATCCCGAGTCAGGCGACGGCCAATAGGAGCGAGGGCCACCGTGGCTACGCCGATGTTCGCGCTCCAGTCGGTGCTGCTCCCCGGATCGCCGCTGCCGCTGCACGTCTTCGAGCCTCGCTATGTGGCCATGCTCGACACCGTCATCTCGACGGACGCCGAAATGGGCGTCGTGCTGATCGAGCGGGGCCGCGAGGTCGGGGGCGGGGATGTGCGGTGCGATGTGGCCACCATGGCCCGCGTCGTGGAGGCCCGGGAGTTGGCCGACGGCAGGCTGCTGGTGATGGCGCTGGGAGTCCGTCGGATCCGGGTGCGGCGGTGGCTGCCCGACGATCCATACCCCTGCGCCGAGACTGAGGACTGGCCAGATGAGCCCGAAGGTGAGTCGCCGCCGAGCGGCGAGCAGCTGCGGCAGTTGGGCGCACTGGTCTCGGAGGCACGCAGCCTGGCCCGGCGTCTCGAGATCGCGCCCGGGCCGCAGCACGAGGCAGCTGAAGTGGTTCCCGTGGATGTGGGCCGCGACGCTTCCCAGGCCTCCTACCGGGCCGCGGCTCTTGCTCCACTCGGTCCACTCGACCGCTACGAGGTGCTCTGCACGCCGGGCGCCGGCCGGCGGCTCTCCGTCGCGCACCGTGCGGTGGCCGATGCCGTCGACCTGTTGAGAGCCCGGATCGAGCTGGGCGGCGGGTAGCGTGAGGGCCTGAGTGGCCCGTGAGCGAAGCGAACAAGAGCGGGCAACAAGCTCACTGAAGGGCCGGAGGGACCAGGTTTGGCACGCAGGCAGGGCGTCGCAGAAGTCGTGGACCTGATCAAGGCCTACGTGCGCCAGGAGTTGCTCGGCCCGCTGCGGGGAGCCGGGCGGTGGGTGTCGATGGGTCTTGCCGGGAGCGTCGCGCTGGTCGTGGGTGTGATCCTGCTGCTGCTGTCGTTGCTGCGGGCTCTGCAGACCGAGACGGGCAGCGCCTTCGACGGGAGCCGGTCGTGGATTCCCTACGTGATCGCGATCGCCGCGCTCGCCGCGGTCGTCGCCCTGCTGTTGCGCCAGGTCGGCAAGCGAGGCCTCCGGTGACCGCGGAACCGGACCGGATCACCCGTGATTCGCTGGAGGACGCCCTGCGCGACCTCCAAGCCGACATCGACCGGGACACCCAGCCGCTTCTCGTCAAGGTCGCGTACGGAGCGGCCGCGGCCGCCGGCGTCCTGATCGGCCTCGCCTACCTGATTGGGCGAAGGGCCGGCCGGCTTCGCAGGACTGTCGTAGAGGTGAGGCGGGTCTGAGGAATGGGGCTGGTCGGCGGGAAGGCAGCCGGAGCCTGGATCACCCGCCAGGCCGTGCGACGCGGCCTGCTCGGCAGTTCCCGGCTGTGGTTCGCGGCATTCGTAGCGCAGGGCGCGTTCAAGCTGGCGCGCCGGGCGATCGGATCCCGCGAGCCCACGACAGTGTTGGAGGAACGGCTCGAGCCGGGTGCCGGCATCGAGATCCGGCACCTCAAGAGCACCCGCGGGAAGGGTGAGTGACTCGCGATGAAGCAAACCGTCTCCCGCTCCTGTTCGCTGCGCTCACGGGCCGCTCGGGCCACGGCCTCGCTTCGCTCGGCCTCTAAGCGGGACCGCGGCTGAGCCGCCACAGGCCGAGCCAGGCTGGTCCGATGCGAGTCGTGCTGCGCAACCCGACCAGGGAGATCGACGTCGAGGGTCCGATGACGGTGCACACCCTGCTGCAACGCCTGGAGCTGAACCGGGAGTCTCATCTGGTGATATGCGACGGCGAGCTGGTCGCGGGTGACCGCACGCTGGCGGCGGACGCTTCGGTGGAGATCCGCAGCGTCATATCGGGCGGGTCGCGGTGAGGTGCCGGGTAGCGATGAGGGCGGTGTCGCGGTGAAGTGCCGGGTGTGCCGCGGCGCGGCGGTGATCGACATCCGGCGCCACAACGCCAACTTCTGCCGGGAGCACTTCCTGCGGCTGTGTCGCGACCAGGTGGAGAAGGCCATCCGACGCTTCGGCATGCTGCAGCCCGGCGAGCGGGTGCTGGTGGCGGTGTCGGGCGGCAAGGACAGCCTGGCCCTGTGGGACATCCTCGTGGACTTGGGGTACGACGCCGACGGCTTCTACCTGGGACTCGGCATCGGCGACTACAGCGACGAATCCGCCGGCTACGCCCACCTCTACGCGGAGGGCCGGAACCTCACCCTCCACACCGTCGACCTGCCGCAGAGCCACGGCTTCGACATCCCTACCGGCGCTCGCGCGGCCAAGCGGGCACCCTGTTCCGCGTGCGGTCTGTCCAAGCGGCATCTCTTCGACGACGCAGCCCGTCGCGGCGGCTACGACGCCCTCGCCACCGGCCACAACCTCGACGACGAGGCGGCGGTGCTGATGGGCAACACGCTCAGGTGGCAGACCGAGTACCTGGGCCGGCAACTGCCCGTGCTCGACGCCCGAGACGGCTTTCCCCGCAAGATCAAGCCCCTAGTGCGCCTCACCGAGCGCGAGACCGCGGCCTACTGCATCCTGAGGGGCATCGACTACATCGTCGAGGAGTGCCCCATGGCGGTCGGCAACAAGCACCTCGCGTACAAGGCCGCCCTCAACGACATCGAGGTGGAGTCGCCGGGAGCCAAGCACGACTTCTACTTCGGCTTCCTCGAGCGGGCCTCGGAGCGCTTCCGGGCCGAGGTCGAGCGGGACCGGGCCGCCCTGGCCGCGTGCGAGCGGTGCGGGTCGCCCACCGATGCCGGTGTGTGCGCCTTCTGCCGCCTGACCGATCGGGCGACAGTTGGAGCCCCGGTTCACTTCTCCGACCGCGGCCTCCCATGACCGCCGGGGCGTTCGAGCCGGGCGAGCCGGTCCTGCTGATCGACCGCAAGAACCGTCGCTATCTGATCGACCTGGCCGCGGGCCGGGAGTTCCACACCCACACCGGTGTGATCGCCCATGACGACATCATCGGCGCGCCCGAAGGCGCCAGGTTGAAGTCCTCGCGCGGCTCGGCCTTCCTGGCCCTGCGCCCCACCCTGGCCGACGCCGTGCTCAAGATGCCCCGGGGAGCGCAGGTGGTGTACCCCAAGGACACGGGGGCGATCCTCGTGCTGGCCGACATCTTTCCGGGTGCCAGGGTGCTCGAAGCCGGGGTCGGCTCAGGGGCGCTGTCGATGTCGCTGCTGCGGGCGGGCGCGGTCGTGTCGGGCTACGAGCGGCGGGAGGACTTCTGTGCCCGGGCCCGGGCCAACGTCGAGCGCTTCTGCGGCCCCGAGGCGATGGAGCGGTACCGCACCGAGGTCCGGGACGTCTACGAGGGCATCGACGAGACCGGCCTCGACCGGATGGTGCTCGACCTGCCGGAGCCGTGGCGGGTGGTTCCCCACGCCGCGCGGGCGCTGCGCACCGGCGGCATCCTGCTGGCCTACACGCCGAGCATCGTGCAGGTCCAGAGGCTGCGCCGGGCGCTGGAAGACTCGCCGTTCGGTCTGCACGACACCGTCGAGGTGCTGCACCGGGGCTGGCATGTCGAGGGCGACGCGGTGCGCCCCAACCACCGCATGGTGGCCCACACCGGCTTCCTGACGGTGAGCCGGCTCACTGCTTCGTGAGACACTCGGGGCGGTGGCGCGCCGTCGCCGCAGCCGCGGCCGTGGTCTTGGCGGGAGCGGGTGTGGCGGTGGCCGCGGATGCGATCTGGGACGCCCTGACGGGGTCCGGTACGGACGGGGGAGTTGCTGCGCCGGCCGAACCCGCGGAGGTGCCCGATCCGGTTCCCACCTCCACCCGTCCGCCCTTGGACGATCCTCCCGATCCGGGTCCGGTGCCCGACGATCACGGCATCTCGGAGGCGGACCTGGCCGCCGCGGTGGCTTCATCGGTCCGGGTGGCGGCACCGGCATGCCGGGGGATCGTGCGCGAGGGCAGCGGGTTCGGGGTCTCCGACGGTGATCTCGTTGTGACCATCGCGCACCTGATGGTCGGGATGGAGGAGCCTGAGGTCGAGCTGGCGGACGGCCGCAAGCTGGCCGCGGTGACGGTGGCCTTCGATCCCGCCAACGACCTGGCCGTGCTGCGGGTGCCGGGCGCGGGCCTGCGCCCCCTGCCCCTCAGCGAAGCCGCGCCCGACGGGACGCTGGGAGCGCTGCTGGCCTGGGAGGCGGAGGGCGCTCCCGACCCGACGCCGTTCCGCATCGACCGGCCGGTGACGGTGCGAACCGAGCCGGTGGGCGGGGGCGAGCGCATCGAGCGCCCTTCGTGGCTCCTGGCCGCCGACACCGAGGTGGGCGACTCCGGCGCCGCCCTGGTGACCGAGCTGGACGGCCGGATCACCGCAGTGGGTGTGGCCTGGGGCGCCTCCCGGCGCGGGGGAGGCGGGGTGGCCTACGCCACCCGGTCGAGCGCGGTGGAGACTCTGTTGGCGTCGTCCGATCTCAACGAGCGTGCCGAACTGCCCGGCTGCGGCTGATCGGCTGCGGGTGTCTCTGGGCTTGAGGCGCAGCCCTAGCGCGGCGCCCGGTCGCTCACACCTCTATGAAGATGCACTCCCCGGGGCATTCCTCGGCCGACTCGATCACGGCCTCCTCCTGGCCGGCGGGCACCGCGGCGAGCCCGTCCGGTCCACCGGGATCGGAGAACACATTGCCATCTTCCACTACATACGCGAGCCCGTCGTCGAGGAGGGTGAAGACGTCGGGGGCGATCTCCTCGCACAGTCCGTCCCCCGTGCACAGATCCTGATCAATCCAGACCTTCATGTCGGTAGCGGTACCTCTCTTCAGTGGGGCTCTCTACGTGGGGGCAGGCCCGACTCGGTCGGAGCAGCCCGCCGCGGACCGCTCTTCTAAGCAGCATAGCGGCTGCGGGTTCCAAACATTGCCAGGAAGCCTCGACTATTGCCAACATCACCGGCCGACAGTCTTCCGGTTCGCCTCCTCACAGAGCACTAGTGCACAGTCTGGCGCCCGTGCCGTCTAGGGTGTCGTCCTACCCGCAATCCATCAAGCCGCGCAGGAGGTGAGCTGTGAGCGAGGCCGGCACCGGCGACTCAGCGAGAGACCTGGACCGTCTGCGCCAGCTTGTGTCCGAGCTGGAGAGCGAGGTTGCCTCGCTGCGGCGGCGCCTGCACGACGCACCCAAGCGGGTGCGGATGCTCGAGGAGCGGCTGGCCGACACCAAGGGCCGTCTCACCCAGGCCGTGTCGCAGAATGAGCGGCTCACGACCATGCTCCGCGACGCGCGCGAGCACATCGGCTCGCTGCGCGAGGAGGTCGAGAAGCTCACCCAGCCGCCCAGCGGTTACGGCACCGTGCTCGGGTGCAACGACGACGGCACCGTGGACGTGCGGGCCGGGGGCCGCAAGATGCGGGTCGCGGTCCATCCCGAGCTCGCCGACGACCTCAAGGCCGGCGAGGAGGTCGCGCTCAACGAATCGTTCAGCGTGGTGCTGGCCCGCCGGCCGGATCGCACCGGAGAGGTAGCCACCGTCAAGGAGCTGCTGCCGGGGGGCGACCGGGCCGTGGTGCTGGGCCGCGCCGACGAGGAGCGGGTCGTCGAGCTCAGCGCGGTGGTCTCGGCCGAGCCCATCCGCAGTGGCGACAACGTGCTCATCGACGCCTCGGGCGATCTCGTCATCGAGCGCCTGCCCCGCCCCGAGGTGGAGGATCTCATCCTGGAGGAGGTGCCCGACACCTGCTACGACGATGTCGGAGGCCTCGACGTTCAGATCGAGCAGATCACCGACGCGGTGGAACTGCCGTTCGTGCACCACACCCTGTTCGCCGAGTACGACCTGCCCGCGCCCAAGGGCGTGCTGCTCTACGGGCCGCCGGGCTGTGGCAAGACCCTCATCGCCAAGGCCGTGGCCAACAGCCTGGCCAGCAAGGTGTCGGAGCTGTCGGGCGACGCCCGGGCCCGCAGCTTCTTCCTGAACATCAAGGGACCCGAGCTGCTCAACAAGTACGTGGGCGAGACCGAGCGGCAGATCCGCCTGGTGTTCCAGCGGGCCCGGGAGAAGAGCGAGCAGGGCTGGCCCGTCATCGTCTTCTTCGACGAGATGGAGTCGCTGTTCCGCACCCGGGGCTCGGGAATCAGCTCCGACATCGAGTCGACCATCGTCCCCCAGCTCCTGGCCGAGATCGACGGCGTGGAGGCTCTGCGCAACGTCATCGTGATCGGAGCGTCCAACCGCGAGGACCTCATCGACCCGGCCATCCTTCGCCCCGGTCGCCTCGACGTGAAGATCAAGATCGAGCGGCCCGACGCCGAGGCGGCCGCGTCCATCTTCGCCCGCTACCTGATCCCGAGCCTGCCGATCGCGGCCGAGATGGTCGACACCGTCGGCGGTGGCGACCCGGACAAGGCGGTGCGGGGCATGATCGAGCAGACCGTCGAGGACATGTACCGGCCCGCGGACCCGAACCGCTTTCTGGAGGTGACCTACCAGAACGGCGACAAGGAGGTCATGTACTACCGGGACTTCGCCTCGGGGGCGATGATCGAGAACGTGGTCCGGCGGGCCAAGAAGCTGGCCATCAAGCGCGAGATCGCCGGAGGGACCCGCGGCATCATGACCGCCGACCTGCTCGCCTCCGTGCGCCAGGAGTTCAAGGAGCACGAGGACCTGCCCAACACCACCAACCCCGACGACTGGGCCCGGATATCGGGAAAGAAGGGCGAGCGCATCGTGTTCGTGCGCACCCTGGTTTCCAGCGACGAGGAGGACATCGCCTCCGGCGGGCGCTCCATCGAGAGGGTGCAGACCGGCCAGTACCTGTAGCCGGTCGCCGGCCGTGGGCCAGCATCGTCTGCCATCCCCACAAGTTCACCATTCCCCACAAGGAGGAGCCATGCCTTCCGCAAAGCCCTTGTCGTGGAGCGCGCTGGCCGTCGTCTGCGCCGTGATCCTGCTCGCCGCCGCGTGCGGCGATGACGCCGGCGAGGCCGGCGACGGCGCGGCGGCGCCCGAGGACACCGCGCCGCCCGAGGACACCGCCGCCCCCGCCGAGCCCAGCGTCACCGCGGCCGACGCCGTCGAGGTCACCCAGGGCGGCGACCTGCTGCAGACGGTGCTGGGGCGAGGCAGGCTGGTGTGCGGCGTGTCGGGCACCAGGGTGATCTTCTCGGAGACACGGCCCGACGGCAGCGTGGTCGGCGTCGACGCCGACTACTGCCGGGTTGTGGCGGCGGTCATGTTCGGCGACGCCGACGCGGTGGAGTACGTGTCGCTCACCACCGGAGAGCGCTTCACAGCCCTCCAGACCGGCGTCATCGACGTGCTGATTCGCAGCACCACATGGACGCAGACCCGCGACACCGAGCTGGCGCTGGACTTCGGGCCGGTGATCTACTACGACGGCCAGCAACTCATGGCCCGGGCCGGCGACGACTTCTCGCCCTCCTCGGACGTGGCCGACATCGCCGGGGCGGTGGTGTGCGCCCTGGCCGGGACGACGACCGAGCAGAACGTCTCCGACGCCGCCGACGCCGCCGGGATCGACATCACCCTCACCACCCTCGAGGACTTCGACGCCATCACCGAGAGCTTCATCCAGGGATCATGCGACGTGGTCACCGCCGACGGCTCGGCGCTGGCCGGGCGCAAGGCGAAGCAGCAGCCCGACGACCAGGAGTGGGTGATCTTCCCGGCCACCCCGATCTCCAAGGAGCCGCTGGCCCCGGTGTACCTCCACAACCAGTCGCGCTTCGGCGACGTGGTGAACTGGGCGGTGTACGCCACCATCATCGCGGACGAGAAGGGCATCACCTCCGCCAACGTCGACGACATGGCGGCCAGCCCGCCCGACGCGGAGGTGGCCCGCCTGCTCGGTGGCGAGGGCGAGCTCCAGACCGCTATGGGCCTGGCTCCCGACGCCTTCTACCAGGCCATCTCCCAGGTGGGGAATTACGACGAGATCCTCGGCCGGCACTTGGAGCCGGCCGGTCTGACCCGGGCCGGCACGATCAACGCCGGTTGGCGTGACGGCGGCCTGATCTATGCCCCTCCCGCCCGGTGACGGCGGAGCAGCGCCGGTGAGAACGATCCTCAGTTGAAACCGCCTCGCCGGGCCAATACGGTGGCAGCGTCATTGACGGACAGCCCACGGAGGGAACCAGTGACCAGAAACAGACCACTGCTATGGCGCGCGCTTGCAGTGCTATTTGCCGTGACCTTGATCGCAGCATCATGCGGCGACGACGAAGACGACGTAGAGGTAACGGCGCCTACTGAGACGGCAGCGCCGGATACTGACGATGCCGAGCCTGCCGAGACCACGACCACCGCGGCCGACGCCATCGAGGACACCCAGGACGGCGACCTGCTCGACACGGTCCTCGCTCGCGGCGAGTTGAACTGCGGCGTTTCCGGTTCTGCGGTTGCATTCTCGGAGACCCAGCCCGACGGATCCCAGACCGGTTTCGACGCCGACTACTGCCGGGCGGTGGCCGCGGCGCTGTTCGGCGACGCCGAAGCGGTCGTCTTCACTCCTTTGACCGCGGCCGAGCGGTTCACCGCGGTGCAGACGGGCGAGGTCGACGTGCTGATGCGCAACACCACCTGGACCCAGAGCCGTGACACCGAGGTCGGCATGGACTTCGGTCCCACCACCTACTACGACGGCCAGCAGCTCATGGCCCGCGAGTCGGCCGGCTTCTCGGGCTCGTCCCAGGTTGCCGACATCGCCGGCGCGGTCGTGTGCACCAACGCCGGAACCACCACCGAGCAGAACATCGCCGACGCGGCCGACGCAGCCGGGATCGACATACAGCTCACGACCTTCGAGGACTTCGACCAGGTCACCGAGAACTTCATCAACGGCGCCTGCGACGTGATCACGACCGACGGCTCGGCCCTGGTCGGGCGCAAGGCCAACAACCAGCCTGCGGGTGAGAACTGGGTGATCTTCCCGGCCACGCCGATCTCCAAGGAGCCCCTCGGCCCGACCTACGGGCAGAACCAGTCCCGCTTCGCCGACGTGGTGAACTGGACCGTGTACGCCACGGTCATCGCCGATGAGAAGGGCATCACCTCTGCCAACGTGGCCGACATGGCGGCCAGCCCGCCCGACGCCGAGGCGGCCCGCCTGCTGGGCGCAGCCGACGACGAGCAGCAGTCGAACATGGGTCTGGCTCCCGACGCCTTCTACCAGGTGATCGCCCAGGTCGGGAACTACGACGAGATCTACTCCCGCCACCTCATCCCGGTCGGGCTGACCCGCGAGGGCTCGGCCAACGCCGGCTGGCTCGACGGAGGTCTCATCTACGCACCGCCGGCCCGCTAAGGGGCGACGGCCTAGAGAAACCTCACCTGAAGGACATACTCGTCTAGGTTTGCGGGGGTCCGGGACGGCAGTCCCGGACCCCCGTTGCCGTTTCCATAGCCGAAGACCGCGACCGACCGCCCCGGAGGCGCCCCGGCGTGTCCAACACCGATCAAGCCACGCTGGCCGCGACCCAGTCGCAGCGCCCGCCCTTCTACCGCGACGTCACCGTCGTCAAGTGGCTGGCCCAGGTCTTCACGCTCCTGCTGGTCGTCTTCGCCCTGTTCTTCCTCACCACTCAGGCGCTCGAGAATCTCGACCGCCAGGGAATCGAGATCAAGTACGACTTCCTGGGCATCGGGCTCGGGAGCGACCTCCGGGAGGGCATCGACACCGATCCCGACACCGCCGGCCGGGCGCTGTGGGCCGGAGCGGTCAACACGATCCGCATCGCCGCGGGCGGGATCGTGGCGGCCACCATCCTCGGGGTGCTGATCGGGGTCGGGCGGCTGTCGAGCAACTGGATCGTCAGCCGCATGTGCAGCGTCTTCGTCGAGACAATGCGCAACATCCCGCTGCTGGTCCAGATCGTCTTCATCTGGGCGCTGGTTGCCACCCTTCCCGACGTGGAGTTGGACCAGGGGCCCATCAACGGCCTCCTGCACCTCTCCAACAAGGGGGTGTCGGTGCCGCGCGTGCACATCGACGACGGCTTCTACCAGTGGCTCGTCTTCATCGGTATCGGCTGGCTGGTCGGCTCGTTGGTCAAGCGCCGCCAGGAGCGCCGTCACGACGCCACCGGCCACGACACCTACCCGGTGCTGAGCTTCCTGGCCGTGCTGGCCGTCTTCGGCGCGGTGGGCTGGGTGGCGCACCCGATATTCGGCTGGGTGGGCGCCATCTTCGACTTCATCGGCGACGGGTTCTCCTCGTTGACGCCGGTCGTCGTGCAGGTGGTTCTGTCGCTGGCCGCGCTGGCGGCGGCGGCGTGGTGGATCCGCCGCTTCCTGGCCCGGCACCGCACGCCGGCGGGGCTCATGAAGCTCACCGACGACGACAAGTTCCGGATCATCTTCGCCGGGGTGGGCGCCCTGGCGGTGATCGCGTTCGTGCTGGTGGTCTGGCCCGGTCTGTCGAGCTGGATCATCAACTCCGGCAGCGACCTGCTCGGGGTCATCGCCGACAAGTTCGGGGACGGCCGCACCGGACGGCCCATCGACATCAAGCGGCCCGACGTCGAGCAGCTCGGCAACTTCCCCAATCCCGGCCCGGCCGGGCTGAACCTCACCCAGGGCGGCGCCGCGGTGTTCTTCGGCGTCGTCCTCTACACCGCGTCGTTCATCGCCGAGATCGTGCGGGGCGGCATCCTGGCCGTCCCGAAGGGCCAGACCGAGGCCGCCCAGGCGGTCGGGCTGCGGCGGGTGACGATGCTGCGCCGGGTCATCCTGCCCCAGGCCTTCCGGGTGATACTCCCGCCGCTGGGCAACCAGTACCTGAACCTCACCAAGAACACGTCGCTGGCCATCGCCGTGGGCTACAGCGACTTCGTGCAGGTGGGCCAGATCGTCTACAACCAGACGGGCAAGACGCTCGAGGTGATCTCCCTTTGGATGCTGTTCTACCTGGCCTGCTCGTTGACGATCTCGGTAGTGGTCAACTTCTTCAACATCCGCATGAAGATCGTGGAGCGCTGAGATGGCTGGAGTGCGCCGATGACGGTTCCGAATGAAGGTCCTGGAGTGCACCGATGACTGCGCCGATGGGTGATCCGGCCCCGACGGGCGCAGGTCCGGTGGAGCCGTGGGCCGGCGAGCGCGAGCCTGCCCAGAAGCCCGAGGAGCCGAGCCTGTCCGCGGGCGAGTGGCTCGGCAGGAACCTGTTCTCCTCCCCGGTCAACTCGCTGCTCACGGTCGTCTTCTCGCTGCTGGTGCTCCTGGCCGTGCGCGGCCTGCTCAACTTCACCTTCAGCGAGGAGCGAACCTGGCGGGCCGTCAAGACCAACATGCGGTTCCTGTTCACCCACGCCTACCCCCAGGACCAGTACGCCCGCATCTGGGTCTGCGTGGGCGCCATCGCGGTGCTCTCCGGGCTCTCGGTGGGGCTGCTGGCCCGGGTCGGCCGCGGCATCTCGATGAAGAAGCTGTCGATGAACCTGATGGCCACCGGCGGCGTGATCGCGCTGGGGGTCGTTCTGCGCGAGCCCTCGGCCATCGTCGACGACGAGGGCGTGGCCCTGCACCGCGACGCCTCAGAGGCCGTCGGCAACTCCTTCGCCGGCTGGCTGGACGCCAACGCATTCACGGTTATGGCCGTGCTGGTGCTGGCCAACGCCGCGCTCGCGCTGTGGTTCCACCTCCAGGGCGCCTACCTGCGCGGCGGACCGGAGCCGAGGATCGCTCACGGGGCGCTCGTGCTGGCGGGGATCGGGGTGCTGATCGTGCAGCAGTACGCCACCGGCGAGATCGTCCGGGAGTCGTTCGCCGACGCCATGTCGGACCGGGCCTGGTGGTGGCTGGCCGCGGCCGTGCTCACCGGCGCGGGCGCAGCCCTGTGGTCCGGGCTGGGCGACGCCCGCCGGCGCAACACCTTCGTGCCGGCCATGTACGTGTTCTTCGCCGGTGCCGGGGTGATGGTGCTGTCGGCGTGGGTGTACCCGTGGGGGCACTACGGCTTCCTGGAGGGCGAGTTCATCAACGAGCCGGGTCGCACCGTCGCCATGACCACGAAGCTGCCGTGGACGGTCATGCTGGCCCTGCTGGTGGCCACCTACGAGCTGGGACGAGTGCTCAGGGCGGCAGGAGCGGGCCCGAGGCTGCGGATCCCGCTGAACCTGCTGTGGGTGCTGACCCCCTTCGTCCTGTACTGGGCCGTGCTGCGCGACCCCGACCTCGACTGGGACCACGTGCTGTCCACCGACCTCCCGATGGCGCTGTTCTTCGCGGCCTTCGGGGGCCTGGTGGTGTGGTTCCTGGCCCACCCCCGCATCGGCGAGGCCGGCAGGGTGATGGCCGTCGTGCTGGTGGCGGTGGCCGCGCTCAACTGGGTGGCCGCGTACTTCGGCTGGTACCCGATGCTGCAGAAGGCGCGGATCAGCTTCCTGCTGCTGGCGGTGGTCGCCATGCTGGCCCACAACTTCGCCGGGGACCGCTCCCAGCGGATGAAGCTGGTGGCCGTGTGGGTCGCGACCATGGCCGTGTTCCACTGGCTGGTCACGCTGGTCAACTCGCCCTCGACCGTCGACACGCCCACCGACGCCCTGATCGGCGGCTTCGGCATAACCCTCATCGTGGCCGTGTTCACGCTGCTGCTGGCCTTCCCGATGGGCGTGCTGCTGGCGCTGGCCCGCACGTCCAAGCTGCCGATCTTCAGGGTGCTGGCCACCGTCTACATCGAGGTGTTCCGGGGCGTGCCGCTGATCACGGTGCTGTTCTTCTTCACCCTGATCTTCAACCTGTTCCTTCCCGACAACATGACCTTGGTGGACATCGCCGGGGCCACCATCGGCTTCGCCCTGTTCTCGGCCGCCTACCTGGCCGAGAACGTGCGCGGCGGTCTGCAGGCCGTCCGCCGGGGCCAGTACGAGGCCTCCGACGCGGTCGGGTTCACCACCGTCCAGCGCACCCTGTTCATCGTGCTGCCCCAGGCCCTCAGGGTGTCGATACCGCCGCTGGTCGGCCAGGTCATCGCCACGTTCAAGGAGACCTCGCTGCTGGCCATCGTCGGCATCTTCGACTTCCTGCGGATCGCCGACAAGGTCATCTCCGCCCAGTCGGAGTTCCTCGGCGTCAAGCGCGAGGGCCTGCTGTTCGTGTCGTTCGTCTACTGGATCTTCGCCTACAACATGTCCAAGCACAGCCAGCGCCTCGAGAAGCGGCTGGGAGTGGGGGAGCGCTAGCCGTGCCGACCGTCTACACACACACCGCAGGGGGATGAAGCCATGAGTGTCAGCGACATGGCCACAGGGGGGACTGCACCATGAGCGTCAGCGACGCCACCACCGCCTTGACCGAGGAGCTGGCCGCCCGCGACGACATGATCGTGTGCGAGGGGGTCAACAAGTGGTTCGGGGACTTCCAGGCCCTCGACGGCATCACCGCCGTCATCAAGGAGCGCGAGGTCGTGGTGGTGCTCGGCCCGTCGGGCTCGGGCAAGTCCACCTGGATCCGCTGCATCAACCGCCTCGAGGCCCACCAGGAGGGCCGCATCGTCATCGACGGCGTGGAACTCACCAACGACCTGCGCAACATCGAGAAGATCCGCTCCGAGGTCGGCATGGTGTTCCAGCAGTTCAACCTGTTCCCACACCTCACCGTGCTCGACAACATCATGCTGGCCCCGATCTGGGTGCGCAAGAAGCCCAAGCGGGAGGCCGAGGAGCTGGCCCGCTCGCTGCTGGAGCGGGTCGGCATACCCGAGCAGGCCGAGAAGTATCCGGGGCAGCTCTCCGGCGGGCAGCAGCAGCGGGTGGCCATCGCCCGGGCGCTGGCCATGGAGCCCAGGATCATGCTCTTCGACGAGCCCACCTCCGCCCTCGATCCCGAGATGATCAAGGAGGTCCTCGACGTGATGAAGGAGCTGGCGATGTCAGGCATGACCATGATGGTGGTCACCCACGAGATGGGCTTCGCCCGGGAGGTCGCCGACCGGGTGATCTTCATGGAGGACGGCCAGATAGTGGAGACCGGCACCCCAGAGCACTTCTTCACCAACCCCGAGGAGGAGCGCACCAGGCTCTTCCTCTCCCAGATCCTCTAACCCCGACAACCCCTACCGGCAGTCGCCTGAGTAGCGTGCCGCTCGATGGCTGTCCCCAAGACGCTCGGCCTTGAGACCGAGTACGGCATCGTCCACCGGGGTGCTCCGGAGCCCAACCCGATCTCGGCCTCCTCGCTGCTGATCAACGCCTACCTGATCGCCACCCATCAGGCACCCGAGCCGGGCCGGGCCGCGGTGGGCTGGGACTTCACCGACGAGACACCCGGCAACGATGCCCGGGGCGGCGCTCCCGCGGGCTCGCTCGCGCCCGAGATCGAGACCCACCTGGTGAACGCGGTGCTCACCAACGGCGCCCGCTACTACGTCGACCACGCCCATCCCGAGCTGTCCACCCCCGAGTGCGCCGACGCCCGCTCGGTGGTCGTCTACGACCGGGCTGCCGAGCTGATCGCGGCCCGCTCGATGGAGTCGGCCCGGATGCTGCTGCCACCGGGCGAGGAGATCGTGGTCTACAAGAACAACTCCGACGGCAAGGGCAACAGCTACGGCTGCCACGAGAACTACCTGGTGAGCCGGGCTGTGCCGTTCTCCCGCATCGTCACCCACGCCACCGCGCACTTCGTGACCCGCCAGATCTTCTGCGGTGCCGGCAAGATGGGCAGCGAGACCTCCGGCATGCGCCTGGACGAGGCCGGCTACCAGATCACCCAGCGGGCCGACTTCATCGAGGAGGAGGTCGGCCTGGAGACCACCCTCAAGCGTCCCATCGTCAACACCCGCGACGAGCCCCACGCCGACGCGGCCAAGTACCGGCGCCTGCACGTGATCGTGGGCGACGCCAACATGTCGCAGGTGGCGACGTTCCTCAAGGTCGGCACCACTGCGCTGATCATGGCCCTCACCGAGGACGACGCCGTGCCCCGCGAGCTGCGCTTCGCCGCGCCGGTGGCGGCGCTTCGCCAGGTGAGCCGCGACCTGTCGCTGCGAGAGCCGCTGGAACTCGTCGACGGCTCCACGATCACCGCCCTGGGCGCGCAGTGGGAGCTGCTGGCCGCGGCCCGCGCCTATGTGGAGACGAGGGGCGCGGACGCGGTGGGCGGCGACGTCGCCCACCAGGTCCTGGATCGCTGGGAGGCCGTGCTCGGCGGACTGGAGCGCGACCCGATGAGTCTCGCCGCGCAGATCGACTGGGTGGCCAAGCTCCGGTTGCTGGAGGGCTTCCGGTCCCGCCACGGCCTCGACTGGGAGGACGCCCGCCTCAGGGCCCTCGACATCCAGTACCACGACCTGCGCCCCACGAAGTCGCTGGCGGCCAGGGCGGGGCTGGAGACCCTGGTGGACGAGGCCGAGGCCGAGCTGGCCATGACCGAGCCGCCGCCCGACACCCGCGCCTTCTTCAGGGGGCGCTGCCTGCAACGCTTCGCGGCGGAGGTGGTGGCGGCCAACTGGGACTCGATCGTCTTCGACGTGGGCGAGGGCTCGCTGCGACGGGTCTCCATGACCGAGCCGACGCGGGGAACCGTCGCCCACGTGGGCACGATGTTCGACGAATGCGGCTCCGCGATCGACCTGCTTCGCCGCTTGGGCGCTGCTGGCGCGTGAAATCCCGCTCTTGTTCGCTGCGCTCACGGGCCGCTCGGGCCACGGCCTCGCTCAGCTTCTCGGCGTCCCGGGTAAGTGCGGCCCACCCGCTCGGCCTCTAGCCTCCGTTGTGGAAAACTGAGGTAGGCACCGAGCCGGGAGGAATCCAGTGGCCGAACGAGAGCAGATCCGCAAGCCGGCGCCGGCGAACCGCGAACAGTCCGTGGAGGAGGCGCCGCCCGCGTCCGAGCGGGGCTCGGACATCAAGGCCCAGCTCGACGACCTGCTCGACGAGATCGACGAGGTGCTCGAGACCAACGCCGAGGACTTCGTGAAGAGCTACATCCAAAAGGGCGGCGAGTGAGCCTGCGCGCCAGGATCGTGCGTTTCTCGGGCAACCGGAGGCGCTGCGGCCCGGGGGCCGGCGAGTGAGCCTGCCCCGCTTCGGACCGCACGACGATCCCGGCCCCGACTTCGCCGCGCTCCTGCGCCTCACCGGCGCCGGTGGAGAGGCCGGCCCGCTCGGCACGGCCGCCCAGCGCCCGCAGGCGGCGCCGGACATCCCCCACGGCACGACCTGCGTGGCCGTGCGCTACGACTCGGGGGTGGTCCTGGCCGGAGACCGGCGAGCAACCGCGGGGCATCTGATCAGCAACCACCGCATCGAGAAGGTGTTCCCCGCCGACCGTCATTCCGGCGTGGCCATCGCCGGTGCAGCCGGGCCCTCGGCCGAGATGGTGAGGCTGTTCCAGCTCCAGCTCGAGCACTACGAGAAGGTGGAGGGCACGCCGATCAGCCTGGAGGGCAAGGCCAACCAGCTCGGCCAGATGGTGAGGGCCAACCTGCCCTCCGCCATGCAGGGACTGGTGGTGGTGCCGATCTTCGCGGGCTTCGACACGGCGGTCTCCAGGGGCCGGATATTCGAGTACGACGTCACCGGCGGGCGGTACGAGGAGCGGGACCACGCGGCCACCGGCTCGGGCTCGCTGCACGCCGACACCGTGGTGAAGCTGGGCTTCCGCCCGTCGATGGCGAGAGCGGCGGCTGTTGACCTGGTGCTGGACGCGCTGTACGTGGCCTCCGACGCGGACTCCGCCACCGGCGGACCCGACCCGGTGCGCGACGTGTTCCCCGTGGTGGCCGTGATCGACGCCGGCGGCTACCAGCGCTTGGACGACGCCGAGTTGCGCCGCCGAACCGAGCGGCTGCTGCGCCGCCACCGCAGCCGGCGCGAGGGAGACAAGGGGGATGCATCATGACCATGCCCTCGGCCCGAGCCTCGAGCACAGGGGGGTGCCGGCGATGACCATGCCCTTCTACGCCCCGCCCGAGCAGATGATGAAGGACAAGGCCGACTACGCCCAGAAGGGCATCGCCCGGGGCCGCAGCCTGGTCGCCTTCCGCTACGGCGGCGGCATCGCCATCGTGGCCGAGAACACCTCCAGCACGTTGCGCAAGGTGAGCGAGATCTACGACCGCATCGCCTTCGCGGGCGTGGGCCGCTACAACGAGTTCGACCAGCTCCGCATCGCCGGGGTGCGCCACGCCGACCTGAAGGGCTTCGCCTTCAGCCGCGAGGACGTGGACGCACGCAGCCTGGCCAACGCCTACGCCCAGAGCCTCGGGCAGGTCTTCACCCACGAGTTCAAGCCGATGGAGGTGGAGATCCTGGTGGCCGAGATCGGTCTCGACGCCGACGGCCGCGGCGACCAGCTGTTCCACATCCTCTACGACGGCACCGTGGTCGACGAGGACGACTGGGTGGTGCTCGGCGGCGAGACCGAGGAGATCTCGGAGCGCTTCGCGGAGGCGCTGCCGGAAGCACCCCGGAGCCTCGCCGACGGTGTTCGTGCCGCGGTGGCCGCCCTGGCCGGCCCCGATCGCACCCTCACCGCCGAGAGCCTCGAGGCCGCGGTGTTGGACCGCGGCAACGACCGCCGAGCCTTCCGCCGCCTAACCGACCGCGAGGTCGCCGCCATCCTGGAGGGCTAGCCGAGAACCCAGCTAGGCGTTGCGCATTCTCAATCACTGGCGACATCAATGCGGGTTGTCCGAGTTGTCGTAGGTTAGGGTTGATAGCTAGACGACGTTCCATGTAGGTTCGACTTATTCTGATGGCTCCCCCCTTGGGGAGCCGAGCGGGGGCCCCTCGGGGCCCTCGCGCTGCTTCTGGGAGGTGACAGGCCATGGACCGCTGCGCCGTGTTCGTCGATGCTGGCTACCTGTACGCGGAGGGAGGCAAGCTCATCGGACTCGGCCCGTCGCGCCGCAATGTCCGGCTCGACCCTTCGGGGCGCAAGTACTCTCTACCCATGGGCAAGCGAAGCAGAATGGGCAAGCGAAGCAGAAGAAAGCCTCGGGGGAGCAGCAGGGGTCGCAAATCTCAGGCCAAGACCTTCAAGATCGTCTACTTCTTCTTGCCGCTGCCTGTCCCGCTCCGTGTTCCTGACGGCCACACAATCCGAATAACTGTGCCGTCCAACCCGCTTGAAGGAGATGACGACGTCATCGAGACACTTCATGACGATGAGTTCGGCTATCATGGACTTGCTACAAGCATCAGAATCCATCAGATCAAGTCTAAACAATCACACATAAACTTGAGAGCCGCATTTGAGGCGGCAGCTCGAGCATTCCCGGCTGGCGGTCCATTCGAGAGTGGCGATACTTCTCCACCAGACCCAGCAATCACAACTACCGTAATCGAAGCTGCTACTCGTCTCTCAAGCATGTCTGAAGAACCTATGACTGAGGCCTTCGATCGTGTGGTGGATGGACTTCAATCGCTACAGCGCAGCTATGTTGTAGCAACAAATCATATCATATCTCTCGTGTCTCTGTCGCAGATGCCCTTCTGTGTG
Organism: Candidatus Aldehydirespirator sp.; assembly: GCA_965203635.1. Taxonomy (GTDB): domain Bacteria; phylum Actinomycetota; class Acidimicrobiia; order Acidimicrobiales; family Aldehydirespiratoraceae; genus Aldehydirespirator. The sequence continues at coordinate 2,349,062 of OZ241903.1, forward strand.
CCATACGCCATTCGTACAGCAACAAGTGGTGAAGATGAACCGTCATGGCCTACGGATGGCGGTTTGTTTCTAACTAATTTCCACGATAGTTACCTCGAACAGCAGAGCTATAGCGAAGATTCAATAGATGAGTCGGCCCTCGACGCTATGTCGATTCTTGGTGATTTAGATTCGAGTCCATTCGTATCATTTATCGACAACTGGCGGGAGGCACAGCTAGCGGGGCGTAATCGCACCGGTTCAGTGGCGTGCATTCTAGCCGCGACATCGGCTGAATTGCTGCTCCGAGAATTGTTGACAATGTTGCTGTGGGAAGAAGGTGTTACGCCACTCGCGGCAGCGATACGACTCTGCAGAAACTCCGCCGGTAGTCGAACCATTTCTTCGCTTCTTGCTACCGAGTTTCACGACAGACTCGGAGGATCGTGGGATCGGAATGGGGACGGCGTCATCGCGCGATACATGAAGCTGGTGATTCAGGTCCGTAATCGCATTGTGCATAGTGGCTATGATCCATCTACTGACGATGTTCAAGCGGCGATTGAAACATGTAGAGAGCTAGTTGAGTTTATTCACCAGCGCCTGATCAAGCGCATTGCACGTTACCCCTTGACGACGCTGATGACAGCAGGCTATGGCGAACTTGATAGTCGAGACCTTACGGAGCATCTTGAGCGGCTTCTATCCGAGATGATCGTTCCTCAAGACATTTACGAGAACTATATGTCGTATCGATTTGAGGTAGACAGATATACTCACGATAGATCCTTGCGTGATGGAGGTGAGCTCTCAGCAAGTCTTGAGGGGGCTCATGTTGCGCTACTCATATTTCCGACCGGCAAGATGCAGTGGTGGCTCATTGATCCTGATGCACGAATCGGTTGCCTAGCTAGCGCGCCAAAGCTCAGTCGCAAGATGAAGCGTACAGTAGACGAAGTCCGTCGGCGTGCGATTGCTGATCGCCCCTTTCAGGGTGCATGCCCAGTTCGCATCGAGGCGAGTACGGTGCCCTTGACGGAGCCGCCAGTTTGGTATCTGATGCACGAAGTATGGCCTCTGGTTCGCGTGGATCGCTTTCCATCCTGCCCCATACCGATCTACGATGAGCGTCGCTCAACCGCGTGATCCGTGTTTCGTAGCGTCTTCTGAGCGCAACCAGGGTGGTCGGGTTTCGGCTGGGTGGGCTTGGCTGGGGTGTGCTGGTGGGGGATCGACGTTGGTCATGTAGTTCGCGGCGAGGGCATCGGCGAGCAGGCGGCTGTACGTGGTGAGGCTTGGTTGATCCAGTGGCGGGTTGGGGCCACTCGGGGTTCCTGCGAGGGTTCTGTGCCTGGCCTTGAAGGCTGCGGTCATGGCGTCGTAGCGATCAAGGATGAGGCGCTTCGTGCGGAACTCGCCATGAGCCTCTTCGTCCTTACGCTGGACGATTGGGAAGGTACTCATGATATAGTCAACATCGTCACGGGTGATAGCGTAGAGGTGGAACATCAGCGCATCTAGCTCGGCTCGAATCAGTGAGCGGCGTTCGTCATTCCAGCGGAATGGTGGACCGTCATAGCCTAGATCTAGGCCGAATGACTCCATGTCCCAGGCCGTATAGACGAGCTCCAACAGACTGGGTGTAGCAATGCAGCTATGTATTTCAAGTAGATCCGACGACGGAACTGGAAGCTGCTTCAGGTAACCGTAGGTCAAGTTGTTACCTCCGACCTTTTGTCGGGCGACGTAGTCGAATGAGAAGGAGCTAAGTGTCGTCAACAGCAGATGATCTGCGTCGGTTACGTAGATCAATGGCTCCGAGTGTCCAACCGAGACTAGCGGAACAGCCGAAGGTATCATGGTGCGCTCATTCGTCACACTGGTTACGTTATTGAATCCAAGCAGCCATCCCTTTCGGCTGTGATGGCGTGCGGCGACAATGCGCTGCTGCACCCAACAAAGGGGTATCACTGATCTATTGGGATTGTCCTTGTCCTTACTTGAGAGATAATGCGGTTGGTTTTGGCGATGAACGGCAGTAGAACTCTTTATGACATCTGCAGCTCGATGATCAAAGAAGTTGACCATCTTTGCTTCATATAGTGGAAGGCACCTAGCTTGCTCATGCCCATTTGTATGAGTGTCTCGAAGAATAAAATGGTTTCCTTCAAGAATATAGCCTTGAGATTCAAGCTGTTCACGGGTAAGAAAGAGATGAGAATCACTCGACATGTGAAACATGGCTTGAAACGATACACACCAGGGATTTCCATCGGCAGATGTCTCGTTTAGAAGTACTGGTAGTCTGCGATAGATAGCTCTGGTTATGTCGGCGTCCCGCAGGGTGCGAAAAATTGGACAGGTCTTGGTGTTGGGATTCAAGAGGCCGAAGTCTTCTGAGTTCAACATGAAGCGTCTATCGTGATCTTCTAGATGTGCAGCATCTTGAGCAAAGAAGGAGAAGCTTGCTTGAGAGACAGGAGCCTTGGAGCCTGTCAGTGTCAATAGACAGAACTTCATACGGCTATCGACGGCCGGGAAGATCTTCTTGCGGTTCTCAAAATCATAGAGAGATAGCAGCCGTCTGTGCTCGACCAGTTGTCCGAAGAGATGTTTGGTCGTGTCATCCGTGGCGATGCCGGTCGGCAGTATCGTGCCGATTTGACCGCGCGGGGAGACAGCGTTCGCCATCAACTCCACAAAGACGGCGTAGGTATTGACATCCCCGCGTCCCCCAAGCGGAAAGCGCTCGGAGTTACGCAATAGCGCACTCGTTCCTTCCGCTTCGCGCAACGCTCGTTCAAATGCGACGCGCAGTCCGGGGTTGTTGGTTTTCAGATCTTCAATGAGCTGTTTGCGAACAGCCGCAGTCGGCGCGCTAGCGATCGTCGCGTCTTGCTGGGCGAAGAACTCCTTCTCCTGTAGCTTGACACGCTCCCACGGGGGATTACTGAGAATGACATCGAATCCGCCTGACCAGGCGGTTTGGTCGTTCGCGGCGTCGGCAGGCTCTTCAGGCACGTCGAATACGTCCGGGAAGGTCAAGTGCAGGTGGATGAACTGGTAACGGTCGGCCACATCCACGACGATGTTGATGGCAGCCGGGTCTGCTGGTGGTGTTGGGGCTGCAACCAGCCCTCGCGCTTGTCCGACTAAGGACGCGACCTCTTCAGGAGCGAGGCGTTGTATTGCCTTCAGCGTACCTTCGGTAATCGCTGGGGAGTTCGGCTGCTTAGGTACGACGAAGGCGGCGCACCATGTGTCGGCCACCAGTTTGGCCTTCATCGCGTTAGCGGTGGCGCGTAGTCGGGCGTACTCAGCCTCCTTGGCGGCGACCTGACCGGCGGTGTCGTCGGGAGCGGCGTCGATGCGGTTCAGTTCCCCAGCTAGCTGCCTGGTATCGGACGAGGAGGACCAGTCCAAGCCGAAGGAGGGCTGGTTGGCGTGCTTGCGCTCAGTCTTGTTGCGCTTCCGCAGTGCGCTGGCGTGCTGGCGGTCGTCACCCGTCAGGGGCTTATAGGCGGCGTCGGGAATGCCTGCTGCCAGCAGTCTGGGAGTGGTTCCTAGGAGGCTGTTGCCGCAGATGATTCGGTGGTCCAGGAAGCTGAGTGGCTTTCCGGGTGTGTTCGACTCGAGCCAGAGGCTCACCTTGCAGAGTTCCACCGCCATGGGGTTGATGTCGATGCCGTACAGGCAGTTGCCCACGACCTCGCGCAGAGCGGCGCGTGATGCCTCGGGGGAGGGTTCGGTGCCGCCCTCGCGCATCGACGCCAGCGCGTCGGCTATGCGGTGCGCGGCAGCGATCAGGAAGTGGCCGGAGCCGCAGGCCGGATCAAGCACCTTCAGGTCGAGCAGCGCCTGTTCGGGCTCGGGCTTCGCCTTCGCCTCCGCGATCACGGGATCGAGGGCCTCGTCGAGGAGCCTTGAGATCAGCTCAGGCGGTGTGTAGTAGCTGCCGGTCGTCTTGCGCTCGCTGCCCGCCGCCGATCCCAGGCCGAACGAGCGGTCCTCGGGGTCGACGACGGCATGCAACTCCAAGAGCGACTCGTAGACCGAGCCCAGTTCCTCGGTGCCGAGATTCTGGTAGTCCACGGGACGCAGCAGCCTGGCCTCGTCGTCGTGGACGAACGCCAGATGGCGTACCGCCTCCAGCAGGTGGGCATTGTCGATGCGGGCCGCGGTTAGTTCGGCGACCTCCTCCTGGGACCACAGCAGACTTCCCAGCGATGTGAGGCCGAGCGCCTCCCGGGCGGCTCGCTGGGGTGACTCGTCCCCGACGTCGAGCGCTGCCATCGTCACGCCCAGCGCCTGCCACAGGTCGCTGTGGGCGCCACCGCGCCGGGCGCTGGCCAGACGGCACAGCCGCCTCATCGAGTAGAAGCGCTCGTAGCGGTCCTTGGTGTCGGCAGACACGTCGGACGCAAGCAGGAGGCTGCGGGACTCGGCAACCAGCAGGAACAGCATCCGGTACACGACCCGCAGGAGCTGGCGTTGCAGGTCGACCGCGGTCAGCTCGCTGTTCCGCAAGCGGGCTCGCAGCTCCGAATTGGCGCTGTGGACTAGCACGCCGTTGCCGAGGCACACGATGGCCTGTTCAACGCCTGAGCGGAGCTTCTCTCGGGCTCGCGTCCCCTGGGCAGCTGCCTCCTTGTGCCACTGCTCTAGCAGGCAGCGCACCGGAGGGTCGCCCTCGAACCGCGTGCGGTGGCAGCAGAGCCACAGCAACGTGAAGTCCGCGAACGACTCCCCGTCGAAGATCGCCATCAGGTCGAACTCCACATAGGCCTGCCGGGTCAGCGACGCGTTGTCGCGCAGCAGGCGCAGCACCCTGCCGTTGGAGACGATGCCCCACAAGTGCAGGTCGGAGCTGTTGAGGAACTCCTGCAGCAGCCCGTGCGGAGACGCCTTCGCGGCGCCGGGCAGGCCAGGGGTGCGGCGATCGATCGGCGTGCGCCAGCCCATGAGATGCACCGGCACTCGCCCTCGCCATTCGTGGCTGATCGCGTACGTCTTTCCGTCCCTGTCCGGCGCGAGGCTCTGGACGGCATCCAAGCCTGCGAAGCCGAGTTCGCTGAGCAACGGCAGCAGCCAGCGCTCCCTGGTGAGCCTCGTAGCACTGTCATCGGTGTCCGGAAGTGCCAGTTCCTCCCGCTTGAACGCTGTCCACAACGTCGCGAGCCGGTTCCATGAGCGGGTAACCGCGTCGCGAAGCCGTTCGCTCGGCGCGAGTTCGAAGTGGGTCGGCTTCAGACCGGGGAGCGCCGGGTCGCCGTGGTCGAGGCGTTCGAGGAGTTCTCGGGTCAGCAGTCCCCCGACCGTTGAGATAGCGCCTGCGGTCACGAGGTGCGCGCCTCTGGCAGGAAGTGGTAGATGGCGAGCACGTCCACTGGCAACTGGGCCTCTACAACCACGGCTTTCGGGGCCGAACCGGGCCGCCGGTCGGCATCGCGAACGCCGCGATGGGCCTCGGCGAGGGCCGTGGCCCGGCTCTCTGCCTCGGCGTGGACCGTCGGCCTCCAGTTCGCATGGTTCTCAAGGATCCGGGCGATGCGCTCCGATGCGGCTGCGGGAACGACATTGCCTGTCGGCTCGGCCGCCAACAGCCCGAGAGTCTCGTCGGGAGCGAGCCATCGCGGACTGTCGGACGAGCCGGTGAACGCTAGGAGCACAGCCTCCTCGGCGAGCATGTGGTGGTCGCCGCCACGAGCGCTCGCTGTGATCGACATGCGGACGCGACACAGCAGCAGCGTCGTGATGATCGACACTGCGTCGGTCCTCATAACACCGCAGCGGGCTGCGACCGGTGGGTTACGTCGGGAGGGCTGGTCGCCGTTGGCATGGTCGGTATTCCGTCCGTCGATGTCGGGGCCATCGGCATCAGCAGAGTCGAGCGCCCGATCGAGCACGTAGGCCGCGAGCCCGCCAGCGGTGGGATGCGTGCGCGACAACCTCACGGCACCGTCGGAGACGCTCGTGCCGAAGCCGATGCTCAGACGGTCGACGTCACCGCTCGCAGCACCGTGCACGCTGGGCGCGGCTAGGGCGTCCCGCACAGATCCGGGTACTTCGGACAGGTCGATGTCGTAGGACGCTGCTTCCGGAGTGCCTCGCGGAGCGACCGCGGCGCCGTGGGCCTCCAGGGCCGCAACCACGAACCGCCGGGTGTCGGTACCGGAGCCGATGGCCTCCTGCATCTTGAGGAGTTCGGCGTGGACCTCCTCCGGGTCGATCCGGCTCTGGGCGAAAAGGGACCTGCGGCGCTGCTCGTTGCGGGCAGACCGGTCCCACTCATCCGCTAGGGCGTCGGTCTGGGGACGCAGCTGCTCGAGGATCCCTTCCAGAGGTATTTGAAGCGCCTGGCCGGAGGATTCCAGCACCTGCTCCGCCAGCGCCTCCACGACCTCGTTGGTGGAGCCGGGCACTGGGATGGAGATGCCGAGCGTCGAGCGGATCGTCCGGTGCTTGCGCAGCAGCACCTCAAGCACCGTCTCGTCGATCCGATTGTCTGTTCCCCAGCAGGTGACCACCCTCACCTCCGGTGCCGACTGGCCGTAGCGGTCGACCCTGCCCTCTCGCTGCTCCAAGCGCGTGGGGTTCCAGGGCAGGTCATAGTGGACGACCGCGGAGAAGTGATCCTGCAGGTTGATGCCCTCGCTGAGGCAGTCTGTGCATACAAGCACGCGGCGGGTGTGCTCGCCCAGCTCCGCGATGCGGGCCTCTCGCTCGACGGGCGGCAAGCGGCCTGTAACGGCGGCGATCCGAGGACGGTCCCTCTTGGGCAGTCGGGCCGCGAGGCGCTCGCCTACGTACTCGGCGGTGTCGATGAAGCGGCAGAAGACGATGGGGTGGAAGCCGTCGATGAGCAGACGGCCGAGTATCTCGATGAGCCGGTCAAGCTTGGCGTCGGTGCCCTTCGAGGTCGAAGCCGAAGCGATCTCGTCGGCTTGCTTGGCGAACTGACGCAGCCGGCGCGACACCGCAGACTCCGTCCGCGGGTGATCGAGTTGGCTTCCTGGGACCACATCCGGTGCTTCCTCGACATCGTCAAGGTCGAGGATCAAGCGGCGGCCGCGCTCGTCGATGTCGTCGTAGTCGACAGCGTCTGCGGTGAAGGCTCGTGTGCGAAGCGTCGCGGCTGCGGCAGCCGGGCTCGATGCCAGAGCCCGCAGCAGACCTAACGCAGACCACTTGCGGATGCGCTGCTGGCGGCTGCCGCGCTCGTGTTCGGAGAGGCTGCCCCGCGCGTATGACAGTACCTGGTCGAACAGAGTCCGATAGTCGGAGGACAGCTCGTAGCCGGCCTCTGTCTCCGCTCGCTCCGGAAACCGCGTGTCGGTGCCGAGGTAGTCCTGGATCTCGGAGCGGCGACGCTGCACAAGGTGGCGAGCGAGCTGCTCGCGATGGCGGCGGTTGACCTCGCCTGCGAGATCCTCGGGAAGTTCTGCGAACTCCGAATCGAGCAGGCCGAGCAGCGATCGGAATGCGGCGTCCTTGCCGGAGTGAGGCGTGGCCGTCACCAGGATCAGATGCCGGTCGGTCCGGCTGGCTAGGTCCCGGACCAAGGCATGGCGCTGGTGGCGGCCGGAGGACGCCCTCTCGTCGGAGCGGGCGCAGGTGTGGGCCTCGTCCACAATCACCAGCTCGGGGCACGCCCTGATGAAGTCGTTGCGGCGGCGGTCGGCCTTGATGAAGTCGATCGACACGATCACGTTGGGGTGCCGCTCGAAGATCGACTGGCCCAAGGCGAGGCCGCGTTCGAGGCGGCGGGCGGTGGAGGCGAGCACCAGTTCGGCATCGATGTGGAACTTGTCGCGCAACTCGGCCTGCCACTGCTCGGCTAGGTGGGGAGGGCAGAGCACGGCGAGGCGCTCGGCGTCGCCCTGGGCGATGAGTTCGGACGCGACCAGGGCGGCCTCGATGGTCTTGCCGACGCCCACGTCGTCAGCGATGAGCAGGCGCACCGGGTCAAGGCGCAGAGCCATCAGCAGCGGCACGAGCTGGTAGGGGCGCGGGTCGCAGCCGATCCGCGCCACGGAGCGGAACGGCCCCGCGCCGGAGCGGAACCCGAGCCGTAGGGCGTCTCGCAGCAGGCGGGCTGAGTGGGCGTCGCCAAGGTGTCGGACCGGGTCGGGCAGGCCGAAGCTTGCAGGCTCGACCGACTCGACGGCAGTGAGGATGCCGGTGGTCTCGTCGTCCGTGCCCCCGAGCGGCCGCACCATGACCAACTCGGGCGCATCGTGCGATAGCACGACCCAATCCCGCCCGCGAGCGGTCACAAGCGTGCCAGGGGAGAAGGTCATGAGATGTCACCCTCAACGATGCCGGGCCCGAACACCGCTGGATTGTCGCCGACGATCTGACGCCAGTCCTCGCGGTAGCCGAAGCGGATCACTTGGAAGCCGAGATTCTGCATGGCGGCAGACTGCTCGGCGTCGCGTTTGGCGCGTTCTGGATAGTCGTGGTGCGGGCCGTCCACGTACACCACCGCGCAGGCGTCGTCGTAGACGAAGTCGGGCCGGGTGCGGGCCTCTTCGAAGAACACCTGACCGCGGTCCGGCCGCCGGTAACCGTGCTCCCCCAAGAACTCCAAGAACTCCCGTTCGAGGCCTGACTCAGCCCCCTCTGCGAGCGTGGCGTCATGAGTGTCGGCCAGGAACGCCGCGCCTGTGACGAAGGGTGCCAGGAACTCGGTTGCCAAGTCTCGATCCAGCAGTTCATGGTCGGGCTGGTTCGAATACGACATGAGGCAGTCATAGCAGGCCCCTTCGCAGGCGCCGTCCTCGCCAGTGCCTGCGTCGTCTTCGTGGCCGGTTCGAGGGTCGGTGTGACAGATCCGCAGCGCCTCGGCGGCTACTTGCGACCACAGGGCCGGATCGTCTACGAGTTGCTTGAGAACGCCCGCTCCGCCCTCCTCGGCCTCGTAGATGAGAAGCTGGCGACGGTCGTCACGCGATGGCAGGGGCTCCGCGGCGACCTCGTTGGACTCCAGGCGGAACACCACCTGTAGCGCTTTGGACAGTGCCGCCTGCACGGATGCCATCGTGGCCACGTCGGGGGCACCTTCGGCAGCGTCGGCGTCATCCCACCCCGGGAGCGCCTTGGAGGGAGAGCTTTCCACAGGCTCGATCAGCAAAGCGTTGCGGGTGTCGGTCACATACGGGATGACACGCTCGGTGCGTCGAGCTGTCGGCGGAGCGTCAGCGCCGTCGTTGGGCTGCTCGTCCTCGTCGTCGGTGCTCCAGTAGCCGGTTGCCACATCGAGCACGAACCCGGCCCGGCCGACCGGATTCCTCGAATGGCGCAGTCCCCGGTTGATGCGCCAGATCGTGGCGGCGTCGCCGTAGCGAAGTCGGAGCAGCCTCGGGGTCTCGATGCCGGCGCTCGTACCGGCGGGCGACGTCGCCGCCACGAACCGCTCGACATGGGAGGGAACACGGGAGCGATGGCTGAATCGCACAGCGGAGACGATCTCGTAACCCTGGCGCCGACGCTGCTCCTCGTCGGAGGTGATCCGCTCACGGCGTCGAGTCGACACGTTGCCCATACGGAACATGTTGCGCGTGGCGGGCGGCAGCCGCGCTGAGCAGAGTTCACACAGGTCGGGATTGCTAGACGCATCGATCTGATGCATGTAGCCGCAGAACTCGCAGCGCTTTATCGAGGTCTTGAGGATCGAGGCACCGCCGTCGGCTGCGTCTAGGTCGGCAGCGGCCAGTTGCACCCGGTTCGACGAGTACTGGCTGCCCTCGTGGTAGATGATGCTGTGCGGGCCGAACTCTGAGATAGCCAGAAAGCGCGGCCGCTGGAGCAGTTCACCGCGGACAGCGCCGCGGCGTGAGACGTACGCTGACAGCGGCAGGCGCGGGAACGAGTAGCCGGGCAGGAACCCCTCAGAGGCCAGATAGCGGTACGGATAGAAGTCCGAATTGAGGCCCGCGCCGCGTTCGCCTGTCAGCAGTTCGATCTGATGCTCGGCCTCGCGTCTCAGCACGTCGGCGCGGTCCCGGTCGGCCTTGCTGCGGCCGTGCGCCAGCCTGATCCGCCCCTGCTCCGCGGCTTGGCGGTACGCGGAGGTGTACAGCAACCGCCAACGTGACATGGCCTCCTCGAAGCGCTGCGGGATGGCCCGCATCGTGTCGTCCAGCCAACTCGGCGTGTACCAATCGGCGTCCGCCAACTCAGAACCCAGATCGTCAAGCAGCCCCTGTGCTCGCCGCTGGGCCTTGTTGCGAACTCCTCGGTCCGTGAGCACGGCTGCAGCCTGGTCCAACAGTTCCAACGAAGGCTCCTCACCCTCGTTTGGCAGATCGAGCAGATCGCCCATGCCACTGCCGAGGTCGAGCCCGCTACAAGCCAGCCACACCGAGTGGACGTGCGACCGGACCAACTCCTCGTTGGCGAGGTCCAGCCGCGGTGCCTCCACTTCGCCGGACACCATGAGCTGCTGCTGGCGGAAGAAGTACTGGTCGTGGCTGCTGCCCGATGAGCAGAACGTGGTGACCAGAGCGGGCTGCCCGCCGCGTCCTGCCCGCCCCGACCGCTGGGCATAGTTGGCCGGCGTCGGAGGCACATTGCGCATGTTCACTACGTTGAGCTCTGCGATGTCCACGCCCAGTTCCATGGTCGGTGAGCAGAACAGCACCGGCAGGTCGCCGTCGCGGAAGCGATGCTCGCGCTCTTGGCGTAGCTCGTGGGTGACTTGCGCGGTGTGCTCCCGAGCCTCGATGTGGCCGGCAGATTCATCAGCGGGATCGGTGTTGCCCGGCTGCGTTCGGAGACCCTCAGCTATGCCCTTGTAGAGGCCGACGAAGTACGGATTGGGAGGCACTTCGGTCTCTGGAGCGGACGGCGTGCGGATCGGATCGTGGTACGGCGTCCCGTCACCCAGCTTCCAGACCATCGCGGCCGCAGGGATCTGCCAGGTGCGGGTCTCGCCCTCGGCCTCCACGAGGCGCAGCAGCCCGTAGCGCATCAAGGCCTCGACGAGATCGTCGATAATCGCCAGCCGCTCCTCTAGTGGCAGATTCTCGGCATCGCCGAAAGTGTCGCCGCGGTTGAGGAATCGCCCGAATCCGCTGCGCGGCGTGAGAGACGTGATGCGGCGACGGCCAGCGGGGTTGCGCGGCCCGGTGGCGATCAGAGACGACCATGTCTGCCGCTCGCCCGCCACCGACCACTGATCGATCAGGTGCTGCTCGCTGCGCCGCTCCATCGGACCCCACTCGTCGGGGTCAAGGACTCCGACGAAGACGCCCAGGCCGCGGCGCCCCGTCTCGAGCAGTGCCCTGAGAACGTGGAGGCGAGTATCGGGGCTCGCGCCTGCGGTCCGTGGATGACGCCATTCGTCGGCGTCTGCCGCAAGTTCTTCGAGTCCCGGATAGTCGAAGCCCAGCATTCCGCATTGTTCGAGATTCGGAAGGTTGACCCGCCAGCCCCGGCGCAGGTCGAGATAGAGCCGGTACTCGACTACCTCGGTGAGAGCCTTGAGTGCCATCGACTGGATGCGGCCCTTCGCCCCAGGCTGAAGCGCGTAGGCCTCTTCATGCAGGTTGAGCGCTTGCACGACACGCGACGCGAGCAGGTCGTGGCTGAGTCCTTCCTCTCCGGCATCGCTTAGCGCCCGCCAGAGGGCGGCCCGCAGCGTCGTGACGTTCACGAAGTCGTTCAGATGCCCGGCCTGAAGCGAGGCGTCCTGTCGGTTGTCAGTGAACGACAGCAGCTTGCGCGCCTCGCGGGGCAGTTCGTCCACCCGTCGCAGGTGGCGAATTGCGGCTAGTGAGGTGATCGTTGTCGCGGTGGACCGGCCCTGCGAGTCGAGCGGTGCCAGCCGGCTGAAGTCGCTGCCCCGCGGGTCGGCGTAGGACACTCCGCAGCGCATGCAGAAGCGGAAGGGAGCCGTCAGCCAGAACCCCGTCGTGGTCTGAGTTCCGTCTGAGGCATCCGAGTGGTGCAGGGAACCGTTCGCGGCCACCCGCAGCGGGACAGGCACGTCGCCGCGCCGGGCGTCACGGAGCCGATCATTAGCGTCGAACCAGTCCGCAGGCAGGCGCGCACGGATGCTCTCCCTGTCTACCGGCCATGGATCGTGCCACGGGTCGCCGGGCTCGGGAGCAATGAACAGGAATCCCGGCTGAGTATCGGATGCGGCGCGATCTCCCAAGTCTCGGGGAGTGAGCACTTCACCCTGCCGGCCACCGGCCGTCGAGGTCTCGCGGAACACGACGTAGTACTCCTGTCCGCAGGCGCGGCAGAACGCTAGGGGCAGGTATTTTCGGTGGCGCTCATTGCGAACGAAGCGCTGAGCCCGCATCGTGACGCTTCGGTCATCGGGTGCCTCCGGGGTGGCGTGAGCGGCGCCGCCAGCACTGAGGAACTGGTGGAGCCGGAAAGCGAACACAGGGTTGCCGTTCTTCGGGCTTCTGATCCTGGTACCAGCCAGCAGCCAGCGCCTGATGGCGTGCTCGCAGTCCCACCGCGAGAGACCGGTATCAGTGGAGAGCATCTCGGCTCCGCCAATGTCGCTCTCGATCGGGATTGGGGCCGCTCGCACCAGCCGGCCGTCGCGCATCTCCAATCCGAACTTGGACTCGATCCATGACGACAACGGATCACGGCGCATGGCGTCGTAGGACGTTGGTTCTGGCGTGTCGCCCGTGACGCTGCGTATCAGAGCCTCCGTGAAGTCTGGCCGGTCCGAGGGGTCCGGAGCCGTGCGTCGCAGAGTCTCCGAGATGACCTCGGAGGGCCGAACCTCGGTGCCGAACAGTCTCGAGGCGACCGTCGCCACCTGGATGCTGCGCTCGGCATGGCTTCCCTCGGTGGACAGAGTCGCCGACGTGCCAACGCACTGAAGCCCGGTAGCGCCGCAGGCCTCTCGGATGCGGCGCACGAGCATGGCTACGTCCGCGCCCTGTCGCCCACGGTAAGTGTGGAGCTCGTCGAGCACCAAGAACCTCAGCGACGACATCGCGTTCACCAACTTGACATCGTTGTAGCGGGTGAGGAGGAGTTCGGCCATCACATAGTTGGTGAGCAGAATGTCCGGCGGGTTGTCGCGGATCGCCCGTCGCTCGTCCTCGCGCTGCTGGCCGGTGAACACCGCGAAGGAGACCGGCCTGCCGCTGGGCTGCATCCTCGGCGAGGGGTCGCCGCTGTGGTCGGCAACCCACGGTCCGTGATCGAGGAACTTGCTGAGTTCCTCGTTCTGGCTGTTGGCTAGGGCGTTCATTGGGTAGAGCACCAGCGCCTTGATGCCCCGGCCCGAGCCGGCGCGCAGCACATGGTCGACGATCGGCACGATGTAGGCGAGGCTCTTGCCCGATCCCGTCCCGGTCGTCAGGACGTAGCTCCTGCCGTCTGCTGCTGCATCGATCGCCTGGACCTGGTGGCGGTGCAGGGTCATCGGCTCGCCCTCGGCATCGTCGACCGACTTGTCCGCCCGAAAGATCTGCCGGGCCAGAGGGTGCAGGCGGCCGCTGCCGACCAGTCCGTCGACAGTGGCTCCTGGTTCGAATGCAGGGTTCAGGCCGATCCTGGGGCTGGGCCAGAGCAATCCCCGGTCGAAGGCGTCGTCCACGGCGGCCCGGATGCGCGCGTCAGCTATTTCGACGAAGCCCTCCGAGTAGCCCCGGTACTCCGAGACCACCCGGTCCCTGAGAGCGAACACATCCATCATGGGCACGTCTCCGTCAGTGCGATTGCCCGCTCGGCCTGCGAGACCGGCCGGAGCAGGCTGTCAACTATCGCACACACCTCTGACAAGGGCGACCATTCTGCCGCGCAGTCACGCCCATGTTGGCCGATCCGTCGCGGTAGCGCGGGGGAAGTACGGGGCGGGGGTGTCCTCCGAGAAACTGTGCAAGAAGTGCCCTGAGAATGTGTACATGAATTGTGCTGCAGCGACGGCGTGAGCGGCATGTACGGCTACACGGAGGTTCGTTCAGCGCCTCGGAACCCTTCGGCCGATCCATAGATGAACCTTGTGATATGCTGTTACGGGCTGTCAGTAGCTTTGGATCACTGAGGCTCATCAGTCTACCCAGCGCCGGGGCCTGCTCAAGCGGGCCCCGGCTGCCTCTGCCTGAGGAGACGATGATCACCACGCGGCCCTACTTGAAGGGAGAGTAGTCATGGCTAAGGACGAGACCATTTGGTTCCTCATCACGTACGACCGCAAGAAGCTCCGCATGGCCGACATGGAGCAGTTCCGCGACGGAGAGAAGGCTGTCGACCTGTACGGCGAGCGTGAGCGCCAGTACGCCGACCAGCCACACATGGAGGTCGTTCTTCTGGGTGCCGACACTGAAGAGGCGATCCGCGTCACACATCCGCTCTATTTCAGAGACTTCGAGGCCGAACCCTTCTCCATGGAGGAGTACGAGCGTCACCTGCCCTGGCTGAACCCCGAGCGCACCGCCAGTTGAACCCGCGGCGGGAAGCTGGCCAGGACCGGTGAGATTGGGCCCGTCAGGCAGCCTTGCGGCTGTTGCCGTCGGATTCGGGATCGTCGGTCGTGGGCTGGCCGATCTGCAGGTGGCCTTCGATGCGAGCAAGCCGTTCACGGGTGTCGCCGAGGATGCTGATCACGGCGCCGTGGTTCCTCTCGATCAGGTCGCGGTTCTTGTCGATCAGCTCCCGGTTCTCCTTGCGGGCCTGATCGATGAGGTCCCGGTTCTCTTTGCTGGCGTCGGTGATGAACTGCCGGGTCTCGGTGCTGTCCCGGTGCTGGATGCGGATCGAGACCACCATCAGTGTGATCAGCGAGGCGAGGATGGCGCCGAAGGACGTCCCAAGAATCGTCAGCACTGTCGTGGCCGTCCCGGTGTCCATGAGTCCAACCTACTAATCCAGCTACAGCGATGCAACCTGAAAACCAATGAGAATGATCGAATCGTCGCCTCGTGTTCGCACGCCTTGAGCGAAATGGGTGCCGTGCCGGGCTTGCAGCATGAACTCGAGTTGGCCAAGGCAGCGGCCGCCGCAATTACTACAATCGTTCAAGGCACCCGCTTCCACACCGAGGCCGCTGGCGCGAATGTGGATGGCGGGTGTGCCGTCAGGGTGTCCTGTCGGGGTGTTGCAGCCAGGCGCGGGTGACGCGGTGGGCGAAGTCGACGCAGCCGCGGCGCGGGCTGTGGATGAAGCCGTTTCGGATCAGTCGAGAACGGTAGGTGCTCACGTAGCTCGAACTGCGGCCGAGCCTTCTGGCGATGTCCCCGATCGAGGACTCGCCTTCGTCCTGGGCCATGGCCAGGGCGAACATGCGGTCCATCTCCGACATCGACCGCCACAGCGGCGCCAGCACCAGATCGGGAAGTCGCCGCTCGGCCTCGGCCACGCCCGCGGCGATGTCCGCGGTGCTCAGGCGTGGCGGGTTACCGCTCGCGGCCCGCCATGAGTGGAAGCCGATGAGCTGCACCATGAACGGGTAGCCGCCGCTCGCCTCCACGGCCTGCCGCAGCGCCTCGTCGTCAATGGTCGCCCCGCGAGCCGCAATCGGCTCGGCGAAGGCTTTGGCCGTGGCCGGCTTCGGCAGTGCCGCGATCTCATGGCGCGAGCATCGCTGAAGGAAGGTGATGGCAGAGTCCTGCAACACAGTGTCATCGATGCTCGGAAGGCCCGCGCCCACGAAGGCGACAGGAAGCTCCTCACGCCGGGTGACGTGTTGCAGCGTGGATGCGAACTCCCTCAATTCGGACGGCTCACCGCCCTGCAACTCGTCGAGCGTGATGAGAAGGCCCCGATCGGCGGAGGCGAGGCGGGCGCCGAGGGCGGTCAGGACAGTTCGCAGCCGGAGTTCGTCCCTTGCCGAGCCGGCGGGATCCATCCTCTCCAGTTCCACGCCGACGCCGAGCGCTCGGATGCCGGCCAGTCGTGGACGCGGCCGGCTGGACTCGCTGTCTCGCAGCGGCGCGACCGCCGTCTCCGCCACCCTTGTGCAAAGGTCGCCGTGGGCGTCGTCAGCGATGACGAGCCAGCCGTGATCGAGGGCCTGCTCCTGCACGGCGTTGAGCGTCGCCGTCTTGCCGGTCCCGCGTGCGCCTACCAGCAGGGAGGTGAAGTCCGGGTGACCCGGACCGGCGTCGAAGGCCTCCGCGAGCGCATCAAGGACTGACGACCTTCCTGCCAGCACAGGAGGCGAGGCGCCGAACGAAGGTCTGTAGGGATTCCTAGGAGCCATAGGGCCGCGCTCTCCGTCACGATGGCGTAGCCCTGAAAGGCTACCGGTGCTTCGCGGCCTTTGGATTCTTCGCGGCCTTTGGATTTTTCGCGAGCTTTGGATTCTTGTCTGGCGGTGCCTTCGAGAACCTAACCGACACGGTCTATTCCTTTTGGGCCTCGCGCACGCTGTTCATCGGGTTGCTGCTTCCCGACGTCAACGTCCTCGTCTGCGCGCATGTCGAGGACTCGACTCCCGACCACTCCGAGTACGCGGCCTGGATCACTCGCCTGGCGACGGGGCCGGAACCCTTCGCCCTCTCCGTGCTCGTTCTGGGCGGCTTCGTCCGGGTGGTGACCAACCCCAGGATCTTTGATCCGCCGTCCGGTCTCGACCAGTCCCTGGCGTTCGTGTCCTCGCTGGCGGAGCGACCCACGGCGCGCATCGTCGGTCCCGGGCCCGATCATCTGGACATCTTCGAGAGACTGTGCCGCGAGGCGGGAGCCACCGGCAAGCTCGTCGCCGACGCCCAGCACGCGGCGGTCGCAGTCGAGCACGGCTGCACCATGGTGTCCACCGACTCGGACTTCAGCCGGTTTCCGGGACTCCGATGGAGGCATCCACTGCATCCCCGCTGACGCCTTTCGCCAGCAGGTTCGGTCAGCAGCCCGGGCAAGTCCGAGCACGACGAGCCGACGTAGGAGCCGGACCGCCCGGTGCAGAGTGATGGGGTTGATATGACATTGGCTGTCGTATAGCGTGATGGGTGAGCCTCGCTGCCGGGCTGTGCGGCAAGCCGACGTCTGACCGTGAGCACTGCCTGAGTGCCGCCGACCCCGCGAGGCTGCGATGACCGCTCCCAACCCGACGCCTGCCGCCGAGGCGCTCCCGCCGCAGATGGTTCAACAAGCCGACAGCCCGACACCGCAGGCCGACGTCCGAGCCGGCCACAAGGCGGCCGCGGCCGGCCGCGAGGATGTCGGTGCCCTCATGTCGCCGACCCGCTATCGGACCCGTTCGGCATTGTCGGTGACCGTCGTCGGCGCTCTCATGGCCGGCCTGTTCGTCTTCGCCACCAACACCCTCAACAGGAACTTCGACAGCCTCGAGGCATCCATCAACCTGACCAACGCCCGCATCGACGACACCAACGCCCGCATCGACCGCATCGAGGCCCGTATCGACCGCATCGAGGTCAAGATCGACGCTCTCGATGACCGCATGGACGCCATGGGCGCGGACATATCGGCAGTGCTGGCCATCTTGATCGAGCGCCGCGGCACCGGCGCAGTCCCTGAGGCCGGGGCGGCCGGCACGTAGACGCGCCTTCAGCCTCAACGTGCGCGGTCCTCGCCCCGCTCGGTGGCCGCTGCGCTGCCGGGCTACGGTGGCGGGGTGCAGCGGCGCATCTTCGGCATCGAGAACGAGTACGGCGTCACCTGCACGCTGCGGGGCCAGCGCCGCCTGAGCCCCGACGAGGTCGCCCGCTACCTGTTCCGCAAGGTGGTGTCGTGGGGGCGCAGCAGCAACGTGTTCCTGGGCAACGGCTCGCGGCTGTACCTCGACGTCGGCAGCCATCCCGAGTACGCCACCCCGGAGTGCGACTCGGCCCACGACCTGGTCGTGCACGACAAGGCCGGAGAGCGCATCGTCGAGCGCCTGCTGGGCGACGCCGAGGAGCGTCTGGCCGAGGAGGGCATCCGGGGCGACGTCTTCCTGTTCAAGAACAACACCGACTCGGCCGGCAACAGCTACGGCTGCCACGAGAACTACCTCACCAGCCGCCGCGACGACCTCAGCGACTACGCCGAGGTTCTGATCCCGTTCCTGGTCAGCCGCCAGATATACGCCGGCGCGGGCAAGGTGCTGCAGACCGCCCGGGGCGCCATGTACTGCATCAGCCAGCGGGCCGAGCACATCTGGGAGGGGGTGTCGTCGGCCACCACCCGGTCGCGCCCGATCATCAACACCCGCGACGAGCCCCACGCCGACGCCGAGCGCTTCCGGCGGCTGCACGTGATCGTGGGCGACTCCAACATGAGCGAGTACACCACCTTCCTCAAGGTCGGGGCGTGCGCGCTGATGCTGCGAATGCTGGAGGACCCCCGGGTGGTGCTGCGCGACATGACGCTGGAGAACCCGATCCGCGCCATCCGCGAGATCAGCCACGACACCACCTGCAGGCGCCGGGTGCGGCTCGCCACCGGCCGCGAGGTCAGCGCGCTCGAGATCCAGTCCGAGTACCTGAACCGGGCCCTGCGCTACGCCGAGCACCACGACCTGTCCGATGAGGAGAAGAAGGCTCTCACCATGTGGGAGTACTGCCTGACCGCCATCGAGCAGGATCCTCTCCAGCTCGACCGCGAGATCGACTGGGTCGTCAAGCACCATCTGGTGGAGGCGTACCGCCAGCGGCACGGGCTGGACCTGGCCGACCCCCGGGTCGCTCTCGTGGACCTGCAGTACCACGACGTCAGCCAGAGCCGCGGCCTCTACTACACCATGCAGCATCGGGGGATGGTCGAGACGCTGGTGACCGAGGCCGAGATCCATCACGCCGTGGAGAACCCGCCGTCCACCACCCGGGCCCGCCTGCGGGGCGAGTTCATCCGCCGGGCCAAGGAGCGCAGGAGGGACTACACCGTCGACTGGGTCCACCTGAAGCTCAACGACCAGTCCCAGCGGACGGTGCTGTGCAAGGACCCGTTCAAGTCCCACGACGAGCGGGTGGAGAAGCTGATCGCGTCCCTCTAGCCGGCCATCGCGATTCTGTGGGCAACGAAGCCGCTCCAGTCGGCATGTCTGCTCACAGAACCTGGTTATGTTGACGTCATGGACAAGTTCGAACGGCTGCTGAACCTGACCGCGGCGCTGCTCCACACCGCGCAGCCGCTCAGCGCCAGTGAGCTGCGTGAGCGCATGGCCGGCGCCTACTCGGAGGACAAGGCGGCCTTCAGGCGGATGTTCGAACGAGACAAGGCCGATCTGAGGGCGATCGGTGTGCCCATAGAGGTCTCGACCCTCTACCGGCTGGACCCGCCGGTGGACGGCTACCGCATACCGGCCCGGGCCTACGTGGGGCGCGACGTGCGCTTCGACCCCGACGAGCTCGCGGCGCTGCACCTGGCCACCAACCTGGTCCGGCTCGAGGGGGACTCCGGCGCGGGCCTGGCCCGGCTGGGCGGCGCGGCATCGGCCGGCGCCGCCGGGGCGGTCGAGGAGGTGGGCGCGCTGCCCTTCCATGATGCGCTGGGGAAGCTGGTGGCGGCCGCGATCGGACGCCGGGAGGTCTCGTTCGCCTATCGCGAGGCCGAGCGGCGCATCGAACCGTGGCGCCTGTCGTTCCACCGGGGCCACTGGTACCTGGTGGGATGGGACGTCAGCCACGGCGAGGAGCGCATGTTCCGGGTGGACCGCATCGACAGCGAGGTCACCGATCTGGGCGATGCGTCCCACCCGGTGGGGGAGGGCCCCGATCCCCGCACGCTCAGGCCCTGGGAGTTCGGCCCGGGCCGGCCGGTCGAGGCCCGGGTTCAGGTGGACGCCGACCAGGCGAGCTGGGCCTGCCACCGGGCCGGTGTCGACGGTGAGCGCCAGCCCGACGGCTCGGTCGTGCTCACCCTCCAGGTGCGCGATGCCGCCGCCTTGAGGTCGTTCGTCGTGGAGTTCCTCGAGCACGCCGAGGTTCTCGACCCCGACTGGCTTCGCGATGAGGTCAAGGCCTGGCTGGAAGCGCTGGTCTGACCCTCTGGATCTCCGAGACGTTGACCCGTCAGCGAGCCGTTCTAGGGTTGTGAGGTGACCTCGGCGCCGGCTGCGAACCCGACCAGTCTGTCGGTGGCCGAGCGCATGGCCCGTTTGCTGGGGGTCGTGCCCTGGGTGGTCGAGCAGGACGGCGCCCACCTCGACGACATCTCGGCCCGCTTCGACTACCCCCGAGAGCAGCTGCTGGAGGACCTCGAGCAGCGCCTGTTCTTCGTGGGAGTGCACCCGTTCACACCGGACACCCTGATCGAGGTGCGCATCGAGGACGGGATCGTCGACATCCAGTACGCGGACTGGTTCTCGCAGCCCATGCGGCTCTCGGTGGAGGAGGCGACCCGGCTGCTGGCTGCGGGCCGCAGCGTGCTCGACATGACGAAGGGGAGCGGGCGGGGACCGTCCGACGACGAGGACGAGGCCGCCCCGCTGGTGCGGGCGCTGGCCAAGCTGAGGCTGTCGCTGGGCTCGGAGGGAGCGGACAGCGCCGACTACATCGAGGTGAGTCTGGGCAACGCCCCGTCCCACACCCTCCACGACTTGCGGCGCGCCATCAGCGGGCGGCGGCAGATCCAGATCGAGTACTACTCCCAGGGCCGCGACGCGATGACATCCAGGGTCGTCGATCCGGCTCGGCTGCTGAGCCATGACGGCGTGTGGTACCTGTTCGGCTGGTGCCATCGGGCCCGCGCCGAGCGGGTCTTCCGCGTCGACCGGATCCGCACGCTGGTCGTGCTGGACTCGGATGCGGAGGTCGATCTGCCCCCTGGACCGTCGCCGGCGCTCTCGATCGACAGCGTGGACCGCACGGCCACGATCCGGCTGGCGCCGGAGGCCGCTTGGGCCGCCGACTACCACCGGGCGCAGGAGCGAACGGAGAACCCCGACGGCACCGTCGAGGCGGTGTTCGCGGTGGCCAGCGAGTCGTGGCTGGCCCGGCTGCTGGTGCAACTCGGGCCCCAGGCGGAGATCATCGACACCCACGAGGCCATCGACCCGGATCTGCGGGCGGCTACCGCGGCGCGGATGCTGGAGCGCTACCGCCGGTGACCGGAGGCGCAACGGCTCGACCGGGCGAGTCCGCCGGACCGCCGCCCGCGGAGGCGGGCGGCGAGGACCCCGCGGGGCCGCCGACGACTCCGGGCCGGCGTGCGCTGTCGGTGGCCGTCGAGTGGCTCGTCGTGCTGGTCTGCGCTCTGGGTCTGGCCCTGTTGCTCAAGGCCTTCCTGGTGGAGGTGTTCGTGATCCCGTCGGGCTCGATGGAGCCCACCCTGATGGTGGACAACCGGGTGGTCGTGTACAAGCTCGGATACCGCCTCCACGACGTGAACCGGGGCGACGTGGTCGTGTTCGCCAATCCGGGCCCGGGTTCGGGCATCGACGACCTGATCAAACGTGTCGTCGCCCTCGAGGGCGAGACCTTCGAGATCCGGGACGGCTCGGTGTACATCGACGGCACCCGGCTGGAGGAGCCCTACCTCACCGACGGCGAATCGACGCTCTCCAAGGCGCCCATCCCAGGCTGCGTGAACGAAGCCGACTCGCTGTACTGCGAAGTGCCCGAGGGCACCGTCATCGTGCTGGGCGACAGTCGCGAGGACAGCCGCGACAGCCGCTTCTTCGGACCCGTGGACGTCGACGACATCGTGGGCCGGGCCTTCATGAAGATCTGGCCCCCGAACGACATGGGCGGCGTGTAGCCGCCCGCGGGCCGCGCCGGCTGCGTGATACTTGCCTGATGGCCACCCGCATACCGGCTCTGCTGGTGCCGCCCATCGCTTTCGCCCACCGCGGGGCGCGGGCCCATGCCCGGGAGAACACCCTCGAAGCGTTCGCGCTGGCCCGCGAGATGGGCGCCACCGGCATAGAGACCGACGCGTGGATCACCGCCGACGGCGAGATCGTGTTGAACCATGACGCGGCGGTCGGGGGACTGCCCACGTTCTCGACTCGCCGGATCTTCGGCCGGCCCGTCGCGAGCCTGCCCCGGTCGCGGCTGCCCGCCCACATACCCACTCTGGGCGAGTACTACGAGCACTGCGGCACCGATCTTCCCCTGAGCGTCGACGTGAAGGACGAGTCCGCCTTCGTGGGCCTGATCGCGGTGGCCCGGGACCACGGGGCGGCCGAACAGCTGTGGGTCTGCCATCACGACGCCGGCGTGCTTCAGGCATGGCGGTCCGCCGCTCCCGAGGTTCGGCTGGTGCACTCCACCCGCCTGGACCGCCTGCCGCGAGGACCCGAGCGCCACGCCGCCGACATCGCCGAGGCCGGCATCGACGCGGTGAACTTCCGCCGCGAGGACTGGAACGGCGGCCTCACCACGCTCTATCACCGATTCGGCCTGTTCACCCTGGGCTGGGACGCCCAGCAGGCCCGCCAAATCGCCGAGTTGGTCGACGCCGGTATCGATGCTGTGTACAGCGACCACGTCGACCGGATGGTGGAGACCCTGGCCCACTTCACGGACGACGCCGACGGTTGAGCCAGGGGTCGGTCGAGGCCCGTCAGCGGTTCGCAGTATCGTGGTTTCAGAGGCCGAGCGGTAGGCGGCAACCAGTGGACATCCCAGCGAAACCCTCAGCGAGGCCGTGGCCCGAGCGGCCCGTGAGCGCAGCGAACAAGAGCGGGAAACGAGACGTTGCGCTGCGAGGCGTCATCACCTACCCGCGCATGTTCTAATGTGGATGCTGGCACCGGCCGCGGCCACCGTCATCGCCCTCGGAGTGCTCATATACGGTCTGCGGGCCGTGGCCCACGCCGCGGGCGATCTGACCGGAGCGCTGAGGAAGACGTCGTCGGCGGCCGTGGCCTCCGACGAGCTGTCGCGTTTCGCGGTCCGGCTGGGCGATCACGCCGAGGCAACCAGGGCCTCCGCCGATCAGTTGCGAGTGTCGAGGCGCGATGGCAGCCGCCAACAGCCCCCTAGCTAGGCTGCCAGGGTGGGAAACCTAGGCGGGGGAGAGATCCTGGTCATACTGCTGGTCGCCCTCATCGTGCTGGGGCCGACCAGGCTGCCCCCGGCCGTCCGCCAGGTCGGCAAGGTCGTGGGAGAGATCCGCCGCATCGGGCAGGGCTTCCAGCAGGAGCTGCGCGAGGCGGCCAAGCCCCTGCAGGAAGCGACCGCCGACTTGAAGGCGGCCGACAAGAGCCTGCGCGAGACCACCCAGAAGCCCCTCAAGGAGATGACGGAGACGCTGAAGGCCGCCGATCCGAGCAAGGCGATCGAGCCCCCGCCCGCGGCCAAGGACGAGGCCAAGGACGCCGCATCGGCCGAGGGCAGCAGCACACCGGGAACGGCCGCGGCGGGTCCGGTCTCCTGGGGCACTGCCGAGGCGAAGGTGAGCCCCCCTCCCGCGTCGGGCAGCGAAGACACCGGAGCGGCGGGCCAGGACGCCGCCGAGTCCGATGCTGTCGGGCCGGATGCCGAGCCCAAGATCGACGGCACGCCCGACTAGGACTCCGCAGCCGCCGCGATGACCGACGCAGTCGACGACACGGCTCCGATGGAGCGCCCGGACGACGGCGAGGGCGGCCACATGACGCTCATGGAGCACCTGGCCGAGCTCCGCAACCGTCTCATCAAGGCGGTCGTGGCCGTGGCCGTGTGCGCGGTGGCCTGCTGGGTCCTCTACCCGTTCATACTCGACCTCCTGCTGGAGCCGTACTGCAAGACCTTCCCCGTCGAGGAGCGGATCGACTCCCAGCTGTTCGGTCCGGACGGGGGCTGCAACCTGTTCGTCACCAGCCCCCTCGAACCCTTCAGCGTGCGGATCACCCTCGTCGCCTATTCGGGCCTGGCCCTGGCCATGCCGGTGCTGCTGTGGCAGGGGTGGCGCTTCATCGCGCCCGGCCTGTACCGCCACGAGAAGCGCTACGCGATCCCGTTCGTGGCCGCGGGCGTAATGCTGTTCTTCCTGGGTGTCGGGCTGGCGTACTGGAGCCTGCCCCGGGCCCTCGACTTCCTGAAGGACATCGGCGGGCCCGACCTGGTATCGCTGTTCAGCCCGAAGGAGTACCTGGGCTTCGTGGTGAAGATGATGGTCGCCTTCGGCATCGCCTTCCAGTTCCCGATCGTCCTCATCGGACTGCAAGTCATGGGCGTCGTCGAGAACCGCACCCTGCGCAGGGTCCGCTCCTACGCGGTCGTGGGGATCGTGATCCTGGTAGCGGTGATCACCCCAAGCGGCGACCCCTTCACGCTGATGGCGCTCTCGATTCCCATGTACGCCTTCTATGAGATCGCGATCCTGTGGGGCGTGCTGGCCAGCCGCCGGCAGCGAAAGCGAGAGGCGGCCCGGTCGTGAGCCGCCGCCCAGGGCGCGCCGCAGCCGCCCGACCATGATCAAGCCGGCGGGGGCTGGCTTCGTCCTCGACGAGTTCCAGCGCCGCGCCATAGAGCACCTTGATTCCGGACGCTCGGTGCTGGTCACCGCGCCCACCGGCTCCGGCAAGACGGTGGTGGCCGACCATGCGGTCGACCGGGCCCTGGCGGCGGGCCGGCGGGCCTTCTACACCGCGCCCATCAAGGCCCTCTCCAACCAGAAGTACCGGGACCTGTGCCGGAGGCTCGGTCCGCACCGGGTGGGCCTGCTCACCGGTGACAACGTCATCGCCGGCGACGCCGACGTCGTGGTCATGACCACCGAGGTGCTGCGCAACATGCTCTACGCGGAGGCTGTTGACGACCGGCTCGGCGCGGTGGTGCTCGACGAGGTGCACTACCTGGAGGACCCCTACCGCGGGCCGGTGTGGGAGGAGGTGATCCTGCACCTGCCGGAGAGCGTGGTGCTGGTATGCCTGTCGGCCACCGTCTCCAACCACGAGCAGCTGGGCGGTTGGCTCAAGCAGGTGAGCGGCCCGACTGCGGTGGTGGTGGAGTCCCGGAGGCCGGTGCCACTCACGAACCTGTACGCCGTGGGTAGGCGTCGCAGCGACGCGGTGGAACTCATGCCCACCCTGGTCGACGGCAAGCCCAACCCGAAGGGAGAACGCTTCGACCGCCCCGCAGCACCTAGCGGACCTCGTGGTGCGGGTGGTTCGCGGCGTGGCGGACCCCGCCGTTCGGGGAGTCCTGAGCACCGGGGGCACCGCCCGCGTGCTCCGTGGCGGCCGCCCCGCCGCGTCGATCTGCTGACAGAGTTGGAGGGGCGGGGCCTGCTGCCCGTGATCTGGTTCGTGTTCAGCCGGAAGGGGTGCGACCAGGCCGCAGCCCGACTCGTACGTGACGGGGCTTGCTTCACCGATGACGCCGAGGCCGCCCGTATCGACGAGATCGTCGAGTCGCGCCTCGGTCTCCTCGACCCCGCCGATCTGGCCGCGCTGGGCGCCGGGCGCTGGGCCGACCGGCTGCGCCTGGGCATCGCGTCGCACCATGCCGGTCTGGTGCCGGTGTTCAAAGAGGCCGTGGAGCATTGTTTCGTCGAGGGACTGGTGAAGGTGGTGTTCGCCACCGAGACCCTGGCCTTGGGCGTGAACATGCCGGCCCGCAGTGTCGTGATCGACAAGCCCGTCAAGTACGACGGCCAACGCACCGTCCCGCTCCGTGCCGCCCAGTACACGCAGTTCACCGGCCGGGCCGGGCGCCGCGGCATCGACGAGGCCGGATGGGCGGTGGCGCTCTGGTCGCCGGACTGCACCTTCGGTGAGATGGCAGAGATGGCGTCGAGCCGGTCCTTCGAACTGCGCTCGGCCTTCCGGCCCACCTACAACATGGTGGCCGGCCTGCTGGGTCGCATGCCTGCCGGGGCGGCCCGTGACCTGATCGGTCGCTCCTTCGCCCAGTACCAGGCGGAAACGGCGTCGTTGCCCGTCGATCTGGCCCGTCGCTTCGATGCAGTGGCCGGAGTGCTGCGTGAGCGGGGTCACCTGGACGGCTGGACCCTCACCGACTCGGGGTCGCTGGTGTCGCGCATCTTCCACGAGGCCGACCTGGTCGTAGCCGAGGCATTGGCCCGCGGGCTCCTCGACGGCCTGTCGCCGCCCGAGCTGGCCTCCGTGCTCTCGGCCTTCACCTACGAGCACCGTTCGCCCGGCCCCAGGCCCGAGGTGTGGATACCCTCGGGCACCGCCTACCGCCGCCTGCGCCGCATCGGCACCCTCCTCGACGGCCTGCACCGCGTCGAGCGGAAGTTCGGCGTTGAACCCACCCGGTCGCTGGAGACCGGCTTCGGGCCCGCGGCCCATCGCTGGGCGGCCGGGGAGTCGTTCGAGGCTCTCCAGGACGAGCGGTTCTCGGCCGGCGACTTCGTGCGCAACGTCAAACAGGTGATCGATCTGGCCCGCCGGATCGCCGCGGTGGCTCCCGACCACCGCACCTCGGCCGCGGCCCAGCAGACGGTCTCCGCGCTCAACAGGGGAGTGGTCGCCCTGTCGGGCGCGGTGTACGAGCCTGCGGCATGATCGGCAAGCGCGGTTCGGGCTGGGGCGTCGACTGGGGCGTCGAGGGCGACCTCCCGCCCGATGCCCGGACCGCGGACACTGACGCCGCTGCGGGCAGGATCGTGGCTGAAGCCCGCAGGGCCAACCGGGAGATCCCGCCGGTGGTGCTGACGGGAGGTGACTTGGCCCGCACCCTCGGCGTGTCCCCGGTCTCCGAAGCGTCGCCCCAGCCCGGCACCGCGACCGGGATCCGGATTCCTGCCGACGTGGGGGCTGCCCTGGTGGACGGCCGGCTGCACTGGTTCGTGGCCCATCTCGTGGCCCGCAGGTCCTGGTGGCGGGGCCGGCTGCTGGTGGCGGCCAACGCATCGTTCATCGGTCGCTGGAACGCGGCGCCCCGGTCCCATCCGGGCGACGGCCGCCTCGATGTGTTCGATGCAGACCCGCCACTGGCCGTGCGCCTCGCGGCCCGCCGCCGCCTGCCCTCGGGCAGCCACGTCCCCCACCCGCAGATCACCCAGCGACGGATCACCGCGGCCCAATACGACCTGGATCCCGCCCTGGACATCTACCTGGACGGCGTGCGCCTGGGCCGGGCCCGAACCCTCAGCCTGCGGGTCGAGGCCGGCGCTCTGGACGTCTGGGTCCCGACGTGACGGCCTCTAGCTCTAGTATCCAACCATGGACATAGCTGACGCCAAGCGACGGGTCTGCGAGGAGATCGACCGTCTGACTCCTGAACTGCTCGACGTGTCGCACCGCATCCACTCGCGGCCCGAACTGTGCTTCGAGGAGCACCACGCCCACGACCTGCTCACCGAAGTGCTGGACGATCACGGCCTGGACGTGCAGCGCCGCGCCTACGGCCTAGACACCGCCTTCGAGGCCCGAGCCGGCGACGGCGACGGACCGCTGGTGGCCGTTGTGTGCGAGTACGACGCCCTTCCCGGGATCGGCCATGCCTGTGGTCACAACATCATCGCCGCCTCCGGACTGGGGGCGGGCCTGGCCCTGGCGTCGCTGACCGGCGAGGCCGGCGGGCGGGTCGCCGTGATGGGGACCCCGGCAGAGGAGGGCGGGGGCGGCAAGGAGATCATGCTCCGGGCGGGAGCGTTCTCCGATGCCGACGCGGCCATGATGGTGCACCCCGCCAACCACGAGTTGAGCGTGTTCCACGCGGTGGCGGTCCAGCGGCTCAACGCCCGCTACACCGGAGCCGCCGCCCACGCTGCCGCCGCGCCCGAGAAGGGCCGCAACGCGCTCGACGCGGCCGTGCTCGGCTACAACGCGGTCGCCGCCCTGCGCCAGCACATCCGCGACGACGAGCGGATCCACGGAATTTTCACCGACGGGGGCGCCAAGGCCAACATCGTTCCGGCCACGGCCGCGGTCGAGTGGTACGTGCGCTCCGCCGACCTCGCATCACTGGAGCCGCTCAAGGAGAGGGTGGCCGCCTGCCTGAGGGCGGGCGCCGCCGCGGCCGGCTGCGAGGTCGATCTCGAATGGGGCGATCACGCCTATGCCGACATGAACGACAACCCGACCCTGCTCGACCGCTACCTGGCCAACCTCGACGCTGTGGGCCGCACGGTGGCGCCCGACCCACAGGCCCGGGTGGTGGGCAGCACCGACATGGGCAACGTGAGCTACACCGTTCCCTCCATACATCCCATGATCAAGGTCGCGCCGGATGACGTGGCCATCCACACGCCGCGCTTCGCCGAGTACGCCCGGGGCTCCGAGGGCGACTCGGCCGTGATCGACGGCGCCAAGATGCTGGCCATGACCGCGCTGGACTGCTGGTTGGACAAGGCCGTGCTGCCTGCAGTGCAGGCCGAGTTCGCCGCCACCTAGCAGCTCTAGAGCGATCCGCGCCCGGCGCAGCCCGCAGCCCTAATGTCGCGCCCCGTGAACCTGTACGCGGCGGAGTCCTTCTCGCCCGAGGAGGCCGACATCCTGCGCCGGTACTTCACCAACCTGGATGAGCCGGTGTTCGCGCTGGTGAACCTGCCCGAGGTCGTCAAGGGCGCCCTGTTCGCCCGCTACTCCCGGTCGATGTCGAGCCTCCGCCGGCTGTTCCTCGACGAGTTCGTCGACGATCTCGACATCACCGGGGACATCACGATCGACGCCACCATCGGCCTGCGCCGGGCCGAGGCTCTGTACGACCGGGTCTTCTTCGAGTACGGAGACGACTCCGTGGCCCAGCTCGGCGGCGTGCATCTGGCCTGCGAGCAGGCCTCCAACCTGCTGACCAAGGTGCTGGAGTGGGGCCGGCTGATGGCCTACCTGGAGCAGAGCACCCGCTACATCGCCTACGACCAGCGTCTCGGGGGCCGCTACCGCTACTACCGCGACTCGCAGGTGCTGAACTCGTCGCTGGGCACGCGCTACGTGGGCGACATCGACCGCATGTTCTCGACCTATTCCGAGCTCGTGCCGGTCATGCAGGACTTCTTCCGGACCAACGTGCCCAAGGAGTCCGGCGACTCCGACTTCGCCTACCGGCAGGCGATCAAGGCCAGAGCCCTGGACTCGATCCGCGGGCTGCTCCCGGCCGCGTCGCTTAGCAACGTCGGCATCTACGGCACCGGCCAGTCCTATGAGGCACTGCTCCTGCGGATGCGGGCCCATCCCCTTCCTGAGTCCCGCTTCTACGCCGACATGATGCTCACCGAACTGCGCAAGGTGATCCCCTCGTTCCTCAAACGGGTGGACCTGCCCGACCGCGGCGGCCTCACGTCGCGCTACCTGGCCGACAACCGGGGCGCCATGGAGGACCTGGCGGACCGCGTCTTCGGCGACGCGGTGGGAGGGCCGGTCACCGACGACTCGGTCGAGCTGGTGGACTTCGACCCCGACGGCGAGACCAAGATGATCGCGGCGATGCTCTACCCCCACACGTCGCTGGCGGACCGCACCGTCGAGTCCAGGGTGAGAGCCATGCCGGCCGCCGAGCGTGTAGCTGCGGTCCGGGCCTACTGCGGGGACCGGCAGAACCGTCGCCACCGCCCCGGCCGGGCGCTCGAACGCGTCTACTACCGCTTCGACGTGCTGTCCGATTACGGGGCGTTCCGAGACCTCCAGCGCCATCGGATGCTGACCATCGAATGGCAGCCGCTGTCCACCCGCCACGGCTATGTCCGGCCTTCCGCAGTGGACGCGGCCGGCGAGGACGAGAGGTTCGATGAGGTCATGGCCCGCTCGGCCCGGCTCTACGAGGCCCTTAGCGCCGAGTTCAGCGACCAGGCCTCCTACGCCGTCGCGCTCGCCTACCGGATCCGGTACTCGATGCAGATGAACGCCCGCGAGGCGATGCACATGTTGGAATTGCGGACCACTCCCCAGGGCCACCCCGCCTATCGCAGCGTGTGCCAGCGGATGCACACGCTCATCGCCACCGAAGCGGGTCATGCCGCCGTCGCCGAACTGATGTCGTTCGTGAACCACGCCACCGATCCCGGGCTGGGGCGCCTCGACGCCGAGAACCGGGTGGAGAGGCTGCGGACCGCGCCGTCTCATCCTTCATCGGATCTGTCTGCCGGCCGCGACGGCGAAGACGACGGAGGTCTGGCCCAAGGTTGATCGGCATGCAAGTTGCGCCTAGCCGATCAGTGTCTATGATCCGCCCCACATCCGGTGCCAACCGACCCTTCAGTTGGAGCGATGAACGAGAAACACCCTCATGACGGTGACGGCGACGACGAGTTCGACGACGACGACGACGACTTCGGTGACTCAGATGCGTTCGAGGGCGATCTGAGCGATGACTTCGACGGCGACTTCAGCGACGACGACGAGGACTTCGACGGCGACGAGAGTTTCGACGATGACGAGGACTTCGACGGCGACAAGGACTTCGACGGGGACGCCGAGGAGCTCGAAGAAGACGGCGACGACGAGGCCGACGATGACGACGACGTGCCCATGCCGGCCGACGACGACGATGACGACGAAGTCCACCCCAGCGACGTCGAGGCTGATCTGGAGGAGATCCTCAGGGATCGCATTGCCGCCAGTGACGACGACGAGGAGGACGAGGAGGAAGACGCGGGCGAGTCGAAGGCCACCACGGTGGTTGCGCCGCCCCGCTCGGACGAGTGGACTTGCAACCAATGCTTCCTGATCGTGAGCGTCACCCAGTTCGGCTCGCGCGCCGATCCAGTGTGCCCGTCAGGCGAGGAGCCCTGCGAGTCGATCGAGAGGGTTCTCGGAGGCTGAAGGCCGCCGTGCTCGTCACCCGTCCCGGCCGATGACCTCTATCGACGAGGGGGCTAGACGGGCTGTCGAAGCCGACATCGCCAGTGTGGCCGGACTGGCGGCCCAGGCGACAGCCGAGATGTCGCAGCTGCGCGGCGGCACCGTGTGGTCCCGGCTGGAAGCCCGGCCCGAACCGCAGCTGGAGAGCCTGGTCCGCGACCTGCGAGGCGACGATGCGCTGGTGGTGGTGGGCACCATCGACGAAGCGATCGTCGGCTACGGCGCGATCCGTCTCGTGGAATTGCATGACGGCTCGACGGTGGGACGCGTCGGCGACATCTATGTGCTTCCCGACGCACGTGGCGTTGGAGTCGGCGAGTCCATGATGGAGTTGCTGATGGCTTGGGCCGGCCAGCGCGGCTGCATCGGCGTGGACAGCCTGGCGCTGCCCGGAGACCGCAGCACCAAGAACTTCTTCGAGACGCACGGCCTGGTAGCCCGGGCGATAACCGTGCATCGCACGCTCGCGGACGCTGCCGGGCCGCTTGAACGCAAGTGATCGAGCGGGTCGAGGTCGCGGTGGGCGCCATCGTCCGCCGCTCCGACGAACTGCTGCTGGTGCGCCGGGGACGCCCGCCCGCGGTGGGGGAGTGGTCCGTTCCTGGGGGCCGGGTCGAGCCGGGGGAGTTGTTGATGGAGGCGGTCGTGCGCGAGCTGCTCGAGGAGACCGGGCTGCGCGGCGTGTGCGGACCCTTGGTCGGCTGGGTGGAGCGCATCAGTGAGGACCATCACTTCGTGATCCTCGACTTTGAGGCGACCGTGATCGGCGATGTCGAGCCGACGGCCGGCACAGATGCCGCGGAGGCCAGGTGGTGGCCGGTGGCCGAGGTGGCCTCCCTGCGGTTGGTGGAGGGCCTAGCGGAGTTCCTCTACGACCACGGGATAATCCCGACGATCGTCTAGCGGCCCTTCCATACGGGGGGACGCTTCTCGATGAAGGCCAGCGGACCCTCGCGGAAGTCCTCGGTGCCGCGCAGCCCCATCTGGGCCCGTCCCGCGGCCAGCATTGCCTCCGCGTCGGTCTGGGTGAAGCTCTCGAGCACGAGCCGGCGGGACTCTCGCACGGCCAGGGGGCCGTTGGCGTTGACACGGGCGGCCAGGCGCCGGGCTGCGTCGAGCGCCTCGCCCGGCTCGCAGAGTTCGTTGACAAGGCCTAGTTCCAGGGCCCGCTCCGCGCTGACCGGGTCACCGGTGAGGACTATCTCCATGGCTATGGCCAGTGGGATGGTGCGGGGCAGGCGCACCAGACCGCCGGCGGCGGCGATCAGCGACCGCTTCACCTCGGGGAGGCCGAAGCGGGCCGCGGTTGAAGCCACTCGCAGGTCGCAGGTGAGTGCAATCTCCGTTCCGCCCGCCAGGGCGGGGCCGTCGATGGCTGCGATCAAGGGCTTGGTCCTCTCCCGCATCACGATGCCGCCGAACCCGCCCCGCTTGGTGGACAGCTCCGAGAAGCGTCCCTCCGATATGGCCTTGAGGTCGGCGCCGGCGCAGAACACAGGGCCGGTGTGGGAGAGGATGCCGAGCCACAGCGAGTCGTCCGCCTCCAGGCGATCGACGGCCTCCTCCAAACCTCGGGAGATCACGCCGTTGACCGCGTTGCGGGCCTCAGGCCGGTTCATGGTGATGACGGCGGTGTTGCCCTCGGTATGGAAGTCGATCATGCGGCGTCTTGCGGACCGGCCGGTGGGTCGGTGTCCTTGGTTGCTTCTGGGTCCGGAGTCGGCGTGTCGGTGTCGGTGTGGGTGTCGTTGGTTGCTTCTGGGTCCGGAGTCGGCGTGTCGGTGTCGTTGGTTGCTTCTGGGTCCGGAGTCGGCGTGTCGGTGTCGGTGTGGGTGTCGTTGGTTGCTTCTGGGTCCGGAGTCGGCGTGTCGGTGTCGGTGTGGGTGTCGTTGGTTGCTTCTGGGTCCGGAGTCGGCGTCTCAGTGGGCTGCTCCGTCGCCTTGTCGGCCTCCGGCGCGGGCGGTGGCGGGGGAGGTCGGCGTCCCCGCGGGCTCGGCGCCTGCGGCTCGATGCCGAACAGAGCCGCGATCTGCGGGACCCGATCGGCCAGCCTCCGGAGGGTGGCGAGCAGATCCTCGGAGGGCTTCTCCGGAGCGCCGAGCGGGATCACCTGAGTGCGGACGGGGGAGAGGGCCACGGAGTCCACCACCGTCGACCACCGCTGATGGTTGGTGGTCGGGTTCAGGTCTTCGGCCGCCATGTTGGCGAGTCGCTCGGCCATGTCAACCGGCAGCGGCGTCCCCGCTTTGGGCGGGCGAGAGCTCAGGCGCAGTGCCCTGATGGTGCGTCCCTCGCCGATGGTGCTGGCCAACTCGTCCAACCACCGGCGATGATCCACTTCCAGACGCTGAGCCAGGCCGGCTCGCAGGCTCTCGGCGAGGGCCCTGGTCTCGTCGGTTCGAGTTGCCCGATCGGCGGCTGCAATGACGGAGCGGATGTCTCGCAGGTCGATCTTGGAGATTCCGGCCAGGGCCGCGTCGGCCCGGTCGTGCCATTCGGCTGCCTTCAACACCGGAGCGAGCTGCTCGGCCAGCGCCAAGATCGGCTCCGACTTGATCTGGGGGAGCTTCTCGGCGGCTGCCTTGGCGTTCATTCGCTCGATGGACTTGCGCACGCCCGGCACACCGGCCTTCAGCACTTCGCGGGCCAATGGCTGCTGGTCATCGGGAAGGGCTGCCAGTGCAGCCTGGCGATGGACCCGCTTTGCCTTGAGGCTGGGGGTTCTGGGCCGGGGATTCTCAGACCTCCTGCCTTCCTTCGAGCGCCTGTCGGCGGATCGCCGGTCGCGGCGGTCGGAACGCTGCGTCCTACGGTCCCTGTCGCCATCGGGGGAATCGTGCGACCGGGAATCCCTCTTGGATCCCTCGGCCCGGCGAGGCTTGCGCTTCTTGCGGTCGCGGCCGTCGCCGTCTGCTCGCTCGTCTCGACGGCCGCGACTGCGGCGGTCCGAGTCGTCGCGGCCGTCCCTGCGGGCGCGCCCGCGATCGCGCCCTCGATCGCGGTCGTGGTCGCGGTCGCGCCGTCGGGACTTCCGGACCAGCGTGGTTGTCACTGCAGGGCCGTCCCCGCCGCCGATCAACTCCAGACGATCAGAGGGCGCGGCCCGGACCCGCGGCGCGGACACCGCGATGATCTCGAGGCCGTCGAGCCCGCCGTCGGCCTCAGCCTTGAGCACGGTGCCGATAGCGGCTGTGTCCGGAACGAGGTCACCGCTCACCTCGCCCTTGGGTTGGCGTGCACCGGCGGCCCGCCACGTCCAGGTGCCGTCGGGGCGCTGGCTGGTCAGTTCGATCTCTAGTCGCCGGGACACGGCCCACAAAGCTACACGCCTCCGCAGCCGCAGCGCCCCGTCAGGGGCCGGGGTGGGGTCATCCGGAGCCCAATGTACGCCGGAAATCTGCATTATGTAAAGTAACGGGCGTTGTGGGGAAGGGGAGCCGGGATGGCCGGGAGGGCCTACTGCCCCAGGGCGTGGGACACCGGACCGGGACCGTCGAGCGACCATGCCGCGGAGGCCTCGATAGCCGAGCGCACGAAGCGGCCTGCGGCGGCCACGGCGCGTTCCAGATCAGCGCCGAGGGCGAGGCCGGCCGCCAGTGCCGCCGAGAACGTGCAGCCGCTGCCCCGGACGTTGCCGGTGTGGACCCGTCGACCGGGCTCGACCCAGGCCTCACCGGCCGCGGTGATCACCACGTCGTCGGGCTGGCCGTCGAATCCGCCGCCGGTCACCACCACGGCGTCGGGTCCGAGGTCGCGGAACGCTTCGGCGCACTCCAGCACGGCCTCGGGGCCCGGCAGCGACGCGCCGGCCAGCAACTCGGCCTCGCGCCGGTTCGGCGTGATCACCCGGGCCAGCCGGAACAGCCGTCGGCGATAGGCCTCCTCCACCTCGCCGGCTACGAACGGCACTCCCTTGCCGTCCACCATCACCGGGTCGACCACCGGCGCGGGCAGGACGCCGCTCTCGACCCTGTCCGCCACCAGCTCGACCACCTCGCGCCGGCGCAGCAGCCCGGTCTTGGCTCCGGCGACCCCCAACTCGGACGCCACCGAGTCGATCTGGCGGGCCACCAGGCCGGCCTCCACCGGCTCCACTGCGGTGACCGCGGTCAATGACTGCGCGGTGACTGCCGTCAGCGCGCTGGCTCCGTGCACCCCGAGGGCGGCAAACGTGGCCAGGTCGGCTTGCACGCCCGCGCCCCCCAGAGGGTCCGAAGCGGCTATCGTGAGCAGCACCGGCGGCATGGTCGACACCACGGCCCTAGATCGTGCCACAAAGCCACCTCACCACACCGCCATCGCTTGGGGTCGCCGGGTTGCCACCGTGCCGCTCCCCAATCCGTCCGCTATCTGGAAGACCCACGAATGGAATCGACTCGCGGGAAACTTCTCGTGGCTGCGCCGAGTCTGTCCGATCCCAATTTTCGCCAGACCGTGTTGATGATGCTCGAGCACAGTGGTGAGGGTGCGCTGGGTGTCGTCCTCAACCGGCCCAGCGAATTGACCGTCAGCAGCGCCATCGGAGACTGGGCGACGGCGGTGAGCAAGCCCCGGGTGGTGTTCGTCGGCGGTCCGGTGAGCCAGTCCTCGGTGATCGCGCTGGCCTCGGTGGCGCTCGACGATGCCGACGAGAACTGGTCCCAGGTCATGGGACGGATCGGCACCGTCGATCTGGAGCGCGACCCCGGCGAGATCGGCGGGCTCGATGAAGTGCGGATATTCGCCGGATACGCGGCGTGGGCGCCCGGACAGCTTGAGGCCGAGTTGGCCGAGGACGCCTGGTTCGTGCTCGAACTCGAAGGGTCCGACCCGTTCTCGGAGGATCCACAGGAGCTGTGGTGGCAGGTGTTCGCTCGCCAGCAGGGAGATCTGAGGCAGCTTCGCCTCTACCCGCGCAATCCCGCCGACAATTAGCAGAGGCCGAGCTTGCGAGGCCGTGGCCCGAGCGGCCCGTGAGCGCAGCGAACAAGAGCGGGTTGCCTATGCGAACGTACGTTCGCTAGAGTCGCCGCCTGTGAGGATCTCGCGGTCGGGAGCGCAAGCCGAGGTGGGATCCCGCCAGGGCGACCTCTTCGCTCAGGGCCCGCCCGCCCTCGACCCGACCGCGTCGGTCGAGCGGCTGCATCTGGACGATCACAGCTGGATCGACACGTCGTCGAGGTGGCTGCGCGGCGGCGACGAGCTGTTGGAGCAGCTGGCGGCCCGCCTGCGCTGGACGCGAGCCAAGCGTCCCATGTACGGGCAGATGGTCGAGGAGCCCCGGCTGGGCGCCTTCGTCCGGCCGGGCTCGCCGGGCGTGCCGTCGTTGCTCGACGACATGGCGGGCGCTCTGCGGGCCCGCCACCGGGCCGGGTTCAACTCGGTGTGGGTGAACTACTACCGGGGCGGCGAGGACTCGGTCGCCTGGCACAGCGACCGGATCGGGATCGACCCTGCCGACGCGGTCGTGGCCATCGTCTCGTTGGGAGGCCCCCGGCGATTCCTGCTGCGTCCGGCCGGCGGGGGTCGCAGCCGGTCCTTCACGATGGCGTCGGGCGACCTGCTGGTGATGGGAGGGGCGTGCCAGCAGAACTGGGAGCACTCGGTGCCAAAGGTGGCGGCCGCTCCGCCCCGCATGAGCGTCACCTTCCGCCGCACCACCGGCGGCGAGGGCCGGTAGCCTCCGCGGCGGTACGGGCCGAGATCGACGACAGGCGGGACGACATGGGGCGATTCGACGGCAAAGTGGCGCTCATCACCGGGGCGGCCTCGGGCATGGGACAGGCGACTGCGATCCGCCTGGCCGCCGAGGGAGCCGACGTGTTCGCGGTCGACGTGAACGATGCCGGCCTGGCCGACACAGCGGCCGCGGTCGCCGGGTCACCGGGCCGGATCGAGACCCAGCACTGCGACCTGCGGTCGGTCGCCGACTGCCGGGTCGCCGCGGCCTCCTGCGTGGACGCCTTCGGGCGCATCGACGTGCTCGGCAACATCGCCGGCGTCTCGTGGCAGGACCGGATGGAGGACGTCACCGAGGAGAAGTGGGACCTAATGTTTGACGTGAACGTGAAGGGCGTGTTCTTCCTGACCCAGGCCGCGCTCCCCCACCTGCTGGCCTCCGGCGGCAACATCGTCAACATCGCCTCCAACGCCGGGCTCCAGGGACTGGCCTACACCTCCCACTACTGCGCCACCAAGGGCGCGGTGGTGCAGCTGACCAAGGCCCTGGCCATGGAGCTGGCCAAGACGCCGGTGCGGGTCAACGCCATCGCCCCCGGCGGCGTGAACACCCCCATGGTCCAGAACTTCAAGCAGGTCGAGGACCCCGACCGGCATTTCATCCGCCGCATGATCGCCTTCAAGCCGATGAGCGAGCCCGAGCACATCGCCGCCCTGTTCGCCTTCGTTGCCTCCGACGAGTGCCCGGGGGTCCACGGAGCCATCATCAGCGCCGACGGAGGCCTAACCACCGGCTAGCCGGGGCGCAGCCTCCTGGTCCTCGCAGATCTCCGAGACGGCGTCGACTGAAGTTCCGGCCGCCTCCGCGATCTCCTCGACGGAGGCCCACCGGTAGGCGAGACGCACCGCGAACCTCCAGTTGAAGACTGCGTTGTCCCTCGCGTCCGGCCGGTCCTTCTCGCGTGTCATGCCGACCACGACCCGGAGTGCGGCACGCTTGCTGCTAGCCGCGATCTCGGCCTCGTCGAAGTCGTCCAGCGTCAATGCCCTCGTCATTCCGAATCCTCCGTAGCTTGAACTATCTTGTCAAACACGTTCCTTATGATGATTGCGGCTGCAAGTTCGTAGCTTTCACGCTCAACGATGGTAGCAACGCCGTTGAGCGCTTCAAGCAGGTGAGACACCTCTTCTTCGTCCAAGTCCAGGACAAGACGCATAGATACATGATATATAAGGATATATCAATGCCAACCTCCATACGGAGCGGGCGAGTCAGGGCACGGGGCGGGCTTGGCGGCCGTCGATCTCGCCGAAGAACTGGGCCGCGGCCTTCTGCACGCCGTTCGACCAGGTCGGGTAGGCGTGCGACGCCTGGGCCAGGCGACCGGCGAATGCCTTCGTGCGCATGGCCAGCACGACCTCCTGAATCATCTCGCCGGCTCTGGGCGCGACGATGGTGGCGCCCAGGACACGGCCCCCGCCGGCGTTGCGGAGCAGGCGGCGGGGACCGGCCACGATGGCGATGAAGCCGTCGGTGCGGCCGTCGGTGACGGCCCGGTCCACCTCGGACAGGGGCAGGTAGGCCACCCGGCTGCCCGGTGGTGCCTGGCTCGGGACCACTCCCACCGACGCCACCTCGGGGTCGGTGAATACGACCCTGGGAACCAGATCGCCCCGGAACCGTCCCCGCTGACCTTTGCCCAGAGCGTTGCCCGCTGCGATCCGCCCCATCTCGTCGGCGCCGTGCGACAGCATCAACGTGGCCAAGTGCTTCTGGCGGCGGGAGGAGTTATACAGAGCCGATCGGTGTCCTGCTGGTGGCCGCCTGATGATGCGCGAGATCGGTAGCCGGGAGGGAGGCGTGTCGCCGCTTTCCTTGAACAGGGGCGGAGGCTGGCTTCGTGGACGGTACGGGCGGCGTTCCCGCCAGGATGCGACGTCGCCGGCGGCGTACACGCCCCTCACCGATGTCTCGAGCCGCTCGTCGGTGATGACATGGCCAGTCCACTCTCCCAGCTTGAACTTCATCTCCTCGAGCCCTAGCCCCGCAGTGGTCGGTGTCCGGCCGGTGGCCACTAGGAGCCGCTCCACCACCACCGGCGCCGGCTTCCGGTGACACGACACCGAGTACGCACCATCGCTCCGGCCGCCCATGCCGGTCGCGGGTTCGACCCGTTCGACCTGCGAATTGCGGCGCACTGTCACGCCCAGTCGCTGCAGTGCCTCTCGGACCAGGCGTGCCGCCTCGGGCTCCTCACCGAACAGCAGTTGGTTGAAGGCCTCGAACAGGGTCACCTCCACCCCGAGGACGGCGAAGGCCTGGGCGAACTCGCAGCCGGTGGGGCCGCCGCCGATGATTCCTAGCGAACCGGGGGCCTCGGTGAGGTCGAACACGGTCTCGTTGGTGAGCGGCTTGGCCTCTGGAAGGCCCGGTATGTCGTCGGGCAGCCTCGGCCTCGACCCGGTGGCCAGCACGATGCGGGGAGCGGTGATGCGCCTGTCCCCCACGGCCACCGTGTCGTGGGTGACCAGTCGGGCCCGGCCCTCGATCACCGTCACTCCCTCGTTCTGCAGCACTTCGACCGACTCGGTGGCCGCGATGTGCTCGATGGTCGAGCGCACCCGGGCCATGGCCTCTGCGAAGCCGAGGCCGTCGCGGGCTGCGGCCAGCAGTGTCTTGGACGGCACGCAGCCAGTGAAGGTGCAGTCGCCGCCCGGCGCCGAGTCGGTGATCACGGCGACGTCGGCGCCGGCCCACAGCGCGGCCCCGACCGCGCCCAGGCCAGCGGCACCCCCGCCCACCACGATCAGGTCGTGGTCCATCATCCGCCCCCGCCGGCCCATCAGCCCGGGTCCCTCCTGGTCCAGGCGGGGTTCAGTGATGAGCCGCGTCGAGGGCGGCCCGGAACTCGGCTACCAGGGCGGCCACGCCCTCGGGGCCGGCCCCTTCCAGCATCCGGGTGACGATGGCCGATCCGACCACCGCCCCGTCGGCCACCGCGCACACCTCGGCTGCCTGGGCGGGTGTGCCGACCCCTACCCCTACCAGGACGGGCCGGTCGGTGACCGCCTTGAGGCGGGCCGCAGTGGCCGTCGCGCTGGCAGCCAACTCCTCGCGGACCCCGGTGATTCCCATCAGCCCCACGCTGTACACGAAGCCGCGGGAGCGGGCGCAGATCCTGGGCAGGCGCTCGTCGGGCGCGGTGGGCGCGGCCAGCAGCACCGTCTCCACCCCGGCCGCGTCGGCGTATCCCGACCACTCCCCCACTTCCTCCAGCGGCAGATCGGGCAGGATGCAGCCGCTGACGCCGGCGTCGGCCAGTGAGGAGGCGAAGCGCTCGTAGCCCATGTGGTGGGCGATGTTCACATAGGTCATCACCGCGGTGGGCACGCCGATGTCGGCCGCGGCGCCCCGCACCGCGGCCAGGATCGACTGCGGGGTGGCGCCCTCGGACAGGGCCCGGTCGTTGGCCTTCTGGATGGTCGTGCCGTCCATCACCGGATCCGAGAACGGCACCCCGATCTCGATGGCGTCGGCTCCGGCTGCGGCTGCCGCGCAGATCGTCTCCAGCCAGTCATCGCCCAGACCACCGGTGAGATAGGGCACGAAGCACTTGCCGCCGCCGTCGCGACGGCGCCTGAGCACGGTCTCGATCCGCCCCGAGGTGTCAGCCCCGCCGGGTGCGGCGGCGCCGTTCGCCGCGGTCACCCGAGGATGCCCATCATCTGGTCGACGTCCTTGTCGCCCCGGCCGCTGAGGTTCAGCAGCACGGTGCGGCCGGCCAGCTCAGCGCGGGCCCGCGACACCCAGGCCAGAGCATGGGCGCACTCCAGGGCGGGGATGATGCCCTCGGTGCGGGACAGCAGGCTGAACGCCTCGACCACCTCGGCGTCGGTCACCTGCTCGTAGGTCGCCCGGCCGGTGGCGGCCAGGTACGAGTGCTCTGGACCCACGCCGGGGTAGTCGAGCCCGGCCGAGATCGACTCGGCCTCGAGAACCTGGCCCCACTCGTCCTGCATCAGGTACGACCGCGAGCCGTGCACGATGCCGGGCACGGACCGGCCGATGGCCGCGCCCCCGGCCGGCTCCACCCCGACCAGCGCGGCGGGGGTGTTGGCGAAGCCGGCGAAGATCCCGGCCGCGTTGGAGCCTCCCCCCACCGCGGCGGTGACCACATCGGGCACACCGCCGTCGAGGATCTCGGCGCACTGGCGGCGGGCCTCCTCCCCCACCACTCGCTGGAACTCGCGGACCATCCACGGGTACGGATGCGGGCCCATCACCGAGCCAAGGCAGTAATGGGTGGTGTCGACCACCGCCACCCAGTGGCGCATGGTCTCGTTGACGGCGTCCTTGAGAGTGCGGGACCCGCTGGTGGCCTCCCGCACCTCGGCCCCCAGCAGGCGCATGCGGAACACGTTGAGCTCCTGGCGGGCGATGTCGACGGTGCCCATGTACACCACGCAGTCCATGCCGAACAGGGCGGCCGCGGTAGCCGTGGCCACGCCGTGCTGGCCCGCACCGGTCTCGGCCACCAGGCTGGTCTTGCCCATGCGCTGGGCCAGCAGAGCCTGGCCGAGCACGTTGTTGATCTTGTGGCTGCCGGTGTGGTTGAGGTCCTCGCGCTTCAGCAGGATGCGCACCCCCAGCTCCTCGGAGAGGTTGGGGCACTCGGTCAGGGGCGAGGGGCGTCCGGCGTAGTCGCGCAGCAGCCGGTCGAGCTCGTCCCGGAAGGCGGGGTCGCCCCACGCGGAGCGGAAGGCCCGATCGAGCTCCTGGCAGGCCGGCACCAGGGTCTCGGGCACGAACATGCCCCCGAAGTCGCCGAACCGCCCGTCGGCGCTGGGCTCGCCCATGAAACCCTCGACCGGCCGCGTTCTGGGCTCGCCCATGAAGCCTTCTACCGGCCCCGTTCCGGACGCGCCCATGAATCCGGCCGCGGGATCGGTCACGGGTCCTGCTCCCAGTCGTAGGGGCCGGGTCCGGCCGGGTGCCCGCGTACCTCGTCCGCGGATGCGACCTGCTCTCTGGCCGTCGCGGCCCCGGCCTCCTTGGCCGCGTTCAGGAACGCCCGCAGCCGGGCCGGGTCCTTGCGGCCCGGCTTGCTCTCCACGCCGGTGGCGACGTCCACCCCCCAGGGCCGGACCCGCCGGATAGCCGCGGCCACATTGCCGGCGTCGAGGCCGCCCGCCAGGAGCAGGCGGTGGCCGGCCAGCGGCGCGCCCTCGGCCAGGGACCAGTCGAACAACTCGCCGGAGCCGGGTTGCTTGTTGTCGAGCATCACCACGTCGGCGCCGTAGTCGGCCAGGTGCTCCAGACCCGCATGGCCGGCCGGGAAGGCCTTGATGGTGACCGGCACCCTCTCGGCCACCCAGGAAGTGTCGTCGGGCGACTCGTGGCCGTGGAGCTGGGCCGCGCCCAGACGGGCCTTGGAGGTGATCTCCACCACCCGGGCCGGAAGCTCGTTGCGGAACACGCCCACACTCAGCACATCGCCGGGCAGGCGGCGCACGATTTCCCGGACCCTGTCCAAGGACACTTGGCGGGGCGACGGCGCGAATATGAACCCCACCGCGTCGGCGCCCATGGCCACCGCCAGCAGCGCGTCGTCCTCGTTGGTCGTCCCGCAGATCTTCACGAACACGCTCCGACGCTAGTGGCTCGACAGGGCGCGGATGCGTGACGATCAGGCAATCCGGCGCCGACGCTCGGCGGTGACCGCCGGCGGGGTCTAGCGGCCGGCGGCGACCAGGGCCCGCACCGCCGCAGCCGCATCGGCGGAGCGCACCAGCGACTCCCCCACCAGCACCGCGCCGTAGCCGGCTTCGGCGAGGCGAGCCACATCGGCCGGACCCTCGATGCCGGACTCGGCCACCGACACGACATCGGCGGGGATCATGGGAGCGAGGCGGGCAGCCCGGGCCCGGTCCACCTCGAAGGTCACCAGGTCGCGCTGGTTCACGCCGACGAGGTCGGCGCCGGCCGACAGGGCCCGCTCGAGTTCGGCCTCGTCATGAACCTCAACTAGAGCGTCAAGGCCGACGTCCCGGGCGAGGGCGCAGAACCGGGTCAGCTCGTCGTCGTCGAGCGCGGCCACGATCAGGAGCACACAGTCGGCTCCCATGATGCGGACGTCGAGCACGTCGCGGGGGTCGACGGTGAAGTCCTTGCGCAGCGCGGGCAGGCTCGTCGCGCTCCGGGCGGCCTGCAGGTCCGAGGCCGAACCGCCGAACCACTCGGAGTCGGTGAGCACCGACAGGCACGCCGCCCCGCCCGACTCGTACTGGCGGGC
This sequence comes from Candidatus Aldehydirespirator sp., assembly GCA_965203635.1. Lineage (GTDB taxonomy): Bacteria > Actinomycetota > Acidimicrobiia > Acidimicrobiales > Aldehydirespiratoraceae > Aldehydirespirator. Next base: position 2,391,551 of record OZ241903.1, read on the forward strand.
GAGTCCAGCGGGGTCCAGGTCGGCTCGCAGGTCGCCCTTGGACGGGGAGCGCCGCTTCACCTCGGCGATGACGGCCGGGCTGCTCACCGACGCCAGCCGGGCGCGAAAGCCCCTCGCCGGCGGGCAGGAACGGGCCTGCTCCGTCAGGTCGTCCGCGTCGCGCCGGTCGGCTCGGGCCGCATCCCGGTGCTGGGCCACGATCCGGTCGAGGTAGGTACCGGCCATCAGCGTCGCGCTCCGGTCCGGTCTGGACGGGCGGCAGCCATCACCGCATCGGTCCGCCGCGGCTGCGGATCAGCACGACGAAGGGCGACAGCAGGAACAGCAGGGCCGACAGCCCCAGCAGCAGGAGGCCGAACCGTACCAGCACGAATCCTCCGGCCAGCACGCCGAAGATGACCGCGAAGATGCCCAGCACGAAGGCCAGCGGCGAGCCCAGGCGCATCCAGGCGGGAAGGTGGCCCTCGGTGAGGGGCCGGTCGTCGCCGTCGAAGTCGTCGTGGCCCAGGTCGAAATCGTCCTCGTAGGGGCGTGACGCCGGCTCGGAAGGGGGCGAGTATTGCGAGGCCGGCGGCGCTTGTGGCTGCTGCCTCAGGCGGCGGTCGATGGCTGCCCGCGAGTCGTCGTCCGACAGCATCTCCCAGGCCAGGTTGATGCGGCGCATCTGTTCGGCCGCCGCGGGGTCGTCGCCCCGCACGTCGGGATGGGTGCTCCGGGCGAGGGTCACATAGGCCCGCCTGATCTCGGATGCGGGGGCATCGCGGGCCACACCCAGCACCGCGTAGGGGTCCATCCCGCCATCGTAGGTGCGAGCCGGAGGCGCCGGCCCGAATTGATGGCGAAACGGCCCGTATAGGGCGGTTTCTCACATCAATTTCGACGAGGGCGGTGTGGCCAGCACCGTGGCCGGGATGCCGTCCACTTCTGCCGATGTGGGCGGCTCGACACGGCGGTGTACCGGTCCGAGTGCGACGGTTACGCCCGAGGCCGGGTCCGTCGCGGCTGAAGTGACCTCCCCGACTGCCTTGCCGTCGACGGTGATCTCGGCGCCGGGCGACACCCCGTCGCCGCGGATCTCGAGCAGCCGCACCGGGCGGGGCACGTTTCCACCCCGGCTGTCGATGCGGGCCACCAGTTCCTGGCCGGTGTAGCAGCCCTTGGTGAAGCTGACCGACGATTCGACCAGACCGGCGATCTCGGCGGGGATGGTGCGTTCGGTCAGCTCGCGGCCCATGGCCGGCCAGCCGGCCCGGATGCGGGCCACCTCCATGGCGGCCGGAGCGTCCTCGGCGCCCGCCGGCAGGCACACTTCCGGGCCCAGCAGGTCGACTCCTTCGAAACCCGGCCACGCCACCGGGGCCCGCAGCTCGGCCCGGACCGCGTCCAGGTCGTTCGAGCCGCCGGAGGAGCCCCTGATGCTCAGCATCCGCCAGCCCTCCAGGATCTCGAAGGCCGCGTCGACCCTGAGCTTGAACCTCTCCAGGCGAGCTACCAGAGCCTCTGCGAAGCCGGCATCCAGATCGGCCAGGAACTCGTCCTCGCCGAGCCGGGTGAGCCGGAACCAGGCTTCGACCTTTCCTTGGGGCGCCAGCACGAGCGACCACGCCGAGCCACCCGGAGCGACGGCGTCGACATCCTGAGAGATCTGGCCCTGCAGGAACGCCGCGACGTCCGGACCGGTCGCCCGTACCGCGTCCCGCGGCATCAGAGCCGCGACGGTGGCCGTCATCCGATCCGGCTCGCCCGCTTGCGGGCCGCGGTCATGCTCCGAGCCGCGGGGACCGCAGCCAGCAGCGCCCGGGCCTTGTTCTCGCACTCGGCGTGCTCCTGTTGGGGCACCGAGTCGGCCACGATCCCGGCACCGGCCTGCACCGAGGCCCGGCCGTCTCGCACCAGCATCGTGCGGATGGTGATGGCCGTGTCGATGTTGCCCGAGAAGTCGATGTAGCCGACCACGCCCGCGTACGGACCGCGCTTGACCGGCTCCAACTCGTCGATGATCTCCATGGCCCTGACCTTCGGAGCGCCCGACACCGTTCCCGCCGGCAGGGTCGCCCTCAGCACGTCGATGGGTGTGGCCGACGAGTCCAGCTTGCCCGACACCTGCGAGGTCAGGTGCATCACGTGGCTGTAGCGCTCAAGGGTCATCATCTCATCGAGGTTCAGGGATCCGAACTCCACCACTCGACCGACATCGTTGCGAGCCAAGTCGACGAGCATCACGTGCTCGGCGACTTCCTTGGGGTGCTCGGCCAGCTCGGCGGCCAGGCGTCGATCCTCGGCGTCGGTATGGCCCCGGCGCCTGGTGCCGGCGATGGGCCGGCTGATGACCTTGCCGTTGAGGAGCTTGACCATGGGCTCGGGCGATCCGCCCACCACCTCCAGCCCGTCGTGGCGCAGGAAGTACATGTAGGGGCTGGGGTTGACCTGGCGCAGCACCCGGTAGGTGTCGAAGGCGTCGGCGCCCAGCTCGAAGTCGAAACGCTGGGACAGCACCACCTGGAACACGTCGCCGGCGAAGATGTACTCCCGGGCCGCCTCCACTGCCCGCGAGTAGAGCTCCAGGCCCATGGTCGAAGTGGTTGCCACCGGTTCCGCTTCGCCGGTGTCGGAGGGTTCGGGCGGCGCCACCAGGGGCTCGTCGAGGGGCTTGGCCCCGTCGGCCGCGATGGCCTCCACCCGCAGGACGGCCTCGTAGTACAGCCGGTCGATGGTCCGGTCGTCGGCCCCGGCGGGAACGAGCACGTTGGAGATCAGGGTGGCCCGCTGGCGCCAGTGGTCGTACACCGCCAGCTCGCCGATCAGTGACATCACGGCGTCGGGATGGCCCGAGTCGTCGATGGGCACCTCGGGCAGGTGCTCCACCTCCCGGGCGATGTCGTAGCCGAGATATCCGACCAGGCCTCCGTGCAGCGGCGGGAGGCCCTCGATCGACGGGGCCTTGTAATGGTCCAGCAGCACCTCCAGCGCGGCGAGCATTCCCTCGTGCCGGGGGATGTTGACACCGAGGTGGCCGGTGACCTCCACATGCCGGCCGCGGGCCACCAGAGTGGCGATGGGGTTGCGGCCCATGAACGACCAGCGGCTCCAGCGCTCGCCGTGCTCCACCGACTCCAGCAGGAAGCCGTTGCCGGACCCCACCACCCGTGCGAAGGCAGCCACCGGCGTGGTCAGGTCGGCCAGCACCTCCCGCCATACCGGGACCACCCGGTAGGCGCGGGCCAGCTCCCGGAACCTCTCAGGGCTGGGCTGGTGCATGGCGCGCCGCCGCCGTCAGCCGCCGTCAGCCGGAGCAGAGCCGTCGAACGACCGGAAGAAGCACGAGTACCTGCCGGTGTGGCAGGCGCCGCCGCCCTCCTGGTCGACCACGAACAGCAGGGTGTCGCCGTCGCAGTCGTAGTAGGCCTCCCGCACCCACTGCCGCTCGCCTGAGGTCTCGCCCTTGCGCCACACCTCCTGGCGGGACCGGCTCCAGAACACGGTCCGGCCCTCGGCCAGCGTGAGGGCCAGGGTCTCGGCGCTCATCCAGGCCATCATCAGCACCGCCTTGGTGGCGGCGTCCTGCACGATGGCGGCCACCAGTCCGGCGGCGTCGTATTTGACGGCCGCGAGGGCTTCCTCGCTGGCCTTGATCGGTGCTCCAGTCACGCCTGCCAGCCTAAGGGGCCAGGTGTGCACACGGCATCCAGTCGGAAGCCCGAGGCAGGGGCGAGGGTGCCGCCCGCGCGGCGCTTCCTGGTGGCCTTGGCGCGCCCTACTGGAAGAAGGCGCCCCCGTTGACCACCAGGTTCTGGCCGGTGACGAAGTCTGAGCCGCGGCCGGCTAGGTACAGGATGGTCCCGATCATGTCCTCGGGCTCCTGGGTGCGCTTGAGAGCTCGACCGGCGACCACGAACTGGTCGCTGGTGGCGTCGGTGGGCCGTAGCGACGGGTTGGGTATCAGGTCGGGTGACACCGTGTTCACCGTGATCCCGTCGGGGCCTAGCTCCTGGGCCAGGCAGCGCGTCAAGCCGATGATCGCGCTCTTGCTGGCCACGTAGTGCGGGAAGCCGACGGTGCCCTTGAAGCAGGTGTTGGAGGCGATGTTGATGATCTTTCCCGAGCCCTGCTTCTGCATGTAGGGGTACACCGCGCAGCAGGTGAGCCACACGCCGCGGACGTTGACCTCGAAGGTGCGGTCCCATTCGTTCTGGGGGACCTCGTTGAACGGGCCCCGGGTGGTCTCCGAGAAGTAGGCAGCGTTGTTGACGAGCACGTCGATAGTGCCGAAGGCGTCGACCGCGGCCGCCGCCAACGCGTCGTTGTCGGCCGCGGAGCTGATGTCAGCGCGGACTCCCACGGCTTGCCCGCCGGCGGACTCGATCTCGCTCACCGCCTCGGACGTGTCGAGCAGGTCGGAAACCACGATGTTGAAGCCCGCGTCGGCGAGCGCGAGGCAGTACGCCCGCCCCAGCCCTCTCGCCCCTCCGGTCACGATCGCTGTCGATGCCACATTGACTCCTTTGGTTCTGATTGACTTGCCTCTAGTCAAGCTTGCCCATCATGCGGAGGACTCGCTCAGGCGTGAGGGGCGTCTCCCACACGTCGGGCTGGCATCCGGCCAGCGCGTGAGCCACTGCGTTGGCGATCGCGGCAGGCGGTCCGACCGTGCCTCCCTCGCCCACGCCCTTGATACCCAGCGGAGTGAGCTCGGAGTCGCTGCCGAAGTGTTCGACAGTGATCGGCGGGATCTCCGCACTGGTCGGGACCAGGTAGTCCATGAAGGCCGTACTGGGCTGGCCGTTCTCGCCGTAGGCGAGATCCTCGTAGAGCGTGCCGCCGATGCCCTGGGCGACGCCACCGAGAATCTGGCCGTGCACGATCGGAGGGTTGATCATCGGACCGCAGTCGTGGGCGACGAGGAAGTCGAGGATCTCGACCGCGCCGGTGGTCCCGTCCACTCGGACTATCGCGGCATGGGTGGCGTTGACCCAGGCCGCGGCCGCGTTGATGCCCCCGTCCTCGTTGACCTCGTGCTCGAGGACCTCCGGCTCGTAGCGGGCGGAGGCGGCCAGACCGGGCTCGATGCCTTCGGGCAGATCGATGGTCCGGATCGTGGCCGCGGTGCCTATCTGTTGCCACGACACCGCAGGAGATGGCGAGCCCCGCACATGGAAGCCGTCGTCGTCCAGAACCACATCGTCGGGGTTCGCCTCGAGCATGTGGGCGGCGATGGCCGACGCCTTGTCCCGGATCGTCGCAGCCGCGTCCAGGATGGCGCCGGCACCCACCGCGGCCTGCCGGCTCCCCCACGCTCCCAGCCCGTAGGGGCACAGATCGGTGTCGCCGAGCCTCACCCGCACCTGTTCTAGGCCCAGCGCCAACGCGTCAGCCGTGAGGGTCTGCACGAAGGTGTAGGTGCCCTGTCCCTGATCGGTCATGCCCGAGGACACCAGCGCGGCCCCGCTCGGATCGATCTCGATCCGGCACGCCTCGTATCCCGTCCAGTGACCCGCGACGTTGTAGTGGGTCGGCGCCGTCCCCTCGCGGTAGGTGGCATAGCCGACGCCGATCAGCTCGGTGTCGCCGGCGTCGGCGACATGCTCGGCGAAGCGGGCCTCCGCCAACTCGACGATGCGCTCGAAGCACTCCCGGTAGGTGCCGGAGTCGAGGTACGCCCCGCCGGCGGTCCGGTACGGAAAGTCGGACTGCTCCAGGAGCATCCTGCGCCGCATCTCCAGGCGGTCGTGGCCGCCGGCCGCGGCGAGGTCGTCGATGAAGCGCTCGAGCACGAAGCACGCCTCCGGTATGCCGTAGCCCCGGTAGGACCCCGAAGGCGTCTTGTTGGTCACCACCGCGGTGACGCCTACGGCGGCCAGCTCGATCCGGTAGGGGCCGGTCATGTGGCCCAGCGTCACCAGGGAAGGGCAGAACCCGCCCGGCCAGGCCTCGCCCGAGCCGAGGTCATGGTAGATGTGGCCCCGGATGGCCTCGATCACGCCGTCGCGGCCCACGGCCGCCTCGATGTCGACCACCTGGTCGCGGGAGTGGGTCGACGCCAGCATGTGCTCGGCCCGGTCCTCGTTGTGGCGCACCGGCCGGCGCAGCTGCATCGAGGCCCAGCACGCCAGCACGTCCTCCGGGTAGTTGTGCTGCTTCTGCCCGAACCCGCCGCCGACGGCCGGCGCCGTCACCCTGATGTCGGCCTCCTCGATGGGCAGCGCGTACGACAGCGCGGTGCGCATCATGTGGGGGGACTGGTTGGAGGCCCACACGTGGAGCCGGCTGCCGTCGAAGTCGGCGACGGTGGCCCGGGTCTCGATCGGCATGGCCGTGTGGCGGCCGATGCGGTAGCGGCGCTTGAAGGTCGAGTCCGCGGCCTCGAAGGCCTCGTCGACGGCGGGAACTGAGACGTCGAGGTGGACGAGCCGGTTGCTGTCCCAGCCGTCGAACAGCCGGGGAGAGTCCGGGTCGAGGGCCTGCTCGATGCTGGTGACCGCCGTCAGCGGCGAGTAGTCGATCTCGACCAGCTCGGCGGCGTCCTCGGCGATGTACCGGTCCTCGGCCACCACCGCCGCCACCGGCATGCCCACATACCTGACCTTGGTGGTGGCCAGGGGCAGCATCGCCACCGGTGCCGCCATCGCGGACAGGTCCGGGAACGGGGTCACGCCGTGGAGGTCCGCGGCGGTCCACACCGCGATCACACCGGGAAGGGCCCGGGCCTCGGTGGTGTCGATCGACACGATCCCGGCATGGGCGTAGGGGCTGCGCACGATGACCATCTCGACGGTTCCGGCCAGCCGGACGTCGGCCACGAAGGTCTCCTGCCCGCGCAGCAGCTTGTCGTCTCCCGGCCGGGTGACGTTGGCCCCGACGTAGAGTGGCCGGGGCGGGGGCTGGATCTCTGCGGTGGTGATCACGCGTTTCTCATGCCCTCGTGTCTCATGGCCCTCGCTCGTGCCTCTAGCGCATGTCCACTGATGCTGATTGGCTGCTGATCGTTGGCTACCGTTGGACCCGTACCGCGGCGGAGCCGTCCGGCACGCGGTGACGCTAGCGGACAGTTCCGATGCATGAGAAGAGAGGGACCATGGGCGTCATCACTGCAGACTCCATCCGCAGGCTCCCCAAGGCGGAGCTGCACCTCCATCTCGACAGCGGATTCGAGGTGGAGGACGCCGTGCGGCTGGCCGAGGAGAACGGCGTCCCGCTCCTCAAGGAGCCGCCCGACGCCATGTTCGACTGGGAGGACCTCCAGGAGTTCTTTACCTTCCTCGACTGGGTCCTGTGCCTGCCCCGCAACGCCGAGCAGGTGGCGTCACTGTCGTACTCGGTGGCCAGGCGCCAGGGCCGCTCGGGGGTCTCCTACACCGACCTGATGGTCAGCCCCATCCACTGGAAGAACTTCGACGGTCCCCTCGACGAGTTCATCGCAGCGGTGGCGTCGGGGCTCGAGGACGCCGAGCGCGACGGCCACCCGCCGGCGTACCTGTCGATCAGCATCTCCCGCAAGCACAGCCGGGCCGAGGCCCACGCCGTGCTCGACACCATGCTGGCCATGGGCCATCCCAGGGTGGCGGCCCTGTCCATCGACGGCAACGAGGCCCTGGTGGGCCGGACCGGGGACCGCTTCGCCCCCGTCTTCAAGCGGGCCCGGGCCAACGGGCTCGGGATCCGGGCCCACGCCGGCGAGTCGAGCGGCCCCGAGGGCGTGTGGGACGCCATCGACCTGCTCAAGACCCAGCGGGTCGACCACGGCGTGCGGTCGGTGGAGGACCCCGAACTGGTCGACGAGCTCGTCGAGCGAGGCATCTTCCTCAACGTGTGCCCGTGGTCCAACGTCCTGCTCGGCCTGTATCCCAGCCGGGAGGTCCACCCGATCCGGACTCTGGTCGACGCTGGGGCCCGGGTCACCCTCAACACCGATGGGTCGGGCTTCTACCGGATCACCCTGGAGGACGAGTACGTGACCGCCAGCGAGGTCTACGGCTGGTCCACCGATGTGGTGCGCCGGCTAGCCCGGACGTCGGTGGAGGCGAGCTTCTGCCCGGACCCGCTGCGGTCCGAGCTGCTGGCGGGTATCGATGCCTTCGACTTCGACGGCTGACCTTGCCGCCCAGGACAGGCCGGCCGGGCCCAAACGGCCGGAGGTGACGCCATGACCCAGCGCATGGCCATCTACATGCAGGACCGGATCGACATCCGCGAGGAGCTCGACCTCGCCCTGCACATGGAGGACCGGGGCTTCAGCGAGATCTGGCAGGGCGACAACCGTCTGGCCCGGGACTGCATCGTGGCCATGACCGCGTTCTTGACCCATACCCGCCGCATCAAGGTCGCGGCCGGGGTGCTGCCCATCTGGACCCGCAACCCGGTGGTGATCGCGGCCAGCTTCAGCACCATGTGGGAGCTGGGCGGCAAGGTCGACGGCCGGGGCCGGGTGATGCTCGGCCTGGGTGCCTGGTGGGAGCCGATCGCAGGCCGGGTCGGCGTGGATCTGGTGCGCCCGCTCACCGCCATGCGCGAGAACATCGAGGCGATCAGGGCCCTGTTCACCATGCAGCCTGTGACCTACTCCGGCGAGTTCGTGAGCCTCGACGGTGTGAGCCTCGACGTGGTATGGGGAGACACCTCCCCCCGCGACATACCGATTTACCTCGGCGCCACCGGCCCCAGGATGCTCGAGCTGGCCGGGGAGATCTGCGACGGTGTCTGCCTGAACTACGGCGTCTCGGTCGACTACATCCGCCGGGCCATCGCCCTGGTGGAGAAGGGCGCCCGCCGGTCGGGCCGGTCGATCGCCGAAATCGACCTTCCCGAGCTGATCGTCGTGTCGATGTGCGATGAGGACCCCGACATTGCGCTGCATGAGGGCAAGAAGCTGGCCGCCTACTACTTCGCGACGGAGCCCCACATCATGAAGGCCAGCGGGGTCAGCGAGGAGGTGGCCGAGAGGGCGAAGGCCCTGATGGGGTGGCCGGCCACGGAGGAGGACTACGAGCGGGCCAGCGCGGTCATCCCCTCCGAGATCGTGCGCGACATCATGGCCGTGGGCACCGCCGAGGACTGCCGCCGCAAGGTCCGCGAGTACGTCGACGCCGGGGTGACGTGCCCGATCATGTACCCGTTGAGGGGCAACATCAGAGAGGTGATCGATGCGTTCGCCGATGGGTTCTAGCCCGGGGGCGCCGGCGTGCTGATCACCGACGCGACCATCGTCACCTTCGGGCGACCCAACGAGATCCTCGACGGCTACGGCCTGCTCGTAGAGGACGGCAGGATCGTCTCGATCGGGCCGAGCGCAGAGCTGGAGGGCCGTCACCGCGACGCGCCGCGGCTCGACGCCGGCGGCCAGTACGTGATGCCGGGGAACATCTGCGCCCACGGCCACTTCTACAGCGCCTTCGCCGTCGGGATGAGCGTCCCCGGTGACCCTCCCATCACCCTGCCAACGATCCTGGACCGGCTGTGGTGGCCCTACGACCGGGCGCTGGGCCCCGAGGAGGTGCGGCTGGCCGTCGCGGTCGGGATGGTCGACGCCATCAAGAACGGCACCACCACCTACTTCGACCACCACTCCTCGCCCAACTGCATCGACGGCGTTCTGGACCTGATCGCGTCGGTCGTCACCGACGCCGGCCTGCGGGCCGTGTTGTGCTTCGAGGTCACCGACCGCGACGGACCGGAGCGAGCCACCGCTGGCATTGCCGAGAACGCCCGCTTCGTCCGGCGCTGCGCCCGCGGTCCCATCGGCGGGCGGATCGCGGCCAGCTTCGGGATCCATGCACCGATGACGGTCTCAGACGCCACGCTGGCTCGGTGCCGGGAGTCGGTCCCGTCCGGGACAGGATTCCATGTCCACGCTGGTGAGCATGAGTACGACCAGTACAGGAGCCTGGCGATGTCCGGCACCCGCTCCGTGGATCGTCTCCACAGCCACGACATGCTCGGTGAGCGGTCGATCATGGCCCACGCCATCCATCTCGACGCCCGAGAGGTGATGCTCTTGGCCGAGACCGGCACCGCCTCGAGCCACCAGCCTCGCAACAACATGAACGTGGGCGACGGTATAGCGGCGGTCGAGTCGCAGATGCGAGCCGGGGTACGGGTGTGCCTCGGCAACGACGGCCTGGCCCCCACCATGTGGCGGGAGGCCGAAGCCGCCTACTTCCTGCAGAAGATCGCCCACCGCGACGGGCGGCGGCTGCCCCTGGACCAGCTCCTGGAGATGGCCGTCTACAACAACGCCGCGCTGGCGTCGCTGTACTTCGGCGGCACGCCTGTCGGCACCATCGTTGAGGGAGCGGCCGCCGATCTGATCATGGTCGACTACCACCCCGCGACCCCGATGACGGCGGCCAACATCGGCGGCCATCTCGTGTTCGCCATGAACGAGTCGATGATCACGACCACCATCGTCGCCGGAGAGGTCCTGATGCGAGACCGCGAGCTGCTGACCGTCGACGAGCAGGAGATCAAGGCCCGCTGCCGCGAGGTCGCCCCCGCCTTCTGGCAGCGCTACGAGGCCGGGGTGCCCGACAGGCCGATCCTGGGCTGAGAGGCCTCAGAACTCGCTCGGCCTCTCAGGCCTCTCGATCTCCGATCATTGCCCGGACCACGGCCGGGCTCAACGGGGTCTCGCGGATCTGCGGCTTGAACTCGGCGAGTGCATGGGCGAGGGCGTTGCCGATGGCCGCCGCCGGTCCCACCGTCCCGCCCTCGCCGACGCCCTTGATGCCCAGCGGCGTGTTCGGTGACGGGCTCTCGAAGTGCTCGATCACCACCTCGGGCATCTCGATCGCCGACGGCACCAGGTAGTCCATGAACGCGGTCTGGGGCTGGCCCAGGTCGTTGAAGCGCAGGTCCTCGTACAGGGTCCCCCCCACGCCCTGGGCGATGCCGCCCCAGATCTGGCCGTCGACGATCGGCGGGTTGATGACCTTCCCGCAGTCGTGGGCCAGGATGTAGTCGAGGATCTCGATCTCGCCGGTCCCGACATCGACCCGGATCACGGCGGCATGGGCCGCGTTGGCGTAGGCCGCGTTGGCGTTGATCCTGCCATTCTCATCGGGCACGTGCTCCATCAACTCGGGCTCGTAGCGGGCGGTCGCTTCCAGGCCCGGCTCCATGCCCGGCGGCAGGTCGATGGTCCTGATGACGGCTGTGGTGGCGATCTCAGCCATCGTCACCGCCGGCGCGGGGCTGCCGGCCACATGGACCCGGCCGGCCTCGATCACCAGATCATCCTCAGTGGCCTCAAGCATGTGGGCCGCGATCTTCTTGACCTTGTCTCGCACCTCTCCCGCCGCGAGCAGCAGGGCGCCGCCGCCGACTACGGCCTGCCGCGAGCCGAAGGCGCCCAGGCCGTAGGGGGTCGAGTCGGAGTCGGCCAGCTCGACGTGGACGGTCTCGATCGGCACCCCTAGCGCGTCGGCCGCGAGGGTGGCCACGAACGTGGTCGTTCCCTGGCCCTGGTCGGTGACACCGGACGCCACCCGCACGCCGCCGTCGGGCTGCACCTCGATGGAGCACGACTCGTGCCCGGCCCAGTGCGCCGAGGCGCCGTGGTGGGTCGGCGAGACGCCCTCGAACAGGACCGCGTAGCCCACACCGACCCGGGACTGCGGGTCGGCGCCGTACTGGGCCTCCGCCCGCCGGTAGGCGGGCTCGCCCAACTCGACCACCTTCTCGAACGACTCCGCGAAGCTGCCCGAATCCAGCAGCGCGCCCGAGGCGGTCGTGTAGGGCAGGTCCTCAGGCTGCAGCAGCATCGACCGGCGCAGATCGAGCCGGTCCACGCCGACCTCCTGCGCGATCTCGTCGATGAACCGCTCGACCGCGAACACGGCCTCGGGCACCCCGAAGCCCCGGTAGGAGCCGCCGGGCGTCTTGTTGGTGGTCACCGCGGCCACCGACACGACGCATTGGCCGATGTCGTAGGGACCGGTCATGTGGGCGGCAGTGGTGAGCGCCGGGCACCAGGCCCCGGGGAATATCTCGGCCGACCCGAGGTCCTGGACGACCTGGACCCGCATGGCCAGGATCCGGCCGTCGTCGTCGATGGCCGCCTCCATGTCCATCATGTGGTCGCGGGCATGGGCCGCGGCGATCATGTGCTCGGCCCGGTCCTCTACGAAGCGAACCGGACGGCGGTGGCGCAGCGCCAGCCAGGACGCCAGGACATCCTCGGGATACAGGTGCTGCTTGAGGCCGAAGCCGCCGCCTACGTGGGGAATGACCACCCTGATGTCGCGCTCGGCCACCGGCAGCACGTACGACAGCGTGGTGCGGGCGATGTGGGCGTGCTGGTTGGTGCACCACAGGTGGAGACGGCCGTCCCGCACCTCGGCCATACAGGCCCGGGTCTCCATGGGCATGGCGGTGTGGCGACCCATCTTGTAGCGGCGCCGCAACACCCGGCTGCCGGCCAGGATGGCGGCAACCTCCGAGTCGTCGGGCTGCAGGTCGAGGAGCCGGTTGTTGGTCCAGTCCTCGAACAGCCGGTGCGAGTCCGGTTCCAGCGCGTCCTCGAGAGAGGTGACCGCAGGCAGCTCCTCGTAGTCGACCTCCACGAGCTCGGCCGCGTCCTCGGCGATGTAGCGGTCCTCGGCCAGCACCACCGCCACCGGCGAGCCCACGTAGCGCACCTTGTCCTGCGCCAGCGGGAACGTCCCGGGAGTCTGGGTGTAGGCGGAGGCGAAGTTGGGGTAGGGCGAGATGTCGGTGAGGTCGGCCGCGGTGATCACCTCGATGACGCCGTCGACGGCGGCCGCCTCGGCGGTGCGGATGGCGGTGATGCGGCCGTGGGCCACCGTGCTGCGGATCACCGCCATCTCGGCCATCCCGTCCCGGTGGAGGTCGGCGACGTAGGTACCCTGCCCGCTGAGCAGGCTGTCGTCCTGGGCGCGAGTGACGTGGGTTCCCGTGTAGACCGGGCGGGCGCCCAGCTCGAAGGTGCTGGCCATCTTCGGCGTCAGCCGTCCTCGGTCCGATTCCAGGCCGTGCGCACCGCTTGGAGGATGCCGCCGTAGCCGGTGCAGCGGCACAGGTTGCCCGATATGGCCTCGCGGATCCCTTCGGTGCCGGGGTACTCGTCGGGATCGACGGTCGACAGGGTCATCAGGAACCCTGGAGTGCAGAACCCGCACTGCAGGCCGTGGTTGTCCTTGAAGGCCTGCTGGAGAGGGCTCAGGCCCTCCGACGCGAGCCCTTCCACCGTGGTGATCGACGAACCGTCGACCTGGGCGGCCAGCATGATGCAGGACCGCACCGGCTCGCCGTCGAGGTTGATGGTGCACGCGCCGCAGATGCCCTGCTCGCAGCCGACGTGGGTGCCGGTGAGGCGCAGCTCGTCCCGCAGGAAGTCGGCCAGCAGCTGGCGGGCCGGAACCACCGCCTCGACCGCCTGTCCGTTGACGGTTACGCTGACCGGCACCTCGGCGGTCGGTTCGACCCGGCGTGCGGTCGGAGCGCTCATGGGGCCACCTCCTGCAATGCCCGCTGCAGCAGGGCGGCCACCAGCTGGCGCCGGTACTGCGGCGATCCGTGGATGTCGTCCCACGGCTCGACCTCCGCGGCGGCGGCTTCGGACGCATCGGCCAGGGCTGCCGCGTCGAGGCTGCGGCCGGTGACGGCTCCCTCCGCGCCGGCGAGACGGACCGGGTCAGATCCGATCGCGAACGCAGTGAGGCGCGCCGTCGACACCACCCGGTCCGTGATGTCGACCGCGGCGGCTATGCCGGCCACCGCGAAGTCGCCCTTGCGCCGGGCGAACTCCTTGAAGGAGCACCTCGTCGTGGACGGGAGCATGGGGAAGATCACATGGGAGAGGATCTCGCCGTCCTCGAGCGAGTTCATGTAGGGCCCCGCGAAGAACGATGAAGCGTCGATGGCCCGCTCCCCGTCGCGGCCTGCGGCCAACATGGTGGCGTCCACGGTCAGGGCCACGGCCGGCAGCTCCGCCGCCGGGTCGGCGTGGGCGATGCTGCCGCCGATGGTCCCGCGGGCCCGTATCTGGCGGTGCCCGATGTACGGCATGGCCAGCCGCAACAGCTCGCAGCCCTCGACGCGGTGGCGCTCGACCCGGCGCTGGGTGACGGTGGCCCCGATCAGCCAGTCCGACGGCCGGCGCTCCATGCGCTGCAGCTCCTCGATGGCGCCGATGTCGACGAGCACGCCGGGGCGGGCCAGCCGGTGATTGAGCATCGGGACGAGGCTCTGACCCCCGGCGAGGGGTCTGGCCTCGTCGCCATGCTCGGCCAGCACGGCCAGAGCCTCGGCGAGGTCTCCCGGCCGGCAGTAGACGAACGGAGGCGGCTTCATGAGCGGAGTCCCGCGATCTCGAGCAGCCACTTCCGGTACTCCAGCAGGGCGAGGTCGGCCCCCTTGACGAACATCTCCTCGGGCAGCGTGATCGGGACCTGAGCCGGCATCTGCGACTCCACGATCGGCTGATCCTGGTCGGTGACCAACTGCGCGAACGCCATGAACTGCTCGCCGTGGTCCAGCCCGTAGTTGCGGCCCTGGTAGGTGAAGCACCGTGTGCGCTCGGGACCCACCGGCGCCAGGCAGACCCACAGCACGTAGTCCTCGGTCTCGCCGGCGCTGCTGTTCAGCTGCATCGCGTTGGGCACGAAGACCCGGTATCGCTTCATGGCGCCGAAGACGGGCTCGCCTCCGGACTCGGCGGTCGGCGCGTTCTTGACGTTGTCGGTGAACTCGGGGAACGGTCCGGCCAGGAAGCGGAGCTCGCCCCCGACCTTCTCCACGGCGTAGTCGTCGACCCGGGGCTGGTTGCTGTCCCCGAGGAGCCCGTCGTGCACCCAAGGGAAGTGGGAGAAGTCGAAGTAGTTCTCCAGGCGGCGCGCCATCGAGCAGTCCCATTCGTAGATGTCCAGATGCAGGAACTGGTAGCTGGGGTCGTCGAACATCGGCACCGACGGCGGCGGGTAGATGGGATCGCCCAGGCAGGTGTACACCAGCCCGCTGGTCTCGCACGTCGGGTAGCTGCCCAGCTTCACGTTGATGTGCTGGGAGAGCTCCTCGCGGGCCGGGATCCGGCGGATCGCGCCGGTGGCGTCATAGGTCCAGCCGTGGTACGGGCAGCGCAGGCAGTCGTCGACGACCTTGCCCAGCGACAGCGCGGTCCCCTTGTGCAGGCACTGGTCGTCGAACACGACCGGCTGGCCGTCGAGGCGCACCACCACCAGCTTCTTGCCGTACAGCACGAAGCCCTGCGGCTCGTCGGTTAGCTCGTCCGAGTAGGCCACCGGGTACCAGAACTTGTCCCGCATGGCCTCGTACATCCTGTCCTCGGTGTCGGCGTCGACGTAGTCGACCCGGCTGATCAGCTGGCTCATTGGGCATCCCCCTTTCGTCGGTGCGGTTCAATCATCTCTCACCCCTGAAGTACGGCACGCCCAAGTGCAGCGGCTCCTGGCTGCGACGCCGGTTGACGACGAGGGCCGCGATCGTCAACGCGAACGGCAGAGCGAGCAGCAACTGGTGAGGGACCTCTAGGCCCCGGGCCTGGAGCGACAGCTGATAGGCGTCGAGGTAGCCGAAGAGGAGCGAGCCGGCGAGGATCCTCCCGATCCGCCAGTTGCCGAAGATGACTATGGCCAGCGCTATCCATCCCCGGCCGGCGGCCACGTCCACGAAGAACAGCCCCGACAGGAACACGCTCAAGAACGCGCCGGCCAGGCCGGCCATGAGTCCCCCGAAGGCCAGCGCCAGGTACTGCATTCGGGTGACGCTTATTCCCCGCATGTCGCAGGCGGCGGGGTTGTTGCCGACGCTGCGCAGCTCGAGGCCGAACTGGGTCCGGTTCAGTGCGAACCAAAGCGCGGGGCAGGTGAGGATGGCTGCGTACGTCAGCCAGTGCTGGCTGAACACGATCTCCCCGACGGCGGGTATGTCGGCCAGAAGGGGGATCTCGGCGAAGTCGAAGGTGTCGCTACGGGGCATCTCGCCGCCCGTCTGCGGGTAGAACGCCCGGAACAGGTAGAACGCCATGCCGATGCCGAACAGGTTGAGGGCGAGTCCCGCCACGACCTGCTCGACCTTGATGCTGCTCACGAGGACGGCCATTAGCAGCGACAGGAGTATTCCGGCCCCGACCCCGCTCAGCACTCCCAGCCACAGGGAATCGGCCTTGTCGGCCACCACGAAGGACCCGAAGGCCGACACTGTGATGGTGCCCTCGATACCCAGGTTCAGCACGCCGGCCCGCTCGGTGACCATCTCGCCCAGCGCGGCCAGGAGCAGCGGCGTGGCGATGCGGATGGCGCTGGCCAGCACGCCCACGTTGATGAGGGCTTCGAGGACGTCACTCATCGGAACTGGTCCTCTGGAGCCGGTAGCGCACCGCCACCGCGCCGGTCAGCACGAAGATGAGCGACAGCCCCTGGATCACGTCGACCAGCGCGGCCGGGATCCCGGTCTGGATCTGCATCGTCACCGCGCCGTTGACGAGAGCCCCGAAGGCGATGGCGCTGACGACCACTCCGGCGGGATGAAGGCGACCGATGAGCGCGATGATGATGCCCACGAAGCCGAAGTTGTTGGAGATGTCGAGTTGGAGGCGATGATGCACTCCGGCCAGTTCCGCCGCTCCGGCCAGTCCGGCCAGCGCGCCGCTGATCGCCATCACCAGCACGGTCACCCGAGGAACCGAGATCCCCTTGTAGGAGCCCGCGGTGCGGTTGATGCCCACGCCCCGCACCTCGTAGCCCAGCGCGGTCCGTCTGAGCACTACGTAGACCACGACGGCCATGACCACTGCGATGCCGAATCCCCAGTGGAGCCGGCTTCCATCGATCATCAGCGGCAGATGGGTTGACTCCGGCAGCGTCACCGTCTGGAAGTAGAAGGTGTCGGGGGACCGCCACAAGTCTCCGAGGAGATAGGACAGGATGAGCAGGATGATGAAGTTGAGCATCACTGTCGTAATGATCTCGTTGGTGTCGTAGCGGGCCTTCAGCACGCCCGCGATCGACGCCCACAGCGCTCCGGCCGCGGCCGCCCCGATGAACAGCACCGGCACCATCACGCCGCGGGGAAGGTGGGCGCTCCACAGGTCGCTGACGAAGTACGCCCCCATGGCGCCGGCGAAGAACTGGCCCTCGCCCCCGATGTTCCACACCCTGGCCCGGAACGCGAATGCGGCCGCGAGGCCGGTGAAGATGAGCGGGGTGGCCTGGACCAGCGTTTCGTAGATCGCTCGGCGGGACCCGAGGGCGCCGTCGAACAGCGCCCGGTAGGAGTCGATGACGCTCTTGTCGGAGGCCGCGATCAGGATCGAGCAGAGGGCCAGACCGACGATGAACGCCCCCACCAGCGTGACGACCTCGTGCCAGGGCTTGACCTCCAGCCGTTTCTCCAGTCGCCAGCCTCCCCGGCGGAGCAGGCTCCCCGAGGACGCACCGGGCGTGGTTGACGCATCGGTGCTCATGGCGGGGCCTCGCCCGGGGCGCCCGACACCCCGGCCATCCACATGCCGATCCGGTCGATGGTGGCGTCGCGGCGGTCGACCTCGCCGACGATGCGGCCGTCGAATATCACCGCGATGCGGCTCGACAGGTTCAGCAGCTCGTCCAGATCCTCGGAGATCAGCAGGATGGCCGCGCCCCGGTCGCGCTCCTCGACCAGCCGTCGCCTCACGTACTCGGTGGCGCCGATGTCCAGACCCCTCGTCGGCTGGTGGACGATCAGCAGCCGGGGCTGGCCGGCGAGCTCGCGGGCCATCACGATCTTCTGCAGGTTGCCGCCCGAGAGCACGCGGGTGACATGCGTGGTCGACGGCGCGGCAATGTCGTAGTTGGCGAAGGAGTCGTCCGCGAACCGGGCAATGTCGTTCTGGTTCAGCCAGCCCCGCCGCCCGAAGCGGTCGGAGCGCTGGCGGCCGAGGATCAGGTTCTCGCTTATCCGGAAGTCCATCATGAGGCCCTGGTGGATGCGGTCGGCGGGGACGCTGGCGACACCGAGATCGAGCCTGGCTGCCGGCGACAGCTCGGCCATGTCCTGCCCGTCGACGACGATGGTGCCGACCGCGGCGGGCTGCATCCCGACGAGCACATCGAACAGCGCGTCCTGGCCGTTGCCCGACACGCCGGCGATGCCCAGGATCTCGCGTTCGTGCACCCGGAGCGACACCTGCTTGAGGGAGCCCCTGCCGGACTCGGTGGCCACGTCGAGTCCCGAGACGTCGAGCACCAGGTCGCCCCGTGAGGCCTCGGCCACGTCGATGTCCAGGTCGACGTCACGGCCGACCATCATCCTGGTCAGGTCGGCCATGGTCACTTCCGAGGTGAGGGAGGTGCGGACCACCCGGCCGCGCCGCAGGACGGTCACGTCGTCGGAGATCTCCATCACCTCGTGGAGCTTGTGGGTTATCAGCACGATGGTGAGTCCCTCGGAGGCCATGCGGCGAAGGGTCGTGAAGAGCCGCTCGATTCCTTCGGGGGTCAGCACCGCGGTCGGCTCGTCGAGGATCAGCACTTCACAGCCCAGGTAGAGGGCCTTGAGGATCTCGACCCACTGTTGCTGGCCCACCGCCAGGTCACCGACCGGAGTGTCGAGGTCGACCTCCACGCCGTAGAGGTCGCACAGCTCACCGAGGCGGTCCCGGGCCGTGCGCAGGTCGACCTTCGCCTCGCCCCGGGTGCCGATGACGACGTTCTCGAGAACCGACATCGGCGTGACCAGCTCGAAGTGCTGGCGCACCATCCCGATCCCGGCCGCGATGGCGTCGCGGGGCGAGACCATGTGGATCGGCTCGCCCCGCAGCTCGATGACGCCCTCGTCGGGCTCGTGCACGCCGTAGAACAGGTCGGCGAGAGTGCTCTTGCCGGCCCCGTTCTCCCCGAGCAGGCAGTGCACCCTGGCTCTCTGGACCTCGAGCGTTATGTCGTCGTTGGCGACCACGCCGGGGAACCGCTTGGTCACGCCGCTGGCCCGCAGCAGGACGGAGTTGGCGCCGGGGCCGTTCATGGCACCGAACGGTAATCAGCCGTGAGCATCAGTGTTGGGACGCCGAGACGCTAGGGGCCCCAGAACCCATGGTGGACCTGAACCGCCTCGTCCACGAGATGCGGCCCGCTGACTTCGATGACGCGCTGCCCGCTGGCCAGCACGGCCCGGCATCCGACGCCGGTCATCGTTGCGTTCTCGTCTCGCTCGCCATTGTCGAACGGCATCAGGTCCGACTCGTTCATGCCGTAGACCAGGCGGGTGACGCCGGCCCAGTACATGGCGCCGGCGCACATCGCGCACGGTTCGCAGCTCGCGTACACGGTGCCGCCGGCGATCTGCTCGGCAGTGAGCGTGAGGCCCATCTCGCGGGCCAGGTTGGTCTCCGCATGGCCGATCAGGTCACCGGTGGTGACCACCGAGTTCTCGGCCTCGGCCAGGACCCTCCCCGAGCTGTCGACGAAGATCGCTCCGAACGGGTGGTTCCCGTTCTGGCGGGAGCGCCTCGAGACGTCGATCGCCCGCCGCAGCAACTGCTGCTCCCGCTCGGTCAGCTCCGGCATGCGCGGCTCCCCCCGATCTGCTGTTGCCGGCGGCCGGCCCGGCCTAGCGGGCCGGCCGCTAGCGAGTGGATCAGCTGACGTCGCCCGGGTTGAACTCGACGACGAGCTCGCCGTTCAGGATCTGGTCCCGAGCGGCGTTGACCTCCGCGATGACGTCGGCGGGCACGAGGGCCTCGTTCAGCGGTGCGATGTCGGCTCCGCCCTCGGCCATGTAGAACTGGATCCGCTCGGTCGGGGCGTCGTAGGGCTCGCCGGCGGTCTCGTGGGCCCACCACTCGTCGATCAGCACGTTCAGTCCCGGATCCCACAGGATCAGCACGCTGGTGATGACGACCTCGGGGGCCAGCGCCTCCTGGTCGTCGAGATCGCCGATGGCGAAGACCCTGTCCGCCTCTAGCGCGGCCTGGAACGTGCCGAACGTCGAGGCCGCGTAGAGGCTGTCGGCGCCCTCCTCGATGAGGGCGGCGCCGGCCTCCTGGGCGGCGGCCGGATCGAACCAGCTCTCGATGTAGGTGACCCGAACCTCGAGGTCGGGGTTCACCGAGCGGGCACCCGCGAAGAACCCGTTGACCGGGCCGTTCACGTTCGGGAACGGGAAGGCGGCGACCGAGCCGATGATGCCGGTCTCGTTGAGATGGCCCGCAGCGATGCCGGCGAGGTAGGCGGCCTCGTGGGGCAGCACGTCCAGCCAGTAGCCGTTGCCGCCCCGGCCCTCGTTGCCGGATCCGGTGAACGACCAGAGGATGTCTGGGAAGTCGTCCCTGATGGCATAGATGGAGTCGGAGTAGGTGCTGTGGGCGATGATCATGTCGAAGTCGCCGGTCTCCGCGGTCTGGCGAAGAACCCGCTCGCCGTCGGCGTAGGAGATGTTCTCGAAATACTCGTAGGTGATGTCGAGACCGTAGGGCGCCTCCGCGGTGACCCGGTTGAGCGCCCCCAGCATCGAGGTGCTCCAGGTGTCGTCGGCGGTGTTCCCGAAGATGACCGCGATGTGCAGCGACGTGGGATCCTCGCTGGCCGCGGGCTCCGGAGCCTCCTCCACGGGCTCTGGATCGGGCTCAGGCGCGGGTGCCGGGTCTGGCTCCGCGGCCGGTTCCGGTGCCGGCTCGGGCTCGTCGTCTCCGCAAGCCACCAGAACGGTTGAGAAGGCCAGCATGGTGGCTAGCAATCGGATCGTGAGTCGCATTGTTGGTGCCCCCCTAAGGGTCGTGGCCCCTTCGTGGCAGTCGGGTCCCACGCCGGCCAGCGTGAACAGGGCCAAACATTAGTGACAGCAATATGGTGGCGTGCCGACCCTGTGGCTGTCAAGCCGGGTCACGCCGCCCATGCCTGCTGGCGACACGAACTTGACATGAGCGTGACCGTCGCTACACTCCGGCGAGGGTATTGATGTCATCAATCTCAAGGGCCGACGAGTTCGTGCCTCCAGAAGGGAAGGGAGTCGACAAGATGAGGATCAGCGGAACGCCATTCACCCCGCGAATCGGCCCGCTCGTCAAGTCGGGCACGTGGAGTGAGTGGTCGACCGGTGAGGTGGTCTACCTTCGCCCGGAGACGTTCTGGGATCACGGGCAGGAAGTTGCTGCGATGCGCGAGGCAGCCATTCTGGAGGACAAGTCACCCCTTGAGATGTACTTCTTCTCAGGTCCTGACGTGGTCGAGTATCTCCAGAGGCTCGTCATTCGCGACATCTCGAAGATGGAACTCAGGCATGCCTATTACAATGCATTCTGTGATGAGAGAGGCAAACTCATATGCGACGGCCTGTTGTTCCGCATTTCCGAGCAAGAGTTCGGATTCACTGCCAGCCCGCTGGACATCTGGTATGCGCAGAACGCCGAGGGCTTCAATGTGACCGTCGAGAACGTCACACAGGAGTGGGGAATCCTCCACGTCCAGGGCCCGGCATCCGACGGCATATTGGCTAGGGCGGCAGGACAGGACCTGTCTGGTCTGCGGTTCTCCCGAGGTGCTGAAGTCCGGCTCGGCTCAGCCACCGTCTGGGTCTGGAGACAGGGCTTCACGGGCGAGCGCGGCTTCGAGTTCTGGGTACGGGCAGGAGATGCCCTGGAGGTGTGGGACATCCTGTACGCCGCGGGAGAGCCGTTCGGGATGATGCCGCTCGGGGATCTGGCCGAGGACGTCGGCCGAATCGAAGCGGGTCTCATCCTGCCTGTCATCGACTACACGAGAGCCGGTCCTGACAGCTCCACGCATTCTGACGATCCCACATGCCCGCAGCATGTCCAGTGGGAGGCGACACCCGAAGAAATGAACATCGGGAGGTTCGTCGCCTTCGAGAAGGAGGACTTCGTCGGCAGGGACGCGTTGCTGGCAGAGCGCCAGAGCGGTGGCCCGGCTCGGCGCCTCGTCGGACTGCGCATCGACGGGCGAGACATTGCGGCACAGCAGGGTGAGCAGGGCGTGCCACCCCGTGTTCCGCAGCGCTGGCGGTTTCCGCTTGTGCCGGTCCGATCGGGGGACGACCACATCGGGTACGTCAACAGCATTGCGTGGAGTTCCAGGATCGGTGGGCTCATCGGGCTCGCCCGGATCAGCACCGCATCTGCGAAGCCGGGGACGAAGGTGCTCCTGGATTGGAAGATCTCAGGTTCAACATGCGAGGTCGGCGCGGTGGTCTCGGAGCTCCCGTTTGTGGAGATGAAGCGCAGCAGCTAGCGGTGACGTGGTCGATGGTTCTGACGCGGGGCAGCGGCCTCGGATCGGCGGGCTGCCAGTAGGGCTACAGGTAGAGGCCGGTGCTGCCCTTGTCCAGGCGCTCGGCGGCCACTGCGTGGACGTCTCGCTCGCGCAGGATGATGTAGTCGCGGCCCCGGACCTCCACCTCGTAGCGGTCCTCGGGGTTGAACAGCACCCGGTCGCCCTTCTCCATGTTGCGGACGTTGGGCCCCACCGCCACCACCTCGGCCCAGGTGAGGCGCTTGCCCACCTGGGCGGTGGCCGGGATGAGGATGCCGCCGGTGGAGCGGCGCTCGCCCTCGGCCTCCCCCACCGCCACCAGGATCCGGTCGTTGAGCATCTTGACCGGCAGCCGGTCGTCGTCGTGGGGCCCCGGAGCGGAGTCATGGCGGTCGTTGCGGGACGCGGTGTCGGCGCGGGGCTCGGTCGTGGTCACGGATCCAACGGTACCCGCCTGCAGGCTGGAGCCGCGAGGCCAGTTCGAGCGTCAGCCGGTCGGGGCCAGTTCGATCTCGCCGTCGGCGATGCGGATCAGCCAGAGCCGGTACTCGACGGTGCCTGCGTCGGCGCCCTTGACGTGCATCTCTGCCGTTAGGTCGACCGGCAGCTCCTCGGGCCGCTGCGACTCGACGATGGGCTGGTCCTGGCCCAGGATCACGTACTGCATGTCCCAGAAGTCCTGGTCGCGGTCCAGGGCGTAGTTGCGGCCCACGAAGGTGAAGCATCGGGTCCGCCGCCGGTTGACCGGCGCGACCGCCACGTAGAGCACGAAGTCCTCGGTCACTCCGGCCGAGCTGTTGAGCTTCATGGCGTTGGGCATGTACACCCGGTAGCGCTTCCAGGCCTCGTAGGTCAGGCCGTCGTGCTCCACGGCCGAGTTCTTGACGTTGTCGGTGTACTCGATGAACGGGCCCGCAGTGATCCTCAGCTCCGAACCGTGCCGTGCCACGTCGTAGTCGGCGATCTCGGCCTCGTCGCGGTCGCCGAGGATCCCGTGGTGCACATGCGCGAAGTGGGAGAAGTCGAAGTAATTCTCGAGCCGCCGGGCCACCGAGCAGTCCCACTCGTAGGGCGGCAAGCACAGGAACCGGTACGAGGGATCGTCGAGTTCGGGGCACTCCGACGGGCCGAACCGCGGCGTCTCTCCCGAGACGCAGGTCCACACCAGCCCGCCGGCCTCGATGGTCGGGTAGGTCGGCAGCTGGGCCATCAGCTTGCCGTTGAGTTCGGGCCGGGCCGGGATGTCGACCACGGTGCCCTCGGCGTCGTAGGCCCAGCCGTGGTAGGCGCAGCGCAGCCAGCAGCCGTCGACCCGTCCCAGCGACAGGGCAGAGCCGCGGTGGCGGCAGATGTCGCTGAACACGTGGGCCTTCCCGTCGAGTCGGGCCACGGCCAGGCGGGTGTCGAACAGCGTGACCTGCTGGGGCGAGTCGGTCAGATCGTCGGAGAAGGCCACCGGCTGCCAGAAACGCTTGAGCTGCTGGTAGAGCCGCTCCTCGCCGGCCATGTCGAGCTGGGTGTTCCCCCGTACCTCGAATCCTCCGGCCACCGATGGGTCCACTGAGGGGTCCTGGGTCATGGTCATGGCTCGGTTGCTTTCATGCTTCTGTCACCGTTATGGCCTCCACCGGGCAGCACGCCTCGGCGCCGCGGGCCTGGGCCACCAGCTCGGGCGGCAGCGTCGGCTGGAGTACCTCCAGCTTGAGGCCGTCGTCGTCGATGTCGAAGATCTCGGGCGCCAGCGAGGCGCACATTCCGGAGACGATGCAGACATCGTGGTTCACTTCGACGGTTGCATCAGCCATCTCCGGATCCTCCGCTTCCATCGTACGCGCTCCAGGCCTCCGTGACAGCGGCCACGATGTTCTGGTAGCCGGTGCGTTCACCGCCGGGTCCGGAGACGGCGATCACCGCGCCGGAGGCGACTGCCAGGGCGGGCAGCTCCGCAGGCGGGTCGGCGTGGGCCAGGCTGCCGCAGACGGTGCCCCGGTTGCGGATCTGGAGGTACCCAACGTGGCGCAGCGCGGCCCGCAGCCCACCGACGACGCCAGCCGCGCCGTCGTGCTCCGACCTACGACGAGCGCAAAGGCGACCAGCAGTCGCATCGTTGTTCTGCGCATGGTGTTGCGGTCTTCCTCCTTGTGGGACCTATCGCAGGGCCACCGCCGGAAAGGGGGCGTTGTACTGCCACATGGTTCCGCTGGTGGCTGTGCGGGTTGGTGGTGTGAATATTGATGAGGACTATAAGCGTTGGTCGGGCGCTTGTCAGGGGCACCGTGATTCCTGCCGGGACGGCTAGTGGAATCCCGAGCCGCCGTTGACCCAGACGTTCTGGCCGGTGACGAAATCCGACAGCGGACTCATCAAGTAGACGAGAGTGCCCACCATGTCCTCGGGCATCTGGGTTCGCTTGAACGCCCGTCTGGCCTGGATGGCCACGTCCACCTCGGGTTGGACACTGGAATACGCCTCGTCGTGGGGGATGTAGTCCGGGGTGAGGGTGTTGACCGCGATCCCGAATCCACCCAGCTCGCGGGCCATGGCCCGGGTCAGCCCCCAGATCGCCGACTTCGATGACACGTAGTGGAGGAAGTTGGGGGTGCCGTCGTTTACCGTCATGGAGGCGATGTTGACGATCCTGCCGCTGCCCTGGGCCCTCATGGTGGGCGTCACCGCACGGGAGCACAGCCAGGTCCCCTTCACGTTCACCGCGAAGCATAGGTCCCACTCGTCCGGTGGGAGGTCCTCCATGGGGGCCCGGGTGGCCGCCATGTAGAAGGCGGCGTTGTTGACCAAGCCGTCGATGCGGCCGTAGGCGTCCACGGTCGCGGCCGCCATCGCCTCGGTCTGATCGATGTCGGAGACGTCCACCTGCATCGACATCGCCCGGGTGCCCGACGCGCTGAGTTCAGCAACCACATCGCGGCCGTCGGCGAGGTCGGCGACCACAACGGTCGCGCCCTCGGCGGCCAGCCCCCGGCAGTAGGCCAGGCCGATGCCGTTGGCCCCGCCGGTGACGATGATCACCCGCCCGTCCAGTATTCCCATCGCGTGTCCTCCCCTGTGGTTGTCACGTGGGCGAGCCTCGTCGCGTTCTCGCTCAGTTCGGTTCCAGCTCCTCGGCCAGCTCGAAGAGCCACTTGCGGTAGGCCAGGGTGATGTCGTCAGCGACCTTCACATAGGTCTCCGCGCTGAGGCGGTCGGGCAGGTGCTCGGGCCACTGCGACTCGACCACGGGCTGGTCCTGGTCCAGCACCATGTACTCGAACTCGAGCAGGAAGTCCATGTCGTCCTGGGTGGATGTGAAGTCTGCGCCGATGTGCCAGAAGTTGCGGCACGTCGCCGGGCCGGTGGGGGCGGTGACCATGTACAGGGCGTAGCGCTTGCCGTTGGGGAAGGTCCGGACCAGCGAGATCGATCCGGGAACGGTCAGCTGGTACCAGTTGCGCACCGACATGGTGTCCTCATCGATTCCCAGCATCTCCTTCATGCGGTCGACGTTGGGCTCGACGAAGACCTTGTCGAACCGCAGGGCGCCGTCCTCCCGCCACACGTCGTGCTCCTCGATCTGAGCCTTGTCTCTGGTGCCAAGGACGTTCTCGTGCACGAACGGGAAGTGGGAGAAGTCCACGAAGTTCTCCAGGCGCCGGGGCGAGCTGGTGGCCCAGTCGTAGCTGGGGGGCGTTTGCCAGCGCATGATGGGGTCGCTCCACTCGGGGATGCCGGGCGGGTCGCCCCACGGTTCGTCGGTCAGGCTCACCCACACCATGCCAGAGCTCTCCCGGCACAGGTAGCGGACCAGCCCGACCTGGAGCACCCCGTTGAGCTCGGGGCGCGACGGGATCGACACCAGGGTGCCGTCCATGTCGTAGGCCCAGCCGTGGTAGGGGCAGTTGATGCAGCCGTTCTCGACCCATCCCAGCGACGGCGCGGCCCCCTTGTGGCGGCACACGTCCATGAAGGCCCGCACCTGGCCCTCGTGGCGGACGACCAGAATGCGCTCCCCCAGCAGCCGACCGGAGACCATCTGGTCCTCGGCCACGTCCCTGGAGTAGGCGACGGGATGCCAGAAGTGCCTCATCGCCCGGTACCACCGCGAATCCCGCTCGGGTATGAACGGATCGACGGCCTCGCGTGCCTCGAGTGTCGTCACGGGCCCTCCTTCCTCTCGTGCGTGTTGTGCTGTCGCGCCGGCGAGAGCGCGGATCGCGCCACGCTAGTGCGGCCGATCGACATCTCGAAAAGGCGCTCGGCAGTGCGTGCCGCTACGTTGTCGCAGCGTCCGTTGAGCCGTCGCCGGCGGTGACCCGACCCCTGAGGAGTCTCAGTACCATGCCGCTCACCACTTCCGACACTTCCCATTTCTTCGTCGAGGGGGCTGCGGGCAACCGGATGCATGGGCTCGACTTCGGGGGTGACGGCCCGGTGCTGGTCTGCCTCCACGGCGTGACCGGCAACGCCTGGAACTGGTATGAGGTGGCCCTCGGCGTGCGGGCCTGCCGACGGGTGGTGGCGCTCGACTTCCGCGGCTACGGCGAGAGCCAGTGGTCGCCCACCCACGACTACACGACCGCCGACCACGTCGCCGATCTGGTCGGCGTGGTCGAGTCGGTGTCGGGCGGCTCGCCCGTGGACCTGGTCGGCTCCTCGTGGGGGGCGCTGGTCGCCATCCAGTACGCCGCCGAGCATCCCGACCGCGTCGGACGGCTGGTGGTCGTCGATGTCGAGCCGTCCTTCGAGCAGGGTGAGACCGACCTGTTCCCCCGCCCCCGGGACCACGCCGACCACGACGAGGTCTGCGCCGCGGTATCGGCCGCCTATCCGAACGCCGGTGCCGACATGGTCGAGGTGGTGGCGGCCACGTGCTACGGCCCGATCGAGGGTGGCCGTCTGGCCCCCAAGCACGATCCCTTCTTCTTCGAGCGCTGGCCGTTCCGCTCCGACGACCACTGGGACCGACTCCCGCGGATCCAGGCGTCGACGCTTCACGTCCACGCCTCCGGAAGCTTCGTCCGGGCCGACGTGATGGTCGAGATGGATCGTCTCACTCCCGACTCGCACTTGGTCGAGATCGGCGACAGCACCCATGTCGTACCGGTGGACAACCCCTCGGCGCTGGTCGACTGCCTTGTCCCGTTCCTGGCTGATGACTGAGGACAGCCCGCACGGCTAGCATGCCGGAGCAGGAAAATGGAAACGCACCATTCGCAGGTCAGGCACCATACGCGGGCGCAGGAAGACGGAACCTCCGAGGGGCCGTCGGTGGCTCCACGGCTCGGGCCGACTCTTCGGCACCATCGCAGGGCCGCGGGGATGACCATGCAGGAGTTGGCCGACCGATGCGGCCTCTCCCAGCCCTTCCTGTCCCAGATCGAGAACTCGCGGGCCATGCCCAGCCTCTTCGCCCTACACCGCGTGGCCCAAGCCCTCGGAACGACGACGGTCGGGCTGCTCGACCCCGCATATTCTGAGGTCACCCTGGTTCGCGCCGACGAGGGCGAGGCCTTCTTGTTGGCCGAGGGAGCCAGGACCCGCTTCCTCACCCCCGGCGAGGGACACCGCCTGGAGGCCAACGAGACAGTGGCGGAGGCGAACATTACCTCAGACGTGATCGTGCACGAGGGACAGGAAGTGATCCGCGTGCTGGAGGGCTCACTCGAGATTCGCCTGGAGGGCAGGGACCCGATAGCGCTCCTTGTCGGCGACACGCTCTCGTATCCGTCGATGACGCCGCACCAGTGGATCTCCGGAGACGCTGGAGCGCGCTTTCTGATAATCACCAGCCCTCCATCGTTCTAAGCGGCCGGCTGCGCTGGTTCAGCCGATCTTCTTGGCTTCATCTCGACGAAGGGCAGGTCGACGACGTGGGCCGGGACCTCTCCGTCGACCGCTTCGCCGCGCCCGCTGAACCACCCGACCATGGGCCCGCCCATGTGGATGAACTGGTCGGTTCCGGTTCGAAACGCGATGCCCTCGTTCACCACATGGCCGTCGTCGTCGCAATAGGCCATGGTCCGTCGGCCTCCCCGCCGCTTACATAGATCACATCAATAATGACCGGGCGGGTGGACGCTGTCAATCAGTCCAAGGCCGGAGACCCTGCCTCCCCGCCGGCCATCAGCAGGCCCAGCCCCTGGACGGTGCAGTCGGCTCGGGGAACCACCGCCACGATCCTGCCCTCGAACATCACCGCCACGTCGTCGGAGAGGGCCATTACCTCGTCGAGGTCCTCGGATATGACCAGGATGGCTGTGCCCCGCTCCCGCTGGGCCACGAGACGCTCGTGGATGTACTCCGCGGCGCCGATGTCGACCCCTCGGGTGGGTTGGGCGGCCAGCAGCACGGGCGGCTCGCCGTCCAGCTCGCGGGCCAGGATCAGCTTCTGGATGTTGCCGCCCGACAGCGAGCTGGTAGTGGTCGAGAGGTCGGGCGTCTTGACCGCGTACTCGTCCACCAGGCTCTCGCCGTGCGTCTTGATGGCGTTGGTCCTGAGCACCCCGCGGCTGGAGAACCGGGGCTCGGCGTGGGCCAGCAGCATGAGGTTCTCCGACACGGAAAAACTGCCGATGGCGCCGTCGCGCATGCGCTCCTCGGGTATGAAGGCCAGACCGGCGCTGCGCACCTGCCTCGGTTCCACCCCGGTCACGTCGGCGCCGTCGATCGACACGGTGCCCGCGGCTACCGGCCGCAGGCCCGCGACCGCCTCGGCCAGCTCGCGCTGGCCGTTGCCTGAGACGCCCGCGATGCCGAGGATGCGCCCGCCCCGAACGTCGAGGTCAAGATCCTTGACCGCGTCGGTTCCCCTGTCCCCCACAACCGTGAGCCCCTTGATGCTGAGCCGCACCCCCCGGTCCTCCGTCTCGGCCATGTCCGGGGCCAGCTTCACGGGCCGCCCCACCATCATGCGGGCCAGGCCTTCCCGGTCGGTGTCGGCGGGGACGGTCGTGCCCACGACGCAGCCGTCGCGCAGCACCGTGATCCGGTCCGCCAGGGCCAGCACCTCGTGAAGCTTGTGGGAGATGAAGATAAGGCCCCGGCCGTCGTTGGCCATCCGGCGCAGCGTGATGAACAGGTCGTCGACCTCGCCGGGGGTCAGCACCGCGGTGGGCTCGTCCAGCACCAGCAGCCGGGCCTCCCGCAGCAGGGCCTTGATGATCTCCACCCGCTGGCGCTCACCCACCGCGAGCTGCCACAGGTAGGCGTCGGGCTGGACGTCGAGGCCGTAGGTCTCGGACAGCTCGATGATGCGGGCCCTCACACCGGCCAGGTCGGGCCGGCCCTTGCGGTGGGATTTCAATCCGAGGGCCACGTTCTCGGTGACGGTGAGGGTCGGCACCAGCATGAAGTGCTGGTGGATCATGCCGATCCCCGCGGCGATGGCCGTCGCCGGCGAGCGCACCCGGGAGAGCTCGCCGTCCAGGAAGACCTCGCCCCGGTCGGGCGCGTACAGCCCGAACAGGATCTTCATGAGCGTGCTCTTGCCCGCCCCGTTCTCGCCCAGCAGGGCGTGGATCTCGCCGGCCTGGACGTCGAAGTCGATGGAGTCGTTGGCCAGCACCCCGGGGAAGCGCTTGGTGATGCCGCGCATCTCCAGCAGCGGCGTCTCGGTGCGCTCCCCCGGGGTGTCTGTCATTGGATGTTCCGGATCGGGCTCAGCCGACGCCGGTGGACAGCGAGCCGTCCGTGAAGCCCGCGACCGCGCCGTCGATGGCCGAACGGGCATCCGCCGGCACGTCGTAGGCGTCGTTGTACTCGATCACGAGCCCGCCGTTGGCGAAGTCGATGATGTAGGCGCTTCCGCCCATCGAGCCTGCCTGGATGTCGCGCACCAGGTCGTCGAGGACCACGTCCCACTTGTAGACCTGGTTGGCCACCACCACTTCGGGGCCGACCGAGGTCTGGTTGGACTGGGTGCCGAACCACGGGATGCCGTTCTCGCGGGCCACGCCGATGGCGCCGACCGTCATCTGGGCGGTGCCGGTGAGCACCGCGTGGCCGTTGTCGATGAACGACTGGGCTGCCTCGGCGGCCAGCTGCACGTCGGCGAAGGAGTCGGTGTAGACGGAGTTGGCGGTGCCGCCCCCGGCCTCGACACCGGCCCTGAAGCCGTCCACGAACAGCTTGGCGTCGCCCACCTCGATCGGGCCGATGATCCCGACCGGGGAGTCGCCCGCGATCACAGCCGCGGCGAGGCCCATGGCGTAGCCGCCCTGGTCCGACCGGGTGGTGTAGGCCGAGATGTTGGGCTGGCCGAAGGTCTCCACCGAGGTTCCCCATGCGAAGGCGGTGTCGGGGAAGTTGGGCGCGATCTCCTCGAGCAGGCCGCCGTACTGGGAGCCGTGGGCGATGACAAGGTCGTAGCCGTCCTCTGCGTAGTTGCGCAGGGCCACGCCGGCGTCCTCCACGATGAAGGTGCCCGGCGTGATGGCGACCTCGCTCAGCAGCCCGGCGTCCTCCAGGCGGTGCAGAGCGTCGACGATGGACTGGCTGAAGGCCAGGTCGTTCTCCGCGCTGGGTGTCACCACCGCAGCCCGCAGCGGCTCCGCCATGAAGCTGGCCACGGCCGCATCGCCTGCGGCCCGCACGTCGGCGGGCAGGTCGTAGGCGTCGTTGTACTCGATCACGAGCCCGCCGTTGGCGAAGTCGATGGTGTAAGAGCTTCCGCCCATCGAGCCTGCCTGGATGTCGCGCACCAGGTCGTCGAGGACCACGTCCCACTTGTAGACCTGGTTGGCCACCACGATCTCGGGAGCGACGCTGGTCTGGTTGGACTGGGTGCCGAACCACGGGATGCCGTTCTCGCGGGCTACGCCGATGGCGCCGACCGTCATCTGGGCGGTGCCGGTGAGCACCGCGTGGCCGTTGTCGATGAACGACTGGGCTGCCTCGGCGGCCAGCTGCACGTCGGCGAAGGAGTCGGTGTAGACGGAGTTGGCGGTGCCGCCCCCGGCCTCCACACCGGCTGCGAAGCCGTCCACGAACAGCTTGGCGTCGCCGACCTCGATCGGGCCCACGATCCCCACTGGGGAACCGCCGGCCAGCCTGGCCGCCATGACCCCCATGGCGTAGCCGCCCTGGTCCGACCGGGTGGTGTAGGCCGAGATGTTGGGCTGGCCGAAGGTCTCCACCGAGGTTCCCCATGCGAAGGCGGTGCCGGGGAAGGCCGGGGCGATCTCCTCGAGCAGGCCGCCGTACTGGGAGCCGTGGGCGATGACCAGGTCGTAGCCGTCCTCTGCGTAGTTGCGCAGGGCCACGCCGGCGTCCTCCACGATGAAGGTGCCCGGCGTGATGGCGACCTCGCTCAGCAGCCCGGCGTCCTCCATGCGGTGCAGGGCGTCGACGATGGACTGGCTGAAGGCCAGGTCGTTCTCCGCGCTGGGTGTGACCACCGCGGCCCGCAGCGGCTCCGGCCCAGCCATCTCTGCTTCTGTCTCGGCAGCCGCCGCCGCAGCGGCAGCAGCAGCCTCCTCAGCCGCGGCGGCGGCTTCGGCGGCTTCGGCCTCGGCCGCGGCGGCCTCGGCCTCAGCTTCTGCCAGCGCGGCCTCGAGTTCGGCCACAACCTCGGGGTCTACGGTTCCCTCGGCTGCCTCCATGGCCTCCGCCAGTGCCTCCTCGGCCTCGGCGGCCGCGGCGGCGGCCTCCTCAGCCCTGGCGGCGGCCGCATCGGCCTCGGCCTGAGCTTCGGCGGCTTCCGCCTCTGCGGCGGCCGCCTCGGCCTCTGCGGCGGCCGCGGCCGCTTCGGCTTCGGCCTGAGCGGCCGCGGTGTCAGCGTCTGGAGCGTCGTCAGCGTCGTCACCGCATGAGGCTGCGATCAGCCCGAACACGGCGAACACGACCACCAGCGATCGCAATCGTTTGGTCATTGTCAGTTGTCCCTCCTGGGTCATGGTCCCGAATGATCGGGCTTCCATTTGTGTGAACACTCTATGGCCTGGCGACTTCGGGTGCCGGAGCGCCATCAGTGGCCCCTCACGAACGGCAGCGTGAGCGCCGCGGGCTGGGCGGCGGTGCGGCGCGCGATCACCACCAGCGCGACGATCGTGAGCAGCGCGGGCGCCATGGTCGTGAAGCTCGAGGCGGCTCCGGTGACCAGGCCCGCGGTCTTCCATTGGTTGACGGTGGAGGTGACCAGCCCGTACAGGAGGGAGCCGGCCACCACGCCGGTGGGTCGCCACGCCCCGAAGTACACGAGAGCGATGGCGATGAAGCCGATCTGGTTGGTGAGGTTGTGCTGGAAGATCCCGATCTCGATGGCCAGTGCGGACCCGGCCAGCCCGGCCAGCCCGTTGCCGATGAGGATGCAGATCGCCCGTGTCCGGGCCACCGACACTCCGAGGCTGTCGGCGGCCTCCGGTGTCTCGCCCACCGCTCGGACGTTGAGACCGAAGGTGGTGCGGTTCACCAGCAGGGTCAGCCCCGGCACCAGCAGCATCGACACGTAGACGAGCAGGTTGTGGTTGAAGAACATGTCGCCGATCTTCGGGATGTCCGACAGCAGCGGGATGGCCAGCTTGTCGAAGCTCGATATCGGACGCGGCGTGCCCACCCACTCCTCGAACAGCAGCGCGCTCATGCCCAGCCCGAACAGGAATATCCCGATCCCGCTGATGCCCTGCTCGGCCCTGAACACCACGGTGACCGTGGCGTACACCGCCCCGAGCAGCAGGCCCACTCCGATCCCGACCAGCAGCCCCACGGCGATGCTGTCGGTCTGGAGCACAGCCCAGTAGGAGAAGAACGCGCCCAGCAGCATCACCCCGTCCACGCCGAGGTTCAGCACGCCGCTGCGCTGTCCCAGCGTCTCTCCGAGGGCAGCCAGCAGGTACGGGGTAGCCAGCCGCACGCCCGAGGCGAAGGTGGCCACCGTGAAGGTGACGGTGATGAAGTCGGTCACGGCTCGCTCTCCAGGGTGCGGACCGGGTCGTCGCCGCCGTCGGGCGCGTCTGCGTCTGCGGGTTCCGGCGTCCCGGCCTCGTCGACGACCGGCGCCTGGTGGGCGCCCGCCTCATCGTGCTCGGCCGCCTCGCCGGCTATCGACATGTAGCGCGACAGCCGCTCGCGCAGCGTGTTGCTGCTGACGACGAACACCACGATCAGGCCGTTGAGCCCGATCACCAGGTCCACCGGGATCTGGATGACCCGCTGCATCGCATTGGCCCCGACCAGCAGGCCTCCGAACAGGAACGACGACGGGATCGTGAACAGCGGGTGCAGGCCGCCGAACAGCGCAGCCACGATGCCGTTGAAGCCGGCCGAGCCGGTGAAGCCGGTGGCGAAGCCCTCGGTCTGCAGGCGGTGGGTCTCGCTCCCGAACACCAGGCAGGCTCCGGCCAGGCCGCCCAGTGCGCCGCTGATGGTGAGCGCGAGCATGGTCATGCGCTTCACCGGCATCCCCGCGTAACGGGCCGCGGGTGCGCTGGCCCCCACCGCCCGCACCCGGTAGCCGGTGGTGGTGCGCCACAGGAAGAACCAGGCGACGGCGGCCGCGATCAGCGCCACCACCACGCCCAGGTGGAAGCGGGTGCCCTCGATGAGGATCGGCAGGTCGGCGTTCTCCGACAGGCGCTTGGTCTGGGGGATCCTGGTGCCCAGCTCGATCTGCTTGGGGTCCATCAGCGGGGCCCGCAGCATGTAGTTGAACAGCTGCACGGCCACGAGGTTGAGCATGATGGTGGACAGGATCTCGTTCACGCCCAGGTACGCCTTGAGGGCTCCGGGAATGCCGCCCCAGATGGCTCCGCCCACCAGTCCCATGAACAGCACCAGCGGGATCAGGACTATCGCCGGCAGGTCGGGCACCGCCAGCGCGGTCATCGTGGACAGCAGCCCGCCCGCGATGATCTGGCCCTCCCCGCCGATGTTGATCACCTTGGCCCGGAAGGCGACGCAGATGCCGGTGCCCACGAACAGCAGGGGCATTGCCTTGGCCGCGGATTCGGCCAGTTCCTCGGTGCCTCCGAACGCCCCCTTGAGCAGCTCCTTGTAGCCCTCGAGCGGGTTGGCGCCGAGGCCGAGGATCATGGCCGCGCCGATGAGGAGGGCGAGGAGCACGGCCGAGCCGCCGACGCTGACCCCGCCGATACGGGCAAGCGTGGCGCGACGCGACCTCACGCTCGTGCTACTGGCCATCCGTCAGACTGCTCGGCATTCAGCAAGACACTCGGCGCTCGGCAGATTCCTGAGCACCGACGAACAGGCGGGCATCCGACAATGTTTGACGCTCGGCAGCACGGCTGTCAACACTACCCGCGCGGCCGCCTCGGAGCGGCACTGGTCAGCGTTCGGCGTTGGGGGGTTCCGACAGCAGGTCCCCGGCGGTGGCCAGCACTTCGGCGAGTTTGGCGGTGTTGTCGTACACCGCCCTCAGGTAGTACTCGCTGACCGCCTCGTGGCCGGGGAACGGGGGCCGTCCCAGGGATCTGACCACCGCGGACGGATCGGTCGAGACCGCCACCTCCTCCACGGAGGGAAGCTTGTCCGGCGAGCCCCAGAAGTCGCCGGAGGTCTTGGCCGACCCCGGGGCCGTGCCCTTGCCCCTGCCCCGCCGGGATCGCCTGCGGGCGGCGTCGGCACCGTTGGATGCGGCGTTCACGAGCCGCCTCCGTTGGTGTGGGAGCCGTCGTGGGCAGTCACGAGCCGCCTCCCGCACTGTGGGAGCCGTTGTCGCCGTTGTCGTCGATGAGCAGCAGGTCCGGGTCGATGCCCAACGCAGCCCGCAACTGGTCGCTGTTGAGGTCGCCCACCGAGGAGGACTTGGGCAGCACCATGTCGGCGATGCGGCGCTTGCCCGCCACGACCTCCTCGACCCGCTCGTCCACCGTCCCGGGGCACACCAGCCGGTGGCACACCACCGTGTTGCGCTGGCCGATGCGCCAGGCCCGGTCGCGGGCCTGGTCCTCCACTGCCGGGTTCCACCAGCGGTCATAGAGCACGACATGGTTGGCCGCGGTCAGGTTCAGGCCGGTGCCGCCGGCCTTCAGTGACAGCACCAGGGCCCCGGGTCCCCGACCATTCTGGAACGACTGCACCAGCCGGTCGCGGGCGCCGCGGGCCAGACCGCCGTGATAGCAGCTGATGTCCAGCCCGGTCCGCTCGCTGAGATGGGCCGCCAGCCGCTCGCCCCAGGTGGCGAAGTGGGTGAAGATCAGCATCCGCTCGGAGGCTGCGAACACCTGGCCCATGATCTGCTCCAGCCGGGCCAGCTTGCCCGAGCGCCCGTCCAGGTCGCCGCCGTCATCCTCGTAGTTGACGGGGTGGTTGCAGATCTGCTTGAGGGCGGTGATGGCGGCCAGGACCGCGCCCTTGCGCTCCGGTCCGCCCTCGGCCCCCTGTACCTCGGTGCGGGCCACCAACTCGTCGAGCACTGCCTGGTACAGCCCTATCTGCTCTGCGGTCATCGTGCAGTGGTCGAGCTCGTCGATGCGGTCGGGAAGCTCGGCGGCGATGACCGGCTCGACCTTGGTCCGGCGGAACACGAGGATGCCGTTGAGCGCGGCCAGCGCGCCCTCGGCGGCCGCGGCCGCCTTGGGCGTCGCGGCCGCCACCGCTGTCGTGAGGGCCTGCGATCCGTTGGACGACGCCGATCCATCGGATCCCGCCGCACCGTCGGGGTCCGTCTCGGGGTTCCTGGAGACCCTCGACATCTCGGCGATGAACCGGTTGCGGGCGCCGAGCAGTCCCGGATTGCAGAAGTCCATGATGGCCCACAGGTCGCCCAGGCCGTTCTCGATCGGGGTGCCGGTCAGCGCGACCCGGCAGTGGGCCTCGAGCCGGCGCAGTTGCTGGGCGGTCTCGCTGGCCGGGTTCTTGATGGCTTGGGCCTCATCGAGAACCACCGTCGACCACTCGACCTTCTCGAGCACATCCAGGTCGCGCATGGTCGTGCCGTAGGTGGACACCACCAGGTCGGCGCCCTCGACCATGGCGGGCACCCGGTCGGCGGGCGTGCGGTTGGGGCCGTGATGGACGACGACGCGCAGGCCCGGCACGAACCGGCGGGCCTCGCTGGCCCAGTTGCCCACCACCGCGGGCGGTGCGGCCACCAGCGATGGACCCTTGCTGCGGGTGAGGTAGATGTGGGCCAGCATCGTGGGGGTCTTGCCCAGGCCCATGTCGAGGGCCAGGCATCCGCCGAGACCGGCCTGCTCCAGGAAGCCGAGCCAGATCAGGGCGTCGGCCTGGTAGGTGCGCAGCGTCCCGTTGAAGCCGTCCGGCTTGGTGGGGAGTTCGGCGGGTAGGTGGCGAGCACTCCGGATCAGCTCCGCGGCCCAGCCTTCCCCCGCGATCATCGTGCCCCCGGCTAGGGGCGATCCTTCCAGGCCGAGGGCGTGGCGCAGCATGTCGGCGCCGGTCAACCGGGTCATGTCGGCCCGTTCGGCCAGCGCGGCTGCGGCTTCGTTCAGGTCGACGCGGTCGAGCTCCACCCACCGCCCCCGGCTCTTCACCAGAGGCCGAGCCTGGGTGGCCAGCTCGCGGATCTCGACTGCGGTCAGCTCGATGTCGTCGAAGGCGACCGACCAGCGGACATCGGCGAGTTGCCGGGCTCCGACGACCGTCTCCTGGGCCTCCACCGACGTGAGTCGGAGCGACGGCGTCGGGCGGCGGCGCGACAGAGCCGGGACCCGCACGTCGTATCCGACCGCCTGCAGGATCTGACCGGTCTCGGTCATCAGCTGCCAGGCCTCGTCGGCGTTGAGGATCACTTCTCCCCGCCGGCGGCCCCCGAGCCGCACAAGTTCGGGGAAGAGCCGTTCCAGGCGGGCCATCTGGTGCTTCACCGCCTGGCGCCTGGCCCGCGACGCGATCACCAGGGCCCGCTCAACGGGTTGGAGCTCGCCTGCGCTCGACTCGGACAGCACCGACAGGTGCCATGCGCCGATGTCGTCGGGAGGATCGAGTTGCACGATCAGGCGCAGACGGCGGTCGTAGGACTCCGTCGCCGGCCGGGCCCACTGGTCCAGCCGGCGGGTCAGGTCCGCGACGTGGCGGCTCGGCACGTCGAAGGGAGTGCCGTCGAGCCTGGCCAGGGCCGTCTCGGCCACGTCGGCCTTTGTGCGCGGCACCGGCGGTGGCGCGGGGGCTTCGAGCCGTTCGGCTGCTTCGGTGGCGATGGCGTCGACGATGTCGGCCAGCGCGGCCTGCGTGAACGCGGTCGCGTCCCGCTGGTTCTCGAACGCGGCCGCGGCTCCGGGCAGCGACTCCGCCAGTGCGGCGATCACGTCGGTCTCCACCAGAGCTGGGGCCCAGCGCACCACGTAGGTGGCGCTGTCGGCGCGCGCCGCGGCCGCACCGTTGGAGCCGTCGCCCTCGGCCTCGTCCATGCGCAAGCGGCGGCGAACCTTCTTGAGCTGCGGAACCATGCGTCCCTGCGCGGCGAGCCGCACCGCCAGTGCGGCCACCAGGCCGAGCCACGAGACGCTGGCTCCTATGCCGTCCTCCTCGGCCGCCTCACCCAGGGCGACCAGCCACCCGAGGCAGCTCTCGATCGGTGCCGACACCGCGTCGGCCCGGGCCCCGCCTGGGACCTTCACTGGGCGGTGCTGGCTCCAGTCGACGGTGCCGGCCCCGCTGTCGCGCAGCCTCCGCAGCACGTCGGGAGCGCTGTCGGAGGATCGGCCGGGCCCCGCGGCCCAGGCGATGATCCGCCCCGGCACCCACGACAGCTGCAGTTCCACCTGCCCGGTGTCGCGGCCGTCGGCGGAGGCGCCGTTCGCCAGGGGCGCCCGGGGCGGCCCCACCAGGGTCGTCAGCACGGCGTCGATGGATCGGTAGTCCTTCTCCAGATCGGCGACAATGAGGGCGCGCTGATGTCCCCTCACCGTGGCTCGGACCGAGTCGATGGTCTCAGCGACATCGTCGAGCAGTCGGTATAGGGCTCGAACCCACAGCCTGGTGTTGGCCTCCAGGAGCGCCAGATCCGCGTCGCTGGCCAAGCCATCGACATGGCGGCGCACAACTTCAGCGAAGTCCGTTGACAACGCCAAGTGTGGGTCCAAGGTGGCGGTAGCAGTCGTCGTCACCATTGGGTTGGGCCCGAGCCTATCAACTTGATGCACGGATCAGGCTCGCGGGATCAGTGTTTCGCGCGATCAGTGCTTCCCGCGATCAGGCTCGCTTCAGTTCCTCTCGCATCTCGTCGATCCCAGCCATCTTGATGTGCTCGTATCCCCGCACGATCTCCGGCAGCGCGGCTCTCCGAAGCACGGCCTCGTAGCAGCCGGGGGCCAGCGTGGCGAGGTCGGATGTGACCGCAGCGCGGTACGTCTTCGGCAAGGACCGCTCCGCCCGCCGCACCGCGGTGTACCCGAACACGTCGAAGGGCGTGCCCCGCAGGCCGCGCATCGAGGCCAGCAGCCGAATGGCCGGCGTCCACGACACCGGCACCGAGATCTTCGACTTCATGCCGAAGGCTCGCAGGATCGGCGGATGCAGCCTCCAGGCCAGCCTCCCGGAGGTGGTTGCGGCCTGCTGGCGGGCCTCGGCGATGGCCTCGGGGTCGAGCATCAGCCTGGCCACCTCGTACTCGTCCTTGTAGGCCAGCAGCTTGAAGTAGCCCCGGGCCGCGGCTCGGGC
The DNA here is from genome assembly GCA_965203635.1 of Candidatus Aldehydirespirator sp. Lineage (GTDB taxonomy): Bacteria > Actinomycetota > Acidimicrobiia > Acidimicrobiales > Aldehydirespiratoraceae > Aldehydirespirator. The sequence goes on from OZ241903.1 coordinate 2,430,337, forward strand.
CAGCCGTCCCGACCCGTCGCCTCGCTCGTCGTCGGCTGCGGCCACGGCTTCCACGAAGTCGAGATGTCTGTGGGCCAGCTTCGGCGACTGGTAGGCGCACAGTTCCTTCGCCATCAGCTCCAGGTCGACGGGACCCCGGTAGCCGTCGGTGGAGCCGGCCCCGTCGGCTGTGGTCCCGTCGAAGCCGGCGGCAGCGGCCACTTCGGCCACCCGGGCCGCGAGCTGCTCGTCGAGGTCACCCAGACCGTCGCGGCGGGCCGGGCCGGAGGCGGCCGCAGCTTCCACCGTCTCGGGCCGGGCCACCATGGCCCTGCCCCACCGGAACGCCTCGATGTTGCTTCTCGTCGCCACGCCGTTGAGTTCGATGGCCTGCTCCACCGACCACGGCGACAGCGGCAGCGCTCCGGCCTGCACCGCCATTCCCACCACGAACACGTTGGCCGTCACCGAGTTGCCCAGCAGGGCCTCGGTGATCCCTTGGGCGTCGGCCCAGTGGCGGCAGTCGGCCCGGGTGGCCGACGCGATCACGGCCTCCAGCTCGGCAGGCTCCGGCATGGCCCGGTCCGGGTGAGCCACGATCGCTCCCGTGGGGGTCTGCGAGGTCGAGCCGACCACCACGGTGCGCTCGGGGTCGGCCCTGCTCATGCCCGACGGCGACGCCGCCCCCAGCTGGTCGAAGGCCAGCAGCACGTCGGCCTGGCCCTCGCCCAGGCGGTTGCTGGCCGCCTCGTCGCCCCGGTACAGGCGCAGGTCGCTCACCACCGGTCCGGCCTTCTGGGAGAGGCCGATCTGGTCGAGGCCCCGCACCTCGTAGCCGTCGAACATGGCCGCGGTCCCGATCACCTGGCTGACGGTCACCACGCCGGTGCCGCCGATGCCGATGATGCGGACCGACAGGTCGTCGGTTCCGACAACCGGCGTGGGATCGTCCAGATCGGTGGGCGCGGGCCGGGCCGGGCCGCTCGCGGCGCCCGCCGGGACTCGGCCCCGCCGCCCGGTGATGCGGTGCAGCCACGACCGCAGGCGACCGGGCCGGGTCACGGTCATGAACGACGGGCAGTCGCCCTCAAGGCACGAGAAGTCCAGGTTGCATGTCGTCTGGTCGATGCGGGTCTTGCGGCCGAACGCCGTCTCGACGGGCTGCACCGAAAGGCAGTTGCTGATCTGCGCGCAGTCGCCGCAGCCCTCGCAGATCCGCTCGTTGATGAAGACGCGCTGGCTGGGCACGGCCACGGTGCCCCGCTTGCGGCCCCGGCGGGCCTCGGCTGCGCACTGCTGGTCGTGTATCAGCACGGTGACGCCCTTGATCTCAGCGAGCAGCTCCTGGGCCTCCATCAGCCGGCTGCGGGGCCAGACGTCCACGCCCTCGGGCAGGTCCGCGCCGCGGTAGCGGGCGTCGTCTTCGGTGGTCACCAGCACCCGGGCCACTCCCTGGGCCAGCAGCATCCGGCACACCTCGGCCACTCCCAGCATGCCCTGGGGGTCCTGGCCCCCGGTCATGGCCACGGTGCGGTTCCAGAGCAGCTTGTAGGTGACGTCGACGCCGGCTGCGATCGCGCCCTGGATGGCGAGTTGGCCGCTGTGGAAGTAGGTGCCGTCACCGATGTTCTGGAAGATGTGAGGCGTCTCGACGAACGGGGCCATGCCGATCCACTGGGCCCCCTCCTGGCCCATGCAGGTGAGCCCGACGATGTCGCCGAATCCGTCGGAGTCCATCAGCAGGGTCATCGTGTGGCAGCCGATCCCCGCGCCCACCGCGGCGCCGTCGGGGACCTTGGTCGAGCGGTTGTGGGGGCATCCCGAGCAGAAGTAGGGCGTGCGGGCCACCCCCTCCCTCAACGGGATCAGCTCGCGGGGCGGCTGCTCGGGCGCGAGGCGGTGGCCGATGCGCTCGGACAGGCGCCGGCGCAGCGGTTCCAGCAGGTCGTCGGCGGTGAGGCCCCCGTGGCCGGGCAGCAGCAGGGTGTCGTGCTCGTCGAACTTGCCCGTCACCCGCGGCCGCCGGCGCTCGTTGTAGAGGGCGTCCTTCATGAGCGACTCGATGTTGGGCTGCTTCTCCTCCACCACGAAGATCTCCACCAGGCCCCGGGCGAAGTGGCGGGCCCGCTGGGGGCTGAACGGGATGGGCATGTGCATGCACATGAGCCGGATGCCGGCCGCCGCGATCTCGGCGTCGTCGGCCAGTCCCAGCCGGCGCAGGGCCTCGCGCAGCTCCCGGTAGGTGATCCCCGAGGCCACGATCCCGATCCAGGCGTCGGACGGGTTGACGGTGGCGTGGTTGAGGTGGTTGAGGGCCGCGTACTCGATGGCCAGCGGGTGCCGGATCTCGTAGATCTCGCGTTCGGCGTCGACCGTCTCGGGGGTCAGCAGCCTGCCGTCGGGAGTGTGGGCGTAGGGCTCGCCGTCGATGGTGGGGATGACGGGGTCGACCCGGCGGGGATCGAGGTGCACCGTGGATGAGCCGTCGGCCACGTCGGCCACGATCTTGAGGCTGGTCCACAGACCGGTGGCCCTCGACAGGTACACGGCGTGGCGGCCCAGATCCAGGGCCTCGCGAGGCGTTCCGGGGTAGAGCACGGGAATGTGCTTGTCGGCGAGGGTTCCCGCCGATGACGACGGGATGGTCGAACTCTTGGCCGCGGGGTCGTCCCCGGCGATCACCACCGCCCCGCCGCGGGGGTCCGTGCCGGCGAACACGGCGTGGCGGAGTGCGTCGGAGGCGCGGTCCACACCGGGTGCCTTGCCGTAGAAGATGCCCAGAACACCGTCGTAGCGGGAGTCGGGACGAAGTGTGGCCAGTTGGGATCCCATCACCGCGGTGGCCGCCTGCTCCTCGTTGAGGGCAGGAGCCAGCACGATGGGCAGATCGGGGGCCTGCTCGATCGCCCTGCCCACGTCGCCGTCGTAGCCGCCGACGGGCGATCCCGGGTAGCCGCTGACGAAGGCGGCGGTGTGCAGCCCCGCGAGCCGGTCGGCCCGAAGCTGCTCGATCGGCAGCCGGGCCAGCGCCTGGAGGCCCGTCATGAACACCGTTCCTGAGTCGTCGGTGTACCGGGAGGACAGGCGGTACGTGTCAGCGACGGTCAAAGGCGACCTCCGGGCGTCAGCGGCTGGGGCATTGGCGCGGCCGCGACACTAGTGCGCCTATTGCCCCTAGGGAAGAGGCGTCTCGCTGGCTGTCTCTCGCGGCGGCGGGCATTCTGCCCTTGTCTAGCGTTGTTTCCGGCCGGCGGGTCCTGTCGACGAGTCAGATGACCGACACGGGCTTCGCCCTATTCGTCGGTCATCTGACTCGCCGCCACCCCCCGGCCTGGCGGGTCGTTGTCATGCGGGGCGGACGGGGATGCCGGCTCGGGTCATGCGGGCTTTGGCTTCGGCGATCGTGTGCTCTCCGTAGTGGAAGATGCTGGCGGCCAGCACCGCGTCGGCCCGGCCCTCGATTATGCCGTCCACGAGGTGGTCGAGGTTGCCTACTCCCCCGCTGGCAATGACCGGGACACCCACTGCGGCCGCAACCTTGGATGTCAAGTTCAGCTCGAAGCCTTCTCTGGTGCCGTCGCGGTCCATCGAGGTGAGCAGGATCTCGCCTGCTCCCAGGCGCTCTGCTTCGGCGGCCCACTCCAAGCAGTCGATGCCGGTGCGGGTGCGCCCTCCGTGGGTGAATACCTCGTAGCCGCTGCGCGCCTCCGCGGAGCTGCGGGCGTCGATGGCGACGACGCAGCACTGGGCGCCGAACTCCCGGCTGATCTCGCTCACCAGCTCGGGCCGGCGCACCGCCGCCGTGTTGACGCTCACCTTGTCGGCTCCCGCTCGCAGCAGGAGCCGGGCGTCGTCGAGGGTCCGGATGCCACCCCCGATGGTGAACGGGATGAACACCTCGTCGGCCACTGCCCGGGCCATGGCCACGGTGGTGTCGCGACGGTCCGACGACGCGGTGATGTCCAGGAAGACCAGCTCGTCGGCGCCCTCGGCGTCGTAGCGGGCAGCCAGCTCGACCGGATCGCCGGCGTCGCGGATGTCCACGAAGTTCACCCCTTTGACAACCCGGCCCGCGTCCACATCGAGGCAGGGAATTACCCGGGCCACCCGCATCTCAGCCGCTTCTTCCACTTGCGGCCGGCGCAGCTGCCGCCTCGGCCACCGTGAGGCGCCCCTCGTAGAGCGCGGTGCCCACGATCACACCGCTCATCAGCCGCTTCTTCCACTTCCGGCCAGCGCGGCCACCGCCTCGGCCACCGTGAGGCGCCCCTCGTAGAGCGCGGTGCCCACGATCACACCGCTCAACCGGCGGCCGGCGCGGCCCTCGAGCCCGGCCAGTGCCGTCAGGTCGCCGAGCTGCCCCACGCCCCCGGAGGCGATCACGTCCACCGACACCGCGTCCAGCACCGACGCCAGCCCGACGATGTCGGGTCCCTCCAGAGTCCCGTCGCGGCTGATGTCGGTCACCACGAATGCGTCCACGCCGTCGGCCGCGAAGCTGCGGGCCACATCCAGCACCGACTGCCCCGAGCCCTGCAGCCAGCCGTCGGTGGCGACATCGCCGGCCCGGGCGTCGAGACCGACTGCTATCCGGTGCGATCGGGCCAGACCCCGTACCAGTTCCGGGTCGCGCAGCGCAGCGGTGCCCAGCACCACCCGCTCGACGCCGGCCGCGAACCACGCCTCGGCGGTGGCGGCGGTCCGCACTCCCCCGCCCGCCTGGACCGGGACATCGACCGCGCCGGCGATGGCGGTCACCACTGCGGCGTTGTCGGGATGCCCGGATCGGGCGCCGTCGAGGTCCACGACGTGGATCCATCCCGCGCCCGCCTCGGCCATCTCGACGGCCCGAGCCACCGGATCGTCGTCGTAGACGGTCTCGGCGCCGTAGTCGCCCTGGCGCAGTCGCACGCAGCGGCCCCCGCGGATGTCAACCGCGCTGTAGAGCTTCACGGTCAGCTGACTGGCTCGCCGGCTGTTTGAGGATCGCCCGCGTTCTCGTCCAGCGGCTGGCCTGCAGAGCGAAGATCGACAGGCTTGCTGCCACGGCGGTCGTCGGCCCGAGCGAGGAAATCGGCAAGGATGCGCTGCCCGGCTGAGCGTCCGTGTCGATAGCTGCTGGCCTCAGCGGCAAAGTTGGCCAGAATGCCGAGTCCGGCGCGCGACGACTTCTCTGGATGGAACTGCGCTGCCCACACGTTCCCTCGGGCCACCGCGGCGACCACTGCACCACCGTAATCGCAGGTCGCGACCACATCGGTTCCGTCCCCCATCTCCGGTGCCAGCGAGTGGACGAAATAGGCCCAGATCGGGTCGTCAAGTCCGGTGAACATCCGATGGGCAGGACCGCGGCGGGAAAGGACGTTCCACTGCATCTGGGGTCGCTTGACCGATCCGGGAATCCAGGTCACCCGACGCTCGAACAAGCCGAGCCCTGGCGTGCCCGGCGCCTCGTCGGAGCCGGCAAATAGCACCTGCATCCCGACGCAGATGCCCATGAACGGCCTTCCTGACTCAACCGCCTCGTGGACAGCGTCGTCGAGGCCGGTGCGCTGTAACGCACCCATGCACGGAGCGAAGGCACCCACACCGGGCAGGACTACTCCGTCGGCATCGGCAATGAGGCTCCTGTCGGCTGTGAGGCGGGCATCGGCGCCTGCGTGCTCGAAGCTCTTCTGCGCCGAGCGGAGATTGCCGATCCCGTAGTCGAGGATGGCAACCAGGGGCGTCTCGGTCGTCGGCTGCTCCTGGTGCCGGGAGCTCCTGCCGCCGAGCCTCTGCAGGCGGCGAGTGGTTGCCTCGGTCACAGGGTGCCCTTCGTCGACGGCAGGGCCGAGCCCTCCACCCGCACCGCGTCGCGGATGGCCCGGGCCACGCCCTTGAACGACGCCTCCACGATGTGATGGGTGTTGCGGCCTCGCCGCATCACGATGTGCAGCGTGATCGCGGCCGCGGTGGCGAAGGCCCGCCAGAACTCTTCGGCCAGCTGCGGGTCGAAGGGCGGATCGCCGAGGATCTTCTCGCCGGGGAAGTCCACGTCGTAGTGCAGGAACGGCCGTCCCGACAGGTCGAGCACCACCTCGACCGCGGCCTCGTCCAACGGCACCGTGATGCTGGCGAAGCGGCGCACTCCGGCCTTGTCGCCCAGGGCCTCGCGGAAGGCCTCTCCCAGGATGATGCCGGTGTCCTCGACCGTGTGGTGAGCGTCCACCGCGAGGTCGCCCTCGGCCAGCACCGTCAGCCCGAGCCCGCCGTGGCGGCCGAGCTGGTCGAGCATGTGGTCGAAGAAGGGCAGGCCGGTGGAGGTCTCGGTCGTACCGTCGCCGTCGAGGTCGAGGCTGACCTCGATGCGGGTCTCCTTGGTGGACCGGGAACGGGTGGACGTGCGACTCATACGAGAATCTCCTTGACGCGCGCCCCATGAGGGTACGAGGCTGAACCGCTCACGCCAGAATCTCCTCGAGGGCGGCGAGGAAGCGGTCGTCCTCTTCCGGGGTGCCGACCGTCACCCTCAGGCAGCCGTCCAGCCTCGGCCACGAAGTGCAGTTCCGCACCAGCACCGAACGGTCGACCAGCTGCTGCCACACCTCGGCGCCGTCGCGGTGGCGGGGCCGGATGAGCACGAAGTTGGCACCGGAGGGCCACACGTCGACCGGCAGCCCGCCCAGCCGGTCCGACAGCCGGTTGCGCTCGGCCACGATGGCGTCCACCCGGGCCTGCATCTCGTCGACGTAGTCGAGGGCGACGAGGCCGACGGCCTGCTTGAGCGCGTCGAGGTGATACGGCAGGGCCACCTTCTCCAGCTCGGCCACCACCCACTCCGGGCCGATCAGGTACCCCAGCCGGGCCCCGGCCATGGCCCACGTCTTGGAGTACGTGCGGGTCACGACGACAGGCGCCTCATGGTCGACGAGCTCGAGCGCGCTGTGGGGGGAGAACTCGGCGTAGGCCTCGTCCACGCACAGCAGTCCGGAGGTGGCGCCCACCGCATCGAGCAGTGAGGCCACCACCGAGCGGGGCTCGACCGTGCCCGAGGGGTTGTTGGGCGAGCAGATGAAGGTCACCGCGGGCCGGGCCGAGTCGATCAGCGCCGCGGCCGCGCCGGGATCCAGGGTGAAGTCGCGGCCCCGCTCTCCCTCGACCACGGCAGTGCCGGTCACCCGGGCCAGGTGCGAATGCAGCGCGTAGGTCGGCTCGAACACCGCCGCGCGGCGGCCCGGCCCGCCGTAGGCGAGAAGCAGGCACTGGAGCACCTCGTTGGAGCCGTTGGCCGCGAAGACCTGATCGGCGGTCACACCGTGGCGGGCCGCGATCCGCGCCCTGAGCTCGGCAGCCTGGCGGTCCGGGTACCGGTTCCAGACCACCGACCGGGTCGCGGCCGCCACCGCCTCGGTGAACGCCGCCGGGGGCGGCAGCGGACTCTCGTTGGTGTTGAGGCGCACGGCCACGTCGAGCTGCGGCGAGTGGTAGCCGGCCATCAGGGCGATGTCGTCGCGGGGCCGGACCGCGCCAGGCCCCGCTCCGACCGGGCTCATGGCGAGCGCTCCATCGTTGATCCCGGTGACGCGACCCCGACCATGCTCATGGCGAGCGCTCCGTGGTCGACGCCGGTGGCTCGGCGTCAAGGCGGGCGAGCCGCAGCCGCACCGACTCGGCGTGGGCCGTGAGCCCCTCAGCCTCGGCCAGCGCGATCACATGCGGTGCCAGGCGTCGCAGTCCCGGCCCGTCCGCGGAAACGATGTGCATGCTCTTGAGGAAGTCGCGCACAGAGAGGGCACCTGCGAATCGGGCCGTACCGTCGGTGGGCAGCACATGGTTGGGGCCGGCCGCATAGTCGCCCAGCGAGGCGGGCGCCCACGGTCCGCAGAACACGGCTCCGGCATTGCGGACCATCGGTAGCAGAGCCTCGGGATCGGCGACCATCAACTCCAGGTGCTCGGGGGCGATCTCGTTGACGACCTCGAGGGCCTGCTCGGTGCTCGAGCACAGCACGCTGTACCCCGAGTGCCTCAACGTGGCCTCGATCTCGGACCGCCGGTCGGCGAGCGCCGTCAGCCGGGTGACCTCGGCCTCCACCTCGTCGGCGGTGGACGCGTCCCATGTCACCAGCCACGCCAGCCCGTCGGGGCCGTGCTCGGCCTGCAGTATCACGTCGGCCGCGGCGAAGGTGGCGTCGGCGCCGGCGTCGGCCACCACCACCACTTCCGAGGGGCCCGCGAACGCGGCCGGCACCCCCACGACGCCGGCAACCTCCCGCTGAGCCAGCGCGACGTAGGAGTTCCCCGGCCCGGCGATCACGTTGACGGACCGGATCGACTCCGTTCCGTAGGCCAGCGCGGCGATGGCCTGGGCGCCGCCCACGGGATGGACCTCGGTGACCCCGGCGGCGGCGGCCGCAGCCAGGGTCACGTCGGCGATGCGGCCGTCGGAGCCGGGCGGCACGCACACCGCTGTCTCCTCCACACCGGCCACCCGGGCCGGAATCGTCGTCATGATCAGCGTCGACGGGTAGGCGGCTCGGCCTCCGGGCACGTAGCAGCCGGCCCTGCGCACGGGAAGATGCTGCTCCCGGACAGAGACGCCGCCCCGCTCGTGGAGCACGTCATCGAGAAGTTGGTGGCGGTGGTAGGCCTCGACGTTGGCCACTGCGGTCGCAAGGGCGTCTCTTACTTCAGCGGGTGTCCGGGCCACGGCCTCGTCGATCTCGGACGGCTTCACCGTGAGGCGGTCGGGCCAGACACCGTCGAAGCGCCCGGTTAGCTCCCGGAGGGCGTCGTCGCCCCGCTCCCGGACCTCGGCAATGATGGCTCGCACCGCCTCCAGCGGACCCGCGGGCGCGGCCTCGGGCCGGGGCAGGCAGGACGCGACAGGACCGCGGCTGCTGCGCAGGTCGAGGCGGGTCAGCACCCCTCAACGCTACCGGGCGCGACCCCCTAGAGGCCGAGCAAATGGGCCGCGACCTGCCGACTTGCGCGAGCGAGGCCGTGGCCCGAGCGGCCCTCAGGTCGCAGCGAACAAGAGCGGGAGTGACACCGCTGCGACGCGATCGGCTCTCACCTACTTGCGGACGCTCTTAGGTGAGAATGGTCGCGAGACGGGCGAGGACCTCCTCCACGACCGGCGCGGGGACACTCTCGAGACGCCGACCCCTGCGAGCACCCAGGTCGAGGACGCGTGGCTGATCGCAGCGGATTACTCCCGTGGTCCGGGTTCCAGCGTCCTCCAGTGAGACTGCGAATCCTCGCCGGCGCGCGAAGCTCCCGCCGGTGGTGATCGGCAGCACCACAGGAGTCCCTGTCAGATCGTTGAATGGTGCCGGCGACACCACCAGGACCGGCCGGGTTCCACGCTGCTCATGTCCGGCTGTCGGGTCGAGGTTGACGAGCCAGACGTCACCACGCTGTATCACAGAAGCTCGGCTCCGAGGGGCTTCCCCTCGATCCACTCCCGGTCGGCCTCGCTGTCGAGGGATGTCTCGTCGCACTGCGCGAGCAACTCGTCGAGCGAGTAACTCGGACGAGGCTTAGGCACGACAATCAGACGACCATCATCGACGTCGATGTGAACGCTCGCGCCGGAGCGAAGCTCCAGCAGGTCAAGAAGAACAGGCGGCACAGCGAGCATGACCGAACCGCCTACCTTGCGGAGCTTCGCGCTATACATTTGCGCCTCGCACACTTCCGCCTCGCACACTTCCGCCTCGCATCCTGATCTCCCAGATTATACAACAATATAACGAATCTGGCGTGTTCGGCATCGAGTTCTACCGCGGTGGAGGTCAGACAGTGCTGGAGGGGCAGAAGTCGTTGAGCGTGCAGTCCTCGCAGCGGGGCCGGCGGGCCACGCACACCCGGCGGCCGTGAAGGATCATCCGCAGGCTGAAGTCGCCCCGCTCGGCTGCGGGGATCATCGGGTTGAGCTCGAGCTCGATCTTCACCGGATCGGTCTCGGAGGTCAGGTCGAGCAGGTTCGAAAGCCTGGTGACGTGGGTGTCGACGGGCAGGCCCGGCAGTCCGAGGGCCACGCTGCGGATCACGTTGGCCGTCTTGCGGCCCACACCGGGCAGCCGCACGAGGTCGCGCATGGCGCCGGGCACCTCCCCGCCGTATTCGTCGACCAGCATCCGGGCCATTCCCACCAGGCTCTTGGACTTGTTGCGGAACAGCCCGATGGTGGCGATGTAGGGCTGGATGTCCTCCGGCTCGGCCTCGGCCAGCGTCTCGGCGTCCGGGAACCGGGCGAACAGGGCGGGCGTGGCCTTGTTGACGCCCACATCGGTGGCCTGCGCCGACAGGATCGTGGCCACCAGCAGCTCGAAGGCGTTGCCGTGGTCGAGTTCGCACACCGCGTCGGGGTACTCGCAGGCCAGGCGCTCATGGGTGCGGCGGGCGCGGCCTTTGGGTGTTCGGGGACGGGCCACCGGAGGTGAAGCTAGCGGTACCCTCGCCTCCGTGCGCTACGAGGTCAACACGGCTGCTTCGCCGGACGGCGAGTCGCAGATCGTCGTGCACGAGGGTCGGGGCGCTGGCGAGACGGGGGGCATCCTGGCTGAGGCGGTGGCCGAGTTGGATGATCGCGCCGGCGCCGAGCTCTGGATCAGGGAGGTCGCACCGGGCGACGACGCCGCCGCACACCGCCACCGCTTCGTCCCCTACCGAGACCTGTGGCAGCTGCGCTGCCGGCTGCCGGCCGAACCGTCGGGGCTGCCCACCAGAGCCTTCACGCTCGACGACCTCGATGAGTTCGTAGAGGTGAACAACCGGGCCTTCCACTGGCATCCCGAGCAGGGTGGGCTGACCGCCGCCGACGTGCGGAGCCGGATGGCCGAGCCGTGGTTCGACGCCGACGGGTTCCGCCTGCACCACCGAGACGGCCGCCTGGCCGGCTTCTGCTGGACCAAGGTTCACGCCGACCACGATCCGCCCCTGGGTGAGATCTACGTGATCGCGGTGGACCCCGACTTCGCCGGCCGGGGGCTGGGCCGGCCCATGACCCTGGCCGGTCTCGAGTGGCTGTCGGGTCGGGGGCTGACCGCCGGGATGCTCTACGTGGAGTCCGACAACCACCCGGCCAACGCCGTCTACCGCCGCATCGGCTTCGTGCACCATCACACCGACCGCGCCTACCGTCGCCCCTCGGCCTGAATCAGCCTGCATACTGGAGGCATGGAGAAACGGGTCTGGGTCAACCCCCGGCAGCCCCAGACGCTGTACATCGCGCAGCTGCTGCTGTACTTCCAAGGCGGCCTGTCGCTGGTGTTCGGGATGCTCGGCGCCCGGTCGCTGGGCGTCTACACGCTGACGATCGCGGTGGGCAAGGTGCTGGCCGCCTTCGGCATCGCCAACGAGAGGCGGTGGGGCTACAAGCTCGGCGTGGTCGTGGCCGTGGTTCCCGTCGCCCTGCTGGTGCTGCTGGCCGTGACCGACACGCCGCGCTGGCTGTGGGCCGACGCGTTCGGCCTGTTGTTCGACATTGCGTTGATTGCCTTGCTGGTGTATCCCACCAGCCGCGACTACCAGCGGCACTGGCCCAAGCGAACTCGCGAGTGAGCGAACTGCCCTCCGGCGCAGCCAAGCGCCGGGCCGTGAGGGAGATGTTCGACGCCATCGCGCCCCGCTACAACCTGGTGAACCGCATCATGACCGGGCGGCTCGACGTGGCCTGGCGGCGCCGGACGGTGCGGGAGCTGGCTCTGCCTGCGGGATCGCGGGTGGCCGACCTGGCGTGCGGCACTGGAGACTTCTGCCGGGAGCTCGTCCGGCTCGGCCACCGTGGAGTCGGATTCGACTTCTCGATGGGGATGCTGCGGGCGGCCCCCCCGGGCGCGGGCCGAGCCCCGCTGGTCAACGCCGACGTGCTGGAGCTGCCCCTCCCGGACCGCGCTCTCGACGGGGCGACTTGCGGCTTCGCCCTGCGCAACCTGACCGCGGTGCCGCCGCTGTTCGCCGAGTTGGCCCGGGTGCTTCGGTCCGGCGGCCGTATCGGCCTGCTGGAGGTGGACTCGCCGACCAATCCCGTCCTTCGTTGGGGTCATGGACTGTACTTCGGCCGGGTGGTGCCCCTGATCGGTGCGGCCCTGTCGGACCGCGACGCCTACCGGTACCTGCCCGAATCGGTCGCCTACCTGCCGCCTCCGGAGGAACTGCTCGCCGGGCTGCGGTCCGCCGGGTTCATCGATGTGCGTCGCCAGCCGCTGAGCGCGGGCATCGCCCAACTCATCACCGCTACCCGCCGCTGACCCGCGGCCCGCCGCCGAGGGAATTGGCAGCGTTTTGCACGGGATGCGTGCGTTGTGCTGCCAGTTCGGGGCCGGGTTCTGGGCATTGGTGGAATTGGCAGCGTTTTGCACGGGATGCGTGCGTTGTGCTGCCAGTTCGGGGCCGGGTTCTGGGCGTTGGTGGAATTGGCAGCGTTTTGCACGGTATGCGTGCGTTGTGCTGCCAGTTCCACGGTCACGGCGGCGGTGGTGGCGCCTTGGCCAGAGCCTCGACGACCTCAGCGCCGTCGATGGCCAGCAGCGAGGCGGGCGGGCACAGGATCTTGCAGTCCCGGGAGCCTCCGCCCACGATCACCCGGTCGCACTCCATGACCCGGGCGTCGATCCACACCGGCAGCCCGGCCGGCAGCCCGAACGGCGTCACCCCGCCGATCATCATTCCGGTGCGCTCCACGGTGGCGTCCGCGTCGGCGAAGGAGGCCTTGCGGGTGCCGAGCCGCCGGCGCACCACCCCGTTCACGTCCAGCCTCGTGGAGGCCAGCACCACGCAGCACGCCATCGGCCGGTCCCCGGACTTCCCGATCACGCAGATGGCGTTGGCCGACGCGTCCATCGAATACCCGTAGTGCTCGCAGAACTGGGCGGTGTCGGCCAAGTCGGGGTCACACTCCACCACCTCGTACGGCACACCCAGCGCGTCGAGATGGGCTACTACAGCGTCACGGCTCATGGTTCACAGTTTGCTATCCGGTGACCGCGATGCCTACCGCCATGGCCAGGCCCGAGACGAGCTGGACCTTGGCGGTCGCGCCCAGGACCCCGATCAGCTCGGGGCCGGATGCTCCCCGCAGGACGCGGCGTACCGCGCCCACCGCGAAGGGCGCGCCCAACACCGCGGCAGCCGCAGCCCGACCTGTGATCGAGGCGACCAGGGCCGCGGCGTAGGAGGCCTCCAGCACCGCCATGTAGGCGAGACGGCTGCGGCGCTCACCCAGGCGAACGGCCAGGGTGCGCTTGCCCGCGGCGGTGTCGCCGGTGATGTCGCGCAGGTTGTTGGCCATCAGCAGCGCCACCGCCCAGAGCCCGACCGGCACGCCGCACAGCACCGCCAACCAGTCCAGCCGTTCCAGCAGCACGTAGGTCGTGCCCGCGGTGGCCACCAGGCCGAAGAACACGAACACGAACACCTCGCCCAGCCCCATGTATCCGTAGGGCCTCGGCCCGCCGGTGTACGTCCAGCCGGCCACCAGGCAAACGACCCCCGCGGCCAGTAGCTCCCACCCCGCCAGTGCGGCGAGCGCCCCGCCGGCGACGACGGCCGCACCGAACGCCGCGAGCGCGGCTCGCTTCACGCGGCGGGCCTCTACGAGCCCGGAGCCCACCAGCCTTTGCGGGCCCACCCTGTCGGCATTGTCCGCGCCACGGACGCCGTCGGAGTAGTCGTTGGCGAAGTTGACGCCCACCTGCAGCGCCATCGCGACCAACAGTGCCATTCCGGCCCGCCACCAAGCGGTGTCTGACCCCTCGCCCACCGCCACGGCCGTTCCGGTGGCCACCGGCACCAGCGCGGCGCTGAGTGTGCGGGGACGGGCCCCGGCCATCCATATCCGGATCCCTGTCATCTTGCTGGTCTCTGTCTTAGCGACGGGTCCGCCGGGAGTTCAGGGCGCCACGTACTTGTAGCCGAGGCCCCTGATGGTGACGATGCGCTCGGGCTGGGCCGGGTCGCGCTCGATGCGGGACCGCAGCCGCTTGATGTGCACGTCGAGGGTCTTGGTGTTGCCCACGTAGTCGAACCCCCAGACCCTGTCGATGAGGGTCTGGCGGGTGACCACGAAACCGGCGTTCTCCATGAGCAGGGCCAGCACCTCGAATTCTTTCAGCGGCAGGCGCTCCAACTGGCCGCCGACGGTCACCTCGTGGCGGTCCCGGTCCACGGTGACCTCGCCGATGCTGAGGTTGGCTGCGCCGTTGAAGGAGTTGACCGGCCGGGTCCGGCTGCGGCGCATCACTGTGCGCATCCGGGCCACCAGCTCTCGCACCCGGTAGGGCTTGGCCACGTAGTCGTCCGCTCCGACCTCCAGCCCGACCACGGTGTCGATCTCCTCCCGGCGGGCCGACACCATGATGACCGGTGTGTCGGCGAGAGAGCGGATGCGGCGGCACACGTCGATCCCGGACAGGCGGGGCAGCATCACGTCGAGCAGCACGATCTCGGGCTCGAGGGCCTCGAACATGACCAGGGCCTCCTCGCCGTCGGCCGCGACGTCGACCAGGAACCCTTCCGCCCCCAGCGCCACCTGCAGTCCCTCCCGATACGAGGGCTCGTCGTCGACGACCAGTACCCGGACCCCAGCGCTCACCGGCGCCAGTCTGCCCCACCGGCGGTGCGAGCGCTCATCGCGGGCCGAAAGCAGACCTGTGCTCGGCCTCTAGGCTCGGTTCATGAACCGGCTCGGCGGCGAGACCAGCCCGTACCTGCGCCAGCATCGCGACAACCCGGTGGACTGGTACCCGTGGGGCTCCGAGGCTTTCGCGGCGGCCGCTGAGCGGGACCGGCCGGTGCTGCTGTCGGTGGGCTACTCCAGCTGCCATTGGTGCCACGTGATGGCCCACGAGTCCTTCGAGGATCCCGACACCGCGGCGGTGATGAACCGGTTGTTCGTCAACGTCAAGGTCGACCGGGAGGAGCGTCCCGACGTGGACGCCATCTACATGGACTCGGTGCAGGCCATGACCGGCCGGGGCGGCTGGCCCATGACCGTGTTCCTCACGCCCGACGGCCGGCCCTTCTTCGGCGGCACCTACTACCCCGACCGGCCCCGCGGCGGGATGGCCTCGTTCCGCCAGGTGATGGAGGCCATCGACGAGGCGTGGACCAACCGCCGGGCCGATGTGCACGCCCAGGCCGACCAGCTGGTGGCGCTGATCGACCGGACTTCGCGTGCCGCCGCATCGCTCGGTGCGGAGTCTGCCGACGCCGCCGGCGACGGCCGAGCGCTCGACAGGGCCGGGGACGCCGGCGACGGCCGAGCGCTGGACAGGGCCGGGGACGCCATCCTGGCCTCCTTCGATCCTGAGTGGGGAGGATTCGGCGGCGCGCCCAAGTTCCCGGCGGCCATGACGTTGGCCTCCGCCCTGCGCATCCATCACCGCAGCGACCGCCCCGAGCTGCTGCGGGCGGTGCGGACCAGCCTCGACGCCATGGCCTCCGGCGGCATCTACGACCATCTGGGCGGCGGGTTCGCGCGATACTCGGTGGACCGCCGCTGGCTCGTGCCCCACTTCGAGAAGATGCTGTACGACAACGCCCTGCTGACGAGGGCGTACTTGCACGCCTGGATGCTGACGGGCGAGCCGGTCTACCGCCAGGTGGCCGACGAGACGATCGGCTACGTGCTGCGGGACCTGTGCCACTCCGAGGGCGGCTTCTACTCGGCCGAGGACGCCGACTCCGAGGGCGTCGAGGGCAAGTTCTACGTGTGGTCCGAGCCCGAGCTGCGAGCGGTGGTGCAGAACGCGGCCGGGGCGGAGGCCGCCGATGCGGCCGCAGCCTGGTGGGGAGTGACCCCGGCCGGGAACTTCGAGGGGTCCAACATCTTGAACCGACCGGTGCGGGGCGACCTGATCCGGCCCGAGGAGGTGGAAGCCGCCCGCCAGGCGTTGTTCGTCTGCCGGGAGAGCCGGGTTCGGCCCGGACTCGATGACAAGGTCCTCACCGAGTGGAACGGCCTGATGCTGTCTGCGCTGGCCGAGGCCGCGGCGGCCACCGGTGATCCGCAGTGGCGGGCGGCGGCGCTGGCCAACGGCGAGTTCCTGGTGTCCAACCTGCGGCGCGACGACGGCCGATGGCTGCGATCATGGCAGGCCGGTGATGGCGAGCGCCCGGCCCAGGCCCGCCACCTGGCGTACGCCCAGGACTACGCGGCCCTGATCGACGCCTTCACCCGGCTGGGAGAGCTGTCCGGCCAGGCCCGCTGGATCGACGAGGCCCGGTCGGCGGCCGACGGCTTGCTGGGGCTGTTCTGGGACGACGCGGCAGGAGGGGTCTTCACGACCGGCAACGACGCCGAGAAGCTGGTGACCCGGCCCAAGGACCTGATGGACAACGCCACCCCGTCGGCCCAGTCTCTGGCTGCCTGCGGGCTGCTCCGGCTGGCCGCACTGACCGGCGAGCCCCGCTACGACGAGCACGCCCGCCAGATCATCAACCTGTTTGACACGGCCGCGGCCCAGCACCCCACCGCCTTCGGCCGGGCGCTGGAGGCGGTGGACCTTGCGGCCGGCGGCATCGATGAAATCGCCGTGGTGGGCGACCGGGCCGACCTGGTTGCCGCGGTTCAGACCCGCTACCTGCCCAACGCGGTCCTGGCCTGGGGCGAGCCCTACGACTCCCCGCTATGGCACGACCGTCCCGAAGGCTTCGCCTACGTCTGCCGCAACTTCGCCTGCCAGTCCCCCGCCTCCACCACCGAGGAACTGATCCCCCAACTCCAGAGCTGACCACCGAGTCCGGATCTCGGCTGGCCCGAGCAGGGATTGTTTCCGCTGGCGGGTGTGACCTTCTCTAGCCACCGGCACGGACCGCCCCGGCCAGCAATCCGTCGGTCGCGATGCCCGGCAGATGCAGGGTCGGTTCTTCCGGGGCGCACGCGGGCCCGTAGTGAACTTGCCCCGGCGGGTGAAGGGTGTGCACACCGTTGGTGGTGCGGATCCGCCACTTGTGGTGGTGGATCCTCTGGTGGCAGTCCCAGCAGACCGGAACCATGTTGTCGAGCCGGGTGGATCCGCCCTGCGAGACCGGCCTGATGTGATGGATCTGGCACAGCGCCGGGTGCGCTCTGCAGTGGAAGCAGCCCCCGTAGCGGGCGAGAAGGATCTGCCGCTGGGCCTCAGTGGCGGTGCGCTTGGACTCGGTGCGCCAGATCGGCTTGCCGTTGCGGTCGAAGACGACTCCAGTGAGCCTGGCGTTGCAGGCGAGTTCTTCAAGCACTGCAGCCGGCAGTCGCGTGCCCTCGGGAAGCTCGGCGACCAGGTTGCCGGTGTCGCTGTCCACATGTGCCACCACGCAGATGTCGGCGATAGGTCTGCCGCCACCGCTGCCCCTACTGTTGCTAGTGTCGGCGCCTGAACGGTTGTCCGCACCGCGGCCTGAGTCGACGCTCGGCCGGTTGTCTAAGCCGTGGCCTGAGTCGACGCTCGGCCGGTTGTCTAAGCCGTGGCCTGACTCGACTGTTGACCGGTCGTCTGAGCCGTGGCCTGACTCGACTGTTGATTGGTCGTCTGAGCCGTGGCCTGACTGGACGCTCGAACGGCTGCGTGACCCGCGGCCCGCGACGGCGTTGGAGCCGCAGCCGTGGCGGTCGGCGAGGTTGCCGGCCGTGAGGCTGTCCAGGGCGTCGGCCATGCACTGATCGAAGCTGCGCCGTTCGGACTTGTCGCTCGCCTGCGCCTTGTCGAGGCTATGGAGGCGACCGGCCACGGCCCGCAGCCGGTTGCCGATCCGATGCCCGGCGACGGGGTCGAACTCGCCGTGGATGTGCACCATCCCGTCATCATCTGAGTCCCACACCCGGACACGACGCCGCGCCCGCAGGCGCCGGTAGTCGCCCTCCCCGCCGTCGCCCTGGCGGTCGGCCGCCCACTTTCGGGCCTCTCTGGTGAACTGCTCGGGGCGCATCGACGCAGCCTTGGACAACAACTCGGTGTCGGACTCGACAGCCTCAGCGCTGGTCTTCTCGATGGCCTCCGCCAGTCGCTTCGCGTTGGCCTGCGACACCTGCCCCGATTCCACCGCATCGCGCACCACCGGCACTGCCCCGACCGCCTTGGCGGTCTTGACTCGTCCGACCGCGTCCCGCCGCGACAGGCCGGCGGCGTCCGCGAGCACCTGCGCGCCTCCGTCGCCGTGGCGCTCCACCCCAGCGACAACTGCGGCCGCAGAAGTCTGCGTGGCCGTCAGGACAGCCGCCGCCGACTTGCACACCGCCAGCACCTGGCGCGCCTCGTCGCAAGACACCGAGGACCCGTTCATCGCCGACAGCATCTCCTTGGCGGCGGCTTCGAACCGGCGGGCGGCTTCGATCAACATGATGACATCATCCCATAGGGGTGTGACATCTGTCAAGTATTTACAAGTTAAATCATGATGTTTGCTTATGCATCAATTCGGGTCTGGCATCCCAAGCCCTGAGCGAGAGCGCCTCGCTCAGGTAGCTTCCGGCGGCCAGTTAGCCCTTCACATCACAGCGGCTCAAAGATGAGTTCAGGTACTACGACCTCCCATCGGTCGCACTTGAGTTGCTGTTGGTACTGCGGGTCCGAATAGCTGCGCTTCCAGGAGACGATTGATGCGACGCTCGCGTCGACGCAGCGCGTGTCCGCAGGCGGCTCGAACCGGCCTGCGAGCGTCCCTACCACAACCCCCGCGCCATCTAGCAGTTCCCACCTGCCGGACTGCTGCCGCACCTGCAACTGGTCACCCGGGGACAAGGCCTCGATGGCGCGATGCACACGGTCGGCGCTGGGTTTGCGCCCGACGAAGCTCAGGTACACGTCCATCAAACTGAGATGGCGGTAGCGACGTTCCAGTTCGGGTGCCGGTGACGGCAGAGAGGCAGGTTCTCGCCAGAGAACTGCGGAACTGTCCCGCAGGCGATCTTGAATCGGATGCGGCGCAGCGAATCGCCCCAAGGCAAGAGTCTGCCGAGCGCGCGTCATGGCGACGTAGTAGAGGCGGCGTGGAGCGTCGGAGTCCTCCTCGGGTCCCACCCGATCCCAGTGGCCATCGAGTACGACCGCATGTTCGAACTCCAGACCCTTGGCCCGGTGGGCGGTCAACAGCAGGATGCCCCGTTGGCGCCGGCGCACGTCGCGTCCCCACTCGGCTAGCCATTCAATGAAGGAGTCCGTCGGTGCTGGGCCTCTGCCTGCTTCGATCCCGTGCTCCTCCGCTGCTTCCCGCAGAAGTTCGATCCATGGGCCGTTGCGCTGTCCGCTCAGCCACGCGCACACGTCTGCGTTCCTGACCAGGCCAGAATCACGTGTGCGGAGCCAAGCCAGTAGAGCTTGCGTCTCGCGAAGGTGCCAGACGCTCGGGAGGTCCTCGTTCGCCATCTGCACAGGGATGCCCGCCAGCTCGCAAAGGCTCCGCACGGGTTCGAGATAGGCCCATTCCCTGGCGATCACCGCGCAGCTCGACCAGTCCCAGTCCGGCTCGAGCCCCGCGAGTCGCTGCAGTTCGGTCATCGCAGCCTGCGCCTGGGAGATCGCGTCCCGTCCGGCGGGCAGCACCTGGACCTTCCCCCGGCCCACCGGATCACGTTCGCCCCACGGACCACCTGCCGCGTCCTTCGAGCGCGCCCTGTCGATGCGGATCTCGTTGTCCACCTTCATCCGATCTCGGGCCGGCGCGATGATCGCGTTCGCGGCCTCGATGATGTGACGGGTGGAGCGGTAGTTGTCGGTCAGGAAGGAGGGCTGGGCGCTGTAGTCCTCCTCGAAGCTGCGGATGAACCGCACCGACGACCCCTTGAAGGAGTAGATGTTCTGGTCGTCGTCGCCCACCGCGAACAGCGTGAGCTTGGCATCCGCTTCCGACAGAGTCCGGCCCGCCAGCGCGGAGATGAGGGCGTACTCGTCGGCGCCCACATCCTGGTACTCGTCGACGAGGATCCACCGGAATCCGGCCAGCAGGCGCGACCGCGACTCCTCGGCCTCATCGGGCTCCAGCCCCTCGCCGCTCAACAGCGCGGCGGCCTCCTTGAGCACCTCTTGGAAGTGTTCGCTGTCGGGCCGATCGGCTCGCTCCATGAAGCTCGCTCCGACGAGCCGCATCGCGAGCGCATGGCAGGTGAGGACCATCACGCCTCGGGCGTCGTCCCCGATCAGTTCGGCCAGCCTGCGGCGGATCTCTACGGCGGCGTGCCGGTTGTAGGCAAGGGCCAGGATGCCTCGGGGATCCTCGCGTTTAGCCCGTATCAGATAGGCGATTCGGTGTACCAATACCCGGGTCTTTCCCGATCCGGGCCCAGCTAGTACCAACATGTTCGTGTGCTCGCGGTCGTCGGCCACGAGTCGGCGTTGGGAGGGGTTCCTGAGACTCTCGACAATGTCCCGCCACGACTCTGGCGTCATCTGTCGCGACAGTTCTCGCTCACGGTCGGGAAGCCAGCGGCGCAGGAATTCGGTCTCTCCGAGTGCGAAGTAGTCGAGGGACAGCCGCACCGCATCAGCCATGGACGAGAGGCCCTGCTGCGCGAACTCGGCCATGATGTGAATCTGTCGCACTGTCCCGTCGTAGTGGAGTTGCAGGGACTGGTAGTCGGTCTGCGCGAAACCGCGTCGCTCCTGCGCCAGATGGATGGTCATGGCCGGGCGGAACACGGTGAGGCCCCGGTTCAGCCGGATGACCTCCTGCTCGTGCAGCCACATCAGAGAACGGTCCACGAGTCTGCGAGGATTCCTCGAGTCTTGGAGGCTGGCATCTCCCTCGACCGCCTGGACCAGCTCCCCGAGAGTGGTCTCGGCCAGCAGGTCGTTGCCGCGCTTGCCCTTCGGCACACGCGACAGAAGGTGCTCGAGCAGCCTCTGTGCGCCGGCGCGTCGACGCTGGGCAATCGCCACCAGCGACGGCCATTCGCGCTTCAGTGTCACCCGAATGCTCTCAGCGTCGTACTTGTGCACGCTGAGGCTGCCGCCGGCTGAGCCTTCGCCGCGTCCGTCACCGGCGATGCCGCGCACCGTGCGGGCAACGTGCTCAGGCCGGACATGGCCGTGACCAGCGTCCTTGAGCCGCTGCGCGGCGACGCGCAGGTTCAATGGCGCCGAGTCGTCGATGCCCATGTCGGGAGCCATCTCCCGCATGAAGGCCAGGAGGGTTTCCTCCACTGCGGTCGCCTCGGCGAGTCGCTGCCGCGAGGGATGCCGCACGCCGACGTGGACGAAGGCGGTCAGCACGGTGTCGTTGCTGGCGACTCCGAACTGCTCCAGGTCATGGAGTGCGCCCCGCACCTGCTCGGAGCTGAGGCCGGACGTCGCCATCAGAATGTCGGTTGAGATGCCCTCGTCGGGGTCCGCTTCGATCAGCGCCTCCACGATCGAGAGCAGACGGCCGCGCTGGTGATCCGCCATCGGCCTGCTGTCGAGCTTCTTCCGCGCCTCTTCGACGGAGTGAACTCGCAGACAGGACGGGAAGACCTGCACCCGGTTCTCCTCGCGAGTCAGCAGTTCCGACTCCTCCAGCCAGGCCAGGGCGGTGCGCGCCCGCGTGTCGTCTGTGGCGGAGTCCCGCCTGAAGTCCTTGTCCTCGTCATCGGCGAGGATCTCTCCGGTGCTGGCGACCACCTCGTTGCTTCGATTGCGCCGGCCGATCCTGCGCAGCGCGCGCAGCACCCCGTGGATCTCGCGCCTTGTGAGGCGCGAGCGAGCCGACATTCCGAACTGCCGCTCCACGTCGTCCTTGGTGTAGAGCAGCACGCAGTGGGCCTCGCGCTGGTCCCGTCCGGCGCGGCCCGCCTCCTGCAGGTAGTTCTCCAGCGAGGACGGAATGTCGGCGTGTATCACCAGCCGCACGTCGGGCTTGTCGATGCCCATGCCGAAGGCGTTGGTGGCCGCTATCGCTCGAAGTTCGCCGCCGATGAAGGCTTGTTGGATGGTCTTCTTCTCCTCGGGCTGTAGTCCGGCGTGGAAGCGGTCGGCGGAGACTCCGTGCTCCTGCAGGAATCCCGCCACCTCCTCGGTCCTCCGGCGGGTTGCGCAGTACACGATCGCTCCGCCCGCCGTGTCGTCCGGCAGGTGATGCTCCAACAGCGAGTGGATGTCGTGGAACTTCGCGGAGTCGTTGGTCTTGACCACGACGAACTCGAGGTTCGTGCGACGGCTGCCGCCGTCGAACACACGCGTCTCGATACCGAGCTCGCGCCAGAAGTAGTCGACGATCTCCTCCTTGACCTGCGGCTTGGCCGTGGCGGTAAGGCACAGAACGGGCGGGACCGGCCCGCCCTCGGCCCGCTCGCGGATGAAGCGGCCCACATAGCGGTAGTCGGGGCGGAAGTCGTGGCCCCACTTGGAGAGGCAGTGGGCTTCGTCCAGGACCCAGGCCCCGATCTCGCGTTGGGTCAGCGCTCGGCGAAGCGACACGCTTCGCAGCTGCTCGGGAGATATCAGCAATATGGCGGCGTCGCCGAGCCTCAGCTTCTCCAGCGCGTCGGACCGCTCGGGCATCGACAGGGTGCCGTTGACGGTGACGCACGAGACGATGCCGTGTTTCTCGAGTCCTGCGACTTGGTCCGCCATCAGCGCCACCAGCGGCGAGATGACCACCGTCACAGCACCGGTCTTGTGGTACCGGGACAGCGCCGGTATCTGGTAGCACAGCGACTTGCCCGTACCGGTCGGCAGGATTCCAAGCGCATGTCGGCCCTGCATGGCCGCCTCGACGATGGACTGCTGCAGAGGGCGTCCGTCCGGGTCCGCGGGCTCCGGCTTGAAGCTCTCGAAGCCGAAGAGCCGCATCAGCTCCCGTCGGGCGTCGTGGCGGTCCCGGCACCAGCCACAGCCCTCGTCGGCACAGGCGCGATCGCGCAAGAGCCGGATCTGCCGCTCGGCCTCTGGGAACTGGTGCCGCACCCAAGGTGGCATCACCGAATTGCCGCCGGACACCGACAACCACGCCAGGGCGTACGCGAGACTCCAGCCGTACTCGTCAGCGGCCGCCTCGACCCGTCCGGCGTGTGTGTGGCAAGCGAGACCGTCGAGCCGTGCGTGGATCGCTTCCCGCGCCTCGGCCTCGGATGGCCTCGCCGAGTCGCGCAGGCTCTCGAAGAACAGACCGAATCCGGGCCCGTCCGGCCCTCCCGTGAGCCAATGCCATGCGGTCAGGAGGTCAGAGGGGGCCTTGAGCAGTTCTTCCTGCTGGTTTGAGAACGCCTTCAGGGCGAGCAGCGAGTCCTGCTCCGGGTCGTTGAGTCGCCCGCTCTTGAGCTGGCCATGCTGATAGTGCTTGACCAGGTGGTGGTACGGGTTTCGAGGAAACGCCAGTGGATTGAGCCAAAGCGTGTCCACCTTCGGCAGCCGCAGCAGGCGCAGGTTGGCATTCGCGGCTTGCAAGTGGGGATGATCGAACTCGATCAGATTGTGGCCAAGCAGGAAGTCCGCGCCGTCGGCCAGGGCGTCCAGATCAGCTAGCGCCTGATCGAGGTTGCGATGAGCCCCGGGAAAGACGACGCTCTCATTGGTGTCGGCTCGTACGCCGGCGAACGCGTGGATGCGCCCGGTCTTCTTGGCGACCTCGAGGTCCACTGAGAGGCAGCGGGATAGCCGCAACGCCCGATGCTGAGCGGCGATCTTCTCGCTCAGCTGCTCGTCGGCAGCGTCACGAGGCGGCCGTTCGCCTGCCGCTTGGGCCAGTCTCGAGTCCGTAGAAGCCAGACGTGACGACGCTATCACTGCAGCACCGAGCCCGCAGGGCCGGAGGCGCTGGCGCTACAACCAAACCCTTCAGGCGGCGGCTTTCTCCAGGATGTGGACTCCGCATGCTGAGGCCAGGCCGATGACGTGGGCCAGGCCGACGGTGGCGCCGGAAACCTGGCGGTCGCCGGCCTCGCCCCTCAGGTGGGTGGTTATCTCGTAGACGTTGGCCACGCCGGTAGCCCCGATGGGATGGCCCTTCGAGATCAGCCCGCCGGAGACGTTCACCGGGGTGGCGCCGTCGCGGAACGGCCCGCCCGAGTCGATGAACTCCCCTGCGCCGCCGGGCTCGCACAGGCTCAGGTTGTCGTAGTGGATCAGCTCGGCGGTGGCGAAGCAGTCGTGGAGCTCCACCAAGTCGAGGTCCTCGGGGCCGACGCCCGCCGTCTCGTAGGCCTGGTTGGCGGCGTTGCGGGTGAGCGTGTTCACATCCGGCTGCACCTGGCAGTTCTCGGTGAAGGGGTCCGAGGTCAGGACCGACGCCGACACCTTCACCGCCCGCTTCCGGACGTGGGACGGCATCGACGCCAGCCGCTCCCCCGAGACCAGCACCACCGCGGCCGCGCCGTCGCCGGTCGGGCAGCACATCAGCAGGGTGTTGGGGTAGCTCATCATCGGAGACTCCATGATCTCGTCCATGGAGAACTCCTTCTGGTACTGGGCCAGCGGGTTCAGAGTCGAGTGGAGGTGGTTCTTGTAGGCCACCCGGGCGAACTGCTCGAAGCCCACGCCGTCATGGTCGTGGGCGTAGGCCGTGCCGGCCTGGGCGAACACGCCGGGCATGGTCTCGGTGCCCAGATAGCCGTCCACGCCGGTGACCGCGCCGTAGCGCCCCGACGGTTCGAAGACCTTCTTCTCCTTCTTGGTGGCGCCGCCGCCCAGCAGACCCATCTTGCCCATCTGCTCGGCCCCCACGGCCAGCCCCATCTGGGCCTCGCCCGCCTTGATGGCCATCATCACGGTGCGGATGGCGGTGGCCCCGGTGGCGCAGGCGTTGGCCACGTTGTAGACCGGCACGCCGGTCTGGCCGATCTGCTTCTGGAGCCGCTGCCCCACCGCGCCCGAAGCCTGGAACAGAGCTCCGCAGGCCAGAACGTCGATGTCGGCCACCGTGACCTCGCCGTCGGCCAGCGCGCCCAGGGCGCTCTCGGAAGCCAGGTCGATCAGGTCCCGGTCCGGGTAACGCGCGAAGCGGGTCATGTGGGCGCCGAGCACCCACACGCTGTCTGGGGAGATCTGAACTGCCATGTCGCGGCTGCCTCCTTTGGTCAGGTGGGTTCGTAGCCGAAGGCGACGGCTTCGGTGCCGTCGTCGTCGGTGCCGACCGGGTAGGTGGTGAGCCGCACCCTCATGCCCAGCTTGACCGCCTCGGGCGTCGGGTCGCAGTTGACCACGTTGGATCGCACCCATGTGCCGTCGTCGGTCTTGACGATGGCCGACACGTAGGGCACCGGGATGCCGGGCGCGGCCCGGTGGACGATGGTGAACGCCCGCAGCTCGCCCGCGCCGTCGACGGCAACCGCCTCGAAGTCGGTCCGGCCGCAGCGCGCGCAGGCGTTGCGCCGGTCGAAGAAGCGGGCTCCGCAGTTGCGGCATTCCTGGGCCACCAAGTGCGGTTCGGGCTCAAGACACAGGTAGTCGACGAGGGGAACTCGAGCCGATGCCATCGCGGCGCAGGCTAACAGCGATGCCTGTGGCACAGAGCTACCACCAGCCCCGGTGGATCACCTCGTCGAGGGCGGGTCGGTCCCGCCCGGCCGAGCGGCTGGGCCGGTCGTCGGTGGCGGGATGTCCGATGGCGACGGTGCCCACCCCCCGCCGGTCCGGCGGCACGCCGAAGCGGCTGCGGACGGCGCGCTCGTGCTCGAACATCCCGAAGAACGCCGCGCCAAGCCCCCGGTCCCGCGCCGCCAGCAGCATGGTCATGACCGCGGCACCGCCGTCCACGTACCAGTAGGGCACCGGCCACGCCGACGCGCTGCTCCCCAAGCCGGTGCGGCGCTTGTCCGGCTCGCGGTAGCGGCTCAGGTATCCGCCCAGATGGGCCCACACCACCACGAGCACCGGCGCCGCTAGGAGGCCCGGCCAGGCGAAGTCCTCCCGCCGATCCGGCGGCAGCGTGACATCCCAGTACCGGTCAGTGTCGTCGCCTTCCAGCACCAGGAACTCGATCCCGGCAGCGTTGCCCGCGGTGGGCGCCCGCCGGGCCAGATCACAGATCTCGTCGATCGTGGCCGGCGCTACCGGCTCGCGGGTGTAGGAGCGCACCATCCGGCGCCGCCGGACTGCCTGCTCGAACTCCATGCCGGCTCCGCCCCGCGGCTCGGGGGCGCGACCGCCTCGCTACAGCAGCTTCTCGAGCTCTTCGGCCATCACCCAGCCGTGCACGATCAGCGTGTCACCGTCATCGCGGACCAAGCCGTCAAGCAACTCGGCGGTCTCAGCTTGGATCTGCTGGGGCTTGAGGCTGGCGTGGTCGAGCACCACCGGCGGGCCGCCCTTGCCCCGAGTGGTGAAGATGCGGTCCTCGTAGCTGAGGCTTCCAATGCCGAAGCGCTTGGCGAGGCGGCGGCCCCAGGCCCGCTCCTCGCCGGTCGCCTTGTGTCCCGACCGGGGCACAACGTCGTGGAGGTTCTTGAACGCCTCGAAGGCGCCCGGATCGTTGATCTGCATGCCGACCAGGACGTCCTCGTCGGGGAACGACAGGGCGGCCCGACGGAGTTGGTCGGTGACGATGCCTCTCAACACGGTGTCGCGGCGGGTGGTGCGGCAGGTGTGGCCGGCGCCGATGAGAACACAGGGCGTCCCGCCGATGCGCTCCAGCGTGCAGAACGAGAAGCCCCGCAGCTTGCCGTTGTCGCGGGCCTCGGTCACCAACACCCAGGCCTCGGCCTGCTTGGACAGGGAGCCCACCTCGTATGCGCTGGAGGAGACGGCGCAGAGATCGGCCATCTCGGCCAGATCGGAATCCCCCAGTGCGGTGCAATCCCTGGTCTCAATCGCGATCGCCATGACGGCTGCCACCCCTATCGCTCGCCGTACCGTCCGCCTTCAAGTCTCAGGGGTGCGGGCCGGTTTCGCAACCTCGATGCCTCGTTTCGCGCCCGGCCGCGGGCTTGCGAGGCGCAGGCCGCGACCGTGGATCAGACGGTGGCGATGGCCTCTGCGCCGAGCAGCTCCCTCAACTCGGCCGGCAGTCCGTTGGCGGTGTCCACTGCGAAGTCCTCCGGCAGGCGCGCCACCCGCCGGCCGCCCAGCAGGAGCTCCACCGGCGAGCCGCCGGGATGAGCGCACAGCACGGATCTGAGCTCGCGCAGCTGCCGGTCGTTCTGGTGCTCCGGCGGGAGGTTGACCCGCAGCGGCGGATCCTGTCCGTTGCCTTCCACCAGGTCGACCTCGTTGGCGAAGAACCTGAGGGTGTCCTCCCTCGCGTCGAGGCGACCCCGCACCATGACGACGGCGTCATCGGCCAGCTTGGGACCGTGCTCCGCCATGGCTCTGGGGAACACGAGCACCTCGATCTTGTCCTCGAGGTCCTCCAGCGCGAAGGACGCCATCAGTTCGCCCTTGCGGGTCCAACGCCGGTTCAGGCCGGTGATCACCCCTCCGATCGACAGGAAGCCGGCGTCGTCGCTGAGGGTGGCTCCCGACGCGAGGTCGCCGATGGTGCAGTCGGCGAGGCGGCGGATCCGGGCCTCCATCCCCTGAAGCGGATGGTCCGAGATGTAGAGGCCGAGCATCTCCTTCTCGTGGGCCAGCTTCTGCATGCGTTCGAACTCGATGTCCGCGACCTCGGGCCGGTCGTCGAAGGAGGGGCCGTCGCTCTGCTCGCCGAAGAGCGACATGACACCGGCCTCGTGCTCGCGGCGCTTGCGCACCGTCATGTCGATGATTGCTTCGTGTGCCTGCAACAGGCCCTTGCGGGGATGGTCGAGCGAGTCGAAGGCCCCGGCCTTGATCAGCGACTCGATCGTCCGCTTGTTCAGCACCTCGATGTCCACCCGCTCCACGAAGTCGACGAACGAGGCGTACGGTCCGTTGGCCTCCCGCTCCGCGATCACCCGCTCGACCACTCCCTCCCCAACATTGCGCACCGCGGAGAGGCCGTACACGATGCGGCCCGGGCCGGCTGCCGCCTCCTGGTCGTCGTGGGGCATCGGCGTGAAGTCGGATGCGGACCGGTTGATATCGGGGACCTGCACCTCGATGCCGCGCAGTCGAGACTCGTTGAGGTAGACGGAGGCGTTCTCCAGCTTGCTCTTGACGCTGGTCAGCAGGGCAGCGAGGTATTCCACCGGGTAGTTCGCCTTGAGGTACGCGGTCTGGTAGGCGACGAGGCCGTAGCCGTAGCTGTGGCTCTTGTTGAAGGCGTAGTCGGCGAACTGCTCGATGATCTTGAACAGCTCGGTGCCGAGGCCCTCCTCGTAGCCGTTGGCAACCACGCCCGCCACGAACTTCTCCTCCTCGGCCGCCATGGCCGACCGGATCTTCTTTCCCATGGCCTTGCGGAGGGAGTCGGCCTCGGCCAGCGAGTAGCCCGCGAAGCGCTGGGCCACCCGCATGACGCTCTCCTGGTAGATCATCAGCCCGTAGGTGTCGGCCAGGAGGTCGGCCGCGTCGTCGTGGAAGTACTCGACGCGGCGCCGGCCGTTCTTGCGGTCGGCGTAGTCGTGGTGCATGTTGGCCGCCATCGGCCCCGGCCGGTAGAGGGCGACCAGCGCGCAGATGTCGTCGAGGGCGGTGGGCGCCAGCGAGCGCACCAGCGAGCGCACCTGGGGATTCTCGAGCTGGAAGACCCCGATGGTGTCGCCCTCCTGGAGCATCCTGTAGGTGGCGTCGTCGTCCAGCGGGATGGCGTCGATGTCGATGGTCCGGCCCCGGGTGCGCTCGATCAGCTCGACCGTGTCGGTGATCACGTCGAGGTTGCGCAACCCGAGGAAGTCCATCTTCAGAAGGCCGAGATCCTCCACGCCGTGCATCTCGTACTGGGTGACGATGGGCGCCTCTTCCGGATCCTTGCCCGGCTCCGGTTTGCGCTGGATGGGCATGTACTCGGTCAGCGGCTCCGGGGTGATCACCACCGCCGCGGCGTGGATGCCGTCCTGGCGGCGCATGCCCTCCAGACCTCGGGCCACGTCCACCACCTCGGCCACCTCGGAGTCGGTGTCGCACATCTGGCGCAGCTCGGCCGCGGCCATATAACCGTCGTGGTGGGCCTCGGAGTCCTCGAAGCAGTACTGCAGCGGGGTGTCGCGGCCCAGGATCAGCGGCGGCATGGCCTTGGCGATCCGGTCGCCGAGCGAGTGGGGGTAGCCGAGGACGCGGGCGGCGTCGCGCACCGCGGCCCGCGCCTTGATGCGGCCGAAGGTGATGATCTGGGCCACGTGGTCCTTGCCGTCGCGGCTGTACTTCTGGGCGGCGTACTTGATGATCTCGTCGCGGTGGCGCGAGTCGAAGTCCATGTCGATGTCGGGCATCGACACCCGCGACGGGTTGAGGAACCGTTCGAACAGCAGGTCGTAGCGGATGGGGTCCAGGTCGGTGATGCGCAGGCTGTAGGCCACCGCGCATCCCGCGGCCGAGCCCCGGCCCGGACCCACCCGGATGCCCCGGCGCCGGGCGTAGGCGATCAGGTCCCACGTGATGAGGAAGTAGGAGGCGAACCCCATGTTGTTGATGACCTCGAGCTCGTAGGCCAGCCGCTGGGCCACCTCGGCGGGGAGGGGGTCGCCCCAGCGCTCGCGGGCTCCCGCGTAGGTGAGGTGCTCGAGGTAGGCGCGGTCGTCGGCGAAGCCTTCGGGCACCTCGAAGTGCGGCAGCCGGGGCGTGCCGAAGGTGATGTTCACTTCGGACCGCTCGGCGATGGCGAGGGTGTTGTCGCACGCCTCGGTGAGCTCCGAGAAGAGGCGGCGCATCTCCGCGGCCGACTTGAGATAGTGGTCGTCGGCGTGGAACTTGAGGCGGTCGGTGTCCGCCAGCAGTGAGCCGGTCTGCACGCACAGCAAGGCGTCATGGGCGGCCGCGTCGTGGCGGTGGGTGTAGTGGCTGTCGTTGGTGGCCAGCAGGGGCGCATTGAGCTTGCGGGAGATCTGAAGCAGCTGCGGGTTGACCTGATGCTGCGCCGGGATGCCGTGGTCCTGCAGTTCGACGTAGTAGTTGTCCCGGCCGAAGATGTCCTGGAAGCGGGCCGCCTTCTCGAGTGCCTCGGCCGGGTTGCCCCGAAGCAGCGCCTGTGGCACCTGGCCTCCGAGACAGCCGGTGGTGGCGATCAGTCCCGTGCTGTGGTCGTTGAGCGTCTCCCAGTCGCAGCGGGGCTTGTAGTAGTAGCCCTCCATGAACGCCCGGCTGGCCACCTGGATGAGGTTCTTGTAGCCGGTGTCGTCGGTGGCCAGCAGCGTCAGGTGGTAGTAGAGCTTGCGGCCGCCCTCGGTGTCCCCGCCGGAGTCGTCGACCCGGCCCCGCCGCGAGGGCCGCTCGTGGCGGGATTCGTGGGCCATGTAGGCCTCGACGCCGATGACGGGCTTGATGCCCTGCTCCGAGCACTTGCGGTAGAAGTCGAGGACCCCGTACATGTTGCCGTGGTCGGTGATTCCCAGGGCCGGCTGGCCGTCTGCGACCGCCGCTGCGATCAGCTCGTCGAGCCGGGAGGCGCCGTCGAGGATCGAGTACTCGGTGTGGGTGTGGAGGTGGACGAAGGAGTCAGCCACCTTGCCTCCCTGTGGACACTGTGGACCGGTGTTGACGGGGCTGTGGATGAACTACACAGCTGTGATTCGCACCATATGCGCGGTCCGGCCGGTTGCGCAACTGGCTTGTCGGCCCGGCCGGCGGGTCCTGTCGCCGGGCTCCGTCCGACCGACGGGGCTTCGCCCCATTGTCGGTCGCCCGGACCCGTCGCCACCCCCCGGCCTACCGGTGCCGTGCCCCCCCGGGGCCTACCGGACCCGTCGCCACCCCCCGACCTGCCGGTGCCGTGCCCGTGCCGCCCCCCGGCCTGCCGGTGCTGCGCCCGTGCCGCCCCCCGGCCTGCCGGTCGGCTTCCTTTCTGGGGGATTTGCTAGAGGTACGTGCCGGGGCGGCTTGCGGCGTCGCTGGGCTGCGGTCGCGGGTACGGGTCGGCTCCCGGGGGCAGCTCGCCCCGCATCGACTGGAGCTGCTGGTGGGCGCTCATCTGCTGGGCGAGGAGCATCGCCTTCATGCCCTGGATGAGGCCTTCGAGCCACCCCACCAGCTGGGCCTTGGCGACCTGGAGTTCCATGGCGGACGGGGTCTCGGCCCCGTCGAAGGGCGAGGCGAGCCTCGTCAGCTCCTCGCGCAGGTCTGGCGACAGGGCCGAGCCGACCTCCCCCACCGACGTCTCGTAGATCTCGCGCAGCCGCTGCCGGCTGGCCTCGTCCAGATCGGTGGAGCGAACCTCGGCCAGCAGTTGCTTGAGCATGGTGCCGATGCGCATGACCTTGGCCGGATGATCGATCGTCTCGTTGATCTCGTCGTCGGCAGCAGCGCTGGCCGCGACTCCGACCTCGATCGCGTCCGGAGCCAACACCTCGGGCTCGTTGTCGCCCCCCAGGCTGGTGGGATTGGAGTCCATGGCGAAACCCTACGCCACGTGCACTAGAAGCGGAACCAGCATCTCGGCAGATGTGAGCGAGCCGTGGCGACCGATGATCCTGGGGGCGCCGTCGTCGGGATGGCTGAATGCCCAGGCGTCCCGGGCCACCAGCGCCACGTCTCCAAGCCGGGCGCGGGCTGCGTCGGTGACGACCGGTCCGAGCCAGCCGGCGTCGATCATCTCCTCGGCGGTTTGGACCCAGGCCTGATCGCCGTGGGCGTCGGCGGCGGCCTCGTACAGGTCGCCGCTCCGGCCCGGCCGGGCGTGCAGCCACCGGAAGCGGGCCTCCCCCGACTCCGCTCGAGCGCAGTCGAGCACGGCGCCGTCGATCTTGACCAGGCCGTCGGAGCAGTCGACGAGGCCGTGGTCGGATGTGGCCACCACTGCCGTGCCGCGGGGAAGGATGGTGAGCAGGTCGGCCATCAGCCGGTCGCAGGCTCGTAGCTCGGCCTCGTAATGCTCGCCGAAGGCGTGCTCGTGGGCCACGATGTCGAGGCCCTCGTAGTAGGCGTAGACGAAGGACTCCCCCGCGGCCAGCAACTGCCGCACCTCCACCGCCAGGCTCGACAGCATCTTGTACCCGAACCGGCGAGCGTCGCGCAGGTAGGCGCGGCTGAAGCCCGACTTGCGGTACGCCTCGTTCTGCAGCGCGGGCGGGCGCTGGCCGCCGAAGGAGGCGACCGGTTGGAACCGCTCGGGCGGGTGGCGGTCCACGCCGTCGCCCTGCGGCGTTCTCCACTTCAGGATGTTGAGGTTGCCGTCGTCGGTCCGGATGCGGTATCCCACGACCCCGTGCTCTCCCACCCCGACGCCGGTGGCTATGGAAGTGAGGGCCGACGCGGTGGTGCTCGGAGCCACCGTGGTGATCGTGGACGCGTGCATCTCGTGGAGTGTCGGGGCGATCCGAGGCCGTGCCGCGAGCTGCTCGGCGCCGAGCCCGTCGAGGATCAGCACCACTACGGCCCGGGCCTCGAAGATCTCCGGGGGCAGCGGACTCGGCGGTCCTTGGGGGCCGGTCTCCAGGATCGCGGGCACGATGTCGGCCACGCAGCCGCCTCCGTAGGCGGGCAGGACCGGCTCTTGGCGCGAGGCGATGGGTTCCGGGCGGTCCACGGCATCTAGGATGCCACCGTGACTGTGCCGACACGCGAGGACCGCGTCACTCTCGCCGTCGCAGGGGCACGCCCATGAGGGTGTCGACACGCGGGGACTACGCATCGCGGGCTCTGCTGTCGCTGGCGCTCCATGGAGGGAACGCGCCCACCTCGGTGCGTGAGATCGCCGAGCGCACCGCCCTCCCCCAGCCCTACCTGGAGCAGATACTCCTGGCCCTGAAGGGAGCCGGCCTGGTGCGCTCCAAGCGGGGTGTGGGCGGCGGCTACGTGCTGGCCCGCGATCCCGCCGACATCAAGCTGTCAGAGATCGTGCGGGCTGTGGACGGCCCTATCGCCGCGGGCGACTTCGGGGAGCCCCACACCGACGGCGCCTGCGATCATGAGGGGCAGTGCGTGCTGTTGGCGATCTGGTCGGCCTCGGGCTCGCACATGCGCCGGTTCCTCGACTCCTTCAGCCTCGCCCAGATCACCGCCATGGCCCAGGGAGAGGCTCCCTGGCCGGCCGACGGCGAACCCGTCTAGCCCGCCGGCCAGGCCGGCGCGCTAGACGGGTTCGGGTCTAGGAGTATCGGCCGATCAGCCGCGTGCGTTGGCCAGCCAGATGTCGACGAGGGCCCGGTTGTCGGCGATCCATGCGGCTGCGTCGGCTTTGGCGTTGGGGTTCGCCTTGGCGTTCTGGGCGGCGATGTCACCGAGTGGGATCTGGACTTGTTCGAGCAGGCGCCGGATGTCGGCGTTGTCGTTGAGGAATTCGCTGTTGGCCACGGCACGGATGCTGTTGACGGGCCATCCCAGGTCACATGGGTTGCCGGCGCAGCCGGCGAGGCCCCGGACCTCGGTGGTGCCCTCGTCGTCCTCGAGGGCGGGTGATGTCAGCCACACGACCGCGTCGCCGGGTGGCAGTGCCTGGTAGGTCCAGTTGGGTGTCCAGGCGTAGAACAGCACCGGCTCGCCGGCGGCCACCCTGTTTTGGACTCCCCGCATCAGTTCGCCGTAGGTGCCTGACACCTGCTCGACGTTGTCGCCCCAGCCGAGCTCGGCGATGTGGTTGTCGATGATGGTGGCGCAGCCCCAGCCCTCGTTGCAGCCGATCAGGTCGGCGAGGCCGTCGCCGTCGGTGTCGAACACCGCCGCGATCGACGCGTCGGCCAGCTGGCTCATCGAGGTGATGCCCATGGCGTCGGCGGTGGCTTTGTCGATCATGTACCCCTGCAGAGCACCGGATTGGACCTGTTGGCCGACGGCTTCGATGCTGCGGTCGTATTCCAGCCCGGCGGCTGTCTCTGATGTGAGGTAGATGTCGTGGGTGGGGAACCAGCCGTTGACCCACAGGTCGTACTGTCCGCTGTCCAACGCCGGATAGAAGGAGTTGGGACTGAGGGTGTGAGCGGCAGGGTCGGTGACCGTGTAGCCGAGTTCGCCAATGAGTTGGGCGTAGACTTCGGCTTGCATGTAGCCGCTGGACCAGTTGGCGCGGGCCATGGTGACGGTCTGGTCCTCCTCGTCGCCGCTGAAGATCACCACGAGGGCCACGACGACCAGCGCGGCCAGCGCTGCGACCAGCACGATGGCGTTGCGTCTTTGGTTTCTCATATCGAGCCTCCTCCCTTCTGGTGCGGGCCCGTCACTGTTTCGGTCCTTCTGTGAGCCGGTCTTTCACTTGTGCGATGAGGCCGCTGTGTTGGGCGCGGAAGATCTGTTCGTCGTAGTGGCTCTCGAGCAGGTCGAGCTCCTCGGAGAAGGCCTTCTTCATGCTCCAGCACATGATCAACAAGATCACCGAGAACGGCAGCCCGATCGAGACCGCCGCGGTCTGCAGGGCGCTGAGCCCGCCGCCGATCAAAAGCGCGATCGCGACCACACCCTCCATCACGGCCCAGAACACCCTCTGAGGCTTGGGCGAGTCGAGCTTGCCGCCCGATGTGAGGTGGTCGACCACCAGCGACCCCGAGTCAGACGAGGTCACGAAGAACGACACCAACAGCAGCACGCCTATGAACGAGACGATCCCGGTGAGCGGGAACGCCTCGAGCATGTCGAACAGGGCGGTGGCAACGTCTTCGTTGACCGCGGTGGCCACGTCGCGCTCGCCGGTCATCTGCAGGTTGATGGCCGAGCCGCCGAACACCGACATCCACAAAAAGCACAGGATCGACGGCAGGAAGATCACCCCGATGAGCAGCTCGCGCACCGAGCGGCCCTTGGAGATCCTGGCGATGAACATTCCCACGAACGGCGACCACGAGATCCACCATCCCCAGTAGAAGATCGTCCACCATGCCTGCCACTGGGTCTCGGAGAAGGCAGCGTTCCAGAACGCGAACTCCGGCAGAACCTGCACGTAGTAGCCCAAGCTCTGGGTGTACAGCGACAGGATGAACAGCGTCGGGCCGACCAGCAGCACGAAGATCAGGAAGGCGCCCGCCAGCCAGATGTTCAACTCGCTGAGCCGCTTGACCCCCGCATCGAGACCGGCGACCACCGAGATGGTCGCCAGCCCGGTGATGGCCAGGATCAGAACGATCTGGAACGCGAGGTTGTTGGGCAGCCCGAAGAGCTTGTTGAGGCCCGCGGCCCCCTGCTGCGCACCGAAGCCCAAAGACGTGGCCAGCCCGAACAGCGTCGCGATGACGGTCAGGATGTCGATGACATGGCCCCAAGTGCCATAGATCCTCGGCCCCAGGATCGGGTAGAAGATCGACCGGAACGTCAACGGCAGGCCCCGGTTGTAGGCGAAGAAGCCAAGGGCCAGCGCCGTCAGCCCGTAGAGGGCCCAACCGTGAACCCCCCAATGGAGGTAGGTGGTGGCCAGTGCGGCCTTGCCGGCATCCGCGGTGCCGGGATCCACATCGAACAGCGGCGGCGGGGACGTGAAGTGGAAGATCGGCTCGGCGACCCCCCAGAACATCAACCCGATGCCCAACCCCGCCGACAGCAGCATCGCGTACCAGGAGACCGTGGAGAACTCCGGCAAGGCGAAGGGACCTCCCAGCTTGATCTTCCCGTAACGGCTGAACGCGAAGTACAGCGCCACGAACAAAAAGATGTTGAAGTCCAAAATGTAGAACCAGCCCAACGACCCGTTGATGAAATCGAGGATCTCGCTGAACACGTCCTGGGTGGCGTCGACAAAAATCGACAACAAGATGAACACCACCAAAAACCCCGACGCCCAGAACGTCACCTGCGGGTGGATGTCGAACCCCGCCCGCACGATGTTGCGGTCCCCGGGCTCCCGGTCAGAGACCTCGGGGTAGAAGTCGATGTCGGGATCGATCTGCAGACCCTCGAACGACTTGCGATTGGCGATCGCCTCCTCGCGGCGGCGCTCCTCCTCCTCCTCCCAGTCATGCAGGGCGAGGGTCGCCTCAGTCAGATCGACATCGGTGTCATCAACGCTGCGATGGATCCGCGGATCCACCCCCGCCCCAGTGTCATCGGTGTCCATAACGGTCCCCCTACTGATCGCTTACCTTGAGGCCTGGGCACACCAGAAACACCTTGTGAGCGGCTGGCGCGATTCCGGGCTGAGCAAGAACACTAGTTGGAACCGTTTCCACGCGCCAGCGGTCCTCTGGGGAGGTTCGGCGCGGCCGGTACTACTCTAGGTCCACGCCCCTATCCCGGATGCCGTCGATGCGCCGAGTCTCCATAGTCTTCTTAGCTGTTCTGGTCGCCGTGACCGCTGTGTTGGCGCTATCCGTCACAGCCGCCACCGCATCGGGAACCGACGACGAGCCGGTCGTCCGGATGGCCCGGCCCACATGGGACACCGGATGGTTCCAGGCAGAGGTGTACGGACTCCTGTTGGAGAGGCTCGGCTACCGGGTGGAGGGCCCGGTGACGATGGTCAACGCCGAGTTCTACGCGGCGGTCGCCGCGGGGGAGGTCGACCTGTGGGCCAGCGGATGGTTCCCGCTGCACGACTCCCACATCGAGGAGGTCGACTCGGTCGAGGTTGTCGGCACGCAAGTCGACGACGGCGCCCTTCAGGGCTACTTCGTCGACGCCGCCACCGCGGAGGCGTACGGCATCACGAACCTCGGCGATCTCGCCGATCCGGCTGTTGCCGGGCTGTTCGACCATGACGGCGACGGCCGGGCCGACCTGGTCGGCTGCGAGGTCGGGTGGTCGTGCGCCGCGACCATCGACCATCACCTGAGCGCCTACGGACTCACAGGGACCGTGGAGCATGTGCAGGGCGACTACTCCCCCCTCATCACCGAGACCCTGGCCCGCCACCGCGCCGGCCAGCCCGTGCTCTACTACACGTGGACTCCCAACTGGACGGTCGGCGTGATGGTCCCCGGCCGCGACGCAGTGTGGCTCGAGGTGCCGTTCCCATCGTTGCCCGCCGACCAGGCCTCCGCGCTGGGGCGCACCGCCATCGCCGGGATAGACGGGTGCGCGCACGATCCCTGCCAGACCGGCTGGCCGCCCAACGACATAAGGGTGGTGGCCAATTCCGACTTCCTGGACGCCAACCCGTCGGTTCGGCGGCTGCTGGAGCAGGTTGTGATCCCGCTGGAGGACATTTCTGCTCAGAACGTCCGCATGGTGCAGCTCGGTGGCGATCCCCAGGACATCCGGCGACACGCTGAAGAGTGGATCGAGGCCAATCTGGCCGAGGTCACCCGCTGGATAGAGACCGCCGACCCCGACGCGGTCGCCCTCGAGGACGCGGCCGCCGACGCGGCGGTGTCAGGGACGCTCAGGGTGGCAGCCCGACCGCTGCCGCCCTTCGTGATCTACGAGGAACGGGCTTACAGCGGCTTCGAGGTGGAGCTCGTGCGCCTGGTTGGAGACCAGCTCGGCATGGAAGTGGAGATCCATGCCGTCGACACGGTCGCCAAGCAGATCGACGACATCACCCGCGGCGTCGCGCAGCTCGGGCTGGGCGGGGTCGCGATCACCGAGTCGCGTGAGGAGGTCGCCGACTTCTCCGTGCCCGTCCTCGACTCGGGTTTGACCATCCTGACCACCACCGACGACTCCCGAGGCCTGGGCGACCGGATCGTGTCGTTCTTCAGCGCCGTCGCTTCGTCGGACCTGCCCTGGCTGCTGGTGGTGTTCGGGGTTGCTGTGCTGGTTGCCGCCCACATGATCTGGTGGCTGGAGCGCCGGCACAATCCCGACTTCGCGGTCCCCTACCGCAAGGGCATCTGGGACTCCTTCTACTGGTCGGTCGTGACCATGAGCACCGTCGGGTACGGCGACAAGGTGGCCCGCGGCACCAGGGGCCGGGTGCTGGCTCTCATCTGGATCGCGCTGGGCACGCTGGTGTTCGCCAGCTTCACCGCCTCCATCGCCTCCTCGCTGGCGGTCAATGAGCTGCGATCCGAGATCTCGGGACCGGACGACCTCCTTGGTCGCCGGGTCGCCACCGTGGTCCACTCCGCCGGGGAGTCGTACCTTCCCTCGATCGGGGTGGGGCCCGTTGTTGTGGACCGCGTCGACGACGCCTACCGGCTGCTGTCGGAGGGCGAGGTTGAAGCGGTCGTGTTCGACGCTCCGGTCCTCCAGTACCACGTAGCCCGCGAGGGGGCCGGCGAAGTGGTGACAGTCGGGTCGGACTTCCAGCGGGTCCAGTACGGACTGATGCTGAGCGAGCACGACGCCGAGTTGCGCGAGCGAGTCAACCTCGCGCTGCTCCGCCTCGTCGAGAGCGGCGTCTACGGCCGGCTGCACGACGGCTGGTTCGGCACTTCGGGCTAGCTCAGGGAATCGAGAAGATCGGCCAACTCAGAGGGAAGGGGCGACTCCGCCCGCACCGTCTGCCCACTGACCGGATGGCTGAACGACAGGGAATGGGCGTGCAGGAACGGCCGCGACAGGCCAACAAGGTCGCTGCCGCGCCCCGCGCCATAGATCGGATCGCCGACCACATGATGGCCGATGGCCTGGAGATGGACCCTGATCTGATGAGTGCGACCGGTCTCCAGCCGGCAGGTGAGCAAGCAGACCTGCACCGGCTCGACGTAGCGCCGCTCCACCTCGTAATGGGTTCGGGCCGGGCGGCCCCGGTCGGTCACGGTCATGCGCATCGGGTTGCGGCTCGACCGGCCCACGGGAGCATCGACAACCCCCGCGGAGGCTTGAGGGTGGCCCCAGACCAGCGCAGAGTAGAGACGCTCGGGATCATGGCATCGCATCTGCTCGATCAGAGACCGGTGGGCCCGGTCGGTGCGGGCCACCACCAGGAGCCCGGACGTGCCTCGATCGAGCCGGTGCACGATCCCGGGCCGGTAGGGGTCGCCGACCTCCGCGATCTCCGGATAGCGAGCCAGCAGTCCGTTGACGAGCGTGCCTCGGTCGTGCCCCGCGCCGGGATGCACGACCAGACCGGCGGGCTTGTCCACCACGATCACGTCCCGGTCCTCGAAGACCGGTGTGAAGTCCACCTCGACATCAGGTTGCGGGACAGGATCGTCCCGCAATTGGACGTCCACCGCCAGCGACTCGCCGGCCGCGACGCGCCGAGCGCCCGAGGTGATGACCGCCCCATCCAGGCGCACACCGCCCTCGGCCACCAGCCGGGCCGCCGCTGAGCGGCTCACGTCGGCCACCAGCGCCACCGCCCGGTCGAGCCTGAGGCCGTCGAGAGCGGTTCCGACGGCCTCCCCCGCAGGGTTCATCTCGCTCGCCGGTAGGCATGCCAGACCAGCGCCACACCCCCGAGCACGACCCCCATGTCGGCCACGTTCCACACCGGCCACCATTGGACGTCTATGAAGTCGACCACCGCGCCCTTCAGGAATCCGTCGCTGGACCGGAAGAGTCGGTCGGCGAGGTTGCCGAGCGCTCCCCCGGCGATGCAGCCGGCTGCGGTGGCCGACCACCGGTCGGCCACCATCCGCCGATTCAACAGCAGTACTGCCGCGACCGCCACCGCGGCGATTCCGAGCAACGGGCCGAGTCCCTGGAAGCTGCTGAAGGCCGCCCCGGTGTTGAATACGAGGCGCAGCCGCAACGTCCACACCAGATCGATGACACGGTCGTCGTCCAGGGCCTGCAGAGCCCACCACTTGGTGAGTTGATCGGCCCCGACCACCGACGCGGCCGCGACCACAGCCCTGAGGACATGCCGGTGGGACGGGCCCGTGCTTGCGGTCACGGGTCCGGGCGCTCTAACGGCGACCGAGGCCGCCCGCCTTAACCTCGACGCGCTCGGCGGCCCAGGGGATGGCCCGGAGGCGGGCGATCGGAATCGGCGCACCCGATGTGATGCAGTAGCCGTAGGTGCCGTTCTCGATGCGCTCCAGGGCGGCATCGATCTGGCTCACGGTGTGGCGGGCTTGACTCGACAGGGCGAGGTCGCGCTCGCGCTCGACCGCGACAGTGGTGCCCTCGCCCCCCTCTTCGTCGAACTGCACGTCGCCGGGCTCGCGCGTCGCCAGCAGCGACTCTGCTTCAGCCTGGTACTCCTCGGCCGAGTGCAGGTACTTGGCCCGCTCCTTGAGCAGCTTGCGGCGCATCTCGTCCAGGAACTTCTCGTTGAAGCGCGGCTTGGCAGCCTTCTTGGAGCCGGACCCAGCTGACTTCGTGCTCTTGGACTTGGCCATGTCGCTGCGGTCGGGCCGCTAGGACCCGGCCCCCTCGTCGTGGTCGAAGAAGGCGGCCATGGCGGCGTCCTTGTCGGGCAACGTCGCATCGCTGCTGACGACCTGCCGCAGTTGCTCGATGAACTCGTCGTCCTCCTCGGCATCCATGTCGAAGAGCTCCGGGCTGTCGACGCCGAATGGCATGGTCGCCGGTCCGGCCGAAGCGGCCTCGTCGCCGTTGTGGGCATCGTCCCGTTCCCGGTGGGAGGCTCCGTTGCCGCCGGACGAGGACTGCAAGCGGACCACATCCGGCGGGGCGTGGTCCTGTTCGGGTGCCTCGCGGTCGTCCGATGGGTCGTGCCCGACCTCTTCGTCCTCTTCGTCGCCTTCGTCCCACTCGATCACTGGCACCTCGGGCACGCTGTCGGTGTCTACTGCGTCAGTGGCCGGGAGATCATCCAGGGCGTCTCCAGGCTCTTGGGTGGTCTCCGCCTCCGCCGGCAGGAACTCGAGGGCGGGCCCCGTGGGCGGTTCGGGATCGGCCGCGACACCAGGATCGTTACCGGTCTCTACGTCTTGATCGTCGTCGGCAGCCTCCGGCCGGCCGGCCCGGTCCTCAGCAGTCCCGAGGCCCTCCGCTGCGTCGCCGTCGGCACTGTCTGCTGGCTCGAACTTCTCGACGAAGGACTGGAACGAGACCGCGAGGCTGCGGAGCATGTCCCGCTCGTTGTCGAGCCTGGCCTGGATCTCGGCCACGATCGACTCCAGGTCGCTCCTGGTCGTCTCGAGATCCTGCAGCTCCTCCTGGGCCTGCTCCCGTTCGGCGGCCAGTTCGGTCGCCGCCGTCCGCTTCGCCTCGGCGATGATGACCTGGCCGTTCTCCTCGGACTCCGACAGCATCCGGGCGGCGCGCTCCTCCGCGGAGCGCAGGCGCTCGTTGGCCGCCGCCTCGGCTTCGGAGACGGTCTTGGCGGCGCGCTCCTTGGCGGATTCGGTTATCGATTGCGCTTCGGATCGTGCCTCCGAGACGGCCGAGTCGGCGGTGCGCTGCGCCAGGACGAGCGTACGCAGCAGCGTCTCGCGGATCTCCGTAGCTCCCTCATCGTTGCCGTCCTGGGATTCGAACTGGTTCAAGCGATGCTCGAGTTCTACGATCCGATCTCTGGCCTGAGCCGCCGCGCGGTTGACCGTCTTGACGTAGTTGTCCACTTCTTCGTAGTCGTAGCCGCGCATCCGCTCGCGAAACTTGACCTCGGCGGCGAGGTCGCTGAGTGCGTTCATGCGGGCGATGATGCCACGGGCACCATCACGGTTGGTGGATGCTCCGGTGGATTCTGGCCGGTTACTAGCAGATTCCGACTGCTCTGAGCATCCTCTGGAGAAAGAGGATCCCGAAGATCACGATCACCGGCGAGAAGTCGAGCGCCATGCCCCCGAACCGCGCCGCGGGCAGCATGCGGCGCACCGGCTTCATCACCGGGTCGGTCACTGTGTAGAGGAAGCCGGCGACGGTGGCCATCGCGCCGTTGGGGTTGAGGGGAAACCAACTCAACAGCACGCGACCGAAGATCGCGAACAGGTACAGGGTCAGCAGCAGGCAGAGGATCCCGAGCACGTGTTCTCCGCAGCTGTTGTCAGGTGCGCTTGCGACGGGCGGTACCCCGTGACACCTCCACCTCGGCAGGGGTCAGCAGGTACACCTGGTCGGCGACACGGTCCATCTTGCCGCCCATGGCGTAACAGAGGCCGCTGGAGAAGTCCACCAGGCGCCGCCGCAGGTCCCGGTCGACCGCTTGAAGGTTCACGATCACGGGCTGGCCCGACTTGAACCGGTCCCCGATCTCCTGGGCGTCGTTGAACGCGTCGGGAGAGACGGCGTGGGGCTTCATCGCCTTGGACGGCATCGAGTGCACGACTCGAACGGAGCTGTCGGCGTCAGGATCGTCCATCTGCCCTCCGTCCTCGGCCGATGCCAGGTTGATGGGTCG
Source organism: Candidatus Aldehydirespirator sp. (assembly GCA_965203635.1). Lineage (GTDB taxonomy): Bacteria > Actinomycetota > Acidimicrobiia > Acidimicrobiales > Aldehydirespiratoraceae > Aldehydirespirator. The sequence goes on from OZ241903.1 coordinate 2,472,258, forward strand.
CACAGTCCGGCCCATCACGGCACTGTCCGGGGCCGGACCCGACGCCACCGACACTCCCGGCCCCGGGACTGCCTCGGCTCCAGCCGGATAGCGGCCCGGCACCGCGACCGAGGGTTGGGACGAGCGGATCGGGTCCTCGTAGCTCTCGTAGTGCTCGTCGGGCCCGAGCCCGAGGTAGATCATCGCCTTCTTTAGCATCGACATCGTCGCTCCTTGAGCAGACTGTAGCGCGTCGCGCCCGTCATCGATTCGGTGTTCGTGCGTGTCATTGTGGCACGCCTCGAATGCCGCGGCGGGGACGTTCGCCGAAGAGGCTCCTCCCGATTCGCACCATGGTCGCGCCCTCGGCCACGGCAACCTCAAGATCGTCGGTCATGCCCATCGAGCAGTGCGCTAGGCCCAGGGAGTCGACCATCCTTCGCAGCGACCTGAAGTCGCTCCGAGCCTCTTCGGGCGGCCCCAGCGGGCCGATGCCCATCAATCCCACCAAGTTCAGCCCGGCCTCGGCGGCTATCGAGGCCAGCTGCTCGGTCTCGGCGAGCGGGCAGCCCCCCTTGGTCTCCTCTCCGGAGATGTTCACCTGGATCATGACGTCCGCGCCCGGGGCGCGGCGGCCGATCTCGCGCGCCAACTCGGGCCGGTCGAGCGTCTGCCACACGTCGACGCAGCCGGCCAGCATCTTGACCTTGTTGCGTTGGACCCGTCCGACGAAATGGACCCGGGGCTTGGGCGACGCGGTCACCTCCGCCAGCTTGGTCACGCACTCCTGGGCGTAGTTCTCGCCGATGTCGCCGATCCCGCATGCGGACGCGGCGTCGATCGCCCATGAGCCGAGCGCCTTCGTCACTGCGATCACGGTGACGTCGTGGGTGCCCGCACTGGCGATGCGCGCTCTGAGAGCCTCGTAGCGCTCACCGATTGCGGCCGCCACCGGTGGCGGGGGGCTCATGCGTGCTCCAGCCGGACGGTGGTCGCCTGCCGGGCGAGTTCGCCGCGGACCCGGTGGGAGAAGAAGGACTCGTGGGCCGTGTCGAATCCGAGGTCCTCCACGTCGCCTACCCCGGCCGTGCTCAGCGCGCCCCGCACCGCCGCGACGAGATCGAGGGCGGGCGTGCCCCAGGACGTGACGCTGCCGACGTCACGGCGGGCCGCGCCGGTCACCGCGGCCAGTTCCGCCGGGCCGAACTCATACGCCGAAGGTCTGATCAACGGGCCCACGACCGCTCGGAGAACGGTTCCGCCCGAACACGCCGGCAGGTTGCGCATGACCCGGACCACTTCTCCGAGGACACCGGCCACGATGCCCCGCCAGCCTGCGTGGGCTACCCCCACCGCGCCGTTGCCGACCACTACGACGGGCGCGCAATCGGCCGTGTGCAGGGCGAGGACGGCCGCAGGCACCTCGGTCACCGCCCCGTCGGCCACGGATCCCGCGCCGCCGCCCGGCTCGGTCACGGTCACGACCTCGGCGCCGTGAACCTGCCTGAGCCACGTCCACTGCCCGCCCATCAGGGTTTGGCGCCTGCGCTCAAGCCGGCCGTGATGGTCCGGGCTCAAGTCTCTGTTGAGGTCGCAGCGAAAGTCGCCGTCCGACTTCTGGGAGCAGCGGACCCTGGCGACCAGACCCTCACCCGCCGGGACCAGCCGCTCGATCACTTCAAGCCTGTCGTGAGCTATCGCTGGATGGTTGGCCCCACCGTTGAGCTCATCTCAGGAAGTCGGGCACATCGAACTCGTCGTTGAGGTCGACGCCGACCGGGGTGTGCGAGTCGCTGGTGGCGAAGACATCAGCGATCTGCATCCCCTCCCCCGAGCCGGCTCGCGTTCCCGGACGGTCCTCTCGCCGGGAGCGACGCTGGGCGGCGCTGCCCCCGTAGCTCTGCCGGTCGCTCTCGAAACCAGCGGCTATCACGGTGATCCTGACCTCGTCCCCGAGAGCGTCGTCGATCACCGTTCCGAAGATGATGTTGGCGTCCTGGTGCGCGACCGATTGCACAACCTCGGCTGCTTCGTTCACTTCCATCAGGCCGAGGCTCGACGCGCCCGAGATGTTGAGCAGCACTCCCTGCGACCGGTCGATCGAAGATTCGAGCAGCGGGCTGGAGATGGCGGCGCGTGCCGCGGCGACGGCCCGTCCCTCGCCGCTGGCGGATCCCATGCCCATCAGCGCGCTGCCGGCCTCGGTGAGCACGGTCCGGACGTCGGCGAAGTCCGTGTTGATGAGCCCGGGTGTGGTGATGAGGTTGGTGATCCCTCCCACGCCCTGCATCAGGACCTCGTCGGCCATACGGAAGGCGTTGAGCATCGAAGTCTTCTCGTCGGCGATCGCGATCAGCCGATCGTTGGGGATGACGATCAGCGTGTCGACCTTCTCCTTGAGACGCTGGATGCCTTCGTCGGCCTGCGCCGATCGCCGGGCTCCCTCGAAGTTGAACGGCCGCGTCACCACTCCGATGGTGAGCGCGCCGGAACTCTTGGCCACCTCGGCCACCACGGGCGCTGCGCCGGTGCCGGTTCCGCCGCCCTTGCCGACGGTGATGAACACCATGTCCGATCCGTTGAGGGACTCGCGGATCTCGTCGATGTGCTCTTCGGCTGCCTGCTTGCCCACTTCGGGATTGCTGCCGGCACCCAGGCCTCTCGTCAGGTTCTTGCCTAGGTCGATCCTGACGTCGGCGTCGCTCATGGCGAGGGCCTGCGCGTCGGTGTTGGCCGCGATGAACTCGACGCCCCGGAGGCCGGCGTCGATCATGCGGTTGACGGCATTCACTCCGCCGCCGCCGACTCCTATCACCCTGATGACGGCGAGATAGTTGTGAGGATCGGCCATCGCTGCGTCAACCTCCCTGTATTGAACCTTCACTTCATCTTAGAGGCCGAGCGGGTAGGCGCACGATATGGCCCATACGGCGAGGCCGTGGCCCGAGCGGCCCGTGAGCGTAGCGAACAAGAGCGGGAGACAGGGCCCACAACTGCGATGACGGCGGGTCAGGGCGGTGGATGCCGGGTCAGGGATGGCAGGGATGATGGCGGGTCACGGTGGCGAGGTCGGGCATGGTCACGTCGATCGTGGTGATGCACTCCAGATCAGCGGTCGAGAGCACGGCTCGCAGCGCACTGATCTTGTCGTCGATCAGGACGGGATCGCCCAGTACCGCGGTGGCGCCGCCGATCAGTTCCAGGTTTATCCGGTCCTGGCCCTCGCCGAGAGTGACAGTCCGCACCCAGGCGCGCAGATCGTCAGGCATGGCGGCGACGACGGCGAGTGCCCCGTCGGCGGACGTGTGGATGTCACCGAGTTGCCCGGAGAACGGCACCGACACATGGGGCAGCGCAGCCACCCGGGCGCCGGCGGTCGGATCGGACCCGCCGGCCTGCGCATCCGGCCCGGCTGGCCTCGGCTCCCAGCCGATCGCGTATCCGTAGGCGTCGATCAGGGCCGTGCGGCCTCCCCTGGCAGGGGCCACCGCGGCCGGCACGCGGGGATCTACCGCGATGCGCACCGTGGCCGGCCAGTCCCTCCACACCCGGGCCGACCTGACCCAGGGCAACGCGGCGATGGACCTCTGCGCGTCGTCGACGTCGAGGAACGCCATGGGCATCCCCACCGACAGTTGCGAACTCTCGAGGATCTCGGCCCGGTTGGCCGGGTCGATGCCGGAGACCGCCATCCGGTCCACGTCCAGCAGCGGCGTGAGGCTGACGCCCCAGGCGGCCGCGGCGGCCAGAACGACGCCCAGCGCCACTAGGAGGATCCGCAGGCGGCGTCGTCCCTCGGAGCGCAGGACGGCAACGCGGCGGGCCCTCATGCGCGGGTCGACGGTCACTGTGCTCACGGCAGCTCCCAGGGCTCGAATCCCACGAGGTGGGTCTCCGCCGACAGCTCGATGCCGTGAGCGTCCATGACGCGGCGGCGCACCTCGCGCATGACCTCGACTATGTCGGAGGCCTGCCCTCCCTCGTCGGACTGGATGAAGTTGGCGTGCTTCGCCGATACCTCGGCCGTGCCGATTCGCAGGCCCTTGGCACCGGCGGACTCGATGAGCTCACCGGCGGCCGCGTGCTCGGGGTTGGTGAAGACCGACCCGGCGTTGCGCCCTCCCGGCTGGTTGGTCCGGCGCCAGTGCACGATCTCGGTCAGTTCAGCTCTCGACTCCTCCCAATCCCCATACCTCAACTTCAGCCTTACTGAAGCGACGACCTGGTGGGCAACGAGGATGCTGGTGCGGTATCCGAGACGCAGATCGGCCGCGGTGCGGACGGTCGTGTCGCCCCGGTGAAGATCGACGACGACCGCGTCGACGAGCGACTCGGACATGTCCGAGCCGTGCCCGCCCGCGTTCATCCTCACCGCTCCACCGACTGTGCCGGGCACCCCCACCGCCCACTCGAAGCCGGTCAGCCCGGCCTCAACCGAGGCGCGGGCGACGACCGGGAGCAGAGCGCCACCAGAAGCGCTGACCACTGGACCGTCGATCTCGAACCGTGTCAGCCGGGTGCCGAGGGCAATGGCCAGACCGTCGAAGCCGCGGTCGGACACCAGCAGGTTGGACCCTCGTCCCACCACCAGCACCGGGAGGGGTGGGGCGGTTCCCGCGAGGTCGGCGACGATGGCGGCCAGTGCCTCCAGTTGGGCGAGGTCGTTCACCGTGACGAAGAGGCGGGCCGGTCCGCCGACCCGGTAGGTGGTGTGGGGGGCCAGGCCGTAGTCCTTCTGTAGCGACGGCCCCAGGGCCGAGGATGCCAGCCGCCGCTCGAGGTCCGCGAACGCGTGCCGCACGGCAGCACTCATCCTCCGACCCCCGCCTCTAGGCGCTCGATCACCACATCGGGTGTCGAGGTCAGGTCGCCGGCTCCGAGCGTCAGGCAAAGATCGCCGGGGCGCAGCCGGGCCTCCAGCCAGTCGGCGACCTCGTCGAGCCTTGGAAGCCAGGTCACCGACGACCACGGATGTGCGTCGAGCACGGCGTCCAGGACGATCTTCGAGGTCACACCGGGCCGGGGCGCCTCGCCCGACGGGTAGATCCCGGTGAGCACGAGATGGTCGGCCCCGACGAAGGAATCGGCGAAGTCTGAGCCGATGGAGGCGACGCGGCTGTACCGATGGGGCTGGAACACGCACACCACCCTGCGCCAGTCGCCGGTCCGGGCCGCGGCGAGCGCGGCTGCGACCTCGCTGGGAAGGTGGGCGTAGTCGTCCACGAACGTGATGCCGGCGGCGTCGCCGCGGAACTCGAAGCGCCGAGCCACTCCGCCGAAACGGGCCAGCGCTCGGGCCGCATCGGCAAAGGATGAACCGGCCGTCAGGGCGGCCACGATCGCCGCGGTTGCATTCAGGGCGTTGTGCAGGCCCGGGGTCGGAAGCGTTACGAGTCCCAGTCTCGTCTCTTCGGACCACAACTCGAATTCGCACGAGGGCATCTTCAGCGACACGTCCACCATGCGGAAGTCGGCGCCGGGGTGCGTGCCGTACGTCGTCGCGCCGACGGCGGCCCCCAGCCGGGCCGCGCCCGCATCGTCGGCGCACACGATCCGGTGGCGGGACACCGACAGGAATTGCTCGAAGGCCCCGGCCAGCGCAGCCGGCGAGTTCTGGTAGTTCTCGAGGTGGTCGGACTCGACGCTGGTCACCACGGCCACTTCGGGGTCGAGGGAAAGGAAGGTGTGGTCGTTCTCGTCGGCCTCGACCACGAACCACTCGCCGGAGTCCCACATCGCGCCGGTGCCGATCTCGTTGACGTCGCCGCCGATGATGAACGACGGGCTGAGACCGGCCTCCACCAGCGCCAGGGCCAGCATCGAACTGGTCGTGGTCTTGCCGTGCGTGCCCGCCACCGCGATGGTCCGGCGGCTGGCGGCGATGGCGGGCAGGATCTCGCCGCGCCTCACCACCGGCACGCCGCGCTCCAGCGCGGCGCGGACCTCCGGATTGCTGTCGCGGATGGCCGACGAGATGGCTACCAGGACGGCGTCGCCGATGTTGGCCGGATCGTGGCCTATGGCGACAGGCACGCCCTCGGCGCGGAGCCTGGCCACCACCGGACCGTCGCGCAGGTCCGATCCCGTCACTCGGTGGCCCATGGACCGGAGCACCGACGCGATGGCGCCCATCCCGGCACCACCAGCGCCGATCACATGGATGGAGGTGGGTGTGGAGAGGTCCACCGAGCTCATCCCGCGACCTCCGAGCGGTCGGGGCATGGATGCCGCGCGCAGCTCTCCATCAGGTCCACCACGGCGGCTGCCGCCTCGGGTCTGGCCAGCGACCGGGCTGCGCCGGCCATGGAGTCGAGGCGGTCCGGGTCCTCGAGCAAGGCGTCCACTTCGGCCACCAGCCGGGTTGCGTCGAGCTCGCCGTCTCTGACCAGCACAGCACCGCCTGCGGCCTCCAGCCTGCGTGCATTGGCGGTCTGATGGTCGCCGGGCGCGCCCGGCAGCGGCACCAGCACGGCCGGCATTCCCACCGCGGCCAGTTCGGCGACGGTGGTGGCTCCCGCCCGGCTCACGACCAGGTCGGCGGCGGCATACACCGTTGCCATGTCGTCCTCGTACGCGACCAGGTCATAGTTGAGGTCTCGCGCCGGCTCCGCAGACACACGGCCCGACAGGTCCTCGTAGTCGCGGTGCCCCGCAATGTGGCGTATATGGAGGTCACCTCTGTCCCGCCAGAGGTTCAGCGCCCCGGCGATCGCCTCGTTGATCGTGCGGGCCCCGAGCGAGCCTCCGAAGACCGCCACCAGCCGGCACTCCTCGTCGACACCCAGAGCGGCCCGGGCCGCGGACCGTCCCGCCGAACGGTCAGCTTCCAGCACCTCGGCCCGCACCGGATTGCCCGTCCAGGCGGCTCGGCGCAGGTCGGTGTCCTCGAAGGCCGTGGCCGCACCGGCCGCCAGCAGGCTCAACAGCCGGTTGGCCAGGCCGGGTACCGCGTTCTGCTCCGTGATCACCAGAGGTACACGCAACAGGGCGGCGGCCACGCCGACCGCGACCGAGGCGTAGCCGCCCAGCCCCACCACTACGGCGGGCTTGCGGCGCCTCAGCACGAGCAGTGCCTGGACGAAGGCCCGGGCCAGTTCGGCGGCCGCGGTCGCGTTGGCGGCAAGACTCGAGGGGGAGAAGCCGCGCTGCAGCCCCCGTCCGGGCAGCGCAGTGAGAGCGAACCCGGCCTCGGCGACCAGCCGCGTCTCGACGCCGCGGGCGCTGCCGACGAAGTGCACGACGTGCTGCGGGGCGCCCCGGCCAGTGATCTCGCGGGCGATGCTGATGCCCGGCAGCACGTGGCCGGCCGTACCGCCGCCGGCTATGAGAGCCCAAGTAGGAGACGGTGAGGCTGCCTCAGATGGCCGCGTGCCGCCGCCGGCCCTGCGGAATCGAGTTCCGCTCATCGGATCTGTCTCGCCACGTTGAGCAGCACCCCCATTGCGGCCAGCGTCGCCACCAGCGACGTTCCGCCGAAGGAGAGCAGGGGCAGGGTGATTCCCACGACGGGAAAGATGGCGAGCACCGCGCCGATGTTGAGCGCGGCCTGCAGCAGTATCCATGCCGTGACCCCCACCGCCAGGAGCATTCCGAACCGGTCCGGGGCGCGCAGGGCCACACCGAGGCCGGCGGCGGCAATCGCTACGAACAGGATCACGACGAACAGCGAGCCGATCATCCCGAGCTCCTCGCCGATGACCGCGAATATGAAGTCGGTGTGGGCGTAGGGCAGGAAGCCCCACTTGGCTCGGCCCGCGCCGAGCCCCAGCCCGTCGACGCCACCGGAGGCCATGGCGTGCAGTGACTTCAGTGTCTGGTAGCCGTTGCCGTACGGGTCGGCCCAGGGGTCCAGGAAGCCGAGCATGCGGTCTCTGCGCCACGGCGAGTAGGCGATGAGCATCGCGGTCATCCCCGCGCCGACCACGGTGGCCGCCAGCAGATGGCTGAACCGGGCCCCGGCGAAGTACAGCATCGTCAGGGCCACCCCGACGATCAGGACAGTCGTGCCCAGGTGGGGCTGCAGCATCAGCAGCCCGGCCATCCCGCCGGTCAGCAGCAGGACGGGTTGCAGTGTCGCCCGCGTGTCCTCCATGTGCCGGTCGGGCCGGGACAGCAGGTCGGCCACGAACACCACGAAGGCGATCTTGGCCATCTCCGAGGGCTGGAACACCACGGGCCCCACTCCGAGCCAGCGCCGGGCGCCGTTGGCGCTCAGGCCCACGCTGGGAATGGCGGTGAGCGCCAGCAGCAGGACGGACGCGCCGAAACCCATGGGTGCGAGCCGCTTCCAATGGTGGTAGTCGATGCGGAGCAGCACCAGCAGGGCCAGCACGCCCACGCCCAGCCACATGGCCTGGCTCTTGAACAGGGACCAAGCCGAATCGGTACCCGACAGGCTCGGAGCGGCAGTGGCCGACAGCGCCATCACGAGGCCCAGCATCACCAGGGACATGGACGCCAGGAACAGCACGAGGAACAGTCCGGTGCGGCGGCCGATCGGTGGCTTGGGGCCGCGGCCGTCGGGCGGGACTCTGGCGCTGGCGTGACGGGCCCGGGCCTCGACGAGCGCCTGCCGGCGGGCGCGGGTGCGCTCGGTCACGATCACTTGGACGCCGCCTCGCTGGTCGGCCGGGCCCTGGCGTTCACGACGCGGGCGAAGTCCTCGCCTCGCGCCGCGTAGCCGGAGTAGCCGTCGAAGGAGGCGCAGGCGGGCGACAGAAGCACCGCGGCACCCGGCTCGGCCGCGGTCGCGGCAAGCTCTACGGCCTCGGTCATGTCTCCGGCCATCAACACCGGTCTGTCGGCCGCGAAGACCTCGGCTACCTCGCCGGCAGCCTCGCCGAAGGCCACAACGCAGCTCACCCGGTCGGCCGCGTCGCGCAGTCTCCGAAGGTCGAGGCCCTTGTTGCGGCCACCAGCGATGAGCACCGCCGCCTCGAAGGAGCGCAGGGCCGCGACGGTGGCGTGGGGAGTCGTGGCCTTTGAGTCGTCGTAGAAGGTCACGCCATCGATGGTGGCGACCCGCTGAACGCGGTGGGCTCCAGGCTCGTAGGCGCGCAGCGCGTCGGCCACTCCCTCGGCGGTGGCGCCCACCAGCGTGGCGGTGGCCGCCGCGGCGAGCGCATTGGCGATGTCATGGGGCATGGAACGGCGCAGCTCGCCGACTCCCACGATCGGGCCGGCCGGTCCGGTCAGCACATCGGAGTCGCGCCACCAGTCCGCCCGACCCTCATCAGAGAACGTCGATGCGGCCCGGTCGTCCCGCAGGTGACTCATGACGGTGGGGTCCTGCCGGTTGGCGACCGCGGTCCCACCGGGAGGCAGGCACTGCCACAGCCGGGCCTTGGCCGCCTCGTACGACGCGACGTCGGAGTGCACGTCGAGATGGTCGGGCGAGAAGTTGAGCCAGCAGGCGGCGTCCGCCTCGAAGCGGTGGCTGTGGCTGAGCCGGAACGATGAGGCCTCGACCACGAACACCTCCACATCGGTTCGCTCGACGGCGCTCACCAGCGGCAGATCGTTGTTGCCGGCCGCCACCGCGCCCACACCCGAGCACTCCAGCGCGGCCACGATCATCTCGGTGACCGTGGTCTTGCCGCTGGTTCCGGTGACGGCCGCGATGGGCCGGGAGTCCCACGCGCCGGCCAGGTCGAACTCGCTGGCGGTAGGCACGTCGCGGCTCCTAGCGGCCTCCAGGACCGGGTGATGCTCGGGCATGCCCGGCGTGGGGATCACCGTGCCCACCGAGCGGACCAGCTCGACCAGGCACCGACGGTCGGGGGCGACCTCCAGGTCCAGCCCGAGAGACGCAGCGGCCGCCATCACGTCTTGACCTCCACGGTCATCGAAGACGACGACGTCGTGGCCTCGCGCCATCAGTGCCCGGGCCACCGCCTGGTTGGCCGCACCGAACCCGGCCAGGAGCAACGATGGCGGCACCTCGAAGGGGTCGCTAGCCGCGGGCCTGCCCGCTTCGCCTCCGGGCGGCCTCATGGTGTGAGCCTCGAGATGGAGTCGACTATGCCGGTGTTGACCGCATCGCCGTAGAACAGCCCGAGTCCGAGGCCGGTGCACAGGCCCGACAGGATCCACAGGCGCACGATGACGGTGGGCTCAGGCCATCCTCTCAGCTCGAAGTGGTGGTGCAGCGGTGCCATGCGGAAGAGACGCCGGCCGAACCCCTTGAACGAGATGATCTGCAGTATCACCGACAGGGTCTCGATGACGAACAGCCCGCCGATTATGGGCAGCAGCAGTTGGGTGTTGGTGGCCAGGGCCAGGGCGGCGAGGCCGCTGCCCAGCGCCAGCGAGCCGGTGTCGCCCATGAAGATCCGTGCCGGCGCGGCGTTCCACCACAGGAACCCGATGATGGCGCCCACCATGGCCGCGCTCACCACCGCGAGGTCCAGGGCGTGGGCCACCTTGTAGGAGTCGTAGTGGTCGAACTGCCAGAAGCCGATGAACATGAACGCGCCGTAGCCGACGCCGCTGGCCCCCGCGGCCAGGCCGTCGAGCCCGTCGGTCAGGTTCACCGCGTTGGTGGTCGCGATGATGAGGAGGACGGCCCATATCGACCAGCCCAGCCTCCCCAGCTCGAGGCCGGGGCTGTCGAAGCGGGTGAAGGAGAGGGTGGTGTGGGCCGACGTGAATTCGGTCATGGCCCATGCGAAGCCGATCCCGACGATGAGCAGCCCGATGATCTTGGTCTTCTTGTTGAGTCCGAGGTTGCGGGCCGCGACGACCTTGATCCAGTCGTCGAGCAGGCCGACGATGCTGCCTGCGATGATGGTGACCATCACGATGATGCCGGTCCGGGTGTAGATGCCGCCGAACACGTCGCTGACCACGTACCCGGCGGTGGCCGCGAACACGACGGCGATTCCGCCCATGGTCGGCGTGCCCGACTTGAGCCGGTGCTCGGAGGGACCGTCGTCGCGGATGGGCTGGCCTATTCCATAACGGACCAGCACGCGAATCAGGATCCAGCAGCCCAGCAGGGAGGCGAACATGGCGATGCAGCCCGCGATCAGCAGCCGGATCATTGCTCGGCCTCCACTGGGCGGCGGGCCGCCAGTCGCTCGAGTTCCTCGCTCACCACGTCCCGGTCGTGGAAGGCGAGTCTGCGGTTCCCGATGATCTGGCTGCGCTCGTGGCCCTTGCCGGCGATGACCACCACATCGCCGGGCCGGGCTGTGGCCACGGCGTGGCGCAGGGCCTTGCGGCGATCCGGGTCACTCAGGTCGGGGGCACGGCTCATGCCTTCGATGATGTCGTCGATGATCTGTTGCGGGTCTTCGGAGCGCGGGTTGTCGCTCGTGATGATCACCCTGTCGGCCAGTCTCTCAGCGGTTGCACCCATTTCCGGCCGCTTGGCGGGGTCCCTGTCGCCACCCGCGCCGAACACCACGGTGAGGCACTCGTCGGTGAGGCTCCGGGCAGCCTGCAGCAACGCGCCGAGACCGTCGGGGGTATGGGCGTAGTCCACTATCACCGCGAAGTCCTGTCCGGCATCTACGGGCTCGAATCGCCCCTCAACCGGTGCCGCCTCGGCCAGACCCGCCGCGACCGCGTCAGGGCTGAGGCCGAGCGACAACGCGATCTCGGCCGCTAGCACGGCGTTGGCCCGGTTGAAGGCCCCCGCCAGCGGCAGGGTCACCACCTGGTCGCGCCAGCGGAACACGCTGAAGCGGGCGTCGGCCTCCAAGACATCGATGTCGCGCTGGTCCACCGTCACCAGCGGCATCCCCGATGGGACCACATCAACCAGACGGCGTCCCCATGGGCTGGTGACGTCCACTATGGCGCTCTCGGCCAGCTCGCGGGTGAACAGCCGGGCCTTGATCCCGAAGTAGTCTTCCACGGAGTCGTGATAGTCGAGGTGGTCGTGGCCGAGGTTGGTGAACGCGGCCACACCGAACCGGCATCCGTCCACCCGGTGCTGGGCCAGGCCGTGAGAGGACACTTCGACGACCGCGGCGCTTGCTCCGCGGTCCACCGACTCGGACAGGATGCGCTGCAGATCGGTGGCCTCGGGAGTGGTCAGAGTGCCGGTCAGGGTGCCGATCTCGACCGCGTCTCGACCGCCGGCCCGCAGCAGGTCTGCGGCCAGCCGGACCGTCGTGGTCTTGCCGTTGGTGCCGGTGACACCCACCAGGTCGAGGCGCCGGGAGGGATGCCCGTGCACCGCGGCCGCGGCCGGTCCTACCGCCGGGCGGACCGACTCCACGAGCAGGCACGGCACCTTCGCCGGCACGGGGCGCTCTACCAGCAGCGCAGCCGCCCCGGCGGCGACCGCATCGGCCGCGAAGCGGTGTCCGTCGCAGGCCGCGCCGGGGATGCACGCGAACAGGGCGCCTCCGGTGACACGCCGGCTGTCGTGCTCGACGTCGTCGACCTGGACCGACGCCGCGTCGGCGATGTTCTGCGGACCCCCGGCGTCGGCGGGCGGGAACAGGTCGGCCGGCAGCGATCGGGCCAGCTCGCCCAGGCTGGTCATGTCGTAGCCCCGCCGGTCATGTGCATGCCCCGCTGGTCATGTCTGCGACTCACCGGAGTCCGGCGACTGGTCGGCGAGCAGCGTCGGTGGCGGGGGCACTACGGCCGGGTCTGCTCGGCGGCGCTCGCCACCCACGGTGTTCAACTCAGCGGGGACCCGCAGCTGGCGCAGGGCGTACTCGGCGATCTTGCTCACGGTCGGCGCGGCCAGCTTGCCTCCCGAGATGCGTTCGCCCTTGGGCTGGTCGATTATCACCAGCACTACCAGCGCCGGACCGTCATCGTTGCTCACGATCCCCGCGAAGGTGGCGGTGTGATGGCGGCCGATCAGCTCGTTCCTCTCGTTGACGCACTCGTACCCGATGTCGCAGGGCTGCCAGGCCGTGCCGGTCTTGCCGGCCATGGAGAAGCCTTCCACGTCGGCCTCTCGACCGGTACCCACTTCAACGACCGACGTCAGCATCCTCATCAGGGTTGCTGCCACCTCTTCGCTGAGGACCCGCACCGGTACCGGCCCCTCTACCGGTCCGGCGCCGGCGCCGGTGTCGTCGCCGGTGTCGGTGTCGTCGACGATCAGCTTCAGCGGCACCAGCACTCCGCCGTTGGCGATGGTGTTGTAGGCCTGGAGGATCTGCAGCGGGGTCACGGCCAGGCCCTGGCCGATGGCCATGTTGGGGAGGCTGAGGCCGCTCCACTCGCTCAGCGGAGGCAGGATTCCCTTGGACTCTCCCTTGAAGTCGAGGGCCGTATGGTTCCCGAAGCCGAAGGAGCGCATGGTCTGGTACATCCGCTCCTCGCCGGTCTGCAGCGCCATCTTGATGGTGCCGATGTTGGAAGACCGGGCGACTATCTGCGTCGGTGTCCACTCCACGTCGGGATGGGTGGGAGTGTCCTCGAAGCGATGCTCCCAGATGGTCAGGTACGACGGCACCTCGATGGTCACCTGCTCGGCCACTGCCCCGCTCGACAGCGCCGCGGCCGCAGTCACCGGCTTGAAGACCGAGCCGGGCTCGTAGCTCCACGTGGCGGCCAGGTTGTGTCGCGTGCAGTCGACGATGCCGTTGGAGCCCCTGGCCACATTGGCCATGGCAACGATCTCGCCGGTGGCCGGCAGCGCCACCAGTGCCACTCCTGAGGAGGCCCAGGCGCCGGCGATGGCCTCGAGCATCATCGACTCGGCCTGGTACTGGATGTTGCGGTCGAGGGTGACGGTTATGTCTCGCCCCTCGGCCGGCGCGATCACCTCCTGGAGACCCCCTGGGATGGTGGTGCCGTCTACTCCGACCTCCTTCATCACCCGGCCCGGGGTGCCTGCCAAGTGCTCGTCGTAGGCCTCCTCGATGCCGCTCATGCCTACGTGGTCGATGTTGACCCGGCCGACCGCGGCCAGCGCCGAACAATTGCCGTTGGGATGCTCACGCCGAGGCTCGGAGATGACCCTGATCCCCTCGATCCCGAGCTCGTTGATCTGCTCGCCGACCTCAGCATCGACCTGGCGCGCCACATAGCGGAAGGCGCCGTCGCCCTGCAGCTTGTCGAGCAGTGCCTCCGCCTCGATTCCCATCACCTCGGAGAGGTCGGCGGCGGCCTGCTGGGGATCCGAGATGATGCGGGGGTCGGAAACCACGGTGGCTGCCGGCAGCGACAGGGCGATGGCCCGTCCGTTGCGATCGAACACCGTCCCGCGGGGCGCGGGCACGACGATCTCGCCGAGGGGGTTCGACACCTCCTCCAGGACTCGCGGATCGGGAGTGGCCTGCACGTCGACTATGCGGTAGACGAGCCCTCCCAGGGCGAGCGCCAGAACCACCAGGACGAGTATCACTCTGGGGCGGGTGACGAGCGGCAGTGGTGCGGTGGGCCGGGCTGAGCCGGTCGAGCCTGAGCGGCTGGGATGCCGCGCCGAGGCATCGAAGCGCCGCCCGGGGGGCGTCATCCGGCCGTTTTCCCGAGTTCCGGGGCTTCTGGAGGCTGAGCGGCGGGCGGGGTCGGCGGCCAGCCCGACGACTCGAGATCAAAGGGATCCTCCCCGGGTGGCGGAAGCTGGTCCGGACCGACCGGGGTGAGGACGGCCAGCTCGGCCGAGGGCACGAGTCCGGCGGAGTGCGCCTGATCGGCGAGGCCCTCCGGGGAGTCGAGGTAGGCGATCTCCGCATGCAGCTTGTCGATCCGCTCGTAGCGCTGCTCGTTGCGCTCGAGCAGATCGTCAAGGGCGGCTTGGTTCTCGACGAGGACGGCGTGCAGCGCGGCGAGAGCCAGGCACACCCCGAACAGGCCCAATGCCAGCACGGTGCCGATGCCGCCGATCGAGCGTCGAGCCCGGTCCGGCGAGCGGGCGACCTTGAGGTCTGGTGACGGCCGCTCGGTCTTCGGAGCGGGCGTACCGGCGGTTCGCACAGAAGCGCTCCGCTGAGACTGCGGTCCCATCAGTCATCCCTTGAGGCCGAGCGGAGAGGCCACACGCTCTCGGTACTCAGCAGCTGATAGCGAGGCCGTGGCCCGAGCGGCCCGTGAGCGCAGCGAACAAGAGCGGGAGACACACCGTGTCGCAGCAATGGCCCACCACCTAGTCGCGCTTGCTCTCGGACAGGCGTTCCACCGCTCGCAGTCGTGCCGCGCTCGCTCTGTGGTTGTCGGCCTTCTCCGATTCGGCAGGGGTGCGGGCCCGCCGTCCCAGCAGTCGCACGGTGGCTTCCGAGCCGGGCGGCGGCGGCAGGCCGGGCCGCGGCGGCGGGACCTCTCCCGCGGATCGCCTGAAGACGGACTTCACGATCCGGTCCTCCCCGGAATGGTAGGAGAGCACCGCGCAGCGCCCGGAACCGGAGAGCCGCTCGATCGCGCCGGTCAGGGCGGTCTCGAGGATCTCCAACTCGCGGTTGACCTCGATGCGCAGGGCCTGGAAGGTGCGCCGGGCGGGATGGACGCGACGGCGACCGGGGGCGGGCACGGCCGCGGCCACGACCCGGGCCAGTTGGGTGGTGGTGGCGAACGGTCTGCCGGCGACGATGGCGGCGGCGATGCGACGGCACTGCCGCTCATCGGCGTTGCGCCGAAGGATCGAGGCAACAGCCCGCTCGTCGGCGTGATTGACGATGTCTGCCGCGGTCACCCCGGTGGAGGGGTCCATCCGCATGTCGAGGGGGCCGTCGAGGCGGTAGCTGAAGCCGCGTTCGGGCCGGTCGAGCTGGGCCGAGCTGACTCCGAGGTCGAACAGGCAGGCTGAGACCTCGCCTACGCCGATCTCGTCCAGCACGTCGCCGAGCGCATCGAAGCGGGCGTGACGTAGGACGACCCTGTCGCCGTGGCCGGCGAGCCGCTCGGCCGAGGCTCTCAGCGCATCGGGGTCGCGGTCGAGCCCGAGTAGCCGCAGGTGCGGGGCACGGGCGAGAAGAG
Organism: Candidatus Aldehydirespirator sp.; assembly: GCA_965203635.1. Taxonomy (GTDB): domain Bacteria; phylum Actinomycetota; class Acidimicrobiia; order Acidimicrobiales; family Aldehydirespiratoraceae; genus Aldehydirespirator. The sequence goes on from OZ241903.1 coordinate 2,488,125, forward strand.
CGTCGGCATGCCCGCCTCCTCCCACGGTGGCGTCGACGACGAGGCCGCCGGGCACCTCGGCCAGCAACTCCACCACCTCGCGGCACATGACCGGTTGGTGGTAGGCACCGGCGCCCTCTCCGGTGCCGGCCGTCATGTCGGGTCGGCGGGGCCGGCCGGCTGCCCGGTCATCTGCAGTTCCCCGACCGACGGCGCACGTCGGGATTTCTCCCCCGATCGAGCTAATGGCAAGCGGGCGGAGTACGGGTCTTCCATCTGCCAATCGGGGAACTGCACATGACCGGGCAGTGCTTCGGTGTTTACGTAGGGTCGGGGGTGCGCCGCGGTGATCAGGCACCGGCGATCCCCCTTCCGTGAGTGATGGCGTCGGCGAGGCGCTCGGGGCCCACCGACTGGACCTCCGCCCAGCGGTCGGGGTTCCAGATCTCGATGCGGCGGATCATGCCGGTGACGATCACCTTGCGCTCGAGTCGGGCGGCGGCCCTCAGGTGGGGCAGGATCCTCATGCGGCCCTGGCCGTCGGGCACCACGAAGTCGGCCTGGGCCGCAAAGCTCCGCAGCGCGTTGATGTCCACCTCCTCGGTGCCCACCTGGGATCGGAGTTGCTCGGCGGTGCCGGCGAACTCGTCGACCGGCAGGATGCCGACACAGGAATCGAGCGCGGTGACGTAGGCGCCGCCGGCCAGCTGGCTGCGGAACCCGGAGGGAAGGATGAGCCGACCCTTGCCGTCGATGGTGTGCTCGTGGACGCCGACGAATAGCGTGCGATGGGCGGTCATTGCCGGCGCTCACGCCCTCGGCCCGGGACGCGTTCCGGATCGGCGAGACGTCGGCGGGACCACCCACCCACATCGTGCCGGGGCCCTCTCCGGCGCATCCGTAGCGACTCCCAAGCACTCCACAGCGAACCACTGTACTCCCTTTCCCACCCCCACGCAAGTCAAGCGCGCTAGAAATCGCGCCGGGAGAATTCGCTCGGCCTCCAGGCAGTTGTGCGACTGCTACCGGTTGCCTCTCGCCTGCGCCTGGAGGGCTCCAAGCAGGGCCTCCGTCAAGTCGGCCTCGGTGGCCGGGACGGAGCCGCAGCGGCTCGCCATCACCGCTCGGCCTGCCTCGCGATCGGCTGCGGTTAGGTTCAGCAGTTCAAGCTCATCGAGACGGCGATCATCTGCGGTGATGCTCGCGGCCGCGTCAGGGTGCCCGACCCGGGCCGTGGTCTGAATGCGGACCCGTGAGCGGGTGCGGCGCTGGCTGACTCCGACGACCTTGCGCCCGCCGGCGAAGACCTCCCCGGGACCGGACCCGGCGAAGCACACCAGCCTCCCCCACCGATCGGCTACGAGCCGGCCTGAATGGACCGAGATCGGTTCGGCAATGAAGGGCCCGACCACCGCGGACCAGAGTGCGCCCACCCATTGAGCGGCGTGGGCCACATCGTCGCTCCACAGCGGGTCGGAGGCCGGGACGAAGAAGTCCACCCACACCTGGCTTCCCGGCAGCAGCAGCACCGCTCCCCCACCGCTGCGACGCCGCAGGATCTCCGTGCCTGCGGCCGCAGCCCGGATCTGATCCGCAGTCTCGAGACTCTGCGTGCTGCCCAGCACGAGCCCGGCGCCGGTGACGGTGTGGATCCTGGCCACCCTCGCGGCCGCTGTCGGGGGCTCGGCCGACTCGAGCAGTCCCGACACCGGGCCGCGCAGGCGCTCCACTGTCCAGCGGCAGTCGCCCCGCGCTCTCGAGTCCGGCCCGTCAGGCCTGCTCACGCGGTGCGGAGATCGCTTCTTGGCTGCAGGTAGGCCGTCCAGACATCGGGCACGCCTCCGGCCGCGATCTCGACCCAGGTCGAGGGCGACGGCGGCTCGGGACGCCGCCGGAGCCGCATGCCGCTCTCGCTGGGCAGGCGGTCCCGCTTCTTGGCGTTGCAGCGCCGGCAGGCGGCCACCACGTTCTCCCAGGTGTGCTTCCCGCCGCGGCTGCGGGGCACCACGTGATCCATCGTCTCGGCCCGGTCACCGCAGTACTGGCAGGAGTCCCGGTCCCGTGCGAACACGGCCCGCCGGTTCGGGGAGCGGTGCCGGGGACGGGGCACGCTCACATAGTGGCTCAGCCGGACCACCGAGGGGACTTCCACCGATCGTCGCTCCGAGCGGAAGGCCCGGCCGGCAGCATGCAGCATCTCCACCTTCTCGGCCAGGACCAGGCACACGGCCCGTCGCGCGCTCACCACGGCCAGCGGCTCGAAGGTGGCGTTCAGAACCAGCACCCCGGACATCGGGGGCAGGCTAGCCGGATCGAAGCGCCGTCCTAGAGGCAGAGCGGTCGAGGCGGCGGTTCTGGGTCCGGCACCATTCCAGCCACACCACGATGTCGGCCGGCGAGGGCGGGATGTCAGGATCGCCGTACATGGTCTCGGACCTGAAGCCGGTGAGCTCGGGCGCAGGCAGCGGGATGAACGGGGGCCGGCGCCACCAGCGGTCGGGGGCGAAGCGGGCCAGTTGAGCCACCGCCGTCGGCCATAGCCGGGGCCGAACCGCTACAGCGGAGGCCGACCGGATGACCACCCTGGCAGCGAACATGGCGCCCACATCCGCAAAGCCTAGGGGCCGAGCGGATATACGCTGGCCCGGCGATGGGACACTTTGATGAGCAGTTCAAGCTCATCCACCAGAACATCGAGCTCGCCGTCAAGGGCAAGGGCGAGGTCATCGAGCTGCTGGTACTGGCTCTGGTGTGCGGGGGCCACGTGCTGATCGAGGATGTGCCCGGCGTGGGCAAGACCACGCTGGGCAAGGCGTTGGCCCGCAGCGTCGATGTCAGCTTCGGCCGGATCCAGTTCACTCCCGACCTGCTTCCGGTCGACATCACCGGAACGTCGGTGTTCAACCGGGCCGCCGGAACATTCGAATTCCGGCCCGGGCCGGTGTTCTCGAACATCGTCCTGGCCGATGAGATCAACCGTGCTTCCCCCAAGGCCCAGTCGGCACTGCTGGAGGCCATGGGCGAGCAGCAGGTGACCATCGACGGCGTGACCAGGCGCCTCGAGTCGCCGTTCACGGTCATAGCCACGCAGAACCCGCTGGAGTACGAGGGCACCTACCCGCTTCCGGAGAGTCAACTGGACCGCTTCCTCATGCGCCTCGAAGTGGGCTATCCGGATCGCGAGTCCGAGGATTCGATCCTGATGGACAGGGGCGCCCAGGAGCCTGTCGATCTCATCGGGCCGGTCGCCGACGCGGCCGTCGTGCGGTGGATGTCCGACCGGCTGGAGGAGGTTCATGTCTCGGGCGCGCTGCGTTCGTACCTGCTCGAGGTGGCCAGTGCCACCCGCCGCCATCCCGGCTTGTCGCTGGGCCTGTCCCCCAGGGGTGTGCTGGCCTTGCTGAGGGTGGCGCGGGCCAGGGCGGCCTCGCTGAACCGCGACTTCGTCACGCCCGACGACATCAAGGCGTTGGCTCCGTCCATGCTGCCGCACCGGCTCCTGCCCAAGCCCGACAGCCGGGTGCGGGGTGTGCGGTCCAGCGACATCGTCACCGAGATCATCGACTCCGTGCCCGTACCCCGCACGAGGCCCTGAGGCCGAGCGGATAGCGAGCAGCTGTGAACACCATCGCGAGACGCCGAGCGAGGCCGCGGCCCGAGCGGCCCGTGAGCGCAGCGAACAAGAGCGGGAGGCACTGACATGCCGACCCCGGTCGGCTGGAGGCTGCTGGGGACAGGGGTCGCTGCGGTTGTCGGCGGGCGGGTCTTCGGGATCCTGGAGCTCTACGTCATCGGGGCCACCGCCGCCATCGCGGTGGTGATGGCTCTGGCAGTGCGCCTCGTCCATCCGTCCCGGCTGTCCGTCAGGCGGCGGGTCTCATCGGCGATGGTGGCCGTCTCCGAGCCGCTGGACGTGCGGCTGGAGGTGGAGAACCGGGCCCGCCTGCCGTCCCCGACCGTGCGCATCTCCGAGCAGGTCAGCGGCGCGGACGACGCTCGTGTCCGTGTAGCGCCGGTGCCGGGCGGATCTGCGGTGTCAAGGAGCTATCGCCTGCATCCTGCACGCCGCGGTGTCCTGGAGATCGGTCCCACACTCGTCGAGGACGGCGACGCGTTGGGGCTGGCCCGCCGGCGCCGCATCCTCAAGAGCCGCACACGGGTGATCGTGCATCCACCGATCGAGCAGTTGGCGTCGCTGCGCCTGCCGGTCGGTGGTGATCTGTCCCTGCCCGTCGAGTTTCGCCGCCGGTCGCTCGGGCTCACCAGCGAGGAGTTCGATGTCCTGCGCCCCTACACCGAGGGCGACGATCTCCGCCACATCCATTGGCGCTCGACAGCCCGGCTCGACGAGTTCGTCGTACGCCGGTTCCAGCCTTCCCGCCCGGGAAGCATGACGGTCGTGATCGACACCCGTCCACCCGGCGACGCCGCCGCGGTGCAGGATCGCACCACCTCGGTGGCCGCGTCGATCGTCAGCGCAGTGCTTCGCTCCGGCGATGAGGCTCGGATCCTCACCACCGACGGCCGCGGCACTCCGCTGCTCGCCCACACCTACGACATCGGTGCGGCACTGGAGTTCCTGGCCACGCTCGAAGGCGGGCGGCCCACCATCGAGACCACCACGACGGACGGAGCATCGGTTGTGGTGGCGGTCACCGCGTCCGGTGACGCCATCGACGACGCGGGCGCCCGCCATGAGCTGGCCCGGCGCCTCGGCGCTTCGCTGGTCGTCACCCACGGCACCGGCCATCGGGGCCCGACCTCGCCGGCCGCCGACATCGAGGGCCGCTGGATACACCTGACCGGCCCCGGCCAGCTTCCGGGCTTGTGGCGGCTGGCCGCAGTGGCCGGTCGCATGGTCCCAGCCCATCCATGAGATCTGCGAAACCGGCGTCGGGTGGGGCCCGCGGCGCCACCTACGACTGGTTGTCGGAGGCTGCCCTGGTCTCGGTGACCGTCGTCGTCGGGGCCGGCATGTCGCGGCTGTTCACCGACGGATCCTTCCTCTCCGATGTCTTGGCGCTTGCGGTCGTGGCTCATGTGATCGCGGCCGCGGCCCGGCGCGCCCGGTTGCCGGTGCTGGCCGCCGGGTTGGTCTGCGGCGCCAGTCTGGCGGTGACGGCCACCGTGCTGCTCTATCCCTCCACGGCCTGGCTGGTACTGCCCACCGTCGACACCGTCGGTGCGGTGCGCGATCACTTGGTGGACGCCTGGAGCGTCGTCAATGCCTCGTCGGCGCCGGTCGCGCCGGCACCGGGCCTGGTTCTGAGCGCGGCCGCGGCGTTGGCGGCCAGCGCCTTCCTGGCCGACACGGCCGCCTTCCGCATGCGTGCCGCGGTCACCGCCGTCGTTCCGGCCTCGGCGGTGTACGGGTTCACGGTGGCGGCCGGAACAGGCGACGGGGCGGTGAGGCACGGAGCGCTCTTCAGCGGGGCGGTCGGAGCCACCATGGTCGCCCTCTGGCTGCGCAACCGGCGGGTCGATACGTGGATCGAGCCCAGGCCGGGACGGGGCGCGGTGGCCATGGCCCGGGCCGGGAGCGCGGCGCTGATGCTGGCTGTGGTGTCTGGAGCCGTCGCCGGCCCGTGGCTTCCCGGAGCGAGCGCGGAGCCGTGGGTCGATCTCGCCGAGTTCGAAGTGACCGACGCCGCGCCGTGGGTCGACCGTCCCAGCCCGCAGCCCGAGCCGTGGGCCGATTTCGAGTTGCGATCGACCGCTGCCGGATCGACGTCCGGTTCGGAGGGGAACCCGGATGCTCCGAGGGTTCTCGTCAGCCCGCTCGTCCAGATTCGCAGCCGTCTGGTCGAACTGTCCGATCGTGAGCTGTTCACGGTGGAGGTGCTCCAGGATGAGCGCCAGTACTGGAGGCTCACGTCGCTCGACGAGTTCGACGGGAACGGGTGGGCGGCCCGCTCGAACTACGCGGACGCGATCGGACCATTGAGGGGCACGATCGATCCGGCGACGGCCGGCGCGGCCATCCTCCAGACGGTGTCGCTGTCGGGACTGGGCAACTCCTACCTGCCGGTGGCCTTCGAGCCGCGAAGGGTCGTCGACGACGGCGGGGTGGCCCTGGAGTACGAGACCGCTTCGGGTTCGCTGATCAAGGCACGGCCGGCCGCACTGAGCGGCCCCAGCCGCTTCACCTACTCGGCGGAGTCGGTGGTTCCCGCGATCGGCGATCCTGACCGGCTCCGCAACGTCGACACGTCGGCTCTCGACGGTGACTTCCTGGCCTTCAATACGCAGCTTCCCGATGACGCACTCCAGGTCGTGCTCGATGAGGCTCAGCGGGTCACCGCGGGCAGCCGCTCGGACTACCACCGGGCTCTGCTGCTGCAGGACTACCTCCGGCTGGACGGCGGGTTCCGGTACGACCTGGAGGTGCACTCCGCCCACGGCATCGACAGCCTCGAGGAGTTCCTGTTCGACGTCCGCGCCGGCTACTGCCAGCAGTTCGCGACGGCCTACGCGGCGATGGCCCGCAGCCTCGGTCTGCCGACCCGGGTGGCGGTCGGCTTCACTTGGGGGGAGTGGGACTCGACACGGGGCGAGCAGGGGGCTTACGTCGTGCGGGGCAAGCATGCCCATGCCTGGCCCGAGGTCTACTTCGCGGGTGCCGGCTGGGTCCGTTTCGAACCGACCCCGGGCCGGGGCGCCCCTGGAGACTTCGCGATCACCGGCCATGTCGCCAATCAGGCCGGCCTCCGACCATCGGGCGAGTTGAGCGCCTCCCAGACGGACGCCGCTCCGTCCGGAGTGTCCGGCGATGCGGCTGGGTCCGGCTTTGCCGGATTGAGGAGTCCGCTCGATCAGGATGCGGCCTCCGGATCGGACGCGGCCGAGCGGTCGGCTGGAGCCGGCGACTACGCCGGCCCCTTCGGGCAGGGAGTGCCGCGTCTGGTGGCGGTCGGCGTTCTGGTGCTGGCCGCGGCGGCGTTGATGCTGGGGTCGGTGCCTTTGCTGCGCCGCCTGAATCGCCGCCGGGTCCGGGCTCGACTGGCCGGCGACCCGGCTGGTCTGATCGAGGAGTGGTGGGGCGACGCGGTCGAGGCCCTGGCATTGGCGGGTCTCGCCCCCAGGAGGTTCGAGACGCCCCTCGAGCTGGCCCGGCGGGTGGCGGCGGCCCGTGGCGAGGTCGGCCCCGTCTCCGAACTTGCGACCCTGGCCACGCATGGGCGCTACGCCCTCAACACCTCCGCGTCGATGGCGGTCCGCGCCGGAGTCCTGGGGTCGCGCGTTGTCGCTGCGTGCCGTCGCCAGGCGAGCATGTCCAGCCGGTTGGTCGCGGCCTTCGACCCGTCGACTCTCTTCAGAGCCAATTCCCGGTAGTTGTGGACCTCAACGGTCCCATGACTACAGGAGTTCGGGAAAGTCGGTCAGTCGCCGTTGCGGTTGTCGCGGTCGTATCGGTCCCTCATCCGGGAGCCGGCGCCGCCCACTACGTGACGCAGCCGTCCGCCCCGCATGGACTCCGTCATCTGGCCGAGCCCGGCCTTTCCGACCCGGCGGGCATTGCGCTCCAGGAACAGCAGCGACAGGAGCATCACGAGGAAACCGCCGAAAGACAGCAGGAACGATGTTGACAGCAGCCACACCATGAGCACCACCCCGGCCAGGAGGCCGAGCGCGGCCCACTTGATGTTGCGGAACGCGTGGGTGTAGACGGTGGTCTCGGCTACCTCGCGAGCCAGTTCGGGGTCGCTCTCGTAGAGGTGCGACTCGATCTCGCTGAGGATCCGCTGTTCGTCCTCTGACAACGGCACGCCATCACCTCCGGCACCGTTGGCATGTGCAGCAGCCGTGCATATCTGCCTTGACGATAGCCGGATTCGAGTGCCCCGCGTCAAGCCATTTCCGACGCCTCGGGTTGGCTGCTTCTAGCCGGATCGCGGATCGGCAGCGTCGGGTCCCCAGGGCTGTCCGGCATCCAGCGGTGATCGCAGGCCCCTGCCGGCGCGGACGCCTGCGGCAGGGCCGATGGCGGACGAGCCGAAGCGGTCCCTTATCCGGTCGGCCACCTGCTCGGCTGCGTCGTGAGTCTCGGAGTCGTCCTCGAGGGTCAGCTGCTGGGTGGAGGCCTCGACCAGTCCCGAGGCTCCCACTCCCAGCAAGCGCACGCCCGGCGTGACATCGATGGCGGCGAGCAGATCGCGGGCTGCGGCCACGACTTCGCGGGCGCTGTCGGTGGGATCGGGCAGAGTCACCGAACGGGTGATGGTCTTGAAGTCTCCGAAGCGCACCTTCAACACGATGGTGCGGGCCACAAGGCTGGACGCTCGCAGTCGCCGGGCCACGGCGTCGCCCAGGCGGGTCGCCTCCGCTTGAAGCTCCGATCCGGTGCGAATGTCCCGGGGGAAGGTCTCCTCGTGGCTGATCGAGCGCGGTGACCGGTTCACAACCACCGGCCGGTCGTCGATCCCGTTGGCCAACTGGTGGAGCTGGCGGCCGGCGGCCGCGCCCAGAGCGGCCGTCAGCGACGATTCCGGCAGGGAGGCCAGGTCGCCCACCGTCTCGACACCGAGCCCCGTCAAACGCCGCGACGTGGCCGGCCCCACACCGAACAGCGCGGTGACCGGCAGCGGATGCAGGAAGTCGAGCTCGGTGCCGGCCTCGACGACGTGAACTCCCGAACCCCACACGACTCCTGTGGGCCCGACCCGGGGCTTGGCCCGCTCGGTGGCCAGCTTTGCCATGGACTTGGTGGCGGCCACTCCCACCGAGCAGGTGAGCTGCTCCTGGTCCAGGATCCGGCCGCGGATCCGGGCAGCCAGCTCGGGTGCAGGGCCCAGGAGCCGGGCCGCGCCCCGCACGTCCAGGAAGGCCTCGTCCAGTGACAGAGGCTCCACCAGAGGGGTCACGTCGGTGAGGATGGCCATCACTCGCTCGGACACCTCGCCGTAGTGGGAATGGTCGCCGGGCAGGAAGACGGCATGGGGGCACAGCTGGCGGGCCCGGACCGACGGCATGGCCGAGTGGATGCCGAAGACCCGGGCCTCATAGCTGGCCGCGGCCACCACCCCCCGGCTGCCGGTGCCGCCCACCACTACCGGCTTTCCCCGCAGTTCGGGGCGGCGCCTCATCTCGACCGCGGCGTAGAAGGCGTCCATGTCCACATGGAGGAACCCGACTGTCCCGTCGGGCGGACGCCCCTTGACCTCCGTGCTCACCAGTCGCCCCGGGCCCTGTGGTGCACGGCCCCAGTCTGCCAGCCCGCAGTGACACCGTTCGTCGGAGCCTTCTACGCGGTCCGCCATGAAGGGGTTCTACTTCGAGAGTCAATTCTGAGTCCTCCCCCATCAGACTGTGAGCAGCGCGGCTGGGATCACGGCAATACCGTCGCGGCGGCGATACGCCTCCGGGCCGGTGGTGACCACCGCGGAGTCCGCCAGATCCGGACCGATGCGCTCGGCGAGCCATCGGAGGTGTCTCGTGTCGCGGTCCGAGACGGTCGCGGCGAGCTTCACCTCCAGCGCCACGATCCGTCCGTCCACGCCCTGGACGATTAGGTCCACCTCGTGTTCGCCGCCCTGGGTTCGCAGATGGAACACCTTCGCCTCGTTGGCCTGGGCATACACCCGCACCGAGAGGGTCACGAGAGACTGGAACAGGGCGCCGAGCAGACTGCCGTCACGAGGAATGGCCCGGTCACCGTCGCGGCCCTCGAGCAGGGACTCGGCGCCGACCTCGAGCAGGCGCGCCGCGAGCGCCGGGTCGGCCAGTTGATGCACCGGAGCCGATGCGAGACGCCGCAGATGGTTGCGGGTCGGCAGCCAGGCTGGGACATCCTCGATTATCCACAAGCCTTCCAGGGCGGCCCTGTAGGCGATTGTGGTGGCCTTGGTCGGCTTGTGGGACTCGCCGGGGGACGCCGCGTCGCGGATCGTCTCGAATGTCGTTGCCGTCGAGGTGGCAGCGGCGTATGCCGCCATCCATCGGCGCAGCGCCGACCGGTTGCGGACCGTGCGGCCGTGCTCGTGGATGTGGCGTTCGGCTATGCGGTCGATGTAGCCGTCGAGATAGGCGCGCACCGTGCGCGCCGAGCGATCGCGCAGGGCGGGGAAGCCGGAGCCGGCAACCTGTCCGGCATAGTTGGCGAGCCCTAGGGGTGAGGCCCCCTCGACCGGCGGTCTGCCTCCGCGCAAGAGATCGCCGAGGCCCACCGTGGGCGCGCACAAACCTCGTTCGGCTAGCGCCATTGGACGCATGCGGACGGTGACGATCCTTCCCGCACCGGTATGGGTCGGCATCTCAGCGGGCGCCGCGGACCCGGTCAACAGGAACCGGGGCGTGTACGGGTCGGCATCGACGGCGCGGCGCACGACGTCCCATGACACCGGCAAGCGCTGCCACTCGTCGATGAGGATCGGCGGCTCGCCGCTGGCGAGGCGGCCGGGGTCAGCTCGTGCGATGTCGAGCTGGGCGCTGTCGTCAAGGCGGTACACAGTGGCCGCCCGTCGCACGGAGGTTTCCGTCTTGCCGACAGCTCTCGGGCCCTCTATGGCGATAGCCGGCAGTTCGTTGCACAACTCGTCGAGTTCGCGGTCCACGATTCTCGGGTAGTACATGCCACGGCCCTTCCGTCTAGGCCAAGAAGCGTATCGTACCAATACGACGCCCTCTATCGTACTATTACGACGAGCCTTCTGATACCGACACGACGGTGGACCGCACTGTTCGGGCTGGTGACTACCGAGAGTCACCCACGACGCAGCAGGCCCATGGATCGAAACGACAGGAGTATCCCGTTCTCCCCTAGCAGAGCTGGCGTTGGTGTTGGGTGGCCCGGGCTCGCCGCAAGGTCGTTCGGGCCTGCTGGGGTCCCGACGGCCCGGCCCGGCTTCCGTTGGCGGCAACAGTGGCCAGGTCTGGAGACTGGGCGGGCGGCGCCTGGGGCGTGGACTCGGGCCGCGGGTCGGTGCCCGTCCGGGGCTGCGTTGCCGGTGCTCGGTTAGGCTTCGGTGTGGTGCTGGACCAGCGCGGCACCGTGCCGCCCGACTCATCGCCCTCGCTCCTAGCCCGGGTGCTGGCGTTCTCGGCCATCATCGTGGCCGGGGTGTGCGGAGGCCTGATCGGTTTCGCGGTGATGGATCTCGGCTGCGACGGCGGCTGCACCACCACCGCCGGCCTGGTCGGGCTGGGTGCCGCCGTCGGCGCCGCCGCGGGAACCGGCATCGTGGCCGTGCTGACCCTGAGGGCGGCCGCCGAGTGGCGGGCCCAGCAGCCTCGGGGCGCAGCCGGCCCGCCGGTCGGGGAATCCTGGAGGGGTCGGGGCTCGTGACCACCCGGGTCCTCACCGTGGAGGACGACGAGCGCATCCGCACCGCGCTCCGGTTGGCGCTCGAGGACGAGGGCTGGGAAGTGGACGAGGTCTCCTCCGGCGAGGAGGCTCTGGCCGCGTTCGACCGCGTGCCCGCCGACGTGGTCCTCGTCGACATCATGCTTCCGGGAATCGACGGGTTCGACATCTGCCGGGCCATACGCAAGTCGAGCGACGTTCCCATCGTGATGATCACCGCTCGTTCCGATACTCACGACGTGGTGGCGGGCCTCGAAGCCGGCGCCGACGACTATCTCACCAAACCATTCGCTCCCAAGGAGCTCTCAGCCCGCATCCGGGCTCTGCTGCGGCGGGCGCGCAGTTCCGACGACGGCAGCAGCGAGATCGTGTTCAACGACCTGCAGATCCTTCCCGACGAGGGAGTGGTTCGAGTGTCCGGCACCGAGGCCCACCTCACCAAGACCGAGTTCCGGCTGCTGGTGGAACTGGCGTCGAGCCCCGGCCGGATATTCAGCAGGGAAGTGTTGCTGGAACGGGTCTGGGGCCTCGGATACTTCGGGGACGGAAGGCTGGTCGATGTCCACGTGCGCAGGCTGCGGACCAAGATCGAGCCCGATCCGGCCAACCCACGCCATGTTGTGACCGTGCGCGGCCTCGGCTACAAGCTCCAGCCGTAGAGCCCGTGCGGCGCCCGAGGTTCCTACCTCTCTTCGTCAGGCGGGGACTGCGCCGCCGCATCACCTCCGCCTTCGCCATCGGCGGGCTGCTGCTGGCCTCCACCATCTCGTTCGCCACCCTGGCCCTGACCCGCCAGAACCTCCTGGAGGAGCGCGACGAGACCGCCTTCTCGGTGTTCGCCAACAACGGCCGGCGAGTACGCAACGAGCTCACCGCCGAGACCGACGACGAAGGCCGCCGGGCAATCGTCGAGCGGCTGAGGCAGACCTCGGGCACGTTCCCGCTGCTGCGGGTCGGCGACGAGTGGACCTCGGCCGACCCCCTCGTGTTCAATCGGGAGACGGTCCCCGCCTCGCTGCTGGCGCTGGTCGAGTCGGGGACGCCGGCGCGGATGCGCACCTCGATCGGCTCCCGTTCCGCCATCGTCTCCGCCGTCCCCATACCCGGCACCCCGACCGACGCGATCTACTTCGAGGCCGCCCCGCTCGACGACATCGAGGACACGCTGGACACGCTGGCCTTCATCCTCTTCGGCGTGGCCGCAGTCACCACCATGTTCGCCGCGGCCGTCGGCTGGTGGGCCGCGGGACGGATGCTCAACCCGCTGTTCAGGGTGCGGACCGCGGCCGAGGCCCTGGCCGCGGGCGCGCTGGACACCCGGCTGACACCGCCCGAGGACGCAGACCTGGCCTCGCTGACCGATTCGTTCAACCAGATGGCCCGGGCTCTCGAGGAGAGGATCGCCCGGGACGCCCGCTTCGCGTCTGAGGTCAGCCATGAGTTGCGGTCACCGCTGATGACGCTGACGGCCTCCGTGGAGGTTCTCTACAACATTGCCGACGAACTGGGCGAGCGTGGCCGCACCGCGCTCGACCTCCTCAGCGACGACATCTCGCGTTTCCGGCGGCTGGTGGAGGATCTGCTGGAGATCAACCGCTACGACGTTGGCACCGCCGACCTGGAGGCCGAGGAGGTGCACATCGTCGAGTTCGTGCAGCACGCCATCTTCCAGTTCGGGCTCGACTCGACCGCGGTGGTCGACTTCGAGGCCGCTCCCGGCATGGAGGCCACCGTGCTGCTGGCCGACAAGCGCCGCCTCGGCCGGGTGGTGTCGAACCTGGTCGAGAACGCCTCCAAGTACGGCGACGGCGAGGTGCGGGTGAACCTCGACCGGCACGACGGCCTGGTGCGTATCGGCGTTGAGGACAACGGCCCGGGAGTGGTCCCCTCGGAGCGCACGCTGATCTTCGACCGCTTCCACCGGGGCCGTGCCGGCGGCCGGCGGGGCAAGGACTCGGGATCGGGCTTGGGATTGGCCCTTGTGGCCGAGCATGTGGGACTGCATGGCGGCCGGGTCTGGGTGGAGGACCGCCCGGACGCGACCCGGGGCGCCCGTTTCGTCGTCGAGCTGCCGGTGGCCACCGCGGACGACGAGTCCGAGGAGGCTCTGGCCCCGTGAGGCGGCTGCTCCGCCGCGCCCGCCGGCGCGGTATCGCCCTCCGGACCGTCCTGGTGCTGGCCGCGGCCTTGACCGCCGGTTGCGGGCTGCCGACCGATGAGACTGCGCAGGCCATCGATCCTGAGGAGCTGCCCGAGAGCCTCCGGCCCGGGTTCACCGCATCCACGACCACCACAGTGCCCGCTCCGCTCCTGACCGAGTCCCGGGTCGTCTACCTGCTGACGAACCCCCAGGACATCGAGCGCACCATCGTGGTGGAGGTTGAGCGCCAGGTGAATCGCAACGCCACGCTGGAGGATGTGCTGGCGACCCTGTTCGGGGAGGCGACCTCGCCCGAGGAATCGGACGCCGGTTACTTCAACACTCTGGAGCTGTTCGAGATCCTGGGCGCCACGGTGGTCAACGGCGTGGCCACCGTCGACATCGTGCACCTGTCGCCGGAGGGAGAGGATCTGCCACCCTCGGCCGACGAGCTCGAGTTCGCGGCGGCCCAGCTGGTGTTCACCGCCTCCGCGACCGAGGGCATCGACGGCGTACGGATCCTGCTCGACGGCCAGGAGGTGTCCGTCCCCACCAGCGACGCCGACGCCGAGCCCGGCTCGGTGCTCCGAACGAGCGCCTACGAGCAGTTCCAGCCCGACTTCGCACCGGCGACCACCACCTCTGCGCCCGCCGGGGACGAGGACGGGGACGAGGACGAGGAGGGCTAGGCGGCTCGGAGGGTTCAGGCGAAGAACGTGCGGGCCACGTCGAGCAGTTCGCGGCCCACCGGCTTCAAACGGGCGGTGGCCTCCTGCAGCGACACCAGCTCGATGGCTCCGCCCCGGAGGGCCACCATCTGACCGAAGCTGCCGTCGTGGACCGCGTCGATGGCCGCGACCCCGAACCGGGTGGCCAGCACCCGGTCGAAGGGGGTGGGCGAGCCGCCCCGCTGCACATGTCCGAGGATGGTGACCCGGGTCTCCAATCCCGTGCGGGCCTCTACTTCGGCCGCGATCACGGTGGCGATGCCGCCGAGGCGCTTGTGCCCGTAGGCGTCGACCGGGGGCTCGGCCACCTCGAGGGTGCCCGGCTTCGGCCTGGCGCCCTCGGCCACCACCACGATGGACGCGTAGCGACCCCGGGCGCGGCGACGCAGCAGCGCCTCGCACAGGTCGTCGAGGTCGAAGGGCTCCTCGGGTACGAGGGTGTAGGTCGCACCCCCCGCGATCCCGGCCCAGGTGGCGATGTGGCCCACGTTGCGACCCATCACCTCCACGAAGATGACGCGGGCGTGGCTCTCGGCCGTGGTATGGAGCCGGTCGATGGCCTCGGTGGCCACGGCCACGGCGGTGTCGAAGCCGAAGGTCCGCTCGGTCATGCCCACATCGTTGTCGATCGTCTTGGGCACGCCGACGACCTCGAAGCCGCGGTCCGCCATCTCAGACGCGCACGACAGGGTGCCCTCTCCCCCTATGGCGATGAGTGCGTCGAGCTCCAGACCGCGGATCGTCTCGGTGGCGCGAGACATGCCGTCGGGAAGGTTGAACGGCGTGTGGCGCGACGTGCCCAGCATCGTTCCGCCAATGGGCAGCAGGCCGCGGCAGGCCTCCACGTCCAGTTGCACCCAATCGTCGTCCACCACTCCCCGCCAGCCGTCGATGAACCCGATCATGTGGTCGCCGTAGCGCCGCTCGCCTTTTCGCACTACCGCCCTGATGACGGCGTTGAGACCCGGGCAGTCTCCACCCCCGGTGAGTATCCCGACCCGCATCACGCAGCCTCCGAGGCAAGCAGGGCGGCGACCCGCATCACGCAGCCTCTGAGGCGAGCAGGGCGGCGACTCGCATCAAGCGGCCTCTGAGGCGAGCAGAGCGGCGCCGATCGCGCCGGCCTGGCTGCCGAGCTGCGCCGGGACCACCTGGACTTTCCGCCGGTGGTCGCCGCCGAGCACCAGGCGGTGCGTCCAGGCCTCGATGCCCCGTACCAGCGGCTCACCGATGTCGATCAGCCCCCCGGCGATGACCACCACCTCCGGGTCGAGCACATGCACGAGGTTGGCCACGCCAACCGCCGCCCAGCGGCAGAACTCGTCGAGAACGACCAGGGCGTCGGGATCTCCCTTGGCGACCAGGGCGTGGACGTGCTCTCCCCTGATGGCGCTCACCGAGCCGGCCTCGGAGACGGCGCTGTCGAGGTCGCCCCGCACAGCGGCCTGGCGGGCCAGGCGGCCCAGGCCGGTGCCGGACGCGTAGTACTCCCATGGGCCGCTGGCGCCCGTGACGTGCTCCGGGCCCGACATCTCAACGGTCATGTGACCCGACTCGCCCGCGAAGCCGTTCCAGCCCCGGTACAGCCTCCCGTCGAACACGAACCCCGTTCCCAGCCCGGTGCCCAGCGCGACCAGGGCAACATGCCTGCTGCCGCGGCCCGCGCCGTGGAGCGACTCCGCCCAGGCTGCAGCAGTCGCCTCGTTCTCGACCACCACGGGCCGTCGCCACTCCGAGCGCAGGCGGCCGCGGAGGTCGAGATCCAGCACGCCGTCGATGTTGGGCGAGTACCTGAGCACCCCGTTGGCGTCGACCAGCCCGGCGATCCCCACGCCGACGGCCGAGAACGAGCCGCCGCACTCGTATTCGAGGGCGGCGACCATCCGGATGATCGTGTCGACCAGCGCGTCGCTGTCGGCTGTGGTCGCGTCGCGCCGCACCGCGACGGGCGCCGTGAGGTCGTCGGGGTGAACGGCCACCCCTAGCACCTTGGTGCCGCCGATGTCTAGGCCGCAGAACATGCCGGTTCGGGAGTCGGTCTCAGGATCCGGCGCCGGCTTCCACGTGTGCCTTCAACTCGTCGAGCGCGGTCTGCATGATGCGCGACTCGGCCCGCCGTTTGACGAAGCCCGTCAAGGGCACGGCGAGCTCGACGGTCAGTTGGTAGGACACCTCGGTGGTGTCGGACTCGCCGGGGACCGCGACGAAGGTGTACTCGCCGTCGAGACGGGTGGTGGCGTCGCCCCGCTTGAGGCGCCAGGCCAGGCGCAGCGGGTCCGATCCGTAGAAGTATCTGAGCGTGTAGGTCGTGGAGCGGCCCATGGCTTTGACCCAGTACTCCACATCGACGGCGCGGCCGTCGCGATCCCGGCTGAGGATGCGGGCCTTCTTGATGTCGCGGGCCCATACGGGATACTGCTCGAAGTCGACCGCCACCTCGAAGCACCGCTCCGGAGAAGCCATGATCGTGGTGCGCTGGGTTGCCTGATCGACCACGTTGGGCACCGCCATCTAGAGTCAGCAAGGGACGCGGCTGTCGGTGTGCCGCGCCGTGATTGACACTAACAACGTTGCCGGTGGATGCGGCATTGCTCAGCCCGACGACTGCTCGACCATGGCGTCGAGGGCGCGGCCGAGTCGGGCGGCCAGCACGTCGTAGGAGAACTCGGTCTCGGCCCGCCGGCGAGCGGCGTCGCCCATCTCCTTCCGGCGGCCGCGGTCGTCCAGGAGGGCACCGACGGCGGCCGCCGCGCTCTCCGGCGTGGCCGGATCGAGCACGATCCCCGTCTCGCCGTCGATCACCGCTTCATGGGCTCCGCCGCTTCGGCCGGCGACCTGTGGGACACCGGCCGCGGCCGCCTCCAGGAAGACGATCCCGAAGCCCTCCTGCTCCAGGCCCCCCCAGCGGGTTCGGCACAGCATGGCGAACACGTCGGCGCATCCGTAGAGAGCGGCCAGGTCGTCGTCGCGGAGGCGCCCCAGCAGCTCGACCGGGGCGTCGACGCGGCCGGCCAGACGGGTCAGGCGGCGGCGGTCGCGGCCCTTCCCGGCGATCACGACCCTCAGGTCCGGGCGGACGCCTGCCATCAGGGCAGCTGCTCGCACGAGCGTGTCCATTCCCTTGCGGGGCACCAGCCTCGACACGCTCACCACCGTCGGGGCCTCGGGCTGGAGGTGCAGCCGCCTGCGGGCCTCGACCCGTTCGTCGGCGGAACTCGGCTGGAACCGCTCTACGTCGACGCCGGGAGGTATCACGAACGTCGGCAGCGGCCGGCCCAGGGCTCGTTCGCATTCGCGGGCGGAGTAGCCCCCGGCCGCGATCACCCCTGCCGCGCCGGCCAGTACCGCCCGCAGCAGCCGTCGCGTGCCCGGGAGACGGCCGGGAATGGCGACTTCGGCGCCGTGCACGATCACTGCGTAGGGGTGGTCGAGGCGCGGTCCGATCAGTCCGGCCGGAAGGGCGGGATCGATCACCACCAGGTCGACGTCGTGGCGATGGGCCAGGCGTCGCACCCTCCGGGTGAGGTGCGGCCCCGGCAGCAGCCACGGTTCCCGGGATCGGGTCACCGCGAAGGGCTGGGCCGCGTCGAATGCGTCCGCGCCCTCATACGGGGTTGTGTGCACCACGACGTCGTCTGCGGGCAGCCGCCGCCACAGCTCCCACAGGTAGCTCTGGATGCCTCCCACCTTGGGCGGGAAGTCATTGGTCACGAGCAGGTGACGGGTCACGATGCCACCGCTCGAGATTGCACTGGCCGCTCCAGTTCGGCCCTCACCAGTGGATCGTCGGGGTCGCTCAGCGCTTCCAGGCCGAGACCGAGGCGGCGGGCGCACCACACCGCGTGCGCCCGGATGAGCGCATCGGGGTCGCGCAGTGCTCGGTCGACCGCGGCCCGCACCCGCGGCTCGGAGGGCTCGCCCACGTTGGCCAGCACAACCAGGGCATTGCGGCGCAGGTACCGGGGCTGGCGCCTGGGTATGTACCAGCGCCCGTAGGTCGACAGCAGCTCGGAGTCCTCCGAATCCAGCAGATCGAGCACCGGCACCCACGTCCGGTGACCCGGCGGCTCCGGGGCACCGGCTCGCTGGCGGACGCGCACCCGGTTCGGTGGGCACACCTCGGAGCAGTCGTCGCAGCCGTAGATGCGGTCTCCCAGCGCGACGCGGTAGTCGGGGTCGAAGACGCCGTCGGCCTGCACCAGCCAGGCCAGGCAGCGACGGGCGTCCACGGCGCCGGGGGCGACGATGGCGCCGGTCGGGCAGCCGTCCAGGCACTGGCGGCAGGATCCGCAGCCGTCGGCCACCGGTTCGGGGTCGGCGGCCACGAGCGGGGCGTCGGTCACCACTGCTCCGAGCACGACCAGGCTGCCGGAGCCCGGCAGCAGGATGTTGGAGTTCTTGCCCCACCAGCCGATGGCGGCTCGATGGGCCGCGGCCCGGTCGACGAGGCCGTTCTCGTCGGCAGAAACCACCGCTCTGTGGCCCTCCGCCCGCAGCGCGTCGGCGATGGCCTCCAGGGCGGCTCTCAACGGGGTGTAGTAGTCGGCCTGCGCGTAGGCGGCCACCCGGGCATAGGGGCTGCCGTCGTCGGGCCGATCGGGGCTCTCGGCGCTGAATTCGAGGGCGCCGACCACGATTGCGGCTGCGCCCGGCACCAGGCGGTGCGGTTCGGTGGAGCGCTGCGGGTTGCGGTAGGTGAACTGCATCCCTCCGTGGAGCCCGGCCTGCTTGCGCTCGTGCAGGACCCGGGCTGCGTCGGAGAACGGCTCGGCCCGGCAGAAGCGGACCGCGCCCAGTCCCGCGGCCCGGCCGATGGTTGCCAGCGCCTCGGTATCGACGGTCACGGCCTCATAGTCGCTTCATGGTGCCGGGTCCAGTGCCGCCCCTGAGTCTCACGCCGGCCGGGCCGTAGGGGGATCTCGGTGGCCGAGCATCCATCTCGGGATCTCGCGCTGCCGGGCGCCGCGGGGCTCAACTCCTCGACGCTCTGACGACCTCATCCAGCTTGAGAGCTGCCCGGCCATCGTTGATCGCGGCGTAGGCGGCCTCGATTCCGGCCGCGAGGTCGTCGACCACTTCGGCGACGACCAGGCCCGCCGCGGCGTTCAGGGCGATCATGTCGCCCACGGCTCTGGGCTCGCCTACGAGGACTGCCGTGAATATCCCTTTGTTGGCCTCGGCGTCTCCGCCGATCAAGTCGTCGTGGGTGGCCGGGCGGAGTCCCACATCGGCGGCGTCGAACTCGAACTCGCGCAGTTCACCGTCCCTCAGTTCGATCACGAGATTGGGGCCCGTGGTGCAGAGCTCGTCGAAACGGCCGTCGCCGTGCACGACCATCGAGCGAACCGATCCGGAGGCCCGCAGTACTTCGGCCATCTGTGGAGCGAGGCCCGCTTCGGCCACGCCCAGCACTTGGCGGTCCACCCGTCCCGGGTGCGCCAGGGGGCCCAGCAGGTTGAACACCGTCGGGATGCCGATCTGGGTTCGCACCGCGGCCACGTGGCGCATCGCGGGATGGAAAGTCTTGGCGAAGGCGAAGCCCAGACCGACGGTGTGCACCATGGCCGAGACTCGCTCGGGGGCGAGCGCGATGTCCACGCCGAGCGCGGCGAGCAGGTCGAAGCTGCCCGATGTGGACGAGGCCTTGACGTTGCCGTGCTTGCACACCACAGCGCCCGCCGCGGCTGCGACCACCGACGCCATCGTCGAGACGTTGAGGGCGTGGCTGCGCCGTTCGGCGGTGCCGCCCGTGCCCACTATGTCGATGGTTCCGGGCGGCAGGTCGAGCGGCGTGGCGGCATCGCGCATGGCCATGACCAGTCCGTGCATCTCGTCGACGGATGGGCCCTTGAGCCGCAGGGCGGTGATGAATGCGGCCACCTGTGCGTCGGTTGCTTCGCCCGCGAGCATCGACCCGAGGGCCGCCCGGGCCTCGCCGGGTCCGATGTCCCGGCCGGCTGCGAGCGTTCCCAGCACGCCGGGCCATCCGCCGTAGTCGTCGAGCGTGGTCATGGTTCCCTCCGAGTCGGGCGGACACTTCGGATCCGGGCGCGTCCAGGCTTCAGGCTAACTAGCCTTGCAGCGGTGGCGGGGAGCCGGCCGGATGGCCGCGGTCCGCTCAGGCGGATCGAGGAAGGTCGGGACTCCGCAGGGCAGGGTGCTGGCTAACGGCCAGTCGAGGCGACTCGCAGGAAAGTGCCGCAGAGAACAGACCGCCGGTCACCGCCGGCAAGGGTGAAACGGTGCGGTAAGAGCGCACCAGCGCTCCGGGCGACCGGAGCGGCTAGGCAAACCCCACCCGGAGCAAGATCGAGCAGGGAGAGGGCGGCCCGTCCGCAGACACTCCCGGGTAGATCGCACAGATGGATGGTCATCCACGGAGACCCCGGCAACGGACTCCCGGACAGAATCCCGCCTACAGGCCGACTCCCCGCCACCACGCCCTTAGTGGCTCCGCGTTCAGATGCGGTCACTCATGGACGGGTCAGGCGGCCGGTCTTGAGGAAGGCTTGGCGGCGGTCGCGGTCCGAGAGGCCGAAGCGGCGGGCGGTCCAGATCAGGGCGGCGATTCCGGCGAACTCGAACGCGATGATGATCGCGATGGGCCGGTCGTACTCAGGGGGAACCCCGTGGCCCACTCCCCCGCTGCCTCCGACCGGCCACCAGAACAACGCAGTGCGCGACCAGGCCCCGCTGGCCACCAGGAACACCAGCAAGCCGATGGGCAGGCCGATCCATCGCCGGCGCCGCAGCCGCCGGCCCCGTCCCGCGGTCACGGCCATCACTGCGGTAAGCACCACGACACTGCCGGCCAGCGTGTGCAGCACCCATGGTGACCCGCTGAGGTTCTCAACCAGAGGCAGCACCGAGCCCAGCGCCACGATGCGGTAGTCGACTCCGCTGCTGCCGAACACCAGCGCCACGGCCACCACCGCACAGGCCGCGAACCAGAGGAACATGCCCTCAGGACCGGCGCCGGCCGCTACGGCAGGACCAGCCGCTCACCTCAGCGCAGGACGAGCCGGCCGCACTCGGCGCAGTCCAGCACTTCCCCTGCGGCGCAGCGCTTGATACGGGCCACCTCGACCGCGGGCATCTGCTGGGGGCATCCGCAGCCCGACGACGGATCGAAAGACACGGCCGTGCTCGGCCCGAACGTCTGGCGCAGCCGCTCGTACTGGGCCACCGCCGACGCCTCGGCGCGGGCTGCGACCTCGGTCCGGGTCGTCGAGAGTGTCGCCAGCTGCTCGTCAATTGCCGCTTCCTCGGCCGCCAGTTCGGCCTCGAGCACCGTCACCCGTTCGTTGCCGGCGGCGCTCTCCTCCTCCAGAGCGTCGGCCTGGTTGTTCAAGTCTTCGGCTTCCATGAGCGCCTCGATGGCCCGTTCCTCCAGCACGCCCTGGCGGGAACGCAGTCCCGCGATCTCGTCCTGGAGGGCCTGAAGGTCTCTGATGGCGGTGATCTCACCGGAGTAGAGACGGTTGTCGTCCTTGTCGGCCCTGGCCTGGATGATGGCGGCCTCGTCCTCCAGGCGCTTCTGGCGGGTGAGCACTTCGATGCGTTGCAGACCCACCGTGTCGATCTGTCGCTGCCGCTCGCGCTGCTCGGACCGGGCCCCATCCAGGTCCTCGCGCACCCCGAGGGTGGCCCGCCGGTGCTGGAGTTGCTCCGTCTCGGTGTCGATCTGCTGGATCTCCAGCAGCGGATGAACGCTCCCGGTGTCCTGGTCTCCTCCGTCGGAAGTCCCGTCATCGGGCGAGGCGGCTTCGGGCACGGCGAGACACTAACGGGTAACCCATGCCAGCCGGCAATCCCTCCCGGGGCAGGTGTCTGTGGGACCATTCCCGGATGACCTCAGTGGGAATCGTCGGCGCAGGCCGGGCCGCCACCCTCCATGCCGAGGCCGTCCGAGCCACCAGGGGTGTGCGTCTGGCGGGGGTGACCGCATCGTCGGCCACCTCGCCGAGGGCGGCGGCTCTCGCGGGAGCACTCGACTGTCCGGTGCAGACGGTGCGCGAGCTGGCCGACACCTGCGACGTGGCCGTGATCGCCACTCCCCCGGCGACCCGGGCCGAGGCGCTCGCCGAGTTGGCCTCGTCTCGCCGGCTGCGGGCCGTGCTGGTCGAATCGCCTGCGGCCTCCACCCTCGACGGCATCGCAGAACTCCAATCCGTGTTCGCCGACCGGCCGATCATGGCCGGGGTGAACCTGCTGCACGCTCCGGCCATGCGCCGGGCGCTGGACGCCATTGCGACCATGGACCCGCACCATCTGGAGCTGAGGCTGGCCGTGCCCGATCCGGCTCGGGGCCCGGACAGCGGCCGCGCCTTCGGGGGTGGCGTGACGGTGGATCCGACGGCCGGGTTCTGGCCGGTGCTGATCGCGGCCATGGGAGCGGCGGTCGAGTCCGTGGCCGCGCCGCGGCTCGACGTTGTCGAGGGGCTCGAACACGCGGCAGAGGTGGTGCTGACCGCCGTCAATGAACGCACGGCCCGAGCCGCGTTGCGTTGGGGCGCTCGGGTGGCCGAAGCCTCCGTCGAGGCAGCCGACCCGGCCCATGTGGCCCGGGTCGATGTGTGGCCGGTGCCCGTAGCTGAGATCGACGGCGCGGCGGCCGGCCCGCCCGCAGACGCAAGCCACCCACTCGTCTCTCTCGGATTCACAGCCCAGATCGAGCGGCTGGTCCGTGTCGGCAACGGCGAGGCCGAGCCCTGGCCGGACCTGGCCGCTGCCTCATCGGCTCTGACGATCTCGGCCGCGGCGGCGCTGTCAGCTCAGCGCAACGGCATCGGTGTCAGCGTCTCCGACGTGCCTCGCGACCTCTCACCGTTCGAGATCCTTGGCAGCACGCGCCGCTAGCTCACGATTCGCGGGTTCGTTGACCATGGCTGTGGCCGAACTTGAAGCAGTTAACCACCGTATAGGTGGCAAAGTCCTTCAAGTTCGTCGAATGGTCACTCCTGTTCGGGAGGCAGCCGGTCAGCCGCGCCAGCCGACCGTCGGACAGCCAGGCGATCAATCCCCGCGTCGATCCCGGGGAGTTGGGGCTGCACGCCGGCCGCTCCCCGCCAAGCGGTGAACCGCTCCATCACGATTTGCTCCACCTCCTGCCAGGTGCGGGCCCTCGGCTCGGCCGCGTCGCGGTTGTAGGGTTGGTCGAACACGATCACGTCGTTGCCGCTGGCCCGCAGCGCGGCGATGTTGTGGGGAGCGTCGTCCACGTAGCAGTCGGCCTCCACCTCCGGCTTGTTGCCCAGGAAGCAGATGTCGCGATACGGGATGCGCTCCGCGTCCAGCCATTGCACCGTGTCGGCCACCGCCTCGGCATGGCCCCAGTTGACGTATAGGCGATGGGTGATCACCCGGATCCACACGCCTGCGTCCGACAGCCGCCACAGCGCCTCGGCCGCACCCTCGATGGCAGGCAGTTTGGCCAGCATCCGGTGCTCGGTCACGGCCAAGCCGTGGTATCGCTCGAAGTCGCTTGGGCTCAGATCCCATTCGCGGAAGTCGTAGGACCGCTCCTCGGGCAGGGAGGCAGGGTCCACGCCCCTCAATCGGGCAATGAACTGCGAGAATCCCGCCGTGTAGTCGGCGACGACCCCGTCAAGGTCCACGCCGAAGACGAATTGAGACGTTTCGCTCAGCGTGTTGCGCTCGGCCGGCTGCTGTCTACCCGCCAGGCTTCTTAGCCCAGTGCGGCGTCGAGCGCCTCCACCGACGGTGCGAAGTAGAAGGATCCCGACGCCGGCGTCGAGTAGTCGGTGATGAAGTCGGGCTCCTGGCCGTTGATGCCGTACATCGCATCCATCCGCTCGCGCAGCGGGGCCTGTGTCTTGCAGAAGCCCATGAAGTACAGGCCGACCGTGCCGTCGTGGAAGGCGTAGGGAGTGGAGCGCCGCACCATCTCGCCGCGCTTGGGGGTGGACTCGTCGGCGGTCGCGCCCTCGCGCAGCTCTACGTGCGAGAGGTGCGACCTGGGAACCTGCACGTCCAGCTTGACCGAGTCGGCCTTGGTGCGGCCGAAGGTGTTCTCCTCCTGCTCCAGCGACAGCGTCGACCAGTAGTCCAGGTCGTGGACCCAGCGCTGGGCGATGCAGAACGCGCCACCCTCGCCCGGGTCCCCGTCATCGATGATGGCCCGGTCGGGCTCATCGGTGGGCTCCGGGTTGCCGGTGCCGTCGATGTGGCCGGTGAGGTCGAGGCTGTTCTTGTAGATGAAGGTCGGGGTCTCGCGGGCCACGGCCATGTGGCCCGCGACGGCGCGCCGGAACGTGTGCTGGACCTCCCAGCACAGATCCTTCTCGGCGTGGTGGACCCAGATGAGCAGCTCTTCCTGAGTCCCCTTGGCCACCCGGGTCCCGTCGGGGGACGCGTAGCCGGGATAGGGCTGGAAGTCGTCGCCGGTCTCGATGCCCAGATCGGCGGCCAGGGTCGGGCCCAGCAGGACGCCGAGATTCACGCCCTGAGCCTCGGCATCGGCCCGACAGTCGCTCAGCGCCCGACGGATGACGCCGAGGTCCGCGCCGTCGACCCGGCTCATGTGCGTGTACCACTGGTACTTCTGCAAATCGGTGAGAATCGCCGCCTGCGGTGTTGCCATCGCTAGTCCTCTCAAGTGGTTGGGGGCCGGCCGGCAGCCGGCGTTGACATCGGCGCTAGAACCCTAGACGAACGGTGCGGCAGTGGTGCACGCTGGGCCTCGGGATTATTGCCGGCTGTGTTTCCCGCTCTTGTTCGCTCCGCTCACGGGCCGCTCGGGCCACGGCCTCGCTCACCGCTAGGCAAGGTGCCGACGAGATCGCTGCCCTTCGCTCGGCCTCTAGCGGTCTCGCAGTTCGCGGCGCAGGATCTTGCCGGACGCGCTCTTGGGAATGGCATCCAGCACCTCCAGGACCCGCACCTGCTTGTAGGTGGCCAGATGCTCGCCCACATGGTCCTGTAGGTCCTCGAGGGTGGGCGCCTCGGCGCCGGGAGCGAGTGTGATGAAGGCCTTGGGCAACTCCCCCGCCTCCTCGTCGGGAATGCCGATCACGGCCGCGTCGGACACCGCTGGATGGGTGACCAGCACCGCCTCCAGCTCCGCGGGGGGCACCTGCCAGCCCTTGTACTTGATCAGCTCCTTGATGCGGTCGACTATCGACACGTGGTCCTCGTCGTCGATGACGGCCACGTCGCCGGTGTGCAGCCAGCCGTCGGAGTCGAGGGTCTCGGCTGTGGCTTCGGGGTTGTTGAGGTATCCCCTCATGACCTGGGGTCCGCGCACAAGCAGTTCGCCGCGCTCGCCCACGCCCGCATCGGCGCCGGTCTCGGCGTCGACGATGCGGATCTCGGTGTTGGAGATGGTCACGCCGCTGGTGCCGGGCCGGAACTGTCCCTCGGGGGTGCAGTGGCTCACCGGGCTCAGCTCCGTCATCCCGTAGCCCTGGACCACCTCGCAGCCCACCCGGGCCGCGGCGGCGGCGGCCAGGTCGGCGCCCAGCGGTGCCGCCCCCGAGAAGATCTGCTTGATCGACGACAGGTCGAAGTCGTCCACCGCCGGGTGTTTGGCCAACCCCAGCACCATGGGCGGCACCGCGAAGAACCGCGTGATCCGCTGCTCCTGCACCAGCTCCAGGGCTCGCACCATGTCGAAGCGGGGCATGGTCACGACCCGCACGCCGAAGGCGAGCAGCATGTTCATCAGCACCTGCATGCCGTAGATGTGGAAGAACGGCAGCACCGCCAGGGCCACCTCGCCGCCGGAGGGGACGAACGTGTACTCCATCTGGGCGATGTTGGCCACCAGGTTGCGGTGGGTGAGCATCACGCCCTTGGGCAGCCCGGTCGTGCCCGAGGAGTACGGCAGCACGACGACGTGCTCGGCGTAGTCGACCGGCACCTGGTCGATGGGCGGTCCGAACAGCGAGGCCAGCGGGACGGCCCCCTCCGCCTCCCCCATGACCACGATCTTCTCCACGCCGGTGCCCTCCGAGGCGGCTCGAGCCGTCTCCAGGAACATCGGGATGGTCACGACCCATGACGCCGCCGCGTCGGTGAGCTGATGGCGCACCTCCTCGGGTCCGTAGGTGGGGTTGATGGTCGTGACGGTCCCGCCGGTCAGAGCTATGCCGTGGAACACGATGGCGTACTCGGGGACGTTGGGAGCGAGGATGGCGACGGTCGTGCCGGGGCCCACGCCCCGGGAGCTGAGCCCGCCGCCGAGGCTACGCACAGCGGCGTGAAGCTCCGAGAACGTGTACGACGACGAGGCTCCGTCGGTGATGGCAACCTCGTCGGCGCGGTCGGCGACCGACGCGAACACGCAGTCGGTGATGGACTGGTCGGGTATGTCCACGTCAGGCAGGGGGCTGGTGTGGATGATGGTGCTCACAATCAACCTCGCGATGAAGGCTCGAACAGTGCGACTCCGAGGCTAGGAGCTTCGGCTCCCGATGGCTAGATCACGCCGCGGCACGCCGCGGCTCGATATCCTTTCTGATCCGTGCGCCTTGGACTGCTGCGCGAATCCGATCCGAGGGAGAACCGCGTGGCGCTTGTCCCCGACGGCGTGGGCGCGTTGGCGCAGCACGGGTGCGATCTGCTGGTCGAGCGGGGGGCCGGTTCGGGTGCTGGGATCGACGACGCCGCCTACCTCCACGCCGGTGCCTCAGTAGTCGATGCTGATGAGGTCTCGGCGGCTGATCTGGTCGTCTCGGTCCGCGACCTGCCCGCAGACGGTGGCCCGAACCGCGCCTCGGGCTCTCCGCTGACCTTCGTCGGGGTGTTCGACCCGCTGTGGATGCCGCCGCGGGCGCAGCGACACGCCACCGAGGGAACCTGTGCCTTCTCCATGGACCTGGTGCCCCGCATCACCCGGGCGCAGACCATGGACGTGCTGTCCTCGATGGGCACGATCGCCGGCTATGAGGCTGTGCTCCTTGCCGCCAGCCGGCTGCACCAGATGTTCCCCCTGATGATGACCGCGGCCGGGACACTGGCCCCGGCGCGGGTGCTGGTGCTCGGTGCAGGTGTGGCCGGTCTCCAAGCCATCGCCACCGCCCGGCGCCTCGGCGCCGTGGTCGAAGGGTACGACGTGCGGCCGGCCGCGGTCGAGCAGATCCGCTCGATGGGCGCCCGGGCGGTAGAACTGGACCTCTCCGAGGCGGGGGCCGACGCGGCCAGCGCCGAGGACTCGGGCGGCTACGCCCGGGCTCAGAGCGACGATGTCGCCGGCCGGCAGCAGGAGTTGCTGGCCCCCTATGTGGCCGCCTCCGATGTCGTGATCACCACCGCCGCCATCCCCGGGCGGGCGTCGCCGCTGCTGCTCACCGCGGCGATGGTCGACGCCATGGCCCCTGGCTCGGTCGTCATCGATCTGGCCTCCGAGCGGGGCGGCAACTGCGCCGTGACCCAGTCGGACATCGAGGTAGAGCGGGGCGGTGTGACCGTCCTCGCCCCCACCGACCTGGTGTCGCGGTGCGCCCGCCATGCCAGCCAGATGTTCTCCCGCAACCTCGTTGCTTTCCTGCGCCATCTCGCCCCCGACGGCGAGATCGATCTCCGCGACGACGAGATCCTGGAGGCCATGCTGGTGACGCGCGACGGCGCGGTGGTGCATCCGGGCGTGGCCGAGGCGCTCGGCGTGGCCAGGGCGTCCGACGGGTCCGAGGCGCTCGGCGGGTCGGAAGCGACCGGGGAGGGCTAGTCCGGTGGATCTGCTGATCGCAGTGACCCTCTTCGTGCTGGCGGTGTTCCTCGGCGTCGAGTTGATCACCAAGGTGCCGCCCACCCTCCACACCCCGCTGATGTCGGGGTCCAACGCCATCTCCGGCATCACCATCGTCGGCGCGCTGGTGGCGGCCGGGGCCGACCACAGCACCTTCACCGCGGTGCTCGGCTTCGCAGCCGTCACCCTGGCGATGATCAACGTGGTGGGAGGCTTCCTGGTCACCCACCGGATGCTGGGGATGTTCGGCCCCAAGCGTCGTCGGGGCAACTCCGCCGGGGACCGAGGGACGTCGCCCGCCGAAGGCGCCGGAGACCGATGATGGACGACTGGACCACGCTCGGCTACCTCGCCTCGGCGGTGCTGTTCATTCTCGGCCTCAAGCGTCTCAGCCGGCCCCGGACGGCGGTGAGGGGAAACCAGTTCGGCGCGACGGGGATGCTCATCGCGATTGTTGTCACCCTCACCGACAACGCCATCCTGGGCTTCGAGTGGATCATCGCCGGCCTGGTGCTGGGCACGGCCGTGGGAGCGGTGCTGGCCGTGCGGGTGCAGATGACGGCCATGCCCGAACTGGTGGCGCTGTTCAACGGCTTCGGCGGCGGCGCCTCAGTGCTGGTCGCGGCGGCTTCGTACATCGAGGCGGCCGACCTTGCCACCGATTCCCCCCGTCTGTCGGCCGCGGCCGGCCTGGCCGCGCTGATCGGGGCGGTCACGTTCACCGGCAGCCTCATCGCCTTCGGGAAGCTGCGGGAGGCGCTGCGATGGTCCGGCTTCAAGGGGATGCAGATAGTGAGCGTGGCCGGTGTCGCGGCCGCCGTCGCCTTCGGAGTGCTGATGGTCGCCGATGCCGGCAATCCGCTGTGGATCTGGCTGATGGTGGCGGTGGCGGCCGTGCTCGGCGTGCTGGTGGTGTCGCCCATCGGCGGTGCCGACATGCCGGTGGTGATCGCGCTGCTGAACTCGCTGTCGGGCATGGCCGCGGTGGCCGCCGGGTTCGTGCTCGACAACTCGCTGCTGATCATCGCGGGCTCGCTGGTCGGGGCGAGCGGCCTGATCCTGACCCAGATCATGTGCGTCGCCATGAACCGGTCCCTGCTGGCGGTGATGTTCAGCCCCGCTCCCTCGGGCGCGGGCGGCCCCAGCGCCGACGACGTGTATGCGGGCAAGGTCCGCTCCACGTCGCCCGACGATGTGGCCATGCTGCTCGAGGCGGCCGAGCGGGTGGCCATCGTGCCCGGCTACGGGCTGGCCGTGGCCCAGGCCCAGCACGCCGTCCGCGACCTGGCCCGGCGCCTGGAGGACCGTGGCACCCAGGTGGTGTTCGGCATCCATCCGGTGGCCGGCCGGATGCCCGGCCACATGAACGTGCTGCTGGCCGAGGCCGAGATCGGCTACGAGCAGCTGGTGGAGATGGACGACATCAACCCCACCTTCGAGCAGACCGACGTGACCATCGTGCTGGGCGCCAACGACGTGGTGAACCCGATCGCCCGCACCGACCCGGCCAGCCCCATCGCGGGAATGCCGATCCTCGACGTGGACAAGAGCGGTGTGGTGGTGGTCATCAAGCGGAGCCTCAGCCCCGGCTTCGCGGGGATCCCCAACCCGCTGTTCGCGGCGGACAACTCGATGATGCTCTTCGGCGACGGGCGCGAGGCCGTGGTCAGCGTCACCAAGGCCCTCCAGCAGATCTGACCCGCGATCAGCGGGCCGGGGACTCAGGGCAGGGCGGGGATGGCCTGCATCGACTGGGCCAGGGCCTCGGCCGAAAGGTCGAGGTCGGCCATGGACCCGGAGATGTAGTCCTCGTAGGCGGCCAGGTCGAGGTGGCCGTGGCCGCACAGCGCGGTGAGGATCGTCTTCGACTCGCCGGACTCCTTGCAGGCCAGCGCCTCGCGGATGGCCGCGGCCAGGGCGTGGGTCGGCTCGGGCGCGGGCACGATCCCCTCGGTGCGGGCGAACTGCAGCGCGGCCGCGAAGCACTCCATCTGGCCGATGGCCACCGCCTCGGTGAGGCCCAACTCGTAGACGTGGGAGATGAGCGGCGACATGCCGTGATAGCGCAACCCGCCGGCGTGGATCGGCTCGGGGATGAACGCGGACCCCAGGGTGTGCATCTTCAGCAGCGGCGTGGTGCAGGCCGAGTCGCCGAAGTCGTAGCGGTACTCGCCCCGGGTGAGCGACGGGCAGGCGGCCGGCTCCACGCAGCGGATCGTTGGCGACATGTTCCCGGCCAGCTTCTCCCGCAGGAACGGCAGCGCCAGGCCGCCGAAGTTGGACCCGCCGCCGGTGCAGCCCACCAGCAGGTCGGGGGTCTCCCCCACCATGGCGAGCTGGCGCAGGGCCTCCTCGCCGATGATCGTCTGGTGCAGGATCACGTGGTTGAGCACGCTGCCCAGCGAGTAGCGGATCGCGGGGTCGACGGCCGCCACCGAGATGGCCTCCGAGATGGCGATGCCCAGAGAGCCGGGATGGTCGGGGTCCTCCGCGAGAAGGCTGCGGCCGTACTCGGTGACCTCCGACGGGCTGGGGTGCACGGTGGCCCCCCACACCTCCATCATCGTCTTGCGGTAGGGCTTCTGGCGGTACGAGGCGGCCACCTGCCAGACCTCGCACTCCATGCCGTACTGGGCGCAGGCGAATGCCAGCGCGCTGCCCCACTGGCCGGCGCCCGTCTCGGTGGTGAGCTTGGTCACCCCCTCCGAGTGGTTGTAGAACGCCTGGGCCACCGCGGTGTTGGGCTTGTGGGATCCGGCCGGGCTGACGCCCTCGTACTTGTAGAAGATCTTGGCCGGCGTGTCGAGGGCCTGTTCCAGGCGGCGAGCTCTGAACAGCGGGCTCGGGCGCCATAGGCGAAGCACGTCGATCACCCCTCCGGGGATGTCGATGAACGAGTCGCCCGACACCTCCTGCAGGATCAGCCCCATCGGGAACAGCGGGGCCAGGTCGTCGGGCCCGGCCGGCTCCAGGGTGCCGGGATGCAGCGGCGGGGGCGGCGGCGCGGGCAGGTCGGGAATCACGTTGTACCACTGGGTCGGCATCTCGGATTCCGGAAGGTTCACGCGGTAGTAGTCGTCGGCCATCGCCATAGTCCTTTCGGTGCGGCCTTCAGGGTGGGGCGCCGACCTTAGCCGCAGACGATCTCGAAGTACTCGGTGATCTCGCGGAAGGTGACCACTCCCAGGGCGCGGCCCGTCTCGCTGATCAGCACCAGGTAGCGGTGGCCGAGGTCGGCCATGACTCGCAGCGCCTCGCTGATGGACGCTCCGGGGGTGGCCGCGGCGATCTCGGTGTTCATCCAGTCGCCGACTGCCTCGGCTTCGAGATCCTCCACCCGGCAGGCGACCTTCAGGAACACGTCGTGCTCGGTGAGCTCCCCGATCGCCGCACCACGGTCGTTGACCACCGAGACCAGCCCGGTCTCGGCCGTCAGCATGGCCCCGATGGCTGCCGCCAGCGAGTCATCGGGCCGCACCAGCAGCGGGTCGCGGGCGGGCAGGCCGGTGAGGTCCACGAAGTGCAGGTTGTGCTCGGGCGACAACTCGGGGCCCAGCTTGCTCGGCGACCCCAGGAAGGACGCGGCCAGCCGGATGAGCTCGTAGTGGTTGATGCTGCCCAGCAGGTCGTTGTCGGCGCCGGTCACCGGCAGGTTTCGGAACCGGTGGGCGTTCATGGTCCGCAGAGCCTCGATGGCCGAGGCGTGGTGACCGATCACGGTGGGCTCTGCCGTCATGAACCGGTCCACCGGCGCGTCCCACGTCTCGGGCGACCGCACCACGCTCCTGGTGATGTCCCGCTCGGTGAAGATGCCGGCTAGCCGGGCGCCGTCGGTGACCACCGCGCAGCCGGTGTGCTGGGCGGCCATGGCCGCCACGACGCTGCGGACCTTGCGCCCGCTCGGGACCACCACCAGCGACGACAGCCTCATGCCCGAAAGCTGCACATTCTCGAAGTGCTGCACGATGTTGATGCTGGTCACGACTCTCCTTGTTGGTCTTGCTCGTCGAACGCCTGGCCGAATCTGGGGTCGCGGCCCTCCGCGAAGGCCTCTCGGGCCTCGGCGGAGTCCCCCGTAAGGTAGGCCTCGAAGGTGAAGCCCTGCTCCCACCGGTACTTGTCCTCCAGGCTGCCGTCCTCCACCCCGTTGAGGGACCGCTTGGCGATGCCGATCATCTGCGGGGACTTCGAGGCGATGCGGCCCGCGATCTCGCGAGCCGTCGGCCGTAGCTCGGCCCGCTGCACGACCCGCTCCACCGCCCCCAACCGGCAGGCCTCGGCCGCGTCGACGGTGTCGCCGGTGAAGTACATGTAGCGCACCTTCTGGACGCCGAACATGCGCTGCAGGTGGGCGCCCATGCCCATGCCGCCCCGGTCGATCTCGGGCACGCCGAAGTAGGCGTCGTCGGCTGCCACCACCACATCGGCCGCGCCGACGATGCCGATGCCGCCTCCCAGCACGTAGCCGTGCACCGCCGCGATCACCGGCTTCGGGTTGAGGTGGATCGCGGCGAAGGTGTCGTAGTTGGCCCGGTTGGCTGGGACTATCAGGCCGGGGTCGGCCGCCACCTCCTTGATGTCGAGGCCGGCGCAGAACCCCTTGCCGACCGCCGCGATGATGATCACCCGCACGTCGTCGCGTCGACCGAGGTTCTCGATCTCGGCGGCCAGGGCGAACTGGTCGTCCACGCCGAACGCGTTCACCGGAGGGTTGCAGAGCTCGAGCTCGGCTACGCCGTCGGTTACTTCTGTTCTGAATGGGCTGGTCATGGTGGTGAGTTGCTACACGGTTACGTATGAGCAGGTCATCGAGGGTGTTCTAGCGGCGATTCTGGGACATTCCCCAGATCGCGAGGCGCGATTCCCCAGAATTGAAGGGAAGTTGCGGTTGCGGTGTGGTCTGAGGACTTAGCCGCGGTACCTCGCTAGCTCCTGGATTTTCGAGGTGGTCAACTTCCCGGCCGAGTAGTCCGCGATGGCGGAGGCCCACTCGTCCTGCTCGATCTTGCCGCTGCCGTCCTGGTCGTACTGCTGGACGACCGCCGGTAGATCGGATTCGGACGCGTCCCCTGTTTCCTGCCCTTGTTCTTGCTCTGACTCCGGTTCAGGCTCCTGCGTAGCCTCTTGCTCCGGCTCCGGTTCGGGCTGCGGCGCGGCGTTGGCCTCGACCGTCACGGAGAAGGCGTCGGTGACGCTGCCGCCCCTGTCGTCGGCGGCGGTGACCGTGATCGTCGTGGTGCCCGCCTGCTTGGCGCTGATGGTCAGATTCTGGCCGTTGACGGTCGCCGTGGCGACGGCGTTGTTCAATGAGCTCGCGGTGATCGTCAGCGTGTCGCCGTCGGCATCCGTGAAGACGCCGGCCAGCGAGACCTGGCGGGTGTCGCCGGCGCGCAGCCCGCTGAGGGCGCCGAGCGACGAGGCCACCGTCGGTGCACTGTTCGGCTTCGGCTTCGGCGAGACCGTCACGGAGAAGGCGTCGGTGACGCTGCCGCCGTTGCCGTCGGCGGCGGTGACCGTGATCGTCGCGGTGCCCGCCTGCTTGGCGTTGACGGTCAGATTCTGGTCGTTGAGGGTCGCGGTGGCGACGCCGTCGTTGGACGAGTTCGTGGTGATGGTCAGCGTGTCGTCGTCGGCATCCGTGAAGACGCCGGCCAGCGAGACCTGGCGGGCGTCGCCTTCGCGCAGCCCGCTGAGGTCGCCGAGCGCGGAGGCCACGGTCGGAGCATTGTTCGGCTTTGGCGAGACCGTCACGCTGAAGGCGTCTGAGACGCTGCCGCCCCTGCCGTCGGCGGCAGTCACTGTGATTGTTGCGGTGCCCGCCTGCTTGGCGCTGACGGTCAGGCTCTGGCCGTTGAGGGTCGTCGTGGCGACGCCGTCGTTGGACGAGCTCGCAGTGATCGTCAGCGTGTCGCGGTCGGCATCCGTGAAGACGCCGGCCAGCGAGACCTGGCGCGCGTCGTCGGGGCGCAGACCGCTGACATCAGCGATCTCCGACGCGACCGTCGGCGCGGAGTTGGCCTTGGCCGTTGCCGTCGTTCGCGCTGAGTTGAGGGTGATCGTCGAGTGGACGCGCCCGCCCTTGCCGGCCTCGTTCTGGGCTCTGACCCAGACGTTGTAGGTGACGCCCGCTTCGAGCTTGTTGTACGTCACCTTCGTCTTCTTCGCCTTGGGACGCCTGGTCTTGCCGCTGCCCGTCTTGCCGCCTTCGGGCTTGAGGTGGACGATGTAGCCCTCGGGCGCTGAGCCGATGGTCGGCGCTGCCCATCTGACCACGACCTTGTCGCCCTCGGCCGTCAGCGTGAGGTCGATCACCGGGCCTGGCACGACGGGCTCCTGCCTGGTGATCGCCACGGTGTAGATCTTCCGCTGCTCCCCGGCGAGGAACGACTCCACGACCAGCGTGTTCTGGCCGACCTCAAGCGGGATGGCCGCGCTCGCGGCGCCGCTCGACACCGCTTGCAGGTTCGAGCTTGTTCCCGCCCTCAGCTTCTGCTCGTCGCGCCGCGCCGTCGGCGTCAGGCGGGCGTGCGTCGTGTCGTAGGGGACGGTGACCGCGTACTCCGTCGTCTCCGGCGTGAACGCGCCGATCTCGAGCGACGCATACGGTCCGTCGGCGTCCGATGCGCCCTCGACGGCCAGAGCCGCCAGGTCCGCCTCGTGGTTGTAGATCGTCACCGTCGCCCTGACCGCCATCCTGCTGGCCTTGCCGTATCCCTGGCACGCGCACACCGCGACAAATTCCGACGGCGTCGGGTTCGACAGCGCGATCGTGAACGTCTCCCCGCTGTCCGATACGAGGTCGTTGACGATCGGCACGTTGATCCACTTCTCGGTCTCGCCCGGCGCGAAGGTCAGCGTCCCGGAGACCGCCCTGTAGTCGAGCGTGCCCAGCTCCACCAGGCCGTCGGACCGCGCCGTGCCGTCCGCCGTCGCGTAGTCCACCGTCACGGGGATCGCCACCGGGCGGACAAGGTTCACCCGCACGGGCGCGTAGCCCCGGCTCTCATAACCGAAGAAGCCGTACAGACCCACCGCCGTGTGTTTGCCGGCGGCGAACTTCTTGTACCCCCAGTTGCTGTAGCCGTCGGCAGCTCGCAATCCCCCCGTCGTGTACTGCGCGTAGACCGCGCGCACCCGGAAGCGATACTCCGTGCCGCCTGTCACCGCGCTCGGGAGAAAGTAGTAGTTGTTGTGCCCGCTCACGCTGGCCACCGCATGCACGTGGCCGAGGCTCTCCACGTCCACCCAGCCCGCCGCGGTGTCGGTGCCCGGGACCGCCGCCGCATCGTTGGTGACCGCGCCCGTGCCTGTCTCCGGCGCCGAGGTGTAGTGCACCTGGTAGCCCCGGGGCGTGAGCGTCGTCGGGTCTCCCCACACCAGTGTCACGAGGGGCGCATATGGATCCGGGACCGTCACCGTCGGCGCGGTCGCATCGAGCTGCGCCTGGGGCGTGCCCGTGGTGTGCGCCCACTTGCCGGGGCCGAACAGGTTGTGTTTGCGCACCCGCACCCGGTACTCCGTGCCGTTGGTCAGGCCGGTGATGAAGCTTCTGCGCGTATCCGACGCCACCCAGGCCGTGGCCGGGTCCGTGCCCGAGGCCGGCGCACCTTCCGCGACCGCGCTCTCGGCCGCCGAGGTGTAGTGAGTGTCGAAGTCCGTGCTCCACCCCGTTCCCAGAGGCGTGCCGCCCCGCGAGTAGGCCGGATTCTCCCCCCGGATGATCAGCGTGCCCGGCGCACCCGGGAACGCCCTCAGATTCCTCATCGCTCCGGGGCTGTTCGGATGCGACGGGGTGCCCGTCTGCGTGGCCGACCACGCGCCCCAGCCGTTGCCGGTCTGGGTCTGGCCGTCGTTGGCCCGCACCTGCACGTGGTAGTTGGTGCCCTCGCTCAGCCCCGTGATCGTCGCCGACGTGCCCGACGGCGAACTCGTTACCCAGCCGGTCGACGGGTCGCCCGGCGTGGTGGCGGTCTGATCGGTCGCTGATGACTCCTTGTACCGCAGCTGGTACTGCGTCACCGGTCCCACCGGCCTGTTCCAGTTCGCCGTCATGCTCCCGTCCCCGCCGCCGGTCAGCGACAGTCCCGACGGCGCCGCCGGGGGATCGTTGTCCTGGATCGTGACCGTGACGGTCTTCTGCGTGCCCAGCGTGTAGGGGGCGTTGGTGATGGCCTCAAGATTCACGATCAGCGTTTCGTGCTCCTCGTTCACGCTGTCGTCGTTGGTATCCACGATAAACCCATGCGAACTGCTGTCGGCTGACAGGGGACTGCTCGTAACTGCGGTGTAATCGTCGCTGCTGGCAGTCGATGCCGGGTCCACACGCAGGTTTACGCTGCTGGCCGAGGCCAGCGTCGGGACGATTGTGGAGGCGATGCTCCTGTTTTGGCCTTCCTCCCAGGACCTGGTTGCCGCCTCGAGGGTGAGCACCGGCTTGGCCGGCGTGCCCGTCCCGGTCACCCAGGCGCCGGCGCCGGTGGAGTACTTCGCCCGCACCCGCACCCGGTAGGTGGTGCCGATGGCCAGATCAGGAATCGTCTGCGAGGCCGTGGTGCCGGTGCGCGAGACCGCCACCCAGGCGGTAGCTGCATCGCCACCCGCAGGCACCGCCACCGCGCCGTTCGCGACCGAGCCGTTGCCCGAGGCCGGGGCCGTGGTGTAGCTCACGTCGTAGCCGGTCACCGAGCCCGTGGGCGCCGTCCACGACAAGATCAGCCTGCGGTCGCCGTTGGTGACGCTGAGCGCGGTGGGCGCGGCGGGCACCGAGGCCGAGGGCGTGCCCGTACCGAACAACCAGGTACTGGAGGCGCCGCCGCCCGTCGCGCGCACCCGCACCCGGTAGGCGGTGCCGTTGGTCAGCGACGTGATGGCCTGCGAAGTGATGGTTCCGCTTCGGCTCACCGCCACCCAGGCGGTCGCAGCGTTGCTGCCCGAGGCCGCGGCGTCGTCGGCGACCGAGTTGTTGCCCGACGCCGACGCTGACGTGTAGTGCACGTCGTAGCCGCCCGGGGCGCCGCCCGGCGCAGTCCAGCTCAGTTCCAGCCTGGCATTGCCCGCGGTCACCGACAGGCTCGTGGGCGGCCCAAAGGAGTCGTCGTTGATGACTATTTCTATGTTGTCGTTAGAGCCGAGCGTGTAGGGGGCGCCGGCCGGCGGGACCAGTTCCAGGACGAGGGCCTCCTCGGGCTCCCACCTCAGGTCCGCGGCCGCGTCAAACGTGAAAGTCTTCTCGGTGTCGCCCGCCGCGAAGGTCAGCGTCGTCGCGGACAGGGTGTAGTCGGCCGGCTCCGCCGTGGTGCCGCTCGCGCGCACCCCGATACCCACCGTGGTCTGCAGCGTCAACGCCGCACTCAGCTGCACCTTGATGGACGTGGGCGTCGTGGTGCTCTCTCTCACCAGCAAGTTCTCTAATTCGAACCGCATGGTGGGGGCCTGCGCGTGGGCCGGCGCGGCGTCGAGCACCGTCAGCGTCCCGGCCAGCAGCGCCAGGAGCGGCAGTACGAGAAAGAGGCGGCGGCCTAGATTAGAACGTAGGTTCCGCGGGGGGGGGGGTGTGGGAGAGAGAAGACATGGAGGCCCCGGGGGGCGCTCCGTGTCGGGTCATCTTCTCTCCGCTACTGGGCATGGTCACTGGGTACCCCTTCAATGGTTCAATAGCGTTTCGCCCCGTGTCAGCTACGGGGCAGGCTCTGGAGTCAAAACGGTCTCTCGGTCGCGGTTGCCCGGCCCCGTGGGACCTGCAACCGGCGAATAGTCTAGCGATTTATGAATGAAAGCAGGGTGAGATCTTTCCCCGATTCAATGAAGGAGTGACGAATTCCGCCCTGAACGCTAGAACTATGGTGGGCGCGGAGGGACTTGAACCCCCGGCCTCTTCCTTGTAAGGGAAGCGCTCTGAACCGCCTGAGCTACGCGCCCGCCTCCGTGAGCCTAACGCCTGCTCTCGCGCCCAGAATCGGGCTCTGGCAATCTCTGGTCTCGCTTGCTCCGGTGATGTAACTTGACTCTATGAGCTACCCCGCCACCATCACCATCGACCGACCCGAGCGGATCGCCAACTGGCGTCCCATCGGGCAGGTGATCCTCGTGATCCCCCAGTACGTCGTCCTGCACACCGCGATGAACATCGCGGCCAGCCTGACGGCGATCTACGCATGGTTCTCCGTGCTCTTCACCGGCAAGCTGCCGCCGGGCGTCGCCGCGTTCCACGCCACCTACGTGCGCTACCGGGCCCGCGTCTTCTCCTACATGTCCTTTCTCACCGAGACGTATCCCCCGTTCGACTTCTCGCCCTCGGTCGAGGACCCGGGCGACGCCGGGATATCGGTGGAGTTCTCACCCCGACTCGAGGGAAGGAACCGGCTCAGCGTGCTGTTCCGGTTCATCGTGCCCTTCGCGTGGCTGACCCTGATAGGCATGCTCGGGCTCATGTTCGGGTTCGCCTCGCTCCCCGCCTGGGTCTGGATCGTCCAACTGGTGCTGGGCGCAGTGCTGATCCCGGGCGCCATCTTCTCCATGGTCGTCTGGGCTGTCAGCAGTATCGCCTCCATCATCGGCTTGATCGCGGTGACGCTCACCGGACGCTGGCCCGAGGCGCTGTTCCGGTGGTCGGCGGGCTGGGTGCGCGTCGATGCCCGGCTGTGGGCCTACTCGATGCTGCTCACCGACGAGTATCCGCCGTTCGCGATCGACTGACCGCGTGGCTCCCAAGAGGCCGAGCGAATAGGGGCGCGAATCCGGTCTCACCACTGGT
This sequence comes from Candidatus Aldehydirespirator sp., assembly GCA_965203635.1. GTDB lineage: Bacteria > Actinomycetota > Acidimicrobiia > Acidimicrobiales > Aldehydirespiratoraceae > Aldehydirespirator. The sequence continues at coordinate 2,526,732 of OZ241903.1, forward strand.
CGGGCGCGGGACCGGTTCCGGTCAGCCGACCGTAGGCGCCCATCAGGTCCTCCAGCAGCCGCGGGGTGGCGGCCACGGGCGCTCTCCTCGCCGCGTGGTCGGTGGTGACCAGTGGGCGCCCGAGGGCGTCGACGGCCTCTACGCCGGCCTCTCGACACACCAGCAGGCCGCCCAGATAGTCCCAGGAGCCCAGACCCGACGCCGAGAAGTCGATGTAGCCGTCGAGGCGTCCAGCGGCCACCGCGCAGAGCTCCAAGGCGGCCGCGCCCAGCGTCCGGACCTGAGCCCAGCCGCCCCGTCCGGGCGCCTGCCCGTTGACCGCGACAACCGCGGAGCGGAGCGGCGTCTCGTGCCTGCGGGCCAGCCGGACGCCGTCGTTCCATGCCCCGTCGCCCCGCAGCGCCTCGAAGCGCTCGCCGTTGCCGTGGTCGTGAACCACCGCGGCCACCGGCTGGTCGCCGTCCACCACGCAGATGCTGGTGGCGAAGTAGCGGATCCCCCGCGACGCATTGGTGGAGCCGTCCACCGGGTCCAGCACCGCCACGGGGCCGTCACCGGTCTCGAGGCCGCTCTCCTCGCTGAGCACCCGCAAGCCGCCGTCGCCCAGCACGGCGGTGGCGGCCGCGTCGGCGGCCAGGTCGAAGCCGAACTGGCCCTGCTTGAGGCCGGTGGGACCCCAGTCGGTGCACCCGGCCAGAGCCTCCACCGCCGCGTCGGCGGCGGCATTGAGCACGTCGAGCAGGTCGCGGGACATCGGTGCCAGTGAACCACACCAGCCGCCTGAGTCACACCCCCGCACGGCACGATACAGTGCCGCGCGGTTGCCGCTGTCAACGTCCGATACAAGGGGGATCCGAGTGTCGCTGATCGATCTGCACGGGTTCGTCGCCAACCTCAAGGACCACGTGTCAGAGCACGGCTTCCACGTCCACGGCGACCGACACTTCGTGGAGACCTACTCCAACCGCCAGACGTGGGAGGTCGACCTCCATCCCGACGACGCCTGCGGCGGACCGCTGGACCTGGTTCTGTGCGTCGAGGCCGAGTCGCGCACCCTGCTGACGTTCGAGGACGACGTGAACAGCCGCCCCGAGGACGAGGACCCCGACGACGCCATCACCGTGCCCATGACGCTCAGCTTCGTGCTGCCGCCGCTGCACCTGGGTCCGGACCTTCTGGTCCTCGCCACCGATATCGCCGCCGTCGGGGGCACCGAACTGCCGTTGCAGGTGTCGGCGGTCGACAGGGTGGCGGCCGTGACCGACGCCGCGGAACGGACAGTGAACATCGAGGGCCGGATCGAGCTGGCTCTGAGCCGGATCTATCTCGGGCAGGACCTTGAGGTGCTGTGCGAGATGCTCGACCGGGCCCGCGGCGTCTGCGAGTTCCTCCTCGACCGGGCGCCGGCCTGGCTCGGCGAGCTGTAAGAGGCGGCGCGGCCCGTCCGGGGGCCGCGGTCAGGAGTTGATCGTCTTCCGCAGCGTCTCGAGGGCTCGGTCGGCGTGGATGCGCATGTTCAACTCGGCGCGCACCATGGTCAGCACCGAGCCGCCGCGACCGATCACGAACGTTCGTCGCTTGTTCGGAAGCAAGCCCTTGCGGACCACGCCGAAGCGGCGCGCGATGTCGCGGCCCGGATCTGACAGCAGCGGAAAGCCCAGGGTGTTGGCGTCGTCGAACTCGAGTTGCCGATCAACCTGATCGGCGCTGATTCCCACGATGCTGGCGCCGAATTCGGCGAACTCGGCCGACAGGTCGCGGAAATGGCAGCTCTGGCGCGTTCAACCAGCCGTCATGGCCTTGGGATAGAAGTACAGCACGACCGGGCCGACCTTGAGCAGGTCGCGCAGTCCCACGGTGTTGCCGTGCTGGTCGGGTGCTTCAAAGTCGGGAACCCTGTCACCGATTCTCACAAACGTGCTCCTCTCTGCACAAGACGCGCCGTTCCCACCGGGGGCGGACGGAAGTGCCCAGTATCGCGCGCTCTCAGATCCCGATCGAGGCGGCGACCCGGTCGGCGTGGTAGTCGTCTCCGCCCCAGGTGCGGGCCAGCGCCCATGAGCGCTTCAGGTAGAGGTGCAGGTCGTGCTCGGTCGTGTAGCCGATGGCCCCGTGGCACTGGAGGGCGGCCCGCCCGGTGACCGCGGCCGCATTACCCGCCAACCACTTGGCCTGCGACACGCTGCAGGTGGCGTCAGGGTGACCGTGCGCGAGCCCGTACGCGGCGTACAGGACGGCCGGGCCGGCGAACTCGATCTGGATCCGGGCGTTGGCCAAGTGGTGCTTCACAGCCTGGAAGCTCCCGATCGGCTTGCCGAACTGGTGGCGTTGGGCCGCGTAGCCCACCGTGAGCTCCAGCATTCTGCGGCTCAGCCCGAGCAGTTCGGCCGCGGTGCCGAGCACCCCCCGCTCGAAGGCGGCCTCAGCGGCCGCCGCGTCGCCGGTTACCAGCCTTCCCGCCTCGTGGGGGTGAACCCGTGCGCAGTGCCTGGAGGCGTCCACAGTCTCGACTGGCTCGATCTCCACTTCATCGGCTTCGTAGAGCCGCAAGCCGTCGTCTGAGCGGAGCAGAAAGGCCTGGGCGTACGTGGCCGCAGGGATGACCGCACCGGGAGCGCCGAGGTCGGTCGTCACCGTCGTGCCCGTCACGCCGAGCGGCGCAGCCACCAGCGCGGTCGCGGTCAGCGGATGGGGCAGCGCGGCCCGGCCCGCCTCCTCCACCACACCCACCAGGTACGTCTCATCGAGCCCCAGACCTCCGTCGGACTGGGGCACCAGCAGGGCCAGAGCGCCCGCGTCGGTCAGAGCATTCCAGGCCGCGGGGTCGGGCTGCTGCGTCCACGCCGCCCGCACCGCCGCGGGCGGGCACAGTTCGGCCAGCAGGTCCCGGGCCGTCGAGCGCAGCGCCTCGCGGTCCTCGTCGAGCCCGAACCTCATCGGGGTCCTGCCCCTGCCGGAGACCGCCGACCTTGGGTCTGCTTGCCGCGCTTCGGCCCGAACCTCATCGGGGCAGCCCCAGGACGCGTTCGGCCACGATGTTGCGCTGGACCTCGTTGGTCCCGGCGTAGATGGGGCCGGCCAGCGAGAACTGGTGGCCCTTGCTCCAGGGCCCCTCCAACTCGGCGTCCGGACCGAGCAGGTCGAGAGCGATCTCGTGCAGCTCGATGTCGAGTTCCGACCACCACACCTTGGCCAGGCTGGCCTCCGATCCGAGGTTGTGGCCGTCGCGCAGCGCGGTGACCGTTTGCAGGGTCTGGAGCCGGTAGGCGTCGACCCGCATCCAGGCGACCGCGATGCGCTGCCGCAGAGCGGTGTCACCGCCGCGTTCGGACCAAAGCGCCAGCAGGTCGGCCACCGTCGCCTGGTAGCGGCCGGGCGAGCGGAGCAGCCCGCGTTCGGTACTGGCCGCGGACACGGCCACCCGCCAGCCCTGGTCCACCTCCCCCAGCACCACGTCGGTGCCGACCGCCTCGTCGGGCAGGAACGCCTCGGAGAAGAAGACCTCGGCGAAGCCCTCGTCGCCGTCGAGGCGACCGAACCCGCGCACGGTCACCCCGTCGAGATCGAGCGGCACCAGCAGGTAGGTCAGCCCGCGGTGGCGCTCGGAGTCGGGGTCGGAGCGGAACAACCCGAACAGGTGGGTGCAGAACGCCCCCCGGGTGGTCCACGTCTTCTGGCCGTCCAGCACCCAGCCGCCCGGCACGCGGCGGGCCCGGCTTGACACCCCGGCCAGGTCGCTGCCCGCGTTCGGCTCGGACCAGCCCTGGCACCACAAGTCCTCCGCGGCGGCGATGCGCGGCAGCAGCAGGTCCTTCTGGGTCTGCGTGCCATGCTCGAAGAGCGACGGCGCCAGGATCTGGATGCCGTTCTGGGTGACCCGCTGGGGAGCCCCCGACCGCCAGTACTCCTCCTCGAAGATGAGCCAGTCCCACAGCGTGCCGTCGCGCCCGCCGTAGGCCTCGGGCCAGGCCACGGCCGACCAGCCCGCCTCGTACAGCCGCCGCTCCCACAGCAGCTGCTGTGCGAACCCCTCGCGGGTGTCGCCGGAGAGTTCGGCGCCGATCTCGGCCCGCCACTCGGCCAGATTCTGCTCCAGCCACGCTCGCAGTTCCCGGCGCATGGCGGCCTGCGTCTCGCTCCAGTTCAGGTCCATTGAGTCCCCGGTCCCTCGCCTGCGCTGGTGCCAACGTATTGACAAGAACCTCTCTCTCCTACCGCTAGGCCCGTTATGAGGGAGAAATGTAGCAAATGAGTGTCTATCCTGGCATTATTGGGCTGTCTCCCTGAGCTATCTAGAACAAATGTCGTGTTACTATCGCTATTCGCCGGTAGTGTCGAGTTATGGCACCCCGCCCCGCGATCCATTGGCCCACCGGCGCGCGAACCGTCTTCTTCGACGATGTCGCATCGCGGGCCACTCTCAGCAAGGCCGTCAGGGACGGCAGGATCCGGCGGATAGCCCCGCGGCTCTATTCGGCCGACCTTGAGAGCTCCGCCGACGAGATCGTCCTGGCGAATCGTTGGCCCATCCTGGGCAGGCTGCTACCCGGTGCTCTGATAGCCGACCGTTCGGCCGCGGAGGACGGACGGGTCACCGGCGGCCGGCTCTTCGTGGTGGCCGACACCACTCGCAAGTCCATCGGCCTGCCTGGTCTGGAGGTCCGCATCCGGCCCGGCACACCGTTCGACGCGCCCGTTGCAGACCCCTTGTGGTCTGACGGGCTGCGCATGTCGAGCCCGGCCCGGACCCTGCTAGACAACCTCACCGAGTCCCGCCAGCGTGACGGAAAGGCGGCCCGGACCCTCACGCTGTCTGAGATCGAGGACTGGCTGGCACGCAAGGCCATCGCCTGGGACATCCGGCGGATCGAGCGCCTGAGGACCGAGGCGATCGCCCTGGCCGAAGCTGCCGGCGCCGCTGACCGACTGAGGGCCATCGAGCAACTCTTCGAGCACCTCTCGGGCGATTCCCCACCACGTGCTCACGCCGGGCGGCTTCTCGTCGCGCTGCGGGAAGGCCGCGCCTGGGACGAGCACCGGATGGCGATGTTCGAGCGAGTGGCCTCGCAGCTCTCCGACACTGCCGACTGGGACATACCCGACGGGCTGCCCGCATCCACACAGCCCGAGGAGGTCGCCTTCTATGAGGCCTACCTGTCGCAGGTGCCGGGCCGCCGGACCGTCCCGAGCCGCGTCCCGGATGAGCTGCCGCTGTATGAGGCTTACTTCTCCAACTACATCGAGGGAACGGTGTTCACTCTCGACGAGGCTCGCCGCATCATCGAGTCGAACGAGCCGCCCGCCTCCCGATCGGCCGACGGCCATGACATCCTGGGAACCTATCGATGCGTCGCCGACCCGGTCGGACGGCGGGCGACCTCCGAGGATCCGGAAAGACTCATCCTCGCCCTGAGAGAGCGCCATCAAGCGATCCAGGCCGGCCGGCCGGACATGGGCCCCGGCCAATGGAAGACCGAGGCGAACTCGGTCGGCGGCTACCCGTTCGTCGAGCCGGCGCTGGTGGAGGGGACGCTGCGCAAGGGCCTCGGGCTGATGCCGCGGGTCCGGCCCGGATTCTGGCGGGCGCTGTACGTGCTGTTCGTCGTGACTGAGGTGCATCCCTTCACAGATGGCAACGGCCGCGTCGCGCGGGTCATGATGAACGCCGAGCTGTCCGCGGTCGGCCAGGCCCGGATCGTCATCCCCAGCGTGTATCGCAACGAGTACATCTCGAGCCTGCGCCGCGCCTCGACGCAGGGAGGCGACGTGAGGGCGCTGGCACGCGTCCTCGCGCACGCGTGGCGGTGGACGGCCGCGATGCCGTGGTCCGAGCGTGCCGCCACCGAAGGCCAACTGCACGCAACCAACGCGCTGATCGACGCCACCGACGCACAACACAGCGGCACACGCCTCGACCTCCCCTGACGCGGCTCAGAGGCAAGCAACCGCTGGGTAGGCCGCCCGGCAAGCAGGTGTCCATTGAGAGAACGTGGCAGGCGGCGCGCGGTGGGCTCGGTGGGGATCGAACCCACGACCAAGGGATTATGAGTCCCCTGCTCTGACCACTGAGCTACGAGCCCGCCCCGACCCTACCGTCGAGCCCGGCCGTAGCCGTCGCCCGGTAGTGAGGTGAACGAGCCACGACTGGTCTACGTCAAGGTCTATCCCTGCTGTGGGGTCGCGGCGGGGGCTGGTTGTGCGTCCAGTGCACGGTCCTTGACGGGCTCAAGGGACAGCCTCAGGCCCAAGGCGTTGGTGATCTTCAATAGCGTTGCGAGGGTGGGGTTGCCGCCTTCAGACAGCGCTTCGTAGAGGTTGCCTCGATTTAGCCCGGTGTCGCGGGCGAGGGCGCTCATGTTGTGAGTCCGTGCGACGTGCTTCAGTGCGGCACGAATCATGGCTCCGTCCCCAGGGTCCTCATCCGCGGCAGCCCTGAGAAGCCCCTGGACATCTTCCTCGGTTCGTATGTAGTCCGCCGCGTCGAACCTTCGATACTCCTCGGTTATTGGTATGGCCATGGTGTACGATATACCGTACAGCAGGTGAAGCGTCAGTCCGCCGAATCGAGCCACTCGTCTCGCGAGATGCCGGCCTGCCTCAACACGTTTGCGAGTAGGTCGACTCCGATGTCGCCCTGGTGGGGGTTGGGAAGGCGGACCTTCTTCTTGCCCTCTTGCATGAAGTCATGTCTCTTGCCGGACCGCGGGCCCTTCCAGCCGAGCTTCCGGAAGCGCTTGATGAGTTCGCTCCTGGAGACCGGCGCCAACCGGCGGCTCATTGGGCTGTGACTAGATGCACGCCCTCCATGCTGGGGATGTCGTCGTCGCCGTCCTCGAGCTTGAGGGTCGCCCAGTCCACGAGCACGGACCTCAAGTCTTCCAGCGCTTCATCCTCCGACTGGCCGAAGCCCCAGGCTCCGTCGATTCCCGCAACCGTCGCGACAACACCGGCGGGGTCATTGATAGTTCGGACGACTGCGTGCGAGACGGCTACCTTCGCCCAGCGCTCGACATCGGTAGCGTCAATCTGACCCTGCCCAGAGACGTTGCCGCGCCTCTCTCGCTCCATGCTCTCGCACACTTTCTCGTCGGTAGCCGGTGGCTCCGGGGGTGGGGCTCGAACCCACAACCTAGCGGTTAACAGCCGCTTGCTCTGCCAGTTGAGCTACCCCGGATCAGCCTGTGAGGCTACCAGCGACCCCGACACGGACGCCTCGGATCGGCGTCCGTGCTCGATCAGCCACGGCAGCAGGACCGCCAGCGTGTCGGCGCGGGTGTTCCGCTCATCGAGCTGCTCGGACTGAGACTTCAGCCAGGCGACGCTGGTGCTGTACTGCTGGCGCATGGCGGGATCGTCGGCGGAGGCCGCCATGCGGCGCAGGTCGTTCATGGCGCGGCCGGACGTGAGGCGGGCCACACGGGCCAGCACGTCCTCGACGGACGCATTGCCCGCGTCGACGGCCAGCCGGTGCAGCAACTGCGCCGCCGGCGGAGACACCTGATCGGACGCCTCCACCACTCCCCCGGTGCGCTCGAGCGCCTCGAAGGCCTCGCGGTGCACCGGATCTCCGAACAGGGTGGCGTGCAGGCGTTGGGCCACCTCACCCGGCCGGTGAATGGCCAGCTGCAGCGCCTCGTCCTCGGGGGTCAGACGCTCGCCGGCCGGGGCCTGGAACCTGTCTCCGTCCGCGCTACGAGCCGGCGCCATGCTCGGCCCGCCGGCCGCGAAGCGGCGCAAATGATCGGGATCCACATGGCAGCGGTCCGCGATCTCGATCACGTGGGGGTCGCGCACCATCGGGTCGGGGTGCTCGTTGACCACGGTCACGGCCCGCTCGGCCGATCGGGCCCGGCTCTCGATGGTGGACAGGTCGGCACCCGCCAGGGCCCGGTCCACCCTGAACTGAAGGAGCGGGATCGCTTCCTCGATGGCCCGATGCAGAGCTTCCGGGTCGGAGCGGCCCAGGTCGCCGGGATCCTTGCCAGAGGGCAGGTCGGCCACCAGCACCTCCAACTCGAACTGGCGCTCCCAGGCGTAGACCCGGCCTGCGGCCGCGGCTCCCGCGGCGTCGGCGTCGAAGGCCAGCACCAGCCGGTCGGCCGAGAACCGCTTCAGCAGCCGCACATGCTCCTCGGTGAGGGCGGTGCCGCAGGTGGCCACGGCCAACTCGATGCCGGCGGTGGCGCACCCGATCACGTCGGTGTAGCCCTCGCACACCACTGCCCGGCCCGCCTTGACGATCTCCTTGCGGTGCTCGTGCAGCCCGTAGAGGACCCTGCTCTTGTCGTAGGTCTTGGCCTCGGTCGAGGTGTTCATGTACTTGGGGCCGTCGATGCCCGGCATGACCCGGCCGCCGAAGCCGACGGTGTCGCCCCGCTCGTCGCTGATGGGGAACAGGATCCGGCCCCGGAAGAAGTCCTGCTGGCGCCCGCCGCGGTTCACGAACCCGAGGCCCGAGTCGCGCAGGTCGTCGTTGGAGACCCTCAGATGCCTCGCCAGATGGTCCCAGCCGTCGGGCGCCCAACCGATCTTCCAGCGGCGCACCAGATCGCCGTCGTAGCCGCGGGACCTGAGGTAGTGCCGGGCCGGTCCCGCGTCCTGGCCGTCCAACAGCCGCTGGTGGTAGAAGTCCCTGGCCTTGGCAACCGACTCCAGCAGCCGCTTGCGCCGGCTGCGGGCCGCGCCCTCGTCCCGGCTGGTGTAGTTCAGCCGGATCCCGGCCCGCCCGGCCAGCAGCTCGACTGCGCCCGCGAAGTCGAGCCCCTCTATCTCCTGCACGAAGGTGATGACGTCGCCGCTGCGCTGGCAGCCGAAGCAGTAGTAGACGCCCTTGCCGGGCGACACCGACAGCGACGGCGTGCGCTCGCCGTGCAGCGGGCAGCGGGCCATCCACTGCCTCCCGGAGCGCTTGATCTCGGTGTGCTCGCCGATGATCGCGACGATGTCGGTGGCCGCCCGGACCCGGGCTATGTCGTCCGCCACGATCCCCATCGGGGCGAACATACCAGCGCCATCGGACGGCGGCGGGCGCGTGCTCCGGCAAGTCGCATGCCGCATCGTCCGGCGGATGGACCGTTGCGGATCGCCGGCCGCTCCCGTGCCGCCCGCGGGTTGCCACCGACCCCTCGGTGCGCTAACGTCCTGCTATGGACTACACCCGAAAGGGTCGTTGTCCTAGCTTCCGGAGTGCCTCCGGCCCGAGCGGACCAGTTTCCGCCGAGCGGGGTGGTTCTCCGGCCCGAGCGGACGAATTGGTGCCGGGGTGCCCCCGCCGAGCGGACGAAGTGAAGCGGGAGCACCCCGGCATCGCTACGCTACCCGTTCTGAACTGAAATACATAAGAGATATTGTAAATAACAACAAACTATTGAAAGTTGTCGGATAGGTAGCCGACGAGGCGGTCGATGCTTACCCGGTCCTGGGCCATGGTGTCGCGGTCGCGCACCGTCACCGCGTCGTCGTCGAGGGTGTCGAAGTCGACGGTCACGCACAGCGGGGTGCCGATCTCGTCCTGGCGCCGGTAGCGGCGGCCGATGGCCTGGGTCTCGTCGTAGTCGCAGCTCCAGCGGCCCTTGAGCAGGTCGAACACCCGGTTCGCCACCGGCACCAGCACGTCCTTGCGCGACAGCGGCAGCACGGCCACCTGGTACGGAGCCAGCCGCCGGTCGAGGCGGAGCACGACCCGTTCGGCGTCGTTGACCACCTCGGTGTCGTAGGCCGACATCAGGAAGGCCATGGCGGCCCGGGTCGCGCCGGCCGCGGGCTCTATCACGTGGGGCACGTAGTGCTCCTCGGTGGCCGGGTCGAAGTACTCCAGGCGCTCGCCCGAATGCTCGGCGTGGCAGCGCAGGTCGTAGTCGCCCCGGTTGGCGATGCCCTCCAGCTCGTCCCAGCCCCAGGGGAAGAGGAACTCGACGTCGGACGTGGCCGACGAGTAGTGGCTCAACTCGTCGGTGCCGTGGGCTCGTAGTCGCAGCATCTCGCCTCTGATGCCCAGATCCAGGTACCACTGGTGGCGGGCCTCGCACCAGTGCTCGAACCAGCCCGCGGCCTCGTCCGGTGGGACGAAGTACTCCATCTCCATCTGCTCGAACTCGCGGGTGCGGAACACGAAGTTGCCCGGCGTGATCTCGTTGCGGAACGACTTCCCGATCTGGGCGATCCCGAACGGCGGGCGCTTGCGGCTGGCTCGCAGCACGTTGGCGAAGTTGATGAACATGCCCTGGGCCGTCTCGGGCCGCAGGTAGACCTGCGCCGCTGAGTCGGCCACCGGCCCGGCGTGGGTGGAGAACATGAGGTTGAACTGCCGGGGCTCGGTCAACTGGCCGCGCTCGCCGCACGCGGGGCAGACCTCGGGATCCTCCAGCTTGTCGGCCCGGTGGCGGGCCCCGCAGGCGCGGCAGTCCACCATCGGATCGGTGAAGTTGTCGAGGTGGCCCGAGGCCTCCCACACCGCCGGTGGCGACAGGATCGAAGCGTCCAGACCGACCACGTCGTGGCGCATCTGCACCATCGACCGCCACCACTGCTCCTTCACGTTGCGCAGCAGCAGCACACCCAGCGGCCCGTAGTCGTAGGCCGAGCGGAAGCCGCCGTAGATCTCCGCGGAGCGGAACACGAAGCCGCGCCGCACGCAGAGGTTGACGATCGCGTCGAACAACTCCGGGTCTGGGCGGGACTCTGCCACAGACGGCAAGGTTAAGAGCTAAGAGCGGTCCAGCACGGCCACCGATCGCAGCCGCCGCTCCAGATGGGACTCGATCGCCGCGGTGGCGATGGCCGTCACCTCGGCGGTGGCGTCGTCGGCCTGCCGGCGCAGAGCCGCTCCAAGCTGGCCGCCGAGGATCTGGCGAAGCATCTCCAGGGCCTCCCGGCTGATCGGCCGGCCACGGCGGCACTGGTGGCACAGCACCCCGCCGGCATCGATGTCGAGAGCCTCGAAGGGCTCGCCCGCTCCGCAGGCCACGCAGCTGGCCAGCTCGGGCTGCACCCCCTCCAACGCCAGCAGCTTCAAGAAGAAACCCGCCACGACCAGCTCGCTGTCGACGCGGTCCAGCGTGGTCAGGGCCCGAACGAGCATCACATGTCGGTCGGGGTCGCCTCCGGTCTCGGGCGCGACATGATCGACGGCCTCCAGCATGGCGGAGGCTCGGGCGAACCTGTCGGGGTCTGACCGGAGGCTCGCGAAGCGGTCGATGGTCTCAGCCTGGGTCAGAGTGTCGAGTTCGCCGCGGCCCCGGTACAGCTGCACCGCCACGTGGCAGGCCGGCTCCAGGCGGGCGCCGAACTTCGAGCGGGTGCGCCGCACCCCCTTGGCCACGGCGCGGACCTTGCCATGAGCCAGCGTGTGCAAGTTCACGATGCGGTCTGCCTCGCCCAGCTTCCAGGTGCGCAGCACCACCGCCTCGTCGCGGTAGAGGCTCATCGCCCTAACCGGGGTTGTCTCGCCTCTTGCCGTCGCCGTTGGACGTGATGGCCGAGTTCGCGCCGTTGGGTGAGACCCGCCCGAACCGCCGCTCGCGCTCCTGGTAGACCCTTATCGCCTCGTAGAGGTCCCCGCGGCGGAAGTCGGGCCACGCCGTGTCGGTGAAGTACAGCTCGCTGTAGGCCAGCTCCCAGAGCAGGAAGTTGGAGGTGCGGAACTCCCCGGAGGTGCGGATCATCAGGTCGGGTTCCGGCATCTCGGGGTCATAGAGGCGGCAGGCGATGGTGCGCTCGGTGATCCTGTCGGCAGAAATCCCGGAGTTCACGACCGCCCTGACCGCGTCGACGATCTCTGCCCGCCCGCCGTAGTTGAAGGCGATGGTGAAGGTCATCCGGTGGTTGCGCCTGGTCAGTTCCACGGCGTCGTCCATGAGCTGGATCAGCTTCTTGGGCACCCGGCGGTCGCGGCGGCCCACGAACCGGATCCGCACGCCCCGCTCGTGCAGGTCGTCCCGGCGCCTCAGCAGAATGTCCTCGTTGAATTCGAGCAGGAAGCGGACCTCGTCGGGTGGGCGCCGCCAATTCTCAGTGCTGAAGGCATAGACGGTGAGCCACTCGACACCGATGTCGAGAGCCCCGTCCACCACGTCGAACAGCGCCTCCTCGCCGGCTCTGTGACCTTCGGTACGGGGCAGGCCCCGAGACTGGGCCCAGCGCCCGTTGCCGTCCATCACGCACGCAACATGCGAGGGAACGCGGTCCAAATCCAACGCCGCGGTGATCATCACTGTGAAGCTACCGCGTGACCCGGTTGAAACGTGCGCGGGTTGACATCCGCTCGTCACGTTGCGGCGGTGCTTCTCCCGCTCTTGTTCGCTGCGCTCACGGGCCGCTCGGGCCACGGCCTCGCAAGCTCGGCCTCTGGCGTGGCGCGCCTTATCCGGCGCGTCGCTGCCAGTTCTTGTCGACTCTGACCGCGAGTTGCAGGTAGGCGCCCTCAGGGAGCTGCGAGCGCACTGCCGTTCCGACCGCCTTGAGCATCGATCCGCCCTTGCCGATCACGATCGCCTTCTGGGAAGGGCGTTCAACGATGACCTCGCAGCGGATCAGGGGCCAATCCCATTCCGTCACCCGGGTCGCGATCGAATGGGGCAGCTCGTTGCGTGCGGTTGCCAGGAGCCGTTCCCGTACCAGCTCGGCCACCCGGAAGGCCTCCGGGGCGTCCGAAACTGTGCCTTCGGGGTAGAGGGCCGGACCGGTGGGCAGGCGGCCTACGAGGTGCTCCACCAGAGCCGCGACACCCTGGCCGGTGCGTCCGCTCACCGGGTAGTAGGCCTCGAAGTCCAGCTCCGCCAGGGCTGCGAGCTGTTCCAGCATCGCCTGCGGTCCCACCAGGTCGGCCTTGGTCACGACCACAACGGAGTCCGCCGGCAGCGACCGGGCGATGAAGGCGTCGCCGCGGCCGTAGGGAGCCGATGCGTCGATCACCAGGCACGCCACGTCGATTCCGTGCAGGGCCTCGCTGGCGGCAGCGTTCATGCGACGCCCGAGCGCGGTGCGGGGCTTGTGTATGCCCGGCGTGTCGACCAGGATCATCTGGGCCTCACGACGGGTGAGCACCCCACGCAACTCGGTGCGGGTGGTCTGGGGCTTGTCCGAGACGATCGACACCTTCTGCCCGACGATCCTGTTGATCAGCGTCGACTTGCCCGCATTGGGGCGGCCCGCCAGCCCGACGATCCCGCATCGGTAACCGCCGGAGCCTGTGTCCGGCACCGGCGGCTTCATGTGCGGGTGAGTCTGACCCGGGTGATGCGGCGGCCCTCCATGTGCTCCACCCGCAGCCTGAGGCCGTCGACCTCGACGGTCTCGCCCACTTCGGGCACATGGCCCAGCGTGCTGAAGATCAGGCCGCCGACGGTGTCCCAGTCGTCGTCGGGCAGGGCCGCTCCGACGAGGGTGTTCAACTGGTCGACCGGCATGCGGCCGTGCACCAGCGCCTCGCCGCCCGCCAGGGGCTCCATGAGCGGCTCCGGCCGGTCGAACTCATCGACGATCTCGCCCACCAGCTCCTCAACGAGGTCCTCGAGGGTGACGAGCCCGGCCGTGCCCCCATACTCGTCGACGACAATGGCCAGGTGCCCTCCGGCGGTGCGCATCTCGGAGAGCAGCTCGTCCACCCGCTTGGTCTCGGGCACGAACATGGCGCGGCGCATCGACTCCTGGACGGGACGGTCGCCGCCACCCGAGCGCTCGGTGCGGGCCAGATCCTTCAGCAGCACGACGCCGACGACGTCGTCGATGTCGTTCCGGCACACCGGCAGCCGGCTGAGGCCGCGGCTGATGGCGATCTCGAGCGAGGCGGTCACCGTCATGTCCGCGTCGACGGTGACCATGTCGGCGCGGGGCGCCATGACCTCACGAACCACAGTGCGGTCCAAGGCAAGAGCGGAAGCAATCATGTCGCGCTCGGCGTCCTCGATGGCGTCTGCCTCAGCCGCAGCGTCGGTGAGGGCGATCAACTCGTCTTCGCTGACCGGTGGCGCCCCGTTCCTCACCCGCGCGACCCGCCTTCGAACACGACGCGACATCGGGCCCGCGCCGGGATCGTTCTGGCTGGTCACGGTTGTCGGTGGTGTGCAGCCAAGAGCTGCCGTTCGCGGGTCTGCATGGCTGCGGCCTCCGCTTCGTGGGCGTGGTCGTATCCCAGTACATGCAGCACGCCGTGCACCACCAGCAGGGCCAACTCGTCGGCAGGGTCGCCGGTCGGCCGGGAGTTGGCGGAAGCGGCGCCGCCGTTGGCCTGTGCCGCGTATGCGGGACAGACCACAACGTCGCCCAGCAGCACGGTCGGTCCGGATGCGGGTGCGCCGCCATGGCCGCCGTCTATCGGAAAGGCGAGAACGTCGGTGGGTCCGGCCGTGCCCATGTGGGCCAGGTTGAGCTCGGTCATCGCACCGGCGTCCACGAACCGCAGGCCCAGCTCGCCGGATCCGATCCCCTCGTCGCGCAGCACGGCTCGGGCCAGCCTGGCCCAGCGCTCGGTGTCGACCAGGTCGTTTCCTGCTGCCGTTTCGGAGGTCTCGTCGAAGGCGCGGACCACCGCTCCGCAGGCAGGTTCGTCTGGGGAGGACGCGGCCACCATCTAGGCGGAGTCTCGGCGGCTGAGACCGACCCGGTCGTAGGCGGTGACGATGTCGGCGACGATGCGGTGACGGACGACATCGCGGCTGCTCAGATGGACGAACCCGATCCCGGTGATGCCTCCCAGCAGCTCCTCGATGCCCGCCAGGCCGCTGCGCCCGCCGTCCACGTCCACCTGGGTGACATCGCCGGTGACCACAGCCCGGGAGCCGAAGCCGATGCGGGTCAGGAACATCTTCATCTGCTCGGGGGTGGTGTTCTGGGCCTCGTCGAGGATGATGAAGCTCGAATTGAGCGTGCGGCCCCGCATGAACGCCAGCGGCGCCACCTCGACGGCGCCCCGTTCCAGGAGTCGCTCCATTCCCTCGCTGCCCACCATGTCGTACAGCGCGTCATAGAGGGGGCGCAGGTAGGGATCGACCTTGGCCATCAGGTCGCCGGGGAGGAATCCGAGCCTCTCCCCCGCCTCGACCGCGGGACGGGTGAGGATGATGCGGGTCACCTCGCCGTCGTTGAGTGCCCGCACGGCCATGGCAACCGCCAGCCAACTCTTGCCCGTGCCGGCCGGCCCGATCCCGAAGGTGATGATGCTCTGGCCCATCACGTCCGTGTAGCGCTTCTGCCCGGCCGACTTCGGGCGCACCACCCGCCCTCCGGCCGTTCGCAGCACATCGTGGGTCAAGACCTCCGAGGCTCGGACGTTGCTGCGCACCATGTCGATCGTACGGTCGATGGTGCGGACGTCGAGGCGCTGCCCGTGCTCGAGAAGCAGGATCAGCTCCTCGAACGCCCGGGCGACGGTCTCGGCCTCGTCCCCCAGGACGCTGACCTCGTTGCCCCTCAGATGGATGCGGCTGCCGGGGAAGGCGCTCTCGAGCTGGCGGAGGTTCGCATCGTGCTCGCCCACCAGAGGTCCGAGCAGGTGGTTGGCGGGGACGCGGATGGTGGCGGCGGTCTCAGGCATGCGCTGTGTCGAAGGCGAGGCTACACGACGAGTTCTATCCGCGTAGCACTAGGCCTCCCGCTCTTGTTCGCTTCGCTCACGGGCCGCTCGGGCCACGGCCTCGCTGCGCTCTGCCTCTAGGCCTGGCGACGGCGCCTCTGCCGGTCCAGGAAGCGGTAGACGTCGAGCAGGTCGATGCCGGGGAACGGCACGAAGGAGCGCTGCGATGGCGGCAGTGCCGACAGCACATGGCTGCGCTCGGCCGCCGAAGGCCAGGCCACGCTCTCCCAGTCGCGCACGAGCCGGGGGTCGGGCTCCACGTCCCTCGAACGGGCGTGCTCACGCCGCAGCGTCTCGGAGCCCCGAAAGTGCTGGGCGTGCTCGACCGTCGTGCCCAGCGTGATCGCATAGGGGTAGCGATCATGCTCGGTCTCTATGTAGGTGATGCAGAAGTACTCGCCCACGTCGAGCACCGTGTACTGCTCGTGCAACAGGAAGTGCCCCTCGGCTCCCCAGGCTTGCCGGGCGCCCCACTGGCGGGGAACCCGCTCTCCCTCCAGTCCCCCGTCGGAGGTCACCGGGAACGGAAGCCCGTCGTTCTCATACGCCTTGGTGATCACCCCTTCGGGGTCGGTTCGCAGGAAGTGGACGGGGATGCCCAAGTGGACCGTGGCCAGGTTGGTGAAGCGGTGAGCAGCCATCTCGTAGGAGATGTAGAACGTCTCCTTGAGGTCCTCGACGCTGATGTCGCCCTGGCGCTTCGCCTCGCTCAGCAGCTCTGCCGCGGGCGCCTCGGGGGCGAGGACGGCGGCCGAGAAGTAGTTGGACTCGATGCGCTGGCGGAGGTAGTCGCCGAAGTCCGACGTGTCGGAGTGCTCCAGCGCGAAGTGTCCGAGCGTCTGCAGCACCACGGAACGGGCCTGGCGCACCTTCAGGTGGTCCTGGTCGCCGATGAAGATCACCCGGTCGCGAGTGTCGGTGATCGAGCGGGCCGTGCGGGGCAGGCCGGCGACGCGCTCTATTCGGAAGCCGTAGCTGCTCACCAGCTCGGTGAGCACCCGCTCGCTGATCGGGCCGGAACCGGGGTATCCGGCGCTGGCCAGCCCTTCGGCCGCGATCTGCTCGATGTCGGTGAAGTAGTTGTTCCGGTCGCGCATCTCGCCGCGCAACTCCGAGTTGGCCCTCCGGGCGCTCTCGGTGGTGTCGATCGGAGCGGCTCTCTCGCAGACGGCTCGGCTCAGGCCGGCCAGGTGCTCGAGGACCTCGTCGCTGAGCCGTCTGGACGGCTTGAGCGGCGGCAGTCCGAGCTCGGCGTAGGCCGGATGGTCCTGGGCCCGCAGCAGTTCCAGCTCGAGTTCGGCTCGGCGGTCCGGAGGGGCGTCTTCGAGAAGGTCGGCCGTGGTGGTGTCGAGCGCCTCGGCGAGATCGCTGAGCACGCCCAGGCGGGGTTCGACTCTCCCGTTCTCGAGCCGCGACAAGTAGGCCGGCGGCCGGCCGGTGCGCTCAGCCAGGTCCGCGAGGGTGAGACCCCTCCTGCGGCGGACGTGGCGCAGGCGCCGGCCCAGCACGAGGAGGTCAGGTTCGGTGCCCATGTGCGAAAGAATTGCAGAACTTGTGTCGGCCAACAACTTGGGCGCTTCTCTGCGGTGCAGATTCTGGCTTCTGTGGTCTGAAGCGATGAGCATTGGGCACGGCACTGGCCCTGCGGGTCGTTGGCCCGGGCCGCACCGCTCCACCAGGAGGGCGATCGATGGTGAAGGTCACGAACGCAAGTCCGAGCTTCGCACAGCAGGTCGAAGCCCTGGAGGCCGACTGGGAGAACAACCCCCGTTGGCACGGCACACGTCGCGACTACTCAGCGACCGAGGTGGTACGGCTGCGCGGCTCGGTGACGCCCGAGTGCACCGTGGCTCGCGCCGGCGCGGCCAAGCTCTGGCAGCGCCTCCACGACATGGACTACGTGCACGCCCTGGGGGCCATGACCGGCGGGCAGGCGATCCAGTTCGCCAAGGCGGGGCTGCCCGCCCTGTACCTGTCAGGCTGGCAGGTGGCCGGCGACGCCAATCTCGCCGGGCAGGTGTATCCCGACCAGTCCCTCTACCCGGCGGACTCGGTGCCGTCGCTGGTCGCTCGCCTCAACAACGCGCTCAGAAGGGCCGACCAGATCGAGTGGAGCGAGACCGAGGGCAACCCGAGCCGCGACTACATGCTGCCGATCGTGGCCGACGCGGAGGCGGGTTTCGGCGGTCCGCTCAATGCCTTCGAGTTGATGAAGGCCATGATCGAGTCCGGCGCGGCCGGGGTCCACTTCGAGGATCAGCTCAGCTCGGCCAAGAAGTGCGGCCACATGGGCGGGAAGGTGCTGGTGCCCACATCGCAGCATCTCGCCACGCTGCGGGCGGCCAGGCTGGCTGCTGACGTCATGGGTGTCGAGACCATCTTGGTCGCCCGCACCGACGCGCTGAGCGCCGGCCTGATCACCAGCGACGTCGACGCCAGGGACCGGGCCGGGCTGACCGGCGAGCGCACCGCGGAGGGGTTCTTCGTGACGACGCCGGGACTGCAGGCGCCGATCCAGCGCGGCCTCGCCTACGCGCCCTACTGCGACCTGCTCTGGTGCGAGACCTCCACGCCCGATCTCGACGAGGCCCGGGAGTTCGCCGAGGCCATCGGTGCGGTGTACCCGGACAAGATGCTGGCCTACAACTGCTCGCCCTCGTTCAACTGGCGGGCGCACCTGGACGACGCTCAGATCGCCATGTTCCAGAAGGAGTTGGGCGCCATGGGCTACGCCTTCCAGTTCATCACTCTCGCCGGGTGGCATGCTCTCAACGCGTCGGCGTTCGATCTGGCGCACAACTACGAGTCCGACGACATGAAGGCGTACGTCGCGCTGCAGCAGGGCGAGATGGCGATGGAGGACCTCGGCTACACCGCCACCCGCCACCAGCGCGAGGTCGGAGCCGGATACTTCGATCAGGTGGCCACCGTGATCTCCGGAGGGACCGCGTCCACCCTCGCGCTCGAAGGCAGCACCGAGCAGGCGCAGTTCTAGATCAGCGGCGGGGACTGGCGAGGGCGCAGTTCCAGATCAGCGGCAGGGACTGGCGAGGGCGCAGTTCCAGATCAGCGGCGGGGACTGGCGAGGGCGCAGTTCCAGATCAGCAGCCGCGTCCGGTCAGTCCGGCCGGTGGTACACCTCGGAGCGGCGACGGCTGCGGGTGAACACAATCTGCCAGAGTTGCAGGGCCCGGGCCCGGAACGACCCGGCTGAGCTCAGCAGGTAGTAGTCCCAGGTGCGGCGGAAGCGCTCGTCATAGCCGGTGAGGTCCGTCCAGGCCTCGGTCACGTTGCGGTGCCAGGCCATGAGCGTTCGGTCGTAGTACGGCCCGAAGTTCTGCACGTCCTCGATGACCCAGTCCTGCTCGCAGGCCGAGGTGATCTGGGCCAGCGACGGAACGACGCCCCCCGGGAAGATGTACTTGTCGAACCACGGGTCGGTGTGGTGTTTGGATTCGAGCGACCCGATGGTGTGGTGAAGCATCATGCCGTCGCCGGAGAGCAAGCGGTCACAGCGCCCGAAGAAGGTCTCGAGGTTGCGCGGGCCGACATGCTCCATCATCCCTATCGACACGATCCGATCGAAGGAGCCCTCCAGGTCGCGGTAGTCGCATTCCTGGATCTCGACGGGCAGGCCTGCGCAGGCTTCCCGAGCCCAACGGGCCTGCTCGCGCGCCGGGGTGACGCCCGTGACCGTCACACCGTGCTCGGTGGCCGCGAACCGGGCGAAACCGCCCCAGCCGCAGCCGATGTCGAGCAGCCTCATGCCCGGCTCCAGCTGCAGCTTGCGGCAGATGAGCTCGAGTTTGTCCTCCTGGGCCTGGTCCAGGTCCTCGGCGCGCCGCCAGTAGCCGCACGAGTAGATCATGCGCTTGTCCAGCATCCGCTCGTAGAGGTCGTTCCCGATGTCGTAGTGGGCGCCCGCGTTCCTGCGGGCCCGCCGCACGGTCTGGTGGTTCGATGCGCGGGCCCTGGCGATGTGCAGCAGCAGCCCGGGTCCGGGCCGCACCAGCGAGCGCAGGTCTCGGGTCTGCAGGTGGGCGACGAACTCGTCGAGTTGGTTGGCATCCCACCAGCCGTCCTGGTACGACTCACCCATCCCGAGTTCGCGCTTTGCGAGTACCCGCGCCCAGAAGCGGTCGTCGTGCACGGCGATGTCGCGAGGCTGATCTCCTCCGACCTCGATCCCGGCCCGGTTGAGGATCTCCAAGCCCAGGCCCTTGGCTTTGTCGAGGTCGGCCACGGCCCGTCTCGCTTCCTCAGTCCGTCCTGCTGTCTCTACCAGCGCCCGCACCCCCGACAGGACTCGAACCCGCAACCTGAGGGGTAGAAACCCTCCGCTCTATCCAGTTGAGCTACGGGGGCCTCCCAAGGCTATCGCCAGGGCGCGAGCGGCCCGTGAGCGAAGCGAACAAGAGCGGGAGATGCCCGCCGGATGCACCGGTCGGTAGGCTGTGAGTCGCCCGCTTCGGCGGTCGTGGTGGCCGTAGCTCAGTAGGTTAGAGCGCCGGGTTGTGGTCCCGGAGGTCGGGGGTTCGACTCCCCTCGGTCACCCGCGCGCTATCGTTGGACGCTCACCGAGCGCCTCTAGCTCAATTTGGCAGAGCAACGGACTCTTAATCCGCAGGTTCTGGGTTCGAGTCCCAGGGGGCGTACCACGCTGGATGCAGGGATCATCCAAGGGGTCGGCTAAGCTGGCGGCACCCTTTGGGATCCCGGCCCAACGGCGTGGGGCCTGTGTGGACGTCGCGCTGATGTGAAGGGTGACGCCGACATGGACCGCTACGCAATATTCGTTGACGCCGAGTACCTCTACACAGAGGGCGGCATGTTGTGCTGCAACAGCCCGGACCGCCAGGAGATCCTCCTCTACGGTCTCGGCGCCAACGACTTCCTGATCGGCCTTGCCACCGACGTGTGCGATCTCCAGCCTCTTCGCACCTACTGGTACGACACCTCCGGCGACGGTGTGCCCACCCCGGCCCAGCAGCTGGTGGCGACGCTGCCCAACATGAAGCTGCGACTCCAGACCGGCACCGGCCGGGATCCGCAGTCCTCGATGGGCGAAGCCATCAGGCGCGACCTCTCCACGCTCGCCCGCCAGCGGGCCATCTGCGACGCCTTCCTGCTGTCGGCCGACGAGGATCTGCTCGACTGCGTCAGCGAGGTCCAGGACCTGGGACTGCGCGTGATCCTCATCAACATCGCATCCCGTGATGAGCGCAGGGCTCCGTCGGCCGGCCTGGTCACCGAGGCGGACGAGGTCATCAAGTTGACCAAGGACGACTTGTCAAGGTTCATCAGGCGCCGGCGCACTCCTGACGACGCTGCCTCCGACACCTACGACCCGGTCGATTCGGTCGCCGCAGCCGCGACTGAGTTCGCGGAGAGCTGGCTCTACCGGGCCAGCGACGACGAGTTCGACGCCCTGCTCGACCAGCGCCCGCGCATACCCGAATCCCTCGACGGCGACCTGCTCTACGCGGTGGAGAACGTGATCGGGGGAAGCCTGCGAGGCCAGGACCGCCTCAGGCGGGCTGTGCGCCAAGCCTTCTGGAACCGGATCGACCAGGAAGTCCAGGACTGGCCGGACGAGGGCCGCTAGCGGAGAGATGGTCGGTAGCACAGCTCGCCTGCAGCGAGGCAGCGCCGACCGCCAAGGCGAGGCCTCGACCCGCCGCCCGCAACCGAAGCTGCCGGTCACCATCCTGACCGGCTTCCTCGGGTCGGGCAAGACCACGCTGCTCAACTACATCCTGCGCGAGAACCACGGCAAGCGCATCGCCATCATCGAGAACGAATTCGGCGAGATCAACATCGATTCCGACCTGGTGGTCTCCTCCGAGGAGGAGATCTACGAGATGAGCAACGGCTGCATCTGCTGCGTCGCGTCCGTGCGCGGCGACCTGCTGGAGGTGATCCAGAAGCTGATGAGCCGCAGCGACCGCATCGACTACATCCTCGTCGAGACCAGCGGCCTGGCCGATCCGATGCCTGTCGCCCAGGCCTTCTTCGTGGACGACTCGGTCCTCGAGGAGGTGGCCCTGGACGCCATCGTGACGCTGATCGACTCGAAACACATCGAGCAGCATCTCGACGACGTGCGCTATGACGGGATCAACAGCCAGGCGGTCGACCAGATCGTCAGCGCCGACCGGATCATCGTCAACAAGGTCGACCTGGTCGACGACGGCACCGTCGAGCGGATCGAGAGTCGCATCAGGAAGTTCAACCAACGCTCGGAGATCGATCGGTCCAGCTACGCGCGGGTGAACCTGGACGCCATCCTGGGCATCCAGGCGTTCGAGGTGTCGCAGCGGGCCGCGACCGAGCCCTCGTTCCTGGAGACCCACTACGTGCACAGCCACGACCCCGACGTGGAGACCTGCTCCGTCAGGATTGGCGGGGAGCTCGACCCGGAGCTGGTCGAGGCGGCTGCCCGTGACATCGCCGCCGACTACGGCGCCGACCTGTTGCGGTGGAAGGGGGTGCTGGCCGTCGCGGGGAACGATCGGCGGGTCGCGTTGCAGGGCGTGCACCGGATCTACGAGATGCACGATCTCGACCGGTGGGAGGGTCCGCATCGAGACAGCCGGGCGGTCTTTATCGGCAAGAATCTAGATCGGGAAGAGTTGGCCGAGCGCCTGCGGCGCTGCGTCGCGCGAGACAAGGAGCTATCCGCATGATCATCGACACCCACCTGCATCCCACCAACATCGTGGACGAGGCCTGGCGCCATACCGGTGAGCCGTTCACCGGGGAGCGCATGCTGGAGATGATGGACGGGCCCTACTGGATCAACGGCAAGCCGCGCCGTATCGACATGGGCTTCATCCAGCCCCCGCCGGGCAACACGGCCTGGCGCGACGGTGGGCGCTCCGGCCGGGAGGGCATCCGCGACTACATGGCCTACGTGGCCGAGCTCACCCAGCGTTATCCCGACCGCTTCATCGGGAACTTCAACTTCAACCCCCGCTTCGGGCCCGAGAACGGAGCAGCCGAACTCGAGTTCCATGTCAAGGAGTACGGGTTCAAGATGCTCAAGCTCCACGCCAACATGCACGCCTACCGTCCCGATCGCGCCCTGGACTGGCTGCGGCCGGCCATGCGCAAGTGCGACGAGCTCGGCGTAGTCGTGCTGATCCACACCGGCGACGGCCCGTACTCGATCCCGACGCAGTTCTACCCCATCATCCGCGAGTTCACGAACGTGGACTTCATCATCGGGCACTTCGGGGTCCAGACCGGGGGCGTCTACTGCTTCGAGGCGTTCTGGATGATCATGGACTCCCCCAACGTGTACGGCGAGTCGGGCTGGCTGCTGCAGTCCCGCATCGTCGAGTTCGCCAAGGAGATGCCGCGGGACCGCCTCGTGTTCGGCACCGACTCACCTCCGAACGACCCGGGCATGTGGCTGACCCACCTCGAGGTCCTGTGCCACGACGCCCCCCAGGGCATCAATGCCAGCGAGGACCAGCTGGAGGACTACATGGGCAACAACATCGCCCGGCTGGTCGGCATCACCCCGACCGCTCCCCCCGCCACCGTCGAGGATGCCAAGAAGCAACTGGCCGACGGCAGCTACGGCACCCCCATCGACTGACTGTCGCGCGCTCCGTTGCTGTGACCGGCCAGGGCCTGCAGGACTTCCTTCGTGACTACGAGGCCGCGCACCCAGACGACGTCTACACCGTTGATCGTCCGGTCTCGCTGGACCAGGACATCACCGCGGTCGTGTGGGAGCTGGCCGAGCGGGGTCAGCATCCGCTGTTGCGCTTCCCCAGCGTCGAGGGCTCGGACCGGGAGGTGGTCACTAACCTCTTCGCCTCCCGCCTGCGGATCGAGCGGATGCTGGGCGCCCAACCGGGCGAACTCCACGACAGCTACCAGCGGCTGGCCGGGGCGGCGATGGACATGCGTGAGCTCGACAGCGGGCCGATCACCGACCGAGTCGACGCCGGCGATCGGGTCGACCTGTTCGACCTGCCGCTGCTCACCCATTTCGAGACCGACCGCGGCCCCTACATCACGAGCGGGATCGTTGTGGCCGAGGAAGCCGGGACCGGGCGCGGCAATCTGAGCTATCACCGCTCGGTGGTGGCCTCATCGACCTCGCTAGGCACCAGCCTCCATTCCCGGGGTGATCTCTGGCGGCTCCTGCAGGACGCGGCCGCGATGGGCAGTCGGCTCCCGGTGGCGATGGTCATCGGCGCCCACCCGCTGTTCATGCTGGCGGCATCGGCCCGGGTCGCCTTCGGCGTCGACGAGCGCGAGATCGCGGGAGGACTGCTGGGAGCGCCCCTTGAGGTCGTGCGCACCCCCAAGCACGGCCTCCGCGTTCCGGCCGCGGCCGAGGTCGTGCTCGAGGGCGAGATCGATCCCGCCGCCGACGAGGACGAGGGCCCCTTCGGCGAGTTTTCCGGGTACTCGTCGGATCGTTCGACCCGCAACCGCATCGACGTGTGCACGGTGATGCAGCGCAGCGGCGCAGTCTGGGTGGATGTGGTGGGCGGGAACTCGCACGAGCACCTCAACCTCGGACGGGTGCCCCGTGAGGCGGACATGATCGCCAAGCTCAAGGATCGCTTCGGATCAGTGGCCGCGGTGCACTATCCCCATTCGGGTACGCACTTCCACTGCTACATCGCGGTCGACCAGCGCCGGCCGGGCGAGGCCCGCCAGGCGCTGCTGGGACTGTTGGGCTGGGACCCGTACCTCAAGACGGTTGTGGCTGTCGACGCGGACGTCGATGTCAAGAGGGACGAGGAGGTGCTCTGGGCCCTGGCCACCCACTTCCAGCCCGACCGGGACATGATCGTGATCGACGGGCTGCCGGGCAGCGCCCTCGACCCGTCGGCCGACAAGCTGGGCACGACATCGCGGCTGGCGCTCGACGCCACCCGGGGCGAGGGCTTCGACGCTCAGCGCATCGAGATCTCGGACGCGGCTCGCACTGTCGGCCGGGAGATCGCTGGACCGCGGGTGAGCGAATCGAGCGACTGACCCTGGGCGGGGCCGGTCAGGCCGCGGCAGCGGCGGCGTGAGCGTGCACCCGGCGGGAGCCGAGGGCTTGCAGCAGCCCCTTGACGGTGAGCACCGCCAGGAAGACCACGACGGCGGTCAGGGCCATGGTGGCGCCGGCTGCGGTGTCGTAGTGGTAGCTGGCCAGTAGGCCGACCACCACCGAAGCGGCCCCGATGCTGCTCGCGGCGGCCATGATGCGCGGCACCCGCTTCACCAGCAGCACTGCGGTGGCCGGCGGGGCGATCAGGAAGGCGAACACCAGCAGGTTCCCGACCGCCTCGAACGAGGCGATGATCGAGATGGCCAGCAGCACCAGCAGAACGGCGTGGGCGAGGCGGGGCCGCAGGCCGAGCACCTGTGCCTGGGCGTAATCGAAGGTCATGACCAGGAACGCCCGGTAGAACACAGCCACCCCGCCTACCGAGATGACCGCTGCGGCTCCCTGGCGGCGCAGGTCGTCCGCGTTGACACCTGTGATGGACCCGAACAGGAATCGGTTCAGATCTCCGGTGTAGGCGCCCGACGAACTGGACATGATGGCCACGGCCAGGGCCAGGAATCCGACAAAGAGCACCCCGATCGAGGTGTCGTCGGGAAGCGGTGAGTGGCTGCGGATCATGTTGATGCCCCACACCATGGCGATGGCTGCGACGAAGGCGCCGATGGTGGTGTGCACCCCGATGATGAAGGCCAGCGCGATCCCAGGCAGCACGCCGTGGGCCAGTGCGTCACCGAGGAAACTCATGCCCCTCAAGACCACCCAGGTGCCGACGACCGATGTGGTGAGAACCGCCAGCAGGCCCGCGTAGAGGGCTCGCTGCATGAAGACGTTGGATATGAACGGGTCGATCCACCACGCCACAGGGTCGGTCAGCAACTCCATGGCGGGACGTTCTAGCCCGGTTCAGCCAAGGGCGTCGACGATCAGGTCGGTGTTGGTGCGCAGGAATCCGGTATAGGTCTCCGCACCGCTGCCAGGAGGTCCGAGGCTGCCGGTGTAGAGGGTGACTACGTCGACGTCGCCGACCCGGGCGGCCAGGGCCTCGATGTCGTCGGCGGAGTGCAGGGTCTCGGCGAAGATGGCCTTGATTCCCTCGTGCTCGATGATCTCGGCCAGCGCTTCGAGCTGGGCGGGGCTGGCCTGGGCCATGCTGGCCGGCGTCGGGATCACCGTGCCGATGACCTCGAAGCCGTAGCGATCCGCGTAGTACCCGAGGGCCTCGTGGTTGGTGACCAGCTTGCGGTTCGCGGCCGGAAGCTGCTCGACCTTGGCGGCGATCTCGGTGTCCACCGCCTCCAGTTCTGCCACGTAGCTGTTCAGGCAGGCTTCGACCGCGGCCTGGTCGAGGCCCACATCCGTCGTGAGCACCTGGGCGAAGGCCGGCAGCGCCTCCGCCACGCGGTGGGGGTCGAACCACACATGGGGATCGTCCCCGCCGTGCTGGTGGGCGTCTTCTTCGTGGGCTTCGTCTTCGTCGTGGTCGTGGGCGTCTTCTTCGTGGGCTTCGTCCCCGCCGTGCTGGTGGGCGTCTTCTTCGTGGGCTTCGTCTTCGTCGTGGTCGTGGGCGTCTTCTTCGTGGGCTTCGTCTTCGTCGTGGTCGTGGGCGTCTTCTTCGTGGGCTTCGTCTTCGTCGTGGTCGTGGGCGTCTTCTTCGTGGGCTTCGTCTTCGTCGTGGTCGTGGGCGTCTTCTTCGTGGGCTTCGTCTTCGTCGTGGTCGTGGGCGTCTTCGTGGTCATCGTGGCCCATGTCGTCTTCATCGTGGTCGTGGGCGTCTTCTTCGTGGTCGTCGTGGCCGGTCTCGAATCCGTACGGGATGGGGTCCATGCCTTCGGCGAAAGCGAATACCGGAGTGCCGGACTCCGCCACCGCTTCGAGAGTGTCTTCCAAGGCCTCCTCCAGGGCCAGGCCGTTGGCCACCACCAGCGTCGCGTTCTCCATACGCGCCCGATCCTGCAGCGAGGGCTCGTAACCGTGCGGATCGCCGCCGACCGGGATGATGGTCTCCACCTCGGCCAGCCCGTCGCAGGCCACATTGGCAACTACGTCGGCCCAGATGCCGGTGGTGGCCAGGATCGTCGGGGCCTCAGCGCCTGCACCCGGCGGCTCGGGCGCGGGGTCTCCCGAGCAAGCCGCCGCTCCCAGAGCCGTCGCGGCAACCACGGCGACCAGCATCAGCCTGCGGTCTCGGGATGATCTTGCGGAGCCCCGGCGAGGATGGCCCTGAACTGTCGTCCCTTGTCGCACGGCTACGCTCCTCCGGTGTGAAAACGGCGCTCGGTGGATCATAATGAGAGTAAGTATCATTCGCACAACCCTCAGGGGGAGGTCATGACAAGAGGCCGCGATACCGATACGCCCCTCTCCACCAGTGACCTGCATGCCGCGGTGAGCCATTGCCTCGCGAGCCACGACTACCGGTACACACAGGGTCGCCGACGGCTCGTCGAAGCGATCCTGGCGGCCGGCCAGCCGGTGACGCTTCCCGACATCGTGGTGGCCGCGCCCGGTCTGGCTCCCAGTTCCGTCTACCGGAATCTGGACGTGCTGGAACGATCCGGCGTTGTGAACCGAATCACCGCGGCCGGCGACCACGCCTACTTCGAGTTTGCCGAGCCGCTGCTATCGCATCACCACCATCTGGTATGCGTCGATTGCGGCAGCATCGAGGACGTCTTCCTGGATGACGAACTGGAGGCGAGTGTTGATCGGAGCCTGGCCGAGGTTGCTGGGCGGTCGGGCTTCACGCCCCTGCGTCACAGCCTCGACCTGCACGGCCGCTGCGCCGGCTGCGAGTCCGGCTGACACCGCGCTACTCCCCAACCGAGTCCTCTGCATCGAGCAACGCCGCGACGGGCACCTCGATCTCGCTGCTGCGGTACCAGACCCCCGCCGGAGCGTCGGCCGGCAGGAAGGCGATGTCAGGCGTGATCACCTCGCCGTCGGCGTCCCTGAAACTCACCTCGGTACGGCCGTCGGCGACGTGTCTTGCCCTGATCTTCCCGATGGCGTTTCCGCCCACCTCGATGTCTCCGCTCGTGTGCCAATGGCCGGCGGCGGCGCCGGCGGGCAGGAACCGGTTCGGCGGCAGGATCCTCTCGCCGCCGGCCAGCTCGACGCCGTATTCGAACCGCCCGTCGTCTGCTAGCCGGACGACGATCTGCAGTCGGTGGGGTTCGGGCGTCGTAGCCGGTTCCGGTGGCGTCAGCCCGAGCATCTCGCGAAGCTCGGCGCTGCCGTCGAGCGAGAGGCGCTGCAGGAACCGCCGGAGCGCCGCGTCGCCGGCCGCGGCCGCGCACAGCGTCCGATCGACGGCCAAGCCGTGGACGGGCCGCGCCAGCCGCAGGTAGGAGTCAAGCGCGACGAGTTCGTCAATGTTGGCGGCCCCGGCTGCCTCGAGCGCCTCGCGCAGGGCGTCCTCCCCGGGGCTACAGCCCGACTGCCGTGCCATCATCGTCCAGACGCCGGGATCCTCCCAGCCGGCATCGGCGCTGCGGGCCGCGGTGATGATGTCACCGGCCGCGACCGCGGGCGCGACGATGCTCTCTGCGTAGGCGACTTGGGAATGGACGGTGGCCGCATCCTGGAACGACAGCTCCGGTTGACCCTCGGCCCGGTCCAGCAGCGATCTCCAGTCGGCGGCCATCGATGCGTAGTGGGAGGACGCGGCGCCGGCCGCGTCGAGCCAGAGTTCCTCGATAGCGGTGGGATTGATCGCTTCCCTGGCCCGCCATCCGTCGATCATTCCTGATGCGCTCAACAAGGCCGCGTACTGCTGCCCGAACGCGCTGATGAGACTGCTTGAGGAGGGGTTCGTCACGTTGACCCGCTCGGGGTCCGAATCCTCGGACAGCCCCAAGAGCGCGGGCCTCTCGAAGACGCCGTCCAGAAGTTGGGTCTGCACGCCCGCTGTGTAGACGGCCTGGCGCCGAATCTGGGGGTCAACGTCCGCTTCCGGGTCGGCGACCGGGGCCACCGTCGTCGTGACCTCGCCGTCGCTGTCGGCCTCAGCGGTCACCGTGTAGTCGCTGGCGCCGACGGTGACCTCTACGGGCCCGAACGTGGGGCCGCTCAGCACCATCAGGTTGTGCCATAGGCCGTGGAAGCCGATCTCGTTGCCTTCGGCGTCCTCGGTGACGACCCCGACGAACAGCCACGACGGGCCGTGCTGGTAGAAGGTTGCCCTAAACGGTGCCACTTCGTCGATTGCGGTGCTCGATGCGCTGGCGGTCTCATCGCCGGTGTGGTACGCGACGCCGGCGCCCCAGATGCCCGGCACGGGGCCCAGCAGGTCGAACACCCGTCGCCCGACGACATAGATGAGGGCGTGGCTGCCGTCGTCGGGAAGCTCACCGCCGCCGATGTTGCCGATCCTGTAGTGGACGCCGAACGGATCGCCGGCGACGACCTCTGCGGGAGTGCGGACTTCCTCGACCTTCAGCAGGGGCTCCTGCTGGCGGGCCGGCTCGTCCACGAGGTGGACGGTGAGGGTGAAGTCGGCCTGCAGCGGCTGGCGGTCGCGCTCGTAGTAGGTCGTCGCCTCGATGAGGTAGACGCCGGGCAGCAGGTACTGCTCGAGGCGGGAGTTGCGGAACTCGCCGCCGTCGTCGTTGGCGCCGATTATGCCGTGCTCCAGTGACGCCAGCGACAGGACCGGGTCGCCGTTCTCCGACTCCAGGTCGATGCGCACCCGGGCGGCCTCCGTCAGATTGAAGGAGTAGGAATGGGCGGGGTGCGCCGACACATAGCGTGAGCCGCACGTCTCGAGCGACCAGGCTCCCTCTGCCGTCAGATCGACGCCGGGCTCGAGCGTGCCGAGATGGACGAAATCGCAGCCCTCGACCCGGCTGACCGTGAGGGTGAAGTCGGCCGGCCCCCGATCGCGCCCGCCGACTGTGGTGGCTTCGACCAGGTAGGTGCCGGGCGTGAGCTCGCGCTCGATGCGGGCGTCCAGCCGGGCCCCGTTGTCGTCGTTACCGGTGATGCGGCTGCCGTCCTCGGTGAGCAGGTAGAGGTATGAGTCGGCCTCAACCGACGAGAGGCCGATCCTGACCCGGCCCGCCTCGGCGACATGGAACCGGTAGGTGTGGGCGTCGCTGCCCGACCGGAAGCGCGAGTCGCAGTCCTCGGTCGTCCAGCGACCCTCCGCCTCCAGCGCGCTGTCGGCCCCGGCGCCCAGCGTCCCGAGGTCTGTCACCTCGCAGTCCGCGGCTTCCTGGCCCAGGGCGATGCCCGATCCGGCTAGTGCTAGTGAAGTGGCGACCAGGGCAACGACCGCCCCCGACATCATCAGCGCTCGCACAGGTTTGAGGAGAAGGGAGCGGTGCATGATCGAAACCTCCGTTCGCGACCGACCACGCGGGCGGGCGAATGCTATACGCAACGCTCCACGTAGAGGTCGAGCGGCGGCCGCGATGTCAGGGTTGGAACGGGCCGCGGCCCAGCTGGTCGCGCACCGTGACCACCGGGGGGTTGGTCATGGAGCGGCGCTGCCAGTTGGCCCCGTCCACCACCAGGGTGTGACCCGAGATGAACCGCCCGTAGGGCGACGCCAGGAAGGTGGCCGCCCAGCCCAGCTCCTGGCGCTCCCCCACCCGAAGCGCGGGCTGGCAGGCGTCCTTAGCGCCGGTCCGGTCCAGGCTGGAGCGGATGTCGGCGGTCATGTCCTCGTGGGGGAACAAGCCGGGCACCAGGCAGTTCACCTGAATCCCGTAGGGGCCCCACTCCACCGCCAGCGACTCGGTGAGGCTCTTTACCCCGGCCTTGGCCGCGGCCGAGTGGGCAAAGCCCGGGCCTCCGGTCCAGGCGTAGGAGGCGCCGACGTTGATCACCGAGCCAGGAGTGCCTGCGGCCAGATGGCGGCGGCCCATCTCCCGGGTGCAGTTGAAGGTGCCGTTCAGCGTGATGTCGACCACGGCGCGCCAGGCGTTGGGCGACATGTCCTCGGCCGGCACACCGAAGTTGGCCGCCGCGTTGTTGACCAGGACGTCGGGCAGTCCGAAGGCCGCCTCTGCTGTGTCGAAGGCGGCCGCGACGGATTCCGGATCGCGGATGTCGCAGACTGCGGTGGCCACCTCCGCGCCGAGGTCCTCCATCGCGGCCTGCCCCGCCTCCAGGTGCTCGGTGGAGCGGCTGGCGATCACGATCGCGGCCCCCAGCCGGGCGAACTCCGAGGCGATGGCCTTGCCCAATCCGGTTCCGCCGCCGGTGACGAGAACAGTCTGGCCGTCGAAGGTTCCCGGCCGCAGCGCGGTCTCCCCGACCGGCGGTGGCGCGGGCAGGCCGGAATGCTCAGCGGTCACGGCACCCCCCTCCCGATATTGATGCAGATTCCGCCCCTATAGGCACAATATCGGCATCAATTTCGGGGTGAGGTCGGTGCACGGCCGGTTCAGCTCCCGGTGTAGCGAGGGTCCCGGCCCTCGGCCCGGGCCGCCCTCATCTCTGCGAAGTCGTCGCTGCGGTTGAGGAACGTCTGGAAGATCAGCTCGTCGGCCATGGAGACCCGCTGCTGGGGCCGGGCCAGCTGCGAGATCACCCGGCGGGCCAGCTTCACCGTGACTGCCGGAGCGGCCGCGATGGCCTCAGCCATGGCCCGCGCCTCGGCGTCGAGGTCGTGGGGGGCGACCACTCGGGACACGATGCCGTGGGCCAGTGCTTCCTCGGCGGACAGGACCCGCCCGGTCAGCACCATGTCGCTGACCAGCCCGTGGCCGCACATCTCGTACAGCACGCTCACGCCCCCGGTGTCGGGGATCACCCCGTGGCTCACCTCGGGCAGCCTGAACCGGGCGTTGTCGGCGGCGATGCGGATGTCGCACAGCAGGGCCCGCTGGAACGATCCGCCCATGGCCCAGCCCTGGATGGCCACGATCACGGGAGCCTCGAGTTCCCACAGCCGCTGGATGCCCCTATGGCCCCGCACCATCAGCTCATGGTGGGTGATGTCGGTGACGTTGCCGATGGCGGACACGTCACGGCCCGAGGACCAGCTGCGGCCCTCCCCCCTCCAGATCACGGCCCGCACCTCGGGCCGGCGGGAGAGCTCCTCGAGGATCTCGAACAGCCGGACGTCCATCTCGTCGTCGAAGGCGTTGTGCTTGTCCGGGTTGTTGTTGGTGATGATGGCTATGGCGCCGTCGACGTCGAGACGCACCCTGTCGGTCACGCAGCCCCCCTGGCTCAGTTCTTGGGCAGTTCGCTGAACGGCGTTTCCCGTGGCGGTCCGGGCTCCTTGGGCAGCCCGAGCACCCGCTCGCCGATGATGTTGCGCTGCACCTGGTCGGTGCCGCCGTAGATGGAGGGCGCGGGCGAGAACAGCGCCACCTCGCCGATATGGCCGCCGGTCTGGCTGTCGGAGTCGCCCATGAGCATCCCGTCGGCGCCGACCACCCGCATGCCGATGTCGCGGAAAGACCGGTTCAGCTCGCTCATCGTGAGCTTGGCGATGTTCGGCGCGGCCGCGCTGGTTGATCCCGCCTTGGCCCGCTGGATCGACAGCCGGTTGATCTCGATCAGCCCGTACAGGCGCATCAGGTCGTCGCGCAGCACCTTGCTGGTGACGCTGCCGTTCTTGCGAGCCAGGTCCACCAGCCACCACCACATGTCGATGCCGAGCGAAGGGACGCCGCCCAGAGCCTCCATCGACCGGGCGATGAAGTTCCCCGCCCGCTCGCCGAGCACGCCGCCCTTGGGGCCGGGTATGAGCTCCGGCGGCTTGCGGCCCGAGGATCCCAGCGAGGCCCGCTCCACCATCAGGGTGGTGTTGCCCACCCTCCAGCCGTTGTTGAGCCCGCCAATGAGGGCGCTGTCGGCCACCCGGGCCTCGTCGATGAACACCTCGTTGAACAGGGCCCGGCCGGTCATCTCGGTCAGGGGTCGGACCTCCACGCCGGGCTGGTCCATGTCGAACGCGAACCATGAGATGCCGGCGTGCTTGGGCAGGTCGGGGTCGGTGCGGGCCAGCAGCATGCCCTTGTCGGAGACCTGGCCCCCGGAGGTCCACACCTTCTGGCCGGTGATCACCCACTCGTCGCCGTCGCGCTCGGCTCGGCACTGCAGGCTGGCCAGGTCGGACCCGGCGTTGGGCTCGCTGAAGAGCTGGCACCATCCCACCCGGCCGTCGAGGATCTCACCGACGTAGCGCTCGATCTGCTCCGGCGTGCCGTGAATGGCGATCGTCGGCGCGGCCAGCATGCGGCCCAGCCCTCCGGGCGGTCCCAGCACGTTGCGCTCGGCGAGCACCAGCGACACCAGCGCGGCCTGGTCCTGCCCGTAGCCGAGCCCGCCCGCGGCCTGCGGCAGCATCGGGTGGGCGTAGCCCGCTCGGGCCAGCAGCCTCCACCACTGCTCGACGGTCAGGTCGGGGTCCCAGTTCTCGTCGCAGAAGGCCTCGACCTGGGCTCGTACGGTGGCCGCGTCGACCTCGGCTGCGGGAGGGGCGGGGGCGGTGTCGGTCATGGTCCTGGCTCTAGGTGGGCTGGGGCTGGTTCAGGTAGGCGACATTGTCGAGCATGATGGCCCGGCGGTCGGCGTCGGAGAAGCCCTTCAGCTCGGCCAGGTAGTCGAGCGGCTCGGGCATCCCCTCGATGTGGGGCCAGTCCGAGCCGAAGATCACCCGGTCGGCGCCCATGAGATCGGTGACCTCATTGACGTCGTCCTCCCAGAACGGGTTGATCCAGACGTGGGCCTTGAACGTGTCGATCGGGTGGTCGTCGAACCACCAGTAGTACTTCTTGGCGATCTGCGAGAACTTCCGGAACATCGGCGCCAGGTAGTCGGAGCCGTTCTCCACCGAGGCCACCCGCAGGTTCGGGAAGCGGTCGTAGATCTTCTCGAACACCGATTGCATCAGCCAGTCCTGGGCGGCCCGCTCGATGGCGAAGGCCCGCAGGTTCGGTCCTGCCGCCATACCGGACCCCACACCGACCGAGGAGAACTCGTCGTCGGCGTAGCCCTGGGACGAGTACCCCGAGTCGCCGGCGTGAATGACCACGGTGACGCCGGCGTCGTTGATGCGCTGCCACACACCGTCGAACGTCGGGTGGAACGGCGAGAGCCGGCCGGTGCGGGTGGTTACTGCCGAGGGTCGCATCACCACGATGCGGGCCCCCACTCCGAGCACCCGGTCCAGCTCCTCGCCGGCCGCGGCGGGATCACCGAGCGCGATGTATGGGGCGCCGAAGATGCGCTCGGAGCAGTTGTAGCCCCAGTCCTCCAGCAGCCACTGGTTGAAGCCCCGCATCATGGCCACGACCGCATCGACGTCGCGGCTGAGCAGCTCCTCGTAGAGCACGCCCAGGGTGGGAAAGAGCCACACGGCCTCCAGTCCCTGGGCGTCCATCACTCTGAGACGCGCCTGCGGGTCCATGTAGTGGTCGGGCAGCGGCTCGCGGTCGCGCAGCATCTCGGCCGGGTTCCGGCCCTCGGGGTTCCCCTTGAAGTAGTCGCGCAGCGCTCCGGGTTTGGCGATGGGGTTCCAGGTCGGATTGGCCACCGCCCGGGCCAGCTTGCCGCCGACAAGGTGGTGTTTGCGTCCGCCCATGTCCACCCACTGCACCACCCGGGGCTGCATGCGGGGATCGACGTGGCGGGTGAACGCGTCGAGGGCTTCGTAGTAGTGGTTGTCGGCGTCGAAGGGCCGGTAGCCGAGGTCGTCCGCGGTCAGCGGGGGCGACTGGTCGGGCCCGGTGGACAGGTCGTCGGAGGCCACGGGGTCACGCTACCGTGTGGTCCGATGCCGCCCAAGGTCTTCACCACGTCGCAGTTGCAGGCCCGCACGCTCAAGCGGGGCGAGAAGGTGAGGCTCGTGTCGGAGCTGCCCGGCGTTCCGGTGGGCACCGAGGGCAAGGTGGCCATGGCCAACGGGTTCACCTGGAACCGCTACTGGGTGAGACTGGTCGACGGCCGGGTGGTGGGCCACATCGACCATGACGACCTGGTGCGCACCAAGGACTACGAGCGGTACCTGGTCGCCCGCGACCGCGAGGCGGAGCAGGCCGAACTGGCCGCTCTGGCGGCCGCCGAGGCCGCGGCCGCGGGGCTGGCGGACGGACCGGCCGACGACGAGGGCGCGGCTGACGGCGAGTCGGGAGAGGCGGTCGTCAACGGCGTGCCGGTGCCCGCCTACCTCCTGCAACGCTCAGCCGACGCCAGAACCCGCCTCGGCGCTTGACGGTGTCTTTCCTGCATTCTTGACGGAGTGTTGCCCAGCCGTGCTACAGTAGGCGTCGGCAAACCGGAGCCGCCCGCCTTGCTCAGTGGTCAAATGAGGCTCGAAAGGCGGACGGCTCCGGCGAGCCGTGAGCATACATCTCGCGTACTGATACACAACGATATTGCCTACTGACCGGCTCATGCGGTCGAGACCGAGGCGGGGTCTTCGACTATCCGCCCCACTGCTGGAGGCGCCGCATGGCCTCGGCCATGTCCTCGGTGGCGCCTGCGTAGGAGAATCGTGCGTAGCGGTGGCCCTCGGCCGGGTCGAAGTCGATGCCGGGCGTCACCGCCACTCCCAGCTCGTCCAGCCAGCGCCGGCACAGCGCCTGGCTGTCATCGGCTATGTGGTCGACGGCCGCGTACACGTAGAACGCTCCGTCGCTGGGAGCTAGGCGGTCGATGCCGGCCGCCGGAAGTCCCTCGACCAGCACCGACCGGCTGACCGCGTAGCGGGCCACGTTGGCCTGCAACTCCTGGTGGCAGTCGAAGGCGGCCACCGCGGCGATCTGCGACAGGGTGGGAGCCGAGATGAAGAAGTTCTGGGCCAGCCGGCGGACCGGCTCCACCAGGTCGTCGGGGGCGACCACCCAGCCGAGCCGCCAGCCGGTCATCGAGAAGTACTTGGAGAAGCTGTTCACCACCAGCGCGTCGGCATTGAGGCCGAGCGCGGTGGGGGCCGGATCGCCGAATGTGATGCCGTGGTAGATCTCGTCGGCGACGAGTCGCACGCCGTGCGCGATGCACCAGTCCGACACGGCGGCGAGCGAGGGGCCGTCGAGCATGGTCCCCGACGGGTTGGACGGGGAGGCCAGCACCAGGCCGTCGACGGAGCCGGTGCGACGGACAAGGTCCTCCAGCAGGTCCGGCGAGGGCTGGAACCGGGTCTCCGCCGAAGTCGGCAACGTCACGACCTCCGCGTTGAGGGCCTGCAGGGCATTGCGGTAGCACGGATAGCCCGGCGAGGACACCACGACCCGGTCACCGGCGTCGAAAGCGGCCAGGAACGACAGGACGAAGGCCCCCGAGGCACCGAAGGTCACGACGATGCGGCCGGGATCGACGTCGGCGCCGTACCAGGACTGGTAGTGCTGCGAGATCCGTCTCCTCAATGACTCCAACCCGGCGGCGGTGGTGTACCCGAGCACGTCCGATTTGAGCGCGGCCCTGGCGGCCCGGATGACGCCCGCGGGCGCCGGGGTGGACGGCTGGCCCACCTCGAGGTGCAGCACCTCGCCCCCGGCGGCTTCGCGCTCCTCGGCAGCCCGCATCACCTCCATGACGTAGAACGGGCTGATGTTCGATCGCCGGGATTCCTGCAGCGTCACGCCGGCCATGATGCCACCGGCGCGGCCCGGTATGGTGTCGGCCCGTGGACATGTTCGTGTTCGGGATCTGCGGCGGCTCCGGCGCGGGCAAGACCACGCTCACCAGGTGTCTGCTGGAGCGCCTCGACGAACGGGGCGCGAGCGTTCTTGCCTTCGACGCCTACTACCGCGACCTTTCGCATCTGCCGTTCGACGAGAGGCGCCGCGGCAACTTCGATCACCCCGACTCCCTGGACAGCGAGCTGTTCCTGCAGCATCTCGACGCCCTGAGGCACGGCATCGATGTGGACGTGCCCATCTACGACTTCTCGACCCACACTCACACCGGCCGCTTCCAGCGAGTGGAGGCCGCTCCCCTGCTGCTGGTGGAGGGCATCCTGCTGCTGGCCTTCGAGGACACCGCGGCGCGGCTCGACTACTCGATCTTCATGGACGTGCCCGAAGAGGTGAGGCTCCAGCGCCGCATCCATCGGGACATGACCGAGCGGGGCCGGCCCGAGGATCATGTGCGCCGGCAGTTCGCAGCCACGGTCGCACCCATGCACGACGCCTTCGTGCAGCCCAGCCGCCACCGGGCCGACCGGATCGTCGCCGGCGCCGGCGCTGACGAGTTGGCCGAAGAGTTGATGACGATGTTGGCGCCGGCCACGGCCGCGGCGGGAGCGCGCTAGCCGGCTAGAGCACGACCCCCTCGCCTGCGAGCAGCTTGGCCTTCATCTCGGGGTTGTCGCCGTAGTTGCCCACTCCCCCGCTGCTGGGAACCACCCGGTGGCAGGGAACCAGCAGGGGCACCGGGTTGCGGGCCATTGCCGTGCCGACCGCCCGGGCTGCCCTGGGCCGGCCGACGATCTCGGCCAGTTCCCCGTAGGTACGCACCTCGCCGCAGGGGATGCGGGCGGTGGCCCTCAGGACCTCCTGATGGAACGGCGAGCGCGACGACAGGTCGACGGGCACGTCGGTGCGACCAGTGGCCAAGGCCTCGCTCACCCGGGCCACGAGCTTCGGGTCCGGGTCGGGCTCGATGTCGGTGCCCACCTCGTCGCGCATGAATTCGACGAAGCGCCCCGGATCGGGCTCGCGCCCGTCCGGTGTTATCAGGAGACCGGACACCCACCCGTTGGTGTGGGCCACGAACACCGGCCCCACGGGACTCTTCGCCGTGAACCACAGGTGAGTCTGGCCTGCCTTGTCGGGTACGAGTTCGAGATCGTCCATGGCCGTACCGTAGCTGCGGATTACGACAGCTCACCGATGGCCCAGTCCACCGGCTCGCGGCCCGCGGCGACGAGGGCCTCGTTGGCCCGGCTGAAGGGCCGGCTGCCGAAGAACCCGCCCGAGGCCGACAGGGGCGACGGATGGGCCGACTCGATCACCGTGTGGCGGCTGGTGTCCACCAGCGTTCTCTTGCGGCGGGCCGAGCCGCCCCACAGGATGAACACCACCCGCTCACCCTTGTCGTTGACGACCCGGATCACCTCGTCCGTGAAGGTCTCCCAGCCCCTGCGCTGGTGGCTGGCCGCCTGCCGGGCCCGGACGGTGAGGGTGGCGTTGAGCAGCAGCACCCCCTGGCGGGCCCAGGGCTCCAGCGAGCCGTGGCCGGGCACGGGGGCGCCGATGTCGTCATGCAGTTCGGCGAGGATGTTCACCAGCGACGGCGGCTTGGCCACTCCGGGGCGCACCGAGAAGCAGAGCCCGTGGGCCTGCCGGGGTCCGTGGTAGGGATCCTGGCCCAGGATCAGGACCTTCACCGAGGCGTACGGGGTGAGGTGCAGGGCCGCGAATACCTCGTCGTGGGGTGGGAACACCTGATGCCGGTCCCGCTCGGCCCGCACGAAGTCCTGCAGTTCGCACCAGTAGGGCTTGTCGAACTCGCCTCGCAGCAGCGGGTTCCAGTCGGTCTTGGGCGCCATCGGCGCCACAGTAGATCAGCTCAAGCGTGGAGCGGGCGCGATCCCGGGCCGGGTTGGTGTGAGTTCAGGCGGGGCGTGTGCCGACGATGCTGGCCCGCTCCATGATCCGGACGTCGGGGTAGTAGTCGCTGGCCGCGTAGTGCTGCACGGAGCGGTTGTCCCAGAACACCACCGTGTCCGGTTCCCAGCGGACCCTGAACTGGTACTCGACCACCTTGGCCTGGCCGGCCAGGTGCCTGATCAACTCGACGCCCTCGTCGAAGTCCATCCCGTCGATGTGGCAGGTGAAGTAGCAGTTGACGAAGATCAGCTTGCGGCCCGTCTCGGGATGGGTGCACACCACCGGGTGGCGGGCCCGCGGGTAGCGGGCCCGGAATTCCTCCTGCTTGCCCTCGGGGACCTGGTGCTTGAAGGCGAGCATGAAGTCGTGCACCGCGAAGAGGCCGTCGATGTGCTCCTTGGTGGCGTCGTCCAGCCCGTCGTAGGCCGCTCCCATGTCGCAGAACAACGTGTCGCCGCCCGTGGCCGGGACCTGGATGGCGTGCAGGATCGCGCCCATCGACGGAATCTCGCGCCAGGTGACGTCATGGTGCCAGCCGTTCTCGAAGCCGCCGGTGTCGACGCCCTTCTCGAAGCGGACCAGCTCGGGGTGCTCGGCGTTGCCGGTGATGAACGGGTGGACCTCCAGCTCCCCGAACCGGCGGGCGAAGGCAACGTGCTGGGCCGGCGTGATGGGCTGGTCGCGAAAGACGAGGACTTTGTAGTCGAGCAGCGCTTGGCGGATCTCCGCGGTTACCTCGTCGGGCAATTCAGCCCCGAGGTCAACCCCGCTGACCTCGGCGCCTAGCGTGGCGCCCTGGGGTGTGACGCCGATGTGGGCGAACGACGGCCGGGAAAGCCGGGTTCTCTCCTCGGCGAGGTGCAGCCACGGACCCAGATCGAGCCCGTAGCGGTCTATGCGGACCCTGCCTGGAACGACACGGGACGCGGGATCGGATGTTCCGGCCTGCTCTGCGCCGCCGTTGGAAGCAACTTTGTCGCCGTCCCCGGTGATCGAGGTGGTGGCGGATGACATGCTGCGAATATACCGTTGGGGGCGTGGTCAGCGCCGTTGAGGTCACCGATCTCACCGTCAGGTTCGACCATGTAACCGCCCTCGACGAAGTGACCCACACGTTCCAGCCGGGCACGTCCACCGCGGTGATGGGCGTCAACGGATCGGGCAAGACCACCATGCTGGAGTGCCTGGCCGGGCTGCTGAAACCCACGTTGGGAAGCATCCGCGGCATGTCCGAGAACCTGGCCTACGTGTGCCAGCACCTTCCCGCCTTCTGGATGCCGATAACCGCCGGCGAGGTGCTGGCTATGGGCCGCTACCGCGAGCGGGGCCTGCTCGGGCGCCTGAGGGGCGAGGACCGGGCCGCTATGCGCAAGGCCGGCGAGCAGCTCGACATCAACCGCTACACCAAACGGAGCTTCGGCGAGCTCAGCGGCGGGCAGCAGCAGCGAGTGAGGATCGCGCAGGTGTTGGCGGGCGAGCCCGACGTCATCATGCTGGACGAACCGGTCACCGGCCTCGACATCCCCAGCCAGGAGCGGATCCTGGACGTGATCGAGGACTATTCGAGCCGGGGCGCCATCGTGATCATCACCACCCACCACCTGGACGAGGCCCGTCACTGCGACTCGGTGATGCTGCTGGCCAACCGTCTGGTGGCCGCGGGCCCGCCCGGCGAGATACTCACCGAGGAGCGGCTGCGAGAGACGTTCGGTGACCGGCTGCTCGGGGACCACGCCGACCACGACCACGAACACGACATCATCGTGCTGGACGACCACGGCCACCACGTTCACAGCCACGACCACGGCCATCACGGCCATCAGGGTCACGGCCCCCACGACCACTAGAGACAACGCGGCACGATGAGAGCGGAGCGGCGCGACATGGCCGTAATCGGTGCCGGTCCGGCCGGGGCCGCCGCAGCTATCAGGGCCGCGCGGGGCGGTGCCCGGGTGACGGTCTTCGAGAAGGGGTCTCCCGGTCGGGACAAGGTGTGCGGTGACGGCCTCACTCCCAGGGCGGTGGCGGCTCTCGATGAGCTCGGCATCACCCTCGACGGCGCGCACCGCATCGACGGGCTGCGAATGATCGCGGGCAGCACCCGGCGTGAGCTGCTGTGGCCCTCGAACAATCGGTTCGGCCCCCACGGAGCGGTGTGGCCCCGCCGGGCGCTGGACAAGCATCTCGTCGAGGCAGCCGAAGCGGCCGGTGCCGAGATCGTGTGGAACACCGAGGTGATGCCCACCCTCGCGGACGACGGCAAGGCAGTCGGCGTGGAGAGCGCCAAGGACGGCGGGCGCTGGTCGGCCGACCTGGTCGTGCTGGCCGCCGGTGCCCCTGGTGCAGCCGCCCGCGCGCTCGGTGCCGAGAGGGCCGGCACCGAGCCCTTCGGCCTCGCCATCCGCACCTACGCCCCCAGCCCCCGCCACGCCGACCGGCACCTCGAGGCCTGCCTCACTCTCCGGGGCGCCGAGGGCGGATGGGTCCCGGGCTACGGGTGGATGTTCCCGGCCGGTGACGGCACCGTGAACATCGGTGCGGGCTCGATGTCCACCATGAAAGGCTTCCGAAATCTCAACCTCAACCAACTGTTGAGTGATTACCGGGATCTGGTGGCCGACGAGTGGGAACTCGGCGACTACCTGGAGCGACCCCGGGCCTGGAGGCTTCCCATGAGCACCGTCCGGCGCCACGGTGGAGGGTGGGCCGCGGTGGGTGACGCGGCCGGGCTGATCAACCCGATGAACGGTGAGGGCATCGACTACGGCTTGGAGTCGGGGATGATCCTGGCCGATCTGTTCCTCGAGAACCCGGCCACCGCCCCCGGCGCCTACGACCGCATCATCGGAGAACGCTTCGACGGCTTCCTGCGCACCGGACGGCGCTTCAGCTTCCTCATCGGTCATCCCTGGATCCTGCGAAACGGTCTGCGCTTGGCCGTCGGCACCCAGGCGGTCGCCAACATCACCCTCCAGGTGATGGGCAACCTCATAGACGGCGAAACGGAGGGACTGGCGCCGCGGGTCCTGGATGTAGTCGACCGGGGACTGAAGCTCGCCGATCCGCTGCTGCGCCGCACCCGCGCGGCCGCGTAGGAGCGCCATGAGTACGGGGCCAGAAGCCGAGTCGCGGGCCCGAGCGGCCCGTGAGCGAAGCGAAGATGAGCGGGAGACAGTGGCCCGAGCGGCCCGTGAGCGAAGCGAAGATGAGCGGGAGACAGTGGCCCGAGCGGCCCGTGAGCGGGAATCACGGCTCGACGGGCCGCTCGGAGAGCTCGACTCCGCGCTGCGCGGCGACATCCGGCGCATCGGCGCCCAACTCGGCGACACGCTGGTCCGCCAGCACGGTCCCGGGCTGCTCGAACGGGTGGAGCAGGTGCGCGGCCTGGCCCGGGGTCTGCGCCGCAGCGATGAGGACAGCACGGCACTGGCCGAGCTGCTGGCCGATGTGGACGTGGCCGAGGCCGGCCTGCTGGCCAGGGCCTTCACCGTGTATTTCCACCTCGCCAACACCGCCGAGCAGGTGCACCGCATCGACGACCTCACCGAGAAGCGGGCGGCCGGCTCCAATCGCTTCGGCGAGATGGTCGGCCGGCTGCGCGAGATGGGCTACGCCGACGACGAGATAGTCGCCACCGTCAACTCGGCCGATCTGCGGCCGGTGTTCACCGCCCATCCGACCGAGGCGTCGCGCCGGTCGATCCTCGACAAGCTGGCCGAGATCTCCAGCCTGATCGAGCAGCGGGCCCAGGCCGGCGCCGACGACACGGCCCGCCGCAGGGTGGACCGCAGGGTGGACGAGTTGATCGACGCCATCTGGCAAACCGACGAACTGCGCCGGCAGCGTCCCGACCCGGTGGACGAGGCCCGGTCGATCCTCTACTTCCTCACCGAGATCGCGGTGGAGGGTGTGCCCGAACTGCTCGACGACATCAACTCCGTGCTCGAGTCCGTGGGAGGCGAACTCGATCCCGACCGGTCGCCCATCCGTTTCGGTTCATGGGTGGGCGGCGACCGGGACGGCAACCCCAACGTCACCCCGACCACCACCGTGGAGGTGCTCGAGTTCCAGCGTCACCGGGCTCTGCGCATCCTGGTGGAAGAGATAGAGGGGCTGTCGTCGGAGTTGAGCGTTGGGCTGGCGGTCCGCGGCGTCTCCGAGGAGCTGGTCGGGCGGCTCGCGGCCGACCATGAGCAGTTTCCCGAGGTCACGGCCCGGTTCGACACGCTCAGCGCGGGCGAGCCCTACCGCCAGAGGCTGGCCGTTGTCCACCGGCGCCTGATGGAGGCGGACCAACCGGTGCCGGGAGCCGGGGCCTACCGCTCGGCAGACGAGTTGGCCCACGATCTGGGGGTGATCGCGCGATCGCTGGAGGCCAACCACGGCCGACTGCTGGCCCACGGTCGGCTGGCCCGGGTGCGGCGCATCGTGGCCATGATCGGATTCGACCTCGCCACCCTGGACATCCGCGAGCATTCCGAGCGTCACCACCGGGCCCTGGCCCGCCTGTTCGCGCCGCTTGGGATCGACTACGGCGGGCTCTCGGTAGCCGAACGGGCCGAGCTGCTCGCCGGTGAGCTGGCCGGCCCCCGGCCGCTGGCGCCGCGCGGGCGGTCCCTGGGGGACGGCGTCGAGGACGTGCTGGAGCTCTTCCGGGTGCTGCGCCGTCAGATGGACGTGCGGGGCGACCAGATCGTGCGCAGCTACATCGTGTCCATGACCCGGGGCGTCGATGACGTACTGGCGCCGGCCGTGCTGGCCCGGGAGGCCGGCCTCGTCGACCTGACCGCGGGAGTGGTCCGGCTGGGGTTCGTGCCCCTGTTCGAGACCATCGACGACCTGCGATCGGTCGGGCCGGTACTGCGGGATCTGCTGGCACTGGAGCCCTACCGGCGCCTCGTCGAATTGCGGGGCGGTATCCAGGAAGTGATGGTCGGCTACTCCGACTCCAACAAGGACGGCGGGATCACGACGTCGCAGTGGGAGATCCACAAGGCTCTGAGGGCCATCGCGGAGGTCTCGGACGCCACCGGGGTTCAGATAACGGTGTTCCACGGCCGGGGAGGCACCGTCGGGCGGGGCGGAGGACCCACCCACGCGTCGATCCTGGGCCAGCCGCCCGGCGCGGTGCGCGGCTCGGTCAAGATCACCGAGCAGGGCGAGGTGATAGCCGACAAGTACGGTCTGCCCCGTCTGGCTCATCGCAACCTCGACCTGGCCTTCGCAGCTGTGGTCGAGGCGTCGATGGCCCACCGGTCGCCCCGCCACGACCCCGAGGTGACCCGGCGGTGGGACCAGGTGATGGAGGCCGCCTCGGGCGCGGCCTACGACGCCTACCGGGCCTTCCTGCAGGCCCCCGGCCTAGTCGAGTACTTCCAATCGTCCACTCCGGTGGAGGAGCTGGCCGAGATGAACATCGGCTCCCGCCCGGCCCGGCGCAGCCGAGCCGACGAGGGGATCGACGGGCTGCGAGCCATCCCCTGGGTGTTCGGCTGGACCCAGTCCCGCCAGATCGTGCCGGGCTGGTTCGGAGTCGGCGCCGGGCTGGCCGCGGCCCGCTCCGCCGGCATGGGGCCGGAGCTGGACGGCATGTACCAGTCCTGGCAGTTCTTCCGCACGTTCGTGTCCAACGTGGAGATGACCCTGTTCAAGACCGACCTGGCCATCGCCCGCCACTACGTGGCCACGCTCGTGGAACCGGCCCTGCACTGCCACTTCGACGCGGTGTGCGCCGAGTACGACCGGACCGTGGCCGAGATCACTGCGCTAACCGGCAGGGGTCTGCTCGAGGACCTGCCCATCCTGCGTCGCACGCTGGCGGTGCGCGACGCCTATCTCGACCCGATCAACGTGCTGCAGGCCGACCTCCTGGCCCGGCACCGGGCCGGGCGGGCCGGAAGCTCTGCTGAGGACGAGCTGCTGCTTCGCACGCTGCTGCTCACCGTCAACGGGGTGGCCGCCGGCATGCGCAACACCGGTTGAGCACTGCGGCGTGGCTTCCGCTCTTGCTCGTTTCGCTCACGGGCCGCTCGGGCCACGGCCTCGCTGAGCGACTCACCGGGATCCCCGCGGGTCGCCGCCTACCCGCTCGGCCTCTGGATCAACTCGAAGTCTGCTGGGTTCGGGGCGCGGGTCTGGCGCCAGTAGTCGATCAGCGGCAGCGGCCAGTTCTGGGCGATCCGGCCGCTGGGGCTCTTGTACCAGCTGTTCACGTCGGAGATGCCCCAAGCCATCTGCGAGTTGTGCTCGTCCATCCTTGCCGCGTAACGCTCGTAGGCGCCGGTCCGGCAGTCCATGGCCGCCGCACCCCGGGAGGCCAGCAGGCGCAGGCACTCGACCACGTAGTGGGTCGCGCACTCGGAGAAGTAGATGATGCTGCCGTTGACGACGATGTTGGTGTTCGGCCCGTAGATGCAGAACAGGTTGGGGAATCCGGGGACGCAAACGCCGTTGTAGGCGCGGGCGTCGCCGTTCCACGCCTCGTGCAGGTCGGCGCCGCCGCGCCCGGTCACCCGCATCGGCATCAGGAACTCCGAGGCCCTGAAGCCGGTGCCGAACACGATCACGTCGGCCCGGTGCAGGCGCCCGTCGGCCCCCCTCACTCCCTCCGGCTCGATCCGCTCGATGCCGTCGCTGACCAGCTCCACGTTGGGCCGCTTGAGCGTGCTGGCCCAGATGCCGTTGTCGAGCACGACCCTCTTGGACCCCACCGGGTAGTTGGGAACCACCTTCTCCAGCAGGTCGGGGCGGTCGCCGAACTGCGACCTCAGGTAGAGGGT
This sequence comes from Candidatus Aldehydirespirator sp., assembly GCA_965203635.1. Lineage (GTDB taxonomy): Bacteria > Actinomycetota > Acidimicrobiia > Acidimicrobiales > Aldehydirespiratoraceae > Aldehydirespirator. The sequence goes on from OZ241903.1 coordinate 2,571,618, forward strand.
CAGCAGGCGCCGGGTCTCCTCGTTGCGGCGGCTCACGGCCCGATCCAGCGGTCCGTCCCAGGCCGGGTCTCGTCGAAGCGCTCCGACAGTGCCCTCGTGGGTGCACCAGAACAGCCGCAGCCGGAACCAGTGCGCATAGCCGGGGATCAGCCGGAAGAGTTCCAGCAGACCCTCGGCCAGCGGCTCGTGGTAGACGGGCCGAGGGATCAGCCACGGCGGCGTGCGCTGGAACACCGTCACGTGGGCGGCTTCTTCGGCCAGGTGCGGGATGAACTGCAGGGCGCTGGCCCCGGTGCCGATCACGGCCACCCGCAGGCCGTCCCAGTCGATGTCGTGGCGCCACGAGGAGCTGTGGAACCGCTCCCCCGCGAAGCTGTCGACGCCCTCGATTTGGGGCATCAGCGGCTGGTTGAGCTGACCGACTGCGGACACGACCGCGCCGGCGGTGACTTCCTCGGCTCCGCTGGGTGTGTCGAGCCGGATCAGCCAGTGACGGGCGTCGTCGTCCCAGGCCAGCGACTCGACCCGGACACCGAAGCGGATCCGGTCGCGGATGCCCCATCGGCCGGCGCAGTCCTGGAAGTAGTCGAGCAGGACCGGCTGGCTGGAGTGGTACTCGGGCCAGTCCGGACGCTGCTCCCCGGCGTATGAGTACACGTGGTTGAACACGTCCACCCGGCAGCCCGGATAGGTGTTCTCCAGCCAGGTCCCGCCCACGTCGCCGTTCTTGTCGAGAACCACGCAGTCGATCCCGGCCTGCTTGAGCCGGTGGGCGGCCAGGATGCCCGACATCCCCGCCCCGATCACCGCTACCGGGTAGTCGGCATCGGTGGGCGGCCAGCCGTCCTCGCTGATGGGTTCAGGCACTCGCAGATCCCCGGTGACGGCCAATTCCTCGGCGAGCATTTGCCGGTAGCCGTCGTCCAATTCCGCGCCGGTGAGCCAGTCGATCAGGGACGGAACCAAGTCATCGGCGGGACCGTCGGCGCCGGCTTGCGACGAGACCAGGTGCTGAAGGCCGGAGGAGGCGAGTGCGCGAGCCCGCTCCAGTTGCTGCTCGTCCCAGCCGCCGTCGGGTTGGAGGGCCAGATCCGGGTTGAGCCACAGGCCTGCCGGTGTCAGGCCGGGGTCGCCGGTGGCGTGGGCCAGCGCGGCCAGCAGGCTGGGAAGGTCGGCGGCTCCCAGTAGCCGTTCGATCTGCTGTGTGTCCATCTCCGGTCCCCGCCGGGACTACGAGCGGTCGAAGGTGATGACCTCGCCCCGGTTGATGCTGACCCAGTCGCGGGCCTCTATGTAGGGGCGGAAGACCTCCGCGATCTCCCGTTCGTCGTCACGGGACTTGGGCCGCTGGATCTCGTAGAGGTGCGGGAACTCCAGCCAGGCCGTCACCGCGTCCCACAGCCGCAGGGCCTCGTCCCCGAACGGCGGGTCGATCAGCACCGGGCCGAACAGGGCCTGCTCTCCGAAGAACAGGGTCGGCACGCCGAAGCCTCCCGCGGTCACCACCCGGTCGTGCTCTGCCTTGACCACGTCGTGGGTGGTGCTGTCATCGAGGGCCTCGTCCACCGTGGCCGGGTCGAGGCCGATCTCTCCCAGCAGTTCCCGGGCCACATCGGGCTCGTGCACCCGCAGTCCCTCCTCGTGCAGGGCCCGGCCCGAGCGCTCGTACCAGGCGTCGAGCTGGTCCATGCTCCGGCGCCGCAGCACCGCGCCGATGCGCATCAGCGACCAGCCGTAGGACCAGGGCCGCTCCCACGGGTGCTTCTTGCCCTCGAAGCGGTTGATCTCCTCCAGGCTGAAGAAGCGCCAGTTGATCTCCAGCCCGTTCTGGCTGCGGACGTCCCGGATCCATCTCGACGTCTGGTAGGCCCACGGGCACAGCACGTCGAAGTGGAAGTCCACCACGCCGGTGTCGACAGTGTCGGTCATGGCGCCCATCATTACACCGCCACGCCGATCCCCCACTGCTGTCGTCGGGCGCGAGCCGGTCATGTCGCGGCTACACGCGGACGCGGGGCCGGTGCGGGGGGCGGGCTGCGGTAGTTTCTCTGCGGTGAAGATCGACGCTGGCGGCCCTGCCAGCCTGCCCCGCCTGCTGGCACCCGCGCTGCCGACGGCCGTGAACGCGGGCAGCGAGCCGTTCCGCCAGAATCGCGACGACGTGCTGGAGCAGCTCGCCGAGATCGAGGAGCTGCTCGACGAGGCCGATGCGGGCGGCGGCCCCGCCTCGATGGAGCGGCTGCGGTCGCGGGGCAAGCTGCCCATCCGGGAGCGCATCGCCAACGTGATCGACCCCAACAGCCCGTTCCTGGAGATCAGCGCGCTGGCCGCCTACCACTCCGACTACACCATGGGCGGCGGGATGGTGGTCGGCGTCGGCGTGATCGGCGGCGCCGAGTGCGTGATCATGGGCAACGACCCCAGCGTCCTGGCCGGCGCCCTCACCCCGTACGCCAGCAAGAAGTGGATGCGGGCCCTGGAAATCGCCCGCGACAACCACATCCCGTATGTCAGCTTCGTCGAGTCGGCCGGCGCGGACCTGCGCCTCGGGGGCAGCGACGGCGGCGGCTCGCAGTTCACCGGCGGGGGCAGCAGCCGGGTCCAGACCACTCATTTCGCGGAGTCGGGCCGGTTCTTCTACGAGATGATCGAGCTGTCCAAGATGCGCATACCGACGGTGTGCGTGGTGTTCGGGTCGTCCACTGCCGGGGGCGCCTACCAGCCGGGCCTGTCCGACTACAACATCGTGGTAGCCGACCAGTCCAAGATCTTCCTGGCCGGACCGCCGCTGGTGAAGATGGCGACCGGTGAGGAGTCCGACGACGAGACCCTGGGCGGCGCCCGCCTCCACGCCGAGGTGTCCGGTCTGGGTGACTACTTCGCCACCGACGAGATGGACGCCATCCGCATGTGCCGCGAGGTGATGTCGCACCTCAACCGGCGCAAGCCCCATCCCGGCCCGACCATGGCCGCCGATCCCCCGGTGCACGACCCCGAGGAGCTGCTGGGGCTGGTGAGCCGGGACCTGCGCCAGCCCTTCGACATGCGCGAGGTGATCGCCCGGGTGGTGGACGGTTCCCGCTTCGAGGAGTACAAGGCCCGCTACGGAACCACGCTGGTGTGCGGCTGGGCGTCGATCTGCGGCTACCCGGTGGGGATCCTGGCCAACAACGGCGTGCTCTACCCCGACTCGTCCCAGAAGGCCGCCACCTTCATCCAGCTCTGCAACCAGATCGACGTCCCGCTGGTCTTCCTCCAGAACATCACCGGCTACATGGTCGGGCGGGACTACGAGGCCGACGGCATGGTGAAGAAGGGCTCGCAGATGATCAACGCGGTGACCAACTCCACGGTCCCGCACTTGACCGTGATCATCGGGTCTTCCTACGGGGCGGGAACGTACGGCATGTCGGGACGGGCCTTCGGCAACCGCTTCACCTGGCTGTGGCCCACGGCCAAGATCGCGGTGATGGGCCCCAAGCAGATCGCCGGGGTGATGTCGCAGGTGCGACGGGCCCGGGCAGCCCGCAAGGGCGAGCCCTTCGACGAGGAGGAGGACGCCCGGATCGTGGCCCAGGCCGAGGCCATCCAGGAGCGGGGCTCGCTGGCGCTGCGAGCCACCGGCGCCATCAGCGACGACGGGATCATCGACCCCCGCGACACCCGCAACGTACTGGGCATGTGCCTGTCGGTCGTGGGGAACCGGGCCATCACCGGCGCCGAGGGCTACGGGGTGTTCAGGCTGTGAGCGCACCACTCCGGAATTGGCAGCGTTTTGCACGGGAGACGTGCGTTCTGCTGCCAATTCGGATCGACGGAGGTCATGTGGCGGCCTGCTACCTGGAATTGGCAGCGTTTTGCACGGGAGACGTGCGTTCTGCTGCCAATTCGGGTCGGGGCTGGTTGTGAGCGCCGTCGGCACGCTGCTGGTGGCCAACCGGGGCGAGATCGCTCGCCGGGTGTTCCGCACCGCCCGGGCCATGGGCATGCGCTGTGTGGCCGTGTTCTCCGACGCCGACGCCGATGCCCCGTTCGTGGCCGAGGCCGACGTGGCGGTGCGGCTGCCCGGCGGGTACCTCGACGGCGACGCCGTGGTGGCCGCCGCGGTCGGGGCCGGCGCCGACGCGGTGCATCCGGGCTACGGCTTCCTGGCCGAGAACGCCGGCTTCGCCCGGGCTGTGACCGCCGCCGGCCTGGTGTGGGTCGGCCCGGGCCCGGAGGCCATCGAGACCATGGGCGACAAGCTGGCGGCCAAGGCCGCGGCCGAGGCCGCAGGCGTGCCCACGCTGCCGTCGTCGGAGGATCCCGGCGACCCGGGCGACGTCGGCTTCCCGCTCATGGTCAAGGCGGCCGCGGGAGGCGGCGGCAAGGGCATGCGGCTGGTGTCGGACCCGGCTGGCCTGGCCGAGGCGGTGGCCGCGGCCCGGCGCGAGGCGCTCGGCGGCTTCGGCGACGACACCGTGTTCCTGGAGCGCTACCTGCGCCGGTGCCGCCATATCGAGGTCCAGATCCTGGGCGACACCCACGGCAGCGTCGTCCATCTCGGTGAGCGGGAGTGCTCGATCCAGCGCCGCCACCAGAAGATCATCGAGGAGTCGCCGTCGACCGCGGTGGACGACGGCTTGAGGGCGGCCATGGGCGATGCCGCCGTGCGGCTGGCCTCCTCCATCGGCTACTGCTCGGCGGGCACGGTGGAGCTGCTGGTCGACGACGAGACCGGCGAGTTCTTCTTCCTGGAGGTCAACACCCGCCTGCAGGTGGAGCATCCCGTGACCGAGGCGGTGACGGGAATCGACCTGGTCCGCGAGCAGCTGCGGGTGGCTGCCGGAGAGCCGCTGGGCTACACCCAGGCCGACATCGCCTTCACGGGCCACGCCGTCGAGGCCCGGCTCTACGCCGAGGACCCTGCGGCCGGCTTCCTGCCCGCGGTGGGCACGCTGGCCGCCTTCGCTCCCCCGGCCGACCCGGCCGTCCGGTGGGACAGCGGCGTCGAGGCCGGCACCGAGGTCGGGTTGGACTTCGATCCGATGCTGGCCAAAGTGATAGCTCACGCCCCCACCCGTGCCGAGGCGGCGGGACGGCTGGCCCTGGCTCTGGAGCGGCTGCACATGGGCGGGGTGACCACCAACCGCCACTTCCTGGTGGCCGCGCTCCGCTCCGAGTCTTTCCTGGCCGGTGACACCACCACCGATTTCATCGAGCGGGTCGATCCGAGCCGGGCTGCCGTGCTCTCCGCCGCCGAGTGCCAGCAGGCCGCGGCGGCTGCTGCCATGTGGCTCCAGGCTGCCGAACGGCAGCAGGCCACAACCCTGGGATGGATGCCCAGCGGATGGCGCCACGGCCGTCTCCCGCCCGAGCGGGTGGAGCTGGCCGTCGAGGTCGCTTCAGGTCCGGTCGAGGTGACGGTCTCCTATCACCCCCAACGCGACGGTTCCTTCGTTGTCCGGGCGCAATGCGAGAACGCCGACACCACTGCGCCGGCGAGGATCGCAGCCTGGGCTCCCGAGGAGCTCGATGTCGAGTGGAACGGCCGTCAGGTCCGGTACGCGGTCACCGCCGACGGCGACCGGGTCCATCTGACCGGCGCGGGCGAGACGGTGACCGTCGCCGTACTTCCCCGCTTCGGCGCCCCCGACCGCGGTCTGGCTGCGGGCGGGTTTGCGGCGCCCATGCCGGGCGTGATCATCGAGGTGCGGGTCACCCCGGGCGAGCAGGTGGCCGCGGGCACCACTCTGGTGGTGATGGAGGGGATGAAGATGGAGCACCACGTCAGTGCCCCGTGCGACGGCACAGTGACCGAGGTGCTGGTCAACCCCGGGGACCAGGTGGACAACGGCTCGCCGCTGCTGGTGTTCGAGGCGGCGCCACCGGCCGGGGCATCTGAGGAGCCCGCCGTTGGCTGAGCCGATCCGTATAGCGAACTGCTCCGGCTTCTACGGCGACCGCCTCTCGGCCGCGGCCGAGATGGTGAACGACGGACCCATCGATGTCCTCACCGGCGACTGGCTGGCCGAGTTGACCATGCTGATACTGGCCCGCACCCGTTCCCGGCGCCCCGGCGGGGGGTACGCCCGCAGTTTCGTCAAGCAGATGGAGCAGGTGATGGGGGCCTGCCTGGACACGGGCATCAAGGTGGTCTCCAACGCGGGCGGGCTTGATCCTCGCGGCTGCGCGGAGGCGGTCGCGGATGTGGCCGAGCGGCTGGGACTGCACCCGAGGATTGCCTGCGTGGAGGGCGACGACCTCATGGCGCGCCTCGCCCCCGACGCGGCCGATGCGGTGACCCTGCGGTCGTTCGCCACCGGCGAGCCGATGGGCGACACTTCCGATCTCATCACCGCCAACGCCTACCTGGGCGGTTGGGGCATCGCCGAGGCCCTGCGCCGCGGCGCCGACATCGTGGTGACCGGACGGGTCACCGACGCGGCGGTGGCCTGCGGTCCCGCCGCGTGGCACCACGACTGGGCCATCGACGACTGGGACGCTCTGGCCGGCGCGGTGGCGGCCGGGCACGTCATCGAGTGCGGCACCCAGGCCACCGGCGGCAACTACTCGTTCTTCACCGAGGTGGAGGGCATGGACCGGACCGGCTTCCCGTGGGCCGAGATCGCGGCCGACGGCTCGTCGGTGATAGGCAAGCACGACGGCACCGGAGGCGCGGTCACCGTGGGGACGGTCACCGCGCAGCTGCTCTACGAGATCGATGCACCCGGCTACCTGGGCCCCGATGTCACCACCCGCTTCGACACGATCCGGCTGACCCAGGCCGGTGTCGACCGGGTGCGGATGGACTCGGTGCGGGGCGAGCCGCCCCCGCCCACTCTCAAGGTGGCCACCAACGAGCTGGGCGGCTACCGCAGCGAGATCAACGTCGCGCTCACCGGACTCGACATCGACGCCAAGGCCGCCCTGGTGCACGAAGCGTTCTGGCGGGCCTGCCCCCACGATCCGGGCGACTACGCCAAGGTCACCGAGCGGGTGGTGCGGACCGACAAGACGGATCCGGCCACCAACGAGGAGGCCGTCGCGGTGTGGCGGCTGGCCGTGTTCGACCACGACGAGGACCGGCTCGGGCGCACCCTGTCGGACGCCATGAACGAGCTGGCCCTGGCCACCATCCCGGGAATGTTCTCGGCCGGCTCTTCGGCCCGCCCCCGCGCCTTCGGCGTCTACCGGCCGGCCACCGTGCCCGCCGAGGCCGTGCCCCAGTACGTGACCTTCCTCGACGGCGAGCGCACCGTCGTCGATCCGGTGCCGGCCGCTTCTGCACCGCCGGTGCCGGTGCCGTCCCCAGCCCCAGCCGCAGCCGTCCGTGACTGGGGCCCGGTGGTGCGAGCGCCGCTGGGCCGTGTCGCGGGCACCCGCTCCGGGGACAAGGGCGGCAACGCCAACCTCGGCGTGTTCGCCCGCTCCGCCGATGCCTTCGAGTGGCTCGACGGCTTCCTGAGCACCGAGCGGGTGCGCGAACTCCTGCCGGAGGCGGCCCCGCTTCGAGTGGACCGGCACCGGCTCGGAAACATCTGGTCGCTCAACTTCGTTGTCCACGGCCTGCTGGGCGACGGGGTGGCCGCCTCCGATCGCCCGGATCCGCAGGCCAAGAGTCTCGGCGAATGGCTCCGGGCCCGGGTGGTCGATGTGCCCGAGATCCTGCTGCCAGAGGCCGAGCGGACAGGCCGCGATCGGTGGACGAGTTCGTGAACGTGCAGCGAGGCCGTGGCCCGAGCGGCCCGTGAGCGAAGCGAACAGGAGCGGGAGTGGCACCGCAGCGACGCGACGGATTCTCACCCCGTTCGCGCTTGCATGCGGCTGATGCACAGGTTCGTCGAGATCAGGTGGCGTGACGGCGCCGGCACGCGATATCTTCCTAGGACGGTAACTTCCTAGGAAGGAACTCGCGGACTGTGAAACTGGCCGACCTGCTCCAGGACCTGCTCGACGAGCAGGCCAGCCTCGACGAGGTCGTGGTGCCGCTGGGCGAGGACGACTGGGACCGGCCCACCCCGAGCCCCCGATGGTCGGTGACCGACCAGATCGGCCACCTGTGTTACTTCGATCGGGCCGCCGCGCTGGCCATCCGCGCCCCTGAGGCATTCTCGGCCCACACCCGGCGGCTCATCGAGGCCTCGCAGGTGAGCAGGACCTCCGGAGACGACTACACGCTGGGCGATTTCCGTGCCCTGGATCCCGCCCGCCGTCTGGAGAGCTGGCGGCAGGCCCGCGCTGAGCTGGCCGAGGCCGCCGCCGCCCTGGGCGAGCGCGACCGGATCCCGTGGTACGGCCCGTCGATGGGGGCCAAGTCGTTCGTCACCGCGAGGCTCATGGAGACGTGGGCCCACGGCACCGACGTGTGCGACGCGGTGGGGGCGCGCCGCGAGCCCACCCACCGGCTCCGCCACGTGGCCCAGCTGGGCTATATCACTCGGGGATGGTCCTACGTGAACCGGGGCATGACCCCGCCTGAGGGCGATGTCCGTGTGGAGTTGGCCGCCCCATCCGGGGACCGGTGGTGCTGGGGCGACGCCGATGCAGCCGGAGACAACAAGGTGACCGGACCGGCTCTCGATTTCTGCCTGGTGGTGACCCAGCGCCGCCACATGTCCGACACAGCCCTGGAGGTCTGCGGGGAACGTGCCAGTGAGTGGTTGACCATGGCGCAGGCCTTCGCCGGGCCGCCGACCGATGGACCATCCGCACGTGAGGGGATCGGCGCGTGAGCTTGGTCGAGTCGGCCCGCGACGACCGGGGCGTGGTCACCGTCACACTGGCCGACGAGGCCAACCGCAACGCCCTGAGCCGCCGGCTGCTGGCCGAGCTGTCCACGGTCCTGGACGACGCCGACGCCGACCCCGAGGTGCGGGTGGTCGTGCTCACCAACGCGGGACGGGTGTTCTGCGCCGGCGCCGACCTGCGGGAGAGCTCGGCTCCTGCCGGCGACAACCCGGTGGTGGTCAAGGCCAGCGAACTCTTCGGGCGGTTCCGCCGGTCCCACAAGCCATACGTGGGACGCATCGCGGGCCATTGCGTAGCGGGCGGGATGGGCCTGGCCGCGGCCATGGACATCTCCATTGCCCGTGACGACGCCCGGTTCGGGTTCACCGAGGTACGGGTGGGGGTGGCACCGGCCATGATCTCGGTTCTCTGCCTGCCCAAGATGCGCCGGGCCGAGGCGACCGCGGCCTTCCTGCGGGGCAACCGCTTCAGTGCCGCCGAGGCCGCCCGATTGGGCCTCATCAACGCCGCGGTGCCCCCGGCGAGTCTCGACGCCGATGTGGAGTCGGTGGTCATCGACCTGCTGGCCGGAGGCCCGTTGGCGCTGGCCGCGGCCAAGCAGTTGGTCGAGCGGGTCCCTGAAATGCCCTTCGACGACGCCCTCGCCTGGGCGGAACGGCTCTCGGCCGAGCTGTTCGCCGGCGACGAGGCGGCCGAGGGCATGGACGCCTTTCTCAACAAGCGCACCCCCACCTGGGTGCCTGACACTCCAGACACTGGGAGGACCAATGACTGAGATCCTTGGTTCATTGTCGGCGATGACTCCGGAATGGCTCGAAGGGGCGCTCACTGACGCCGGGCACGCCCCGCCGCCGATGACTGCGGTCGAGGTGCGCCCAATGGACGGCTTCGTGGGCGCCATGGGCGAAGTGGTGATCGTGTCGGTCACGTACGCTGGCGACACCGACCTGCCAGTGGAGTTCGTGGCCAAGTGCCCCAAGGACGACGAGTTCGCCCGCCTGAACGCCCAGGTGATGATGTCGTATCAGCGCGAGCACGGCTTCTACGGCCAGATGGCGGACGGAGTCGCGGCACGCACCGGCATCAGCATCCCCAAGTGCTTCGTCAACCTCTTCGACCCCGAGACCCACGCGGCCACCCTCGTAATAGAGCGGATCCATCCAGCTACCAAGGGCGACATCCTCGACGGCACCACCTTCGAGCGGATGCACACCCTGGTCGGCGACCTGGCCCGGCTGCACGGCGTCTACTGGATGGACGGGTCGCTGAACGAACACGACTGGCTCATCGACTGGACCGCGCCGTCGCTGCTGGCGGGCATCCCCCGCACGCTCGAGAGCTGGAGCAACATCCGCGAGCAGTACCCGCACTTCCACTCCGACGAGCTGGTGGCGATGGCGGAGGTCTTCCTGGCCGACATCCCGAGCTGGCTCGGCCGCTTCGCGCAGCGGCCGTGGACCCTCATCCACCAGGACTACGAGCTGGACAACGTCCTGTTCGGGGCTGGCGGTCCGGTGATCGTGGACTGGCAGTCGCCGATGCGGTCGTTCCCCGGGATGGACCTGGGCTGGCTGCTGATGGCCAGCCACAACGCTGAGACGCTGGCCCGCGAGCCCGAGCTGCTCGACCACTACCGCAGCGTGCTGGCCGCCGCCGGCGGGCCCCAGTGGAGCACCGAGGACCTGCTTGGGGACCTGGCCTGGGCCTGCTTCTTCTGGGTGTCGGTCTCGCACGTTCCCTACACGGCGACTGTGGAGTTCGGCGAGGAGTTCCGCTTCCACCGTCGTTTCAAGGCCATGATGGAGGGCACCATCGCTGCCGCCGAGCGCTGGGGCGCTCCCGAGCGCATGAGGCGGGTGATCGATGGCTGAGATCCTCAGTTCGCTGTCGGCAATGAAGCCGGAATGGCTCGAAGCGGCCCTTTCCGAGGCCGGGCACTCCCCGCCGCCGGTCACCTCGGTGCGGGTTTGTCCCATGGACGGCTTCACCGGGGCCATGGGCGAGGTCGGGATCGTCCGGGTGACCTACGGCGCCGAGACCGACCTGCCGTCGGAGTTCGTGGCCAAGTGCCCGCTCGACGACGACATGGCCCGCCTGTACAACTCGGTGAGGCTGTCCTACCAGCGCGAAGCCGGCTTCTATCGGGACTTGGCCGAGACGGTGACCGCCGTCAGCGGCATGCGCATCCCCAAGTGCTTCGTGAACCTGTTCGACCCCGAGACCCACGCGGCCACCCTGGTGCTGGAGCGGATCCATCCCGCCGACAAGGGCGACAACCTGGAGGGCACCAGCTTCGAGCGGATGCAGACCCTCGTACGTGACCTGGCCCGGCTGCACGGCGCCTGCTGGATGGACGGGACACTGCTCGAGCACGAATGGCTGACGGACTGGCACGCCCCCACGTTCCTGCTGGCGATCCCGTTCGTCATCGAGGCCTGGAGCGACATGCGCAGCAAGCACCCCGAGCACCACCCCGACGACCTGGCCGCGCTGGTGGATGTCTTCACAGCCGACATCGAAGGGTGGCTCGAACGCTTCAACCAGCGGCCGTGGACCTTCCTGCACCAGGACTACGAACTCGACAACGTCCTGTTCCGGGCCGACGGCCCGGTGATCGTGGACTGGCAGACGCCGATGCGCTCCTTCCCCGGCGACGATCTGGGCTGGCTGCTCATGTCCGGCCACAACGACGAGACCCTGGCCCGCGAACCCGAACTGCTGGAGCTCTACCGCCGGGAGCTGGCCGCGGCCGGAGGCCCCGACTGGAGCACCGAGGATCTGGCCGAGGACCTGGCCTGGGCCGCCTTCTACCGGGTGTCGTCGGTGTACATCGCCTGGCTCCACGCGTGGGACGCCGGCGAGCGGGGGCGCCTCCTGCGCCGCTTCAAGGCCATGACCGACGGCAGCGTCGCCGCGGCCCAACGGTGGAACGCAGCCGATCGCATGCGCGCTCACATCTAGAAGGTGCGTGGGGAGGCCATGCCGCTTCGCCACGAGGCGGTGTCATTCCCGCTCTTGTTCGCTGTGCTCACGGGCCGCTCGGGCCACGGCCTCGCCCGTGTGAGCCGGACTTGCGCACCTACCCGCTCGGCCTCTTAGCCTGCAACCGGCAGCCCGGGGATCCGATCGCGGACTAGGAGGCGCCGTCGTGCAAGGACTGATACTCGAGGGCACCACCGAGGACAGCGTCCGGCTGTCCCATGATCTGGAGCTTGTCGGGTCGCTGGCTCCCCGCCAGGTGCGGGTGGAGGTCCGGGCGGCCGGGGTGTGCGGCAGCGACCTGAGTTGCGTGCTGGGCAAGTACTACATGCCCACCCCCCTGGTCCCCGGACACGAAGCCGCCGGAGTGGTGCTGGAGGCAGGCTCGGCCGTCACCTACTGCTCGGTGGGCGACCACGTGATCCTGTCCACCTTCGGCAACTGCGGCCACTGCGGTGACTGCGAGGGCGGCGATCCGGGCAACTGCACCAACGTGGCGCTGGGGTCGCTGAGCCAGCCCTTCGCCGAGAACGGCCGGCCTGTCTACAACTTCGCCAACATCGGCGCCTTCGCCCAGCAGGTGGTGGTCGGCGAGAACCAGTGCATTCCCGTCCCTGCGGAGATGCCCCTGGCCGCGGCCGCGCTGATCGGCTGCGGCGTGGTGACCGGCACCGGCGCGGTGTTCAACCGGGCCAGGGTGCAGATCGGCGACACCGTGGCCGTGATCGGCGCCGGCGGGGTGGGCCTCAACGTGATCCAGGCCGCCCGGCTGGTCGGCGCCTCGGCCATCATCGCCATCGACCGGGTCGCGGCCAAGGAGGCCCTGGCCCGCGAGTTCGGCGCCACGGACTTCGTGCTGGCGGAGGGCGACGACTTCGACCCGGTGGCCGCGGTCAAGTCGCTGTGCCCTGCAGGTGTGCACCACGCCTTCGAGGTGGTGGGCAGCACCGCGCTGCTGGCCCAGGCCATCTCGATGACCCGCCCCGGCGGCAACGTGTGCGCGGTGGGGGTGCCCGATCTGGGGGCCACGGTCACCTACCCGTTCCTGGACCTGCACCAGAACAAGAGCCTGCTGGGCATCCGGGCCGGCGGCGCGCGGCCCCGCAAAGACTTCGGGATGCTGGCCGACCTCTACCTGCGGGGCCGGCTCAAGCTCGACGAGATGATCTCCCGGACCGCGGGCCTCGACGGCCTCCAGGAAGCGTTCGACGCGCTCAAGACCGGAGCGGAGGCCCGCACGGTCCTGCTCCCCAACGGCTAGCTGGACCGGGACCCCGTCAGGAAGGGGTCTCGTCGAGGCAGCGGGTCAACTGCTCCATCTCGGCGACCAGGCAGGCCGACACCGATGCTCTGGCGACGGCTTCGCAGCGGGCGAGGTCCCTGACGTCGAAGGGGCTGATCACCACCAGCGTCACGCCGAGCCCGTCGTCGCGGACGAGGCTGACGCACAGCGCTACACCGTCCTCGTGTGGGGTTGCCGGAGTGTCGGCTGCGCATCCTGTCGCCGGCGCCGTGTTCAGGCTCGTCAGCAGGTCGTCCACCCGTGATGCGGGCAGCGACGTGGTGAAGGCGAAAGACGTGGTCTCGCTGCCCACCACCCGGTAGAGGCCGCCCCCGAGGTGGCCCATGTCGATGCCGGAAGAAGTGAGGGTCAGCGTCGGCTCGTCCACCAGGGCGAAGCCCAGCAGCGTGCCGAGCAGCTGGAAGTCTCCGGCGGCCACCACCAGCTCGCGGAACTCGGCCGGGTGCAGGGTGCATCGGGGATCGGTCATCGGGCCGATCGAGCAGCGGTGGCCGCTGGGGCTGCTCAACTCGAGCCGGGCGCCCGGCAGATGGAATACCAGGGCGGCCGCTATCTGAAGAGATCCGGCCATGGGGACGGTCGAGGGCATGGGTGTGCTCCTTTCGGCGTGCGGGATGCCGCCGCTAGAGCTGCGGCGGCGAAGGGAGCGGGCTTCATGCGGGCGCTCCGACCCAGGGCCTGGTCCGTCGCGCGGGGGCGAAGACTCAGCGATCGGCGGGTGACTCTAGCCACCAACCCGGCCGGCCCGCGTTGCTAATTCCTGAGGGCGCGCCAGCCGTCGCGCAGTTGGTGCATGGTGGTCAGATCGTAGGGGCGGGACTCCAGCCAGTCCTTCCACCCGGCCGTGCTGAACAGCTCGTACTCGTCGGTGCGGACATGGAACACCCAGGGAGCCTTCGCGCTGGGGTACGTGGGCGACCAGACCGATCCGCTGGCCGCGCTGCGGGGCGCCTCGGCCAAGGCCAAGACCATCGGCCAGGTCGCCGAGCGCAACGAGCACGCTCACCGCTTTGTGTCCGACATCGGGGACATCGACGGCGACCAATAGAGACACCGCGGGCCGCTACCGTTCTTTGGAGGCCTAGCGAAGGGCGACAGCTATGCGACGGATGCACATCGGGCTGCAGGTCGACGACCTCGACGAGTCGATCGCGTTCTACACACGCTTGTTCGGCGTGGAGCCCACCCTGCGGCGTCCCGACTACGCCAAGTGGATGCTGGAGGACCCCCGGGTGAACTTCTCGCTCGACACCCACGGTTGCGGCTTCCCCGGCTCGGCCCACTACGGCATCCAGGTTGAGTCACATCCCGAACTCGAGCAGATGCGGGAGCACATCGACTCGGCCGGCATGGCCCGGGCCGACCAGGACGACCTGGTGTGCGGCTACCAGCTCCAGCACAAGTCCTGGGTCACCGACCCCGACGGCGTCATGTGGGAGGCGTTCTTCACCGAGGGAGTCGTCGACTCCGGCTACGGCACCGCCGAGATGCCCGACCCGCAATGAGCGTTCCCAGCGGTCGGCACGGCGGGCTTGCCGGGGACTAGTCGAGGCTCGGGCCGGTGGTATGGGTGCCCGAGCGCAGCAGCGTGCCGGGACGGGAGCCGGTGAACTGCCCCCGGCGGACGATCTCGGTGCCGTTGCAGACCACGTGCTCGATGCCGGTGGCCCCGGCGTACAGCCGGGACGCTCCCGCGGGCAGGTCGGAGCGGAACTCGGTAGATCCTGAGCCGACCTCGCTCTCGTCCAGGACCACCACGTCGGCGTAGGCGCCCTCGGCCAGCACTCCCCTGTCCACCAGGCCGTAGAGGTCGGCCTGCACCTCGGTGATCAGGTGCACGGCCTCCTCCAGGGAGATGAGCCCCCGCTTGACCACGGCCTCGTTCAGCATCATGGTCGCGTAGTTGGCCGTCAGGAAGAGATCCAGATGCGCCCCCGCGTCGGAGGCTCCGATCACGGCCCGCGGGTCTCGCCAGATCTCGACCCTGGCCTCCCAGTCGGCGGTCGGCTCAGGCATGGCCGGATTGCCGAACGACGTCTCCAGATCGTCGGCCAGGGCAATGTCGCACAGCGCGTCCCAGGGATCCTGGCCCCGCTCCTCGGCGATCTCGCCGACCGTGCGGCCCGCGCAGCCCTCGTTCTCAGCTGCGGGCGAGTGGAACACCACCTTGTGTTCCCAGCGGGCAAGCCCTCGCAGCGGATGGTCGCCCTGGGCCAACTCGTTGAGGCGGCGGCGCTCGGCCGGGTCGGCCAGGATGCGTCGCTTCTCGTCCTTGGGCAGCAGCATCACCTCCTCCCAGCCGGGCAGGGCGTCGAGCACGAAGCCGCTGCTGAAGTTCAGGTGCAGCGACAGCATCTGGGGCACGGTCAGGGCCACCACCTTGCCGCCCCTCGCGGCGGCGTGGTCGCCGGCGGCCAGTTTGGCCCGGTTCATCTCCATCGACCGGGCGGTGACCGTCATGACGTTCCAGTTGAGCGGGCTGCGGGCCGCGGTCGACATGTCGGACATGAGCTCCACCGCCCAGTCCTCGAACGGGCCCAGCGCGGGGATGAACTCCACCGACGTGCCGTCGAAGTCGGCCAGCACCGAGCAGAGCGCCACCAACTCGTCGCGCTCCGCGCAGCGGCTGGGGACCATGTTGCCCATCGGGTCGTTGTGGGTGCGCGACCACGACGACGAGAACCCCAGCGCTCCCGCCTCCAAACCGGCTCGCAGGAGTTGCTTCATGGCCTTCAGTTCGTCTTCGGTGCTGGCCCGGCGGACGCTGTCGTCGCCCATCACCACCCGGCGCAAAGCCGAGTGGCCCACCTTGAAGCCGGCGTTGACGGCCACGTTGCCGTCGATGGCGTCGAAGTACTCGGCGGTCGTCCTCCAGCTCCATGGCACTCCCTGCTGCAGTGCCTCCAGCGGTATGCCCTCCACCCGGGCCAGCATCCGCATGAGGTAGTCGCCGTGGGCGGGGTCGTCTCCCAGGGGGGCGATGGTGAACCCGCAGTTGCCGCCGATGACGGTGGTCACGCCGTGAAGCGGAGACGGCGACAGGTCGGGATCCCAGAACACCTGGGCGTCCAGGTGGGTGTGGACGTCGATGAAGCCGGGGGTCACCACCAGGCCGGTGGCGTCGATGGTCGCCGTCGCGGCGGCCCCACCCTCCACCAGGTCCCCGATAGCCGAGATCCGGTCGTCGGCGATCCCGATGTCGGCCCGGCGCCGGGGGCCGCCCCGGCCGTCGATCATGTCTCCGCCGTGGATGAGCAGGTCGAACATGGTGCCGACGCTAGCCGAGCCGCCGGCTGGTCCAGTCAGACGGCGGGAGGCCTCGCCTCGTGGAGCCTGCCGTCGGCGACGTCGTACACGAAGCCCCGGATGTGGTCCTTGCAGGGCAGGAACGGGGAGGAGTGCAGGCGCCGCATCGACTCGGCTACGTCGTCATGGGGGTCCGCGAACGTTTCGAGCGGCCATGAGGGCCTGACCCCTGTCTCGGCTTCGAGCTCGGCCAGGAAGCGTTGCTCGTCGAGCAGCTGGAGCCCGCAGCCGGTGTGGTGCACCAGCACCACCTCCCGCGTGCCCAGCAGCCGCTGCGACAGGCACAGCGATCGGATCACGTCGTCGGTGATCACTCCCCCGGCGTTGCGGATGATGTGGGCCTCGCCGGCCTGCAGCCCGAGGATCCTGGGCACGTCGAGCCGGGCGTCCATGCAGGCCACCACGGCCAGCCGCCGCGCCGGCGCGGCCGGCATCCCGGCACCGTCGAAGCCCTGGGCGAAGGCGGCGTTGCCGGCGAGCAACTCCGGCGTGCTGGGGTGGAAGCCGCCCGTCACGACAGCCCTCTCAGGAGATCTCCAGCAACAGGAGCAGCCGGCCCGAGCCCTCGAACTCCACCTCGAACACACCGGGTATCGACGCAGTGAAGGCGAAATGGGCCGGATGGCCGTCGGACACGGCCCGCAGGATGTCATATCCGTGAACGTGGACCTCCTCGGCGATGTCGGACGTGACCATCAGGGCGACCACCGAGCCGGCATCGACCTCCACCCGCCGGACTCCGCCCGCCGGGGAGCCGTCCACCGCGTCCACCGTGATCGTCTGGACGGCGTCGGCCACGTCGGCGTCGTACCGGGTCGGTTCACCGGCCGGTCCGTGATCGTGGTCGTGCGTGTGGTCGGTGCCGGTGCCGGCGTCGTCGTGATGGCCGCTGCCGTCCTGGCCGCTGCCGACCATGTCGCCCATCTCCTGGTCTTGCTGCGTCTCGGTGCCGGCCGTCTCGGGGGCGGCGGTTGTCGGGCCGTCGTCCGATTCACTGCAGGCAGCGGCCAGCAGTATCAGAACCAGGGCCGCTGCTCTGAGATGTCGACCGGCGGGCGTCGCTGGATTCTTCAAGTCTGGGCCTCGTGTCGGGGGTCCGCTTGGCCCGCACGCTAACGACCTGCGTCTAGATTGGGGCACGTGACGAGCATCGAGACCCGAGCGTCCGATCGCCGGGCGCCCTCCAACGGCGACAGCACTTCCACCACGGGAATCGCCGCGGGTTACGACCTCGATCCGACCCGTTCGATGTCCCTGCACGCCGACGCCTACATCGAGCCTGGCTGGCTCGAGATCGAGCAGCGCGAGATCTTCGCCCGCTCCTGGCAGTGGGTGTGCCACGTCGAGTCGCTGCGAGAGCTGGGCGCCTATCTGGCGCTGGAGGTGGCCGGCATGCCCGTCGCGCTGGTGCGGGGCGGCGACGGCGAGCTGAGGGCGTTCTACAACGTGTGCCAGCACCGCGCCCACGAGCTTCTGGCGGGATCGGGACGCACCGACAGCATCGTGTGCCCGTACCACGGCTGGACCTACGAGCTGACGGGCCGGCTCGCGCAGGCGCGGCGCACCGCCGACGTGGCCGGGTTCGATGTCTCGAGCATCTGCCTGAGCGAGGTTCAGGCGGAGGAGTTCGGCGGCTTCGTGTACGTCAACCTCGACCCGGAGGCGGTGTCGCTGGCCGAGCAGTCCGGGGGCCTCGGCGACGAGATCGCCCGCGGCGCGCCCGACGTGGACGACCTCACCCATGTGCGCCGCATCCACTACGACATCGCCTCCAACTGGAAGAACGTGGTCGACAACTTCCTGGAGTGCTACCACTGCCACATCGCCCACAAGGACTTCGTGACGCTGGTGGAGATGGACACCTACGAGGTCACGACCCACGGCATCTACTCCAGCCAGATGGCCAGGGCCGGGTACTCGGCCAACGCCGCCTACGACGTGTCCGGGTCGACAGTGAAGGACCTGGCCGTGTGGTGGCTGTGGCCGAACACGTGCCTGATGCGCTATCCGGGCCGGGGCAACTTCAGCGTCATGCAGATGGTCCCGGCCGGGCCGGATCGCACGCTGGAGACCATCGACTTCTACTTCGAGACGCCGCAGCTGACCGAGGCCGACACCGAGTCGATCCGCTACATGGACGACGTGCTCCAGCCTGAGGACATCGCCATCGTGGAGAGCGTGCAGCGGGGCATGCGCACCCCGGCGTTCGACCAGGGCCGCATCGTGTGCGACCCGGGCGGCTCGGGCCTGTCCGAGCACGGCGTGCACCACTTCCACGGCCTGGTGCTCGACGCCTACCGCCGCGCCGGCGCGGCCTAACCGATCGAACTTCCGGCCCCAGGGGCGAATAATCGCCCCAAACTGCCGGAAGTTGGGCCGAGGGCATTCGCGCCGCGGCGCTGAGTGCTCTAGCGGGCCGTCCAGCCGCCGTCTACCAGAATCGTTTGGCCGGTGATGTAGCTGCCCGCGTCGGAGGCCAGCAGCAGCAGCGCCCCGTCGAACTCGTGGATCTCCCCGGCCCGCCGCATGAGGGTGTTGCGTCGGATGTGGCGCAGACCGGGGGCGTCGTCGGCCGCAAACATCTCCTCGGTCAGCTCGCTGCGGAAGTAGCCGGGGGCGACGGCGTTGACCCTGATGCCCTCGGGTGCCCACTGCTTGGCCAGCTCCCGGGTGAGTCCGATCATCCCGCTCTTGGAGGTGACGTAGCCGGCCTGATGGTTGCCGCCCGAAGCCACCGTTCCCAGCATCGAGGCCACGTTGACGATGCTGCCGCCCCGGCCGTGTTCGATCATCCGGCGGGCCGCGGCCGCCGACAGCACGAAGGCGGCGGTGAGGTTGATGTCCACCACCCGCCGGAACTGGTCCGGGTCCTGCTCGTGGGCCCGTACGACGGCGTCGGTGACGCCCGCGTTGTTGACCACTATGTCGGGGCCGCCGTGGGTGGCGGCCACCTGGACCAGCCGCTCGAGCTGCGAGTCGTCGGCCACGTCGCAGCCCACCGGCACGACGCCGTCGACCTCGCCGGCCAGGGCCTCCAACCGGTTGAGCCGCCGGGCCGCGGCGACAACGGTCGCCCCCCGGCCGGCCAGCACCCGGCAGTAGCGCTCCCCCAGCGTGCCGCTGGCCCCGGTGACGATGGCGACCCTGCCGTCCAGCGAGAAGATGTCCCCGGAGAAGTCGGCCCTCGATGCCATGCGACTCAGCCGGGTCCCGGGAGGCCGGGTCCGTCGAGGTGCGGTCCAGTGGTGCCGCCCACGTCGATGGCGCCGAGCCCGAGTTTGCGGTGGTCCCAGCTGCGGACGCGTTCGACGTCGAGGCGCACCGCCACCCGCTTGTGCAGCATGGCCTCTACCAGGGGCCGCACGTCCTCGGAGTAGGGCGCGGTGTAGCGCTCCCAGACGTTGACCCCGACCCGCCAGACCTCATCGGGATCCTCCACGATCACCCCGCGGCCCTCCAGCGACGCCCCCCGCAGGGTGTCATAGGTGTTGCCCGCCTCGATCATCACCGACAGCCGGTCGTCACGGCGCAGGTTGACGATCTTCTGGGCCTTGGCCTTCGACTCCAGCCACACCTGGCCGTCGAGCCAGGCGTACCACATGGCCACGACGTGGGGCATTCCACTGGGGCCGACGGTGGCCATAGTGCAGGTGCGCGACTGGTCGATGAACCGGGCGAGCTCGGTGTCTGTCATCTCGATGCGCGAGCGCAGGTTCTCCCCCACGGTGCTCCTTTCGGGTTCGGGCGGACGACTCTAGCCACACGGCCCGGTAGCGTCTCCGAGCGGTCCGGGGGCAAGCCCTGTGCCGTGCCGGTACCACGCGAAAGGGCGAGGAACATGTCGAAGGTCTCAGTGTTCGCGAAGTTCTCCTGCCAGGAGGGCAAGGGCTCCGAAATGGACGAGGCGCTGCGGGCCGTGGTCGCGGCCAGCGAGTCGGTGGACGGCGTCGAATCGTACTCCTACCACCGGGGCGAGGACGGCACCTACTGGTTCTTCGCGCTCATGTCGAGCATGGAAGCCGCCCAGCAGCACGCCAGCAACGAGGCCATGCAGGCCGCTATGCCGGCCATGATGGCGCTGCTGGACGGCCCGCCCGACATGGGCATGACCACCCCGGTAGCGGCCAACGGCTTCGACTTCTGACACGAGCCGGGATCAGACACGATCCTCACATCGGGATGGTCGCGCTGGAGGGAGTGCGGGTTGCCTGACGAACAAGCGGCCGGCGGAGAGCCGGTGCATGTCGTAGCGGTTGCGGAGTTGACTGTGTTCGCGACGACTGTGATGACCCGCATCGGCTGCGACCCGGATATCGCGGCCGAGATTGCGGAGCACCTGGTGGCGGCCGACCTGCGCGGCGTGGAGTCGCATGGCGTCATGCGGCTCACCCAGTACGCCGAGATGGCCGGCACGGGCTATCTCGATGCCGGCGCCCGCCCGAGCGCGGCGCGGAACGCGGCCGGCCGCATCGTGGTCGACGGCAACGGCGGCTTCGGCCACCCCGCCGTCGCGCTGGGCGTGAACCTTGGCATCGAGGAGTGCGGCGACACCGGGATGTCGGTGGTGATGGTGCAGAACTGCGGGCATACCGGCCGGATGGGCACCTACTCTGAGACGGCCGCCGCAGCCGGGATGTTCTCGATCATCTGTGGCGGCGGGAGGCGGCAGCGGTGGCGCCAGGTGGCACCCCACGGCGGCATCGATCCGAAGCTGCCCACCAATCCGTACTCGTTCGGGTTTCCGGCTGGCGACGGCGGTCCTGTGATCGTGGACTTCGCCACCGGCATGGTGTCGGGCGGCAAGGTCATGAACGCCCAGGTGCGGGGCGTGCACCTCGATGGCGAGTACCTTCTGACGGCCGACGGCACTCCCAGTGCCGACCCCGGCGCGTACCTCGACGGCGGCGCCATCCGGCCCTTCGCGGGCGCCCGCGGCTACGGCATGGGGCTGATGGCCGAGATCGTGGCCACCGCGCTGATGGGTGTCGCCACGGTCGAGGCGAACTGGCTCATCATGCTGGTTGACACCGCCTGCTACCGGGCGTCCGACGTGGTCGTCGCTGCGGTCGCCGAGATACTCGACGATGTGCGCTCATCCCGCACCGCACCCGGGTTCGACCGGGTGGAGATCCCCGGCCAGCGGGAGCACGCCCTGGCCGAGCAGCGCCGCCGCGACGGCATCCCCATCCCGCAGGCGGTCTGGACCAGTCTCATCGAGCTGAGCGAGAGACTGGCGGCGAGACCACCCGGCGATCACGAGCGCTGAATATCCACCCGCCGTTCGGTGAGGTCGAAGTGGCGCAGGCCTCCGCCGCCGCACATCTCGGCCAGCCAGTGGGGCTCTGCCGGACCGGCGTAGTCGCCCGTGACGACATTCTCGGGCATGGGGCTACTACCTTCCCTGTGTTGGGCTGCGGCGACAAGCAACTGGAGGTTCGTCGGTAGCGATGAACGATCCTGACATGCAGATCGGCTTCACGCTGGCCGAGTCGTCGGCGTCGCGTCCTGAGAGTCCGTTCCCCCCGGGCGGGCCCAACGTCCTGCTGGTCGTGCTCGACGACTGCGGTTTCGCCCAGCTCGGGTGCTACGGCAGCCCGATCGCCACCCCCACCATCGACCGGCTGGCCGCCGAGGGGTTGCGGTACACCAACTTCCACACCACCGCGTTCTGCTCGCCCACCCGAGCCTGCGTGCTCACCGGTCGCAACCACCACCGCGTCGGCATGGGAGTGTTCCCCGACCTGCCGCTGGTGTTCCCCGGCTACACGAGCGTGATCCCGCCCGAGGCCGCCACCCTTCCGGCCGTGCTCCGCGGGTCGGGCTGGGCGACCTGGGCCGTCGGCAAGTGGCACCTCACGCCCCGCGACCATCGTGGCCCCGGCGGGCCGTTCCACACTTGGCCCACCGGGCAGGGGTTCGACCGGTACTACGGATTCCTCGGCGGCGAGGAGTCGCAGTGGACCCCCGACCTGGTGCGTGACCAGAGCTACGTCGACCCGCCCCGGACGCCGGAGGAGGGCTACCACTTCACTGAGGACATGGCCGACGAGGCCATCGGCATGATCCGCGAGTTGCGGCTGCACCAGCCCGGCCGGCCGTTCGTGCTGTATTGGGCCACCGCGGCGGTCCACGCCCCGCACCATGTGCACGATGAGTGGATCAAGCCGTACGAGGGCGCCTTCGACGACGGCTGGGACGCGCTGCGGGAGCGCACTCTGGCCCGCCAGATCGAGCTCGGCGTGGTCCCGGACGGCACCGAGCTGAGCCCGCGACCGGACTGGATCGAGGCATGGGACGGCATCGACGCCAGCGCCCGGCGGCTGTACGCGAGGCTTCAGGAGGTGTTCGCCGGCTATCTGACCCACACCGACGCGCAACTCGGCCGGATCATCGACTGCCTCGAGGATCTCGGCGAGCTCGACAACACCATCGTTGTCGTGATGTCCGACAACGGCGCGTCGGGTGAGGGTGGACCCCACGGCTCGACCAACCACCTGACCCAGATCAACGAGGGCCTCGAGTCGCTCGACCGGCTGAAGGAGACCGCGCACACCGCAGGCGGCCACCGCGGTTACAGCCACTATCCGTGGGGATGGGCTCACGCCGGCAACACACCTCTGCGGCGCTGGAAGCGCTACACCCTGGAAGGCGGGGTGCGGGATCCGCTGGTCGTCCGCTGGCCGGCCGCCGTGCCTGACCCCGGAGGGTTGCGCTCCCAGTACTGCCACGCCATCGACGTCCTGCCGACCGTGCTCGACCTGCTCGACGTCGAGATGCCGGCGTCGGTGCGCAGCGTGCCCCAGATGTCGGTTGACGGCCGGTCCATGGTCCCGTCGATCGCGGATGCCGGCTCACCCGAGTTCCGCACCACCCAGTACTACGAGTGCTGGGGCAGCCGGGCCATCTATCACGACGGCTGGAAGGCCGTGACCAACCACGTCAACCAGTTCAACCCGCACGAGCGGGACATGATCGACGGCAGCGTCGACTTCCGTGCCGATGAGTGGATGCTGTTCGACTCCGACCGGGACTTCGCCGAGTCCACCGACCTGGCCGAGACCCACCCCGAGCGCCTGGCCGAGCTTCGAGCCCGTTGGGATGCGGAGGCCGAGCGGAACGACGTGCTCCCGCTCCAGGACGGCCCGGCGTACCTACAGAACCCGCACCTCATTCACATGCCCTTCGCGGGGTACCGGCGCAGCTACGAGCTTCGCGCCGGGGAGCGCATGAACTTCCAGGCCGGTCCGTTGATCTTCGGCGGGCTCAACATCGCGGCCGAGCTCGACGGCCCGCTCGGCGACGGTGACGGCGTGATCGTCGAGCACGGCAACTGGACCGCGGGATGGGCATGGGTTGCTCTTGGCGCCGAGCTGGTGGCGTTCATCCACGCGCCCGATCGCGGGTTCCGCCGGTTCGCTGTGCCCCGGCCCGCAGGGGCCACCGAGCTCGGATTGAGGATCGCTGAAGTCGACGGCGGCAGCACGGTCGAGCAGTTCGCCGACGGCTCGTCGCTGGGATCGACGACCATCGACGCCACCATCCCTTTCATCTCCACCGCCAACGGCACCTGGACCACGGCCGGCTACAGCACCCCGTTCCCGGTAAGCGACGAGTACCAGCCGCCGCTGCGGATGGCCGGTCTCAAACGGATCGTGATCGACACCGACACGTCGAGCCTCCCCGGCCTCGACGACCTGCTCGACGAGGTCATGCGCCACCAATGAACTCCGATCCCGACGAAGCGCCGGCGCCACCGAAGGGGTTCCGCGGGTCTGGTCGCCTGCTGGTGTCGCGGCCCTTCCGCATCATCGGCCCCCGCGTTTTCCCTCCGCTCCATCGGGCTATCAACCGGCTCACCGGGGGCCGCACCCTGCTCGACACCCCGGCGCAGCCCATGCTCATGCTCACCACGAGGGGCGCCAGGACGGGTCGGCTCCGGGAGACGCCGCTGGGCGCCGTTCCGCTGGAAGGGGGTCGCTTCCTGCTGGTGGGCAGCAACTTCGCCCGCGAGCACCATCCGGCCTGGACGGCCAACCTCATCGCCAACCCCGATGCGGAGATCGTGTTCCGGGGCAAGCGGACGCGGATGAGAGCCCGTCTCCTGGAGGGCGCCGAGCGCGGGCGGCGGTGGCAGACCGCGGTGACCTGGTTTCCCGTCTGGACCCGGTACGTGACCGTCACCGACCGCGAATTCCGCCTGTTCGAACTCGAACCCGTTGCCTCCTAGCTGGAGCGCGGCATGATCGACGGGCTGCTCCGGCGGATCGCTGAGTTCCACCGGAGCCGCCCAGTGGTCCCGGAGTTCCCGATGGTCGAGCCGGTGCTCGAAGCGCTCGACAACGCTCGCGGTCCCGCCGGCGTCGAGCCTCGTTTCCTTCCGGTGGTGCGGCACCTCGACGCGGTCGAACCCAGCGGCGATGCGGCCATCGACTCAGTCCTCGAGGAGTTCCTCCGTCTCGCTCCGGTCCTGCCGTGGCGCCAGACCGTCGGCTACCTCGACGTGTTGAGCCGGGACTACCTCGACAACTACGGCTACGTGCCTCTGGTGGGCCCGAACGCGATCGTCGAGCACGCCGCCGTGAGGGTCGGGATCGGCCTGTGGGGGCCGCATCTGCACTACCCCGCCCACCAGCACGAGGCCGAGGAGCTGTACCACGTCATGGCCGGGGAGCCGGCGTTCAGCGGCTGCGACGGGAACCGGCGCAGCACCCGGCCCGGCGACGCCGTCCACCACGCACCCTGGCAGGTGCACAGCCAGGACTTCGGCGCCACACCGACCGTGCTCCTGTACTGCTGGACCGGAGCCGTCGGACCCGACGCGGTACTGGTGGACGCCGGCTGACTCCTGCTCGGATTAGAGGACGGACACTCGGTGGTCTTTGGCAAAGTTTGCCAAAGTAGTACACTCGGAGGCTGTGACTACGATGAATGTGTCGCTTCCGGACGATCTCAAGAGTTTCGTCGACTCTCAGGTCGATCACGGCAACTACGGATCGACCAGCGAGTACGTGCGAGATCTGATCCGACGCGACCACGACCGCCGCCAGCTCCGGGTTGCCCTTCTCGAAGGAGCCCGCGCTCCCGTCGTCGCCAACGCGGACGCCGCCTACTTCGCGTCACTCCGAGACCAGGCCCGCACCGACGCCTGAGTTCGGGGCGGTGCAAGTTGACCTTCGCGCCCCGGCGGCGGCCGACATCGAGGCGGCGGTGGCCCACTACCGCGACCAAGCCGGCCCAATAACCGCACTCGACTTCGTCGACGCACTCGAAGCCGCGATCGACCACCTCCGCCGCCATCCGCGCATCGGCTCGCTCCGATTCGCATTCGAACTGGAGATCCCAGGGCTGCGAAGCTGGTCTCTGCAGAGGTTCCCGTACATCGTCTTCTACGTGACCGACGACCACCGCGTGGACATCTGGCGTGTCCTGCACGCCCGACGGGACATCCCGGCCTACCTGACATCGGACCCGCCCGAGCGGGCTGCGGGCTAGGGCTTCTCGGTGGTGGGATCGATGATCTTGCCGATCTCGGTCACTACCGTCGCCGGGAACCCGCTGCGCTCTGCATGCTCGTCGATCAGCTCGGCGTCGTTGCAGACGTAGATGCAGAAGGTCTTGTCGCCGGCCACGTAGCTGTGCTCCCACTGGATGGCCTTGCCCTCGGACTGCATCGCCTGCAGGACCGAGTTGGATTGCCCGGCCGCAGCCCGCAGCTGCTCGCGCTCAGCAGAGCCGATGTCGGGAATGTCCCGTTCGATGACGAAGCGTCGCATAGTCCTCCCCTTCGATACCTGTCCCGTCGACTCTATCTCTCGGGTCCCGCCAGATCAGTCGGTGTTGACGTCGTAGTGGCGGGCCAGGCCTCGGGCGGTGTGGCTGACGTGGAAGCGCAGGGCCAAGCTGTAGACAGGTATGCATGCAAAATGTAGACTCAGGAGTATGGCTACCACCACGATCCGCATCGACACCGACACTCACGCCCGTCTCGTCGAGCTCAGCGATGTCGCAGGTGCCTCGCTCATCGACACGGTGCGGGACGCGGTCGAGGCGCTCCGGCGCCAGCGGTTCGCCCGGCGGGTGACGGCCGAGATCGCCGAGTTGCGCAGCGATCCCGAGGCCTGGGCGTCCTATCTGGCCGATGCCGAGACCACGTCGGTGACCGATGGCGTCGGTTGACGATCTGTGGCTGGTCGACTTCGGTGATCCGTACCCCGGCGAGCCCGCCACCACTCGTCCGGCGCTCGTTCTCGGGCCGCCGGACACTTTCGGTCCCGACTTCCCGTTCGTGATCGTGGTACCGCTGACGACAACCCGGCGGGGGCTCTCGCTGCACGTGGAGATCGAGCCGGCGGGCGAGACGGGTCTCGACGAGACCAGCTACGCCCAGTGCGAGTTGATCCGATCGATCAACCGCCGCCGTCTCGTGCATCGCCTGGGTCAGATCGATTCCAGCGCGAGTCTCCAAGTCACTTCAGTCGTCAAGACGCTGCTCAACCACTGAGCGACGACGAACGTCTCTCGGGTGTAGCCGGTCGAGCGCGGCCGTTCGGGGCTGCGATCTCCAGGGCGTTGCAGATTGTCGGGGTGTCGAATCCGGCCAGCGTGGCCCGTAGGTCCTCGTCGATGATCGCGTGTCCGGTGCTCGGCTCAGCCACTACACCCCTCGCTTCTTCGCTAGCCCTTGAACAAGCGGATCTGGCGATGAATGGCCAACTCGTCGATCAGGACCCACTCCCTGACGATCTGCTGGTCGATGACCTCGGCGTGGCTGATCCCCATGATGTAGATCGGGGCCCCGGACGGGTCTCCGAACGCACCGGCGCCGTCATGGGTTCCCTGGACGCTCCAACGTGCGGCTGCACGCAGCGGGTGGCCGGGGTCGTCTCGACCGATGAGATGGTCCACCGAGAAGCGTGCGTCCGGGACCGCGGAGGTCAGGCCTATCCAGAACTGCGTTGCCTCGGCCCTGCCGCTCTCGGTGAAGCCGCCCGGCAGCTCGAGGGCGACCGCCTCGTTGTAGTTCGCGTCGACGACCCGGCAGTCGCTACGCCAGATCGACTCCAGTGTGCCGGCGTACATGAGTGCATGTTCGGACGTCTCTGTAGGGGCGACATAGCTGCCCGCCACGTCGACCTCCGGCGTGAACACCTCCGGCGTCTGGCCTCTCTCCCGCTCTGTTGCGATCGACTGGGCCGCGAACTCGCCGACGTCGTGGCCGAGTTGGCGGATGATCGCGCCGTGATCGCGGACCAGCCATTCCTCGCACACGTTCTCGGCTCTGATGACGGTGTCTGCGATCGTGCGGGCCTTGACCCGCTTTCCTGTCGGCGGGCCGAACATACCGTCGCCGTTGTGATGCATGGGCGACACGATCCGGTGCGACGAGTAGTAGCAGCCGGTCTCGTCGTCACCGGTCCAGATCACATCCTCGCCCAGCAGTCGACGATCGGGGAACTGGTGCAGCGTGGCGTTGGTCGCCGCGATCACGGCGTCGATGCCCTGTGTCAGTCCCATCGCGGTCCTGACGATGTTGTCGCTGGAGTAGTAGTGGTGGATCCGCGCGATGCCGCGCTCCTCCCAGATGCGCCTCGTCGCCTTCAGGATGTAGTCGGGAACCGACTTGTACTCGGGATCAAAGCCCTTCAATGCAGCCTCCATGTGCTGGTGAGGACGAGCGACTTGTTGGCCTGGTGCACTGGATCAGGCATCGGCTACCACCACCCCTTGGCTTTGCGATCCTCGACGAGGTGAGCGAGGCGCTCCATGAGGTCCACGCCCATCTGGCGGGTGAGATCGATCAGGTCGATGGGGACCCAGTTCTCGATCAGGAGATCGTTCGGCCCCCGCTTCCACCAGTCGAAGTCGCGCATGGTCATGAGCTTGTTCGTGGCGCCGATGCCGGCGTAGGTGCCGTGATGGTGCGAGAACGCCACATCCCAGACGCCCCCGCAGGCGTAGCTGCCCTCACCCACGAACCCCATCACCCGCCCGTGGTCCGGGTCATGGGTGAGGCCTCGATCACCGAAGCCGTGGAGCCACGGACGCTGGTGGAAGTCCTCGAACTCCTCGAGCGTGTAGCACCGGCCGATGCCGGAGTAGCCGTACCACTTCATGTCCCGAGCCCAGTACTGCCACTGCTCCATGCGGCTCATGTCGGCGCCGTCGCGGTCGCGGACGTAGCGCTCGAGCCCGCTCGCCATGGCCGCCACGAGCTGCAGGGTCTTCCGCCCCTCGATCGGGTCATGCTCGGTCAGCAGGATGCCGTCGCCGGCCGCGGGCGCAGGGATCTTGCCGCCGTCGGCGCCCGGTGACGGCGGGAGCACCTCGTAGCCCGCCTGGCGCATGACCGAGAGGATGTCGAACATCACGTAGCTCTCGGCGATCTTGCCCTCGCGCATCACGTAGAACTGCCCGAAGTACATGTGGGTCTTCTTCCCGGAAGCGGGAATGCCCAGCCAGTCCGCAGCGAACGTCCCGGTCAGGTGGCCGCAGCCGGACACCCACTCCGTGCCCTCGTCGCTCGCGAAGCGCGACTGACCCTCGTCGATCCCGCCCATGAAGACGTCCGGGGTGCGCTTCAGGTCCGGGAAGGAGCGCAGCAGCGGCTCCCAGAAGTCCGCGATCAGCGCATCGACGCCGACTAGACGGTCGATCGGAGCCGACCCGTTCCAGTCGACGTCGGTGTGGCACGCGGCGCGGACGACATCGGCGATCTGGTCGTTCGGTACGTGGTTCAGCTTCTGCCAGTAGTCCCAGACGGCGGCCTTGTTGCTTTGGTTGACAGACGACATCAGGCGCTCCTTTGTGTCACCAGAGGTGGTCGGAGGCGATGGCCGCCCCCGTGGCGAGTGCCCCGAGCTTCTCGTAGGCGATCTCGGGGTCGACTCCGGCGTATCCGGCGAACGTGGAGAAACCGCAGTCGGTGCCGGCCATGACCCTCTCGGGGCCGACGATGGCCGCGAACCGCTGGATACGCTGCGCTACGAGTTCTGGATGCTCCACGAAGTGGGTTGTCGTGTCGATCACGCCGGGCACGAGGACCTTGTCGTCGCCGATGTCGGCCTCGGCGAAGGTCGCCCACTCGTGCGCGTGCCGCGGGTTGGCGGCCTCGAAGAGCAGTGCCTGCGGCTTCGCCTCCATGGCGATCGGCAGCACTTGGGACATGGGCGCATCGTGGGTGTGGGGCCCCTCGTAGTTGCCCCAGCAGACGTGCAGTCGCATCTGGCCGGCGTCGATGTTGCGCACGGCCCAGTTCAGAGCCTCCACATGCACGTGGGCCAGCGCCTCGTACTCGGCGTCCGACTTGCCCTTGAACATCATGTGGCGACCGAGCCCCAGATCCGGCGAGTCGAGTTGCAGGACGAACCCGGCCTCGACGATCGCCTCGTACTCGGGCCGCATCGCTTCGGCGAGCGCGTAGAGGTACGTCTCGTGGTCGCCGTAGTGGGCGTCGGGCTGGAACAGCGCGATGACGCCGGGTGAAGCGGCGTTCATGAAGGCGTCGCGGGGGCCGTGTGCGTCGACCGCGGCGGCGAAGTTGGCGATGTCGCGCCGGCACGGACCCATGTCCTTCACTGCTATGGGACCGACGCATTGTGGCCGCTTGTACGTCGGCGTCCCGCCGGTGCGCGCCTGCCGCTCGAGGAAGGAGGGGTGGTCCTCGAGGTCGGCAGGGGCGCGCCGGGGGCTGTCGCCCTCGAACCCCGTGATCCGGTCCTTGATGTAAGTGGCGTAGGAGAGCTTGCTCATCTCGCCGTCGCTGACGACGTCAACGCCCACACTGACCTGCCGGGCGACCACATCGTCCACCGCCTTGGTGATCTCGGCCCGGTGGGCGTCCATGTCGATGGCTTCCTCGTTCTCGATGGCGAACACGCCCCGGGTCACTGCCTCCGAACGGGGCAGCGAGCCCACATGGGTGGTGAGGATGCGGTCGGTGCTGGTCCTCATGAGTCGGCGGTCGACCCGCCTAGGCGGTCAGCGTGCCCGCGATGCGCCCTCACCCACGGATTGCCAGGTGGGAGGAGCGGTCGAAGAAGTGCATCTTCGAGGTGTCGACGTTGACCTGGATGCGGTCGCCGGGACGGGCCGTTGTGGCTGCGCTGAAGCGGGCCGTGGAGCGGCTCTTGTCCTCTTCGCCTAGTTCATCGAGCGCGTCCGGATCGCCGCTCTCCACCGGCGGCGCCTCCACCACGAAGTGCATCAGCGTCTCGGCTCCGAGTGCTTCACGTACATCGATGGTCGCTTCGAGTCTCTGGTCGGATGGATGGTCCGGGGCGACCGTCGCGTCCTCCATGTCCTCCGGTCGGATTCCCACCACGACGGGCTCGCCCAGATGAGCTCGCAGGGCCGGCCGCCGGTCGAGCATCGACGCGTCGAGGCCGAGACTCTGGTTCCCCATCTGGACGCGGAGGGCCCCACCGGCCTCGGTGACGGTGGCCTCGTAGAGGTTCATCGACGGAGAGCCGATGAACGCGGCAACGAAGACATTGTCGGGCGAGTCGTAGAGATCCTCGGGTGACGCCACCTGCTGCAGGTGGCCGTCCTTGATGACCGCGACACGGTCGCCCATCGTCATGGCCTCGACCTGGTCGTGGGTCACGTAGAACGTGGTAACGCCGAGTTCTCGTTGAATGCCCGCTATGTCGGCCCGCATCTGCACGCGCAGCTTGGCGTCGAGGTTCGAGAGCGGCTCGTCCATCAGGAAGAGCTTCGGCTCGCGCACGATCGCCCTGCCCATGGCCACCCGCTGGCGCTGGCCCCCGGAGAGGTTGGCCGGCTTCTTGTCGAGCTGCTCGGTGAGTTCGAGGATCCGCGCCGAGTCCTCCACCTTGAGCTTGCGCTCGGCCTTGGGGACCTTGCGCAACCGCAGAGGGAAGCCGATGTTGTCGGCCACGGTCATCTGCGGGTACAGCGCATAGTTCTGGAACACCATCGCGATGTCGCGGTCCTTGGGGGCGACGTCGTTGACCCTCCGGTCGCCGACGTAGAGATCGCCGCCACTGATCTGCTCCAATCCGGCGATCATGCGCAGCGCCGTGGACTTTCCACAGCCCGACGGCCCTACGAGCACCAAGAACTCGCCGTCGGCGAGGTCGAGACTCAACTCGCTGACCGCCTGGAACCCGTTGGGGTACACCTTGGTGATCTTGTCAAGCGTCACTGATGCCATTGATTGTCCTCCCTGATCGTGTTTGTGCGTGCTTCGCGGCCGCGTATGTCCTCGCCGAGCAACTGGCGCATGCGGGCCAAGACGTCCAGGCCCTGCATGTTCAGCCAGTGCAAGAGGTCGATGAAGACCCAGTTCTCGGCCAGCCGGTCGCCGTCCCGCCTGTAGACGTCCGCCACCCGCATGTCGGCCGGCTTGCCGGCCCCCGTCATTCCCAGGAACCCGCCGCCGGCGACGTTGGTCAGGTTGGCCCATCCGAAGAAGGACGCGTAGTCGCCTTCGGCAAGTCGGGCCACATGCCCGTTGAAGCGCTTGTCCGACAGGTTGAGCCGGAACGGGTACTGGTGCTGCTGCTCGTAGCGGTCGATCGTGTAGGTGGCGCCGATACCGTCGGGGCCCGACCAGATCATGTCGGAGTGCCACGTCGCTTCGAGCACCGATCGTGGCACGTGATTGTCGCCGGTCTCGTTGGCCACTTGGTTGGCCTGTGCCAGATCCTTGACCAGGCGTTCGACCAGCCGCATCGTCGCGGCTCCCTCGCCGGGGTCCTGGGCGTCGAGCAGCAGCCCATCGTGGGTTGCCGGCCCCAGGTGCATGTGAGCAGCTCCCGTCTGGGGCGGCAGCGGATACTGCCCCGCTTGGCGCATCACACTGACTACGTCGACGAACAGCGCCGTCTCCGCGATCTGCTCGCCGTCCACCCGATTGAACTCGCAGAACCGGATCAGGCACATCCTGCCGGTTGGAGGGATGTCCAGCCAGGGCCGATCGAAGAGCCCCAGCAGGTGCCCCATCTGGCATACCCACACCGCCCCGTCACCGGACGCCGTGTCGGCTCCGGCCATGAAGACGTCGGGGCGGCGCTGCAGAGACGTGAAGGACTCCCGCAACGGCACCCAGAATGCCTCCGCCACCCCGTCGGCACCGAACTGCTCGTTGAAGGGATGCACACCCCGCCACCGATAGTCGTCGGCGGAGTGCTTGCGGATCACCGCGGCGAGTTCGGCCTCCGACGCTCGGTCGAGGTCGCGGCAGTAGGCGAGCACGACGCGCTTCGCGTCCTGGAGCGTCATCCCTTCACCGCTCCGGCGCCCAGACCCTTCACTAGGTGCTTCTGGAAGATGATTATCGCGATCACGATGGGCAGAGTGATCGAGACCGATGCTGCGGCGGCCTCGGTGACGGTGGCCGCACTGTCGCCTCCCGTCAACGCGGAGATCGCTACCGGGAGGGTGTACTCGGTCACGGCGAGAACCCGCACGAACAGGAATTCGTTGTAGGCCAGGAGCATCGTGAACAGCGAGGTGGCGATTATCCCCGGCCACATGACCGGGATGACGACCATCCGGAACGCCTGCAGCCGGGTCGTGCCGTCCATCATGGCCGCCTCCTCGATCTCGCGGGGCACCTCCATGAAGAAGCTCCTGAGCATCCAGATCGTGAACGGCTGGTTGACCGCCACCAGTGCCAGCACGATCACCAGCCGGGAGTCGAGGATGCCGAGCTCCTTGGCCACCACGAAGTACGGGAGCACGAACGCAGTCCGCGGCAGTGCCCGGAAGCCCAGCGCCACGATGAGGATCACCGCGCCGGACAGCCCCGAGTAGCGGGCCAGGGCGTAGCCGGCCAGCAGGCCGATGGAGATCGAGATGACCACGGTCAGCACGGTCACGAATATGGAGTTGACGAAGAAGTCGAACTCCCGGTTCATGTCGAACACGCGCGGGAAGACGGTGAGCGCCACCCAGAGCGAGCCGATGACGGCCACAGTGAACGGCCATGTCGTCTCGAAACTGCGGCGGGCCCACAGGATGAAGGCGATCAACGCCCCTGTCAGCAGGAAGAACAACCCGACGGCCCACATGTTCTGGTCCTCGTTGACGAACCAGAACTTGCGGTACGGGTCGGCGGTGATGTCGAAGCCCCACAGCGTCGGCGTGCTGCGGATGGTGTCCCGCGTGAACTTGATCGACGTCTGGGCGGCCCAGTAGAACGGGATCGACGACAGGACGGCCATCGCCACCAAGGTGCTGTGGATGCCGAAGGTCTTGAGGGGGCTGGTCTGGTTCATCGTTCTGCAATCTGTTCTTTGTAGGACTTGCGGAGGAACGGGATGAGCACGACGAAGATCCCGATGACGGTGATAACCGCGATCGCGTTGCCCTTGCCCACGCGCCCGATCTGAGAACTCAGCGCTACGTCGAAGTTGTACATCTGGAGTGTGTGCGCCGCCTGGCCCGCGCTCTGGCCGAACACGAACGAGCTGTCGAACACTCTGTAGGCGTCCATGATGGTGATCAGCAGCACGAACACGATCAGTGACTTCAGGTGGGGGATGACGACGAACAGTTGCTTCGCCCAGAACCCGGCGCCGTCCATCTGGGCCGCCTCCATCCGCTCCTCGGGCAGCGTCTGCATTCCCGCGAAGAACGTGATGATGGCGAAGGGTGTGATGGACCAGATCCCGTGGATGATCAGCACCCACTTCACGTTGTCGGTCGTGATGACGAAGGTCTCGTCGGTGAACACGTCCCAGAGCCAGGCGATCAGCCCTCCCCGGTCGAACAGGTCGCGCACGAGCAGGGTGCCCACCACCGGTGTGACGATGAACGGCAGCAGCAATGTCGCCATGTACAGGCCTCTGGCCCGCGTGACCCGGTCCAGGAGATTGGCGACTGACAGCCCGAGCACTAGGTGCACCGGCACGACGATCACCACGAACAGCATCGTCAAGCGGAAGGCAGCCCAGAAGTCGGGGTCGGTCAGGACTTCGGTGTAGTTCTCGAACCCGATCCACTCACGTGTGCCCAGATCGCGCAGGAACACCCGGTTGAACGACAAGAAGACCGTGGTGACAAGCGGAAACACCATGAGTGCGGCCATGATGAACACGCTCAGACCGGTGAATCCGGCGAACGTTTTTCGGTCCATGTTTCCCCCTTTCTTGTTTCTTCGGTTCGGCCCTACGCGAGACCGGCGCTTGGGGTACGCCGGCCCCGCGTAGGCCGTCTCCTGGCTCTAGAGGAAGCCGGCGGCGGTGGCTTCCTCTATGTAGGCCGCTTCTGCGTCTGCGAGGGCAGCCGCCGGGTCGGTGCCGCTAGCGGTGATCTCCAGCAGCGCATCACCGAGGACCCCCTGCGCGATCGGCAGGGCGGCGTTCTTGGTCCGGGAGCCGACTCCATCGGCCACGCTCAACGCGGAGGCCTCACCGTTGCGCGGCGCGTCGGGGTTGGTGGCGCTCAGCCGGGCGACGGCCGCATGGGCTGCCGCGGCATTCTGCGACTCGAGGTCCAGCGCAGCCATTATCACCTGGAAGACGAACTCCGGGTCGACGCTGCCGCCCGCTGGTATCGAGTAGTAGTCCACGAAGGCCGGCCCGTTGCGTAGCGAGTCGGCGTTGGTTCGCAGCGCCGGCAGGAACTCGATGATTCCGACCACCAGCGAGTTCTCCGGGTCGTCCATCTGAGCGGCCCGCGACGCCCAGATGCTGGCCATCGGCAGTTCGCCGGCTCGCAGCGCCGCCTCGGCGTCATCGATGCCGAAGGTGCGGCCCGCGTCGCTCATGCAGCTGTCGGACACCTGGACGATCCTGTTCACCGCCTCGAGTCCGACGGGTGTGTTCCAGCCGGGCGAGTTGTCATCGTTGAGGATCACGCCGCCCAGCGACTTGAGGACGTTGCTGAACTCGATCTCCCAGGCCCAATTGGCGCTGAGGTTCATGTTGAACGGGTCGTCGAATCCGGCGTCCTTGAGGACTGCGCAGGCTGCGATCACATCGTCGAAATTGTCTGGCGGAGAGATGCCATTGGCGGCGAGGATCTCCGAGTTGTAGAAGAAGTGCATCGTGTTGCTGAACAGCGGGACGCCGAGGATCTTGCCGTCGACCGAGGAGCCGTCCCAGGCCGCTTGCGAGATGTCGCCGAGGTCGTACTGGTCCCGGTACTTCTCGATGTACGGACTAAGATCCAGAAGGTTCTCGGCGTACTGACCCACGGTCGAATCGGTCGTGTGGACGACCTCGAACTCCGGCGAACCGGTTGCCAGGTCGAGAGCGATCTGGTCCTGAGCGTCGGCGCTGGCCAGCAACTGGACGTTGACTGACAGGTTGCCCTGGCTGCACTCCTCCATCTCCTTGCCGATCTCGGCCGTGACCGGGAACTCCCAGCCCATCACGTCGACAGTGACGTTGTCCGCGGGAGCGGGAACCGGGCACTCGTCGGAGATGAGAGCCGCCTCAGCCTCCGGCGCAGCCTCGGGCTCCGGAGCGGCCTCAGCGTCGGGCGCAGCCTCGGCCTCGGGCTCCGGAGTCGCTTCCTGGACGGCAGCGGGCTCCGCTTCGTCATCGTCGCCACCGCAGGCTGCGCCTACGAGGGTGACCGTGAAGAGAACGGCGAGTGCTCGCCACCAGTTCTTTCTCAATGTGCTCATGTGCTCTTCCCTCCTAGGTAGGTGCTATTGCTCTTCGATCGTGTGAGTTGCCGTGGAGTTCGCCTCGTTCATCGGAGACGACCCTGCGAG
This sequence comes from Candidatus Aldehydirespirator sp., assembly GCA_965203635.1. GTDB lineage: Bacteria > Actinomycetota > Acidimicrobiia > Acidimicrobiales > Aldehydirespiratoraceae > Aldehydirespirator. The sequence goes on from OZ241903.1 coordinate 2,607,623, forward strand.
CAGGCGGAGCGGGGCCACGTAGCCTCCGGCGTCCCGTGCCCAACCAGCCGCCCGGGCGCGGTACACGATCGCCGGATCCCATTCGATCAGGGCCCGCTCGTCGCCCCCGCAAACCACCAGCGCCGTTGCGTCGCCCGAGCCGGCGTTGGCGAAGTCCCGCCATGCGCCCGCTGGCACCGAGACCACGGTCTCCGGCGGAGGCCGGGTGGACTGGGTGGCGTCGCCGCGATTGAAGCTGACCTCCCAGTCGCCCTGACTCAACATCAGGACCTGGCTGACATCGAGCCGGTGCAGCCCGACCCTGGACCCGGGCGGGACGCTGAGCCATTCGATCGAGAATCCGTGCGGATTCCATATGGCCGGGACCTGACGGCGATCCTCGGACATGCCGAAGCCGATTACTGGCGCCAGCGCGGATGCGTGTCCGGCCAGGACGCTGGAAAGCAGGCCTCGCTGCGACCAGTCCAGGGAGTCGAGCCCGACTGCCCGCGGCTCCAACTCCGAGATGGAGTAGGAGTCGACGGACTCGAAATCGTCGTCGTCGAGAGGAACGATCGCGCCGTCGACGGATTGACCGTTGGATGCGTCCAGCAGAGTCTGGTCCGATGCCAGGTAGAGCCCGGTCTCCGCCGCCTGGCGGAGCACGTCGGGGGCCCACAGGATGCCGCCGGTGTCGTCGCCGCCGAGGACGGTGAACAACCACCCGTCGTCGCCTCCGATGTTCTCGAAGCCTCGGAACACCCAGGTCGGCGCGGAGAACACCGTCCCCGGCCCGACGTCGAGCGTCTGCTCGCCGCGCTGGCCGATCATCATCCGCCAGCGGCCGCGCGTGCAGATGAAGACCTCGGCGGTGTAGTGCAGGTGCGGGTTGTTGACCGTGCCGTGCGGCATGCTCGCCGCGCCTATGCAGAAGCCGTGAGGTTCAGCCAGGCTTATCTCCTGGCCCGAGTTCTGGGACACGCCCGGTCCGATGAGGGAGTAGCTCGCCTTGCCGCTGGATCTTGGGAGCCGCACATCAACGAAGGCCTCCGTATCCGGCACGAACTCGGCGGGCTCTATGACGCGGCGACTCATCTCGGCCGCATCGACGATCCTCGTAGCGGCAGTCATGCTGCCCCCAGTGGCCGGCCGCCGTCCACCGCGATCACCGCCCCCGTCGTGAAGGGCAGACTGCTGACGGCCGCGCTGACTGCGGCGGCTACATCCTCCGGCGTCGCCAGCCGGGCCATCGGGGTGGCAGCCCGCTGGGACTCGAGCACAGCCGGGGGCATGCGATCGGCGTACGCGCCAGACACCCAGCCCGGAGAAACCGAGACCACGCGCACTCGCGGCGCGAGAGCCCGGGCCAACGACCGGGTCATGCTGTCGAGAGCGGCCTTGGAAGCGCAGTAGGCGACGTTGGAGCCTTGGCCCGTCACCGCCGCGATGGACGAGATGTTGACCACCACAGAGCCGTCGGCCTTCTCAAGAAGGCTGTGCAGAGCTCTAATCGCCGCGAAGGGGCCGCGCCAGTTCGTTGCGAAGATGTGATCGATCAGATCGTCGTCTAGGGCGTCGAGATCGCTGTGGGGCACGGGTCGGGTCACGCCGGCGCAGTTGACGAGCACGTCGAGGCAGCCCGAACTGGCAGAAATGGACTCAGCGAGCACGTCAAGCGTGTCGGACTCCAGGACAGAGATCCTCATGGCCCGATGCCCGTCGCCCGGGAGTTGGGCCGCGAGGCTCTCAGCTCGATCGGCGGCCGAGTGGTACCCGGCGATGACGGCGTAGCCGTCGGACGCCAAGCGCTGGGCGATTGAAGAGCCGATCCCGCCGCTGGCTCCGGTGACGACCGCCGTTCTCACGATCGCGTTCCGCTGAGAGCCGACGCCTGTTGCGCCAGTGGCCCGCTGCCGAAGCGACGGACCCGGATGTCGGCCTGTGCCTTGTGGCCGGCGAAGTTCTCTATGCAGCACAGCCGGCTGCAGTACTCCCCGATCAGAGCGCTCGACGCCGGGTTGGTGATCCGCTGGTATGTGACCGTCTTGAGGAACTTCCCCACCCACAGGCCGCCCGTGTAGCGGGCCGCGGCCTGCGTCGGCAGGGTGTGGTTGGTGCCGATCACCTTGTCTCCGTAGGCCACGTTGGTCATCGGCCCCAGGAAGAGCGCTCCGTAGTTCGTCAAGTTCTCAAGGAAGAAGTCGTCATCGTCGGTCATGACCTGTACATGCTCGAACGCCAGTTCGTCGGCGAGTGCGAGCATCTCGGCCTTGTCCTCGCAGACGATGATCCGGCCGTAATCCGCCCAGGCCACCGACGCGACATCGGCAGTCGTCAGGGTCTCGAGCTGCCGCTCCACCTCCGCGAGAGTGTCCGTACCGAGCTGACGGGACGTGGTGAGCAGGATCGCAGGCGAGGTGGGCCCGTGCTCGGCCTGGCCCAGCAGGTCGGTGGCGCAGATCTCGCCGTCGACGGTGTCGTCCGCGAGCAGGAGCGTCTCTGTGGGCCCGGCGAGCAGATCGATCCCCACCCGCCCGTACAGTTGGCGCTTGGCCTCGGCCACGAACGCGTTGCCTGGCCCGACCAGCACGTCCACCCGATCGACGAACTCGGTCCCCAGCGCCAGTGAGGCAACCGCCTGCACCCCTCCCAGCAGGTATATCTCGTCTGCGCCCGCCAGGTGCATCGCCGTGACCGTCTCAGCCGGGACCATGCCGCCGATCGGCGGGGTGCAAGCAGCCACTCGCGGAACACCGGCAACCTTGGCCGTCAGCACACTCATGTGCGCCGATGCCACCATCGGGTAGCGGCCCCCCGGGACGTAGGCCCCCACCGAGGACACGGGGATGTGCTTATGGGCCAGTGTCACCCCTGGCAGCGTCTCCATCTCAACATCGCCCATCGAATCGAGTTGCGCCTGCGCGAAGCTGCGGATCTGGAACTGCGCGAAGAGGATGTCCTCCACGGTGCCGGGATCGACGCCGGCCACGATCTCGTCGATTTGGGATGCACTCAACTGGAACCGCTCCGGCGCCCAGTCGTCGAACGTCCTGGACATCTCTCGCACGGCTTGCTCGCCGCGCTCGGCCACGTCCGAGATCAGTGCGCCTACCCGCTCGGCCAGCGCAGGATCGGCTCCATGTGCGCCCTTGGAGGCTGCTTCCTTGAGAATCTCAGCCATCGGATCGCCGTGTCGTTCTGCCGACGCGGACGGAACCCGGCACGACCACAGACGTCGCAGGGGCTTGGGTGTCCTGGCGGAACAGGAGTTCGATCACCTCGTCCACGAGGACGTCAATCGGCTGCACGAGGGTGGTGAGGTCGTAACCCGCCCAAGCCGACTGCGGAAGGCCATCGAAACCGGTCAGGAGAACATCCCCCGGAACGTCGATGTCAGCGGTGCGCAGACCGTCGATCACGCCGCAAGCCACCTCGTCGCTGCCGACCATCAGCGCTTCGGGTAGCTCGTGCATGTCGGCCAATTGGGCCGAGATCTTGTACCCAGCGTCGTAGGTGAAGGCGCCAGCCTCGAGATAGGGGCAGGCGATCCCGTGGCCGCCGAGGGCCCTCGCGGCGCCCCGGTAGCGAATCTGGTCCGTGGAGGCCGATGCGACGCCTCCCACATACAGCACTGTCGAGACGCCGAGTCCAGCCAAGTGTTCGGCCAGATCGCTCATGCCCGCCTCGTTGTCGACAGAGACCTGGGGCAGGACACCCCTTGCAGCAGGCTGGTTGAAGGCGACGACCGGCGGGCCCGGCCTGAGCATGCGGATCAACTGTTGCTGGCTGATGGTTGACGACGCCAGCACCACGCCGTCCACGCGGTACTGCTCGACCGCGGTCAGAGCAGAGTCGACGTCGGCGGCCTCCGCGAAGCTGAACAGCAGCATCTGCCGTCCTTGAGCCGCGAGTCGGCGCGAGAACGAGGTCAGCATGCTTTGCCAGTACTCGCCCTGTGCGGGCACGACCGCGGCGACAATGTCCGTCTTCTGCGACTTGAGGCTCCTCGCGATGGCGTTCGGGACATAGCTCAGGCGGGTGGCAGCAGCCTCGACCCGCGCCCGGGTCTCGGGGGCGGCAAGATGGGGCGAGGAGAAGACACGAGCGACCGTCGCCTGGGACACGCCCGCCTCCGACGCCACATCCTTGGACGTGACGCGCCGACGGGAACTACGTCCGACTCCATCGTCGGAAGCGTTCATCGGCTTACCATTCTTCGGCGCATCCCCCACGCAGCCCCTCCTGCCACTGCTTGCCACCGTAATGACTACGTATTCATTTGTCAAGCCGAGACATCTCGCAGGAGCAATGCCATACCCACTCAGTCGCTCAAGAGAAGGATTTGCGGGCCAGCCATGGTGTATGGACCACGATATGAATACGTAGACATCAGCCGCACCAAGCCTGTCAAATGAGCATCTCAAACGGCTCCTGTGACTACGTGGACAGAGACGGCCTCCCGGCAGTCACACCGTGGAAGTCCAAGGCGGGATGTTCTGGCCCGTCTCAGTTGAGGGAGTCGACGATCAGGTCGGTGTTGGTCCGCAGGTATCCGGTGTAGGTCTCTGCGCCGCTGCCAGGAGGCCCGAGGCTGCCGGTGTAGAGGGTGATCACGTCGATGTCGCCCACATGGGCGGCCAGGGCCTCGATGTCGTCGTTGGAGTGCTGGGTCTCGGCGAAGATGGCCTTGATGCCCTCGTGCTCGATGATCTCGGCCAGCTCCTCGAGCCCGGCGGGATTGGCCTCGGCCATGCTCGACAGCGACGGGATGACCGTGCCGATGACCTCGAACCCGTACCGGGCCGCGTAGTACGCGAACGCGTCGTGGTTGGTGACCAGCTTGCGGCTCTCGGCGGGTAGCTGCGCAACCTTGGCGGCGATCTCGGCGTCTACCGCCTCCAGCTCAGCCCGGTAGTTGTTCAGGCACGCTTCGACCGCGGCCGGGTCGAGGCCGGCGTCGGCCGTCAGTGCCTGGGCGAGGACTGGCAGCGCCTCTGCCACGCGGTGGGGGTCCATCCACACGTGCGGATCTTCCGATCCGTGGGCGTGGTCGTGGTGGTCGTCGTGGCCTTCGTCTTCGTCGTGGTCGTGGCCTTCGTCTTCGTCGTGGTCGTGGCCTTCGTCTTCGTGGTCGTCGTGGCCCATTTCGTCTTCGTGGTCGTCGTGGCCTTCGTCTTCGTGGTCGTCGTGGCCCATTTCGTCTTCGTGGTCGTCGTGGCCTTCGTCTTCGTGGTCGTCGTGGCCCATTTCGTCTTCGTGGTCGTCGTGGCCTTCGTCTTCGTCGTGGGCGTGGTCGTGGTGGTCGTCGTGGCCCATTTCGTCTTCGTGGTCGTCGTGGCCCATTTCGTCTTCGTGGTCGTCGTGGCCCATTTCGTCTTCGTGGTCGTCGTGGCCCATTTCGTCTTCGTGGTCGTCGTGGCCCTCGAACGGTATGGGGTCCATGACTGCGGCGAACTCGAGTACCGGAGTGCCGGACGCCGCCACCGTTTGGAGAGTGTCCTCCAGGAGCCCTTCCAGCGTCAGGCCGTTGGCCACCACGAGCGAGGCGTTGGTCATGCGCTCGGTGTCCTGCAGCGAGGGCTCGTAACCGTGCGGATCGCCGCCGACCGGGATGATGGCTTCCACGTCGGCCAGCCCGTCGCAGGCCACATTGGCGACTACGTCGGCCCAGATGCTGGTGGTGGCCAGGATCGTCGGGGTCTCAACGGCTGCGCTCGGCGGCTCGGGCGAGGGGTCTCCCGAGCAGGCCGCTGCCACCAGAGCCGCCACGGCCACCGCCGCGGCCAGCATCAGAATGCGGTCGCGCGGTGATCTTGCGGAGATCCGGCAAGGATGGCTCTGAACTCTGGTCCTATGTCGCACGGCAACGCTCCTTCGGTGGTGCAGGCGATGCCTATCATAATGAGAATGAGTCTCATTTTTGCAACCTGGGCGACATCGGCGGCGCACCCCATTTCGGTACGGCCGCGGGCGACGTTCGGTTGGAACCCGGTTGTGCCCAGCGTCTTGTTGATCTTGCTGAGTGTCGGAGGGGGGACTTGAACCCCCACGCCCATACTGGGCACTAGCCCCTCAAGCTAGCGCGTCTGCCAATTCCGCCACTCCGACGTGGGCTGTCCGATGCTACCGGCGGGCGTGCCTGCCCCCACGGGCCGGGATCAGCCGCAACAGGTGTCTTCGAGGGAGTCGGCCCGCCAGGTGTTCACGGTCTCGTAGCCGGCCGCGCCGGCGATGAACAGCCCGGCCAGCGGGTCAGCCCACCACCAGCCCAGGGCCGCGTTGGCGGACAGCCCAACCAGCAGCGCGCCCGACAGGAAGGCGCACAGGAGGGTCTGCTTCGCCTCGGCGTCAACGGCCCGCGATCCCATCAGCGGAGCCAGCCTGCGCTTGGCCCGGGCCAGGAACGGCATGACCACCAGCGACAGGGCGGCCAGCACGATCCCGACCGGTGACTCGTCGGGCCGGTCGGCCATTGCCAGGTCGCGTATCGACTCGACGCCCACGTAGAGGGTCAGCGCGGCGAAGCTCGTCGCGATCAGGCGCTGGGCCCGCTTGTCGACGTCCTGCTTGCAGCCGGTGCGGCGCTCCTGGGCCAGCCGCCAGGCCAGGACCACCGCGGCCGACACCTCGATGCCGGAGTCCAGGCCGAAGCCGATGAGGCTCACCGACCCCGCGGCAATGCCCGCGGCGACAGCGACCACTCCCTCGACAACGTTCCAGCCGATCGTGGTTCCGGTGAGCCGCTTCTGCCGGGTCACGGCCTCGGTTCGGGTTGTGGGCTGCGTCAGCGCCATCCGGCCGCCATCTCCTTTGGCCTCTCGGTTGATGAACCGGAAGTTGGCGGGCGCTATTCCAGTGCCTGTGCCAGCCGGGGTTGGGTCGCTCATCAGAAACATGTTGCGAGAACATGTTGTGCAACAGGTTGTCAATCCTGTACAATGCACGACATGGCATCAAATGATATAGTCATGGATGTCACATTCAGTGAGTCGGTTCCTATGGGAGGCACCTACGCCAACGGCGCACTGGTGTGGAACACCCCGCATGAGTTCACGATCGACTTCACATCTCACCGTTCGCCGACCCACGACGGCGAATCCCACGACGTGCTGGTGGTGGCGCGGATGAAGATCCCGATCAGCGCCATGTTCCGAATCGTCCAGGCCATGTCGGCCAACATCGACCGCTACGAGCGGCAGTACGGGCACATCACCCCTAGACCACCGAAGGAGGAACCATGAGCAACAACGGCAGCGGTCCGGCCCCCGACTCCTCCGGAGGCTTCCGCTTCACCGTCAGGGCCACCGACGACAACGTCTCGATCTCGCGGCCGGTCAGCCGCGAGGACGTCGAGAGGGTGCGGCGTCAGCTCGCAGAGTGGGAGAGCCGCAGTCTGGCGCGGCCCGCCTGACGCATCGACGGGGCGCGAGGGCTTCTGATGCTACCATGTAGCACATGGAGCGGATCGGAGTACGCGAACTGCGGCAGCACGCCAGCCGGTGGCTGCGGCGCGTCGCGGAGGGCGAGACCTACGAGATCACGGTGCGGGGGGTTCCCGTGGCGCGGCTAAGTCCTGTGGCACCGCCGGGAGGCGTCCTGGAGCGACTGGCCGCCGAGGGGCTGGTCACGCTCGCGACCGCGGATCTCGATGAGGTTATGGAGAGGCTCGAACCGATAGAGATCCCGCCCGGCGAGCAGTCGCTCAGTGAGCGACTGGCTGAACTGCGTCGCGATGAACGGTGATCTGTGGTTCGTGGATGCTTCGGCGTTCCTCAAACTGGTGGACATAGAGCCGGAATCAGCGGAGCTCAGGCGATGGGCGTTCCGACGTCGACTGGCGTCGTCGGACTTGCTACGCACTGAGGCCCGGCGTGCGGTTGCTCATAAGGCGGCATCCGTGATGCGAAGCTGCGATGAGCACCTGGCGGGAGTCCACAAGGTCCGGCTCACGCCCGCTCTGCTGGACCGGGCCGGCCGCATTCCCAGTCCTGGACTGCGCTCGCTCGATGCGATCTACGTGGCCTGCGCCGAGCAACTCGGCAGAGACCTTGCCGGCTTCGTCAGCTACGACAGCCGTCAGCTTGCCGCCGCGCGGGAGTTGGGCATTCCCACAGCCTCCCCCGGCGTGTCGTAGACCGCGCCGCCAGCTTCTCAGAGGGCCTGGCGCTCATCGAGTTCGTTGGCTTCGTCAACGGGCATGGCCGCTGTGCTCCGCAAGACGCCATAGCCCTGACGGTAGGTTCTAGCGGGTGACCGATGAGCCATCGCGCCAAGACGCCGGGGACGAGCGGGCGGCGCTGTTGAAGGCCGCTTACGCGGTCAAGAGCCCCGACGACAACCGGGAGTTGTACGCCAAATGGGCGGCCACCTACGAGCAGTTTCTCGACGACAACCGCTACGTCTACGCCCGGCAGGTGGCCGAGATCTTCGCCGGACGGTCGTCGGTCGAAGGCGAACCGGTGCTCGATGCAGGATGCGGCACGGGCCGCTTGGGATGGGAGCTGTCCCGGCTCGGGATCTCGCCGGTGGACGGGATCGACATCTCGCCCGAGATGCTGGCCGAGGCCGGGACCATGACAGGACCGGGAGGCGCACCCTCCTACCGGAGACTCTTGGAAGCCGACCTCACCGGTTCCATCGACCTGGAGACCGACAGCTACTCGGGCCTAGTCAGTTCCGGTGCTTTCACCCATGGGCACCTCGGGCCCGACGCACTGGCGGAGCTGTTGCGAGTGGTCCGGCCCGGCTCCGTCGGTGTGATCGGCGTCAACTCCTCGATCTTCGAATCCAACGGCTTCAAGACTCGTCTTGAGCGCTACGCCGCCGACGGCGTCATCGGCGATCTGGAAGCGCAGTTGCGCAGGGTGTACGAGGACGCCGACAACAGCAACGCCAACCACTTCGCCTACATCGCCGCCTTCACTGTCAACTGACCGCCGGCGGCCGCTCGCCGTCGGCGCTCAGATGATCAGGGCGTAGGAGATCGAAGTGAAGGCGAAGACCAGCGCGGCGACCACGGTGATCCGGTCGAGATTGCGCTCCACCACCGTGGAACCGGCCGCCTGAGCGCCGAGCCCGCCGCCGAACATGTCCGACAGGCCCCCGCCCTTGCCGCTGTGCAGCAGCACGAGGAACACCAGCAGCAGCGCCGACAGCACGTGCAGCGGGGCGACGAACCAGATCACGGCCCCGAGGCTACCAGTGCGCGATCCGTGCTCACGCCGCGTACAGGCGGTGGTTGACGATCCGGGCGAACTCGGTGGCGTCGAGGCTGGCCCCGCCCACGAGCGCACCGTCGATGTCGGGCTGCTCCATGAGGTCCGGGGCGTTGGACGGCTTGACCGAGCCCCCGTACTGGATGCGCACGTCAACCGCGGCCGCCCTCCCCCACCCTTCGGCCACCCGCGCCCGCACATGGGCGCACATGTCCTGGGCGTCGGCCGGCGTGGCCGTCTCGCCGGTGCCGATGGCCCACACCGGCTCGTAGGCCACCACCAGCTTGCCCACCACGCCGGCGTCGAGCCCGTCGAGGCTGCCGGCCAGCTGGCCGGACACCACGTCGCGGGCCTGGCCGGCCCGGCGCTGCTCGATGGTCTCGCCCACGCACACGATGGGCACCATGCCGTGGCGCAGCACCGCCCGGGCCTTGGCGTTGACCACCTCGTCGCTCTCGCCGAACAGCGCCCGGCGCTCGCTGTGGCCCACGATCACGTAAGACACGTCCAACTTGGCCAGCATGGCCGCCGACACCTCGCCGGTGAAGGCGCCCGCGTCCTCGGCATGGCAGTCCTGAGCGCCCAGCGATATGGGCACGTCGTCGGCCTGGAGCACGGTCTGCACCGAGCGCAGATCGGTGAACGGCGGATGCACCGACACCTCGACCTGGCGGTAGTCGTCGCGGTTCAGCGCGTAGGCCAGCTTCTGGATGGTCTGGATCGCCTCGAAGTGGTTGTGGTTCATCTTCCAGTTGCCGCTGATGAGCGGCTTGCGGCCGCCGGCTGAGCCGCCGTCCCGGCCCGAGGCCTTGCGTCTAAGTGGCATCGACTCCCCCTCTGTTTGTCCCGCTCTTGTTCGCTTCGCTCACGGGCCGCTCGGGCCACGGCCCCGCCCTGTATGAGCCGAATTGGCGCCCCCATCCGCTCGGCCTCTCAGGGCAACCAGTCCTGGCAGGTCGCCCTTCTCGATCAGCTCCAGCGACGCTCCGCCGCCGGTGGACACGTGGTCCATGTCTCGGTCGACCCCGAAGCGTCGGGCTGCCGCCGCGCTGTCGCCCCCGCCGACCACGGTGAAGGCCCGGGTCTCGGCCATGGCTGCGGCCACCGCCCCGGTGCCGCCCCCGAAGCGGGGATCCTCGAACACGCCCATCGGGCCGTTCCAGAACACCGTCCCCGCCTCGTGGATCACCTCCCCGAATTGGGACGCGCTCCCGGGGCCGATGTCCACCCCCATCCATCCGTCGGGCACGTCCGCTCCCACCTGGCGCACTTCGCCGCCCGCGCCGGTGTCGCCCAGCACGCCGCCGGGACCAAGCGCGGTGAGGTCATAGGGCAGGTGGATCGGAGTAGGCCCGTCGAGCAGTTCCCGGCAGTGGTCCACCATCGAGTCCTCGCACAGCGAGGCGCCCACCCGGTGGCCCCGGGCCTTCAGGAACGTGAAGCACATGGCTCCGCCGATCACCAGGGCGTCCACCATCTCCAGCAGCGCGTCTATCACCCCGAGCTTGTCCGACACCTTGGCCCCGCCCAGCACGGCCACGAACGGCCGCCGGGGCGCGTCCCGCACGCCGCCCAGCACCTCCACCTCCCGGGCCAGCAGCCGGCCCGCGGCCGACGGCAGCCAGCGGGGCGGGCCCACGATGGAGGCATGGGCCCGGTGCGACGCCCCGAAGGCGTCGTTCACGTAGGCGTCATGACCCGCCGCCAGGCGCTCGGCGAAACCCGGATCGTTGGCGGTCTCGCCCGCCTCGAAGCGCAGGTTCTCGAGCAGCTGCACCCCCGGGGCCAACTCCGCCAGCCGTCGGCGCACCGGCTGCACCGAGTAGCGGGGATCCGGTTGTCCCTTGGGGCGGCCCAGATGGGTGCAGGCAGTGACGGCCGCCCCTCGGGCGAGCAGCCAGCGCAGCGTGGGCAGCGCAGCCCGGATACGCAGGTCGTCGGCGATCTCCGCACCGGCGCCGGGCTCGACGACCGCGGTGAGCGGGACGTTGAAATCGACCCGCACCAGCACCGAGCGGCCCTCCAGCGGGCCCAAGTCCTCCAGACGGGGAACGGGCAGCACAGGCCGGGGAATACGGCGACGCGACCGCTCAGCGGTTGGCCGCGCCGACAATGGTGGCCATGTCCACCAGCCGGTTGGAGTAGCCCCACTCGTTGTCGTACCAGCCGTTGACCTTCACCAGGTCGCCCATCGCCATGGTCAGCCCGGCGTCGAAGGTGCAGGATGCGGCCGAGCCGACGATGTCGGCCGACACCAGGGGAGCCTCGCTGTAGTCGAGCACCCCGGCCAGCGGGCCGCCGGCGGCGGCCTTGGCGAAGGCCTGGTTGATCTCGTCGACGCTGGGCTCGGCGTCCAGCCTGGCCGTGAAGTCGGTGATGGAGCCGTCGGGGATGGGAACCCTCAAGGAGATCCCGTCGAGGCGTCCCTGCATGGCCTGCAGCACCAGCCCGGTGGCCCGGGCCGCGCCGGTGGAGGTCGGAACGATGTTGGCTGCGGCTGCCCTTGCCCGGCGCAGGTCGGAATGGGGACCGTCCACCAGGGCCTGGTCGCCGGTGTAGGCGTGCACGGTGGTCATCAGGCCCCGATCGACGCCGAAGGCGTCGTCGAGCACTTTGACCATGGGCACGAAGCAGTTGGTGGTGCACGACGCGTTCGACACCACCGTGTGCACCGCCGGGTCGAACTGGTCGTCGTTGACGCCGACCACGAAGGTGGCGTCCGCCCCGGAGCACGGCGCCGAGACCAGCACCCGGGGCGCGCCCCCGTCGAGGTGGCGGGCCGCCGCGTCGCGCTTGGTGAAGATGCCGGTGGATTCCACCACCACGTCCACTCCAAGGTCGCCCCACGGGAGTTCCTCGGGGTTGCGCACCGACAGGACCCGCAGCGAGTCTCCGCCCACGCTCAGCACGTCCCCGTTGACCGACACGTCGTCTCCGAGGCGGCCGTGGACCGAGTCGTAGCTCAGCAGGTGGGCCATGGTGTCGATCGACCCGAGGTCGTTGACCGCCACCACCTCGAGGTCCGCACCCTGGTTCCGCGCGGCCCGGTAGAAGTTTCTTCCGATGCGGCCGAAGCCGTTGATGCCCACTCGAATGCTCATGGCGCAGAGGCTAGGCCGGGCCGGGCGGCGTCCGGGGGGATGTCTGGCCGCTATTTGTCGATGTCGCGGTGCACCACCGCCGGCTCGTGGGCCATGGCGGCCAGCACCCCGGCAAAGTGCTCGGTCACGGCAACCGAGCGGTGCCGCCCGCCGGTGCATCCGAAGGCCACCGTCAGGTACGACTTGCCCTCGGCCACGTACTGGGGCACCAGCAGCTCCAGCAGCGATTCCAGGCGCACCAGGAACTCCCCCGTCACCGGCTGCGACATCACGTAGCCGGCCACCTCGGCGTCGAGACCGCTGAGGGGCCGCAGCTCGTCCACATAGTGGGGGTTGGGCAGGAACCGGCAGTCGATCACGATGTCCACGTCGAGGGGGATGCCGTGGGTGTAGCCGAACGACAGCACCGTGATCCGCATGGTCTGGCCCTCGCCGACGCCGAACAGCTCGGCCATGCGGTCCCGCAGCTGGTGGATGTTGAGATCCGAGGTGTCGATGACCACGTCGGCGGTGGCCCGTACCGGCTCCAGAGCCGCCCTCTCGGCCTCGATGGCCTCGGCCAGCGTGGTCGTGGAGGCCCCGCCGACTTGTGGGTCCGTGCCGCTGGCTTGTGAGAACGGGTGCCGGCGCCGTGTGGACTCGTACCGCCGGACGAGCACGTCGGTGGCCGCGTCGAGGAACAGGATCCGCATCTCCTCGATGCCGGAGCGCAGGCCGTCGATCGTGCTCACGATCTCGTCGTGGTAGCGGCCGGTGCCCACCACCAGAGCGAGACGGTCGATGCCCGCGCCGGGAGCCCCGGCCAGCTCGGCCACCTTGGGAATGAGCGACGGCGGCAGATTGTCCATCACGAACCAGCCGAGGTCCTCGAGGTTGTTGGCGGCGTGGCTGCGGCCCGCTCCCGACATACCCGCGATGACGACGAATGCACTCACTTCGCAGCCATCGTAGTTGGGGGGCCTGAGGCCGAGCCGGTAGGCGCGCTAGTCCGGCCCATACGGGCGAGGCCGTGGCCTGAGCGGCCCGTGAGCGCAGCGAACAAGAGCGGGAGTCACGACGCTACGTCGCGAGGGCTCGCACCCGAACCGCGCCCGTTCCTTGACCCGGATGACGGCTGTCCTCAGATGATCGCGGTCTCGACGAACGGCTCGGCCCGGGCGATCCGCTCGTAGCCGAGTTCTGACAGGTCGAGCGTGCGGTACTCGCCGTAGCACAGCAGTTCCGCCACCGCCCGTCCCATGGCCGGCGACTGCTGCACGCCGTGGCCCGAGAAACCGTTGATGAACAAGAAGTTCCCCACCTCGGTGTGGGGTCCGACGACTGCGTTGTGGTCGAAGTAGTTGTAGGCGTAGTGCCCGGCCCAGCGGCTGGTGACCTTGATGCGCTCGAAGGCGGGAACCCGGTGCGCCAGGACGGGCCAGACCTTCTCCTCGAAGATGTCGTGGTCCATGTCGAAGTCGTCGAAGGCAGCCGCGGGGTCGACGTCGGGCGGGCACCCGGTCATGTAGGCCGCGCCGTCGCTGCGCACGTGCACCCCGCTCGGGTCGATGGTCAGGGGCAGGTCCCGCTCCAACGGCTCGGCCGCCTCGAAGATCCATGTGAACCGCTTGCGGGGCTCTACCGGCACTTCGAGGCCGGCCATGGCCGCGGTTCGGGCCGCCCGCGGACCGGTGGCGTTGACCAGCGCGCCGCAGCCGACGCGGCCACCGGATGCCAGCTTCACCCCGGTCACGGTGTCTCCGGAGCAGTCGATGCCGACCACCTCGTCGGTGACATAGGTGGCGCCGTTGCGGCGGGCCTGGCGCCGCCACCAGTCGAACACCGTCCCGGAGTCCCACCAGCCCTCGTCGACGAGGTTGTGGCTGCCGCACACGATGTCGTCGACGTTGTAGAACGGGTAGGCGGCCGCGATCTCGGCGGGGGTCATGATCACCGTGCCCGCGCCGAGGGAGGCCTGCACCCGCTGATTGTCCCGGAGGACCGCCGCGGCGGCCTCGTCGCCGGCCAGGTACATGTAGCCGAAGTGGTTGACGGGCACCTCGGGCGCCTCCGGGTCGCCCATCCAGTCCCGGAAGTCGCGCACGAACTCGGCGCCGAACTGCGAGACGCGGATGTTGACCTCAGTCGAGAATTGCTGGCGCATGCAGCTGTTGGTACGCGCCGTGGAGCTGTACTCGTAGGTCGGGTCGCGCTCCACCACCAGGATCGTGCCGTCGAAGTCGGGATTGCGCGACAGGAAGAACGCGACCGAGGAGCCCATGATCGCCCCGCCAGCGATCACGATGTCGTAGGAGTTCTTCAAGTCACATAGCCCTGGGCGAGATCGTTGGCGGCCGCGGCCGGGTCGCGCTCGGCCGGGTCGCCGAAGCCGCCGCCGCCGGGAAGCTCCAGGATCAGCCGCCGGCCCGCGGGCACGGTCTGCTTGCCCTTGGACCCGAAGGGCGTGCCGTCGTCGAGGCGCACGGCGCCGCGGGCGCCGTCACTGCCGCCCGCCCGGCCCCGGGCCGGGTTGTCGACCCGGTCGAACATGGCCGAGAACTCGAACAGGTACCCGTCGGCCGGGCCGATCTCGATGACCTGGCCCAACCCGCCCCGGAAGCGGCCCGCTCCGCCGCTGCCCGGCCGGATCTCCTTGCGCCACACGATGATCGGGCCCACCTGCTCGGTGGCCTCGACGCTCATGGTCCGCACTCCCGACGGGAAGGCGGTGGCGGTGAGGCCGTCCAGTCCCGGCCGGGCGCCGCTGCCGCCGCTGTTGAACATCAGCATCTCGACGGGTGGGCGCGGGTCGGCCGCATCGGCGCTGCGGGCGCTGGCCTGGAAGTTCCACAGCGCCCCGGACCCCTCGGCCGGAACGACATCGGGCAGGGCCTGAGCGATCGCGCCCAGGCCCAGGTCGGTGACGAAGTGGCCGATCACGTGCCGTATCGCCACCGGGTCGGGCTCGACCGCGTTGAGGATCGCTCCCGGCGGGGCGCTCACCGTGAAGGGCAGCAGCGAGGCGTAGTTGTTGGGCAGCTCCGGTGCCAGCGCCACCAGCATCCCGTAGGTGAAGTACGCCTGGGCGTAGGTGAGGGGCACGTTGATGCCGAACGGGCTCACCGGCGACGTCCCGGTGAAGTCGGCGTGCATGCCCTCGTCGGAGACGGTCACCGCGACGGTCAGGGTGACCGGGTCGCCGTAGCCGTCGACCCGCATCGTGTTGCGGTAGACGCCGTTGGGGACTCTCTCCAGCGCGTCGAGGGTGGCTCGCCGGGTGCGGTCGAATACGAAGGCGGCCAACTCTTCCAGGTCGGTCAGGCCGAACTCGGCCAGCATGTCGAGCAGCCGCCGGCGGCCGGTCTCGTTGGAGGCGGCCAGGCCGTGTATGTCGCCGATCACCTGGTCGGGCTCCCGGACGTTGCAGCGCACGATGTCGACCAGGTCCCGGTTGAGCCGGCCCCGGTCGGCCCATCGCATGATCGGTATGCGGATGCCCTCCTCGTACAGCTCGCGGGCGTCGGGGCCGAACCCTCGCCCGCCGATGTCGACGACGTGCGCGGTCGAGGCGAAGAAGCCGATGAGGGTGCCGGGTTCGTCGCCGTCCGGGCCGCCTGGCCCGTCCGGGTCGTCGTCGAACACTGGTGTGGCCACGGTGATGTCGTGAAGGTGGCCGGTGCCCTTCCACGGGTCGTTGGTGAGGTACACGTCGCCGGGGCGCATGCTCTCGGTCCCGATCTCGTTGATGAAATGGCTCAGGGACGCGGCCATCGTGTTGACATGGCCCGGCGTCCCGGTGACGGCCTGGGCGATCAGACGGCCCCTGTGGTCGAAGACCCCTGCCGAGAGGTCGCCGGCCTCCCGCACCGACGTCGAGAACGCGGTGCGCACCAGGGTCAGGGCCTGCTCCTCGACGACCGATATCAGCCGGTTCCACATGATCTGCATCGGGACCTCGCGCTGGGCGCTGAACACCGGCAGGCTCGACGCCGCGCCCCGGTCGCCCCGGTCGCGTCCGGCGATCCTGAGGGTCAGGTCGGGCTGGACCACCGCGGCGTGCTGGGATCCGACCACTGTCGTGGTCTGGTCCTCGATGATCAGGGCCGGGCCGGCCACGGTGTCGCCCGCCGAGAGCTCGCTGCGCTCGTACAGGGCGGAGGCCACCATGGCTCCTGTGGCCGGGTCGTAGACGGATCGGGTGCCGGCGGAGGCCCGGGTACGGGCCGCGGGGAGATCCTCCACCAGTTCCGGCGCGGCGCGCTGCGACGACACCCGCACCGACCAGCTCACCGCCTCGATGGCCAGGCCCTCGATGGCCCGGCCGAAGAAGGCCTCGTAGGCCTTGACGAACGTGGTGGTGAGCTCCTGGGCGGCGATCTCGTCGAAGTCTCCCCGGGGCAGGGTCACCGGGATCTCCCAACCCTGCCCCCGGTATCTCATCAACACCTCCCGCTCGACGGTGACGGCCTCCGAGGTGCCCATCCGCACGAAGGCCTCGGCTTCCGCGGCCAGTTCTTCGAGCACTCTCTGGACGCCTTCGGTGTCGAAGTGGTCGGAGGTGGTGTAGAAGCTGCGGGTGGCCTCGTAGGAGAACGGGGCGAGCAGGAACCCGATGGCTGAGCCGACCCCCGCGCCGACCGGCACCAGAACCTCGTCTATGCCCAGCTTGTCGATGAGGCGGCAGGCGTGCAGCGGTGCGGCCCCGCCGAAGGCGACCATCGAGTAGCCGGCCAGGTCCTTGCCGCTCTCCACTGCATGGGTCCGGGCCGCGTTGGCCATGTTCTCGTCGACCACCTCGACAACCCCGACCGCGGCGTCGTCGTCGTCGAGACCGAGGGGCTCGCCCACGCAGTCGCGCAGGGCGCGAGCAGCGCCCTGTGGCGCCAGGGAGATGTCCGGCGCCAGGAAGTTCTCCGGGTGCAGGCGCCCGAGCTGCACGTTGGCGTCGGTCACGGTCGCGGCCGTCCCGCCGAGGGCGTAGCAGGCAGGGCCGGGGTCGGCGCCGGCGCTCTGCGGGCCCACCCGTATCTGGCTCAGCGCGTCGACCGCGGCGATGGACCCGCCGCCCGCGCCGATCTCGATCATCTCGATGGTCGGGACCGAGATCGGCATGCCGCTGCCCTTCTTGAAGCGGGCGGTGCGGGCCGTCTCGAAGGTCTTGGCCGTGCGGGGCGAGCAGTCCTCGATCAGCGCGATCTTGGCGGTGGTGCCGCCCATGTCGTAGGAGACGATCCGGTCGCGGCGATGGACGCGGGCCAAGTGAGCGGCGAAGATCGCTCCCCCGGCCGGCCCGGACTCCACCAGCCTCACCGGGAACGCGGCTGCGGCCTCGCTGCTGATCAGGCCCCCGCCGGAGTGGATCAGCAGCAGCGGGCAGGCCGCGCCCATGCGGCGCAGCTCGGACTCGAGCCTGCGCAGGTACGAGGCGATGAGCGGCTGCACGTAGGCGTTGGCACAGACCGTGTTGAACCGCTCGAATTCCCGCATCTGGGGCGAGACCTCACAGCTCAGAGACACCGCGATCGACGGGTCGGCCTCATGCAGCAGGTCCCGGAACCTGCGCTCATGGTCCGGGTTCCGGTAGCTGTGCATGAACCCGACCGCCACCGACGTGTAGCCGCCGTCCACCAGCCGGGTGACTAGGTCTCGGGCGAGCCGATCGTCGAACGGCAGCAGCACCTCGCCGCGGGCGCCGATGCGCTCGGGCACGACGTAGCGGTCCTTGCGCTCGATGAGCGGCGCGGGCAGCACGATGTTGAGGTCGTACTGCTCGAAGCGGCTCTCGGTGCGGGTCTCGATCACGTCACGGAACCCGGCTGTGGTGACCAGCGCGGTCCTGGCACCGCGGCGCTCGATCAGGGCGTTGGTGGCCAGGGTGGTGCCGTGGATGATCTGCGTGAGCTTGTCGAGGGTTGTGCCCTCCCGCTCGATGACGGCCGAGATGCCGGCAAGCACTGCCTCCTCGGGCCGCTGGTGGGTTGTGAGCACCTTGATGGACGCGAACGTGCCGTCGGGCCGTTCGAGGGCGACGTCGGTGAACGTCCCGCCGACGTCCACCCCGATCCGGGGAGCGGCCGCGGCGGGTTCCATCGCTAGAGGTCCTCGACCGCCGGGAAGGTGCTGGGCGGCACGATGTCCACGGTGGCCGAGCGCTGCTGGGCCAGCATCCCGCCGTCCACCCGCAGCGTTTCCCCGGTGATGTACGCCGCCTCGTCGGAGGCCAGGAACAGCGCAGCTCCGGTCATGTCGAGGGGCTCGCCGATCCGGCCCAGGGGCACGTTCTCGCCCCGCAGGGCCCGCTCCCCCGCCGTCATGCCGCTGGTGTCTATCGCCCCCGGCACCAGCGCGTTGACCCGCACGTTGTAGGGGCCGAGGTCCAGCGCCATCGCTCGGGTGAGGGCCTCGATCCCGCCCTTGGTGGCGTCGTAGGCGGTGAACGACCGGTGGGCCCGGGTGGCGCCACCCGAACTCATGTTGACGATGCTGCCGCCGCCCTGCTCAGCCATGATGCGGGCCACCGGGTGCGACACCAGGAAGTGCCCGGTCAGGTTGACGTCGATGATGCGCCGCCACCATTCCTCGTCGGCCTCGAGGAAGTGCAGCATCGGACTCACAATGCCGGCGTTGTTGACCAGCACGTCGATCCGGCCGTGCGCAGCCATGACCGAATCCACCATGGCGCCCACCTGAGCGCTGTCGGACACGTCGGCCGGCGCAGCCAAGGCCGCGCCTCCGGCGTCGTGTATGGCCAGCGCAGTCGCGTCCGCCGATCCGGCCTCGACGTCATTGACCGCAACTGCCGATCCGGCCCCAGCGAAGCGCTCGGCGATGGCCCGCCCGATACCCCGCCCGGCCCCGGTGACCAGGACAACCTTGCCCCTCAAGGAGTCGTGCACCTGCTCACCTCCCAAGCTGGCAGTACGGGCAGTTTATGAGAGGCCGCGCCCGCCGCCCGTGGCCGGCTCAGCCCGAATCCACCACCGCAGTGATGACCTCCACGTCCTGGTACTGGCGGTGGGTCACCGAGGTCGCGTAGTGGTTCAGCAGCCGCAGGGCGGCGTCGCGCTCGACCACGACCTCCAGGTCGCTCGCCTCGGGCTCGGACAGCAGCATGATGCGCTCCTGGAGGTTCTGGGCCCCCGACGGCGCGGCCACGAACTCTGCCTCGATGGTGGCTCCGTGCAGGGTCACCGTGAGCCGCATCTCCCGGTTGGCGTCGTAGGAGTAGACGTCGGACTGGATGAGCACCATGAGCGCCTCCTCGGAGACCGCGGCCAGCCGGTGCTTGGCGTCCTCGCGGTCGAGGGGCAGGCTCCAGACGAACTCTGCGATCTCCTCGGCGCTGAAGGACGCCAGCGGCACGTCGATCCGGTGCCGGCCGGCCCGCCGCAGCCGCAGCACAGACAGCGCCACCAGCACGATGCTGCCCGCGGTGAGGCCGTTGACCGCTCGGAAGCTCGTGCCGTCCCAGAGCAGCGTGGCAGCGACCTCGAAGGCGACTGCGGTGGCGATCGGCGCCCACATCGACGAGGGCATGCCGCGCCGCCCGATGGAGCTGACCGGGATCAACTTCCTGACCAGCAGGAACAGAACGAACACGATGTACACCACCAGGAGGGCCCGCGGGACGGCCATGACCACCGCCTGCAGCTTGGGGCACACCGCCACCACGGCGAGCACCGCGACGATCGACGTGCCGATACGGCGGGGGTCGCTGCCGCTCTGCCTCATCGCGATCGGCCCTGCCGGCGAGTAGCCCAGCGGGATGGTGCCACCGATACCGGCGAGGATGCTCCCGGCGCCGATGCGGGTATTGGCCCGCTGCACCTCCCTGAAGTCGAGCACCGACCGCCCGGAGACGAACTGCGTCAACAGTGACGACGTGTTGGCTCTGGTCACCTGCACCAGTGCCAGGATCAAGAACGACGGCACCAGCAGCGCCACCGCGGCGGCATCGAAGCCGCCGGACGGGATCCACCCCGACGTGGGCAGGCCGATCCATGCCGCATCAGCGAGGAGATCGGTCTCATATATCCCGTAGGCGCCGGCCGCGGCCGCACCGGCGGCGAGCCCCAGCGGCGGGGCCCAGGGCTGCAGCGCAGAGGGCCCGAACCGGTTCATCGTGTAGATGACTGCAGCAGTGAGCGCCATGGACACCGGAACCGCCCCCGGCCGGGCGGTCTCCGGTGCCTCGATGACACGGGCGAACACCGGCACCAGCGATACGCACGCCAGCAGCACCAGGGTGACGGAGAAGTCCAAGTCGATGATCGCTCGCAATCGCGCCAGCCGCAGGCCGCCTGCGATCTGGAACAACCCAGAGGCCACGACCAGTACCGCCAGCGTCACCACTCCGCCGAATTCGAGGGCCAGGATGCAGAACGGGAGGCTCATAGGGTCGGCCATTGAGACGTAGAGGCTCTCTGATCGCAGCGGTCCCGCCCGCAGCAGCGACGCGGCGGTGACAACGGCGCACACGATGAGCGACGCCACGATGACCCTCGCCGGGTTCGCGCCCCTGCCCAGCTCCACCGCCACCAGCGGCGGAAGGATCACCCGTACTGCCGTCTGCAGCGAGACCTGCGCTATAGCGCCGAAGGCACGCATGGTGGTCAGGCGGCGATCATACGCGGCGGCTCAGGGCGGCGTGGATGTTCTCGGCCACCCCGTCGGGCAGCCAGGGCAGGGCTTTCAGCTCGTGCAACTCGGCCCGCTGGACCGCCCGCACACCTCCGAGCTCCTTGGTCAGGCGGGCCTTGCGGACCGGGCCGAGGCCGGCTATCCCGTCGAGGGCCGAACGGGTCATGCGCTTCTGGCGCAGCCGGCGGTGGTACTCGATGGCGAAGCGATGGCTCTCGTCACGGATGCGCTGGAGCATGTACAGCGCCTCCGACTGGCGCGGGATGCGCACCGGCTCGGCCTGGCCGGGCACGTACACCTCCTCGAACTGCTTGGCCAGCGCCGCGGCCGGGATCTCGTGGTCGAGCCCCAGCTCCTGAAGCACTCGCACGGCCACCCCCAGTTGCCCCTTGCCGCCGTCCACCAGCAGCAGCTGCGGCGGGTACGAGAATCTCCCGTCGCGGTCGGCCACCGGCCGGGACCGCTGCTCCAGGTAACCGGTGAGGCGCCGGGTCAGCACCTCGTGCATGGCCGCGAAGTCGTCGTTGCCGGGCACCGAACGCAGCCGGAACCTCCGATAATCCGACTTCTTGGGCAGGCCGTCCTCCAGCACCACCATCGAGCCCACGTAGTCCTGGCCCGACAGGTGGCTCATGTCGTAGCACTCGATCCTCAGCGGCGAGGCGGCCAGCCCCAGCTCCTTCTGCAACTCGTTGAGGGCCCGGGCCCGGCTGTTGTGGTCGGTGCTGCGCTTGAGCCGGTGACGTGTGAACGACTCCTCCGCGTTGCGGGTGACGGTGGCCTGCAGTGCCCGTTTGGGGCCTCGCTGCGGAACACGGATCTCGACTCGCGAGCCCCGCATCTCGCTGAGCCACTCGGTGTAGAGCCCGGCCTGGGCCGGCGTGTCGGGGGCCAGCACGAGCTTGGGCCAGCCCAGCGGGTTGTCGTCGAAATACAGCCGCTCCAAGGCCCGGCTCACCAGCTCGGCCCGGTCGAGGTCCTCGGCCTTGTCGATCATGAACCCGCGGCGTCCCATCACCCGGCCCCGGCGCACGAAGAACACCTGCACCGCGGCCTCCAGGGCGTCGTCCACCAGGCCGATCACGTCGAAGTCCTCGTTGCGGGACCCCACCATCTGCTGGGTCTCGACTGCTTTGCGCACCGCGGCCAGGCGATCACGCAGCCGGGCGGCCCGCTCGTAGTCCAGCTCGCCGGCCGCGGCCGACATCTCGGATTCGAGGCGGTCCAGCACCGGGTCGCTGTCGCCCTCCAGGAAGCGCAGCAGCTCGGCCACCATCTCGGCGTAGTCGTCGGCCGAGACCTCGCCCACGCACGGTCCCGAGCACTTCTCGATGTGGTACAGCAGGCACGGCTTGCCCAGGCTGGCGTAGCGGCGGAACTTGCCGTCGGTGCAGGTGCGGATCGGGAACGTGCGCAGCAGCAGGTCGAGGGTGTCGCGGATGGCGTAGGCGTGGCCGTAGGGGCCGAAGTAGCGGTTGCCCTTGCGGCGCCGGCCCCGCATCACCATGGCCCGGGGCCACTCGTCGAGGGTGGTCACGCACAGGAACGGGTACGACTTGTCATCGGTGTAGCGCACGTTGAACCGGGGTTTGTGGCGCTGGATCAGCGAGAACTCGAGCATCAGGGCCTCGACCTCGTTGGCCACCTGGATCCACTCCACCGACGCGGCGGCGTCCACCATCTGGCGGGTGCGCAGCGGCAGGTGCGAGCCGAAGTAGTTGTTCAGCCGGGAGCGCAGGCTCTTGGCCTTGCCGACGTAGATGACCCGGCCCTCGGCGTCGAGGAACTGGTAGGACCCGGGCGCGTCCGGAACAGACCCCGCCGGAGGCCGTTTCAGCACAGCCCCGGCCGCAGGGCGCTTCACCACAGCATCGAGCGCAGGTACCGGCCGGTGTGGCTCTCGGGCACGTCGGCCACCTGCTCGGGGGTGCCCTCGGCCACGATGCGGCCCCCGCCCGATCCGCCCTCGGGTCCGAGGTCGATGATCCAGTCGGCCGTCTTGACCACATCCAGGTTGTGCTCGATCACCACGACCGTGTTGCCCTGGTCCACCAGCCGGCCCAGTACGCCCAGCAGCTTGCGCACATCCTCGAAGTGCAGCCCGGTGGTGGGCTCGTCGAGGATGTACATGGTGTGGCCGGTGGAGCGCTTGGCCAGCTCGCTGGACAGCTTGACCCGCTGGGCCTCGCCGCCCGACAGCGTGGGCGCGGGCTGGCCCAGGCGCACGTAGCCGAGGCCCACGTCCACCAGGGTGCCCATATGGCGGGCGATGGGCGGCTGGTTGGCGAAGAACTCCAGAGCGTCGGTGCACGGCATGTCGAGCACCTCGGCGATGTTGCGCCCTTTGAAAGTGACCTCCAGGGTGTCGCGGTTGTAGCGCTTGCCCTTGCACACCTCGCAGGGCACGTACACGTCGGGCAGGAAGTGCATCTCGATGCGGATGGTGCCGTCGCCCCGGCAGGCCTCGCAGCGCCCGCCCTTCACGTTGAACGAGAACCGCCCCGGCATGTAGCCCCGCACCCGGGACTCGGCCGTGTTGGCGAACAGCTTGCGGACATGGTCGAACACCCCGGTGTAGGTGGCCGGGTTCGACCTGGGGGTCCGGCCGATGGGCGACTGGTCGATGCAGATCACCTTGTCGAGATGTCCGACGCCGTCGAGGCGGGTGTGGCGCCCGGGCGGGGCCTTGGACCGGTAGATGTGCTGCATCAGCGCCCGGTGCAGGATCTCGTTGACCAGCGACGACTTGCCCGAGCCCGACACCCCGGTCACGCACACGAATTGCTGCAGCGGGAACGTCACGTCGATGTCGGCGAGGTTGTTCTCCCGTGCCCCCCGCACGACCAGGCGGGTGCCGTCGCCGGTGCGGCGCATCTGCGGGACTGCGATGCGGCGCTCGCCCGACAGGTACTGGCCGGTGATCGATTCCTCCAGTTCCAGCAGGCCTTCCAGCGGCCCGGAGTGCACGACGGCCCCGCCGTGCTCGCCTGCGCCCGGCCCGATGTCGACCACATGGTCGGCGACCCGGATGGTCTCCTCGTCGTGCTCGACCACCATCACGGTGTTGCCCAGGTCGCGCATGCGCAGCAGCGTCTCGATCAGGCGGCGGTTGTCGCGCTGGTGAAGCCCGATCGACGGCTCGTCCAGCACGTACAGCACGCCCACCAGGCCCGAGCCGACCTGGCTGGCCAGCCGGATGCGCTGGGCCTCTCCCCCGGCCAGGGTGGCCGCGCTGCGCGACAGGTTCAGGTAGTCGAGGCCCACGTCCAGCAGGAATCCGAGCCGGGAGCGGACCTCCTTGAGCACCTGCTCGGCGATCATGGAGTCGCGGTCGTCGAGCCTCATCTCGGCCAGAGCCTTGGCCGCCTCCGCGATCGACATGGCGCACAGATCGTGGATGTTGCGGTCGTCGACGGTGACGGCCAGCGCCAGCGGGTTGAGCCGGGCGCCGCCGCAGTCCGGGCACGGCACCTGGCGCATGTAGCCCTCGATGTTCTCGCGGGCCGAGTCGCTCTCGGACTCGTTGTGGCGGCGCATCAGGTGCGGGACGATCCCCTCGTAGCGGGCCTGGTACACCCGGCGGCGGCCGAAGCGGTTCTGGTATCGGACCTGCACCCGGCCCCGGATCCCCTTGGCGTACAGCAGCATGTCCTGCTGGCGGGCAGTCAGCTCGCGCCACGGGACGTCGCGGGGGATCTCGTATTCTTCGCATACCGCCTGCAGCAGGCGCGGGTAGTAGCGCGACCGGCTGTCGGACCAGGGCGTGATCGCTCCGCCGGCCACGGTGGCGTCCGGGTCGGGCACCACCAACTGGGGGTCGACCTCGAACACGCTGCCCAGGCCGTCGCAGTGGGTGCAGGCGCCGTAAGGCGAGTTGAACGAGAAGTTGCGGGGGGCCAGCTCCTCGAACGACTTGCCGTCGGAGGGTCGGGCCAGGTGCTGGCTGAACACGATCCGCCGGGACGCTTCGCCGTTGCCGGCTGCGGCGCTGTCTGCTGCGCCCGCGCTGCCCGCGGCGTCGGCACCGCCGGCATCGTCGCCGGAACGCGGGCGGTGGACGATGTCGATCTCGGCGATTCCGCCGGCCAGGCGCAGGGCGGTCTCGACTGAGTCGGTCAGCCGGCGCTCGACGCCGGAGCGGAGCACGAGGCGGTCGACCACCACCGCGATGTCGTGCATCTCGTAGCGGGCCAGCTCCAGGCCGTCGGCACCGCCGGACAGGCCGGTGGCGCCCGCGAAGTCGGTGAGCTCGATCAGCTCGCCGTCTACGATGGCCCGGGCGAACCCCTGCCCGGCCAGATCGGCCAGCAGCGTGTCGTATGTGCCCTTGCGGCCCCGCACCACCGGGGCCAGCACCTGGAAGCGGGTGCCGGGCTCCATCTCCAGGATGCGGTCCACGATCTGCTGGGGGGTCTGGCGGATGAGTCGCTCACCGGTCTCGGGATCATGGGGCACGCCGATGCGGGCGAAGAGAAGACGCAGGTAGTCGTAGACCTCGGTGATGGTGCCGACGGTGGACCGGGGATTGCGCGACGCGCTCTTCTGATCGATCGAGATGGCCGGCGACAGGCCCTCGATGAAGTCGACGTCGGGTTTGTCCATCTGGCCCAGGAACTGGCGGGCATAGGCCGACAGCGATTCCACGTAACGGCGCTGGCCCTCGGCGTAGATGGTGTCGAAGGCCAGCGAGCTCTTTCCGGAGCCCGACAGCCCGGTGATCACGATCAGCCGGTCCCGGGGAAGGTCCAGGTGAACGTCCTTGAGGTTGTGCTCGCGCGCCCCCGAGATCACCAGCCGCTCAGCCACGCTCTGACTCTACCCGCTGCCCCGATCCCTGTAGCGAACACTCGTTCGCCATGGCTGTGGAATAGTGGATGGGCGAGAACGGCAGGTCAGTGCCAGAGGGCGGCGGCGATGGTGGCGTTGTCGTCCAGGCCGAGGTGCACGGCCCCGGACAGGATGCTGCCTGCGATGTCATCGGCGGACTCGGCATGGGATCCGCAGGCAGCTCCGATGCCGCCGCCCGCAGAGTCGTCCGAGAACCACTCGACGCCGTGCTCGTACACGAACGGCTCCCAAGCGCCGTCGCTCAGCAGCATCACCGCGTCGGGCCGGGTCCCGTCACCGGATTCGCCGATGATCTCGACTTCCACCGGTCCAGGCTCGGCGTCGGTGGGCGGCATGCCGAGGCAGATCTCGATGCTGCCGCCCGGTATCCGGTGTGGCCGGCCGCATAGGAACCCACTGAACCCACCAGCCTGCGCGGTGGCGATGAAGGGCAGGGTGTCGCCCATCCAGCCGATCAGCAGACCGCTCTCGGGCGTCCAGGCGGCCAAGCACAGCGTGCTCATCGGGTACATGAACATGGGCAGCGACTCCCGCCACACGTCGGGGCCGGTGAGCGCCAGCACCCGTTCGTTGGCTTCTCCGAAGGCGACGGCCATCTCGTCGGCGCTGACGATCCGCCGGGGCAGCCCCTCCACCGCCGCTTGAGCGGCCTCGTCACCCCGGGTATGCCCGCCCAGCCCGTCGGCCACTGCGATCACCCAACTCCCGTCGGACTCCGAGACCACCGCCACCGCCCGATCCTCGTTCACCCGCCGCGGCCCGATGTCGGTAACAGCCGCGACTGAGGCTGCCCGTCCCGAACGATCCGCGGCCTCACCCACACCCCGATCATGCCACCGCGCGGTTGCCTATGCCCTCATTTCGAATCGCTGCCGCATCTCTTGTCGCGGCCTCACGTCGCATCACGGCCACATCTTGTTTCACCGCCCCATGTCGGATCGCGGCCACATGTTGGATCGCGGCGACATGTTGGATCGTGGCCACACTTGGAATCGCAGTGACATCTCGAACGTTGGCCAGACCGGGCATCATCGCCAGGAGCGCCCGCACTCGCACGTCGAACAAGGCAGCCCTCGCCGAGATGGCCCGGCAAGCCTGCACGATTTCCTGAAGCTCCCCGATCGAGGCGCCCTCGATCCTGGCGAGACTCACCATCCTCGCTGCGCTGGATGAGACCAGGTCGGACGCCCTCAGCATCTCGGCGACAGTCACGAGGTCGCCCGCCGCCCACGCCAGCATCGTCGCGAGCCCGGCTTCAACCTGCTCAGCGGCATCCCTCCAGTGCATCTCAGCCCTAGGTGACCGCGAGGAGCGGTTCGGCTTCGACATTGGGCACCCTGGACAGGCGACTGGACGTGCCGGCCCGGCGCCGCCGGCTGGGCGGGCTGTTGATCGGTGGCGGGTCGGGGGCCCGGGCCGGGCCGTAGCGGATCCGCTCCGGGGGCGCGATGGTGTAGAGGTCTCCACTGGGCACGACCCGCCAGCCGTGGTGGTGGACCTTGTCGTGGCATCCCCAGCACAGCAGCATCAAATTGTCGATGTCGGTCGGTCCGCCCTGGGACCTGGGCCGGATGTGGTGGGCTTGGCACACCGCGTAGTGCTCACCGCATCCCGGGCAGCCGCCGTAGCGGGCGATCAGCGCGTCCATCTGGGCCTTGGTGGGCCGTGGCAGCGCAGGACCCCGCCACAGCGGCACGCCCTTGCTGCTGTACACGACCCCCACGATCCTGGCGTTGCAGAAGTGCTCCTCAAGCACGCTCTGAGGAATCGCTCCCCCGCCGGCGACCTCGGCGAACACCTTGTCGCCGTCCGGGCTCAGGTGCTGAACGATGGCGACGTCTGCCGAGGGTGCTCCCCTGCTCCCGTCGCTAGAGCCGGTCGCAGTCAGCGTGTCCAGCGCATCAGCCATTCGCTGGTTCAGGCTGCGCTTCTCACCGCCGGGACTCTTGAGGTCGCAGCGTCGCAGCCGCTCGGCCTCCAGCAGGAACCGCTTGCGCACCTTGGCGCCGGTCACCGGGTCGAGTTCGCCCCGCAGATGCACCATCCCTTCGTCGTCGTTCCAGAAGCTCAGTCGCCTCCGGGCCCGCTGACGCCTGTACTCGCCCTCGCCACCGTCGGCCTGGCGCTGGGCGATCCAGCGGCCCGCCTTCCCGGCGAACTGGTCCGGTGACAGCGAAGCAGCCTGCTCCAGCAGGTCTTCGTCCTGCTCAACCTGGGCGGCGCTCGTCTTCTCGCTGGCCCGGGCGAGGGTCTTGGCATTGGCCAGCGGAATCTCGCCGTCCGTCAAGGCGTCCCGCACGCCGGGCATCGACTGCAACTGCCCTACCGTCTTGACCTGCCCGACGGCGTCCCGCCGGGACAGGCCCGCAGTCTGGGCCAGCACCCCGGCCCCGCCGTCGCCGTGCCGCTCCCCCGCCGCGACCAGCGCGGCCGCATCGGCCTGAAGCACCGCCACCTGCGCCGCGAACGCCTTGGACTCCGACAGCACCCGCCGGGCGTCCGAAGTCGACGCGCCCCCGGAATTGACCAGACGGATCAACTCCGCCAAACCCTCCCGCACCCGCTGAGCAGCTTCTATCGCCATGTTCACAGCATGCCATAGGGGTGTGACACTAGTCAAGCATTGTTATAGTATTTCATTGATATATCTTGATAACTGGCAAGAACTTGAGGAGGAGGAGGCACTGATGACGGGCACCATTCCCTTCGCACGGGAGTCGTGGGTTGCGGTCAACCTGTACGCGATGCGCACCGACGGACGCCAGACCCTGACGCTCGACGGCGTGCCGCCGCCGGACTACGACCCACAGCACGCCGTGGACTATCTCGACAAGTACGAGTACGGGCCCCACGAGCTCGGGATCGGCGGCACGTTCTACTGCATCAAGACCAACGAGCCCCCGCCGCCCGACATGGTCTCAGCGCTGGTCGAGGCGCTGACCGACCGGGGCCGAGGACGCTGGCTGAGAGTCGTGCGCGAACCCGTGCGTGAGCACACGCTGCAACTCTGGGACACCGAGGGCCGGCTCCTCGACGACGAGCGCCCCAGATGCACGTGCGGAGGAGGCATCGCCGTGGATCCCGTCGCGGTGCTCTGCTGGTCCGGCGCCGAGATCTTCGAAGCAACCTGACCCGCCGCCAACCGTCTAGCCGCGGATCTCGGCCAGTTCCCTGCGCAGGTCCTTTATCTCGTCCCGCAACCTCGCCGCGTACTCGAAGCGCAGATCGGCGGCGGCCTCCCGCATCTCCTCGTCCAGAGTCCGGATCAGGCGATCCAGCTCGGCGTCGGGCAGCTCCCCCAGGTCGGGTCCGTCCCGCCGCCGGCGGGCCGCGGCCAGTCCCCCGCCCGACTCGCCGCCCACATCAGCATCAGGAACAGGCGCGCCGTCGCGGTCGGGGCGGATCATGGCCAGGATGTCGGTGACCGCCTTGCGGATGGTGGTCGGGTCGATCCCGTTGACCTCGTTGTGGGCCTCCTGGAGGCCCCGGCGCCGCATCGTCTCGGAGATGGCCCGCCGCATCGAGTCGGTGACCACGTCGGCGTACATCACCACCTGGCCGTCCACGTTGCGGGCCGCCCGGCCGATGGTCTGGATCAGCGACGTCTCGCTGCGCAGGAAGCCCTCCTTGTCGGCGTCGAGGATGGCCACCAGCGATACCTCGGGCAGGTCGAGCCCCTCACGCAGGAGGTTGATCCCCACCAGCACGTCGAACTCCCCCAGCCTCAGGTCCCTCAGAATCTCGATGCGGCGCACGGTGTCCACCTCACTGTGCAGGTACCGCACCCGCAGCCCGAGCTCCAGCAGGTAGTCGGTGAGGTCCTCGGCCATCTTCTTGGTGAGCGTGGTCACCAGCACCCGCTGGCTCTGCTCCACCCGCTGGCCGATCAGCTCGTGCAGATCGTCGATCTGGCCCTTGGTCGGCTTCACCACCACCTCGGGATCGACCAGGCCCGTGGGTCGCACGATCTGCTCCACCACCTGCTCGGAGACCTGCAGCTCGTAGTCCCCCGGCGTGGCCGACATGAAGATCACCTGGTTGAGCCGGCTCATCACCTCATCGAAGCGAAGCGGCCGGTTGTCGGCCGCCGACGGCAGCCGGAACCCGTGGTCGATGAGGGTCTCCTTGCGGCTGCGGTCGCCCTCGTACTGGCCGTGAAGCTGGGGCACGGCCACGTGCGACTCGTCGATGACCATCAGGAAGTCGGAGGGGAAGTAGTCGAGCAGCGTGTACGGCGACTCGCCCGGACTCCGGCCGTCGATGGGCGCCGAGTAGTTCTCGATGCCGTTGCAGTAGCCGAGCTCGGCCATCATCTCGAGGTCGTAGCTGGTGCGCATCTGCAGCCGCTGGGCCTCCAGCAGCTTGCCCTCGGTCTCGAAGTGGGCCAGGCGCTTGGCGAGCTCCACCTCGATGCGCTCGATGGCGGCCTGCATCCGCTCCGCGCTGGTGGCGTAGTGGGTGGCCGGGAACACCACCAGGTCGTCCAGGCTCTCCAGCCGTTCGCCGGTCAGCGGGTCGACGACGGTGATGCGGTCCACCTCGTCTCCGAAGAGCTCGACCCGCACCGCGGTCTCGTCGTAGGCGCGGTGGATCTCGATGGTGTCGCCCCTCACCCGGAACCTGCCCCTGGTCAGGTTCATGTCGTTGCGCTCGTACTGCATGTCCACCAGGCGGCGCAGGATCGACCGCTGGTCGTAGGTGGCTCCCCGGTGAAGCACAAGCAGCTGGGTCTCGTACTCCTCGGGGGAGCCGAGCCCGTAGATGGCCGACACCGACGCCACCACGATCGTGTCGCGGCGGGTGAGCAGCGCCGAGGTGGCCGAGTGGCGCAGCCGGTCGATCTCGTCGTTCACCGACGAGTCCTTCTCGATGTAGGTGTCGCTGGCCGGCATGTAGGCCTCGGGCTGGTAGTAGTCGTAGTAGCTGACGAAGTACTCCACCCGGTTGTGCGGGAACAGCTCCCGCAGCTCGTTGGCCAGCTGGGCGGCCAGCGACTTGTTGGGGGCCAGCACCAGCGTGGGCCGCTGGGCCCGCTCGATGGTCCAGGCGATGGTGGCGCTCTTGCCCGAGCCGGTGATGCCCAGCAGCGTCTGGAAGGGATGCCCCTCGGCCACCCCCGCCGCCAGGGCCTCGATGGCCTTGGGCTGGTCGCCGGCGGGCTCGAACGGGGCCACCACCTCGAAGGCCCGCCGATCGCTGGGCACGGTCACCGGCGGCATGACTCCCGCTTCTGTTCGCTTCGCTCACGGGCCGCTCGGGCCACTCGGTCTCCCGCTCCTGCTCGCTTCGCTCACGGGCCGCTCGGGCCCTGGCTGCCGATCGTACCGACGCCAGGCATGGTCCGGGCCATGGACCGGCTCGGCTCGCAGCCTCGTCCCGTTACGGTTCTGGGCCGTGCTGCCGGTGCTTGGAGAGCTGAGACCGTGGGCGGATCCGACGGTCCTTCAGATGAACCGGCTGGCGATGCACGTCCCGTTGGACGGATTCCGGCGCCAGCGGCTCGACGGCGTCTGGTCGCTCGAGCTGTTCGACAGCCCCGACGAGGTGCCGGCCGAGGCGCTGACCGGCATCCGGCCGAACGCGGTGCGAGCAGCCGTGCCCGGGAACTGGACCATGCAGGATCTCGCGAACACCGCCGGCGAGGTCTTCATCGACAAGCCCCACTACACCAACGTCCAGATGCCGTTCGACGGCCCGCCGCCGCGGCTGCCGGAGCGCAACCCGGCCGGGGTCTATCGGCGCACCGTGAGAGTGCCGTCCGGATGGCACTCCGGCACCATCGTGTTGCACGTCGCCGGCGCGGAGAGCGTCCACGCGGTCTACGTCAACGGCCGGTTCGCGGGATACGGCACCGACAGCCGCCTCCCGAGCGAATACGAGGTCGGCCGTCTGCTGACCCGCGAGGCCAACGATCTGGCCATCGTGGTCGTGCGGTACAGCGCCCACAGCTACATCGAGGACCAGGATCAGTGGTGGATGGCCGGTCTGCACCGCTCGGTGTGGATCGAGTCGCGCCGCAGCGTCCATGTCGGCGACATCCGCGTGTCCACCGACTTCGATCCGGCAACGGGCGCAGGGACGGTCGCGGCGACGGCCGCGGTCGACTTCGGCGGCGGTCCGGAGCCGGGCTGGTCGATGCGGTTCGAGCTGCACGACCCCACCGGCCGGCCGTCGGGACCTGCCGTTGAGACACCCGTGCCCCATCAACACGCCCCGAACGCCACCGGATCCGAGGCGGGCGCGCGATGGGACCTCACCCGGGCCGAGGCGTGGAGCGCGGAGACGCCCCGGCTCTACACCCTCGCCGCCGAGTTGCTGAGCCCCGACGGGAACGTCATCCAGATCGAGACGCAGCGGGTGGGAGTCCGCCGGGTGGAGGTGCGCGACCGGCAGCTGCTGGTGAACGGCCGCCCGGTCCGGGTCTTCGGCGTGAACCGCCATGACCATCACCCCGACCGGGGCAAAGCCGTGACCGTCGAGGACATGCGGGACGACCTGCGGCTGATGCGGGCCCACAACATCAACGCGGTCCGCACGTCCCACTACCCGAACGACGACGCGTTCTACGCGCTCTGCGACGAGCTGGGCTTCTACGTCGTGGACGAGGCCAACATCGAGGGCCACGCTCACGAGGACTCCATCTGCGACGACGCCGCCTACGGGGACGCCTTCGTGGACCGCGGCGCCCGCATGGTGCAACGGGACCGGAACCATCCGTCGGTGATCGTGTGGAGCCTCGGCAACGAGACCGGCTACGGGGCCAATCACGACGCCCTGGCCGCATGGATCCGGGAAACGGACCCGACCCGGCCGCTGCACTACGAGCCGGCCGTCAGCCGCGGCGGCTGGGAGGACGGCGACGCGCCCGTCACCGACATCGTGTGCCCCATGTACCCGCAGATCGACGCCATCCGCAGCTACGGCGAGGCCGGCGCGGGCCGGAGGCCGCTGATCATGTGCGAGTACAGCCACGCCATGGGCAACAGCAACGGCTCGCTGGCCGACTACTGGGACGTGATCGAGGCGACCCCCGGCCTCCAGGGAGGCTTCCTGTGGGAGTGGAAGGACCAGGCCCTGCGCCAGCACCTTCCGGACGGCACGGTGAGGCTCGCCTACGGGGGCCAGTTCGGCGACGCCCCTCATGACGGCAACTTCGTGGCCGACGGGCTCGTGTCCGCCGACCTGGAGCCCCATCCGGCCATGCGGGAGGTCGCCTGGGTGTACCGGCCGGTGGTGGTCACCGGCGACACACGAGGACTGCGGATCGAGAACCGGCGGGCCTTCACGAGTCTCGCGGACCTGCGGGCCCGCTGGGAACTGCTCGTGGACGGCGAGGTCGCCGACCACGGCGTGCTGGCCGTGCCGGAGATCTCAGGCCACTCGTCGATGACGATCCCCCTTCCGGAGGCCGCCCGCGATCCGGACCCGGACCGCGACGCCCACCTCACCGTCAGATGGGAGACCGTCCACGACACCTGGTTCGCGCCGGCGGGCCATGTGGTGTCCTGGGACCAGGTCGAGCTGGCCTGCGCCGGCAACCCGGCGAGGCTGTCGGCCGGCGGCTCACCGGCCGACCATCTGGTCTCCCCCACTCTCAACCTCTGGCGCGCCCCGACCGACAACGACGGCTTCAAGCTGATGCCCGAACTCTCCGAGCGCCTCGGGGTGGGCGGCCGGGCCCTCCGCCGGTGGACGCAGGCCGGCCTCCACAACCGACCGGCCGACGAGCTGGTCGCACATCGCGTGCAGGTCGAGCGAGACGATCACGGCACCACCTACCGGCACACGGTCGAGGTGCCGGAAGCGCTGGCCGACCTGCCCCGGGTCGGTGTCCGGTTCGAGCTGCCTCCCCGGTTCCGCGGGCTCCGCTGGTACGGGCGGGGACCCCATGAGAACTACCCGGACCGGAACCGGAGCGCGACGATGGGCGTCTGGCACGGCCCGCCCGACGAGCTGCCCTACCTGGTGCCCCAGGAGTTCGGGCTGCGCACCGGCTGCCGGTGGTTCGAGATCATCGACCCCGCCGGCCGCGAGGCGGTCCACATCGAGGTGCTGCACCCTGCGACGATGCATTTCTCGGCGATCCATCATCGGGCCTCGGACCTGTTCGAGGCGTCGACCCAGTCGGAAATTCGGCGCCGCGACGGCCTGGTCGTGTGCCTCGACGCCGCCCACCGGGGCCTGGGCACCGCCAGCTGCGGACCAGGCGTGCTGCCCGAGCACCGGATCGCATCCGGGCGCCACGAGTTCGCCTACCGGGTGAGCGTCACCCCGGTCTGAACCGCCGCCTGCCGCTCGGACGTCAGGCGGTGTCGAGGTGGATCAGTGCGGCCGTCTCGGGATTCAGCGGGGGAAGCTGGAGGCCGAGATGGGCCAGTTCATCGCCGCGCAACACCACGCCCTTGTCCCACCACGGTGGCGACGAGCGGGCCGGGCCGCCGCGCTCGCCTGGAAGGGGCACCCGCTCGACCCGGTACCGCCGGCCGGGATCGAGTCCTGGAAGCAGCAGCGGCGGAGGGGTCAGGCTTGGCACCGGCGCGACCACCGCGAAGCTGATCAGCGCCTCCGAGAGGTCGGGCCGGTACACCCCGTGCGCCGCGTAGGCGGGTTCGGTGTCGAACCGCACCGCGTCGCCGCCGTGCAGCAGGGGTCTGAACCGCTTGTGCAGCGAGATGGCCTCGGCGAGGTCGTCCAGGTCCGCGTCGGAGAGTTCGAGCAGGTCGCACTCGACGCCCAGATGCCCGAAGAGCGAGGTGGCGGCTCGGAAGCCGAGATCGTGGCGCCGGCCGGTGGTATGGGAGCGTTCCGGTCCGATGTGGGCCCCCATCATCTCGGGTGGGATCAGCATCGACGCGCCTCGCTGGATCGCCTGGCGCTCGAGAGGGTCGGTGCAGTCGCTGGTCCAGACCCGCTCGGTGCGGCGGAGAATCTCGTGGTCGACCCGGGCCCCGCCGGAGGAGCAGCTCTCGATCTCCACTCCGGGATGCCGCTGGCGCAGCGTGTCCATGAGCCGGTACACGGCCACCGTCTGGGCGTGGGTGCCGGCCCTGCTGCCAGCCCCACCCGCCGCGATGTGGTCGCGGTTCATGTCCCACTTCAGGAAGGTGATGTCGTGGTCGGAGAGCAGCCTGTCGAGTTGGCCCAGAACGTGGTCGAACGCTTCGGGGCGGGCCAGGTCGAGCACGAGCTGGTTGCGGGCCAGCACGGGCTTGTAGCCGTCGTTGGCCAGCGCCCACTCGGGGTGGGCCCGGTAGAGGTCGCTGTCGGGGTTGACCATCCCCGGCTCGACCCAGATGCCGAAGGCCATTCCCAGACCGGTGACGTGGGCGATCAGGGGATCGAGTCCTTCCGGGTGGGCGTCGGCCGACACCGTCCAGTCGCCGAGGCCCGACGTGTCGTCGCGGCGTGAACCGAACCAGCCGTCGTCGAGCACGAAACGCTCGATCCCGATCCGGGCGGCCCGCTCGGCCAGCGCCAGCAGCCGGTCGAGGTCGTGGTCGAAGTAGGTCGCCTCCCAGGTGTTGAACACCACCGGCCGCGGCGACCTCGGGTGCTCGGGGCGGGCCCGCAGCCGGCGATGGAACTGCTGGGTGGCCGCGGTCAGCCCCGTCTCGCTGTGGACGGCGACCACCTCGGGGCTGCGGTACGACGCTCCGGGCGCGAGCGTGATCTCGCCGGGATGGAGGAGCTCGCCGAGCTGCACGTACCGCCGCCCGTCGGCCAGTCGCTCGGCCAGGAGCGCATGGTTGCCGGTCCAGGCGAGGTGAGCGCCCCACACTGCGCCGGTGCTCTCACCGAAGCCGGCGTCGCCGGCGAACACCAGCGGCGGATGCTCGTGTGATGTGCGGCCCCGGCGGTTCTCGACAGTGTGGGCTCCCCCGGACCATGGGGTCCGCCGCACCTGGAACTCGCGGCCCCAGCGTCCGCCCAGCGTGAGGAGCTCGGAGGCCCGAGCCGGGACCGGCAGGGTGATGCTCAGGCCGTGGAGCCGGTAGGGCTCATCCGGGCTCAGGTTGGTGACCTCGACCCGCACCGACAGGGCATGGTCGAGGCTGATCGTCGTGGTCAGGGCGAGGCCGGCGACGTCGTCGAGCGCCTCCACGGCGAGCCGCCCCTGGTGGAGCGTGTGCCCGGCCGGCCGGAACCGGGGCGCCCAATCGCGCCCGTCGGGCCGGGAGCCGAGCAGCCCGGGCCGCCCCGGGAAGCCGGACCCGTGCTCGGGCACGACCGAGACCGGCGCGGCCGTGTCCGGAGCGGCGTGCACCCGCGGACGCTCCAGCGCGGCCTCAAGAGCCGCGCCGTCGGGTTCGGACAACGGAGCGCCCCAGTGCACGACCTCCGGCGCCCCGTGCGACAGGTTGACCACCACGTCGGTGCCGCGGCCGCGCAAATGGATCACTCCGGCCCCCGCTTGTTTCTCAGCCCTTGCTGGCGCCGAGCGTGAGGCCCGAGATGAACTGTTTCTGCAAGATCAGGTATACGACCAGCGTAGGCAGCGCTATCAGGATGGACGCGGCCGCGATCAGGTTGAAGTCGCTCGCCCACTGGCCGTTGAGCACCGCGATCGAGGAGGTTATGGGTCGTTCGTCGCCCCGGTTCAGCAGCACCGCGCCCCAGAAGAAGTCGTTGTACAGCCAGGTGAACTCGAGCGTTCCCAGCGCCGCGAGGGCGGGACGGGTGAGCGGCAGGATGATCTTGAAGAACCGGCGCCACACGCCGGCCCCGTCGACCGCGGCGGCCTCGTCGATCTCCTTGGGGATGGTCTTCATGTAGTTCGACAGGACGAACGTGCAGAACCCGACCTGGAAGGCCACGTGGATCAGGATGACCGCGATCTTGGTGCCCAGCAGGCTGCCGGTGTCGGTGTCGGAGAGGATGTCGGGCCACGGCATCCGCTTGAAGAACTGGAACAGGGGCTGGAACAGCACCTGCTGGGGCATGAGGTTGCCGGCGGTGAACAGCACCAGGAAGGCGATGTTGAACTTCCAGCTGTAGCGGGTGCAGGCGTAGGCCACGATGGCGGCCAGCAGCAGCGTGAGGAACAGGGCGGGAATGACGATGAAGGCGGTGTTGCCGAAGGTCTTGGCCATCTCGCCGACGTTCCAGGCGTCCCGGTAGTTGTCGAGGGTGAGCGTCTCGGGCAGCGAGAACGCCCCGTTGGGCTGGGTGTCGGCCTCCCAGTAGCGGAACGAGTTGTAGAGGGCGGTGCCGACCGGCACCAGCCATGCCAGCGCCATCACGGTCAGGAAGGCGTACAGCAGGACCCTCATGGGCTTCACCCGGGGTCCCTTGTGCTTGGCGGCAGAGGGCGCGGCGACCATGGTGTCGCTCACAGCTCCGACTCCCGGTAGTGGTTGATCACGTACCAGACGATGAACCCGAGGCACAGCAGCAGCATCACCACGCCGTATGCCGATCCGAAGCCGACCCGGCCGCCGCCCTCGCCTAGCAGGCTCTTGGTGACCAGCGTGCCCATCACGTCGGTGCCGCGGGGCTCGTTGAGAGCGGCGATGATGTCGTAGGCCCTCAGAGCCTCGATGGCGGTGATCACGACCACGATCACGTTGATCGGCTTCAAGGAGGGGAATATGACCCGCCTGAAGGCCTGCCACTCATTGCAGCCGTCGATGGCGGCCGCCTCTCGCAGCGCCTGATCGACCGCCTTGAGGCCGGCCAGGTACATCACCATGATGTAGCCGATGTGCCGCCAGGCCATGGCGATGAGCAGCGCGGCGAAGTTCTTGGACAGCCCCAGCGCGGGGTCGAGGAACGGCAGGTCGAAGGAGAAGATTTTGGTGCCGTCCCCGACGAAGTCGATCGGCCCGCCCGGCCACAGCGTGTTGAGCAGACCCCGGTCCCGGGAGAACATCGTCGACTTCCAGATGAACCCGACCACCGCCAGCGACAGGACCACCGGGAAGTAGTACACGCTCTGGTAGAAGCGGCTGCCCCGGATGTTCTTGTCCAGCAGGTAGGCGAACAGCATGCCGATCGCCGAGCAGATCGTCAGCCAGATGATCAGCACGAAGTTGTTGAACAGAGCCCCGAACAGGTCGCCCTCGAAGACGGTGAAGATGAACCAGTAGTTGCGGAAGCCGACGTCGCGGATGTCGCTGAGGGGGGCCAGGTTGTCCCATTCGGTGAACGACAGGCCGACCGTCAGCGTGGCTGGGATCCAGACCAGCCCGATGTGCAGGGCGGCGGGTACGCCGACCATCACCCACAGCCAGATGCGGTCGGCGCGGGAGAGAGAGGTCGAGCGACGACGGCGACGCCCAGATCGGGGGGTCGCCGTCGTCGCTCGCACGGGGGGAACCGTAGCTATCCGCCGGATCTCGCCCGCAGTGGAGCGTGCGATCCGAAGGTCATCATTCGAAGGTGTAGGTCTGCTTCTTGGCCTCGATGTCGGCGAGGATCGTGCCGATGTTCCCCGGCGTGGCCAGGAAGTCGGCGATGCCGACACCGGCCACGTTGGCCGCGAAGTCGGGATCGGTGTCGCGGTCGAGGAACTGCGAGATGAACTTCGCCGAGCCGACCGCCTCGGCCGACTTCTTCTGCAGGGCGTTGTAGCCGCTGGTGTCGGCATTGCTGTTGGCGGCCACCACTGACGGGTCCACCGACAGGTAGGCGTCGATGGCAGCGACCGAGCCGAGACCGGCGAGCAGGGCCTTGGCCCCTTCCTCGTTGGCCGGTTCGGCGGCCATCATGAAGCCGTCGATCGGCGCCTCGATGGCGTCCTGGCCGTGGGCCGGGTCGACCTCGGGGAACAGGAAGAAGTCGATGTCGTCGATGATGTCGGCCTGGGTGTCGCCGTCGAAGTTCGACGTGAGGAACGTGCCGATCAGGTACATGCCGGCCGACTTGTCGCCCAGGGCGTTGGCGGCGTCCTGCCAGGTGCGGCCGTTGGCGTCGGGCTGGTAGTAGGGAAGGATCTCCTCCCAGGTGCTGAAGATGTTCTGCACCCGGGCGTCCTCCCAGTTCTCCCGGCCACCCATCAGGCTGACGTGGAAGTCGTAGCCGTTGACCCGCATGTTCAGCATGTCGAACATGCCCATCTGCGGCCAGCGGCCGTCGTTGGCGGCGCACAGCGGGGTGATGCCGTCGGCGGCCATCGTGTCGCACAGCCCCTTGAACTCGTCCCAAGTGGTGGGAATCGAGTAGCCGTTGTCGGCGAACACGCTCTTGCGGTAGTGGACGGCCCACGGGTAGAAGTACAACGGCACGAAGTACTGCTTGCCGTCGAGGCCCGAGGCGGCGCTGCGGAAGCCGTCCGACATGCCGGGGAGGTTGTCCCACACGTCGGAGATGTCGCCCACCACGCCCTTGCTGGCGAAGGCCCGCATGCGGTAGCCGGCGAACCAGGCCACCACATCGTCGGGCTGCTGGATGTAGGTGTTGAAGTTCTCCTGGTAGGTGTTGTGGTCGATGGTGTTGATGATCGTGTCGACGCCGGTGGCGGCCACGGCCGCGGCCAGCGCGTTCCTCGGCTTCTCGTCCGAGTAGTTCGACCCGAGCGTCGTCGTGCCGACGCCCGTATCAGCGGCCGCGGTGGTGGTGGGCGCGGCGGTTGTGGCCGGGGCGGCCGTCGTCGTCGCGGCAGGCGCGGCTTCGTCATCGTCGCCGCAGGCTGCCAGCAACGCGGCGCCACCGACCGCGGCCGCGCCGCTGCCGATCACGAAGTTGCGGCGGCTCAGGCTTGAGTCCCGCAGGCTTTGAAGCCGGTTGGCTGTCTTGGTCATGGTTCCCTCCTGGGGTCCGGATTTCTGGTTGGTTGGTTGGTTTGCTTGGTTGGTTGGATGATGGTGGTCATTTCGGATCCTGGGGCAGGCCGCGCTGCTCCCAGCCCTCGGCGAACAGCTCTAGCGAGTGCGGCCGGCGGCTGGAGTGCCTCTCGGCACCGTCCCAGTCGATCTCGACTCCCAGTCCGGGCCCCTCGGGCACCTCGACGTGGCCGTCTACCACGTTGATGGGCGGGTGGACCAGGTCGCGCGTCCAGCCCTCGTTGAAGACGTCGAAGGATTCCTGGACGTAGAAGTTCGGCACGCACGCCCCAAGCTGGGCGCTCACCGCCGAGCAGATCGGGCCTTGGGCGTTGTGGGGCGCCACCACGGCGTGGCTGGCCTCGGCCAGGGCCGCGACCTGCCGGGTGCGCCAGATGCCGCCCAGGTGGACGGGCTCGGGCTGGACGATGCCCACCGCACCGCCGGCCAGCAGCTCGGCGAACTGCTGGATGCTCGAGAACGACTCGCCGGTAGCCACCGGAACAGGCGACTGCCGGGCGACGCTGGTGAGCACGCCGATGTTGTGGTGGGAGACGGGCTCCTCGAGCCAGGCCGGGCGGAAGGGGGCGAGCCGCTCGGCGATGCGCAGGGCCGAGGACACCCCGAAACGGCCGTGGGCTTCGATCATCAGGTCGACCTCGGGCCCGACCTCGTCGCGGACCGCCTCGACCAGGGAGACCGACAGGCCCTCGTCGTGGCCGCTCTGGGCCATCCAGGCCGCTCCGAACGGATCGAACTTCATGGCGGTGAAGCCCAGCTCGACCACCCTGCGGGCCGCTTCGGCGAACGCCTCGGGGGTGCGGTCCACGGTGTACCAGCCGTTGGCGTAGGCCCGGACCCGGTCGCGCAGCCGCCCTCCGAGCAGCTTGTGCACCGGCAGGTCCAGCGCCTTGCCCATGATGTCCCAGCAGGCGATCTCGACCGCGGCGACCGCCGCGCCGTGGACTTGCCCGCCGTCGGTGTAGACGTCTCGCTGCATGGCGAGGAGCAGTGCCTCGATGTCGAAGGGGTCTTGGCCGGCGATCCGCTCCTCGAGCTCCAGGATGGCCGCCTCGACGGTGCGGGCGAACACGTTGACGGTTCCCTCGCCCACGCCGTGGATTCCCTCGTCGGTGTCGACGCGCACCAGGAGCCAGTCCTTCCAGCTGTTGCCGACGACATGGGGGGTGATGCCGGTGATCTTCATGGGGAGGTACGCATACAGTCCTATCGTTCTATTAGTAATATCATAGGACTAGTAACCGACGCAAGAGCACCTACTAGGCTTCCCAGGATGGACTTCGACGCCCGCACGGGTACCGGTCTTCGCCAGCGCACGGTCGAGAGCATCGGTTACCGGATCATCGACAGCACCTACCCGCCCGGGCACCGGTTCGCCAACCAGGAGGACCTGTCGGCGGAGCTGGGCGTGTCGCGCACCGTGGTCCGGGAGGCCCTCGGCCTGCTCCGTGACAAGGGGCTGATCGAATCCCGCCCGAAGGCCGGCACGGTGGTGGCCGACCACCGGTCGTGGAACCTGCTTGACCCCGACGTCCTGCGCTGGAGCATCGCGGCGCGGTCGGCGCCGACGACGCTCAGCCACGTCGCCGAGGTGCGCCTGGTGATCGAGCCCCAGGCGGCCCGGCTGGCCGCCCGCCGGCGGAGTGACGAAGCGGCCGTGGAGCTTCTGGCCCTGCACGACGCCCTGGCGGCGTCGGTCAGCGACTTCAATCACTACATCGAAGCCGACCTGGCCTTCCACGACGCGGTGTTCCGCGCCGCCGCCAACCCGGTGCTGGCCCAGATGGCCGAGACCATCCGGGTGGCTCTGGAGGGCAGCCGCCGGGTGACCGTCCAGGTGCCCGGCGGCCCGGCGACCACCATCGAGCACCACGCCCGGGTGGCCCGGGCGATCCAGGATCGGGACGAGGCCGAGGCCGCTCGGGCCATGACTGAGCTGATCGAGGTCTCCACCAGCCACCTGCTGCGGCTGCTCCAACCGCCGGACGGCGACGGCCGTTCGGCCGGCGCCGCGGACCCCGACCCCGACGGGTAGGCGCGACGGTCCGGTGACCTTGACCGGCTCGGCGCCACCGGTCCCCCGCTTCGATGTCGTCGCCGTCGGTGAGTCGATGCTCACCCTCTACCGCGATCCGGGCACGGCGGCCGACGCCTTCGCCTGGGACATCTGCGGGGCGGAGTCGAACGTGGCCCTGTACTGCGCCGCGCTGGGGCTCCGCAGCGCCTGGGTCAGCCGCCTCGACACCGGCATGGCCGGGTCGCTGGTGCTGGACGCCGTCGCGGCCGGCGGGGTCGACACATCGCTGGTCGGCATGTGCGAGGACGCTCCCACCGGCTTGATGCTGCGGGACTCGCCCGAGCGCGGCCAGCGGGTCCAGTACTACCGGAAGGGGTCGGCCGCGTCGCTGATGTCCCCCGAGACCGTTCCGGTCGAGACGTGCCTCGACGCCGGGGCCGTCCACCTCACCGGGATCACGCTGGCCCTGTCGGACGGGTGCCGGGACCTGGTCATGGCGCTGCTTTCGGAGCCGTCCGGCGCGCTGCGATCGTTCGATCTCAACTGGCGCCCCGCGCTCTGGCCGGACGGGCCCCCGGGCGAGCTGTTCCTGGAGGCGGCCAACCGGGCCGATGTCGTCTTCGTCGGGTTGGACGAAGCTGCCGCGGTGTGGGGGTTCTCGGAGCCGTCGCAGGTGCGGTCCGCTCTGCCGCGGCCGCGAGTCGTCGTCGTGAAGGACGGCGCCGTCGGCGTCCACACGTTCACGTCGAGCGGCGCGCACTTCGAACCCGCGCTGCGCGGGCCGATCGTGGGTCCGAGAGGCGCCGGCGACGCCTTCGCCGCCGGATTCCTGTGCGGCTTCCTGTCCGATCCCGAGAACCTGCGGCGCTGCCAGCGGCTGGGCCATGTGGCAGCGATGAGCGCGATGACCTCCGAGTTGGACGTGGGACCCCTTCCCGATGACTCGGCGATCACCGCGATGCTGGAGGCAGGCCCCCAAGAATGGAGCGAACTGGTCTATCCGGGTCCGCCGGGCCTGTTTCAGTCGAGGGACTCGGCCCAGCGGTAGCAGGCGTCTATCTGGGGCTCCAGTTCTTCGAGGGCTCCGTCGTTGCTGATCACGAAATCGGCCACCTCCAGACGCGACTCCCGGTCGGCCTGGCTGGCGATGCGGGCCCTGGCGTCCTCCTCGGAGAGTCCCCGCTGGGCCACGAGGCGCTGCACGGCAATCTCGGGGTCGGCGTCCACCACCACGATGCCCGAAAGGTCGCGGTAGCGCTCTGCGATGGGCTGGCCGCCGGGGCGCACCAGCAGCGGGATGTCGAGCACGACTACGGAACCGGGCGACTGCTCGGCGGCCTCGGCCCTGCGCTTGACCATCTCGGCGCCCACCGCCGGATGGACGACGGCGTTGAGCGCGTCCAGCTCGCCGGAGTCCTTGAACACCACTGCGGCCACCGCGGCCCGGTCCAGGGTGCCGTCGGCCGCGACCACTACGGGACCCCACCGCTTCACGATGGCCTCGAAGACGGGCTGGCCCGGCTGCTGGAGGTCCCTGACTATCTGGTCGGCGTCGATGAGGATCGCGCCCCGCTCGACCAGTCCGGCGCCCACCGTCGACTTGCCGGCGCCGATCCCCCCTGTCAGTGCGATCTCAGGCAGCGCTCAGGTCTCGTCGGCCGCGGCTTCGGCGTCGACGGCCTCGTCGGCGGAGGCCTCGACATCGGCTGTCTCGTCGGCGGAGGCTTCGGCGTCGGCACTCTCGTCGGTGTCACCGGCGTCGTCGCCGCTGTACTCGGGGCTGGCCTCGCCGGAGAAGTAGTCCTCCCATGCTTGCTGGCCTTCGGACCCGGTGGTGCCGATGTAGTTGCCTTCCTCGTCGTAGGCGTGGTCGCCGAAGTGCTCCTGGTACTCGGCCGCGACCACGCCGCCCTCGGCGGCCTGCTTGATCGACAGGCTTATGCGGCGGCGCTGAAGGTCGAGGTCGATGATCTTCACCCACAGCTCCTCGCCTGGGGTCACGACCTGCTCGGGCAGCTCCACATGGTGCGCTGACATCTCCGAGATGTGCACCAGGCCCTCGATGCCGTCGCCGACCTGCACGAACGACCCGAACGGCACCAGCTTGGTGATGCGCCCGTACACCAGCTCCCCCACCCGGTGGCTGGTCGCGAACTCCTGCCACGGATCCTGCTGGGTGGCCTTGAGCGACAGGCTGATGCGCTCCCGGTCCAGGTCGACCTCCAGCACCTGCACGTCGATGCGGTCGCCGGCCGACACCACCGCGCTGGGGTGGTCGACGTGCTTCCAGGACAGCTCCGACACATGGACCAGGCCGTCCATCCCGCCTAGGTCGACGAACGCGCCGAAGTTCACCACCGACGACACCACGCCGCTGCGGATCTCGCCCGGTCTGAGGTTGTCGAGGAACGCCTCGCGCTGCTCGCGCTGGGTCTCCTCCAGCCACGCCCGCCGGCTCAGCACCACGTTGTTGCGGTTCTTGTCGAGCTCGATGATCTTGGCGTCGAGCTCGCGGCCCACATACGGCTGGAGGTCGCGCACCCGGCGCAGCTCCACCAGCGACGCGGGCAGGAAGCCTCGCAGGCCGATGTCGACGATCAGCCCGCCCTTGACGACCTCGATGACCATGCCCTTGACGGCCTCGTTGGCCTCGCGCTGCTCCTCGATCCGCCCCCAGGCCCGCTCGTACTGGGCCCGCTTCTTGGACAGGACCAGGCGGCCCTCCTTGTCCTCGCGGGTGATTACGAGGGCCTCGATCCGCTCGCCCATCGCGACGACATCGCCGGGGTCGATGTCGTGGCGGATGCTCAGCTCGCGGGCCGGTATGACGCCCTCGGACTTGTAGCCGATGTCGAGCAGGACCTCTTCCTTGTCGATGCGGACGACTGTGCCCTCCACGATCTGGCCGTCCTCGACGACCACCATGGTGGAGGCGTAGGCGTCGTCGAGGCTGATGTCGCCGAGGTCGTCCTCGACGATCTGGCGTGGGATGTATGAGCCGTCCTCTGCGAACGTGCCCATCTCGCTGGGCGCAGGGGGATCGAGGACGGCGGTGGCGGTGTCGGTCACGGTGTCTTTCCGGGCTGGTCGGTAGGGGTCAAGGGACCCGGTGAGGCTACCGGCCCGGCACCGGAGTTGGTCCCGGTATCGCCGGATGGAACGAACATGAAGGAGTTAACCACCGCAGAGGTAGGCAACTGCTTCATGTTCGTGGCGGACGCTGCTCAGCCCTTGGCTCCGGCCCAGGTGGTGGCCACCTGGAGGTCGACTTCGAGGGGCACCCGCAGCTCGAATGCGCCCCGCATCACCTCGCGGGTCAGCTCCGACGCTGGTGCGATCTCGGCGTCGG
This sequence comes from Candidatus Aldehydirespirator sp., assembly GCA_965203635.1. Taxonomy (GTDB): domain Bacteria; phylum Actinomycetota; class Acidimicrobiia; order Acidimicrobiales; family Aldehydirespiratoraceae; genus Aldehydirespirator. Next base: position 2,652,532 of record OZ241903.1, read on the forward strand.
GCGACTCCAGGATGATCTCGTCGTGGACCTGCAGCACGATCCGCGACGCCAGTTCGCGGTCCTCGAGGGCCCGGTCGAGGCGGACCAGCGCCACCTTGAAGATGTCGGCGGCCAGTCCCTGGATCCCGGCGTTCATGGCTTGGCGCTCCCCGGCCTGGCGCAGTCGCACGTTGGGACTGGCCAGCTCGGGGATCTGCCGGCGCCGGCCGAACAGGGTCTCGGTGTAGCCCCGGCTGCGGGCCTCGGCCACGGTCTGGTCCATGTACTGGCGCACCGCGGGGAAGGCCTCGAAGTAGGCGTCGAGGATCTCGGCTGCCTCTCCGGTCGGGATGTTCAGGCGCTGGGCCAGTCCGTAGGCCTCCATCCCGTAGGCGAGCCCGTAGGACACCATCTTGGCGGTTGACCGCTCCCCCACCCCCACCTCCGACACCGCGATGTCGAATACCCGCGCCGCGGTGGCGGTGTGGATGTCGTCGCCCGCCTCGAAGGCCGCGATCAGGCCCGGATCCTCGGCCAGATGGGCGATGCAGCGCAGCTCGATCTGGTCGTAGTCGGCGACCAGCAGCTTGTGCCCCGGCGGGGCCACGAAGGCGGTGCGGAACACCCGGCCCCGCTCGGAGCGCACCGGGATGTTGTGGAGGTTGGGCGCGTCGGAGCTGAGCCGGCCGGTGCGGGCCACGGTCTGGTTGAAGGTGGCCCGGATGCGCTCGTCCGGGTCGACCTCGGCCAGCAGCCCGACCCCATAGGTGGACCGCAGCTTCTCCACCTCCCGGTAGCCGAGCAGGTGGTCGACGATGGGGTGCTCGCCCCGCAGCTTCTCCAGCGACTGGGCGTCGGTCGAGAACCCGGTCTTGGTCCGCTTGGTGGGTGTGAGCCCCAGGTCGTCGAAGAGCACCTCGGCGAGCTGCTTGGGCGAGTTGACGTTGATGTCGCGCCCGGCGTCGGCCAGCACCTCGCGGCGCAGATCCTCGGCCTCGGTGTCGAGCTCGTCGCGGATGGTCTCCAGCACGGCGCGGTCCACCCCTATCCCGATGTGCTCCATCCGGGCCAGGACCCGCACCAGCGGCACCTCCACCTCGTCGTTGAGGCGGTCCAAGCCCTGCGCGGCCAGCGCCTCGCGCAGGGGCGCGACCAGGCGGTCGATGGCCAGGACGGCCCATCCGGCCTGCTCGGCGGGCTCGACCGCGTCGCCGTCGAGGTCCAAGCGCCCCTCCTGAGGGGCGTGCGCGGGCGGGTCGAGGCCCGCGTAGCGGCCGGCCACGTCGCTCAGGTCGTAGCGGGCGTCGGCCGGGTCGAGCAGGTAGGCGGCCAGCATGGTGTCGATCAGCGGGTCGCGCATCTCGACACCACGGTCGAGCAGCGGGCGCATGAGGGCCTTGCCGTCGTGTACGGCCAGTGGCCTGCCTTCGCCTGGGATGGCAACGCCGGCGCCACCGGCACCGACGACGACCGCAGCCGGCGGCCCGCCTTCGCCGGGACTCTGGGTGCCACCGGCACCGCCGCCGACGAGCCCGGCCAACGCAGCGCAGACCTCGGGGTCCTGGAGCAGGTCGCCGGGCACGAAGGCCACCCGGCCCGCGTCGGCGTCGACCGCCCAGGCCAGGCCGGCGTCCAGTCCCGCGGCCGGAGTGGCCAGGGCCAACCGTGTACCGGCAGCCTCGGATGCCGCCGCGTCTCGAAGCGCCTCGACGGCCGGCGCGGCAGTGGACAGCACCGTAACCTCGGGCTCCAGCGTCCTCGTGGACGCCTGCGTGTCTGCGGTCCCGTCGGTCCCCAGCGCGTCGCCGAGCACGTCGGCCAGGCGGCGGTGCAGCGATCGGAACTCCAGGAAGTCGAACAGCTTGCGCACCGCCTCCGCGTCGACCTGTCCCAGGGCCAACTCGTCGAGCCCGGCATCGAGGGGCACGTCGCGCACCAGCAGCATCACCTCTGCGTTGGTGCGAACCTGCGCCTCCGCGGCGGCCAGGTTCTCCCGCAGCTTGGGCGTCAGCTCGTCCAGCGAGGCGAAGATCCCGTCGAGCCCTCCCCTGACGTTGATCAGCTTCGCCGCGGTCTTCTCCCCCACTCCGGGCACCCCGGGCAGGTTGTCGCTGGTGTCGCCCCTCAGGGCCGCGTAGTGGACATAGTCGGCGGGACGGACGCCGGTGCGCTCGGTGATGCCGGCCTCGTCGTACAGCTTGTAGTCCGAGACCCCCCGCATGTTGTAGAGCACCTTCACCCGCGGGTCCTCCACCAACTGGTAGGTGTCGCGGTCGCCGGTCACGACGATCACGTCGTCGCCCCGGTCGCGGCCCGCGGTGGCCAGGGTGGCGATCACGTCGTCCGCCTCGAAGCCGGCCGCGTCCACCATGGGCACGGCCAAGGCGTCGAGCACCTCGCGCACGAGGCCCATCTGCTGGCGCAGGATGTCGGGCGCGGAGTCGCGGGTGCCCTTGTAGGTGGGGACCTTGGCGTGCCGGAAAGTGGGCTCGGGACGGTCGAAGGCGACGACGATCTGGTCGGGCTCGTGGTCGCGCCACAGGTTGATGAGCATCGAGGTGAATCCGAAGACCGCGTTGGTGATCTGACCCGAGGCGGTGGCCATGTCGGTGGGCAGGGCGAAGAAGGCGCGGTAGGCCAGCGAGTTGCCGTCGATCAGCATCACCTTGGCCACGACGAGAAATCTACGGCACCCAGACCCGGTGCCGGGCAGTCACGGCGAGATGCGGCCCTGCAGGACGTCGCCGGCCACGTCGCGCATGGTGCGGCGCTGCGACATGGCTGTGCGCTGCAGGAACGCGTAGGCGTCCTGCTCGCTCATCTGATGATCGTCGAGGAGCCGTCCCTTGGCCCGGTCCACGATCTTCCGCACTTCCAGGCGGTCCTCGAGGTCGCCGATCTGGCCCTCCAACGCCTCCATCTCCCGGTAGCGAGCCAGGGCCAGCTCCACCGCGGGCACCAGGGCGTCGCGCCGGTAGGGCTTGATCAGGTAGGTCATGGCCCCGGCCTCGCGGGCCTGCTCCACCAGCTCACGCTGGCTGAACGCGGTGAGTATCACCACCGCGGTGCCGCGCTGCGGAGCGATCTGCTGGGCTGCCTCGATGCCGTCGAGGCCGGGCATCTTCACGTCGAGGATGGCCACGTCGGGACGGTGCTCGGCCACCAGCCTCACCGCCTCGTCGCCCCGACCGGTGTCGGCCACGACGTCGAAGCCCTGCTCGCGCAGGGTCTCCACCAGATCGAGCCTGATGATGGCCTCGTCCTCCGCCACCACCACCCGAACCGCGCCGGCGGCGTTCACAACGCGGTGAACCGATCCAGCAGAGCGTCCTGGTCGTCCTCGAGGCGGACGATGCGGGCCGCGATCTCGTCGCGGTGCCGCTTCAGCCGGTCGGCGTGGCGCTGCGCCTCGCGGTACTCGCGCTCGGCCAGCGGCGTCTCCGACACCAGGGCCCGCAGCCGGCACTCGTCGGCCTCCTCGCTGACCTGTTCCAGTTGCTCCTCGCAGACGCGGAGGTCGGTCCGCAGCGCGTTCAACTGCTGTCCGACCCCCCGTAGGCGACGCTCGATCCGGTCGCGGGACATGGGGAGCAGTCTAGGAGGCGGCTCCGGAGACGCTGTCGGACGGCGCCTTCACGGCCATCCTGGCGGGGACGATTCCCACCGTCGGCGGAACTCTGGCATCCTCTGAACAATGCTCAGCGAGCGCGCCGGCCTGATCCCCATCCGACGGGAGGCGCCGTGAGCGCCGGCGCTGGACCTGCCCGACCGAAGTCCCCCACCGCATTCACCGTCGCCGCCAACCGATCGGTGGTGGTGTCGTTCGACGATCCGGGCGACCACGATCGGGCGACCAGGGGACGGATCGCGCGGCTGGACGGCGGCCGCATCGGCGCCGGCGACCACGTCGTGTTCGACGTGGCCCGCCGTGAGTTCGTCGGCGAGTCCGAGACCGCGCCGGACTCGGTGCATCCCGGGCTGTGGCGGCAGGCCCGGCTGAACGTCAACCACGGCCTGTTCGAGGTTGCCGACGGCATCTGGCAGGTGCGCGGCTACGACATTTCCAACATCACGTTCCTGGCCGGAGACGACGGCGGCTGGATGGTGATCGACCCGCTGACCAACGGGCCCACCGCGGCGGCCGCGCTCGACCTCGCCAACCGCACCCTGGGCGAGAGGCCGGTGACATCGGTGATCTACACCCACTCCCACGTCGATCATTTCGGCGGCATTCTTGGGGTGACCGACCGGGACGCGGTCGATCGGGGCGACGTGCGCATCGTGGCACCGGTCGGGTTCCTTGAGGAGGTCGTGGGCGAGCTCGTGATCGCGGGCCACATCATGGCGCGCCGGGCTGCGTACCAGTTCGGCACCCTCCTGCCACCCGGCCCGCTCGGGCACGTCGACTGCGGTCTGGGGTCGGCGTTGGGCCTGGCGCCGTGGGCGCTGGTCGCGCCCACCGACACCGTTGCTGAGACGGGCCAGGAGATGACCCTCAGCGGCATCCGGGTCGTTTTCCAGAACACCCCCGATGCCGAGGCGCCCGCGGAGATGAACTTCCACTTCCCGGATCGGCGGGTGCTGTGCATGGCCGAGAACTGCACGCACACCCTGCACAACCTCCATCCCATCCGGGGAGCGAAGACCCGCGACGCCCTGGCCTGGAGCAAGTACATCCAGGAGGCCATCGACCTGTGGGCCGATGACACCGACGTGATGTTCGCCAGCCACCACTGGCCCCGCTTCGGCACCGACGACGTGCGCGGGTTCCTGACCATGCAGCGGGACGTGTACCGCTGGATGCACGACCAGACGATGCGGCTGGCGAATCAGGGGTACGGCCCCGACGAGATCGCCGCCGAACTCCAGCTGCCCGACGAGTTCGACCAGTCGCACGTTCGCGGCTACTACGGCGCGGTCCCGCACAACTGCCGAGCCGTGTTCAACCGGTACCTCGGCTGGTACGACGGCAACCCGGCCAACCTCGACCCGCTGCCCCCGGTGCAGGCCGGCGCCAACTACGTCGAGTTCATGGGCGGTGCCGACGCGGTGCTGGCGAAGGCCCGGTCGAGCTTCGAGCGCGGCGACTACCGGTGGGTGGTCCAGGTGGTGAACCACGTCGTGTTCGCCGATCCTGCCAACCGTGTTGCCCGCGAGCTCCAGGCGGACGCGCTCGAGCAGCTCGGCTACCAGTCCGAGTCGGCCACCTGGCGCAATGCGTACCTGATGGGGGCGATGGAGCTCCGCCAAGGGCCGTCCGGGCGGGGCAGGCTGCCCATCGGCTCGATGGCGCAGGCGATGGCGGCCGAGCACCTTTTCGACCTCGTCGGCGTGCGGTTCGACCCGTCACGGTTCACGATGGGCCCGTTGGCGTTCAACTTCCACTTCACCGACCTCGACGAGGATCACGTTCTGGGCGTCGGGCGGTCGGTGATCCACCATCGAGCCGATGCGGTCGCCGACGAGGCGATCGCGTCAATACGGATCGACAGGACCACCCTCGCCGCCGCGCTGTACGACCCGGCCGCACTGCAGGACGCCGACATCTCGGGAGACCGCGACATCGTGACGGAGTTCTTCGCGGCTCTCACGGTGTTCGGCACCGCGCCCCTCGTCGAGCCGCGCCCCGGTGGCCAACCTCAACACGAACCCTGACCTTCGGTCGGCAGCCGGCACAGCCGACCAGCTGGAAGGACGCCTCCCCGATGAGTTAGCCGCTACCGGCGACGAGCTCCGCAACCTGCCCTCGGTGTCGCTGCTCATGCCAGGGCAGGGGCCTCAGATGGGGACCTACCCAACTCGAAGACTCACTCGCTGGGCGAGTCATGCCGGCCGGTGGCCTTGGCGTCCGATCACCAACATCCACAGAGGCGCGACTTAGTGCGAAGTCAAGCGGACCTGATGGCCGTGACTTCACCACCCCCTGGGGTTCACCAGCCGCCCCCGAAGTCGCCGCCGCCCCCGAAGAAACCACCCCAATCGGCATCCGCGATGGCTTCACCCTCGGCCATTCCCGACCCGTCGACTGGTCCGACGATCCCCGCTCGACGAGACGACACGAACCAGCGGTGAAGCCGCCGCCCCACCACAACCAGCGCCATCACCACGGCGGCCCACACCGGCGCGCGACCCGTCGCGGCCAACGCGACGATCCCCACCGCGGCCGCTACCAGTAGCGCGTCGGCTAGTTCCTGCGGGGTTGCGTCCCCTTGGCCAAGACGGTACTGGTTGCGGATCATGACAGCGCTGTCAACCGCGCCGGATAGCGGCCGATGTCGGGCTCGTGGGTAGCAGCGGCCTCTGACGTGGGGATTCTCCTGTGAGGGCAGTAAGTGGAGAACCTTAGCCGCTCGCCGCTTATGCTGTCGGGCTTCTACAAACACCATTTCGCACCCCGATTTCCAAATCCCTGAGCCGCCTCCGCTGCACCGGCCAGCACGAGGCCTAGAGATCTGAGCGACTCCTAGACAGCCCCAAGATCTGGTGTCGATGGGGCGAGACCACATATCCTCACAGTTGCAGCAGGGAGGTTGCCCTATGGCGAGGCTTCTGCGGGGGTCACCGTCAGCCAGACAGCGGCACTCGTGGCGCAGGCCACCTGCCTGGCCTGATGGCCGGCTGTTGCACCCCCGCGAAGACCTGACGACGAGGGTGACCATCGGGGCCATCGTGCCGCTGTTGGCCATATGGGTTTGGGCGCTCGGGCGGGTTGACCACTTCGAAGCGTCTGTCGGAGACTGGTGGTGGATTCTCGGAGCCGGCCTGATCGCTGCCTCGGTGGTGAGCTTGCTGGTTGCGAGAAGGCGGATACGGAGCCTGGCTGCCCGCTCGGGTCTGGCAGCAGTGCAGCCGCAGTACACCGTGTGGCGCGCTGCGCGGTGGTCCGACGGCCGCCTAGTCGCCGTTCGGGATCCGGCGGTGACTGCGCTCATGTTGGCTGGCACCTTCGCGTTGTGTGGGACGCTGTGGCTGTTTGGTAACGCCGGGGTTCCCCGCATCGACATATCGGGCTACCAGTAGGACCTGCTGCTGGCACTGCAGTTGCCAGTTTCAGCGCTGTTGTGCGCAATGGTGGTTCGAACCCAAATTGTGCGCGCAGTGGTGGAGGGGTGGCTGGACGACGACGCTCAACTGGGTTTCGTCGAGCGACGCATCGCCGCGCTCGCGGCTAATGCGAAGCGAGCCAATGCCCGTTTCGCGACGACGCAGTGAACCACTCCGCCGAACCGGCCAGCACCAGGCCTAGAAATCTGAGCGGCTCCCAGACGCCCCCAAGCTGGCGCCTGCGCAACCTGGGCGTCAACAGAGAAAGAACTTTGCCAAGTCGGGGTCCTTTGTAGCGTCTGGTCAATGCCATTCTTGTGGTAGCCCGTCGTGCCCGGAGAGGGATTCGAACCCTCACGCCCTTGCGGGCGGCGGATTTTGAGTCCGCTGCGTCTGCCAGTTCCGCCATCCGGGCCGGAGTCTGCGAGCCTACCGCTCGGGCACCCGGCGGGCCGCTCGCGCCCGCGCAGCGCTAGCCTTGGACCTTCGCGCACCAGCCGGCACGGCCGAGGGGGCTATCGCTACTGCCATGAGCGACTGTCATGAAACGCGACCGGGTCGCGCAGAGTCTGAACGTGAACCGGCCCAGAGCATCGGCGGGTCCAGTTTCGCGGTGAGAGGGATCCACCGATGATCGTCTTCATGTATCCGGGACAGGGGTCCCAGCAGCCCGCCATGGGCGAACCCTGGACCGATCACCCGTCGTGGGAGCTGGTGGCAGAGGCCTCGGCGGCCTCCGACCGGGATGTCGCCCGCCTGCTTCTCACCGCCGGTGCCGAGGAGCTGACCCAGACCCGCAACAGCCAGCTCGCCACGTTCGTCATGTCCATGGTCGTGCTCGACGCGGTGACCCGGCTCGGCACCGAGGCCGCCGGCCACGCCGGCCACAGCCTCGGCGAATACTCGGCGCTGACCGCGTCGGGCGTCCTCGACTTCGGCGATGCGGTGGCGCTGGTGGCCGAGCGGGGCGACGCCATGCAAGCTGCGGCCGAGGAGCGCGAGGGCACCATGGCGGCCGTTCTGGGCCTCGATGACGACGATGTGCTGATCGCCTGCAACCGCTCTCCCGGCGAGGTGTGGCTGGCCAACCACAACGCCCCCGGCCAGGCGGTCATCGCCGGCACTCCCGAGGTCATCGAGTTAGCCGCGGGCATAGCCCGCGAGCTCGGCGCCAAGCGGGTCATGCCCCTGCAGGTCGGCGGCGCGTTCCACACTCCGTTCATGGCGCCGGCACGCGACCGGCTCACCAAGGCCATCGACCGCACCGAGTTCCGCAACCCCGAGGGAACGGTGATCGCCAACGTCGACGCAGCCGCCCACAACCGGGGATCCGACTGGCCCGACCTGCTCAAGGCCCAGCTCACCAGCCCGGTGCGATGGCGCCAGACGCTGGCCTCTCTCAACGACGCAGGGTTCACCACCTACGTCGAGCTCGGTCCGGGGGAGGTCCTGGGTCGCCTCGCCAAGCGCACTCTCAAGGGGACACGGCCCCTGTCGGTGGCCGTGCCGGACGATCTGGACAGCCTCTTGGAGGCGCTGGCCGCCTCCCCGGTCCGGTCCACGACCCCTCTGGAAGGGGAGCACCTGTTCGCCACCGAGCGCCTCGTGGTGAGTCCCGCGGCCGGCGTCTTCCACGCCAGCGACGCGGTCGGCGTCGGCGCGGTGGTCGGCGTCGGTCATCTCGTCGGCCGCGTCGGCGACCACGAGGTCCGCAGCCCCTTCGCCGGAGAACTCATGGGCGTTCTCGCCCTGGACGGCGAGCGGGTGACGGCCAGCCAGCCGATCGCCTGGCTGAGAACGCACTGATCGGGTTTACTAGGAGTTCCGCACGGGGGTCTGGTATGGGCGCAACAGTCATCGGCATCGGAACATCGCTACCGGAGAAGGTCCTCACCAACGAAGACCTGGCCGCGATGATGGACACCAGCGATGAGTGGATCCGGGAGCGCACCGGGATCCGCGAGCGCCGCATCGGCCTGCCCACCTCCACCATGGGCATCGAGTCCGGCCGGGCCGCCATGGAGATGGCCGGCGTGGAGCCCGCCGATATCGACCTGATGATCCTGGCCACCACCACCCCCGACCAGCGGGTGCCGGGGACTTCGGCGGTGGTCCACGCCGAGTTGGGACTTGGTTGCGGTGCGTTCGACCTGAATGCGGCCTGCGCCGGCTTCACCTACGGGTTCGTCACCGCGAGCGCGATGATCGACGCTCCCGGCGGTCCCGAGCGGGTGCTACTCATCGGTGCCGACGCCCTGTCGCCCCTCACCGACTGGACCGACAGGGGCACAGCCATACTGTTCGCCGACGGCGGCGGGTCTGTCGTCCTCGAGCGCACCGACCGTCCCACGCTGCTGGGGTGGGATCTCGGCGCCGACGGCAATCACCGCCGGCTGCTGATGGGCGACCACGACTCCTTCATCACGATGGAGGGCCGCGATGTGTTCAAGGTGGCGGTCCGGGCCGTGACGGACTCGGTGCTGGTCGCCCTGGAACGGGCCGGCGTCACCCCCGAAGAGGTCGACGTGCTCCTCCCCCACCAGGCCAACATCAGGATCATCGAGGCCATATGCAAGCGCAGCGGTATCGACTTCGCCAAGAGCCACAACGTCATCGACCACACCGGCAACAACTGCGCGGCCACCATCCCGCTCTCGATGGCCAAGGCCCACGCCGACGGGGCTCTGGAGCCCGGAGCGATCGTGGTGATGACCGGCTTCGGGGCCGGCATGACCTGGGCGTCCACGGTGGTCCGCTGGTAACGGTGTGAGCGACGGAGGCGACGGCGGCGACGCACCCACCCCCGGGCGAGTAGCACTAGTCACCGGCGGCAACCGGGGCATCGGGCTGGCCATCGCCCGCCGGCTGAGCCGCGCCGGGCACCGGGTGGCCGTCACCTACCGCAGCGAGCCGCCGGCCGACGCCGAGGCGCACAACCTGACGTGCGTCCGCTGCGACGTCACCGACCCGGAGTCGGTCGCCTCCGCTCTGGCCGAGACAACCGAGCGGCTCGGGGCTCCCGAGATCCTCGTCTGCAACGCCGGCATCACCCGCGACGGGCTTGTGCTGCGGATGTCGGAGGAGGACTTCGGCGCGGTGCTCGACGCCAACCTCACCGGCAGCTTCCGGGTGGCCAAGCAGGCGGTGAGGGCCATGGTGAGGGGCCGTTGGGGACGCATCGTGCTCATCTCGTCGGTGTCGGGCATCGGCGGCCAGCCCGGCCAGGCCAACTACTCGGCTTCCAAGGCCGGGCTGATCGGCCTGGCCCGGTCGTTGGCCAAGGAGTTCGCCTCCCGCAACGTCACCGTGAACGTGATCGCCCCCGGCGCGGTCGGCACCGACATGCTGGCCGCTTTGAACGAGGACCAGCTCGACGCCATCGTGTCGCGGGTGCCGCTGGGCCGTGTCGGTGAGGCCGACGAGATCGCCGCCGCGGTCGAGTTCCTCGCGTCGGAGGACGCGAGCTACGTCACCGGTATCGTTCTTGCGGTGGACGGCGGCCTCTCGATGGGCTGAGGCGCCGCAGCAGCTACACCGGCCCGACCGTACCCTGTCGCAAGCTAGGAATGGAAGGAAGAAGTCGTGAGTGACGAGAACTTCGAGCGATTCAAGCAGTGCACCGTGGAGGTGCTGTCCGTCGACGAGGCCGACGTGGTGCCGGAGGCAGATTTCGCTGACGATCTCGACGCCGACAGTCTCGACATCGTCGAGCTGGTGATGGCCCTTGAGGAAGAGTTCGACGTGAACGTCGACGAGGAGGAGCTGGAGGGCGTCGCCACCGTTGCCGAAGCCTTCGAGCTGATCACCTCGAAGCTCTGACGAGGTTCCGGGATTGATGAGGTCCACGCTCTGATGAGCAGGCCCGATCGCAGGCGGGTGGCGGTCACCGGCCTCGGTGTAGTGTCAGCGGCCGGCATCGGCACAGAGGCGTACTTCCAGGGGCTGTGCAGCCCCGCGCCCGTGGGCGAGCGCCGCGTCACCGGCTTCGACCCCATCGACCACTTCGACAGCCCCAAGGAGGCGCGGCGGTCCGACCCGTACACGCAGTTCCTGGTGGCGGCCGCCGACCAGGCCCTGGCCCAGGCCGGCGACATCGAGGCCGATCCCACCCGTTGCGGCACCATGATCGGCACCGGTGTGGGCGGGATCACCACGCTGGAGCAGCAGATCGGCGTGCTCCACGAGAAGGGGGCCCGCCGGGTGTCGCCGTTCCTGGTGCCGATGATGATGGCCAACGCCGGAGGCGCGACCCTGTCGATGCGCTACGGCTGGATGGGCCCGTCGGAGAACGTGGTCACCGCGTGCGCCGCCGGGACCCACGCAGTGGGCAACGCGGCCCGCCTCATCGCCGACGGCCGCTGCGACGCCGTGCTGGCGGGCGGCACCGAGGCCCCGTTCACTCCGGCTGCGGTGGCCGGGTTCACCAACATGACCGCCCTGTCATCGAGCGGTGTCAGCCGCCCGTTCGATGCGCAGCGGGACGGGTTCGTCATGGCCGAGGGAGCCGCGGTGCTGGTCCTCGAGGACTGGGACATGGCCCAGGCCCGGGGGGCGCAGATCCTGGCCGAGCTGCTCGGCTCGGCGTCCACCGCGGACGCCCACCACATAACTGCCCCGTCGCCGGGCGGCAGCGGTGCGGTGCACTGCATGCAGCTGGCTCTGGACGATGCCGGCGTGCGCCCCGCCGACGTGGTCCACGTCAACGCGCACGGCACTTCCACCGACCTCAACGACGCGGCCGAGGCCGAGGCCCTGTCGAAGGTCTTCGGCACCACGCCGGGCCCGCTGGTGACCTCGACGAAGGGTGTGACCGGCCACGCTCTGGGAGCCGCCGGCGCATTGGAGGCGTTGGCGGTGGTGCTGGCCATGCAGAAGGGGCTCATCCCGCCCACGGCCGGCCTGACCGAGCTGGATCCCGAACTGCCGCCCATCCAGGTGGTGACGGGCGAGCCCGCGCCTTGGGAGCCCGGAGTGTCGATCTCGAACTCCTTCGGCTTCGGCGGCCACAACGGCACGCTGGTGATGGCCCCGGCCGCCTAGCGGCGGGTCTGCCGGTCAGGCGTCGGCGATCACGAACATCAGGTCGCACTCCGCGGCGACCTTGCCGTCCAGCAGCGCCCGGCCGGAGCCCCGTCCCGCCCGGCTCGACAGGCGGGTCATCTCCACTTCGAGCTCGAGAGTGTCGCCGGGACGGACCTGCCGCCGGAAGCGAGCCCGGTCCAGCCCCCCGAACAGCGGCAGCCGCCCGGCGTAGCGCTCGTCGGCGAGCAGTGCCACCGCACCGAGCTGCGCGATGGCCTCGCACATCAACACTCCGGGCACCGTGGGCAGGCCCGGGAAGTGACCCTCGAAGAAGGGCTCGTCGCCGCGCAGGCGCCAGCGGCCGCGGACCCGCTCGCCCGGCACCAGCTCCGTGACCTCGTCCACGAACAGGAACGGGTCGCGGTGCGGGATTACCTCTTCGGGTCGGGGCAGGCTCACGGGTCGCAGCCGGGTGGCGGGCGAGGATCAGCCTCGCGCCGCGGACTTGAGCCTGGCGCCGGCCTGGATCTTCACGCCGGTCGACGCCGGCACGGCCACCGCCTCGCCGGTCTGGGGATTGCGACCCGTGCGGGCGGCTCGTTGCACCGTCGAGATCTTCATGTAGCCGGTCAGGTTGATCTCGCCGCCGGCGGCCAACTCGTCGCAGGCAAGCTCCATGAGTCCGTCGATGCACTTTGCGGCATCCGTCTGGGAGACGCCCGCCCTGAGGGCCACAGCAGCGACAACATCACGCTTGTTCATTGATTGCTCCTTTGTGATGACGGCGCCGCTTCCGGCACCAATAGCGGCCCGGCACTATAGGGCGAGACCCGTCACGCCTCGGGGATGCTCGCGGCAGCGGGGCCGCTGAGACTGTGATCGCCGTGCCGGGACAGAATGGCGTCAGCGGCGGACGATCACCGACGAGCCGTGCCCGAACAGGCCCTGGTTGACGGTGATTCCCACCCTGGCTCCGTCGACCTGCCGGGCGCCGGCTGCGCCCCGCAGCTGCCATGTGAGCTCGCAGACCTGGGCTATGGCCTGGGCCGGGACGGCCTCCCCGAACGCGCCCAGCCCGCCGCTGGGGTTGACGGGCAGGCGCCCCCCGATGGCGGTGTCGCCGTCTCTGAGGTGACGCTCTGCCTCTCCGGCGCCGCAGAAGCCGAGCTGCTCGTACCAGTCCAGCTCCATGGCCGAGGACAGGTCGTAGACCTCGGCCACGTCGACATCGTCGGGGCCCAGCCCGGCTTCGTCGTAGGCCCGTGCCCCGATCGACTCCTTGAAGCCCACCAGCGGCGCGGACGGGTCGGCCACCGAGTCGGCGGCCAGGTACGGCAGGTCGATCACCGGGTCGGGATACGTCGGCGAGACGGTGGAGATTCCCGCCACCCGCACGGGGCTGCGGTGGCCGTGGCTGCGGGCCCACTCCATCGACGACACCACCATGGCCGCTCCCCCGTCGGAGGTGGCGCAAATGTCGAGCAGCCGCAGCGGGTCGGACACCACCGGCGAGTTGCGCACGTCGTCGAGGCCGTACTCCTTGGTGAAGCGGGCGTTGGGGTTGTGGGCGCCGTGGCGGGAGTTCTTGACCTTGACCATGGCGAAGTCGTCGGTGGTGGCTCCGTAGAGGTCCATGCGCCGCCTGGCGTGCAATCCGAAGTAGACGGGGTTGGTGGCGCCCACGAGGTGGAAGCGCAGCCAGTCGATGTCGTCGGGGCGGTCGCCGGCGTTGGGGGCCAGGAACCCCTTGGGGGTGGTGTCGGCCCCCACCACCAGGGCGACGTCGCAGGCGCCTGAGAGGATCTGGCCCCGGGCCACCTGCAGCGCGGTAGCCCCCGAGGCGCAGGCCGAGTAGCTGCTGGCCAGCTGGGCCCCGGTGAAGCCGAGGGCTCGGGCGAAGGTCGAGCCGGCCACGTAGCCCGGGTAGCCGCACCGCACCGTGACCGCGCCCGACACGAAGCCCACGTCGGCGTAGTCGACCCCGGCGTCGTCCAGGGCCTCGCGGGCCGCGGCCACCCCGTACTCGGTGAAGTTGCGGCCCCACTTGCCCCACGGGTGCATTCCCACCCCGAGGACGGCGATCTCCTCCACGGCTAGTCCTCCGATCCGGTGTCGGCCGGACGCCACTTCCAGACCAGGTAGTCGCAGTCGTCGTCGCGGTAGAGCGTGTCGACGGTCAGCTCCATCTCCATGCCGACCTCCAGGTCCTCCGGGCCTACACCGGCGGTGCACTGCCCCAGGACCACCATCTTCTCGTCCTCCAGCTCCACCGCCGCGATGGTGATGGGCTCATACGGCTCGGAGGCCACCACGAACGGAGGCGGGGGCGGGTAGTGGCTGGTGGTGTAGGACCACACCCGGCCCCGGCGGCTCAGCAGCACCTCCTCCAGCTCGACCGGCCCGACCCGGGGGTCCGCCCCGCCGAGGTGCTTGGGGAAGAAGTACGACCCGGTGCCGGGAACCCGCCCGCCTACCAGCCGCGGCTCGTCGCTGTCCAACGTGAACAGCCCCTCCACCGCAGGCACCTGTGTCCTGGACATCACGGGAAGGGTACTGAACGGTGAAGGGACAAACACTGAGCCGGCGCTAGCGTCACGTTCCATGAGCTCTAATCGATCGATCTCGGCCTGGGACGATTACCCGGTCCACCAGACCTCCGAGTACGTGCGCCATCCGGCCACCTCGGACCGCAACTTCTACGACCGCTACTACTTCAACCTGCACCCCTCCAGCGGCGAGTACTTCGCCATCTTCGGGTTGGGCCAGTACCCCAACCTGGGAACCACCGACGCCTACCTGGCCGTCACCCACCGCGACGACCACCTGGTGGTGCGGGCCAGCAAGCCCCTGACGGACCGCTCCGACCTCTCGGTCGGACCGGTGCGCATCGAGGTGGTCGAGCCGCTGCGCAAGCTGCGGGTGATCGTGGATCCGGACCGGCCGGCCGACTCGCAGCTCGCCATGGACGTCACCTGGACCTCCCCCATCGACCCCTTCGAGGAGCCCCGCCAGTACCTGCGGGCCCGGGGCACGCTGGTGTTCAACACCCAGCGGTTCGCCCAGCTCGGCCGCTGGGAGGGAACCCTCACCGTGGACGGGGACGACATCGCGGTCACCCCGGACCGTTGCGGCGGGGCCCGGGACCGGTCGTGGGGCGTGCGCCCCGTGGGCGAGAAGCAGCCCGACGGCATCCGCCAGACCGTCTCGGTGCTGGGGGGCATGTGGAACTACATGCCCGCCGACTACGGCGACCACTGGGTGATCTACCTGTGCCATGAGGAGCCCGACGGGAACCGGACCATGCAGACCGGCATGCGGGTGTGGACCGACCCCGAACGGCCCCGCGACTACCTCGGACGGCCCGAGTGGGTCCACGACGCCATCAGCGGCACCCGCCTGCTGTCCGGGTCGCACATCACGTTCCCCGAAGCGCCCGGCGGCCCTATCACCGTCGATGTCGAGCCGCTGGCCACCAACTTCATCTCCATCGGCGCGGGCTACGGGGTCGAGCCCGACTGGCGCCACGGCATGTGGCAGGGCGAGGAGCTCGTCGAGCAGGCCCGGGCCTACAAGGTGAGCGAGATCAGAGGCCTGGGCCAGTACGGGGTGGTCGACTCGGTGGCCCGCTTCACCTACGACGACCCGGACCGGGGCCCCCAGGAGGGCTACGGCCTGTACGAGCACGGCTTTTTCGGCCCGTTCCCCAAGCTGGGCCTGACCGACCGGGGCGATCTCTTCGCCTAGCGGCCGGGCGCGATAGGGGCTGGCCGAGCCCTCGGGGTAGATTTGCGTATCGATGACAGATACCAGACGTGCCAGGCCCCGGTTTGACGATCTCCGCGACCGGCGGGCCTTCCATAGCCGCCACATAGGTCCGACTCCCCAAGACATCACCGAGATGCTTGCGACGGTCGGCGTTGCCGAGCTCGACGAGTTGATCGACCGCACCGTGCCCCACGATGTCCGTCAGCGCGAGCCGATGGAGCTGCCCACCCTCGGGCCCCGCCTGACCGACTACGACGAGCTGCTCGCGATGGCGCGCTCCAACCGCCTGATGGTCTCGATGATCGGCATGGGCTACCACCAGACCATCACGCCGGCGGTCATCCGACGCAACGTGTTCGAGAATCCGGGCTGGTACACGGCCTACACCCCGTACCAGCCGGAGATCTCCCAGGGCCGCCTGGAGGCGCTGCTCAACTTCCAGACCATGGTCAGCGAGCTGACGGCCATGGATCTGGCCAACGCCTCGCTGCTGGACGAGGCCACCGCCGCGGCCGAGGCCATGACCCTGCTGCACCGGGTCGGCCGGGGACGCCAGGGCGACCGTTTCGCGGTGGACGAGGCCTGCCATCCCCAGACCATCGCGGTGGTGCAGGCCCGGGCCGAGCCCATCGGCCTGGAGGTCGTGGTGTGCGATCCGGCCACCGCCGACCTCGAAGGCGTGTTCGGCCTGCTGGTGCAGTATCCGGGCACCACCGGGGCCATCCCGGACCTGCGATCCATTATCGAGCGGGCCCACGGCTCGGACACGCTCGTGGCGGTGGCCGCCGACCCGCTGGCCCTCTGCGTGCTCACCCCGCCGGGCGAGGCGGGGGCCGATGTGGTGGTGGGCTCCACCCAGCGCTTCGGCGTGCCCATGAGCTTCGGCGGACCCCACGCCGCTTACATCGCGGTGCGCGAGGAGTACCAGCGGGCGCTGCCCGGCCGCCTGGTCGGGGTGTCGAAGGACGACGCAGGCCGCCCGGCGCTGCGCCTGGCCCTCCAGACCCGCGAGCAGCACATCCGCCGCGAGAAGGCCACCTCCAACATCTGCACCTCCCAGGTGCTGCTGGCGGTGATGGCGTCGATGTACGCCATCCATCACGGACCCGAGGGACTGTCCAAGATCGCGGGGCGGGTCAACCGGGTGGCCGCCATCCTGGCCCACGGGCTGCGGGAGAACGGCATCGAGATAGTCCACGACGAGTTCTTCGACACGGTGTGCATCCGCGTGCCCGGCCGGGCCGACAAGGTGATCGCGGTGGCTCTGGCCGGCGGTGTGAACCTGCGCCGGGTCGACGCCGACACCGTCTCGGCCACCGTCGACGAGAGAACGACGCCCGCCGACCTGGAGGCGGTGTGGAAGGCGTTCGGCTACCGGGCCGACTTCCGCATCCTGGACCGCATCGTCGACGATCCCCGGCCCGTCGAGTACCGGCGCACCACTCCCCCGCTGTCGCACCCGATCTTCTCGGCGTTCCGCAGCGAGACCGAGCTGGTGCGCTACATGCGCCGCCTGGTGAACCGCGACATCGCCCTCGACCGGTCGATGATCCCGCTCGGCTCGTGCACGATGAAGCTCAACGCGGCCACCGAGATGGAGCCGGTGAGCTGGCCCGAGCTGGCCAACATGCATCCCTTCGCCCCCCTGGACCAGACGGTCGGCTACCAGCGCCTGATCGACCAGCTGGAGCACTGGCTGGCCGAGATCACCGGCTTCGCGGCGGTGTCGCTGCAGCCCAACAGCGGAGCCCAGGGCGAGCTGGCCGGCCTGCTGGCCATCCGGGCCTACCACCGCAGCCGGGACGACACCGGCCGCGACGTGTGCCTGATCCCGTCGTCGGCCCACGGCACCAACGCAGCCAGCGCGGTGATGGCCGGGATGCGGGTGGTGGTGGTCGACTGCGACGACATGGGCAACGTCGACGTGGACGACCTCAAGCGCAAGGCCGTCGACCACAGCGACACCCTGGCCGCCCTGATGATCACCTACCCGTCCACCCACGGCGTGTTCGAGACCGCGGTGCGCCACATCTGCGACGTCGTCCACGAGCACGGCGGGCAGGTCTACCTCGACGGGGCCAACCTCAACGCCATGGTGGGCCTGGCCCGGCCGGGCCGGTTCGGCGCCGATGTCAGCCACATCAACCTGCACAAGACGTTCTGCATCCCCCACGGCGGAGGCGGCCCGGGGGTCGGGCCCATCGGCGTGGCCGAGCACCTCATCCCGTTCATGCCCAACCATCCGCTCGCTCCGGTGGCGGGGCCCCCGACCGGGCCCGGCCCGATCGCGGCCGCGCCGTGGGGATCGGCGGGGATCCTGGCCATCCCGTGGATGTACATCCACATGATGGGGGCCGAGGGCCTGCGGCGGGCCACCGAGGTCGCCATCCTCAACGCCAACTACGTGGCCACCCGGCTCAGCGAGGCCTATCCGATCCTCTACACCGGCTCGGAGGGGTTCGTGGCCCACGAGTGCATCATCGACACCCGGGTGCTGCGCGACACCTGCGGCATCACCGTCGACGACATCGCCAAGCGGTTGATCGACTACGGCTTCCACGCTCCCACTATGAGCTTCCCGGTGGCGGGCACGCTGATGATCGAGCCCACCGAGTCGGAGGGCAAGGCTGAGCTGGACCGGTTCTGCGACGCCATGCTGGCCATCGCCGAGGAGGCCCGGCGGGTGGGGAGCGGCGAGTGGCCTGCCGACGACAACCCGCTGGTGAACGCCCCCCACACCTGCGAGGACGTCACCGCCGACGAGTGGACCCACCCCTACACCCGCAGCGAGGCCGCCTACCCCGAGGCGCACCAGCGGGCCAACAAGTATTGGTCGCCGGTGGGCCGCATCGACGGGGCCTACGGCGACCGCAACATCATGTGCTCGTGCCCGCCGATCGAGGATTTCGCCGACGATGCCTGATGCCCTGGTCGAACGCGACGGCCACGTGATGATCATCACCATGAACCGGCCGGCCCGCATGAACGCCATCACCGGCGCGATGCTCATCCGCATGTACGACGCCTACGAGGAGGCCTCCAACGACCCCGAGGTGCGCTGCATCGTCGTGACCGGAGCGGGAGGCAACTTCTGCTCGGGCGCGGACCTGAGGGCCATGGCGGGCGACGCCGACGCCGGCGATCCGCTCGACTCCAGGGCCCGCATGGCCGAGGACCCCGACATCGTGTACAAGGCCCTGTTCCGCCACTACCGGCCGACCAAGCCCATCGTCGCCGCGGTGGAGGGGGTGGCCATCGCCGGCGGCACCGAGATCCTCCAGGCCATGGAGATCAGGGTGGCCGGCGAGTCGGCCCGCTTCGGGGTGAGCGAGGTCCGCTGGTCGCTGTACCCGATGGGCGGCTCGGCGGTGCGCCTGCCCCGCCAGATCCCCTACACCCACGCGGCGGAGATCCTGCTCACCGGCAAGCACATCAGCGCGTCCGAGGCCCTTGAGATCGGCCTGATCGGCCACGTGGTGCCCGACGGCCGGGCCCTGGAGAAGGCTCTCGAGATCGCCGGGGTGGTGGCGGCCAACGGCCCGCTGGCCTCCGCGGCCATTACCCGAACCCTGCACGAATGCGACGGCATGGAGCTCGACGACGCCCTGCGCCACGAATGGGACTACGGGCAGGCGGTGTTCCGCTCCAACGACGCCAAGGAAGGCCCGAGAGCCTTCGCCGAGAAGCGGTCCCCCAACTTCACCGGCACCTGACCCGAACTGGCAGCGAAATGCACGCCATCCGTGCAAAACGCTGCCAATTCCAGGACACAGCGCGGCGCCTGGAGAACTGGCAGCGAAATGCACGCCATCCGTGCAAAACGCTGCCAATTCGTGGAGCGGCTGGCGGTAGGGTGCCGCGCTCGATGCGGCACTTCGACCTGCTGATCATCGGCGCCGGCTCGGGCAACTCGGTCATAGGCCCGGAGCACGACGGCTGGGACATCGCCATCGCCGAGCACGGCCTGTTCGGCGGCACCTGCCTCAACGTCGGTTGCATCCCGTCCAAGATGTTCGTGTACGCAGCGGAGGTGGCCGAGTTGGCTGCCGACTCCGAGCGCCTGGGCGTGCACACCAGCTTCGACGGCGCCGACTGGCCCGCGATACGCGACCGGATCTTCGGCCGGATCGACCCCATCGCGGAGGGCGGACTCGACTACCGGATGGGGCTGCCCAACGTGACCGTGTACACCGGCACCGCCCGTTTCTGTGGGCCGCGCACGGTGGCGGTGGGAGACGAGACGATCACCGCCGACAAGGTCGTGGTCGCGGCCGGAGCCCGCCCCGCCATTGCGGCCATTGAGGGCCTGGAGAGCTGCGGCTACCACACCTCCGACACGATCATGCGGCTCGACGCCCTCCCCGAGCGGCTGCTGGTCCTCGGAGGGGGCTATATCGCGGCCGAGCTGGGCTCGGTCATGGGCGCCTTCGGCTCGCAGGTGACGTTCGTGCTGCGGGGAGACACCTTCCTGCGCCGGGAGGACGACGACATCCGCGAGCGCTTCAATGCCGCCTACCGCGGCCGCTTCGACGTGCGTTTCGACACCCGGGTGCTGGAGGCCGGCCGGGAGGGTGCAGAGGTCGTCCTGGTCGTCGAGGACGCTGGCGACAGGCGCGAGCTGCGAGCCGACGAGCTGCTGGTGGCCACCGGCCGCATACCCAACGGCGACCGCTTGGAGGTGGCCGCGGGTGGCATCGACACCGACTCAGCGGGCTACGTGACCACCGACGATCAGCTCCGGACCACCGCCGAGGGGGTGTGGGCGCTGGGCGACGTGACCAACCCGGTGCAACTCAAGCATGTCGCCAACCACGAGGCCCGGGTAGTGCGCCACAATCTGTCGAATCCCGATGACCCGGCCCGCGTCGATCACCGGTTCATCCCCCACGCCGTGTTCGGCTACCCCCAAGTGGCCAGCGTCGGGCTCACCGAGCGGGAGTGCCGGGAACGCGACCTCCCCTACCGGAGCCACGTGCAGCCCTACAGCTCGGCCGCCTACGGCTGGGCCATGGAGGACACTGAGAGCGCAGTCAAGGTGATCGCCGACGCCGAGACCCGCCGCCTGCTCGGCGCCCACATCATCGGCCCCCAGGCGTCCACCCTCATCCAGCAGCTCATCCAGGGCATGCACTTCGACCTGACCGTCGACCAGATGGCCCGCCACCAGTACTACATCCACCCCGCCCTACCAGAAGTAGTAGAGCAAGCCCTCCTGGAGCTCTAGCAGCCCACTCAGCGGTGCCGCGGCCTGGCCAGCAGCGGCAGGCGTACGGACCGCCGAGGCGCGAAGGCAAGGCCGGCGGGTGGCGGCGAGGAACGGGCGACCGACAATGGGGCGAAGCCCCGTCGGTCGGACGGCCTCGACGACAGGACCCGCCGGCCGGGGGACACACGGTCCCCACAGGGCGGTCCGTATGCTGGACGCATGGCCAGCACGTTCGGGACCCTGTTCCGGGTCACCACTTTCGGCGAGTCGCACGGCGGCGGCGTCGGTGTGGTGGTCGACGGCTGCCCGCCCAGGCTGGCCCTCGACCCTGCCGACATCCAGGCCGATCTCGACCGGCGCCGCCCGGGCCAGAGCCGGCTCGTCACCCAGCGTGCCGAGTCCGACACGGCCGAGGTCCTGTCGGGCACTTTCGGCGGCTACACCACCGGAACCCCGATTGCGATCCTGGTGCGCAACAAGGATGCCCGGCCCGAGGCCTACGAGCATCTGCGCGACGTTTACCGGCCCTCCCACGCCGATTTCACCTACGACGCCAAGTACGGCTTCCGCGACTGGACCGGCGGGGGCCGGGCCTCAGCCCGCGAGACCGTGGGGCGGGTCGCGGCGGCCGCTGTCGCCCGCAAGCTGCTGCACACCGCGGCCGGCATCGAGGTGCTGGGGTGGGTGCAGTCGGTGCATGACATCGAAGCAGCCGCCGATCCGACCGCGGTCACCCGCTCCGACGTCGAGGCCGGGCCCACCCGCTGCCCCGACCCGGCTGCCGCGGCCCGGATGGTCGAGGCCATCGAGGCGGCCCGCCGCGACGGCGACTCCCTGGGGGGCGTGGTGGAATGCGTCTGCCGGGGCGTGCCTGCCGGGCTGGGCGAGCCGGTGTTCGACAAGCTCGAGGCGGCCCTGGCTGGGGCCATGCTGTCACTGCCGGCGGCCAAGGGCTTTGAGATCGGCAGCGGCTTCAGCGGCACCCGTCTCACCGGCCTGACCCACAACGATCCGTTCAGAGCGGACCCCTCCGACGGGATCCGCACCGTGTCGAACCGCTCCGGCGGGGTGCAGGGCGGCATCTCCAACGGCGAGCACATCGTGATCCGGGTGGCATTCAAGCCGACCTCCACCATCGCCTCGGAGCAGCAGACGGTCACCCGGGACGGCGAGGCCGCCACCCTGGCGGCCCGGGGCCGCCACGACCCGTGCGTGCTGCCCCGGGCCGCGCCCATGGTCGAGTCCATGGCCCTGTTGGTGCTGGCCGACCACTGGCTCCGCCAGCAGGCAGTAGACGTGCTGCCGCCGCTGCCAGACCGTCCCTGAGGGGCAGTATTGCCAGACCGGTCGGCGGGTCCTGTCGTCGAGCCGAAACGACCGACACGGGCTTCGCCCTACTCGTCGGTCGTTTGACTCGCCGCCACCCACCGACCTACCGGGCTGCGCCTGTGGCTTGAACGGCCGTGTCTGGTGAGGATCCGCTATTGGTGGAAAGGAGGTCTGACCACCGTGGCGGGAAGATCGCGGCCCCGCACGTCGATGATCACATTGTCGCCGACGCCGATGTCGGGCGTCAGGAAGGCCAAGGCGATGCCCTGCCCCAGCACCGGCGAGAAGTTGCCGCTGGTGACCACTCCGACCTCGTTGTCGCCCCGCCGGACTGCGCATCCGTCGCGGGGCGGGCGGCCCTTGGCGGCCAGCAGGCCCCGGAGTCGCCGCCACGGCCCGGCCTCGCGCTCCGCCTCCAGCGCGGCCCGGCCCCTGAAATCGCCCTTGTCCCAGCGCACGACCCAGCCCAGCCCGGCCTGAAGCGGCGTGATGCCTGGACCCAGCTCGTGGCCGTGCAGCGGCAGACCCGCCTCGAGGCGCAGGGTGTCGCGGGCCCCCAGCCCAGCCGGCGAGACGCCCGCGTCTACCAGGCACTGCCACACCGCCGGGGCGTCGTCGACCCCGACCGCCATCTCGACACCGTCCTCTCCGGTGTAGCCCGTGCCGGCCGCCGTGACCGGAATCTCGCCAAAATGGGCGGACGCGACCTTGAACCGTCCCACCGAGGCAACCTCGCCGCCGCCCGCGGCCGCCAGCCGGGCCCGGGCCTCGGGACCCTGGACGGCGATCACCGCCCGGTCGGTGGTCACATCCGCGACATCCAGGTCGCCCGCCCCCTCCCTCAGGGCGCCGACAACCCGGTCGGTGTTGGAGGCGTTCGGCATCACGTCGAAGAGGTCGGGGCCGATCCACCACACGATGATGTCGTCGAGCACGGAGGCATCGGAGGCATCCAGCAGGTGGGTGTACTGGGCCGAACCGACCCCGACGCGGTCCAGATCGTTGGTGAGCGCCCATTGCAGGCTGCGGTGCGCGGCGTCGCCCTGCACCCGCACCGTCCCCAGGTGGGACACGTCGAACATGGCGGCGCTCGTGCGGCAGGCCATGTGCTCGGCCACCGTGCCGCTGGAGTACTGAAGGGGCATGTTCCAGCCGCCGAAGGGCACCAGCTTGGCGCCTGCCTGCTCATGCACGTCGCGCAGAGGTGACTGTCTCAACTCGTCAGCCATCGCAATGCGGTTAGTCATGTCCGCTCCTGTTCGCTGCGCTCACGGGCCGCTCGGGCCACGGCCTCGCAAGCTCGGCCTCAGGCGGCGACAGCCAGGCCGTACTTGCGGCCGATCCACTCCATGTCTCGACGGTTCAGGAGCTTGACTCGAACGTCGGGATGAGTCTCAGCCAGGAGCCTCAGCTTCTGCTTCTTGCGGTTGACCAGCCGCTGCCGCAACGTCGTGAGCTCCACGTACATGTCGAAGTCGGGCAGGTAGAAGTCGGGGGTGAATCCGCATGCCGTGTTTCCTTCGGAGTCCCGCTCGAGCACGAACATGCGGGGCTCGTACTCCCAACGGATCCCATAGGAATCGAGCAGGCTGGCGAAGGCCTGCTCGGAGGGATGGGCGAACGTCATAGGGTCAGGACTCGCCGATCGCCGTCCGGAACTCGTCGGTGGCCTCGTCCACCTCGTCTGCGGTCTCATCGTCGGCGTCGTCGGCAGAGGGCCGCAACTCGATGATGGCCGCGTCCACCTCCTGCTTCACGTTCGACAGCGGCAGGACGTTCAGCACGCCCTGGCCTCTCTGCAGCACGTCGATGAACTCAGCCTCGCTGCGGGCGCACACGACGTTGGAGCCGTCGATCACGAGGTTGGCCCGCGAGATGTCCTCGCGCAGCTCGCTGCGCATGTACTCGAAGATCGACCGGACCTTCTCCAGCTTGATCCCCGAGTCGAGCAGCCGCTTGATGACCTTCAGCTCCAGCAGGTTGGCGTAGCTGTACTGGCGGCGGCTCCCGCTGCCGGTGGCCCTGGCCAGGGAGGGCACCACCAGGTCGGTGCGGGCCCAGTAGTCGAGCTGGCGGTAGGTGATGCCGACAACGTCGGCGGTGAGCTTGGCGCTGTACCCCTGGACGTTGTGCGCGGTTGCGTCCATTTGCCGCTCCTTGCTTGTCGCTGGTGGCCGCCGCGGACGACGATCACGATGACCGGTCACCATGACCGGCGCAATGACAACCCCGAAACTACGACGCTGTCACCTGTGGAAACTCTAAGGCTCCAAGGGGCGCGAGTCAACCACCGGGCATCGGACACCTCCCATGGCAGCGCCGATTCGCGGTCGGCGGCGAGTGCCGATCGGGTGCGCTAGTGGCTGCCGAAGTCCTCCGGCGAGACGGAGTCGATGAACTCCTTGAACTGCTCCACGACCTCTTCGGCCTGCTCCTGCCCCGCCACCGCGACACCGTCGGTGGTGTAGCCCGCCTCCTGTATCACCGACTCCTCCGCGAAGATCGGCGTGCCGGTGCGGGCCGCCAGCGCGATGGCGTCCGAGGGTCGGCTCGACAGCACGAAGCGGCCACCGTCGCGCAGCAGGTGCAGCTCGGCGTAGAACGTCTTGTCCCGCAGTTCGGTGACCACGACACGCTCGAGGTCGGCCGACAGCTCATCGAGCACGTTACGGAGCAGGTCGTGGGTCATGGGCCTGGGAGTCGTGACCCCGTCGAGGGCGATGGCAATGGCCGTCGCCTCGGGAGCTCCGATGAAGATGGGCAGCAGCCGAGCCGAATCCGACATCTCGCGCAGCAGCACTATCGGCGTGTTGGAAGGCAATTCCACTCGCACTCCGACCAGCTCCATCTGCTGCACGGCGGCATCCTAGCCGGGTGGTGTCGCGGTGGACGATCCGTAGAAGACCGGGACGTAGGCGTCGGGGTCGTCGGCCAGCAGCTCCATGTCGGCCGCGGCGACGAGGCGCAAATTGCGGTAGCGGCCCTCGTGGTCGAGCCCGAAGCCGATCACGAACGCGTCGGCGACCTCAGCCCCCGCGAAGTCGATTTCCACGGGCACCACCCGCCGGATCCTCCGGTCCAGCAGCGTGCACACGGCCACCGAGCGAGGCCTGCGGCGCTGGAGCTCGGAGCGCAGGAAGGCGGTGCTGAGACCGGTGTCGACGATGTCCTCGACGATCACCGCGTCGCAGCCGGCGATGTCGAGGTCGAGGTCCTTGAGCAGGCGAACACGGCCGGAATGGGGGGTGTAGGGCGTGATGGCCATGAAGTCCACGCTCACGGGAACGGTCATGGCCCTGGCGAGGTCGGCCAGGAACGGCACGCTGCCCCGCAGCACGCCGATGAGCACAACGCCGTCGGGATAGCGGGCCGACATCTCCGCGGCCAGGCGAGCGACGATCGCGTCGATCTGCTCGGCGGTCAGCAGCACGCGCGGCTCGGCCGGCACCGGGGGGTCGGAGGGCACCGTGCTCAGTCCAGGTGGGTGCGGAGCGTGCGTCGCAGCAGCAGCCGCCGCAGTTGTTCGGTCAGCTCGACGATCTCGGCCAGCTCGGTGCGCAGCCGGTCCGTCTCGCCCCGAGCGATCAGCGGTCCCAGCAGTTGCTCGTAGATGCCGGCCTCGCGGTCGGCCGCCACCTTGAACATCCTCAGGTTGCGGGCTGGTATGCCGTGGTCGGCAAGAGCCGCGGCCGTCCGCGCCGTCAGGAGCGCGTCATGGTCGAACACTGGGTCCGCCCCGTCGTCGTCCGCTCCCGCTTCGCCGTCGGACCGTTCCGCGACCGGGACGATGATGCCGAGCCGCTGCAGTTCGGCTATGTGCTCGGCGTCTACGCCTACGGCCCGGGCCAAACCGGCCGCGGTGAGGCTGACCGATCCGTCCGGCGCAGTCTCTGCCGCAGCCGCCGCGTCTGCGTCGTCTCCGGCACCGGCGCGCTGGCGGGTGGTGAACAGCGACGGCGTCGCGGCAACGGCCTCGGACCCGGCGCCGGCGCGCGGCGCGGCTCTTGCCACCGCCCCCGAAGCCAGGCGGCGCTTGATCTCCTTGAGGGGCAGGAAATGGTCGCGCTGCTGGATCAGCACCCAGTTGAGCCGCTCGATGTCGGCCTCGAAGAACTTCCGGTAGCCCGAGGGAGTTCGCTGCGGGGCGATCAAGCCCTGGCTCTCCAGGAACCGGATCTTGGAGATCGTCAGGTCCGGATGCTCGTCCTCCAGCAGCGAGAGCACCTCGCCGATGGACCGGTAGGCGCGGCTCACTCGGGCGACGTCCCGTGCACGAACACGAGCTTGAACTTCCCGACTTGGACCTCGTCGCCCTCGTTGAGCTCGCCTTCATCGACGAGTTGGCGGTTGACGTAGGTGCCGTTCAGCGAGCCGACGTCGCGGATCGAGTACCGGGCCCCGTCCCGGGCCACTTCGGCGTGACGGCGCGACACCGTGACGTCGTCGAGGAAGATGTCGCTCTGGGGATCGCGGCCCACCGACACGACATCGGTGTCCAGCGCGTAGCGGGCGCCGGCCTTCGGGCCCTGATTGACCACGAAGAGGCCCTGGTGGCGGCCGAAGGCGGACCGGTCGACGTAGACCGTGCCCGGTGAGGCATCGGGTTCCACCGCCCGGTGCTCGCTGGTGGTGTCCTCCGCCTCCGCCTCAGGCTCCGAGCCGCAGGACGTGCCGGCGTCTGCTCGACGGCGGTTGCTGCGACCGCGGTCCGGGAACGGCGTGGACGCCACTTCCCTACCCCGCTATCAGATCCCTGTAGCCGTCGGCGTCGAGCAGGCTGTCGAGCTCGGCGGCGTCATCGAATGCGACTGTGCAGATCCATCCATCTCCATAGGGATCCTCGTTGAGCCGCTGCGGAGCGCCGGCCAGCTCGTCGTTGACCTCGCTCACCACCCCGCTCACCGGGGCGAACAGCTCCGACACCGACTTGGTCGACTCAACCTCCCCGAACGGCTCTCCCTGGTCGACCCGGTCCCCCGCCTGGGGCAGCTCCACGTAGACGACGTCGCCGAGGGCGTCCTGCGCATAGTCGGTGATTCCGATGCGGACAACGTCCCCGTCGACTGCCGCCCACTCGTGGTCGGAGGAGTAGCGCAAGTCCTCGGGAATGTTCATGCCCCGAAGCTACCCCATACCGGCGACGAACTCGCGACCGGTACCCCGGGATGGTGTTATCGTGCTGTTGCAAGCGTTTACGAGGTTTGGGGAGAGGTCCGGTGGCCGACGTTGTCCTAGAAGACGTCAACAAGGAGTACGACAACGGGTTCAGGGCGGTCACCGATCTGAACTTGGAGATCAACGAGGCGGAGTTCCTGGTGATGGTGGGCCCGTCCGGCTGCGGCAAGTCCACCACGCTGCGGATGATCGCAGGGCTCGAGGACATCTCTTCGGGGACGCTGAAGATCGGCGAGCGGGTGGTCAACGAACTCCCGCCCAAGGACCGCGACATAGCCATGGTCTTCCAGAACTACGCGCTCTACCCGCACATGAGCGTCTACGACAACATCGCATTCTCGCTCAAGCTGGCCCGTCGCCCCCGCTCCGAGATCAAGGAGAGGGTCACCGAGGTGGCCCGCATCCTCGAACTGGAGAGCCAGCTCGACAAGCGCCCCGCCCATCTCTCCGGCGGCCAGCGCCAGCGGGTGGCCATGGGACGCGCCATCGTGCGCCGGCCCCGGGTGTTCCTGCTCGACGAGCCCCTCTCCAACCTCGACGCCAAGCTGAGGGTGCAGATGCGGGCCGAGATCACCGCCCTCCAGCGAGAGGTGGGCATCACCACCTTCTACGTCACCCACGACCAGGTCGAGGCCATGACCATGGCCGACCGGGTGGCCGTCATCAGCGCCGGCGTGCTGCAGCAGGTCGACACCCCGATGACGCTGTTCAACGAGCCCGACAACATCTTCGTGGCCGCTTTCATCGGGTCGCCCTCGATGAACATCATGGAAGGCGTGCTGACCCGCAACGGCCAGGGTCTCCAACTGGCGCTCGGCAGCCAGTCCATGGCCGTTCCCGACGAGGTCCTGGGGCGCAGGCCGGCCCTGGAGGGCTACCTCGGCCGGAATGTGGCCGTGGGGCTTCGGCCCAAGGACCTGGAGGATGCCGCGGTCGTCACCGAGCATCCGGCGGATCAGCGGATCCGGGCGTCGGTGCTGCACACCGAGGCACTCGGCTTCGAGATCATCGCCTACTTCGACGTGGACGCAAAGCCGGTCATCTCCAAGGAGGCTCTCGAGTTGAGCGACGAGGAGATCAGCGCGGCGGAGAGTTCCGAAACCAGGGTGCACGCCCGGTTCAACCCCACCACCGCGGTGCGCGCCGGCGAGACCATCGACGTGGCCGTCACGGTGGAGAACGCCCACTTCTTCGACCTGGAGTCCGGTCTAGCCATACGCGACTGAGCGCTCCGGGCACGGCCGGGGACACAGGGCCGTCGGTTGGGTTTCTTCCCGCTCCTGCCAGGATGAGGTGATGATGAACTCAACGACGAACGGGGACCGCTACACGATCGTGTCCGCGGACTGCCACGCGGGCGGCGACATTGACGCCTACCGGCCCTACCTGCCATCGAGGATGCACGCCGACTTCGACGCCTGGAAGCAGGCCTACATCAACCCCTTCGCCGACCTCCAGGACTCGAAGCGGGTCCGGAACTGGGACACCCCGGTCCGTCGGCGGGAGCTGGAGGCCGACGGCCAGGTCGCCGAGGTCGTGTTCCCCAACACCGTGCCCCCGTTCTTCCCGTCCGGTCTGCTGGTCGCCCGCCCACCCGCGACGGCGGCCGAGCTCGAGGAGAGGTGGGCCGGTCTCCAGGCCCACAACCGGTGGCTGGCCGACTGGTGCCAAGAGCTGCCGGGGCGCCGGGCCGGCCTCGCCCAGGTGTTCCCCAACGACATGGAAGCGGCCGTCGCTGAGGTCGAGTGGGCCGCCGAGCACGGGCTGAAGGGTGTGCTGGTGCCGGCCGTCCCTCCCGACTCCGGTGTGCCGGCGCTGTGGAGCGACTACTACGACCCGCTGTGGGCCGCCTGCCAGGACACCGGGCTCTCGGTCAACCAGCACGGCGGCGCGGGCATCCCCGATCTTCAGGAGTCGCCCAACCGCAACTTCTTCATGATCATGGAGGTGCCCTTCTTCGCCAACCGCAGCCTGTGGCACCTCATCCTGAGCGGCGTGTTCGAGCGTTTCCCGGGGCTCAAGTTCGTGATGACCGAGCAGCGGGTCGGGTGGGTCCCGGCCACGCTGTCCAAGATGGACGCTTTCTGGCGGCTCTTCAACGGAAGCGGCAACGTCGGGGAGATGTCGGCGGACGCTGCCCAGCTGCCCAACCCTCCCAGCAGCTACTTCTTGAGCAACTGCTACATGGGGGCCAGCTTCCCGGGCCGGGACGAGGCCGAGGCGATCAAGCAGATCGGGGTCGACCGGTTCATGTGGGGCAGCGACTACCCCCACGCCGAGGGCACCTTCCCCGACTCGGTGGCGTCGCTGCGGCACGTGTTCTGCGACTGGTCGCCGGAAGACCTGCGGCGGCTGTTCGGCGCGACCGCCGCGGAGGTGTACCACCTGGACCTGGACGCTCTGGCTGAGGTGGGGGTCGGGCCGACTGTGGCCGAAGTGGCCGAGCCGCTGACGGAGTTGCCCGACAACCCGAGCATGGCGTTCGGGACCCGCCCCTGAACCTGGCCGGCCCGACCAGGTCGTGACCGACTTCCCGACCCGGCCGGAGGCGCTGGGACCCGACGAGCTGACCCATTACCTGAGGGCCGCGGGCCTGCTGGCCGGCGGACGGGTGACTGAGGCCCGCTTCGAGTTGATCGGCACGGGCAAGATGGGCGACAACGCCCGCTACTTCCTGTCCTATGACGGCGATGCGGGCGGCGCGCCCTCGACGCTGGTCGCCAAGTTCCCCGCCGCCGACGAGCGGACCCGGTCCCTGGCCGGCGCGGCGGGCATCTACTACAGAGAGGTGATGTTCTACCGGGTGCTGGCTCCGAGAACGTCGATCCGCATCCCGGCCGTTTACGGCAGCGAGATAAGCGCCGACCGCCTGTCGTTCCTGCTGCTGCTGGAGGACTTGGCCCCGGCCGAGCCGGGCGTCCAGATGGTGGGCGAGACCCGTGCGCACACCGTCCTGGCGCTGCGCGAGGCAGTGAAGCTGGCCGCCGCCTTCTACGGCGACGACAGCGTCCTCGACCTGGACCACGTGGGCAGGGCTTACGGCGAGAGCGCCGACTTCGTTCAGATGCTGCTCGTTGACGCCTGGCCGGGGTTCGTGGACCGGTTCGGTCACGGCCTCGACCGCGGCCAACTGGCCTTCGGCGAGCGCTACGTGGCCAACTTCTCCTCGGCAGCCTCCTCCTACGAAGGGGCGACCACGCTGGTGCACGGCGACTTCCGCAGCGAGAACATCCTGTTCGGCAGCGACATCGCCACCACCGTCGACTGGCAGACCGTGGCCATTGCCAGCCCGCTCACCGATGTCTCCTACTTCATCGGCGGCAGCATCGAAGCCGACGACCGCAGAGCCTGGGAACGCGACCTGCTGTCAGGCTGCCGGCGGCAGTTCGGCGAGGTCGGCGTCGAGCTGGGCGAAGCCGAATGCTGGGACCTGTACCGGCGGGGCGCCATGCACGGGGTGATCATCACCGTCCTGGGCTCCATCGCCAGCAGTACCGACCCCCGCGGCGACGAGATGTTCATGACCATGATCCGTCGCCACACCCGACACTGCCTCGACGTGGGCGCCGACGAGTTCCTCTGACTCTCTCTATGGCCAGGGGTGATCCTGCGCCAGCACGACGGTTGTCTCGGCTGGGACGGACACTGCGTCACGGGCCGAGCCGGCCAGACGGCTGCCTTCATGGCTGGCGAAGATGGGCTCCCATCCGGGGGATCCCACGCTGACGTCGGCGCGCCGGCCGGACAGGTTGGCGACCACCGCGACCGTGCCCCGCATCAGGGCGGCGACCTCCGGATCTGCGGTCTCGATCCATTCGAGCGGCGCCCGCCACATGTCGGGGTGCTGCCGGCGCACGGCCAGCAGGCTGCGGTAGCGGTGCAGGGGCGCATCTGGATCGGCCTGCTGCCCTTCGACGGTGTGCTCCGGCGGGCGGGGCTCTGAACCGATCCACGGGTCTCCGGTGGAGAAGCCGTTGAAGGGGCTGCTGTCCCAGGGCATCGGTGTCCGGCACCCGTCCCGGCCGCTGGTTGCGCCCACATTCCTGACCGACACCGGATCGTGGAAGCCGGCCCGCAGCACTCCGTCGGGCAGGGCGAGCTCCTCCCCCTGGAACAGGAAGGGGGTGCCCCCGAGGGCCATGAACAGCGTCGAGACGGCCAGGGATCGCCGGACTCCGGTCTCGCCGCCGCCGAAGCGGCTCACCGGCCGGGAACGGTCGTGGTTGCTCAGCACCCAGGACATCCCCTGCGGCGAAGCGTCGTGCATGGCCCGCACCATCGTCAGCAGAGTCTCGGGCGCCCAGCCGAGGAAGGAGGCTTGCAGGAAGAAGGCCTGATCGAGCGCGCCGGGCTCCACGTAGCGGGCCATCCGGTCGGGCCACGGCGCGTTGACCTCACCGAGGAGGAAGGCCTCCCGCGGTGCGCAGACCTCGTTCCAGCGGCCGAAGATCTCGACGTTCTCGGACTGGTCCATGTCGTAGCGGTGCTCGAACGCGTAGAAGGCGTCGAAGGGGTCCATGCCCTCGGAGATCGGCGCGATCTGGGGGTTGTCCCGCAGTTCGGCGTCCTTGACGAGGCCGTGGGCCACGTCGATGCGGAAGCCGTCGACGCCGCGGTCCATCCACCACTCCAGGATCGAGTCGAAGTCGTCCCGGACGGCGGGGTTGCGCCAGTTGAGGTCGGGCTGCTCGGGAAGGAAGAGATGGCACCAGTACTGGCCGGACGCCTCGTCGAGGGTCCAGGCCGGGCCTCCGAAGTGGCTGCGCCAGTTGTTGGGAGGACCTCCGCCGGATGCCGGGAGGGCCCAGAGGTAGCGGTCCCGGTCGGGTCCGTCCGGGTGGCGCCGGGCCCGGGCGAACCACTTGTGCTCGATCGAGGTGTGGTTCGGCACGATGTCGACCATGACCCGAAGGCCCCGACGGTGCGCCTCGCTCACCAGGACGTCGAAGTCCTCGAGCGTTCCGTGGCGGGGCGACACCGCGCAGTAGTCGCTGACGTCGTAGCCATGGTCGTGGCCCGGCGACGGGTAGAAGGGGGTGAGCCAGACGGCGTCGACTCCCAGCCAGCTCAGATAGTCGAGCCGGCCGGTGATGCCCGCCAGGTCGCCCAGCCCGTCGCCGTTGGAGTCCGCGAAGGAGCGCACGTAGATCTCATAGCCGACAGCCCCGCGCCACCATGGCTCGGCCAGGTCGCGTCCAACGGTGGCCCGTTCCAGCGCGCTGCTCGTCACCCGCAATACCTCCGCAAACGTTTACAGTCCGGGCACTTTACAGATCGCGACAGCACTCGGGTAACCGGCGGTCGCTCAGATCGGATCGAGCGGCGCGAGGTGGCCGTGGTCGAGGCGGTGCAGGACGTGGCGGCCGACCCGGTCGCACTCGTCCAGATGGGGGTATCCGGACAGGATGAACGCGTCGATACCGGCGCCGCGGTACTGCTCCAGCTTGGCCACCACTTCGTCGGGATCGCCGACGATGGCCGCGCCTGCGCCGGAACGGGCCCGGCCTATGCCGGTCCACAGACTGGCCTCGACGTAGCCGTCGCCGTCGCTCAGGTCCCGCAGCTCGGCCTGCCTGCGCACCCCTACCGAGGCCGCATCGAGGGACCGGCCCCTGATGGCCGCGCCGACGGAGTCGTCGAGACGGCTGACGAGCTCCGCGGCCGCGGCCCGGGCCGCCTTCGATGTCTCCCGCACGATCACATGGCTGCGCAGACCGAAGCGAAGTGTCCGGCCGTGGCGGGAAGCCCTGGACTTCATGTCGGCGACCGTGTCGGTGACGCCCGCCACCGTGTCCGGCCAGGTGAGGAAGACGTCGCACGCCTCGGCCGCGGTCTCCTTGGCCGCCTCGGAGAACCCGCCGAAGTAGAACAGCGGGCAGCGGCCCGACACGGTCGAGGCCCTGGGCGGATCGAGGGTCAGGTCGACGAACTCGCCGTGGAAGTCCACCGGCCGGCCGTCGAGCAGGGTGCGGAGCACGTGCATCCATTCCAGCGTGCGGCGGTATCTCGGGGCCGACTCCAACGATTCGCCGGGCATGTCGCTGGAAATGATGTTCACGGTGAGCCGCCCGCCGAGCATCCGGTCGATGGTGGCGATCTGCCGGGCCAACTGCGGCAGCCACAGCTCCCCCATCCGCACCGCGAGGAGCAGCCGCATGCGCTCGGTGAGGGGCGCGATCCCGGCCGCGAAGGCGGTGGCGTCTATCCCCAGCGTGTAGCCCGAGGGCAGCAGGATGTTGTCGAAGCCGTTGCGCTCGGCCGCGAGGGTGATGTCGCGGCAGTGCTCCCAGCTGCTGGCCAGGTCCGGGTCGGACACGCCCAGGTGCCGGTAGTCGTCGTCGCACAGGGCGCCGAACCAGGCGACCTCCGCGGGTCCGGCTCGGTTCGTCCCGTCTCCGTTCATGGCAGCCGTGCGCCTTCTGAGGCCTCGATCACGTCGTAGGTGTCGCTGCGGTCGAGGTGCACGCCCGTCGCGCCGGCCAGTTGAGTGAGCCGGCCGGGGCGCTGGGTGCCCAGCAGGGCCACCGGCCTGGACGGATGGGCCAGCACGAACGCCACCGCCAGCGTGGCCCGGTCGACGCCCTCGCGTTCGGCGAGGCGGTCGAGCACGGCCAGCAGCTCGGGCCGCACGCCGGAACCGTCGGCCAGGCGGCCTCCGCCCAGCGGGCTCCAGGCCAGCGGCAGCACTCCGTGGAGCATGCACAGGTCGAACGTGCCGTCGCGCAGGGGCGCCAGATGCGCCGCGGAGTACTCGGGCTGGGAGCTGGCCAGCGGGAACGGCAGATGGGCGGCCAGAGCCTGGTGCTGAGCCGCGGTGAAGTTCGAGACGCCCACCTCGCGGATCTTGCCCGCGGACTGGAGATCGCTGAGGGACTCGGCCAGTTCCGCGGGGTGGGTCAGCAGGTCGGGGCGGTGGATCTGGTACAGGTCGATCACGTCGGTGCCCAGGCGCCGCAGCGACGCCTCGCAGGCCGCGGCGATGGCGTCGCGGCCCGAGTTGTACGGGACTCCCGGGATGATGCCGCCCTTGGTGGCCAGCACCATCCGGTCGCGCAGGTGTGGAGCGCCGGCCAGGATCCGCCCCAGGTTCTCCTCGGCCTCGCCGAAGGCCTTGCCGCCCCATCCCAGCCCGTAGATGTCGGCGGTGTCGA
This sequence comes from Candidatus Aldehydirespirator sp., assembly GCA_965203635.1. Lineage (GTDB taxonomy): Bacteria > Actinomycetota > Acidimicrobiia > Acidimicrobiales > Aldehydirespiratoraceae > Aldehydirespirator. The sequence continues at coordinate 2,687,203 of OZ241903.1, forward strand.
CCAGGTTCATGCCCAGGTCCAGCCCGGTCTCGACCACCGCCCTCAACTCGTCGTCGGGGCGGGCCAGCAGCCGCCAGCAGCCGACGCCGAGGGGCCCCACTTGGAAATCCCGGCCGAGCGGGCGACGATTGGGGTCTATGAGTCCGGATGCCACTTGGTCACTCCATCTGTGAGAGTCGCGACGCCGGGGGTCCCGGGCTGCGCCACGACTGGGATGAACAGCGCGGCTGAGCGTGTCTGAACTGCGCTACGGCGTGATCGGCACAGGCATGATGGGCCGCGAGCACGTCGCCAACCTCTCGCACCTGCCCGGGGCCCGGGTGACGGCGCTGGCCGACCCCCATCCGGCCTCGCTCGCCGCGGCGTCTGCGCTCGTGCCGTCGGCGGCGCGGTTCAGCAGCCATCGCGATCTCCTGGATGCCGGCGTCTGCGACGCGCTGGTGATCGCCACGCCGAACATGACCCACGCGGCCGTGCTCGACGACGTTGTGGGCACCGGTCTGCACATGCTGGTGGAGAAGCCCCTGTGCACCACCGTGACCGACTGCCAGAGGGTTCTCGAGGCGGCCGCCACTCACCGGGGGCTGGTCTGGGTCGGTCTGGAGTACCGCTACATGGCGCCGTTCGCGCGCCTCATCGACGAGGTGAAGGCCGGCACCGCGGGCCGGGTGCGCATGGTGTCGCTGCGCGAGCACCGCTTCCCGTTCCTGGAGAAGGTCGGCGACTGGAACCGCTTCGCCGCCAACACCGGCGGCACGCTGGTGGAGAAGTGCTGCCACTTCTTCGACCTCATGAACCAAGTCATGTCGGGCCGGCCCGAGCGGGTCTACGCCTCGGGCGGCCAGATGGTCAACCACCTCGACGAACGCTACGGCGGGCGCACGCCCGACATCATCGACAGCGCCTACGTGGTCGTCGACTACGACGACGGCGCCCGCGCCCTGCTCGACCTGTGCATGTTCGCCGATGCCACCCATGACCAGCAGGAGTTCGCAGTGATGGGCGACGGGGGCAAGATCGAGGCCTGCGTCCCCTCCGACATCGTGCGGATCGGGATCAAGGGGACCCACGGGATCGGCAACGTGCGGACCGTCACCGCTCCCAGCACGGCCGCCTATGAGGGCCTCCATCACGGCTCCAGCTACGTCGAGCATCAGCACTTCCTCGAGGCGATCAACTCGCTCGACGCGGAGGGCCGGCGGGGGTCGTCGCAGGCCAGCCTCTCGGCCGGGATGCTGGCGGTGGCCATGGGCGTGGCCGGGAACAGGTCGATCACCACAGGAGCGCCGGTGCGGATAGCCGACGTGCTGTAGTTCCCGCTCTTGTTCGCTGCGCTCACGGGCCGCTCGGGCCACGGCCTCGCAAGCTCGGCCTCTGTCATCCCTTGACGGAGCCCGCCAGCAGGCCCCGCACGAAGTGCCGCTGCAGGCTGAAGAACACGATCAGCGGTACCACCATGATCACGAACGCGGAGGCGAAGCGGAGCTGGAAGTTCTGGCCGCGCTCCCCCACCAGGTTCACCAGCGCGATGGTCATCGGCTCGTTCTCGTTGAGGAACACCGAGGCGATCAGGTAGTCGTTCCAGGTCCAAAGGAACTGGAACACCGCGAACGCAGCCAGCGCGGGGCGGGCCAGAGGAACGACAAGCCGCCAGAAGATGGTGAAATGGCTGGCGCCGTCGATGCGGGCCGCCTCGAAGATGTCGCGGGGCAGCTGGCTGACGAAGTTGTGCAGCAGCAGCACGGCCAGCGGCAGACCGAACGCGGTGTGGGTGAGCCAGACCGCGGCCGCAGTGTTGGCGATGCCCACGTCGGGCAGCAGCGCCAGTGTCCAGTCGACGCCGGGGACAGTGAACCGGGCGCCGCCGTTGAAGAGCTGAAGAAGGGGCACGAACGCCATCTGGTTGGGCAGCGCGATCATCGACACCAGTCCGATGAACAGCCAGTTGCGGCCCCGGAAGTCCATCCAGGCGAACCCGTAGGCCGCGAAGGCCGCCACCGCTATGGGGATGATCGTGGCCGGCACGACGATGGCCACCGAGTTGAGGGCGAACTCCCACATCGACGGCTGGGCCGCGCTCTCGCGGAAGATGTCCCGGTAGTTCTGGAGCGTCAGGTTGTCGAGATCGTTCCAGGCGGTCCACCATCCCGACGAGTCGATGTCGGGCACCTTGCGGAACGACGAGACGAACAGCCCGATGGTCGGCACGGTCCACACGACCACGATCAGCCACATCACCCAGGTGGGCGCCTCCGCGGCCAGGCGCCGCAGCCGGAGCCCGGTGGGCATCAAGGCGGTCTGCGGCGAGGTCATGCCAGCTCTCGCTGGAGTCGGCGGATGTTGTAGACCATCACGGGCAGCACCAGGGCGAACAGCACGACCGCGAAGGCGCTGCTGGAGGTGAAGTTGCGGTCGCGGAGCTGGTCGAACATCTCGTTGGCCAGCACGTTGGTGCGGTTGGCGCCGTTGGTGGTGGCCTTGACCAGGTCGAAGACCTTGGTGACGATCACTATGAGGGTGGTGACCACCACGATGATGGTGGGCCTGATCTGGGGCATCACAACCCGCCAGAAGATCTGCGCCCGGCTTGCCCCGTCGACCTCGGCCGCCTCCGTGAGCTCCTCAGGGACGGCCCGGATGGCTGCGGCCAGCACCACCATGGCGAAGCCGGTCTGGATCCACACCATGATGAACATGATCCAGAAGTTGTTCCAGGGGATCATCGTGGCGTTGATGAAGAAGCCGCGGGGGGTGAAGCCGAGCCCCTGGAGGACCGCGTTGAACAGCCCGGTCTGGTTGCCCATGGGCTGAACCTCGTACATGAAGTCCCAGATGACGGCCGCTCCGACCATCGAGATGGCCATGGGCATGAAGATCAGGGTCTTGCCGATCCGCTCTCCCCGGGCCCGCTCGGCCAGCACGGCCAGCAGCAGGCCGAGGACGGTGGACAGTCCGGCCACCGTCACCACCCACCAGATGTTGTTCCAGACCACGCCCCGGAGGGTCGACAGTGCACCGAACACGACCAGGATGGCCGCCGCGATCACCAGCGAGGACGCGGCCGGCGATCCCCAGTCGAGTTCCACTTCGCGGCCGCGGGCCCGCGCCGCCAGCCAGGCGGTCAGGATCAGCGCGGCGGCGACCACCGCGATCCACAGCGTGACCCGGCTCGACACCACCACGGTGAGCACGTCCATGATCTCGGAGCGGTTGGGCTCGCGCACCAGCGACTCGATGAACCCCACCGCTACGGCGACCACGAGCAGGGCCGCCACGACCTTGAATGCCCGCATCAGCCTGGTGGCCGCAGCCACCCTCGCCGGCCCGCCGACGATGAGCGACGAGCTCGCCCACGCGGCCGCCGCCGCGACGACCGCGGCCGCCAGCCCGACTATGAAGAGCCGGCTGGTGAAGATGGACGGCCACCCCTCGAAGGTGAAGAAGGTCCGGTTCGTGAAGATGTCGGTGTAGTGCTCGAGCGTGAAGCCGGGCTCACGGCCCCGGGTTCCCTGCTTGAACGACAGGAACAGTGTGCGCAGGCCGGGGAGGACGAGCCCGCCGGTCACGAAGACCAGAGCCGGCCCGACGAACACCCAGGGTCTGAGGCGCTCCTCGCAGTGCGAGCGCCGCGCCGGGGCCGGCTGGGCCAGCCTGCCGACTAGGGCTCCGACTGCCGCTCCCGCGATCCCGCCTGCAGCGATGAGCAGCCAACCCTCCTTGAGGGGGCCTCCAACGGCCGGGCCGCGGGGCAGCCAGCCGTTGTGCTGCACCACCGCGCCCGCGATCAGGCCCGCGAGCACGCCCAGCGAGGCTGTGAAGGCGGGCCAGCGGCTCCGGACACTGTCCACGGCGCGGTTCGCGCCGATGAACACCACCGCGGACACCAGGAGCGCCCCGGCGACGCTCACGAGCATGGTTACCAACTGGGCCACGGACCCCCCTGGGCTGCGGGTACCGGTGATCTATGTTGCCGGAGCGGGACGGGGGGCGCCATGTGCGCCCCCCTGTCCCGCTAAGCGGCTGTCAGGACGGCCAGGCGCCCTCAGTGTCGTCGGCGAACTCCTGAGCGGTCTTGGAGCCCGACACGTAGTCGGTGCCCGACCGCCAGAACTCGCCCGCTCCGACCTCGCCCGGCATCAGGTCGGAGGCGTCGAAGCGGAACGGGTTGGCGCTGACGAGGATCTCAGCGAGGCCCTGGTCGAACGAGGAGCTGTACAGCGACGTGTCATGGTCGCGGTTGGGCGACAGGAAGCCGCCCTTGTCCGACATGATGCGGGCGTTGGCGTACTCGGCTGTGCCGATGTACTCCAGCACCGCCAGGGTCTCGGGCTTGTCGGTGAACGCCACGGCATGGGTCCCCGCTCCGAGCACCACCGTGCCGAACTCGTCGCTGATGGTCGGCAGGTAGAACACGTTCACGTCGCCGTCGGGACCGAGCGACGATGCGCCGGCCTCGAGGTAGTGGGCGCCCGCGAAGTTGGCCTGGCGGTGCATCATGCACTCGCCGTTGAGGTGGGCTGCCGCCATCTCGCGGAAGCTGCGCTGGGAGATCAGGTCGCGGCCGCCGCTCACGTTGCCCTCCGTGAACCAGATGCTGCCGACGAACTCGGCCACCTCGACGACCCGGGGGTCGTTGAAGGGGATCTCGTGGCTGACCCACTGGTCGTACACGGCGGGCCCGTGGAGGCGGAGCATCATGTCCTCCATCCAGTCGGTGAAGGCCCAGCCGGTGGCCGCGCCGGACTCGATGCCGACGCACCACGGGGTGTGGCCGTTGCCCTTCATCTGCTCCATGAGCGCCTCGAGCTCGGCCCAGGACTGGGGGATCTCGTAGCCGTTGTCGGCGAAGCCCTGCGGGCTGTACCACACCAGGCTCTTCACGTCGCCCTTGTTGGGCACGCCGTAGACGTTGCCGCCGGTGGTGGCCAGGTCGAACCAGAACTGGTCGTAGGAGCCGCCGATGTTGGCCATGATCGAGTCGGGAATGGCGACCGCGTCGCCGGACTCGCCGAACTGGAGGATCCGGCCGGGCTGGGGGATTATGACGATGTCGGGCGGGTCGCCGGCCTCCACCGCCAGGTTCAGCTCGGTGGTGGCGTCGCGGGTGCCCGAGTACCGGACGACGATCCCGGTGCGCTCACGCAGTGGCTCGAAACCGGCCAGGAAGCCCTCGGCCTCCGACCCGGTCTCGGGACCGAGAATGGTGACGACGCTGCCGGCCAGGCTCATCTCCATCTCCTGCATCGCCGCCTCGGCCTCGGCTGCTCTGGCGGCCGCCGCCTCGGCCTCGGCCTGAGCCTCGGCCATCTGGGCCTCGAGTTCGGCGACGACCTCTGGGTCTACCGCCCCCTCGCCCTCGGCCATGGCGGCCGCGAGCGCTGCCTCGGCGTCGGCTGCTCTGGCGGCCGCGGCGTCGGCTTCGGCCTGCGCTTCAGCGGCCGCGGCCTCCGCAGCCTCCGCCTCAGCGGCCGCGGCAGCGGCTTCAGCGGCCGCAGCCTCCGCCTCGGCCTCAGCGGCCGCAGCGTCGGCTTCTGCGGCTGCAGCCGCAGCGTCGGCGGCGCTGGTGTCCGCTACCGGCTCGTCGTCGCCGCATGCTGACGCCACGAGGGCGAGGCTGAGCAGCGCGCCGAGGATGAGCCATAGGCGCGAATGTGTCTTCATTTCTTCCCTCCCAGGGATGCAAACGTTTACAGATTTGGAAGGTAGCGCGGCCACCCCGCAGAATCAACCCACTGGTGAAGTGGTCTCCCGCACCATCAGGGGCACATCCCAGGTGATGTCGCTGACGGGCTCGCCGTCGATCAGCGCCATCACGGTCTCCGCGGCCCGGACGCCCATCTCGTCCACCGCCTGGCGCATGGTGGTGAGCCCCAGCGCGCCGGCCAGATCATGGTCGTCGAAGCCGACCACGGAGAGGTCGCCGGGCGTGGCCAGACCGCGCGTCGCGGCGGCGCGCAGCACGCCGAAGGCCATCTCGTCGGACATGCAGAACACCGCGGTGGGCGGCCGTGCGCATTCGAGGAGCCGCGACAGCGCGGCGGCGCCGCCGGTCGCGGTCCATTGGCCGCTGGTCGCCAGTTCGGGATCGACGGGCAGCCCTGCGGCTCGCAGGGCGTCCTCGTAGCCGAGGCGGCGCTGTTCGGGAACCGGCGTCGGGAGGTCCGGCAGATGCGGACCCGCTACGAGGCCGATGCGCTCATGGCCCAACTCGATGAGGTGCTCGACAGCTCGTCGGGCCGCAAGCCGGTTGTCGATCGTGATCGACGAGGCTCCGTCGAGCCGCTCCCCCACCGCCACGACCGGACGATCGAAGAATGCCTCGGCGGAGTCCCCCTCGACGCTGACGAAGGTGTCGATGAGGACCAACCCGTCGACTCGCCGGCAGAAGGAGCGGGCATCCCTCAGGAAGCGCAGGCGGTCCCCGGGGGAGGTCATCATGGATACCAGCACGTCGTAGCCGGACTTGGCGAACACCGAGTTGATGCCGCCCAGGGCCCGGAACGGGAACCACGTCCCGAATTGGGGCGCCACCACCCCGATGGTCCAGGTCCGTCCCGACGCGAGGCGGGAGGCCTGGGGGTGGGCCTCGTACTCGAGCTCGGTGGCCGCCTCCACCACCTTGGAGCGTGTCGCCGGCGCGACGTAGGGCAGATTGCGCAGGGCGCGGCTGACCGTGGCCACCGAGACTCCCGTCACCCTCGCGATGTCCTTGATGGTCGGACGGCTGTTCGACACGGCTCGCGAACCTAATCGGTTCGGCTAGCCCATCCACTGACCGCCGTTGACGTCGATGGTGGCGCCGGTGATGTAGCCGGCGTGCGGTCCGCACAGGAACTCCACCATCGCGGCGAGGTCATCGGGGTCTCCCGGCGCGTCGCCGGGCACGGTGGCCAGAATGCGCTCGCGCCATGCGGGGTCGAGCGCCTGCCACATGGGCGTGTCGTGGGGTCCGGGGGCCACCGCGTTGACGGTGATGTTGTCGGCGGCGTGGTGCAGGGCCAGGAAACGGGTGAGGGTGATCAGCCCGCCCTTGCTGGCCGCGTAGGCCGGTCCCGACAGTGGCGATCCGCCGAAGCGGCCGTTGACCGACGCGATGTTGACGATCCTGCCCTCGCCGGCGGCCCGCATGCCCGCGATCACCTGGCGGGTGCACAGGTAGGCGCCGGTGAGGTTCACGTCGAGGATGCGGCGCCAGTCCTCGGGGCTCTCCTCCTCCACGCCCCCGGCGCCGGTGACGCCGGCGCTGTTGACCAGAACGGTGGGGTGGCCGTGCCGGTCGCGGATCGCGTCGAAGGCCGCGGTCACCGACCCGGCGTCGGATATGTCGCAGGCGATGGTCTCGACTGTGTCAGCGCTGGCGCCGGCCGCGGCATCGAGGCCGACGACCGCGTCGCCGCCCTCGCGGAGGCGCCTGCACACCGCTGAGCCGATGGCGCCGGCCGCACCCGTCACCGCGGCCACCCGGCTCATCCGCTCGCCCAGCCCTTGCTGCGGTCCACGGCGCGTTTCCAATCGGCATAGGCGGCATCGGCGGCGCCCCTCGGCCCGCTGGGCACAGCCTCGAAGTCGAGCTCCCAGTGACCGGAGACGGCCTCCAGCGACGGCCAGACGTCGGTGGCCAGTCCGGCCAGATAGGCGGCGCCGAGAGCGGTCGCCTCCTGGAGCTTGGGGCGCTGGACGGCCACCCCGAGCTGGTCGGCCTGGAGCTGCAGCATGGAGTCCATCACCGATGCGCCCCCGTCGACCCGCAGGTTGCGAACCGGCGTGCCGGTGGCGGCCGCCATCGCCTCGACGACGTCGCGGGTCTGGTAGGTCATGGCCTCCACCGCGGCTCGGGCGATCTCCGGCCGCCCGGTGCCCCGGGTGAGGCCGATGACGGCGCCGCGGGCGTAGGGATCCCAGTGCGGGCTGCCGAGACCGGCGAAGGCCGGGACCAGGAACACCCCGCCCGTGGAGTCGCACTGCTGGGCGAGTCCCTCGATCTCCGCGGCCTCCGCGATGATCCCGAGGCCGTCTCGAAGCCACTGGACGGCTGCTCCGGTGGCGAATATGGCTCCCTCCAGCGCGTACGCGAGGGTCGGACCCTGCGGGGTGTCCAGCAGCCAGGCGATCGTGGTGAGCAGGCCGTCGGCGGGCGCTGGCAGCTCGGCCCCCACGTTCATCAGCACGAACGAGCCGGTGCCGTAGGTGTTCTTGGCGTCGCCCGGCGCGAACGCAGCCTGTCCGAAGAGGGCGGCGTGCTGGTCGCCGGCGATGCCGGAGATCGGAACGCCCGCGCCGCAGGCGGCGTCCGGGCTCGTGGCCCCGAACGTTCCGCTGGAGGGCCGCACCTGCGGCAGGGCCTCGATCGGGACGCCGAACAGCGAGCACAGATCCGGGTGCCACCGCAGCGCCCCGATGTCGAACAGCATGGTGCGGCTGGCGTTGGTGGCGTCGGTGGCGTGGACCTCGCCGCCGGTCAGGTTCCACACGATCCAGCTGTCGACTGTTCCCAACGCGAGGTCGGGGCCGTCGGCTACTCCGCCCTCGGTGAGCATCCACTCGAGCTTGGAGGCCGAGAAGTACGGGTCGAGCACCAGCCCGGTGCACTCGCGCACCATGGGCAGCGCACCGTCCTGTTCCAGCTGCGTGCAGCGCGCCGCGGTGCGGCGGTCCTGCCACACGATGGCCCGATGGACCGGCTCGGAGCGCTCCCGGCTCCAGGCCACCACCGTCTCGCGCTGGTTGGTGACGCCGATGGCAGCCGGCGCCTCATCCAGGCTGCCGACCACCTCGCCGAGCGTCGACTGCACCGCGGCCCAGATCTCGGCCGCGTCGTGCTCGACACGCCCCGGCATCGGGAAGTACTGGGGGAATTCACGCTGGGCCGACGCCACCATCCGCCCGGAGTCGTCGAAGGCGATGGTGCGCACGCTGGTCGTGCCGGCGTCGATGGCCAGTACAACGGTCATGCCGCGCCATTCCCGCTCTTGTTCGCTGCGCTCACGGGCCGCTCGGGCCACGGCCTCGCTCGGCCGGTTGCGAAGGCTCTCATGACTTGCTCCCCGTCCACTCGGCCTCTGGCCCGAACAGGAGACTCTCGGCGCGTTCCACTCCGGGATCGCGGCTCAGCGTCTCGGGCGTCTCGAGCATGGCGAGCATGGTACGGCGCCTCAGGAAGTCGTCCATGGACAGGATGTGCTCGTGGCGGGCCATGACCATGACCTCCGCGGCCGAGCACTCGACGAGGTCGCTGAGGGGCTCGCCCAGCTCGGGCGTCTCCTCCACCAGGTCGGTGACCTCAAGGGCCCGGCGGCCGTGCCGGCGCCACAACCTCGCCGCCGCGGGCTCGTCGATGCCGGCCCGGACGGCGCTGCGATGGAAGCGGTCCTGCACGCCGGCAGGCGGTTCGCCGTACCAGGCACGGTCCGGGACCCCGGGTGCCAGTCCACACTTGCGGGCCGCGGTCACCACCTCCTGTCCCACGTTGAGACAGTCGCTCAGCTTGCCCCCGAGGATGGAGATGGTCGCCCGCTGCTGGTCTGCCTCCACGGCGTGGCGGCGGGACAGCTCGGTCCAGTCGCGGTCGGTGTCCTCGCTCTCGTCGACCACCAGGGCTCGGACGCCGCAGCGGTACGCGATCACGTCGTCCTGGAGGAGTGGCCGGGGCAGCCGGAGCCGGGCGTTGGCCTGTTCGAGCAGGAAGTCGCGATCGTCGTGGGTTATCGACGCCTCCGCTTCCTCGACCCGGGTGTCGGTCGTGCCGATGAGGGACCGGTGGCCCATCGGGATGACGTAGAACAGCCGCTGATCGTCGTCGAAGAACGCCAGCACCCGCCCCGATTCGGTCACCTGGGGCACGACGATGTGCGCTCCCTTCGAGTAGCAGAGGGCCTGGCGGAGGGCGGTGCCGGTGAGCGCGGCTAGTTCGGTGGCCCGCGGGCCGGCCGCATTGACCAGCACCGCGGCCTCCACGGTGTGCCGGTCGCCGGTCAGCCGGTCGATCACCTCGGCCCGCCAGCCGCCGCCGGCCCGCTCGGCGCCGTCGAGCCGCATTCTGGACACCGCGACCGCTCCGCTGTCGACGGCGTCGAGCAGGAGCTGGAGGACGAAGCGGGCGTCGTTGTCGGCCAGCAGGTAGTCGGAGTACTCGACGGCGCCCTGGACGTCGGCCGAATCGATGGTGGGCTCGGCCGTCGCCAGCGAACGGGACGAGAGGAGCCGGGGACGGCCGGTCGCGAACCGCCCCAGGGCCCAGTAGGCGTGCGCTCCCAGTGCCGCGTAGGCGGGCGAGTACGGCGATGTGGATCCCAGCGCGGCCAGGAACCGGACCTCCTGGACGCGGCTGGCGTACGAGCGGGCCAGCAGATTGCGGGAGCGGCACAACCCCGCGACCAGCGCCACGTCGTAGGTCTGCAGGTACTTGAAGCCGCCCCAGATGAGGTTGGACGACTCCTGGCTCACCCCCGAGGCGAAGTCCTCGGAGTCGATCAGCGCGACGCGCAGCCCGTGGTTGGCCAGGGCCAGAGCCGAGATGGCTCCGTTGATGCCCCCGCCGACGATGAGCACGTCATGATCTCGCTCCGTCAGGCGCTCCAGGTTCCCGTCTCTCACCGCGGCTGTGTGGGGCGCACCGTTGGAGGGCGCAGCCGGGCCAGGAGCGCTCATTCGAGCACGACAGGGTCCGACGAGGGCAGCGGGAAGTCCCACTGCCCTCCCAGGATCTCCGACAGGGTCTTGGCTGCCGAGCACACCAGCACAGCGCACCTTCCTATCGTCTCGGCGTCGAGGCGCGTCGCCGGGCCCGAGATTCCGATGGAGGCCCGGATGTTCCCGCCGATGTCCACCACCGGCGACGCCACACAGCGGACACCGATGCTCAGCTCCTCGTTGTCGAGCGCGAAGCCCCGCTCGGCGGTTGCCGCCAAGTCGCTGAGCAGTGCCTGGCGGTCGGTGATGGTGTGCTCGGTGAACCGCTCCAGCGCCTCCCAGTCGACGACCTCGCCGAGCATCTCGACCGGGTCGCGGCAGTAGAGGGCTTTGCCCGTCGAGGTGGCGTGGACGACGACCGGAGACCCGATCTCGGTCTCCACCGTGACCCGGCGGGCCAGGCGCTCGCGAGCCAGGTACACGCCGCCGCCGACCGTGCGGTGGGCGAGGTGGACGGACTCGCCGGTGACGTTCATCAGCTCCCGCATCAGCGGCCGGGCCTCGTTCACCAGGTCCATGTTCCGCAGCAGCGAGCCGGCCAGCTGCACCACCCCGGCGCCCAGGATGTAGGTCTTGTTGGACTCGTCGCGCTGCACGTATCCCCGCTTGGTGAGCACGGCCAGGAGCCGGTGCACGTGGCCGTTGTCGGCGTCGAGCACCCGGGCCAGCTCGCTGAGCCCGATCGGTCCCCGAGCCGACCCGAGCGCCTCGAGCACGTCGAGGCCGGTCATGAGGGCGCCGCCCACCCGAGGCTCGCCCGCGGCCATCTAAGCGCCTCCTGGCGCGTCGTGGCCGCCCGGGGGAGCCCATGCCACCAGGTCGGACCTCACGGCCCCAAACGACCGGCCGACCGGGTCCTGCACGCCGACGACTGCGCCCTCGGCTGCCGACCGCTGCGCGGCGAGAGCGGCCGCGAGCACGTCGCGGCCCTCGGCCAGGGTGAGGATCGGCTCGCGGCCCGCGGCGATGGTGTCGAGCAGGCTGCGGGTGGCCCCGATGAACGAGTGCTCCCAGCCCGTCGGGCACGGGTAGGTCTCCACCTGTCCTTCGGCGTAGCTGACGACCGGTGGAACCTCGCCGATCTGCCCGTGGCCCCGGTTGACCCAGATGACACCTCTGGTGCCGGTGATCTCCATCCGGTCGTCCTGCGCGTAGTGCTCGGTGCCCTCGATGAGCAGCTCCTGGGAGTACACGACCTCCAGGTTGGCGATCGCGCCGGACTCGTAGCGCATCGAGACCAGCGACGGGGAGTCCAGCTCGAAAGACAGCACGTAGGTCGACCCGATCCAGGCGTGCACCTCCGACGGCTGCCCCAGGACGATCCAGGCCAGCGAGAACTTGTGGTGGCCGTCGTCGAACACCAGCGGCCCGCCGCCGCACTCGTCGGGGTTGTGGCGCCACAGCAGCGCCTCCAAGGGTATGTCCCATGCACTCGGGCTGTACCCGGCGTTGCTCTTGAGCCGCACCGACAGGGGGTCGCCGATGAGGCCCTGCTCGATGAGCTCCAGCGCCTTCAGGACGGGCGGGTAGAACAGGAAGTTCTCGTAGAGGCGCACCACCTTCGACGTCTCGCGGGCCGCGCCCAGGAGGCGGTCGGCGTCATCGAGGTTCAGCGACATCGGCTTCTGCAGCGACACGTGCAGGTCGCAGCCGATGGCGAACGCGGCGATCTCGTGGTGGAGGTGGTGCGGGACGATTATCTCGACCAGGTCGACCTGGCCCGACTGGCACAGTTCGCGGTAGTCCTCGAAGACCGTGGCGTCGGGCAGCCCCCATTGGCGCCGTTTGGCCGCCGCGTTCTCCGGCTCGACGTCGCACAGTGCGACGACGGCCGCGTCGTCGCGGTCCCGGTACCCGAGAACGTGCAGGTCGGAGATGCGCCCGCAACCGATGATCCCGACGCGCAGAGGCCGAGCCGGCGGGCGAGTGAATCGGCTCATACGGACGAGGCCGTGGCCCGAGCGGCCCGTGAGCGAAGCGAACAAGAGCGGGTTGATAGCACGTTCACTCCTTCAGGGCCCCGGACAGCAGGCCCCGGACGAAGTGCTTCTGGAAGACGAAGAAGATGACGACGGTGGGAATACTGGCGATGACCGCCAGCGAGGCCTGGGTCCCGTAGGCCACCGTGAACTGGCCCTTCACGTTGAGCAGCCCCAGCATGATGGTGGCCACGTCGTCCCGGGCGCTGGTGAACACCAGCGGGTAGAGGAAGTCGTTCCAGATGAACGTGAACTGAAGTGTGGCCAGCGCGGCCAGCGCGGGTCGGGCCAGCGGCAGCATGACCCGCCAGAAGACCTCGCCCTCGCTGGCGCCGTCGATCAGGGCTGCGTAGCGCAGCGAGTCGGGGATCTGCTCGAAGAAGTTCCGCATCACCAGGGTGCACACCGAGAACCCCACCGCGGAGTGGATCAGGATCATGGGCCACAGGGTGTTGAGGAGGTCGAAGCTCCTGAACATCGTGAACAGGGGCACCAGCAGCACCTGGGGCGGGACGAACAGGCCCGAGACGATGACCAGCTGTATGGCGGTGCCGCCTCTGGGCCTGAACTTGGCCAGGGCGTATCCGATGAGCGTGCCGCCGGCGATGGAGACGACCACCGCCGGAATGGCCACCTGGAACGAGTTGATCAGGTAGCGGACGGTGTTGGCCGTGCTCCACACGTCGACGTAGTTGGCCAGGGTGAGCTTGCCGGTCAGCGCCCAGATGCCGCGTTCGGCGATCTCGGCGTTGGTCTTGAGCGAAGTCGACAGCACGCCGGCCACCGGCACCAGGTACAACGCCACGAACACGGCGATCAGCACCATCCCGGCGCGCCGTCGCAGCGTGCGGACCCGGCGGCCTGCGCTGTGTTCGGGCACGGTGCGGTCGGCCCTGTCGGTGGCCTCAGAGGCGGTGCTAGTCGACATAGCTGCCTCGCCTGCCCCACCAGGTCAGACCGCCGATCACGACCAGGGTCATGGCGAACAGGATCAGCGACACCGCGCTGGCCAGCCCCTGCTCGTGCTGGCGGAACAGGATGCGCCACACCAGCATGGGCATCGTCTCGGTCTCGCGGACCGGCCCGCCCTGCGTCATGGCGAACACCAGGTCGAAGTTGCGCAGCGAGTTGATGGCGATCAGCGACAGCACCACCGTCGTGATGGGCCGTAGCAGCGGCAGGATCACCCGGCGGAACACCTGGAATTGGCCGGCGCCGTCGACCCTGGCCGCCTCGACCAGCTCTCCGGGGATGGACGTGAGCCCGGCCAGGTAGAGGATCATGGACAGCACGGCCTGCTGCCACGCCCAGGCGATGAACACTGCCCACAGGGCGGTGGAGCGGTTGGCCAGCCAGGCGTTCTCGAGGCTCTCGAGCCCGACCAGGCCCAGAAGCTGGTTGATCAGGCCGTCGCCGGGCTGGTAGATCCAGATCCACACCTGGCCGACCACCACCAGGCTGATGGAGATCGGCACGAACAGCGCCGACTTCATGATCGCCGCGAAGCGGGTGTTGGCTTGCAGCATCATGGCGATGCCCAGTCCCAGCGCGGGCGGGATCAGCGCGCCGAACAGCGTCCACACCAGCGTGATGCGGATCGACTTTCGAACGTGCTGGTTGGTGAAGGCCTCGACGAAGTTGTCGAAGCCGATCCACTGGCTGGTCTGCCCCAGGATGTTGGCGTCGGTGAAGCTGAGCCGCAGGGCCATGGCCGTGGGCACCACCACGATGGCGGTGAACAGCAGTATGGGCGGTCCCATGAAGAGGATGGCCCAGCGGGTTGTCGGCCTCATGCGCCGTCTCCTAGACGATGCCTAGCGGGAAACTATCGACCGACCGCCGACGGCGGGGCAGCCGGCGGCGCCGGACCCGTGGGGGACGGGGTCCGGCACCGCCGGTGGAACCGGTTCGAGCCGGCCAGGAGGGCGGCCGGATGCCGTCAGATTGCGGCCGGCGCCCTTACGGCTCGACGCGCTAGCCCGCGAAAGCGGCCTGGGCGTCCGACTGGGCGCTCGACAGGAGGTCGGCGTAGCCCGACGGGTCGTCCATGAAGGCCTGGAACATGTCCAGGCCGACCTCGGCCACGGGCGGAGGTGTGGCCAGGTCGTAGTTGAACGAGTAGGAGTCGGCCTTGCCCACTTCCACCAGCGCCTTGGCCATGACCGGGTTGAGCTGCGTGGTGTCGGCGTTGGAGTTCGGCGGCAGCGCCCCCTGCTCCAGTGCCCAGGTGAGCTGGTTGCCGGGGTCGGCGTAGTGCTCCAGCAGCAGCATGGCGCCCTCGGCATTGGCCGCGTCGGCCGACAGGGCCCATCCGTCGATCGGCCCCAGCGCGGCGTTCTCGACGGCGGGATCCAGCACCGGGAAGTTGAAGAAGTCGTAGTCGGCGACGGGTTCGAGGCCGATGCCGTTCCAGTAGCCGGTGATCCACGTGCCCATCAGGGTCATGGCCGCCTCCCCGTTGGCGACCTGGTCGGCGGCGTCGGTCCAGGTGTAGGCGTTGGCGTCGTCGACGAAGAAGCCGGCGTCCACGAGGTCCTTCCAGAGCTCCATCGCTGCGACGACCTCGGGATCGGTGTACGACGCCTCGCCCGACATCAGCTTGGCCCTGTAGTCCGGCCCGGCCGTGCGCAGGATGAGGAAGTCGAACCAGAACTGGGCCGGCCAGCGGTTCATCGAGCCCAGAGCGATGGGCTTGACGCCGCTGGCGGCGATCTGCTCGGCCGCCGCGAAGAACTCAGCGCTGTTGGTGGGCATCGCGGTGACCCCGGCCGCCTCCATCACGTGGGGGTTGTAGAAGAAGGCCACGTAGTGGAACCCGAACGGCAGCAGGTGGGGCTCGCCGCCGTGGATCCCGGCGTCGACCAGGGCCTGCGGGAAGTTGTTCCAGACGTCGGCGTTGTCGAAGACCTGAGTGATCGGCTGGAGATGGCCGTTCTCGAACACGGACTGGGTCCGGGCCCCGGCCCAGTAGGAGAACACGTCGGGCGGCTCGCCGCCAGCCAGGGCGACGAGGATCTGGTCCTTGAACGCCTCGTGCTCAATGGGGCTGACGACGGCCTCGCCGGCCTCGAACGTGGCGTTGACGTCGAGGATCCCCTGCTGGCCGAGGTCAGATCCGTAGTAGTGGGCGACTTCGACTTGGCCGGCGCCTGGGTCCTCGCTGGTGCCGCTGCACGCGGCGGCCACGAGGGCGACTATCGCGATGAGAGCGAGCGCGTAGCTACGTCGAATCTTGGTCAGTCTGGTCATGTGTTCCCCTCTTGGAATCGGTCCAGGCGCGGCCTCCCCCGCGCTGGACCGGACTCTAGCAAGTGGTGCCAAATAGTCAATGCTGTTGCGAGATGATCAACCGAACCGGGATGTTGTCGGGTGGATGCCGCCGGTGACGGTCACGCGGGCGCGACGTTGATGTACTTGACGACGGTGAACTCGGCCACGCCCTCGGCGCCGCCCTCACGGCCGAAGCCGCTGTGCTTGATCCCGCCGAAGGGCGCCTCGGCCAGCGCGATGGCGAAGTCGTTGATGCCGACCATGCCCACCTCGAGGCGGTCGGCCACGTCCAGGCATCGCTGCAGCGACCCGCCCAGCACGAAGCCGGCCAGCCCGAAGTCGGTGTCGTTGGCGATGCGCACCGCATCGTCGAGGTCGTCGTAGGCGCGGATCGGTGCGATGGGCCCGAACGGCTCGGCCACCATGATCTCGGTGCCGAGGTCCACGTTGGTGAGCACGGTGGGCTCGAACCACCAGCCGGCGTCCCGTTCGATCCTCCGGCCCCCGGACTCGACGACCGCTCCGTCGCTCACCGCGGAGGCCACCAGCTGCTCCATGGCCTGAAGGCGCCGCTCGTTCTGCAAGGGGCCGATGTCGCAGGACGGGTCGTCGCCGGGGCCCATGGCCAGCGCCTCGGTGGCGGCCACGAAGCTGGCCACGAACCGGTCGTGCAGGGCTGTGGGCACCAGGAACCGGCTGGGAGAGATGCACACCTGCCCGGCGTTGCGGAACTTGCCCCTCGCCGCGGCCTCACCGGCCCACTCGGGGTCGGCGTCGTCGAGCACGATCACCGGCGAGTGGCCCCCCAGCTCAAGCGACACCGACTTCAGTTGCTTGGACGCCTCCTCCATGATGTGGCTGCCCAACGGAACCGAGCCGGTGAGGGTCACCTTGCGCACCCGGGAGTCGCTGAGGATCATCTCGGAGATCATCGCCGGGTCGCCCACCAGCACGTTGACGACCCCGGCCGGGATGCCGGCGGCCTCGGCCGCCTTGGCCAGCCACAGGGCCGCGGTGGGCGTCTCCTCGGCCGGCTTGACGATGATCGTGCAGCCGGCCGCGGTGGCTGCGGCGATCTTGCGGGCCGGCAGCAGCGCCGGGAAGTTCGACGGAGCGAACGCTCCCACCACTCCCACCGGCTCGCGCTGCACCAGCAGGCGCCGGCCGGCGCCCCGGGCCGGGATCACCCGTCCGTAGATGCGGCGGGCCTCGTCGGCGCACCAGTCGAACTGGTCGGCCGCGCCCGCAACCTCGCCCTCGGCCTGGGCCAGCGGCTTGCCCTGCTCGGCGGTCACCGACGCCGCGATGTCGGCGAGATGGTCGCGGATGTAGGCGGCCGCATCCCGCAAGTGCTGCGAGCGGGCCCACGGGTCGGTGTTGCGCCAGGACTGGAGAGCGCGGGCGGCGGCGTCGAGGGTCTCGGCGACCTCGGTGGGCGTGACCGTTGCGACGGAGGCGGCCGTTGAGCCGTCCGCCGGGTTGACCACTGCGAGACGCGGGCCGCGGCCGCCCCATTCACCGCGTAGATATGACGAGTCCGGCGCGGCCGCCGTATCGGGGTCCGAGTGCGAGTCGTTGCGTTCTGTCACCGGCCCATTCTGCCGTGGCCGGCTAGCCCGCGGGCGCGCTGTCCATAGCCCGGGGCGCCTCGGGGTCGGTGATCCACTCGGTCCAGGATCCGTCGTAGACGGCTACGTCGTCGTGACCGGCGATGGCGTAGGCCAGCGCGGTTCCGCAGGCCCCGACCCCGCCGCGGCAGTAGGCGATGGTGGGCTCGGGGGCGCAGGCGCCGGCGGCGGCGAGGCGCCGGCGGGCTTCCTCGGGCTCGGCCCAGGTGCCGTCGGCACCGGTGAATTCGATGCCGGGCGCGGTGATGCTCCCGGGGATGGCACCGCCGTCGGCCTCGCGGGCCCCGGCCATGCGCCCGTCCACCAGGCGTGTCGGTGTGCCCAGGGCCGCGAGCACGTCCTGGTGGGTCGCGTAGAGGCTCGGGTCGTAGCGGGGCGTGAACTGCGCCCGCGGGTGGTGGGGCACCGTGTCGTCGGTGGGGCGTCCCTCGGCTTGCCATTTGTTGATCCCGCCGTCGAGCACGGCTACGCCGGTGTGGCCGTACACCCGCAGCGCCCACCACACCCGGGCCGCCACCGTCACGTGCTGGTCGTCGTAGGTCACCACGAAGGTGTCGTCCCCGATGCCGCGGGAGGCCATGGCGTCGGCGAAGCGGTCGGGACCGGCCAGCATCCACAGGTCGGGCCGCTCAGGATCGGCGAGATCGGTGTCCCAGCGGGCGTGCACCGCGCCCGGTATGTGGGCTCGGGCGTACTCGTCGTCGCCGTTGCGCATATCGAAGGGGCGCAGGTACCAGCGGCAGTCCAAGACCCTCACGCCGGCGTCGTCGAGGTGCTCGGCCAGCCACTGCGTCGATACCAGAGGTCCTTCAGGCATCGGTCCTACTCTCGCAGATCATCGGTGCGGCCGTCATCTCCGGTGGCGGCGGCGAGCGGTCACGAGCCGACCACGGCGGGGCGGACCTGTTCGGCCAGCAGGCGTATCCCGGCGTCGCGGTCGGGTCCGAACGTGTACCAGGCCAGCGGCAGGTCGAGGCCGGCGTCCGCGAAGGGCATGAGCCCCTCGATCACGTCATCGGGAGTGCCGGCCACCCCGAACACGTCCACCAGGCTGTCGCTGAGAACCTCTGCGCCGGCCTGCTCGCCGCCCTCGGCGACCGCGGCCCGGACCGCGGCCACCGCGTCGGGGTCGGCGCCGGCCTCGTCGACCACCACGCCCTCGACCCGGGCCAGGTAGTAGGCCAGCACCTCCTTGACCGCGTTTCGGGCCTCGCGCCGGTCGGGGCCGACGCTGGTGAGCACGTTGGCGCTCAGCAGCAGATCGTCGACGTCTCGACTGGCTCGCGCCGCGCCGGCCGCGAGCCGCTCACGGGCCCATCGGGTGTAGCCGACGCTGGTTATGGCGCCGAGTTGGACGCCGTCGGCGAACTCACCCGAGACCTCCATCATCCGCCGGCTGACCGCGCCCACATCCACCGGAACAGGTATCGGCGCCGGCCGGTCCAGGCGCAGGCCCGGTGCCACCGAGAACGTCGTCGGGACGAAGTCCAACTCTTCGCCGGCGGTGAGGCGGCGCACCGCCCGCACCGCCTCGACGGTGTTGGTGAGGGGGCGCCAGCCGGGGGGATCCATGCCGAAGCGCCGGACCGTCCACTCGGCTGCGCCCAGTCCGTATCGCAGCCGGCCCGGCCCGATGTCGGCCAGCGTGGCCGCCTCGAGGGCCAGCAACACTGGGTGGCGGAACACGGGGTTGGCCACCCCGATGCGCACGATGACTCGCTGCGTGGAGTGCAGCGCCGCGGCCGCCACCGGCATCACCGAGTTGAACAGCCGGCTCTCGGGCAGCGACACCTCCTCGAAGCCGAGGCGGTCTGCCGCAGCCACCACGGCTAGCGTGTCGGCGACGGGATCCTCGTTGGACAGCGAAAGGCCTAGGCCGCGGAACCCGTTCATTTTCCTCGCGATCGTCAGGCGACAGGAGTTGCGAATGTGGATCTCCACGATTCCATACGACGAGGCTGAGGGCGAGTTGAGGGCCCACTACGACCGTCAGGCCCGAGCGCTCGGCGAGCCCACCGAGATGACCATGGCCGGATCGCTTCACCCCGCGCTGGTGGCGGCCCGCCTGGACCTGTACGCCGCCACCGAGAAGTGCCCGTCGCGGTTGACGCCCCATCAGCGCAACCTGATCAGCTTCGTGACATCGGCCATCAACGGCACGGTGCACTGCATGAGCCAGGTCACGATCAAGCTGCGCCAGACCGGTCTCGACGGCGAGGCCATCGCCAAGCTGGCCGCCGACCCGGACTGCTTCGAGTCGCTGGGTCTGTCGCCGGCCGATGCGGCGGTGGTGGGCTACGCGGTGAAGCTCACCCGCTCCCCCGCCTCGGTGACCGAGGCCGATGTCGAGGAGCTGCGGGCGGCCGGCTTCGACGACCTCGACATCGTGGACGCCAACTCCCAGTGCGCTCACCTCAATTACGTGAACCGGGTGGCGATGGGGTTGGGGATCCACTCCGTCGTGGACCCGGACTTTCCCGCTTACTCGGCCATACCGCAGGCCTAGCTTCCCGGACTGGGTCGGCCCGGCCGGCGGGTCCTGTCGCCGGGCTCCGTCCGACCGACGGGGCTTCGCCCCATTGTCGGTCGCCCGGACCCGTCGCCACCCCCCGGCCTCTCGGGACGCGCCGCAACAGATCTCGGGTTGGTCTTGTGCACTGGGTGCAGAAAACTCGCACCAAGAAATCGCCTGACCAGATCTCGGGTTGGTCTTGCGCGCTGGGTGCACACAACTCGCACCAAGAAATCGGCGGGGCCGCCCGCTACGCGGCGTCGAAGATCTTTGCGCTGGCTTGGATGTGGTCGGCTGAGGTGGCTTCGTCGTTCATGGGGAGCATGAAGATGTCGAAGCAGTCGCGGAGTTCGCCGATCTGGGCCGAGACTTCGGCTGGGGTGCCGGCCACGCCGTAGCGGTCCACTAGGGCGTCGGGCAGCAGCTCGGCCGCCTTGTCCATGCGTCCGGCCAGCATCAGGCGGCGGACCTCGGCGGTGGTGGCGTCGTCCAGGCCGTCGGCCTCCCTCACATCGGCGGGCGCGTCCACGGCCATGTAGGAGAAGTGGGGCAGGACCCGGCGGCGTTCGGTGTCGTTGTAGGCCAGATAGGCCGACCAGGCGATCCTGGCGGAGCCCGAGCTCCTGATCCGTTCGGCGGCGGCCGGGAGGTGAGCCGGGGGCGCGGCCGACAGGATCACGCAGTCGGAGTGCTCGGCCGCGAGGCGCTGGACCCTGGGGCCGCGCCCGGCCACTGCGATGGGCATGGGCCGGTCGGGGCGGTACCACGGGAGGGACGCCTCCCCTACCGTCTCTCCCGCCAGCAGGCGCCGGTTGAGTTCGAACGTCTCCCGCAGAGCCGTGAAGGGACGTTCCGGGTCCATCCCGAGCGGCTGGAGCACCCGGCTGCCGCCCACGCCCAATCCGTGCATCACCCGGCCCGGTGCCAGCTCGGCGAGGGTGGCGATGGCCGCCGCGGTGGCCACCGGATGGCGGCTGAAGGGGTTGGTGATGGCCGGCGCCACAGTGAGGCCGGTGGCCTCGACGATGGCCGTCAGCGCGACGTACACGTCTCGTTCGGTGCCCTCGTCGGCCACGAAGCACATCTCGGCTCCCAGCGACTCGCCCAGGCGGGCCAGTTCGACCAGGCGGCGAACCGGCTGGGTCGGCTCGAACCAGACTCCCCAGGGGACACTCACGAGGCTTGCTCCTCCCGCTCGGCCCGTCCCTGGCGCAGGGACTCGCGGCCCAGCGGTATGTACTGGATTGCGGACAGGTAGCTGTACACCAGCGAGGGAACCGCGCACACCCAGCCCGCGATCCGGAAGCCCTCGGCGACGCCCAGATCGGAGGCGCCGGCCAGCAGCAGCGGGAAGCAGAAGTACAGGCCGAAGGTGGCGCACTTGCCCCACCAGGTCACGTCGATCGGCTTGGCCCCCAACGACAGGAGCACCAGCCCGACGACGGCGACGATCCCCTCCCGGGCCAGGGTGAGGATCACCAGCCACCACGGCACCGAGCCGTCGATGCCGACCGCGAAGACTCCGACGAGCAGCACGGCCCGGTCGGTGATGGGGTCGAGCATCTTGCCGACCTTGCTGACCGAGTTGAAGCGGCGGGCCCACCAGCCGTCCACCCAGTCGGTGGCGCCGAGCGCTCCCCACAGCAGCGCCGCCCCCCAGCGGTCCCCGGAGCTGAACAGCAGCCACAGGAACCAGGGAATGCAGGCCAGCCGGGCCGCCGAGATCAGGTTGGGGACGGTGAGGATCCGGTCCTCGCCGGTGCTCGGGTCGGCCATGGGTCTTCAGCCTACGATCAGGGGATGCCCACAATCTTCACCCGGATCATCGACGGAGAGATACCCGGCCGGTTCGTCTGGCGCGACGACACCTGCGTCGCGTTCATGGACGTGCGGCCCCTCAACCGGGGCCACGTGCTGGTGGTGCCCAGAGCGGAGGTCGACCACTGGGTGGACCTCGACGGCGACACCGTGGCCCATCTGATGGCGGTGGCCCATCGGGTGGCTGAAGCCCAGCAGGCCGCCGGGCTCGCTCCGGACCGGGTGGGCCTGATGATCGCCGGCTTCGAGGTGCCCCACGTGCACGTCCACGTCGTGCCCATCTCGACCATGGCCCATCTCGACTTCTCGAGTGCCGACACCAACCCTGACCCCGACGACCTGGACGCGGTCGCCGCCCTGCTCCAGGCCGAATTGGCCGGAGACTGACGGCACACCCCCCGCTTCAGCGAAATTGATGCCGATAATGGGCCTCAGCGGGCCGAATCCGCATCAATTTCGGGGGGATCAGCTGCTGAAGATGTCGAGCGGTTCGGCCGGCTCGATGAGGTGGGCGCCGTTGTTGCGGGCGCTGTTCACCTCGGTCGACACCGGGTGCATCCGGATCAGGCCCGGCGGCGCGGGGACGAGCAGGCTGGTCGCGGCCCCGGCATCGCGGTTGGCGGGGTCCAGCCAGAGGTCCCAGGCGCCGGGCGGCAGCACCACCGGCATCCGGTCGTGCACTTTGGCCATGGCCTCGTTGGCCTCGCAGGTGATGATGGTGCACGAGTGCAGTTCGAAGGGCTCGCCGTCGTCGCCGGGGTTGTCCTTGTCGCGCCACTGCTCCCACAGGCCCGCGAAGGCGAAGGGCTCGCCGTCGGGACGGCTGATGAACATGGGCTGCTTGTGCTTGGAGCCCTCCAGGCGGCGCCATTCGTAGAAGCCGTCGGCCGGGATGATGCAGCGCCGGCGGGTGAGGGCCACCCTGAAGGCGTTCTTGGTGGCCACCGTCTCGGCCCGGGCGTTGATCATCCGGTTGCCGATCTTGGGGTCCTTGGCCCAGAACGGCACCAGCCCCCAGTGCAGCGCGTCGAGGCTGCGGGCCCCGTCCCGCTCACGCACGGCGTACACGGTCTGGGTCGGCGCGACGTTGTGGTTGGGCGCAAGAGTCAGGTCGGGGGATGGGGCCGCGGCACCGAAGTACTTGGCCAACTCGTCGGGCGGGGTGGCCGCCACATAACGCCCGCACATGGGACCGGAAGCTAGCTGGGCCGCGGCGGAGCGATCCGGTCGAGGGCCTCGACGGCCTCGACCACGATGCGGTCGATCAGCTCGGCGCACGTGGGCAGGTCGTCGACGACGCCCACGCACTGGCCGGTGGGCAGGACGCCGGCATCGACATCGCCGTCCACCATGGTGGCTCGGGTGAGCATGGGGGCGTTGGCCGCCATCGCCATCTGGCTCCAGGTCAGTCCCTGGCTGCGGCGCATGGCCAGCCCCTCTCGCAGCATCTCCGGGACCGACATGCCGGTGACGCCCCGGAACCGCCAGGCGTTGGCCAAGGCCCGCACCATCCGGGTGAGTCGGGCCGACTCCAGCGATTCGACCAGGCGGGTGCGGATCACCCGCTGCGGCTTGCCGTCGATGCTGCTCGACACCACGGTTCCGGTGACCGGCGTGCCGAGGTAGACCGCCTTGACCGTGTCGGGCACCTTCGACTCGGCGGTGAGCAGGAAGCGGGTGCCCATGGCCACACCGTCGGCGCCCCACGCCAGGGCCGCGGCCAGGCCCCGCCCGTCGTGGAAGCCGCCCGCGGCGATCACCGGCACATCCACCGCGTCGAGCACCTGGGGCAGCAGCAGGGAAGTGGGGATTGAGCCGGTGTGGCCGCCGCCTTCCCCGCCCTGGCACAGGATGACGTCCGCACCGAGTTCGGCCATCTTGGTGGCGTGCCGGCGGGCGCCCACCGTCGGCATGACCAGCACACCGCCGTCCCGCAGCCGCTGCACCACATGAGCCGGAGGGGGACCGGCGAAGCTGGCCACCCGCACGCCCGCGTCCACCAGGCGGTCCGCCCGGGCGTCCAGGTCGGCGGCGTCGGGGCGCAGGTTCACCCCGAAGGGCTGATCGGTGCGGGACCGGACCTCGCCGATGGCGGCGTCCATCTCGTCGAGGGTCATGGTGGCCGAGGCCAGGATCCCGAGTCCGCCCGCTTCGGCAGTGCCGGTCACCAGCGACGGGCCGGCCACCCATCCCATCCCGGTCTGCACGATCGGGTAGTCGACCCCGAACAGCTCCGTGACCTGGGTCCGGAGCCGCTGGTCGACACTCACGGCTGCACCCTACCGGCCGCTCCCGATCGCCTCGGCTGGCTCGCGCCGCCGTCCCCGGCGTCGTGCGGCCCGCCTATCCTGCGGATGCCTCTACAAACGGTGCGCACGGAAGGGGGTGGACGCGATGGCCCGAAGGCTCACAGAGTTCAGCCACGGCGCTGGTTGAGCCTGCAAGATCGCTCCCGGCGATCTCGCGCGCGTGGTGCGCGACCTGACCCCTGATCCCCCGCCTGAGCTGGTTGTCGGCCTGGCCACCGGCGACGACGCCGCGGTGTGGCGGATCGCCCGCGGGCGGGCCCTGGTGTTCACCGCCGACTTCATCACGCCGGTGGTGGACGACGCGCGCACCTGGGGCCGCATCGCGGCCACCAACGCGGTGTCCGACGTGTACGCCATGGGCGGGCGGCCCCTGCTGGCGCTGAACCTGGTGGCCTGGAACTCCGAGGAGCTGTCCAACGACCTGCTCGCCGAGGTGCTGGCCGGCGGCGAGGACGCCGCCCGGGCCGGCGGTTTCGTGGTGGGCGGCGGCCACACGGTCGACGATCCCGAGCCGAAGTACGGGATGGCCGTGGTGGGCGAGGTCGACCCGCGGCGCATGCTCACCAACACCGGTCTGCGGCCCGGCAACGCGCTGGTGCTCACCAAGCCGCTGGGCTCGGGGGTGATCTCGACCGCCATCAAGCGGGATGAAGCCCACGCCGAGGTGGTGGATCGAGCTGTCGCGGAGATGACCCGGTCCAACGCCACCGCGGCCACGGCCGCGATGCGTCACGGCGCCACCGCCGCCACCGACGTCACCGGGTTCGGCCTGCTGGGCCACGGCCTGCGCATGGCCCAGGAGTCGGGTGTCGACCTGGAGATCTCGGTGGGCGAGGTTCCGATAATCGCGGGCGCCCGGGGGCTGGCCGCTCTGGGCGTGGTCCCCGGCGGCACCCAGCGCAACCTCGACTGGGTGTCGCCTCATCTCGATACCGGTGACGCAAGCGACTCGTCGGTGACTCTGCTGGCCGACGCTCAGACCTCGGGAGGGCTGCTGTTGGGAATGGTCAGCCGCGACGCCGGCCTGGCCGTCGTCACCGAGCTGAGGTTCGCCGGCCACGAGGCCGCCATCATCGGCGAGGTCACCGAGGGCTCCGGCCGCATCCGCCTCCAACCCTGATGGCGGCGGCCCCGACGCTCGGCCCAAATTGAGGGCGATATTGGGCCTCTACGGGCAGAATCGGCATCAATTTCGGACGGCCTGGCCGCGGAGAGGACCGCGGGTCAGTCGAGGTCAGTCGAGGAGGTCGGGCTGCTCGCGGGCTATCTCGGTGTAGAGGGGCTGGAACGTGAACCACATGGCCAGGCCCGAGCCGACCATGGAATAGGTGTGGCGGGCGACTTCGTCACCGATGTCGATCGGGTCGCCGGCGGCCTCGGCCAGCAGCTGGGAATGGCAGGCCCGGTCCATGGCCACGAACGCGCCCGCTGCCGCGTCCACCGAGGCGCCCACCGTCAGCAGGCCGTGGTTCTGGAGGATGGCGGCCTTGCAGTCGCCCAGCGCGGCCGCGATGCGCTTGCCCTCGTCCAGCTCCATCACCACGCCGCTGTAGCCGTCGAAGATGACGTGGTCGTCGTAGAAGGCGCAGGCGTCCTGGGTCAGCGGCCGCAGCGGCCGTCCCAGCGCGGAGAACGACTTGCCGTGCATCGAGTGGCTGTGGGCCGCGGCCACCACGTCGGGGCGGGCCGCGTGGATCTGGGAGTGGATGGCGAAAGCGGCGCCGTTGAGGAGCGCGCCCTCACCGTCGACCATGTTGCCGTCGGAGTCCACCCGGATCAGGCTCGAGGCCGTGATGTGGGAGAACGGCACGCCCCACGGGTTGACCCAGAACGTCTCGGGATCCTCGGGATCGCGCACAGTGACGTGGCCGGCCGCGCCCACCGCGCCGTCCTCGAACCCGAGCTTGGCGAAGATCCGGTAGGTGGCGGCCAGGCGCTGCTTGCGGTGCAGCCGCTCCTCCTCCACCGTGTCGAAGGTGGGCAGGTACCACAGCGAGTCCCGATCGGGTCCGCTGCCTTCGTTCTGCTCGGAGCTCATGGCCGGATGGTAGCCCCGGCCGGTCGGCGGTTCCCCGGGGGTCGGGCAGAGACGGAGACGGTCAGCGGTTCGGTAGGGGTCGGGCCACGGTCCGGGTGGTGAACACGCCGACGGCGGCCGCGAGCATCAGCCCGCTGCCGACGATGCCGAGCACAGTGGCTCCCGCGGTGTCGAGGAGCAGGCCGCCCAGCAGCGGCCCTCCGGCGCGGCCTGCTGCCATCAGCGCCTGGGCGTCGCCGACCCGCTCCTCGGGGTAGCGGGACCGGCTGGCCAGCACCTCGAACACGCCCGGTATCGCGGCCCAGAAGAAGAACCCCCACACCACCAGGGCAGTCAGGAACAGCCATCGGTAGTCGGTGGTGGCCACCACGATCGCGCAGACCGCGGTCGCGGCCATCCACGGGCTCGGGATGCGTCGGATGGCCCTGATGCGGGACGCGGGGATCGCCACCACCGCGTTGAGGCTGAACCCGGCCGCGACGAGCGCGACCGACAGCCCCGGGTCACCCGTTCCCAGCACCACCGCGTAGATGAAGACCGCAGATCCGCCCAGGGTGAACAGGCCCAGGCAGACCAGCAGCACCCGAGCTGCGGTGACCGCCCGGTGGCGCACCCTGTCCCTGGGGAGTTCTGCCACCTCGCTGCGGTAGCCGAACGCCAGCGGGACCAGCGACACCGCGGCCAGTCCGGCGAACACGAGCCGGGGTCCGCCCGCTTCCAGCAGCACCGACACCAGGGGTGCGGCGATCACCCCGACCACGGGCCCGGCCACGGCCACGTCGCCCATGCGGCGGTCGTCGCCGAAGGCCTGCACCCAGCCGTACCAGGCCAGCAGGCCCAGAGCGACGCCGCTGACGAGGCGCAGCGGCACCAGCAGAGCGAAGGCGGGCAGGGCCGCGGAGGCGAGGTTGGCGGCCGATGCGGCCAGCAGCGCAGTCACGAAGACCCGGTCTCTGGGCTGGAGCCATCGTCCGGCGCCCCAGGAGGCGATCACGAACCCGCCCAGCTGGAACACACCGATCATCGATGCCACACCGAGGCTTATGCCGTAATGGGCTGCGATCTCGGGCAGCAGGAACGGCGTGGACACGAAGGCCAGCACGCTGAAGCCGACCGCGAGCAGGATCCCGACCTTGACGGTGGGTCGCAGCAGGTAGACGAGCCGAACCGGACTTTGCACCAGTCGAAGCTACCGTCGCGGGTCCGGACGACTCGTGTTGCGCCGGGTGACATCGGCCACACAGCGCCGCTCGGACTCTGTGCGGCCGCGATGGTGCGAGACTGGCCGAACCAGGAGTCGTGCCTACAGGAGAGTGGCGATGTCTCAGCGGCTGTGCGAGGGGCAGGTGGCGCTCGTCACCGGCGCCAGCAAGGGAGGCACGGGCACCGCCATAGCACTGCGCCTGGCCGCCGAGGGAGCCAGGGTGGCGATCACGGCCCGCAGCGTCGACGGCCTGAACGACACGCAGTCACGCATCCGCGAGCTGGGCGGCGAGTGCCTGGTGCTGCCGTCGGATCTGAGCGACCCTCGGGGGGCCCGGACGGAGCTGGTGGAGCGGACCGAGGCCGCGCTCGGCCCAGTCGACGTCCTGGTCAACAACGCCGCGGCCGGCGGTTACGGCGCTTTCGAGTCGGTCGGTCCCGAGCGCCTGGAGCGGGCCCTTCAGGTGAACCTGTGGGCGCCGTGGGAGCTGATGGCTGAGGTTGTCGGCGGGATGCGCGACCGGGGCCGGGGGGCGATCGTGAACATCACGACGTTCTCGGCCGAGTTCCCGCCGGGTCCGCCGTTCCCGACCAACAAGCCGTCGAAGGCCGGCGCCATGTACGGGGCGAGCAAGGCCGCCCTGAACCGGCTCACCGTGTCGGTGGCCAGCGAGTGCGAGGGCCAGGGCATCGCCGTGAACGCGCTGGCTCCCCAGGGGGCTATCGCCACCCCCGCGCTGGTGGCCGCGGGATGGGTCGAAGGCGTGATGTTCGAGCCGTTGGAGACGATGGCCGAGGCGACGCTGGCGTTGTGCACGGCTGATCCTGCGGTGCTCACCGGGCGGATCGCGTTCAGCCTGCAGCTGCTGGTGGAATTGCAGCGCCCGGTGCTCGACCTGTGGGGTGAGGATCTGGTGGAGGGCTGGCAGCCCGAGGATCTTCCCGGCATCATCGCTCGCCAGGAGGAGAGCCTCGCCGGCCGAGGCTGGCCCAACGCCTACCACTTCGGCCGGAGCCACAGCCCTAGGCCATGATGGTCACTAGACGTTGCTGCAGAGGAGTCGCATGTTCGAGCTGAGTGGGCGCACCGCCTTGGTGACCGGCGCCGGCAAGAACATCGGTGCCGGCATCGCCCGCGGCCTGGCCGCCCAGGGTGCCCATGTCGTCGTCAACGACTACTTCGCCGACCGGGCCCAGGCAACGGCCGACGAGATCCTGGCGACGGGCGGGAGCGCGGTTCCCAGCGTCTTCGACGTGACCGACCTGGACGCGGTCACGGAGGCCGTGACCGGGATAGGCACCGTCGACATTCTGGTGAACAATGCCGGTCTGGCCGGCCCGACCGACATGAAGGCCGAACAGTTCTGCGACATGGACCCGGCCGACTGGCGGGCCCCGGTGGACGTGAACCTCTACGGGGTCATGAACTGCTGCCACGCCGTGATCGACGGCATGTGCGAGCGGGGTTGGGGCCGCATCATCACCATCTCGTCGGCCGCGGGAACCCACGGCGTGCACATCGGGGTGGCGCCCTACAGCGCGGGCAAGGGCGGCGGGCTTGCCTTCACCCGCACGCTGGCGCTGGAAGTGGCCCGCTTCGGCGTGACCGCCAACACGCTGGCGCTAGGGCTCTTCGAGCGCAAGAACCACGAGATCACCGAGCGCTTCGCTAGGGCGATCCCGGTGGGCCGCACGGGTAGGCCCTCCGACGTGGCCGCAGCCTGCGTGTGGCTCGCCTCTGACGAGGCGGAGTGGGTCACCGCCCAGACGATCGGCATCAACGGCGGCTCACTGACCAGCTGACCGCGAGAAGGGAGCGGCTATGAGACTCGAGCCGGTGACCTCGACGAGGGAATCAGCAGGCAACGGGCCAACCGCGAGAAGGGAGCGGCCATGAGACTCGAGGGCAAGGTGGCGCTGATCACTGGGACGGCCAGCGGCATCGGGCGTGCCACCGCGCTGCGGTTCGCTGAGGAGGGCGCCCGGGTGGTGGCGGCGGACATCGTCGAGGCCAACGACGAGACGGTCGAGATGATCCGGGCGGCCGGGGGCGAGGCCACCGCGGTCCATGCCGATGTGTCCGACGACGCCGAGGTTGCGCTGGCGGTGAAGACTGCGGAGGCCACCTACGGGCGGTTGGACATCGCCTTCAACAATGCCGGGATCATGCTGGCCGACGACGCCGACGCCATGGCCACGAGCGAGGAGACCATCGACAAGACCCTGGCCGTGAACCTGAAGGGCGTGCTGTACGGCTGCCGCCACCAGATCCCGGCCATGCGCCGGGCCGGCGGGGGCTCGATCATCAACACCGCTTCGTTCGTGGCCTCGGTGGGCGCGGCCACGCCTCAGATCGCCTACACCGCCTCCAAGGGGGCGGTGCTGTCGCTGACCCGCGAGCTGGCGGTGATCCACGCCCGGGAGAACATCAGGGTCAACGCGCTGTCGCCTGGACCGCTGCGCACCGAGCTGCTGATGTCGTACCTCGACACCGACGAGAAGCGTCAGCGCCGCTTGGTGCACGTGCCCATGGGCCGCTTCGGCGAGGCCACCGAGATGGCTTCGGCCGCCCTGTTCCTGGCCTCCGACGACTCGTCGTACATGACCGGCGCCAACCTCCTGGTCGACGGCGGCCTGACCGCCGCCTACGTCACCCCCGAGTAGGCCCAGGCCGCCCCCTCGCCCATCCCACCTCAAATCTCGGGTTTGTATTGCGCACCAGGCCCACAGAACCAACCCGAGATTGACCGGGCCCATCCCTCCCCAAATCTCGGGTTTGTCTTGTGCACCAGGCCCACAGAACCAACCCGAGATTGACCGGGCGGGCGGGCAGGACGGACCGCGGCGGCGCTAACGAGGTTCGCGGGGTAGGCCGAGGATGCGTTCGGCGATGATGTTGCGCATGATGGCTGACGTACCGCCCTGGATGGTGTAGGCGGGGGCGTAGCAGACGGCGGTGGGCACGGCGTCGCCCACGGTGGCGGCCGGGCCCAGCACCCGGGCCGCGAACTCGGCCACCCGCTGCTCGTGCTCGGTGCAGAAGGCCTTGGTGCCTGCGCTGTAGTCGGCGGAGCCCTCGCCCAGCGCGCCCCGGTACACCATGAGCCGCCCCAGCCGGTAGCCGGTCTCGATGGCCGCGATCTCCTGGCGGGTCAGGGAATCAGTGAGATCGGCGTGCTCGAGGGCCAGGTCGTACAGGGGCCGGTTGGACACCAGCCGGTCGATGCCTCCCCGCTCGTAGCCGAGCTGGATCATGGTCTGCTTGAACGCCCCGCCCTCGGTGCCCACGAGGTTGGTGACCGGCACTTGCACGTCGGTGAAGAAGATCTCGCAGAAGTGCGAGTTGCCGACCATGTCGCGCACCGGCCGTACCTCGATGCCGTCGAGGTCCATGGGCACGATCAGCTCGCTCAGGCCCCGATGGGGAGGACCCTCGCGGCTGGTGCGGCAGATCACGTAGCAGTACTCGGCGCTGGCCGCGCCGCTGGTCCAGATCTTCTGGCCGTTGACGACGTAGTGGTCGCCGTCACGGTCCGCGGAGGTCTTGAGCGAGGCCAGGTCGGAGCCGGCGTCGGGCTCGCTCATCCCGATGCACCAGGACGTCTCCCCCGACAGCATCCCGGGCAGGAACGCGGCTTTCTGGGCCTCGGTGCCGTATGTGTAGATGGAGGGGCCCATCTGGCGGTCGGCGAACCAGCTGGCCGCGATGGGTGCGCCCGCGCTGATCATCTCCTCGGCCATGATGATGCGCTCGATCCCGGGCCGCCCTCCCCCGCCGTACTCGGCCGGCCAGGTCATGCCGATGAAGCCCTCGGCCGCCAGCACCTTGGAAAACTGCTTGGAGTGCCCGTTGATCCACGAGTCGCTCCACCGGCCGTAGTCGGCCACGCCCTGCTCGGCCACGGCCCGAGCCCGGGCCCGCAGCGCCTCCCACTCGGGGCGCATGGAGAAGTCGAGGCTCACGACAGCCTGTATATCCGGGTGGCGGTGCCCGAGAACAGATCCTCCTGCTCGGCGTGGCTGTAGCCGGCGGCCATGATCTGGAGCGCGTTCCACAGCACCGGGTAAGGCAGCGTCTGGCGGTCGACCGGGAAGTTGGACTCGAACATGCACCGCTCGGGGCCGAAGGAGTCGATGCAGAACCGCACGTCGTCGCCCCAGTGCGCGGCCACCTCCTCGGAGCCCGGCGGTGCGTCCCGTTTCGTCCAGCCCATTCCGTAGTACATGTCCATGCCGATGCCGCCCACCTTGAGCACCACGTTTCCGCAGCCCGCTACCAGCCGCACCGATGCCCTCCAGTCGGCCCGGACCCGGTCGCCGTCATGGCGGTAGGGGCCGATCCTGAGCGGTCCGCCCAGATGGTTGAGCACGATCGTCAACTCGGGCACGGCCTCGGCCAGCGCGACCAGTTCCGGAAGCTGGGGGTGGTACAGCCAGGCGTCGAAGCTGAACCCCATCGCCGCCAGCCGCCGGGCCCCGGCCCGGAACTCCGATGCGCTCATCATGTGCTCGAAGGGGTTGCTGTGGCTGTTGTGGACGTCGTCGCTGGCGTCCCAGCCGGTGGCGTGGCGGATCCCCCGGAACCGGCCCCCACCGGCGGCGTCGTGGGCGGCCAGGACCTCCTCGACCGCGTCACCGAGCATTAGATCGGCGTGTCCGACGATCCCCGCGATGGTCGGACCGCCCGCGGCATCGAGCGCTTCGGCTTGGCCGGCCACGAACCTGGTCTCCCCCACCGGCTTCAGGTGCTCGGCGCAGCCGGTGTCGTAGTTCGACATGCAGTCGACGAACACCGTCTTGACGACGTTGTGGCTGCCGGTCAGATCCTCCAGCAGCTCGGCCGCCAGATAGGTGCCCAGACCTCCCCGCCATTGATGACCGTCCCACAGATGGTGGTGCGGATCGACGATCACCCGGCCCGGGTCGACAGCATCCTCATGCCGCAGCGCCAGCCACTCGGTGCGGTTCAGGTCCATCCAGCCCTCCTAGGGCGTGATCGGACGGGTCAGCTGCCCGAACCGCTCCAGGCGGCCCGGGGCAGTTGCTTCTCCTTGTCGACGAACGGGAGGGTGTCGACGGTGGATTCGTGGGGCTTTCCGTCGCGGTCGTGCAGCCAAACCGTCTTGCCGTTCCAGTCGTCGCCTGCCAGGGGCTGGTCGAAGCGCACGTAGCCGATCCCGGCGTCGAGCGTCGGCGACCACGACCCGGAGGTCATGTGGCCGACCGGGCCGTCATCGAAATGGACGCGCATGTCGGCCTCGGGCGTGGCGGTGGAGCACACCAGGCCGAACAGCAGCTGGCTGCGATCAGCGGTCTCCAACGCCGCCCGGCCGATGAAGTCGCCCTTGTCGAGCTTGACGAACTGCCCGAGGCCGGCCGCGTAGGGCGTCAACCCGGGCTCGATGTCGGTGCCGTTGTCGAGGATCCCCGACTCGATGCGCCGCAGACCCATCGACGACGACGAGCTGAACTCCATCCCGAAGGGCTCCCCGCAGGCGAGCAGGCCGTCCCAGAGGGCGTCGTGGTCGGTGGGCTCCGGGCCGCTGTTGCAGTAGATCTCGATCCCCGCCTCCCCCGTCCACCCGGTGCGGGACACCCACAGCCGCTGCCCGCAGACGTCGAAGAAGCCGGCGTGGAAGTACTTGAAGTCCTCCGACAGCCCGCCGCCGATGGCCGCGTCGAGCACATGGAGCGACTTCGGTCCCTGGATCTGCAGCACCCGCGAATCCGGGTCCGAGACCCTGACGTCGCGACCGATGGCGTTGGCCTCTAGCCAGCTCTGGAACTCGCCGTTGGCCTTGACGTACCAGAACCGGTCACCGGCCAGCCGCATCACCACCCCGTCCATCAGGACGGTGCCGTCGGAATGGCAGGCCAGGCCGTAGCGGGCCCGCCCGACCGGGAGCGCCTCGATCCGGCAGGTGAGGACCTTCTCGAGCAGCCGGCTCGCATCGGGGCCGACGATCTCCAGCGGCTTCTCCGGGACGTCGTACAGCATGACGCCGCGGCGCAGCTTCCAGTAGTTGGGGACGGGGTCCTCGTCGGCGGTCATCTTCACCGCGTAGAGGCGGTCGCAGTACAGGCAGAAGATCGTCTCATCGGTCACGTAGCGGTGGGCGAACGGGGACTGCCCGATGCGGAACGCGCTCAGCTCGACCGTGCCGAACGACTCGATGTAGTAGTGCCTGTCAATGGTCATCGATACCTCAAGCGCTGGGCGGGCCGGCTCAGGGTAGCCACCCAACCCGTGTGCAACGATTGTGGGCATGGTCGACACCGCGCCCCCGGACGAGGCCGAGATTCTCGGCACGGCGGTCACCGCCTCGGGCCTGGCTGCGGAGGCCCCGGTGCGGATCCCGGTGCAGCGCTACATCTCGGCCGGGTTCGCCGAGTTGGAGCATGAGCGGCTGTGGCCCAGGGTGTGGCATGTGGCCTGCACCGTCGACCACGTCGCCAGCCCTGGCGACTGGTTCGAGCACCGGCTGGGCCGGTACTCGGTGCTGCTGGTGCGGGGCGACGACGGTGTGCTGCGGGGCTTCCAGAACGTCTGCCGCCACCGGGGCAACACCATCTGCCAAGGATCCGGCCATGGTGCGACCGAGCTGCGCTGCCCGTATCACCGGTGGGCGTGGGATCTGGCCGGACGGCTGCGCGAGGTTCCGTCGCGGCGGGGCTTCGGGCCGCTGCGCAACGACGACCTCGGGCTGGTGCCGGTGCGGGTGGACACCTGGGCCCGTCTGGTGTTCGTGAACCTGGACCTCGACGCCGAGCCGCTGGACGACTGGCTGGAGGGCGTCCCCGACGACATCGCCTGGGCCAACCTGGACGAGTTCCGGTGCGACTACTCGACCGTCACCCCGGTCAACAGCAACTGGAAGGTGGTCAACGACGGCTTCTCGGAGACCTACCACGTGCAGGGCCTGCACCGCGAGATGCTGGCCAGCATCGACGATGTCAACGCTCCCCAGCAGATCTGGAACCGCCACAGCGCCTCATACCAGCGCTACGGCGTGCCCAGCCCCCGCCTGGGCCGCAACGTCGACGACCAGGCGGTTTGGGACTCTTTCGTCATCACCGAGGGCGGGCGGATGGGGCCGGCCTACCGCGAGCCCTGCGACGCCCCTGACGTCCGTGACGGCCGGACCCTCCAGGACGTGATCGCCCAGAAGATCCGCGACCACCAGGCCACCCTCGGAGTGGACTTGTCGCCCTACGACACCCACCAGATCATGAGCCTCAGCCAGTACAACCTGTTCCCCAACGCCACCGTGCTGGTCAGCGCTGACCTGTTCACCGTGATGACCGCCCGACCCGGCCCCAGCCCCGACGAGGGCGAGCTGGCCGTCATCAACCTGCGCCGGATGCCGTCGGCCGACGCTGCGGCCCCGCCGCCGGTGCATGTCACCGTGCCCATGGACCAGGCCGACTTCGGGTTCGTGCTCAATCAGGACCTGAGCGTGATCCGCACCATGCAGGCCGGCCTTCACCAGCCGGGCTGCACTCATGTGCTGCTGTCGGGCGAGGAGTGCCGCATCATCAACATGAACCGCCACCTGGAGCTCTACCTGGGCCTGCAACCCGGCGGCTGGGAGCCCGTCCCGGCCGAGTGAGCCGTCCGGCACGGCCAGCTCGTCAGTACGGGATCAGCGCCATCGGGAAGGTGTCGAGCAGTTCGGTGCCGTCGCTGGTCACGTAGACCTGGTTCTCGAGCTTCACGCCCTCGTGCCCGTCCGGCTCGCCCACGAATACCTCCAGGCACATGACCACGCCGTCCTCGATGACACCGTCGTAGCCGTAGGCGTCCCAGTCCTCGATGTCGTAGATCATCGGGTACTCGGTCGACAGGCCCAGGCCGTGGGCGATGTCCGCGTACCGGTTGGCCAGGTAGGGCTCAGGCAGCTGGTAGCTGCGCTGGGCGAACTCCCTGAACGTCAGGCCGGGTTGGAGGAGGGCGCGGTTGTGGGCGAGGACGTCGCGGGCGAGGCCGTGCAGTGAGCGCTGCTGCGCGGTCGGCTCGCGGCCCGGTGTGACCCAGGCGCGGGACATGTCGCACGCGTAGCCGTAGGGGCCGATCAGGTCGGTGTCGAAGCTGACGAGATCGCCGGCCTCGATCATCCGGTGGGAGCACTCCGCGAACCACGGGTTGGTGCGGGGCCCGCTCGACAGCAGCCGGGTCTCGACCCACTCTCCGCCGCGGGCGATGTTGCCGGCCTGCAGGTACGCCCATAGCTGGGCCTCGGTGATCCCGGGCTCCAGCGCCCGCCACATCTCCTGCATGGCCTGCTGGGTGCTGTGGACGGCCCGGCGCATGGCCACGATCTCCTCGGGATGCTTGCGGTAGCGGGCCAGCTCGGCGAAGCGCATGGTCGCGATGGGCGTGAGGCCGCGGCGCTCCAGGGCGGCGAGCCCGAGCCCCTCGCACTTGTCGAGGGCAATGCGCCGGCTGCCTCCGCCGTGCAGCCGGACGAGGTCGGCGATCTCTGCGGCCCATCGGTCGGCTGCCTCTGCTTCTCGGGGGCCGTTCTCGAAGTAGAACCAGCCGGTCGCGGGCCTGACCTCGTCGATCAGCGGCAGGTGGTCGCTGAGGTGGTCGCAGCGGGCCAGGTCGAACAGGACTACGGGGCCGTCGGTGGCGACGAAGGCGTAGCGCACCGGGTTGTGGGTGGTCCACACCTGCATGTTGGTGGCGTCGACGGCGTACCGGATGTTGAGCGGGTCGAACAGCACGATGCCGGCCACATCCTCGGCCTCGAGTTGCTTGCGGAGCTGCTGGAGCCGCCACGAGCGAACGGCGTCCATGTCGGGGCCCGCAGTCCCGCAGCCTCCCACTCAGCCACCGCGGGATTGGACTCAGCCCCGGGATCGATGTCGAGCACGGAACCGCCGGTCATCGGATGGCGAGGCGTAGCGTTAGTTCGTAGATGCCGTCGCCTAGCCACTTGCGGACGAACAGGGCCGGTCGGCCCAGCATCCCCTTGACATAGCGGCGGCGCGGCTTGCCGGTGGTCGCCGCCTCTACGAACACCTCGGCCTTGGTGCCGCGGTCCTTGACACGGCCGTCGTCCCTCATCTTGAGGAGCGGCGCTACCTGAGCCCGGTAGGCGCCGTCGCCGTACTTCCTCAGCTGCTCGGCGGCCACGTCGCCGAAGTCGGTCCTGATGAGGCCCGGCTGGACGAGGACGACCTGGATGTTGAACGGCGCGGCCTCGAGGCGCAGGCAGTCCGACCAGCCCTCCAGGGCGTGCTTGGTGGCGTGGTACCACGACCCGAAGGGCGAGAAGACCTTGCCCCCGACCGAGGAGATGTTCACGATGCGGCCCGAGCCCTGCGCCCTCATGTGGGGCATCACGAGCTGGGTGAGGTGGGCCACGCCGAACAGGTTCACCTCGAACTGGTACCTGGCGTCGTCGAGCGGGATCTCCTCGACCGGCCCGTACAGGCCGAAGCCCGCGTTGTTGATCAGCACGTCGATGCGTCCGGTGGCATCGACGATCTGGTTCACGACCCGCTCGTTGTCGTCGCTGTTGGTGACGTCCAGCTCGACCGGAGTGACACCGTGGTCGGCCAGGTCCGCCATGCGGTCCATGCGGCGGGCGCCGGCGTAGACCCGGTGGCCGCCCCTGGCCAGCAGGATGGCGGCCTCGCGCCCCATGCCCGCCGATGCTCCGGTGATCAGTACAACCTTGCTCATTGCTTCGCTCCTGATGAACGAGGCTCGCAGCCTCTACCCTGCCGGGCACTCTATGGAGACCGATGACGCCGCCATCCACGACGACGGTTTCCGGCTGGCCAACGGCCTGGGCGGCGAGGCGCTGACGATCCCGTCGGCCAACCCCAGGAACTTCCATCAGGCCATCTCCGACACCGGCGCCATGCCGGGCCAGGACCTGCGGGCCAAGCTGTTCCTGCCCGAGGGACCGGGGCCGTTCCCGGTGGTGATCATCGCTCCGGGCAGTCTCGGGCTCCAGCATCACCACATGGCCATCGCGGCGGCCGTCACCGACGCCGCCATCGCGGCCTGCGCCATCGACCCGTTCAGCACCCGGCGGGTCGTCACCACCGTCCACAACCAGGTCCAGTTCTCGTTCGCGGCCAGCGCCTGGGACGTTCTCGCCGCGGCCGGGGTCCTCGCGGCCCGCCCCGACATCGACCCGGCCCGGATCGGCGCCCAGGGCCACAGCCGGGGCGGCTCGGCCGTGCTGAACGCGGCGTCGGTGCATTTGGCCGCGGCCGCCGGCGACCCCAAGCTGGTCGGGGTGTACGCCGCCTACCCCTGGTCGGGGCAGCAGTTCCTCGATCCCGACGTGGGTGCCACCCGGGTCCGGGCCATCATCGGCGACCGCGACGACTGGTGCCCGCCGGTGCAGGTCCAGGCCCACATCCAGGCCATACGGGCCTCCGGGGGCGACGCAACGGTGCGGATCGTGCCCGGCGCCAACCACAGCTTCGACCGCACAACCCCCCTGGAGCACATACCCGAGGCCTCAGTCACACCGGGGGCGCCAACCGTCTACATAGCCGACGACGGCGCCTTCATCCTCCCCACCTCCGACGAGCCCGATCCCGATCTGGTCGACCGCGACGGCTTCCTCTACGCCATCGAGGCCGGTTTCGGGGTGCGCGGCGCCCACATCTCCGGCAACCCCGAACTCGTGCCGCTCTTCTACGAGGACATGATGGCGTTCTGGACCGATGTCATGTCACCGGCCCCGTGAGCCGTCGTCTCACGAAATTGATGACGGATCGGACCGTATAGGTCCAATATCGCCATCAATTTGGAGTGGATCGATTCTAAGTTTGGACTTAGTCTAGAATAGTGCTATAGTGGCTCCATGATCCAGGACGCCCGGCAGCTGTTGCGAGACAACCGGATTCAGGTGACCGCCCAGCGGTTGGCCGTGCTGACCGCAGTATCGGCCCGCCCCCACGCCACCGCCGACGACATAGTCGGCGACGTGCGGGACAGCATCGGGGCGGTGTCGCGCCAAGCGGTGTTCGACGCGCTGGGCGTGCTGTCCGAGAAGGGCCTGATCCGGCGGATCCAGCCGGCCCGGTCGCCGGCCCGCTACGAGGACCGGGTCGACGACAACCACCACCATCTGGTGTGCCGCGATTGCGGCCGCATGGTCGACGTCGACTGCGCGGCCGGCTACCGCCCGTGCCTGGAGGTCGACGACGACTTCGGCTTCACCATCGACGAGGCCGAAGTCATCTACTGGGGCTACTGCCCCACCTGCCGGAAAGCGCCCGTGGCCGCCGGCCAGGAACCCTGAGAGATCGACACCATCAACCCCCCAACAGCCAAGGAGCATCGATGACCACCCAAGACACCAGCCCCGCTACCGACACCGCGCCCACCGGAGGGTGCCCCGTGCTGCATCAGACGCCCGCGAACACGGGCTCGCTGGCCAACCAGCACTGGTGGCCCGAGCAGCTGAACCTGCGGCCGATGAACAAGAACTCTCCGCAGATCGACCCCATGGGCGACGGCTTCGACTACGCCGCCGAGTTCAACAGCCTCGACCTCGCGGCGGTGAAGGCCGACATCGCCGACGTGCTGACCACCTCGCAGGACTGGTGGCCGGCCGACTACGGCCACTACGGGCCGCTGATCATCCGCATGACGTGGCACAGCGCTGGCACGTACCGCATCCACGACGGGCGGGGCGGCGGCGGATCCGGCACGCACCGCTTCGCGCCGCTCAACAGCTGGCCCGACAACGCCAACCTCGACAAGGCCCGCCGGCTGCTGTGGCCGGTCAAGCAGAAGTACGGCCGCAAGATCTCGTGGGCCGACCTGATGATCCTGGCCGGCAACGTGGCCCTGGAGTCGATGGGCTTCAAGACGTTCGGCTTCGGCGGCGGACGCGTCGACGTGTGGGAGCCCGAGGAGGACATCTACTGGGGCCCTGAGACCGGCTGGCTCGACGACGAGCGCTACAGCGGCGACCGCGAGCTCGCCGACCCGCTCGGCGCGGTCCAGATGGGCCTGATCTACGTGAACCCCGAGGGCCCCAACGGCAATCCCGATCCGCTGGCCGCGGCCCGCGACATTCGCGAGACGTTCGCCCGCATGGCCATGGACGACACCGAGACGGTGGCGCTGATCGCCGGGGGCCACACCTTCGGCAAGACCCACGGCGCGGCCGACGGCGACCAGTACGTAGGCCCTGAGCCCGAGGGCGCCAGCCTGGAGGAGCAGGGCCTGGGCTGGACGAGCACCTTCGGCACCGGTGTGGGCGGCGACGCCATCACCAGCGGCCTCGAGGGCGCGTGGACCCCCACCCCGGTGGCCTGGGACAACAGCTTCTTCGAGACCCTGTTCGCCTACGAGTGGGAGCTGACCAAGAGCCCGGCCGGCGCCTGGCAGTGGATCCCGGTCGACGGCGGCGGGGCCGGCACCGTGCCCGACGCCCACGACCCGTCGGGGAGCCACACCCCCGTGATGCTGACCACCGACCTGTCGCTGCGCATGGACCCGGCCTACGAGGCGATCTCGCGACGCTTCCTGGAGAATCCCGACGAGTTCGCCGACGCCTTCGCCCGGGCGTGGTTCAAGCTCGTGCACCGCGACATGGGTCCGGTGGCCCGGTACCTGGGTCCGGAGGTCCCCGACGAGGAGCTGATCTGGCAGGACCCCGTCCCCGCGGTCGACCACGACCTGGTCGACGACGCCGACGTGGCTGCCCTCAAGGCTCAGATCCTGCAGTCGGGTCCGTCGGTAGCGCAACTGGTGGCGGCCGCGTGGGCGTCGGCGTCGACGTTCCGCGACAGCGACATGCGCGGCGGGGCCAACGGCGCCCGTGTCCGACTGGCACCCCAGAACGATTGGGAGGCGAACGATCCGGCATCTCTGGCGGAGGTGCTTGCCGCGCTGGAGGGCATCCAGGCCGAGTTCAACGGCTCTGCCGACGGCGGCAAGCGAGTGTCACTGGCCGATCTGATCGTGCTGGGCGGCGGCGCGGCCGTCGAGGAGGCCGCCCGGCGGGCCGGGGTCGAGGTTGCGGTCCCCTTCTCGCCGGGGCGCACCGACGCCTCGCCGGAGCAGACCGACGTCGATTCGTTCGCGGTGCTGGAACCGACTGCCGACGGGTTCCGCAACTACTGGCGCCCCGGCGACAAGCGCCGTCCTGAGACGGTGCTGGTGGACAAGGCCAGCCTGCTCTCGCTGACCGCGCCGGAGATGACGGTGCTGGTCGGCGGCATGCGGGCGCTGGGAGCGAACTCGGCGGGATCGTCGCTGGGTGTGCTCACCGGCCGGGCCGGGACGCTGACCAACGACTTCTTCGTGAACCTGCTCGACATGGGCACCGAGTGGCGGGTGTCGGAGACCGAGCACGTCTATGAGGGCCACGACCGCGATACCGGCGAACTGCGCTGGACGGCCACCGCGGTCGACCTGGTGTTCGGCTCCAACTCGCAGCTGCGGGCCATCGCCGAGGTCTACGGATCCGACGACGCGCAGGAGAAGTTCGTGCATGACTTCGTGGCCGCCTGGCACAAGGTCATGAACCTGGACCGCTTCGACCTGTCCTGACGCCCCGGCAGGCCTGAGGCTGGCCCAATCACGCGGAAATCGGCGACGATCAGGGCCCTAGTAGGCCGTCCATCGATGTTCGCCGGTGTCCGGACGAAAATCTCGGTGCGACTTTTGTGTAGCCACCACACAATTTCGTCCCGAGATCTATAGGAGCCGTTGCCGGTGGCACGCCTACCCTTGTGGCAATGCAGGACGGCAGGATCGCGCTGGTGACCGGCGCCGGCTCCGGTGTGGGCCGTGCCGCCGCAGTGGCCCTAGCCCGCAACGGCTGGCATGTGGTGGCCGTCGGCAGGCGGGCCGACCCGCTCGCCGAGACCGTCGCCGACTGCGAGAGCGCCGACGGCTCGGGCTCGGCCGTGACGGCCGATGTGAGCGACCCGGCCGCGGTAGAGACCCTCTTCGAGAGGGTGCGCGCCGATCACGGCCGTCTCGACCTGCTGTTCAACAACGCGGGCACGGCCGCGCCTCCGGTGCCGGTCGACGAGCTCGACGTCGAGCACTGGCAGCGGGTGGTGGACGTGAACCTCACCGGCTCGTTCCTGTGCGCCCGGCAGGCGTTCGGACTGATGAAGGCCCAGGACCCGTCCGGGGGGCGGATCATCAACAACGGGTCGGTGTCGGCCCATGTGCCCCGGCTCAACAGCGCGCCGTACACGGCCACCAAGCACGCCATCACCGGGCTGACCAAGTCGCTGGCGCTCGACGGCCGGCCCTTCGGCATCACCTGCGGCCAGATCGACATCGGCAACGCCCTCACCCCTCTCACCACCCGGATGCCTGAGGGGGTGCTACAGGCCGACGGCAGTATCCGACCCGAGCCGACCATGGACGCCGCCGATGTCGGCCGGGCGGTGGCCTACATGGCCAGCCTGCCCGCCGGCACCAACGTGCTCACCATGACGGTGATGGCCAGCGGCATGCCGTTCATCGGCCGGGGCTGACGTGGCCCTGGTGGTCAATCGCTCGGCCCTGAACGGCCGGAGCTGACGTTGAGCCCGACAGTCAACCGCTCGCCCCTGGTCGGCCGGGGCTGACTCCGGTGCGGGTCCTCATCACCGGCGGCGCGGGCATGCTCGGCCGCAAGCTGACCGGGCGGCTGTTGGAGCGGGGCCGTCTGCGGGGTGAGCGCATCGACGCCATCGACCTGGTCGACCTGGTCGAGGCCTCGATCGAGTCCGAGCTTTGCACCGCCCATGTCGCCGACCTGTCCCGCCCGGGCGAGGCCGAGACGCTGGTCGCGCTGGAACCCGACGTGGTGTTCCATCTCGCCGCGGTGGTCTCCGCCGAGGCCGAGGCCGACTTCGACAAGGGCATGGCGGTCAACCTCGACGGCACCCGGCAGCTGTTCGACGCCATCCGCCTCTCCCCCATCACACCCCGGGTGGTCTACACCTCGTCGATCGCGGTGTTCGGCGCGCCGTTCCCCGATCCCATTCCCGACGACTTCCATCCCACCCCGCTCACCTCCTACGGCACCCAGAAACTGATCGGCGAGGCCCTGCTGGCCGACTACTCCCGGCGCGGGTTCTTCGACGGCATCGGGATCCGGCTCCCTACCGTCAGCGTCCGTCCCGGCGCGCCCAACGCGGCCGCGTCGAGCTTCTTCTCCGGCATCATCCGCGAGCCCCTTCACGGCCTGGAGGCCGAGCTGCCGGTGAGCCGCGACGTGCGCCATCCACACGCCAGCCCCCGGGCCGCGGTCGGGTTCCTGGTCCATGCCGCCGAGATCGACACGTCACGGCTGGCCGACCGCCCCAACCTCACCATGCCGGGCGTGTCGGCCACGGTCGGCGAGCAGATCGAGGCCCTCGGCCGGGTGGCCGGCCCCGACGCCGCGGCGCTGATCACCGAGTCCCCCGACCCAGTCGTCGCGGGAATCGTCGCCGGGTGGCCCCAGCGCTTCGACACCGCCCGCGCCGACGCCCTCGGGTTCACGGCCGACGACAGCTACGACGACATAATCCGGGCCTACATCGAAGACGACTTTCCCGGGCGCGATTGAGCCGCCGTCACGCTCGACGGGAACCCGCTTCGACGATCGCGGTGACGGTCTTGCGGCCGAGCCCCGACGTCTCGGCGATCTGCCTCAGCGAGGCGCCCACGCGGTGGGCGGCGCGGATCATGTCATCGCGGATGGCGATCTCCTTGTCGGCCCGCTCCGCACTCAAGCCGACCACGGCCAGCGCAACGCCGACCTCGTAGTCGAGGCCGGACCGGTACTTGTCCATCGCCGCGATCGCTGCGGAGACTTCGGCTTCCGTGTAGCTCATAGACCCTCCCGCAGGCTGCCAGCCAGCTTGTCGCGGATGCCCAGGAGGGTCGCGACGCGCGGCGACAGATCGCCGGACGCTTCGGCGATGTTGAGATGGGCGGCGACCATCCCCAGCAGCTCCAGGGCTTCGATCCGCTCCAACTCAACCCGCACCATTGGTCCATATCGTACCACTATTGGCCCCTACTGGACCACCTGCGGGAAGGGTTGTGGCCTAGCTGCGGGGTCGCTTGTGCTCGGAGTCGTAGACGGCTTCGCGGTGGCGGGTTGCCGGGCAGCGCGTGCCGTACACGTCGATAGTGAAGCCGGTTTCGACAGCCGCGTAGCGTCCCTCGACGTAGCCGAGACAGACCCGGGTGCCAGTCCGGAAGCCCGTGCCGGCCGAGACTGCGTTGGGCAGCCCGAGCGTGTTGAGCAGTTGGGCCGCAGCGGCGGAGGCCATCGCGGCCTCCCCTCCCCCGCCGGTCATGGCTCCGGTGCGCAGGTCCGACACGAACGGCATGAAGGCGTGGATGGCCGGGTGGCCCGGCTTGATGGCGTCGATCAGCACGACGGCGGCCAGGATCTCGGCCAGCCCCCCGGCTCCGGCGCCTGGCCATCGGCGGGTCAGTGGTTGTGGCGGGGAAGGTCCTTGGTGCGGGAGGTGTCCTGGTACTTCAGGGCGGGGCGCAGGACCATGCCCTCGTCCATCTGGGTCACCATCGACCGCTGGATCTCCTGCCAGGGAGTGTGCGACTCCGGCACCGGGTAGCCGCCCGAGGCCTCGAGTTCGGCCCGGCGCCGCTCGATCTCGGCCTCGTCGACGAGCATGTCGGCCCGGCCGCGGCGCAGGTCGATGCGGATCCGGTCGCCGGTTCGCAGCAACGCCAGCCCGCCGCCGGCCGCGGCCTCGGGCGAGGCGTTGAGGATCGAGGGCGACCCGGAGGTGCCCGACTGGCGGCCGTCGCCGATGCACGGCAGCGAGTGCACCCCTCGCACCAGCAGCGCGGCCGGGGGCTGCATGTTGACCGCCTCGGCCGCGCCGGGGTAGCCGATCGGCCCGACCCCGCGCACGATGAGCATGCAGTGCTCGTCGATGTCGAGGTCGGGGTCCTCGATGCGGGCCCGGTAGTCCTCGGGCCCGTCGAACACGATGGCCCGCCCCTCGAACGCGTCGGGGTCGTCGGGGTCGGACAGGTAGCGCTGCCGGAACTCGTCGGAGATGACGCTGGTCTTCATGATGGCGCTGTCGAACAGGTTGCCCGACAGGTGCACGAAGCCGGCGTCCTCCAGCAGCGGCTCGTCGGTGGTGCGGATCACGGCGG
This sequence comes from Candidatus Aldehydirespirator sp., assembly GCA_965203635.1. GTDB lineage: Bacteria > Actinomycetota > Acidimicrobiia > Acidimicrobiales > Aldehydirespiratoraceae > Aldehydirespirator. Next base: position 2,731,765 of record OZ241903.1, read on the forward strand.
GATCGGCGATGCCCGCCTCCCCGCAGTTCTGTCCGATGGTGCGGCCGTTGGCGGTGATCGCGTCGGGATGGGGAAGCAGCCCGCCCCGCATGAGCTCGCCCACCACCGCGGGGACCCCTCCGGCGTGGTGGAAGTCCTCTCCCAGGTACTCCCCCGCGGGCATGAGGTTCACCAGCAGCGGCACGGCCAGCCCGTGCTTCTGCCAGTCGTCGTTGTCGAGGGCGACGCCGAGGTGCGCGGCGACCGCGTTGAGGTGGATCGGGGCGTTGCTCGATCCGCCGATGGCGGAGTTCACCACGATGGCGTTCTCGAAGGCCTGCCGGGTCATGATGTCGGAGGGGCGCAGGTCCTCCCGCACCATCTCGACGATGCGCACCCCGGTGCGGTAGGCCATCTGGCCCCGCTCCCGGTGCGGCGCGGGGATGGCGGCCGAGCCCGGCAGCTGCATCCCCAGCGCCTCGGTCAGGCTGTTCATGGTGGTGGCGGTGCCCATGGTGGAGCAGTAGCCCACCGACGGCGCGGCCGAGGCCACCAGGTCGACGAAGCCGGTCTCGTCGACCTCGCCGGCGGCGTAGAGCTCGCGGGCCTTCCAGATGATGGTGCCCGAGCCGGTGCGCCGGCCCTCGTGCCAGCCGCTGAGCATGGGGCCCACCGACAGCGCGATGGCGGGCAGGTTGACGGTGGCCGCGGCCATCAGGCATGCCGGGGTGGTCTTGTCGCAGCCGATGGTGAGCACCACCCCGTCGAGGGGATAGCCCTGGAGCACCTCGACGATGCTGAGGTAGGCCAGGTTGCGGTCGAGCGCGGCGTTGGGCCGCTTGCCGGTCTCCTGGATGGGGTGCACGCCGAACTCGAAGGCGATCCCGCCCGCCTCCCGGATGCCCTCGCGGACCCGTTTGGCCAGTTCCAGGTGGTGCCGGTTGCACGGCGACAGGTCCGAGCCGGTCTGGGCGATCCCGATCATGGGCTTGCCGGACTGGAGCTCCTCGCGGGTGAGTCCGTAGTTGGCGTAGCGCTCGAGGTAGATCCCCGACATGAGCGGATCGTCCACGATGTCGAACCAGGCCGCCGACCGCAGCCCGCCCCGGCCGGGCCCCGGATCGGGACGGGACGGGCCGGACGGGTGCAGCGGGCGGGGTTCGCCGGATCCGGGGGAAGCAGTCATCGCAGCCACGCTAGGCGCTGGCCGGCGAGTTGGGGCTCAGCGGGAGGCCTCGTCGAGCACGCGGTCCAGGACGCCCACGAAGCGGTGGATGTCGGTGAACGAGTTGTACAGGGGCACCGGCGCGGCCCGGATCACGTCGGGGTAGCGCCAGTCGCAGACGACGTCGGCGTCCTCCAGTGCCTGATGCACGGCCCGGCCGTCGACGCCGGGCATCTTGACCCGCAGCGCGTACTGGCAGCCCCGCTCGGCCGGCGCGGTCGGTGTGATGGTTTCCACCCGGTCGCCGATCACCTCGGCCAGGAGCATGTCCAGGTATTCGATCTGCCGTTGCGACTTGGCCCGCAACGGCTCCATTCCGCCGGCCCGGTCGAACACGTCGAGCGACGCCCGCAGGGCGGCCATGGTGAGGATGGGCGGGTTGGAGAGCTGCCACGACTCGACCGTGCCGATGGGATCGAAGACGGTGCCCATCTCGAAGCGGATGTCGGGGCGCTGGCCCCACCATCCCAGGAACTTGGGCAGCGACCGGTCGCCGGCGTGGCGGTCGTGCACGAAGGCGCCGCCGACGGTGCCCGGGCCGCCGTTGAGGTACTTGTAGCTGCACCAGGCTGCGAAGTCGACGTTCCAGTCGTGCAAGGCCAGCGGGATGTTGCCCACCGCGTGGGCGAGGTCGAAGCCGACCCGGGCGCCGGCGTCGTGGGCTGCGGCCGCGATCTCCGCCATCGGGAGCACCTGGCCGGTGTAGTACTGGACTCCGGGGAGCATCACCAGCGCCAGCTCAGGGCCGTGCTCGGCTATGAGGGCCAGCAGGTCGTCGGGCCGCAGCGTCTCCGAGCCTGCCCGCGGGCGGGCGACAACCAGCGACTCGGCCGGATCGTGGCCCCGCTGGCGGATCTGGCTCTCGACCGCGAAGTGGTCGCTGGGGAAGGCGTGGTCCTCGATGAGGATCTTGTGCCGCTCGGGGGTGGGGTCGTAGAAGCTCACCATCAGCAGGTGCAGGTTGACGGTGAGCGAGTTCATGGCGACGACCTCGTTGGGGCGCCCGCCGACGAGCCGCCCCAGCGAGCCGGTCAGCAGCTCGTGATAGGGCAGCCACGCCAGCTCGCCCTCGAAGTGAGCGGCCGCGCCGAGTCGGGCCCACCGTTCCAGCTCGGCGTTCACGTAGCCGGCCGCGGCCCGGGGCACGGCTCCCAGAGAGTTCCCGACGAGGTAGACCTGCGGCGACCCGTCCCGACCCTCCGGAAGGTGGAACTCGTCGCGGAACGAGGCCAGCGGATCGGCCGCGTCCAGGGCCGCCGCGGTCTCGGCGCCGGTAGTGAGCACGATGCCCGAACCGGTCATGAGCACCCACCCCAGGCGTCGCGGTCCAACCTAGACACCCACCCCGAGATACCGATCAGCGATGCGCGGTGAGGCGACAAGGTCATCCGTCGTTCCCGACCACACGGTGCGGCCCTTCTCGACGATCACGTTGTGATCGGTGAGGGTCAGGAGCTGCCGCAGGTAGGCGTCCACGATCAGGATGCTCTGGCCCTCGGCCTTGAGGATCCGTAGCACCTCGAATATCGCGGCCCGGACGGTGGGGGCGAGTCCCTCGGTCGCCTCGTCGAGCACGAGCAGCCTGGGATTCATCACCAGCGCCCGCCCGATGGCCAGCATCTGCTGCTCGCCGCCCGACAGCTGCCCTCCCAGGTGGCTCTTGCGCTCGGCCAGCTGAGGGAACAGCTCGAAGATCGCGGCCGGAGTCCACCTCCTGTCCCCTGCTACTGAGGGCCGGGTCGTAGCTTCCAGGTTCTGCTCGACCGTCAGCAGGGGAAACACCTGCCGACCCTCCGGAACCAGTGACAAGCCCCGGCGGGCGATCCTGAACGGCCTGACGCCGCCGATCTCGCCGCCGTCCAGAGAGATCGAGCCCGACAAGGGTGCCAGGAGGCCGAAGATGGTCGAGATCGTGGTCGTCTTGCCCATGCCGTTCCGGCCGAGCAGTCCCACGATCTCGCCCTCGTCGACATGGAGGGACACGTCGTACAGGACCTGCGTGGATCCGTAGCCTCCGGCCAGCGACTCAACCGACAGCATGGTCAGCTCTCCGTGTCATCGCGCAGATACAGGCGGTGAACGTCTGGATCGGCTCGGATGTCGTCGGGATCGCCCGAAGCGATGAGCGAGCCCTGGTGCAGCACCGATATGCGGTCGGCGACGGAGAACACGACGTCCATGTCGTGCTCCACCAGCAGCACCGCGATGGTCTCCGCCAGGCCCCGGATCAACTCGGCCAGCCGGCCCGCCTCGTCGGGGGCCATGCCCGCCATGGGCTCGTCCAGCAGGAGCACCTGGGGGTCCGAGGCCATGGCCATGGCGATCTCCAGCTGGCGGGTCTGGCCGTGGGACAGCCGCTGGGTCGACACGGTGGCCTCCTCCCCCAGGCCGACCTGGTCGAGGAGAACCTCCGCCCGTTCGACGCGTCCCGCATTCCGGGCTGCCGGGCGAAAGAACCTGAAGCTGTGGCGGTCCATCGCCTGGAGGGCGAGCTCGACGTTCTCTCTCGCCGTGAAGTCCCGGAAGACGGAGGACACCTGGTAGCTGCGGGCGACGCCCGCGTGGACCCGCTGCGGGAGGCTCAACTCCGTGATGTCCGCACCGTCGAGCCATACCGTCCCGGCGTCGGGCCGCAGCTCGCCCGAGAGCTGGGCCAGCGCGGTGGTCTTTCCCGCTCCGTTTGGGCCGATGAGCGCGTGGATCTCGCCCGACGCCACCGACAGCGCCAGGTCGTCGGTGACCACCAGCCCGCCGAAGGCCTTCTGCAGTCCCCGGCACGACAGCTCAGTCATGGCTCCGCCTCGAGCCGAGCAGCGTTCCGGTCAGTCCCCTGGGCGCTCCCAGCACTATCGCGAGCAGGCCGACGCCGACAAAGAACTGCCAGTTGTCGGTGACGTCTATCGAGAGCTCCTCCAGCAGGAACAGCGCGCCGGCGCCGATCACGCCGCCGATCAGGCTGCCCAGCCCGCCAACGATCACCATGACCAGCAACTCGCCCGACTCGGTCCACTCGGCGAACGACGGCGACAGGAACTGCGACTCGGTCACGGCCATGGCGCCGGCCAGCGAGGTGATGGCGGCGGACAGGGCGAAGGCGGCCAGCCGGTACCGGTAGGTCTGGTAGCCGAGCGCGGCCATGCGCGCCATGTTGCTGCGGCAGCCTCGCACCACCCGGCCGAACGGTGATCTGACCACCAGGTTCAGGATCACCGTGAAGGCCACCAGCACGGCGAAACACACGTAGAAGAAGACGGTGTCGTCCGACGCGTCGAGCGGTCCGATGGCTCGGCGGGCCGCGAACAGCCCGACGCCGTCGTCGCCGCCGTAGATCTCGAGCGCGTTGAACAGGAAGTAGATCATCTGGTTGAACGCCAGGGTCGCCATGATGAAGTAGACGCCCTTGGTGCGCAGGCTCAGCCCGCCGATCACCAGCCCCAGCAGCGCGCCGACAACCGTGGCCAGGGGCCAGGTCACGAGCGCCTGGTCCGTTCCGGGAATCCCGAGGAGCCGGGAACCGTCCAGGCTGTGGTATGTCAGCGCGCCCGCGGTGTATGCGCCGGCGCCGAGGAACGTCGCGTGGCCCAGGCTGACCATCCCCCCGTATCCCATGACGAAGTCGAGACTCATCGCGGCCAGCCCGAAGATGACCACCCGGGTGAGCACGGTCACCAGATAGCCCCGACCGCCGGCATCGACCCACAGCGGCGCCACCGAAAGCAGCGCCAGGAATACCACGGTCAGCCCGATGTGCCATCGGGAGGGGCCCCACGCCCAGAATCCGAGGCGGATGCCGGTGCGCCCGGGGCTCGACCGGGCGGTCTGCGGATCACTCATCGGCCAGGCCGAACAGGCCGTTGGGCTTGACTACCAGCACGACGACCATCACCAGGTAGATGCTGGCCGACGCCACCGAGGCGCCGGCCGTGGCCGCGGTGCTCGGGTCGACGAACCGCCCGAAGAGGTCGGGCAGGTAGGTGCGGGCCCAAGTGTCGGCCAGACCCAGCATCAGCGAGCCGTACAGGGCTCCCTTGAGCGATCCGATGCCGCCGACCACGATCACCACGAAGCTCAGGATCAGGAAGTGATCGCCGATGCCCGATTCCACCGACAGGAACGGCGCGGCCACCACGCCGGCCAGTCCCGCGAGGCCCGCTCCTACCGCGAACACCAGGGTGTAGAGCAGCCGGACGTTCACTCCGAACGCGCCCAGCAGTTCCCGGTGCGTCCGGCCGGCCCGTATCCACATGCCGACCCGGGTGCGTTCCACCAGCAGGTGCAGGAAGACGATGACCGCGATCCCGGTCGCGGTGATGGCCAGCCGGTAGGCCGGGTAGGGCAGGCCGGGCAACACCGGCACCGTGCGATCCAGGAACGCGGGGGCCGAGACGCTCCTCGGCGTCGCGCCCCAGACCATCTGCACAGCCTGGTTGGCGATCAGCACCAGCGCGAACGTGGCCAGGACTTGATACAGGTGATCGCGGTCGTACAGGCGCCTGATCAGGCCCAACTCGACGATCAGGCCGGCAACCGCCGCCCCGGCTATGCCGGCCAGCAGGGCCAGCAGGTAGTTGCCGGTACGGCCCCCCACGTCCGCGGCCACGAACGCCCCGACCATGAACAACGAGCCATGGGCCAGGTTGATGATGTTCATGATCCCGAATATCAGCGTGAGCCCCGCTGAGACCATCAACAGGGTGAAACCCAGCTGGAGCCCGTTCAGGGTCTGCTCAATGAACAGGTTCATGCTGTCGCCGCGCCGATAGTCGGGAATGGATCGGGCCGGTCCGCCAGAGCGCGAGCATCCGGCGGACCGGCCCGAACGTAGCCGACGTTCAGCCGGTCAAGGGACAATCGGAGGCGTAGGCGTCCGCGTGATCCTCCAGGATCGTGGCCACGATCGTGTTGGTCAGGTCTCCGTGGACCGGGTCCCTCACAACCTCGAGGAGGTACCAGTCCTGGATCGGGTGATTGTTGGTGTTGAAGCTGAAGTTGCCGCGGACGCTGTCGAAGTCGGCCGCCTTGAGCGCCTCGCGCATGCCGGCCGTGTCGCCGGCGGAGCCCCCGTTGGCGTCCAGCGCGGAGATCAGCAGCAGCGCGGTGTCGTAGCCCTGGGCCGCGTAGGACGTCGGGGTGCTGCCGTACTTCTCGCGGTAGGCCTCGACGAAGATCCGGTTGGCCTCGTTGTCCATGTCGGGTGCCCAGAACGAGGAGTTGACCAGGCCCAGGGCCGCGTCGCCGATGGCGTCCACGAGGAACTCGTCGAACGATGACACCGGACCGAATATCGGAATCTCAAGGCCGGACGCCTGGTACTGCTGGATGAAGGCGATGCCCATCCCGCCCGGGTAGAAGAAGTACACCGCATCGGGGTCCGCTTCCCGGATCTGAGCGATGGCCTGGGCGTAGTCGGTCGCCCCCAGCTCGGTGTAGATCTCCTCTTCGACGTCGCCGTAGAACCGCTTGAAGCCGGCCACCATGTCGTGGCCAGCCTGGTAGTTCGGGGCCAGCGCGACCGCGCTCTCGTAGCCTTCGTCGGCCACGTATACGCCGATCGCCTCGGACTGGTTGTCGTTCTGCCAGGACGCCACGAAGTAGTTCTCGTGACACTGGGCGCCCGCGAACGGCGACGGTGCCGCGTTGGGGCTGATGTAGATGGTTCCCGCGTTGACGACCTGCGGCACGACCGCGCCGGCAACGTTCGAGAAGACGATCCCGGTCATCACGTCGACCTCGTCCCTGGTGAGCATGCGGTCGGCCAGCTGCTGGGCGAAGGCCGGATCGCGGCCGTCGTCCTCGACAACGAGATCGAGCTCGTAGCGGCCGTCGATCTCGAAGGCCAGCTGGAAGGCGTCGCGGATTCCCTCGCCGAGGTACGCCGCCCCGGTCGAGAGGGTCGTGATCATGCCGACCTTGACCTTCCCGCCGACCACCTCGGGCTCTTCGGCCTCTTCGGGCTCCTCGGCCGGCTCGGGCTCGGCCTCCTCGGCCGGTTCAGGGGCCTCTTCGGGCTCCTCGGCCGGCTCAGGCTCGGGCGCAGCCTCGGGCTCCTCGGCCGGCTCGGGCTCGGGCGCTGCCTCTGCCGGCTCGGCCGGTGTCGCATCCTCGCTGTCATCGTCGCCGCAGGCGGCGGCCAGGATGCCGAATGTGGCCACAATCGCCACCGCACGCCAAAGCCACCATGACCGCGTGCGGGTCAAGTTCGTGGTTCCTCCCATTTGCCCTCCTTGATTACGCGGGACCGTACCTATCCCGGTAACGCGAATCTAGATTCCGGAACCTGGCCCCGCCAGTGCCGACTAGGACCATAGACATATCAATTGAGGTATGCATCTTGGGATACCGCGTCGGCGGCGCTACAGCTTGACCCAGCCTTCGGGGGGCTCCTTGCCCGGGTGCAGCGCTCCGCAGCGGCCGCAGGTGCGCAGGTCCTCGTGCTGGTAGAAGCGCTCGAACAGCGGGGGCAGGTCGCGCACGATGCTGGTCAGGATCACCTCGACCCGGTGGACGAGGGACTCGCAGCTGAAGCAGTACCACTCGAAGCCGTCCTGGGCCCCGTCGGGACGCTTGGGCTCGACCACCAGCCCGATCGATCCGGCCTGGGGCCGCTGGGGGGAGTGGCGCACATGGGCCGGCAGCAGGAAGATCTCGCCCTCGCCGATGGGGACGTCGTAGTGGACGCCGTCCTCGATGACCTTGAGCACCATGTCGCCCTCGAGCTGGTAGAAGAACTCCTCGACCGGGTCGTCGTGGAAGTCGGTGCGCCGGTTGGGGCCGCCCACGACGGTGACCATGAGGTCGGCCTCCTCCCAGATCTGCTGGTTCCCGACCGGCGGTTTGAGCAGGTCGCGGTGTTCGTCGATCCATTTCTGGAAGTTGAATGCCGCTAGCCGGGTCCCGTTCGTCATGACTGCTCCTGCCTGGGTCACACCTGCAGCCCGCACTGCTCGAAGGCCGCGCGTGTGGCTGCCTTCTCGGTGTCGGTCAACTCCAGCAGCGGCGGGCGGACGCGGCCTCCGACCTGTCCGAGCAGGTGCTGCCAGTACTTCTGGTGGGCGTGGGGCTTCTCGGCCGGCCTGGTCCGCTTCAGGGCGTCGCGCACCGGGTTGAGGCTCTCGCTTAGGCGGCGCGCCGCCGGCGCGTCTCCCGCGAACGCGGCCCGGGTGTAGTCGTGCATCCGCCGATCGCGCGCCGTCTGCAGCAGGTACGGCGGCGACGAGCACAAATAGAGCTTCCAGTCGAGTTCGAGGATGTTGTCGAGCCACTCGGCCTCGGAGGCAGTGCTCACCTGGATGCGGTCGGAGGCCAGCGCGGTGAGCTCGGCGTACATCGGCCGGGGGACGCTGTACTTGATGGCCACCACGTTGTCGAGGTCGGCCAGCCGGTCGCACAGCTGCGGCGACATCAGGTATCCGCTGTCGGGGTGGCTCCACAACGCGATGCCGATGTCGACGCTCTGCGAGATCGTCTCGTAGTACCGGTAGACGGTCTCGTCGTGCTCGTGCACGAAGTGCAGCGTCGGGGCGTGCACCACGATGTAGTCCGCCCCGGCCCGCTCGGCGTGGCGGGCGAGATCGAGCACGACATCAAGGTTCTGGTCCGAGCACGACATGATCGTCTGCGCCCGCGCTCCGGCGGCTTCGACCGCGATCTCCAGGGTGCGCTTGCGCTCGTCGAGGCTCATCGAGAAGAACTCCCCCTGCTTGCCGGAGACGAAGATCCCGGCGATGCCGAGGTCCTCGGTCCAGTGGCGGATGTTCTCGGTGAACCCGTCCTCGTCGATGCGCAGGTCGTCGGTGAACGGCAGCAGCGCCGCGGCCCAGATGCCCTTCATGTTGGCCCGGGCGTAGTCCTTGGCGTCGGCTCTGGCGTAGTGCATTTGGCGGCGCGCAGCCCCCTGTGGCTAGACGATCGAGATGCTGTGGGAGACGTTCTTGACGACCATGTAGTTGTGCAGGCCCTCTACTCCCCCTTCGCGGCCGTACCCGCTGGACTTGACGCCGCCGAAGGGCGTCTCGGGCACCGACGCCTCGAGCGTGTTGATCGACAGGTTCCCGGCCTGCACCCGCTCGACCATCCGGTCGGCGTAGTCGGCGCGGTTGGTGAACCCGTAGGCGGCGAGCCCGAAGGGCACCGAGTTGGCGCACTCGATGGCCTCGTCGAGCGAGCCCACCCGGTTGACGATGGCCACCGGCCCGAAGGGCTCCTCCCGCATCACCCGGGCGTCGTCGGGGACGTCGGCGAGCACGGTGGGCTCGAAGAAGTAGCCCGACGTCCCGATCCGGGATCCGCCGGTGGCAACCTCCGCGCCCTTGTCTCGGGCGTCGGCCACGAACTCGGTGATGGCGGCCAGCCGGCGGTCGTTGGCCAACGGCCCCATCTCCACGCCGGGCTCCATGCCGTCGCCGACCACCGTGGCCGCGGCCCGCTCGGTGAACACGTTGAGGAAGTCCCGGTAGATGCTGTCGTGGACGAAGAAGCGCGTCGGGGAGGTGCACACCTGCCCGGCGTTGCGCATCTTGCGCACCGCGGAGGTGACCGCGGCCGCCCGCGTGTCGGTGTCCTCGCACACGATCACCGGCGCGTGCCCGCCGAGTTCCATCAGCACCGGCGTCATGTGGTCCGAGGCCAGGCCGGTGAGATGCCGCCCCACCGCGGTCGAGCCGGTGAAGGCGACCAGGCGGATCGACTCGTGCGGGATCAGGTACTCGGAGATCTCCGACGGCACGCCGTACACCAGGTTCAGCACCCCCGGCGGCAGGCCGGCGTCGTGGAAGGCCCGGGCGATGTGCATGGCGCCGGCGGGGGTCTCCTCGGCCGGCTTGAGGATGATGGAGCATCCCGCCGCGATCGCGCCGGCCACCTTGCGGGCGGGCTGGCTCATCGGGAAGTTCCACGGCGAGAACGCGGCCACCGGGCCGATGGGCTGATGGTGGACGATGTAGTTGATGCCGGGCTCGCTGGGGATGACCCGGCCGTAGGTGCGCACCGCCTCGCCGGCGTCCCATTCGAAGAACTCGGCGCCCCGGATGACCTCCAGCTTGGCCTGCGGGTACGGCTTGCCCAGCTCCAGGGTGATGTCCCGCCCGATCTCGGCCTGACGCTCGCGCATGATGGCCGCGGCCCGGCGCAGCACGTCGGCCCGATCCTTGGGCGCAGTCCGGCTCCAGACCTCGAACCCCTTGGCGGCGGCCTCCAGCGCGTCGTCGAGGTCCTGGCGGCCGGCCCGGGCCAGCCGCCCGATGACCTGCTCGTCGGCCGGGTTGACCACCGGCAGGTCGTCCGCGGTGGTGCGCCAGGTGCCGCCGATGTAGAGCCCGACGTCGGGATAGTCAGTCATAGCCCGCATGGCAAGAATCTAGATCTTCGCCCGACCGGACTCGATTGCCGAGTTTCGGGGTCCACATACCAGCCGTGGTAATTCCTCAATCTCACTCGTCACCCTCAGACCGGACGCGGGCTGCGTGTCGCAGCGCCTCGATCAGCCTGTGAGCGCTGGCGGGCAGCTCGCCACCCGATCGGGTGATGATCCCGACCGGGACCGATGTGCCCTCTATTTCGACCTTGAGCGACACCAACGCGTCGCGATCGAGGTCGTCGCCGAATATTCCCGACGGGACGACGGCCAGATGCTCGCCCCGTAGCACAAGCGCTCTCAGAGGCACGGGCGCGACGCACTCGGTGACGTTGTGCGGTGCTCGACTGCACTCCCGGATGAAAGCGGCTTCGATCTGATGGCGCAGCGAGGTGTCGCGTGGCGGCAGGATCCAGGCGTCGTCCACGAGTTCGGCCAGGCTTCCCCGGTGCCCGGACCGGAGGTGTCTCGGGGTGCAGACGACCTGCACGTCATCGTCGAACAGCGGCTCGACGTCCACGCCCGGCATCGAGGCCAGAGGGGTCACACGCCCTACCACGAAGTCGACCTGGCCCGACATCAGATCCTCGTGGAGCCGATCGGGGGTCCCTTCGGAGATCGCGACGCCCACGCCCGGATGACGGCGGGTGACCTCGAACACCGCAGCCGGCAGGATGTCCGCGGTACCGGCGAGGAGCGTGCCCACTCGCACCTCTCCCCGTTCGCCGTCGACGATCTCGTCGGCGTGGCGGAGCAGCGAGCCCACCTCGGAGGTCACGAGCTGCATATGAGTGATGAGCGGCGCGCCGGCCGCGGTGACCGTCATGCCCTTGGGTCCCCGGTCGAACAGCTGCACGCCGAGGATCCGCTCGAGCTCGGCCAGCGAGCGAGACATCGCGGGCTGGGTCAGGTGCAGCACCGCGCTGGCCTCGCGGATCGATCCGCGGTGGGCGATCGTCGCCGCCACGATCATGTGGCGGAGCCTGATCTGCCGTGACAGCAGCTCGGCCGGCCGCACATCATAATGATATCGATATGTGCTATGCCGAGTCCCGTCGCTTTTGCTAGGCCCTTCGTCGCAGTTCATCTCAGAAGCGAGCGTCTCTCTACTCGACTTCGCTCGGCGCTACTCGAAGATCGACGCGAAGTGGTGCCTGTTGGCTCGGATTCTGAGACGCTGTCCTCGTGGTATATCGTGCCCGGCTGAATGAGCGCAGAGCAGGGTCGATGGTTCGAGCGCCGGGCGGCGCACCTGATCGAGCGGGACCTCCCCGAGGCCGACACCGAGGTTTTCTCTTTGTTCTTCAACCTTCTGAGTGCCTCGAACGCAGCATCGTCGGTCATAGAGGCGAGGGCCTTTCGTCCCAAGGGCTTGACGTGGGGCAGTTTCCGAACCCTCTTCACGCTCATGGTCCTAGGAGACCTGAACCCCAATGAGATCGCCTCACGCTCCGGAGTGAGCGACGCGGCCGTGTCGGGGGTCCTCAAGACGTTGGAGCGGCAGGGCCACCTGGAACGCACGGTCGATGACTCGGATCGTCGCCGAGTGCGGGTGTCGATCACTGAATCCGGTCGCCACCTTGTACTGGCCGCCTACGGCGATCAGAACAGGGTCGAGCGCGAGGTCGTCGGCTTGCTGAAAGATGACGAGCGAGCAGTGCTGGAGGCGGCCTCCCGCCGCCTGCTTCTCGCACTGCGTCCCGATAAGACCACGGACGATACATAATACCTAGGGAGTTGACTATTAGGTCCTTAGGTATTATACATGGTGCATCCGTCCGCGTGCGAAGGAGGAGCACCATGAAGCGGGTCAAGTTTGGATGCCTGGCTGTGTTGGCAGCGTTCGCGCTGATCGTCTCGGCCTGCGGTGACGATGACGAGGCGTCGCCGATCCCGACGCAGCCGCCAAGCGAGGACGCGTCCGACGCCCAAGCGGCACCGGAACCAGCCGAGTCGGAGACTGAGCCGGAATCCGAACAGGCGCCCGCGGCGACAGAGGCACCCGAGGCCACTGATCCGGAGGTGCCGACCGAGGAGACGCCGGACGAAGGCGAGACCGAGCCGTCTGCCGGCCCGGTGACGATCGGGCTCCTGTACTCGAACTCGGGCCCCGGAGGCGTGCTTGGGCCGCCGGCCGAGCGGGCGCTACGGCTTGCAGTGGAGGACATCAACGCTGCTGGCGGGGTCAACGGCTCCGAGGTGCGGATCGAACTGGCCGACACCGCTACCGACCCCGCGGTGGGACGCGATGCCATGGAACGGCTGGTGTCGGAGGCCGCAGTGGACGTCGTGATCGGCATCCACTCCTCCGCTACCCGTGAGGCGGCCAGGCCACTGGCCGAGGAGTTCGACACGCTCTATCTCTACGGCTCCCTCTACGAGGGAGGGGAATGCTCTGCTGCGATGTTCAACTCCGGCGAGGTTCCGGCCCAGCATCTCGGCCCGGCCATTCCCTGGATCATGGAGCGCACTGGCGGAACCCGGTGGTTCCTGCTCGGCAACGACTACGTGTGGCCCCGGAAGAGCTTCGAGGCCGCCAAGAGGATCATTGAGGACGCAGGCGGCGAGATTGTGGGCGAGCAGTACGTGCCTCTCGGCACCCAGGACTTCGGCGATGTGCTCGCTGACCTAGCCGCGGCAGACGCCGATCTGATCCTGCCTGCCCTCGTGGGCGGAGACGCCATCGCGTTCGAACTCCAGGCCCCCGACTTTGGCGCGGGCCAGGACGAAGTGGCCCGTCTGGCCAACATCTACGAGGAAGGGGTGCTGGGCGCCATCGGGCCAGAACTCACCGCGGGCATGATCGTGACGCTGGGATACGTCAAGGAGGTCGACACCGCCGCCAACCGTTCCTTCGTGGAGAGGTACGTCTCGGAGTTCGGCCAGGACTTCCCGCCCAACACCTTCGCAGCCCACGTGTATGAACTCGCTCTCCTGTGGGCAGCCGCGGCCAACGATGCAGGAACCGTAGCGGCGGGAGACGTGAGCGCTGCGCTCAAGGGCCGGTCTATCGACTCCGTACGCGGTACCGTGACCGTGACCGAGTCGCGCCATCTGGCCCAGCCGATGTTCCTAGTCGAGATAACCCCCGACGGAGAGCAAGTCATCGTGGAGTCCTTCGAGTCCCTGGATCCCGAAGAAGGCTGCACGCTGTGACCACCGCTCCGGCGGTGGCGGGCCTCGCTAGAGGTGCGATTGCCCAATTCCATCAGTGCTGCATGTACTCAACGCTCTCAGCCTCCTAGCGACTCTCGGCCTCACCGCGCTCGGGCTATGGATCGTCTTCGGGCTGATGAACGTAGTGAACGTCGCCCATGGCGAGTTCGCCATGCTGGGCGCCTACTCGATGGTCGTGCTGACCGAGGCGGGACTCAATCATTGGGTCGCGGTGGCCATCACGCCCGGGCTCCTGCTGCTGGTCGGCGCCGCATGCGAGCTGACGGTGTTCCGGCGGCTGCGAACCAGGCGGGAGGTCAGCCTGCTGGCCGCCTTCGGACTCTCGATAGTCATCCGCGAAGTGGTCCAGTTGGTGTTCGGGCGGCAGCAGCGATCGATCCCGAACCCGCTGCGGGGCGGGACGGAGATCCTCGGCGTCACGTACCCCAGATACCAGCTCCTCGTGATCGCGATCGCCATCGGGGTGCTCCTGGCAGCATGGCTCGTGTTGCGCTACAGCCGGGCTGGACTGGTCATGAGATCAGTGGTCGCCGACCGGGACCTGGCCGAGACGCTGGGGATCCGAGCGGCGCGGGTGGACACCGTCGCCATGGCGGTGGGAGCAGCGTCGGCCGGCTTGGCGGGAGCCCTGCTCGCGCCCCGAATCTCAATAGAGCCCACCGCGGGCCTGAACCTGCTGCTCGGCGCATTCCTCGTGGTGATCGTGGGCGGCTTCCGCAGGGCGAGTGCGGTGGTGCTCGGCGCGGCTGCCGTCGCGGCCATCACCACAGTGGTGGCCCTCTGGTACGACGCAGTCTGGGGGCAGGTGGCCGCGGTGGCCGCGGCCGCACTCGTGCTCCAGACCCGGGTGGAGACCGGGCTGAGAGGGGTGGTGCGGTGAGACTGGAGCTTCGCCGGCCGGTGCGGGCAGCGTTGATCGTCGGGGCCGCAGTCGTGGCGGTGGCCGCGCTCCAGAACCAGACGGGCTTCTACGCGGACCAGATCGCGCAAGCGGCAACGCTGGCCCTGTTGGCCGTGAGCCTCGACATCGTGTGGGGCCACGGAGGCATCGTCAGCCTGGGCCAGACGGTCCCGTTCGGTGTCGCCGCCTACCTGACGGCTCGGCTCACCATGGAAGCGCCGAACATGACGATCCCGATCATTGTGCTGGCCGCCGTGGCGGGATCCGTCGTCGGCTTGCTAATGGGCATGGTGCTCCTGCGCCGGAGACGGTCGGCCATGACCATCGCCCTGTTCACGATGATGCTGTCGCTTCTGGCGGAGCGGCTCGCCGCCAAGCTCCAGATCATCGGCGGATTCAACGGCCTCGGCGGGGTGCCCCCCTTCCACCTCGGACCGATCGAGCTGTCGAGCGCCACCCGGGACCTGCTGATCGTCGGGGTATGCGCGGCGACCGTTGTGGGGACATGGTCGTTGTTGCGGCGCCCGGTGGGGGGCGTGCTCCTGGGAGTGCGCGACTGCGAGCCGCGAATGGCCGCTTCCGGCTACCACACCATCGCCGTGAAGATCGCCGCAATGGCGGCAGGGGGCGCCGTTGCCGGACTCGGAGGCGCCCTCTACGCGATGCAGGCCGGGTTCGTGTATCCCGGAGTGTTCGGCTTCGGGTTCATCGCTGACACCTTGCTGTGGACCCTCATCGGCGGATTCGGGACTCTTGTCGGGCCGGTTGCGGCGACGGTCGGGTTGACCCTGCTCGAGGAGTACCTCGCCAGCGAGGCGATCGAGTACTGGCTCCTGCTCACGGGGCTCTCCTTCCTTCTTCTGGTGATGTTTGTCGAGGGCGGCCTAGCCATGCAGTTCCGCCGCTGGCTGGGGCGAGGCCCGCGGACGCCCAACCAGGTCGAGCTAGCCCCGAGGGAGCAGAGCCGAAGGGATCCGTCCCGCTTGCGTGCAGTGTCCCTGAGTTCCAGTTTCGGTGCCTTTCGAGCTCTGAACGGTGTCGACCTGGATGTGGCCGATCCTGGCGTCTACTGCCTCATCGGGCCCAACGGCGCGGGCAAGACGACGCTGCTCGACACATTGTGCGGGTTCCAGCGGATCACCTCCGGTCGGGTCGAATTCGACGGCACGGACCTGACCGATCAGCGGCCCTGGAGGTTCGCCCGTATGGGCCTCGCACGGAAGTTCCAGACCCCCCATGTGATGGGCTCGCTCACGGTGTCCGAGAACGTTGCCCTGGCCGCGTTCGCTAACGGCCAGAGGGCGGGTTGGATGTGGAGCCGCACCTGGCACGCGGAGGTCCCATCCGAAGCCATGAACGCGCTGACATCAGCAGGACTGAACGAGCGCCTCGACGCTCTGGCCGGGGACCTTTCTCACGGCGAGCAGCAGTGGCTCGAGACGGTGCTAGCGCTGTGCACCCGACCCCGTGTTGTCCTGCTCGATGAGCCCACCGCGGGAATGACGGCCACCGAGAGCCGCCACGCCGCCCGGCAGCTCCGAGCCATCGCCGCGAGCCAACGAATCCCCCTCATCGTCGTGGAGCACGACACAACCTTCATCAAGGAGGCTTCCGACCATGTCACGGTGCTCGCCGGAGGCGAAGTGATCGCCGAGGGAACAGTCGAGGAGATCGAAGCGGACCCGCGAGTCAAGGACCTCTACTTTGCGCAATGAAAGCCCACTGCTGATCCCCTACCGGGGCGCGGTGCCCACCATCGGCAAGAACGTGTACATCGCCCCCAACGCCGCGGTCATCGGCGATGTCGTCATCGGCGACGAGTCCAGCATCTGGTTCGGAGCGACGGTGCGGGGCGACTTCGGTCCGATCCGCATCGGGGAGCGATGCTCGGTGCAGGACAGTGCCACCGTCCACGTGTTCCACACCGACTCGGGCCCGGTACCTACACAGATCGGCGACGACGTCACGATCGGCCACGGAGCGGTGATAGAAGGCTGCGTTGTGGGCGACGGGGTGCTGATCGGCGCCAACGCCGTGCTGCTTCCGGGGGTGTCGGTGGGCGACGGATCGATCGTGGCTGCGTCGGCGCTGGTCAAAGGGGGCGAGCAGGTGCCCTCCGGTCACGTGGTCGCGGGTGTACCGGCCAAGGTGATCGGGCCGACCAGCGCCGAGTCGCGGTCTCTTGCCCGGTTCTCGGCCGCGGAGTATGTGGAGCTGCAGGCGGCCTATCGAGCCGGACAGAGCAGCCGGAATGCCATCGGGGGCCGCGGAGAATGAGCGGCGCGGGCCACTGGTCCAAAGCGGAGTCGATGGAGCCCGAGGAACTGCGCTGCCTCCAGGAAGAGAAGCTGAGAGCACAGCTCGCAAGGTTGTACCGGACCTCCGCCTTCTATCGCCGCAAGTTCGATGACGCCGGCGCAACGCCGTGCGACATCGTGACCTTCGAGGACCTCTCCGGCTTTCCTTTCACCGAGAAGCAGGAACTGAGGGACAGCCAGCGCGATCACCCGCCGTTGGGGGCGCACGCCGGCGTGGCCATGGCCGATGTAGCGAGAATCCATGCCACATCCGGAACTACGGGCACGCCCAGCTACATCGGCGTGACCGAGCACGACAGCGCGCTGTGGCGGGAGGCGGTGGCCCGCGCCTACTTCGCCCAGGGGGTCAGGTCCTCCTCGGTGGTGGTGATCGGCTTCGGCATCGGATTCTTCGTCGGGGGGCTGCCGGTGCCGCAGGCACTGGCAGCCATCGGGGCTACCGCGATCCCGGTGGGTGTCGGGGCCACCGACCGGCTCGTCAGTGCAGTCGCCGACCTGACGGCCGATGTGCTCACCTGCACACCGTCCTACGCCGCCCACATCGCCGATCACATCGCTTCTCACCGCGGAACGGACCCCTCGGAACTCGGGCTGAAGCGCATCCTTGTGGGCGCCGAGCCGGGCGGGAGCATCCCGGCTGTGCGGGCCGCGCTCGAGCAGGCATGGAACGCCAAGGTCACCGAATCCGTCGGCAACGGCGACGTGATCCCGATCCATTCGGGCGAGTGCGAGGCGCAGACCGGAAACCACTTCCTGGTGCCCGACATGGTGCTGCCCGAGATCATCGACCCCCACAGCGGCGCAGTCGTGGATGTCGGCTGCCGCCCGGTATGCGGAGAGCTGGTGCTCACCCACCTGGACCGACAGTGCGGAGCGCTGGTTCGGTTCCGAACCCGTGACCATGTCGAGGTCCGTGGCGACCGGTGCGAGTGCGGCCGGACCGGCCCCAGAATGGTCTGTATCGGCCGGACCGACGACATGCTGCTGGTGCGGGGCGTCAACGTGTGGCCGTCCGCGATCAAGGACGTCGTCACCGGTTTCGCGCCCCGGGTCACCGGCCATCTCCGGATCGCGCTCGACGGCGACGGGCATCATCACGAACCTCCGCTGCATGTGGTCGTCGAAGCCGACCCCGACGCAATCAATCCCAGCGAGATCGAGGCAGCGCTGCGGGCGAGGCTGGTCGCGACCTGCTCTGTCTCCTTCGTCGCGCCCGGAACATTCCCCCGAACCCACGCCAAGGAGAGGCTCCTATGGCGACGCGACCTGGATCCCGACCCTCGCCGAGCCGGAGCGTGAACCGATGACCGCCATGACCTTCGACAATGTGCGGATCCTTGACCGCAGCTACTGGTCGAGCCCCTTCCACCGCTGGCAGGGCGCATTCGCCGACGCGTCCCCGATCGAACTGGCAGCCGAGTGCGGCCGCAAGGCCGCTTCCTTGGGTCGCATCGACTTGGAGACCGTCGATCAACTCCACCTCGGCGTCACGATCCCCTCCCCCGCCGTCTTCTTCGGCGCGCCGCGCCTCGCTTCGCTGCTCGGCGCGCCCGCGACAGTCACCGGTCCCACCATCAGCCAGGCCTGTGCCACCTCGGCCGCAGTGCTGGCCAGCGCGGCTTCGGCCATCGACCTGGGAGACAGCCGCAGCGCGCTGGCGGTGTGCGCCGACCGAACCAGCAACGGACCCCACCTCTATTACCCGCGCTCGTCGGCGGCCCCGGGCATCAGCGAGGACTGGGTGTGGGACAACTTCACCGATCCGGACCTGGGCCACCAGATGATCGCGACCGCCGAGAACATCGCGGCCGAGGGCGGCTTCACGCGACGTGACCAGGACCGGATGACCGTGCTGCGCCACGCCCAGTACGAGCAGGCTCTGGCGTCGGACCGGGCGTTCCAGCACCGCTACATGGTCGAGCCCGAAGTCGCTGCCAGCGGAGGCGCCGGCGGCGGCGACCGGGGACCCCGAGTGGCCACCGAGCAGACGGTCTCGGCCAAGAGATCGGTCGTGGCATCGGGAACGGTTACCCCACTGAGCCAGACGTTTCCCGCCGACGGCAACGCCGGCGTACAACTCGTCAGCAAAGATGTCGCCGCGGCCACTACTGGGACCAGCGTCCACTTGCTGGGCTACGCCACCGCCCGAGCCCGTCCGGCCTACATGGGCCAGGCGCCGGTCGCAGCCGCGCGCTCGCTGCTGGACCGGCTGTCGCTGGGTGCCGGCTCCATCGCCGCGGTCAAGACCCACAACCCCTTCGCAGTCAACGACGTCTACCTCTGCCGGGAACTCGACCTGGAATGGGAGCAGGTGAACAACTACGGCAGCTCGCTCGTGTGGGGGCACCCGCAAGGACCAACCGGTCTGAGATCGGTGATCGAACTGATCGAGGAACTCCGCGCCGAAGGAGGCGGCTACGGGCTGTTCACCGGCTGCGCAGCCGGTGACACCGGAGCCGCGATCGTCGTGAGAGTCGATGCCTAGCGCCGCTGCCTCGCCGCTGCTGGTCGCCAGGAATCTGCGGGCCGCATACGGCCGTGTCCCGGTACTTCACGGCGTCTCGCTTCACGTGGGCCGGGCCGAGATCGTGGCGGTGATGGGACGCAACGGCGCGGGCAAGACGACGCTCGCCTCCGCGCTGGCGGGAACACTCCGGCCCAGCGCAGGCGAGGTTCTCCTCCACGGCCGGGACGTGACCGGCCACTCGGCCTCGGCCGTGGCCCGAGCCGGGATGGCCTGTGTACGCCAGGATCAGCCGCTGTTCGGCGAGCTCACGGTGGAGGAGAACCTGAGCCTGGCCGGTCTCGCCGGTTCCGCTAAGGAGGTCCTGTCGGTGTTTCCGGGAGTGTTCGAGGGCCGGGCTTCTCAGAGGGCGTCCACCCTTTCAGGGGGCGAGCAGAAGATGCTCGCCTCGGCGCGCTGCCTGTGTTCGGATCAGCCGCTCATGCTCTTCGACGAGCCGACCGAGGGTCTCCAGCCGGCCAACGTGTCCCACCTGATGCGGCACATGGAAGCGGCACGGGCGAGGGGCTGCGGCGTGCTCCTGATCGAGCAGCACGCCGCGGCAGCGCTTGCGATCGCCGACCGCTACTGCGTCCTGGAGAAGGGCGAGATCGTTGCGGAGGGTGTCGCGGACGCCGAGGCGGCAGAGCACGTCTCGGCGCTACTGGCCGTGTAGGGGCAGCCATGACCGAACCATTCGAACTGCTGCTGGACGAGGCGCGGAGCATGCTGGACGCGGGCGAACTGTCGGCGCGGGAACTGACCGCCTCCTGTCTTGATCGAATCGAGGACCACGAAGCGGAGATAGGAGCCTTTGCCCGGGTGTTCGCCGACGAGGCCTTGGAACGCGCCGCCGAACTCGACGCGTCGCAGCCGCGTGGAACGCTGCACGGCATACCGGTGGCGGTGAAGGACCTCATCGAGGTGGCCGGACATCCGACTGAGGCAGGCAGCCCGGCCTACTCGGGACACCTCTCCGGTGGTGACGCGGCAGTGGTGAGCATGCTCCGGCAGGCCGGCGCGATCATCATCGGCAAGACCAACACCCACGAGTTGGCCTTCGGCGTCTCGACCCCGTCCGCTCGCAATCCGTGGTCGCTTGACCGCATGACGGGCGGATCCTCCGGAGGCAGCGCAGCGGCCCTAGCCGCCGGGATGGTCCCGGCCGCTCTCGGCACCGACACGGGAGGATCGGTGCGCAACCCGAGCAGCTACTGCGGAACGGTCGGGCTGAAGACCACGCCCGGGCTGGTGTCACGCGACGGGCTGTTTATGCTCTCGACCCGCTACGACGTGATCGGACCGATGACGCGCAGCTGTACCGACGCGCGCCGCTTGCTGACGGCGATGGTCGGCCCGAAGGCGGTCGGGCGGCTCGACGACCGCGGCGCGGGCGCTACGGAGATTCTCGTCGGGTTGCCCGCGGCCCCATTCTACGAGGGCATGAACCTGGCCCCCGAGGTCGAGGCTGCGTACCAGAAGAAGGTCGAACAGCTGATGACCACCGGCGCCTCGATGCGAGAGGTGTCTCCCCCCTCGCACTTGGAGCACAGCGGACCCGGCTCGGTGATAGTGGCTGCCGAGTCTCTCCATCAGCACCGGCGCGTCCTCACTGAGACGCCTGAGCTGATTTCCGAGGACATCCTCGGGTTCATCTCGCTGGCCGACGGCTTGGCCGCAGCGGAGCTCGCAGCCGCCCATGCGGCCGTGAGCGGCTTGCAGCGGCAGTGGCTGAGCATCTTCGACGAAGTCGACTTCGTCGTCTGCCCGGTAACTCCCAACCATGTCCCGCCCCACGGTTTGAGCGAGCTGGCCGGCGTGCCGCTGATACCGGCCACCACACCGTTGACTTTCCCGATCAACGGCGCCGGGCTTGCCGCGCTGGCGATACCGGACGGGCCGGCCGGCGACGGCCTGCCCGTCGGGGTCCAGATCATCGGTCCGCCCGGCAGCGACCTCCGCCTGCTGGCCCTGGCCGAGCGACTGGAGCAGCAGGGCATGATGTCGGCGCCGCTCGCCACTGTCGGAGGGAACTCCGGCTGAGATTGCGAGACTATTGGCAGACTTGGGCTGACTGATGAGCGTTCCGTTCGATCATCTCTCGCGTGCAGAACTGGACCGGCAGCTCTCGCCGAGCCTGTCGGCCCGGGACGCGGCCGGTGTCCTGCAGCGGCTCGAGACCGAGACGGCCGGCCTGTCCGGCGTGCCCGAGCTTGATTGCACGCTCGACATCGCCTACGGGCCCGGAGCGCGCCAACAGATGGACCTGTACCGGCCGACGGGCGCCGCCGGCCCGGTCGGCTGTCTCGTCTTCCTCCACGGCGGCTTCTGGCAGAGAGGCAGCAAGGCCTGGTCGGGCTTCCCGGCCCGCAGCCTGGCCGCCAACGGCTGGGCCCTCGCCGGGGTCGGCTACACCCTGGCCCCCGAGGCGAGCCTGGCCGCCATCGTCGATGAGGCCGCCCTGGCGCTCTCGACGCTCGCATCGAGAGCGGCCGAGTTCGGCCTCGACCGGGACCGGTTCGTGCTGGCCGGACACTCGGCCGGAGCCCATCTCACCGCCGCCGTTCTCACCGGTATGGGGGGCGAGCATGCCGCCCAGGTGCCGGTCAGAGCCCTGCTCGTCAGCGGCGTGTACGACCTCGCCCCCATTGCCGCGTCCTACGTCAACAACGCCGTCGGCATGGACGCGGCGGACGTCGCCCGGCTCTCACCGATCCACCGGCAGCCGCTGAAGGACCTGCCGGTGCGGCTGCTGATCGGCTCGGCGGAACCGGACGCGTTCCAGGCGCAGACCGAAGCGCTGCACACCGCTTGGAGCGAGCACCTGTCGCATCTGTCGGTGGAGGCCGTGGCGGGATGCGACCACTTCGACATCCTCGACCAGCTGAGCGACCCGGACTCCCCCACCGGCCGGTTCATCCTGGACGACGAGCGCTAGTGGGTTGTCCATTGACGTTTCTTGGGACCGTGCCGGAAACCGGGCCATGTCGAGAATCTTGGTGCGACTTCTGCGGATGTGCCACACACTTTCGACCCGAGATCCCTCAATCCGGGGTTCGTGGCCCGGCTGAGGCGGCTCAGAACGATGTGCGGATGGCCCAGAGGTCGGGGAACGCGGGCTGCATGATGGTGGTGCGCAGGTAGGCGGCCCCGTCTGAGCCGCCCGTGCCGTGCTTGGTGCCGATGGTGCGCTGCACCATCATCACGTGGCGGTACCGCCACTCCATGAAGCCCTCGTCGAAGTCGGTCAGCAGCTCGCAGATCTCCAGCAGCGCCGGGTGGGACCGGTAGATCTCCACCAGGGTGGCCTGCACCTCGGGCGAGGGCACGTGCGGGAGGGTCACGTCGCGCTCGACGACCTCCTCGGGGATGTCGAACCCGGCTCGGGCCAGGTAGCGCACGAAGGCGTCCCAGATGGTCGGCGCCTGAAGCCGGCGCTCCAGGCGCCGGCGGGCGTCCGGCTCGTGGTCGATGAGGTCGAGGTGGGCGGGGTCGAACTGGCCGAGCAGCAGCTCGAGCTCTCGGAACTGCGACGACTGGAAGCCGCTGGCGCTCTCCAGGAACGGGCGGAAGGATGCGAACTCGAGCGGGGTCATGGTCTCGAGCACGTCGAGCTGGCTGACGAGGGTCTTGAGGATCTTGAGGACGCGCTTGAGCTGGTGGCTGCCTCTCGACGGAGCGTCGGCGCTGAGGTGGCGGCACAGCTCGTCCAGTTCGTGGATGACCTGCTTGAACCACAGCTCGTACACCTGGTGGATGATGATGAACAGCGTCTCGTCGTGTTCGGGCTGGCCGGTGTCGGGGTCGGTCGAGCGGCACTGCTGCAGCGACAGCAGCTCACCGATCTTGAGGTACGACCCGTAGGTGACCTCGTCGTTGCTCATCACAGCCCTCCTGTCACACCGCTAGGGCGTCGGGCCGGGCCAGCGGGTCGAGCTCGGGCAGCGGGTCGAGCCCGGCGACGAATTCGGCCGCCCGGTCCATGTCGACCTCGGCCGGCGATGCCCGCCCGGCGGTGAGCTCGCCCAGGATCTCCGCTTGACGGGCGGCCCGGGCCGCGGCCTCGGCGTAGGGCATCGTCGAGAACATGACCATGTTGTAGCGCGGGCTCAGGCGGTCGGGGTGCCGGCGCTGGAGCTCCAGGGCCAGCTCACGCCGGATCACATATCCGGGGTCGACCACGCCGGCGCGCATCTCCACGTAGTTGTCGAGGGCCATGTCGGCTATGGCGTCGGCGTTCGGTTTCCGCTCCGCTTCGAAAGCCGCGAAGGCCGCGGCGATGTCGTCGGGCCGGTTGCGGAGCTGCCGGTCGAGGGCCCGGGCCGACTCCATGGCCAGGTTCATGCCCTGCCCGTGGAAGGGCACTATGGCGTGGGCCGCGTCGCCGAGCAGCACCGCCCGGTCGCCGGCCGACCAGCCCCGGCAGCGCATGGTGGCCAGCCGCCCGGCGGGGTTCTCGAAGAACTGCTCGACGAGGTCGGGAACCAGCGCCGCGAAGTCACCGAACTGCTGCTTGAAGAACCGCGACACCGCCTCGGGGTCCGCCAGCGAGGCGAAGCTGGTGTCGCCGGTGTTGGGAGCGAACAGGGTGGCGGTGAAGTCGCCGCCGGGGTTGGCCAGCGCGATCAGCATGAACTCGCGGCGGGGCCAGATGTGCAGGGCGTTGGGATCGAGGCGGAACCCGCCACCGCCCGCCGGCGGGATCTGCAGCTCCTTGTACCCGTGGTCGAGCCAGTCCGTCTCCGCGGCGCCCCCGTTGACGGCCACGATGGCCTTGCGGAGCTCCGATCCGGCCCCGTCGGCCGCGAAGACGGTGCCGAACGGCACGGAGCGTGCGCCGTCGCCGGGCCCGCCCACGGTGAGCGTGCCCGCGTCGAGATCGATCGAGCGCACCGGGCTGGCGAACTCGATCGTGACCCGGCCGGTGGCCTCGGCCGCGTCGAGCAGGATGGCATTGAGGTCCCGCCTCGACACCGAGTGGATCACTTCGTGGGCTCGGGTGCCGTAGGGCTGGAGGACAGGCTCGGTGGAGCCCTCGGCATGGATCATCCGGCCCCGCATGGGGATGGTGATGGCGTCGACCCGCTCGATGACACCCACGTCCACGAGGGGGACGATCCCGCGGGTGGCGAGGGCGAGGTTGATGGACCGTCCGGCTGAGATCTCGACCCGGCGGATGTCGGGCCGGGCCTCGTACACGGTCACTTCGTGTCCCTGCCTGGCCAGGTAGAGGGCCATCAGTGCACCGGCCGGCCCCGCTCCGACTACGACGATCGGTCCCCGCTCGCCGAGGGCGCTTACCACAAGCCCGACCGTAGCGGAGGGTCAGATGACGACAGGACTGAGGCGGTTCTCGACGCATCGAACGAGACTGAGGGCCGTCATGGCCGACGACTTCGGGTTCTCGTCGAGCGGCTGGTTGCCCAGAGCGACGGAGAGTTCGCCGAACTTGCCCGATGCCTTGATCTCGTGCCGGTTGACGCCCGCGTCCGGGTCCGCGACGAGCACGACCTGAGTGGCGGCCGGTCCCGTTCCGGCCAGCCCGGTGGTGAGGGCGGCATTGGCGTTCTGGGGGAACTGCGAGGCGGCCTCGATCGCGGTTCCCCTGAAGAACTCCTCGACGCGGGTGAGTCCGTCCAGGTCGCACCGGTTCTCCGCTGGGGTGCCCAGCCAGGCCTGGGGCGGCTTGATGATCCGGTGCTCGACCGTGTCGATCCCCATGACGCGTGCCGCGGCCAGGGCATCGAGGCCGCCGAGCGCGCCCGGCGGGATGTGGATCCGAGCGTTGTTCCTAACCGCCAGCTCCGACAGGTCATCGAGAACTGCGGCGTCCGCGAAGGCCGAGACCGATGTGACCACGAAGTCAAGTCCCGCTTCGAGAGCGGCCCGGCCCCACGGGACGACGGTATGCCGGCCGGCCGCCTCGATGACCATGTCCGCCTCGACCTGACCGAGATCTCGCGGGCCTGTGAGCCGGCGTGTCTCCGGCGGGAGGTCCGGACGGGGCCGAGCCCGGTCCCGCACGGCAACCGCGGCGATCTCCACCGGGGCGTCCCGCTCGCGCAGCAGCCGGGCCGCGGCCCGGGCGATCGCACCCCAGCCGACAACGGCCAGCCGCAACCCCACGGCTTCAGTGGTCCCTGCGGTTGTTGCGAGGGGCGGCCTGCTTCAGTCCCGTCCGGCTTCGATGATCTTGGTGGCGAGCAGGTCCGGGTTCGAGAAGAGCGCTTCGTGCCCGCCGGGCATCTGCACGATCCGGGCCAGGCCCAGCCGTGCGCTGAAGCGGGGATGCCAGGCGAAGTCGCCGTGGGGCATGGCGATGTCCTCGGTGCAGTTGAGGTAGGACTTGGCGATGGGCAGGTCCCAGAACCGCTTCAGGCCCAGCTTGTCCGACAGCGTCTTGCGCGGGTGGGGGCTGGTCAGCTCGTAGGTTCGCTGGGCTTCGGCTCCGTCCATGTCGTTGCAGAAGACTTCGCGCCACACCACGAAGGGCAGGACGCAGGACCCGTCGCCCCGCTGGGCGGCGCTGCCGTCCATCATGTCCTTGTAGTGGGGCGGGCTGACGTCGTCGATGGATTCGCCGTCGAGCAGCACGAAGGCGTTCCAGTAGACGAGTCGCCGGATCCGCTCGCCGATCGCCTCGGCGACCGCGGAGATGATCGTGCCGCCGTAGCTGTGGCCCACGAGGACGATGTCGTCGAGATCCGCCTCCTCGATGTAGGCCACCGCCGATGCGGTGGCGGTCTCGTGGCCGATGGTGCGGTCGATGTCGTCGCCGTGGCCGTTGCCGGCGAGCGTCGGAGTGTGGACGGTGTGGCCCTCGGCTCGGATGCGCTCGGCTACGTCGGACCATCCTGATCCGTCGTGCCATGCCCCGTGGATGAGGACGTAGGTGTCGGCCATGGCGACATCCCCCTGTCTGGATTGTGCAGCGGTACCCCCGTCTGTGAGGAACGGAGGTGGCGGAGACAATGATCAGGCCCCCAGTCGCCCCGCGCCATTGCGATTCACGTCAGCTGACTTGTCCATTCTGGTATGCAGTGCCATCGCGACTTTGCCCGCTTCCCGGGACTGCGCGGGCGCAACCCGCTCTGACCTCCCCCCGGACTGGCCGCACTTGCGCCGTTCCGGCCGCTGGTCGGGCAGAATGGCGTCGATGACCGAGACGAGCGAGTTGTCCCTGCTGGACCCTTACGCCTACGTCGAGGGGTGCCCCCATGCGCGCCTGGCCGAGTTGCGAGAGGCCGGCGCCACCAGCTGGCAGCCGGATACGACCGATCTGAGCTTGTCGCAGCCGCAGATCTTCGGAGGGTGGTTCGTGCACCGCTACGAGGAGGTGAAGGCGGTTCTACGGGATCCGGCGGTGTTCTCGTCGCAGCGCGGCACCGTGTTGCTGCTTGACCCCGCCCCCGACCGGGTCGAGCTCATGGCGAACATGCTGATCAACATGGACCCGCCCAAGCACAGCCAGCACCGCAAGCTGGTGGCGGCGATCTTCACCCCCCGCCGGGTGGAGGAGCTGCGGCCCCGGGTGGAGGCGATCGCCCGGGAGGTCATCGACAGGATCGCGCCCAACGGCACCGCCGACGGCATCCGTGACATCGCGGCGCCGATGCCGATGCGGGTCATCGCCGAGCTGTTGGGCGTCCCCGAGCGGGGCGAGCAGATCTTCGACATCTCCAACCGGATGGTCGGAGCGGTGGATGCGGGGCCGGAGGCGCGGCACGAGTTGGCTATGGAGGCGTCCTTGGAGATCCACCTGCTCGGCCAGGAGATCGCCCGCGAGAAGCGGGGCTCCGACGACGGCACGATCATCTCGGCCTACGTGAACGGCACTCTCAAGGGTGTCGAGGGGGAGCAGCGGGGCGCCACCGACGAGGAGGCGGGCTGGTTCCTGATGCTGATGTCGGTCGCGGGCAACGAGACGGTGCGGACCGCGACCGCGCATGCCATCCGCATCCTGGCGGAGTGGCCCGACCAGCGCGACCTTCTGGTGTCGGACCTGGACCGCCACATTCCGGGCGCGGTGGAGGAGATCCTCAGGTATCGGTCGCCGCTTCGCAGCGTCCGCCGCACCGCCAACGCCGACACCGAGATCGACGGCCAGCCGATCAGCGAGGGCGGCAAGGTGGTGTGCAACTTCACCGCCGCGCTGCGCGACCCCCGGGTGTTCGACGAGCCCGACGTGTTCGACATCACCCGCGAGCAGCCCCGCACCCAGCTGGCGTTCGGTTTCGGCGAGCATTACTGCCTGGGCGCCAACCTGGCCCGGGTCCAGCTTCAGTCGGTGCTGCGCGAGATCTACAGCCGCATTCCCGACATCCACCCCTCGGGCGAGGTCGTGCACCAGCCGACGGCGTTCATCAGCGGGCTGCTGAGCATGCCGGTGGCATTCACCCCCGAACGCTGATCACCCGGCCGTGCCCGCCGGCGGAGGCCTGCCGGGCTTCAGATCTGGTCGATACGTGAGAGGTTCCCTGCTGCGAACTCCTCCTCGCTCTGTGCGATCGCGGCCATCGTCTCGTCATCGGAGAGAATGTTGACGGTCTCGACCAGCGACTCGTACTCGTCGTGGGCGAGCAGCACCGCGACAGGCTTGCCATGCCTGGTGATGGTGACCTCGCCGCCAGTGCGCACGATTTCGTCGACGACCTCGCGCAGATTGCCTCGCACATCGGTCAGCGACAGCACCGACGATGGCGGTGCATTGTCTCTTGCCACATCCAT
Source organism: Candidatus Aldehydirespirator sp. (assembly GCA_965203635.1). Taxonomy (GTDB): domain Bacteria; phylum Actinomycetota; class Acidimicrobiia; order Acidimicrobiales; family Aldehydirespiratoraceae; genus Aldehydirespirator. Next base: position 2,759,947 of record OZ241903.1, read on the forward strand.
ATTGGACGGAACTCCGTTCATCTCATCAGGCTGCGAGCTAGCACGCAGCTCGGTCTCGTTGCGAGGAGTGCCGCAGCCGTGGCTCACACCACCTACCAATATTGCAGTATGTTTAGAGAATAGCATTGAAAGTTCATGATAACATTGATTTCTACATGACCTATCCGTTCACATGACCCCAGAAGAGGAGCACGAGTTCTACGGCCGGCCCGAGAACCAGCTGCCTCAGGGACCGGCGCGGCGCCGCAAGCAGCGCATGACCGACCCGGAGTTGGGATCCGCTACGGGCTCGTCGCCTCGGTGATCCGCCGAATCCGTCCAGCGCCGTCAGGGGGTGGTGGTTCGGGCTAGGAACTCTTCGAGGTGGGCGGTGAGGACCTCGGGCTGGTCGATGGGGATGAGGGTGCGGCTGTCGTCGACCCACACCAGCTCGACGTTGTCGAAGTGCTCGGCGAGGCGCACGGCGTGCTCGGGCGGCATCAGCTTCTCCTCGCGGGCCCACACGATGAGCACGGGGCCGTCGAAGGCGCGCTGCTGTTCGGCCCATTCGAGCAGTTGCGCCTTGCCGGGGACGCTGCGGAGGTACTTGTCGAGGTCGCTCCGCACTCTGGGGTTGTGGCGCAGCGGCTCGATCAGGCTCATGAACTGATCGTTGGGGAGGTGCTTCTTGGTGAGCGCCCCGCAGGTGAACGGTAGGTGCCTGATCAGGCGGGGGCGCAGGAGCTGCGCGGTGAGGAAGGTGCCGCCGGGCAGCGACGCGTTGAGGCACAGCAGCCGGCCGGGGATGCCGGGCGGGTAGTTGTCGAAGGCCTCGCAGGACACCAGCACCAGGCTGCCGGCCCGGTCCGAGCCGCCGGGCGCGACCACGAGCTGGGCGCCGCCCCAGTCGTTGCACACCAGCGTCACGTCGCGCAGGTCGAGCTCGACGAGGAAGCCGGCGATCATGCGGGCGAGGGACTCCAGACTGAGGTCGGCGTCGTCGGGCATGGGCGTGCGGTAGGCGCCGAACGGCAGCTCGGGCACGATGCAGCGGTAGCGGTCCCGCAGCCCGGCGACGACGGGGTCCCACAGGTTGCCGTTGGTCAACACCCCGTGCAGCAGCACCCCGTGAAGCAGCACCACCGCAGGCCCGTCCCCGCCGGTGTCGGAGTACATGAGCCCCGCCGACGACGGCCCCTTGAGATCACCCCGCACGCGACCGACGGTACCGATCAAGGTGCCACGGCGCTTCGATGTTTGGCATGCCCATACGCCTCCCTCTGTCGCACTGGTGTGAGAGACTCTGCACGTCCCCCTCCCCGGTGCAGCAGGAGCAAGATGGCTGTCATATCTACGTTGGTGGTGCGCGCCGTTCACTACATCCTCATACCGTGGTGAGTGACGGGGCGGCTCGGTAGTGGCCGGGTCGCTGACGGGGCTTGACCCTGCTGATCTTGTCCGGGGGCAGCGGGTTCGGCTGCCGGGTGAGACCGGAATCGTGGTGGTGCGTGGGATCGTGCAGCGATCTGACGGCTTGGACCTGTTCGTAGCGAGGGACGCTGCCTCCAGTGAGGTTCGTATGGAGCCGCTCACCCCCGAGCAGGCTGAGCGGGTCAAGTTGGTAACCGAAGATGGTGCTGCCAGCCCGGAGGTGGTGCTGGCTGGGTTGTGGAACGAGTGGATGCTGGGAGCGGTGCGGTCAGCTCGCTCCACGGTGCTGGCTTCCACGACGCTGAAGCCGTACCCGCATCAGATGGATGCCGTCTACGGCCACATGCTGACCCAGCCGCTGCTGCGGTTCCTGTTGGCTGATGAGCCGGGCACGGGCAAGACAATCATGTCGGGGCTGTGGCTGCGTGAGGCTCAGCGACTCGGCCTGGTGAAGCGTGCGCTGGTTGTGTGCCCGGCGCATCTGGTCATCAAGTGGAAGGCCGACTTCAAGCGCTTCTTCGGCCAGGACTTGCGCGAGGTGACCGCAGAGACGATCCGTCAGCGTGCTCTTGCGGGATCAGATGACGACCTGTGGATCGTGTCGTTGAACCTGGCATCTATGAACAAGCCGCTTCGGGATGCCTTACACCCCGATGAGGCTGGATGGGACGCGATCATCCTTGACGAAGCGCATCGGATGACGCCCACGGCGGAGACCTTCCACAGGGTGGGGAAGGAACTGTCGGCCAGTGTGCCTCATGCGGTGTTCTTGACCGCTACGCCGCACCGGGGTGACGAGTGGTACTTCCGGGAGTTGCTGCATCTGGTCGATCCCGACGTGTTCCCGACTAGCAGCGACCCTGATAGCGGCCTGCCCAAGCTCCGGCGCTCTGACAAGCAGGAACCCAAGCGCTCCACCCCGTTGACGCCCGGGCCGTTGCACTTCTTGCGGCGAATGAAAGAGGAACTGGTTGATTACGACACCGAGAGCCTCCTGTTCAAGGAGCGTGAAGCTGTCAACGTCAAGGTGCAGATGAACCCGACGGAACAGCGCTTCTACGACAAGGCGCTGGAGCTGGTTCTGACGTACTTCCCCGTTCGCGGTCGTGCGCTCGCGGCGATGGTGTACGGCAAGAGGGCCGCTTCGTCGCTGTATGCGCTGGCAGAGACTCTGCGCCGTCGCTCCGACAAGATGGGAACGGGGGACGCCTCGACAGCCGAGCCAGGTGGCGGCCCTGACGATGACGATGACGCCAATGAGGAACACGTCGTTGGTGCTGCATCGGTCGACGCCAAGGCTGAGAAGCAGGCGATCACCGACGTGCTTGCCGAGTTGGATCCTTTGCTTGATCCTGACCGGCTCGCGTTGGACGAGTTGAACGTCTCCAAGTGGGACCCAATGATCAAGCGTCTGACTGAGAACGGGATCAGCCCCGGTTCGGGCCAGCAGTTCGTCGTGTTCACCGAATATGCCGACACTGCCGACTGGCTCATCCGAGCGTTCAACGACACCGGCTTCACAGCAGAGCGCTACTCCGGTGCAGACAGTCACACTGAACGGGCAGCAATCCAGGCGCGGTTCATGGACGGCCGGTTCGAGGTGATCGTCTCCACGGACGCGGGCAACGAGGGCATCGACCTGCAGGTCGCGAACGTCCTCGTCAACTGGGACATCCCGTGGTCGCTGGTCCGACTGGAGCAGCGGATGGGCCGCATCCACCGCATTGGCCAGCAGCACAAGGTCATGCTCTACAACATGGTCGCTTTGGGTACCCGCGAGGGAGACGCCCACGAGCGGCTGCTGGACAGGCTCATCGAAGCCGCCAACGAGCTCGACGGCAGGATGTTCGACAGCCTCAACGCGATCATGGAACGCGTCGAGTCCGGCTCTGCTCAGCGGGATTGCGAGAGCCTGCTGAGGCTGTTCTACGAATCCGACCCGAGCGCCGCATCCAGAGGCGACTGGCCGTCGCTGGAGGAGATCCGGCGCGCCCGTGACGAGTATTTCGCCGAGCTTCGGGCGTTGAGCAGCGAGGTAGATCCGGCCTCGGCGAACGCGGCACGCCACGACGACCACCTCGCCCGCGTCAACCCGATCATCGTCGAGCGCTACCTCACCCGTATCGCGAACGGCAACCTGCTGCGATGCGACCCGGCCCCAGTAGGCGACCAAGGATTCTTCTACCTGTCTGCATTTCCCGCCGTTCACGGTTGGCGGCTGCCCGAGACGCTGCCGTCATCGAACGGGACCACTCTGGTGGCCACACGCGCCGATGCCCGCCAGAAGGCGGTCGACGGCGGCCACGAACGCGCCAGCGACGCGATCATGCTCGGACCGAGCGACCCAGCACTCACGACGCTGGTCAAGGCGCTGCGCGAGCGGCTCGAGGCAGAGATGTGGCAAGGCGCAGTGCTCAGCGACCGGTCAGCACGGGAGGACTACACGCTGTTCGTCTACGAATGCGACATCACCGAGGGCTCGGAGAGCGAGAACCCCAAGCACCGCCCGCGCCCGAGCACCCTGTCGTGGCTGATCCGTGTCGATGCCTCCGGCGAGGCGCGCACGATGGCTTGGGACACCCTGCCCAACCTGGCCCCCGCCCAAGGCCTCGTTGCCGTTCCGCTCGCGCCCGAGGTCGCAGGATCCGCACGCTGGGAGGCCGTCGAAGCGGCTGAGAGGGAGCGGTCCCGTAGAGCGGAGCGGCTCGACTCGTGGGTCGACCAGCTGAGGAAGCAGCTGCGGCGACTGCCGAACGCGCTGACAGACGCGATCCCGGACCGGGAAACCAAGGTGGCGCAGAGGAACAAGATCAAGGCGACCATCGAGACTCGCATCGACGAGGCCCAGGATGTTGCCCGGGTGTCGTGCGGCGAGCCGCGCCGGGTCGGATGGGCACGCGTTGTCGCAGTGCCTCACGACGACGACAGCGATGACGACGCCGATCCTGAGAGCGAGGCCGTCGCGATGGAACACGTCACGAACCGTCTCGCCGGCCAGGGGTGGAAGGTCACCGACGTGCACACCGAAGGACATAGCTACGACCTGTACGCCGAACGAGGCTCAGAGCAGCGATGCATCGAAGCAAAGGGACTCGCCGGCAACGCGTCCAGCGCCGGAGTCAGGCTCACCGGCGGCGAACTCGCCAAGGCCTCCCAGCTAGGCGACGAGTATTGGCTCTACGTCGTGGAGAACTGCATCGACGGCCAAGGCCGACTCTACGCAGCATGGCAGAACCCCGCCGAGACATTCCGCGACAGCTTCATCGACGTGCCCGTCGTGCGGCTGCCCGGAAGCGAACTCAAGGCCGCTCTTGGCAAGCAAGGTGAAGCGGCGTGACCACCCGGATGATCGAACGATGGTTCCCGTGCGCCGAGGTGTCCAGGGAGTCGGCAGGGCGAGGCTGGGGAAGCGGGTTCGCCGAAAAGAGCCTGTTCATCTGGTTCGCGTCGCGACCCCTTGCTCAGGCGAAAGCAGCAGTAATCTGTTCCCTGCTGCCGTGGCCCGACGATGAGCGCGAGCAGGAACGCCTGAAGAAGCTGGTTCGTGGCGCGATGGCGGGCTACGACGCCGAGAATGGCGAACTCCGCGGGGAGTTGGAGAAGCACTACCCCGGTGGAGCCAAGATGTGCGATCCGTTCTCGGGCAGGGCGATGATCCCGCTGGAGGCCGCCCGGCTCGGCGTCCGAGCATGGGGCATCGACTACTCGCCCGTCGCGACGCTCGCCGGCAAGCTGCTGGCCGACTACCCGCTGCGCGACTGGGATAGCGAGCCGGACCTGCCCTTCGACGGATACCCGCTGCACAAGACTTCGCACTTCGCCGAACCGCGACTGCTGCGTGATGTGGGCTTCGTGCTCGATCTTGTCGGTGACCGCTACGCGGACGCCATGGGAGAGTTCTACCCCATCGTGAACGGTCAACGCCCTTGGGGATATGTGTGGGCTGTCACGCTGCCATGCACCAACTGCGGCAATAGGTTCCCACTCACCGGCAGCCTCAAACTCCGGAACCCGAAGGCCAAGAAGCGCCCCAAGACAGACGATCCGGGCCAGTCATACCGCATTGTCGTGGACGTGGGGTCGGCGACGTTCCATACGGAGGTTCACGACGGGCCGCCCGTGGCACAGCCGACTCTGGTCAAAGTCGCAGGAAAGCGAGGCAAGACAGGCGTGTGCTGCTTCTGTGGTCACGCCCACCCGTTGGACACACTCAAACGGATGATGCGCGACGGTCTCAAGGACGACGCGATGCTGGTAGTAGCTGACTTCGACGACGACGTCGGCAAGCGCTACCGGGAACCCAGCAAGTCGGATCTGGAAGCTCTCGCCGGAGTCGGGGCAGAGCTGGAGTCTGAGACTCCCTTTGGTCCGGGCCTGCCCGCGGTCCCAACGGAACGGTTGGACCCCGGATTGTCGGCATTCATTGGGCCTGCCGGGTACGGCTACCAGAGCTGGGGAGACCTGTGCAATGACCGGCAAACCCTCGGTTTCGTGCGTCTTGCCCGCATCATCGACAGCACGCACCAGGAGATACTCTCAGCCGGTGTCAGCCAAGACTATGCGACAGCGCTCACCGGCTACGCAGCCTCCAACCTCGTACGCCGAATGAAGTACAGCACCCGCAGCGCAACGCTCCAGATACCCGAGAAGGCAATAGGCCACATCTACTTTAATGACTCCGGTATCTCTCACAGTTTCGACTACTTCGAGAGCGGATGTGGAAAGGGTCCGGGGACGTGGGAGTCCTTCGCAATTCAGACGAAGCGATACTTGGCCCGGCAGGTCGGAAGGGTCGCAGGGCAGCCTGCCGCGATTCAGCGCGGCTCTGCAATGGAGCTGCCCCTCCCGGATGGCTCCCTGGATGCGGTGGTCACCGACCCGCCGTACGACGCGATGATCAACTACTGCGACTCCTCGGACCTCATGTATGTCTGGCTCAAGCGTGCGTTGGTCACCACGGACCCGTGGTTTGGCATAACCACAGACCCGGACGGTTTGCAGGAGAAGACGAACGAAGCGGTAATCAAGTTCGGCACTGTCGGCGACGATCACCGGACCGAGGAGCACTACAAGTCATGCATCACCAAGGCGTTTGACCAAGCCCGAATGAAGGTCGGCTCCGAGGGCGTCGTGAGCGTCGTGTTCGGCCACGGCGACCCTGATGCTTGGGCGCGGGTGCTGACTGCTGTTGCCGATGCCGGACTGGTGCTCACTGGGTCGTGGCCGTGCAGCACCGAGAAGGGCGGCAAGCAGACCGGGGAGTACATCGACAACACCATCATGATGGCCTGCCGTGCTGTTTCTCCGAATCGTGATCCGGGAGACGTCCGGCAGGTGGACGCCGAAGTGCGCTCCGAGATCGCTCGGCGTGTGCCGGACTGGACGGATGACGGGCTTGCTGACTCGGATCAGCGGATGGCTGCGATTGCTCCGGCTATGGAGGTCGTGGGCCGCTACAGCGAAGTCCGTGACTTCACGGGCGTCCCGGTTCCGATCCAGCATTTCCTGGGACTGGCGCACAAGGCGGTGGAGGAGGCCGCGAACGTGCGGATCGACAAGTTCCGGCTGACGGACTTCGACGAGCGCACTCGTTTCACCATCTCGTGGGCGCGGCAGCACGGCAGAAGAGTGGCTGCAGCGTCGGAGGCCAGATGGCAGCGCTTGTCCTATGACATGTCCGACGGTGACGTGGAAGGCATCCTCGTCAAGGCGAAGGGCGGATCGAGGCTGGCCTACGGCGATGAGTCCGCACCCCATCTGAGCCTGCACCCGTCAAGTGCTGTCATCGACATTGCGTTGGCTGTAGCTGCTGAGGGACGCTCCCTGTCCGACATAGCCGACGCTCTGCATCTGCTTGACCGGGAGAACGACGAGATGCTGTGGGCGGCTATGGCCGAACTGGCCCGCCTCGTCGGGGAGAGTGACCGTGACGGGCAGATTTGGGCATGGGCGGTGCGGAACCGCCACCTGATCTGTGGCCAGGCACAGCGAGCGCGCACGGAGCATCAGAAGGAACTCGCACACAAGGCCGCGCAGGACAGCCAGACCAGACTGTTCTAGGCAGAGGGAACGGGAGCACATCATGCCTGACACGGTTGCACCTTGGTGGGAAGTCATCTCCCTGCGAGATGAAGTAACGAGTAGCGGCGGTGCCATCGACGACGTTCAGATGTCGCTGCACAACGCCGTGTTCGGCAAGGAGGGAGTCGGTGCTGGCCGAACCCCGTATTCGGATGCGGCCTACTTCGGCAGCATCACCCACCCGACAGGCAATCTCGTTGAGTTGATGGCACGCGTGGCGGTGCGGCTCGGAGTGCCCGAATCGACCCAGACGAGTGCTATGTGGCGACTTGATCAAGCCATGGGTGGAGGCAAGTCCCACGGGCTGATTGGGTTGTGGCACCTGGCAGCGCATCCCCAGGAACTAGCTGAAACCGACCTAGGCAGGGAGGTCATGGCAGCAGCGGAGAGCATCGCCGGACCAGGAGCTGTGCGTGCCGACCTGGGCAACCCGATCTGTGTGGTCTTGGACTGCGACAACACAACCGCGGATACAGAGGACTTCGGCCCTGCGAGCCGCCTCGGAGAGCGGTTCCTGTGGAGGCTCTTCGACAAGGACGGCCACCGCTACGACGCCTTCAAGGATCACATCACCAACAAGGCGAAGGTAGCTGAAGCGCTCAGCAGCGTCGGTCGGCCTGTGCTGATCCTCATTGACGAGATCATGGACTACATCCGAGCGGTCGCTGCCTCCGACTCTGATGGCTCAGTGCTGGACATGGCGTTCCTGCGGGTGCTGCTCGATGTGGTCAACGACGTGCCGAACTGCGCCGCAGTGGTGGTGATGATCGCCTCCGACAAGGACAACATGGTGATGAGCGATACCGGGGCCGCTCATCGTGTCGAGATGGAGGACTTGCTCACCCGCAACGCTCGCACTACAGCTGTTACGGGTGGAGGCGACTTTGCTGAGATCATCCAGCGCCGCCTGTTCACTGAACAGCCATCCAAGGAGATCACCGATGCGACGGCGAACCGGTTCCTTGATGAGATGCGTGGCGCGTGGGAGACGAAGGTCTTCAAGAAGCTAGGTGGCTGGTCGAAGGCTGAGTTCCGTGGCCAGGTAAGGCGGTGCTACCCGTTCCATCCTGATTTGATCGCGCTGGCTGAGGATGAATGGGCGCAACATGCTGGTTTCCAGCGAGTGCGATCCATCATCAGGGTGTTCGCGTCAGCAGCCCATGAGCAGGCTCGACGGGCTGCGGCAGGCGAATGGGCACCCGAGTTGATCGGCAGCGGTGACTTGCCGTTGCAGTTCAATCAACTCCGGGAGTCGCTGCTCAGTTCTGGTCTCATTGCCGATGAGAAGACCCAGGCCAACCTCCGTGAGGTCGCCAGCGTCGATATTGTCGATCAGCACAATCCTGAGAGGGGCGCTGCAAGCCGCCTTGACGCGGCGCGTGAAGAGGGTTGGGCAAAGTACAACCCCGGTGCAGCCGAGCGGATGGCGACAGCACTGTTCGTCCGGTCGTTGTGTCCGCGGGCTGGTGGTGCCCGCGGAGCGACCGAAGCGGAACTGTTCGCTGCTTCGTTCGTTCCCAGTGGCGCTTACGGAACTGGAGACGCGGAGACAGTCGCAGCCGAGTTGCTGGAGACCGAAGAGGGAGCGGCGTCCGTGGATTCGCTGCCGGGTCGGGGTGGCGCTCCGAAGCGGTGGGTCTTCGAGACCCGCAAGACGTTGGCGATGCTTACTCGGGCGGAGAAGAAGACCGTCAGCGACCGTGATCGTGACCGTGCCATCACTGAGCGTGCCTTCGATCTCGCATCCTCAGGCCCGTTCGACCACATTGTGCAAGCTGACGGCGGAGACGCTCCGGACCAGGGAGGCACAGCACCGGAATGCGTTGAGGTGCTCTCGCAAGCGGGAATCGACAACAAGCACCAGACGAGGCTCGTCATCCTGGACTCGCGCTGGTTCTCGCTGTTCAACGGCGATGACACCGCCACACGCGAAGCAACCACCGCAGCCATGGGCGTCGGCCCGAACCCCATGAGCGTCCAGTGGGCGTCATCGGCGGTCTTCGCCTGCGCCAACACCGCCGTGCGTGCCCAAGCTCGCGGCCTCGCCTCTGAATGGATCGCCCGTAAGCGGGTCGCTGAACACCCCGCAGTGAAAGCCGACTCGGACATGCACAAGCAGGCCCAGGAGGAAGCCCGAGAAGCCAAGAAACGTCTCGACAGCATGGTGCGGCAGTGCTACAAGCACATTATCTACCTCGCCCCCAAAGGCGACTACGAGCGCAGCGTCGAGTTCCTGAGGCTCCGCAAGGACACGCAGAGCGCCCTCAACGGCTCAGACGTGTGGGAGGAACTCCGCGAGTACCGCAAGGCGTTCAACCCAGGCGAGTTCAACCGCAAGGTGCTGCTCCACAACCTTCGTGACAACGACTACGGATGCCCCATCTCGGAGATACGCGACGGCTTCTGGTCCAACCCGCACAAGCCGCTGCTGCCCACCGGAGCGGCGGAACTGCGTGATGCGATCTACGACGCCATCGCCAGCGGCGACATCGAGTTGGCCAGCCCCGAGGGGGTCGTGTACCCAGTCCACGCACGCAACGACATCAACCTCGCAGCCGACAACATTCGCATCCACCGAGCGACGCACCCGATTAGCGGCCAACCCGTAGGCGGCCACGAGGGTCACGCCACCGGCAGCGAAACGCCCGCGGACTACATCTCCGAATCCGAAGGCACGGGAGAGAAACCAGGCCCGGCGGGTGAGCCGAACGAAGGCGATGGACCTCATGGGGTGACGGTCAGGCATTGGCAACTCACGCTCAACATCAACACTGCCGTCAACGCCGAAGATCCCGATGCCGATCTCGTCTACCTTCTGCAAGAGCTGGCGAACCGCCTAGAAGAAGGCAAGATCGCACACATCAACCAAACCACCCAAGTCACGATCTCAGGCGAGCAAGCCGACGCCGACACGCTCGAAGACCTAGCCAAAGAAGCAGGAACCGGCGTCAACGTAATCCAACTGTGAGGGTCAATTTCAACCGGACCTTCTGATCGTCAGGAGTATTGGAGGTTACAAAGGACACGATGGATGCTTTCCACATCAGCACGGATCGTCTAGACCATATTCCTTCAGCAGTACGAGCCAAGATGCATGAGGTCGGCTTGTGGTCACCCTTGGAGGATCTACTCGAACAACTCAACAACGACCACCCTCAGGAGATCGAAGACCAAGAGTTCCTGTTTGATCTCTTAAGTTGGATCATTACGAGACTGTCTGACGCCTGCGAGCCGCTTCCGACTCAGGTCTTTAACAATCTGAACAGTTATCTCAACAATCTTCAGAATTGGGTGGCGAATCAGGACTGGCACAACAGCCGCAACATAGTTCATGACATACTCCGTGAGTTATCACTGTTGCCGATCACCGCGCCGCAGCACTCGACAGATGCAGCCCGAAGTCTGAACGATGCAATGAAAAATGCTCGCCAACAGCTGAAGGCATCCGATACAAGACTTGACACAGCTTACGATGAGTTGCAGCAAGCCATAGACAACGTTGTCCGGGAGAAGACAAACGAGACTTCAGAACGGTTTGAGAATGTCTTGGGTACGGCGCAAAGCGCCGTGCGAGACACTATCGATGAAATTGCCGTGCTAAGGAACACGGCATACGAATACTTGGAGGAGATCAGAGCGGCCAACAGGTTATCGGCAGATGCGGAAGTCGGGGGAGGGCACTTCGACGCATCGGATCACGAGCGCAGTCGAGCCGATCTCTGGAGATGGATAGCACTTGGAGCTTGGATACTTGCCGCCATCGTTGCGGCGGTGCTCATTCGGCTCCAGATCAACGTGACACCGGCAGAATGGGATTGGACTCAATGGGTATTGCGTATGCCGCTCGGTCTATCGCTCGTTGGCATTGTTGCTGCCATTGGCAAATACGCGTCAAGCCAATCGGCAGGACACCGGTCGTCCGAATGGAATCTGCGAAATCGTGCGTTGGCCCTTAGGCAGGTGCGACTTGCTGTGCATGACTTATCGGATGGAGACAGTGAGGTTAGCGACGCGGCCAAGACGCTGTTGCAGCAGGTCGGCCCTGTGCTGTACAGCGACAAGCCACCAGATGATCCTGTATCATCCAGCGCTGCAACAGATGACGGTTCAAGAGATTGGCGACATATCTCAATGCCGCGCAGCACCTTCTTGGCATCGGTGCTGTCTCTTGGCGTAGTGATACTCACCGTCACAGTCTTGGCGCTGGTGTTATGAAGCCTCGGAGGAGCGGCCCGGAGCGCCAACTTAGGTCGGTGGGTGCCAGATCGGATTCTGAAGAGCGGCCCGCTTCAGCTTCTTGGCAGCCTTGTCCTTTGCCGAACTTCCCAGGCCTCGCATATCGATGTAGGCGTGTGACGGATGTTCGTCGGGCAACGCAGAGTCATCTACTGCACGCAACTCAGCATCTTGCACATCACCTACACTCACAACACAACTCCCAATAGTCTCACGTCCATGTTCCTCGGTGTGAATTCTGTGGGCTTCGGCTGCCGTTACAACTGCATCTCGATAGGTCGACACCTTATTGCTCCGTGTCGAGAAGACGCCACTCGTAATCTGATTCTGCTTCATCTGATGAGGATGGATTTGACGACGCAGCACTTCATCTCGGTTCAGAATCTCGATCTCGCCTGAAACTAGTGGTGGTACACTAGTAGCAGTCACACCCGGCTCGGACTCTCAAACGAGTCAATCCAATGGCGCAAGAAATCACCAGTGATGAGAATGTCCTCATTGTATTGGTGTTCATCTGTGATCGAGTTCCAAGAAGCCGCTGTCGCCCTCTCACTAGAAGTGTCGAACGTCACGGAGGCTTCAACGGACGCTAGAGACCATTCCAGTGACACACCTCCGTCTGCGAGTGGAAAAGCATGTGGGAACGGCAAGTCATAGAACAACAGCGGAGCAGCGAGTGTGCGCGCTCCTGTAACTGCGGCATCACTGGGTGCTAGAGACGGTTTGTCGTACCAGCCATCATCGAGCGATGAGATAGATTCCAACGCTTGAAGGAACTCCTGCACTCTTTGTGAGGATGCCTCATCAGCGATCTTCAACTCCTCAATCTGAGACGATGCGGTATCGAATGAGGAATCCACGTAGCAAAACGTCCCGCGCGCCGCAACTATAGGGCCTTCATCTCTCGATGGGGTAATCGCAGACTTGATCGTATCTAGCGGAACTCCGTCTGCGTAGAAGATGTCCGTATTGACACGTCTGGCATCTGTCAATAAGACCATCGTGATGCGCGATAGATCAGCCTCTATCCTGGTGATTCTTCCTACAACCAAGTCACGCACACGCTGTTCATGTGTGAGACTCGACTTCAGTTGATCTCGAACGCTTCGGTCAAGATAATACTCATTTCCCGAGGTGTCTATGACATCAACACGTTCATCGTCTTCGAGTTCACGGCCCATACGAACTAGCGTCTCTCCAACATTTCGAGGCATATCTAGCAGCAGCGCGCTGTGGCCATTCCTACGCACCTCTTCCAATATGCTGCGATGCGTGTCGATGCTATTCTCCAAGTATCCGGGCGGAGGCTCGAATAGCGATGGAGCGGCAGGGTCAGACTCCATTGGCCTGACCCTTAGATCAAGACTGCCTCTGAGCACATCGTCTATTCCTATCTGGAGGCGCTCAGCAAAGTGGTTGGGCAACTGCGAGGCCCTCGGGTTATCTTCACGATAGAGATGGCTCGCGATAGCGATGATCGTCTGTTGGAATGCTAGGAACTCCTGGCCCGCCGCAGCAAACGCCTCAGCAGATAGCTGCTGAGCGTCGAACCGACCGCCGCTAAATCGAAGGCCGGGTTCGCGTGGACCTAGGTCGGAGAGTGACACAGAGGAGAAGCTACCTGTGGAAAAGGAGAGTTGCGCTCCCCAGCGCAACCCCGCTCGACCGGTGCGAGTGGGCTGTCCTCCAGCGGGAGGTTCCGCACAGGAACCCGACCCGCAGCCAGCAAGTGCTCTCACGGCCAGGGTTCCCGCTGGAACCCGCATGACCGATGCTGAAGACGTGCTGGGTTTCGAGGCGTGGCGGGCCACACCTCTGGAAGCGCAAAGCTGTCACCTAGGGGTTTCTCGTCTCGCGCACCCCCACGGTCCTAGATCGAGACGGTGTATTCCTTCCAGCGGACAGCTTCGAGAGGCACTGAGGCCATGAACCTCGAAATATCTGAGCGCCCATAGTAGGTCGGCGTGCCGTTGAAATCTTGGGCCATCAGCACGGTCGGTATGCCGCCGAACAGCCTGGACCCTTCCAATACGAGCGCATCTCGCCTCGTGAGGTCGTTCAGAATGTGCTGCTTCACGATCAGGACTCCGAAGGTGACGCCCTGCTCCTTGATGACTGCTCCTTGAAACCGCATGTGGATACCTACCTTGTGGGTGTTGGCGGCGTGTCTTCGTAGCCGTCCGCCGAGTGGCTGAATGGCATTGATGTGATCCTACGGTCTTGATGGGACGATTCCTCCCGATTTCCGAACGAATGTTCGCGCTTAGGGGCGTTCTGAGCCCGACCTTCGGGTTGCGCTGCCGGCATCTTCTCCGCCAGCTCTCCCAGGGAAGGCGTCGAGGCGCCCACCAGCGCCTTCAGGAACTCGGAATCGTCCGCCCCTATGGAGGCCCCGTCGATGAAGAAGACGCCCGGCTCAACCGCTCCGAAACCGAAACGGGCTCGACCTCCAGCAGCCGCTCGAAGTCGCGAAGGTCCATCACGAGACGCTCGCCGTCGCTCCACACCTCGAACTCGATGCTGTAATCGCCGGGTATCTGGATCCCCGGCGGAAGCCCAATGTTGGCGACATAGTGCACTCGACCAGGGCTGACGGTGCCAACCACCGTCGGTTCTACGATGTCGATCACGTCGCCATCGATGTCCAGTTGCAGGGAACTCGGGCATCACGCTCCCAGTTGTCACCTGATACACGGGCTCCTCTTAGACGCTGGCAGCTCCCGCCTACGTGTCACACCCTGGTGGGACAATGGGGGTACGTCCAAGCCACGGAAGGGGGTGACGAAGCATGAGCAAATCCAAGCATTCGCCCAACGTGTCGAAGGCGGGCAAGACCTTGGGCAGTCCCAAGAGCACGCCAGCGCAGAAGTCGAAGGCGGGCAAGACCTTGCAGAGCCACAAGCAGAAGCAGCACTGACGGCCCCAGCGGAGTCAGGTCACGGCGGCTTTAGCGTGGAGTTGGTCGGCTAGCGATGTGATCCTCGTGGCCATCGCCAGCTCTTGGCGCCAGGACGGTGGGATCGACTGGGCTCCGTAGTGGGCACCGGCGATCTGGCCGTAGATGGCGCCGGTGGTGTCAGCGTCGTCACCGAGGTTGACCGCTAGCAGGGCACCCTCCCGGAAGCTGTCAGAGCAGTGGAAGGCCCACAAGGCCGCCTCAAGCGACTCGACTACGAAGCCGGTTCCCCTGATGTCGGGAGGGTTGCGGTCCTTGAACGATCCGCTGGCGACTCGTGAGATCTGCTTCGTCAGGGGCTCGCGCTCCCATAGCCCGTCTACGGGGCAGTAGCTCGCCGACAGCAGCGTTCCTTTGTCGACACCTCGCAGAGCACCCACCAGCAGGCCTGCGAAGTAGCGGCAGGCGTCGACCGCTTCCGGCGCTTGGTGAGTGGTCCTGGAACTCTCCGCGGCCTTGGCAATGGCCACCGCCGGGTCGGCTGCGTAGTACATCGGCACCGGTGCGAGTCGCATCAGGGAACCGTTGCCGGCGCTGCGGGGATCGGAGGACCCGGCGTACGGGTCGCCGTCCCGGACGAACCGGGCCAGCGCGGCGCTCACGGTGTTGCCTATGTCGAAGCAGGATCCCGTGGAGGACATGTAGCCATCGCGCCACCAGCGCACGTAGCGCTGCATCTGGTCCGTGGCGTCGAACCCGCCGCACTCGAGCAGGCTCGTGGCCAGACACAGCGCCATCGACGTGTCGTCGGTCCACTGGCCGGGCTCCAGGCGGAACGGCCCGCCGCCGACCATGTCGTAGATCGGCTCGAAGGTGCCGGGCGGTCGGAACTCCAGGGTGGTGCCCAGCGCGTCGCCGACTGCCAGCCCCAGCAGGCAGCCCCGGAACCGGTCCCGGGTCGTCGGCTCACCGGCCGGCGCCGCAGCAGCCCCGCTCACGGCTGCTCGCGCCAGCGGCGTATGTACTCCCGCTGCTCGTGCGTCTGCGGGGAACGGGGGACTCGCACGCTCTTCTCCACGTGCTGCCACCACTCGGCGATCTGGTCCAGGGCCCCGTCGCCGGTGAGCCCGTGGCGCACCAGCCAGCAGCCGACCACGGTCCCGGTGCGGCCGATCCCGCCCCAGCAGTGGACATACACCGTCCTGCCGCCGTCCATGGCGCCGTCGACGGCGTCGAGGATGGCCGTCATCTCCGCAGGGCTGCGAGGCACCGACATGTCGACGACCGGGTGATGCTCCCACCGGACCTCCACGCCCTCGGCCCGCCCCTGCTCCAGCGCGACCTGCGCGTACGGCTCCAGGCCGTCGGCCGGCCGGGTCAGGTCGACGAAGTGGTCGATGCCGGCCCGCAGCAGGGTCCGCAACCGCCTAGCGGCCTCCCTGCGACGCCACGCCCCCGGGTACTCCCCCGCCGCGAACCGGCCCGGCACCACCCAGTACGCGTTAGCCATCGGCCGATCAACGCCGCCAGATGCGCTCATGTTCACCTTCTCACTGTGCCGCCCCGACGCGCCCGACACTAGATCGGACCGCCGTACGGGTCGCCGGGCAGGGCCTTCCTGGCGACCCGGCGGGTGCCGAGCGTGCCCCGCTCGGCCAGCTCCTCGTGCAGGTAGCCATTGATGCCCCACACCGTCAGCCGCATGGGATCCGGCTCGTAGCCGTCCCACCCCTCCCTCGACACGGCCGGCTTGCCGTCGGGCTGCATGCCGTGCAGCAGCCGCCCCCGAAGAGTGCGCGGCGGCCAGAACTCCGAGTCGTCCTCATAGCCGCGGTTCGCCCACGCGTCGTAGAGGTCGTAGTTGCGCTGGGTGCCCTCGTCGGGCCATACGTACGGGAACAGCCGGTCGTCGTAGCCGCTGTCTTGCCAGCGGTTCATCCCGTGCGCGTAGCGCTCGGCTTCGACACCCTTGTAGATGGCACCGGGCAGCGCTCTGGCCGTCTCCCGGTCCATCCGGGGGCGGAACGGTCTGAGCACCAGCAAGCGAAGCGAGTCGGCCAGCACCATCGCCCGTCTGGCAAGCACACGAACTCTGCCCATGCCTCCATCGTCCCAGAGCCATATGACATCAAGCGTCAGCGCACCGACTCAACGGCACCGTCGCGCCTAGACACGGCCGCTGGTGGTCATCGGGCCGCGGGCGGTGCGGGCCAGCGCCACCGCTCGGACTCGTCGAATGGGGTTCCGCAGCGGCGGCAGAACCGGTGGCTGTCACCGGATGGCAACTCGTGGGAGCACCCATGCCGTAGAGCGGAGAGCCGTACAGAGCTCACCGCCACGCGCAACGCCACCGCCGGCGAGGGCCTACCGTCGGCGTCGCAGAGGTCCGCTTCCCGGCCGGCCGCGACCTCGATGCCGACAGCGCCGCGGGTGCCCCACAAGTCGGCGCAGCCCGGATCAGCGGCGACCTCGACCCGCCAGTGGCCATGACGCTCCCGCAAGTAGAAGCTGCGGCCGTCGCAAGTGCCTGCCACCACCAACGGGCAAGCCCAGCACTCAACTTCGGCGTCGACGCCGAGTTCTGCGGCGACCCCGGCCATCTCGGCGCGGGCTCGGTCCTCCTCCGCCGACATCGCTGCGGTCTCCTCGTCGGGCTCGAGTAGGCGATCCCAAAGCTCCGCGAGTTCTGCTCGGGTCAGCTGGCAAGGGCACCGTGCGCCACCTTCGTGGAAATCTGGACTCGCCGGGGACGGATGGCACGAGCATGGACAGTCGGCGGCCTTGCCGATGTCGCGGAGCGCCGGGCCGGTTGCGAGGACGCCCAACCTGGCGGCGCGCAGCTCCTCCCGCCGCGCACGGGCCTGCTCCTTTAGAGCGTCGCGCTCCGCCTGACCGAGTGGATCAGGCTGCTCGGGTGGATCAGGCGGCAGCCACATGCGAGGCGGATGCAGATTCATGAAAACAGTATAGGTTGAGTACCAATACCTCTACTCTTGAGAGATATTGATAATCTTCATTATGAACTAAGGGAGAGGGATGTACCATCACCCATGCAATGCCGGCGCGATCGAAGCATCTGTAACCCCCATGTCGAAGACGCTTCGAGAACTCATCGACGATGCGAGAGCGAGCGGAGACTGGGACGCGGTCGCCGACTGGTGCGAGAACTTCGACTGGTCGAAAGCCGAAGAAGTCCCGGTAGACGAGTATCTGCTGGAGCGGGCAGTCCGGCAGCGAGCCAGCGGCGAGAGTCAGCCTCCGAGACCGTCGCCGCGGTGCTGACAGTCACAGCGCCGACAGCAGGTCCGACGCCAGAGTTGTGAGCGATGCTGCGGTCGAGCAGGTCGGCCTCGCCGACGTGAAGGTAGATGGCCTGCGCTCCTACGAGCACGACTGCATCCAGATGCGGTGCGAGCGCATCGGCAGCGTCGAGTAAGGCGCGGCGGGCGCGGACGTACAGATCAGGTTCGCCAGGCATCTTCGTTCTCCTGCATCCACCGGAGCAGTTCCTCGCCCTGGGGTGGTTCCCGACCCGGTCCTGTCAACAGATCCACAGCTAGCTGGCTCGGAGCCACGCATCGCAGCCCGTCGCGAGTGACGGTTCGGTCGAATACCACAGGATCGAAGGGCTCCAGCAGTACGACGTTGGTGCCGGCGTCGGCCTCGCGCAGTCCCAGTCGGTTCGCGGCCTCTTCTGCATCCTCCACGTAGAGCGCAGCAGTCCTGGCCGGCGCAATCGGATCGAAGCGCTGCGCCGCGAACGCACCCGTCGCGGCGCAACGGAGCCGAGCACGTGCGAGCGAGTTCTCCAGCGCGGAAAGGCCGCGAGGTTCGAGGTAGGTGGCAGCGGTGTTCGAGGCTGTCTGGTCGTAGTCCTCGGCCCACCTTCGGAGAGCGGCCTGCCAGTCCACGCCCGACACTGGCCCCCGCCGGGAGCGCTCGATGATCCCCTCGCGCTCCAGCAGTTCCAGCACGCGCGACAGCGTCGCCGCAGAAGCATTGGCGGATACGGCGAGCTCCCTAACACCGAACGGGGGCGCGGAGTCGACGATCGCCCTGACGGCCCGCGCCGCGCCGCGGCCCCGAAGGGACCGCAACTCGTCGTCCTGGGGCCACGGATCCCGGTCGGCGCCCGACGTGGAAATGAAGAGCCCGGGTTCGGACACCTCGATCCGGACGTTGCCCGTGATGTCCATGTACCCGACTCCGAGGCCCTCCAGCATTCCCCGCGAGCGGGGCGACAGATAGGACGCAGCCACTACCGGGACTGCCGCCGGATCCGCCTGACCGGCCGTCATTACGACCTGCTCTGCAACCGAGCCCACATTGCGTGGCTCCATCCTGCGCTTGACTTCGATCGTCAACACAGCGTTGGCGCCACTCGGAGCACCGATCTCCGCAAGCAGGTCGGGTCGGGCGCGTCCAACACGTACGTTGCGTTTGGAGCGCAGCGACCAACCCGCAGGAAGTCGCTCAGCGAGAAACTGCTCGACCCGGCGGACTACATCGATCTCACGAGGAGGAAGGTTGCGCGGCATTGGAGAAACCCTTGGTCCACTTGCTGTGATCCAATAAGGCTAATGTTTCACTGCTCGTGAAACAACCTATTTTCCGAGACGCTCAGTGGACCATCGCGAGGTCGGCGTTGGAGGATGCGCTCATGGCTGCGGCGGCTCCTGGGGCTCGTCGCCTGTTGGACCGGGTTCCGGGTTGGGGAGCAACTCGGCGAACAGCTCCGACGCCGGGACCTCCGACCAGCCCTTGCCGATGGCGGCCACCGCCACCAGGTCCAGCACCGTGTTGGTGTCCATCCAGGCCGAAGCCGTCCACAGCAGCAGCCGGGCGGCCTCCAGTTCGTCGGGGCTGTTGATGTCGGGGTCGCGGTATAGCGAGTCCTCGGGATAGCCCAGGCCGATTAGCAACTCGGCCCGGCGCACCACCTGCAGCGCCGACAGCTCGGTGTGCACCCGCCGCAGCCCAGGCGGGCCGTCGGCGGGCCATCCCCGCCACACTCGCCGCGGCCTTTGCGCCGGCAGCGGTGCCGCCGACTCGGCGGCCTGGTCGGCGATGACCGCCTTGGCCCGCCGTGCTCTGAGGCGCTCGCGGGCCCGCCGGGCCCTCTCCGCGGGGTCGGGCCTCTGCGCCATCACCGGTCCTCCCCGCTGATGTCGCCAGGCCACGAGCGTCTCCAAGTGAGCCTCCGCAGCCGTTCCCGCGCCAAGCGGTGCATCAAGGCGACCGTCTCGGGGTCCAGCGGCTCGGACGGGCTGCAATCGATCACTGTCGCCGGACCCGACGGGTCGGCCCGCAGGCCCACCCGCAGCTCCATCAGCATCTGCAGATCGCCCTCGGTCGGCGGACCGTCGACCAGCGTCCGCAGCAGCTCGGGGGGCGACAAGCCCCGCTCCCCCGCCGGTGCAGCCGCTCCGGTCCGGTGCTCCGCGTCGTCGTCGGACTTGTCGATGGATTCTTCGTGCTCGTTCACGGCACCGCTCCCTGCTCGTACGCGTCTGGGCTAGGCGGCCGCGTGTGAAATGCAGGGGCTCGATTTCCGATCTAAGTCTCGATGATGAATCCGATGTCTAAGCGCCGCCGCCGGCGACCATAGCCGAGAGGTGCGACACGCCGGAGCATTCCTGATCGGGGCACGGCCCGGTTCTATGCTCAGAGCGAGATCCGAGTCCAGGAGGGCAAGATGCTGCGCAACCGACAAATCATCGTCATCTCAGTGGTGGGGCTGCTTGTGCTAGCGGGGCTCACCGCCTGCGGTGAGGACGACGTAGCCGGAGTGGGACAGACCGCGGCCGCCACGATGTCGGGACCCGACGGCACGCCGATGGGCACCGTCACCCTGCAGCAGGGACCCAACGGAGTGCTCGTGTCGGCCGACATCAGCGGCTTGACCCCCGGGCCCCACGGATTCCACCTCCATGACACCGGTGCCTGCACACCGGACTTCTCCGCAGCCGGCAGCCACTTCGCGCCCGGCGACGAGGGCCACGGCTTCATGCACACCGAGGGATCCCATGCCGGTGACCTTCCGAACATCTATGCCGGCAGCGACGGCACCGCCAGGGCGGACCACTTCACCAGCGCGGTGACGCTGGCGGCAACCGGCGACACGTCCGTGTTCGACGCCGACGGCTCAGCGATCATCATTCACGCCAAGCCGGACAGCTACGGCCCGGAACCGGGCGCCGGAGACCGCGTGGCCTGCGGCGTGATCGAGCAGAGCTGAATCACACTCGGAGAGGATCCGCTTCGACGAGGAGGACGACTGATGGGTCGCACAACGATTGAAGAACTGCGTAACCGGAGGTTCGACGCCATGACCTCTGCCGAGCGCGCAGAATTCGACGAGGCCCTCGCCTCCGCTCGGCTAGCCATCGAAGTGGATGAGAAAGTCCGCGAAGCTCGCGACATAGACAACTGACGGCACGGAGGCCTCGTCGCGCCGGACCCGGCGAGCGACTACGACGTACCCAGTCGGTACGGTCTGGGCGTGGTGAGCGACCAGACACCGGTCATCGTGGGCGTGTCCATTGCGACGCCACATGATCCGGATGCGCTGACAGAGCCGGTCTCGTTGATGATCGATGCGGCACGGGCCGCGATCGACGACTGCGGCGCCCCAGGCATCGCCACGAGTGTTGATCTCGTCGCCGTGGCGGGTGGGCTGTGGCGCTACCGCAATCCCGGTGGCTGGGTGGCCGAGGCTGTCGGAGCCGACGCCCGCACGTTGTTGACCACCTTCGGCGGGCAGACACCGGTGGCGCTGCTCGCCGACCTCTCCGACCGCATCCAACGGGAAGCGCTCGGCGCGGCACTGATCATCGGGGGCGAGTGCACCCGGTCCCGCCGGATGGCGCGGCGGCAGGACCTCGAAGAACCCAGACTCCCCGACGCTCAGTCGCCGCCCGACGAGATGTGGGGACCGCCACTGGTGATCGGCGACCCGGGTGCGGCAGCCGTCGCCGCAGACCTGCCCAGGAACGCCTTCGCGCTACTCGAGAGCGCCGTCCGCGCCCAGCGGGGCGAGACGATGGCCGCCAACTGCCGCCGGATCTCGGAACTCTGCGCAGGATTCTCCGCGGTCGCGGCCGGCGTCGAGCATGCCGCCACCCGGCGCGCCATGTCGCCCGGCGAGATCGCCGAGGTCTCCCCCGGCAACCAGATGGTGAGCTGGCCCTACACCAAGGCCATGGTGGCCAACAACACCGTCGACCGGGCCGGTGCCCTGCTCGTCTGCTCGCTGGCCGTGGCACGGGACCACGGGATCGCGCCGGACCGCATGGTCTTCCCCCACCGCACCGCCATCGCCGACGACACCGACTTCGTGGCCAGCCGGAGCGACCTCGCCGACCACCCCGGCCTGCAAGCGGCAGCCGACGACATCCTCTCTATCACCGGGGATCCCGCCGGCATCAGCCACCTCGACCTCTACGCCTGCTTCCCCTCGATGGTCGAGCTGGCCACCGACGCTCTCGGGATCGTCGACCAGCGCCCCCTCACCGTCTCCGGAGGCCTCGCCTTCGCCGGCGCGCCCGTGAACTTCAGCGCGGGCGAGGGCCTCATCGCCATGGTGCAGCGCCTGCGCGACGACGCCCCCGGCAGCACCGGCCTGGTGCACGGCAGCGGCGGCATAGCGGCCAAGCACGCCCTCGGGCTGCTGTCGACATCGCCGCCGGCGTCTCCGCACGTCACGTCGAAGCTCACCCCGGACCTGAACCCCCGCGACCTCGCCCCTGTGGACCGCGACGGGCCGGCCGTCATCGACGCCGTGACCGTCGACTACCTCCAGCCGTCGCCCACCGCCATCGCGCTCGTCCGCTTCGACGACGGAACACGAGGCTGGGCCACCGCATCCGACCAAGCCACGATCGACGCGGCGACACAAGAAGAGACGGTCGGAGCAGCAGCAGACATCCACGGAAGCCGCCTCACCTTGCGCTGAGTCGACAAGAGCCTGCTGACAGGCGGGGCCCGCAAGCTCTACTGTGCGGGCCTGGTATGGCACGCATCGAGATAATCCCGGACGACTCGTGGGACGGCGAGCTGGGCGAGATCCACCCCCGGGTCGTGGACCCCACCTACGGCCGGGTCGACCACGTCATCGCCGTGCACTCGCTGAACCCCCGCTCCATGCGAGCCCATCTCGCCCTGTACGAGTCGGCCATGGCCGGCACCGCCACGCTGCGCAAGGTCGAGCGCGAGCTCATCGCGTTGGTCGTGAGCCTCGAAAACGGCTGCCACTATTGAATCGTCCACCACCGGCGCGGTCTGCGCCGGCTCATCAACGACGACGAGCTGGTCGCCGCGGTCGAACAGGACTGGACCACTGCGCCTCTGTCGCCCAAGCGCACCGCGATGCTGACCTTCGCGGTCAAGCTGACCAAGACGCCCGCCGCGATGGACGACGCCGACGTCGAGGCCCTGCGAGCAGCCGGATTCTCCGACCGCGACATCCTCGACATAGTCGAGGTCGTCGGCTACTACGCCTACGCCAACCGCATCGCCGACGGCCTCGGCATAGAGACCGAATCCTGGATCCCCGACTGACCGCCGGCGTCAACCCGAGGGTTCACCGCCCGTCCAATCGGCGTAGCCCGAAGCTCCGTCGGCCTTGGTGACACGGTCGCCCACCCGGATCGCACCGGGCTTCACGACCCGGGTGTTGACGCCCCGGAGCCTCAGCTTCATGCCCGTCTCGGAGTTCACCCAGCGCATCGCGTCGAGACCGAACCGGCGGGTGAACTTCCCGCACCCGGTGTGAGGCCTTTCGGTGACCTCGAGCAGCGCCTCGCCGACGGCCAGCCGGGTGCCCGCGGGCAGGTTGTCGTGGCTGAGGTCGAGATCGGCGTAGAGCTGGTCACCGGCCTGCGCCCAGCGGTCGACCGGCCCGGCGATCACGTCCAGGACCCGTGAGTTCATGATGGTCACCTGGGCGAGGACGTCGGCCCGGCCGTCCTCGAAGCGGGGATTGCCCCGCGGTGCCCAGGTGTCGCCCACCAGGCCCGACTCGGGATCGAGGACGCCCTCGTCGACGGGCTCGCGCTCGTCCACGTCGGGGCGGCGGACGATCAGCCGCAGCTCGCCGCCGTCGGACGGCGCGCCACGGACGTGCGCCAGCCCGGCGTCGAGCTCCTCGGGAGTGCGGTGCGTCATGGACGCAGAGCCTATGGCTAGCCGCCGTTGATGGAGGCGAACAGGGCGTCGATCTCCGCCGACCACTCCCTGCGCCACGAGACCTTGGTGGCGTCGTCGATCCAGGCGGCGTCGATCCCGTTGAGGGCCATCCCCTTGAGCGTGCTGAGGCTGAGACCCATCTCGCGGTGCAGGAGCACGTACTCGTTGCCGAGATCGGACACGAACATGGCCGGATCGTCGGAGTTGACCATCAGCTTCAGGCCGGCCGCGTCCATCTGGCGGATGGCGTGATCGGGCGCGCTCAGGTCGCGCCAGATCGTGGTGTAGCCGGTGGTCGTCGGGCACACCGTGAACGCGATCTGGCTCTCCGCGCAGCGGGCCACCAGATCGGGGTCGTCGACCACGTGGTAGCCGTGGTCGATCCGCTCGCAGTCCAGCAGATCGATCGCGGCCCGCACGTTGTCGGCCGGGCCGACCTCGCCGGCGTGGGACGTGCGGTGCAAGCCGTGCGCCGCGGCCGCCCGGTACGCGTCGACGTAGTCCTCCGACGGGAACCCGATCTCGTTGAAGTCCAGGCCGACGCCGATGATCTGGGGGTCGGGATGGGCGGCCACCATCTCCACGAACTCCACCGCCCGGGCCGGGCCCAGCTCCCGGTTGATGGCCGGGATCAGGTTGCTATCCAGCCCCCGGTCGGCCTTGATGTCGGCCATCCCGCCGAGCACGCCGGCCAGCATCGTGGAGTACTCGACGCCCATCTCGAAGTGCGACTCCGGGCTGAAGAACAGCTCCACGTAGCGGGCCCCGCTGCCGGCGCAGCGCTCCAGGCACTCGTAGGTCACCAGCCGGAAGTCGGCCTCGGTCTGGACCGACCGGCACACCAGCGAGTAGATGAGCAGGAAGTCGGCCAGGCTGTCGTACTGGTAGAGGTCGGCGACCTCGTCATGGGGCGGCAGCTCCAGGCTGTGCTTCGCCGCCAGGGACGCGAACGTTGCCGCGTCCACGGCCCCCTCCAGATGCAGGTGCAGTTCGGCCTTGGGCATCTGCCGCAGTGCAGTCTCGGCGTCCATCGCATGCTCCCCCTTGTTCGAATCTCGGTGCGAGTCTTGTGGACATACCACACATTTTCGTCCCGAGATGTCTCGGAGCCGGGCGCGAGGGTCTGGGGACGCCCCACTAGCTTGGATCCGGTGAGCGGTAGCGAACCGACCGGGGAGGATGCCCAGCAGGCGGATCCCGTGCTTGACAGGCTGCCCGAGGACTGGGACCGGGCCCTGGCGGTGGTGGCCCACCCCGACGACCTCGAGTACGGCGCGTCGGCGGCGGTGGCCCGCTGGACCGCCATGGGCAAGGACGTCCGCTACGTGCTGGCCACCCGGGGCGAGGCCGGCATCGACTCCATGCCGCCCGACCGGACCGGTCCGCTGCGCACCGCCGAGCAGGTGGCCGCCGCGGCCGCGGTGGGGGTGTCGGTGGTCGAGTTCCTGGACCACCCCGACGGCCTGGTCGTCAACGGGCTCGAGTTGCGGCGCGACCTGGCCGCAGCCATCCGCCGTCACCGGCCCGAGGTGATCATCGGGTCGAACTTCCGCGACCGGTGGGGGGACGCAGGGCCCTGGAACCACGTCGATCACCGGGAGCTCGGCCGGGCCCTGCCCGACGCCGTCCGGGACGCGGCCAACCGGTGGCTGTTCACCGACGCCGGCGAGCCGTGGGGCGGAGTCCGCTGGATCGCCTTCGCCAGCTCGTCGGCATCCACCCACGCAGTGGACGTGACCGACCACATCGCCGAGGGCGTCGCCTCGCTGGTCTGTCACAGCACCTACATCGACAACCTCGGCGACGGCGCCTTCGACCCCGACACGTTCCTGCGCGACACCTGCCACCAGATCGGCGAGACCATCGGCGTGCAGTACGGGGTCGCCTTCGAGCTGATCCCCGTTTGAGCACCGCGATCGGGCGCGGAACCTGCTAGCGCTCAGCGAAGGTCGCGATTGACGCTCGCCACGATGCGCGTCGCGGTGAAGGTTCCGGTCGGCGTCGGTGGTTGCGAACTTGAAGCAGTTGACCACCTCCACGGTGGTTAACTCCTTCATGTTCGTGTGGCGTGCGCCCCATTTGTTCGGCCTCTCAGGCGAGTTCGTCGGCTACTGGGAAGACGTTGGTGGTCATGCCGCCGTCGACGACGATGTTCTGGCCGGTGGTGTAGGCGCCGTCGGCGGAGGCCAGGTAGGCGTAGGTGCCGGCGATCTCGGTGGGTGAGCCGAGGCGGTTCATGGGGACGATGGGCCAGCTCTCCCGGGCGGCCTGCATGGCCTCCTCGCTGCCCAGCAGCGCCAGCGACATGGGGGTGTCGAGCGGGCCGGGGCTGACGCAGTTCACCGTGATGTTGTGCTCGACCAGCTCGATGGCCATGGTCTTGACCAGGCTGATGATGCCGGCCTTGGAGACGCCGTAGTGGGCGTCGCCGGTCGACGCGGCCACCCCCGAGATCGACGCGGTGTAGAGGATCGTGCCGCCGTTGCCGGCCGCCACCATCGCCCGGGCCGCGGCCTGGCCCAGCACGAACGACGCGGTGAGGTTGATGTCCATGATCCGGTACCACTCGTCGAGTTCGAGCTCCAGGAAGTCGTGGATCGAGTCCGCGCCGGCGTTGCTGACCAGCACGTCGAGGCGGCCGTCGCCCCGGGTGGCCTCATCCACGGCCCGCTGGCAGTCGGGCGGGTTGGCCACGTCGCCGACCACAGTTCGGGGCTCGGTGCCGATGTCGGCCACCTCGGCGGCGACGTCGGCGATGCGCTCGGGGTCCTTGTCGAACAGCGTGACCCGGGCCGCGCCCTCCTGGGCGAAGCGGTGCGCGGTGGCCCGCCCGACGCCGCTGGCTCCCCCGCTGATCAGCGCGGACAGGCCTTCGAGTCGTTTCACGTCCGGTTCCCTTCCACGTCTGCGCCTAGGTGGCCGCCGGGTTGCGACTCTTGAGGTCGTGGAGGGTCTCGGCGAGGCGGGCCAGGCCCTCCAGGATCGTCTCGGGAGCGGCCGCGAAGCTCACCCTCACGAATCCCTCCCCGCCCTGGCCGAACGCCAGCCCGGGCACGACCACCACCCGGTGCTGCTCCACCAGATGGGTGGCGAACGCCCACGAGTCGAGGCCGCTGTCGCGGATGTCGATCATCAAGAAGAACGAGCCGCCCGGTTCGACGTAGCGGATGCCTTCGGCGTCGAGCAGCGCGGTGGCCTTCTGGCAGCGCTCGGCGTAGGCGGCGACCATCTCGCCCACGCAGTCCTGCGGGCCTTGCAGCGCCACCGTGGCCCCGTGCATGGAGATGGTGGCCGCGCTGGACACGACCGGCTCCTGCAGCAGCGACAACTCGCTCACGAAATCGGCCGGCCCGACCGCGTACCCGATGCGCCAGCCGGTCATGGCGTAGGTCTTGGAGAACGAGTAGATGGTCAGCAGCTGGTCGGACTTGACTCGTGACGCCACCGAGAACGGCTCGGTGTCGAACACCACCTCGTCGTAGGCCTCGTCGCTGATGACCGCGACGCCGCGGCCGGCGGCCAGCTCGGCCACCGCGGCGAGGTCGTCGGGATCGAAGACCACGCCGGTCGGGTTGCCCGGCGAGTTCAGTATCAGGGCACTCGTCTGCCGTGTGATGGCGGCCTCGACGGCGGCGGGATCGAGGCGCCAGTCCGTTGACGCGTCGACGGCGTAGGGAACGATCCGCGCTCCGAGGACATGGACCTGCGCGGCGTAGTTGGACCATCCGGGGTCGGGAAGCAGCACATCGCTGCCCGGTTCAACGGTGAGAGCGAGGCTGGTGAACAGCGCTCCGCAGGCGCCGGTGGTCACGCAGACCTGGTCGGGGCCGGCAGTGACGTTGTTGACCCGTGCGAGCTTGCCGACGATGGCCTCTCGCAGCTCCGGGAAGCCTTCGCCGGGGGCATACCCGGTCGACCCTGCGGTTGATCGTTCGGCGGCGCCGTCGATGATGTGCTGGGGCGTAGTGAAGTTCGGGTCCCCGCCCTCGAGCCGGATCGGATCGTCGAGGGTGGCCGCGAGGTCGGCCATCCGCCGGATGCCCGAGTGGGGAGTCTCCAGCAGGTGTGGGCGTACCCGCATCAGCTGCCGCCGGAGTCGAACATGCCCGGACCGGTGTCGGGCGGTTCGATGACCACATGCTCGTAGGTAAACCAGAACTGGCCGTCGGTGCGCGCGTAGTTGGGGACGTCCTCCCAGGCCTTGGCGGCGAGCGGGTGCTCACTGGCGCTCGCCTGGTGATCACGGCTCGGGTACCAAAGCTCGATGAACGCATCGACGGTGCGCTCGATGGGAGCGCTCACCGTCTCGCGAACCCGCGACACGACATAGCCGGAGCTCCCCGGGATCGCCGATGAGATCGGTGCATGCACCGTCTTCCAGTAGTCGAAGAACCCCTCAATGGTGAAGTCCTCCCGCTTGGCAGCCGTCCCGAACAGGTTGAGTCGCGAGTGCTCCCCAGACCGCCGACGATCAACCGGCGCCAGAAACACGATCTCCTCAACCAGCCAACTAGACACCATCGCCTCCACCGAGCCGGTCAGCTGACCAAGAACCGACCCCGCATCAGCAGAATCCTCAATCCAAGCCTGCACCACAGCAACGGTCTCCGCAGGCCCCGTCAGCGACTCGTCCAGACTGCTGACCGTCAACCCCACAAGCCCCGCAGCCCCGCCAGCACCCTCAACCAGCCGCCCCACCGCATCGTCCCGCTCCCCCGCCGTAACGGCGTGATCAGCATCAAGCAACACCACGAACTTCTGCACACCCATTCCTCTTCCCCCTGGTCAACCCAACGGCCCAGCCCGACCCTCCCGCCGACAATAGACCTACCCAATCCCGGCGGCCCATCCCAGCCAGATTCCGACCCTCGTTTGTTCGCGACTTGTCATCGAGCGCACGTGCACCGCGCCGCGGGGCGTGCCGCCTCGGACAGAGCCACCGCGTCGGGCTCGTACTCGGTCCTCGTCTTGAGCTGAAGCAGCCGGCTCAGGTTCTTCTCGACCTCTGAGCCGTCCTTGCCGGCCTGCCGTAGCAGTGATAGGGCCTGGCGGTGATCGGGCCCGGAGGCGCGCTGGCCGATTCGCAGGCCGGTTACGACGTCGGCCGCGTTGATGGCGGCGTGAATGGCGAGGCTGGTTGCGGCGGTCGACTGTTGGGCATCGAGCGCGGCTCTCGACGCGTCCAGAAACTCCTCGGCTTTGACCAGGTATGCCCTTGCTTCGGCGGCAGTGACCTTACGCGTGGGAACCTGCCGTGACACTACGACGACCTCGCAGGTGTTCCGCGCAGCTGCTCGATGGTGGCCCCGAACACGGTGACACCGTCGCGAACGACGTCTCGCCATACAACGGCGCGACCGCGAAGCCGTTCTCCGATCTCGTTCTCGGTGATCTCGAGTATCTCGACCGGGTTGCCGGTCAGGCGCTCAGCCTTGCTGTGCCATTCCTCGAGCGCGCCGCGCCACCCGCCGTCGTCCTCCTCGACAGCCTCCGGCCGCACCACTACCACGTCAATGTCGCTGTCGGCATGCGCGGCGCCGCGCGCGAACGAACCGAACACAATGACGCTCACCGGCGCCGGATCGAGCGCCGCGGCCGTCCGTCCCATTTCGTCGATCACCGATTCGCGGGCACGGGCAAGCAGACTGATCGCCGGAACCGCCACATGGTCGGGCACGAACCTGAACAAGGCCGATGGTGGCACCTCGCGTCGCGTGACAAGACCGAGCGCGACCAGTGACGGCAGAATCCGTGACGCCTGAGCGACGCTAACTCCCGACAACCGAGCGACGGTTCGCAGATTCAATTCCATTGTCGTCTCGACCAGCACGGCCAGGATCTTGCCCTGCGCGCCCGGAATCACCGCTTCGACTGGCTGCTTGAAGTCCACGCTCCGACTCTAGCCAACATCGCTCACTAATGAAACAATCATTCCATTTCTGAAGGGTGCCGAGTGCATGCGTAAGCTCTTCGATCAACCGGAGCAAGGAAGTTCATGGCGGGAGGCGGTGTCGCACCCTCGTAGCATCATGTGTGACAGCCCAGCGACGAAAGGCGGACACGCATGCGGATCACATTGACCAACGTCATCGTCGACGACCAGGCCAAGGCCCTCGCCTTCTACACCGAGGTCCTCGGATTCCAGAAGCATCACGACGTGCCCGTCGGGGACTACTCGTGGCTCACCGTGGTCTCCCCGGAGCAGCCTGACGGGCCGGAGCTGCTCCTCGAGCCCGCCGCACACCCGGCCGCCAGGACATCCCGTGACGCCCTCACCGCCGACGGGTTCCCATCAGCACAGTTCACCGTCGACGACGTCCATGCCGAGCACGAACGGCTGCGCGCCGCCGGCGTCGAGTTCACCCAGGCGCCCACCGACCTCGGCACCGTCGTGATGGCTGTCTTTGATGACACCTGCGGAAACCTGATCCAGATCGTGACCCCAGCTCCAGAACCTGCATAAGCCCAAATGAACTGGTTGCATGCGTAAGCCCCGGCTTCCGTCCTAGGCGACCCAACTGGATCCTCGGACTGGCCCTCCGGATGCTGGTTGTGGTGAGATTTGATGTCTTGATATTGTGATGTCATGACTAGACAGACGACAGTGCGATTGCCGGAGGACTTGGCGCAGCAGGCCGAGGCGGTGGCCCGCGTACAGGGCTCGAGCGTCAACCAACTCGTCGTCGACTCGCTACGTGCAGAGATAGAGCGCGTGAGAGCCGATGAGGACTTCACGGCTCGGGCAAGGCGGCTGATCGAACGAGACCAGGAGTTGCTGGATCGTCTGGCCCAGTGACGAGATACTTGTCCCTCGCTGAGTATCTCTGGCTCTGCGAACAGGTCACTGGCATCTCCGCTGACGTGCTCTCCCAGTCCGGCCGCATCGAACTCGCGGACTCTGCGCTCCATGCTCCGATGTCGGGCTTCGGCGACGAGGACTTCTATCCCGATCTCATCGACAAGGCGGCCGTGCTGTGCTGGCGGCTAGCTCGCAATCACCCGCTGCCTGACGGCAACAAGCGCGCCGCTTGGGCCTCTCTTGTCATGTTCGTCGACCTCAACGGCGGCAGATGGGAGCCCGATCCGCCCGAGGTTGACGATGCCGAACGGACGATGCTTGCGGTTGCTGCAGGCGAGATTGACGAACAAGCCCTCGCCGCATGGATACGGCAGCGAGTCGTCTTCCAATGACGCTAAGCCCTGCAGCATCGCTACGAACGACTTGGAGGACCGTTGCCGCAGCGTGGCGACCATGAAGTGGACACGCGACGAGATCGCCAAGCACGCGGACCGACTCGCTGACCGCTTCGAGGACTTCGACCCTGCCGAGACCATGTCAACAGGCGTTCGTGCGGCGGCCGCCATCTCCGCGGCTAGCGGCCATAATCCCGTATTTCGGAATATGCTTCTCTAATTGTGGAAAGAACTCCGGCGCCGAGTTTGCTACCGATCCTGCGGTCACGGCAGCAGGGCGAGTTGCTGGCGCTCCTGCTCGGCGACGCCGAACTTGAAGCCAGTCTGACCGATCTCGCCGCTCTGGTTTCCGTACCTGTCAGTTCCGTGCATCGCGAGATCGACCGGGCCGAGTCAGCAGGCCTCGTGACCAGCCGCAAGATTGGAAACACCAGGCTCGTGCGGGCCAACACTGACAGCCCCTACTACCGCGGACTCGCAGACGTGCTGGTCAAGGCGTTCGGCCCGCCCCGAGTCCTGGCCGCAGCGCTCGCCCCCATCGACAACATCGACGCCGCGCACATCTACGGATCCTGGGCGGCACACCTACTCGGT
The DNA here is from genome assembly GCA_965203635.1 of Candidatus Aldehydirespirator sp. Lineage (GTDB taxonomy): Bacteria > Actinomycetota > Acidimicrobiia > Acidimicrobiales > Aldehydirespiratoraceae > Aldehydirespirator. The sequence continues at coordinate 2,791,544 of OZ241903.1, forward strand.
GACGGAGCCGACCGTCCTGTCGGCGACATCGACTTACTTGTACTTGGATCACCCGCCCGGGACGAGCTGTACGCGGCAGCCTCCGCGGCCGAGCAGCGGTTGGGACGACCCGTGCAAGCCACCGTCCGGCCAGCCGACTGGATCAGCACCGGCACCGGCAACTTCCACGCCACCGTCACCCAGCGCCCGCTAGTGGAGATCGACCTCAGAACAGCTCGAACCGAGACAGGCCCCCACTCTCGCTGATCCTCCTAGCGCCTTCCGCCGCCGACCGTGCAGCACTCTCCAACCGAAGTCGCCATACTGGCGACGTGAGCGAGGTCGGCTCATCGATACGCCAACGGCGTCGACGAAACCTGGTCATCGGTGCCGCTGTGATGGTCGCCGTGCTCGTGATCGTAGGGATCGGGGCCGGCATCCTGCTGCGTTCGGACGAGCAGCCGGATGCGGCGCTCGAGTCGATGGTCCCGGATCAAGGCTGCGTGGCGCTCCAGGGTGCCGAGCCGTGGATCATCCTGTGGGATCCTTCCCTGACGCAACCCTGCGTGGTCGTAGCCGAGTTCCAGAACGTGCAGGTATGGAACAAGGGCTTCGAGCCGATGACGGTCGACTGGCCCGACGGAAGACGCAGGGTCGCCATCGATGAGCACTTTGATACGGGACCCATCGGCGACGTCCTGCAGGCCGGCCCCAACGAGATCGACGCCGCGCCCTTCCCGATGCCGGTGATCTGGCTCCTTACCGAGTCACTGAGCCCGACTTCTGGGATCGAAGGAACCGACGACGGCTTCGGTCCTGTCCGCGTCGGCATGACCCTCGACGAGGCAAGCACAGCGCTCGGCCTCGAACTGGAGGTCGTCGGCGAAGTGCCATACCACTGGCTCGCCGCGGTGACCGACGACCCCTACTCGCCCTCATTCCTTGCTGACGGACCGGGCGACCGAACCAGTGTCATCGTCGAGATCCACTTGCACGGCCCTCGCAGCTAACGAGACCCGTATCGAAGGTCTTGGACTGGCGGATTGGGTGATCTAGGGTGCGCTTATGAGCTATCCCGCGTCGCTTCAGATCGATACGCCTGATCGGATCGCCAACTGGCGGCCGCTGGTGCACTGGCTGCTGCTGATCCCTCACTACGTAGTGCTGTCGGTGCTGGCCACGGTGAGCTGGGTCGTGGCCATCATCTCGGCGATCGTGATCGTGGTGACCGGCAAGCTGCCCGCCGGCCTCGCCGGCTTTCAAGCCCTGTACCTGCGCTACAGCACCGTCGTGTGGGCCTTCGCCAACTTCCTCACCGACCGGTACCCGCCCTTCGACTTCGACACATCGCCGGCCGACCCCGGAGGCTCGCAGACGTCGGTGAGCTTCTCCCCCGCGCTCGAGGGCCGCAACCGGCTCACGGTGCTGTTGCGGATCATCATCATCATCCCCGCCTACGTCTTCAACCTGATCGTCGTCGTCATCGCGACGGTCTGCCTGTTGCTCGGCTTCTTCGCGGTGCTGTTCACCGGCCGCTGGCCCGGCGGGCTGCGCCGGTTCGTGGTCGGCTCGCACCTCGTCAACCTCCGCTACTTCACCTACGGGCTGTTGCTCACCGACGAGTACCCACCGTTCTCCATCGACTGACCCCGCCATCACGGCCGCCCGCCGGGAACCCGGGTCGGTTGTGAACCGGGCACAGGCCACGCGGTAGGTTGAGTCGGGGTCGCGACTGAACGCTGGGGGGCCAGATCCATGCAGGACGTTGTCGTCGTTGGCGGAGGCATCGCCGGGCTGACCGCCGCCCGCGACCTGGCCCAGAGCGGCCACTCGGTGCTGGTGCTGGAGGCACGGGACCGGCTCGGGGGACGCACCTGGTACAAGCAGTTCGGTGACACCGGCCGCCGCAACGAGATGGGCGGCACGTGGTTCGACGAACCCACCCAGCTCAACATCGCCCGCGAGATCCAGCGCTACTCCCTGCCCACCGTCCTCAGCCCCGCCGGTCAGGAGTTCCGGGTGTCGCTCTGCGGCCGCAGCCTCCCCCGCCCCGACCAGCCCGTGCCCCGGGAGTTCCGTGCCGACCTCGACAAGGCCCTCGACCACATAGTGGAGCAGTCCCGCCGGGTCACGTTCGGCGCCGACCTCGACAACCCCGATCTGCGCGACCTGGACATCTCCTTCGCAGAGTTCATCGCGCCATACACCGACCAGCCGTTCGTCGCCGAGTACCTCACGATGTGGTCCGCCTTCGCGTTCGGCTGCCATCCCTCGACAACTCGGCGCTGCAGGTCCTCACCTGGGTCGCCGGCTACGACAACGCCGTCTGGACGCTCGATGACGCTCCCGCCACCAAGTTCGCCAAGGGAACGGCCAGCCTCGTCGAGGCCCTCGCCGACGACGGCGGCGCCGACATCGAACTCTCCGCTCCGGTCGCCTCGATCAGCGACGCCGGCGACCACATCGAAGTGGCGACAACCGGAGGCGACACCCACACCGCCCGGTTCGCGCTGCTGGCCGCCCCGGTCAACACCTGGCAGGACATCGAGCTGCCCATCGGCGCCGATTCGCTCAAGGCCCGGCTCGCCCGCGAGGGGCTGGCCGGCCACGCCCTCAAGCTCCACGCCCTGGTCGACAACGTCCCCGAGTTCCTGATGGCCTCGGGCTGGGGCGGGCCGCTGTGCTGGACCTCCGAGCAGGCCAACTTCGACGGCGGGCGGCTCCTGGTGGGCATCGGCGAGGACGACTCGACCATCGACGCGACCGACCCCGCCCAGGTGCAGCAAGCCATCCGCCAGTTCGCCCCCGAAGCCACCGTGCGGATCTGCGACGGCCACAACTGGACCGCCGACCCGTACGCCAAGGGAACCTGGACGACCTACCGCCCGGGACAACTGTCGCGCTACTACTCCGACTTCGCGGTCCCCCACGGCCGGCTCTACTTCGCCGGCTCGGACCTGGCCCGGGGCTGGGCCGGGTTCATGGACGGCGCCATCGAGAGCGGCACCGACACCGCGGCCGCGCTCGGCCGGCGCCTCGGCGACGACGGCTAGCAGGATCGCATTGGCGCTCGGCCGGGGCTTGGGGCGAATGCGCCGGGGTCCCATCCGGGATTGGGGCGAAGACGGGCCGCCACCGACGGCATGCGGGGGCCTCGATGGCTGACATCACGGTGTTCGTGGCCCGCACGGTGCGAACCATGGAGCCGTCCCTGCCCGTGGCGGAGGCCATCGCGGTCCGCGACGGCCGGATCGTGGAGGTCGGCACGCTCGACACGATGCGGCCGTGGCTGGAGTCCCGCAGCCACGAGATCGACGACACGTTCAAGGACTACTGCATCATGCCGGGGTTCGTCGATCCCCACCTGCATCCCTCCATGGCCGCCATCCTGCTGCCGATGCACTTCACCACCGCCGTCGGATGGGACCTCCCGTGGGAGGACATCGGGCCGGTGCGGGACACCGAGCAGTTCCTCACCCGCATGGTCGGCCTCGACGCGGCCCTGGCCCCCGGAGAGCCGCTGTTCGCCTTCGGCCACCACCCCATCTGGCACGGCCCCATCGACCGGAGCGCTCTCAACCGGATATCGACGACCCGGCCGATCGTGGCGTGGCACCGCGGCTACCACTCGATCACGGTGAACGACGCCTGCCTGCGGTGGATGGACCTCGACACCGCGGCCGCGGGTCGCCACCCGCAGGTCGACCTAGGCGCGGGCAAGTTCTTCGAGACGGGCCTGAGCGTCGCGCTGCGCCACCTGCGCGGCTACCTCCTGGAGACCGACCGGTTCCGAGCCGGGCTCGACCGGATGCGCCAGGTCATCCACCACGGCGGCCACACCACCATCGGCGACGCCGCTCTGGGCTTCTACGGGTTCGAGCAGGAGTGGGAGCACCTCCAGGCGGTGATGGAACAGCCCGACACGCCGTTCCGGGTCCAGCTCATGCCCTTCGCGATGGGCCCGGAGGGCGACGAGCGGACCGACGACGAGTTCCGTCAGCGAGTCCTGGCCTACCCGTCACGCAACACCCATCGCCTGCGGTTCAGCGACCACGTCAAGATGTTCGCCGACGGCGGGTTCTTCGCCGAGCTGCTGATGCTCAAGCCGCCCGGCCATCTCGACGGCCGCCACGGCGAGTGGATGACGCCCCCGGAGAGATTCGAGGCCGTCGCCCGGGTGCTGTGGAACGCCTGTCGCAGGATCCACGTCCACTGCAGCGGAGACCTCGGCGTCGAGCTGGCCCTGTCCACCCTCGAGAAGCTCCAGTGGGAGCGCCCCCGCTTCGATCATCGCTTCACCTTCGAGCACTTCGGCATCTCCAGCTCGCAGCAGGTCGACCGCATGGCCGCGGTGGGCGCGGTGGCCTCGGTCAACGCCTACTACGTCTACGAGCTCGCCGAGGCTTTCGCAGCCCGCGCCGTCGGATACGAGCGGGCGTCGCAGATCTCGAGGCTCGGGTCGCTGGAACGGGCCGGAGTGCGCTTCGCGGTGCATTCGGACTTCCCGATGGCGCCGGCCAAGCCCCTCAACAATGCCTGGGTGGCCGCCAACCGGCTGACCGAGTCCGGGGCGGTGATGGCCGCCACCGAGCGGGCGTCTATGGACGCGGCGATCAGGGCGATCACCACCAACGCGGCCTACGTCCTCGGGCTGGAGGAGGAGATCGGGTCGCTGCGCTGGGGCAAGCGAGCCGACTTCACCGTCCTGGAAGCCGACCCCTACGACGTAGGCGCCGAGGCTCTGCGGGACATCCCGATATGGGGAACCGTCTTCGAAGGCTGCAAGTTCCCGATCGGAGGCAGCTAGCGATGGGCGCCCACTCGCCGAAGGGCCTCGTCCCGGTGACCGTTGTCGCCGGCTACCTCGGCGCGGGCAAGACCACCATGATCAACGAGCTGCTGGCCGACAACCACGGCCGGCGCCTGGCCGTGCTGGTCAACGACTTCGGCGCGGTCAACATCGACGCCGCCCTCATCGCCGACCACGACGGCCAGACGATCAGCCTCAAGAACGGATGCGTCTGCTGCTCGATAGCCGACGAGCTCGGCGACGCCCTCGACCGGGTGCTCGCCCTGGAGCCGGCCCCCGACCAGATCGTCATCGAGGCCAGCGGCGTCGCCGATCCCGCCAAGGTGGCCGCCTACGGGCAGGGCTGGCCCGGCTGCCGCCTCGACGGGGTCGTCGTGCTGGCCGACGCCGAGACGGTGCAGGCCAGGTCGCGCGATCAGTTCGTCGGCGAACTGGTGGTCCGCCAGCTCCGACGGGCCGACATCGTCATGGCGACCAAATGCGACCTCGTCACCAGGGCCGGACTGGCAGCCGTGGTGGACTGGCTCGCCGAGACAGCCCCCGGCGCACCGATCCTGACCCGGCGCGCCGGTCAGCTGGAACCCGGGCTGCTTCTGGAGACCGCCCAACCCGTCGACCGGCCCTCGGGGCAGCCGCCCCACGCGGGCGACGGCCCGGCCGAGGCAGCCTTCGACTCGGCGGTCGTCGAGGTCGACGTGACCCTCGACCGGGACCGGGTCGAGGCCGCTCTGCGGGACTGGCCCGAGTCCGTCCTGCGGGTCAAGGGCGTCCTCCAGCTCGACGGCCCGGCCGGCGGGCTCCACGTCGTCCACGGGATCGGACGGCGCTGGAGCATCGAGCCGGCCCCCGACGGCTTCGACTCGAGCCGCACCGGCAAGCTCGTGGTGATCGGCCTGCCCGGCACCCTGCACGACCACGATCTCATCGCTTCGCTGAACTTGCAGGCACAATGAGCCGTGACCGCTCGCGTGCCGGCACGGCGATGGCCGACGGGAAGACTGCGAACCAGTGACTGCCGGTAGCGACGAGCAGCCCATCCGGTACGAGCCCGAGGAGCCCTGCCCGCCGTCGATCGCGTTGCTGGTCGGAGCTCAGGGGGCCGCGCTGGTGGTCGCGCCGATGGTGCTCAACGTGGCGATCGCGATCCGCTCCTCGGGACTCGACGACCGCCATCTGACCTGGAGCGTCTTCGCTGCGATGCTGATGTGCGCCGCCATCACGGCACTGCAGGCGTGCCAGCTGGGGCGATTCGGCGCCGGCCACGTCGCGCTGGCCTGGCCGGCCGCGATGTTCATCGCGATCATGGTGTCGACCGTCACCGCCGCTGGGCTGGCCACGTTCGCGAGCCTCATGATCGTGTGCAGCCTGGTGCAGGTCGCGCTGGCCTGGTGGCTGCCGACGCTGCGCCGGATCGTCACGCCGACTGTCGCCGGCACGGTGACGATGCTGATCGCTGTGAGCGTTCTGCCCATCGCGTTCGACACCGTCGGCGACCTGCCCGCCGACGCCCCCACGGCCGCCGGTCCGATGATCGCCGGCGCGACGCTGCTGGCCTCGGTGATCGTGGCGCTGCGGGCCCGTGGACGGTGGCGTCTGGTCGCTCCGTTCATCAGCATCCTGGCCGGATGCGTGGCCGCGGCCGCGTTCGGGGTGCTCGACGGGGACCGGATCGCCGACGCCGGCTGGTTCGGCCTTCCCGAGGTCCCGGACTTGAGCGTGGACCTCACACCGGGCCGGGAGTTCTGGGTGCTGCTGCCGTCGTTCGCGGTCCTCACCCTGGTGCTGGGGCTCAAGACGATCAGCGACGGCGTGGCGATCCAGCAGGGATCGCGCCGGCGGCCGCGGGCGATCGAGTTCCGCCAGATACAGGGCATGGTCAACGCCAACGGCGCCGGCATGCTGCTCGCCGGAGCGGCCGGCACGCTGCCCCCGATGGTCAACTCCTCGTACAGCCTCTCGCTGATCAACCTCACCGGCGTCGCCGCCCGCCGGGTCGGTGTGGGCGTGGCCGCCGTCACGGTGACGCTGGCCCTCTTCTCCAAGTTCACCGCCGTGCTGTTGACCATCCCCGGGCCGGTGCTGGGCGCCTACCTGATGCTGGCCATGGGCCTCCTGTTCGTCAGCGGCTGCCAGACGGTGCTGCGCGACGGCCTCGACCCCCGGCGCACGCTGGTGGTAGGGCTGGCCAGCGCGCTGGGCCTGGGCCTTCACGGCCACTCGCTGACGCGCGACCTCTTCGGCGACGAGCTAGGCGACCTGCTCGGCAACGGCGTCACCATCGGCGCCATCGTCGCCATCGCGATGACGCTGCTGACCGAGGCGATGAGCAGGCGCAGCCAGCGCCTCGAGGTCACGCTGGACACGGCGTCGATACCGGTGATCGACGAGTTCCTCGCCCGGCTGGCGTCCACGCTGGGATGGAACGAAGCCTCCACGATGCGGCTGCGGTCGGCGGGAGAGGAGGCGCTCGCCAGCCTGCTGTCGCAGGAGGACGGCGGGGAGACCTCGCAGAGCCCGCGCCTGATCGTCGCGGCCCGACCGCAGGCCAGGCTGGTGGAACTCGAGTTCGTGGCCACGACCCGCCAGGAGAACATCGAGGACCAGCTGGCGTTCCTGACCGACGACTCGGCGGTGCCGGCGGTCCATGACCTCTCGCTGCGCCTGTTGCGCCACCACGCATCAGCGGTGCGCCACCAGAAGTTCCACGGCGTCGACATCGTCACCGTGCGCGTCGAGGGCAGCGCCTGATCGAGCTCCAGACCTCCGATCAGGAAGTAGTTGCCGTCGGCCCGGGTGCGCACCGGCACCCGGGTCCGGGACGCCAGGCCGCCGTCGTTGCGGTACACGGTGATGCCGCCGGGCGGGAACTCATCGTGAGGCTCGGGCCGCCGGCTCGGCGGCGGCGATGGCGCGCCACACCCGCTGGGGCGTGTAGGGCATGTCGAGGCGCGAGATCCCCAGCGGCGCGAGCGCGTCGAGCACGGCCGACTGCACCGCGGGCGTGGACCCGATGGTGCCGGACTCGCCGATGCCCTTGGCGCCGAGGGGATTGAGCGGGGTGGGCGTCTCGGTGTGGTGAGTCTCGAAGCGGGGCAGCTCCGAGGCGGCCGGTATGGCGTAGTCGGCGAAGTTGGTGTTGCGGGGATTGCCGTCCTCGTCGTAGAGCGACTGCTCGTAGAGCGCCTGCGACACGCCGGTGGCGACCCCTCCGTGGACCTGTCCCTGCACCAGCATCGGGTTGAGTATCCGGCCGCAGTCGTCCACTGCGACATGGCGCAACAGCCTCGTGTCGCCGGTGTCGGCGTCGATCTCCACCACCGCGACGTGCGCGCCGAAGGGGTAGGTGGCCTCCCCCTGGTCGAAGTCGACCGCCGCAGCCAGGCCGCCGGATCCCTCGCCGCCCGCTTCCTCACCTTCCGTCTGGGCGGCCGCGGCGAGCTCGGCCCAGGACACGGCCCGGGCCGGAACGCCGGCCACGGCCAGACCGCCGGGCGCGACCACGATGTCGGCCGCGTCGGCCTCCAGCAGGCTCGCGGCCAGGCGCCGGGACCGGTCGAGCACCTCGTTGGCCGCGGTCCACACCGCGCTGCCGCCGACCTGCAGCGACCTCGACGCCACCGTTCCCTGGCCGGTGGGCACCTCGCCGGTGTCGCCGCAGATGATCCGCACCCGCTCGGGCGCGACCCCGAGGACCTCTCCCAGGATCTGGCCGAACGCGGTGACGTGGCCCTGCCCCTGCGGGGCGGTGCCCACCCGGGCGGTGACCGTGCCGTCGGCCTCGACGGTGACCGAGCCGTACTCCTGGTACAGGCCGCCCGCGGTGACCTCCACATACACCGACACGCCGATGCCCAGCAGCCGGCGGTCGCCGCGGGAGCGGCGGAGAGCCTGCTCGGCCCGCAGGTCCTGGTAGCCGGCGGCCTCCAGTGCAAGGTCGAGGCCGCGGGCGTAGTCGCCGCTGTCCATGTTGGCGCCGGTGGGCGTGGTCAGGGGGAACTCGTCGGGTGCGAGCAGGTTGCGGCGCCGCAGCTCGGCCGGGTCCATGCCCAGCTCGGCCGCGGCCAGGTCGACGATGCGTTCCAGCGAGACGGTGGCCTCGGGCCGTCCTGCGCCGCGGAACGGGAAGATGGGCACCTTGTTGGTGATCACCGACACGGCCTCGAAGTCGACGGCCGGGATCCGGTAGGGGCCCGATGCCATCGTCATCGTGAAGAACGGCAGCAGCGCACCGATGCCCGGGTAGGCGCCCACGTCGGCAGTGATCCGCATCCGCAGCCAGCAGAAGCGGCCGTCCCGCGTCAGACCCAGCTCGAGGTCGTGGACGTGGTCCCGGCCCTGGGTCATGTTGGTGAGGTTCTCGGTGCGGGTCTCGACCCATCTCACCGGACGGCCCAGTCGGCGGGCCAGCCAGGCGGCCACCACGAACTCCGGGTACGCCGACCCCTTGGCGCCGAACCCCCCGCCGACCGCCGGCGCGATCACCCGCACCCGGTCGGGCGGCTCCTCCAGCGCGGCGGCCACGACGTCGCGGGTGTCGTGGGGCCGCTGGGTCGTGCACCACAGCGTCACCCCGTCGCCGCCGTCGCCGACTCCGGGAACGGCCAGCACCGCGGACGGCTCGATGGGAGCGGCTGCCATGCGATGGTTGACGACGCGGCCCGAGACCACCAGATCGTGTCCGGTCAACGAGCCGGCCTCCGCGTTGAGCTTCAGCTCCGACGCCTGGTTCGACCCGTGCGACTCGAACACGACCGCCGCGCCGGGCGCCAGCGCCTCGAACGGGTCGGTGACCGCCGGCAGCGGCTCGTAGTCCACCACCACCAGCTCGGCCCCGTCAGCCGCGGCTGCCGGCGACTCGGCCACCACCGCCGCGATCGGGTCGCCCACATAGCGGGCCTTGCCGGTCAGCGGCAGCCGGCTGATCTCCGGCGGCAGCGCGATGAACAGCGGCTGGGGCGCGATGGCCAGGTCCCCGGCCGTGAGGACGTCGACGACCCCCGCCACGTCCCGCGCCTCGGCGGACTCGACAGAGTCGATCCGGGCGTGGGCCATGGTCGACCGCACGAAGGCCAGGTGCAGGGTTCCGGCGGGGGCCATGTCGGCCACGAACCGGGTTCTGCCCGTCAACAGGTCGGGGTCCTCGCGTCGCAGCACAGCGTTTCCCATCACCAACGCCGAGGCTAGTGTTCCCATCAGCGGAACGCAGTTCCATTGCGCGATGGGAGCGGGAGGGTCGCTCATGCCTGACGTCGTCGGCTACCGGGCCAAGATCGGGGTGATCGTGCCGTCGACCAACACCGTCGTCGAGCACGACTTCGCCAGGGTGCGTCCCCCCGGAGTCACTTTCCACAGCGGGCGCTTCCTGGTCGAGGCGCCCGACCTGAGCAGCGACGAGGCGTTCCTCTACTTCCTGGACCTGATCCGCCAGACCATCCCGCACGCGGTGCGCGACATCATGACCTGCAAGCCCGACCACATCCTCATGGGTATGTCGGCCGAGACCTTCTGGGGCGGCAAGGAGGGCAACGCCGCCTTCTCGGCCCGGGTGCGCGAGATCGCCGGCGACATCGGCATCACCTCGGGGGCGGCCGCCTGCAACGCCGCCCTGGAGCTGCTCGGGGTGTCGCGGATCGCCTGCCTCACGCCTTACCAGCCGGCCGCCGACGAGCAGGTCTACGGGTACTTCACCGAATGCGGATACGAGGTCAAGCGGGTGCGGGGCCTGCGCTGCGACTCGGCCACGTCCATCGCCGACGTGACCCCCGAGACCCTGGTGGAGGTGCTCAAGGAGATCGACGGCGACGACATCGACGCCATCGTGCAGTGCGGCACCAACCTGTCGATGGTCGAGGTGGCCGACCAGGCCGAGCGCTGGCTGGGCAAGCCGGTCCTGGCCATCAACGCCATATGCCTGTGGCACGCGCTGCGCACCCTGGGGATCTCCGACCAGTTCGTGGGCCACGGGATGATGCTGCGCGAGCACTGATCCGTGGCCGGCCCCCGGGTGATCGTGGCGGGCGCCGGACCCGTGGGCTGCGTGGCCGGCGCCGTGCTGGCCGAGGGCGGGGTCGATGTGACCCTGCTGGAAGCGGCCCCCGAGCTGCCGCTGGAGTTGCGGGCGTCCACCTTCCATCCGGCCACGCTCGACCTAATCGGCCGTTTCGGGGTGATCGAGCCGATGCTCCGCCTGGGGCTGGTGGCCCCCGTGTTCGCCTACCGGGACCGCCGCAAGGGCGTGGTGGCCGAGTTCGACCTCGGTGCGCTGGCCGACGTGACCGACCACCCGTACCGGCTCCAGTGCGAGCAGTTCAGGCTGTGCGAGATCATGCTCGACGCCTTCGAGCGCCAGCCGAGCGTGACCGTTCGCTTCGGCGCGGAAGTGGTCGGCGCGGTCGACCACGGCGACGCGGCCTCGGTGGTGCTCGCCTCCGGAGAGACGCTCGAGGCCGACGCGGTGGTCGCCGCCGACGGTGCGGCCAGCGCGGTTCGCAAGTCGCTGGAGTTGGCTTTCGACGGGATGACCTACGAGGACCGCTACCTGGTGCTGTCGACCCCCTTCGACATGGCCGCCCACCTGGATCGCCTGGCCGCGGTCAACTACATCTCCGACCCCGACGAATGGCTGGTCCTGCTGCGGACCGCGGGCTTCTGGCGGGCTCTGTTCCCGGTGAGCGAGGGAGAGAGCGACGAGCAGGCGTTGAGCGACCGCAGCGCCCAGCGGCGCCTCGGCGGGATCGTGGCCACCAGCGAGCCCTTCGAGGTCGCCCACCGGACCATCTACCGGGTCCACCAGCGGGTGGCCGAGAGGTTCCTGGTCGGCCGGGTGGTCCTCATGGGCGACGCCGCCCACATCAACAACCCGCTGGGCGGCATGGGCATGAACGGGGGCATCCACGACGCGGTGCTGCTCGGGGCGTCCCTGGCTGCCGTCCTGCGGGGCGACATCGGCGCCGAGCGCCTCGCCCAGCATGCAGAGCTGCGCCGGAAGCTGGCCATCGACTACGTCCGGCGGCACACCCACGAGAACGCCGAGAGCCTGGCCGCCCCCGACGGCGCCGCCCGCCAGCGGGCCCTGGACCGGATGGCCGCCCGGGCCGCCGACCCGGCCGAGGCCCGCGCCTACATGCTCCAAGCCTCGATGATCGACGCCGTATCGGCCATGCGCGACGAGTTGGAGGAGGTCGGTCAGCCCGTTCGTTCCGTTGACCGGAACACTGTTTCCCTCTAGTCTGTCTGGAAATACGCCCAAGAGCGCCGGCCTGCGGGCCGGCGGCCTTGGACGCCCGAGAATCGAAGAGTTCCCTGCGGGTTGAGAGCCTGCAAGCACCAAGGAGGATCAATGCCATATCGCGCCATTTCCCGGTTGCTGGTGGCCAGTGCCGCGGTCATGTTGGCCGCAGTGGCCCTGGCGCCGGCCGCGGTCGCCGACCACGGCGAGGGGCACAACGGCGAGACCTTGGAGCTGTCCAAGAGCGAGGACCTGGCCGACGGCGAGGTCGTGACCGTCACCCTGACCAGCTGGCTGCCGGGCAACACTGCGACCGTCGTCACCTGCTACATCTTCCCCGCCTCCGGGCCCGGCGACTGCGAGTTGAGCAACTACGGCACGTACGCCACCACCATCGCCGACGACGGCACGGGCACGGTTGAGTACCCGGTGTCCATCATCCCGGGGCGGTGCGACGAGACGATCTCGTGCTTCGTCGTGGCCGGCGACGGCTTCGTCGGCGCGAACTTCGCCGCCCAGCAGTTCACCTTCGCGGCCGCAGCGGCGACCGAGCCAGTCGACGAGGCCCCCGAACCCGAGCCCGAGCCCGAACCCGAGCCGGTCGACGAGGCCCCCGAACCAGAGCCGGAGCCCGAGCCCGAACCGGAGCCCGAGCCCGAGCCGGCACCCGAACCCGAACCGGAGCCCGAGCCCGAGCCGGCACCCGAACCCGAACCCGAACCGGAGCCCGAGCCGGCACCCGAACCCGAACCGGAGCCCGCACCTGAGCCGGAGCCCGAGCCGGTTGAGGAGCCGGCAGCTGCGGCAGCCGCCCCGGCCGACGAGGACAGCGGCGGCTCGGCGGCGTCCTGGCTGGTGCCTGTGATCATCGTGGTGGTGGTACTGGCTGTGGCGGGCGGGGTGCTCATGCGCCGCAGATCAGCCTCATGATGTGATCAGCCTTAGAGCGAGCGCGATCGACGCCTGCCTCGCCCGGCACTCCGGCCCTGGGCAACTCGTGTCTGCGACGATGGGCGACTGAATGCGGTCGATCGGGCACAACTCTGGTGAGCGAGCGACAGGTGAGCTCCTGGTCGAGGACATGACCGGAGCCGAGCGCGAGCGGGCCCTGCGGGTCGACCGGGTGCTGCCCGCGCTGGCCGCCCGGGCCGAGGAGGCCGACCGCGCCGGCGAGTTCCCCCTCGAGCATGTCCGCACCATCTCCGAGGCCGGTCTGCTGGGCATCACCGTGCCGGTCACCTACGGGGGCCTGGGCGGCGGGCTGCGAGACCTGGCCGCGGCCACCTTCGCCCTGGCCACCGCCTGCCCGTCCACCGCGCTGGCCTACTACTTCCAGTGCAGCGGCTCGTCCCGGGGCCTGCTCCCGCTGGCCGCCATCGAGGCCGGGCTGTTCGCCCCCGACGAGGTGCCGCTGGCCCGCTCGTTCGGCGAGCGGGTGCTGCGGCGGATGGGCGAGCACGGCCGCTGGGTGGCCAACTTCGCCAGCGAGTCGGTGCGGTCCAAGCACGCCGCCATAACCATCACCACCGAGGCCTCCCCCACCGACGGCGGATGGCTGATCAATGGGGTCAAGTCGTTCGGCTGCTCCACCGGAGTGGCCGACGACTACCTGGTCACGGCCAAGCTCGCGGGTGGGGAGACGGCCGAGTCGCTGGTCATGTTCCTGATCCCCCGCGACACGCCCGGCGTGAGCGAGCGAGCGAAGTGGGACGCCATCGGGATGAGGGCCACCGCCACCCACGGCATCGTGCTTGAGAACGCCTTCGTTCCCGATGAGAATGCGCTGACCGTGCCGGGAACGTTCGTGAAGATGACGCAGGTGAGCCGGGGCAGCTTCGTCGGCAACCAGGTGGCGCTGTCGTCGGTGTACGTGGGGGCCGCCCAGGCGGTGTACGACTTCGCCCTCGACTACATGACCTCCACGACCTATCACGGCACCGACGAGCCCATCGGCGGCGGCGACCTGCACCAACAGCTCATCGGGCAGATGCGGGCCCATCTCGACACCGCCTACATCTGGACGCGCCGCCAGATCCTGCTGGAGACCGCCGACCCCGAGCTGATCGGTAAGGACGACGTGGTGGCCAACTGGCGGATCGCCAAGGGCGAGATCGCGGAGAACTGCTTCCAGGTGGCCGTGCACGCGCTCAAGGCCTGCGGCACGGGCAACACCGGGATGTCCGGGGCGGTGTCACGGGGCCTGCGCGACCTCGCCATGGCACTGGTGCAGGGCTTCCCGCCCGAGCGGGGTCGCCTGGAGGCCGCCTCCTACCTGGTGTTCGGCGCCGAGGGAGACCAGTTCGGCACGGCCGGGGGCGGTCAGTGAACCGGATCATGTCCCGCCCGTGGTTCGGCCCCGGAGCGGGCGCCTTCCTCTATCTCACCGGCATGAACGACGAGGCGCTGCACCACATCGGGGCGTGGTGGCTCAACCTCGGAAGATGGGGCCAGACCGCGGCCGTGCTGGCCGCCCTCGCTCTGGCGGCCTACTTCATCCAGGGCGCGCTCAGCCGACGCCGGACCGCCTTCCGCTCGACGGTCGGCGCCGCCGACGCCAGCCGCCTCCAGACCGCCGCGGGGCCCGCCCGCGGCGACCGCCCCGACCCGCGAGGTGACCCATGATCGATCCGGCCAGCCCCCGCTCCCGGCCCGCAAGCGGTGCCACCGTCCCGCCCTGCGGCCGCCGCCCGCCGGTCCGGCCCGGCCGTTGGAGGCACCGGCGAGCCCTCGGGCTGCTGCTGGCGGCAGCCACCCTGGCCGCGGCGTGCTCCGAGCCCGTCGACGAGGCCGCCACCGCTGCCGGCGAGACCCAGGCGGCCGACCAAGCCTCAGCCGAGCCCGCCGACGAGACCGGCGCAACCGCCGAGGACGCCGACGAGACCGGGGCCGCCGACCAGACCGCCGCCGAGCCCTCCGGCGAGGCCGAGACCGCGGATCAGCCCGCCGACACCGGGGAGGCCCAGCCCGCTGACGCTCCGGCCAGACCGGTGCCGGCCGGACCCGACACTCCCGGCGTCACCGACGACACGGTGACGATCTCGATCATCATCACCGACACGTCGATGGTGGCCCAGGCGTTCGGGTGGGAGGTGCCCGACGAGGGCGACCGCGAGGCCCAGGTCGAGGCGCTGGTCGAGCACTTCAACGCGGCGGGCGGCTTCGCCGGCCGCCAGATCGAGGCCAAGGTCACCGTGTTCAACGCCATCACCGACGGCCCGGTGGCCGAGGAGGCCCTCTGCAACAAGATCACCCAGGACGACCAGGCCTTCGCGGTGGTTCTGACCGGACAGCTCCAGGAGAACGCCCGGCCCTGCTACCGCAACGCCAACACGCTGATGTTCGACGCCACCCTGTACCCGGTGGACGTCGCCGGCTTCGAGGAGCTGGCCCCCTACTACTGGTCGCCGCTGCTGCCCACCTACGACGACCTGGTGGGCGGCCTGGCCGCCGCACTCATCGAGGAGGGCTGGTTCTCGGGCGGAACGCTGGGGGTCATCGCCATCGAGTCCGAGCTGAGCGAGCGGGTCTACACCGAGCAGTTCGTCCCCCGGCTGGAGGCGGCCGGCGTGGAAGTGGCCTCCTACAACACCATCGACCCCACCGACGGCACCTCGTTCAACAACGACCAGCTCCAGGCCATCATCAACTTCCGGGAGGCGGGCGTGGACAAGGTGGTGGCCATCGGCGGCTCCCGGCTGGTGTCGTGGTTCATCGACACCAGCGTGGCCCAGAACTTCGCCCCGGCGTACGCGCTGACCAGCTACGACGCCCCCGACTTCAACGCGTACAACTTCCCCCAGATGATGGGCGGGTCCGGCGGCATAAGCGTGCTCCCCGGCTACGACCTGGACGACGACCAGCTCCCGTTCCCGGCATCGGCGGCCGAGCAGGAGTGCGCCGACATTTTCACCGCGGCCGGGCTGGAGTTCAGCGTGCGGACCAACATCCGCACCGGGCTGCTGTTCTGCGACGTGTTCCGCCTGCTGCGGGACGCCTCCCCCCACCTCGCCGAGGTGAGCGCTCAGGGGGTCACCGAGGCGGTCTGGCAGCTGGGCGACAGCTTCGAGGCGGCCTCGGTGTACGGGGTGGAGTTCACCGAGGGCAGCTACGCCGGCGGCGACCTGTACCGGCGGTTCACATTCGACGCCGGCTGCGAGTGCATGGTGCTGACCGGCGACCCCGCTGACTTCGACGGGTGAACGCCTCACCCCCACCACGATGAGCGAGGCGGAGGAGGCGGTCGAGCAGCGGGGCCGGCCGGGCAACCCCCGGCTGCTGGTCGCCGTCGCCGTCCAGGGGGCGGCGCTGGCCACCGCGCTGCCGGTGCTGCTGTTCCGCCGGGAGGAGATCGCCGAGCGTCTCGGCGTGGTCGGCGCGGTGGTGGGCGAGGCCGCCCTGATCGGCGCGGCCGCGGTGGTGGCCGCGCTGGTGGTGCCCCGGCTGCGCAGCGTGCTGCCGGCCGGGATCCTGCTGACCCTGGCCGGGCTGCTGGCCGCGGCCGGGCTCGGCGTGATGGCCCGAACGACCGGCATCGCGGTGTTCACCGCCGGCGGCGTCATGCTGGCCGCGGGCGCGGCGCCCGGGCTGGTGCTCCACCGCCTCCTGCTGGCCACCGACGCCCGCCAGGCCGACCGGTTCCGGACACTGTCGTGGTACTGGGCCGCGGTGGCCGCCGGCGCCTGCTGGCCGCTGGCGGCCCGGGTGCTCGTCCCCCTGTCCTACAGCACCGTGCTGTGGGCCGGTGCCGCGCTGGCGCTGTTGAGCGCGGTGCTGATCGCCGGCCACGCCCTGGCCCACGACAACGACATCGAGGTGCAGCCCACCGTCGCCCGGGCCGATGTGCCGTGGGCCCGCCGGTCCTACGGCGCCGCTCTGGCGGTGGGCGCGGCCGCCGTCGGCGGCGCGGATGCGGCCCAGTCGCTGCTGCTGGGCGAATGGCAGCGCAGCCCGGTCCAGAACGCGGCCGTGCTGGCCGCCGGGGCCGCGGCGGCCGCCCTGATCAGCGCCTTCGGTCCCTGGTACCACCGGCTTCACCGGCTCGCCGGCGGCCGCCGAGCCGACGCGGTCGGCACCCAGCTGCTGGTGGCGGGCGTGCTGGTGCTGCTGGGAGCGGTGTCGTTCACCTACATCGGGCTGGTGGCCTGCTGGTTCGTGGCCGGCGGCGCCATCGCCCTGGCCCTGGCCGGGCTGGACGCCGCGGTGTTCGCCGGCATCGCTCCCGAGCTGCGACGGGCGGTGGCCGCCCGCCAGGTGCTGTGGGCCGGTGCCGGCGCGCTGGCGGCGGCCTCGTTCAACGCCTGGATCGCCGGTGGGTGGCCCGACCAGTGGAGGCTAGGCCTGCTGGGCCTGCCGCTGGTGATGGTGGGATGGGCGGTGCGCCGGTTCGCGGCTCCGGCCCGTGACGCCAAGACGGTGGTGGCGGTGTCCAAGGCCACCACCGTGCCCCGCCGGGTGTACCCCGCCGCGTCCGGGCCGCCGCTGCTGTCGGTGGAGCAGCTGTCGGTGTCCTACGGATCGGTGCAGGTGCTGTTCGGGGTGGACCTGACGGTGCAGGAGGGCGCGGTCGTGGCGCTGATGGGTACCAACGGGGCCGGCAAGACCACGCTGCTGCGGGCCGTCTCGGGGCTGGAGCCGACCATCGGGGGGCGCATCGTCTACGCGGGCCTCGACATCACCAAGACCCGGCCCACCTGGAGGGTGGGCATGGGGCTGCACCAGGTCGTCGAGACCGACGCGGTGGTCGGCCCGCTCACCGTGGCCGAGAACCTGACCCTGTTCGGCCACGGCCTCGACCGGGCCGGGCGGGCCCGCAGCATCGCCGAGGCGTACGAGTTGTTCCCCCGCCTGGCCGAGCGGTCGCGCCAGCGGGCGGCCACCCTGTCGGGCGGCGAGAAGCAGATGCTGGGTCTGGCCAAAGCCGTCGTGACCCCTCCCCGCCTGCTGCTGATCGACGAGTTCTCGCTGGGCCTGGCGCCGACCGTGATCTCCGACCTGTTGCCGGTGATCCGCCGCATCGCCGATCAGGGCGCGGCCGTGCTGCTGGTGGAGCAGTCGGTGAACGTGGCCCTGTCGGTGGCCGACCACGCCTACGTCATGGAGAAGGGCGAGATCGGCTACTCCGGCCCCGCCGGGGAGCTGCGGGCCCGGCCCGACCTGCTGCGGGCCGCCTACCTCGAGGGCCTGGCCCACGCCCTCCACATCGACCGGACCGAGGCATAGGCGGCCGAGATGGGCGGGTTCGACGTCTCCGGCCCGTTGCTGCTGCTGGGCTCGATCTTCGGGATCGGCTACGCGCTGCTCGGCATCGGCCTGGTGCTGGCCTACCGGTCCAGCGGTTTCATCAACTTCGCTCACGGCGCCACCGGCCTGCTGGCCGCGTCGGCGATGTCGGTGGTGGTCAACGACTACGGCGTGCCCTACTGGCTGGGCTTCGCCGGCGCGCTGGCCGCGGCCGCCCTGCTGGCGGCCGGCATCGAGGCCATGCTGGCCGGCAAGCTGGCCGGCGCCCCCAAGGTTCTGTCGATGGTGGCCACGCTCGGCGCCGGCCAGGCGCTGCTGCTGCTGGCGCTGTCGTTCGCCAAGGGCGGCCTCGGCGGCGGGAGCTTCCCCCAGCCGCCGGGGTTCCCCCAGTTCGAGCTGACCGTTTTCGTGTCGCCGTCGGCGACCGCCCTGCTGTGGCTGTCGCCGGTGGTGGTCGGCGGCCTGTACCTGTTCCTCCAGCGCAGCAAGTACGGGCTGGCGGTGCGGGGCGCGGCCGCCAACGGCGACGCGGCCACCCTGGCCGGGGTCGACCCCCGGCACATGGCCGCGCTGTCGTGGGCCCTGGCCGGGGCTCTGTCGGCCTTCGCGGCCATGCTCATCCTCCCCAACCAGTCGACGGTCACCCCCGACGCCCTCGGCCCCGACTTCATCGTGCGGGGCCTGGCCGTGGCCGCCCTGGCCCGGTTCGCCAACTTCCCGGTGGCCTTCGCCGCCGGCCTGGGCATCGGCATCGTCGAGCAGGTCCTGGCCTCCAATCCCGACTCCACCGGCTGGTTCGAGGTGGCCCTGTTCCTGCTCATCCTGGCGGGCGTGGCCCTGCGGGTGGGCTCAGGCCGGGACCAGGCCGAGCGCTGGGCCAGCCTGACGCCGAGCCGCCGCCTGCCCGACGCCTACCGGGGCGTGTGGCTGATCCAGCACCTGGGCTGGGTGCTGGGGGGCGCGGGCGCCCTCGCGGCCGCGCTGGCGTCGCTGTGGATCAGCAATCGGTCCGCCTTCCTGCTGTCCACCGTGATCGCGTTCGCCACCATCGGGATCTCGGTCAGTTTCCTGACCGGCCTCGCCGGGCAGCTCTCGCTGGGGCAGGTGGCTTTCGCGGCCATCGGCGCGGTGGTGGGCGTGCGGGTGGCCACCGACACCGGCAGCCTGGCGCTGGGCCTGCTGTGCGGAGGCGTCACCGGCGCGGCCGCGTCGGCCGCGGTGGGGCTGCCGGCGCTGCGGATGCAGGGCCTGCTGCTGGCGGTGGCCACCCTGGCCTTCGCGCTGGCCACGTTCAGCTGGCTGCTGCGCCAGGACTGGGCCTTCGGCTCGGGCCTCTCGTCGCGCCCGGTGAGTGTCCTCGGTGTGGAGGTGAGCAACTCGCGGGGCTTCTACTACGTGGCCCTGGCCGTGTTCGCGGTGGTGCTGGCCACCGCGGCGACGCTGCGGCGGTCGTCGTTCGGGCGCACCCTGGTGGCGGTGCGCGACAACGAGGCCGCGTCCCGGGTCCTCCAGGTCGCCCCCTGGCGCCTGCTGGTGACCGCCTACGCCTTCGCCGGGTTCGTGGCCGGCGCCGGCGGCGTGGTGCTGGCCATGAACAACACCTTCGTCACCCGCAGCATCTTCTCGCCCAGCGACAGCATCAACGTGGTCGCCATCGCGGTCATCGGCGGGCTGTCGGAGCTGACCGGCCCGCTGCTGGGCGCGGCCTACCTGATCGGCATCCGCGAGTTCTTCGACCTGGAGCTGTCGGCGCTGGCCGGGCTGAACGCGGCGTGGCTGATCCTGATCCTGGAGCAGCCCCGGGGCATCCACGGCCTGCTGGACAGCACCCGGCGCAACCTGATCGATCAGATCGCCCGGTTCCACGGCGTCGACCCGGACACCGCCGAAGCCCCGCGGCCCGACGCCGTGGCCTCTCCCGCGCCGGTGATGGCGGCCGTGCCCGGCAGCTCTGCCGGCGCGGGCGGCACGGTGCTGGAGGTGCGGGGCCTGTCGCGGCGCTTCGGTGACCTGAAGGCGGTCGACGACGTGTCGTTCAGCGTGGAGGCGGGCGAGACGCTCGGGCTGATCGGACCCAACGGCGCCGGCAAGACCACCGTGTTCGAGCTGGTGAGCGGGTACCTGCGCCCGCACGCCGGGTCGGTCGTCCTCTACGGGGAGGACATCACCCGGCTGGCGCCGGAGGCCCGCAGCCGCCGGGGGCTGGTGCGCTCCTTCCAGAACGCCTCGCTGTTCCCGACCATGACGCCGCGCGAGATCGTGTTCCTGGCCTGCCGGTCGGCGGCCGGCGGTCGCTTCGTGCTGGGCGGGTCGCGGGCCGAGCGGGCCATCGAGGACCAGGCCGACGACACCCTGGCCGCCTTCGGGCTGGCCGCGGTGGGCGATCAACCGGCCGGCCTGCTGTCCACCGGCACCCGGCGCCTCGTCGAGCTGGCCGCCAACGTGGCGCTGCGGCCCCGGCTGCTGCTGATGGACGAGCCGTCGGCCGGTATCGCGCAGGCCGAGACCGAGGCCCTGGGCGATGTGATCGTGCGGATCCGCGAGGCCTACGGGATCACCCTGGTGGTGATCGAGCACGACATGCCGCTGCTGGCCTCCGTCTGCGACCGCATGATCGCCCTGGAGGTCGGCCAAGTCATCGCCGAGGGCGCCCCCGCCGAAGTCCAGACCAACCCGGCAGTGGTGCGCAGCTACCTCGGCGGAGGCCCCAGCCCCCATGCAATATCGTAAGGTCCGCCGACCGCTTGTCACGAACGGGAGAAGGGAGGACTCTGAGCATGGACAGGGATGCCGTGTCGGTTCGGGTCGCGGGATGCTGGCGAGACGAGATCATTGGAGAGCTCGAGCGCTACATCGCCCTGCCGGCGCTGTCGCCGGCCTTCGACGCCGGCTGGGAGGAGGCGGGCCACATCGAGGCCGCGGTGCAGCAGGTGTCGGCCTGGATGTCGTCGCGGCCCGTGGCCGGGATGACGGTCGATGTGCAGCGGCTGCCGGGGCGCACCCCTCTGATCGTCGCCGAGGTGGAGCCGTTCGGCGCTCAGCCCACCGGCGGTGCCGGCGAGTCCACGGTGGTGCTCTACGGGCACCTGGACAAGCAGCCGGAGATGACGGGATGGCGCGACGGGCTCGGGCCTTGGACGCCGGTGCGCGACGGAGATCGCCTCTACGGCAGGGGCGGCGCTGACGACGGCTACGCGGCCTACGCCAGCATCGCCGCCATCGAAGCAGTGCAGGGCTGCGGCGGCAGCCACGGCCGGTGCCTGGTGCTGATCGAGGCCTCCGAGGAGTCCGGCAGCCCCGACCTGATGGCCCACCTCGACACGTTGGGGGACCGTCTGGGGGATGTGGCCCTGCTCGTGTGTCTGGACTCCGGCTGCGCCACCTACGACACGATGTGGCTGACCACCTCGCTGCGGGGACTGGTGGAGGCGACACTGCAGGTGGATGTGATCGCCGAGGGCTGGCACAGCGGCATGGCCAGCGGTCTGGTGCCGTCGTCGTTCCGGCTGGCTCGCATCCTGCTGGACCGGATCGAGGACTCGGCCAGCGGCCGGGTGCTGCTGGACTCGGCCAATGTCGGGATCCCTGCCCACCGGGTCGCGGAGGCTCGGGCCATGGCTGAGCTGCTCGGCGGAACCGGTGAGGACTTCGGTCTGATCGGCGACCTGCAGCTGATGGAGGAGGACCCTGCCGAGGGGCTGCTGGCCCGCACGTGGCGCCCGGCCCTCAGCGTCACCGGCGCCGACGGCCTGCCACCGGCCGCTTCCGCGGGCAACGTGCTGCGGCCCTATACCGCCCTCAGGCTGAGCCTGCGCCTGCCCCCGACCGCCACCGCGAGGACCGCCGCGTCGGAGCTCGCTGATCTGCTCGGCTCCGATCCGCCCCTGCGGGCGTCGGTCAGCATCGCTGACGTCGAGTGGGCCGACGGGTGGGACGCGCCCGAACTGTCGCCGTGGCTGGCGGATGCGCTGAACAACAGCGCGCTGCACCGCTTCGGGCAGCCCATGCAGCTCTTCGGGGAGGGCGGCAGCATCCCGTTCATCGCGATGCTGGGCGAGATGTTCCCCGCGGCGCAGTTCGTGGTCACCGGGGTGCTGGGCCCGGAGTCCAACGCTCATGGACCCAACGAGTTCCTGCATGTGGCCTACGCCGAGAAGCTCACCGGCTGCATCGCCGACGTCCTCAACGCGGAGGCCGCCCGCCCGCAGCGCTGAGCGGGGGTGCGCTCAGGCGATGAGCTGGTCGGTCAGTGCCGCGATCTCGGGGTCGACGTAGGCGCCGTCGGCTTGGATCTGCTGGTCGTCTAGCCACACCGACGGGCTCAGCACCACGCCGTCGGAGTGCGCCGGAGAGCCGAGCTCGGTGGCGCCGATGCCGATCTGCACGCATCCGAAGATCCGCTCGTCCTCCAGGATCCGCCCCGAGGGCCGCGTCACGCCGGGATTGAACCCGTAGCAGAAGTGGTCGAACATCAGAGCCTCGGCATTGCCGAAGGACCGTAGCCACTGCTCGTAGAGCTTGGCCTCGTGTCCCCCCGAGAACTCCGTCGCATACCCGTTCACGATGGTCATCACGATCGGCTCGTTCAGCAGCCCGAGGCTGTCGGGAGGCCAGGCCGCGCCGTCGAACACCAGCGTCCCGTTGGCGGACTCCCGCACGACCATGCACCCGGACTGGCCGCCGAGCATCTGGGGCCAGCCGCGGTCGATGGGCGGATCCTCCCAGAAGGGGTCGCCCGCGGGGTCGATGTCCATCGTGATGTCGCAGCCCGCGGGGTTGGTCAGCCGCAGCGTGTCGACCGCCTGCGATCTCCGGTACAGCAGCGTCTTGACCTCTTCGAGCAAGGCGTTGTCCACCTCACCGATGGTGCGGACCATCATGTCCACGTCCATGCCGGTCAACTCCACGTAGACGCAGCCGTTGGCGAGAGCGGCCTCGTAGGCGGCGCTGTAAAGGTGGTACCCGACCGAGAAGTTGATCCAGTGCCGTGCCCGCAGCGCCGCTCCGGCCACCGGCTCGGGCACCGGTCCCACGGGAACACCGGTCGGATAGGTCAGGACGGTGGGCACCGCTCCGAGCGCATACGCGGCGGCCGCGGTGGCCCGCGCGACCCGCTGGTCAGCCTGGCTGTCAGCGGTGATGAGAACCTGGTCGCCGGGCTCTACCGGCCGCACCTCGGTCAGGAGCACTCGGGCGGCGTGGTGCAACTCGAATTCGGCGAACTCCGGTGTCGCCTCGGTCCCCAACGTGCTCATTGCTTCTCCTTTGGGCGCAGGTCGATCATGTCAGTGGTGGTCCTACCTCGGCGGGTTGCGTCTGGCCGGTTTGGCACTATCTTCGGCGGAGGAGGCGACTGGGCCGTTGAGCAGGTCCGTGAGGTTGATGTCGGACTCGTACTTGATGTCGGTGATCAGGTACGAGGTGACCGACAGCACGCCGTCGATGGCTTGGACCTCGTGGTGCAGCACGTGCTCGAGGTGCGACACGTC
This sequence comes from Candidatus Aldehydirespirator sp., assembly GCA_965203635.1. GTDB lineage: Bacteria > Actinomycetota > Acidimicrobiia > Acidimicrobiales > Aldehydirespiratoraceae > Aldehydirespirator. Next base: position 2,815,290 of record OZ241903.1, read on the forward strand.
GCGGCAGAAGGCGTCCACCATCAGGTCGTGATCACCGGCGAGGGTGGCGATGTAGCCGGTGGCGCCGAGAGCGACGAGTTCCTCCGTGACCTGTGCGAGCTTGCCGGGCTGGACTCGCAGCAGGAACGTGGCGGCCAGGCCGATCCCGGCCCGGCGCGGGTCCAGCCACACCCTGAGATGCAGGGAGCCCGAGTCGCGCATGGCCGTGACCCGGTTGCGCACTGTGCTGATCGACACGCCCACGGCTTTGGAGATCTCGCTGTAGGTGGCGCGTGCGTCTCCGCTGAGGACCCTGAGGATGGCTTGGTCTAGGTCATCTAGCTTCAAATCTTTGACTTTCTGGGGATATTTGCACTAAGATTTGTGACGCTATAGGCAGAATATGCTAATATCTGGTGGCAACGAAGCCGCTCTCTCGTGGCTTTGGATCATACGTCGGGACTGGAGTGAGAGGGGCGTTCCCATGATGATCAAACGCACACTGGCGGCACTGTCGGTGCTGGCTCTGCTGGCCGCTGCTTGCGGCGACGATGACGATCAAGCCGCAGACAGCGCCGCGGCCGGCGGCACGGAAGCAGCGCCCAGCGACAGCGACCAACAGGACGGCGCGGCCGAGACGGACGCTTCAGAACCTGCCGCGGACGACACGTCGACCGACGCCGCCGACACCGCGGAGTCCGAGCTTGACGCCGCAGCCGACGATGCCGCTCCGGAGGACGGCGCCGACGCCGTGGCGAGCGCGGGCCGCTTCGTGTATGCCAGCGCGTTTCCCTTCGTGGACCTCGACCCGTCGTCGGCGTTCTCCGCGGAGCACATCGTGCTCCAGAACGTCTACGAGACCTTGACCAGGTTCAATCCGCCCGGATCGTCCGAGCTGCTGTCCCCCGGTCTCGCCGTGGAGTGGGAGTCGAACGACGACGCCACCGCATGGACATTCAAGCTGCGCGAGGGCGTCACGTTCCACGACGGTTCTCCGTTCAACGCCGAAGCGGTGAGGACCTCGCTGCAGAGGACCATCGATCTCGGGCTCGGCGCGGCGTTCATCTTCCTTCCGGTCGCGTCCATGGAAGTCGTGGACGACCTGACCATCAGCTTCAGCCTCGCCTGGCCTGCCCCGCTCGACCTGGTCATGTCGTCGAGCTTCGCGGCCTACATCATGAGCCCCGACTCCGCGGCACAGGACAGCCAGTGGTTCAACGACGGCAACGGAGCGGGCACGGGCCCGTACACGATCGAGTCGGTGTCTCCCAACGAGAACGTGGTCCTGGCGCGGCACGATGCCTACTGGGGTGGCTGGTCCGACGGCCAGTTCGACGAGATCGAGCTTCGCATCATCGAGGATCCGGTGCTGGCCGAACAGATGATCCGCAGCGGCGACGCCGACTTCACCTTCAACCTGCCGTTCGACGCCTATCCCTCGCTGGGTGAGGACGACAGCCTCTCAGTGGTGCGAGGCCTCTCGATGACGAACCTCTTCGGACTGCTGAACAACGTCCGTCTCTCAGCCGACGTGCGCGAGGCCCTCGTGCTCTCCTTCCCCTATGACGATGTGGTCGACAATCTCTACGGCGGGGAAGCCACCCGGGCTGTAGGGCCGATACCGCAGACCATCTGGGGCTCGACCACCGATGTGAGCCTGCCGCAAACCGACCTGAACCGGGCCGCCGAGCTCCTTTCCGGGGCCGGGGTCCAGGACCTCTCGCTGACCTACAGCTACGACGTCGGCGAGGTGGAGCAGGAGCAGATCGGCGAGGTCTGGAAGGCCAACCTGGCCTCCATCGGCGTGGACCTCGAACTCGAGCCTCTCACCTGGGACGCGCGATGGGCGATCGCCCAGGGCGACCCCGCCAACGCTCAGGACGTGTTCACCATGTTCTGGTACCCGACGTATGTGACGCCGACCGACTTCCTGTACTCGCTGTATCGCTCCGAGGAGGCCCCGTTCTTCAACCTCGGCTACTACAGCAACCCGGACTTCGATGCTCTCCTCGATGCCGCTGACGCCACCAGCGGAACAGACACCGACGCCGCCAGCGACATGTTCCGGCAGGCCCAGCAGATCCTCATGGAGGACAACGCGGCCGTGTTCATGCTGGACGTGCCCAGCGTCTCGGTGATCGGAGCCGACATCACCGGGTACACGCCGAATCCGGCCTACGCGAACGTCGTCCGGTTCCATGACCTGAGGCGCACCGGCTAGCACGGTGCCGGGCTCCTGAGGCTGCGGTCCACTGAGGGCGGCGACCTCCCGGTCCTGATCCGGAATCGACGATCCTGCGTCGCTCACCCCGGCGAGCCATGATGGACCCCGGTTCCCAGCAGGGCTGACGAGGCGGATCCATGAAGGGTCTACGAGGCGACCGCGCGAGGTACGTGCTGCGGCGGGTGCTCACGAGCCTGCTGGTGGTGCTGGGCGTGGTGACGATCACCTTCGTGGTGTCACGGCTGGTGCCGTCCGACCCGGCCTCGCTGTATGCCGGGGCGCGGGCCCGGCCCGAGCAGGTGGAGCAGGTTCGCCGGGACCTGAACCTCGATGCCCCGGTCCTGTCGCAGTACGTCTCGTACCTGGGAGACCTGGTGCGGGGCGACCTCGGGGTGTCGTTCGCCACGAAGCGACCGATCGCGCAGGATCTTCGCCGCTTCCTGCCCGCCACATTGGAGTTGGCGCTCGCGGCCACCGCGCTGTCGATGCTGCTGGGAATCCCGGCCGGAGTGGCGGCCGCGGCCCGCCATCGCCGCATCGGCGACACCTCGATCCGGTTGTTCGCAGTCGCAGGGGTGTCGATTCCCGTCTTCTGGTCGGCTCTCCTGCTGCAGCTGCTCCTGGCGTCGAAGCTGGGGTGGCTGCCACTGGCGGGGCGCACGGACTCGGCCACGAGCTTCAGCGAGTCGACCGGCTTCTTCCTGATCGATGCGGCGCTGTCGGGCAGTTGGTCCAACCTCGCCGACGTGGCAGTTCATCTCGCGATGCCGGTGGCGGTCATGGCCGCCTACCCGTTGGGGCTGACCATCAGGCTGATACGAGGCGAGATGCTGGAGGTGCTCGGCAGCGACTACATCGAGGCCGCGACGGTCGCTCAGGTACCCCGGCGCACCGTGCTCAGTCGCCTGGCGCTCAAGAACGCCCTGCTGCCCGCCCTGACCGTGCTGGGGTTGACGTTCGCCTACTCGGTGTCGAGCGCATTCTTGGTGGAGGCGGTATTCGCCTGGCCCGGGCTGGGCAAGTACCTGACTGACGCCGTTGTCCGGGTTGACTTCCCGGTGATCACGGCCGCCGCGCTGGTGATCACGGTGGTGTACGTAGCAGTGAACCTCGTCCTGGACCTGATCCAGGTGCGGATGGATCCGCGGGTGCGGCTCGGATGACCCACCAGGTGCGGATGGATCCGCGGGTGCGGCTCGGATGACCCGGAGCGCGCTGTCCGCTCGCCGGTTCGGCCTCGGCCGTCTCGGAGCACGCATGAGCATCGCGGCCCCCGGGGGCGCGCTCTGGCACTACCGCCACAGCCGGCTGGGGATGGCCGCGGCAACCGTCGTAGCGCTGTTCATCTTGGCGGCATTGCTCGCTCCGTGGCTCACACCGTATGCGGACGCGGGTCGCGGGGTGCCGGATCTGCCCGCAAGACTGCAGGGGCCCGGCTGGACCCATTGGCTGGGCACAGACGACCTGGGGCGGGACGTGCTCGCCCGGCTGCTCTTCGGTGCCCGAACCGCGCTGGTCGTCGCCTTCGGGGTTGTGGCGCTGTCGGTCGCGGTCGGGGTGGTGGTCGGCGCGATGGCCGGCTATTTCGGGCGCTGGGTGGACGAGGCCCTGATGCGGGTCACCGACACGTTCCTGGCGTTCCCCCCTCTCCTGCTGGCGGTGCTGGTGGCCGCGGCGCTGGGTGCGAGCCTTCGCAACACAGTCATCGCGATCGCGGTGTCCTGGTGGCCGTGGTACGCGCGCCAGGTGCGCTCCCAGGTGCTGAGTCTGCGCGAGAGGCCCTACATCAAGGCTCTGCAAGCCATCGGAGTGCCCCATCGTCGCATCGTCGCGCTGCACATCGTTCCCAACGCCATGGCGCCCGTCTGGGTTCAGGGCACCGCCGATCTGGGCGCAGCCGTGCTCACCGCGGCCGGATTGAGCTTCGTCGGGCTCGGGCCGCGTCCGCCGACCGCCGACTGGGGAACCATGATCTCCGAGGGACGCCAGTACGTGCTGTCAGGCCAGTGGTGGATCGCCGCCTTCGCCGGCGCAGCCATCGTCATAGTCGCCATGGCCTTCAACCTCGCAGGCGACGTCGTTCGCGACGTGACCGACCCCAGGACCAGGCAGGGCTAGCCATGGCGGCCAGACACATCGACGAGTCCGATCCTGTCGCCGGGACTGCACTGCTGGAGGTGGAGGGGCTCCGTGTCACGTTCAATGCGCCCACCGGGCCGGTCCGCGCTGTGCGGGGCGTCTCACTGCATGTGAAGCGAGGCGAGATACTGGGGGTGGCGGGCGAGTCCGGATGCGGCAAGTCCGTGCTGTTCCGCGCTCTGCTCGGGCTGCTGCCGGCCACGGCCAGCGTCGAGGGCGCCGTGCGCTTCGACGGCGAGCCCGTGACCATGGACGGCGGGCTGCGGTCTGCGGCCGCTCTCGTCTACCAGAACCCCGGCGCCGCGTTGAATCCCGTGTTCACCGTCGGCCAGCAGCTCCAGTTCGCGGCCGGCACCAGGGATCGCGGAGTCCTGCGCGACCTGCTGGCTCAAGCTGGGCTCAGCGAACCGGAGCAGCTGTTGGACGCATATCCCCATGAGTTCTCCGGCGGCATGAGCCAGCGGGCGGTGATCGCCCTCGCTCTGGCGCAGAAGCCGCGACTGCTCATCGCCGACGAACCCACCACCGCGCTGGATGTGACCACCCAGAGTCAGGTCCTCGACCTGGTCGCCGAACTCCGCGACCGGCACCGCCTCGCGGTGGTGCTGATCAGCCACGACCTTGCCGTGATCCGGCGGGTCTGCAATCGAGTGGTCGTGCTCTACGCCGGACAGGTCGCCGAGACCGGCGCCACCGCGCAGGTGCTGACCGCGCCCGGCCACCCCTACACACAAGCCCTTCTCTCGTCGGTGCCCCGCCCGGAGGCCGTTGGCGCCGAGCTCGACTCGATCCCCGGACTGGTCCCCGACGGCCGCCACGAGATCTCCGGCTGCGCCTTCGCCCCCCGCTGCCTGCACTCCCGCGAAGTCTGCCATTCGGACCAGCCGGCCCTCCGTCCACTCGGGGCGGGCCATGAAGCCGCGTGTGTCCTCGTGGAGCCGCAGACATGAACCCGCTGCTGTCGATTCAGGACCTGCGAGTCGAGTATCGGGGCCACCACCGCGGCCGTCGACGCTCGGTCAAGGCCGTCAAGGACCTGCGTCTGGAAGTGCTTCACGCCGAGACACTCGCCGTGGTGGGCGAGTCAGGTTCGGGCAAGTCCACCCTGGCCGAAGCAGTAGTCGGCCTAGCACGCCCCGCAGCGGGCAGCATCCGCTTCGACGGCCGCGAACTGGTCGGCCTCAAGGGCCGGCGCAGACGCGAGACGCGACGCAGGATCCAGATGGTCGCCCAGAACCCCCTGCTGTCGCTCAGCCCCCGCAGACCCATAGCAGCCCAGATAGGGGAGCCTCTCAGGGTCCACACCGGTCTCAGCCGCACAGAGCGCAAGGACCGCGTCGACGAGATGCTCACCGCGTTGGGGCTCAGTCCCGCCGTTCGCGATCGATACCCGCACGAGCTGAGCGGCGGCCAGGCTCAACGCGCGGTGCTGGCCCGGGCACTGGTTCTTGAACCGTCGATGATCATCTTCGACGAACCCACCTCCGCTCTCGACGTGTCGGTCCAGGCCGGCGTCCTCAACCTCCTGCAGCGCCTCAAGGCCGAACACGCGCTGACCTATCTCTTCATAACCCATGATCTCGCCGTCGCCCGACACCTCGCGGACCGCATCGCCGTCATGCGGGCGGGCGAGATCATCGAGCAGCAACCGGCCGAGGCGCTCTTCGCAGATCCACGACACCCCTACACGCGCATCCTGCTCGAGTCCTCTCTGACCGTCTAGCGGTCACTCCGTGTCTAGGTGGGCGAACAGGTCGCGGGTGCGGAACGGGGCGGACATGAACCGGGCGAAGGCTCTGCGGCGGGTGAGCCAGGCCACCCGGGACCCCGACTTGTCGGCCACCAGCATGTGGTCGGTCAGCCACTGGGTCACTTACCTCGGCGGCGGTTGTGGGGTTCGAGGGATCACGCGTCGCCGGGCGGGGGATCGTCCGACTCCTCGGTGGGCAGCGTGATCGTCGCGTAGACGCGCTCGCCCTTGCCTTGAGAGTTTCGGGCTCGGACCCAGACGTTGTAGGTCTGGCCCGCGTCGAGCTTGTTGTACGTCACCTGAGTCTTGGGCGCGTTGGGATGCTTGGTCTTGCCGCTGCCGCGGTCGCCGCCTTCGGGCTTCAGGTGCACGATGTAGCCCTTCGGAGCCGACCCGACGTCGGGCGCTGTCCAGCGGACCACGACCTTGTCGCCGTCGGCGGTCAGCGTCAGCTCGGTCACCGGGCCGGGCAGCTCCACGGCCTGCTGTTGCTGCTGCGCGGCGGGCACCGTCACGTCGAACGTGTCGCTCACCCGGTTGCCGTCGGAGTCCTGGGCGGTGACGGTGATGGTGGCCGTGCCCTCGTCCACGCCGGTGACCGTGACGGCGGTCACCGACCCGGTCGATGCGTCGGTGGCGGTCGAGATCTGCGCGACCGCAGTGTTCGATGACGCTGCGGTGACGGTCAGGCTGTCCCCGTCGGCGTCGCTGAACACGCCCGACAGCGAGACGTCGTGCGTCGCGTCGATCTCCAGCTCGCTCACGTCGGCGATGGCCGAGGCCACCACCGGCGCGGCCTTCACCGTGACAGTGAAGCTGTCCTGGGCCGTGCCGCCGTTGCCGTCGTCGGCGGTGACCGTGACGGTTGCCGTTCCCCGCGCCTGGGCGTTCACCGTGAGCGTCGAGTGGTCGGCGGACACCGACACGGTGGCGACGCTGTCATCCGACGAGTCCGCCGTCACGGTCAGGTCGTCGCCGTCGGCGTCGCTGAACACGCCCGACAGCGATACCTGGCTGGTACCGCTCTGGTTTGGGATGGCGGCGTCTGCGATGGCGCCGACAACTGTGGGCGACTCGTTGGGCGGGGCCACCGGCGTGGTGTGCGCGCCCTTGGTCCGCACCCACTTGCTGGAGCTCCCGTCGCGCTCGCTCATGTTGTTGCGATGCCCGACCATCGACCGGATCCAGACGCCCGTCGCGACGCCGTTCTTGAGCCCGGTGATCGTGTAGCTGGTCACGCCGGGGTCCACCGACAGGCCGTCGTTCTTGCCCACGGCCCGGCGGTCGCGCGGGTTGGCCCACACGCCGAACTCCTGGCTCCAGCGCAGCACGTGCCAGATCTCCGAGTCCTCGTATCCCTCGCGGGAGGAGGTGTTCCAGGTCACCGTCAGCGTGCCGTCGCCGGGAACGACCTGGATGTTCCACGGCTCGGGACCCTCCGGCCGGTCGTCGTTGTCGTCGATGGTCACCGTCGCCGCGCCGGTCTTGGCGGGCTCCACCGCCCACAGCGGCTCGCCGACGTGCGACACCGTCACGGTGAAGCTCTCGTCGTCCTCCACCGCCTCGTCGTCCACGATGGGCACGGCGATGCTTGCGCTCCGCTGGCCCTCGGGGATCGTGACCGTCGACACGATCTCGCCGACGTCAGCCGCGGTCGCCCCGCCGTCGCCGTAGCCGGCGCTCACGTTGAACGACACGCCGCCCCGGGTCGCCGGGCTGCCCAGGCTCACCGTCACCTGCCCCGTCTCGCCCTCCGTGAGGCGCAACTCCGGGGTCACCTTGAACGTGCGCGGCGGCGGGTCGACAATCACCAGGTGCGTGTGGACCTGGTCGCCGTTAGTGACCCTGACCCACACGTAGGTGTTGCTCTTCTCGGCGCTGAGCGCGATCGCCCCGGTCAGCCCGTCGGCGCCCACCGCGGTGAAGCTGGCCGGAGGAGCGTCCCAGGCCCCCTTGCCGTACTCGATCGTGCTACCCGGCCAGTCCCCGCGCAGCAGCAGCCTGGCATGGGTGGTGATCGCCTTCTCCCCGGTGTGGAGGCTGACGAACTCGCCCGGAATCACGGCGATGAGCGCCTCGCCGAGCGTCGCGTGGGGCTTGGCCCGCGCGACGTCCCAGCGCACGAAGCCGTCCACCGCCTGCCCGTTCCGCATCTCGTCGTAGTAGACGCGCACCGCCTGCAGGCCGGTGGTAACCGGGATGATGCGCACCCCGACCGTCGAATAGGTGCCCCAGTCCAGGGCGTCGCTGCTCTCAAACCCCCAGACCCAGGTGTTGGTGTTCCCCACCCGGTTCTGGCGGCGGATGGGCAACTGTATCGATTGCCGGTTTGCCGTCAGCTCCAGCATCATGCCGTTCAAGCTCACCGTGCTGTAGCCGAGCTCGTCCTCGTGGACGGTGAGCGTGACGCGGCGAATGATTTCGGAGTGGCCGTACCGAGCGACGAACTCCACCGTGAGCTCCTCGACGTGGTAGCTGCGCAGCCCGCCGTACCTGGGGGCGTTGACGGAGAAGCGGTTGCCGCCGAACACGACGGGGTCGCTGCAGTCCACGTCGCTCCCGCAGCCGGCCTTGGCGTGGCTGTTGTTGATGCGGCGCGCCCTCATCGTCGGCTGCCACTCCGTCACGCTGGGGCCGACCGGGTTCAGGTAGAGGCCCACGTCGACCACCTGGTCGTCCGCGTGCTCGTTGACGCCGATGCCGGTGTCGGACCATTCGATGTCCTTGCGGCTGGCACTCAATACGCCGTCGCGGAGCGGGAACGAGCGCCCGTCGAAGACCAGCGTCACGCTGTTGCGCAGGCTCTCCGGGACAGCCTGCGTGAAGCTCAGGACCAGCGATCTCGGCACATTTGCGCCCTCGTTCTCGGTGTACAGGGCTCGAACCCTGACTCCGCCGTACTGCCTGGATGCCCGCCAGTCGTTGTCCCCCCGGCTTTCCGGGTCGGTGGCGGACCAGCCTCGCCCGCCGGCGAAGTAGAAGGTGTCCTGCGACAGCGTGGACGTGTTGTCGCAGCGGTCGCCCGCAGCGAATTGAGTCATGGTGGAGCAGCCCAGGAATGTCCCGTTGAGGTCCCGCATGACCAATGCGGCGGTCCAGACGGCGTTCCCGAGCTTCCCCGCCGCTCCGCCGCCGCCCGACGAGAGCACGAAAACGTAGGATTCGATTACCCCGGAGGGCGGCGTTACAGCCACAGTGACTCTGCCCGCGCCGACCGGGATGGCGGCGCTGGGTGCGCCGCTGGCCGTCGCCACTGTGTTCACGGTGATCGTGGCCTCGGGGTGGTTCGCGGTGGGCGTGAACTTGACATGGGTCGCGCTGGGGGAGATCTCAATCGTGTAGGTGCGCGTGGCCGGATCGAACTCCGGCGTCAGCTTCCCACTGCCGGGAAAGGTCTGGCCGCCGTCTGCGCTGAAGCTGAACGACAGCGCGCTCAGCGTCGTGTCGTTGGGGTTGACCCTCACCGCCACGGAGCCGATCGAGAGGCTGCTCGGGTACTTCGGGTCGCTGCTCGTGGCCGCGTGCGTGATCGTGGACGATCCCGAGGCCACCCCCGTCACCGTGAACGTCTGCGGCGTGTTCCAGTTGGTCGTCGTGAACGTCCGCGACGCCGGCGCCACCGTTGCCCTCGCCGGTGTGCCGCTGGTCGCCGCCACCACGACGTTCGCCGTGGGTTGCGAGTCCAGCACCACCGTGTAGGTCGTCGTCGCTCCGTCCTGGACGTCGCGCGTGGTATGGCTGACGGTCACCCCGGCGGTGTCGTTGTCGGTGATCGTGAGCGTCACGCCCGTGACGGTGAGACCGCTCACCGTGGTGGTGAGGACGACCGTCTCGTTGTCCTCGTCGACATCGTCGTCGACAATCGTGACCGTGCCCGTGGCCGAGCTCTGGCCCACGGCGATCGTGAACGCCGCCGGCACCGAGTAGTCCGCCGTGGCCGCGGCCGTGCCCGTGGCCGTCAGCGTCACCGACACCGCCGTCGTCGCCGGCCGGTTCAGGGTGGCGGTGACCATGACCGTGCCGCCGTCCTCGGCCACGGTGTTGCTCGCCGCATCCGTCGTCAGCGCCAGCGTCGTGGGCGGCTGCGCCGTAACCGTCACCGCCACCGAGCTCACCGACAGGCTGCTCGGATACTTCGAGTCGGTGCTCGTCACCGAGTGCGAGACCATGGACGAGCCCGCGGCCACGCCCCTCACCGTGAAGGTCTGCGGCGTGTCCCAGTTGCTCGCCGTGAACGTCCGCGACGCCGGCGCCACCGTCGCCGCCGCCGTCGTGCCGCTGGTCGCCCCCACCACGACGTTCGCCGTGGGTTGCGAGTCCAGCACCACCGTGTAGGTCGTCGTCGACGCCGCCTGGACCGAGCGCGTGGTCTGGCTGACCGTGACCCCGGCGGTGTCGTCGTCGGTGATCGTGAGGGTCACGGGCGTGACGGTGAGGCCGCTCACCGTGGTCGTGAGGATGACCGTCTCGTTGTCCTCGTCGATGTCGTCGTCGACAATCGTGACGGTGCCCGTGGCAGAGGTGGAGCCGACGGGGATCGTGAACGCCCCCGGCAGCGTGTAGTCCGCCGTGGCCGTGGCCGTGCCCGTGGCCGTCAGCGTCACCGCTACCGCGGTCGTCGCCGCCTGGTTCAGCGTGGCGGTGACCGTGACCGTGCCGCCGTCCTCGGCGACGGTGTTGCTCGCCGCGCTCGTCGACAGCGCAAGCGTCGGGGACGTGATCGTCACCACCGCCGTGTCGCCGCTGCCGCTCACGACATAGTCCGCGTTCTGGACGGCCTCGAGCACGTACTCGATCTTCTCGTCCGGATCCTCCGCGTCCGTGTCCGACACCGCCGCCACCGTGAACGTCGCGGTCGTCGCGTTCGCAGGCAGGGTCAGGCTGAGACCCGTCAGCCCCGTCACCGAGTAGTCCGAACTCGCGGCCGTCGTCCCGCCGGTCGCCGTGGTCACGTTCACGCTGCTCTCCGTCGTCAGCGCCGGCGAGACGTTCACCGTCAGCGTCACGCTCGCGCCCTCGGCCACGGTGTAGCTCGACTGCGCGAACGACACTTGGCGGGTCGAGGCACGCGGCGTGAACCTCAGCCAGTCCGAGGCGCTCCCAAGCAAATTGTCCGCATCCACCGCCCGCATGTTGGCGATGTACTCCGTGCCGTTCGTCAGGCCGGTGACCTCGCCCGACGTGGTCCCGGCCCCGCTCACCATGACGTTCTTCGTTCCGAACGTCGAGCCCGGTGGCGGGTCCGCCTCCCGCACCTGGATCCGGTAGCCGCCGAGCGTCCTGCCGCCGGTGAACGACGGCGCGCTCCAGGTGAACGTCGCCTTGGTGTTGCCGGGCGTCACCCGGATCCACATGGGCGGGTCGATGTTCGAGGGTCTCGACTGCACGCTTCCGACAGCTTCCTCGATGTCCGACCACGGGCCGGCGCCGGCGGCGTTCTTCTTGCGGACCCGGACCTCGTACGTCTTCCCCACCGTCAGACCGGTGATGCGGGCGAACCACGACGTCCCGCTGTGGGAATAGTCGCTCCACGACGTCGTGTCCTTCTCCCGGTACTGCACGTCATAGCCCGTGACACTCGCGTCGCGGCGCGTCTCGTCATCCACGTAGTCCCGCCAAGTGACGTCGTAGCCGAGGTGAACCCCCCGAGTGACATTGGTGATGAACGCCTTGCCCGTCGGGGCGCTCTGCGCACCCGCGGGCGCGGCCGGGAACACCGACACCAACGCGACGACCACCAGCACCAGCGACGACACCAGCGGGACCCGCAGCATCCTCAGCCCCAACCGACTTCTGCCGCTGCCTTCGTTCTTATACCTCGCCGTCATGCCTCCTCTACCCGATATTGCTGACGAGGGTGACGGTGGTCTGGGCTTCGGCGGGCTTGGTTGGGGCCAGCGACAGCATGGACGCCGCGAGGACCACCGCGACGGCGGCCGCGAGGCCGGCCGGGGCGCGTCTGCGCTCAGGCACCGGGCCACCCCGGCCCGGCGGGTCCGGCTAGATCAGAGAGAGAGAGAGAGAGAGAGAGAGAGAGAGAGAGAGAGGACGGGCCCGGGCGCCTGCCATGGTGGTCTCCTTGTTTGACGGAACACTGGACTAGGCGGCATGCCGGAGCCTGCACCTGCCGGGGCGGCGTCGGCCAATCCGGCTCACGCGTGCAGGAACCCTCCTGGGCCAGCCTCCGGTGTATGGACAACACCCGCTTATACAGAACACCGACCCCATGATTCGCGCACACTGTACAGCAGGCACGGTGCGAATCATCATATCCATATGACACCGTGCATGATGACATCGTGCATGGCGACCCAGTCCAGGAAACAGACCGCGGCGACCCGCGCGTTCCAGCACGGCCTCGCGGTGACGGTCCCGGGTCAGCGGCTCACGGGCCCGCACAGCCGCGGGTTCACGGAACCCGGCCGCCGCGAGTTCACCAGATGCCAAGTTGTGCGATGTATCAGGGGTTGTCGTATGTTCTTGTGGTCTGTGGTTGCACCGCGGCGCGGTAGGGGGTTAGTGTGGCCGGAGCGGATCGGAGGTGCGCTCATGGGTTCGACAGTGACCAGGCCTCCCGAGGTGGAGATCTACTATCCGGAGGGGCCCCCGATGCCGGAGGGGGATTCGCAGACCCGGCGGCGCATGGAGCTGGTGCTCGCGCTGCGGCGCTGGTTCGACCAGCGCGGCGACGCCGGGGCATGGGTGTGCTGCGACATCAACGTCTACTACCGCAAGGGCGACCGCAAAGCGGTGGTCGCCCCCGATGTGGCCGTCGCGTTCGGGGTGGACACGGCCGCAGTGAACGGCAAGACCACCTACCGGGTGTGGGACGCCGGCGCCGCGCCGTGCTTCGCGCTGGAGATCGCCTCGCCCAAGACGGTGCGCACCGACCTGTACGTGAAGCCGGCCAAGTACGCGGAGCTCGGCGTGGCCGAGTACTGGCGCCTCGACCCCACCGGCGAAGACCTGCTCGACCCGCCCCTGCAGGGCGAGACACGCCACTCGGGCCGCTGGACCCCCATCAAGGTCACCCCCGACCGCGGCGGGCTACGCGCCCGCAGCAGCGTGCTGGGCCTGGACCTGTGCTGGCAGCCGCCCAAACTGCGGCTATGGGACATCACCGAGAGCGCCTGGCTCCCCGACCCCGACGACATATACGCCCGGGCCACCGCCGCCGAGGCACAAGCAGCTGCCGCCGAGGCACAACTCGCCGAGGAGACCACCGCCCGCACAGCCGCCGAGGCACAACTCGCCGAGGAGACCACCGCCCGCACAGCCGCCGAGGCGGAGCTGGCAGAGCTTCGGGCCCGCCTCCGCGGCACCCCCGGCGAGCCCGACCGGTAGCCGCCCGCCGCGATCGCGCTCGAGTCCTCTCTGACCGTCTAGCGGTCACTCCGTGTCTAGGTGGGCGAACAGGTCGCGGGTGCGGAACGGGGCGGACATGAACCGGGCGAAGGCTCTGCGGCGGGTGAGCCAGGCCACCCGGGCCCCCGACTTGTCGGCCACCAGCATGTGGTCGGTCAGCCACGGGGTCACGGTGTGGACCTCGTCGCCCAGGATGTTGAAGATCCGCTTCGCTCGCTCGAACTCCTCCGACGTGGTGTCGTAGTCGCCGACGAGCAGGTCGGTCACCACTATTCCCGGTGACACGGTGCAGATCTGCACCGGGGTGCCTGCGGTGTCCTTGCGCAGAGCCTTCTGCAGGTAGCGCACCGCCCGCTTGGTGGCACCGTAGGCGGCCATGCCGGGCTGGGTGGCGCCGTCGGACCCGAATCCCTCGGTGTTCCACAGCTGCCCGTGGCCCTGCTGCAGCATGTTGGCGATGGCGACCTTGCTGGCCAGCATCGCCCCGGTCACGTTGGTGTCGACCACCGCGGCCAGGTCCCGGTCGTCCTGCTCCCACAGCGGCAGGCGCCTGACGCTGATGCCCGCGTTGTTGACCCACATGTCGACCCCGCCGAAGGCGCCCGCCGCGCAGTCCCACAGCGCCTGGAGCTGCTCGGGATCGGTCACGTCGCAGGCCGCGCCGCACACCCTCGACTCGCCGTAGTACCGGCCCAACTCGGCCACCACCGCCGCGACCTGGCCGGCCGAGCGCCCGCTGACGGCCACCCGGCACCGCCGCTTCAGGAACTCCCGGGCCAGCCCGTTGCCGATCCCCCTCGTGCTACCGGTGATGACGATCCGCTTTCCCATGTCGGCTCCCCTAGCGCCGGTCCCAGCGGGCCACCCGCTCGTGGGCGACCAATTCCTCCAGCCGGGCGCCGCCCGTCGACCCCACACAGGCCGCCACGAAGGCGGCGATCAGGTCTCCCAGCAGGTCCCGCACCGACGGGTCGGTGTCCGGGTCGGGCTCCAGGAAGGCGCGGCCGGTGGTGGTGTCCACCGGATGGCAGACGGCGAAGTGGCCGGCGCCGGCCAGCTCGACCAGCCACGAGTCCCCCCGCCGGTGCCCGACGGCCTCCTCGAAGGTGCGCCGGACCGGGTCGTGGGCTCCGTCGCCCCGCCCGTAGCGGTCGCGGCTGGCCGAGATGACCCCGTCGCGGTCGCCGCCGATCAGCAGCACCGGCACCTCGGCCGGGATGGCCGCCACCGCGGCCTCGCCGTGTCCAAGAGAGGTGGCCGTCATCGTGTGGCCCCCGTAGGCGAACACGGCCCGCAGCCCCGGCACCCAGCCGGGGTCGCTGCTGTGCAGGGCGACGGTCCCCCCGGCGGAGTGGCCGCCCACCACCACCCGGTCGAGATCGAGCCTCCCGGCCGGTGGCGCGCCGTCCGCCTCGCTGAGACCGGCCAGGCGGTCGAGGAGCGGCCCGAGCGCGGTGGCCACCGGGCGGGTGCCGACGTTGGCGGGGGTCAGCGCATCGAGGTCTAGGCCGGGGGTGATGCCCCGGCCCGCGGGCCCCAGCGACCCGATAGCTGCGTAGGTCACCACGCACACACCGGTCGGCACGAGCCGATGGGCCAGCCAGCGGTAGCTGTCGGGGGCCACATTGATGCCGGGCATCATGATCACGAGCGGCCATGGCTCCCCCGCTGCGGCGGGAACCTGCCCGGTCAGGCGGGCCTCCTCGATCCGGAGCCGGTCGCCGGGGTAGTACAGCGTGGCTGTGGCGGGGTCCCCGCCGGCGTCGAAGGAGAAGTGCCACCCTCGAACCATCGGAGTGCAGGCCCCGCCGTCGCCGGGCTCAGCCACGGAAGTTCCGCTCAGAGGAACGCAGTTTCATAGTTCGTGTCCAGACTCTACTATTCGACGCATGAGCGGAGACAACGACTACGGCGTGCCGTCACCCCGGCCATACCAGTGCTTCATGGGCCGCTGGGAGGGGCTGTGCAAGAGCTTCAGCCCCTCAGGCGACTTCCTGGAGTCGAGCGCCGTCCACATGGACGTGTACTGGCTCGACGACCGCACCTGGCACCTCCACGAGCACTTCGAGAACCTCTACGGCGTCGGCGAGACGGTGTACGACACCCCGATCTCGGTCGACGGCAAGCAGTGCTTCGCCGAGAGCGACCAGCTCACCCTCGAAGGCGCCGAGCTGACGCCCTACAACTACGTGTTCACCATCGACAGCCGGGTGAGCAACACCATCGTCTACAACAACCACTACTTCCTCGACCCCGACACCCGCCGGATCATCACCCACAAGGTGCGCGACGGCAGGACCAACCTGTTCCAGATCCAGGACTTCGCCCGGGTGCAGCGGCCATGATCGTCCAGCCGCCCGCCGGCGGCGCCGCCGACGGCGCCCACTTCGTGATCGCCATGCACCAGCACACCGCCTTCGCCGGCTCGCTGGCCGCCGACTTCGGCAACGACACCTTCGCCGGCCTGGAGCCGGCCGAGCCCATGCAGTACATCGTCGACCACCACGACGCCGGCTGGGCCGACCTCGACGCCCGCGCCCCCCAGAACCCCGACACCGGGCTCCCCTACAACCTGACGGCCACGCCGCTGGCCCAGATCGTGGCCACCTCGGCCGGGTCCCCGCAGTTCAACGAGGCCCACCACCCCTTCAGCGGCGTCATCTCGTCGATGCACACCTACGGGCTGTACTGCGGCCGCTACGGGCTCAGCGACAAGATCTTCCTGGACCTCATCGGTGACGACATGCGCCCCGAGGTGGACGCCATGCTCGAGGCGGAGGAGAGCCGCCAGCACCGGCTCAAGCAGGACCTGGCCGGCGACGACGCCGGCCTCGCCGACGAGGACTTCATCTTCAACGCCTACAAGCAGCTCCAGTTCTTCGACACGCTGTCGCTCTACTTCCACCTGGTGCCGGAGGGCGAGCGGGGCACCGCGGAGTTCCACAACGTGCCCCGGGCGGTGGGCGACGACGTGACCGTCTCGGTGACCGAGCGTCCCGGCGCGGTGTACGAGGTCGATCCCTACCCGTTCGCCACCGACGGGCTGGAAGTGGCCACCGAGGGCCGGTACCTGGCCCCCCAGCCGCCCGGCACCGACCTCGGCCCGGTGCTGGCGGCCACGCCGGTGGACACCCAGACAGTGCGTCTAGTGCGGGTGTGAGCGGAGGCTCCTTCTCCCAGGGGCTCGGCGAGTGGATCGGCGCGGCCGAGGTGTACGGCGCCGACGGCCGCTTCGCCGGCATGGGCCGCGACACCCGCACGGTGCGGGCCGACGACCATGCCGGCAGGGTCACGGTGGAGGTGAGCTTCGAGGGTCCGTTCTCGCTGTCGGGGATGTACACCATCGCCGATCACGGTACGCACCGGACCTACGAGGGCCCCCTGAATCTCGGCTTCGCCGAGGTGCTGGGGGACGGCCTGATCGCGGCCCGCAACTACTGGCCGAGCCTGGGCCTCTCCCAGCGGTTCTTCCTGATGGTGCTGCCCGGCGGCGACCACCAGCTGTCACTGGCGCTGTTGAGCCGGGGCGACCGGCTCCGCTGGACGGTGGTGGGCGAGTACCGGCGCCAAGTCGAGGCCTCCGCGCCTCCGGTCGCGCCGGCGGAGCCCATCGACCCCGCGGCGGTGAGCGACGACCCGACCGCGGGCCGGGGCCGGCTCTTGCTGCTGCGGCCCGGCCGATGGTCGGGCCGGCTGAACCGCCTCGACGGCGGCCTGGAACCGTCCGGCACGGTCGACTACGCCGAGACGATCGCCGCCTCCGGAGACGGCCCCGCCGAGGCCGCCTGCGAGGCGCTGACGGTGGAATTGTCGGGTCTCGGTTTCGCCCCGGATGCGTCGTTCGTGCTGGAGTCCGACGGGTGGACGGCATGGACCCCGGCCGGCGATCTCGCCGGCAGCGCGGCCCTCAGCGGCGGCCGGGGCCTGAGCGGGCATTTCCACAACGACCCGGCCGGATGCCGGGTGTGGCGCCGGGAGGTTGCTTCGCTGGACGGCTCGACCAAGGCCGTCCTGCACATCTGGTACCGGGGTGAGGAGCGGCTCGGCGCGCTCTGCGGAACCCTGGCCTTCGATCCGCCATGAGCAGGGGCACCGGCACGGGCCGCGATCCGTTCTCCGGCGCCTGGCTGGTCACCGAGCACGTCTTCGACCCCGACGGCACCTACCGGGGTTCGGTGGCCCAGCGCCGCCGCGTCGAGCCGGCGCGCGACGGCAGGCTCCGGGTGGTCCAGCACTGCGAGCCGTCGCCGGACCTGGACGGGCATCCCATGGCGGCCTTCGCCGGCGACTGGGTCTTCGAGCTCGAGGTGGACGGACCCCGGCGCCGGTACCTCGGCCCCGACGTGCTGGGCGCGGCGACCGAGTGGCAGCCCGGGACCATGACCGGGCGGGGCATCTGGCCCCGGTTCGGATACGAGTTCGAGTCCTACAGCGTCCTGGTCGCTTCCGACCGCCAGCTCACCGGCGGGTTCTTCTCGCTGGCCGGGCGATCGGTGGCCGACATCGTCGGGGTGGCCGTCCCCGAGTCGGCCGGGATCGAGCCCCGCCTCGACCTGTCGGCGCCGGCGCCCGCGGTGGATGACCGCTGGCCTCTGCGCCGGACGGTCGGACCCCTGCGGGTGGCGGCCGGTCAGCCGTCGCCGCTGCGCCGACGGCGGCTGTGGGCGATGCGCGACCCGATCAGCGGCTCCGGCTTCGAACTGGTCGAGGACGCCAGCGCGCACGGCCGCGTCGTGTCGGTGACCGTGGGCTGACGCTCTCTAGCCGTCCGGCGACCAGGTGAGGGCGCCGAAGACGACGTCGGTCATGCGGTCGCCGTCGTACAGCTTCCAGACTGCGGCCAGGGTGTAGTCCCGGTCGATGACGAACTCCCGGCCCTTGACCTTGAAGGCCTCGCTGGCGTGGTGCTGGGTGGTGTACAGGGCCCGGCCGTAGGCCAGGGCGTTGCCCCACAGGTCGGGGCCGTCGTAGGTGTGGCGGTTGCCGTTTGACCGGGTGCGCACATAGGTGAACGACCGGTCGATCTCCCCGGACATCTCCCACTGCTGGGTGGCCCGCACCAGGTCGATGGGGTCGTGGCGGATGCGGACATCGACGCTGCCCCGGCGCTGCTGGTCGGCCCCGAACACCTCGCAGGAGCCGGTCCACTCGCCGCCCTTGCGGTCGGGCAGGGTGTGGGGCCAGGCGGCCATCTGTTGCTCGGTCTCCAGGTGGGCGTCGATGCGGGCCTTGGTCTCGGGGTTGGTGTCGTAGTCGTGGGCGTTGAGGTACACCCCGTTGAACACCGAGAAGATGGTGGGACCCTCGTACAGCAGCGACGAGTACACCTGGGTGACCCCGTCGGCCAGGATCTGGTTCATGGTGTTGAGGTCGGCCCGCCAGCCCGGCGCGTAGTAGTGCGAGTCCACCAGCGAGCCGTAGGGGTGGCCGGCGCCGTAGAAGTCGGGACCCCGGTAGATCCGGTTGGCGCCCTGGTCGTCCACCCCGAACTCGAAGTCCTTGATCTCGAAGCGGTTGCGCAGCGGGCCGGTGTTCATGAAGTTGCACTGCATCCAGTAGGTGACCTTGCCGTCGGCGAACACGCTGGCCCGGCTGACCTTGTTGAACCCGGTGTGACTCCCGTCGGCGTCGAACACCGACGGCAGGCCGTACCACTCTCCGGTGATGCGCTGCTGCCACTCGGAGGCTTGGGACTCGGTCATGTCTGCCGCCACTCGGAGGCTTGGGACTCGGTCATGTCTGCCGCCGCTCGGAGGCTTGGGTCTTGCTCATGGGGACTCCGTTCTAGGTGCGGGCCGCGGTCTTGAGGCTGTCGCGGATGCGGGCGCTCATGTCGGGGCCGAGCAGCCGGTCCACCTGGGCCCACACCGGGTCGACGTCGGGGTTGAACAGGGCGGCCCGGTGGCGGGCGTCCCGCTCGGCGAGCTGTTCGGCGGTGACGCCGTCGAGCACGCCGTCGGGCACGCCGTCGACCACCAGGTCGAGCCAGTGGTCGCGGTACGCGGCTACCGTTCCGAACACCGCCCGGAAGCCGTCCTCGTCGGCCCGGTGGGCCAGCATCCACGCCGACATGAGCTGCCACTGGCGCCGCGACAGGTGGGCGGGGGTCAGCCCGTCTATCTCGGCGGCGCGGCTGTGGGCGTCGGTGAGCGGCACGAAGCAGTGGTCGATGTAGGCCAGGCCGGCTCCGGGGTCGACCCGGGGCATGAGGTCGAGGTGGAAGGCGTAGTGGGGCCCGGCCAGCACCGAGTCCACCGTGAAGTGGGGCACCGCGCTGTCCGGCGGGGTGAACGCGAAGCACATGTGGCTGTCGAGCCCGAAGGCCTCGACGGTCATGGCCACGTACACCAAGGCCACGCCGTCGCTGGCCAGCACCCGGTGCACGCCCACCGGCGATCCGTCCATGGCCGAGGCCAGCGGAACGGACTCGGTCTCCTCGAGCTCCAGCCGGGCCGCGATGGCCTCCACCGTGCCCAGGCACAGCTCGGCCGAAAGGCTCATGAGTCCGCTCCGGTGGCGGCTGATCCGACTGTGGGGAACACCCAGGCGCTGGCCATCTCGGGCTCGGCGGCCCGGGCCGGCGACGGGATCACCGCCGCGGCCCGCCTGGACTCCTCGTCGGTCGGGGCGGCCAGCCCCAAGCCCTTGTCCAGCTGCTCCTGGCGCCAGCGCCGGTAGGCCAGCTGGATGGAGTCGGACTTGACGTGCAGCTCGGCCGACAGGTCGAAGGGCAGCAGCTCGGGCCGCTGACCCTCCACGGTCGGCTGGTCCTCCCGGAAGATCTTGAGGGTGCGCTTGTGGGAGTCCTTGTCGGCCCAGCCCCCGGTGAAGAACGAGCGCATCATGCAGAACTTCGACACGGTGACGTGCTCGTCGAGGGGCACCGCCGCGGTGAACAGGCGCATGTCCCCCATCGGCAGGCGCACGATCAGCAGCGACACGTTGGGGGGATAGAAGCCGGTGGAGGTGCGCACCGGCGGGCGCTCCTTCTTGGCGATGAGCCGCCATATCCCCGACGGAAGGGGCGGTTTGAGGTCGACGGTGGCGCTCACCGACGCCAAGTGGCCGTTGTGGCGGACCTCCTCGAGGTCGAAGTCCTGGATCTCCGGCTCGTCGCGGTTGCCGAACGACCCGGCGTGCACGAACGGGGTGTGGGCGATGTCGATCGCGTTCTCCAGCACCCGGTCGTAGTTGGCGTTCCAGGTGAACTCGCCCTGCACCGCCCGGAACCCCTCGGCCCGGGCCTCGGTGTGCAGCTCCATGCCGTACAGCTCGGGCAGCGGCGGCCGCTGCTCGGCGGCCAGGTCGCCCAGGAACACCCACACGAAGCCGTAGCGCTCCACGCAGGGGTAGGTGTCGATGCGGGCCTTGCGCGGGATGGGCAGGTCACCTCGGTTGGCGGGGATCTCCACGCACGCGCCCTCGGTGTTGTAGCGCCATCCGTGGTACGGGCACCGCACGCAGTCGCCGACCACCTCGCCGCCCGCCAGCGACCCGCCCCGGTGCACGCACAGGTCGGACTGGGCGTTGACGGTGCCGTTGGGGCTGCGCCACAGCACCAGGTCGTGGCCGTGGACCTTCACCTGCAGGGGCCGGTCGCCGACCTGTGAGCCGAATTCGACGGCGTACCAGTGGTTCTTGATGAGCATGGGGAGCCTCCCTGTGTGCTCTCAACTCGGTCGGGGCAGCACCCGGTCGCCGCCCCACAGGGCCCGCACCAGGCGGTCGCACATCTCGGGGCCGAAGAACCGCACCCCCATGACGTTGGCCGGGTCGCGCTCGGCGATGGTGCGACGCCGGGCCAGGTCGTCGGCGGCCAGGCGCTCGCGGCGCTGATGGGGCACGGGCTCGGCCTCGTCCACCCAGCGCAGCCACTGGTCCACCCGGCGGTGGGCCAGCTCGCGCACCTGCTCGAGCCGAGCCTGGTCGTGGGTGATCCCGGGGGTGGTGAAGCACACCGCGGTGTGGCTGAGGGCCTGGCGGATGTAGAGCTCGCGGGACGTGAACGTCGACAGCCCCGGGTCGGCTCGCAGCTCCAGGAACTCCTCGTTGAGCGGCTCCCAGTACTTGTCGAGCGCTTCGGTGTCGAGCATGAGGTCCGAGCGGGGGTTGTAGTCGATGTAGAACCAGAGGTCGGGCAGGGTGCCCCAGGCGATCCCGAGGTGGGGCACGTCGATGTGGGGGCCGAGCCAGGCGGTGACGTGCATGTTGGTGAACCCCAGCGGCGGGTTGCCGATCCACGAGTGGATCAGCCAGTCGATCTCCGGTCCGGCGTATGCCGCCAGCCGTCCCGCGGGATACTCGGCCTCGCCCCGGTACGACTCCAGGTCGTCGGTGCTGGGGTCGCGGGCCAGCTCGAAGCGGGACTGGAGCTTGGCCATGAGCTCGCCGGTGATCGACCACAGCCGGTCGAACGTCGCGGTGGCGTCGGTCGGACCTGCTTGATCGAAAATGTCCTGGACGCCCTTCAACGTCTCGCGCATGGATTCTCCGGCCATCTGGGCAGCTAGTGTTCCGTCGACAGGAACAGCGTTTCGTTCTACTGACAGTATGGGCGAGCCCCCACCAGCGTCAACCTCCTGAAGCAGGCCGCTAGGAGCCGATACCGCCATGACCCGCACCTCCCTGTACGTTCCCGGCGACACGCCTGAGCGTTTCGACAAGGCTCTGGCCGCGGGAGCCGACGCGGTGATCTGCGACCTGGAGGACGCGGTAGCCGAGGCGGCCAAGCCGGCCGCCCGGGAGGCGGTGGCGAGCTGGCTGCGAGCCAACTCCGGCGCGCCGGTGTGGGTGCGGGTCAACAACCGGCCCGACCTCCTCGACGTCGACGCCGCCATGGTCCGGTCGCTGGTGGCCGACGGCGTCGGCCCGGCCGGGGTGGTCGTGCCCAAGGCCGACCCCGACGCATGTGCGACCGACTTCGGCGGATGCCCGGTCATGGCGCTCATCGAGTCGGCCGAGGGCGTGTTCAAGGTGTACGAGGTCGCCTCGGTTCCCGGGGTGGTGCGCCTGGCCCTGGGCGAGGCCGACCTCGCCGCCGACATGGGCATGATGCCGTCGCCCGACGGGTTGGAGATGTGGCCGATCCGCACCCGGGTGGTGGTGGCGTCGGTGGGCGTCGGGCTGATCGCGCCATGCGGGCCGGTGTTCACCGACCTCGACGACACCGGGGGCCTGGCGGCCACCAGCGAGTCGCTGCGCCGTCTCGGCTTCGGCGGGCGGTCGGTGATCCACCCCAAGCAGGTGGTCGCGGTCAACGCGGCCTTCACCCCGACGGCGGAGGAGGTCGCCCACGCCGAGGCGGTGATGGCCGAGCTGGAAGCGGCCACCGCCGAGGGACGGGGAGTGGCCGTGCTGGATGGCAAGTTCATCGACGCCGCGGTGATACGTCAGGCCCGCTCGGTGCTGGCCCGGATCCCCGACCGCTAGGCGCTAGCCCTGGGCCAGCACGGCGGCTGCGGCCAGGGACCGGCCGCCGACCAGGTCGGTGTCCCTGGACACTTCCCGGTGGGTGGCCCGCCCGGGATGCAGGGCGCCCACCAGCAGCCCGTCGCCCGGGGCGGCCCGCACGCACACCGGCGCGTTGATGGTGCCGTCGAAGGGGCTCGAGCGGCGGGGGTTCCACAGCGAGTCGGCCGGGGGGTCAAGCAGCATGGTGGCCGCCAACGGTCCCGGCGGCGCGCAGGCGGCCAGGCTGACCCGGTTCTCGGCGGCCCGCTCCACCAACCCCAGATCGCACTCCCAGCGGTGCTCGGGCTGCCAGCACACCGCCACCAGGCTGGCGCCGGCCACCGCGGCCAGCCGGATGGTCTCGGGATGGCGGTGGTCGTTGCCCACGATCACGGCCATGTCGCCGAACGGCGTCCGGTAGAGGCCGACCGCCTCCCCCAGCCGGGTGACGTCCGGGTGGCGATCGCAGCGGTGGATCTGGGCCTGCTCGTGGACCAGCCCCCCGGCGGTCCACACCTGGCCCACGTGCTGTCCGTCGCGCTCGGCGGTGGTCACCACCAGCACCCCGCCGGGGATGCCGGCCGGTGCCGGGGTCAGTTCGGGCAGCACCACCAGCAAGGCCCCCGCAGCGAAGACCTCGCCAATCAGCTCAGGATCATGCTGCGCCCCGGGGACGCACGCGGCCCTCACTTCAGAGACCTCCGTCGCTGCCGGGGTGGCCGTGCCGGTGCCGGCCAGCGGGCCGTACACCCCGGGCCTGCGACCCTCCAGCCGCTGAGGCCGGCTCCGTGACAGGTCGATTTCGGCCACCACCACCGCCTCGCCCGCCGGCGGGGCCTTGACCACCACCGTGCCGTCGGGGTCGACGATCTGGCTCTCTCCCGCGCCCTCGAGGGCCTCGGCGGGAACGCCGAGCGCCTCGGCGAACTCCGCGGCCCGCCCGGCCGGAAGCAGCGAGCCGACCTTGTTGGCCGCCGCCACCCAAACCCCGTTCTCCGCGGCGCGCACCGGAACATGCAGGCTGGCCTCGTCGCGGGCGAAGGAGTTGAGGCTGTTGCACAGCAGCCGGGCGCCGCCCACCGCCAGCGCCCGGGGTGTCTCGAAGGTCACGCCGTCCATGCACGCGTAGAGTCCGACCGGCCCGAACGCGGTGCCGGCCACCGCGCTGGGGCTCTCCCCCGCGCTCAGATAGGCCCGCTCGTTGCCCATGAGCATCTGCTTGTCGGCGGTTGCGGTGATCCGGCCGTCGGGGCCGATCAGGACGCTGGTGACCGTCACCCGGCCGCCGGCTCGGGGCACGGTCACCGCCAGGGCCGCGTACATGCGGTGGTGGGCGGCCCGCCGGGCCAGCGCGCCCAGCCAGTCGCCGTCCAGCGGCACGGCCACCGCCCGGCAGTGGTCGGCGCTGTCGTACACCGACAGGTGGTTGCAGAACTCGGGCAGCACGGCCAACTCGGCGCCGTCGGCTGCGGCCGTGTCGAGCATCCGCACGCACGCGGCCAGGTTGGCGTCGACATCGGTGCCTACTGCGAACTGTGCGACGGCCACCCGCAGAACGTGCCGCGCCCCGTCGGTGTCAGGCAAGGGGCTGGGCGCCGAGCTTGGCCGAGAGCGCCCGGGTGGCCTCCACCACCGCGGCGGAGGCGGGGCCGATCTTGCTGCGGAACCGGTAGATCGGCCCGCACACGCTGACGACGGCCACCGGCTCGCCGTTGTGGTCGAGGATCGGGGCGGCCACCGAGCCGGCGTCGTGCTGCCGCTCGCCGAAGGACAGCGCGAAGCCCTGGGCGCGGATGCCCTCCAGTTCGGCCCTCAGCTCGTCGACCGAGACGACGGTGGCGTCGGTGAGGGCGTCCAGCGGGTTGTCGGCCAGGTAGCGGTCGATGGCGGCGTCGGTGAGCCAGGCCAGGAACGCCTTGGACGACGCGCCGGCGTGCAGCGGGAACGACCCCCCGATGGGCACGGTCATCTTCACCTCGCGCGGCGGGGTGATCTGGTCGACGTACACCCGGCGGTCGCCGTAGCGGACCGACAGGGTGGCGGTCTCGTCGGTCTCGGCGCTGAGCCGCCGCATCTCGTCGATGGCCAGGGTCCGCACATCGAGCTGGTCGCGGAAGGCGGCGGCCAGCTCCATCACCGCGGGCCCGAGCCCGTACCGGCGGCTGCGGGGATCGGCGATCAGCAGGCTGCGCTCGCACAGCGACGCCAGGATCCGGTGCACCACCGCCTTGGACACTCCGAGCTCCCGCGAGATCTCGGTCACTCCCAGCGTGCCCGACGCCCGCGAGAACAGGAACAGCACTTCCACCGCCCTGTCGATGGCGGCCACGCTGCGGCCCGAGCCGGAGGCCTGGCCCGGCTCTGCCGACGGTTCGCTCACGGGAGTGTCCATTTCGCTCGACTGGTTGCCATCAAGGGTTTCGATGAGGAACACTAGCCCCGTGTTCCTTTGGGAGAAACAGCGTTCCGCATGAGCGGCCCCCTGTCGGACCTGCGGGTGATCGATGCGTCCACCGTGCTGGCCGGGCCGCTGATCGGCCAGATCATGGCCGACTTCGGCGCCGACGTGGTCAAGGTCGAGCACCCCAAGAAGGGCGACAGCCTGCGGAACCACGGCCCCCACCGGGACGGCCACGGCCTGTGGTTCAAGATGGTGGGCCGCAACAAGCGCTGCGTGGGCCTCGACCTGAGCCATCCCGACGGCGCCGAGGTCTTCCTTGACCTCGTGGCCGGTGCCGACGTGGTGATCGAGAACTTCCGGCCGGGCACGCTCGAGCGCTGGGGGCTGGGCTGGGAGGTCCTCTCCGAGCGCCGCCCGGGCCTGGTGCTGTGCCGGGTCACCGGATTCGGCCAGGCCGGCCCCTACGCCCGGCGACCGGCGTTCGGGACGCTGATCGAGGCGATGAGCGGCTTCGCCCACATGACGGGCCCAGCCGACGGCCCCCCCACCCTGCCGCCGTTCGGCCTGGCCGACAGCGTGGCGGGCATCAGCGGCGTGGCCGCAGTGATGATGGCCCTGCACCACCGCCGCGCCACCGGCGAGGGCCAGGTGGTCGACCTGGCCATCCTGGAGCCGCTGGCCATGGCCCTCGGCCCCCACATCGTGGAATGGGACCAGACCGGCCGCATCGCGGCCCGCGCCGGGAACCGCTCGGCCAACAACGCCCCCCGCAACACCTACCGCACCGCCGACGGCCGGTGGGTGGCCGTGTCCAGCAGCGCCGACTCGGTGGCCGTCCGCACGATGGAGCTGGTCGGCCGGGGCGATCTGGCCTGCGAGCCGTGGTTCTCCTCGGGTGCGGGCCGGGCCGCCCACGCCGACGAGATCGACGAGGCGGTGGCGTCGTGGATCGGCGCCCGCCCGCTGGCCGAGGTGGTCGAGGCGTTCGCCGACGCCGAGGTGGCGCTGGCCCCGGTGTACGACGCCGCCCAGTACGTGAACGATCCCCAGGTGGAGGCCCGTGGCGCGGTCGCCGCGGTCGATGACCCCGATCTGGGAACGATCCGGATGCAGAACCTGCTCTTCGGCCTGTCGGCCACGCCGGGGGCGGTGCGCCACACCGGGCGGGCGCCGGGCGCCGACACCGACGAGGTGCTGGCCGAGGCCGGGGTGAGCGCCGACCGGGTCGATGACCTGCGAGCCGCCGGAGTGGTGGCTTGAGCTCCGCCCCGGCCGACCGGGCCGCCCGCCTGATCGAGCAGGTGGCGGAGGCCACCGTGTACGACCTCGGCCGCCCGATGGGCAACGGGATGGCCCAGTCCCCGAACCACCCGCCGTTCCGCCACTGCCTGGACCGCCGCCACGGCGACCGGGTCAGGGACGACGGCGGCTCGGCCGCAGCCGACCTGATCACCACCGGCTGCCACGTCGGCACCCATGTGGACGCACTGGCCCACGTGAGCCACCAGGGCCTGCTGTTCGGCGGCGTCGACGCCGGCGAGGCCCAGGCGGGAGGCCGCTTCGATGCCCTGGGCATAGACGAGCTGGCCCCGTTCGCCGGCCGGGGCGTGCTGCTGGACATCCCCGCCGTGCTGGGTGTGGAGTGCTGCGACGGCGGCCACGAGATCACCGTGGCCGAACTGGAGGAGGCGTCCGGGCGCCAGGGCACCCCGGTGCGGTCCGGCGACGCCGTGCTGGTGCGCAGCGGCTGGGGGATCCACTTCAACGACGTCGAGCTCTACCAGGGCCTCGGCTCCGGCGTTCCCGGCGTGGGCGAGGCCGGCGCACGCTGGCTGGCCGACCGGGGGGCGGCCCTGGTCGGCGCCGACACCCTGGCCTTCGAGTGCCTGCCCGCCGGGGCGGGCCATGCGCTCCTGCCCGCCCACCGGGTGCTGCTGGTGGAGCGGGGCGTCAACATCATCGAGGCCATGGACCTCGAGGCGCTGGCCGCCGACCGGGTCCACGAGTTCGTGTTCGTGCTGGCCCATCTCAACATCGTGGGCGCCACCGGGGCGCCGGCCCGGCCCCTGGCTCTGGCATGAGCGCCGACGGCCAACCGGGCAGCGACGGCGCCGGCGCGGGCATGGACCCGATCCTGGTCCAGCTGGCCCGGCTGGCCGGCGGCCCGGTACCGGCCGAGATCCGAGCCGGCATCCCGGCCCGCATCATCGACATCGTCGGGATCGCGGTGCGGGCCTGCCCGCTGGACACCTCCCGGGCCGCCACCGGGTTCGCCCTGGCCCAGGAGTCGGGCGCCCAGGCGACCGCCATCGGCGCAGGCTCGAAAATGGCGGCCACCGAGGCCGCTTTCGTCAACGGCGTGCTGGCGCACTCCCTCGACTACGACGACACCCACCTCCCGTCGATCCTGCATCCCAGCGCCTCGGTGGTGCCCGCGTCACTGGCGGTGGCCGAGTGGCGGGGCGCGCCCGGTGCCGACCTCGTCGACGCGGTGGCCGTCGGCCTGGAAGTGGCCGTGCGCCTGGGCATGGGCGGCTACGACCATCGGGCCCGCCAGTCGGTGTACTTCGAGCGGGGCCAGCACGCCACCTCTATCTGCGGGGCGGTGGGCTCGGCCGCGGCCGCGGCCCGCCTGCTGGGGGCCGACGCCGACGGCATCGCCGACGCCATGGGCGTGGCGTGCAGCATGGCCAGCGGGATCATCGAGGCCAACCGGGCCGGCGGCACCGTCAAGCGGCTCCACTGCGGCTGGGCAGCCAAGGCCGGCGTCACCGCGGCCCAGCTGGCGGTGCGGGGCTTCACTGGGCCGCGCACCGCGGTCGAGGGCCGCTTCGGGCTGTTCCAAGCGTTCCTCGGCGCAGAGGCCGACACCGGCGCGGTGACCGTCGATCTGGGCCTGCGATGGGAGGCCGAGCGCATCTTCTACAAGCCGTACCCGGCCAACCACTTCACCCACGCCGCCATCGACGCCGCCATCGGGCTGCGCCGCCGCGGCGTCGGCCCCGACGACGTGGCGTCGGCCACGTTGGAAGTGGCCCCGCCCACGGTCCGCACCATCGGCGACCCCATCGACGCCAAACAGCGGCCCGAGACCGGGTACCTCGCCCAGTTCAGCGGCCCCTATGCGGTGGCCGCCGGGCTGCTCGGCGGCAACGGCCTGGGGGTGGGCCTGGCCGACTTCAGCGACGACCTGGCCCGCGACCCGGCCCGGCGCAGGCTGATGGCCCGCATCGACGTGGCCGGAGACCCCGGCCTGATGGCGGTCTACCCGAGCCAGCTGCCCGCTCGCCTGACCGTCACCACCACCGGCGGCGACACGCTGGTCGAGGAGGTGCTGGCCAACCGGGGCGGTCCCGACGACCCGCTGTCGGACGAGGACCTGGCCACCAAGTACGCCGACAACGTCGACGGCCTGGTGAGCGCGGCGACGGCCCGGTCGGTGCATGAGGCCCTTGCCGGCGTGGCCACCGCGCCCTCCGCGGCCGGCCTGCTGGCCCCCCTGAGCGTCGTCGGAACCGCTGGGGAGGACCGATGATCGACACGGTCATCACCGGCACCTCGGTGGTCCGCCCCGACCAGGGCACGGTCGACGAAGTCGACATCGGCATCAGCGGCGGGCGGGTCAGCCACCTCGAGGCGGGTCTGGCCGCCACCGCCGACGCGGCCGAGGTGTTCGACGGCTCGGGTCTGATCGCGTTCCCCGGCTCGGTGGACGCCCACACCCACATGGGGATCTACAACCCGCTGGACGTCGACACGGCCACCGAGAGCCGGGCCGCGGCCCAGGGCGGCACCACCACCGTGCTCAACTACGTCCGCACCGGCCAGTACTACCTCAACCGGGGCGGGCCCTACGCCGAGTTCGTCCCCGAGGCGCTGGCGCTGATGGAGGGCCGCAGCTACGTCGACTACGCCCTGCACCTGGCCCCGATGCAGGCCTCCCACATCGACGAGATGCCGCAACTGGTGGACGAGCATGGGGTGACCTCGTTCAAGATCTTCATGTTCTACGGCAGCCACGGGCTGCACGGCGCCAGCGACGACCAGTCGAGCTTCCTGATGATCCCGCCGGGCGAGCGCTACGACTTCGCCCACTTCGAGTTCGTGATGCGGGGCCTGGCCGGGGTGCGCCGGGACCGGCCCGAGCTGGCCGACGTGCTGTCGCTGTCGATGCACTGCGAGACGGCCGAGATCATGACCGCCTACACCAGGATGGTCCAGGCCGAGGGCCGGCTGTCGGGGCTGGCCGCCTACTCGGCCGGACGGCCGCCGCACTCCGAGGGCCTGGCGGTGACGATCGCCGCGTACCTGGCCCACGAGACCGAGGTGGTCAACATCAACCTGTTGCACCTGTCGTCGGCCAAGGCCATGGACGCCGCCCTGCGGATGGACCGGTGCTTCGAGAACGTGGACTTCCGCCGGGAGGTCACCGTGGGTCATTTGCTGGCCGACATCGAGACCGCGGGCGACCCGTGGGCCAAGGTCAACCCGCCTATCCGGCCCCGCTCCGACGTGGAGGCGCTGTGGGAGCACGTCCTGGCCGGCGAGGCCCACTGGGTGGTCAGCGACCACGCCTGCTGCCAGGCCGAGGCCAAGGTCTCAGCCGAGAACCCCGATGACATCTGGCTGGCCAAGAGCGGCTTCGGCGGCACCGAGTACCTGTTGAACGGCCTGTACTCCGAGGGCTCCAAGCGGGGCCTGGGGCTGGTGGAGATGGCCCGGATGCTGTCGTGGAACCCGGCCCGCCGCTTCGGGCTGGGCACCAAGGGCACCATCGGGGTCGGCTACGACGCCGACATCGCGCTGCTCGACCCGTCGACCAGCCACGTGGTGCGGGCTGTCGAGTCGGAGTCGAGCCAGGGCTACACCCCCTTCGAGGGCCACGAGCTCGACGGCAGGGTGCGCCACGTGTGGCTGCGGGGCGAGCCCGTCCTGTCCGGCGGGCAGGTGGTGGGACTCCCCCGCGGCCAGTACCAGCGGAGGCCCACATGAGCCCGCCCGGCGCGCCGGTGCGCGGTTTTTCGATGCGGAGCGGTCCGGTGCTGCGAAGCCGTCCGGCGCCGCGGTCGGGTTCAGCGGGGCTGGGGGAATCCGCCGGCCTTGGCCACCAGGCTGGGCACGCGGTGGCCGAGCTGGTCCTCCAGCCAGGTGCTGGCCTCGATCAGGGCGTCGAGGTCGAGCCCGGTGTCGAAGCCCATCTCGTGCACCATGTACACCACCTCCTCGGTGGCGACGTTGCCGGTGGCCCTGGGCGCGAACGGGCAGCCGCCCACCCCGCCGAGGCTGGAGTCGAACACCCGCACGCCGGTGTCCATGGCCGCCGCGATGTTGGCCAGAGCGGTGTTGCGGGTGTTGTGGAAGTGGCCTCGCAGCGCGATGCCGGGGGCCTGCTGGGCGGCACCCTCGAACAGGGCGGCCACCTGGTTGGGCACCCCGACGCCGATGGTGTCGGCCAGGGCCACCTCGTCGGGCTGGGTCTCGGCCAGCTCGGCCACGATTCGGTGCACCCGGTCGGCGTCCACCCGTCCCTCGTACGGGCAGCCGCACACCGCCGAGACGGTCACCGAGGTGCGGATCCCGGCCGCCCGGGCCGTGTCGGAGATGGCCCGCCACCGCTGGATCGACTCGGCCACCGTGGCCCGCTGGTTGGCCTGCGAGAAGGTCTCGGTGGCCACCACCACCCCGCAGACCTCGTCGGCGCCCGCCTCGATGGCCCGCTCCACTCCCCGCTGGTTGAGCACGAGCGCGCTGTAGCTGACGCCCTCGCTGCGGGGCACGCCGGCCATGACCGCCTCGCCGTCGGCCATCTTGGGCACCGCCTTGGGGCTGACGAAGCTGGCCGCCTCAACCCGGGTGTGCCCGGCCGCGACCAGCCGCTCGATGAGCTCCACCTTCTGGGCGGTGCTGAGGTCGGCGGGATCGGCCTGGAGGCCGTCGCGGGGGGCGACGTCGACGATCTGGACGCGCTTGGCCTGCTGGTTGGGCCCGGTCATGATGGGGCCGAGGATAACGGGGAGGGGGATCATGCCCGGAGCTCTCACTGACATTCGGGTCATCGAGGTGGGCACGCTGCTGGCCGGCCCGTTCTGCGGCCAGCTGCTGGCCGACCACGGGGCCGAGGTGATCAAGGTCGAGCCGCCGGGCACCGGCGACCCGATGCGGGCCTGGGGCCAGGAGAAGGCCGACGGCAAGTCGCTGTGGTGGCCGGTGGTGGGTCGGGGCAAGAAGTCGGTCACCATCAACCTGCGCGAGCCCGCCGGCCAGGACCTGGTTCGCCGGCTGGCCGCCGGCGCCGACGTGCTGCTGGAGAACTTCCGTCCGGGCACGCTGGAGCGCTGGGGACTCGATCCCGAGGACCTGCAGGCCGCCAATCCGAAGCTGATCGTCACCCGGGTGTCGGGCTACGGCCAGACCGGGCCGTATTCCTCCAAGCCGGGGTTCGGCAACATCGGCGAGGCGATGGGAGGCATCCGCTACACCACCGGCGACCCGGGGAAGATGCCCAGCAGGACCGGGATCAGCATCGGCGACACCCTCACCGCCATGTTCGCCACCATCGGCACGCTGAACGCCCTGCATGCGCGGGAGCGCACCGGCACCGGCCAGCTCGTCGACGCCGCGCTGTACGAGTCGGTGCTGGCGGTGATGGAGTCGCTGCTGACCGAGTACCACGTCGCAGGGTTCGTCCGGGAGCGCACCGGGTCGATGATCCCCAACATCGCGCCGGCCAACGCGTACCCGACCCGCGACGGCAGGATCCATCTGATCTCGGGCAACCAGGACACCGTGTGGCGGCGCATGGCGGAGGCGATGGGCCGGCCCGAGCTGGGCACCGATCCCCGCTTCGCGACCCACATCGCCCGGGGCGACCACCAGCAGGAGCTGGACGAGCTGATCGCGGTGTGGACAGCCACCCTCGACGCCGACGAGCTGGGGCGTGTCCTCGACGAGTACGCGGTTCCCAACGGCCAGATCTACCGGGCCCCGGAGATGCTGGCCGATGAGCACTTCGCCGCCCGGGAGGCCATAGCCTGGGTCGACAGCGCCGACTTCGGGGCCATTCCCATGCAGAACATCGTGCCGAAGCTGTCCGGGACTCCCGGTTCGATCGACTGGTCGGGCCCGACGCTGGGCGAGCACAACGACGAGGTGCTCGGCGGGATCCTCGGGCTCGATGCGGACGCCGTCGAGCAGCTGCGGGCCGACGGGATCGTGGCGTGACGTCGCGGGAGGCCAAGACGGGCGAGAGCCTGGCCGAGGACTACCGGCAGGCGGGGTTCAACAACCGGCTCGGGTTCGGGGCGAGCCCGGCCCTGGTGGTGATCGACTTCTGCCGGGCCTACCTGGACCCGGAGTCGCCGCTGTACGCCGGGGTGGAGGACGCCCGAGCGTCGTGCCAGCGGGTGCTCACCGCGGCCCGGACAGCGGGGATTCCGGTCGTGCACACCACGATCGAGTACCAGCCGGGAGGGGCCGACGGCGGGATCTTCTTCCGCAAGGTCGGCGCGTTGGAGTGCTTCGTGCGGGGAAACCCGCTGAACGCCTACGGCGAGGGTCTGGCGCCCGCTGACGGCGAGGTCGTGGTGGTCAAGCAGTACGCCTCGAGCTTCTTCGGAACGTCGCTGGCCTCGACGCTGACCGCGATGGGGGTCGACACGCTGATCCACACCGGCGTCTCCACCAGCGGCTGCGTGCGGGCCACCGCGCTCGACGCCTGCCAGCACGGCTTCGTTCCCATAGTGGTGCGCGACGCATGCGGGGACCGCGACCCGCAGATCCACGAGTCCAACCTGTTCGATCTCGACGCCAAGTACGCCGACGTGGTCTCGGAGCAGGAAGTCCTCGACTACCTGTCCACCCTGTCGGCCGGAGAAAGGACCCACGCCCCATGCACCTGACGCAAGGTTCTGGCCACCCCGTCGCCGAGAAGGCGCCCGAGCGGATGCTTGTCCGCGCCCTGGTCGTGTCGGCGTTGGCCGCGGCCGTGGTCGCTCTGCTGGCGTCGTGTTCGGGAGGGACGGACAGCGCCGTCCTGGCCACTACCGGCAACTACCACCCCATGAACTTCGTGGACGACTCGGGCGAGATCGACGGGCTCGAGAGAGAACTGGGCGACGAGCTGTGCCGTCGCGCCAAGCTGGAATGCGAGTGGGTCATACATGATTGGGAGACGCTGATCCCGAGCCTGGAGAACGAGCAGTTCGACGCGATCATCGCAGGCATGAGCATCACCGCGGAGCGGGAGACGGTCATCGACTTCACCGAGCCCTACTACCCGCCCGCCCCATCGGTGTACCTGGCGCTCGAGGGCGCAGGAGACGAGGCGGTCAGCGGCCGGCTGGGCACGGCGGACAACACCATCTACTCCGACTACTTCGAGGGCCTGGGCATCGAGTTCGAGGCCTTCGGGCCCGATGGGACCGGACTCGACGCGCTCCTCGACGGCGAGGTCGACGCGATCCTCGTGGACCACGCCTATGCGGTGGAGAAGGTCGTCGAGCTCGAAGGCCAGCTGGCCATCGTGGGCCCGGAGGTGCCGCTGGACATGGGCCTGGGCATCGGCGTCCGCGACGGCCACAAGCTGAAGGGTCAATTCGACGGCGCCATCGAGTCGATGAAGGCCGACGGCTCCTTGAACGCCCTCATCACGAAGTGGCTAGGAGCCAACGCAGCCACATTCTGACAAGCAGACCTCGCAGTGGCAGAGATCCTCCCGTACTGACCGCAGGTCTGGCGAGAACCCAGGCGGCTCGCCTCATCTGGTCCCCGCAGACCGAGGCGTGTCATAGGGGCTCTATAAGGTCGCGTCGATGGTTGAGGAGACTGACAACTCGGCGCCGGCCGCAGGTCGGGGGTCCCGTGCAGGGCCCATGGACCGGGACCGCCGCGACTTCATGATCAGGCCGGGCGACACCGGCACTACGGGGAGATGAGAGCACCATGCGCGTGACGGCGCGCCGGAGCGACTGGAAGACCGGGCCGCTCACCGTCCCGCAGCCGATCCCCGCGCCCGCACGAGTCTGGACCGAGAACGAGATGGGCGCCATCCGGTGCGGCTATGTCCCTCACATGATGGAGGAGAAGTGGTTCATCTTCATGGAGGGGAACCACCTGTTCGCGCATCGCAGCTGGACCGGAGTCGGCATCTACGAGGCGACGTTCGCATACACAGAGGGCGGATACGTCATCGAGTCCGCGGTCGTCACCGGCGACGAGACCAAGTACCGGCGCTCTTCGGATGAGGAAGAATCGCAGACCCTGGAGGTGCTCATCGCCAGCTACCTGCTGGGTGAGTCGCCGTCCGAGGAACAGCTGACTGGCTACGACCCGGTCACCAAATGGGAGTTCATGGTGCCGACCGTGCCCAAGAAGTGGTTCCTGCCACGCATCTTCAAGAAGGCGAACCGGCAGTAGGCCAGGCATCTGTACTGGTCGGCCACGTGCGATCAGAGGAGAAGTGGGGCATCGGCACTGCGCTCACGACGGTCTTCGACCTGCGGTAGTCGCGAGTAGCACCAGCTACGAGCATCGCAGGCACTTGCAGGCGCAGCGTTGGAAGGTGTACCGCCCACTCCTGAGATGCTGCCGTAATGCTCTTCGCCCGATCCCTGTCACATGGCGTCTCTAGGGTGCCCGTCCGTGAAATGGCGTTCATGTAGTTTGACTTGCACGGGGTCGTGCCGATGACCCGGTACGACCAGCCCAAGTTGATGGAGGTTGCCAGGGCGATGCCGACTTGGACCGTCGATCCGGACGGAACGCACGGTGAGGTGTTCACCCGGCGCTGGGTCGTCGACCTGATCCTGGACTTGGCCGGCTATCGGGCTACCGAGGACCTGGGGGCTTCGGTGATTGTGGAGCCCGCATGCGGTGCCGGAGCCTTCCTGGTTCCGATCGTTGAGCGGCTGGTGGAGTCCTGCGCGGAGTATGGCCGGTCCCTTGCCGACATAGGCCCTGCCATCAAGGCGTTCGATGTGCTTGACCGCAACGTCGATGCTGCTCGGGAGTCTGTGGCCGCTCGGCTTGTCGAGCTTGGCCAGTCGGACGACGTTGCAGCCAGCCTCAGTTCGCAATGGATCTCCCAAGGAGACTTCCTTCTCGGCGCCGGGGGGGAAGGTTTCTCGCAAGCCGACTTCGTGGTTGGGAATCCCCCCTATGTGAGGCTCGAAGACATTCCAGCCGAGGTCAGCGAGGCTTACCGGTCCGAGTGCGCCACCATGCGGGGACGGGCCGATATCTACGTCGGCTTCTTCGAGAAGGGCCTGTCGATGCTCGGCCCTGGAGGGAGGCTGGCGTTCATCTGCGCGGATCGCTGGATGCACAACCAGTACGGCGAGCGACTCCGGGCGCTGGTCGCCTCCGAGTATGCGGTGGACACGATCGTGGCCATGCACAGCGTGGACGCATTCGAGGAGTCCGTGTCGGCCTATCCGGCGATCACCGTGCTGCGCAACGGGCGCCAAGGACCGGCTCATGTGGTCGAGACCAACGACGGCTTCAACGCGACCGAGGGCCGCCGCCTCGCTCGATGGCTTGAGGAGGGCAGCGATCACACTGCTGATGGAGGCTGCTTCCATGCCGCGAGGCTTGATCGATGGTTCGAGGGCAGCGGCCACTGGCCCTCTGGACCGCCCGGTGTTCTGGAAGTGATCTCTGACCTGGAGGAGCGCTTCGATCCCTTGGAGGACTGGCGCACGGGCACCCGCGTCGGTATCGGCGTAGCCACCGGCTGCGACGAGGTCTTCGTTGTCGAGGATGCAGCAGAGGTCGAGCCCTGCCGCCTGCTGCCAATGCTGACGGCGAAAGACATCGTCTCAGGCATGCCGCGATGGAGCGGTCGATACCTCGTGAACCCGTGGGAAGAAGGCCGCCTCGTCGATCTCAAGGCGTACCCCGGCCTTGCCTCATACCTGCAAGGTCACGCCAGCAGGATCAGAGGGCGCTACGTGGCACGTAACCGGCCAGCATCCTGGTACCGCACAATCGATCGAGTGGACCCGGAACTCCAAGCACGGTCGAAGCTGCTTCTCCCCGACCTCAAGGCAGCGGCTCACCCCGTGCTCGACAGCGGCGAGTTCTATCCCCACCACAACCTGTACTACGTCGTATCCGACAAATGGGACCTCGAAGTGCTGGGAGGACTCCTCTTGTCGGATTTCGCCAATCTGTTCGTCGGCACCTACTGCGTGAAGATGCGCGGCGGCACCTACCGGTTTCAAGCCCAGTACCTCAGGAAGATCCGGGTCCCCGCCCCTGACTCCATCGACATCGCGGCCGCGTCGGCGCTCGCTGAGGCCTTCAGAAGCAGGGACCGGGCTGCGGCTACCGACATAGCCGCAGCCCTCTACGGGATCGACCGCTCCGACCTCCTCCACGCCGCGGCATAGATCCTCAGCAGCACTACTCGGTGCTCGCTTCGGCTACTCCCCCGCTTCCCAGTCGATGTCCCGGGTGGTAGCCATGAACTGAAGGCACCTGCCGTGAATAGCCGCCGCGAACGCCTGAAAGCTCACTGACTCCGACGGGAACCGCACCGCCGCCGAGTCCTTGTCGGCGAGGACGACACACGCGGCGTCAAGCAGGCGCTCGCGAACCATCCGCTCGAAGAAGATGACATACCGATCCGCGTAACTGGCCTCATTGAAAGCCGGATCGGGCTCCCACACCGCTCTACGTGGCGAGACCGGGGTGGTGAATGCCTCATTGTCCTCCAGCAACATGAAGTAGCCCAACCACGGGCGCAGCGGACGGATGATCTCACGCTCCACGGCCTTCCAGACATCGACGGCCTGGCCCAGCGCCTCGTCAGTACGATTGTTGTAGTTCTGGCCGGGGCTGGTGCCCGCCATCGACTTCAACTCGACGATCCCGACTACCCGATCAGCCACCATCACCACGATGTCCCAACTCTTGTCGCGGCGGAAGTAACCTGCGATCGGACGCCTCTTCACATCGATCAGCCGAGCCGGTATGCCTGCGTCAACGAACACCCCCACGACGAGTTCGTGCAGAGCGTCGAGATGACGGCCGCCCGTCACTTCGGCCCGGATGCCAGTGTTGACGACTCCCCTGCTCTCAGACTCGTCAGCCTGCGAGCGCCGCACCTCCCAGTAGTCGGCCACGGCAGCCCGCACCGAATCGCTATAGTCCGGAAGCTGTGAGGGCATGCGGCTCCTTGGGTCGGCTCCAGTATCCCAGGACTACCTGCGTGACAGGTGGAGTCGGTGTAGTGCCGAGACTGGCGCCGTCCAGCAACCTCCGCATGGGGCACATCCCCATAGGAGCGCTGCAGCCCGAGGATCCTGACAGGTCTGCGCTAGCCGGCATGGCTCACGGCAACCAGCCACCGCCGCAGGCGACTCGCGTCTCTACCGGACCCGACGGTTCCCCCACCCACTCTGGCCTCATTGGCTCGGACTCGAGAGGCCTGCATGATTAGCGCGAGCCTCAGCACGCATCAGGTCAGAGCACCCACTACGAGTGAGGTCGTCGACCGAGTGGATGAGATTCTCGAGGCGAGCTATCGGAGCGGCGACCTCGGGAACCTCTCAGACGTACTGGCCGAGACCGTCTACATCCTCCTGTCAAGGCAAACGCGCGAGACCGTCTATCAGCGTGTCTACCGAGATCTGCGAAAGCGGTTCCCCACCTGGAAACGGATGCTTCGAGCTCGTTCCTCGACCATCGAACGTGTCATCGGATCTGCCGGTCTCGGCCACCAGCGCGCCACTCAGCTACGCGCCTTGCTCCTCGAAGTCGACCGGGTGAACCGGGAACTCCGGATTGGCCCCTATGGCAGGGACGGTGGTGACCTGACGCTCGAATTTCTGCGGGACTGGAGCATGGAGGCAACCGAAGCGTTCCTCAAAGCGCTGCCCGGCATCGGGACAAAATCGGCGCGATGCATCCTGGCTTACGCCCTCGGAAAGCACCGCTTCGCAGTGGATACCCATGCGCGTCGCATTCTTGGGCGGCTTGGCATCGTCCACGACAAACCAGGAAAGCCCAACCATGACGCGTTCGAGGATGCCGTTCCCAGGGCTGCCCGCATCAGGCTGCATATCAATCTTGTGCACCACGGCAGAGCGGTATGCCGGGAGTCAACGCCCAGATGTAGCAGCTGTTCCCTCATCTCGTTCTGTGACATGGGGCGTGCCACGGTGGCCGCCAACGCAGGCCGCGCGGCGGTCGTGGATCTCTTCGCCGGCGCAGGTGCGATGGGACTGGGCTTTAAGGAGGCCGGCTTTCGAGTTGTGGCCGCAGTTGAGATCGAGCGTCATGCCGCGCAGACATACCGTCTGAACCACCCGGGCGTACCTGTCCTCGAGGCGTCCGTCAATGACGTCACCGGAGATGTACTGAGATCATGGCTACCTGGCTTGGACGCACCCGCGGTCGTAATTGCCGGACCACCCTGCCAGGGATACTCCGCCGCCGGTTCGAGGACCATTGGTGATCGCCGGAACCTGCTCTTCCGGCACGTAAGCCGGCTTGCGCGCGAACTAAGGGCACGATCCGTATTGATCGAGAATGTCCCGGGTGTCCGCCGAGTCAACGGGGTCACCTACACGGAGCGAATCATGGCATCGCTCCAGAGAGCGGGCTACATCACCTGGAGACAACCTGCCACGCTGCGCGCTTCTGATTTTGGAGTACCACAGAATCGCCGGCGCCTCTTTTTCGTTGGCGTAGGGCCCGGTCTTGCCTTGCCTGACGTACCGACCCCAACTCACATGCCCCCAGGCGCCACGGCGCGCGACCAGACGCTGGCGCGCACCGTAGCTCTGATCGAGCGGTTGCGGGATCTCCCTAACCTCGGCCCGGGCGAAGGAGCGGAACGGCTTCAACTCTCAAACGGGAGCGTCGTACTGAACTCGACCGCAATGAAGCATTCAACCAAGGTCGTGGACAAGATCAAGGCGATCCCGCCAGGTGGTGGCCCGATCTCATATCGACGACTTGAGGAGGACGTTGCTCGGACACTTGTAGCCGGACACCGGGCTCTGCCGGTGCATCCGACGCAGCACCGCGCGATCACGGTAAGGGAGGCGGCGCGAATCCAAGGCTTTCCGGACACATATTTCTTCTGCGGTCCACGCGCTAGCCAGCCACTTCAGGTGGCGAATGCTGTCCCGCCTGCGCTCGCACGGGCGGTTGCGAAGAAGCTGCGGGTGTCACTAGAGGCCTCTGACGTGCTCAAGGCTGAGCCCCCACAAAGCGAACCACCCGAGATTGCAGCAACCTCTCTGATAGAAATAATCGACGGCGCCGACGTCGCGATCTAGCTGACCCGACGCCACGCTCGAATACCGAACTCGCAAGCTGTCACAGGGCGCATGTAGAACGTGTCACCGAACCCGCACTCAGCAACTAGATCGGACAGCTGAGGGCCGAGGCGGCGGGACTCCGGGAGCGAAATGGCCGAAGTAGTGCAGACAGGGGTGGCAGACAAGCTGCGGATTGCCGACGAGTGGACACCGTGGAGAGACCTCCCGCCATGGTTGCGCTTCTTCTTCCAGCTCGGAGAGCGAGTAGCGGCCACACATGAAGCCGGCGTCCAGACGTGTGCCGTCATTGTCCCTCCCGTCCGCCCCTACGCCGCGGTGTTCGCAGCGACTGGGGCGGTGGTGGGAACGGCAAAGTTCGCTCCGGCTGTCCCCGAGATCGACCCCCATTTCGACTCCCTTGCCACTCTTGAACCCGGAACGGCTGTCGTCGTCAAGATGGGCGAACGCATCTACGCGGCCACCTTCAAGGAGATGGCTGAGAGGTTCGGTAAGCCTTACCTCAAGGTCGAGTACGTACACGACAAGATGGTCCAGTACCTCCCAAAGCAGGAGTGTCACCGAGTTCAGGTCGGTGAAGGCGGGAAGCGAACGCTGCCGAAGACCTCCCGGCGGCCCAGGTCGAACGCCTCGATCATCGACGAACTCCTCGGTGATGACGCTGAGGATTTCCTGTCAATCCCGACCGTTGACACGGTCCTTATCGGAACAGTGTCACTGCTCGAGAGGGAGTTGGAGGAAGTGAAGATCAGGACTTCCACTGAGGGCGTGGCCACGACGACGCTAGGAGCCCTGCTACGGCCGAGACGTGTCCTGCCTGATGGGGGGATTTCCCGAAGCTTGCTCCTGTCCGATCGAGTCACAGACATCTCGATGCCGGTGGAGGACGTCCCTCATGTTGCGGTATTCGATGGGGCCCGAGCCCTCTCGCGGCGGCGTTCCGAGTTCTCGGACTCAAGCTGGATTGCCATCCTTGATCGCTGCGCCACGAGCTTCGGAGAGGGCGTTGATGTGGCCAACGAGGAGTATGCCCTCCGTCGAGGGCCCGCACCGTACTTCAGTGAACTCGAATTGCCTCCGGGCACAGAAGCACAAGCGTTTGAGCGTCGCAGATGACCTACGTCAGCCTGCGGCACGCGGATAGCTATCACAGGGTTGCTGCCGAAGCAAGGCTGTCGTGGCGGTCCATGGAGCACACCGACCTTGAGCGGTTCTCGGAAGCTGTCTTCAGACTCACCCGTCTGGCCAAGCAGCAGGAAGACGACACTGGGTGGCGCGAGGTGCTCCACCCCGCCCGGAGGGCGCGGAACATCGCAACCACCGTTCCCCTGCCCTTCTCGCATCGCAGTCTGGGGATCGCGCCACTCCTTGACCAACTCGAACGATCTCTACCTGTGCTGCGTGTGTACGGCGGCGACGAGGCGAGCGAACTAGGAGAGAAGGTGCTCACAGCAGGTCGCGCTCTAGTCGAGTTGGACGACACCCCACTACTCGACACGATTCTTGACGCCGCTACGAGTGGCAGGCGAAGTGGAACGGGCGTGCTACTGCCGATTGCAGAGCACATACGCGCCGTCGGCGAGAACTTGGGGCACAACCACCCAGACATCGAGGTCCTCGGCCGTCACGAGATTGCTGGCTTGGAGCCCTTGGGTCGTCTCATCGTTGTCGGGCCGCTCTATTGGTATGGCGGCCATCAGCATGTGCTCACTTCCCCGCGTGCATCCCAGATCGTGGTGCTCAAGTGGGCGTGGTTCCGGGAGCGACAGCCTGCCGCGACATCGCTCGAGGGCTCTCGTGGTACGGCAGGAATTCGAGTCAGGCCCGTTCCGGCCATGCAATCCTCCTTTGAAATCAAGCCTGAGGATGAACAGACCTTCGTGCACTGGGCATCCGTATCGCACGAACTTTCGCGCCCTGGTGACGGAGACCTCTCGGAACCAGTACTTGCTCGGCCAGCAATCCTCGCGGGCAACTACGCAGTGCTCTTGCCTGAGGACGGAGATCGGCTCGTCTGGCTACTCGATCCCCATGCTCCACCCGAGCATCGAGTCGCACGAGTTGATGTTGCGGATCTAGAGCCAGGTCACGTGATCATCCTTCGGACAGCCGGAGGAGGCGATCTGATCGTCCCTATCGCGGACGACATGCTCGGGCGGGAAGCACCCAGACTGCGTCAACTGCAGCGCAAGTGGAAGCTACAGCTGCGCTCGTGGGTCAGGCAGCACCGGACGATTCGTCGAGCAGCTACCGAACTGCGGCGTCTCGGCTGTGAGAGAGCGAATCCCCAGAACCTCCAGAATTGGCTCGGCGAGCGGTCCTTGCGAACAGAGAACCGTGCCGACTGGCGAGTATTGATGGATGCAGCCTCCCTATCGCAAGAGGCGGAGACGATCTGGCGTGCCATGTCCAAGCTGCACAGTGCACATACGGAAGCCGGTCGATCCATCGGGCGCCGCCTCCGAGAGATGGCCAACACCAGTCCACTCAACGAGTTGCTGGATTCCGGCCGTCAGGTGTTCTCGCAAGCACGCGGTGGGTCTGTCACTGCGTTCAGGATCGAAGCGTTCGCGCCATCCACAGTTCAGTGCGCTCCGGACCGACTGATGATCCCCACCGCTGTTCGGGAAGAATGGCTTACCTGATCCCGCCGGACTACCCACCCGACACGAGTCCGGGAGAGGTGCTCGTCTTCGAGGCTCTACGCGAGCCGTCTATTGGGAGAGGTTGGACCGTCCTTCATTCCCTTCACATCCCTGATCACATGCGACAGGTGGAGGGCGAGGCGGACTTCGTGGTTCTCATACCGGGCCTAGGCGTCCTGACACTCGAGATCAAGAGCCACCTAAGGGCAGACTACGTGGACGGTGCCTGGTACCTCGGAGAGAGCGGTGGACCGGACTACCGCGGCCCCATGCGGCAGGCCGAGATGGCTGCGCGAAGCATCAAGCGCAAAGTCGTCGAAGCGCTCCCATCAGCCTCGCGGATCCTCTTCTGGTCCGCAGTCCTGTTCACTCACTGCACGCCCACCGTGCGAGCACCGACCGGCGACTGGCACCCGTGGCAGTTGCTCACAAGCGCGGACCTCGACCTCAAGAGCATCGAACGGCTGCTCGAAGATGTCATGCGCAGCGCTCGCGACCATGTAGCACGGGTGGAGCAGGCGCGCTGGTTCGACCCGGCCGCATTGAGACCGTCAAAGACCGAATGCGAACGTATTCGGCGGGTTCTAAGGCCCGACTTGCACTTCCTTCCAGCGACGTCAACCATCCGGCAGCGGCGCATACAACAGATCCGCCGATTCACCGAGGAGCAACTCGAGATCATCGACGGGCTCGATGGCGTGAACGAGCGCGCTGTAGTCGAGGGGCCAGCCGGGACGGGCAAGACCGTCCTGGCCTTCGAGGAGGCCCGGAAGGCAAGCTCCCTAGGTGCGCGAACAGCGCTCCTCTGCTTCAACCAGCAGCTGGCCGCCCACCTCAAGAACGAAGCGGAGCAGTTCAAGCTCGTAGACGTGGACATCTTGTCGTTTCACGCACTGCTACGCCGCGTGGCGGAAGAGATTCCCCCTAGCAATGCGGGCCATGACTATTGGGCGCAGGTGCTTCCAGACAGAGCGCTTGCTCGTCTACTCGACGCCCGACCCCGATACGACTTCCTCATCATCGACGAAGCACAGGATCTGGTTAGACCTGCATATCTGGATGTCATGGACGCCTTGCTCGTCAATGAGCTATCAAGTGGCAACTGGCGCATGTTCGGCGACTTCGAGCGCCAGGCGATCTTTGACGTTGAGCCCAAGGACACCGTGAACGCGATCTTGCAGCGGAGCCGTGATGTCGCGCGCTACAGGCTTAGGCGAAACTGCCGGAACACCCCTCGCGTCGCGGAGTACGTCGTGCAGTTAGGTGGCTTGAGTCCCGGCTACACCAGGGTGATGCGACCCGATCCTGGCCGCGAGAGCACCCCCAAGACGAGCTTCTACGCCTCGAGCGAGGATCAGGAACGCCTGCTCAAGGAAGCCCTCGGACAGCTCCAGCAGAGCAGTGAGTTTGCGCCAGAGGACATCGTCGTACTCTCCCCCGTCGTGGACTCGTGCGCGCTGAGCCTGTCAAAGTCCAGGGGATTTCGCCTCACTCCTCTACCGGAGAGGCGGAAGGGCGCTAGTAGCTTCGGGACCATCTCAGCATTCAAAGGGCTCGAAGCCCCGGCCGTGATTCTCACCGACATCGACGAAGTAGGCACACCGCGAGCACAGCGGCTCTTCTACGTTGCCGTATCGAGAGCTACCGACTGCTTACGTGTCCTCATTCGAGACGGCTTGCAGCGGGCCGTTGCCAGACTGGTTACAGGGGGAACGCCAGATGCCCCAGTTCGTTGAGGCTCGCGCCAAGGCCCTCAGCGTGCTCCAACGCGAGCTCGTCGGC
Organism: Candidatus Aldehydirespirator sp.; assembly: GCA_965203635.1. GTDB lineage: Bacteria > Actinomycetota > Acidimicrobiia > Acidimicrobiales > Aldehydirespiratoraceae > Aldehydirespirator. The sequence goes on from OZ241903.1 coordinate 2,859,310, forward strand.
CCCGACCCTCAAGGCTCACCATTCGACCCTGAGAACGATGTGATCGAGGAAAAGAGCGCATGGTTACCCCGCTATCAGTCAGGCAACGGCGAGGAAATCCTCACAAGGGATAGCCCGGATCGCCGCTACGGGATAGGGGTCATTTACAGCAAAGGAGGCCGTGCTCCCGCGCAGCAGGATGTCGCTACCGGGGATGGGCCTCTTGAGGACGCTGTGATCGCCCCTGACGCCGAACTCACGACGCGCCAGTTCCGGGACCACGCAGAGTCCAACCGTAGCGACCTAGGCGACGAGTCACCGTCGCACGATCTCGATCTAGCGGGTGCAAACGAGTTCCGCCCGACGACGATGGCCGTTACGTTCCTGGTAGAGCTGCCCACCCAGGCCACTGTACGGCTGAAGCTGAGTGCCGGCCGTTATCACCAGCACGACATTGCCGTGGGCACGCGGACGCGGACCTGGTGGTTCCGCAGCCCCTGCTGGTTAGAAGCGCGATGGGACGGAAGTGATCTGCTGGCGCTAAGCGGCCCCCAAGATGGCCTGATCACAACGGACGGCATGGATGGCCTCACCGTGCGCGCCTTCGCCGTCTCTCGACCGAGAGAAGACGGAACGTGCCTCATCACCGCTGGCGTCATGAACTCGACACCCGGAGCTACACCAGATCACTTCCTGTTCCAGGCGGCACTCGAAGTATCCGTGTCGGATCCCTCAGGCTCGCGCCGCATTCTCCCTTACCCGCAGCCGGAACATCTCTCGCGCGATCCTGAGGACAAGTCTTTCGATCTGCTGTACCGGTCCTACCCAACATTCGCGGTCGGTCACGGCTGCGCGGCCGGATGGGACGCGCAACCCAATGGTGGGCGATGCACATCAGTTCGGGGGGAGTCTCTTCCTGTCACTGAAGTACCCAGCATCACGCCGCAGGTCTTTCGAGCTGATGGATCAGAAGTGCGGGTTCCCATGGCACCGCTCGCCGGCCTCATCGAGGGTGACGACGGCATGGAGAGCCTCGAGGAGATCATCGGCCTATACGAGTCTTGGATAGCGGATAGGGCGCAAGCCGTACCCGGGCTCGATCCAGATCATCGATCGACCGCCCTCCGCCATCTTGAACAATGCACCGCGGCCTCGCGCCGCATGCGTGAAGGACTTGCTCTGCTCCGCGAGCCCGGCCACGTCCGCGACGCGTTTGTGCTGGCTAACCGAGCGGTGCTGCTGCAGCAAGTTCACTTCGTGGGCACGACCCGACCACTCGTGTACGACGACCGGAGGAAGTTGCTCAGGTTGAGTCAACCCAAGCGACCGGCCGACCCCCTTGCGCCCCCGCCCGGCAGAGGAGCCTGGCGACCGTTTCAGATCGCATTCCTGCTCGCAACGATTCCTTCCTGCGCGGACCCAAGCCATCCAGACCGAGAACTCGTCGACCTCATCTTCTTCCCGACGGGCGGCGGCAAGACGGAGGCATACCTCGGACTGTCCGCGTTCACCGTAATCCTGCGACGCCTCCGCGATCCGCGGGACGCCGGCGTCGAAGTCTTGATGCGCTACACGCTCCGGCTCTTGACAGCGCAGCAGTTTCAGCGTGCTGCGGCGTTGGTCTGTGCGCTAGAAGCCATTCGCAGCGAGCGGCCCGACCTTGGCCCGAAGCCCTTCACCATAGGCATCTGGGTTGGAGGCAGCACTACTCCTAACAGGCGCCGGGATGCGCTCAATGCTCTCCGTAACCTCCGCGCCGGCCAGGGATCGAACCCGTTCCTAGTCATCCGATGCCCGTGGTGCTCAGCACAGATCGGCCCAATACGCAATCAGAGAACCCGAGGCAGGGGTTCCAGAGTGCCCCGGGTTCACGGCTATGAGGAGGTAGCAGGCACCGTACGGATCAGATGCACAGACGAATCTTGCGAGTTCTCAGACGGCCTTCCACTCTATGTTGTAGATCAGGACATCTACGAACACCGCCCGACCATCGTGATTGGCACTGTCGATAAGTTCGCCCAGTTGGCCTGGCGCTCAGACACCCGAACGCTCTTCGGTCTCGGTGACACCGGAGATCACGATGTGTCGCCGCCTGGTCTGATCATCCAAGACGAGCTACATCTCATTTCAGGGCCGCTTGGATCGATGGTGGGCCTATTCGAGAGCGTTGTCGAGGAACTCTGCGTCGACCACAGACACGAGCGGCCCGTGCGGCCGAAGATCATCAGCTCGACGGCAACAATCCGGCGCTATTCCGAACAGGTTCGCGCTCTGTTCGCGAGGCAGAGCGCCGCCCTCTTCCCACCACACGGCATAGATGTTCAAGACTCATTCTTCGCCAGCTATGCCACGTACCGTTCCCCACATACTCGCGCGGGAGAGTTACGCGAGGGCCGAATGTACGTAGGGATCCACGGTGGCGGGCTCGGATCTCTCCAGACTGCACAGGTCCGAGCCTTCGCGGCGCTTCTCCAAGCCGGAATGGATCTACCCGAGGCCGAGCGTGATCCCTATTGGACCCTAATGGTGTTCTTCAACAGCCTTCGCGAGCTCGGAACGTCCCTTTCGCTGCTGCAATCCGACATTCCCGACTACATGAAGGCCATACGCAACCGTCGCGGATCGTCCTGGGACGAGGTACGCAGACTCAACCGTGAACTCGAATTGACGGGGCGGATCGAGAATGACCGCGTTCCGGCAGTCATGGAGGCCCTCGAAACCCCCTACGGCAGCGGACGCGATACGGTCGACATCTGCCTCGCGACCAACATCATTGAGGTGGGCATCGATATCGACCGCCTGTCATCGATGGCGGTCGTCGGCCAGCCCAAGTCGACATCCCAGTACATTCAGGTGACGGGCCGGGTTGGGCGCCGGTGGGAAGAACGCCCGGGCCTGGTCGCGATGATCTACAGCGCGACGAAGCCGCGCGACCGAAGCCACTATGAGAAGTTCCGGTCCTACCACGAGCGACTGTACGCGCAAGTCGAACCGACGAGTGTCACTCCATTTGCTCCGCCTGTACTAGCCAGAGCTCTGCACGCCACTCTCGTAGCCTGGGTTCGACAGCGTGCGCCGCTAGCGGCGGCGTCAAGTCCTTACCCTCTCCCAGAGGACCTCGTCGCCGATGTCGCTCACTTCCTGCGCGACAGGGTGACCATGGTCGACCAGGAGGAGGCACAAGCGTTGGAGCGGTTCCTAAGCGATCGAATCGATGAGTGGCGTCGCTGGGTACCGGGTGAGTGGCGCCGACAAAGCACGGCGGACGAGCCGGGATTGATGTATCCCGCTGGCGACTACGCAGACCCCGAAGAGCGAGTACGGTCGTGGGCCACTCCCACCTCTTTGCGAGACGTCGACGCAGAATGCCGCGGCGTCATCACGGGAATCTACGCGCTGGCAGAGATGGGCGACGCCCCGTGATCCGGCCTGGAACGCCACTCCGCCGAGCCCAGTTGGTATCGCCGTTCGGCGTCGGCGCTATGACGACAGGGACCGACGGCATCTCCGTCATGACCGCCGGGCTGGATGCCTGGTTCCGCCGGGAGGGCGGTGGTGAAGACTCCTCGAACCTAGACCTATCCGAGTTCCGCGTGGAGGAGTGGCGCTTGCAGCGTTACCTCCAGGTCAAGGAGTTCCGACTTCCACCCGATTACCGGAACCCACGAACCCTCGCAACTGGCCCCGCTCCGAACGCCAACCTCACCGTACCCATGGTCCGGTTCCCCCAGATGCACTTCTGCAGGAACGGCAAGTGCCTAAGGATGACCCAACTCCCGTTGCACACGCGTGGCCGCAAGCGCTGCTCAAACTGCGAAAAGGGCTGGCTAGTTCAGGTGCCATTCGTCGCCATCTGCGCCGCAGGACACGCGCAGGATTTTCCCTTCCGCGAGTGGGTTCACCGAACGTCCGCTCCGAGATGTACCGGAGTACTCAAGATTCGATCCACGGGTGGCGCGAGCCTCGCAGCACAGGTCGTGGAATGCGAGTGCGGTAGAAGCCGAACCATGGCCAGCATCACAGATGGAAGTGCCGACCGCTCCTTCCTTTCAAGCAACCTCGGCGACGACGAGCACTACACCTGCCCTGGTCGAACCCCATGGCACGGTACCGAGGGCGCTGCAGGCTGCGGATTGCCGATCAAGGGATCGCTTCGCTCGGCCAGCAACGTGTACTACGCGGTTACGAGGAGTTCCATACTCCTTCCGCAGTCGCAGGAGCCAGCCATCGAGAGCGTGCTGGAGCTGTTTGGGTCCCACGCAGGTCTAGCGACCGTTCTTCAAGTCTTGCGAGACACGGGCCAACCTGGCACGGCAGCGACCGTCCGAGACGTCGCGCGCCGGGATCTTGAGTCGTACAGCGACAGCGCGATAGAAGCGGCCTTGGAGGCCTACTTCTCGGACCGGCGGGAGATCCCGCGAGAGGACGACAGCGGCCCCGTGCAAGGGGAAACGGAGTTCCGGCGAGCGGAGTTCGATGTGCTACGAGTGCCGCAGCAGCACGCGGGGCTGGAGAGTCGCGCCTTCCCCATCGCCGACTACGGAGACTGGATGGCGAGGCACTTCGAGAGGGTTCTACTCATCGATCGCCTTAGGGAAACGAGAGCAATGGTCGGCTTCGAACGGATCGTCCCGGAAACGCCAACTCGGGTTGAACAGCGCAAGAGGCTCCTCAGACTCCCGAGCAGTGACTCGGTTGAGGATTGGCTACCCGCCGCACTCGTTTACGGTGAAGGCATCTTCTTCGCGATCCACGAAGACCTCCTGGCGAGATGGGAGCATGAGCCGGCCGTGCATCGCAGAGCTGCGCTCCTGCAGAACCGTTTCGAGGACGCTGCATCCCGCCGGAATCTCCAGGAGAGGGAACTCTCTAGCCGGTTCCCGTTGATTCACACGTTCGCTCACCTTCTCATGAACCAGCTGACATTCGAGTGCGGCTATAGCTCTGCGTCGTTGCGAGAGCGCCTCTACGTGAGTCCACCACCGCGACCGATGGCCGGACTGTTGATCTACACCGCCGCGGGGGATACCGAGGGAACGATGGGCGGTCTCGTAAGGATGGGCCGTCCCGAGCACTTGACGCGACTCGTCGTGCAAGCCCTCGAAGGCGCGACCTGGTGCTCTGCAGACCCAGTGTGCATGGAAGTGGGCAGTATGAGCGGGCAAGGCCCGGATTCCTGCAACCTGGCGGCTTGCCACAACTGCGCGCTTGTCCCCGAGACGGCATGTGAGCAGTTCAACCGGTTCCTGGATCGTGGTCTGGTCGTAGGATCCGTTGACGAACCTAGGCTCGGCTACTTCAGCCTCCCGGTCTAGGGGGCCAACCCGAGCCGTGGACCGGGCAACAGCCAACTGCGCCCGCGAAGCGACTACAGCGAGGCCTGATGGTCTACCCCGGAATGCGCCGAGCACCGGGTATAGACGTCTGACGAGTCACCCCAGCGATTGTTGCCGCCTCCGCAACTGACATTCCCGCGGTCACAGCGGCGGCCACCTCTCCGGCAAGCCGGTCCCGGAAGTCCTGGGCTCGTCTCTGACTGATCTCACAACACCTTCTCAGAAGTTCGATGTGCTCGGTTCTGGCCTGCGATTCCACACACCCATCGTCTACCAGACTCACACCTCGCTGTGTAAACAACTAGACATCCAAGTTAGGGAGACCCGATGGTGATTTACGGCAAACTCCAATCAGGGACCCACCTCATCGCCGATTCGACGGTTAGGCCATTTGAAGCAATCAGTGACCAGCTGTGCTGGACTCCTGTCCCCGATCCAGCGCATTCTGAGTCGCCAATATTGCACGTACATATTCTACAGAATAGGGCGGATTTCGCCGATGTACCATCGCATGACAATTGGCGCAGATGGGACAAAGATCCCTAATCGGATCAACTGAGTATTTCTCGCCCCACTTGGATATGGGGACAAGATGATGTACTTGAATATATCCCTTTCCTAGATCTCCATAGCGATTCTCGAAATTCAACTTGCATACTACGCAAACTGGGCCATAATGATCTATACATCTCTGACGAGCTTTCGGATCCCTTTCGTATACTGTGGCTTCCACTCGACGCGAATTTCCCTCCTCATATGTACTCGTCACCTGAAGACTGGAGACTCCAAAATCCTCCACATCAGGGGGAAGATTCGTCAACATAAATATAACTTCTACAGGAGAACTGTCCTCAATTACTTCGACAGGAATTGCATATCCATGATATTCAAAGGGTCCTAGATTTGTAGATCTAGAGAATAAGTGGATGCTGCTGCCAGGCCGCAGTAGTTCTTGCACGCTGGGCCAGTCAAGACGTGAGCGCGTCTTGTGATACCAGCGGAAATGTTCTCCAACCCAGCCGTTGTCATAATCATGACCCGTGCGTCCCGGCACGCCAACTCCGGCAAAGATGAAGAACCCACCATCATGTGATACAACACCTGTTGACCATATCCCTCCTCCGAATGTCCTTACTAATCCCAACTCTTCTCTTACGTCTTCTCTCGAGTATTCTTGACCGATTTTAAATGCCACCTGTCTAAGGCCTCCTGTTCCGTGAAGCCATGCAAGTCACTCCGCTGCTGATCGTCACGACGAATAAGGATAGTTCGCACAGCGGCACCGGCAGCGCCGCCGGCCTTGAGCGCTATGGACGCCCCGCCCGCCATCAGGTCTCGCAACAGGGGCATGCAGTTTGATCAACCGAGCGCACACGCTGAGCCGTCAGGCTCGCGCGATGCTTCTCCAACCGTGCGAATACCACACTGTCTTCATCGGCGACATCCGGGGAGACGTCTCCCCTGCAGAGTAGCGGCGCTCGCCGCGACGCCGACGAAGTTCAGACGATCCAAGAGTTATCCACAGGTAGATCTGGATCAGAAATACTGTCTGACCTAGGTTTCTTGTCGGGCTGGGGAGATTTGAACTCCCGACCTTCGGTCCCCCAGACCGACGCGCTAACCAAGCTGCGCCACAGCCCGTGGGGGCGAGACTAGCGGCTACAGCAGGAGGGCCACACCCTGCACCGCCCGCCACACGAGGTAGACCGCGGCGCCGCCCACCAGCAGCCAGAAGTGCCACGGGATGCGCTCCGCGGCCGCCGTCGGGCGCTCATCCGGATGCTGGACCTCGTGGCCGCAGGACGGGCACGCGCCCTCGGCGGTGAGCGTGGCCGGTGTCAGGTACCGCTCGCAGGACCGGCACCATGCCATGGGCTCAGTCTCGGCGGATGGCCATGATGGCGGTGTCGTCGCCGATCGTGCCCCCCGCGAAGTCCTTGGCCGCGTCCAGCAGCGACTTGCACAGCACGTCGGGGGCCGCGTTGAGGTCGCGCTCGACCGAGCGGATGATCCGGTTCTCGCCGAACATCTGGCGCCCGGCGCGGGCCTCGGCCAGGCCGTCGGTGTACATCACCACCAGATCGCCCGACGCCATCGGGATCTCCCTCGAGAAGTACGTCGCCTGGGGGTCGAGCATCAGCAGCGGGCCGGTGGAGCGCAGCGGCCGGGTGCCCTCCTCATGGAACAGGAACGCGGCCGGGTGCCCCGCCGACGAGTAGCGCAGCGTTCCGGCCTCGGTGTCGAACACCACCACGCACGCCGAGATGAACTCCTCGTTGCGGTCCCCCGCCGCCAGCTGCGCGTTGATCTCCTCCAGGGCCTGGGCCGGGTCGCGGAACTGGCGCAGGAACACCCTCAGCAGATACTTGGCCTGGAACGCGGTGATCGACGACTCGATGCCGTGGCCGGCCACGTCGCCGATGACCGCGGCCACCCGGTGGCGCCCCACCCGGTGCACGTCGAAGAAGTCGCCCGCCATGAGCCCCGAGCCGGCCTGGTAGACCCGGCCGATCTCGAACCCGCTGAAGTCGGGAACCTCCTCGGGGGCCAGCCGGGCCGCCCACGCCTTGGGCGCCAGCTGCTCCTGCTCGAGGGCCTGCTCGGCCCGGCGCTCCAGCGCGTAGCGGTTGCGGGCCATGCGGACCTCTTCGAGCGCGGTGCGGGCCCACCACACCGACATCACCGCGGGCACGGCCAGCAGGGCCAGCACGGCGTTGATGTTGGCCAGGTCCACCCGGCCGACCAGCAGCGCCACCGCCACCAGCAGGCCGTAGACGACCGCCCCGTGGACGTCCTTGCGGTACCCGGCCTCGGCCAGGGCCAGCGCCTCGGGATGGGTGCCGACGTCGCTCTCGATCAGGCGCACGAACCGCTGGCGGTGGCGGGCCGAGCGGATGTAGAACACCATGGCCAGCCCGCAGCTCAGGGCCACAAGATCGAGAACGATCGTTACCACGGGCGCCCCTCCCCTCAGATTCGCGGCCCGATGCCCCCCACATGGTACCGCCTGGGAGCGACGCCCAGGGTCGAAGGCCCCCTGCTCGGAGCTCTCCAGGGCCGCGGCTCGGCCCGGGCGACGGGCTACTCGTCGCGGCGGCGGACCCTGAACTTGAGCGCGGTGACGCCCAGGTCGCAGCTCTCGCGCAGCTTGCGCTCGATGTAGCGCAGGTACGTGCGGGGCAGGGTGCGGTTGGCGAACAGCGTGAACGTCGGCGGGTCGGTGGCCACCTGCGTGGCGTACAGGATGCGGGCCCCCGCGGGCGCGGGCTGGGCGCTCTGGGCGGCCCGCACCACCTCGTTGACCCTCCTGGTGGGGATGCGGGTCCGGTACTCGGCCACCGCCACGCTCAACGACGGCCACAGCCGGGTCACGCCCCTGCCGCTGAGCGCGCTGATGCGCAGCACCGGCGGGTCGCCCAGGAAGCCCAGCCTGTCGCCGACGTCGCGGCCCAGATCGAGGCGGGTCTCGGTGTCGATCAGGTCCCACTTGTTGAGCAGGATCACCACCGGGCAGCCCGCGGCGTCGACCCGCTCGGCCAGGCGCTGGTCCTGATGGGTCACCCCCACCGACGAGTCGATCACCAGCAGGGCCACGTCCGCGGTGTCCACCGCCCGCAGGGCCCTCACCAGCGAGTAGTACTCGGTGCCGGAGTCGATGCGGGCCCGGCGGCGCATCCCGGCGGTGTCGATGAACCGGACCGGTCCCTCGTCGGTCTCGATGAGAGTGTCGATGGCGTCGCGCGTCGTGCCCGGAAGGTCGTGCACGATGGCACGGTCCTCCCCTATCAGCCGGTTGAACAGCGTCGACTTCCCGGCGTTGGGCCGGCCCACCAGCACCACCGAGAACGCCGCGGCCGCGGCGGCCGCCAGGCCCTCGCCGGTCCGGTCGGCGGCCGGTCCGGCCGGCGCGTCCGGTTCGGCCGGGGCGCTGGCCGCGTCGAGGCGGGCGACGAGCTCCTCCAGCAGGTCGCCGGTGCCGCGGCCATGCAGCGCGCTGACCTGATGGGGCGTGCCGAGACCGAGCCCCAGCAGCTCCCACACCGAATCGGCCTGGGCCGCGTGGTCGATCTTGTTGGCCACCACCATCACCGGCACATCGGCGGAGTACAGGACCCGGGCGACCTGCTCGTCGTCGGCGGTCAGGCCGACCGACGCGTCCACCACGAACAGCACCGCGTCGGACTCGCGCACGGCCCGCTCGGCCTGGGCGCTCACCTTGGCGTCGAGCTCGTCGCCGGAGGCGCTCCAACCGCCGGTGTCGAGCAGCGTGAAACTGCGGCCCTGCCACTCGGCGTCGACCGCCTTGCGGTCCCGGGTGACACCCGGGCGCTCCTCCACGATCGCCTCGCGGCGGCCCAGGATGCGGTTCACCAGCGTCGACTTGCCGACGTTGGGCCGACCGACCACGGCCACGACCGGGTTCACGACGGCTCCAGCGCCAGTCGCAGCGCCCGCCCGTGGGTGGCGACCACCTCCACCGGGCGGGGAAGCTCCTGTGTGGTCATCCCGTCGAGGAAGCGGCCCCGGCTGAGGCACACGTCGGGCAGCAGGTAGCGGTGGCCCTCGGGCTCGTCGGCGAGGACCCGGACCACGTCCTCGCCCACCATCAGCCCGGTCACGCCGATGTTGCCGCCGAAGAAGCGGTTCTCGACCGGAATCACGCGCGCGTCGCGGCGGCCGAGCGACTCCACCAGCGGCGATACCACCGCCGCGCCCAGGGTGCCGGTGAGCACCGCCACGGGCGCGGTCCGGCCGGCGCGGCGCGGCCCGAGCGACACCGCGACGGGCGAGCCGTCGGGACCGGCCACCATCTCGGCCGCCGAGCCCTGGCGGGGAGCGCGGTAGCCGTCGGCCGGCGCGCCGTCCACCCAGGCGAAGAAGCCCGAGCGCGGCGGGGTGGGCGCGTGGCCCTCCTCGGAGAACTCGGTCTCGAAGGCCCGGGCCATGCCGATGCCGTCCTCGTGCATGTCGAAGCCCTCGTAGTGCTCCGCGGCCGGGAAGCTGCGCCCGCACATCAGGTAGTACTCGTCGGCCACGAAGGCCAGGCGGCGACCGAGGACCCGCAGGAACACCGACTGCCAGTTCTCGACGAGGTCGACGACCGCGGCCGCCTCGGCTCGAGTGTGGAGCCGCATCCTGGACTGGCGGTTGAACCTCGACAGCCCGAGGGGCACCACGCACAGCGTTCGCAACTCCGGGAAGCGGTCGAGCACGCCCGCGAGGGTGTCGGCCAGCACGTCGCCGTCGTTGACGCCGGGGCACACGACCACCTGGCCGTGAACCTCGATGCCGGCGTCGAGCAGGAGCCGCAGCCAGCGCAGCGAGACCGCGCCGCGCCGGTTCTGGAGGATCGCGGCCCGCACGTCGGGGTCGGTGGAGTGGATCGACACGTACAGCGGCGACAGCCGCTCGGTCACCACCCGCTCGTAGTCGAGCTCGGTGAACCGGGTGAGGGTGGTGAAGTTCCCGTAGAGGAACGACAGCCGGTAGTCGTCGTCCTTGAGGTACAGCGAGCGGCGCATCCCCCGCGGCAGCTGGTGCACGAAGCAGAACTCGCAGTGGTTGTCGCAGGTCTGCACCCCGTCGAACACGGCCGCGTCGACCTCCGCTCCGAGAGGCTCGCCCTCCTGCTTGGCGACCACCACGGTGAAGCTCTCGCCGTCGCGCTGCACTTCGAGGGGGATCTCGGCCCCGTCGCTCAGCAGCTGCCAGCGGATGACGTCGCGGGGCGCCTCCCCGGCGATGGCCGCGACCTCGTCTCCGGGCCTCAGCCCTGCCCGCTCGGCCGGAGATCCGGATGCGACAGCCACGATCTGCGGTCCGGCCACCGTCCAAGGCTACCGGCCGGGACCGCCCCAGCAGTGCCGTCACCACGCTTCGCAGCACTTCAGTTGCAGTATAAATCAATGTCATGTATTTTACTGCTATGTGCATGTTTGAAGGTCTACTGCAGGACTGTGACAAGGGGGCTGGGAGAGCCGGGGGCGAGCCGTGGCCGCGGTGACGGTCAGCCGGTCGGAGGACAGGCTGATCGCGGTCAAGCAGGTCCCGGCGGAACGGGCCGCAGACATCCAGCGGGAGGCGGATCTGCTGACGCGTCTGGACCATCCGGGGCTGGTGCGGTTCGTCGACATCGTCGAGACCGCGGACGGCGGTCGGGCCCTGCACACCGAGTTCGTCAACTCCGACACCTGGGCCTCGCGACCTCTGGCCGACCCGGCCGAGCGGGCCGCGGGGATGGCCGCTCTGGCCGCGGTGGTGGCCGACCTCCACCAGCTGGGCGTCGCCCACCTCCAACTCACCCCGCCCCACATCCTGCACGGCGAGAACGACCTCCCCGTGCTGTGCGGTCTGACCTCGGCGGCCGAGGCCACCCCCGAGAACCGCCACACCGACCTGGTCGCGCTGGCCGACCTCTGCCACGATCCGGCGCTGGGCAGGGGAGCCCTCTCCGGGAAGTTGTACTCGCTGGCCGACGCGGCTCGGACGGGAACGCTCAGCGCCCGCGAGCTGGCCAGACGACTCGACATGCTCGCAACCAGGCGGCCGACCCGAGCAGCGCCGGTTCGTGTCGCTGGCGGTGGCGTTCTCGGGGGCTTCAAGCGGCGCTGCCGGCCGAAGCCGCTCCTAAGGGCCGGGGCGGTGGTCGCCGCGGTCTTCGCAGCCTTCGTGATCGGGGCCCGAAGCGGTGATCCAGAGCCACCCCCGACGCCGGCACAGGATGAAGCCCCTAGCTACTTTGCCGACGCAAGTCCCGACCTGCTCGACGAGTACGACCTTGTGGACGGAACCAGCCCAGCCGTCGAGCCCGAACTGGTCGCCGAGCCCGAACTGGTCAGCGAGCCCGAACTGGTCAGCGAGCCCGAACTGGTCGGCGAGCGGGACCTGATCGCGGAGCCGGACCCACTAGCCATGCCAGACCCACCAGACCCAATCGCCGAGCCGGGTCAGATCGCGGTGTCGGTGCGGGAGGCGGCCGCGGTCGTCGAGCACGGCGGGCGCCGTTACGCCATAGGCGTCACCGGTGACTTCGTGGAACTCGGCGACTGGGACTGCGACGGGCAGGCCACCGCGGCGATTGTTCGTCCCAGCACCGGCGGGGTCGTGCTGTTCGACTCTTGGCCCGGCCCGGGCGAGACCACCTCGCTGCCGGAGCGCTGGAGCGTCGACTCCCCCACCGGCGCCGACGCGGTCGCCCACGGCCAGTGCGACCTGCTGAGGGTCTACACCACCGCCGGCTCGAAGCTCTTCAACCCCGGCGAGGCCTCATGACCAACAACACCAGCCCGATGGGAGGGGCAAGACAACGGGCCTCAAGCCCCCGGATCATCCCGCCAAGGCTGCGCCGGCTGGCCGCGGGAGCCTGGCTGGCGGCCGCGCTGGCCTCGACCGCCGGCGCGGCATCGGCATCGGCCGGCGCCGTCCCCTACTCGGTCGCCGACATCGGCCCCGCGCCGGCGGCCGGGTTCAAGATCAGCGACATCGGCGCCGTCCCGGCCCCCGGCCACCACTCCCCCGGCACGACCGGCACGACCGACGCTCCGGCAGACGGGGTCGAGGTCGGCGACATCAACTCCCGCTGACGGTCCCCGCCCCAGGAAGGTGGCCGCTGCGGCGGGCTGCCAGCACCGCGGCCGCGGCGATGGCCGCCGTCTCGGCTCGCATTATGTGTGGTCCGAGACACACATGGCGATCCACCGAGGCCAGCTCTCCTTCGGTCCATCCGCCCTCGGGACCCACCAGCAGGCAGTTCTCGCCGGCCGCCAGGGTCCCGCCCTCCGACACGGCCAGGGCAGCCCCGCCCAGATCGAGCTCACCGAACGCCCGCACCGGCTCGACCTCGGGCAGCCACAGACGGCGGCACTGCATCACCGCCTCCCGAGCCACCCGCCGCCACCGCTGCACCTGCCGGGCCGCCTTGTCCCCGTCCCATTGCACCACCGACCGCGCGGCCACGAACGGCGCGATCCGGTCCACCCCCAGCTCCGTGAGCTTCTGGACGATCGTCTCGGACCGTCCGCCCTTGAGGACCGCGAAACCTACGGCCAGCACGGGATTCGGGGCTGCCACCGTCACAACCCCGCCGACCGGCTCGATCTCGTCGGAGAACCGGCACGGCCGCCACCGACCAGCCCCGTCGCCGACGGTCAGAGGGTCACCCGAACGCAGGCGCAGGACCCGCTCGAGGTGGTGCCGGTCGTCGCCGGCCAGCACCGGCTCATCCACATCGTCGACCAGCACGTGCGGACCCGACCGAGCGTCACCCGCGGCCGACTCCAATCGGCTCACCGGAACGTCACCACCTGCGACACTCCGTCGATCTCGACATTCTCGGGTCGATACTGTGGACCCAGGACACATTTCCGACCCGAGATCGCCCCGGCCACCGCCACCACCGGCAAGCGGTTCACCGGAACGCGGTGCGGATCCGGCCCAGCAGGCTCTCGCTCGGCTCGGCGACCTCCTCGCCCCGCAGCTCGGCCAGCCGGCGCACCAGCTCCTCCTGCTCGTCGGTGAGATCGTCGGGCACGTCCACCACCAGCTGGACCAGCAGATCGCCGCGGCCCCGGCCCCGCACGTGGGGAACGCCGCGGCCCCGCAGCCGCACCACCGCACCCGTCTCGGTCCCCTTGGGGATCACGATGCTCTCGGTGCCGTCGAGGGTCTCGTACTCCAGCCGGGCTCCCAGCGCGGCCTGGGTGAACGGCACGTGCAGCTCGTGGACCAGGTCGCTGCCGTTGCGGTGGAACCGCGGATGGGGACGGACCCTGGTGTGCACGTAGAGGTCGCCGTGGGCGCCGCCGCGGGGACCGGCCGCCCCCCGGCCGCTCAACCGCAGCGTCGTGCCGTCGTCCACCCCCACCGGCACCTGCACGCTGTAGGTGCGCTGCTCCAGGTTGCGGCCGTGCCCCTCGCAGTCTCCGCACACCTGCTCGATCATCTCGCCCAGACCTCCGCAGAGGTCGCAGGCCGCGGCGGTCACCATCTGGCCGAGCATCGACTGGCGCACCCTGCGGACCTGCCCCGAGCCGCCGCACTGGGAGCACCTCACCGGCGAGGTGCCCGCCCCGGCGCCGCTGCCGTCGCACGACTCGCAGCGCACCGCAGTGCGCACCGTCACCTCACGCTCGGCCCCGAACACCACATCGTGAAGGTCGAGGTCGACGTGGGCCTCCAGGTCCTCGCCGGGGGGCGGGCCCTGATGGCGAGCCGACGCGCCGAAGCCCCCGAAGGGCGAGTCGCCGCCGAAGAACGCGTCGAAGATGCTGCCCAGACCGCCGCTGAACGGATCGGCCATGCCGGCCGCTCTGACGTCGTCGGTGCCGAAGCGGTCATACCGCGAGCGCCGCTCAGGATCCGACAGCACCTCGTAGGCCGCTCTCACCTCCTTGAAGCGGGCCTCGGCGGTCGGATCGTCGGGATTGGCGTCGGGATGGTACTGGCGGGCCATCTTGCGGTAGGCCCGCTTCAGCTCCTCGTCGGTGGCGTCGCGCTCCACCCCCAGCGTCTCGTAGTGGTCGGCCATCTGCGACCTCTAGGTCTTCTGGGACTCGCTCAGAGCCGGCCGCGGCTCCCAGCGACCGGCCATCTCAGACTTCGTTCAGGGCCGGGCCGAGGCGGCGGCTCACCGCCGCCACTGCCGACAGCGCCTGCGGATAGTCCATCCGGGTGGGTCCGATGACGCCGATCGTCCCGCCGTCGGTGCCCTCGGTGCTGTAAGGGGCCAGCACCAGCGAGCACTCGGCCAGCGAGGGCAGGCCGGTCTCCTCGCCGATGGCCACCCTCCGGCCCCCGTCGATCACCCTGCGCATCAGCGTCACCACCACCAGCTGCTGCTCCAGCAGGCCGAGGACCTCGCTGAGCTGCTCCACCGCGTCGAAGGCGGCGGCCAGCTTGGAGGTGCCGCCCACGAACACCTCGTGGTGGGCGCGGGCCTCCCGCAAGGCGGCGATGGCCGCGGCCAGCAGCCGGTCGTCGGGCTGGTCGCAGTCCTCGATGTCGGCCAGGGTCCGGCCCACCACCCGGCGGGCCAGCCGCTCCGACGCGTCGTCCACCACCTCGGGCGAGGTGTCGGAGGGCACGTCGAGGGTGCGCTTCTCGATCACGCCGTTGGACATGACCGCCACCACCATGACCGTGCCGACCGACAGCTCGACCAGCTGGGCCGAGCGCACGGTGGCCGCCGCGGGGCTGGGCGCGACCACCACCGCGGTCCAGTCGGTGAGGTCCGACAGCAGCCCGGTGGTGTCGCTGAGGATCGACTCGAACCCGCCGTGGGAGACCGAGAAGAAGTCGTTGACTTGGAGCCGGTCGGCGGGATCGAGGGTCGGCGAAGGCGAGCGCCGGCGCCACTGGTCGACGAAGAAGCGGTAGCCCTTGACGGTGGGCACCCGTCCGGCGCTGGTGTGGGGCTGGACCAGGTACTGCTGCTCGGCCAGCGCGGCCATCTCGCTTCGCACCGTGGCCGGCGACGCGTCGATGCCGGGCGAGCGCGCCACGCGGCCCGAACCGACCGGCTGGGCGGTGCGGATGTACTCCTGGACGACGGCGTACAGGATGGCGGCCTTGCGGTCGTCGAGCATGGGGGAAGATGCTACCCGTCCAGCGTGAGGGCCGAGATGAAGGCCTCCTGGGGAATGTCGACCCGGCCGATGCTCTTCATGCGCTTCTTGCCCGCCTTCTGCTTCTCGAGCAGCTTGCGCTTGCGGGTGACGTCGCCGCCGTAGAGCTTGGCGGTGACGTCCTTGCGGTAGGCCTTGACCGTCTCCCGGGCGATGATCCGCCCGCCGATGGCGGCCTGGATGGGCACCTCGAACTGCTGCCGGGGTATCAGCTCCCGCAGGCGCCCGACCATGGCCCGGCCGTAGGCGTAGGCCTTGTCGCGGTGCACGACGGTGGAGAAGGCGTCCACCGCCACCCCCTGCAGCAGCACGTCGACCTTCACGAGGTCGGCCACCGCGTCGCCGTCCGTCTCGTAGTCGAGGCTGGCGTAGCCCTGGGTGCGGCTCTTGAGCTGGTCGAAGAAGTCGACCACCACCTCGGCCAGCGGCAGGCGGTAGCGCAGCTCGACCCGCTCCGGCGACAGGTACTCCATGCGCACGAGCTCGCCCCGGCGCGACTGGCACAACTCCATCAGCGTGCCCGTGTAGTCGGTGGGCGTGATCAGCGCGGCGGCCAGCATGGGCTCGGCGACGTCGGAGATCTGGCCGGCCTCCGGCATCTCGGACGGGTTGGACACCGCCACGACGTCGCCGTTGGTCATGGTCACCCGGTACTCCACCGACGGGGCGGTGGAGATCAGCGACAGGTCGAACTCCCGCTCGAGCCGCTCCCGGACGATCTCCATGTGCAGCAGGCCCAGGAAGCCGCAGCGGAAGCCGAAGCCGAGCGCGCCGGAGGTCTCGGGCTCGTAGTTGAACCCGGCGTCGTTGAGGCGCAGCTTGGACAGGGCGGCCCGCAGGTTGGTGAAGTCGTCGCCGTCGGTCGGGTAGAGGCCCGAGAACACCATCGGCTTCGGCTCCGAGTAGCCCTCCAGCGGCTCGGACGCCGGCCGGGCCTCGTCGGTGACGGTCTCGCCCGAGCGGGCCTCGCCGACGTCCTTGATGCCGGCGATCAGGTATCCGGTCTCGCCGGGGCCGAGGCGGCCGACGACCTCGTTGGCCGGGGTGCGCACACCGACCTCGTCGGCGCCGTGCACCGTCCCGGCCTGCATGAACCGCACCCGCGAATCGGCCGCCAGCACGCCGTTGACCACCCGCACCGACGACACCACACCCCGGTACTGGTCGAAGTGGGAGTCGAATATCAGCGCCTGGAGGGGCGCGTCGGCTGACCCCTGCGGGGGCGAGGTGCGCTCCAGGACCGCGTCGAGCAGCTCGGCCACGCCGTCACCGGTCTTGGCCGAGATCTGGAGGATGTCGGCGGCGTCTATGCCGAGCACCCGCTCTATCTCCTCCGCGCAGCGGTCCGGGTCGGCCGCGGGCAGGTCGATCTTGTTGAGCGCGGCCACCACGTCGAGGTCGTTCTCCATGGCCTGGTAGCAGTTGGCCAGGGTCTGGGCCTCGATCCCCTGGGCCGCGTCCACCACCAGGATCACCGACTCGCAGGCGGCCAGCGACCGGCTGACCTCGTAGCTGAAGTCCACATGGCCGGGCGTGTCGATCAGGTTGATGACATGGTCGCGCCAACTCAGGCGGACCGACTGGAGCTTGATGGTGATGCCCCGCTCGCGCTCGAGGTCCATCGAGTCGAGGTACTGCTCGCGCATCTCCCGGGCCTCGACCGCGCCGGTCAGCTCCAGCATCCGGTCGGCCAGCGTGGACTTGCCGTGGTCGATGTGAGCGATGATCGACGTGTTGCGGATGCGGTGTAGGTCCATGGGGCTCTCGATCGACTCCCGAGGGTGGGCGCGGCGGTGGGAGGACGACCCAGCAACGCTAGCCTCGACCGTCGGCCCTACGGCCCCAAGACGACCGGCAGCCCCAGGCAGCCAGCGGCCCGAGACGACCGGCAGGTGAGTGTGGCCAACATCAAGTCCCAGATAAAGCGCAACCGGCAGAACGAGAAGCGCCGCCTGCGCAACCGGACGGTCCGTTCCGAGGTGAACACCCGTACCAAGGCGGCGCTGGACGCGGTCGAGCACGACGACGAGGACGCGGACGAGACGCTGCGCCTCGCCGTCAAGCGGATCGACAAGGCCGCGGCCAAGGGCGTGATCCACAAGAACACCGCGGCCCGCCGCAAGAGCCGGCTGGTGCGGGAGATCGAGCGGCTCCGGTCCGAGGAGGACTGACCGCCGAAATTGATGCCAGAAGTGTGCCTATAGGGGCAGATTCGCCATCAATTTGGGGAGGAAGAGTCGCGGCCCGCGGGTCAGCGGGCCGACAGCGCGGCCAGCCGGGCGACCAGCACCTCCAGCACTAGTTCGTCGGGCCAGTCGATCGTTCCCCTCAGGGCGAGGTCGGCGTCGGCCAGCAGGCGGATGGCTCGGGCGATTCTCTCCGAGCCCAGCTTGCGGGTCTGGCCCAGGATCTTGCGGGCCGGGAACGTCGAGCCCTTCATTCCCAGGATCTCCGCGGCCTGGCGCTCGTCGGCCGCGCCCGCGCCGTCGAGGCGCAGCATCCGCTGGTAGCGGCCGTGCAGCGCGGCCAGCAGCTGGAGAGGATGGCGCGACGGCAGCAGGCGGTGCAGCACCCTCAGCGCCTCGGTGATGTCGCCGCGGTCGATGGAGTCGTCGAGCTCCCAGGGCACCACGGAGCCGGGATCCCCGCCGTAGAGGGCCACGTCGGCGGCGGTGACGGTGGCTCCTGAGCCGAGCGCACCCTCCAGGGTCCGCAGCAGCCCGACGATGTTGCCGCGGTCCGCCCCCACCAGGTCGTCGACGGCCGCCACCGCGGCCGGCTCGAAGTTCAGGCCCGACTGCGCCAGCTGCTTCCTGAGCCACTTGTGGGCGTCGGACCTGCCCCTCGGCGGCGTCACGTCAAGGGAGCTGCCGCCGGCCGCCTTCACCGCGGCCGCGAGGTCCTTGGGCACCCCCGGCAGGCGACCGCCCATCGCCGGTTCCGCTCCCCGCTCCCACACCAGCACCAGATCGGTGGTGGCGGGCAGCGTCTCGAGCAGGCGCACCAGCGCGTCGCAGTCGCCGGAGCGGGCGAACCGGGTCAAGTGGCGGCCCACCACCACCCGGCGGGAGGTCAGGAACGGCTCCGTCTGGGCCGCATCCACCAGCGGGGCGAGGCGCCACCCCCCCTCGGGGTCACGGAGGCTGGCCTCGTCGAGCTGCTCCAGGGCCAGGCTGCGATCCTCGTCTCCCAGCGTCTCCTTGACGATCTTCGCCACCGCCTCGGCCACCAGCACGGGGTCGTCGCCGGTGACGAGTTGGACGCCCATAGTGGCCGGATGATACGGCGACCGGGCCGGCCAGCGCGGCGGCGTCCCTCCACCACCCGACCCCGGCAGCGCGGCGGCGTCCCTCCACCACCCGACCCCGGCGGCGCGGCGGCGTCCCTCCACCACCCGAATTTCCGGTGGAAGGGTGCGATTATCGCGCTCTACCCCCGGATGTTCGGATGGCGACCGCGACGACGAGTCCCGGCGAGTCCGACACGACCTCCACAGCCACCGCGCCTACCCGCACGACGTCGCCGGCCCGGACGGTGCGCGCTCCCGGCACCCGGTGCATGGGCGGCGCCACCGCAGCCGCCGTCCGGTAGCGGTCCCGCAATGCCAGCACGGCGTAGGCGTCGGACGCGCCGCCACCAGACGCCACCACCAGGTCGACCCGCCGCACGCCCGCGAGCCGCAGCGACTGGAGCAGATCCCGGGGCCGGGCCTGCTCGTCGAGGACGACCACCACCGCCGACTCGTCCCGGAACAGACGGGCACCCCCGGCCTCCGACCAGCTCAGCGGGGGCGAAGCCGCCGCCAGAACGCTGACCGCCATGGCAACCGCGACGATCACCCCGCCCCCAACACCGAGCGCCCTGGCTCGCTCCAGCCGGCGGGACACCAGCACCAGGGCCACCCCGGCTCCCACCACAGCAGCGCCACCGACACCGAGCATCGCGGGGGGCGCGGCCGCGGCGGCCGCAGCGACGGTTCGCACCCACCACAGCAGCGCGGCGGTGGGCCGGTGTATCAGCCAGGCGACCGGCTCGCCGGCCAAACCGGCACCCAGCCCGCCGGTGAGACCCCACATCATCACCGGAGCCGTAGCGGGACCGGCTATCACATTGGCAGGGAGTGAGGCCACCGGAACGGCGCCGAACACGGCCACCAGCAGCGGCATCACCGCCAGCTGGGCACCGGCGGTAGTGGCCGCGGCCAGCCGCAGGGGGCGGGGGCCGGGCAGCATCTCGGTCAGCACGGGCGTGATCCAGAGCAGCCCACAGGTGGCGCAGACCGAGAGCTGGAACGCCAGGACGCGTATCAGGAAGGGATCGGCCACCAGCACTGCGGCCACCGCCCAGGCCAGGGTCCGCCGGCCGGTCTCGGGCTGTCCGAGCGCCGCGCTGGTCACGGCCACCCCCGCCATGGCCACCGCCCGCAGGACCGACGGCTCGAAGCGGGTCAGCACCGCGAACACCGCCAGCAGCGCCAGCAGCACAATCAGGCGGACACCGGGGCGGGCCCGCACCGCCAGCGGCGACGCCAGCGCCAGCACGAAGGCGACGTTCTGGCCCGACACCACCAGCAGATGGCCCAGACCGGCGGCCCGGAAGTCGTCGTAGAGGCGGGGCGACTGGCTGCGGTCGTCGCCGTAGACCATCCCCGCGAACATGGCCCGGCTGTCGTCGGGCAGACTACGAGCCCCCGAATCCAGCAGCCGTCTGATGCGGTTGGTGAATGCGGCCAGCGGCGCGGCGTCGGCCCGGTCGCCTACGACATCGACGTTGAGGGTGGCGGCCACATGGCGCCAGCGGTGCCAGTCACTGGTGGCGGGCCGAGCCGTTCCCGAGACTCGCACCCGCTCGCCCGCCAGCAGGTCGTCGAGCCGAGCGGCCACCGCCCCGTAGGCCCTGGCCTCCAGCCTGGCATGGCCGTGGCGGATCGTGACCCGGATCCCGTGCGTGCCCAGCGGCCGGGGATCCTCAAGCAGAGTCACCCAGCCGTCGACGGGTCCCGAGGGCGGGTCGGCGAGACCGTCCAGCGCCCTAGCGCCGAAGAACCCGGCAAGGGCTGCGACGGCGACCACCACCAGCAGTGGGCTCGGCCTCCATAGGCAAGCCGCGGCCAGCACCAAGACCACCGCGAGCGGGACTCCAACCAGCAGCCACGCGCCCATCACTGCGCCCGCTGCGGCCGCGTAGGGCATTACCGGCCCGCCCCAATAGTGGCGGAGTTGCTCAACCCTCAAGAGCCGCCCACTGCCGCCAACCCTCCCCAGCAGACCAGCCCTCACCGACCGTCCACCGTCGCCAGGGGGCGGACCAGCTCTCACGGGCCGTCCACCGTCGCCAGGGGGCGGACCAGCTCTCACGGGCCGTCCACCGTCGCCAGGGGACGGATACGTTCGAGCTTGGCCGGACCGATTCCGGAGACCTCGACCAGCTCGTCGACCGAGGCGAACGGGCCGTGGCGCTGGCGATGCTCGACGATCGCCGCGGCCAGCGCAGGACCGATGCCCGGCAGCTCCTCCAGTGCAGCCGTCCCCGCGGTGTTGACGTTCAGTGGAACGCCCGACCGTCCGCCGCCCGCTCCGGAGTGGCCGCCGTCCCTGGTGCCGGCGGTGAGCGGTACGACCTCGGGTCGCGCCGCCTCGCCCACCGCCGGCACCCACAGGCGCAAGCCGTCGCTCAGCGGCTCGGCCAGGTTGAGCCGCATCCGGTCGGCCTCGGCGGTGAGCCCGCCCGCCGCCTCCACCGCGTCGGCCACCCGGCTCGCCACCGGAAGCTCATGCAGGCCGGGACGGGCCACGGCCCCGACCACGTCCACCACTATCCGAACCGGGTCCGGCGCCGGCGACGGGGCCGGAATGGGAATCTCCACCGAGCCGGCCATGGGAAGGATCTCGGCCGGGTCCGGACCGGAGGGTGCACGTAGCGCCCACCAACCCCCTATCGCAGCCGCTACCACTGCGAGCACGCCGAGAACCACCGTCACCGGCGACACGCCCAGCCGGTCGGCCAGCGCTCCCGGCGACGGCAGCGCGAGCTTGCGTTGGTTCCCGCCCACCGGTGGCGCACCCAATGCGATACTCCCGCGCCGCCTGCAATCAGACCGACACGGGATGGCGGCCGGCTAGCCGCCTGTGAGAGTAGCGCCCCTCAATTCAGACCGGCACCGAGCGGCCCGCGGAGCCTGACCGACCGCTTCTTGACGTAGTTGTGCGCCTCAGAGCGGCATAACTACGTCAAGAAAGAACTATCGGCCTGCCGAGCGGCCATCCAGGCGCGCGGCCCTTCAGAACAGCGCGGTCGAGAGCCGCTTGCGCCAGGCCGAGGTCCGGGGGTCGTCGGGCCCGAGCACCTCCAGCAAGTCGACGAAGCGTTGGCGGGCGTCCTCGTCGCCCTTGACGGCGGCCAGCAGCTCGGCCAGCTCGGCCTCGATGCCGGGGGCTCCGCCGGCGGGCGCGTCGCCCGAGTCCTGAACCCGGGCGAGGGCGATCAAGCGACGGGTCTCCGGCGTCTCTGCGACCCGTTCCAGCAGCCCGACCGCTTCCGCGGCACGGCCGTCGTCGATGAGGAGCGCGGCCAGGGCGGTCACCGCGACCGCGTTGTCGGCCTCGATCTCGAGGGCGGCTCTCAGGGAGGCCTCGTCGCCCGCCGCGATCAGCCTCTCGATCTCGGTCATCTCCGGCGTGGGCAGCAGCCGCTGCACGAACTCGCGCACCGCGGCCTCGCCCTGGGCTCCGAGAAAGCCGTCGGCGACCTGGCCGGCCACCATGGCGTAGACGGCCGGGATCGACTGGACCCGGAACGCCTGGGCCACACCCGGGTTCTTCTCGATGTCCACCTTGGCCAGCTCGACCGCGCCGTTGGTCTCGGCCACGACCTTCTCGAGCAGCGGGGTCAGCTGGCGGCACGGCTCGCACCAGGAGGCCCAGAGGTCCACGATCACCGGGACGGTCTGGGACCGGTCCACCACTTGGGCCTGGAACGTGGCGTCGGTAACGTCGGCCATCGTCATCGCAACGTATCGGCCACCGCGCCGGATTCAGCCCGCAACGAATTCAGCCACCCCTACTTGGAGGCGACCATGAAGATCGACGCCTGGATCGGCCTCCCCGAGGCGTCCAGCAGCCACGAACTGGCCGGCATCGGCGACCGGGCCCGGAAGATGGAACAGGAGGGCTACAGCGGGTTGATGTCGGCCGAGACCAGCCACGACCCCTTCCTTCCGCTCGCGCTGGCGGCCGAGCACACCGAGCGCATCGATCTGATCACCGCCATCGCGGTGGGCTTCGCCCGCAACCCGATGGTGCTGGCCCAGGTCGCCTGGGACCTGCAGGCGCTGTCGCAAGGGCGGTTCATCCTCGGGTTGGGCAGCCAGATCCAGGCCCACATCACCAAGCGCTTCTCGATGCCGTGGTCGCGTCCGGCGGCCCGCATGGAGGAGATGATCGGGGCCATCCGAGCCATCTGGGAGGCCTGGCAGACAGGCGAGCGCCTCAACTTCCGGGGCGAGTTCTACCGCCACACCCTGATGACGCCGATGTTCAGCCCCGGCCCCCTCGACGTGGCGCCGCCGCCCATCCTGATATCGGCGGTGGGGCCGCTGATGACCAGGGTGGCGGGCCGGGCCGCGGACGGCCTGGTGTGTCACGGCTTCCAGACCGCCCAGTACCTGCACGACGTGATGATGCCGAACGTGAATGCCGGGCTGGCCGAGGCGGGACGGGACCGCTCCGACTTCCAGATCTCGATGCCGGTGTTCGTGGTGTCGGGATTCCGGGAGGACGACGTTGCCGCCCAGGCGGCCCGGACCCGCAAGCAGATCGCCTTCTACGGGTCGACGCCCGCCTACCGGGTGGTGCTGGAGCACCACGGCTGGGGCGACGTCCAGACCGAACTCAACCGGCTGTCCAAGCAGGGCAAGTGGGACGAGATGGGCGACGTGATCGACGACGAGATACTCGACACCTTCGCCATCGTGGCCGAGCCCCACGAGGTGCCGGGCCGCCTGGCCGAGCGCTTCGGCGGCACGCTCGACCGGCTCCAGTTCTACGCCGGAGTGAGAGGAGACGCCGAGCGCTGGGCCCCCATCATCGAGGAGATCAAGGCGGCCTAGGCCCCGCTCAGTGGGTTCACCGACGCCCCACCGCTAGCCTGTCGGGACCCTCGGGGCTATAGCTCAGTTGGTAGAGCGCTTCCATGGCATGGAAGAGGTCAGGGGTTCAATTCCCCTTAGCTCCACCCCAAGCGGCCTGCACCGGAACGCAGCGACGCCGGGAGAGCGCCATTGGCTGATCGCAAATCGTTCTGGGCGTGGTGCCTGGAGTCGGAGGAGCCTTCCGATGCCGACCGGGCCGCGCTGGCGGCCAAGCTGTCGAAGCGGTACGGCACCGAGATCACGGCCCGGCCGGTGCCGTCGCTGGACGACGCCGAACTGCGGGCGCCTCGCATCAGAGTGCCCGACTCGATGGCCGGCTGGTGCTCGACCACCACCTACGACCGGGCCCGCTACGCCTACGGCGCCCACTTCACCGAGCGGGTGCGGGCTTTCAACCTCGACTTTCCCAATCCGCCCGACGTGGTGGCCCACCCCCGAGACGAGGCCGAGGTGCAGGTCACCCTGGACTGGTGCGACGCCAAGGGCTACGTGACCGTCCCCTACGGCGGTGGATCGTCGGTCGTGTGGGGCGTCACCCCCCTCGACGACCTGGGGCCGACCGTGGTGGTCTCCCTCGACCAGCTCGACCAGGTGCTGGAGATCGACGACGTGTCCCGGGCGGCCCGCATCCAGGCCGGAGTGTTCGGACCGCACCTCGAGGACCAGCTCCGCCCCAGCGGCCACACGCTGCGGCACTTCCCGCAGTCGTTCCGGTTCTCCACCCTCGGCGGCTGGATCGCCACCCGCTCCGGGGGCCACTACGCCACCAACCACACCCACATCGACGACTTCGTCGAATCGGTGCGCATGATCACACCGGCCGGATGGTGGGAGTCGCGCCGGCTGCCCGGCTCGGGCGCGGGGCCGAGTCCCGACCGGATGGTGATCGGCTCCGAGGGCCTCTACGGGATCATCACCGAGGCCTGGATGCGGATCCAGCGCCGGCCGGTGTACCGGGCGACCGCCGGGGTCACGTTCGGGTCGTGGCAGGCCGGCTGCGAGGCGGTGCGCCACCTCGTGCAGGCCAAGCTGTGGCCGGCCAACCTGCGCATCCTCGACCCCGCCGAGGCCCGCCGGGCCGCGGGGCTCGACGGCGAGGAGGCGCTGGTGATCGTGTCGTTCGAGTCGGCCGAGCTCAGCCAGCGCCACAACATCGCCGCTGCGGTCGAGATCGCCCGTGACAGCGGCGGGAGCGTGGACGACGACGACATCCGGGTCGACGACGGCACCGGCAAGCCCACCGGCCGGGGCGGCGCGGTGGGCGCCTGGCGCAACGCCTTCATCGGCGTGGGCAACGGCGTGGAGACCTCGCTGGGCCTTATCAACGACACCTTCGAGACGGCCATCACCTGGGACCGCTGGCCCGACTTCGACAACGAGATCCGCACCAGGGTGGGCGCCGCCCTCACCGACACGTTCGGACCGCACCACTCGCTGTCGTGCCGGTTCACCCACGTCTACACCGACGGCCCCGCCCCCTACTACACGTGGTCGGGCATGGGCGCGCAGGGCAGCGAGATCGCCCAATGGCAGATCATCAAGGACGCCGCCAACCAAGCCGTGGTGGACGCGGGCGGAACCGTCACCCACCACCACGCGGTGGGCCGCATGCACCGGCCCGGCGGCTACGACCGCCAGCGCCCCGAGCTGTTCGCCGAGTCCGTACGGGCCGTCAAGAAGCGCCTGGACCCCAACGGCATCCTCAACCCCGGCGTCCTCATCGACCCCTGAACCTGTCCTTAGAGCGAGCGCAAATGGGCGAGAGCCGGTCGCGTCGCAGCGGTGCCATTCCCGCTCTTGTTCGCTGCGCTCACGGGCCGCTCAGGCCACGGCCTCGCCCGTATGGGCAGGACTCTCTCACCTATTCGCTCGGCCTCTTACACTGGCCGCCGTGACCGACGAGCAGGCTCCTGGGCTGCTGGCCGGGGTGCGGGTGATCGAGTCGAGCCTGCTCGGGCCCGGACATCTCGGAACCTTCCTGGCCGACCTGGGCGCGGACGTGATCAAGGTCGAGTCGCCCGCCGGCGACTACATCCGCCAGATGACCTGGCCGATCGTGGAGGGCGTGTCGCTGCTGCACCTGCACACCCACCGCGGCAAGCGCAGCGTCACCCTCGACCTCAAGAACCCGGCCGGACGGCAGCTGTACATCGACCTGGCCGCAACCGCCGATGTGGTGGTCGAGGCCATGCGGCCCGGCACCCTGGCCCGACTCGGTCTCGGCTACGACGTGCTCCGCGCAGCCAACTCCCGCCTCGTGTTCGCCACCCTTTCGGGCTACGGGGCCACCGGCCCCTACAAGGACATGCCCAGCCACGGCATCGCCTACGACACCTGGTCGGGGATCGTGCAGCCCGTCGTCGACGACGAGGGCTTCACCCGCATCCCGCCCGACATGCCCAACGTCGGCATCAACGTCGGCCCGATGCTGGCCGCGCTGGCGGTACTGGCCGCGATCATCAAGGCCCGCGACACCGGCGAGGGCTGCGAGATCGAAGTGGCCCAGTCCGACGCCTCGGCCTACATGGACTGGTACCGAATCGAGTCCGAGCGGGCCTACCTGCGCCCGGAGGACGAGGTGACCGGCAACCCGTCCGACGACTACGAGCGCCGCCCCGCGGGTCTGGCCGGAATGTGGGAGGGCGTGCGCTACCAGGCCTATGCCGCGGCCGACGGCCATGTGCTGTTCATGGCCTCGGAGCAGGCCTTCTGGCGCAACTTCTGCGAAGGCGTCGACCGTATGGACCTGTTCGAGCGGTGGCCGGGGTCGACCTACGCCGACCACGCCCGGGGCAACACCGAACTGCAACACGAGCTCAAGGCCATCTTCGCCGCCAGGACGTGCGCCGAGTGGCTCGACTTCAGCAACGAGGCCAACACCCCCATCGCGCCGTTCAACACCCCGGCCAACATCGGCGACGACCCCCAGTTCCAGGCCCGCATCGGCTTCCTGCCCACCGACGAGGTCGGCTGCGAGCAACTCCCCCTGCCCGTCTATGTCGACGGCGCCAAGCCCGCCAATCCCTCCATGGCCCCCACCGTCGGCCAGCACACCGACGAAGTAATGGCCCAGGTCCTAGGCCGCAGCCCCGACGAGATCACCGACCTCAGATCCAACGGAGCCTTCGGCTGATCCAGAATTGGCAGCACAACGCACGCATACCGTGCAAAACGCTGCCAATTCCAACTCCAGCCGAAGCCACAGCGCGAACTGGCAGCCCACAGTGCCCAAATCGGCACCCACCGCTGCCAATTCCGATCCGGCCAGGCCGGGGGGTGGCGGCGAGGAACGGCCGACCGACAATGGGGCGAAGCCCCGTCGGTCGGACGGCCTCGACGACAGGACCCGCCGGCCGGGACAGACTCGCTAGCCCCGGGAGACGATCACCTCGCGGCCGGGGATCTCGGGCTCGTCGTCGATCATCTCCGCCGGGAACCCGGGAGCGAGCACGGAGGTGCCCACGGCTTCCTCCCAGCGGCGCACCACGTTGGGCGACCACTCCCGGGACCCGTAGCGGTCCGCGGCATCGTCGAAGATGTCGATGAGCACCGGCGACAATTCCAGAGGCACGCCGGCCCGCTCGGCCACCGCCGCGAACAGCGAAAGGTCCTTCTTCACCAGGTCCATCGTGAAGTTGATGTCGCGGCTGCCGTTGAGCATCACCTGGCTCTCGGTCTCGTGCACGAACGAGTTGCCCGACGAGATGCGGATCGCCTCATAGGCGGTGTTCAGGTCGATCCCGGCCTGCTTCGACGTCACCAGCGCCTCGCACAGCGACACGAGGTTGGCGGTGGCCAGGTAGTTGGTGACCACCTTGAGGATCGACGCCGAACCGATGGGGCCGGCGTGCAGGATGTTGCGCCCCATGGCGGTGAGCACCGGCAGCGCTCGTTCGAACGTCGGCCGGTCGCAGCCCGCGAAGATCGAGATGTTGCCGGTGGCGGCCCGGTGGCAGCCGCCCGAAACCGGGCAGTCAACCGCGGCGCCGCCCGCCTCGCTCACCAGTGCAGCGAGGCGGCGCACCTCGGCCTCGTCGGTGGTGCTCATCTCGGCCCAGATGACAGGCTCAGTATCGTCGCTGCGGTCGGGGCGGGCGGCCAGACCCGCCAGGATCCCGTCACCGGCCTCCATCACCGCCGCGCTGGCCGCAGGGCTGGGAAGGCAGGTGATCACCATGTCGGCGTCCATGGCCATCTCGGCGGGACTGTCCGCCCAACCCGCTCCCGCAGCCTCCAGCGCAGCCGCGGCGGTGCGGTCCAGATCCCGCACCACCAGATCGAAGCCGTTGCGCAACAGGCTCCCGGCCAGCTTCGACCCCACGTTGCCCAATCCGATGAAGCCCACTCTCATGGCTGACCTCCCCTGCCGCGTGAAACTGCCGTTCGATCCCGAGAGGTTTGCAATCGGGGCGCTGCCCGGCGACGCTAGCGCCGTGGCCCGAGCACCGAAGGGAATCGATCCGGAGCCGGTCTCGGCCTGGCTGGCCGGTGAGGTGGGAGTGGTCCCACCCCTCGATTTCGATCCCATCGCGGGAGGAGCCTCCAACCTGACGTTCGTGGTGACCGACGCCGGCGGCCGCCGGGTGGTTCTGCGGCGCCCGCCCACCGGCCATGTGCTGGCGAGCGCCCACGACATGGGCCGCGAGCACCGGGTGATCTCCGCGCTGGCACCCACCCCGGTGCCGGTTCCGCCCGCTCTGGGCCTGTGCACCGACGCAGACGTCAACGGTGCCGACTTCTACGTAATGGACTTCGTGGACGGCTCGGTCGTGTTCGACCGCACCGACGCCATGAACGTGGCCGAGGCGGTGCGACCGGTGATGGCCCACTCGATCGTCGACACCCTCGCGGACCTTCACTGCCTGGACCCCGACGATGTCGGGCTGGGCGACCTCGGCCGCCGCGAGGGCTACTGCGCCCGCCAGCTGCGGCGCTGGCAGCGCCAGGTGGACGAGGGCTCCGACCGCGACCTGCCCGAGGTGCGTCAGCTTCACGACCGGCTGGTGGCCACGATCCCCGAGCAGCAGGGGGTGGGGATCGTGCACGGCGACTACCGCCTCGACAACTGCATCATGGCCGCCGACGGATCGGTGGCCGCGGTGCTCGACTGGGAGCTGTGCACCCTCGGCGACGTGCTGATCGATGTGGCCGGACTGGTGACGTGGTGGGGCGATACGGAGAGGGGCAAGGGCCGGCTGGCCGAGATGCCCACCACCGTCGAAGGCTTCGGCAGCCCTGCTGATGTGCTGGAGCGCTACAGCCGGCGATCCGACCGGGACCTGTCGTCGCTGGACTGGTACGTCGCGCTGCAGTTCTGGCGGGTGGCCTGCATCATCGAGGGCGTGAGGGTGCGCCACACCGCGGGCGCCATGGGCGACAACCAGCACTACGACGACACCGGTGCCCGGATGTTCATCGACTACTCCCTGGCCCGCTGCACCGAAGCCCTCGATTCGGTGTCCTGACGCCCATGCGCGACCCCGCCTACGACGTGCTGTTCGAGCCGGTGCCGATCGGCCCGCTGGTGGCCAAGAACCGGTTCTTCCAGGTGCCCCACTGCAACGGCATGGGCTACCGGGACCCCAGAGCCTGCGCCGAGATGCGAGCGGTCAAAGCGCAGGGAGGCTGGGCGGTGGTGTGCACCGAGGAGGTCGAGATCCACTACACGTCGGAGGTCACGCCCTACATCGAGGGCCGCCTCTGGGATGACGCCGACATCGGCGCCCTGGCGGTGATGGCCGAGCGGGTCCACGACTGCGGGGCCCTGGCCGGAATCGAGCTCGCCTACAACGGCCTCGACGGCACCAACCTCCACTCCCGTGTGGTCCCGCAGGCGCCGTCGGCGCTGCCGGTGATCTCCGGTTCCTCCCACCCCGTCCAGGCCCGGGCCATGACCAAGCGGGACATCGCCAACCTGCGGCGCTGGCACCGCCAGGCCGTGGACCGCTCGCTTCGGGCCGGCTTCGACCTGGTCTACGTCTACTCGGGCCACTCCCTGGGCGCGGCCCATCACTTCCTGTCGCGGCGCTACAACCACCGCAGCGACGAGTACGGAGGAAGCCTCCGCAACCGGATGAGGCTGCTGCGGGAGCTGCTGGAGGACGCCATCGAGGAGGTGTCCGGACGGGCCGCGGTGGCCTGCAGGGTGACCGTGGACGAGACCATGTACCGAGACGGCATCGACCGGGCCGAGATCGAGGAGGTGATCGGCGAGCTGGGCGAGATCCCCGACCTGTGGGACTTCGTGCCGGGCACCTGGGAGGACGACAGCGTGACGTCTCGCTTCAGCGCCGAGGCCCACGAGGAGCAGTGGGTGCGGGGCCTGAAAGCCCTCACCTCCAAGCCGGTGGTCGGCGTCGGCCGCTTCACGTCGCCCGACACGATGGTCCGCATGATCCGCCAGGGCATTCTCGACTTCATCGGCGCGGCCCGGCCCTCCATCGCCGACCCGTACCTGCCCCTCAAGATCGAGGAGGGCAGGCCGGAGGACATCCGCGAGTGCATCGGCTGCAACATCTGCGTGACCGGCGACTACACGATGTCGCCCATCCGCTGCACCCAGAACCCGTCTATGGGCGAGGAGTGGCGCCGGGGCTGGCATCCCGAGCGCTACCGCCCCCGTCACGCCGACGAGCGAGTGCTGGTGGTGGGCGCCGGCCCGGCCGGCCTGGAGGCCGCTATGTCTCTCGGCAAGCGGGGATACGGGGTAGTGCTGGTCGAGAGGTCGCGCACCCTCGGTGGCCGGGTGGCGGCCGAGGCCCGGCTACCGGGGCTGGCCGAGTGGATCCGGGTGGCGGACTACCGCCTGGGCCAGATCTCGCGGCTCGACAACGTCGAGCACTATCTGGAGAGCGACATGACGGCCGAGGAGGCCCTCTCCTACGGCTTCGACCATGTCGCGGTGGCCACCGGCTCGGTCTGGCGGCGCGACGGGGTGGCCCGCTGGCACACCCGGGCCGGCGCGATGGCCATCGGCGACCTGCCGGTGTACACGCCCGACGACATCCTGGCCGGGACCCGCCCGCCCGCTGGCGCTCGGGTGGCCGTCTACGACGACGACCACTACTACATGGGAGGCGTCCTGGCCGAGTTGCTGCAAGCCGAGGGTTTCGAGGTGGCGCTGGCCACGCCGGAGCCGCTGGTGTCGGCGTGGACGGTCAACACCATGGAGCAGCACCGCATCCAGGCCCGTCTCATGGAGGCAGGAGTCGAACTGCATGCGTCGAGCGCGGTGGCGGCGGTGCTCGACGACGGTCTGCGGACCGAGTGCGCCTTCACCGGCCGCGAGGGGCGGATCGACGCCGACGCGGCGCTGCTGGTCACCGCCCGCCTGCCCGACGACGGGCTCGTCCAGGATCTGCTGGCCCGGCGCGACGAGTGGGACGACCTCGGCCTGCGCAGTGTCCGGGCCGTTGGAGACGCCCTGGCTCCGGGCACGATCGCGGCCGCGGTGTGGGACGGCCGCCGCTACTCGGAGGAACTGGAGGCGCCCACCGACGACGCCGACATCACCCCCTACCACCGCGAGATCGTCGCTCTGAGCCCCTGACTCGCCGGGGCCGGCGAGGTTCAGCCCAGCGCGGCGATGGCGGCGTCGTAGTCGGGCTCGTCGGTGATCTCGCCCACAAGCTGGGAATGCAGCACGTTGCCGTCGGCGCCGATCACCACCACCGCCCGGGCGCACAGACCGGCCAGAGGCCCGCCGGAGATGCCGACCCCGTAGTCGTCGAGAAACTCCGCGTTGCGGAAAGTCGAGGCAGTGGTCACGTTCTCGATGCCCTCGGCCTCACAGAACCGTCCCGCCGCGAAGGGCAGGTCGGCCGACACGCACACGACGGTGGTGTCCTCCATGCCGGCGGCGCGCTCGTTGAAGGCGCGCACGCTCTGGGCGCAGACCGGCGTGTCGATCGACGGGAAGACGTTCAGCACCACTCGGCCGCCGAGCAGGCTCTCCGACGTCACAGCGCCGAGGTCGCCTCCGGTCAGGGTGAACGCGGGCGCCGCCGAGCCGGCGGACGGCAGATCGCCGCTCGTGTGGACGGGATTGCCCTTGAATGCGGTTGTGGCCACGGATGTCTCCTTCGAATCTGATCTCGGTCTTGCACTCGACGGGTCGCCACACCGGGCGTGTGACGAATGATCTATGTGCAGATCGGAGGCTACCGGGACCCGCCGTTACCATCCCAATGATGCAGCCGGAACAGGTGCCGACGCCCGACCCGCTCGATCTCGAGGCATTCCGCCGCAACGCCCACGCCTTGGTCGACTGGGTGACCGACTATCTCGCCGGACTCGGCGCCAGACCGGTCCGCGAGCCAGTGGAACCGGGCGAGGTACGGGCCAAGCTCCCCGACAGCGCGCCCGAGATGCCCGAGCCGTTCGACGCGGTGCTGGCCGACCTCGACCGGGTGGTGGTGCCGGGGCTGGCCCACTGGCAGCATCCCGGCTGGTTCGCCTTCTTCCCGGCCCAGACTTCGCCGCCGGCCGTGCTGGGCGAGCTGGCCGCGGCCGGGATCGGCGTGCAGGGGATGCTGTGGGCGACCTCGCCGGCGTCCACCGAGCTCGAGTCCCATGTGCTCGACTGGCTGGTCGACCTGCTCGACGTGCCCCAGTCGTGGAAGACGACCGGACCGGGCGGCGGGGTGCTCCAGGGCGGTGCCTCGACCGCCACCCACACCGCCATGGTGGTGGCCCGCGAGCTGTGCCGTGAGCGCACCGGAGCGCCGGCCGAGAAGATGGTGGCCTACACGTCCAACCAGGCCCACTCGTCGCTGGAGAAGGGCGCCAAGCTGACCGGGTTCGGCCACATCCGCCTGCTGGACGTCGACCCCGACTTCGCCGCCCGGCCGGCGGCGCTGACCGGCGCCATCGAAACAGACCGCCGAGACGGCCTGGTGCCGGCCTTCCTGGGCTCCAACGTGGGCACCACCGGCACCGCCGCGGTCGATCCCCTGCGCCCTCTCGGCGAGATCGCCCGCTCGGAGCAGATATGGCATCACGTCGACGCGGCCTACGGGGGCTCGGCCATGATCTGCGAGGAGTTCCGCCACCACCACGACGGCCTCGACCTGGTCGACAGCTACACCTTCAACCCTCACAAGTGGCTGGCCACCAACCTCGAGTGCTCGGTGATGTGGGTCGCCGACCGGAGGCCCCTGATCGACACGCTGAGCGTGGTGCCCCCCTACCTGCGCAACCCGGCCTCGGAGTCGGGCCAGGTGATCGACTACCGGGACTGGCACGCGCCGCTCGGTCGGCCGTTCCGGGCCCTCAAGCTGTGGTTCGTGCTGCGCAGCTTCGGAGCCGAGGGCCTGCGGCGGATGATCCGCAGCCATGTGGGCCGGGCCCGAGGGCTGGCGGACCGCATCGATGGCCATCCGAGGCTGGAGCGCATCGCGCCGGTGCACTTCGCGCTGGTGTCGTTCGTGCATCGCGACGGCAACGGGGCCACCGACGCCCTGGCCGAAGCCGTCAACGCCGACGGCCGATTCTACGTGACCTCCTCGGAGGTCGACGGGCGGCGGTTCGTGCGGATCTCGGTCGGCTCGACCTGGACCACCCAACACGACGTCGAGGCCCTCTGGGACCTCATCGAGGCGAGTGCCTGAGCGGGACCGGGATCAGCGGCCCAGCGACTCCAGATAGCGGCGGGCCGCCTCGCGCGACTCGGGGTCGCGGCGGGCAGCAGCCAGCGAGTCGGCATCGTTCCACGCTCCGGCGGTGGGGACCAAGGCCTCCGCGGCCGCGTCGACCGCCCGCAGGGTGGCTCGCAACGTGTAGGCCGACTTGGTGGCCAGCGCCCGAGCCAGTTCGGTCGCGGCGTCGACGAGTTCGGACTCCGGAACCACCCGGTTGACGAAGCCCAGCGCCTGCGCCTCGGCCGCACTGAACGGGCGGCATGTCATCACCAGGTCGCGGGTCGCGGCCGGACCGACCTCTCGCACCAGCCGGGGGATGCCGCCCCAGGCCAGCGGGATGCCCAGATCGACCTCCGGTATCACGAAGCGCACATCCTCCGCGGCCACCCGCAGGTCGCAGGCCGCGGCCAGCACCACTCCCCCGCCCACGCAGTGGCCGTGTATGGCCGCCACCGTCACCGCCTGCATGGCCGTGATCGCCTCGGCCATCACCCTCCCGGCGTCGGTGCCGGCCCGGTCCGGTCCGCCCCCGCCGGTGAATGCGGCCAGGTCCGCGCCGGCGGTGAACGCCCGCCCGCTGCCTCGCACGATCACCGCCTTCACGTCGTCTTGGCCGTCGAACCAGCGGGCCGCGCCGGTCAGCTCCACCAGGCAATCCACCGACAGCGGGTTGAGCTTGGCCGGATTGTCGAGCAGCAGCGTGCCCACCGCCCCGTCCACGGAGACTGAGATCGTGTCGTAGTCCATCGGTCCTTCCCGTCCGGTCGCTTCCGCCACGACAGGATGCAACCGATGACCGCTCGTCGGCAAACGCCTGATAGAAGGAACCGCCATGAGAAGCAACCCGATGCGAGAGCGCTGGGCAGCAGGAGAACCCGCCATCGGCGGCTGGCTGGGCATCCCCAGCTCCTACTCCGCGGAGATCGTGGCCCGCTGCGACTTCGACTACGTCTGCGTCGACATCCAGCACGGCCTGCTCGACTACGGCGACGCGTGGCACATGCTGCAAGCCATAAACCTGGGCTCGGCCACCCCTGTGGTGCGGGTGCCGTGGAACGAGCCGGGCATCATCGGCAGGAGCCTCGACTCCGGCGCCAGAGGGATAGTCGTTCCCATGGTCAACACCCGGGCCGAGGCCGAGGCTGCGGTGCAGTACTGCCGGTACGCCCCCGACGGCAGCCGCAGCTATGCCGGCACCCGGGTCGTGCGCCAGGAGGGCGGCGACTACTTCGCCAACGCCAACGCCGATGTGGCTGTGATCCCGATGGTGGAGACCGCGGAGGCGGTGGACAACCTCGACGAGATCCTGTCGGTGCCGGGCGTGGACGCGGTGTACGTGGGGCCCTCGGATCTGTCGGTGACCCTCGGCTTGAGCCCGGGCAACAACGACGGCGAGCCGGCCTTCGACGCGGCGGTGGCCCGGATCCTCGACGGCTGCGCCCGACACGACGTGATCGCGGGGTGCCACACGGTGTCGGAGCTGTGCCAGCGCCGCATCGAGCAGGGCTTCCGGATGATCACGGTCACCGCCGACACGGTGGCCCTCACCAGAGGGCTCGACGACGAGCTGCTCCGGGCCCGGGGCCAGGAGCCGGTGATCCGCTCGGCCTCGATGTACTAGCCGGTCCTGCTGACCCGACGGCCGGGTAGCAGGTCACGGATACGCTGACGCCCCACGCCGGCCAGCTCGATCGCAGCCGGCAGCAGCCAGGAGCCGCCAATGGACTTCGAGTTCTCCGACGAGCAGCGAGCCTTCGCAGCCGAGGTGGAGGCGTTCCTCGACGCCAACGAGGATCCCGAGGTCTTCGACGTGACCAGGGAGAACATGGCGCAGCTGGTCGACACCCCCGAGCGCCGGGCCTTCATGAAGGAGATGGGCCGCAAGGGATGGCTGGGCATCACCTGGCCCGCCGAGTACGGCGGCAGCGAGGGCGAGGGCGTCTACGAGTACCTGCTGAACGAGGCTCTCGCCGCCCGGGGCGGCCCGCAGATCGGCAAGGGGGTCGGCATCGTGGGCAAGACGATCATCGCCCACGGCTCCGAGAGGCTCAAGGCCGAGTTCCTGCCCATGATCCTCGAGAACGACGTGGAGTTCGCGGTGGGATACTCGGAGCCCGACGCGGGGTCCGACGCCGCCTCCATGCGGCTCAAGGCCGAGCGGCACACCGCGGAGGACGGCACCGAGGGCTGGCTGCTCAACGGCCAGAAGATCTGGACCACGTCCGCCCACTTCGCCGAGTGGTACTGGCTCGGCACCCGCACCGACCCCGACAACAAGCACATGGGCATCACCTTGATGCTGGTGCCACTGGACCAGCCCGGGATCACCGTCGACGGCATCTGGACCATGGGCGACGAGCGCACCAACTCGGTGTTCCTCGACAACGTGTTCGTGCCCGACGACTACGTGGTGGGCGAGGTCAACCACGGGTTCCGCTACATCAGCCAGGCCCTCGACCTGGAACGCTTCACGATGTTCACGTTCTCCCCCATCAAGCAGCGCCTCGACCTGCTCACCGAATGGGTGCAGAACGCGGAGCGCGACGGCGAGGCGGTGCGGTCCGATCCCAGGGTGCGGGCCCGTCTCGCCAACCTGCACGCCGAGGCCGAGGTGGCCCGGGTGCTGGGCCTGAAGTTCGTGGCCGAGGCGGTGAAGGTGGAGCAGGCGGTGCGCGAGGGCAAGGAGGGCTTCCAGCCGCCGACGGTGGCCGCCTCAGAGTACAAGCTCTACTCCACCGAGCTGTCCAAGCGCCTGGCCGACGCCTCCATGGACATCGCCGGGCCCGGGGCGCAACTCCGGGTCCACACCACCGACGCCCCCATGGCCGGCCGGGCGGAGTCGACCTACCGCTTCACCGTGATCGACACCATCGGCGGAGGCTCCTCGGAGATCCAGAAGAACATCATCGCCCGCCGGGGTCTCGGACTCCCCAAGAACTTCTAGACGTGACGCTGTGACGCCAGGAGCTCAGACTTCGGGGCGCACTGCCGCGCTGGCAGGAGTCCGGGTGATCGACCTGGCTCCGGTGGGTCCGGCGGCCCGGGCCACCCGGCTGCTGGCCGACTACGGAGCGGACGTGATCAAGGTCGGCCCCGTGCCCCGCCACGCCGCCGTGGCGGTCGTGCCTCCCTCCTACGCGTACAGCGGCTACCGCGGCATGCGCCGTGCGCTGTTCGACCTCAAGAGCGACGAGGGACGCGACGCCTTCCTGGCCCTGACCCGCGGCGCCGACGTGGTGGTCGAGAGCTTCCGGCCCGGCGTGGTCGACCGTCTCGGCATCTCCTACGAAGCCGTCCGGGCCCTCAACGAGCGGGTCGTCTACTGCTCCACCAGCGGCTACGGCCAGACCGGCCCCCGCCGGCACTGGGCCGGCCACGACCTCAACTACCTGTCGGTGTCGGGCTACGTGCATTGCAGCGGCCGCGACGCCGACGGCATTCCCGCGCTGCCCGGCGCCACCGTGGCCGACATCGCCGCGGGCGGCATGCACGCCGCCATGGCGGTGCTGGCCGCCCTGGTGCGCCGTGAGCGCACCGGAGGCGGCGAGTACCTCGACGTGTCGGTGGCCGACGGCGCGATCGGGATGATGTCGCTGTACGCCGACGAGCACCTGGCCACCGGGGCCGAGCCCGGACCCGGCCACTACATCCTCACCGGCCGCTACGCCTGCTACGGCGTCTACGCATGCGCCGACGGCCGGCACCTGTCGGTGGCCGCCATCGAGCACGCCTTCTGGGCGAACCTGTGCCGGGAGCTGGGCCTCGATCGCTACATCGACGCCCAGACCGACGACGCCGCCCAGGACGAGATCCGGGATGCGATCGCAGCCGTGCTGGCGTCGGGCGATCGCGACGAGTGGGTGCGGCGGCTCGGCCCCGCAAACTGCTGCGTGGCCCCGGTGAACAGCGTGTCGGAGGCAGTGGCCGACGAGCAGTACCGGGACCGCGGCGTGGTGGTGAAGGCCGAGCATCCCACCGAGGGCACCATCGAGCAGGTCGCTCCGGTCTGGGCCGGTGCCGAGGCGCTAGGGGACCCGTGCGAGCTGCCCGACCTGGCCCTCACCCACACCGCCGAGCTGCTGGCCGAGGCCGGCTACGACAGGGACCTCATCGCAGAGCTGGCAGCCTCAGGAGTTATCGCATGAACCTTCGAACTGGCAGCGAAATGCACGCTATCCGTGCACAATGCTGCCAATTCCAGACCACCGGCCGCACCGATCACGAACTGGCAGCGTTATGCACGCCCTCCGTGCACAATGCTGCCAATTCCCGGATGGACGGGGGGTGATCGAGTGTCTGAGCTGCCCGACGACGTCGCCGAGCTGATCGGGCAGCCGCAGTACCCCGTGACCGCGGACTTCCCGGCCGAGATGGGCTACGGCTGGAACACCCTGGCCGCCACTGAGAACGGCAACCCCCTCTACTGGGTCGACACCGTGGCCGAGATGCTCTCCGGTGGCCGCATCCTGCCTTTGAGCACGCTGTCGCTGTGGATGCGCCCCCATCGCTGGGCGCCCGGCGCGG
This sequence comes from Candidatus Aldehydirespirator sp., assembly GCA_965203635.1. GTDB lineage: Bacteria > Actinomycetota > Acidimicrobiia > Acidimicrobiales > Aldehydirespiratoraceae > Aldehydirespirator. The sequence goes on from OZ241903.1 coordinate 2,897,558, forward strand.
CCCGAGAGCAGGTCGCCCTCAAGGTCCACTTCGACCTCAAGGAGCGCCTGGAACTGCCCGAGGCGATCATGAGCGACAACACGATCTTGTTCCACGCCCCGGTGCGTCCCGGCGACGTGATAAGCCACCGCCAAGTGCTCAAGTCGGTGAGCGGTCCCAAGACCACCCGGCTCGGTGCCGGTCGATTCTGGGTGATCGACGTCGAGTACCACAACCAGCGCGGAACTCCCGTCGGCGTCGAGTCGTACACCGGCTTCGGCTACCGGCGAGCCGGGACACCCGCAGCCGCGCCGGCACGACCGGCGGGCGCGGCCGGTCCGGGCCCCGACCCGGACCCGCCCCGCTCTCGAGCCAAGCCGGACCCCACCCACGACCAGGTGTCGGTGGGCGACGCACCGCCCGACCTCACCCACGACGTGACCGCCACCACCGTCGTTCTGGGTGCACTGGCCAGCCGCGACTGGCGGCCCATGCACCACGACTACCACTTCGCCACCGAGCGCAACGGAACCCGGGACATCTTCTTGAACACGCCCAACCAGCTCGCCTGGATCGAGCGGGCCGTCACCGACTGGACCGGGCCCCGGGGCCGCGTGGGGCGGGTCTCGTTCCGTATGCAGGATCCGGTCTTCCCCGGCGACGCCATGACCATCTCGTCGGTGGTCACGGCCGTGCCCATCGACGACTCCGGCTGCGGGTGGGCCGAGCTGGACCTGGTGCTGCGGGCCGGCGACCGCGTCTGCACGACCGGGAAGGCCAAGGTGGCCCTGCCGATGTCGGCCGCCGACAATCCGTGGCAGCGCCACGGCGAGGACTGGCAGCCATGACGGCCCGCCGGCACCCCGTGAGGAAGAACTGATGCTCGACCTTGACTTCACCCAGGAACAGGAGATGCTGCGCGACATGGTGCGGGGCCTGTGCACCGAGCTCTCGCCACTGGAGCGGGTGCGAGAGCTCGAGGACGACCCCGACGGCATAGCACGAGATCTCTGGCAGCGTTTCGGGGAGCTGGGCCTGTGCGGTCTCATGGTCCCCGAGAGCGCCGGCGGCTCCGGCATGAGCCTCCTCGACGGCGTTGTGGTCTACGAGGAACTCGGGCGGTCGCTGGCTCCGGTGCCCCATTTCGTCAGCTGCGTGCTGTCTGCCGCGGCGGTCTCCGAGGCAGGATCGCCTGCCCAGCAGACCGAATTGTTGGGCGGCATCGCATCGGGCGAGACCATCGCCACCGTCGGGTGGTTGGAGCCGGGTGGGGGCTACAAACCCCGAGGCGTGCAGCTGGCCGCCCGCACCAACGGCGACGGCTTCGTGCTGGACGGCTCCAAGGAGCACGTCCAGTTCGCGGCGGCCGCCGATCTCATCGTCGTGCTGGCCCGCAGCGGCGACCGTGACACCGACATCGACCTGTTCGTCGTGGAGGCGGACGCCTCGGGCCTGAGCCTCGATCAGCGGATGTCGATCTCGTCCGACACCCAGTACCTGGCCACCCTCGACGGCGTGCCCGTTCCCGCCGGCGCCCGCCTGGGCACCGCCGACGCTCCCGTCGGAGCCGGCTGGGAGGCCTGGCAGCGGGTCATGCACTCCGGTGCGATCCTGGCCGCGGCCCAGGCCGTTGGCGGCGCCTCAGCCGCCCTGGAGATGACCGTCGAGTACGCCAAGACGCGGCAGCAGTTCAACAAGGCTCTGGCCGAGTTCCAGGCCATCTCGCACTACCTGGCCGACGCCCGCACCGCGCTCGACGGTGCCCGTCTGCTGGTGTACGAGGCGGCGTGGGCCCGCAGCACGGGCCGCTCCACCGATCAACTGGCCCCCATGGCCAAGCTGTTCGCCTGCCGTACCTACCGGGAAGTCACCGCCATGTGCCAGCAGGTGTTCGGCGGTATCGGCTTCACTGTGGAGTACGACATCCAGCTCTACTTCCGCCGAGCCAAGCAGCTCCAGCTCTCCTGGTGGGACCAAGCGACCTGCGAGGACCGCATCGCCGACGCCGTCCTGGGAGCGGCCTAACCAGCCCCGGCTGCCCCCTCGAGCGCGGCGATCCGCTCCCCGTGGCCCATCATGTGGCCGAGGAGGCGGCCGTGCTCCGCCTGGGTTGTTTCGATCGCGGCCAATCGCTCCCTCACGTCGGCCAAGATCTCCTCAGTCCCCGCGAAGCGAGCGTCCATACGCTCGCCAAGGGAGCGAAGATCAGACCGGATCGCTTGCAGGAAAAGGCCGAGCAGCCCCAGCAGGCCCGCTCCCAATACTCCGATGATCGCTTCTGCCACCGTCATGTCCTCCCAAGTATAGCATGTCCAACCGTCGAGGCCATTAGGCGATAGTCATATAAAACAAAATAACATGATACTTACCAAATGGCTCACTTCTCGCCGAGTGGATCTGCTGCTGGGCGTGGCCGTGACGGTGGCCGCGGTGAGCGGGCTGACATCGTGGGCCGTGGGCTCGGGCTGGGCCCGCTGGGTGACGGTCGTCCATGCGCTGGCCGGCCTGAGCGTTCTGGCCCTCGCCCCGGCCAAGCTCAAGGGCTCTGTGCGGGTCGGACTGAAGCGTCGGCGGGCCACCCGATGGCTGTCGGTGCTGCTGGGCTTGCTCGTCGTCGCGACCATCTCGCTCGGGATCCTGCATGCCACCGGGCTGTGGCACGGCGTGGGCTACTGGACGGCGCTGTGGACCCATGTGCTGCTGGCCGCGCTCCTGGCCCCTCTGGTGGTGTGGCACATCGTGAGCCGCCCGGGTCGTCCCGGCATCGCCGACCTTGACCGCAGGACCCTTATCGGCGGCGGCGCCGCAGTCGCAGCCGCCGGCGTCGCCTACGGGGTCCAGCAGCTGGTGGTGGGCGACAACCGGCGCTTCACCGGGTCCCACGAGATCGCCTCGTTCAACCCGGCGGAGATGCCGACGACGATGTGGCTCAACGACCGGTCGCCCGGGGTGCCGGCCTCAGGTTGGCAGTTGACCATTGCGGAGGAGCCGGTGCCGCTGGAGGACCTGCGGGCCCGAGCCGTGCCGTTGCAGGCCGACCTCGACTGCACCGGCGGGTGGTGGAGCCGGCAGTCGTGGGACGCGGTGCCGCTGGCCGAGCTGATGCCTCCGCTGGAGGAGCCAACCCTGGAAGTCACCTCGCTGACCGGCTACAGCCGCCTGTTCCCAGCCCGCGACTCCGCCAACCTGTACCTGGCGGTCGGCTACAACGGCGAGCCCCTCCGCCGGGGACATGGCGCGCCCGTCCGGCTGGTGGCGCCGGGGCGGCGGGGCTTCTGGTGGGTCAAGTGGGTGAGCCGCATCGACCCCGTCAACCGCCCCTGGTGGCTGCAGCTGCCGTTCCCGCTGGAGTAGCCGCCAGCGAGCCGGCCGCGGCCTCCGCAGCCTGCCGGTAGGCGGCCCGCACCGGATCGGCTCGGGAACCTCGGTGAAGAACTCAGCCACGGCGCGATACTAGGCACCACCACCGATGCGACCGGAGGGGATGTCGGTGCCCCAGGCCCGCGACACCGGCTCAGCCGGATACTGCAGTAGTCCTGCTCGAGATCCGAGCACAACCGCGGCAACGCCGGATTCCGGTAGCCGGGGACGGTATGCAGCCGCGGCGCTGCTGCTATTGGTGCTCGTGGCCGCGTCGTGCTCGGGCACCACGAACATCGAGCCGGCAGCTACCGACAGTGAGTCGGAGGTCGCAGCCGCGGCTGAACCATTGTCTCCCGCACCCATGCCGACTGAAGGGCCCTTCTCGGCAGTGTCCACCGGTCGCCGTCACACCTGCGCCATCCGTACCGACGGCATGATCGAATGCTGGGGCGACAACCGACTCGGGCAAAGCGACCCGCCCGCGGGCGAATACGTGGCGGTGTCGGCCGGGCACGAACACAACTGCGCAATCCGCGCCGACAGCACCATCGCGTGCTGGGGCAGTGGCCCTCAAGGGCTCCTGTATCCCCCTGACGGCAAGTACGTCGCGGTGTCGGCCGGGCACGAACACAATTGCGCGTTGCGAGTCGACGGTGACATCCAGTGCTGGGGCAGCTATTACGCCGCGGCGCTGATACCTCCCGGCGGGCACTTCACGGCAGTCGCCACCAGCGGATGGCATTCCTGTGCTCTCCGCGAGGTCGGCACCGTCCAATGCTGGAGCACTGAGGGCTCAGAGCGAATCGATGTACCAGGCGGCCGGTTCGAAGCGATCGCGGTCGGTGACCAGCTGATCTGCGGAGTGCGACCCGACGAGCGGATCGAGTGCTTCGACTATGCGGGAACACCGCGGTTCGAGGGCATCTTCGAAGGGCGTTTCCGGTCTGTTTCCCTTGGTCTGGCCAGCCACTGCGGGCTGCACGCGGACGGCACCGTCGAGTGCTGGGGACAATGGCCGTTCGCCGATGTCGGCTACGTCCACACGCCGAAAGGGCGGTTCACCGCAGTGGACGCCGGCACCGATCACTCATGCGGGCTCCGCGTCGATGGCACCATCGAGTGCTGGGGCCGGCCGATCGGAGCAGAGGTGCTGCCACCAGGCGGAGAGTTCAGTGCCGTCGCCGCGGGCTCGCGCCACTCGTGCGGCTTGCGTCGCAGCGGTCACGTGGAGTGCTGGGGCCACAACCACTCCTCACAGACCAACGCCCCTCAAGGACTATTCGCCACTCTGTCGGCAGCCGGCAACCAGACGTGCGGGCTGCGACTCGACGGCTCCGTCGAGTGCTGGGGCGCCGACTACGGCCTGCGGTCGGTCGAGGGCGTGTGGCGGTTCAACAGCATCCCCGACGACGAGTACACCGCAGTGGCGGCAGGCACGCACCATGCGTGCGCGCTGACCGTGGAGGGCTGGACGACTTGCTGGGCCGCGGAGTTTCACGGGCGCGACAGCATGGTGCTCCGATGGCCCGGCGAGACTCCCGGCGACATCGCCGTCGGCACCGACTATGCCTGCGGACTGCGAATCGACGGATCCATCGTCTGCTGGGGAGACCAGGTGGCCGTCATGGAGGATCCACCCACCGGACAATTCGCCGCGATCTCAGCGGGCCGTGCTCACGCCTGCGCGGTAGCGATCGACGGAACCGTCGCCTGCTGGGGACTGTCCGACGGTAGGACGGTCGCACCCGAGGGGCGGTTCAGATCCGTGTCGGTAGGAAGCAGCCATTCATGCGGGCTCCGCGTCGACGGAACGGTGGAGTGCTGGGGCCCGGACGACCTCGAAGGACGCCTCGATACTCCCGACGGGCAGTTTGAGGCGGTGGCCTCTGGCGGTGCGCACACCTGCGGCCTGCGAAGCGACGGCACGATCGAGTGCTGGGGCACGATGCGACCGCCCCCGGACGGTGTCATCATGACGAGTTGACATGCCGCTTCGACGGGTCGCTCATCTACTGTTTGTGGTCGGGCTCATGGCAACGGCGTGCTCGGATGAGCCGTCCGCGCCCGATGACCCGGCTGGAGAAGGCGATCACGCCGAGGCAGCCGCCACCGACGACCGCTCCAGTGCCGAAGCATCGATCACGTCACCGCCTGCGCCGGTCGAGGGGAATTACACGGCGGTGGCGGCCGGGTACTGGCACACCTGCGCGATACGTTCCGACGGCGGGATCGAGTGCTGGGGCGTCAACCAGAACGGAGTGCTCGATGCGCCCGAAGGCCAGTTCACAGCCATCGCCGCCGGCTACGGGCACAATTGCGCCGTTCGGGTAGACGGCGGGCTCGAGTGCTGGAGCTCGGAACGTGATCGTTGGAGTGACACACCCGAAGGCCGTTTCGCGGCCGTCTCCGCAGCCGGCGACAACACGTGTGCTCTACGTGACGACGGCGATGTCGAGTGTTGGGGCAGTTACAACGACCAACTCTCAACGCCGCCCGGAGGACACTTCGAAGCGGTGGCCACCGGCGCAGGGCACGCCTGCGTGCTGCGTAGCGGCGGCACCGTCCAGTGCTGGGGCGCCAACGAGGCCGGCCAGGCCGATCGTCCCGCGGCCCGTTTCAGCACCATCGCAGCAGGACGCGACCACAACTGCGGAATACGCACCGACGGCACCGTCGAATGCTGGGGATCGGACTTCCTGGGCAAGACGGATGTGCCCGAAGGCAGTTTCGGCACCCTCTCCGCCGGAGTGGACCACACGTGCGGGGTGCTCACCGACGGGACAGCGGAGTGCTGGGGCTCGAACGCCCACGGCGCCGTGCCCGCTCCTGACGGCCTGTTCCGGACGGTCGCCGCGGGCGCCGATCACAGCTGCGGTCTACGAACCGACGGCACTATCCAATGCTGGGGCCGGCGCTTTGGCGCGGGGGCCGACCCTCCCGGCGACCGGTTCGCATCGCTGGTTGCCAGCGGCAACCACACATGCGGGTTGCGCCCCGACGGCACCGTCGAATGCTGGGGAACAGACCTCGTAGGTCAGATGGAACCGCTCGACGGACGCTTCAACAAGATCGCCACCGGGAACTACTTCGCCTGCGGCCTGCGCATTGACGGGACCATCGAATGCTGGGGTTTCGACCGTTTCGGCGTGCTGGACAGCCCGGACGGACAGTTCATCGACGTCACCGCCGCCATCGGACACGCCTGCGGCCTGCGACATGACGACACCGTCGAATGCTGGGGCTCCAACTCGCACGGACAGGCCGACGCCCCCGCCGGCACCTTCTGGGTCATCTCGGCAGGGAGCTCCCACACCTGCGGCATTCTCTTGACGGGCGAGGCCGAGTGCTGGGGCAACCCTTACGCGGGACGGCTGAACCCCCCGCAGGGGTCCTTCGTTGCCTTCACGGCTCCAGAACGCCAATCCCGCGACTCGCGGAGGTTCGTCGCGGCCGGTGAGAGCCACACCTGCGCGCTGCGAAGGGACGGCGAGGTCGAATGCTGGGGCTCAAACTCGCACGGACAACTCGACGTGCCCGACCGTGAGTTCGTTGCCATCTCCTCCGGGGTGCACTCGTGCGGGCTGCGCAAGAACGGCGACATCGAATGCTGGGGCTGGACAGAGGCTGCGCCCCCCGGGCCGTTCGCCGACGTGGAAGTCGGCCAGGGATACACCTGCGGACTGCGCCCCGAAGGCACCGTCGAGTGCTGGGGAACGCTGCGGGCCCCGCCCGAGGGAGTGACCTACACCGGCTAACACTCGAATTGGCAGTCACCGATGCCGAAAACGGACCTCACCGCTGCCAATTCCTGGCAACACCGGCCGGCCATCCCGAATTGGCAGCCGCCGATGCCGAAAACGGACCTCACCGCTGCCAATTCCGGTGAGCCGGTGAGTTGGGGGCATAATGCGATGTGTCTTGGTGGCGGAGGCTCGACGCGGGCCGTATCGCGATTTTGGCGGTGTTGGTGCTGGGAGTGGCCGCGTTCTTGACCCGGGGCCAGTGGCTCGGAACCGTCGAGACTGCCGTGGATGTGGCCGTAGACGCGGTGGACATCGCAGTGGACGGGGAGATCGAGGAGGATCTGGTGACCGGCGGTGAGGTGGTCGCTCCCCCGGTGGTGGACGTTGAGGACCCCGAGGACTTCGACGTCGAGACCGAGCGGCTGTACCGGATCGTGCCCGGGGCCGGATCCCGGGCCGGCTACCACGTCGAGGAACGCCTCGGCGGGCTGTCACGCACCACGGTGGGCACCACCGACGTCATGGCCGGCGAGATCGCGGTGAACCTCGTCGATCTCGCCGCCAGCCGGGTCGGCGAGATCGTCGTGAACGTGGAGATGTTCCAGTCCGACTCCGTCCTGCGGGACAAGCGCATCCGCCACGACTTCCTGGAGTCGAGCCACTGGCCCTTCGTGCGGTTCCGGCCTTCGCAGATCGAAGGGCTCGACGCCGACTTCGCCGACGGCCTGTCCTACGAGATCGCCATCAGCGGCGAACTCACCGTCAAGGAGACGACCCGCACCGAGACCTTCGCCGGCACCGTCACCGTCACCCCCGACGCCCTTGTCGCGACGATGTCGACCACCGTGCTGACCAGCCACTACGACGTGGGCCCCATCAACATCGCCCGCCTCGTCCACACCTCCGACGAGGTGATCCTGACCTTCGAGCTGGTCGCCGACCGCGTCGAGTTCGGCTCGGAGCCGACCGGCGACCTGCGCCGTGAGATCCCGGCAACCGAGTTCGCCAGCGGCCGGTTCGCGGCCACGGTGCAGCCCATCCTCGAGACACGCTGCGTGAGCTGCCACACCTCGAACGGCCCGGCCTGGACCACCCTCGCCCTCGACACGGCCGGCGACGCGGCCGCCATCGCCGACGACATCGCCTTCGTCACCGGGATCAGCTTCATGCCCCCGTGGCTGCCCTCGGACCTGAGCCCGGAGTTCGTGCACGACTGGTCGCTCAGCGACGCCGAGATAGCAGCCATCAAGGCGTGGGCCGACGCCGGCGGCGGCCTCGACGTGCGGCCCGACACCCCGCTGGTGGCCCGCGCCCAGGCCATCATCCCGGTGGACGAGGATCAGAAGATCGGGCCCCGCGACGGCCTGTACACCGGCTACTCGCGCCCCGACGGGTGGCCGGTCAAGAAGGACGACTACCGCTGCCAGGTCCACGAAGTAGCCGACCCCGAGGGCGACGGCAACTGGGTCAAGGGCTTCGAGTTCCGGCCCGATCAGGTGGAGGTGGTGCACCACGCCATCGTGTACCGGGTTCCGGCTGCGGCCGCGGAGGAGGTTGCGTCCAGGATCGAGGCCGAGGACCGCATCGAGGCGGCCCAGGGCTTCTCCGACGAGCCGGGCTGGACCTGCTTCGGGCTGTCGGGGCTCAACACCCAGGGCGTCTACTCGATCCAGGGCTGGGCGCCGGGACAGTCACCGACCATCTACCCCGAGGGGTACGGCATCTACCTGTCGCCCGGCGACATGATCGTCAACCAGATCCACTACCACTACGACCACGACACTCCGGCCGACGGCTCGTGGATCATCCTCGACACCGCCACCAACGCCGAGGTGGCCGCGGGCATGACCCACATCACCGGCAACGAATACCTCACCCCGGCCGAGGTCCCCTGCACGCCCGCGGAGGCCGAGGTGGCCGCCGAGCGGGCCGCCGCCATCAACGGCTACGTCAACCTGTGCGAGCGGTCCAACGTGCTCGACGAGATCGGCGAGAAGTACGACGCCTTCGCCCCGCTCATCCCCGGCTTGCTGCTGGCGCAGTGCGGCGGCACCGTCGACGACTACGACGACCTCGACGGCAGCATCGGCTACAGCTCCTGCGACCTGCCGGCCCGAGACACCGGCACCATCCACACCGTGCTGGGCCACATGCACGAGTTCGGCGCGGCCTACCGGATGACGCTGCATCCCGACACGCCCCAGGAGCGGATCCTGCTCGACATCCCGGTGTGGGACTTCGAGTGGCAGCTCAACTACGAGCCGGTGGAGGAGATCCGCATCGAGCGAGGCGACACGGTGCGCTTCGAGTGCTGGTGGGACCGCACCCTGCAGTTCATGCCCGAGCCCCGTTACATCACCTGGAACGAGGGCACCGTCGACGAGATGTGCTTCTCCAGCATCGCGGTGATCCCGGACTGACGATCCGCCGTGCCGCCGGCGGCTGTCCGCTGCGGTGCTCCCGGCTACGGTCCTGTCGTGAGGCTGCGAAGGGCAGCTCTCGCGGCGGGTGCACTCGTGCTGGTGGCCGCCGCGTGCTCGAATGACGGCACCGCAGAGCCCGATCCCCCCGGCGCCGAAGCGGACGCTCACGCCGGGTCCGGCGACGGGCCGCACCCGCCGGAGCACCTCGGCCCGGGTCGGTTCGCCACGGTGGCCGCAGGCAGCCGCCACACCTGCGCTCTGCGCACCGACGGCACGGTGGTGTGCTGGGGCGCCAACAACAGCGACCAGATCGACGCGCCCGCAGGCACGTTCACCGCCTTGTCCGCAGGCCGGCGGCACACTTGCGGGCTGCGAAGCGACGGCACCATCGAGTGCTGGGGCCTGGACTTCCTGGAGCTGCTGCGGGCTCCCGGCGGGCACTTCGTGGCGATTGCCGTGGGCGACAGCCACTCCTGCGCAGTGCGGGTCGACGGCGACATCCAATGCTGGGGCAGTACCAAGACCGAGGCTGTCACCGCGCCCGGCGGCCACTACCTTGCCGTCGCGGCCGGTTTCGGGCACTCCTGCGTGCTGCGGGGCAACGGAGGGATCCGATGCTGGGGCGACAACCACTGGGGCCAGACCGACGCCCCGGCCGGGCAGTTCGTGTCGATCTCCGCGGGCGGCGACCAGTCCTGCGGCCTGCGGGCCGACGGCACCGCCGAGTGCTGGGGTCGCAGCTTCACCGGCGAGGGGAACGCCCCCGGCGGCCGGTACAACATGATCGACACCGGCGGGCGCCACTCCTGCGGGCTGCGCACCGACGGCACGCTCGACTGCTGGGGCGCCGACCACTGGGGGCAGACCGACACGCCCGAGGGCCGGTTCCGGTCGGTGTCCACCGGCTGGGACCACTCCTGCGCGACACGTCTCGACGGCGACATCGAGTGCTGGGGCCGGCGCTTCGCCACCCGGCTGGATGTGCCGTCGGGCGCGTTCAGCGCAGTGGCGACCGGCGACGAGCACGGCTGCGCGATACGGCTGGACGGCACCGTCGAGTGCTGGGGCGAGAACGGCCTAGGCCAGGCCGACGCCCCCGGCGGGCAGTTCGCACGGATCGCGGCAGGAACCAGCTTCTCCTGCGGCTTGCGCACCGGCGGAGCCGTCGAATGCTGGGGCGTTGGTCCTCCGAGCTCGCCGGAGCAGGTCCGAGCGACGATCGAGCGCGTCCTCGCCTCCGTGGGGCATCCCCCCGACCGGGCTTCCGGCGCGTTCGGAGCGGTCCAGGCCGGGGGTGGTCAGGCTTGCGTGCTGGACGCGGGCGGCATGGCGCTGTGCTGGAGCAACCTGCAAGCGTCGAGCGACAGCGCCCCCGTCCTCGTGCTGGGAGGAATCGGAGGACTCGACCGGCCCCTCACCCTGCTGGCGGTCGGCAACCGCCGCGCCTGCGGGCTCCGCACCGGCGGCACCATCGAGTGCTGGGGATCCCGGGGGGACGCCTGGGGCCCCGAACCCGCCGGGAGCTTCCACGACGTAGCCGTGAGCACGAGCCACGCCTGCGCCATCCGCACCGACGGCACCATCGAGTGCTGGGGCCTCGACCGCGGGGGGCTCCTCGACGCCCCCGGCGGCACGTTCAGCTCCGTCTCGGCCTCCCGAAACCACACGTGCGCGGTGCGGGCCGACGGTGCCGTCGAGTGCTGGGGCCTGGACTATGCGGGACTCCTCGACGCCCCCGACGGGCGGTTCACGGCAGTCTCCGCGAGCCCGAGCCACTCCTGCGCCATCCGCACCGACAGCGCCATCGAGTGCTGGGGGACGTTCCGCCCCCGTCCCGCCGGCGTGACCTTCCATTGACCGGGCGCCACCCGGCCAGTGGCATCCGGTAACAATGCTGGGAACCGCGAGAGCGTTCGGAGGACTGTTGGGATGACTAGCCCGCTAGTGGGGGCGGTGGAGGCCGGCGGGACCAAGTTCCGGTGCGCGGTGGTGTCGTCGGACTTGACGATCGTCGACTCCCGCCATGTGCTGACCACGGACCCCGACACGACGCTGGCAGCCGTTGCGGAGTTCTTCGAGCGGTCCGGGCCGGTGTCTGCGCTGGGGATCGCCTCGTTTGGGCCGGTCGATCTTGATCCCGACTCCTCTGGCTACGGGTCGATCGCGGCCACGCCGAAACCTGGGTGGTCGGGCGTCCCGATCCTGAGCCGGCTCTCGAAGGCCCTCGGGGCGCCGGCCGGCATCCAGACCGATGTGGAGGCGGCCGCGGTGGCCGAGCAGGCCTTGGGGCCCGAGCCCAGGCCGCGGCGGCTCGCCTACGTCACCGTCGGCACCGGGATAGGCGCCGCGGTCGCGGTGGACGGCCTGCCATGGCGGGGGCGACACCACAGCGAGCTGGGGCATATCCCGGTTCGCCGCGTGGCGGGCGACAACTATCCGGGCCGCTGCCCGTTCCACCGCGACTGCCTGGAGGGCATGGCCTGCGGACCGGCCATGGCCGAGCGTTGGGGCATCGACCCGTCCGACGCCGGCGGGCGCGACGACATCTGGCAGTTGGAGGCCGCCTATCTGGCCCAGCTCGTGCGGGTGCTCGCCTATTCGTTCGGCCCCGACCGGGTCGTGTTCGGCGGCGGGGTCGGCAGCCGGCCCGGTCTGGCCGAGATGATCCATACCAAGAGCCGCGAAGAACTCGGCGGCTACGCCGACTACACCGCCGACCATGACACGTTCGTGACCGCCCCCGCACTGGGCAACGACTCCGGCCTCCTGGGCGCCGCCCTCCTCGCCCGATCGCTTCAGGACGGCTGACGCTCGGCCTCTAGGGGGCGGCGATAAGGCGGCCCAGGTCGGCCAACTGCTCCTCGGCGTGGCCGAGGGTGAGCTCCATGTGGCGGGCGGCCAGGAAGTGGCGGTGCAGGGGATAGTCGCGGTCGACCCCGACCCCGCCGTGGACGTGGACCGCGGCGTGCACCACCCGGAAGCCGCCCTCGCAGGCCCAGTACTTGGCTATGGCGATCTCGCGGTCGGCGGGCAGGCCGGCCGACAGGCGCCACGCGGCCTGGTAGGCGGTCAGCCAGATGGCCTCGGCGTCGATGTAGGAGTCGCCCGCCCGCTGGCTCACCGCCTGGAAGGTGGCGATCGGGCGGTCGAACTGGTGGCGCTGCTTGGTGTAGTCGGCAGCCAGTTCGATGGCGGCCCGGGCCGCGCCGGACATCGTCATGCACAGCCCGACATTGGCGTGCCGCTCGATGAACCGCACGATCTCGGTGCCGTCGACTGTGCCTGCACCGAGCAGAGCGCCGGCGTCCACGGGCACGCCCGACAGCTCGAAGCGGGCCTCGGGACGGCCCGTCGTCACCCCCACCGGGATGCGCTCCAGGCCCTCGGCGCCTGTCGGCACGATGAACACGCCCACTGCCCCGTCGTCGAGACGGGCGGGCACCAGCGAGACGTCGGCGTCCAGGCCGCCCGCGACCAGCACCTTGGTGCCGTCGAGAACGAACCCGCCGTTGTGTGAGCGGGCCGCCGTCGTCGGCTCGACGGGAGCGGTCCCGTCCTCGGCCAGCGCCGCGCAGGCCAACACCGAGCCATCGGCCATTCCGGGAAGCCAGGCCTCCCGCTGATCCTCGGTGCCGAAGGCGGCCACCGGCATGGCCCCCATCACCGCGGTGGTCAGCAGCGGCACCGGCGAAGCCCGCCGGCCGACCTCCTCCAACGCCACCGCGGTGGCCAGGAAGCCGAGGCCGAGCCCGCCGTGGGCCTCCGGGATCGACGCACCCACCACTCCGGTGGCGGCCAGCGCGGCCCACGCCTTGCGGTCCACGTGGTCACCCGCGGCGGCCAGAGCCTTGAGGCGCTCATGCGACGACATGTCGTCGAGCACCTGCGCGGCCAGGTCCCGGATGGCCTGCTCTTCCTCGCCCAGCTCAAAGTCCACGGCTCGCCCCTCCCGTCCGTGCTAGCGGGAGGCTCGGGGGTAGCCCAGGCCGAACTGCGAGATCAGGTCGCGCTGCATCTCGTTGGTGCCGCCGCCGAAGGTGAGGATCACCGTCGAGCGGTACATCATCTCCAGCCGGGACAGGTACCCGGGCGAGCCCTCCACCACGTAGGCCCGCTGGCCGTACACCTGCATCAGCCTGCGGTAGGCGTCGACGTAGAACTCGGTGCCCGAAACCTTCACCGCCGAGGAGTCGGCCACGAAGGCGGCGACCGTGGCCATGTCGGGCTCGGCGCCGTCGATCCGGTTGGCCACCGTCCAGGCCACCTTCCAGTTGGCCAGGCGCAGGAACTCCAGCCGGGCGGCCACCTCGGCCAGGTTGCGCTGCACCCACGGCTCGTCGATCACGTAGGAGCCGTCGGCCCGCTTGGCCGACTTGGCCCACTCGACGCACTCCTCCAAGCGCTTGGTGACCATCCCCGACGAGCAGATCGTCACCCGTTCCCGGTTGAGCTGGCTGGTGATGAGGCCCCAGCCCCGGTTCTCCTCGCCGATCAGGGTGGACGCCGGCACCCGGCAGTCGTCGAAGAAGGTGTGGTTGATGTTGTGCGACGACAGCAGGTCGAGGGGCTCGATGCTGATGCCGGGCGTGTCCATGGGGATGCAGAACAGCGAGATGCCCTTGTGCTTGGGGACCTCGGGGTCGGTGCGGGCCGCCAGCCAGATGTAGTCGGCGTCCTGCGCCAGCGACGTCCACGTCTTCTGGCCGTTGATCACATAGGTATCGCCGTCGCGCACCGCCCGGGTGGTGAGCGAGGCCAGGTCGGTGCCGGCGTCGGGCTCGGAGTAGCCGATGCAGAAGGTGAGCTCGCCGCCGGCGATGCGGGGGAGGAAGAAGTCCTTCTGCTCGTCGGTGCCGTACTGCATGATGGTCGGGCCGACGGTGTTGATGGTCAGCATCGGGATGGGCGCGCCGAGCGCCACCGACTCGTCGAACACGATGAACTGCTCCACCGCCGACATTCCGCGGCCGCCGTACTCGGTGGGCCAGCCGACCGCCAGCCAGCCGTCGGCCCCCATCTGGCGGACGATCCGGCGGTGCACCGGCCCGGTGCCGTCCTCGGCGCCCAACTCGGCCCGCACGTCGTCGGTGAGCAGGTCGGCGTAGTAGGCCCGAAGCTCGCCCCGCAGCGCCTCCTGCTCAGCCGTGTACCCGATGTGCATCGCCCCTGCCCCGCACCCAAACAGTCCTGACCGAACGCTATCGGCATCTTCCACCGCCAGAGCGGCGGCTACTACCGTTGGGAGCACCGACCGATCCACCCTCCAGAGCGATGACGGTTACCGAGCCAGACCCACTCACGTTGTTCCCTCCGTTGCCCGGGCGCCGGTTCGACATCATCTACGCCGACCCCCCCTGGGACTACAAGGGCCAGCTACAACACGCCGGCACGGGCAACGGCGACAGCGGCGGCGCAGTACGCCACTACCCGACCGTCCCGCTGCGAGCCCTGCGCCGGCTGCCGGTGCTCGACGTGGCGTCGGACAACGCACTGCTGTTCCTGTGGGCCACCAGCCCGCATCTGGACCAAGCCATCGACCTGGGCACGTCATGGGGCTTCAACTGGGCAACAGTGGCGTTCGTGTGGGACAAGTGCAAGGTCAACCCGGGCTTCTACACGATGTCACAGTGCGAGCTGTGCCTTGTCTTCAAGCACGGCAAGATCCCCTGGCCTCGCGGTGCCCGCAATGTGCGTCAACTGGTGCGCGAACCGCGGCGCGAGCACAGCCGCAAGCCTGACGAGGTGCGCCGCCGGATCGAGGCGATGTTCCCGGCCATGTCCAAGATCGAGCTGTTCGCCCGCACCCGTGTGCGCGGATGGCACTCGTGGGGCTTGGACGTCAACGCGAGTGAGACAGAGCCCTATTCGTAGCGGGTTCCGTTGGCTTTGATGTAGTCGAGCCACAGGGCGCCGGCGTCGGGGGCCAGCTCGCCCGGGCGGTAGGTGACGGCGCGCAGGTCGCCCGTGTACGGGAACGGACCGTGGCGCTCGTAGACGTCCCAGCTGACCGGCGAGCGGCGGTCCACGCCGACGTCGATGCCCTCGAACGGGGCCATGGCCATCAGCGACACCAGCCCGGGCGCCTCCCCCACGGGCGCGCCGTCCACGCTGATGCCGGCGTTCCAAACCAGGTTGCCGGGATTCTCCATGGCAAGCTGCACACTCGGCGCCCCGTCGGCCAGCGGCCCACAGTCGAGCACGGTCATGTCTCCGTAGGCGTTGTGGGCGAACAGCAGCCGGTCGTCCTCCACGTACAGCATGTAGCCGCCGCCCTGGTCGCCGTGAGCCACCAGCACCCCCGCGTCGCCGGGCCGCCATCGCAGCGACACGTCGATGTCGAAGCTCTTCTGAAAGATGAGCTGCTGGGACCGCCACCGCTCCAGGGTGGGGGTGCCGGGCCTCAGCGTCGTGTCGTCCGCCAGCTCGTCGTACCACGGCGGGCGCAGGATCCTGACCAGCTGGTTGCCCTCGTCGAGGGGGTACACCTGGTTGGCCCAGGCGGCCCGGTCCCAGGCCTGCTGCATCTCCTCGAGCCGGTCGGGATGCTCGTCGGCGAGGTCGCGGCACTCCGTCGGATCCTCGGCCAGGTTGTGCAGCTCCCAGCGGTCGGCACTGAACGGGCGCCGGGGCCGGTGGCAGGTCACCACCGACCAGCCGTCGCGGTAGAAGCCGCGGTGACCGAAGTTCTCGTAGTACTGCTCGGGATGGGTCGAGGGCGCGGCCGGGTCGGTGAAGGTGGCCGCGAAGCTGGCCCCGGCCGGCTCCGGTGCGGGCACGCCGTGACGCGACGCCGGCACGGCCACCCCGCAGAGTTCGGCCAGGGTCGGGAACACGTCGGTGACGTGCTGGTACTGGCCCCGAACGCCTCCGGCCTCAGCGCCGTCGGCGGCCCCAAGCCCTGCCGGCCAGTTGACGATGAACGGGACGCTGTGGCCGCCCCGGTGGGTGTTGATCTTGTAGAGGCGGAACGGCGTGCACGACACCATGGCCCAGCCCATCGGGTAGTGGGCCAGCGTCCGGGGGCCGCCCAGCAGGTCGAGGCGGGCGTAGTCGGTGTCGACGACCTCCAGATCGGTGGGCCGCACCTGGGAGAGCAGGGTGCGGAAGTACGCCGAGGTGCCGGTGTACTGGCCCTCCCGGGAGCCGCCGTTGTCGCTGGTGAACAGCACGATGGTGTTGTCCCACTCGCCGATGGCCTCGAGGTGGCGGCGCAACCTCCCGAAGTTGCGGTCGACGTTGTGGACCATGCCCGCGTACACCTCCATGTAGCGCGCGAACAGCTCCTTGGACCGGTCGTCCAGATCGTCCCAGGGGCCGACCTCGTGGAGCTCCTCGGTGTTGCGGGCCGGCAATACCGCGTTGGGCGGCACCACCCCCAGCTCCTGTTGGCGCTCGAAGCGCTCGGCCCGCAACGCGTCCCAGCCCGCGGCGTAACGGCCGCGGAAGCGCTCGATGTCGGATTCGGGGGCCTGCAGCGGGGCGTGCACCGCGCCGTGGGCGAAGTACATGAAGAACGGCCGGCTCGGGTGAGACGACCGCAGCTCGTCCACCATCCGGACCGCCTGGTCGGTCAGATCGTCGGTGAAGTAGTAGCCGTCGGGGTAGCGCTCGACGTCGATGTGATGGTTGTCCTCATAGAGCCGGTGGGGATGATGGAAGTTGGTGAAGGCGTCGAGGATCCCGTAGTAGCGGTCGAAGCCCCGCTGCAGCGGCCAGCTCGCTTTGGGGGCTCCGTCGCTGAGGTGGGCGTCCTTGGTGAGATGCCACTTCCCGAGCATGAACGTGGCCCAGCCGGCGTCGCGGAACGTCTCGGCCATGGTCACCGCGTTGTCCCGCAGCTCGTGGCTGTAGCCGGGGAACCCGGGGTCGCTGTGGGCCACCTGAGCCATGCCGGCCATGTGATGGTTGAGCCCGGTCAGCAGCGACGCCCGGGTGGGCGAGCACATGGGGTTCACATGGAAGTCGGTGTAGCGCAGTCCCTCGCCGGCCAGACGGTCGAGCTCCGGGGTGTCGATCTCGGAGCCGTAGCAGCCCAGGTCGGAGTAGCCGAGGTCGTCGGCCATCATCACGATCACGTTGGGGGCGCCGTCCGGGGCGGTCGGCGGCTTCGGCCAGTGCGGCTCGGAGGTGGAGAAGATCTTGCCGACGGTGCCCTCGAAGCCCGCGTAGGGCGCGGTCGGATCTACTGCGCCGGGGCTCTCGGCCCCGGAGGAGGCGACCGTCACGGCTTGAAGAAGGCGGGGCTGGTGGCTTTGGCCGGGATCTCCGCCAGCGGGGTGGCGACCTGCTCCACGCTGGGACCGTGCTCGGCGGCCAGCGGGGCCAGCCGGTCGAGGTCGAAGCCGTACAGGTCGGCCGCGTTGCCGCCCAGCAGCGCCCTCATCTCGCCGGCGTCCCAGTCGCTGAACGCCCGCTGGAGGCTCTCCAGCGAGTAGGGGTAGGTGCCCTCGTGGTGGGGGTAGTCGCTGCCCCACATCACCCTGTGCACCCCCACCTTGCGGATGGCGGCCGCCTCGCCCGGCGACGGGAAGCTGGCCCCGATCCACACGTTGCGGTCGAAGTACTCCGACGGCTTCAGCGGCAGCACGATGTCGGCCGCGAAGCCGAGCTCGCCGACGCGGCCGTGTCGCATCTGGCGGTGGTAGCCGTCCATGCGGCGCAGCTCCTCGACCAGCCAGGCCACCCCCTGCTCGGTCATCACGTAGCGCAGGCCAGGGAACCGCTCGAACACGCCCGACATGATCAGGTGGGCCAGGTTGCGGTGCGAGTAGAACGGCACCTCCATCAGGAAGACCACTCCGGCAGCCGGCGCCTTGCCGTAGTCGGGTCCACCGTTCCCGCCGTGCTGGGTCATGATCAGGTCGAGGTCGGCGGCCGCGGCCCAGAGCCGGTCCCAGCGGGGATCCCAGTACCCGGGGAGCTCGCTGTCGGGCGGGACGTGGGGCAGCAGGAAGCTGCGGAACCCCTCGGCCGCGGCCCACTCCAGCGTGGCCACCGCGTCGTCGAGGTCCTCGGCGAAGATCTGGGGAAGGCCGCAGCGCTGGTCGGGGTAGCGGGCGCACCAGTCCCGCAGCCAGCGGTTGTGGGCGGTGATCCCCGCGAAGCGGCGCTCGTAGTCGGCCCGGTCCGAGGGGGGCCGGGCGATCAGGGAGCCCGTCGGGTAGAAGGGCGGGACGGTGTTGGGGAACGTGATCTCGGCCACGACGCCGTCGGCGTACTGCTCGCTGAGGCGCCGGTCGTCGTCCCAGTTGCGGGAGCGCCCGTCGTCCTGGAGGTCGCGGTACGGGTTGCGGTAGGCGCCCCTCCATTCGAGGAACTCGCCGCGCCACGCCGGGTCGAGGTACTCCTCGTAGGCGGCCATGTTGCCGCCCGCATGGCAGTCCGCCGAGATGATCGTGTACCGCTCGGTCGCGTCGCTGTGTGGCCCGCCCATCGGTTGGTGCTCCTCGTTCATGGTCCCGGAAGGCGGGTGGCCGCCGGCTCGACCTGGCGCCGCATGCTCCGGTATCGCCGTTGCACTCGCCTGTGGTCCGAAGTGTACGCTGGCGGCCCCGCAGATAGTTCGGAGCCGCGATGGTCTCGGTCGACATGCGCACCCGGCTCGACGCCGACGTGGTCCTCATCGATCCGGTCACGTTCGTGGCGGACGAGTTGCCCGACCTGATCCGCCGCAACGGCCACCTCGCAGCCCGGGGAGCGGCCCTGGTGGGAGCCAAGGCTCTCGGGATCGACGTGGAGGGCACGTGCTTCACGCTCGTGCCGACCGGACACACCATCGAGCTGCGCGGCGGCACCGCCGGCGCCCGGGTGGTCGTGGAGCTGGACCGGAGTTCCTTCAGCGACCTGGTCCAGGACCTGCAGACGCCCCAAACCCTGGCCACCTCCCTCGTCACCCGCCTGCCGATGGCCGACCACTTCCGCTGGCTGAAGTGGTGGCCGGTGCTACGGGCCATCATCGACGGCCGAGCGGTCCACGAACCCGGCGACATCGGATTCTGCGACCGCGACGGCCGGCCCCTCGATCTGGGCCGCAGCTTCACGCCCGGCGACGACGATGCCGAGATGGCCCATTTCCTGGGCGAGGCCGGCTTCCTGCGCCTCGAGGGCTGGTGGCCCGCTGAGATGATGGCCGAGATCTCGGCCGACATGGACCGGGCGCTGCCCGGCTACCAGCCCGACGACGGCCGCAGCTGGTGGGCGACGACCGGCGACGGTTCGAACCGCTGCGTGAGGATGCGCTTCTTCCAGGAGCACTCACCGGCGGCCGACAGGCTCCTCGGCGATCCCCGACACGCCCGTATCGGCGCCCTCACCGACGACGGCCATATCCCCCGGACCCGGGTCCACGGCGAGAACGCCATCGAGGCGCTGGTGAAGCCGCTCGACGTGGTGTCGGGCATCTCGGATCTTCCGTGGCACAAGGACTGCAGCTTGGGACGCCACAGCTACGACTGCTGCGCGATGACGACGGGGATCTCGGTCACGGGCGCCGACGACCGCTCGGGCCAGCTGGCGGTGGTGGCCGGCTCGCACCGGGCCAACGTGCAGCCCAACTTCATCCATCCCTACCTGGATCTTCCCGTCGTGCCGCTGCCGACACGGGCCGGGGACGTCACCGTGCATCTGAGCTGCACGCTCCACATGAGCTACGCGCCGGTCGACCGCGAGCGCCGGGTGATGTACACCGGCTTCTCGCTGCCGGGCGAGCGGGGCAACATGATCGGCGCCGACCTCGGGAAGGTGCGCGAGAACGCCCACCACAACGTGAGCCAGACGCCGGCCGCCCTCCAGCACGCGAACGTCTAGATGGCGGCGCGACGCTGCCCGAGCGGCGAGGAATGAGATGATCAACGCAGAGGTCGTGCACGCCGCTGAGGCCGCCCTGGGCGAGGGCTGCGTGTGGTCACCGGTCGAGAACCTGCTCGTCTGGGTCGACATCAACGGCCAGGCCGTGCATCGCTTCGATCACAACACGGGCCAGCCGGTAGGTGTGTGGCGCTACCCCGACATGGTCGGCAACGCCGCCCCCCGCGCCGCCGGAGGGCTGGCCCTCGGCCTGGGCCCCTCGGTGGCACTCACCGACCGGGCCGGCGCCGTCGAGGCCGTGATCGAGCTGCCCGGCGAGCCCGAGTCGAACCGGAGCAACGACGGTGCGGTCGACCCGCGGGGCCGTCTGTTCCAGGGGACGATGAGCCATGCCGAGCCCGGAGCGCCGGTGGCTTCGCTGCACCGGGTCGACGGCGACGGCACGGCCCGGCGGGTGCTCTCCGACGTGATGATCTCCAACGGCATCGGCTGGAGTCCCGACCAGGCCACGATGTACTACATCGACACGCTGACGTTCCGGGTGGACCGCTTCGACTACGACCCCGACACAGGCGAGATCGAGGGTCGGCGCCCCTTCATCACCTTCGACGGCAGCGCCGGCGGGCCCGACGGCATGACGGTCGACGCCGACGGCTGCCTGTGGGTGGCGATGTTCGGCGGCTATCACGTGCAGCGCTTCTCACCCGACGGCGAACAACTCGAGGCCGTGGTAACCCCGGGCTCGCCCCAGGCCACCTGCTGCTGCTTCGGCGGCCCGGACCTGGACACGCTCTACATCACCACCGCCCGAGAGCCGATCGCCGGCGTCAGCACCGAGGGCGAGCCCAATGCCGGGGCGCTGTTCGCCGCCGACGTCGACGCAGTGGGTCAACCCACCAACCTGTTCGCCGGTTGACCGCCGGCCCGGCGTATATTCACCGGTAGCCCCCGGTCACTGCCTCCGAAAGAGCGCGCCTGAAATGACGATCGAGCATGCCCCCCTCCCCTACCCGCTCGACGGGCTCGCGCCCCACATCTCCGAGCGCACGATGAGCTTCCACTACGGCCGCCACCACGCCGGCTACGTCGCCAGCGTCAACCGCACGATCGAGGGCACCGCGCACGAGGACTCCTCCCTGGAGGAGATCGTGGCCGCGGCCGACGTGCCGTCGGCACTGTTCAACTGCTCGGCCCAGGCCTGGAACCACACCTTCTACTGGGACTCGATGAGCCCGGGCCGCGTCGAGGCGCCCTCGGGCGAGCTGCTGGCCGCGCTGGAGCGCAGCTTCGGCTCGCTGGATGCGTTCAACACCGAGTTCGCGGCGGCCGCGGTGGGGAACTTCGCGTCGGGGTGGACCTGGCTGGTGGCCGGAGCCGATGGCCTGAGCATCGTCAACACCGACGACGCCGACACCCCGCTGCGCCAGGGCCAGCGGGCCCTGCTGACCATCGACGTGTGGGAGCACGCCTACTACCTCGACTACCAGAACGCCCGGGCCGCTTACGTGGACGCCTTCGTCGAGCACCTGATCAACTGGGAGTTCGCCTCCGCCAACTACGCCCTGCTTCGCTGATCGCCGCCTCTAGGTCGGCGCGGCCGGTGTGGGCCGTCGAGCCAGCGGGGCCAGGAGTTCCATTAGTTCCGCGATGCTCTCAAGGTCTCTGCCGATCTCGGCGGCATCGAGATGGCGCTTGCGCCGGTAGTAGTTGCTGTGCAATTCGTTGGCGATGGCGCGCAGGCCCCGTAACCGGTCCTCGCCGGTCGCTGCCGTGGCCCTGTTCAACACGAGGCTGAAGTCTGCGTGAGTGTCGTAGGGCCACCCCTGGGCGACCGCGACGGCCTTTGCCATGTGGGCGGCCGCGCCCCAGCCTTTCTCGGAGGCTTGATGCAGGTGACCAGCGGCAAGATATGTGCGGCCCCGGTTCAGGAAGTCGCGAGCTTGAGCCTCAAAGTCGGCTATCACAACGAGGTCTTCGGCTGCCATCGATGTCCTCCTCCAGCCTCGGTCTGACCCGGCTACAAAGATCAGCATAGCTTCACATCTTGGATTGCCCCATATATAGCTGAAAATCATTATAAATCCTTGACAAGTGTCACACTGGTGTGAGATGATTTCGTCATGCTGATCGACGACGCCCGACAGGTCGAGGCCGCGGCCAGGAGGATCTTGGCGCAGGTCAATGACGGGTCCGCGTCGTGTGAGCAGATGCGCGAGGCGATGCCGGCGCTGAAGTCCGCGTCGGCGATGATCACCGCCGCACAGACCTCGGCAGCGGCGTCGATCGCCGGGCGCGAGCGTCACGGCGACGGCGGCGCCGAGGTGCTTGCGGCTGCTGCCGGGTTGCCTATCGGCGAGGCCCGCAGCCACATCAAGACCGCTGAGACGCTGCGGGATCTGCCAACGGCTCTTGATGCGGTGGAGTCGGGACGGGTGACCCGGGCTAACGCCAAGCAGTTGGCCGCAGCCGTGGAGAAGGCCGGCGCGCAGGCTGTGGAGGCCGACGGCGAACTGTTGTCCAAGGCTGAGTCGATGCGTCCCGAGCAGTTCAGACGGGTAGCCCGCCGCTGGACTGCGGAGCACGAGGGCGACCACGGGGCCTCCGAGCACGCCCGCCAGCGAGCCCGGCGCCGTGTGCGGTTCTGGGACGGCGACGACGGCATGGTGCACCTGCACGGAGAATTTGACACCGTCACCGGGCGCCGCATCGAGAACCGTCTGCGAGCCGAGGCCCGACGCCTTCACGACACCGACAAGAAGCACGCCACCGGTGGCCAGGTGGGGCGGCGCAGCTTCGACCAGTGCATGGCCGACGCCCTCGACCACCTCACCAACACCACCAGCAGCGACGGCTCCTCGCGGGGCGGCGGCAAGCCCTTCGCCGACATCTGTGTGGTCGCGCATGTCGACGACGACACCGGCGAACTCATCGCCGAGCTCCCCGACGGCGAACGGCTACCAAAGGCAGTGCTCGAACAGCTCTCCTGCAACGCCAAGCTCACCGGCGTGGTCTATGACCGCCGCGGCAAGCCCATCTGGCGCACCCACTCCCGCCGCACCGTCACCGAAGCCCAATGGCAGATGCTCATCGCCAAATGGGGAGGATGCTTCCACTGCGGAGCCAACCCCGGCATCTGTCAGGGCCATCACATCGAACCAGCCTCACAGGGCGGGCCAACCAAACTCGACAACCTCGTCCCAGCCTGCTGGAGGTGCCACTACCGGATCCACCACGACAACTGGCAGATCGACAAGAGCCCCGACGGATGGCACACCCTTCACCCACCCGACCGGGTGAGCTACGGACCCGCCCACGCCCCCGAAGAGGCCGCACTGTTCAAGCCGGGGCCCAGGCCAGAACCGAACCAAGCCAGAGCAGGACCCGACGCGATCCAGGCTGGACTTGCGGCAGCCCGAGCCACTCTCCGCGAGGCCAAGCCACAGCGGGAGGCCGTCGCCGCAGGGGCGTGACACCACTGCTGGCAGGGCTCGTTCACGAGCGGACCAGCAGCCGCAACCAGAAACTGGCCAGACGCTGGCCGGACGCTGACCCGAAACTGGCCGGAAACTGGCCGGACGCTGGCCGAGTGCCCTCACTGGCTGGCCGGTTGGCCCCGCGTCGTGAGATCACATCGCGAGATCGTTCCGCCTGGTTGTTCATTCGTCGACGAGTAGTTCGATCAGAGAGCTGGTGTCCCAGCGGCCGCGGCCTTGGCGCTGGAGGCGGGCGTAGTACTGGTCGATCACCGCGGTGATCGGCAGGGTGGCGCCGATGCGCTCGGCCTCCGCGAAGCAGATGGCCAGGTCCTTGCGCATCCAGTCGAGGGCGAAGCCGAAGTCGAACTCGCGGCGGGCCATGGTCACGCCCCGGTTGGCCATCTGCCACGACCCGGCTGCGCCCTGAGAGATGGTGGCCACCACCTGCTCGACGTCGAGGCCGGCCCGTCGGGCGAAGTCGATCCCCTCGGCCAAACCCTGAACAAGGCCGGCGATGCAGATCTGGTTCACCATCTTGGTGCGCTGGCCGCTTCCCGGACCGCCCAGCAGGGTGACCGCCTTGGCGTAGGCGTCGATCACCGGCTCGGCCCGGTCGAAGTCGGCGTGGTCGCCGCCGCACATGACGGTGAGCACTCCGTTCTCGGCGCCGGCCTGGCCCCCCGAGATGGGCGCGTCCACGAAGCCGACCCCCCGCTCGCCCGCCGCCGCGTGCAGTTCCTGGGCCAGATCGGCCGACGCCGTGGTGTGGTCGACCAGGACCGACCCTGCTGACATCGACTCCAACACTCCCCCCGCGGCCAGCGTCACCGAGCGGACGTCATCGTCGTTGCCGACGCACACGAAGACGAACTCGGCATCCGCGGCTGCACCCGCAGGCGTCGGCGCGGCCGTGCCGCCGTGCTCGGCCACCCAGGCCTCGGCCCGGGAAGCCGTCCGGTTGTAGACGGTGACGTCATGGCCTGCCGATACCAGGTGACCGGCCATGGGATAGCCCATGACCCCGAGTCCGACGAATGCGCAACCGGCCATTGGTGCCTCCTTCATGCCTTCACGAACCATGAACGCAGCATGCGTACCTGCAGCATGGGTACGTCCGGATAAGTACCTTACGCGGCTGCATCGTGCATATTGAGCCGGGTCGGCGCGTCGGTCGCCGCTGGTCAGGCATCAATAGAGCGGGAAGCTCCGGGGTCCGGGGATTGAGCGGGCTCACGGATGGTCAGATGCTGGCGTGCCAACGACCTGACGTTGGCGCGGCGAGCCAGTAGTCGATCCTCTGGAGGCATCGCCGCTGTCTTGCGCAACGCGGCCGCGACGGCGTTGACCAGCATCTCGGAGGTCTCTGTCACTGTGGGTCCTTCGGGCACGATGGAGTCGATGAGTCCCTCGTCTCGCAGCGCCTCGACGTCGGCGGCCTGCCCCCTGACCATGTGGGCCGCCCTCTCGGTGCTGCGGAAGAGAATGGCTGAGGCAGCCTCCGGGGCGATGGGAGCCAGCCACGCATTCTCGAGGGCGATCACCGAGTCGGCAGCCACCAGGGCGATCGCTCCAGCCCCCGAGCCCTCGCCCATCAGGACTGAGACGGTGGGTATCCGCACCCCCAGGAGTTCGCGAATGAGAGAGCCGACGGAATGGGCGAGTCCTTCGGACTCCTCGTCGATGCCCGCGCCTGCGCCCTTGGTGTCAATGAAGGACACGAGGGGCAGACCCAGTTCCTCCGCAATGGATATCGCCCGCTGCGCCTTGCGGTAGCCGCCGGGAGAGACCTCCGCCCCGCGGCCCTGTGGCCTGCGGAAGCCGACCGCGACCGCGGGCTCGCCCCCGAGACTGGTGAATCCCGCGAGCAGGTTGCGATCGTCGGAGCCGGCGCGGTCGCCGCGGATCTCTACCAGGGGCGCGCCCGATGCCGCGATCACCGATTCGATCGACGGGCGGTCTCGCGCCCTGGATCGAGTCACGCTGCGCCACGCGTCGGGCTGTCGCCGGGCCTGAGCCTCAACCGGTGCCGGAGCTGACCGGCCCGCCGGGGTCAACGGGACCGCGACCTTGGGGCTGACGATGTCAAGCCATTCAACGATTCGCGGCGCCAGCTCGTCAGGTTGAACGATGTCGTCCACCAGTCCCCGCCGCAGACCGGCTTCGGCGCTGATCTCGTCGCGGGGAAACGGGCGTCCGGTGACCGCCTCCACGATCCGGGGACCCGTGAGTGAGATCGAAGCACCGGGCGCAGCCCACACAAGATGGCCCTGTGTGCCCAGCGCCGCGAGGGTTCCGCCCATCGTGGGATCCATCAAGTAGCTCAGGTAGGGAAGCCCGGCCTCGCGATGCTCTGAGATGGCCGCGCCGATGGACAGCATCTTGATGAAGGCGGGCGTGCCCTCCTGCATCCGAGTCCCACCCGATTGGCAGATGCTGATGACCGGCCTTCGGGCGACCGTCGCGATCCCGAAGGCGCGGGCTACCCGTTCGGCCGCGGCGATGCCGAGCGTGCCTGCTACGAACTCGTAGTCGCTGCAGATCAACGCGACCTCATGGCTGCCGATGGTGCCGAATCCGACTCTGGATGCCTCGGCCAGCGGGTCGTCGGCCTGGAGTTCTGCCAGCCGGGTGGCGTAGGCCTGCTTCTCGCCGAACGCCAGCGGGTCGGCGGTCACCACTTCCTGCGACCACTCCCGAAAGGTCCCCCCGCTCAGCTCCGCCAGAAAGCTCTCAGCTCCTGTCATCGAAGCGGACGGTACTCGTTGTCCCTTCGGGTTGTAGTTATGGGTGCCCGGGGTGGGACTCGAACCCACATGTCCGTTGGGACAGCCCGTTTTAAGCGGGCCGCGTCTGCCAGTTGCGCCACCCGGGCACGCCCGCCACGGTAGTCCGTGGTCGGTCGTCTCCCAGCCCGGACGAGTCAGGCTGCGGCGGCCTTGTCGGATTGAAGCGGCTCCGCTGGGAGGGGTTCAGGGGCTTCGTTCCTCAAGATGAGTTCACCGGCATCCGCATCTCCGTCGACGGCCAGCCACAGGGCGGACCTCACCAGGTCGGCCCGGGCGCCGTCGAGATAGTTGGCCACCACGATCCCCTCGATCATGTCGGACAGGACCGCTCCGCGGGGCCGGTCCCCGAGACGGATCGACACCACCGGCGACCCCTTGCGGCGGCGGATGGACCGGTGGAGGTCGGGGCGGGACGGCGGGCTGGCGAAGACGGGCACTACCAGGCCGCGCAGGTGGGACGCCCGTGCGAGCGAGCGGGCTGCGGCGCCGAAGTCAAGCGATGTCATTCCCACGAGAACTATGGTCGCGCCGGGGTGTGACACCGCCCGGAACCCAGCCCAGGAGCCGGCCCTCAACGCCATGCACGCAGCCGACTACAACCCGGCCCAGCAGGAGGTCGTGAGCCTGCTCGGAGCCCCTAGGGGCGACCGTCCCACCTTCGACGCGGGCTTGCGCGACGAGTTGCGAGACCTGCTGGAAGAGCGCCTGGAACCGCTGGTGTCCACCATCGAGTCAGACCGGTTCGACGACGATGTCCTCTACCTGAGCAAGTACATGCTCACCCAGGCTCTCGGATGCGAACGGAAGTTCATGGCCGAGCTGGCAGAGCCGTTCCAATGGTCCATCCCCACCGCCCGGGGCACGGTCACCCACAAGGCGATCGAGCTGTCGGTGCACTGGCGGGGCGAGGCATCGCCGCTGGAGCTGGTCGACGAGGCCATGGCCCGCCTCCAGAACGCCGACAAGAGCATCGCCGACTACCTGGAGCGCTGCGACGAGACCGAGCGGGCCGAGCTGCGGGCCGACGCCGGATCGGCCATGACCCAGTTCCTGGAGTGCTTCCCCCCGCTCAAGCCGCAATGGAGGCCGACGACGGACAGCCCGACACGAGCCGAGCTGCACGGAGGGCTGGTCGTGCTGTCGGGCAAGCCGGACCTCACGCTCGGCCAGCCCGAAGGAGCGGTGGCCGGCAAGGTCATCATCGACTTCAAGACGGGCCGGTTCTCACCCGCCCACCGCGAGGACCTGCGCTTCTACGCGCTCCTCGAGTCCCTGCGCATCCTGCCGCCCCGGCTGCTGGCCACCTACTACCTCGACCAGGGCCGGTTCCACCCCGAGGAGGTCACCCGCGACCTGCTGCTGTCGGCAGCCGAGCGGGTCATCGACGGCGCACACCGATACGTAGAGCTCGTGTCCCGTCACCGCCTGCCCACCGTGTCACCCGGTCCGGCCTGCCGGTGGTGCCCGGTCCAGCTGGACTGCGACGAGGGAACCGAGTACCTGGAGTCGTCTGTAGACGCCGGGTGGGAAACGTAGTCAGGCGGTCGGGCCTCGGCGTGAAGGTCGCCATGGCCTATGTCCTCGGATGCGGCCGGCGGGGCGGTGCCGGGGTCGTCGGGTGGATCTCGGGCGCCACCTGCGGAGAGTACTCTCCGACCTCGATGTCCAGCTGTCCCAACCAGCCCCTGACGTGGAGCACGGCCGTCCCGGCCAGCAGCAGAGCGCCGTAGAGGCCGAAGGCGGGTCGAGCGCCGATCGCCTCGATCAACTGGCCCAACGCAAGCTGTCCGAGAGGGTTGGAAGACATCAGCACCATCACGTACAGCGACATCACCTGAGTCCTGCGTTCCTCGTCCACCTGGAGCTGCACCGCGGTGTTCAGCGCGCTCGCCGACGCGAGATGGGCTGCCCCAATCACCGCCAGCGGCACCAGATACACCATGAAAGTGGGGGCCACCGCCAGCGCTAGGACGGCCGAGCCGTAGACGACGAGTGCGACCCTCTGGATCTTCGACCGCGACACCCGCCCACCCAGAGACGCCACCATGGGCGCGGCCACTACCGCGCCCACCCCGAGCATGGTGAGCATGAGTCCGAACCCGCCCGGCCCCCGATCGAACACATCCTCGGCGAAGACGACGGTGAGCATCTGGATCGGCAGCCCGACCGCACCGATGAGCGAGACCGTGACGAAAGCGACCACCAGACCGCGGCGGGCCCTCACGTACCGGGCCACGGCCAGCGTGTTGCGGATCACCCTCATGCTCGGAGTCCCGGCCAACACAGCCTGTCCGGACTGGACGCATGCCAACGCGAACACCACTACCAGAGCTCCGGCCGCGCTGATCCAGAACGCCACCGCCGGACCGGCCGCAGCCACGGTGATGCCCCCCAGCATCGGGCCGACCAGCCGGGAGCTGTTGAACTGAGCGGAGTTCAGCGTCACCGCGTTGAGGAGGAGGTCCCTGGGCACCAGCTCGCTCACGAAGGACTGCCACACGGGCAGGTTCAAGCCTCCGCCCAGCCCCGAAGCCGCCGCCAGCGCCACGTAGGCGGCCGGGGAGCGCACACCCTGGGTCCACGCCAGGGCCATGGCCACCGCGACCAGGCCCATGAAGGCTTGCGTGACCATCAGGATCCGGCGCCTCGGATAGTGGTCGGCCACCATCCCCGCAACCGGCGCGACCACCGCCATCGCCGTGAACTGGGCGAACCCCGCGAAGCCGACCCAGCCCGGACTTCGGGTCAGGTCCCATACGACCGCGGGCAGGGCCACGTACTGGAACCACCGTGCCGAATTGGTCGTAAGCCCGCCGAACCAGAAGTAGCGGAAGCTGCGATGGCCGAAGGAGGCGAACGCAGCAGGCGGCACCGGGGCACCGTACCGCCGCGGGCGCGCCGCCACGGGCATCGGGCACCGTACCGCCGCGGGCGCGCCGCCACGGGCATCGGGCACCACACCGCCGCGGGCGCGCCATACTGCGGCCCATGTCCTACGTGATGATCGACACCTCAGACGGCGTGGCCCAGCTCACGCTCAACGACCCCGGCAAGCGCAACGCGATCAACCAGGCCATGAACGACGAACTCGTCGCCGCCCTGGACGAGCTCGAGCCCGACCCGGCCATCGGCGCGCTGGTGGTGACCGGCGCGGGCAGGGGCTTCTGCGCGGGAGCCGACCTGGACGACCTGCTGGCTGCGAAGTCCACCGGCATAACCCGCATCTACGAGGGGTTCCTGCGGGTGGCCCACTCGCCGCTGGCCACCGTGGCCGCGGTCAACGGCGCCGCGGTGGGCGCGGGCATGAACATGGTGCTGGCCTGCGACATCGTGCTGGCCGGGCGCCGCTACGCCCGCTTCGACTCGCGCTTCCTGCAGATCGGCATACATCCCGGCGGAGGCCACACCTGGCGCCTCCGGCACGTGACCGACCGCACCACCGCCATGGCGATGGTGGTGTTCGGCGAGGTCCTGGCGGCCGACGAGGCGCAGCGCACCGGGCTGGCGTGGGAGGTCGTCGACGACGAAGCCCTGCTGGCCCGGGCCCACGAGCTGGCCGCCCGGGCCGCGGCCCAGCCCAAGGAACTGGTGGCCCGGACCAAGGCCACGATCCTGTCCCTGGACGAGATCGCAGACTCGGCCGCCGCGGTCGACCACGAGCTGCATCCCCAGCTGTGGTCCATGGACCAGCCCGCCTTCACGGACCTCGTACGCAGGCTCCAGTCGCAGATCGCCTCAGGGAGGTCCTAACCGCGGGAATCGACTGTCAGCCCGGATGTAATCTCGACCGCATGGAGAAGCTCCTGGTCGCCAACCGCGGTGAGATAGCCATCCGAGCCTTCCGGGCCGCGACCCAGCTGGGCATCAGGACCGTCGCCATCCTCCCCATCGAGGAGGAGCGCAGCGGTGCGCTCCATCGCATCAAGGCCGACGAGGCCTACGTGATCGGCGAGCCCGGCCGTCCCGTCAGGGCCTACCTCGACCATCAAGCCATCGTGGCCAAGGCGGTGGAGGTCGGCGCGGACGCCGTGTACCCCGGCTACGGCTTCCTGTCCGAGAGTCCCGACCTCGCCGAGGCCTGCACCCAGGCCGGGGTGACCTTCGTCGGGCCCAGCGCGGCGGTGCTCAGGCTGACCGGCAACAAGATGCGGGCCCGGCAGGCCGCCGAGGATGCCGGGCTGCCGGTGCTGCGCCAGTCCCCGCCGGTCGACGATCCCGCCGAGGCCGAGGCCCATGCGGCCGGCATCGGCTTCCCGCTGTTCGTGAAGGCCTCCTCCGGCGGGGGCGGCCGGGGGATGCGCCGGGTCGAGAGCCCCTCCGGTCTGGTCGAGGCGGTCGAGGCGGCCCAGCGCGAGGCCGGCAGCGCCTTCGGGGACTCCACCGTCTTCCTTGAGGAGGCCATGACCGGCGTCCGCCACATCGAGGCCCAGGTGCTGGCCGACACGGCGGGCAACGTCGTCCACCTCTACGAACGCGACTGCTCGGTCCAGCGCCGCTTCCAGAAGGTGGTCGAGATGGCGCCGGCGCGGGATCTGGACGCCACCGTGCGCGACAGCCTGCTGGCCGATGCGGTCCGCTTCGCGTCCTCCATCGGATACGCCAACGCCGGCACGGTGGAGTTCCTCGTGGACGGCACCGGCCGCTACGTCTTCATCGAGATGAACCCCCGGATCCAGGTGGAGCACACGGTGACCGAGGAGGTCACCGACGTCGACCTGGTCGAATCGCAGCTGCTGATCGCCTCCGGGGCCACGCTGCCGGAGCTGGGACTCACCCAGGACGCGATCAGCCTGAGGGGCTTCGCCCTGCAGTGCCGGGTGACCGCTGAGGACCCCTCCAACGACTTCCGTCCCGACACCGGCAGGATCGTGGCCTACCGGCCGGCCAGCGGGGCCGGGGTCCGCCTCGACGGCTGCGTCTACCAGGGCGTGGAGATAACCCCCCACTTCGACTCCATGATCGAGAAGGTCACCTGCCGGGGCAAGGACTTCTCCACCGTGGTGCGCCGAATGCAGCGCACGCTGGCCGAGTACCGGGTGCGGGGGGTGTCCACCAACCAGCCCTACCTGCAGGCCATCCTGGCCGACGACCAGTTCCGGGACGGTCCGGTCACCACCAGCTTCATCGACGACCGCCCCGAGCTGACCGCGGCGTCGGTGGGGGCCAACCGGGCCACCCGGCTGCTGCGCTACCTGGCCGACGTGACCGTTCACCTCCCCCACGGGCCGGCACCCACCAGGGTCGGTCCGTCGACCAAGCTGCCGGTGCCGCGGACCGGCCGCCCGCCGGCCGGGTCGCGCCAGCGCCTGCTGGAGCTCGGGCCCGAGAGGTTCGCGGCCGAGCTGCGGGCGGCCGGACCGGTGCAGGTGACCGACACGACGCTGCGGGACGCCCACCAGTCGATCCTCGCCACCCGGCTTCGCACCATCGACCTTGTGGCCGGTGCCCGCGAGATGGCCCACACCATGCCGCAGTTGCTGAGCATGGAGTGCTGGGGAGGGGCCACCTTCGACGTGGCCCTGCGGTTCCTGCACGAGGATCCGTGGGAGCGGCTGGCCCGCATCCGCGAGGCGGCGCCCAACATCTGCACCCAGATGCTGCTGCGCGGCCGCAACACGGTCGGCTACTCGCCCTACCCGGACTCGGTAGCGGGCCATTTCGTGGCCGAGGCGACCAAGACCGGGATGGACATCTTCCGAGTCTTCGACGCCTTCAACTCCATCGACCAGATGCGCCCGGCCATCAGCGCCGTGCTCGAGGCCGGGGCCATCGCCGAGGGGACGATCTGCTACTCGGGCAACCTGTCCAACCCGGCCGAGGACCTGTACACTCTCGACTACTACTTGAGGGTGGCGGAGGAGCTGGTCGAGGCCGGCGTGCACATCCTGTGCATCAAGGACATGGCCGGACTGCTGCGAGCCGGCGCAGCCACGACGCTGGTGACCGCGCTGAGGGAGCGCTTCGACCAGCCCGTGCATCTGCACACCCACGACACCGGCGGGGGCCAGCTCGCCACCTATATGGCCGCCGTCGAGGCCGGGGTGGACGCGGTGGACGCGTCCGCTCCTCCCCTGTCCGGGATGACCTCCCAACCGTCGATCGCCTCGGTGGTGGCCATGACCAACGACGCCGAGCGGGCCACCGGCCTCAGCCTCGACGCCATCGGGGACCTCGAGCCCTACTGGGAGGCGGTGCGCCGGGTGTACGCCCCCTTCGAGGCTGGTCTTCAGTCGCCGACCGGCACCGTCTACCGCCACGAGATCCCCGGCGGGCAGCTCTCGAACCTGCGGGCCCAGGCCCGGGCCCTGGGCCTGGGGCACCGCTTCGAGGAGGTGGAGAGGCTCTACGCGGCCTGCAACGAGCTCCTCGGGAGGCCCGTCAAGGTCACACCGTCGTCCAAGGTGGTAGGCGATCTGGCCCTGCACCTGGTGGCCTCGGGCGTCTCGCCGGAGCAACTGCTGGAGGACCCGGCCAGCGTCGACCTCCCCGACAGCGTCATCGGGTTCCTCCACGGAGAGCTGGGCACGCCGCCGGGCGGGTTCCCCGAGCCCTTCCGCTCCAGGGCCACCGAGGGCCGGTCGTGGGCACCGACCCACAAGGACCTCACTGAAGCCGACATCGAGGGTCTGGCCCGCGACCGGCGCAACACGCTCAACCGGCTGCTGTTCCCCACGGTGTCGGCGTCGCAGGCCGAGAAGACGGACCGCTACGGCGACCTCTCGGTGCTGCCGTCGCTGCTGTTCTGGTACGGCCTCGATCCCCATTCCGAGGACACCGCCGTCGTGCTGGGCCGGGGCGTGCGGCTTCTGCTGGGACTCCGCTCGATCAGCGAGCCCAACGACGAGGGCATCCGCATCGTCGGCTTCCGGGTGAACGGCCAGCCCCGCGACATCGACACCCTCGACCGCACCGTGGCCTCAGACCGCCCCGAGCACGCCCGGGCCGACCCGACCAGGCCGGGCCATGTGGCCGCGCCGTTCCGGGGAGCCGTCAATGTGTCGGTGGCGGTCGGCGACCAGGTCGCGGCGGGCGACACGGTGGCGGTGATCGAAGCCATGAAGATGGAGTCGTCGATCTCGGCGCCGGTGGCGGGCACGATCGAGTCCATCGCGGCCGCGCCGGGCGCCCTGCTCGAGCCCGGGGACCTGATCCTCGAGATCCGCCCCGCGGGCCGCGCCGCCAGCCCCGAAGCCGCCAGCTAGCCCGGGAGCTGGGCCCGCACCGGCCCGATCCATTCGGCGATCAGCTCGGGGGCCCGCACCCGCCACTCCTCCTCGGTGATGGCGAAGCGGTGATGGTCCTCCCACACCCCGTTTATCTCGACGTAGCGCTCGGCCAGCCCCTCGTACCGCAGCCCGAGCTTCTCGACCACCCGAAGGCTGGCCGAGTTGCGGGGCACGATGGACACCTGCAGCCGGTGCAGCCGCAGCTCCTCGAAGGCGAAGCGGGTGGCCACCACCAGCGCCTCCGGTGTGTAGCCGTTGCCGCCGACGGCCTCGTCGATCCAGTAGCCGACATAGCATGACTGGAACGGGCCCCGCTGGATGGACGACAGGTTCATCTCGCCCCGGAAGTGCCCGTCGACGAACACGCCGAACCCGTATCCGGTCCCCTGCTGCCGCTCCCGCCGGCGGGCCGAGCAGCGCTCGCTGAACGCCTTGGGGTCCTCGGCGGTGTCGGGCCGGCCCGGTATGGGCCGCGGCTCCCACTGCTTCAGACGGGCCCGGTTGCGCCGTCGGACCTCCCGCCAAGCGCCGAAATCATCCCGCGTCAACGGCCGCAGCAGCACTCGCCGCCCCAGCAGAGTACTCACGTCCGGGCACTCTAGCCGTGCTGTTGGGCCTCTAGAAGTCCGAGCGCCAAGCCGTCGAGCAGGTCCGACTCCGACACCAGGCACTCTTCGAAGTCGAAGTACCGCATGATCCTCACCAGGATGCAGACTCCGGCCACGATCACATCGGCCCGGCCGGGGTGCAGCCCGGGATTGTGGACCCGGTCGGCGAGCGTCTCGGTGGCCAGGGTGCGGAAGACGTCCTCAGCCGCTTCCTTGGAGAGCCTGAAGTGATGGACCCGGTCCCGGTCATAGGTCGCCAGGCCCAACTCCACCGCCGCCACGGTTGTGATAGTCCCGGCCACACCGACCAGCCGGCAGGGCCCGGCAACGGCGGGGATGGCCCGCACCGCGTCGTCGAGGTGCAGTTCGGTGACCGACAGGCACGCCGCGAGCTCCTCGGGCTGCGGCGGGTCATGGTGGACGTACTTCTCCGTGAGCCGCACACTGCCAATGTCTAGAGACAGCGCATCGGTGCAGTGACGCTCACCGAAGGACAGCTCCGTGGACCCGCCGCCGATGTCGACCACCAGGAAGGGGCCCTCGGCCGGGTCCAGTTCGCTGACCGCGCCGCGGAAGGCCGTCTCGGCCTCCTCGCGTCCCGACAGGACCTCCGGCGCCGCTCCGAGGATCGCCTCGGCGGGTTCCAGGAAGTCCGACCGGTTGGCGGCGTCGCGCACCGCTGAGGTCGCGATGACCCTGACCGCCGTCGGGCTGTGGGCGTCGATGGCCTGCCGGTACTCCCTCAGGCAGTCCAGGGTGCGCTGCACCGCGGAGGGATCGAGGCGGCCGGACCCGTCCACGCCCCGACCCAGGCGGGTTATCTCCGAGCGCCTGACTTGGACGCTGGACTTCCGGCCGCCGGTGATGAGCAGGCGGGTGGTGTTGGTGCCGCAATCCACCACCGCCACCGGGCCGGAGGTCACTTCGCCCTCCGCAGGGGCACGGCCGCGGCCGGTCCGAGGCGCTCCGCCACCCAGCGTCCGACCGGATCGTCGCCGCCGGCCAGATGCCAGGCGTAGTGGGCGTGGAGGCACTTGACGCCGCGGCGGGTACCGCCCACACCGGCCGAGGGTCTGGGCCCCGTATGGCCTGCGGGGATGGCGGCGTCGCGCTCGGCGGCGTAGCGAGCGTGGGCCTCAGCCAGTTCGCCGCCGTCGACGGCGGCCTCCGCGGCCCGCACCCCGCCCTCGGACTCCAGACGCCCGACCAGCCGGCGCAGGTCCTCCTCGACGAGCCAGTAGCGGGTGGGCATGGGCCGGCCGTCGTGAAGGATGGGTGCGTTGCGTATTACCGCCGGGTCGCCCGAGGGGTTGCGCACCACCACCTCGAAGTCCCCCGCAGGCTCGCGGCCCAGAAGTTGGGCAACCCGAGTGACATCGTCCTGGCTGCAGCCCGGCACCGCGCCGGCCGGCGCCGACATCCGAGCGGCGTGGTCGGGCCCGGCCGTCACGGCTGGCGAGCGGTCACCGGTGTCAGGAAGCGACGGCGATGATGACCACGATCACGATCAGGATGATCGCGAGGATCACCGGCAGGAGGCGCTTCAGCACCGGGGCCCCGGCCACGTCCAGCAGGTCCACGGCCTCAACCTCAGCGGCGGGCTCCGGGGCGGCAGCCTCATCCCCGGCATCCTGGCCGGAATCAGCGTCCTCGGCTTCCGCGTCCGGCGCAGCCGGAGCCTCGGTGGCCACGTCGGCGGCAACCAACTCAGCGAGATTGTCGGCGAACTGCCCCATCAGCTTGCGGCTCACGTCGGCCAGCACGCCCCGGCCGAACTGCGCGACCTTGCCCGTGATCGTCAGGTCGGTGTGGACGCTCACCCTCGTGGACGTCTCGGTCAGGGCCTCGAGCGCCACGGTGATCTCAGCCGAGGCGTTCCCCGCGCCGCGGGTGTCGCGCCCGCTGGCCGACATCAGCAGCCGGTGGGCGGCGTCGTCGCGCTCGGTGAACGAGGCCTTCCCCTTGTACTGGGAGGTGATCGGTCCGACCTTGACCTTGACCAGGCCCTCGTGGACATCGCCGTCGCTGCCGGTGAGCTGCGCTCCCGGCAGGCACGGCGCGATCCGTTCCACATCGGTGAGGACCCCCCACACGGCGCCGATGGGATGGGCTACCTCGAAAGAGTCGTTCAGTTCCATTTTCGGAGGTCCTCCAGCGTGTCGATGTCGTCGGGATTCCCCTCGCAGGGTATCGCCCGCACCAGCTCCGGTCTGCGACGCATCAGCACCCGGCCGCCCTCGTCGCCGGTCAGGGGCAGGTGGCTCCACAGCGCGGCACCGATCCGGACCGGGGGACGGCGGGCGCCGTCGAAGTCGGCCACCGCCAGGTCACAGTCGGCGGCGGCCACCGCGGCCCAGGCCTCCGCGGGCACTCCGGGCTGGTCACCGCACCCGAACACCACCGCCCGATGGCCCCGCGACCCCGCGTAGCTCACCGCGGCGGCCAGCGAGGTGGCCTGACCCTGCTCCCAGGCCTCGTTGTGCAGCACCGTCACCTCTTCGGGCAGCACCTCCAGCAGGTCGACGGCCCCCATCACCACGATGGTCTCGTCGAGGTCGGCGGCCAGGGCCGAGTCCACCGCACGGCGCACCAGCGGCGCGCCGCCCACCTCGCACAGCAGCTTGTGGCGCTCCCCCTCGAAGCGTTCGCCGGCCCCCGCAGCCAGCACGACCGCGGCCACCCCTAGGCGGCGCTCCTCGTGATGATCCTCGGTCACCGCCCCAGTCTGCCCGTTGCCGGCACAACTAGGACCCTTCACAACGCCCGAGTCCGAGCCAGTGACACCGCCGCCGGTTGCGCGACGTAGCGAGTGAAGTTACACTAGATATCACGCAAGTGCCGGAGCGCCGCCCCTACCGGTCTCCAAACGGTGTGGGGGGTGGCACTCCGGTGCTTCGCGTCGTTACATGAATTCTTGCGCCACACAACGTGTGACGGGCCGCAGTTCGGCCGGATCAGTCGTGGATGGGGCCGGTGGTGGCTGATAGGGCCCGAGCCCGGCGTCCGGTGCGCAGCGAGATGATCTCGGAGACGATGGAGACCGCGGTCTCCTCGGGGGTGGCCGCGCCGATGTCGAGGCCGATGGGCGAGCGGAGACGAGCCAGCTGCTCGTCGGTCACCCCGGCCTCGATCAGCCGGCCGGTGCGGTCGTCGTGGGTGCGGCGGCTGCCCATCACCCCGATGTAGCCGACGTCGGTGGCCAGAGCCGAGGTGATGGCGGGCACATCGAACTTGGCGTCGTGGGTGAGCACGCACACCGCGTCACGCAGGTCCAGCTGCTCCCCCACCTCATCGAGCAGCCGGTCGGGCCATGAGACCACCACCTCGTCGGCCATCGGGAACCGCTTGGAGGTGGCGAACACCGACCGGGCGTCGCATACCGTGACCCGGTAGCCGAGCACCTTGGCCACACTGGCCAGGGCGGAGGTGAAGTCGACCGCGCCGAAGATCAGCATCCGGGGCGGCGGGGCGAACGACTCCACGAACACGGCCACCTCCTCGCCGCAGATCTCGCCCTGCTCGGAGTATTCGCCCTGCTCTGAGTAGCGGCGCAGGCCTGAACGGCCCGCGACCAGCTCGCCGCGGGCGTCGCGCTGCACGGCCCGGTCGAGACCCGGTTTGCCCAGCGAGCCGACCGTCTCCAGACCCTCCGGGCGCACCAGCATCTTGGCACCCGTTCCGGGGCCCTCGACCACGGTGGCCAGCGCGGCCGGGGACTCGGCGGCTAGATCCGAGCTCAGCTCGTCGTGGATCGGGCCCCAGTCCAGAGGCTCCAAGAACAGATGGATGGTCCCCCCGCAGGTGAGCCCGACCGCGAAGGCCTCGTCGTCGCTGTAGCCGAAGGTGACGATGCGCCGGTCGCCGGTAGCGATCACCTCGAGGGACTCGGTGACTACCGCGCCCTCCACGCAACCGCCGGATACTGAGCCGACGACCTCGGCCTCAGCGGTGACGGCCATTGCCGCGCCCGGAGCGCGCGGGCCGGACCCTTCGAGGTCGACGACCCGGGCCACTGCGGCCTGCTCCCCGCCGGACCGCCAGCGGTCCAGGTCGGCGAGGATCTCTTTCATTTCCGGATCCCCTTCACTGTCCCGCTCCCACGGCTACCGGAGCCGGGCCCTCGTCCGCGGCGTACGGCCGCGGCCCCCGCGAGCGGTGACCGGTATCAGTGAGCACGAGGTCGGCCAGCCGCTCCAGCGACTCCAGGTTGTGCCCCTCCACGAAGTCGTCGACGTACGGCAGGGCGGCCGCCATCCCCCGGGCCAGCGGGGCGTATCCGGGCGACGCCTTGAGGGGGTTGACCCACACCAGGCGGTTGGCGACCCGGCGGAGGCGCTGCATCTGCTCGGACATCTCGGCCGGCTCGCCCCGGTCCCAGCCGTCGGAGAGGATCACCACCACCGCGCCGCGGGCCATGCCCCGGCATCCCCACTCGTCGTTGAACGCCCGCAGACCCGATCCGAGGCGGGTCCCGCCGCTCCAGTCGGGCACCGCGGCCGACGCGGCCCGCATGGCCCGGTCCGGGTCGCGCGACGACAGCTCCCGGGTGAGCCGGGTTAGCCGGGTGCCGAGCGCGAAGGCCTCGACCCGGCTGCGGCCCGCGACCGCGGCATGGACCAGGCGCAGCAGAGCCCGGGCGTAGCGCTCCATCGACCCGGACACGTCCAGCAGCAGCACCAGGCGCCTGGGCCGTCGACCGCTCATGCGACGGTGCATGCGCATGGGCTCTCCCCCCGAGCGCATGGCGACCCGGACCGTCCGCCGCACGTCCAGACGGCCCCGGCACGACCGTGTCGTCTCCAGACGGCGGCTGGGCCGAGTCGGGCCGCGGAACCTCAGCCGCTCCATCAGCCGGCGGGCCTCCTCCAGCTCATCGTCGGTGTAGTCGGCGAAGTCCTTGGTGGCGAGGGTCTCGGTGGCGCTGTAGCGAACGGTGATCACATCGGAGTCGCGACCGGGCTCCTCCTCTTCGGAGGCGGCGTCGCCGGCGTCGTCGACCTGCAGGACCACCGGGACGCTCACCGCGGTGGTGGGCGAGACCGTGCCCAGGGGCCTGCCCAGCCAGTAGGCCCCGAAGACGGCGTCGTACACCCCGACGTCCTCGAAGCGGTGAACCAGCGCGCACCGGCCGGCCCAGTACAGCGACTCGCGGCTGGTGACATCGCAGACCGACAGCGCTTCCGAGTAGAGCAGCGCGGAGGTGAGCGAGACCTCGAGACCGGCCCGGCGCAGCGCGCCGGCGAACCCGACGGCCACGTCGATCGGATCGGAGCCGCTGTGGCCCGGCTCCCGGACCAAGTCGCTCTGCCGGCTCATGTGCTGTGGGCGGCTGCAGCCTCGTTCACGATGGCAGCCAGGTCGTGCTCGATGACCCGGTCGCGGTCCTCGCGGTACTTCAGCAGGGCGCCCAGTGTGGCGGACGCGTTGGCCAGATCGAGCTTGGCTCCGCCGAGGAGGCTCAGGGCGCGGGCCCAGTCGATGGTCTCGGCCACTCCGGGCGGCTTGTAGAGGCCGACGTCGCGGATGGCGGCCGCGGCGTTGGCCACCTCCCGCGCCAGCGTGTCGGCCACCTCCGGTGCCCGCAGCCGGATGATCTCCGCCTCACGCTGCGCGCCGGGATGCGACACCCAGTGGTACAGGCAGCGCCGCTTGAGGGCGTCGTGCACATCGCGGGTGCGGTTGGAGGTGATGACCACCACCGGCGGATCGACCGCCGCGAAGGTGCCTACCTCGGGAATGGTTATCGAGTAGTCCGACAGAACCTCGAGCAGGAAGGCCTCGAACTCGTCGTCGGAGCGGTCGACCTCGTCGACGAGCAGCACTGGGGGCGGGCCGTCGCCGGCCTCGATCGCCTCCAGCAGAGGCCTTCGCACCAGGAAGCGCTCGCTGTAGAGCTCGTCGGCCAGGCTGGCCTCGTCGGCGCCCTGGGCCCGCCCGGTGGCCTCCATCGTCCGGAGGTGCATCAGCTGGCGGGCGTAGTCCCACTCGTAGACGGCCTGGGCGGCGTCGATTCCCTCGTAGCACTGCAGCCGGATGAGCCGCCCGCCGCCCCAGTCGGCGATCACCTTGGCCACCTCGGTCTTGCCCACGCCGGGCTCGCCCTCCAGGAGCAGCGGGCGGCGCAGGCGCAGCGCCAGGTAGACGGCGGTGGCCAGCGCCTCGTCGGGCAGGTAGGCGTTGTCCCGGAGTCCCTGCCATACGTCTTCGACGCACGACACGGAGCGCAGATCGGCGGCTGCCATCGGAGGTGAGCATATTCCCGTGGCTCCCCATATCACGAAGTAGGGGCCGAATCGGTCGCCGCTCGCGGCGGCGCTATGGGACGAAGTAGGGGGCCAGGGCCTCGGCCAAGTCGGCCGGAGCCCGCACCGGCTTGCCGTCATTGTCGGTGATGGCGGCCCTCAGCTCCTGGCGAGCCACCACCTCGCCGTCGCGCACCAGACGCTGGCGCCACGTCGACGAGGCCCTCCGCAGCTCCACGACCTCCGTCTCGACCGTCACCGTGTCGCCGGCGTGCACCGGACGGTCGAACGAGGTGTTGATGCGGTTGACCACGAACCGGTATCCCCGGGCCGCGAACGACTCCAGGTCCATCCCGACCTGCTCCAGCAGCTCCACCCGTCCGGTCTCGAAGAACTGGATGTAGCCGGAGTGGTTGAGATGCCCGTACGGATCGAGTTCGTAGAAGCGGACCTTGACGTCGAAGCGATGCGCCGGCATGGACCCGTCAGGCTAGTGCTGTGTCTCCGAAATGGCTGGGGCGGCGCAGGAGGTCGAAGCCCACTTCCGCAGCAGACCCAGGTGCCCCACCAAACCCCGTCAGGCTAGGGATCCTGTGGCTGCGACACGCAGCCTTCGAGGCCCATCACGGCGTAGACCTCGGTGCCGGGCTCGACATAGGGACCGAAGCACAGCGCCTCGCGCCGCACCCCGTCATCGCTGGTCCGCCTGGCTACCTCGGCTTCGAGCTCGGCGATGCGGACGTCGAGCTCGGTCGCGAGGCTCTCAGCCTCGCGCTGCTGGGTGTTCTGGTCCATCCAGGTTCGCATCGACGACGCCCCCAGCAGCAAGGCCGCGGCCACCATGGCCATCACCAGACCCACCAGCAGCAAGCGGTGCCACCAGGCCGACTTCACCGCGACCTTCATCGCCACACCCCGCACGACCGCCGGGCCGGCATCCTCACGACTCCGCTTCCCGGTTGGTACCCAGGGCCAGAGCAGCCCGGCCGCGGAACTCGGCCGCATCGCCCAGCTGCTCCTCGATGCGCAGCAGCTGGTTGTACTTGGCCACCCGGTCGCTCCTAGCCGGGGCGCCGGTCTTGATCTGGCCGCAGTTGGTGGCCACCGCCAGGTCGGCGATGGCGGTGTCCTCGGTCTCCCCGCTGCGGTGCGACATCACCGCTCCGTACCCTCGCCCCACGGCCAGCTCCACACAATCGAGGGTCTCGGTGAGCGAGCCGATCTGGTTGACCTTCACCAGGATGGCGTTGGCCACCCCGGCCCGCATCCCCCTCCACAGCCGCTCGGCATTGGTGACGAACAGGTCGTCGCCCACCAGCTGGACGCGCTCGCCCACCGCGGCGGTGAGCTCGGCCCAGCCGTCCCAGTCCTCCTCGGCCATGCCGTCCTCGACGGACACGATCGGGAACCGGTCGCACAAGCCTTCCAGCGCGGCGACCATCTCGGTGGGGTCCAGCGTCCGGCCCTCGCCGGCCAGCACGTACCGGCCCTCCTCGAAGAACTCGGTCGACGCCACGTCCAGCGCGAACCCGATCTCGTCGCCCGGCACCAGGCCGGTGCGCTCGGTCGCCTC
This sequence comes from Candidatus Aldehydirespirator sp., assembly GCA_965203635.1. Classification (GTDB taxonomy): domain Bacteria; phylum Actinomycetota; class Acidimicrobiia; order Acidimicrobiales; family Aldehydirespiratoraceae; genus Aldehydirespirator. The sequence goes on from OZ241903.1 coordinate 2,939,783, forward strand.
GGCCAGCAGGCCCAGCGCCTCGGCGTTGGACCCCAGATCGGGAGCGAACCCTCCCTCGTCGCCGAGACCGGTGGACAGGCCCCGGCCCTTCAGCACGGCCGCCAGCTCGTGGTAGATGTCCACGCCCCAGCAGAGCGCCTCCGAGAACGACGCCGCGCCGACCGGTACCACCATGAACTCCTGGAAGTCGACGTTGTTGTCGGCGTGCGCGCCCCCGTTGAGCACGTTCAGCATCGGCACGGGCAACACGTGTGCATGGGCTCCGCCGACGTGGCGCCACAGCGGGACCCCGAGTTCGGCGGCCGCAGCCCGGGCCGAGGCCAGCGACACGCCGAGGATGGCGTTGGCGCCCAACCGGCCCTTGCCGTCGGTTCCGTCGGCGTCGATGAGCGCGCCGTCGACGGCCCGCTGATCGGCCGCGTCGAGACCCCGCACGGCGTCGGCCAGCTCGCCGGCGGCGTTGGCGACCGCCTTGAGGACGCCCTTGCCGCGCAGGCGGCTGCCGCCGTCGCGAAGCTCGACCGCCTCGAACGCGCCCGTCGACGCACCCGACGGCACCATGGCCCGGCCGCTCGCCCCCGAGTCCAGCGCGACATCGACCTCCACCGTGGGGTTGCCGCGCGAGTCGAACACCTCGCGAGCATGCACAGCCGTGATGAGACTCACCGGCGAACCTCCGGTCGTTGGCGACGCCGCGCCGCGCCCGGCTCGGCATCAACTTCGGGCGCCGCTCCGTCCAATACCTCGGCGTCCGTCGGTGCGGACGGAGATTCTACCCGTCAGCCTGCTCCAGTGCGCGATAGTGGCGCTGGGCGCGCTCGGTGGCCGACCTGAGAGCATCCTCGGGATCGACCTTCAGACGCCGGCCCAGCTCCACCACAGCCAGCAGCAATTCGCCGAAGCTGTGCTCGCTGCGGTCGGTTCGAAGCTCGGCCAGGGCTCGCTCGGTCTCGCCGAACTCGCCGCCGGCACTGTCACCGGCCAGGAGCCCGGCCGTGGCGGCCCTCTTCTGCACTTTCACGGCCGACAGGAGGGCGGGCAGGGTGCGTGGGATCCCGTCCATCACCGAGTCGCGCCCCTTCTCCTGGAGCTTGATGGCGTCCCACATACCCCGCACCGCGTCGGCGTCCGAGGCCTCGACGTCCCCGAAGACGTGGGGGTGGCGGGCCACCAGCTTGCGGCGTACCTGTCGGGCCACGTCCGCGATGTCGAACGCGCCGCGCTCGGAGGCCAGATGGGCCTGGAACCACACCTGGTAGAGCAGGTCGCCGAGCTCCTCGCACAGATGCCGGTCCAGATCCTCGAGGTGACCGCCCTCGATGTCGACGCCTCCGCCGGCTTCGGCGCCGGCCCGGGCGTCGAGGGCCTCCAGCGTCTCGTAGGTCTCCTCCAGGAGATACCGCCGCAGGCTCGAGTGGGTCTGCTCGCGGTCCCACGGGCACTGCTCGCGCAGGGTCCGCACCAGCTCGTCGAGGCGCAGGATGGCGACGCTCAGGTCGTCGTCGAGCCGGTCGGGCCCGACCTCGCCGTCAGCGTCCCCGGACACGCCGACCGACCGTCAGGAGACCGGCTCCAGGACCACCAGGAACTGCTCGGGGTCCCAGTACCCGTAGCGATCATCGATCCGCACCAGGGGTGCGTACTGCGCCAGGACGGTGTCCTGCAACTCGAACAGCGTCTGCTGGCGCTGGTCCTGCACCTGGAGCTGGGCCCGTTCGGCCGCCGCCAGCGCGGCGTCCTCGGCCATGAAGGCCAGCCGTTCGGCGTCGATCTGGGGGTGGTTCTCGGCGGTGGCCGGGCCCGAGCTGATCACCTCGATCACATGGAAGCCGAACTGCGACTCGGCCACCACCACCTCGCCGGGCTCGGCGGCGTAGGCGGCCGTCTCGAAGGCCTCCACGAAGGAGCCCTCGACCACGCAGCCCAGATCCCCGCCCAAAGACCCGCTGCCCGGATCCTGCGACAGCTCGACGGCCAGGAACCCGAAGTCCCCTCCCGCGTCGAGGAGAGCCACGACGGCTTCGGCCTCCGCTTGAGAGGCGACGAGGATGTGGCGGGAGCACAGATGGCGCAGCGACCCCGAGACCGGGGCGGCGGGCACCTCGACCTCGACCCATTCGAGCGCGGCGAGCACCACCGCCCGCTGGTGGATGGCGACGTCCGAGCCCCCGGCGCCGGGAATGAAGGTGGGGTCGGCCTGGGTGATGTCGGTGACGGCCTGAGCCTCATGGGCGTTGGACACCGCCACTCCCCGCTCGGCCAGTTCCAGTTCTATGGCCGCGAAGAACACCCACTCGGACAGCCAGGCGGCGGCTTGCTCGCGCGGTGCCCGGGCGTCGTTGGCCGGGTCGATGGTGGCCAGGTAGTCGTTCAGGTCGTCGACCGTGTACTCCACCCCGCCCACCTCGGCGGCCACATCGGCGGAGGCCCCGCAGCCGGTTGCAAGTATCAGCACCGTCGCTGCGGCCGCACCGACCACTGCAAGGGGACGAACGAGGCTCACGAGTTCTGAACCCTAGCGGCGCCCGGCTTGCCGGCTGCCACGACATCGGCCAGCAGCGTCACGATCTGGTCGATCACCGGACCGGCATCGGCCCGTAGCGGAACGTGCAGCTCCCGGGAGTCTTCCTTCAAGATGGCCCGGTCGCCGTAGAGGCGGCGCAGCCGCACCCGCCGGCTCGAAGGGAGATCCACCGGAGTGAGACGGGCCGCGAAGCCCCCAGCCGAGAGCGCCCCGCCGCCGCGGCGGGTGACCACCACCTCCGACACGCCGGCGCGCAGGCACTCCACCCGCAGGCGACCGATGGACAGCAGCGACTCGGCCGGCTCGGGGACAGGCCCGAACCGGTCGATCCATTCCGACCGGATGTCGTCCAGGAGCGCATGCTCGGTCACCGCGGCCAGCCGCCGGTACGCCTCGAGGCGGGCCGCTTCCCGGCTGATGTAGCCGGCCGGGATGTGAGCGTCCACGGGAACCTCGATGTTCACCACGGGCGGCTCCGGGATCGGTTCGCCCCGCAGCTCCGCGACCGCCTCGTTCACCAGGCGGCAGTACAGGTCGTATCCGACCGCGGCGATGTGGCCCGACTGGGCCTCACCGAGCAGGTTGCCGGCGCCGCGGATCTCGAGGTCGCGCATGGCGATCCGGTAGCCGGACCCCAGCTGGGTGGATTCGCCGATGGTCTTGAGCCGCTCGTAGGCGTCCTCGCTGAGCACGCTGTCCACCGGATGGAACAGGTAGGCGTAGGCCCGGCGCCCGGACCGGCCCACCCGGCCCCGTATCTGGTGAAGCTGCCCGAGGCCCAGCCGGTCGGCCCGGTCCACCACCAGGGTGTTCACCGTCGGCATGTCGATGCCCGACTCGATGATGGTGGTGCACACCAGAACGTCGTAGCGGTAGTCGGCGAAGTCGAGCACCACCTGCTCCAGGGTGCCCTCGTCCATCTGGCCGTGAGCCACCGCCACCCGGGCCTCGGGCACCAGCGAGCGCACCCGTTCGGCGGCGTGCTCGATGTCGGCCACCCGATTGTGGACGTAGAAGACCTGCCCCTCCCGCAGCAGCTCGCGCCGGATGGCCTCGGCCACGGGCCGGTCGGCGTGCTCCCCGACGTAGGTGAGGATCGGTTGCCGGTCGGCGGGCGGGGTGTCCAGCAGAGACAGGTCGCGGATGCCGGTCAGGCTCATCTCCAGGGTCCGCGGCACCGGCGTGGCCGTGAGCGTGAGCACGTCGACGTCGGCTCGCATCGACTTGATCGCCTCCTTGTGCCGGACCCCGAAACGCTGCTCCTCGTCGATGACCAGCAGCCCGAGGCGCTTGAAGCGCACGTCGGCGGACAGCAGCCGGTGGGTTCCCACGACCACGTCCACCTCGCCGGACTCCAGCCCCCGCAGCACCTCCCGGGTCTGGGGAGGAGTCAGGAAGCGGCTCAGGGTCTCCACCCTCAACGGGAACGACGCGTAGCGGTGGAGGAACGTCTGCGTGTGCTGCTGGGCCAGCAGCGTGGTGGGCACCAGCACCGCGGCCTGAAGCCCGTCCTGCACCGCCTTGAACGCGGCCCGCACCGCTATCTCAGTCTTGCCGAAGCCCACGTCGCCCACGATCAGGCGGTCCATCGGCACGGACCGCTCCATGTCGTTCTTCACCTCGACCAGGGCCTGCAGCTGGTCGCGGGTCTCCTGGTACTCGAAGGCGTCCTCGAGCTCGCCCTGCCAGACGGTGTCCGAGGAGAAGGCATGGCCGGCGGTGGTCATCCGCCTCTGGTAGAGCACGACCAGCTCCTGGGCCACCTCCTCCACAGCCCGCCGGACCCGGTTCTTGGCGGCCGTCCAGTCCGAGCCCCCCATGCGCGACAGGGTCGGCGCCTCCCCGCCGGTGTAGTGGCGGATCGCGTCGATCTGGTCCGATGGCACGTACAGCCGGTCGCCGCCCCGGTAAGCCAGCAGCAGGTACTCGCGTTCGTGGCCCCCGATGGCCCGGCGGACCATGCCCTCGAACCGGGCCACTCCGTGATGGTGGTGAACCACGAACGCGCCGGGCACGAGGTCGGCGAGGAAGCGGCGCTGGTCCCGGGACCGGACTCTGGGCGGCCGGTGAGTTCGGCGCCGGCCGGTGACGTCGGTCTCGGCCAGCACGGCCAGCTTGATGTCGGCCAGGACCGCGCCCCGGTCGAGGCTCGCATCCAGCGGCTCGACACGGGCGCCGTGATCGGCCAGCAGCGTGCTCAGCCGATCGGCGGTCGGGCCGGGCGCGCCCAGCACAACCTGGTAGCCGCCGGCCACCAGCTCGCGCAGGCGGGCCGCCAGCGGCTCGACGCTTCCATGGCTGCGGTCCCAGCCCGACGCGGTCAGGATCTGAGTGCCTGGAGAGTCGGGAGCGGTGGGCAGCATCCAAACCGGCGCGGAGACACCGTCGAGCAGGCCGTCGAAGCCGCCGTGCAGCCGCGGCATCCCGGCCGCGTCGGTACTCCAGGTCTTGGCCAGCCCGGCCGCGAGGTCCTCCTCCTCGGCGAGGATCTCGTCGGCTCTGTCGGACAGGCGTCGGGGCTCGACGAGGACGACCGCACCGTCGCCGGGCACTAGATCGGGCAGCAGCGAGGGCCGCTCGACCAGCCACGGCCACCACGACTCCATGCCCTCGAAGAGAGTCCCGTCGGCCAGGCGGTCCCACTGCTCACGGCCCCAGGGCTGGGTCGCCACCAGCGACGCGGCCCGCCGGCGCATGGCCGCGTCGGGGCGCAGCTCCCGGGCCGGGTAGACCTCGATCTGCTCCAACGGCGCCACCGATCGCTGGTCGCCCACCGAGAACTCCGCGATCCGGTCCACATCGTCGCCCCAGAAGTCGATGCGAACCGGCGCCGCGCCCGTCGAGGGGTAGATGTCGACGATCGAGCCTCGCACTGCCATCTCCCCGCGATGCTCCACCTGGTGCTCGCGCCGGTATCCGAACGCCGACAGGCGCTTCACCAGCTCGACCTGGTCGACAGCGTCACCGAGGCGCACAGTGATCGGTGGAGTCGCCGCGGACGGATCCACGAACTGGGCCAGGGCCCGGGCCGAGACCACCACCACCGCCGGCACGGACGCGGGGTCGGCCATCCGGTGCAGCACCCGGCAGCGGCGGCCCATGGTCTCGATCGAGGGGCTGACCCTCTCGAAGGGCAGCGTCTCCCAGGCGGGTAGTTCCTCGACCTCCGCAGGACCGAGGAAGGCGGCGATGTCGGAGGCCAGGGTCTCGGCTTCGGTGCGGGTCGGCACGGCCACCAGCAGCGGCCGCCGCTCGGACGCCGCGCTCAGCCCGGCCACCGCCATGGACCGGGCCGCGGTAGGCACGGCCACCGTCGCAGTGCGGTGTCCCAGCAGCGACAGCAGCCCGGGATGCCCGGCCAGCCGCGGCAGCAGGCGGCTCAGCCCGCGGTCATCAGGCGGTGCAGCCACAGAGATTCAGGGCGCGTTGAAGCGGTTCATGGTGGGTTCGAGGCCGTGGTCGAGGAAATGCTCGATCGCATCGGCGGCCCGCTGCACGATTGCCCCCAGTTCGTCCCTCTCGGCCCGGCCCGGGCGCTTGAGCACATAGTCGCCGCCCTTGGGAGTGATGTCCGGGCGGCCGACACCGATGCGCACCCGGGTGAATGCGTCGCTGCGCAGGTGGGCGCGGATCGACTGCAGTCCCTTGTGCCCGGCTATCCCGCCGCCGGTCTTGACCTTGAGGCGCCCGACGGGCAGATCCAACTCGTCGTGCACCACCACAAGGCTGCTCAAGTCCCGGATCCGGAACCGGCGCACCAGTGGCGCGACGGCCCGGCCCGACTCGTTCATCCAAGTGACCGGGGCAGCCGCGGCGACGCGCCACTCCCCCAGGCGAAGTTCGCACACCAGAGCCTGCTGGCGCCGGGCCCGGCGCAGCCGCCCGTCGTGGCGCCGCACGAACTCCTCCACCACCCAGCGGCCCGCGTTATGGCGGGTGAGGGCGTACTGGTCGCCCGGATTGCCCAGACCCACCACCAGCAAGTCGGCCGAGGATCCGGAACGCGAGCCTATGGCCACTACTAGAAGGCGCGCCGGCCGTTCTCAGGACTCTTCTTCGTCCTCGGCCGCCTCTTCGTCATCGGCGGCCTCGCCCATGACGATGAGCGCCTCCGCGGCCTCCTCCTCGGCCTTCAGCTGGCGCAGGTACTCCTTGGTGGAGCGGGTGATGAGGCCCACCGCGAAGGTGGCGTCGGCGTCGCCGGCCGGCGTGACCCCCGCGGGCAGATCGATGTCGCTCACCCGCAGCGACGATCCGACCTCCAGGTCGCTGACGTCCGCAGTGACCTCGACGGGGATGTCGGCCGGCTTGGCCAGCACCGGCAGGTGGTGCATCACCTGGTCGACCATCCCGCTGGCCTGGGTGACCTTCTTGGCCTCGCCGGTGAGGATGAGAGGAACGTCGACCTCCACCTCCTGGTCGGCATCTATCCGCAGGAAGTCCACGTGGAGCACGTCGCGGCGGACCGGGTGGCGCTGGAGGTCCTTGACGATCGACAGCTGCCGGCCGCCTTCGACGTCGAGCGTTATCAGGGCGTTGAGCCCGGCCTCGGTGTTCAGCGCGACCCGCAGGTCGGTCCTGTCCACCGACACCGTCAGCGGCTCCGAGCCCATGCCGTAGACCACCGCGGGAACACGGCCGGAGCGGCGTAGCCGGCGGCTGGGACGGGTGCCGAGCTCGCGGCCGGTCACGGCCTTCACCAGGTTCAGTGCCATTCGACTGAGGCTACCGCCAGAGGAGGTTGGTCAGACCAGGTTGTTGCCGCCGAAGATCTCGCTCACCGAGGTGTCCTCGAACACCGCTGAGACGGCCCTGGCCACGATCGGCGCCACCGACACCACATGGAGCTTCGAGAACTGCTTGTGGGCGGGAAGGGGCAGCGTGTCGGTGCACACCACCAAGTCGATGACCGAGTCCTTCAGGCGCTCGACTGCCGGTCCGGAGAACACTGGGTGGGTAGTGGCCGCGATCACCCGCCGGGCCCCGTTGGCCGCCAGCAGCTCGGCCGCAGCCACGATGGTGCCGCCGGTGTCGATCATGTCGTCGACGATGACGCAGGTCCGGTCCTCCACTTCACCGACGATCTCCTTGGCCGAGACCTCGTGCTTGGCGTTCTGGCGGCGCTTGTGGACGATGGCCAGATCAGCGTGCAGCAGGTTGGTGTAACGCTCCGCCACCTTCACCCGTCCGGCGTCGGGCGACACGATCACCAGGTCCTCGCCCCGCAGCGTCTGCAGGTACTCGAGCAGTACCGGCATGGCGGTCAGGTGGTCGACCGGGCCGTCGAAGAACCCCTGGATCTGCCCGGAGTGCAGATCCACCGACAGCAGCCGCTTCGCTCCCGCAGCCAGGAACAGGTCGGCCAGCAGCCGGGCGGAGATGGGCTCGCGCCCCGAGGCCTTCCGGTCCTGGCGGGCGTACCCGTAGAACGGCGCCACCACGGTGATGCGCTTGGCCGAGGCCCGCTTGGCCGCGTCCACCATGACGAGTTGCTCCAGGATCGCATCGTTGATGGAGCCGCCCTCCCATTCGGCGTGGGTGCCGACGATGAAGGCGTCGCAGCCCCGGATCGACTCGCCGTAGCGGACGTGAATCTCCCCGTTGGCGAAGTCCTCGATGTGGGTCGTGCCGAGCGGCACCCCGAGCTCCGAGCACACCCTGGAAGCAAAGGCCAGACTCGACCGCCCGGACACGACACGGAGCACTTTGTGAGTCTGCTGCTTCATGGCGACCGGCATTGTAGGACGGTGATGCGATGCCGGGTCGGGCAAAGCCCGATTAGACAGAAGCACTACTTCAGAGGATGTGCGGAGCAGCCGTCACTGCAACCGGGATGCTGGCCGGGCAGGACTCGAACCTGCAACATCCGGAGCCAAAGTCCGACGTTCTACCAGTTGAACTACCGGCCATCGGCGCCCGCCTGGGCGGCGGGCAACCCGACCAAACACTAGCGAGCGCCGTACCGATGCGTGTTCGGCCGCCTGCCCCGGTAGGGTTCACGCCCCGTGGGATCGCTCATAAAGAAGCGCCGCAAGCGCATGCGCAAGAAGAAGCACAAGAAGATGCTTCGGCGCACCCGGCATCAGCGGCGCAAGTAGCCGCCGGCACTCCCACCAGCCCCCTCACAGGGTCGCAGCGGCCGCCTCGGTAGTGGTGGCCACGATGCGGCCCGGCCCCGGGTGGGCGCCGGCGACGAACCAGGTGCTGCCGCTTCCGGCCAGCTGTGGCGTCATCCCGGTGGAATCGCCGAGCCGGTCGCGCCACGCCGCCAACTCCGGCACGACCCACAGCGCGGCGGCCTCCAGGTCGTTGCCGTTCTCGCTGGCGGGGCCGCCCAGCTCGTCCCACGCCGCGTACACGGCTGCGGTGTCGCATCCCACCGGCGCCAGCAGCAGGGTGTACTGCTCGCGGACGTAGGGCAGCGGATCGACGATCTCGCCGATGCCCCGCACCCGGGCCCGGCCGCCGGCGAGGCAGAACGCCACGTCCGCACCGATCGACGCCGCCGCTGCGGTGTCGCCGAACCCGGCCCAGCGCAGCACCGCGGCCGCATCGGCCGAGCCGCCCCCCAGCCCGGCCCCGACCGGGATCCGCTTGTGCACGGTGACCTGCGCCTGTTGGCCGCACAGCGCCAGGGCGCGCTCGACGAGGTTCTGCCCGGGCCGGGCCACTCCGTGCAACTCGTTCCCCGCCTCATCGAGCATCCGCAAGCCGGACTTGCCCGCCACGATCTCGAGCCGGTCGGAGAAGTCGAGTGTCACCATCTCGGCGTCAACGGTGTGATAGCCGTCCGGCCGCACGCCGGTGATCCGCAGACTGAGCGTCAGCTTGGCCGGCGCGAATGCCTCGATCACACCGCGAAGCTACAGTCCACGGGTTGCGCTACGGCTGGGTCCGGGCCAGGTTGATCCACTGATCCAGGGTCAGCACCTCGGGACGGCTGGCAGGGTCCACTCCCGCGGCCGCAAAGCCGTAGGAGGTGACCAGCCCGGCCAGCGAGCGGCGCAGCATCTTGCGCCTCTGGCCGAACCCGGCCCGCACCAGCCGATTGAAGCGAACCTCGGACTTCGACGGCAAGGGCACAGCCCGCTCGCTCGGATGGCGCTCGATCTTGACCACCACCGACTCGACTCTGGGCCGGGGCCGGAAGACCGAGGCCGGGACCTTGGCCACCACCCGAGCCGTGCCCTGCCGCTCCACGAGAACGCTGGGGATGCCCCGGGCCCGTGATCCGGGCGGAGCGACGAGCCGCTCCCCCACCTCGCGCTGCACCATCACCACCATCACCGAAATGGCGGCCGCGTCGTGCAGCAGGTCGACGACCAGCCCGGTGGCGATGTTGTAGGGCAGGTTGGCCACCAGCATCCACCGGTCCGATCCCTCCAGAACGTCGTCGAGGTCCAGGGTCGCCGCGTCGCCCTCGACCACCTCGACACAATGCGCACCCGCCTCGGCCACAACCTCGCGCAGTGCCGCGGCGAGACCGGAGTCGACCTCCACGGCCCGCACCGCGGCACCCGTCTCCGCCAGCGCCAGGGTGAGCGAGCCGAGCCCCGCACCGATCTCCAGCACCCGGTCTGCCGGGCCTGCTCCGCTGAGCCGGGCAATGCGCCGCACCGTGTTGGGATCGGCCACGAAGTTCTGGCCGAAGGACCGCCGCGGCGACACGCCGAAACGTTCCATGAGCGCCCTCAACTCCGACTCGGTATGGGTCAGGAGGGAAGCCTCTTCTTGCAGGTCGGCCAAGGGTCCCAGCCGTTGATCTCGTAGAGCTGGTAGGCCATCTTGTCCTGATCCGAGGGCGAAGCGTCTATGGGATCAACCCCGACCAGGTCCGGGTAGTGCATCCCTGCCACCCAGTCCCACGTACGGATCGAGAACTGGTAGGCGCCGCGGTACCGGCCGCTCTTGCTCACGGCCCGGTAGTTCTGGGTCGACTCGCACTCCCGCAGGGCATGCCACTGCTCTTCTGTGGTTCCCGCCGGTATCGGATGATCGACGGCGCCGGCTTCGGTGGATGTGGTCGGCGGCTCGGTCGTCGTGGTCGTAGTCGTAGTCGTGGTTGTGGTCGTGGAGGTTGTAGTCGTGGTGGTGGTCGTCGTGGAGGTTGTGCTTCTGTTCGCGATGGCCAATTCCTCGGCCTTCCGGAGGGCCTCCTCCCGGGCCCGCCGGCGAGCCTCGGCCCACCGCTGCGCCCGGTTCTCGAAGTCCTCCACGTCGACGGTTTCGGTCGGCTCCGTTCCGGGGACATCCGTTGTCGAGGGCGGCTGGGCCGCCGCGGGCACGCCGGCGAGCACCAGCACGGCGAGGATGATCGTGCCGACCAGCCCCACCCGAACGCTCCGGTCGGGTGCGCCCATCTCAGTCGACCTCCCGATCGAGCCCGTAGAACGAGCGGGTTGTCGCCCAGGTGGCCTGTTCCACATCGGCGACATCGAGGCCTTTCGCCTCAGCCACCGCCGCCCCCACGACGCCCACCAGGGCGGGTCGGTTCGGTTTGCCGCGGTGAGGCACGGGAGCCAGGTACGGGCTGTCGGTCTCGACCATCAGGCGGTCGAGCGGGCAGACCCGGGCGGCGTCGCGCACCTCGGAGGCCTTGGGGAAGGTCACGATCCCCGAGAACGACAGGACCGCGCCCCTGCGCAGGCACTCCTCTGCCTCCTCGGGTCCCCCGGTGAAGCAGTGCATCACCGTTCGCGACGGGATTCCCTCGCGGTCGAGCACGGCGAGCGTGTCGTCCCAGGCCGACCGGGAGTGGACCACCAGCGGCAAGTCCCTGCGGTTGGCCAGCTCCACCTGGGCTGCGAAGACCTGGCGCTGAACGGGACGCGGCGAGTGGTCGTAGTGGTAGTCGAGCCCGGCCTCGCCCACAGCCACCACTTCAGGCCGCGCCATCAGAGCCTCCAATCCGCCCATACCGCCGGAGGCCTCGTGGGGGTGCACGCCCGCAGTGGCCCACACCCCCTCGTGGGCTTCGGCAACCGAGATCGCTCGGCGGGAGTCTTCCACATCTGTGCCCACCGTGACGAGTGCGCCGACGTCTGCGGTGCGCGCCTCGGCGATCACCGGGCCCGCCGCCTCCCCGGCCGGGAGGTGGCAATGGTGATCGGCCCAGGCCACAGCAACCACGCTCCCTCAGGCCGGGTCCGCGCCGCCGGCGGCTAGATCGATGGCGTTCAGGTCCACCTTGGCGAACAGGGGCTCGGGCTTGGGCACAGGAGTGCGGGGCGGCACGGCGGGGCGCTCCCAGCGCTCGACCCGGCCGAACAGGTCGTCGAGAGCTGCCGTCGAGAACGGCAGGTACGGGGCCAGTCCCGTGCGCACTCCGGCCATCGCCTCGAGCGCGGTCACCAGCACCGCGGCGGCGCGGTCCGGATCCACGGAGGTCAGCTTCCACGGCTCGTTCGAGTTGAGGTAGGCGTTCACCCTGGATGCTGCCTCCATGGCGCAGCGGAGCCCGGCCCGCAGCTCCACCCGCTCGATGCAGTCGGCCTCGTCGCGAAGGGCGTCGTCGGCGGCCGACAGAAGGGCGGTGTCGGAGGAGTGCCGATCTTTGACCTCCGGGACCACGCCCCCCAGCGCCGACTGGGCCAACGACAGCACCCGGTTCACGAGGTTGCCCCAAGTGGCGACCAGCTCGTCGTTGATCCGCCGGGCGATCTCCTCGATGGAGACCTCGGTGTCGGCGTGCTCGGGCAGGGCCGCGGCGAGGGCGTAGCGCAGAGCGTCGGGCTCGAAGAGGCGGAGACCCTCGCCGATGGCCAGGCCGACGCCCCTGCCGGCGGCCATCTTCGCCCCGGAGAAGGTCACGTACTGGTTGGCGGGCACGTTGTCGGGCAGGTGCAGGCCGCCGTAGCCCATCAGCTGCGCGGGCCAGAGCATGGCGTGGAACGGGATGTTGTCCTTCCCGACGAAGTAGAGGTGGCGGGACTCGTCGTTGTGCCACCAGCGCTTCCAGGCGTCGGGATCGCCGTTGCGGGCCGCCCATTCCTTGGACGCCGACAGGTAGCCGATCACCGCGTCGTACCAGACGTAGATGCGCTTCCCCTCGCCCAGGTCGTCGACAGGAAGCTCGACCCCCCAGTCCAGGTCCCGGGTTATGGCCCGGTCCTGCAGTCCCTCGTTGGTCCAGCCGAAGGACGAGTTGAGGACGTGAGGCCTCCATCCCTGGCGGGTCTTGAGCCAGCCGGCGACCTTCTCAGTGAAATCCGAGTAGCGGTAGTAGAAGTGCTCGGTGGACCGCAGTTCGGGCACGGCCCCGCTGATCTTGGAACGGGGCTCGATCAGATCGGTGGCGTCCAGGGTGGTGCCGCAGTGCTCGCACTGGTCGCCGCGGGCCGCCCCGTAGCCGCAGCGCGGGCAGGTGCCCTCGATGTAGCGGTCGGGCAGGAAGCGCTCGCCGACGGGGTCGTAGAACTGCTCGGACACCCGCTTGTCGATATGGCCGTTCTTCAGCTGGACCAGGAACATGTCCTGGGTGACCTCGGCATGGTTGCGAGTGCCGGTGGTGGTGTAGAGGTCCCACGAGATGCCGAGCATCTCCCACTGGTCGCAGAACTCGGAGTGGTAGCGCTCGACGATCTCCGATGGCGTCACACCCTCGGCGTCGGCCCGCACAGTGATCGGCGTGCCGTGCACGTCGGACCCGCTGACCATGAGAACGTCGTTGCCGGCAAGCCGCTGGTAGCGGGCGTAGATGTCCGCTGGCAGGTAGGCCCCAGCGAGGTGGCCGAGATGTCGACTCCCGGACGCGTAGGGCCACGCCACCGCGACCAGTACCGGCACCGCCATGGCGGGCCACATTATCCCCAGATATCTGGATCTTCCCCAGCCGGAGCAGCGATGAGGCCGGGCGGATCAAGTCATCAGGTTGTAGACACGGCGGCGCGAGGCTCCGTGGGCGGCCGCGGCCGCAGCCACGGCGTCCCGACGGCTCATCCCGCCGGCGACCAGGGCCTGCGCGGCGGCCAGCAACTCCTCGTCCGTAGTCGATGGATGTTCCTCGGCGGCTCCCGCGACCACGATCACCACCTCTCCCTTCACCGGGCCGGAAGCCCATTCGCACAACTCGGCGAGACTGCCCCTCACGACCTCCTCGTGAAGTTTGGTGAGCTCGCGGGCGACAACTCCCTCGCGGGACGGTCCGCACGCCCCGGCCAGGTCCTCCAGGCAGGACCGCAGGCGGTGCGGCGACTCGTACACCACGGTGGTGCGCCGCTCCCGCGCGATCTGCTCCAGGCGCTCGGCCCGGGCCTTGCCCTTGCGGGGCAGGAACCCCTCGAAGCAGAACCGGCCCGCAGGAAGCCCGCTCACCGCCAGAGCAGCCACGCCGGCCGAAGGACCGGGCACCACGGTCACGGTGTGGCCGGCCGCTGCGCACGCAGCCACCAGCCGGCCCCCGGGATCGGTCACCGCGGGCATGCCCGCATCGGTCACCACGGCCACCGTCGCTCCCGCCGCCAGCAGCTCGCACACGCCACCTATCGCCTCGGCCTCGGTGTGCTCGTCGACGCGCCGGAGTCGCGCCCCGCTCACCCCCGCGTGCTCGAGCAGCCGACCCGTGCGCCGCGTGTCCTCGCAGCACACCAGATCGGCAGCCTCCAGAGCCTCCACCGCCCTCGGGCCGAGATCGCCGAGGTTGCCGATCGGCGTGCCGACCAACACCAGCGAGCCGCCCGGTGCCGGAGGCGCAGCTTGGGGCGGAGGACCGCTCACCGCCGGATCTCGAGCTCCACGCCTGGGGCCACCCCCCAGCGCCGGAAGCTGCCCGCCTCGGCCTCGATGACCGAACTGGCCCGCCACACCGGGCACCCGACCCGGTTGACCCGCATCGTGGTCACCCTCAACACCCGCATGTCGCCGTCACAGTGGGCTACGTCGATGGGGAAGCGCAAGCCGACCGTGTGCACCGAGCGGGTCCGTTCCAGCAGCAGGGCTCCCTCGATCCCGTCCCTTCCGAGAAGACCTCGGCGACGGTCGCGCCGGCTGGAGGCGATCTCCAGCGACGCCACCACCCGGTCCTCGACCATCAGCCAGGCCATGGCCTGAGAATCTAGTTCCGGGGACCCCCCGGCCGGCTCAATCCTGGTGGCGCGACCAGCGCTCGGCGCGGCGCTCCAGCATGAGCCGACCGACCCGGCCGATCCGGTCGATCAGCTTCATGAGCCTCTCCCGGGCCGCCTCGGCCACCCCCGAGAGGCCGGCGAGGCTCGGGAGGTTCCAGTCGCGCATCACGACCGGCTGCAGGATCTGGTCATGATGGATGGCCAAGTCGTAGATGCCGGCCTCAGCAATCGTGCGGGCGTGAGCATCGAAGTCGGTGATGCCCACACCGGGCATCGCGAAGCCCTTCACCTGGTTGGCGATGGCCACCACGGCTCGGGACGGCTCCACCTTGAGCGCGGCGGCCATCGCATCGCGATAGAAGAGGAAATGGAGGTTCTCGTCGAAGGACACCCGGCGCATGATGGCCTTGCCGGCCGGATCGTCGATGTGTCGGCCCGTGTTGAAGTGCGAGATGCGGGTCGCCAACTCCTGGAGGGCCACGTAGGCGAGGCCCTCCAAGGCATTGGGCGGCTCGGGAACCCGCCCGCACTGCACCTGGGCCATGCGCGCCCTCTCGAGATTGACGGGATCCACCGACCGGGTGACGGCAAGGTAGTCGTGGATCACCTGCCCGTGACGGCCCTCCTCGGCCGTCCAGCGCCGCACCCAATGGCCCCAAGCACCGTCGCGGCCGAACATGCGCTCGACATCCCGGAAGTAGTAGGGCAGGTTGTCCTCGGTCAGGACGTTGACGAACAGCGCGCTGCGGGCCTCGGCGCTCAGCCCGGCCTCCTCGGGGTCCCATTCGTAGTCGGCAGGAAAGTCCTCGCCCCTGCTCCAGGGCACGAGCGCGTGGGGATGCCACTCCTTGGTCTGCCGCAGGTGCCGCTCGAAGAGCCTCTCCACGCTGGGCTCGAGTTCGGCCAGAAGCCGCTGATCGGTGTCGACATGCATTGACGCAGGCTAACGCACCGTCCCCCGGCGCGTCATAGGGCGTGGGGTGTCTCCCGCTCTTGTTCGCTTCGCTCACGGGCCGCTCGGGCCACGGCCTCGCCCGTATGGAGCAGATTCGCTCGCCTACCCGCTCGGCCTCTACACGTTGAACTTGAACTCCATCACGTCGCCGTCGGCCACCCGGTAGTCCTTGCCCTCCGACCGCACCAGGCCCTGATCCCGAGCCGCGACCCAGGAACCGGCCTCCAGCAGCTTGTCACACGAGATCGTGTCGGCCCGGATGAAGCCGCGCCGGAAGTCGGAATGGACCGCGCCCGCGCACTCCACCGCCGACGCCCCGGCCCTGAAGGTCCAGGCCCGGCTCTCCTTGGGGCCGGTGGTCAGGAAGGTCCGCAGCCCCAGCATCCGGTAGGCCACGGTCAGGAACCGGTCCAGAGCGCCGCTGCCGAGGCCCAGTGCAGCCAGCATGCCAGGCCGCTCCGACTCGTCGAGCTGCGCGGCCTCGGCCTCGAGTTGCACGCACACCGCCATCACCTCGGCCTCGCCCAGTTCGACCCGCACCGGCTCCGCCAGGTCCTCCGCGGCGTCGATCTGGTCCTCCCCGATGTTCACCACGGCCAGCACCGGCTTGTTGGTGAGGAGGAAGAACGGGCGGAGTCCGGCCCTGGCATCGCCGTGGAAACCCGCCCGGTACAGCGGTACGCCGTCCTCGAGAACCCTGATCGCCCGCTCCAGCAGGTCCTGATCGGCCCGCAGCGACCGATCGCCCTTGGCGGCTCGAGCGAGCTTGTCGAGCTGGCGGGTGGCGCTGTCGAGATCGGCCAGAGCCAGCTCGGTCTCGAGCACCCGGAGGCTGTTGAGCGGATCGTCGTCTCCTCCGACGTCGGGATCGGTGAAGGCCCGCAGGACGTAGACGATCGCGTCGGTGTCGCGGACATGGCCCAGGAAGGCGTTGCCCAATCCCTCGCCCCGGTTCGAGCCCGCCACCAGGCCGCCGATGTCGGTGAACTGCACCGAGGCATGCACCGTGCGGCGGCTGCTGCTCATGGCCGCCAGCTTCGGCAGCCGGGCGTCGGGAACCCTGGCCACCCCCACATTGGCCGACTTCGTGGAGAAGGCATGCCGGGCCGCGACCGCGTCGCCGCCGGCCAGAGCGTTGTGCAGCGAGGTCTTACCCGAATTGGGTAAGCCGACGAATCCGAATCGCTCCAATTGCGGCTAGCTGTTGCGGCCGGCGTTGGGCTTGCGGCCGTGGTTCGCCTTGGATCGGCGAGCCTTGGCGCGGCGCTTGCTCGTGCGCTTGGACATGGCTGATCACGCTACCGCCGGACCTCGCCGAACCCGCCCGACCCCCGGGGCAGTGCGACCGGTAGCGTCAGGAACCATGCAGCCCTCCGCGGCGCTGTCGCTCGCCGTTCACTACCTCGACCGCGAGCCGGCCCCCAGCGCGAAGGTGCGGGCGTGCCAGCGGGCGCTGCAGATCGCCGAGACTCTGGGCGAATCCGAACTGGCGGCGCGGGCCGCAGCCGGCCCATCGACGACATCGTGAACACATGGCCGGTTGAGACACTGCTGGAATGGACCGGAAACCACCCGCGGAACGGAGCCGGAGCGGGTTAGCATCCGCTACGCAATTGCCTTGTCGACCCTGGAGGAAGGCCAATGAGAAAGCGCTTGCTTGCGCTGACCGCGATCCTGATGTCGCTCGCCCTGGTCGCTGCCGCGTGCGGCGACGATGACGTCGACGTCTCAGTAGACGTCAGCACAGAGGAACCGGCACCGGCCGAACCGGAGCCGGCAGCCGAGCCCGAAGAGGAGATGGCCGAGCCCGAAGAAGAGATGGCCGAGCCCGAAGAAGAGATGGCCGAGCCCGAAGAAGAGATGGCCGAGCCCGAAGAGGAGATGGCCGAGCCGGAGATGACCGACGTATCCGTCGGTCTGGTGTTCGACATCGGCGGCCGGGGCGACCAGTCGTTCAACGATTCGGCGGCCGCAGGCATCGAACGGGCCGCCGCCGAGCTGGGCATCACCTTCACAGAGGCCTCACCCGAGCCCGACGGCTCGAACCGGGGCGAGCTGCTGCAGCTCGCCGCCAGCGAGCACGACATCGTCATCGGCGTCGGGTTCCTGTTCGAGGGCGACGCCGCCGCGGTGGGTGCCGAGAACCCCGACACCAGGTTCGGAGTGGTCGACTCGGCCATGATCAACTGGGGCGCCGATCCCCCCGCCCCCTACGGCGACAACATCGCCGGCCTGGTCTTCGCCGAACACGAGGGTTCCTTCCTGGTCGGTGCAGCCGCCGCTCTCAAGAGCCAGACGGGCACCATCGGCTTCATCGGCGGGGTGGCCAATGTGGGCGGCCTGATCGAGCGCTTCGAGGCCGGCTTCAATGCCGGTGCCCGGGCCGTGAACCCCGACATCGAGATCATCGGCGACTACATCACCGAGGCGCCCGACTTCGACGGCTTCAACGCCCCGGACCGGGCCAAGGAGATCGCGCTGGCCATGTACGAGAGCGACGCCGACATCGTGTACCACGCGGCCGGCGGTTCCGGCGCGGGCCTGTTCCAGGCCGCCCTGGAGCAGAGCGAGGCCACCGGGTCCAAGGTGTGGGCCATCGGCGTCGACTCCGACCAGTACCACACGGCCGACGCCGGCGTGCGCGACTACATCCTGACCTCGATGCTCAAGCGGGTGGACGTGTCGATCTTCGAGATGATCAAGTCCGTCCTCGACGGCACCATGCAGGCCGGCCCGACTACCTACGACCTGTCGGTCGACGGCGTGGGCTACAGCACCTCGGGTGGCTTCGTGGACGACATCGCCGACCAGCTCGAAGCCCTCAAGGGCCAGATCGTGTCGGGCGAGATCACAGTTCCGACCGAGCCCTAGAGGCGAGACCGTCTTGAGCGCCCAGTGCGCCGGACGGTTGCATTCGTGTTGAGGCGACCGGGCCGGGCTAACGTCCGGCCCGGTCGTCGTTCTGCCATCATTCAAAGGGAGTCCGTGTGGCGCTGGCCATTGAGCTGACAGGGATCACCAAGCGGTTCCCCGGCGTCGTGGCCAATGACGACATCAACCTGGCGGTGGCCGAGGGCGAGATCCACGCCATCTGCGGCGAGAACGGGGCCGGCAAGTCGACCCTCATGAAGATCCTCTACGGCATGCAGCCGCCCGACTCGGGAACCATAAGGATCCAGGGCGAGACCGTGGAGCTGCACTCACCGGCCCAGGCCATCGACCTGGGCATCGGGATGGTCCACCAGCACTTCATGCTGGCCGACCAGCTCACCGTGCTCGAGAACGTGATCCTCGGAGCCGAGCCGATGCGCTCGTTCGGCCGGATCGACTTCGACGCCGGCCGTGAGCACCTGGACGAAGTCGGCCGGGCCTACGGTCTCGACATCAACGCCGACGACCTGGTGGAAACGCTGGAGATCGGCGAGCGGCAGCGGGTCGAGATCATCAAGGTCCTGTACCGGGGGGCCAAGATCCTCATCCTCGACGAGCCGACCGCGGTCCTGGTCCCCCAGGAGGTGGACGAGCTGTTCCGCAACATCCGCGAGCTCAAGGCCAGCGGCGCCACCATCCTGTTCATCGACCACAAGCTCGACGAGGTCCTCGAGATCGCAGACACCATCACCGTGCTGCGCCAGGGCCGGACCGTGGGCACGGTGAAGCCCACCGACGTGACCGCCCACGACCTGGCGGAGATGATGATCGGGTCGGAGCTGCCGGTCCCCGATGCCGGCGCCTCCACCGTGACCGAGGAGGTCGCCCTCGCCGTCGACGGCCTGCGCGTCATCGGAGAGGGCGACCGGCCGGTGGTCGACGACGTGAGCCTGAGCGTCCACCGGGGCGAGATCGTCGGCGTTGCCGGGGTGGAGGGCAACGGGCAGGCCGAGCTGGTGAACGCCATCATCGGCCTCGACGACCCCGATGAGGGCGCCATCACGCTGCTCGGGCGAGAGATCACCCATTTCTCGGTGCGCAGCCGGCGCGAGATGGGCCTGGGCTACGTACCCCAGGACCGCCACCGGGACGGCCTGCTGCTGGGCTTCACCCTCTGGGAGAACTCCGCTCTCGGCCACCAGACAGAGGCGCCGTATTCGCGTGGCCCGTGGCTGAGTCGCGGCGGTATGAGGGACCGGGCGAGCCGGATCAAGGCCGACTTCGACGTCCGCACCCCCAACATCGAGGTGTCGGCCCACGCGCTGTCGGGTGGCAACCAGCAGAAGCTGATCGTGGGCCGGGAGATGGTGGCCGGACCGGCCGTGCTCATCGCCAACCACCCCACCCGCGGCATCGACGTCGGGGCCCAGGCCGCAGTGTGGGACGACATCCGCGAAGCTCGGGCCCAGGGACTGGCCACCCTTCTCGTGTCCGCCGACCTGGAAGAGCTCATCGGGCTCTCCGACACCATCGTGGTGATGCTGCGGGGCCGTCTGGTGGCCAGCTTGGACCCCAATGAGATCACCCCACGAGACCTGGGCGCCTACATGACCGGCGCCGCGCTAGAGGCCGACGCGCCGTGACTGGGCGCCTCACCCACCGGCTGATGCTGGCCTCCGCGGCTCCGGTCGCGGCGGTTGTCATCGCAGTGGTGCTGTCCTCAATCGTTCTGCTGATATCGGGCAGCAACCCCTTCGCGGCCTACGCGGACATGGTCGGGCACGCCAGCAAGCTTGAGACGCAGGTCGACATCCTCAACCGGGCCACCCCGCTGTACCTGTCCGGGGTGGCCGCGGCCATCGGCTTCCGGATGAACCTGTTCAACATCGGCGTGGAGGGCCAGTACCTTCTGGCCTTCATCGTCGCGGCCCACCTCGGTGCCCAGGTCGAGCTGCCGGCGGTGCTGCACATCGCCTTCATCCTGGTGGTGGCCATGGCCGTCGGCGGGGCGTTCTCGGGCGCGGCGGGCGTGCTGAAAGTGACCCGCGGCGTCAACGAGGTGATCTCCACCATCATGCTGAACGCGGTGGTGATATCGGGCCTCTCCGCCTGGTGGATCGTGGAGTGGCAGGCCGGCGGCGAGATCTCCGCCACCGGCGGCCGGGTCGGAACCGAGCCCATCGCCGACAGCGGCATCCTCCCCAACATCAACGCCTGGCTGGAGCTGTTCACCCGGGAGATCGGTCTGGGCAAGAAGCTCACCGGCATGCTGGTCATCGCCGTCGTTGTCGGGATCGTGTACCACGTGATGCTGAACCGGACGGTGTTCGGCTTCGACCTCAGGGCCAGCGGCGCCAACCCGACCGCCTCCCATGTCGGGGGCGTGTCGCCCAAGCGCATGGTGGTCATCGCCATGGCTCTGTCGGGTGCGGTGGCCGGGCTAGTCGGGATGACCGAGCTCATGAACACCGGCTACTACCCGTCCAACCCGATCAGCCTGCTCGGCTTCACCGGCATCGCGGTGGCCCTGCTCGGTCGCAACAATCCGGCCGGAGTGGCCGTGGCCGCTCTGATCTTCGCCTTCCTGGACGTCTCATCGGGGATCCTCCAGATCTCGGGAGCCGCGTCCCGGGAGATCGTCGAGATCATGAAGGGCGTCATCATCCTTACCGCGGTCATCGCCTACGAGGTCGTGCGACGCATCCGCGAGCGCGAGGAGGCCGCCGCGGCGGCCGCGGCCATGGCCACAAGCCCGGCGGCAGCATCATGACCGCGGCACTGGGACGGCTGCCCGCGTGGGCCCGGTGGATGCTCTACGCGGCCGTCGGCGTGTTCGTGCTGACCGTGATGCAGGGCTTCGACGACACCGAGCGGCTGACCGCGGTGACGTCGTCGCAGGCCATGTTGCGCTGGGCCGTGCCGATCATGCTGGCCGGGCTGGGAGGCCTGTTCTCGGAGCGAGCCGGAATCGTGAACATCGGGCTGGAGGGGATGCTGATACTGGGCACCTGGTTCGGTGCCTGGGGGGCCATCAACTACGGGGGCTGGGCCGGCCTGCTCATCGGCATGCTGGGCGGAGCCCTGGGTGGGCTCGTCCACGCCATCGCCACCGTGTCGTTCGGCGTGGACCACATCATCTCGGGGGTGGCCATCAACGTGACCGCCCCCGGCGTGACCCGGTTCCTGTCGTCGGAGATCCTCACCGGCTACGACGGCGGCTCCATCACCCAGTCACCCCGGACCTCGGGGGTAGGCAAGTTCACCTTCCCGTTCCTGGCCGGGGGCGACCTCTTCGGCTGGGACACGCCCGACATCCTCGGCTGGTTCACCAAGAAGGACTGGTTCTTCGTATCGGACTTCACCGGGCTGGCCCGGGGGCTGGTGGCCCACCTCTCGCTGACCACGATCATCGCCTTCGCCCTGGTCCCGGCGACCGCCTGGCTGATCTGGCGGACCCGGTTCGGGCTGAGGCTGCGCATCTGCGGCGAGCATCCCGTCGGCGGAGAGACCCAGGGCATCAACATCTACCTGTACAAGTACTACGGCGTGGTGATCAGCGGCGCCCTCGCCGGGCTGGGCGGAGCCTTCATCGCCAGCCCCGAGCTCGGAGGCATATACCTGGAGGGCCAGACCAATGGGCGGGGATACATCGGGCTGGCCGCGCTCATCTTCGGCAACTGGCGCCCGGGAGGGGTCATGGCCGGCGCCCTCCTCTTCGGCTATCCGTTCGGTGTGGGCCTGCGGGACCTTGACGGCTCCGCGTCCCACGCTCTGCTGCTGGTCAACACCATTGCGCTGGCCGCGGTGGTGGCGTGGGCCCTGAGCCGGCGCCGACGCATCGACGCCGGCATCGCGGCCGGCCTCGGGCTGGGCGCCGCGGTCTGGTACTTCCTGTCGACGACGGTGCCCGACTGGTGGATCGAGATCCTGCCCTTCGTGATCGTGCTGGTGGTGCTGGTGTTCTTCTCGCAGAGACTGCGGATGCCCAGAGCCGACGGCATGGCCTACCGCAAGGGTGAGGCCTAGAACGGTCCGTGCCGGTGCTGGACGACTCGCAGCTGGCCGATTGGGAGCGCGACGGCTTCCTGGTCCTGCCCGGCTTCGTGGAGCGCGAGCGCTGCGAAGCGCTCAAGACCCATGTGGAGGCGATGCTGGCCGGCGTCGACCCCGAGTGCGACGGCGGCCTCACCGTGTTCTCCACCACCGAGCAGAGCCACGCGCAAGACGAGTGGTTCCTCGGCTCGGGCGACACTGTCCGCTGGTTCTTCGAGGACGGCGCCGTGGAGGGTGGGCGCCTCACGAGGCCCATGCCGCTGGCGGTCAACAAGATCGGCCACGCCATGCACGACCTCGATCCCGCTTTCGACTCCTTCTCCCGAACCCCGGAGCTGGCGGCGGTGGCGGCGGATCTGGGGTTCGCCGACCCCCGCCTGCTGCAGTCGATGTACATCTTCAAACAGCCCGGCATCGGCGGCGAGGTGATCTGCCATTGCGATCACTCCTTCCTCTGGACCGAGCCCCAGAGCGTGGTCGGGCTGTGGTTCGCCATCGAGGACGCAACGATGGCCAACGGCTGCATGTGGGCGGTGCCGGGAGGTCACCGCATCCCGGTGAAGACCCGCTTCCGCCTCGTCGACGCCGCCGACCGCAGCCGCGGCACCGTCACCGACGTCCTCGACGACACGCCGTATCCCGTGGACGACCTGGCGCCTCTGGAGGCCGCCGCGGGAACGCTGATCGCCCTGCACGGCACCCTGCCGCACTGGAGCGCGGCCAACACGTCGGACCGCAGCCGGCACGCCTACACCATGCACCTGATCGACGGCACCGCCGACTACCTGACCGACAACTGGCTGCAGCGCGGGCCCGACTTCCCCCCACGCGGCTTCAACTGAACCCGAGATTCCTGTGGCAAGAGGACCTGACGAGTCCCCAACTACAGGGATTTCGGATGTTGGAGGGCCTCGCGGCTACATCGGCATGACGGGATCCCGGGGTCCCGGGCCAGCCCGTCCCCTGGTCAGCAGCAGGTACAGCGCTGAGGCCGCGATCAGCACGAGGCTCATCCAGATGTTGACCCGCACGCCCAGCAGCAGGCTGGCAGGGTCGATGCGCACGGCCTCGATCCACAAGCGACCCAGTCCGTAGCCCAGGGTGTAGACGGCCAGCAGTGAGCCGGGACGGCTCACCCGGCGCGGGTCGGTCACCAGCGCCGGGACGGAGCGGCGCACCCTGCGGCGGTCGATGATCACCAGCAGGCCGCACAGCAAGAGGTTCCACACCGCCTCGTACAGGAACGTCGGATGGAAGGTCGCCACATCCAGGTACTCGGCCGGACGGTGAACCTCATCGATCTCCAGCCCCCACGGCAGGTCGGTGGGCGAGCCGAACAGCTCCTGGTTGAACCAGTTTCCGAGTCGGCCGATGGCCTGAGCCAGCGGCAGGCCGGGGACCACTGCCGCGATCACCTCGCCCTGGTTCATGTGCTGGCGCCGGGCCATCCACACGCCGACCAGGATTCCTGCCGCCATCCCGCCCGGTATTCCCAAGCCGCCGTTCCAGATGGCGAAGACCTCCAGCCAGCCGGCGGACTGGAATTTCTTCCAGTCGGTGATCACGTGATAGAGGCGGGCGCCGATCAGGCCGGCGGGAACCGCCCACAGCGCGATCCGGCTGATCTGGTCGGGATCACCTCCCCGGGCCTCCCAGCGACGCCGCGACAGCCACACGGCGGCCAGCACGCCCAGCGCGATCATCACCCCGTAGGCGCGCAAGTCCAGCGGCCCCAGGCTCAAGCCGTTCCTGGGCGGGCTCGGTATCGATGCGGTCAAGACGCTGGTCATGGCGCCCATCAAGTCGCCCCTATCCGCTCGGCCTCTGGCCCAGGATCCGCTGCCGGGCGGCAACGAGATCGTCGGCCGGCTCGGCTACCGCCGCGATCAGCCCGGGCACAGCCGAGAGCCGGTTCGCGGCGAAGAACCGGGCCAGAACGGCGCGGTCGGCAGCGGCGTCGGGATCGCCCAGCCGCCTTGCCGCCAGCGCGCCGTCGGCCAGAGCCGCAGCCCCGGTGGTGACCGCCAGCATCCTCAGAAAGGCGTCGGCGCCCGCCAGCCGCGCCGCGGGCCCGGCCTCGAGCAGGAATTCGGTGGCTGCATCGGTCGCCTCGACGGCGGCCTCGAGGTGTCGCTGCACCGGAGCCAGGTCACCACACCCGTCGAGCGCCTCCGCGGTGGTCTGGACCTGCGCCAGGTGGTCGCGCACCACGCCACCATCTCGCATGGACAGCTTGCGGCCCACCAGGTCGGCGGCCTGGATGCCGTTGGTTCCCTCGTAGATCGGAGCGATGCGTGCGTCGCGATAGTGCTGGGCCGAGCCGGTCTCCTCGATGAAGCCCATGCCGCCGTGCACCTGGAGACCCACGCTGACCAGTTCGCAGCCCACGTCGGTGGCCCACGCCTTGCTCAGCGGCGTCAGCAGCGCGGCCTGCTCGTCGGCGGACTGGCGCTGCGAAGCATCGGATTCGTGCGAGGCGCGGTCGATCGCCTCTGCGTTGCGATAGGCGAGGCCCCGCATCGCGCTGATGCTGGAGCGCATGTCCAGCAGCATGCGGCGCACGTCGGGATGGTCGATGATCGCCGAGGACTCCCCGGCCGGCGCGCCCGGCGCCCGGCCCTGGCGACGCTCATGGGCATGAGCGAGAGCCTGCTGGTAGGACCGCTCCGCGATGGCCACCCCCTCCAGGCCCACGCTCAGGCGGGCGTGGTTCATCATCGTGAACATGGCCCGCATGCCGCCGTTCTCCTCGCCCACCAGGAAGCCCATCGCGCCCTCGCCGTCGCCGTATGACATCACGCAGGTGGGGCTGGCGTGGATGCCCAGCTTGTGCTCGATCGAGACGCAGAGCAGGTCGTTGCGGGCGCCGGGCGAGCCGTCGGCCGCGGGCAGGTGCTTGGGCACCAGGAAGCAGCTGATGCCCCTCGTGCCGGGCGGCGCGCCGGGGGTGCGGGCCAGCACCAGGTGCACGATGTTGTCGGCCAGGTCGTGCTCGCCGTAGGTGATGAAGATCTTCGTGCCGTGCAGGCGGTACGAGCCGTCGGGCTGCGGCAGGGCCCGGGCCGCGACGGCGCCCAGGTCCGAGCCGGCCTGGGGCTCGGTCAGGTTCATGGTGCCGGTCCAGTCCCCCGAGGCCATCTGCGGCAGGTACAGCGCCTTCTGCTCGTCGGTGCCGTGCGCGCTCAGCATGTTGATGGCGCCCTGGGTCAGCAGCGGGCACAGCGACCACGACATGCAGGCCGAGGTGAACATCTCCTCCACCGCCAGCCCGACCAGGTGGGGGAAGCCGCCACCGCCGTAGGTGGGATCGATCGACAGCGACCCCCAGCCGGCCTCCACATAGGAGCGGTAGGCCTCCCGGAAGCCGGTGGGCGTCGCCACCGAGCCGTCGTCGAGGCGGCGGGAGCCTTCGGTGTCGCCGACCCGGTTGAGGGGTGCGATCACCTCCTCGGCGAACCGGGCCGCTTCCGCGAGGACCTGGTCGACCACGTCGGCCTCCACGTGCTCGAAGGCCTCCAGCTTGGCCAGGCCGTCAAGATCGGCGACATGGCGCAGGTTGAAGGAGATCTCGTCAAGGTCGACCCGGAAATCACTCACGCCAGCGAGAGTATCCCTACGCGGCGGCAAACTGGCGAGCGAGCACCTCTCGCCGCCAAGGGGTCACGCCCGCTCTTGTTCGCTGCGCTCACGGGCCGCTCGGGCCACGGCCTCGCTGAGCCCTTCGTCAGGACCATAGGGTGTCGCCGCCTACCCGCTCGGCCTCTGGGCGGCGGGCTCTGTCGGCTTGTTCAAACCCCGGCGGTCGTTGAGCACGCTGTTGATCTCGGCGCCGACGAGCAGGCCCATGGCCAGCAGGTAGAGCCAGACCAGCAGGATGAGAGCCCCTCCCAGCAGCCCGAACACGGCGTTCATCCCGCCGACTGCGGCGTCGAGATACACCCGGAAGCCGAACGACACCGCCAGCCACCACACGGTGCCGACGACCGCTCCGGGCAGGTCGCTACGCCACGGGGTGCGACGGCGGGGCGCGAAGTGGTAGATGGAGGCCGCCCAGCAGACCACCACCACGAACACGACCGGCCAGCGGAACCAGTCCCACGCGGTGGTGAACGCGGAGCCGGCCCCCAAACGGTCGGCGATCTCCTCGCCGCCGCCGAAAAGGGGCCCGACGACGACCATGACGGCCACCAGCGCCGCCGCTATCACGGTGAACAGGGTCAGCACGAAGCCCATGACCCGGGTGGAGACCCAGTTCCGGCGATGCTCGTGGCCGTAGGTGACGTCCAGGGCGCCGACCACGGCGGTGAAGCCGCGCGACGAGGCGTACACGGTCAGGACCACGCCGGCCGTTATCAGCCCGGCGTTGGAGCGGTCGAACAGCTCCTCGACCGTGGCCCGCAGCGTGTTGTCGCTGCCGAAGGTCTCGACCACCCGGTCCAGGAGCCATTGCTCGGTGTCGGCCGCCGCGCCCGCGCCTATCACGACATCGAGGGACCCGAGAGCGGCCGCGAACACGATCACCGCCGGGAACAGCCCGAGCAGTCCGAAGAAGGCGATCTCGGCCGACAGCCCCCCTATGCGGGCCCGCGACCACTCGCGGCGAAGGTCCTCGACGAACCGCAGTGCCTCACGCCAGAGCGTGGGCGGGGAGGGCAGCGGGAGGCGCGCCATGCCCGACCGATACTACGGTCCACAGACAATGGACCCCCACGACGCCACCCATCGCGACGATGCCACCCACCCCTACGACGCCGCCGCCATCGCCAACGAGTTGTACCGCTACGCGGAGCTCATCGACGCGGGTCGGTTCACGGAGTTGGGCGAGCTCATGGCGCACTGCACCTTCAGCTATGGCGAGAAAGGCGATCCGGGACCGTCGGGCGCGGCCGCCATCGCGGCGAGCTACCGGGACATGGTGGTCACCTACGATGACGGCACCCCCCGTACCCGCCATCTGACCACCAACCCGATCATCGACATCGACGGCGACGCGGCCACGGTGCGCTCCACCTACACCGTGATGCAACAGGCTCCGGGCTCGGCGCTGCAGACCATCATCAGCGGCCGCTACCACGACACCCTGAAGCGCATCGACGGACGGTGGCGCTTCACCGAGCGCCGCTTCCTGGTCGACCTCACCGGCGACCTGAGCCGTCACCTACGATTCGAGCTGTTGCCGCCGGAGCAACCACCCGAGAGCGAGGAGCCCCAGCCATGAGCCGATGGAGTCGAGCCGAGATCGAGGAGGCGTTCGTCCGCTTCCAGGAAACGGCATTGCGGGCCGGCACCACCGGGGACTGGCGCGAGTGGGCCGACCTCTTCACCGAGGACGCCACCTACATCGAGCACCACTTCGGCACCATGGGCGGGCGGGAGGCCATCTACAACTGGATCCAGTCCACCATGAGCCAATGGCCCAACAACGAGATGATCCACTTCCCTATCGAGTGGTACATCATCGACGAGGAGCGGGGCTGGCTGGTGTGCCAGGTGTGGAACCGGATGGCCGACCCCGGCGACGGCTCGCTGCACCAGGAGTACAACTTCACCCTGCTCAAGTACGCGGGCGACGGCCTGTGGAGCTACGAGGAGGACGTCTACAACCCGGCCCGCTTCGGCGAGATGGTCAAGGACTACCTGCGCCACAAGAAGACCCTCGCCGCCGAGGCTGAGGACAGCTGAGTCGTCTGAGTCAGCTGCAGCCGCTGGTGGCGCCGCAGTCGGCGCACACGTAGCACGAGCCGGCCCGGCGCATAGGAACGCCGCAGGTCATGCAGAACGGCGCGTCCAACGGCCCCCACCGGGCTGAAGCGTGTCTCCCGCTCATGTTCACTTCGTTCACGGGCCGCTCGGGCCCTGATCTCCCGCTCATGTTCACTTCGTTCACGGGCCGCTCGGGCCCTGATCTCCCGCTCATGTTCACTTCGTTCACGGGCCGCTCGGGCCCTGATCTCCCGCTCATGTTCACTTCGTTCACGGGCCGCTCGGGCCCTGGAGGCTCAGCGGGGGCCGCCGCGGCGGAGAAGTCGAGCTGGGCCATCAACTGCGCGGGCGACGGGATCGAGGGCGGATCGGGCGGCAGGTCGTGCCCCTGCTCGGTCTCGGTGACCTGCTCTTCGACGCCCGGCAGCGTGGGCTGGGTGCGCTCGCCGGTGGTGAAGACACCGAGCGCGGCGCGCTCCTCGGGCGTCAGGTACATCACGGCCAGCTTGCGGAACAGGTAGTCCATGAGGCTGGTGGCGATCCGGATGTCGGGATCGTCGGTGATGCCGGCCGGCTCGAACCGGACACCCACGAACGTCTCCACGAAAGCCGACAGCGGAACCCCGTACTGCAGGCCGTGGCTCAGCGAGATGGCGAACGCGTCCATGATCCCGGCCAGGGTGGAGCCCTGCTTGGAGACCTTCACGAAGATCTCGCCGGGACGGCCGTCGGGATACTCCCCCACCGTGACGAACCCCTTGCAGTCGGCCACACGGAACTCGAAAGTGCGCGACCGGCGCGATCTCGGCAGCCGCCGGCGTACCGGCTCGGGCACCGACCCGGCCTGCGGGGCCACGCCTGCGTCCGAGCCCGAAACCGCCGCCGCGGCGTCCGTGGAACGCTCGGCTTCGCCCAGGGTGAGTGGCTGGGCCACCTTGGAGCTGTCGCGGTAGATGGCCACCGACTTCAGGCCGAGCCGCCAGGCATCGATGAACAACCGCTCGACATCGCCGGCGGTCGACGACGCGGGCATGTTCACGGTCTTTGAGATGGCACCGGACAGGAACGGCTGCACCGCGGCCATCATCTTGATGTGCCCGGAGGCGCTGATGGCGTTGTCGCCCAGCGAGCAGGCGAACACGTCGCGGTGCTCTGGCTTGAGCGACGCGCCCTCCACGGTGTGGTGGGCAGCGATGTGGTCCCTGATCTGGTCGGCCTGCTCGGTGTCGTAGCCGAGTCGCCGCAAC
Source organism: Candidatus Aldehydirespirator sp. (assembly GCA_965203635.1). Lineage (GTDB taxonomy): Bacteria > Actinomycetota > Acidimicrobiia > Acidimicrobiales > Aldehydirespiratoraceae > Aldehydirespirator. The sequence continues at coordinate 2,969,201 of OZ241903.1, forward strand.
GCCCTGGGGATCGTCGTGTTGACGATCTCCATGGTCCCGCCCCCGACCAGGCGCTTGGACTTGACCAGCCCGAGGTCGGGCTCGATGCCGGTGGTGTCGCAGTCCATGAGCAGCCCGATCGTGCCGGTGGGCGCCAGCACAGTGGCCTGGCTGTTGCGCACGCCGTGGCGGTCGGCCCGCTCGCAGGCCTCGTCCCACGCCAGCTGCGCGGCCTCGAGCAGATCGGCGGGCGCAAGGTCCTCATCTATGGAGGCGGTCGCGCTCCGGTGCTGGTCGAGCACGCGCAGCATGTGCTCGCGATTGTCGTGGAAACCGGCGAAGGGTCCCATGCGTTCGGCCAGGCGGGTGGAGGTGAGATAGGCCTCGCCGGTCATCAGCGCGGTGATGGCCGCGGCCACGGCCCGGCCCTCGTCGGAGTCGTAGGGCAGGCCCAGCGCCATGAGCAGCGCGCCCAGGTTGGCGTAGCCCAGGCCGAGCTGGCGGAAGGCCCTGGTGGTGTCGGCGATGGCCGGCGTCGGATAGTCGGCGTGGCCGACGAGGATCTCCTGGGCTGCGAACACCACCTGCACCGCCCGCCGGAACCCGGCGACGTCGAAGACCCCTTCATCGTCGAGGAAGCTCAGCAGGTTGATCGAGGCCAGATTGCAGGCGCTGTTGTCGAGATGGACGTACTCCGAGCACGGGTTGCTGGCCGTGATGGGGCCGGTCGACGCGGCGGTGTGCCAGCGGTTGATGGTGGTCGCGAACTGCACGCCGGGGTCGGCGCACTGCCAGGCGGCCTCGGCCATCTGGCTCAGGACCGAGCGGGCCGGCAACCGCTTGAGCACCGAGCCGTCGGTGCGGGCGGTGAGATCCCAGTCACCGCCTTCGAGCGCGGCCTGCATGAACTCGTCGGTGACCCGGACCGAGTTGTTGGCGTTCTGGTACTGCACGGAGTCGGAGTCGGCGCCGTCGACACTCATGTCGAAGCCGGCCGCGGCCAGCGCGCGCGACTTGCGCTCCTCGCGGGCCTTGCACCAGATGAAGTCCTCGATGTCGGGATGGTCGGCGTCGAGCACAACCATCTTGGCGGCCCGCCGCGTCTTGCCTCCCGACTTGATGGTGCCGGCCGACGCGTCGGCGCCCCGCATGAAGCTCACCGGGCCCGACGCGGTGCCCCCGCCGCTGAGGGCCTCGGAACTGGCCCGGATGCGCGACAGGTTCACCCCGGCGCCGGAGCCCCCCTTGAATATCCGGCCCTCCTCGGCGTACCACTCCAGGATCGACTCCATGGTGTCGTCGACCGACAGGATGAAGCACGCCGATGCCTGCTGGGGCACCCCGGCCACCCCGATGTTGAACCACACCGGCGAGTTGAAGGCAGCCCTCTGCGTGTAGAGCAAGTGTGCGAGCTCGGCGCGGAACAGCGACGCCTCGGACTCGTCGACGAAGTAGCCGTCACTGTCCCCCCAGCGTGTGATCGTGCCGACGATGCGGTCCACGACCTGCCTCAGCGACCATTCTCGGGAGGGGGTGCCCAGCGCGCCGCGGAAGTACTTCTGGGCCAGGATGTTGGTGGCGTTCTGCGACCAGGCGGCCGGCACCTCCACGCCCCGCTGCTCGAATGCGACCGACCCGTCGCTGTGGTCGAGCAGGCGCGCGTCGCGCCGCTCCCAGGCGACGCTGTTCGCCGGGTCGTCCGCGGCGTCCGGTTGAAGGTCGGTGCCGGCGAGAAGGCTGTTCTGCTCGGAGGCCAGAGTCATCGTATTACCCCGTTGAAATTCTACCGGGCGCGCTTCGGGCGGCCCCGCACGAACCCTAGGACTCGCGCCTGTTGACCCGTCTTGGGATTGCTTCTGGATTTGTCGGCATTGCTTCGGGATTCTCTGTGCATCGGAACAGCCGGCCTGTAGACAACTGCCAAGGTTGTCCAGAGATTCGCCGAGGCGCATGTGGAGAACCGCCCACCAGTGGTGGACACACACGGGCGGGTACCGTCTGATCGTGCGAAGGCTTATGCCGGGACCGGTCGTCGAGGTCGATCCGATGGAGCTCTACCCGGCTCTGCCCCGCCCCAAGCCGGCGGGACGGCCGTGGCTGATGCTCAACATGATCGCCTCCGCCGACGGGGCCATCGCGGTCGACGGCGCCAGCGAGGCACTCGGCAACCCGGCCGACGAGGCCGTGTTCTCGGCCGTTCGGGCCTGCGCCGACTGGATCGTGGCCGCGGCCGGCACGGTGCGGGCCGAGCGCTACAGCCTGCCCCGGCCCGGAGCGGCGTCCCGCCGAGCGCGGCACGCCGCCGGGCGCTCCGACCGGCCCCGGCTGGCCGTTGTCAGCGCAAGCCTGGACCTCGACCTGGACCTGCCGCTGTTCGCCGACCAACGCTCCGGCGACGACCTTCCGGTGATCCTCACCGGAAGGGACGCCCCGGCCGAGGCGGCAGACCGGCTCGAGCCTGTCGCCGAGGTCGTTCGACTGGCCTCGGTCCGGCCCGAGCCGGAGGAGATCCTCGCCGAGCTCGACCGCCGCGGCGCCGGAGTCGTGCTGTCGGAGGGGGGCCCGTCCTTCAACGCCCAACTCGCAGACGCCGGGGTGATCGACGAGCTGTGCCTGTCGATCGCGCCGCTGATGGCGGGCGGGGCCAGCCCCCGGATCGTGCACGGATCGCGGCGGACCGTGCCCCTCAACCTGACCATCGACCATCTTCTGGAAGCCTCCGACACGCTGTTCGTGCGCTATGTCGCGAAGGGAGCCGCCCCTGCCGCGCCGGCAGGTTGACCGGGATGCCGCTCCGGGTCGCTACCGGTGGCCGGGGGCCCGACGGCGTCGATGACGATCTGCTGGCCCGGCTCCAGCGTGCTGCCGCCGGCTGCATCGGCGAGTTCATGGACGAGACCCCTGGGATCGGTGCCCGGCGCGATGGCCGCCGCGATGTCCCACAGCGTGTCGCCGGGCTGAACGATGTAGACGCCGGGCAGCTCCGCCGGAATCGAGACCTCCCCCGTGGAGGGCCAGGGGTTGGCCTCACCCGGCGGCACGCGGTCCGGCCGGGCCGCGACCACTGCCAGCGTCAAGACCGCGGCCGCGATCATGGCCGCGACGGCCCGGCGGCGGCGGTACACCGACTCCGGCAGCCGCAGGGACCGGAGCGGCGGGGATGCCGGAGCGGCCGAGACATCGGCGGGGACCAGGGTGAGGGCGGGCGGGCAGGCAGCTTCCATGCCGCGATCATCCCGCAGGGGTGTGACATCGGTACCGATCCCGTCGAGACGGCCGAGATGCTTGACATCGAACGCGTGTTCCGCAAACATGTGTACGGATAGGCTCCTTGTCTGAACAGGTGTTCGGTTACACTATAGCGAACATGTGTTCGGACACACAACCCGACTCCCCAAGATCGGAGACCCGCCATGACGCCCCCGGCCAACCGGAAGCCACTCTCCGCCCGTCGCCGCCAGATCCTCGACGCGATCGTGGAGCACCAGCGCACCCACGGCTACCCGCCGTCGATCCGCGAGATCGCAGCCGACGTCGGGCTCAAGTCCCCCGCCTCGGTCAAGGCCCACATCGATGTGCTCGGCTCGGCCGGGTACCTGAGGGTCGACCCCACCCGGCCCCGGGCCATCGAGGTGCGCTACGACGAGAACTCGGGGGCCGCGCTGGAGCGCCGCCCGGTACGTCACGTGCCCCTGGTGGGCGACGTGGCCGCGGGCTCCGGCGTGCTAGCCGCCGAGAACGTCGAGGAGCTGGTGCCGATGCCCGCCGACCTCACCGGCGAGGGCGACCTGTTCATGCTGCGGGTGCGGGGCGACTCGATGATCGACGCCGGCATCCTCGACGGCGACTACGTGGTCTGCCGGGCCCAGAACACCGCCGAGAACGGAGAGGTCATAGTGGCCGGCATCCCCGGCGACGAGGCCACCGTGAAGACGCTGCGGCGGCGTGACGGCCGCATCGTGCTGGAGCCGGCCAACGAACTGCTCCAGCCGATGGAGTTCGCGCCGGACGAGGTGACCGTCTACGGCAAGGTCGTCACCATGATGAGGCGGTACTAGGCGACGGCGCCCGGGCGGGCGCTGCTACAGTTCGGGAATCTGCCTGGGGATGTCGCCCTCCCATTCGGGGCATCCCCTGGTGCCCTGCGGGAGGGTGCCGTCGATCAGCAGGTCCTCCAGGACTCGGTAGGCCTTGTGCAGCGAGTCGCGGTGCACGTGCTCGTGACGGGTGTGGGCCAGCAGCGGATCGCCGGGCCCGAAGTTGGACGCCGGCACGCCGCGCTGCGCGAAGAACGCCGCATCGGTCCATCCCAGCTTGGCCCGGGGAGGTGCGCCGCTGTTGCGCACGACCGCCTTCAGCAGCGAATGCTCGAGGCCCGGATCGGCAGGCGGAGCCACGTCGACGACCTCGAACGCGTCACCGGGCTCGAGGACGGGCTCGACAAAGGCCCGGATGTGCTGCTCGGCCTCTTCGGGGGTGCGGTCCGGAGCGAAGCGATGGTTGATGGTCAGGGCCGCCTCGTCGGGCACGACGTTGCCCGCGACGCCACCGGTGACATACACCGCTTGTAGGCCCTCGCGGAACTCGCAGCCCGAGATCACCGGCCGGCGCGGCTCGTAGCCGTCGACGACCTCCAACAACGCACCGAGCCGGTGAATGGCGTTCCGGCCCATCCAGCCGCGGGCGGTGTGGGCCCGCTCGCCTGCCAGCGTCACCCTGACCCGCATGGTGCCCTGGCAGCCGGCCTCGACGATCCCGCCGGTGGGCTCCAGCAGGAGAGCGACGTCGGCGTCCAGAAGGTCGGGGCGTGCCCCGGCCAGCTCGCGCAGGCCGCTGTGGACCGAGTCCACCTCCTCGCGTGCGTAGAAGATGTATGTGACATCGACAATGGGGAGCCTCGAATTCAGCGCCAGCTCCAGCAGCACGGCGATACCGCCCTTCATGTCCGCCGAGCCGACGCCCCACAACACATCGCCCTCGATGCGGGACTCGGCGTTGTCGCTGGGAGGCACCGTGTCGGTGTGGCCGGCCAGGACCAGCCGCCACTGCCGGCCCAGGTCGGTGCGGGCCACCAGATTGTCGCCGATGCGGACCACATCGAGGTGGCCGCGGCTGTCGTCCAGCGACTCCTCGATCAGATCGGTTATGCGGGCCTCGTTGAAGCTAACCGACGGTACTGCGACCAGATCGGCCGCCAGCAGGAACGGGTCCCCCGTCATCAGGCAACGGTCGTCTGAGAATTCATGAATCTCAGTCATAATCAAGATATATCAGCGCGAGACAACATTTGCACCGCGGCTGGACTGCGCACGCTGATCGGTGCTCAGGTGGTGGCGCCGTGGTCGCGCAGGATCTGGTTGAGGGCCGACTTGTCGTGGCGCTCGCCCTCCGACAGGCGCTTGATCACCAGCACCGCGGGCAGTCCGAACTCGCCGCCGCCGAACCGGCGGGCCCGGGTACCCAGCACGGCAACCGACCAGGGCGGCACCTCGCCCCTTCCCAGTTCCTCGCCGGTGGAGGCATCGATCACCGGGATGGAGCCGGTGAGGATCGCTCCCGCTCCCAGCACCGTCCCCTGCCCGACCCGGGCGCCGTCGGCGACGATGCAGCGGCTGCCGATCAGGCAGTCGTCCTCCACGATCACCGGCTGCGCCACCGGAGGCTCGAGCACGCCGCCGATGCCGACCCCGCCCGAGAGGTGCACGTTGGCGCCGATCTGGGCGCATGACCCCACGGTGGCCCAGGTGTCGACCATGGTGTTGGCCCCCACATGGGCGCCGATGTTGGTGTAGCTGGGCATCATGATCACGCCCGGCGCCTGGTAGCTGCCCCAACGGGCCGATGCTCCCGGCACCACCCTGACACCCCGGGCCGCGTAGTCGGTCTTGAGCGGGATCTTGTCGGCGAACTCGAAGGGGCCGAGCTCGATGGTGCTCATCTTGGCCGTCGAGAACAGCAGCAGGATGGCCTGCTTGCACCACTGGTTGACCTGCACCGTGCCGTCGTCGAGCACCTCGGCCACCCGGGCCTGGCCGGTGTCGAGAGCGTCTATGGCCTCATGGATCGTCTCGATCACCTCCGGGTCATCAGCATCGAGGTTCGGCCGGGCTTCCCAGAGCACGCCGATACGTGATTCAAGGTCGGACATGGGCTGAGAGGCTAACTTGCCCTCCACCCGCCCACGTTCAGGCCCGACACAAGCCCGCCGGGAACTGGCAGCGCAATGCACGGCATGCGTGCGTTTCACTGCCAATTCCGAGCCGCACACAAGCCCGCCGGGGAACTGGCAGCGCAATGCACGGTATGCGTGCGTTTCACTGCCAATTCCGAGCCGCACACAAGCCCGCCGGGGAACTGGCAGCGCAATGCACGGTATGCGTGCGTTTCACTGCCAATTCCGAGGTGCGGCTAGTCGAGGAGTCTTCCCAGGGCCAGCTCCAGGCGCTCGGGGGGCTGGACCGCGGCGATGCGAACGTACTCGTGCGGGTTGCGCGGACCGGCGGCATCAGGGTCCGCACAGTAGAACTCGCCGGGGCTCACGATCAGGCCGGCTCGGCGGGCGAGAGTCTCCGCGAATTCCCACGCGTCACCATCGGGCGCCTGCACCCAGATGTAGAAGCCCCCCGCTGGACGACCAACCGGTGTCAGACGGCCCTCCTTGAGCGACAGCGTCGGCTGCACTAGGACACTGGGCGCACGCGCCATGTTGGCCAACTTCGCGATCTGATCAAGTCTCAGCAAGTATCGCTTGCGTTGCTCCGCCACGTGGTCCTGGTCGCTCCAGGCTGCGACTGCGGCCGCCTGAACCGGGCCGGGCACCATGCAGCCAGCGTGCTTGCGGCACTCCCGCAGGTAGTGGACCAGCGCTGCGTCGCCGGCGTAGAACCCGGCTCGCACACCGGCCATGTTCGATCGCTTCGACAGCGAGTGCACGGCCAGCACGCCTTCGCTGCCGTGCTCGAGGATGGTGCGCGGCGGCCCGTCCCAAGTGAACTCCGCGTAGCACTCGTCGCTGGCGACCAGCACGCCGTTGTCGCGGCCCCAGGTCGCGGCCGCAGCCAGATCGTCGAGGGCTCCCGCCGGGTTGCCCGGCGTGTTGACCCACAGGCACAGGGCGCGCCTGGCGTCACGCCGTTCGATCGAGTCGACGTCGATGCGGAACTTGTCGTCCACCGCGACCGGGACGGCTCGACAGCCAGCCAGGGCCGCGCCCATCGCATAAGACGGGTACGAGACCGACGGGTACAGCACCGTGTCGCGGTCGGGGAGGCGGAGCTTCAGGTAGTGCGGCAGCGAGGCCACGAACTCCTTGGTGCCGATACAGGCCGCGACCTCTGTGTCGGGATCAACCTCCACGTCGAATCGGCGCTGTACCCAAGCGGCCGCGGCTTGCCGGAACGCAGCCGAGCCGATCGATGCCGGGTAGCCGCGTTCGGTGCCCGACGCGGCCAGCGCCTCCACTGCCTGCGGGGGCGGTGGGTCGCAGGGAGTCCCGACCGAGCAGTCGACTGCGCCACCGGGAAGCCTCGCGGCTGCCTCCCGCAGCGGTTCGAGACGCTCGTAGGGATAGACGGGCGGCACGAAGCCCTTCGTCACGAGCCGTCCCAACCGTTGACCACGTAGCGACGCAGAGCCCCGACCGAGCCGGGCTCCATGCGGGCCCGCACCCTCATGCCCTCCTCGGTGGCGGTGGACTCGAGCACCTGTCCCTCCCGGTGCACGCCCGCGAGCACGTCGCCGCGGTCCCAGGGCACCACCAGCTCCACCTCGCTGGCAACCCGGCGCATCCGGTCGCCGATAGCGCCCAGGAGCCCCTCCACCCCTTCGCCGGTGGCGGCCGACACCGCCACCGCGCCGTCTGTCCGCTCGGCCAGCCGGACCGCACCCGGACCCAGGTCGCTCTTGTTGAACACAACCAACTCCGGGATCTCGTCGGCGTCGATCTCGGCGAGCACCTGGCGCACTGCGGCCATGGAGCCGTCGGGGTCGCTGTCGGAACCGTCCACCACATGGACCAGCAGGTCCGCGTCCCGGACAACGTCGAGCGTGGTCTTGAACGCCTCCACCAGCTGGTGGGGCAGCTTGCGCACGAACCCCACCGTGTCGGTGACGAAGACCGTCTCACCGCCGGGCAGCCCCAGTCGTCGGGTGGTGGGGTCGAGGGTGGCGAAGAGGCGGTCCTCCACCGCCACGGTGGCCGACGTGAGCCGGTTGAGCAGCGATGATTTGCCCGCGTTGGTGTAGCCGACGATCGCCGCTGACCGGTTGCGGGTGCGGCTGCGGGCCTTGGACTGGGTTCGGCGATGGCCGGCGATACGGCGAAGGTCGTCCTCGAGCTTGTGTATGCGTCGCTCCAGGCGGCGACGGTCCACCTCGAGCTGGGTCTCGCCGGGACCGCGGGTGCCGATCCCGCCCGCCTGCTGCGACAGGCGCCGCCCGGCGCCCCGCAGGCGGGGCAGCCGGTAGCGGAGTTGGGCCAGCTCGACCTGGGCCTTGCCCTCCGGTGTGCTGGCGTTCTGGGCGAAGATGTCGAGGATCACCGCGGTGCGGTCCAAGGCGGTGCGGCCCAGCAGCTTCTCCAGGTTGAACTGCTGCGCGGGGCTGAGGTCGTCGTCGAACACCACCGTGTCGCAGTCGACATCCTCGGCGATGGCCCTGATCTCGCGGGCCTTGCCCGCGCCCACGAAGGTGGCCGGATCGGGCGCGGCCCGCCGCTGGCAGACCCGCTCGACGGCATCGGCTCCCGCGGTGTCGACCAGCAGGCTCAACTCGTCCAGGGAGGCGTCGGTGGCGGAGGCGTCCCGACCGGAGCGGACCATCCCGACCAGCACGATGCGCTCCCGGAAGGCCCGATCGATGAGCCCGGGCCCGTCACCGCCGAACTCGCCGAACCCACCCCGGTGGGTGTCGTCCACGCCGCCGAACTCGCCGAACCCGTCCCGGCGGGTGTCGTCGCCGTCCGCGGCCGACCCGTCCCGATGGGTGTCGTCGCCGATCATGTTTGCCTCGCTGCCGTCGAAGTCGCTCCCTGGCACGCCGTGACCCTGTGGCGGCTTGCCGACGTCAGACACTGGCGACATCCAACTCGGCCAGGTGAGTCGATTCTCCGGTGAGGGTCACCGGCTCGGAGAGATCGACCTGAGCCTGCCCACCCGCCATTAGCACGGTGACATTCTGGCCCACGTCGCCCCAGCGATGGAATACGGCGGCTGCGGCCACCGCTCCCGTCCCGCACGCCGCGGTCGCCCCCGCGCCACGCTCCCAGACGCCCAAGGTCAGCTCGTCGGGCCCGGTGACCCCGCCGAAGTGGACATTGATGCCGCCCGTGAAGACGGCCTCCACAGCCGGGCCGGCCTCATGGACGGGCACTGCGGCAGGATCGACCACGGCCAGCACGACATGGGGGTTGCCCACATCCAGCGTGGCCCATCGTGCGATCGCGCCCGGCCCGAGGATGCCCTCCGCGGCGGCCGCGGGGGTGCCGCTGAGCCGGTCAGGACGGGGACCGGGGCCAGGGGTGCCCATCTCGCTGGTCCCGACGACGGTGTCCGGCAGGAGCGTCGGTCGAATCGAGCATCGGCGAGGACCGGCGACGGTGTTCACGACGATGTCAAGTTCGGCCTCTCCCAGCGTGCGGGCGATGGCATGGGCGAGGCACCTGAGGCCGTTGCCGGACACCTCGGCCGGCGAGCCGTCGGAGTTCCACAGCCTCATGGCCGCGGCGCGGCCCGAGCCGCTGCTCGGCGGGTCGACCACGGCATAGATCAGCCCGTCCGCGCCGACGCCGTCGCTCCGATGGCACAGCGCGGCGGCCGTCCGGGCAGCATCGGCCTCATCGGGCAGCTCGTCGACGAGCGCGACTAGGAAGTCGTTTCCCAGTCCGTGGAGCTTGTGGAGTCGCAGCCCGCCGGTCATCCCTGCATTCTGGCGCGCCGGAAGGCCGAGCGGACAGGCGGTGATTGCTACCGCCGTTCTTGACGTAGTTGTGCTGTTCTGGTGCGGTCAACTACGTCAAGAATCACAGACGGACAGCAAGTCGCCGGGAGTGGCGGGGGCGTCCAGCCAGTGGATGCGCGGGTCGCGGCGGAACCAGCGCTCCTGGCGACGGGCGAAGCGCCGGGTGCGCACCACGGCCAGCTCCAGGGCGTCGTCGAGGCTCGTCTCCCCGTGCACGTGGGCGAGCAGCTCCTTGTAGCCGAGGGCTTGCGACGCGGTCCGGGAGATGGGTTGGCCCGCCAGCGACCGGACCTCGTCGAGGAAGCCGTCGGCCATCTGACGCCGGTAGCGGGCTGCGATGCGCTCATCGAGGCGGTCCCGCTCCCAGCGCAGCCCGACCTGCACGAACGGTGTGGCCGGGTAGTGCGCCAGGCCGGGCCCGTACGACGAGAACGGTCGGCCGCTGCCGATGGTGACTTCGAGGGCTCGGACGATCCTGCGCCGGTTGGTGGGCTCCATGCGGCCGGCCGCGACCGGATCGAGCTCGACCAAGCGCCTGTGCAGGGTCGCGGTATCGGGCTCGGCTTCGAGTTCGTCCCTGACTTCCGGATAGCGCCCCGGGATCTGGAGGTTGTCGATCACGGCCCGGACGTACAGACCTGTTCCGCCGACGAGCACGGGCACGACGCCCCGGCTGCGGATGTCATCGATCGCCGCAGCAGCCTGAGCCTGGAGTTCGGCCACCGCGAACTCCTCGGACGGATCCACCAGGTCGATCAGATGGTGGGGCACTTCGGCCTGTTCAGCGGCGGTGGGGGTTGCCGTGCCGATGTCCATGCCCCGGTAGACCTGCATGGAGTCGAGGGTCACGATCTCGGCGCCGCCGATCAGCCGGGCCACTCCCATGGCGATCTCAGACTTGCCCGAGGCTGTCGGGCCGACGATTGCCAGGGGCCGCTCCATCCGCAGTGCACGCTCAGCGGTATGGGCCGGTGCAGCGCCGGCGGGTCGAGCCTCGGCTTCCGGCGCCGTCGCCACCGCCTTCTCAGACGGCCGCGACGGGGATGAGGCGCCGGGCGGCCTCGATGCTCTGAGCGACTGCCGGCGACGGTGCATCCTCGATGCTCACCAACTGGCCCTGCAGGAAGTTGGCCGCAGCTGCGGTGACCTCGACCTGGGCATAGGTGCCGGTCAGTGGCGCGGCACCAGCCGGTGACGGGAAGTGCACCAGGGTGTTGCGCCGGGTTCGTCCGGTGGTGACGGATGGGTCCTTCTTGCTGGGCCCCTCGATGACGACTTCCTCGATCCGGCCGATCCGGGCCTCGTTGGCCAGGCGGCTGGAGCGCTCGATCACCCGCCGCAGCCGCTCGTAGCGGGCCACGGACACCTCGTGGGGCACGAACCGGTCGCCCATGTCGGCTGCGGCCGTTCCCGGCCGGGGAGAGAAGATGAACGTGAAGGCGCTGTCGTAGCGGGCCTCGGCCGCCACCTCAAGGGTCTGCTCGAAGTCCCGCTCAGTCTCGCCGGGGAACCCGACGATGATGTCGGTCGAGACGGCCAGGTCGTCCACCGCGGCCCGGGCCGCCCGGAGCCGTTCCAGGTAGCGATCGGCGGTGTAACCCCGGCGCATGGCCCGCAGCACCGCGTCGCTGCCCGACTGCAGCGGCAGGTGCAGGTGCTCGCACACCGCCGGGACCTCGGCCATGGCCTCGATCGTCTCGGGACGCAGGTCCTTGGGATGCGGACTGGTGAAGCGCACCCGCCGGATGCCGTCGACCTCCCCCACCGCTCGCAGCAGGTCCGCGAACAGGGGCCGGGGTCGCCGATCGTCCAGCCAGGCCGATCCGCACCACCAAACATCGTCGCCAGCGACGGCCTGACCGTTACCGTTGGCGCTCCCCCGCCGCGACAGGGCCAAGTCCCGGCCGTAGCTGTTGACGTTCTGGCCCAGCAGGGTGACCTCGCTGACACCCTCGGCCGCCAGCGCCCTTACCTCCTCCACGAGCTCGCCAAAGGGTCTGCTGATCTCGGGGCCGCGGACCGCGGGGACGATGCAGAAGGTGCAGCTGTTGTCGCATCCGATCTGAATCGTGACCCAGGCGGAATGGGCAGCCTCCCTCCGTACCGGCAGAACCGACGGGAAGGCCTCGGCATCCTCCCGAACCGTCTCGGTGAGAATCTCCACCACCGGCCCGTGCCGCCGGGCATGGTCGATCAGCTCGGCCGCTCGATGCACGTTGTGAGTGCCGAACACCACATCGACATGGCCGGCCCGCTCCCGGACCAGGTCCCGGTCCTTCTGAGCAAGGCAGCCGGCCACCGCGATGAGCGCGCCGGGCCGCTTCGCCTTCACCGCCTTGAGCCGGCCCAGGGCGCCGTACAGCTTGTTGTCGGCGTTCTCCCGGATGCAGCAGGTGTTGAGCACCATCACGTCGGCGTCCTCCAAAGCGGAGGCGCGCTCGTACCCGTCATCCTCGAGCAGGCCCGCGATCCTCTCGGAGTCGTGCTCGTTCATCTGGCACCCGAAGGTGCGGATGGCGTAGGTCCGGCCCACGCCCACAGGCTACGGCACGGATCGCGGTGTCATTCGAACGCTGCCTGCCATGCGGGTCCTTCACTGGCCGCGCTCTCAGCCAGCGCTGTCAGCCTTCTGCTGGAGACGAACGCCAGAAGCCACATCGGGGCCAACAGCAGCACGCCCACACTCCTGATGAGCCGACCATCGGGCCAGCGCGGCCGACGCCAGACAGATGTTCTCCCGTCACGGAATGCGCTAGGCAGCTGCGGCGACCTCCACGACCGCCGCGGTGCACAGGGGATCCGGGATCGGTTCACCGTGGTCGCGCAGGCCCTCGATGTGGAACTCGATGGCCTCTCGGATCTCCTCCAGCAACTCCTCCCGGGTGTTGCCCGTGGCCACGCAACCGGGCAAGTCCGGCACATAGGCAGCAAAGTTGTTCGGTGCCCTCTCGATGACAACTGTGTACCTCATCGCGACCCTCGCTCCTTCAAACCCGACTGTCTCATGATACTCGCCCAGGTGCGCGGCGGCAGATCGTCGCCCGCCCTGCCCGCAATCGTGACAGTGCCGGGCTTGGAGGGATGACGGTATTGGCGATGACTGCCCCTGGTCCGGACACGCCGCCATCCGTCCGCTTCAACCAAGTCGATGGCATCCCGCACCTTGGGCATGGCTTCCCCGAAGCACGCCGACGATGCCAGCGGTTCGGGCTGTCAGGCGGCGGCGCTGGTTGAGGGCTCTGACGCGGCGGGCTGATCCCACTCCTGCTCGGGTTCGGGTTCGGGCATGACGGCCTTCCAGACTAGGTCGGAGATCTCGACCATCAGCTCGGGGTTGTCCTGCAGGAACGCCTTGGCGTTCTCACGGCCCTGGCCGAGCTGCTCGCCGTCGTAGGTGTACCAGGCCCCGGACTTCTTCACGATGGACTCGGTGACGGCCAGGTCCAGCACCGAGCCCTCCCGGGAGATGCCCTGGCCGTACATGATGTCGAACTCGGCCTGCTTGAACGGCGGGGCGCACTTGTTCTTCACCACCTTCACCCGGGTGCGGTTGCCCACCACCTCCATGCCGTTCTTGATCGCCTCGATCCGGCGGATGTCGAGCCGCACCGACGAGTAGAACTTGAGCGCCCGGCCACCGGGCGTGGTCTCCGGAGAGCCGAACATCACCCCGATCTTCTCGCGCAGTTGGTTGATGAAGATGCAGATGGTGTTGGACTTGTTGAGGTTGGAGGTGAGCTTGCGCAGGGCCTGCGACATGAGCCGGGCCTGCAGGCCGACATGGGTGTCGCCCATGTCGCCCTCGAGCTCGGCCCGCGGGGTGAGTGCGGCCACCGAGTCGATCACCACCACGTCGAGCGCCCCGGAGCGGATCAGCATGTCGGTGATCTCCAGGGCCTGCTCGCCGGTGTCGGGCTGCGATATGAGCAGCTCGTCGATGTCCACGCCGATGGCCTTGGCGTAGGTCGGGTCCATGGCGTGCTCGGCGTCCACGTAGGCGCAGATGCCGCCGTTGCGCTGGGCCTCGGCCACCACGTGGGTGGCCAGGGTGGTCTTGCCCGAGGACTCCGGGCCGTATATCTCGGTGACCCGGCCCCGGGGCAGGCCCCCGATGCCGAGGGCCAGATCCAGCGACAGCGCTCCCGTCGGGATCGCCTCGATGTTCATGGCGGCCTTCTCGCCCATCTTCATGACCGAGCCCTGGCCGAATTGCTTGTCGATCTGGCTCATGGCCATGTCGAGTGCCTTGTGTCGATCGTCCACGTCTTTCTCCTGTGTCTGTGCCCCCTTGGGGCGGGTGGATGTCTGGTGGCCTCTCGGCGAGTCGGGGATGCTTGGTGAACCTACGCGGGGGGTGTGACAGGCCCGGCGTACATTCACCAAGCGCCGTCGTTCCTCGCACAGCTTACAACAATGTAGTTGCGAACATGTGTTCAGGTCAAGCATCCACTAGCAGGGACCGAGCGGGCCGGCAGCGCTCGCATCAAGGCACCGCGGGACTCGATTCGCCGGCCGGGAACCATACGAACACCGCGTGCGTTGCCTACCGTAGAGCAGTACAGGAGAAAGACAACACGATGCCCCGGCGAATCTTCGGATCAAGGCGCCGAACACGCTCGCCTGCAGATCAGAACCACAGAAAGGCAACCGCCATGACCTCTCAGACCTCCCCCGCCCGCCAGACCTTCGACGACGCCGAGCTGCGGGACCGGCTCACCCCCCAGCAGTACCAGGTCACCCAGAAGGCCGGCACCGAGCGGGCCTTCACCGGCGAGTACTGGAACTGCCACGACGACGGCACCTACCGCTGCATCGTTTGCGATGCCCCCCTCTTCTCCAGCGACACCAAGTACGAGTCCGGCACCGGCTGGCCCAGCTTCTGGGAGGCGCTCGACCCCGACGCGGTGGAGATCCACACCGACCGCAGCTTCGGAATGGTCCGAGAGGAAGCCGTGTGCGCCAACTGCGGCGCCCACCTCGGCCACCGGTTCGGTGACGGCCCCCAGCCCACCGGCGACCGCTACTGCATGAACTCAGCCTCCCTCCGCCTGGACCGCACGCCTCTCGACGACAAGAGCGGCCATGGCTGAGGACGCAGAGCCCACCGCCGAACTGGCCCCAGTGTCGATCCGCGAGGTGTGGCCGAATGAGGCTCATGACCTGACCCCGTGGCTGGCCAAGCGGCCCGAGTTCCTCGGCGACGCCCTCGGGCTCGAACTCGAGGAGGAAGAAAGAAACCAGCCCCCGGATCATGGATGGACTTCAGGAACGATACGAGACACGGCGTCGCATACATCGGATCCTTCTGCCGTCACGACGGCAAGAGGCGAAGCAATGGCTTGTCGACGCAGTAGGCCAACTCCGAGGCGCCATGTACCCGGTGCTGGAGGAACTCTGGGACATGGAGGAGTGGGACTGATCTGCCGGCGGCGGACGAGAGTCTTGCCCCGACTGCCGGAGGAGTCCTAGGTCCAGCGGTGATGTCAGCGGCCGCGGGCGTGAGAGAGGCGCTGCGTGCTCGCCGCGCGAGTGCTCAATCGGATCCTGCCAGGAGCTGATGGAACGCCGCTATTACTTCCGGCTGCCTCGATCGAAAATGCTGTTCGATCCGGTTCCGGATGCTGTCGCCGAAGGCAGCCCTGATCGCGGGGTCGTCCTCCAAATGGCCGAAGTCCAGGAGGTGCTGCAGGTAGCGGTGGACCTCTGCTGGATGCAGGTCGAGGCCGTAGCGGCGGAAGTACAGCATGACGCCCTGCTCGAGGCTGATACCGCCCATCGTCTCAATGAACATGGCGTCGACGTAGTCGCGCAGCTGCTTGCGGTCGGCCAGCGCCTTGAGCTTCCCAGCGGTGATGTCCTGCAGCGACGCGACGTTCAGTCCGCCTACGACGAGCGGAGGGCCCAGGCGGTGCGCACCGTCCTCGGCCACGATGTCCAGGTTCACAGAGTTGAACGTCCCGCGGATCGTCCTCTCCGACGACTCGACGTGTACGAAGTCCCCCGCCGCTGAGAGCGCCGACAGCACGGAGGCGGTGTCGAAGGGATCCGGCGTGAATATGTCGAGGTCGGCGCTCCGCCGGTGGCGCAGCCACACGGCTAGCCCGGTCCCGCCCATGAGCGCGCTCCCATGCGGCAGGACGGCAGCCACGGCGGGCCATGCGTCGATCGTGCCCTGCGGGAGCACGTCGCTGTACTCAGGCAGGCTCGGCACGGCGGTAGGCGAGAGTGTTGATGATGAGCTCGCGGCGGCCCTCGGAGACATGGGGCTTCCGCGCGACCAGTTCAAGTGCGTCGCAGGGAAGCGCGAATAGCGCCCAGCCCCACGACGTGATGTCGGGGCTCGTGAGGATCTGCTCGGCGACGAAGACGGCGTCCCGGGGCAGCTCATACAACGACGTGTCGCCCCACCAGAACAGGTGCGCGAACCGCTCGGGAAGTCGTTGAGGCATCGGCGCCGGCGGCACCCTCGGCAACTCTGTGAAGCGCAGCACGTCGGGAAACTGCCGCCAAGCCGCGGCCACGTCGAGGCGCCACACCACCTCGCGGCGCACCGGGCGCGACGGCACGGGCTCAGCATCGCCGGTGACCAGTCCCAGGTCCACGAGCCTCTCAAGGGCCTCGCGAATCTCTCCATGACCCACCCCCGCAGCCACCGCGACAGAGGCAGCCGGGTAGAGCCCGAGCGGCCGCCTAGACAGCGCGGCCAAGACCCGTTTCTCTGCATCCGACAGCCCAGGAGGCTCCTGCCTCCGGTCGCCAGCCTCCATTCTGGGACCATGCTCCACCGCCACGAGACTACGACCGACGGCACCGGTCGCGAAACCCTCAAGAGATCGCAGGTCGCTTCGAGCTATTGCAGTGTGCGACCCCAACATGCAGCCCCGGCCCGCGGCCAACGTCCCGGTCGAACAGTCGATGTCACAGAGCTCGGGCCGGCGCTGATTCCGGCTCCATCATGACCCTCGTACGCTCGGGCGGTGCGGATTGTCGATGCCCGGACGCTCAGCAGCCAAGACCTCACGGCCGCGCTCGAGCTCCAGCAGGCGGTGGACCGCGAGCGCGACCCCGACCTGCCCGTGACCCCGGCCGCCGAGCTGAGAGCGATCTTTGAGGACGACGCCACCGACTACTGCCGCCACCAGCGGATCGTCGCCTTCACGGACGACGGCACGGCCGTCGCCATCGGCCGCGTCGAGCTCAACCTCGACGCGGCCAACGCCGCCCTCTCAGGGGTTGAGATCACCCCGTGCGGCGACGACACCGCGGCCGCAGTGCTAGCAGAACTGCTGCGGCGGGCCGCAGGCGACGGGCGAACCTCGGTCATCGCCTGGGGCGACTACACCCCCGAGCGCCACGCCTTCTGGACGAGCCTCGGCGCCGAGTTGCGCTACACAGAGCAGGAGTCCCGTCTCGATATGGCATCGGTGGACCCCCAGCTCATGGCGCAGTGGATCGGGGCCGGTCCGGCTGATCTGGAGCTGGTTCATTGGGCCCGCCGCTGTCCCGAGGACTGGATCGACGCGCTAGTGGCCACGGCCAACGCGATGAACGACGCCCCCACCGACAACCTCGACATGGCCGACACCGTGGTCGACGCGGCCATGGTCCGTGCTGAGATCGAGGCCCGCAGCGCCCGGGGACTGGAGTTTCAGGGCGTGCTGGCGGTCACCGCCGACGGCGAGGCGGCCGGCACCACCGAGGTGTTCGTCAACCGCCACCGGCCCGCGGCCTCGTGGCAGTGGTCCACCGTGGTGCTGCCCGCCCACCGGGGCCGGCGCATCGGGCGCTGGATGAAGGCCTCAATGTGGCAGCGGCTGCGGGCCACCGAACCCGAGGTGGCGTGGCTTCAGACCGGCAACGCCGCCAGCAACGCCCACATGCTGGCCATCAACAACGAGATGGGCTTCAAGCCCACCCACCTGATGGGCTGCTGGCAGACGGACCTCGACACCCTCGAGGCCGGGCTCAGCCGTCGCGGGTGAGCAGGCGGGTACGCAGCAGGTTGAGAGCGGTGATGGTCGAGAGCTGACGGACCATGGTCCGGGCCATGTTGAAGCGCACCCCGACCGCCTCACCCCCACCGTCGAGATGCAGGCCGATCCAGACTGTGCCCGGCTCTGCGCCCTCGTGGCTCTCGGGGCCGGCCGCACCGGTTGTGGCCAGGCCCACGTCGGCGCCCAGTACCCGGCAGGCTCCCGCCGCCATGGCCAGCGCCATCTCCTCGCTGACCGCCGCGACCTCGGGCGCACCCAGCACGCCCGTCTTGAGCACGCGGTCGTACGGCACGACCGCCCCCTTCAGCACGTCGCTCGCGCCGGGCACCTCGGTCAGGCGAGCGGCGATCAGCCCTCCGGTCACCGACTCCGCCAGTCCCAGGGTGAGACCCCGCGAGCGCATCAGGGCCAGCACCACCGACTCCATGGTGTCGTCGTCGGCGCCGAACACCGCCTCACCGATGACGGCCCGCGCCCTCGCTTCGACTCCCGACAGCACCCCGGAAGCAGTCTCGTCGTCGGCCGCCTTGGCGGTGATGCGAACCTTGAGCCCCTCCATTCCGCTGGCCAGGAAGGCGATGGTGGCCTCGCCGGTGGCGTCGAGGCGGCTCATCTCCGGTCCCAGCAGCTCGGCCAGACCCGATTCGGAGTAGCCCCAGGTGCGCAGCGTCCGGCTGCGGATCACGCTCCGCTCGCCCGCCCGGGCCTGCAGGTCGGGCAGCACGCACTCGCTGACCATCTTCTGCATCTCCCAGGGCACGCCGGGAACGGCGTATATCACCTTCTCGCCGCCTCCGGTCGCACCGTCGCCCGCCGGACTCGCGGACCCGCCGGCTCGCCTCACCGGGCAGATCAGGCCGGGCGCGGTGCCGGGCTGAACGTCCATCACCCGGGCGCCGGCAGGCACATCGGCCTGCTGGAGGTTGTTGGCGGGCATCTGCCGGTCCCGGCGGTAGAACATCGATCTGATCCGCTCGGCCACGGCGTCGTCCCGGTGCAACTCGACTCCCATCACGGCCGCGATCGCGTCGCGGGTGATGTCGTCGGGCGTGGGGCCGAGGCCCCCGCACATGATCACCGCGTCGCTGCGGTCCAGCGCCTGCTCGAGCGCGGCGGTCATCCGGCCGAGGTTGTCGCCGACCTTGGTCTGGAAGTGGCTGTCGATGCCCGCCAGCGCGAGCTGCTCGCCGATCCACGACGAGTTGGTGTCGACGATCTGTCCGAGCAGCAGCTCGGTTCCCACCGCCACCACCTCGCATCTCATGGCCGGCCTACGAAGAGTTCTGGGAGCGGGACCGCGCCCGCGCCGAGCGGCTGTCGAGCATGTACTGCATCCCGGTGACCACTGTGAACGCCACCGCCACCCACAGCGCGGTGGCCAGCACCAGGTCGGCATCCTCCAGGGTCGGCATGATCGCCATCGCCAGCGCCAACGCCTGCACGGAGGTCTTGTACTTGGCGGACCGGCGGGCCGGGATCGACACGCCCTCGCCGGCCCACCGGGCCCTCCACGCGGTTATGCCGAGCTCGCGGAAGGCCATGATCGTCACGGGCACCCACCAGTAGCGCTCCACGGCCACCAGGCAGAAGGCCGCCCCGAGCACCACGACCTTGTCGGCCAGCGGGTCGAGGAAGGCGCCGCTGCGGCTGGTGACATTGGCCCGGCGGGCCACCCGCCCGTCGAAGAAGTCGGTGCCGGCCATGGCAACGCCCAGGCCGAAGGCAGCCCACGACGCCCCCCGGCTCTGCTCGGCCTGGAGGATCAGCAGGAACAGCACCGGCGCGAACAGCAGGCGGGCGAGCGTCAGCAGGTTGGCGGGATGAAGCAGGCTGGCCTGCGCGGGCGCCTCCGCGCCGCCCGAGGCGCTCATGCCGCCCCCGCGCCGCCCGAGGCGCTCATGCCGCCTCCAGATCGCAGCCGGTTGCGGAGGTGACGGTCACCTTCGCGAAGGTACCCGCGGCCAGGCCGGCGGGCACGTGGACGACGCCGTCGATCTCCGGGGCCTCACGGTGAGTCCGGCCGGCGCCCGGCTCGTCCACGAGCACCTCCACCTGCCGACCGACCAGCAGGTCGCGGCGCCGGGCGGTGATTGCGTCCTGCAGCTCGCCGAGCTCGGCCAGCCGCTCGGAGCGCAGGCCCCCGTCCACCTTGCCCTCCAGACCGACCGAATAGGTGCCGTCCTCCTCGGAGTAGGCGAAGAACCCGCACCAGTCGAGTTGGGCCTCCTCCACGAAGCGCAGCAGCAGGTCATGGTCCTCCTCGGTCTCGGTCGGGTAGCCGACAATGAAGTTCGACCGGAAGGCTGCCTCCGGCTCGCGCCGGCGGATCGCTTCGATCCGGGCCAGGAATCGCTCGCCGTCGCCCCATCGGCGCATGCGGCGCAGCAAGGGCGCCGAGACGTGCTGGAGCGACAGGTCGAAGTAGGGGACGCCGGTGGCGCAGATCGCGTCTATCAGGGTGTCGTTGAGGTCCGACGGGTACAGGTACAGCAGGCGGGTACGGGCGGCGCGCTCCGACACGGCCTCCACCAGCGGCACGATGCGGCGCTCTCCGGAGCCCTGGTCCCGGCCGTAGGAGGCGAGGTCCTGGGCCACCAGCACGATCTCGACCGCGTCGAGCTGCTCGACCTCCGCCAGGATCTGCTCGAGTGTGCGGCTGCGCTGGGGACCGCGGAAACTGGGGATGGCGCAGAAGCCGCAGGCGCGGTCGCATCCCTCCGCGATCTTCACGTACGCCCACGGGCGGGGCGACGGCGGCCGGGGCAGGTTCAACAGATCGAACGCCGGGACAGGGCGGGAGGAAGGGCGCCCAAGCTCCACCGGCACACCGCCGGGTCGGGGCGATGCCACCGAACCTGTCGCGAGCTCCATCCCGAATCCGGCTATGCGGTCGGCCTCCGGCAGGGCCTCGGCCAACTCGTCGCCGTAACGCTCCGCGAGGCAGCCGGTGACCACCAGCGAGGCGCCGGGCGCCTTCGTCTCCGAGATGGCCAGGATCGTGTCGATCGATTCTTGGCGGGCCTCCTCCACGAAGGCGCAGGTGTTGACGACCACCATGTCGGCTTCGGACGTGTCGCCGGCCGGCGACAGGCCGTCAGCGACCAGCAATCCGGTGAGCTTGTCGGAATCGACCTGGTTCTTGGGGCACCCCAAGGTGTGCACGACGAAGGATCTGGGCCTGCCGGACATAGAGGGTGCTACCAACCTAGGACCCCGCGGTGCCCGTAGGCGGGGGCAGCGAGGTCGTCGTGCTGGTCGGCGGAGGCCGGTGAGGACCGCAATCGCCCTCGTCGATGATGTCGCGGATGCGGTCGACGCGGGGCCCCGAGTAGGCCGGAACCGGCACGCCGTCGCCGTCGAGCAGGTGGGGATGGAACGCCCAGTCGACAACCCTGTCGCCTTCGAAGTCGATCTGCAGGACGCCCGTCTCCCCGCTCATGTGCTGGCGGGGCTCCCAGATGAAATTCCCCAGCGAGAAGGCCACCAGCTTCTCACCGGTGAACACCACGGGCTGCAGCACATGGGGGTGGTGGCCGATGACCGCGTCGGCGCCCGCGTCGAGGAGCTGCCGGGCCAGCAACCGCTGGGCATCGTCCGGACAGGGGTCTCGCTCGATGCCCCAGTGGACTATGGCGACCACTGCATCGGCCGCCGCCACCGCGGCCCGAACGGTGTCGAGCACGCGTGCCAGGTCGGGTGGGTGCGCCGACGCGACGCCCGGCGTGGAGGAACCGGCCGCGAAATTGGAGGGAACGATGAGGGAGGCTCCGACGAAGGCCACGCTCACGCCGCCGTCCGTCGTCAGGATCCGGTAGCGGTAGGCCTCGTCGATGTCGCGGCCTGCGCCGATGGTCGCCACCCCGGCACCCTCCAGCAGGTCGACAGTGTCGGCCAAGGCGTCGCCGCCGTAGTCCATGGCGTGGTTGTTGGCCAGGTTGGCGATCCGCACGCCGCCGGCCGCGATCCGCCTGGCCGCGGACGGCGGAGCGCGGAACACGTAGGTCTTGTGATGGGGTGTGCCCCGGTCGCTGATCGCCATCTCGACGTTCACTACAGAGAGGTCCGCCGACCCCAGGGGGGGCTCTATGGACTGGAAGGGGTCCAAGCCCAACCGCTCGGACCGTTCCATCAGGACATCACCGCCGGCCAGCAGCGTCCAGGTTCGCGTGGACTCGGTGGTAGTAGTGCTCTGGACGGTGGTGATCGGTGTCGTCGTCGGCACCGGCGCGGTGGTCTCAGGAGGCAGGGTCGGCGACGCACCCGTCGACGACCGCACCCTTGGGCTCTCGACGCATGCCGACGCCATTAGCGCAGCCGCTAGGAGTGCGCCGCTCCACGCCACGGCAGTCCTCGATCGCACCTACGGAACCTCCACCACGCGAACCCTGTACATCCGGGGCCACAGCTTGCCGGTCATCCACAGGGTGGCGGTTTTCTCGTCCGCCGCCACCCCGTTGAGCACATCAATGTCGCTTGGGTGCGGGTGCAGGAGCACATCGTCGACAAGGGGCCCGGCATCGATGGCCGCCCTCACCCGCCCGTTGTCAGGATCGATGACCAGCAACCGGTCGGTCTGCCACACGTTGGCGATCACCAGGCCCTCCACACACTCAAGCTCGTTCAGGTAGTCGAGCCGCCCGCCGTAGCCGGAGGCGGTCACGATCACCGTGTCCAACGGCTCGAAGGTCTGGAGGTCCCGGCGGGCCAGCCGGTCGGAGCCGTCCGTCATGATCAGCTCGCCGTCCATCTCGCAGAGGCCCCAGCCCTCCCCCTGATAGTGGTGCTCCCGCAGGAGCCCGAGAGTGGCGCGGTCGTACACGAGAGCCGTGCCGCTCCGCCAGGTGAGCTGGAAGATCTCGTCACCGGCGACGGTGAGGCCCTCGCCGAAGAACTCCTCGGGCAAGTCGACCCGGGCAGTGACCTCGCCCGTGTCCGGGGTGACGACTCGCAGCGACGATCGCCCCCATAGTCCGGTGCTCTCGTACATGATGCCGTCGGCGACCTCGAGTCCCTGGGTGAAGGCATCGGGGTCGTGCGGGAACCACTCGATGATCTCGACGGTCCATCGGGCCACACCATCGCCATCGCCGACCGGCGGTAACAGGGACGCGCCGGCCTGCACCTCGGACGGCTCGCGTTCCGCCGGTGTCGCGATGTCCGCCTCAGAAGCCTCAGGAATCTTCGGAGTTGCGTCCCCCGCAGGCTCCCCATTATCAGCCCGAGATTCCGTTGGGGGCGGTGTTGCCGAAGGTGCGACTGTTGTCGAGGGTGCGACTGTTGTCGACGATGTTGTCGAGGACGCGACTGTTGTCGACGATGTTGTCGAGGACGCGACTGTTGTCATCTCAGCAGCCGGAGCCGGCGGGTCGGTTGCTGCCGGTGGGCTCTCGGACTGCGAATCCGACCCGCAGCCCGCGGCCAGAAGGCCGGCGCACACCAGAGCGCGCAGCAGGGAACCGGGCCGCGTCACGGTCAACCGGCCAGCAGCGCGATGCTCACCACCCACAGGCCCAGCAGCACAACGCCGTCGATGCGGCTGACCTTGCGGCCGATGGCCATCGCCACCCAGCTCACCACGCAGATGACCACCATCATCAACGATCCGCGAGTCTGCACAGTGACATCACCGACCGGTCCCGGCCCCACCAGACCGATCGCGCCGCCCACCGCCAGCGAATTGAACACGTTGCTGCCCAGCAGGTTGCCGACCAGGAGTTCGGTCTCGCGCTGGCGGGCCGCGGCCACCGCGGTGACCAGCTCTGGTGCCGATGTGCCCACCGCGACCATCGTGTACCCCACGAAGCCGCCCGACAGGTTGAGCTCCTCCGCCACCCGCTCGGCCCCCTCCACCAGGACGTAGGCCGAGCCGGCCACCAGAGCAAGCGACACGATGGTGCGCACGATCTCGACGCCGAGGGCAGGAGGATGCTCGCCCACTAGTTCGGAGAGGTCCTCCATGTCGGCATCGCCGGTGCGGGACCCGCGCAGTACCAGCACGAACCAAGCCACCAGCGCAGCCACCAGCACGATCCCCTCGAGGCGACTGACGTCGCCCTGCACGAGCAGGGCGAACAGGGCGACGGCGGCGACCGACACGATCGCGTCCCGGCGCACCACGCTGGAGCTCACCGGGACAACGGCCACGAACGAGGCCGCGCCCAGCACCAGGGAGATGTTGGCCACGTTGGAGCCGACGATGTTGCCGACGCCGATGTCCAGCCGGCCGTTGGCCGCGGCCACCGTCGAGACCAGCATCTCCGGCGCACTGGTGCCGAAGCCCACAACGACCGCTCCCACCACGATCGGAGCCATCCTCAGCACGACCGCCAGACGAGCAGCCCCCCTCACGAACTGGTCGGCCGCCAGCGACAGCACGACCAGCCCGACGACGGACAGAACGAGGCCGAGCAACATCGACAGGGTCCTAGAGCGCGGCGGGTGGCATCATCGCCGGCGACCGCAGAACCCGGCGGATGGCCATCTCAATGGGTCTGCCTGCTCTCGAGTTCCTCGGGACTGATGAGAACCTCGCGGGCCTTCGAGCCGGTCGACGGGCCGACGACACCTCGCTGTTCGAGCAGGTCCATGATCCGACCTGCCCTGGCGAACCCCACTCGCAGCCGGCGCTGGAGCATGGATGTGGAACCGAGTTGCGTCTCGACCACCAGTGCCATGGCCGCCTCCAGCAGCTCGTCCCCGTCATCGGTGGTGTCGTGCGGGGGCGCCTCCGTGATGCTCGACGGCATGATCGGCGCTCCGCCCAAGTCCGGTGCTGAGACTGCGGCGGACTCGCTCGCGGGGGAATCCTCGGTGGAGACCGAGGGATCGTCGTGGAAGTCGGGGGCCTGCTCCACCCAGTGGGACACCACGGCGCGTACCTCGTCCTCCGTGACCCAGCATCCCTGGATTCGGTGGGGTGTCGACGACGACGGTCCGAGCCACAGCATGTCGCCCTGGCCGACCAGCCGCTCGGCGCCAGGCTGGTCGAGGATGACCCGCGAGTCGGTCAGGCTCGACACCGCGAACGCCAGCCGGGCCGGGATGTTGGCCTTGATCACGCCGGTGATGATGTTCACCGACGGCCGCTGCGTGGCGATCACGAGATGGATCCCAACCGCGCGGGCCATCTGAGCAATGCGGGCGATCGACTCCTCGACATCGCGTGCGGCCACCATCATCAGGTCGGCAAGCTCGTCCACCACCACCAGCACGAATGGCAGGCGCTGGTACCGAAGAGGCTCACCGTCGGCGTCCCGTGCCCCAGCGGGGGGTTCAAGGGTGTCGGCGTCGACCGCGGCGTTGTAGCCGGCGATGTCGCGGAAGCTGGTCTCGTGGAGCAGGTCGTAGCGGCGCTCCATCTCCCGCACGGCCCAGCTCAGCGCATTGGCCGCCTTGCGGGGATCGGTGACCGGCGCGGTGAGCAGGTGCGGGACGCGGTCGTACTGGCCCATCTCGACCCGCTTGGGGTCGACGAGGATCATGCGCACGTCCTCGGGTGTGGAGCGCATCAGCACCGACGTGATCAAGGAGTTGAGGCACGACGACTTCCCGGCACCGGTGGCTCCCGCGATCAACAGGTGCGGCGTGGTCGCCAGGTTCATCATGATGGCGTGCCCGTTGATGTCCCGGCCGATGGCCACCTCCATGGGGTGATCGGCGCTGGCCGCCTCCCGCGAGCGCAGCACGTCGCCGAGGCGCACGATCTGGCGGTCCAGGTTGGGAACCTCCACGCCGATGGCGCGGCGGCCGGGTATGGGCGACAGGATGCGTACGTCGGGCGAGGCCATGGCCAGGGCGATGTCCTTGCGCAGGCTCTCGAGCTTCGACACCCGCACTCCCTCGCCCAGCTCCAGCACGAAACGGGTGACGGTGGGCCCCACGACCGGCTCCAACAGCAGGGTGGGGACGTCGAAGCGGGCCAGCGTGGCCTGCAAGAGCTGGCCACGCTCGGCCACCTCGGCCTTGTCGATCTCCCGCGACGGGGTCGCAGCCAGAAGGTCCATCTTCGGGAGCTTCCACTTGGACCCCTCGCCGCGGCGCTTGGAACCCGCGGCCGGGCCCCTGGTTCTGGATGTCGAAGCGGCGCTGTGACCGGCAGATGAGATCTCCCGGAACGGAGCCGGCCCCAGCGCGGCAGAGGCTTCCGGTTCCGCCTCCGCCTCGCTCGAGGGCTCATCAGCGCCGGGCG
Organism: Candidatus Aldehydirespirator sp.; assembly: GCA_965203635.1. Lineage (GTDB taxonomy): Bacteria > Actinomycetota > Acidimicrobiia > Acidimicrobiales > Aldehydirespiratoraceae > Aldehydirespirator. Next base: position 2,995,319 of record OZ241903.1, read on the forward strand.
ATCCGGCATGAGGCTGCCCGTAGGGATGCGGGTCCGGAGGTGCGGGACCGGCCGGACCCTCCTTGATGTCGCTGAACAGGTTCACGACCGCGGCTCGCAGCAGCCGCCACAACGGGCTCAGCGCACCGGCCAGAGCGGCCAGCGCCGACCGCACTGTGAGCCCGGTGACGACGATGACGCCGACCAGTCCCACGAACACAAGCAGCAGCACCGAACCCCATGCAGCCGTCCAGGCATGCAGGAAGCCACCGATGCCGACGCCCAGAGCGCCGCCTGCGGCGCCCAGCTCGTCCACGCCGTCACCCAGGCCGGGGCGGCCTCTGGACAGGTGCAGCAAACCGGTGGAGGACACCAGCAGCAGGACGCCGCCCAGCACCATCCTGACCGCGGAGTCGGACCGCTCGACCTGGGCGCGGCCGGCAGGCGGGTCGCCGTCAGCGCGGTCGCCACTGTCGCCTGCACCGTCCACCGCGCCGCCGCGACGCCCGCCCCAGAGGGCCGCGGCCCCCATCGCGGCCAGCCCAACGGGGAGGGCCATGCGCACCAGACCGAAGCAGGCGGCGAGGGCACTGTCGACGCCCTCGCCCAGCGGTCCGGCCGCGGAGAACCAGACGCTCCCGGCCACCAGGAGGCCGGCCATGACCGCGGCCAGACCCCAGATGTCTCGGCGATGGCGGCTCACCACCGAACCGACCGCAGCCGAGCCCCGGCGAGAGGCTCGCTTGCCCGCTGATGGCGCTTTCGCCCTGCGAGAGCTGGGATCGGCTCCTTTGGTCGCCATGAAGGGTGACGCTACCAGTGACGCCCGACCGCCCCGTGAACCCCCGACACTCTCAGAAGGTGATCACCGGGACGATGACGGGACGGCGGCGGGTGCGCTCCCGCGAGATGCGCCGGGCTGTTCGCAACACCAGATCGGCCAGCGCCTCCCGGTCGCGGTCGCCGCCCTCCAAGGCACCCCTCACCGCTGTCTCTACGCCGTCGGCCACGGCGGCCTCGTGGCCCACCAGGGCCGGATGCTCCACCCATCCCCGCGACACGATCTCGGGACTGGAGGCCAGCGAGCCCAGCTCCAGGTCGACGCTCACCACCACGGCCACGAAGCCGTCGGCGCCGAGTTTCCGCCTCTCGTTCAGGACTGTCGAGCCCAAGTCCCCGACCGTTCCGTCGACATAGACATGGTCGCCGCCCACCGATCCGGCCTGGAGCAGGCCCTCGTCGGTCAACTTGATCCGGTCGCCGTCGCAGCACAGCACCACCCGCTCGGCGGCCATGCCCATCTCGCGGGCGAGACGGGCGTGTGCGACCAGATGCTCGTACTCGCCGTGGACGGGCACGAACCACTCCGGCGATGCCACCGAGTGCAGGACCCTGAGTTCCTGCTGCTTGCCGTGACCGGAGGTGTGCACGTCGAGGTTGCCGGTGTGGAGCACGAGCGCGCCCCTGCGGGCCAGCCCGTTGCGAACCGCGCCCACCGAGGCCTCGTTGCCGGGGATCGGATGCGAGCTGAAGATCACCGTGTCCTCGGCGCCGATCTCGACCCACTTGCTGGTGCCCTCGGCCATCTGGGTCAGGGCGGCCCGGGGCTCGCCCTGCGATCCGGTGCACACGATCAGCACCTGTGACGGCTCGAGCCCCTCGAGGTCGGTGATGTCGCGCACGGCGTGATCAGGAACCCGCAGCAGGTTCAGCTCGCGGGCCAGCCCGACATTGCGCTGCATGGACAGACCCAGCGTCGCCACCGTGCGACCCGCGGCGACGGCTGCGTCCATCACCTGCTGGATCCGGTGGATGTGGCTGGCGAATGCCCCGACGATCACCCTGCGGCCCTCCTGGTGGGCGATCACATCGTGCAGGACGTCGCCCACGTCTCGCTCCGAGCGCGACGATCCGGGCGCGTCGGCGTTGGTCGAGTCGGCCAGCAGCAGCCTGACCCCCGGATCGTCGGCCAGCGCCCCGATGCGGGAGAGCGCGGTCCGGCGGCCGTCCACCGGCGTGAGGTCGAGCTTGTAGTCGCTGGAGTGCAGGATCACTCCCTGCGGTGTGGAGAATGCCGTGATGAGTCCCCCCGGCACCGAATGGGTGACGGGCATCGCCTCGCACTGGAACGGTCCGGCCCGGAAGGAGTCCCCGTCGCTGACCTCGCGCAGCTCAGCCCGGTCGAGCAGGCCCGCCTCGGCGAGCTTGTGCCTCACCAGGCCGAGCGTGAACGCCGACCCGTAGACGGGGAACGACAGGTGCTCGAGCAGATGAGGGAGCGCTCCTATGTGATCCTCGTGGGCGTGGGTGGCGACGCACGCCTCGACTCCCCCGCTGTCCAGCAGCCATTCGAAGTCGGGCAGCACGGAGTCGACGCCGGGTAGGTCGTCGCCCGCGAACATACGGCCGCAGTCGAGCAGCACCCGGCGGCCCGCGGTCTCGAGGACCGCGCAGTTCCGTCCGATCTCACCCAGGCCGCCCAGGAAGGTGACGGCGACGGGTGCGGCCACTTGCCTGCGGACGGCGGTCAGCCCGTGCCGACCGGAGCCGGCTCGGCGGGCACCTCAGGGGCCGCTTCCGCCTGCTGCTCGGGCTCCGGCTCGGAGCCGCGCAGTGCGGCGAGGACCTCCCTGGCCTGGTCCTCCAGTCCGGGGGGCTCCGGTCCCATGGGCAGGCGGCATGGCCCTGCCGGAAGTCCCAGCACCCTCATCATGCACTTGGTGGGCACGGGGTTGGGAGCCGCGTCGCCGGTCTCGAAGTCGTAGGAGTCGAGCAGCCGCCGGTTGATGGCTGTCGCCTCGGCGACCCGACCGCTCTCGAACGCGTCGAACATGGCCGCCATCTCCCTCCCCGCCCAGTGGGTGGCCACGCCGATGACGCCCACCGCGCCGATCGACATGAGCGGCAAGGTGAGCGAGTCGTCGCCCGAGTACACCTCGAAGCCGTCCGGCGCCATCTCCAGCAGGCGGGCCGTCTCTGCGGGAGAACCGGCCGCGTCCTTGAGCCCGACGATGTTGGGAACCTCGTAGGCCAGCCGGACCAGGGTCTCGGTGGCGACCTTGCGGCCGGTGCGGCCGGGTATGTCGTAGATGATCACCGGCAGGTCCGTTGCGGCCGCGCAGTGGCGGAAGTGCGTGTCCAGCCCGGCTTGCGACGGCCGGTTGTAGTAGCCGGCCACATGCAGGATCCCGTCCGCCCCGGCGCGGGTGCACCGCTCGGTGAGGTCGATGGCGGCTCGGGTGTCGTTGCTGCCGGCTCCCGCCACCACGGGCACATCGACCGCGGCCACCACCGCAGCCACGAGTTCGGCCTGCTCGGAGTGGGTGAGAGTGGGGCTCTCCCCGGTGGTTCCGGCCACCACCAGGCCCTCGTTGCCGTTGGCGACGAGCCACCCCGCAAGGCGAGCCGCTCCGTCGAGGTCGAGCACGCCGTCCTCGGTGAAGGGGGTGACCATCGCGGTCAGCACGCGTCCGAAACGGCCCATGGCCTACAACTGTAGTTCGGTACCGGGGGCTTCTTCGCGCCCGGCGACGACCCGGCGCAGGATGAGGCCGTACACCACGATCGCGCCGGCCGAGAAGAAGAACCACTGGAACGCGTAGGACAGGTGGGGTCCGTCGCCCAGATCCGGGTCGGGCACCGGCTCCGGCAGGCCTTCGGGCTGGGGCGGCGACTGGGCCCGCAGCCTGATCCACACCCCCTCCACGTCGACGCCGGAGACCTCGGCGAACCGGTCCAGGTCCATGCGGGAGATCTCGGGCACCTCCCTCGGAGCGGTCTCCGCGACCCTGCCGCCTCCGACACTGTCGAACGCGAGCCCGACCACGACAACCTCTCCTGCCGGCGGGGCCGTGGTGCGTTGGTCGAGTCCGGTCAGGCTCCGCCGGGGGATCCAGCCCCTGACCACCGCCACGGCCCGCCCGTCGTCGAGCTCCAGCGGCGTCGCCAGCCAGAAGCCCGGCTGCCCGCCGCTGCTCCGGTTGCCGATGCGCACTTCTGCGTCCGCGAGGTAGGCACCGGTTGCTGCCACCGCGGTGTATTCGGGTGGGAGCCCGCGCCGGTCGAGGTGGGCTGCGATGTCGAACGGGTCCTGGGAGATGGCCGCTGCGATCTCGGCGTTGTCGGTGCGGCGCTCGTCGAGTCGACGGAGCTGCCAGAACCCCAGGTTGACCATCAGCACGACCATCGCCAGCGCGAAGATGTGCGAGGCGATCCACCCCGGGGAGCTCAGCCGGCGCACCCTACCCGCTCGGCCTCTGCCTCAGATTCCCAGAACCTCGCCGAGGCCGACGGTCAGGCCCGGCCCGAGAGTCACCACGCGCTTGGCCGCCAGGAGCATGCCCGGCATGAACGCCGATCGGTCGATGGTGTCGTGGCGGATCGTGAGGGTCTCGCCGGGGCCGCCGAGCAGCACCTCCTGGTGCGCGACCAGTCCCTTGAGGCGCACCGAGTGGACCGGGATCCCGGCCGGGCCGCGGCCGCCGCGTGCTCCGGGCAGGCTCTCGCTGGCCGTGGGGTCCGGCGCCCAGTCGTCGGAGGCCTCCGCCATGGCCTCGACCGTCACCATGGCCGTGCCCGAGGGGGCGTCCACCTTGCGGTCGTGGTGCAGCTCGATCACTTCGGCGGTGTCGAAGTACGGAGCGGCCAGAGCCGCGAACCGGGTCATGAGCACTGCGCCCACTGCGAAGTTCGGCGCGACGACGCAGTGGCTCCGCACGAAGCCGGCGCGCAAGTCATCCAGGTCGTCGGCGCCCAGACCGGAAGTTCCGATCACAGCGTTGATCCCGGCCGCGGCCAGCACGCCCATGTTGGCCCGGACCGCCTCCGCGACGGTGAAGTCCACCACCACCTCGACGCCCGCCTCGACGAACTCCTCGACCGAGCCGGCGGAGCCGATCGCGGCCAGCAGCTCGGTGTCGGGGTCGGCGTCGATGGCCCTGCAGGCCTCGGCGCCCATGCGTCCGGTGGCGCCGCAGACACCGAGCTTGATCATGGCCGGCTATCTAGCGAGCCATCTAGCGAGGACCGCGGCCACCGCGGCGTCCGCCACGCCGGACCCGCGGATCCGGGCCCAGCTCGCCGAACTCGCGCTCGAGCTCCTGGTCGAAGGAATCCTCGAACGAGACCCCCTTGGCGCTGGACACCGGCGCGGACGGCCTCGACCGGGAGCCGGACCGATCCTCGCGGCGCGGCTCGCCGCCGGCGTGGTCGGCACGTCTCGGCTCCGATCGTCTCGGCTCGGGCCGGCCGCCGTCGCGATGGCGGCCGAAGCCCCCATCGCGGTCCGTCCGGCCAGAATCCCGCCCCGAGCCGGCGCCCGCAGCGCCACGGGACTCGCCCCGGCTCGCTCCGCCGTCGGTGCCGGCCCGGGACATCTCCCGGCGCCGGGCTGAGGGCGATTCGCCTCCGTCGGAGTCCTCCGACTTGGGAATGAGCGAGATCTTCCCGTTGGGGTCGACGTCCTCGACGATGACCTCCATCTCCTCACCGAGTTCGAGTACATCCTCGACCCTGTCGATGCGCCTGCCGCCGCCCAGCTTGGAGATGTGCACCAGGCCGTCACGACCGGGCAGGATGTTCACGAACGCCCCGAACTTGGTGATGTTCACCACCCGTCCCCGGTAGGTCGCGCCGACGTCGGCTGTGGGCGGATCCAGGATGAGCTTGATCTGCCGCTCGGCCTCCAGCACCGCGCCCCGGTCGGTGGAGGCGATGGCCACAATGCCGACCGCGCCGTCGTCGTCCACGCTGATGTCGGCGCCGGTCTCCGACTGGATGGCGTTGATCACCTTGCCCTTGGGTCCGATCACCTCGCCGATCTTCTCGACGGGGATCTCGAAGGAGGAGATCTTCGGCGCGGTGTCGCGCACCTCGGGCCTCGGCTCGATGATGGTCTCGGCCATCGCGTCGAGAATGTCGAGGCGGGCCGAGTGCGCCTGCCGCAGCGCGTCGGCCAGCACCGACGCCGGGATGCCTGAGATCTTCGTGTCGAGCTGGAGCGCAGTGATGAAGTCGGTGGTCCCGGCCACCTTGAAGTCCATGTCTCCGAAGGCGTCCTCGGCGCCGAGGATGTCGGTGAGGGTCACCCAGGCGTCTTCGGCGTGGACCAGGCCCATGGCCACCCCCGCCACCGGCGCCTTGATCGGGACGCCGGCGTCCATCAACGACAGCGTGGACCCGCACACCGACGCCATCGAGCTCGACCCGTTGGACGCCATCACCTCCGACACGGTGCGCACCGTGTAGGGCCAGTCCTCGAACCCGGGCACGACCGGGAACACGGCCCGCTCAGCGAGCGCACCGTGGCCGATCTCGCGCCGCTTGGGCCCGCGCATGAAGCCGGTCTCGCCGGTGCAGAACGGCGGGAAGTTGTAGTGGTGGAAGTAGCGCTTCTTCTCGGTGGGCGACAGGTCGTCGATCAGCATGTCGCTGCGGCCGATCCCGAGCGTGGTGAAGTTGAGCACCTGGGTCTCGCCCCGCTGGAACAGCCCCGAGCCGTGAGCCGTCGGGATCACCCCGACCCGGCACATCAGCGGGCGCAGCTGGTCGGTGGCGCGGCCGTCGATGCGGACGCCCTCAGCGACGATGCGACGCCGCACCGCCTCCTTGGTGACGGAGCGCACTGCGCTCTTGACCTGCCTGCCCACCGCGGGATCGTCACTGAAGCGGGCCTCCATCTCGGCCGCGATCTCGGCGCCCAGCGTGGATTCCGCGTCCTGGCGCTCGGTCTTGTCGGCGATCGTCTGCACGGCGGCGATGCGGTCGAGCGCCCCCTCGCGCACCGCGTCGAGGATCTCGTCGGTGTGGTCGACGGCCAGCGGTACCTCAATCTTCGTCACCGGGCCGACCGCGTCGATCACCTGCTGCTGGAGTTCGATCATCTCGCGGATCCAGGTCTTGGCCGCTTCCAGGCCGCCGGCGAGCACATCCTCATCGACCTTGGGCGTACCGTCCTGGTACAGCTCCCAGGTGGCGGAAGTGCCTCCGGCCTCGACCATCATCACGGCGACGTCGTCACCGGCGAGCCGGCCGGCCACCACCATCTCGAAGGCAGAGCTCTCACCCTCCTCGTACGTCGGGAACGGCACCCACTCGCCCGACGACGACCAGGCGACTCGCACTGCGCCGATCGGCCCGTCGAAGGGGATCGGCGAGATGCACAGCGCCAGGGAGGCCGCGTTGAGCGCCGCGATGTCGTAGGGATGCGACTGGTCGGCACCGAGCACGGTGGCCACGACATGAACCTCGTTGCGGAACCCGTCGGGGAAGCTGGGCCTCAGGGGCCGGTCGATGAGCCGGCAGGTCAGGATGGCCTGCTCGCCGGCGCGGGCCTCGCGCCGGAAGAACGAGCCGGGGATGCGCCCCGCCGCGTACATCCGCTCCTCGACGTCGACGGTGAGGGGGAAGAAGTCGGCACCCTCCCGGGGCGACTTGGCGCAGGTGGCGGTGACGAGCACCACCGTGTCGCCCATGCGGGCGGTGACGGCGCCACCCGCGAGCGGGGCCAGCAGGCCCGTCTCGAAGGTGGCGTCCTTGCCTTCGGCGCGCGTGAACGCACCGTTGACGGAAATGGCTTCAGCCATGGATCTACTCCTCAGGGACCCCGTCCAGGGGACCCGATCTGGGCACGACCCCGCCAGTTCCCAGTCGTATCGGTCCCACCCGGATACCGGGGGCGGGGCCGATACGACTAGCACCGGAGTGGTCGCGCCTGATGTCGGTTGTCACTGGGATCGTCGCTGGCTCGTCGACACCACCTTGGCGCCTACAGCCAGAGGGGCGGCCCTTGAGCCGCCCCGTCGTGCTCAGCGTCGCAGACCGAGATGGGCGATCAACGCCCGGTACCGCTCGACGTCGTTCTCCTTCACGTAGTCGAGCAGCCTCCTGCGCCTGCCCACCAGCATCAGCAGACCCCTCCGGCTGTGATGGTCCTTCTTGTGAACCCTCAGGTGCTCGGTGAGATGGTTGATGCGATCAGAGAGCAGAGCGACTTGGACTTCGGGAGAACCGGTGTCGTTCTCCTGGAGTCCGAAGGTCTCCACCATCGAGGTGATGGTGTCTGCCTTGGGGGGGAGGCTGGTTGGCATGGATTCTCCGTTGGGTATCGGACCCTGCTGCATGACCCGCGGTGCGAGGCCGGCAGCCTGCGTGCTGCGCACGGCGTGCCCCGCCGTGGGCGGAACCGCAACAGGCTACCGGCGGCGGACGACAAATCCCGCGGACGGCGCGGGATTCGCAGCCCCAGTCACTGCACGCTCCTCAATCCGGTGGCGGTGCCGCTATGATCAAAAAGGGTACTAGCATGATTTTTCCTGATATTTCACCTATAATCAGAGCCAGCAGCCCCGGCGGAAAGGAACCGAGCCATGGGCGCCACCCGCGTCACCGCAACGATCAGGAATCCGGCCGAGCCGGAGCGGGCCTGGGAGGGTGTGTTCCTTGTGGACACTGGGGCACATGACACCTTCGTACCCCGCAAGCACCTCGAAGCCATAGGACTGAAGCCCGAGGGCATCGGCCAATACCTGCTCGCCGATGGCAGCCCGGCGCGGTTCGACCTCGCAGTGGCGCGGGTCGAGTTGATGGGCCGGTTCGGAGGCATCAATGTCGTCTTCGGTGAAGACGGTGCCGAGCCGCTCCTCGGCGTCATCGCACTGGAGTCGGTGGGAGCGGAGGTTGATCCCGTCAACGAGCGTCTCAGGCTGACCGCCACAAAACGCGCCTGAAGCTCAAGCCGCGGCCGCGGCACCGGCTCGTAGTCGGCCTGCGTCACTTCGTCCGCCGCGGTCCGAGCCTGAGGAACCCCCCTGCCTAGAACTCGGCGGCGAGGGCCTCGTCGAAGCTGGCTCCCTGCTCGATCAGGGCCCGGTAGCGCATCACATGGCGGGGACGGTTGAAGCCGAGCACACCGACTATGCGTCCTGCCCGACCGTAGATCGCGGCGAAGCGCCGCTCGTCGACCGAGCCGGTCACCACGCGAACCTCGTCGTCGCCGCGAACGCGGCCGGCCAGCTGGATCTTGCGGTCGTACTGGTCGCTCCAGAACCACGGCACCGGGGTGAACGGCCCCACCGCCGCGTCGAGCAGGCGACGGGCCGCGTGGGCCCCCTGCTGGGCCGCGTTGTCCCAGTGCTCCACCCGCATCGTCTCGCCGAAGAGCTCGTTGGGCCAGCGGGCCACGTCACCCGCGGCGGCCACCCTGTCGGCGGCCAGGCACGTGGCGTCGCACACCACGCCGTCGTCAACCTCCAGGCCCGATCCGTCCAACCATTCGGTGTTGGGGATCACGCCGATGCCGACCACCACCACGTCGGCGTCGATCGTCGAGCCGTCCGACAGCGTCACTCGCTCCACCCGGCCGTCGCCGGAGATGCGCTCCACGCCTACGGCGGTGCGCAGGTCGACGCCGTGGTCGCGGTGGACTTCGGCGCACACCTCGCCCATCTCGTCACCGAGCACCCGGCTGAGAGGGGTTGGCAGCGCCTCCACCATCGTGACATCGAGGCCGCGGCCCCGTGCCGTTGCGGCCACCTCGGCTCCGATGAAGCCGGCGCCCACCACCACCACCCGCTGCGGCATCGCCTCGAAGTCGGCTCGCAGCGCCAGGCAGTCGTCCAGCGACCGCAGCACGTGGACTCCGCTGATCCCTTCGGTGCCCGGCATGGTCCGGCAGCGGGCCCCGGTGGCGATGACGAGCCCGTCGAACTCCACGGTCTCGCCGGTATGGAGGGCCAACTGGCGAGCGTCCAGGTCCAGAGCGGTGGCCCGCAGGCCGAGCCGGGCCTCGATGCCGTCGTCTTCCAGCTCCTCGGGGTCGGTCAGCGCAGCCCGCTCGGGCTCCCAGTCGCCGGCCAACACTTGCTTGGACAGGGGAGGCCGGTCATAGGGCAGATGGCCCTCCGCGCCGATGAGCGTAACCGGGCCGTCGAAGCCCTCGCGGCGAAGAGCCTCGGCTGCGTTCAACCCCGCCAGCGAGGCCCCGACGACGGTGACGGCGCGCGGGGCTTGGGTCATGTGCAGTCGGCTCCCGAGGTTGGCTCAGTCTTCGGCAATCGAGATGGCCTGCTTGGGGCAGCGCTGCACGCACTCCTCCACCCGGGCCCGGTCGGCCTCGCCGGGCGTCTCGTTGAGGATGTAGAGGAAGTCGTCGTCTCGCACCTCGAAGATGTCGGGCGCGATCTGCATGCAGACGGCATTGCTCTCGCACAGGTCAAAGTCAACAACGATGCGCATCGGCTCTCCCTTTGTGGTCACTTGGCGGTGCGGTAGGTGCGGCCGCGGCTCCACGGTAGCGAACCGCGGAACGCCGGGCGCGGTCAAGCCGTGATTCCCGCTCCCGCTCGGGCCACGGCCTCGCTATCGCTCGACCTCTAGGAACTCGGCCAGCCGGTCCTTGGCCTTCATGTCACCGAGCGGCCGCCCGATGATGGCCCGGTCACCCCGCACCAGCACCGGGCGCTGCAGAAGCCTCGGGTATTGGAGCAGCACGTCCACCACCGCGTACGGGTTGCCGACGTAGTCGTCGGCGTTCAGCCCCAGCTTGGAGAACTGCGAGTCCTTCCGGACCAGATTCTCCACCGGGTCCTCCAGCCTTTCGACGATGCCCTGGAGCGTGTCGCGGTCGGGACGGTCGGACATGTAGAGCACTACGTCGAAGTCGACTCCGGCGTCCGTGGCGACCGCCACGGCATTCTTGGAGGAGTTTCAATGCTTGTTGTGATAGATGGTGATGTCGGCCATCGGGGTGTCTCAATCCTCTTCCTGTCGTGCCACGTAGAGCTCTCGCCTCTCCAGGAAGACCGGCCGCCTGGTCTCGTAGACCTCCCGCAGCTTGTGCTTGAGAATCTTGAGGGTGGCATTGCGGGGCAGCGGGTCGGGGTGGATCTCGAGCTGCTCGGGGACCTTCTGGCGGGCCAGGCCGGCCGCCAGGCAGGCCTCCACCATCTCCTCGAAGGTCAGGTCGTCCGAGCCGGGCGCGGTCTCGACCACCGCGCAGACCCTCTCGCCCCGCTTGCGGTCGGTCAGGCCGATGACCGCGACCGCCCCCACCTTGTCGTGGGTGTACAGCACATCCTCGATCTCCTTCGCCGAGATGTTCTCTCCCTTGCGGATGATGATGTCCTTGACCCGTCCGGTCAGCGTCAGGTGCCCGTCCGGGCCCAGTACACCCAGATCGCCGGTGCGGAAGCGGCCGCGGGCGTCGAAGGCCTCCTTGTCGAGGCTGGGATCTGTGTAACCCGAGAACAGCATGGGGCCTCTCACCCTGACCTCGCCCTGGACTCCGGCGGGAGCGGGAGCCTCGCCGCCGTCGGCGGCCATGGCCACTATGGACACCTCGCAGCCGTGGACCGGCTTCCCGTCGGTGTATGCCAGTTGGTGGTCGCTGTCACGAGGAGATCCCTGCGAGATCATCGGGCACTCGGTCATGCCGTACCCGTGGGCCACCGGCACCCCCATCTGCTCCTTCACCCGGAAGTAGATCTCGGGCGGCTTGGGGGCGCCCCCGCCCGCCAGCACTCGCAGAGCCGGCATGGCCGGGCGGCCGGTGGACTCCCGCGACTTGCGGTTTTCCTCGAGGAACATCTGGTAGAAGGCCGTCGAGCCGCCGGCCATGGTCACACCGTGGCGGGCGTAGGCCAGCACCGCGGCAGCCGGGTCGAAGCGCTCGACCAGCACCGCGCCGAACCCGGACGCGAGCATCGTGACGATGTAGTCGGGCCCGCCGATGTGGGCGTAGGGGAAGGCGATGGAGCCGACATCGTCCTCGCTCATGTCCAGCGCCCGGGCCAGCCCGATCCCGCCCACGATCAGCGACCGGTCCGTGTGCTTCACGCCCTTGGGATCCGAGGTCGTGCCCGAGGTGTAGTACAGCCAGCGCACGGTGTCGGCAGGGTCGGAGGCCGGCGGCAGGGTGGCCGGGTCGCCTTCGGGAAGGGTGTCGTAGCAGGCGAGCGTCCGAGCCTCATGATCGAGACCGGCGACGATCTCGTCGACCATGGCGCCGTAGTCGTAGCCGTTCCAGACGCCGGGATGCACGACCAGCTCCGCCCTCGTCTGCCGGACGCAGAACCCGACCTCGCGACGGCGGTAGATGTGGATGATCGGGTTCTGCACCGCGCCCAGCCGGCTGAGGGCGAAGCTCAGCAGCACGGTCTCGATGCGGGTGGGCAGCACCCAGGTGACCGGTGTTCCGTCGGTGACCCCCAGGTCCCGCAGTCCGGCCGCCACCCGTTCGGCCTGGTCCTTGAACTCGGCGAAGGTCAGGGAGCGTCCCGCATCGTCGATGAGCATCTTGGTGTCGGGTGTGGCCGCGACCCGTCGGCAGAGCAGATCCCAGAAGGTCTGGGCGTCGTAGATCGGCTCGGTCATGCAGGTCGCTCCGGTAGTTGGAACAGGGATGGATCGTAACGCGCCGCGGAGCCCGCCGGGCGAGACGCGCCGGAGCCCGCCAGCGCCATACTGGCGGGCTCCGCACGGTCCCTGGAGGGGGGGAATGTGGATCGGCTCTGGCAGATCCTGTCGTTCAGACCCGAGTCCTATTGACGAGGTTACACCATCGTCACGGGTTTGTCACATTCTTGTCACAGATTTTTTTTGAAGACCGGGTTAACTCTCGGAGAACTCCGCTCCCCCCGGTTCTCAACGGGTGCCGTACACGGAGGCCGGCGGTTCCTCGGCCTCCACCGACTGGCGGGCCGACTGGGCCGCCTCAGCCACCGTCATGGCCCGGTCCCCCACTGATGTCACCGGTCCGTGCTGCCACCCGTCGCACACATTGAGCTGACCTCCCGTGCACTCGAAGACCCTCCCGGAGACATCGCAGTCCGCGCTTCCGAGCCACACGACGAGGGGCGAGACATTGGCGGGATCCTTGGGATCCCAGCCCTCGGTGGGCTGCTCCGGGTAGCCGGCGATGACCGCGGTCATCCGGGTGCGGGCATCGGGTGCGATGGCGTTGGCGAGCACTCCGTAGCGCCCCCACTCCGCGGCCTGCTGGATCGTCAGGAGCGCGATGGCGGCCTTGGCTGCGGCGTAGTTTCCCTGACCGATGGATCCCATCAGGCCCGCCCCCGACGACGTGTTGACGATCCGGGCGGCCGGTGTCTCGCCGCCGGAGGCCTTCTGGCGCTCCCGCCAGTGGGCGACCGCATGGCGGGCCGGGACGAAGTGGCCCTTCAGGTGTACCCGCACCACGGCATCCCACTCCTGCTCGCTCATGTTGACCAGCATCCGGTCGCGCAGGAATCCGGCGTTGCACACCAGCGTGTCGAGGCGTCCCCAGGTGTCGATGGCCTGTGCCACCATGGCGCCCGCCTGCTCCCAGTCGGCCACATCGGCGTGGTTGGCCGCGGCCGACCCGCCGGCGGCGAGTATCTCGTCCACCACCGCGGTCGCGGCGTCGTCGGCGCGGGGCTCGCTGCCGTCACTGTGCACGCCGAGGTCGTTGACCAGGACGTGGGCTCCCTCCGCAGCGAAAGCGAGCGCGTGGGCCCGGCCCAGTCCCCGGCCCGCGCCGGTGACGATCACCACTCGCCCGTCGCAGAAACCCATAACGCGCGCTCAGGCCGCTCGGCGGCCCCGTACCAGGCGACCGGGCCGGGCCCCGGTGTCGACGCCGTCAGTGCGTGTCTGCTCACCGGCCACGATGGTGGCGGTGTAGCCGTCGGCGTGTTGCAGCAGGCGCCGCCCCCGGGCCGGCAAGTCATGCACGAGGCGGGGCGTGCGCAGCCGGATGGCGCCGTGGTCGATCACGTTCAGGTCGGCCCGCTTGCCCGGCGCCACCACGCCCCGGTCGTTGAGGCCGAACAGCGCGGCGGTGTCCCGGGTCTGCTTGCGTACCACCCATTCCAGTGGCAGCTGCTCGCCCCGGCTGCGGTCCCGGGTCCAGTGGCTGATCATCGTGGTCGGCATGGAGGCGTCGCAGATCAGGCCGCAGTGGGCGCCGCCGTCGGAGAGTCCCATCACCGCCCGGGGGTGGGTGAGCTGCTCGCGGATCGCGTCGTGGTTGCCGTCCACGTAGTTGAACAGCGGCACCATCAGCAGGGCCCGGCCGTCCTCGGCGCAGAAGGCGTCGTAGGCGGCCGCCGCAAGATCGGCGCCGGCGGCCGCGGCGACGGCCGAGACGGAGCGCTCGGGCGCCGGCTCGTAGTCGGGAGGGTCGCCGAGCATGTAGAGCTGATCCAGCATCTTGGAGACGAGCACGCCCACGCCCTCCTGCATCCCGCCCCGGCGCTCGCCGTCGGGCTCGGACAGGATCGCGGCCCGCACGGTCGGATCGCGCAGCCGGCCGATGCGCTCATCGAGATCCAGATGCTCGATGGCCCGGTAGGAGGGCCGCAACACGAAGGGGTGGCTGGTCTGCCAGCCCGCCAGCAGGCCGAACGGGCGCCCCGCCACCTGCGGGTACAGCTGTGCGCCCTCCTCCGCGGCCCGCAACGAGACGTCCATGAGCTCGCGCCACAGATCGGGCGCGGCGGGCACCTGCAGCAGGGCGAAGGAGACCGGCTGGCCGATCTCGGCCGACAGGCGCCTCATCCACTCCACCTCGGAGCGGGGCTGGACGATGTCCTCGCCGGCCGATCCGACCGGGGCCAGCTCGAAGACGCCTCCCCCGCCGTCGCGCAGCCCCCGGCCCAGCGCGAACAGCTCGTCTTCGGCCGCGAAGGTTCCGGGCACGGGTTCGCCGTCCATGGCCTTGTGAGCGATGGTCCGCGACGTCGACACGCCCAGCGCGCCGGCCGAGACCGCGTCGGCGACGATGCGCTCCATGCGGTCGATGTCGTCGGCGTCGGCCGGTTCGTTGCGGGCGCCGCGCTCGCCCATCACGTAGGCGCGGACCGCGCCGTGAGGGACCTGGGTGCCCACATCGATGGCCCAGCACCGTTCATCGAGAGCATCGAGATAGTCGCCGAAGGACTCCCAGCCCCATGTGATCCCCTCGGACAGCGCGGCTCCTGGGATGTCCTCCACGCCCTCCATCAGCTGGATCAGCCACTCCTCGGTGCCGGGTCGGACCGGCGCGAAGCCCACTCCGCAGTTGCCCATGACGACGGTGGTCACCCCGTGGCCCGAGCTGGGCTCGAGCAGGTCGTCCCAGGTGGCCTGGCCGTCGTAGTGCGTGTGCACGTCGACGAAGCCGGGAGTGACGATCTGGCCGGAAGCGTCGATGGTGCGCGCCGCGTCGCCCGGCAGCTCAGAGCCGACCGCGACGATGGTGTCGCCCACCACACCCACATCGGCGTGGCGAGGCGGTTCGCCGGTGCCGTCCACGAGCAGGCCGCCGCTGATCTTCAGGTCGTACATGGCCTGGACTCTATGCGGCCGCTCAACCCGGCAACGAGCCACCCCTAGGATTCTCGGGTCGGATTGTCCGCACCTGCCGCAGGAAATGCTCCCGAGATCCGGCTACTGGTCGGTCCGGTACAGGTAGCGGATGTCCCAGATGGCGTACAGGGTGGGCGTCGCGTTGCCGAACACGTTCCGGGTGGCCGTGAGCCGCTCACCCAGCGTCGTGTAGATGAGAGGCAGGTTGGAGGCCGCGACCTCCTGGGCGTTCAGGTAGTACCGCACCCGCCGGGCGTGGTCGAGCTCCTGGCTTCCCAGCACGTACATCGCGTCGATCTCGGCCTCCCAGTCGGTGGCCGGCTCGGGCTGGTTGGGGTGCCACAGGTGCAGGTCCCCGGTGCTGTGCCAGAGGGTGATCCCGCTGTAGGGGTCGGGGCCCCCGGTGAAGCCGATGACGATGGCCTCCCAGTCGTAGGTGCTCGTCAGCTGGCCGACGAGCAACCCGAAGTCGATCGCCTCGTAGTCCACCCCGAGCCCGACGGCCTCCATTCCCTGCTGGATGATCTGGGTGACCTGCTGCCGCACGCTGTTGCCGGTGTTGGTCACCAGCTTGAACTCGATCGCGTTGCCGTCGGAGTCCTCGCGGATCCCGTCGCCGTCGGTGTCGGTCCAGCCGAGGTTGTCGAGGATCGCGTTGGCCTTGTCGATGTCGTAGGGGTAGCGCCTGACGTCCGGATTGTGGAAGTCGCCGGCCGAGGGGCTCACGGAGGACCACTGCGGATAGCCGAGGCCGTGCTGGACATCCTCGATGATGGTGCTCTTGTCGATGCTGTGGGCCACGGCCTGGCGGAACTGGACGTTGCCGAACCAGTCCAGCTTGTGGGCGGCGACGTAGGGCTCCCCGGTGTCGGGACTGACGCCCGGGTTGACGTTGAACGTGAGGAACGTCGTGCCGAAGCCGGGCCCCCGCCGGTGGATCGTGAAGTTCCCCTCCTCCTGGAGGGGCTCGAGCTGTGCGTACTCCTCGCCCAGCACCCCGTGGACATCGGAGTCGCCCGCCATGAACCCGGCCAGCTCGGCGTCCAGGTCTTCGACGATGTCGTGGACGATCCGGTCCAGGTACGGCAGGCGGTTGCCCTCGCCGTCGGTCAGCCAGTAGTCGGGGTTGCGGGCCAGGACCACTCGCTCGCCGGGCTGGTAGCTCTCGATGGTGAACGGGCCGGTGCCGATGATCTCGGCCGGGTCGGTGTCGATGTCCCACGTCTCGATGAAGGTTCCGTCGTCGACGTGGGGCTCGAGGATGTGCCTCGGGTATATGGCGGTGCCCATGGAGCGCAGGAAGGGGGCGAACTGCACCGGCAGGGTGAACTCGACGGTGTGGTCATCGATCACGGACACGGCCATACGGCTCTGCTGCCAGTCTCCGTTGGCGTCCAGGTACTGGAACTCGAAGGTTGAGCGGCTGCTGGCGGGGATGTCGTCGTTGTAGATGATCCGGTTGAAGGTGAAGTCCACGTCGTGGGCGGTGAAGGGCTCGCCGTCGTGCCAGGCGACGTCCCGGCGCAGGTGGAAGGTCCACGTCAGGCCGTCGTCGGAGCGCTCCCAGGATTCGGCCAGTTCGGGCTCCACCGCATCGGTCAGCCATGAGGTCAAGGTGAGTCCCTCGAAGAGGTACCCCAGCACTCCCGACGATGAAGCGTCGTTGGAGACGGCCAGGTTGAAGGTGAGCGGCTCGGAGATGGTCGTGATGGTGAGCGCGCCCCCGGGAGTGCCGATCGTGTACTCGAACTGTTCGGCGTTCCGCTTGAGGCGGTCCACGGTCGACGTGTCCTCGGGTGTGGCAGCCTCGTCGACCGGCTCAGCAGCATCCTCGACCGGCTCAGGCTCCTCGACCGGCTCAGCAGCATCCTCCGCCGGCTCAGGCTCCTCGACCGGCTCAGCAGCATCCTCCGCCGGCTCAGGCTCCTCGACCGGCTCAGCAGCATCCTCGACCGGCTCAGCATCCTCGACCGGCGCGACCTCTTCCGGCGGCGCAATATCGTCGGCCGCTGGAGCGTCGGTACTCTGGCTGTCGGAGCAGGCGACGAGGAACGACACGGCAAGGGCCAGGCCTATGCGAAGCACCAGCCGAGTAATGGAAGTCACGGGACCGAACCTTACCGCTTGCGATTACTGCCGAAGCGTCGGCTACTCCGACAGCAGCGGCGTGCCCACGAGCCCCGCCTCGGGTGCCTAGATGGCAGTGTCATCAACAACTGAGCGCTTCGAATTCACGGGCGGGGCCGGGGCCAAGCTGGCGGCCGTGCTTCACCGGCCCGGTGACGGCACCGCGGTGGTCGGGGCGGCCCTGCTGTGCCACTGCTTCACCTGCTCCAAGGACCTGTTCACCACCACCCGCATCGCCAAGGGCCTGGCCGCCGGCGGCTATCTGACCCTGGCCTTCGACTTCACCGGCCTGGGCGAGAGCGGAGGCGAGCTGGCCGAGACCACGGTGGCCACCAACGTCAGCGACGTCACCGCAGCCGCAGTGGCGCTGATCCGCCGCGGGGCCGGACCCTGCGTGCTGGTCGGGCACAGCCTGGGCGGGTCGGCCGCGGTGCTGGCTGCGTCCCGCCTGCACACCGTGGCCCAGGTGGTGGCGGTGGCCTCCCCGGCCTCGGTCGCCCATGTGGAGCATCTCTTCTCCGACGAGGCGCTGGAGAAGATCCGCGCCGAGGGCTCGGGCGAGGTGTGGATCGGGCCCAAGCCGGTGAGGGTGGGACGGGACTTCCTCGACGACCTGCACCAACACGATGTCGCGGCCGCCGCGGCGTCTCTGGGCCGGCCCATGCTGGTGGTCCAGGCCGGGGCCGACACCGTGGTGGGCCCCGAGCAGACCGAGGCACTGGCCCGGGCCGGCTCGGCGACCCTGCACACCATCGCCGGCGCCGACCACCTCTTCACCGACCGCCGCCACTCCGACGAGCTGGTCCTGACCATCCTCGACTGGCTGACAGGCGTCAGAGGCGGGGCCTGATCACCGAGAGCCAGCGCGACGGCGCCGGCCCAACTGGCTGAAACGAACGTATGTTTGTATATTGGGCTGATGGCGGACCCATCCACGGCGCGGGCACTACCCACCCGACTCGGCGCGCTCGGAGCGGCCCATGAGCGGCGGCTTCCGGTGGAGGGGGTGCTGGCACCACTGCTGCCGGAGGGCAGCATCCGTCGGGGCACCGCGGTAGCGGTCGGTGGCCACGGTTCGATAACGCTGGCGGTGGCGCTGGCGGCCGAGGCCTCCTGGCAGGGCGGCTGGGTGGCCGTGGTGGGGATGGCCGACTTGGGCGTGGCCGCTCTGGCCGAGAGAGGCGTCGACTTGGGCCGCTGGGCCCTGATCGATCTGCCTACAGCGACCAGGGACGGGAGTCTGACCGCGGACGTGCTGGGCGCGGTGGTAGGCGGATTCGATCTCGTGCTGGTGGGGCCTATGATCGGGATCGAGGGCGCAATGGCGCGACGGCTGCTGGCCCGGATGCGCGAGCACGGCACTTCTGTGATCTGCGCCCTCGGAAACGCTTCGGCGGACACCGCAGCCGGCCTTCAGCCGGAGGTCCGCTTGATGGTCGAGCAGGTACGGTGGACGGGCACCGACAACGGTCACGGGCGGCTGCTGGCCCGCCAGGCAGAGGTGACCGTCGGAGGCCGGGGCGCGTTGTCCCGGCCCCGCCGTGTGCTGATGTGGTTGCCCTCGGAGGACGGCCGGGTGGCCTGTGCCGATCCCATCCAGGCCACCGGCTTCGGCTCTAGCCGCGACCTTGAGGACGTCAGGGAACGCCGAGCGGGCTAGCCGCCGGCCTGACACGACCGATGTCCCGCGAACCCTCGCTCCCCCAACCCCAGGCACAGCCCGAGCGGATGGTTGCAGTGGACCTGGGCGACATCGACACTCACCACTGCGAGCCGGTGGCCGCCGCGCTGGAACAGTTCACTCCCCTGTCCGAGGCGCTGCGGCCCGGATTGCATATGTTCGGAGCGAGGGGGCCGTCGCGCTACTTCGGTGGCGAGCAGGCTCTGGCCGAACTCGTCGTCAGGGCTATCGCCGACGCGGTGCCCTCTGCGCCGAGAGCCGGGGTGGGCGTGGCCGACGGGCTCTTCGCGACCGGTCTCGCCGCCCGCGTAGCACCACAGGCACCGGCAACGTCCGCCTCGCAGGCGCCTGCTGCCGAGGAGCACAGCGTCAGTCTCACCGCTTCCACGGCCGTCTTGGTGGTGCCGCCGCAGCAAGGCCGACGCTTCCTGGCCGGCCTGCCGCTGACCTTCCTGGCCGATCCGATCTCACCTCTATTCTCCGACGAGGACGGCACGGAGGCGCTGCTCGACGTGCTGGGCCGGCTGGGGATCCGGACGCTGGGTGATCTGGCCGAGCTGAGCGAGTCCGACGTGCTGGGACGGTTCGGCTGGCCGGGACTGCTGGCCCACCGTCTGGCCTGCGGGCTCGACGACCGCCCGCTGCAGACCGGGGACGCCGATGACAGCGCAAGCGTCGAAGCGGAGATCGATCCGCCCGCCGACCGGATCGAGACGGTGGCGTTCACGGCCAGGGCGTTGGCCGACAGCATGGTGGGCCGGCTGGCCCGCGGCGGCCTGGACTGCGTGTGCATCGGCATCGAGGCCCATTCCGACAGCGGCCATACCAGCAACCGCCGCTGGCGCCACGAACTCCGCTTCGGTGCGGCGGACATCGTCGACAGAGTCCGCTGGCAGCTCGAGGGCTGGTACCGGTCGCCCGAGCGTCCTGCCGGCCCGATCACGCTCATCCGGATCACGCCCTGTGTGGCGGCTCCAGCCATCGGTCGCCAGCTGGGTATGTGGGGCGCAAAAAGCGAGGTCGACGAGCGGGCGGCCAAGGTTTTGGCTCGGGTGCAGGGGCTTCTGGGACCCGAGGCGGTGACCGTGCCCCGCCTGGCTGGCGGACGCCGCCCCGACGACACCGGCCGCCGGTCTCCGTTTGGTGCCACCGTCCGCTCCCAGGAAGCCAAGAAGACCAAGAAGAAGGTCAAGGCTGCAGAGGCTCCTTGGCAGGGACGGCTGCCGTCACCCTCCCCAGCAGTGGTGTTGGCCCAACCCGAGCCGATCACTGTCACCGACCGAGACGATGATCCCGTCACCGTCAGTGGCCGGGGTGAAGCGAGCGCGACGCCAAGGCAAGTGACGAACTCTGCGGGCCGCAGCCGAACGGTCATCGCCTGGGCTGGGCCGTGGCCGCTGGACGAGCGCTGGTGGCGTCCGTCCGCCCGCCGGCGTCAAGCCCGCTTCCAGCTGGTCCTCGATGACGGCTCGGCCCACCTCTGCGTCTTGGAGTCCGGCCGCTGGTGGCGCGAGGCCACCTACGACTGACCGAGCAATCCGGCGATCAACTGCTCCGAGCAGTCACCGCGCCGAGTTGCACGGCGTCGAACGACTCCCAGGGAAGCGGCATCGGCAGCGGCTCATTATCAGCCCGCATTTCGGACACGATGTCGGACACCAGGGATCGAATGCCGCTCAACGCCTCAGCCTCGGTCAACGCCAAATGACTCACAAGCAAGAATCCATTGCACACGCCCACCCAGGCCTCGTCATCCTCCGACCAAGAGGTGCGGTACTCGTAACCTGGATCATCCATCGCTGTTCTCCTTGAGGTGTATGGCACGCAAGACCTGCCGAACCTGGTAGGGCTTGGCTTCCCCGTCATGATTCTGG
This sequence comes from Candidatus Aldehydirespirator sp., assembly GCA_965203635.1. Lineage (GTDB taxonomy): Bacteria > Actinomycetota > Acidimicrobiia > Acidimicrobiales > Aldehydirespiratoraceae > Aldehydirespirator. Next base: position 3,016,304 of record OZ241903.1, read on the forward strand.
ATGTTCACTTTCGGCCCTTCGAGCAGACGCAGTCGCGACACCATTTAACATATCAGAACATACAATTATACAACATGATCTACTAGAAGCCGGGTGGTGACGCACCGCACATTTTGACGAACGTGTGTTCGTACCCATTAGGGTCGGAGGGTGGGGTTCGACAACCCGATCATCCCCTGGCGGGAACTGGAGCGCCGCCTGTCGGACCGGGCGGGCACACCGCAGTGGTCGAACGGGAACCGCGGGAGCGGCCGCGCTTCCTCCAATGGAGCAGGCATGGTCCGCGGTCTCCCCCGCGAACAAGCCGGCAGAGGCTCCGGGCTGGCGAGGGTGCCGTATGCGGAGCTGCATGCGCGCTCGCGGTTCAGCTTCATGGACGGCTCGTCGAACCCGGAGGATCTGGTGGCCGAGGCCGTCCGGCTCGAACTCGACGCTCTGGCGATCACCGACCGGGACGGCTTCTACGGGGTGGTGCGCTTCGCCGAGGCCGCCACCGACGCCGGCCTGCCCACCGTGTTCGGCGCCGAACTCACCCTTGACATGAACGGACCGGCTCGACGGTCCTCCCCTGCCCGTGCATCTGAGCGGCGCAGGCGGGGCCGCTCGGTGGTGGTGCTGGCCCGCGACGCGGCCGGGTACGCAGCACTGGGAACGCTGATCAGCAAGGCTCACATGGCCGGGCGCAAGGGTGAGCCCCGGCTGTCGACCGAGACATTCCTGGAAGCGGCCGCGGCCCACCGCGACCGGTGGGCGATCCTCACCGGCGCGCACGGCGGCGCGGTGCCCTCGGCGCTGGTGGAGCACGGTCCCAGGGCCGCGGCCACCGCGCTCGACCGGCTGACCGGCGCGGCCGGAGCCGGCAACGTGTACGTGGAGCTGTGGGACCACGGCGACCCGCTGGACAGCCACCGCAACGACGCTCTGGCCGAGCTCGGCGTGCGCCGGGGGGTTCAGCCGGTGTGCGCCAACGCGGTGCGCTACGCCACACCCGGCGGCCGGCGCCTGGCCGACGCCCTGGCCGCGGTCGGCGACCGGCGCAGCCTCGACGACCACGACGGCTGGCTCGGCGCCTGGGGCGGGGCCCACGTGCGCTCCGGGGCCGAGCAGGCCCGCCGCTTCGCCCGCTACCCCGGCGCGGTGGAAGCCGCGGCCCGGCTGGGATCTGAGTGCGCCTTCAGCCTGTCGCTGGTGGCGCCGGAACTGCCGCCGTACCCGTGCCCCGACGGCCTCGACGAGGCCACCTTCCTGCGCCGCCTCGCCACCGAAGGCGCCCTGGCCCGCTACGGCCCGCCCACCGCCGAGCGGGTGCCGGGCGCCTGGCGCCAGGTCACCCACGAGCTCGACATGATCGAGCAGCTCGGATTCTGTGGCTACTTCCTGGTGGTGTGGGACATCGCATCGTTCTGCCGCAGCCGCGACATCTACTGCCAGGGCCGGGGGTCGGCCGCCAACTCGGTGGTGTGCTACGTGCTGGGCATCACCAACGTGGACTCGGTGGAGCTGGGCCTGCTGTTCGAGCGGTTCCTGTCGCCCGAGCGGGACGGCCCGCCCGACATCGACATCGACATCGAGAGCGACCGGCGCGAGGAGGTGATCCAGTACGTGTACGGCCGCTACGGCCGGGACCGCACCGCGCTGGTGGCCAACGTGATCGCCTACCGGGCCCGCTCGGCGGTGCGGGACATGGCCCGGGCGCTGGGCCATCCGCCCGCCCGCCAGGACGGCTGGGCCAAGTCGCTGGACCGCCGGGGCGGGCTGGGCACAGGCGACGGTGAGGGCGACCCCGCCGAGGGCGCCGGCATACCCGCCGACGTGCTGGCGCTGGCCGCCGAGGCCGAGGGAGGCCCCCGGCATCTGGGCATCCACCCGGGCGGGATGGTGATCTGCGACCGTCCCATCGCCGAGGTGTGCCCGGTGGAGTGGGCGTCGATGGCCGACCGGTCGGTGCTGCAGTGGGACAAGGACGACTGCGCGGCGGCGGGGCTGGTGAAGTTCGACCTGCTGGGTCTGGGGATGCTCTCGGCGCTGCACTACGCGGTGGACCTGGTGGCCTCAGCCCACGGCGAGGACGTCGACCTAGCCGCGCTGCCCCAGGATCGCGCCGTGTACGACATGCTGTGCGAGGCCGACTCGGTGGGCGTGTTCCAGGTGGAGTCGAGGGCGCAGATGGCCACCCTGCCCCGGCTGCGGCCCCGCTGCTTCTACGACCTGGTGGTGGAGGTGGCGCTGATCCGGCCCGGCCCGATCCAGGGCGGCTCGGTGCATCCCTACATCCGGCGCCGCAACGGCACCGAGCCGGTCACCTACCTGCATCCGCTGCTGGAGCGGTCGCTAGCCAAGACGCTGGGCGTGCCGCTGTTCCAGGAGCAGCTCATGCAGATGGCCATCGATGTGGCCGGGTTCACGCCGGCGGAGTCCGACGAGCTGCGCCAGGCCATGGGGGCCAAGCGGTCGGTGGAGCGCATGGAGCGGCTGCGGGGCCGGTTCTTCGCGGGGATGGCCGCCCGCGGCGTCGGCGCGGAGGCGGGCGAGCAGATCTGGCACAAGATGGTGGCCTTCGCCACCTACGGGTTCCCCGAGAGCCACTCGGTGTCGTTCGCCTACCTGGTGTACGCCTCGGCGTGGGTCAAGCGGCACTATCCGGCCGCGTTCTGCGCCGCGCTGCTGAACGCTCAGCCGATGGGCTTCTACTCGACCCATTCGCTGTGCCAGGACGCCCGCCGCCACGGCGTGTTGGTGCTCGGCCCCGACGTGAACCGGTCGGCCGACGCCGCCGTGCTGGAGCCTTGCGAGACCTCCACGGGCGGGGTGGCGGTGCGCCTGGGCCTGTCGTCGGTGCGGGGCCTGGGCCCTGAGCTGGCGGCGGCCATCGCCGGAGAGGCCCCCTACGAGTCGATCGAACACTTGGTCCGGGCCATGTCGCGGGAGCGGCCGCTGGACCTGCCGGTGCTGGAGGCGCTGGCCGCGGCCGGGGCGTTCGACTCGCTGGGCCTGGACCGGCGCGAGGCGCTGTGGGCGGCCGGCGCGGCGGCCCAGTCGGCGGCCAGCCGCCTGCCCGGCACAGTGACGGGAACGAGGGTGCCGGAGCTGCGGCCCATGTCGCCCCAGGAGCAGTCGGCGGCCGACCTGTGGACCACCGGCGTGGCTCCCGACGGCCATCCCACCCGCTTCCACCGGTCAGAGCTGGACGCCGCGGGGGTGGTGGTCGCCGCGGACCTGCTGACCTGCCCGGCCGGGCGGGTGAAGGTGGCCGGCACGGTGTCGCACCGCCAGCGTCCCATGACCGCGGGGGGCACCATGTTCATCAACCTCGAGGACGAGACCGGCTTCGTGAACGTGATCGTGTCGAAGGGCTGCCAGGCCAGGTTCCGCAAGACCGTCCTGATGTCGCGTGCGCTGATGGTGCGGGGCCGCCTGGAGCGCCACGAGGGCACCGCCAACGTCATCGCCGAGCACTTGTCCCCCCTGTCCCTGCCGGCCACCCTCGGAAGCCGCGACTTCCGCTGAACAGGTGTCAAGCTGGCCTGAGAGGCTCGATCTAGCCGCGCCTGCCGGCTATCAGGGCGTCGGCGGCTTCGCCGAGGATCCGCTCACCGTCGCGGGCCATGTCGAACGGCGTTCCAGTCACCATCCCGCAGATGAGGTCGATGGGGCCGAGCAGCGCGGGAAGGCTGAACTCCTTCTCGCCAGCGGGGCTCAACCTCCCGCTCCGGACTGGGTGAGCAGGGCGATCCAGATCGAGACGCTGGCCACCGCGATGGTCGACACCACGATGTAGAGGTGCCATGCCTGCCGTCGGATGATCTCCGCCCTCTCAGTAGCGGCCTGGGCCTTGATCTCGGCTCGCTCGACCGCGGCCTGGGCCAGCCCCTCCGCCATCGCCTTGACGATCTCGGCTCGCTCGACCGCGGCCTGGGCCAGCCCCTCCGCCATCGCCTTGACGATCTCGGCTCGCTCGACCGCGGCCTGGGCGAACCCGGCGGTCATGGCCGAGTTGATCTCGGCGAACGCGACCCGGAGGTCTTCCTTGGTGGCGACATTGTCCCAACCACTGGGCGGTAGGTGTTGCATCAAGGTCTCGGCGTCGTCCTGTCCCATGACTTCCGTCAGAGTGTTGAACATCGAGGTGCGCTGGGAGTGGGTTAGAGCCATCTTCGGTGCCCCTTCGGTCGGCGGGTGCAGATGCGGGGGCGTCTCAGACGGATGCTCCAAGGCCACCGGCGGGTGGCTACACAAGACTATAGCACACTAGACAATACAATCTGTTATTTCAGTCTAGTTCACCTATCGACACCGTGGTCCGACCCGGAGGACGGTAAAGGAGCGGCGGCGGTTCCGACCGCTTCGGTTGACGTAAGAGCGTTCACCCGCAGAGGTCCATGGCGACCGCGGCGTAGACCTTGGCCGCGGCCACCAGGTCGTCGAGCTCGAAGTGGCCGGTGCCCTGAACCGCGGCCGAGCCGCGGGGCGGCCCGAAGGTCAGCGACGGGATCCCGACCGCGTTGAAGACGTTGGTGTCGCGCCACATGGAGGTGTGGGCCACCTGCGGAGGCGGCGTGGCGCCCCCGACGATCTCGCCGTAGGCCTTCTCGACCGCGCTGCTCAACGGCTCCACGCCGGTGCCGACCCGCCCGGCCTTGGCCATGTAGCACTCGACCTCGGCCGCCGGGTCCACCGAGCCGACCACGGCCCGAACCTCGGAGACCACCGCGTCCTGGTCGGCGCCGGGAGGCGTGCGCACGTCCATGTAGAGCTTGCACACGGGAGAGGACCGGTTGGGCCGGTACGGCACGCCGCCCCTGATGGCGCCCACCTGGGCCTTGGGACGCACCTCCCCCAGCTCCGAGACGTACGAGTTGCGTTCCTCGTAGTCGATGCCCCATGCCTCCAGGACGGTGGCCACGACCGCTCCCTTGACGATGGCGTTGGGATGGTCGGGCAGGTCCGGTTCCCGGATGAGCCGGGGCGTGTACATGTTGCGACCCCGCAGCGTGATCTTGAGGTAGACCGCGCCGCACTCGATCCACGACTTCGACCAGGCCGTGGTCTCGGCCACCAGGGCGTAGTCGGCCCGCACACCGTGGTCGACGAGGTGGCGGCTGCCGAATCCCTTGCCCTCGTAGTTGAGGCCCTGGTACTCGTCGACGGGCGCCATGCCGGTCTCGCCCACCACCGACGTCAGGATCACGTCGCCCCCCAGGCCGGCCCCGGCGTCCGTCAGCGCCTTGGCCATCACCATGAACACCGACATGCAGCCCCGGTCGTTGAGCACGGTGTGGCCGAAGATGCGGTCGCCCTCCCGCCAGGCGCCCACCAGGTTGGGGTCGCTCGACTCCATGAGGTTGGCGTGGTCCGGGCCGCTGATCTCGGTGTCGAGATGCGCGTTGAAGATGAGGCTGGTGCCGCGGGGCTTCGACCCCGGCAGCACGGCCACCACATTCGAGCGGTCGGGCAGGATCTGCTGCTGGCGGGCGGCGATGCCGTAGCGGTCGTACCACGCGCTGACGGCGTCGGCGACGGGCTGCTCGTGGCCGCAGGGCGCGAAGGTGTTGCCCAACTCCAGGCAGGTGTCGGCCAGCAGCTCCCGGTCTGCGTCGATCAGCTCGAAGACTGCGTCTCGCGTTGCGGCGTCGATTCCGGTCATGGCGGCTCCTTGCGGCTTTGGCGACCGATCCCCGGGATGACTGTGCAGCCCGGCGCGGCGGCGCGCCAACACCGAGGGGCGTCCGGCGGCTACCCCGCTTCGGGCCTGAGACCCCGCAGCACCTCGTCGGTGTCGGCGCCGAGATCGGGCGGCGGCAGCCGGTGCGAAGCAGGCGTCCTGGACATGGTGATGGGATTGGCGACCGTGGGGACCTGCCGGCCGTCACCGGCTGGTAGCCAGCGCACCGGGTCGAGGCCCAGATCCTGGGCAAGCGCGAAGGCGGCGTCCATCGAGTTGACGGGACTGGAGGGGATCCCGAGCGCAGTCAGACGCTCAACCCAGTGCTCGCAGGGCCGGCCGAGCAGGACGGACTCAAGCTGCTCCGTCAGCGCCTCGCGGTGCTCGACGCGGGAACTGTTGGACGAGAACCGCTCATCGACAGCGAGGTGGGGCGCCTCCAGCGCTTCGCACAGGTTGGCGAACTGGCGCTCGTTGGTGGCCGCGATGGCGATCGGAGCGGTGGCCGTCGCGAACGGCTGGTACGGGGTGATGCTCGGATGGAGGTTCCCCATGCGGCCGGGCACGACACCGGCGTTCACGAACGCCGACGCCTGGTTGATCAGCGCTCCCAGCGCCGACGACAGCAGGTTGACCTCTATGAACTGACCCTCGCCGCTGGTGTGGCGCTCGGCCAGAGCGGCGACGATGCCGATGGTGGCGTACAGGCCGGTGAAGACGTCGACAATGGCCACGCCCGTCTTGGTGGGCGGTCCGTCAGCCTCTCCGGTGATGCTCATGAACCCGCTGGCCGCCTGCACGATGAAGTCGTAGCCGGTCAGGTCCCGGCCGCCCGCGGGCCCGAAGGCACTCACTCGGCAGTAGACGAGACCGGGGTTGTCGGCCCGCAGCGACTCGTAGTCGAGGCCGAAGCGCTCCATGGTGCCGTCCCGGAAGTTCTCGACCACCACGTCGGCGGACACGGCCAGGGCCCGGGCCTGGGCGCGCTGCTCCTCGTCGGCGAGGTCGAGGGTCACGCTGCGCTTGTTGCGGTTCACCGCCAGGTAGTAGGTGGCCGAGCCGTCATCGGCGAAGGGCGGGCCCCACGTGCGGGTGTCGTCGCCGGTGCCGGGTCGCTCGATCTTGGTCACCTCGGCGCCGAGGTCGCCCAGCATCATCGCGGCCAGGGGGCCGGCCAGGACCCGGGAGAAGTCGGCAACGACAATTCCGTCAAGCGGCCCTGGAGGCTCGGCTGCAACCTCAGCCATCGGCAATCACGCCGACACTCTAAGAGGCCGAGCGGCCGGGTCATGGCCGCACCGGAGTCGCCGGCCGGGCCGGGCCGCTACCGTTCTGCTGCGATGGCGGGGCCGCTGGAAGGGATCCGGGTCGTCGAGCTCGGCGTGTGGGTGGCCGGGCCGGCGGCAGGCGGGATACTGGCCGACTGGGGCGCCGATGTGGTGAAGGTCGAGCCCATCGGCGGCGATCCGGGACGGTTGTTCCAGTTCATTCTCGGCGGGGACATGCCCACCAACCCGGTGTTCGACATGGACAACCGGGGCAAGCGCAGCATCGCCCTGGACCTCACCACCGACGACGGGCGGGCCGTGATGGAGGATCTGCTGGCGGGGGCCGACGTGTTCGTCACCAACGTCCGCCTCGGCGGACTCGAGCGTCTGGGCCTCGACCACTCGTCGATGACGGCCCGGCATCGCCGGCTCGTGTACGCGTCCGTCACCGGCTACGGCATGGAGGGCGCCGAGGCCGACCGAGGCGCGTTCGATGTCGCCGGCTTCTGGGCCCGTTCGGGCATCGCCCATCTGCTGACCCCCGAGGGCGGTGACCCGCCGTTCCAGCGGGGCGGCATGGGGGACCACAGCACCGCCCTGGCCGCCGCGGCCGGCGTGTGCGCGGCGCTCGTCGCCCGGCAGCGCACCGGCGAGGGCCAGCTCGTGAGCACTTCGCTGCTGCGCCAGGGCGCCTACACCATCAGCTTCGACCTGTCGATCACATTGGGGTGGGGCCTCACTCTGCAGATCGGCCGCCGCGACACGATGGGCAACCCCGCCATGAACAACTACACCGCGGGCGACGGGCGACGGTTCTGGCTGGTGGGCCTCGAACCGGCACGGCATTGGGAGCCGCTGGCCCGAGCGGTGGGACGGCCCGAGTGGATCGACGACGAGCGCTTCGCCACCCCCCGGGCCCGGCGCCACAACGCCACAGAGCTGATCGTCGAGCTCGATGAGATCTTCGCCACCCGGTCCCTCGACGAGTGGGCTCGGGCTTTCGCGGCCGAGCCCGAGCTGTTCTGGGCGCCCATCCAGTCGCCCGACGACCTGCTGGCCGACCCGCAGTTCCTGGCGGCCGGAGGGTTGGTCGACGTGCCCGACGGGGCCGGCACATCCACCATGGTCGCCACCCCGGTCGACTTCGCAGGCACGGCTTGGGCTCCGAAAGGCATGGCTCCCCGCCTCGGAGAGCACAGCGACGAGATCCTGCGCTCCCTGGGCCGCAGCGACGGCCAGATCGCAGCCCTGGCAGGCGCCGGCGTGGTAGGCCTCGACCGCCCGGACTGACTGGCGCGCCGCCAGCCTGCTGCGGCCGTCAGCCTGCGGCGGCCGTCAGCCCTCTATGTCGGCCACCCGGCGAGACCGCAGGGTGCACAGCGAACCCCGCACTCGCACAACGCCGTCGGTGATCACCACGGCCACGCCGGGGAACTCGCCAACCCCGATGGCCTCCACCGCGGTGTCGCACACCGAGCCCAGGGATGTGTCCATCACCACTATGTCGGCCACGGCCCCCGGAGCGATCACGTTGCCGTCGGAGCCGAAGGCCTTGGCGGCCTGGCCCGAGGCGACGGCCCACGCCGTCGCCGGTGCGACTCCGGCCAGCGAGCAGATGTCGCCGATGGTCTTGAGGATGCCCAGCGACGTGACGCCGTAGCCGGTGGGCGTGTCCGTGCCGATGAGCAGCCGATCCAGCTCGCCCCGGTCGGCCAGTCCCTCCACCACTCGCAGCATCGGCCTGGTGCCGCCGGCCTGTACCACCTCCACGAACGGCGGGCCGTCGGTGCCGCAGAGCATGTCGATGTCGTCGTCGGACAGGGAGGCGAACGTGTTGGCGTGCGATGCGATCGACGGGACCGCCGTCAGGACGTCCTCGGCTGAGAAATAGGGATGCTCGTCGCCTCCGGGACCCCGGTCGGAGGTGCAGCCGCAGTGCATGTGGACGGTCATCCCGAGCCCGCGGGCGTGCGTCGACAGCTCCCCGGAGCGCACCGGGTCCTTGAGCGAGCCGATGCCGATCTCGCCGATGATCCGCATACCCGCTTCGTGGGCCCGGTCGATGTGGGAGAAGTCGGTGTCCTTCTCCAGCAGCATCGCTCCGCCGTGCACCTTGATTCCCGCGGGACGGTGGCGCTCGAAGGAGTGGAACGCCCCGAGGGCGATGCCGAGCGCCGACTCGGCCCCGGACCGGCCCGGTGCGTGGACCTCGCCTGCGGATATCGCCCGGGTGACCGCACCGTGCATCATCCGCTCCAGGTACCCGACCGACTGCTGTTTGGGCGCGTAGTCACCGAGAGTGGGATGCATATGGGTGTCGACGAGGCCTGGGGCGACCGTCATGCCCTTGCAGTCGATCACGGTGTCGGCGGTGGTGGCCGCACCGGAGTCGAACGACACTATGCGGCCGTTGGCGACGACGATGGTGTCCGCCTCCAGCGTGGGCTCGTCGAGCACGCCGGTGAGAACCTCGCCGATGTTGTGCAGTACGAGTTGCATTGTTGATCTCCCGGGTCGTGCGTTGGAGCCGGGCGTCGCGCCGCCCAGCGGCCGCTCGGAGGACGGCGCCGACTAGAGGTTGGCCATGATCTTGTTCGCGAACAGGTCGATCTGAGCGGGGTCGTCAGTCAGCGGGTTGATGATCAGGTGGTCGATCCCGGCCCCCGCCAGGGCCCGGATGCGGGCGGTCATCTCGTCGATGGTGCCGAACAGGTAGGCGTTCTGCAGGTCCTCGTCGGAGCGCTTGACGTCCATGACGGTGCGGTAGGCGCGGAGCTGCTCGGCGATCACCCTGCGGCGGTCGGCCGAGTCCACGATGTGCAGCCACTGGGCGTGGGACATGGTGAAGGTGCTCATGTCCCGCCTGGCGCCGAGGTAGTCGCGCACCGAGGCGATGTCGCTCGCGACGATCTCGGGACTGGTGCCGCTCGAGCGGCAGATCCAACCGTCGTGACGGCCGATGCGGGCCAGCACCGCCGGGGCCATGTTCGGCGTGTCGACGTTGTCGACCACGTGCACCTGGGATCCTCCGCCGATCCAGATCGGGACGGCCTGGGCGGGCCGGGGGTAGAGAGTGGTGCCGTCGGCAACGCGGTAGTAGTCGCCCCGGAAGCTCACGTCGTCGGTGCTGAGCAGCAGCCGGATGAGATCGAGGGCCTCGTCGGTGCGCCGCCCACGCTCGCGCCTGGACACCCCGACCGACGCGAACTCCATGTCGTCGTGTCCGGTGCCGATGCCGAGGACCACTCGACCTCCCCCGGAGAGGCTGTCGAGGCTGGCGACCTCCTTGGCGATGATTGTGGGATGGCGGAACGGCGCGCACAGGATGGCCGTGCCCAGACGGATCCGCTCGGTAGCGCCCGCGGCCACCGCGAGCGTGATCATCGGATCCTGCCAGGCCACCGAGTACACGTTGGGGGCCACGAGCAGGTGATCGATCACCCACAGCCCGCTGAAGCCGGCTTCCTCGACCCGGGCGAAGTAGGGAACCAGCGACCGGGCCGAGGCGGCCGTGGTCAGGGGCCCGGCGTAGGAGGGCACGCGCCAGCCGAGCTCCATCAGCGGCCCTGCCCCCTGCCTGCGAGGCTGGAGCTCACACCGACACTCCCGCGGCCCGCATCTCGGCGCCCACCGAGCCGTACAGCCGGCGCATCACGAGCTGGTACACGAGGCCGTGGATCTTGTCGAGGACCAGGCCGAGCACGGTCAGCTGCACGAAGGCCACGAACATCAACTCGGTGTCGAGAGTGCCCTGCGACACGATGATCAGGGCGCCGAGGCCCTTGTTGGCCCCCACGTACTCGGCCACCACCGCGCCCACCAGCGCCAGCATGAGCGCGACTCGCAGACCGCTGAACACGGCGGGAACGGCGTGGAGGGCCTTGCACTTGGTGAGCGTCGTCCAGCGGGAGGCCCTCAGGGCTCGGAACAGCTCCAGCATCTCGGCCGGCGCGGTGGTGAGGCCGAGGTAGGTGTTCTCCAGCAGCGGGAAGAAGGCGATGAGGGCCGCGATGATCACCTTGGGAGTCATCCCGAACCCGAACCAGATCACCAGGATCGGAGCGAGCGCGAACTTGGGCAGGGCCTGGGTGACGATGACGTAGGGCATGATGACGCGCCGGGCGATCCCGAACTCCGAGGCCAGGGTGCCCAGCCCGATCCCGGCGACTCCGCCCAGCGCGAACCCGAGCACGATCTCCTGCACGGTGATCCAGATGTGCGGGTTGGCCCGGCCCGAGGTGATGTAGTCGATCAGGCGGTCGAGCACCGGGCCCGGCTCGGGAAGGATCAGCGGGGAGTTGGTCCGGGCCCACAGGTGCCAGACCACGATGAGCACGACGGCTGACACCAGTACGAGCACGCGGCCGATCCACTTCTCCGAGCGGGCCGCTTGCCAGAAGCGCCTCACGCCGCACCCTCCGGGCTCATTCGAGCTGCTCCCGGATCCTCTGGCGCAGCGACCAGAACCTCTCGTCCGCCTCGACCTGCTCGAAGGTGCGGGGCCGCTCCAGATCCACGTCGATCACGTCCTGCACACCCCCGGGGCGGGCCGACATGACCATCACCCGGTCGGACAGGAACAGGGCCTCGCCGATGTCGTGGGTCACGAACACCACCGTGGTCTGGGACTCCTGCCAGATGCGGAGAAGCTCCAGGTTCATGAGATCCCGGGTCTGGGCATCGAGGGCGCCGAAGGGCTCGTCCATCAACAGGATGGAAGGCTCCACCGCCAGGGCCCGCGCCACCGACACCCGCTGCTGCATGCCTCCCGACAGCTCGCCCGGCCGGTGCTGCAGGTACTCCTGCAGGCCCACCATCTCCAGCACCTCCAGAGCCTTGCGCCGGTCGTCCTCGGTGGGCCGGCGCATCACCTCGAACGGCAGCATCACATTGTCGAGGACCCTGCGCCACGGCAGCAGCACCGCCTTCTGGAAGACGTAGCCGATGCGCCGGTCGGGGGCGGTGACCACCTCGCCGCCGATGCGCACCTGGCCGGTGGAGGGCGCGATGAGGCCGCCCACGCAGCGCAGCAGGGTGCTTTTGCCGCAACCGCTGGGCCCGACGATGCCGACGAACTCTCGGGGCGCTATGTCGAAGTCGATGCCCTCCAGGGCCGTGATGTCGCCCGCGTCGGACGCGAAGGTCTTGGTGAGGCCGTCGATCTCGATGTGGCCGCGCCCCGGGAGTTCTCCGGTCTGGTCGTTCACGGTGTGCCCCTGAACCCGGCGAGCTGGGGTGCTCGCCGGGTTCAGGCTAGTTGTCGATCTAGTTGATGAACCGGTTGGAGATCACCGCCGAGGCGTCGGCTGCGTCGGGCAGGATCCCAAGCTCGGTGGCCTGGTCGGCCACGTCCTGGATGGTGGTCACATCGCACCAGCCCATGCCGTTCTCGGCGACGCCGGGACCGTTGTTCTGCATCTGGATGCGGTAGTCGATCACCGCCAGGTTGCGGTCCATGTTGTCGGCACCGACCGCGTAGCGGGAGCCGATCTCAGCCGCAGCCTCGGGGTTCTCCTGGATCCATACCTTGGCCTTCTCCAGAGCGTCGATGAACCGTCCCACGCCTTCGGTGTTCTCGTCCACCCAGCTCCGGTTGGCGAAGTACACGTCGTTGGGGCCGGGCACCTGCTCGTACTGCCAGATCTCGTAGTCGCCGACCTGATCGTCGGGGATGCCGCCGGCCTCCAGGAGGGCCCAGTTGATCGAGCCCCATGTCGAGGCGGCTTGGGCCTGGCCGCCGAGCAAGGCCTCCCCGAAGGCGATCCCGGTGGCCGCGAAGGTCACGTCCTCTTCGGTGATGCCGTTGTCGGCGAGCAGCAGAGCCGCGTACCACTTGCTGGTGGAGGCCTGAGATGTGACTGCGACCGTCTTGCCCCGGAGGTCCTCGGGGCTCTCAATGCCGGCTCCGGTATTGACCAGCATGGTCATCCAGTTCTGCGTGTACGGACAGTAGATGCCCTCGAGATCCGCTCCCGCGATCGTGGCGAAGAAGCCCGACAGTGCATCGGCCATGGCGATGTCGGCGTTGCCGGCCACCAGCTGGCGGACGGCGTCGCCTGCACCCGCGCCGGGAAGCTGCTCGAGGGTGACGCCGGCCTCGGCGAAGTAGCCGTTCTCCTCGGCCACATACAGGTCGATGAAGTCGATGAACTTGCCGCCGCCCCACGTGACCAGCCGGATGTCGATCGGCTCGGGCGGAGCAGCGGGCTCGGGCTCAGGCTCGGGCTCAGGCTCCTCGGCGGGCTCGGGCTCGGCCGCCGGCTCAGGCTCCTCGGCGGGCTCGGGCTCGGCCGCGGGCTCGGGCTCAGGCTCGGGATCGGCCGCCGGCTCGGGCTCCTCAGCCGGGGCCGGGGCGGCCGGCTCGGCTTCATCGTCGTCACCGCAGGCTGTGAACAGCAGGGCCGCGGCCAACGGCACCGCCAGCCAACGCAGCCACCTGGTCCGATTCGTGGTCTGGCTCATGATGGTCTCCCTCCCGTATTGAGACTGGCAAACTCTATAGGAAATCATCAATCGGATGTCAACTCCGCGCGTTCGTGGCATGATGGGGAATTGTGAGTTCGTTCGAGAGGCCCAAGACCGCACAGGAGGCTGTCCTCGCGGAGATCCGCGAGCAGCTCCTCGACGGCCGGCTCGCGCCGGGCGTGTCCATACGCCCGGACGCATTGGGCGACGAACTCGGCGTGTCGGCCGTGCCGGTGCGAGAAGCGCTGCGGATCCTCGAGGGCGAGGGCCATGTTCACTACCGGCCCCACCGGGGCTACGTGGTGGCGGCCCTCGATGTGGACGATCTCATCGAGATCTACCGGATCCGAGAGCTCCTCGAGACCGAGGCCGTCAGCCGGGCCATCCCGCGGCTTCGGGGCGAGACGGTCGCCCGACTCCGTGAGATCGTCCGTGAGATGGACGAGGTGCAGGACGACGTCATATCACTGACCGCGGTGAACCGGCGGTTCCATTTCACCCTGTTCGAGGCGGCCGAGATGCCCCAGCTCGTACGGGTGCTGCGGATCCTGTGGGACTCGTCGGACCGCTACCGCCTGCGCTACCTGATGTCACCCGAGAACCGCCAGCTCGTGCACGACCAGCATCAACGGATGATGAAGGCCGTCGCCGACGGCAACGCCGGGGCGTTCATCGACGAGAGCCACAAGCATCACGAACACGCCGTTGCGGCGCTGGCCGACACGTTCGAGATGGGGGCGACGGAACCCGCGCAGAAGTCGGCCTGAACGGGCTGTTACTGGCCCATCAGGTCGATCTTGCGCTGCTCGATCTTGGTGCGCAGCGGCGGGAACACCTCCTCGGGATCGATGTCGACGGCCAGGAGTGCCGGTCCTCCCAGAGACAGGGCCCACTCGAACGCGCCGTCCAGGTCGGCCTCCTCGCGAACCGTGCGAGCAGCGACTCCGAAGGCCTGAGCGGCCGCGGCGAAATCGATGGACCCCAGGCGGACGTAGTGGTCCTCGCCGTACATCGCCTCCGCCTGGTGGCGCAGGATGCCGAGCGCGCCGTCGACGAACACGACCGACACCAACGGCAGCCCCAGATCCTGGGCCACGACGAGTTCGCCCATCGTGTGCACGAAGCCCCCGTCACCCGCGATGGCCACCGCCGTCGTGCCGGGCAGGGCCACCGCGGCTCCGATGGCGGCCGGAAGGCTGAATCCCATGGCGTCGAACTCGCAGGACTGCAACAGGCCCTCGGGCCTGCGCACGTCGAGTTGCTCGCACACCCACAGCCGGTGGTTGCCGATGTCGGCCGACACCACCGCTCCGTCCGGCATCGCCCTGTTGAGCGCGGCGAGCACCGAGGCTGCGCTCAAGCCACGGGCGGGATCATTCTGCGGCGACGTGCGAACGGGTCTTCGAGTGAACCACGGCTCGCGCCGGCCGACCCGGGCGGCGACGGCCCCCATCACCGCGTCGGCGCTGCCGACGATCCCCTGGTCGACCCGATAGACGCGGTTGATCTGCGAGGAGTCCGCGTCTATCTGAACCAGTTTCGCCCCGCCGGAGAACAGGTCTGAGCGCCAGCCGAAAGTCGTCTGCTCTCCGAGCGCGCAACCCGCGACCAGCACCAGGTCGGCCGAGCCGACGGCCTCGCGGGCGGTGTCGGTGCCGTAGAAGCCGAGCATGCCGACGCTGCGCGGATGGTCGGTGGGGATGCTCCCTATGCCGGAGCGGCTGGTGGCGACGGGCGCGCCGAGCCGCTCGGCCAGCTCGACGAGAGCGGCGCCGCCGGAACTGCGGAGCACGCCGTGACCGGCCAGAACAGCCGGGCGCTGCGAGCGCTCGAAGTGCCCTACGAGTTCGTTGACGGTTGATGGGGCCGGAACTGCCGCCGAGTCGGCCCGGGGCGGCAGCGGTTCGACTGGCCCCGCGGTGTCGGCCTGAAGGTTCTGGGGCAAGGCGATGTGCACAGGGCCGGGCCGCCCGGACCCGGCGAGCTGCAGGCCGGTGGCGATGAGGTTGGGGACCTCGTCGAGCGAGGCCGCCTGCACGGACCTCTTGCAGAACGGCGCGAGAAGCCCGACGTTGTCGCAGTGCTGCAGGATGTTGCGGTGGACGTACCGCCGGTCGACCTGTGCAGTGAGAACCAGCAGCGGAATCGAGTCGGCCTGGGCATTGGCAACCGAGGTGACCAGGTTGGTGGCACCCGGTCCGGGAGCTCCGGACAGGACGACTCCGGGCTCGCCCCCGGCCAGCGCGTAGCCCGATGCCATGTACCCGGCCCCCTGCTCGTGGCGGGCCGGAACCACCGTTGCCGAGCCGGTACGGCCCAACTCGTGATATGTGGGCAGGAAGTGCCCGCCCGCCACCGTGAACACTGTGCCGATCCCCGCGGCAGCGATCGCATCCGCGATGACGCGGCGTCCTAGCAGATCTGCCGAGGCTTCCGACATCGGATCTCCGTCCCTAGAGCGGCACCGGCATCATATAGTCGATCAAATACAGGACCAGCAGGCGGGCGGCCAATACAACTGCCCGTTAGATCATGGAGCCGGCCGGCGAAACCTTTACACTGCCACCACATGACGCCCCCACCATCTGCATCCTCCAACTCAAGCTCCCCGACCGTGGCCCTCACCATGGACGGAGTCATCGCAAACTGGGTGAAGGGCCTGCGAGCCCATGTAGCCGCCCGGCACGCGGTCGCCGATCGGCAGTTGGCGCTGAACGTCTCCTGGGACCTCTCCGAATGGGGCGTTGACGACCCGGCGGGCACGATCCGCGACTTCCTGCTGTCTCCGATGTCGGGGCGGCTCAAGCTCGTCGAAGGTTCAGAGGCCGGAATTGCCAAGCTGCAATCGGCCGGCTTCAGGGTCGTGGCGGTAACCCGGCGCGACCACATGGTCGGCAACAATCCCGACGACCAGGACACAACCCGCGACATCGCCCGCCAGTGGTTCGCCGGTCAGCCGCAGCTGGGCATAGGCGATGACGACATCGTGTTCACCGAGGATCCGGTAAGCCTCGATGCCGATGTCTGGGTGGACGACGCGCCCCGGCGCGTGAAGCGCCTGGTGGAGGCCGAGAAGCCGGTGTGGGTGCTGCCGCAGCCGTGGAACCGCTCGGTGGTGCAGCACCCGGGCGTGCATGTGCTGTTCGACGGCTGGAGCTCGGTCGACGATCTGATCGCGACACACTCCTCCTGACCCAGGCCAACGGCATCGGCGCCGCTGCGGCGCAGCGCTGACGCCCATCCAGGAGCGGTGTCACAGCCGCGCTCCATAATCGCGGCGAGCGCTCAACGCTCTCCTCGCAGTCCGGGACAACGGGCCGCCTGCACTCCGCAAGGCGAAAGGCCCCGTCCCATGCATACCAGTCATCGGCTCCTCCCCTACTTCTCCAGGCTCGACGACGGCCTCGTAGTGGAGCGTGAGCACCCCGTAGGCGCGACGCTGGCGGCAGGCAGCGCCCGAGCGTGCGGAACGCACCAAGATCCGCTGCTGTTGGATCTCGCATCCCACGCCCTGGAACTGCCGGCCGGAGGCGCGGTGATGGCCGCGGCCACCGGAACAGCCACCGCAGTCGATCCTCCCTCCAGCGGCGTGATGGCCATGATCGGCCTGAGGTGCCCGCCGCAGACCGTGGCCGTGGCGGCCACCACGCAGTGCGAGACGCTGTGGCCCGACGGCCGCCGCCGCCGCGGCGTGCTGGCGTGGTCGCTCGATCGGCACCACAACTCTTCGGCCCTGTTCCGCGAGCAGCCCGGCCACGGCGTGGAGATGCTCGACGCGGTGGCGGGGACCCTGCTCGACGCGGGCCTCCGCGCCCTGGGCCAGGCCACGCCGCCGTGCCCCTCCCCTGCGGTGTGGTTCCCGGACGGCGTGTTCCTGCACCAGCTGTCGAGGCTGCTCGACCGGCGCGGCGGGACGTGCACCCGGCGCCCGCTGAGTTGGGACCGCCTCTCGCGGCTCTATCCGCTCAATGGCTCGGCCGAGCCGCTGACGCCCGGCATGACGCTCCATTTGAGGCGGGACTTCCACGAGCGGAACACATGGTCGTCTCTGCGTCTCGGGGCCGTCGATCTACCTGCTGCCGCGCCGGCGATCCTCCCCGGCCTCACCCCGGACATCGCCGAGTGGCTCGACGACGGATCATTCGCCCGCTGGGTGCTCAGCCGGGTCCCGGATCCCCCCAGCACCCTGGATTGGCTGTGCGAGCGCGTCGACCGAGGCTTGGCCGGCGACCTCCGCCTCGCACTGGGCGAGGTGCACGGCCCGCTGCAGCGCCGGCGCGGCGGGCACATTCGGGCTTAGGGCGCGCCGTTATGCTGGCTCGTCGTGAGTGGGCCGAAACCGAGCGGCGGATCCATCGCCCGCCGCCGCCTGCTGATAGCACTGGGATTCGGGGTCACCAACGTTGCCGTGCTCCGCCGGCTGAGATCCGGCGAAGCCCCCGCTCCCGAGCAGCAGCAGACGGCCACGCCGGTCGAACCGGCCGATGCCCCGACTGCCTCGGCACCGGCAACGGTCGTCTCCGAACCGGCGGCGCCAACCGAGCCGCCGCCGGTGCCGGTGCTGGACGAGTCGGCGGCACTGGGGACTGATCAGCCGTTCGACCTGGCCGTCGTCGGCGGCCGTGTCATCGACCCCGCCTCGGGATTCGACTACGTGGCGAGCATCGGCATAAGCGGCTCGACGGTCGCGGCCATCTCGGCTGACCCGGACGCCCCGCCCCTGCAGGCAGCCACCACCATCGACGCAACCGGCCTGGTGGTGTCGCCCGGCTTCATCGACATCCTGTCGTACAGCCCCAACGGCTACGGCGAGTGGTTCAAGCTGGCCGACGGCGTGACCACCAACCTCGGGATGCACGGTCTCGACAACCGCGCCACCAACTGGTTCGCGGCCCATCCCGACGGCAGTTCGCCGATCCACTTCGGCGGGGCCTCCGACCACGCCTTCGTGCGCCAAGTGCACGGCCTCGAGCCCTACGACACGGCGGCGGGCAGCACGCTCGAGGCCATGCTCGAGGACGCCCGCGCCGATCTGCGCAACGGGTTCATCGGACTGCACATGCAGCCCGAGTACACACCCGGAACCAGCGCGGACGCGCTGCTGGCCCACGCCGCGATCGCCGCTGAGCACGGCGTTCCCCTGTGCGTGCACGCCCGCTACTCCGACAACCTCCCGCCCGGCACCAACCTCCAGGCCATCAGCGAGCTCGTCTCCGCGGCCCGCGAGACCGGGGCCCACGTCCATGTCGAGCACATCAACTCGACGGGCGGCACCGGGGTGATGGCCGAGGCGCTCGGACGCATCAACGACGCCATCGACGAGGGGCTGTCCATGACAGCCTGCATCTACCCGTACACCTTCTGGGCCACATACCTGAAGTCGGCCCGCTACCAGGACTGGCAGGAGAAGTACGGCATCGGCTACGGCGATCTGCAGGTGGCGGGAACGTCGGAGCGCCTGACCGAGCAGACCTTCGCCGACGCCTACGCGGCCAACAGCCTCACGGCCGCGTTCGCCATGTCGCCCGAGGACGTGGACCTGCCGCTGCAGGCCGGCTTCGTGATGGTCGGCAGCGACGCCATCCTCGAGCAGTCCCACAACAACCACCCGCGGTCTACCGGCTGCTTCAGCCGGGTGCTCGGGCACTACGTGCGCGAGCGGCAGGTCCTCGACCTCCCCACCGCACTCGCCAAGATGACGATCCAGCCGGCCCGCCTGCTCGAGGGCCGCTGCCCGGCTCTGCTGCGCAAGGGCCGGCTCAGCATCGGCGCCGACGCCGACATCACCGTGTTCGATCCGGCCACCGTCACCGACCGGTCCACGATCGCCAACCCCGCTCAGGAGTCCGCCGGCATCCAATGGGTGGTGGTCGAGGGCCAGGTGGTTCGATCGCCCGACGGCTTCACCGCGGTCCAGCCCCCAGGCCGGGGCCTGCGGTCCGACATCGGCACGGCCTGAGGCGAGCAGAGCCGCCATGGAGTCGCGATCTCCCACCGAGCGAGGCCTGTACGGCCATATGCGGCCGTTCCAGCCGCGCACGGAGCCGCGATCGCCGTTGGAGCGGGGGGTGGCCTGGCTGCTGTTCATCCTGCTCGTGGCCGGCGCGGCGGCATCGATCGCATTGGACGACGACGGCTCCGACATGGCTGCCCCGCGAGAATCGCCGCCGGCCGAGACCGCGACCACGCCGGAGGACGCCACCGCGGCCGCCTCCGAAGGGCCCGCTATAACGGCCGCGGTGGACGAGGGGCCCCCGTCCTTCACGATCGCGGCCACCGGCGACCTGCTCATCCACGAGTCGGTCGCCGACGCGGCCCGCACCGCCGACGGCTGGGACTTCGCGCCGATGTTCGCCAGCGTCGCGCCGATCCTCGGCCAAGCAGACCTGGCCGTGTGCCATTTGGAGAGCCCGATGTCGCCCAACAACGCCCGTCTCTCCTACTTCCCCGCGTTCCTCGTGCCCAGGGAACTGGCCGAAGCGATCGCCTACGCCGGCTACGACACCTGCTCGCTCGCCTCCAACCACGCCACCGACGGCGGGCGCGACGGGATCGTGGGCACGATCGGCGCCCTCGACCGGGCCCAGGTGGCCCACGCCGGCATGGCGCTGTCGCCGGAGGCCCGCGACCAGGTCACCCTGATCGAGGCGGGCGACGCCACCGTCGCACACCTCTCGTACACCTACGGCTTCAACAACGGGGAACTCGACCCGGACGAGTCCCACCTGTCCAACGTCATCGACGAGGCCGCGATCCTCGACGAGGCCCGGAGGGCACGTTCCGCGGGCGCAGACTTCGTGATGCTGTCGATGCACTGGGGCACCAACTACAGCAGCGAACCCGACGAGCTACAGGTCGGTCTCGGACCTCGGTTGCTGGCCTCCCCCGACATCGACCTGATCCTCGGCCACCACGCCCACATGGTGCAGCCGGTGGTCCAGATCGGCGGGGAGTTCCTCGTGTACGGGCTGGGCAACTTCCTGTCGAACCAGTCCCCGGAGACCTGCACCGAATGCCCGCTGCCCACCGAGGACGGCGTGATCATCCATCTCACGGTGACCGAGGACGAGGCCACCGGCCGGTGGTCGGTCACCGAGGTCGCCCACACCCCCACGTGGGTGGATCGCTCCAACTTCGAGATCGTCGACGTTCTGCGCGACACCGGCCGCGATCCGGGGCTGCTGCAGGACTCCGCTCGAAGGACCGCCTCCGCCCTCGCCTTCCTGGGCACGACGGTCGAGCCGCGCTAGAGGCTGAGGGGGCGGTAGAATTCGCAGAGTGAGCTTCAAGGTCGGTGATCGGGTTGTGTACCCGCATCACGGTGCCGCTGAGATTGTGAGGCTGGAGAAGCGCACCGCCTTCGGCGAGGAGCAGGACTATCTCGTGCTGCGCATGACCCACGGCGAGATGACCGTGGCCGTGCCCGCCGACAGGGCCGAGGACGTCGGGATGCGCTGGCCCATCAGCACCGAGGACGTCGACGACCTCTTCGAGGTACTGGCCCGCCGTGATGTGCGCGAGCCCGCCAACTGGTCGCGGCGCTACAAGAACCACCAGGAGAAGCTCAAGTCGGGCGACGTGTACCAGGTGGCCGAGGTGGTGCGCAACCTGGCCCTGCGGGAGCGGGCCAAGGGTCTCTCCGCCGGCGAGAAGACGCTCTACAACACGGCTCGCAGCGTGCTGGTGTCAGAACTGTCGTTCGCGCTCGATGTGACCGAGGACGAGGCGTCAAGCCGCGTCGATGTTGCCCTGACCTGACCGAAGGGCCGGGCCTCTTCAGCGAACCAGTCCGCCGCCGTCGACGATCAGCGACTGGCCGTTGACCATGCCGGCCGCGTCGGAGGCCAGCCACACAGCCGTCTCGGCCACCTCGTCGGGAGTGAGCATCCGGCCGCCGATGTTGGTGGCCGCGATCATCTTGGTGATCTCGGCGTTGTCGCCGATGAAGCGCCGGATCATCGGCGTGTCGGTCGAGCCCGGCAGCACTGCGTTGACCCTGATCCCCCGGCGGGCGTACTCCTGCGCGGCCGCCTTGGTCAGCCCGACCACACCGTGCTTGGCCGCGGTGTAGTGGGGCTGGCCCGGAGCGGCCACGACCCCCGCTCCCGACGATGTGTTGACGATGGCGCCGCGGCCCTGTTCGGCCATGGGGCGCAACTCGTGCTTCATGCACAGGAACACGCTGGTCAGGTTGACTGCGATCATGCGGTCCCAGCGGGCCTTGTCGAGATTGTGGAACTCCGACATCTGGTCCGCGATCCCGGCATTGTTGAAGGCG
The DNA here is from genome assembly GCA_965203635.1 of Candidatus Aldehydirespirator sp. Lineage (GTDB taxonomy): Bacteria > Actinomycetota > Acidimicrobiia > Acidimicrobiales > Aldehydirespiratoraceae > Aldehydirespirator. The sequence continues at coordinate 3,037,977 of OZ241903.1, forward strand.
ATGTCGAGACGGCCGTGATCGGCGACGATCCCGTCCACCATCGAGATGACGGCGGCCTCGTCGGTGACGTCGACGGCCACAGCCGAGGCTCCTGCAGGTTCCTGCGAGGCCTCGTTGATGGCGGCGGCCGTGGCGAGCGCACCCTCGGCGTCGATGTCGGCCACGACGACGTGGGCTGCGCCCTGCACGGCGAATTGCTGCGCCGCGGCCCGGCCGATGCCACCGGCCGCACCGGTGACCAGCACCACTTTGTCCTGTGCCAGGCCGCTCACCCCGGAGCGGCCCCGCGCCCCGGGACCCAGGTCGCTCACAGGCGCTCGATGATGGTGACGTTGGCCTGGCCGCCGCCCTCGCACATCGTCTGCAGGCCCCAGCGTCCGCCGGTGCGCTCCAGCTCGTGCAACAGGGTGGTCATCAACTTGGCTCCGGTGCAGCCCAGCGGATGGCCGAGCGCGATGGCACCGCCGTTGACGTTGACCTTGGAGTGGGGGATGTCGTGCTCGTGCATCCAGGCCATCGGCACCGGCGCGAACGCCTCGTTGCACTCGAACAGGTCGAAGTCGTCGATGGCCATGCCGGTGCGCTCCAGCGCGTAGGCGGTGGCCGGGATGGGGCCGGTCAGCATGTAGATCGGGTCGTCGCCCCTTACCGACATGTGATGGATGCGGGCTCTGGGCTTCAGTCCGTGCCGCTCCACGGCCCTCTCGGAGGCCACCAGAAGCGCGGCCGCCCCGTCGCTGATCTGGCTGGAGACCGCCGCGGTGAGCCGCCCGCCCTCGGTGAGCGGCGGCAGCGACTGCATCCTCTCCAGGGAGGTGTCGCGGCGGGGACCCTCGTCGGTGGTCACGCCGGCGACCGGTTCGATCTCGGCGGTGAATCGCCCCTCGTCGATGGCCTGGATGGCCCGGCGGTGGCTCTCCAGCGCGTAGGCCTCCATGTCGGCCCGGCTGAAGTCCCACTTCTCGGCAATCATCTCGGCGCCCCGGAACTGCGACACCTCCTGGGTGCCGTAGCGCTGCACCCATCCCGCCGATCCACCGAACGGATCGGCGTGGCCCAGAGGCTCGGCCGCGATCAGCGCGGTTCCGATGGGCACCATGGACATGTTCTGGACACCGCCCGCCACGACCAGGTCGTTGACGCCGGCCATGACGCCCATGGCCGCGAAGCTGACCGCCTGCTGGCCCGAGCCGCACTGGCGGTCCACGGTGACGCCGGGCACCGCCTCGGGCAGGCCTGCGGCCAGCCAGGAGGTGCGGGCGATGTCCCCGGCGTTGGGGCCCACGTTGTCGAGGTTGCCGAAGATCACGTCCTCGACGGCCATGGGGGCGACGCCGGTGCGGCGCAGCAGCGCCTTGATGGCGGCCGCTCCGAGGTCGGCCGGATGCACCTCGGACAGCCCGCCGCCGCGCCGTCCGGTCGGGGTTCGGACGGCGTCGACTATGTATGCCTCACCCATTCGACTCTCCTCCAAGCGCTCGTGTCTCCATTGATTATGCCTTCGACGATTATGCCTTCGGCGCCGGTCACCCGAACTCCGGGATCACCTTCGTGCCGATCAGCTCGATGGTCTGCATGACCTTGTCGTGAGGCACTTTGTAGGGGTTGAACAAGCAGAACACCATGTCGCAGCCGGTGGCCTCGTAGGCCCGGAACATCTCGACGGCCCGCTCGGGGTCGCCGCACACGCAGGCGTTGGCCTCCATCAGGTAGTCCATGGTGAGGTGCTCGATCGATCCGTCCTCGACATGGTCCGCGGTCCGGCCCAGATAGTCGTAGGTGCCCAGCTCGTCCTCCATCTCCCGCAGCCACTGGGCCACCGACCCGATTAGGCGGGCTCCCGTCTTGGGGTACCACTCGAACGATTCGGCGGCCACCTCGACCGCCTCGGCCGCCGTCGGCGCCACATTGACCATGGTGAAGGTGGCGGCCTGGTCGTTCACGAACCGCCCGATCGGGTCGGTGCATGCGGCGATGCCCTCCCGGTAGATGGCGATGCGCCGGGCCAGCTCCTCGGGGGGTGTGCCCACCGAGAACGACAGCAGCCCCAAGCCCGCCTCTCCGATCATGCGGTGCCCGCCGTCGGAGCTGGTGGCGGCCCACAGCGGGGGGTGCGGCGACTGCCGCGGCTTGGGCAGCACCCGGCGAGGCGGCATCTGCCAGTAGTGGCCGTCCCATTCCAGCTGGTCGGTGGTCATCGCGGCCACGGTCATCTCCAGGGCCTCGCGCCACATGGCCCGGGTCTCGCTGGGGTGGATCCCGAAACCCTCCAGCTCGGCCCGGGTGGCCGAGCGGCCCGTGCCCAGCTCCACCCGGCCGTTCGACAGCAGGTCGAGCACGGCCACCGACTCGGCCGTGCGCACCGGGTGGTTGTAGGGCTTGGGCATGAGCCGCACGCCGTAGCCGAGCCGCAAGTTCTCGGTGACTGCGGCGAGGTGGCCGTAGAGCACCTCGGGATTGGAGCAGTGCGAGAACTCCTCGAGGAAGTGGTGCTCCACCGTCCACACCGAGTGGAACCCGACCCGGTCTCCCAGGCGCACCTGCTCCACCACTTCCTGGTAGGCCTGATGCTCACTCTGACGCGACCACGGTCGAGCCACCGGGATCTCGTAGAACATTGCAAACTTCACTGTGGGCTCCCTATCGGTCGGCCGGCTTGCGCCCCACGGGCGCGATGGACGCGGGACTCGACATGGCGAGACCCGGCTCGCGGGCCTCGGGGAGCATCGCCGGCCGGACACGCTCGATGTCGGCCTCGTCGTCGCTCGCGCCGTAGCGTTCGCTGTGCTCCTCAGCCACGGGTGCAGAGGGTAACGGCGACAACCGGGCATTTAAGAACGCGATAGAAGCAATAGAAGCAATAGAAAGGGTCCCGTGGTCCGACACCGCTCCGATCAGCTCTCCGGGAACTCCGACGACACCGCGGAGCAGGCCGAGTTCAGGACCAGGGTGCGGGACTGGCACGACCGCCACGCCACTGTCCGGTCCTACGACGACCTGTGGCGAGTCCCGCTCTATGTCGACGAGGCCCGGGCCGAGGAGTCCTTCCAGAACGGGCGGACGTGGCAGCGCACGCTGTTCGAGCACGGTTGGGCCGGTCTCACCTGGCCCCGTGCCTACGGCGGGGGCGGGGGCGAGCCCTGGCAGGCCCGCATCTTCTCCGAGGTGGCCGCGGGCTACGAGGAGTGGCCCGGGTTCATCGGTGCGACCATCGCCATGCTCGGACCCACGCTGCTGCGGCACGGCTCCGAGCAGCAGAAGCTCCGTTTCGTGCCGGGGCTGATGTCTGGGAAGCTGGCCTTCTGCCAGTTGTTCAGCGAGCCGGGCGCGGGGAGCGATCTGGCCGGGCTGTCCATGCGGGCCCAGCGCGACGGCGACGAATTCGTGGTGAAGGGGCAGAAGGTGTGGAACTCGCAGGCCCAATTCTGCGACTGGGGCTTCCTGCTCGTGCGGACCGACCCCGACGCGCCCAAGCACCGCGGTATCACGTTCCTGCTCGTCGAGATGGATTCGCCGGGGATCGAGGCCCGACCGCTGGTGCAGATGAACGGCTCGGCCCACTTCAACGAGGTCTTCTTCGACGATGTGCGGGTACCGGTGGCCAACGTGGTGGGCGAGGTCGACGGCGGATGGGCGCCGGCCCGGACTGTCCTCCTCAACGAGTCGGCGTTCATCGGCGACCGCAGGGGCACCAGCGTTGTGGCGCCGCTGTCGGAGCTGGCCCGGCGCCACGGCCGCCTCGCCGACCCCCTTGTGCGCCAGCGGCTGGTCGATTCCTGGGCCCGCGAGCGGATGCAGCGCTGGATGGGCGAGACCATCCAGGACGCGGTGCGACGGGGCGAGCCGCCCCCGATCGACCCCGGGATCATGAAGCTGTTCGCCGCCGAGTCGAAGCGGCGCAGCGGTGACCTGGCCGTGGAACTCGGCGGCCTGGCCGTGGTGGCCGACACCGGCGAGCCGGCTCGATGGGCCCGCCACGAGCTGATGGGGCGCTACGCGGTGTCGATCGGCGGAGGCACCAACGAGGTGATGCGCAACAACGTGGCCGAGCGCGTCCTGGGCCTGCCGAGAGAGCCCGGCTTCGACCGGGACGTCCCCTGGAGGGACATCCCTAGGTAGTGGCTCCGGCGGGGATCACCCCGTAGGTCACGCCGAGGCGGCTGAGCCAGCGCCGGTAGGCGATGGCGGAGCGGTCGGCCCGGATCGGCGTCTCGGCGCGGGGATCCAGCGGCAGCAGCTTGGGGTACTGGTTCTCGAGGATGGGCTTGTCCTGGCCGATGATGTTCTGCTGGAACCAGCGGATCTCCTGATCGGTGCTCACATCGTCGAGCACGCTCAGGAACAGATGGGCCCTGATCCGGGTGTCGGTGAGGGGGTGGATGAAGATGCCGATGGCGTCCAGCCGCTCGGCATCAGCCGGTGACGACTTGTAGAGCATGGCGGCGTAGGGATGGGGCACCCGGTAGATGTAGTCGGCCAGCACCGCCTGCGAGGAGGACGCGGCGGCGCGCGGCTGGTAGAAGGAGCAGTCGAACGCCCAGAGTTCCCCGTCGCGCTCCTCGACCCGGTACTCGGCCACCTCGGTGTGGGGCTCCTCGCCGAGCATGCCCGTATGCACGTAGGGGAAGTGGGCCATGTCAAGGAAGTTCTCCACCGCCCGAGGGGCGGAGACCTCGATGCCGACGGTCACGGCGTTAAGAGTGCGCCGATCGTCCTCATCGGTCTCCGGAACGGGAAAGACGTCGCCGTCGGGCTCACCCAGAGTGGTCCACAGGAACCCGTAGTCGGTGCGGACCTCGAGCTCCGTGCCGGCCCGGGTCTCGGCCCGGACCGTGCCGTCGTCGTCGATCCAGCAGGACAGCGGCTCGCCCAGCAGCAGGGTGTGCAGCGGGCCGCGCCGGATCTCGTCCAGATCGGCCACCGCATGCCACTGGTCCCGGATGACCGGGTCGGCACAGCGGTGGGTGCTGGTCTCTGCCATCGTCATGACCGCCTCCGCTCGCGCTTGTGGTCGCCACAGTAGGCGAACTTCGGCTCGCGGCTCGACCTAGCGACGAACATCAGGAGCCCACGTAGGCGTCCATCTCGGTCACCCAGGCCTGCTTCTGGGCCTCGGGCGCGAAGCAGGCTTCGAGGCTGTTGCGGGCGCAGCGGGCCAACTCCTCTCGCGAGAGGCCCAACGCGGTCGCCACGGCGACGTAGTTGTCGGCCACGTAACCGCCGAAGTAGGCGGGATCGTCGGAGTTGATGGTGACCTTGAGCCCGGCGTCGAGCAGGCGCTTGAGGTTGTGATCCGCCAGGTCGTCGACCACGCACAGGGCCAGATTCGACAGCGGGCACACCGTCAGCGGCGTCTGCTCGGCCACCAGCCGGGCCACCAGGTCGGGATCCTCGGTGCAGCGCACTCCGTGGTCGATCCGCTCCGCGCCGAGGGCGTCGAGGGCTCCGGTGATGTAGGCGGGCGGTCCCTCCTCGCCGGCGTGGGCCACCGATCGCAGGCCGGCGGCCCGGGCCATGGCGTAGGCCTCGGCGAAGTCCTCGGGCGGATGGTCTACCTCGGAGCTGTCGAGTCCCACGCCGATGATGCCGTCCAGCCAGCCCTCGGCGGCCCGGAGCGTCTCGCAGGCGGCTTCGCCGGGAAGGTGCCGCAGGAAGCACATGATGAGCGCGGAGGAGATCCCGCACTGGGCCTCGGCGTCGGCCATCGCCGCGGTGAAGCCCTCCATGAACACGTCGAATCCCACATCCCTCTCGGTGTGGGTCTGGGGGTCGAAGAACATCTCCGCCCGCCGCACGCCGTCCCCGTGGGCCCTGCGCAAGTACGCGGCCATCAGGTCGTAGAAGTCCTGGGTGGTCTGCAGCACGGCCGCGCCCTGGTAGTAGATGTCCAGGAACGACTGGAGGTCGGTGAACGAGTAGGCGGCCCGGACCGCGGCCTCGTCCTCGAAGGGCAGCTCGACACCGTTGCGTCCGGCCAGCTCGAAGAGCATCTCCGGCTCCAGGGTCCCCTCTATGTGCAGGTGCAGCTCGGCTTTGGGCAGCCTCCGAACGAAGCCGGCCAGATCGGTGTCGGCGCTCATGGTCCGCGGTGCTCAGCGCTCCTCGCGCGAGTACGGGATGGCCAGCGCGGCGGGCGCGGCCGTGGATCGCACCCGTCTACCAAGCTTCACCGCCCCCGCCGGGATGAGGATGGCCACCAGTGTGACGACGTAGGGCAGCATCGACAGGAAGAAGCTGAGGTCGCTGGCCCCCATGAACGGCAGGCCCCAGCCCCGGGCCTGGGCGGTGGTGTCGAGCGAGATCATCGATCCGTACAGCAGGGCCCCGGCCACAGCCCACCCCGGCCGCCAACCGGCGAATATCACCACTGCCAGTGCGACCCATCCCCGGCCCCGGGCGATGTCCGGGGACCATGTCGGCGTGAACGACAGCACCATGTAGGCACCGCCCGCCCCGGTGAGGGCCGCGCCCAGCACCGAGTAGAAGATCCGCCACCCGGTCACGCTCACACCCACCGCGTCGGCCGCGGCCGGGTTCTCGCCCACCGCCTTCATGTTCATGCCGTGGCGGGTGCGGAACAGCACGAACCACAGCACCGCCGGCAGCCCGATATAGGCGATGTACACCACCGGGTCGTGGAAGAAGAACGCCGACACCGCGTCGTTGTCGTCGAGCACCCCGCCCGGGTTGACCTCTCGGAACAGGGTCTGGATGGGCGTGCCGTTGCGGTTCACGCCGAGCTGGTTGGACAACCCGATGCCCCCCAGCGCCAGCGCCAGGCCCACCAGCACCTGGCTGGCCCGGAAGGCCACGACGCAGACCGCGAAGATCAGGCCGGCCACCGCGGCCGCGATCATGCCGATCAGCATCGCCAGCCAGGGGCTCTCGACGCCCCATGACAGCACCGCGATCACCGAGTACACCGCGCCTATACCGATCAGCCCCTCCTGGCCGAGGTTGAGCACGCCAACCCGCTCGCCGAGCATGGCGCCGGTGGCGGCCAGCATCACCACCGCACTGGCCGGGATGGCCGAGCCGATCAGGCTCAAGAAGGCGTTCTCGACGATGGCGAGAATCATGAGCCCGCTCCCTGTGGAGCGGCCTCTGTGTCGGCGGCAGCCGCCCCGGACTCGTCGGCGGCCTCACGGCGCACCACCCGGTATCGGGCCGCGATCTCGCCGAGGGCGATGCCGGTGAGGATGACGCCGTAGATGGCGAAGATGATGTACACCGACAGACCCTTGGTCTGCAGCACGATCCCCGCGTAGAACATCGACGCGATGAACAGGCCGCCGCCGATCACGCCCCAGAACGAGGCGCCGGCCAGCGCAGCCACGATGAAGCCCGACAGTCCGAACTGGGCCGAGAACCCGGCGTTCATGGCCTGCGCTCCGGGGGCGCTCAACTGGAGCATCCCGCCGAGGCCGGCGATGGCCCCGGTGAACAGCATGACCACCAGGATGCGACGGCGCACCGCGATGCCGGCGAAGCCCGCGGCCCGGGGGTTGCCCCCGATGGTGTCGATCTCGTAGCCGATGGTGGTGGAGCGGAACACCCACCAGAGCACCCCGGCGATGACCAGGGGGACGAGCAGGGCGATGGTCACCGAGTTGGCGCCGGGGAGGCCGGGCAGGGTGAACGGCACCTCGCGGGTGGACTGGATGACTGCGGCCGCCTTGTCCCGCCAGAACCCCAGCGCCGACCAGGTCACCAGCTGGAGGGCCACGAAGTTCAGCAGCAGGGTGGTGATGATCTCGTTCACGTCCCAGTAGGCCCGGGCCAGGGCGGGCACCAGGATCCAGGCCGCGCCGGCCACAGTGGCGGCGACGGCCATCAGGATCAGCACCAGCCAGCCGGGGCCGTCCATATGGATGCCCACGCCCACCGCGGCCAGAGCTCCCATGAGGAACTGGCCGTCGGAGCCGATGTTCCAGACCTTCATCCGCAGCGACAGGGCCACCCCCAGTGCGGTCATCAGGATGGGAATGGCCCGCAGGGCCACTCCCTCGATGCCGCGCTGGCGGCCGAAGATGGCGTCCAGGGCCTGCCAGAAGATCCAGAAGGCGTTGCGGCCGGTGAGCAGCAGGAGGATCCCGACCACGACCATGGCACCGACCGCGCCGCCGATACGGGTCAGTGCGGCCCGGCGGGCGTCGACCTCCAGGCGCCGCTCCAGCCGCCACGGCGTCACCGACAGCACCGCGCTCGCGATCGAGGCCAGCGGCGTCATCGAGTGGCTCGTACTGGGTTGGGGGCGCGCTGGCGTCTCACGCCTGTCGCCCGCTCTGGTTCGCTGCGCTCACGGGCCGCTCGGGCCCAGGGGCCTCGGTGATGGAGTGGCCGCCCATCAGCAGGCCGATGTGCTCGCGATCAGCGTCGGCAGCATCGAACACGCCCATGATCCGGCCCTCGTAGACGACCGCTATCCGGTCGCTCATCAACAGCACTTCGTCGAGGTCGTCGGATATCAGCAGCACTGCGCAGCCGCTGTCGCGCTTGTTGAGGATCGTCGATCTGACCTCCTGGGCCGCGTTCACGTCGAGACCCCTGGTGGGATGGGCCGCTACCAGCAGCCGGTCCGCGACCAGCGCCTCGCGGCGGGCCACCAGGCGCTGCTGGTTGCCGCCCGAGAGCTGCCCGGCGGTGGCGAAGACCGAGCGGGTCTGCACCCGGGCTGCCTCCACCAGCCGCTTGGCGAAGTCGATCACGCCCTGCCGGTTGAGGGTCAGGCCCTGGGAGAACTGCTCGGTCCAGTAGCTGTGGAGCACCGCGTTGTCCTTGACCGGCGCCGACAGCACCATGCCCATCCCGATGCGGTCCTCGGGTATGTGCCCTACGCCCAGGTCGGTGACGGCCCGCACCGACATGGCTCCGATGTCCGCGCCGTCGACCGTGATCGAGCCGGACTCCAGGCCGCGGAGCGCGCATATCACTTCGGCCAACTCGGTCTGGCCGTTGCCCGACACTCCGGCTATACCGAGTATCTCCCCGGACCGGACCGTCAGGTCCATGTCGTGCAGGGCGGTGATGCCCCGGTCATTGAGGGCCGAGACGCCTCTCAACTCCAGGGCCGGGTCGCCGGTCACGACCCTGTGCTCCACGTCAAGGACCCGTTCCTCCCCGGTCATGAGCCGGGCGATCTCGTTGGCGGTGGCCCCCTCGGTCGGCCGGGTGATCTCCCTGATCCCGTGGCGCAGCACGGTCAAGCGGTCCGATACGGCCAGAACCTCCCGCAGCTTGTGGGTGATGAAGATCACGCTGAGGCCGCCGGCCGCCAGCTCCCTGACCACCGCGAAGAGCTCCTCGGCCTCCTTGGCGGTGAGGACTGCGGTGGGCTCGTCCAGGATCAGCACACGGGCGCCGCGGGCCAGCACCCGCAGGATCTCGACCCGCTGCTGCTCCCCCACCGACAGCTGCCAGATCTTGGCGGAGGGGTCGACGTGCAGCCCCATCTCGCCCATGAACTGCTCGGTCCGATCGATCAGGGCCCGCTGGCTCACGACTCCGGGAGTCTCGGGCCAGCCCAGGTGGATGTTCTCGGCCACCGTCATCGGCTCGACCAGCCGGAAGTGCTGGTGGACCATGCCGATGCCGGCGTCGATGGCGTGGGCGGGGCTGCGGAAGTCCCGCTCGGTCCCGTCCACGATCACCTGGCCGGCATCGGCGCGGTAGATGCCGGCCAGGATGTTGCACAGCGTGGTCTTGCCCGCCCCGTTCTCGCCCACCAGGGCGTGAACCTCGGACCAGCTCACCTCGAAGTCGACCGCGTCGAGGGCGGCCACGCCCCCGAAGGCCTTCGATATGCCCCGCGCCTCTACCGAGGGCCGTTTGCCGTCGCCGGTCAACTCAGTCGTGGCTGCTGCCTGGTATCAGGGCTCAGACGGGCGAGATGCCGGTGACGCCGTCGACCGGCCAGTCGATGGCGTAGGCGCCCAGCGAATCGATGGTCTCGCCCGCGGCCAGCCTCTCATTGCCCTCGTTGTCGTTGAGCGGGCCCTCGTACACGTGGAGTTCGCCGCTGTCGAGCTTGGCTCCGGCGTCATGTACTGCGTCCTGCACGTCCTGGGGCACGTTGGGGCCGAAGTCGCCGATCGGCGTGTCCAGCAGCCACACCTCGTCCTGGGACACCCAGGTGCCGTCCAGCACCCGCTGGCACTGCTCGGTGTAGAACGGCCCGAACTCCGACAGGTCGAAGTGGGACACGTACTTGGTGGGCGCAGCGGAACGGAAGTCGAGGTTCCAGTAGCCGGTCCACACGCCGGCCTCCTCCGACAACTGCAGGAAGGTGGGCTCGTCCATCACGCCGAACAGGAAGTCGACGCCGGCATCGAGCAGCGCGTTGGCCGCCTGGGCCGCCTTCTGCGGATCGAAGAACGTGCTGACCAGCACGGTCTCCACCGTCGCGTCGGGATTGACCGACCTGGCACCGAGCAGCAGTCCGTTCACGTCGTTGAACGCGGTAGCGGTGGGGAAGGCGCCGATGTAGCCGATGCGGCCGTTGCCGGCGAGGTGCCCGGCGGCCACGCCCAGCTGGTAGGCGGTCTTCTCGTGGGCCAGGTAGAACGGGAACAGGTTGTCGCTGTAGTAGTGCCCGTTGATCTCGCAGAACTTGGTGTCGGGAGCGTTGTCCGACACCTCGGTCAGCAGCCCGGCGTACTCGGTGTTGGCGAAGATGATGTCGTTGCCGTCGTCCACCAGCTGCTGGAAAGTCTCGGTCGTCCCGGCGTCGAAGCCGATGTTCGGCACGAACGAGGTCTCCAAACGGTCGCCGAGAGCGGCCTGCGCGGCGAGGCGGCCCCGATCGTGCTCCTGGGTCCAGCCGTTGTCGTCGGGCGGGCCGATGTACACCCACGCGGCCTTGATCGACTCCTTGCCCGCAGGCGCCGCCGTGGTGGTGGCCGCGGTCGTGGCCGGCGCCGCGGTCGTGGCCGGCGCGGCCTCCTCGTCGTCCCCGCAGGCGGCGAGCAGCGATCCGCCGACCGCGAGGCCGCCGATTCCGGCGACACCCATCTTGAGCGCCTGGCGGCGCGAGACGGTTGCGCTTGGCGGGAGGATCAACCCACGATTCCTCTTGTTGTCAGCCATGTGAAATGCCTTTCTGGTATCGAGATTCTCTCAGGGTGAGATCTAGTCGAGTTGGGCGGCCAGCTCGTCGAACTCGATGGCCCACTCGCGGCGCATGCGGCGCTTCTCGGGCTCGCCGAGCCAGGAGCCGTCGATGCCGTTGAGCATGCACTGGCGGAAGTCCTCCACCTCGAAGCCCATGTGGTTGTGGGCCATGATGTAGTCCTTGGTGGGGTCGGTCTTGAACATGGGCGGGTCGTCGCAGTCCAGGCTGATCTTGATGCCGAACTCGCGCATCTGCCCGATCGGGTGGTTGTCGAAGTCGTCGTTGAAGTAGACCCAGGCGGTCGACACCGGCGTGCACGTGAAGACCACGCCCTCGTCGCGGCAGCGGCGCATGATGGCCTCGCTCTCGACCACGTGGTAGCCGTGGTCGACCCGCTCGCAGTTGAGCAGGTCGAGGCAGGTCTCGATATTGCGGGGCGGGGCGTCCTCGGACTGGTGGGCGGTCAGGTGCAGCCCGGCCCGCTCGGCCATGCGGTAGGCCTTCCAGAACCGCTCCGGCGGGTATTCGGCCTCGGCGTAGTCCATCCCGATGCCGATCACCTCCTCCCGGGGATGGTCGAGGAGGGTCTCCACCATGGAGACGCCCAGCTCGGGGGTCTCCATGCGGTTGATGGCCGCTATCAGGCGGCACTCGACGCCGTGGTCGGTGCGGGCTGCATTGATCCCGTCGATGAGGCCGTCGACGCAGGTGTCGTAGTCCACCCCGGCCGCCATGTGGGCGGTGGGATTGAAGAACATCTCCCGGTAGCGGACGTTGTGGTCGGCCGCCTCGGTGAGGGTCTCGTAGCAGATGCGCTCGAAGTCCTCCCTGTCGATCACGCCCAACGACGTGTTGTCGTACATGTGGAGGAACTTGTAGATGTCGGGGTAGTCGTAGAGGTCCTCGGGCTCCTCGTAGTCGGGCAGGGGCACGTCGTGCTTGTTGCACAGCTCGACCGCGGTCCGGGCCTGAACCGACCCCATAAGGTGCAGATGAAGGCTCACCTTCGGTATCGCCTTCAGGAAGGAATCCATGTCCATGAGCGCGTCAACCCCCTTGCCTCGCTCCGTCCCGCGGACACTACCACTAGGCGGCTCACCCCTCGCCAATCCTGAGGTGCGAGCGGATCTGTGCGTGCGTGGGCGGCTAGCCGGTTACCAGAGAGGGGTGGCGGGGTTGCCCTTGAGGGCCTCGCGCCGCTCGAACAGCTCCTCGGCCGCGGCTTGGGCCTCCGCGGCCACAGCCGCCACATCGACGGAGACCACCTCGCCGTCCTGCACCAGCCGGCGGCCCTGGACCCACACGTCGCTCACGTCGCGGGAATGGGCGGTGAACACCAGATGGGCGGGGGCGTTGAAGTGCCGGCCGTGCATCACCGGCACGAAGTGCAGGCCGCTGATGTCGACCATGGCGATGTCGGCGTCCTTGCCCACCTCGAGGGTGCCGGTCACGTCGTCGAGGCCGAGGGCGGCCGCTCCCGAGCGGGTGGCCATGTCGAGCACGTCCCAGGGGTCGGCCGCGACCGGGTCGAGGGTGCTGACCTTGGCCAGCAGCGACGCGAACTTCATCTCGCCCAGCATGTCGAGGTTGTTGTTCTCCTTCTCGCCGTCGGTGCCGAGCCCGACGGTCATCCCCGACGCCCGGTAGTGGTCGATCCGGGCCGGGCCGGAGGCGATCTTCATGTTGGAGCAGGGGCAGTGGGTGGCGGCAGTGCCGGTGCGGGCCATCAGCTCCACCTCGCGGTCGTCGAGCCACACGCAATGGGCCACGACGGTGCGCTCGCCGAGGATGCCCCGGTTGTAGAACTCCTCGATGGGACGCCGCCCGAACTGGCTCAGGCTCTCCTGCACCTCCCACACCGTCTCCGAGGAGTGGGTGTGGATGCCGGTGTCGAACTCCTCGGCCAGGGCGGCTGCGCCCCGGAACATCTCGGGCGAGCAGTAGAACATGTGCTCCAGCCCCACCCAGGACCGCACCCGGCCGTCGGCAGCGGTGCGATGGGTCTCCAGCAGGCGCCGGTTCGATTCGAGGGTCTCGAAGTAGTCGTAGCGGTCGGCGGTGTAGGGGGCCAGCGTGGCCCGGATGCCTATCTCGGTGGCCGCCTCGGCCGAGCCCTCCATGAACCGCCACATGTCGAGCACCGAGGTGGTGCCGCCCCGCAGGCACTCGGTGTAGGCCATGTAGGAGGCGGCCCTGGCGATCTCGGGGGTCAGGGCCCGGTGAGCAGGGTCGACGTAGTTCTCCAGCCAGTCGAACAGGGCGAGCCCTTCGGCCGTGCCCCGCAGCAGCCCGGAGTGCAGGTGGGCGTTGTGCATGCCGGGGATCACCACATGGTTGGCCGCGTCGACTACCGGGGCACCCTCAGCCGCGGGGTGGGCCGCCACGTCGTCGGGTGCGCCGACCGCCGCGATGGCGCCGTCCACGACGAGCACCGAGCCCGGGTCGTGGCTCACCTTGCGGCCCTCGAGCGGCAGCACGATGCCGTCCCGGATGAGGAAAGTGGTGTCGTTCGCGGTTCCCCTCACTGTTGCCGCCTTCCGCTCGATGGTGCCGACGGGCTCAGTTTGCTACGCCGCGCCGCGCCGCGCCCCAACCGGGGGCGACTGGCGACCGGTGCTCAGTGGGAGGCGACCACCACGTTGTCGAGCACCTCGCTGTCGCCGGTGCGGACGTACCACTCCCAGCGGGATCCGTCGGGATCGGTGAGCCAGGTCTCGGTCTTGGTGGCGTAGCAGCACAGGGTGTCGTCAACCCCGGTGGTCTCGAGTCCGGCGCCGGTCAGGCGCTGCTCGGCTTCGATCACCTGGTCGCTGGTTTCCGTCTCAACGCCGAGATGGTTGATGGTCCCTCCCGCCCCGCAGCATCCGGCGGGGTCCGAGGCACCGTCGGCGGCCTCGAAGAGCACCAGTTTCAGGGGCGGCTCGTCGATGGCGAAGTTGGCGTAGCCGGGCCTGCGACGGGCCGGCTCCGTTCCGAACATGCGCGAGTAGAACTCAACCGCGGCCTCCAGATCGGCGACGTTCAGGGCAAGTTGCAGTCTCAACGGCTCTCCTTGACTTCGTCTCAACCGTCGATTCCAGTTTGTGAACCGACGAACCTCCCAACCCGGACTTGATCCGGGGTATTCCCGCCGAACGGGGGTCGGGAGCCCGCTCCGCGGGTGGACCGCGGGTTGGCGGGTCCGTGCCCCGGTTAGCTTCTTGTCGTGCGGACCCGATACTCCGAGGATCAGCAGGCCGTCGCTGAGGCCTTCGGTGACCTGTTCGCCCGCGAGGCGACTTCCGAAGCGGTGCGGGCCGCGGAGGCAGGCTGCGGCTTCGACCCCGGCCTGTGGCGCAAGCTCGTCGCCGCGGGCGCGCCGCAGATGGCGGTGGGCGTCGCCGACGGGGGCGGCGGGGCGTCGCTCGTCGATCTGGCCGTGGTGGTCCACGAATGGGGCCGGCGGATAGCGCCGGTTCCGCTGGTGGAGCACGCGGTGTGCGCCCGGCTGCTCTCGGCAGCAGGCGGCACTGACCGTCAGCGGGATCTTGCCGCCTCGGTGATCTCCGGCGAGTCGATCGCCACGCTCGCTCCCGGGCCGGTCGAAGCCGACGGGACCGCCCGGCTCGTACCCGCCGGCGCGGTGGCCGACGTCGTGGCCGCCGGGCGCGGCGACGACATCGTGGTCGCCCGCGGCCGACCCCCGGGCGCGGCCCGCCCCAACACCGCGGATCTGCCCCTCGCCGACCGGGATCTCTCCGACGCTGAGACCGTCGCTTCCGGGGCGGCGGCCGCAAGGGCATGGGACCGCGCCATGGCCGAGTGGAAGGCGCTCATGGCGGTGGCCTACGCCGGTCTGGCCGGCGAGGTGCTGGCCATGGGCGTGGCCTACACCAAGCAGCGACACCAGTTCGGTGTGCCGGTCGGGTCGTTCCAGGCGGTGCAGCACGGCCTGGCCGATGCGGCCACCCGTAGCGAGGGGGCCCGGCTGCTCGCCTTCCGGGCCGTCTGCGCCGTCGATGCCGGCCGGGCCGACGGCGCCCGGCTCGCCTCTATGGCGCTGCTGTTCGGGGCCGAGTCGGCCCGGTTCGCGGCCGACCGGGTGCTCCAGTACCACGGCGGCTACGGCTACAGCGCCGAGTACGACGTCCAGCTCTACTACCGCCGGGCCGCCGGCTGGCTGCTGCAGCTCGGCGAGCCCGCAGCCGACATCGCTCGACTCGCCGACGCCGACCTCGGCCCCCAGAGGCCGAGCGGGCGGGTGGCGTGATGGACTTCGCCATGCCGGCAGGGGCGGAGGCGTTCCGGGAGGAGGTCCAGCAGTTCCTGGCCGACCACCTGACCGGCGAGATGATCGCGGCGACCCGCGACGGCACCATCCACTCCCCCGCTCTGCACCGGGCCATCGCGGATCGGGGCTGGCTGTCGGGCGCGGTGCCGGCCGAACTCGGCGGGGGCGGCATGGACCCGGTCGAGCTGTGCGTGCTGCTCGAGGAGCTGCAGCTCCACCAGGCGCCCGCCGACGCGTTGGGGGTGGCCGTGGTAGCAGTGTCGATGATCCTCGAGCACGGCCGCGATCATCTGCGCAGCACGGTGGCCCCCCGGCTGATGTCGGGCGAGGCTCTGGCATGCCTGGGCTACAGCGAGCCCGAGTCGGGCTCGGACGTGGCCGCGGCCCGCACCCGGGCCGTGCGCGACGGCGACCGGTGGATCATCAACGGCTCCAAGATGTGGACGACCCTGGCCCACGTGGCCGACTACGTGCTGCTGCTCACCCGGACCGACCCCGAGGTGCCCAAGCACCGAGGGCTGACGTTCTTCGTGGTGCCCCTCGACACGGCCGGCATCGAGATCCAGGCCGTCGAGACGATGGGAAACGAGAGGTCCAACGCCACCTTCTACGACGACGTGGTGCTCGGCGACGAGTGGCGCCTCGGCGAGGTGAACGACGGCTGGACGGTGATGAAGACCGCCCTGAAGTACGAGCGGGGCATCGCCGGCGGCCAGTTCCCGTCGCCTCCGGTGATCGAGGCGGCGGTCGACTGGGCCCGCCGGGCCCGCCGGGCCGACGGCAGCCGCCTCATCGACGACGACGAGGTGCGCCACAGGCTGGTGCGGGCCATGATCGACGTGGAGGTGTGCCGCAGCTTCGCCTACCACACCGCGGCGCTGGCCTCGGAGGGGGCCATGTTCGGGGTGGAGGGGTCGATGACCAAGCTGTTCGCGTCGGAGTCCTACAAGAAGCACTGCGCCTGGTTCCTCGACATGATGGGCGCCGAGGGGCTGCTCACCCACGACGATCCCGGCGCCCACATGGAGGGCCGGATCGAGGAGCACTTCCGCCACGCCCCGGTGACCGCCATCTACGGCGGCACCAGCGAGATCAACCGCAACCTGGTGGCCGAGGGCTGGCTGGGCCTGCCCCGGTCGCGTTGAGCGAGCTTGGAGCGCATCGCTACACGTCGTAGCCTGATCAGTCGCACGGGACGTGGCGCAGCCAGGTAGCGCACCTGCTTTGGGAGCAGGGGGTCGCCGGTTCAAATCCGGCCGTCCCGACTCGTACCACCATGAGCCAACTTCACGAAGCCCAGCGCCGGGCCGATCCGATCAAGCGATATGTAGCGCCCGAGTCGTTGGAGGACGCCTTGGACGTGCTCGCGGCGCGCGGCCCCTCGGCCCGAGCGATCGCCGGCGGCACCGACCTGCTGCTGGAACTCAGCCGCGGCGCGAGGACCGGCATCGACACGCTCGTTGATCTGAGCGTGCTCGACGGGCTCGACACCATCACCGAGCACCGCGGGCGGGTCGAGTTGGGGCCCCTGGTCACCCACGGCGACATAGTCGGGTGGGAGCGGATGCTGTCGGTCGGGCTCCCGCTCGCGCAGGCCTGCCTGGAGGTCGGGGGTCCGCAGCTTCGCAACCGGGCCACGATCGTCGGCAACATCGTCACGGCCAGCCCCGCCAACGACACCATCTCCGCGCTGTACGCGCTGGGTGCCGACGTGACCGTCTCGGCGGCCGGAGGCGGCCACCGGACCATGCCGATCGAGGACTTCTTCACCGGTTTCCGCACCACCGCGCTGGAGCCGGGCGAACTCGTGACCAGGATCTCCTTCGACGCGCTCGGCGGGGGCCGCCGGGGCGTCTTCGTGAAGCTCGGGCTGCGGAGGGCTCAGGCCATCTCGGTGGTCCACGCGGCCGCGGTCGTCACCGAGGGCAGCGACGGAACCGTCGCCGACCTGGTGGTGGCCCTCGGCAGCGTCGGCCCGACCATCGAGCTGGTGGACGCGGCGGCCGGCATAGCCAGGGGCCGGCTCCTCAACGAGGCAGCCGCCGACGTCGCGGCCGCGTCCCGGGCTGCGGTCACACCCATCGACGACCTGCGCTCCACCGCCGAGTACCGCAGCCACACGGTCGAGGTGGTGGTGGAGCGGGCGCTGCGCTCCCTGGCCGCCGGCACTGAGGCCGCCACCTGGCCCCAGAGCCCGCCCCGCCTGGTCGTCGTCCCAGACTTCCCGGCACCATCAGCGCCCGAGGAGCCCTCCCGGCGGGAGATCAACAACTCCAGCACCATCACCGCCAGCATCAACGGCGTCGAGCGCCGCGCCGCCAACGCTGCGGGCCAGACGCTGCTGGACTGGCTGCGATTCGACCTCGGGCTGACCGGCACCAAGGAGGGCTGCGCCGAGGGCGAGTGCGGAGCCTGCACCGTCCACCTCGACGGCCGGGCCGTGTTGTCGTGCCTGGTGCCCGCCGCCCGCGCCGACGGCACGAGCATCACAACAGTCGAGGGCCTGGCCCCGCCCGACGGGAGCCTGCACCCTGTCCAGCAGGCCCTGGCCGACTGCGGGGGCGTCCAGTGCGGCTTCTGCACCCCCGGGTTCGTGATGAGCGCGGCCATGCTGGCCGACGAGGAGCCCCACCCGAGCCGGGAACAGGTGGAGCACGGCCTGGCCGGGAACCTGTGCCGCTGCACCGGGTACTACTCGATCATCGACGCCCTCGCGGGCAGCGGCGAGGAGGCCACACCGCGAATTGGCAGCCGGGAACACCCGAATCGGACTCCCCCGCTGCCAATTCCTTCCGGCGAGGCCGCGCTCGGATGAGCGTCGGCGCCTCCCCGGCCCGCATCGATGCGCCGGCCAAGCTCACCGGCGCGGCCGAGTACCCGAGCGACAGGATCCCGCCCGACGCGCTGTGGGCCATGGCGGTGTTCACCGACCAGCCCCACGCCCGCCTGATCAGCCTCGACCTGGAGGCCGCTCGGGCCGTCGAGGGAGTGGTGGCGGTGTTCGGCTCGGCCGATGTGCCCGTCAACGAGTTCGGCCTCACCATGGCCGACCATCCCGTGTTCGTCGGCCTCGAGCACACGGGCCGCAGCCATCTGCCCTGCGACGTTTCCCGCTGGGAGGCGGACCGGCTGGCGCTGGTCGTGGCCGAGACGCCCGACGCGGCCCGGGCGGCGGCGGCCGCCATCGAGGCCCGGTGGGAGCCGTTGCCGGTGCTGGCCGACATCGACCAGTCGCTGTCGTCGGAGACGATGATCCACCCCGAGAACGGCGAGCCCTCCAACGCCTACTACTCGCTGCGCATCCGCAAGGGGGACATGGACCGGGGCTGGGCCGACGCCGACGTGGTGGTGGAGTCGACCTACGAGTTCCCCTACCAGGAGCACGCCTACCTGCAGCCCGAGGCGGGCATGGCCTACATCGACGGCGAGGGCCGGGTGACGGTGGAGGTCGCGGGCCAGTGGACGCACGAGGACCAGGAGCAGATCGCTCACGCCCTCGACCTGCCGGCCGAGCGGGTCCGGGTGATCTACCCGGCTATCGGCGGCGCCTTCGGCGGCCGCGAGGACATTTCGGTCCAGATCGTGCTGGGTCTGGCCGCGATGGTGCTCCACGAGCGGGGCATCGATCGCCCGGTGGCCACCGTGTGGTCGCGCGAGGAGTCGATCGTCGGGCACGGCAAGCGCCACCGGGGCCGCATCACAGCCCGCTGGGGCGCCCGGCGCGACGGCCGCATCACCGCGGTGAGCAGCACGGCCTGGCTCGACGCGGGGGCCTACAACTTCACCTCCAACAAGGTGCTGGGCAACTGCCACCTGCACCAGGCGGGGCCCTACGAGGTGCCCAACGCCGAGATCGACAGCGTCGCGGTGTACACCAACGCCACTCCGGCCGGCGCGTTCCGGGGCTTCGGCGCCCCCCAGGGCGCCTTCGCGGCCGAGAGCCAGATCAACAAGCTGGCTGAGGCGCTGGGTATGGACCCGGTGGAGATCCGCCGCGTCAACACCCTGCGCGAGGGCAGCGTCGGCATCACCCAGGCGGCCATGCCCGAGGGCGTGACCATGCCCGAGGTGATCGACCGCTGCGCCGAGGCCGCGGCGGAGCCCGCCTCCAACGGCGACGGCGCGGCCTTCAGCCCGTTCCCCTCGCTGCCGCCCGAGCCGTCGGCCCTTCGCCGGGGCCGGGGGTTCGCCTGCTCGTTCAAGAACGTCGGATTCTCGTTCGGCTTCCCGGAGCGGAGCGAGGCCGAGATCGTGCTCCACGGCGGCCACGATTCCGACGTGCCTGAATGGGCCGAGCTCTATCACGCCGGCGCGGAGGTGGGCCAGGGCGCCCACACGGCGCTGGTGCAGATGGCCGCCGAGGCCACCGGGCTTCCCGCGGACCGCATCGAGCACCGCTTCAGCGACACGGCTACCTCCGGCGACGCGGGCTCGGCGTCGGCGTCGAGGCTCACGTGGATGTCGGGCAACGCGATCCTGGGCGCGGCCGAGGAGGCCGAGAAGGCCTGGCGGGACGGCCAGCGCCCGGCTGCGGGCCGTTTCCGCTTCGTGCCTCCGCCCACGGAGACGCTCGACCCCGTCGACGGCCACTGCGTCCCCAACTTCAGCTACGGCTACGTGGCCCAGCACGTTGAGCTCACGGTGGACACCGGAACGGGTCACATCCGCATCGACCGGGTGGTGAGCGCCCACGACGTCGGGCGGGCCATCAACCCGGACCTGGTGGTGGGCCAGATCGAGGGTGCGGTCATCCAGGCCCACGGATACGCGCTGAGCGAGAACCTCCAATCGGACGGTGGCCGCCTGCAGAACATGCGCCTGAGCACCTACCTGATGCCCGGCATCGGCGACATCCCCACCACCGTCGACAGCGTGGTGCTGGAGCTGGCCGACCCGCTCGGACCGTGGGGCGCCCGGGGCATGGCCGAGATGGGCATGATCCCCTACGCCCCCGCGGTGACGGCCGCCCTCCACGACGCCACCGGCGTCTGGTTCGACAGCTTCCCCCTCACCCCCGACCGGGTCCTGGCCGGCCTAGCTGCGGCGCAATAGCCGCGACCTTCATCGGCCCTCGAGGCCGTCCGCAGCCGCCGCATCCGGTCCCCGGCTCTCGGCCTGATACGAGGCCGCTTCGGCGTCGCTCAGACCGTCGAGTGCACCTCGAACGGACGACCACCACTCGTCGCGGCCGAGCCGGCGCACTGCGTCGATCACCACATCCACCATAGTTGTGCCCCGCTGCTTCGCAGTGGCGGCCGCAGCACAGTCGTCTCAGGGTGCTAGGGCGGTGAGAGGGGCTACTGCTACGCCGTCGGGGCGCTCGTAGGCGTATCCGCCGGCGGTGACGACGAGCAGTTTGGCCGGCTCGCCCGCCTTGTCGAGGTTCACCTTGTTGCGCAGCCGCAGCAGCGCGGCTGCGGCGTCGTCAGGGCCGCGGCCGCCCCCGAGCTTGATCTCGGCAGCGATCCATCGCCCGTCGGAGCGCTCCAGGATGGCGTCCACCTCCAGTCCGGTGTTGTCGCGGTAGTAGTGGATCCGAGCGTCGTTGGCGTCGGCGTACACCCGCAGGTCGCGCACGGCCAGCGCCTCGAACAGCGCGCCGAAGCCTCTCGGGTCGGCCATGAGCCGGGCCCGGTTGGACCGCAGCGCCGCCACCGCCAGCGAGGGGTCCACGAGATAGCGCTTCGGGGTGACCGCGATGTGGGCCCGGGACCGCAGGTCCGCGGGCCACGGCGTGAGATGCTCCAGAACGAACAACTGCTCCAGGGCCGACAGATAGGCGGCCACCGTCCTGGGGTCCGCGGGGCGAATGGTGTCCATGTCGGACGCGAGGACCCGCCGCGAGGCGCTGGTGGCGATGTTGCGGGCCAGCGACTCCAACAGCCGGGCCACACCCGCCGGGTCGCGGCGGGCCCGGTCCACGTACTCGATGTCGGCCTTGCAGAGGTCGGACAGGTAGTCGCGCAGCAGCTGCTGGGCACCCGCGCCGTCGGCGTCCAACAGCGCGGGCCAGCCGCCCCGGCACACCAGCTCGTAGATGTCGGGCTCGTCGCCGGCCGCGGGCGCCGACACCTCCTCGGAGTCGAACAGGTCCCCCAGCGACACCGCCCCCGACGACTCCTCAGACTCGAGTAGCGTCATGGGCCGCATCCGCACCCTGCGCACCCGCCCGGCCCCGGTGTGGCGGGTGTGGCTGTCGGGCGGCACCGCCGAGCCGGTCAGGATGAACTGTCCCGGCAGTCCCAGCTCGTCGCAGGCCCGCCGCATCGGGTTCCAGATGCCCGGCGACAGGTGGTACTCGTCTATGAGCCGAGGCCGCTCGCCCTCCAGCAGCAGCCGCCTCGCCATGGCCGAGGTGACGGCGGCCGACTCCTCGGCGTCGATCAGCACCGCGCTGCGGGCGGCGCTGCCGCCGGTCCACGTCTTGCCGCAAGCGCGCGGCCCCTCGATCAGCACCGCCGGCGCCACTCTGAGAGCCCGCTGAAGCAGCCCGTCCGCGATCCGGGGCCGGTACCGCCCACGGATCGTCTCCAGCAGCGGATGCTCGCGCAGACTGCTCTCCACCACGTCCAATGTATCAGATCAAAGCCATCCAATGCATCAATATTGGATGGCGCGATGCATGAATGTACACTTGACTCTCTATCTTGGCTACGCGCTCAGCGAGAACCTCCAATCAGACGGTGGCCGCCTGCAGAACATGCGCCTGAGCACCTACCTGATGCCCGGCATCGGCGACATCCCCACCACCGTCGACAGCGTCGTGCTGGAGCTGGCCGACCCGCTCGGCCCCTGGGGCGCCCGGGGCATGGCCGAGATGGGCATGATCCCCTACGCCCCCGCGGTGACGGCCGCCCTTCACGACGCCACCGGCGTCTGGTTCGACAGCTTCCCCCTCGCCCCCGACCGGGTCCTTCGAGGGCTCTACGACTCCGCATCGCAACAGCCCGAATCCCCATGACATTCCGCGATCCAGCGATTATCAACTCACCCCCAGCCACAGCTTCTAGGCGACCAAAGCGACCCCTATCAGGACACCCTTCACCACGAATTCCCGAACTCCCATTGGAGCCAGCCCGCCGCGGTACTATGTCACAGCCAGCGCGTGCCCATCGATCTTCGGATCGAAGAGGCGCTAGTTGGGGGCCTAACCGTCCTTCGATCACCAGAGAATCCAATACGCGATGTTCTCCTTCTACAGATCGACTTTCAAGGCGTACTTGACGGTCGTCAAGGCTTCCAGTCGAGTTCTCCAAAGCGCAATCAACAACGCACGCTTTCAACATCCGCGATCGGGCGCAGCCCCTATCGTCCTAGGACCGTCACACAGCGCTCCAGCTCCGAATTCCTCAAGCCGAAACGTCTGGGACTATCGAGGGGTCGCAGCGCCGAGGGATATCAACCCTCACGAGGTCGATTTTCCACTGGGCAGGTATCGAGAGCCCAAACGTTGGAAAGCAACGGCTCCCATAGGTGTATCTCGTCGCATTGCGAACCATCACACGGCTGTCTTCGGGCCAACGCGTTCTGGAAAGACCATGTCAATCATCGTTCCTTGGATATATCACGCTCTGAAGCAAGGGTTTACAGTACTGGCTATCGATGTTAAGGGAAATGATGATCTACTCAGCGCTGTCCGTCAGTATGCCAAGCATTGCGGACCATTGAACATACCGTCATTCAAGTGGGACTACACGGACGCCGCCAATTCCTTTTCCTGGAATTGGATACGAGATGCCATTACTCCCGGAGAAATCAATAGCGCCATAGATGCCATATGTGGTATGCCCTCACCTAACGATCCAAATCAGTTCTTCCATGATTGTGCTACCCGATATTTGCGATCTCTTCTAGAACTCTCAGCTGTCATTCCCCACTCGTTGTCAGCACAAGATCTCTTCGTTCTGGTGAACGACCAAGAAAAGATGATTCCTCTTGTTCACGCCTACCAGGGCCATAGAGCATCGGCTGCTCTCCTCGAGCTAACGCGTCTCGATCCGACAGATTATGCCAATCGAGTTGCAGTGCTCGTCAACCATTTGACTCCATTGATCGCGACTGAGTTCTTAAGCGTGACGACGAACGACAGCCAGAATATCACCATAGACTGGCTCTGGAGTACCGATCCGAAGTTAACCATTGTAACCGCTCCATTAGCAGATGGAAAGTTAGCCACATCCGCTTCGGCACTATTCTTGGGACAATTTCTCCAAAATGTGAAGGCACGCTTGGGTACTGGATCCGCAAACAGGCCAGTCCTGTTGGTGCTCGATGAGGCACCGCGACTACAAGATAGAATAGACCTCGGTGCGATCCTCTCGACAGTCGCCCAAGCAAACGTGAGCGTATTGCTAGCATTACAGGATGTGTCGCAACTCAGTGATACTGTAAGAGATGAGATCTTGTCGAACTGCGCCACGAAGATCTGCCTTCCAAGGGTCTCTGAAGCGACGACCCGCTACTTCACTAGCCAATTGGGGGAAATCTATCTTGATTCAAAGTCGGTGAACACCGGCGACAGTAGCCGTACGGTTCGGTCAAGTTCCTGGACTCATACTACTGAACTACGGCCGGTTTTGAGCCACCGTGAAATCGCTCATCCGCCGACCCGATTTGGAAATTGGACGGGAACAGTGCATTCTCCAGATCTATCACATGCACCGATAGTTACAGATCTGACGAGAACGGATCTGTTATGATATGTGCCCCCTAGTCAGGCCGACCTAAGTCACTTCATTATGTCGTGTCTGTTGACAGCAGTCCTTCGATTGTGGAAATCGGGAATCCCAACGCAAGCAAGGCCGCTACCGGATCTTCGACATCGGCAGGAATCTCGACAGAAAGTTGCAACGGACTCGTAAAGAGCACATACACTGTCTCGCCCGATCCAACGAGGCAGATCTCATCTTCCCCGCACGATATCCATCCCGGAGCAATGAATGCCGCCCCTAGGTATGCGATGACGGCTGGCCTAACTGAATCATGGCGATCCTTCGGCCATACACGAGTCGCATCAAAAAATGATGGCTTAGCGTCGCGCAGTGAACCATCTGGTGACCATCTTGCGTGCATATCTTGGAAGTCACTGTCTGTCTCTTGGCGCAGATTTGAACCGTCTGCAGCGAGAGTAAAGATCTCCGAATCCCCATCGTGCACGCTGCTGTAGCTGATCCGTCCGCCATCAGGCAGCCACGTTGGGAAGAAGTCTCGTATTTCATTGTGAGTCAGTTGCTCGAGAGAAGAGCCGTCGCTATCGATCAGAAAGATCTCAGAATCCCCATCTCTATCGCTCTCGAAGACCAGGCGAGAGCCATCCGGTGAGAACTGGGCATTGCTGTCGGAGCTATCGTTGTGGGTCAACTGTCGGAGATTGCGGCCATACAGATCCATGATAAAGAGTTCAAAATCACCATCGCGATCACTGTAGAACGCAAAGTCTACGCCATTCGGCGACCAAGATGTAGGTATATCAGTCGATTCACTATTAGTTAGACGGCGTTGGAACCTCCCCTCGGGATCGGAAACATATATCTCAAGCTGTCCGTCCCGATTGCTTGAGAATAGTATCAGATTGCTGGAATATGACCATACAGGGAAGATGTCACTAAACTCATTAGTCGTAAGTTGATGCATCGTCAAACCGTCTACATTTCTTACAAAAATCTCCAAGTCGCCATCCGTAGAGCTTGCATATGCAATGCGCTCTGCGTCCGGAGCCCATGTTGGCCACAACTCGTCATCCGATTCCCCCGACAAAACCCTTTCAGTTCCACGGTCGAGATTCCTTACGACGATACGCGGGTGTTCTTCCCGCCAGGATATGTAGGCCATCTGTCGATCTGGGAAGGTGGAGACATTCGACTGCGGCACCTCCGCCTCTCCATCTGCGCCTTCTGCGCTCAACATGCCGGAAGGCGTCTCTGGCAGCGGCGCCGGCGCCTCGCCTACGATAGATCGCGACGTTGTCTCATCTCCGTCTTGCCCAAGCAGTCCGGCAATGATGAGCAGTATCACTGCGAGCACGCCAGCCGCGACCAGCCATCGGGGGGCCCGCCTTGACCGGGAAGGTCCAGGTCTTACCCCACCGGCGAGCTGGCCGATACGAGCGACGGCCGCCGGCTGTCCAGTCCCATGCGTCCCAACCACTGGTCGTGTCCCATAAACAGGAGCGACACGCAACTGCCCCGGGGCCTTAGTCGAGGCCTTCGCCTTTGCTCTCCGTACGGGCGAAAGCCATTCCGTCGGTTGAGGACGATCCGTCTGGTCGGGCGACAGGCTCCGTTCGATGAGCCTCTGGATTTCGGACGGGACGCGACCGCGAACCCGCGATGCATCTCTCGAGGCCTGTTCTCCTGCAAAGAGACGGAGCGCTACAAGGCCCAACTTGTAGACATCCGTATACCGGGTGCCGAGTTTCTCTCGTGGAAACACTGCCTCGATAGACCAGTCCGGTGTCTCGTTCTGGGATTCGACACCCCGACCCTCCAACGCCATGGAATCACAGTCAATCAAGTAGACACGTGACCTTGGCACAAACGAAAACAGCAGATTGCGTGCCGAAAGATCTCCCACAACAATACCACGAGAGTGCATCCACTCTAGGGATTCTCCCAACTTCTCGATGACTTCATATCGTTGACGGTCGCTTACCCGTAGTCCGATACGGTTCAGATACTCTGGCGGCTTCAGGAGTAGTTGCAAATCACCAATGTGCTCCATCGGTTGTCCTGAAATGCCCCGCAGTGTCAAGAAGAAGGGTCGAGGAACCTTCGGCATAATAAACCCCGACAGCATGCCTCCCCGTTCTACTAACTGACAGGGCCAAGCAGCGAAATTCAGAAGCGTTTCCCTATCTTCAATGCTCAGCTCTGAAAAATACTGCTGTCTCGCTTCCAGTGCTTCAATATCGCCGGTCGATGGGCGCTGTGTGTAGTGCTTATAGACCGTCTCCGCAGTGAAACCGCCTGTATCCAGCTCAATCAAGCCACCCGGTGCTTCGTAGACCGTCCCCTCTCCGCCGCTTGCGATGACCTTTAGCCCATCCAAATCGAGACTAGTAGCATCTAGACGCGACACATGCGCCCCATTCCTATTACTGTACCTGCTTCAGCACGCACACCATCGAAGCTAGCAACCAGTTCAGACTCCACGCTACCGATCAATTGGGCGCTTCCGCATCCGAGATCATCCCCAAGTAATCGACCATTGGTTCACTTCCAAGTACCCGAGAATAGCCGCAGCGATTA
Source organism: Candidatus Aldehydirespirator sp. (assembly GCA_965203635.1). Lineage (GTDB taxonomy): Bacteria > Actinomycetota > Acidimicrobiia > Acidimicrobiales > Aldehydirespiratoraceae > Aldehydirespirator. The sequence goes on from OZ241903.1 coordinate 3,064,603, forward strand.
ATACTCCAACGATACCCGCCAAGACGATGCCAGTAAAGAGCCAAGGCCATCGACGCTTCCGCCTTGATGGCTGTCGCCTATCAGTCATGTCATCGGTGATTTCAACCTCGGCGCAAGTTTCTGCCGCCTCCAGACTCTCAGTTATGCTCTTCGAGCTGGCGCTTACCTGAGTCAGATTCATATCACTGCAAGCGCCATCATCTGACGCATTTAGCCACACCGCGACCAGCGTCCGGTCGTCATCATATGTGTCTCTTGAGAAGTCAAGCTTATGGGCGAATTCGTATATCGAGGGAACTCGATCCATTAGCGTCTCTGCAAACAGTCGCCCGACCTCGCCACTACCATCGCCGAGAGGATCCCCGAATCCATCCGTTCCTAGAAGGAGAGCACTCCGACGATTCAACGTTATCTTGGAAACACTAGGCACTTTTGGAACACGTGGCAATGGAATCACACTAGACATGATGACGCCCTGGAGCGTATCTGGTACGTGTCCTACAATCGCTGCAATATTGTCACCGTCAAGAATCCAGGCACCAGAATCCCCGACGCTGACGACTTCAACTACAGCAGTCCTATCCTCTTGAGCGTCGATGACTGCACATATGAGCGTCGTAGCAAGGAGCGACTCGGCACTCTCAGCATCCTCGGTGCCAAAAACATCAGTCGCCTTCTGGATCATCCCCCACGCGATTTGTTCAATGATGTTCGCCCAATCAATGCAGTCCAGGTCTTCGACCTCTCGCCCCATCACATGAACTGCATATTGAACTGCTGTCGTGCTTCCTACATGCGACTGAGGAGATTGCGATACACCATCGGCCACAGCTACCAGAAGACGGCTACCGCCATTATGCACTGTGATAGCAAAATCATCCTGTCGCGGTGTCCCAAAGTATCGGTGGGCATGTCCTCTTAGGGATGCAGCCCTAATCACAAAATGGTCATTTTCCCATCCATCGAGAACGGAATCAGCGCGATACGGGTATGGGTGGAAGCGTTCCTCAACGGCACGGGGTTCAATGGAGGGGCCGGGATTGCCAATCACTACGGGTTCTGACGAAAGCCACTGTCTGGGTTTTGGCACGACGAAATCCTTACCCAAGCGGGAGTGACTCCCCTCAAATGAGGGTCAAAGCCGACGATATTGCGAGCGTGTCGTGGTCTTTACTGAATCTATACTAGGCCCGTGTCAATCGGGATGAATCCAGTCGGCTCCTTTAGCAGAATATCCGTATTTCCTTTCTCTGCGGCACGAGCCGATACTATGATCGTATGCGTCAGAATTTCAATAAACTCGGTTATAGCGGCGGCCGGATCCATCTGCTCAGATGCTGTCCAGGCGTATTTCGTTCCGTCCGGTGCTTCAGTCGCTACATGCTCGATCACGGCTGGAACTGCGTCTCCGAACCCAAACGCGAAGATGTTCGGTCGTGCGCGCAGGTCGTTGAGCCGATCAAGAATCGACTCCCACCGATCACCAGTATTAGGTTGACCATCAGAAAGAAAGAACACGGCGGGACGAAACACAGCAAATCCGCCGTCGTTTAGGCGCTTCACATGGTCAGGTATCCTCGATTCAAGCGACTCAAATGCGGCAGCGTAGGACGTAGAGTTTCGGGCATGCAGCTTGGGAACATGTTCCAAGTCACTGACGTCCTCCAACTCCAGATGCCAGATCCCATCATTGGAAAAGCCAAGCACCGACAAGCGCGCCTTGGAACTGGCAAACGGTTCTAGTCGTATCTTCTCAATGAGATCTTCTAAGGCACTATTGAGGCGATCTATCACTGCTGACATCGAATAGGACTCGTCTATCACGATATATATTGGAAGCACACGTGCTTGCTCTTCATTCGTCAACTCAGCAATCCTTTCACGTCGAACCGTCCCAGCTATCTATCAGACTACATGATCTTCCCAAGCACATGCAATGGAGTGGGCCGTGCTCGTCGACAGCCCTTACGGCTTGTGGCGATACTTCGGAGGGTCGGGCTTCTTGCCGCGTAGAATCAGCCTTCCCCTTTCGGTCAACTCAGGAGGCGGGGGGCGACCGGTAACAAACTGTTTGGCCGCTTCCTTGAGATTCTGCTTGAAAGTTGGTCGCCTGACGACCCCCAAGTCCACAGCCGCGTTGTATTCCTCAGTCGACAGTTTGCCATCCGCCGCCCTCTGTGCCAGATAGGTCTCCTCGGGCGACACTTCGTTGCTATGCGACATGCTCTTCGCTCTCTGCCTTGACGGATCCTCTGGGTTGTCTCCGAGGATACCTCCTCTATGGCTTGTTGGCGGCGAATGCAGTGACTCCGAGCCGACTCCGAGCCATCTGCAACGTCAATCAGCGGGTGCCTGCGCCGTCGACTAGTTGTTCTGGGGCCAGGTGGCGGTTAGGCGTTCCCAGCAGTCTTGGAGGCTCTGGGGGAGGACTCTCACATCGGCTATGGCGGTCATGAAGTTGGTGTCGGAGCGCCAGCGGGGAAGCACGTGGATGTGGACGTGGTCGAACACGCTGGGGCCGGCGCCCTCGCCCAGGTTGACGCCTACGTTCACCCCGTCGGGCGAGAAGGCGGCCTTCACCGCGGTGACGGCGTCGTGGACGGTGTCCCACAGCTCGCGGCGCTCGTCCGGGTCGAGGCCCTCAAGGTCGGGAACAGCCCGGTAGGGCAGGATCAGCAGGTGGCCCGTGGAGTACGGGTAGCGGTTCAGGATGGCGAACACCCGCTCGCCGCGGTGCACGATGTGTGTCTTGTCGTCGGGCAGGCCCGAGTTGAGGATGGCCTCGAAGAGGCTCTGGCCGTGCCCGCCGTCGGGGCCGGTGCCGGCTCCGGGGACGGTGCCCGGAATGGTGCCGGAAGAGTCCGCGATCCCGGCGGCGGCCGCCTCCCGGTCCTCCATCATGGCGGGGATCCGCCAGCCGGCCCAGAGGCGCTCGACCATGTCAGGACTCCCCCGGCGTACGGGCCGGCACTGTGGGCCGGGGCCGCGTTCGGCGCTCGACCATGTCAGCTCCGGGCCTCGACCTCGGCTGCCAGGCGGGCCGCGAAGGCTTCCAGCGGCACGTCGCGCTCGGGCTTCTTCGTGCCGCGGGCGTTGACCCCGACCGTGCCGCCGGCGACGTCGTCGTCTCCCACCACCAGTACGTAGGGGACCTTGGCCACCTTGGCGTTGCGGACCCGCTTGCCCAGGGGCTCCTCCGCCGGGCTGGTCTCCACCCTGAAGCCGTGGGAACGCAGGGTCCCGGCCACCTCGATGGCGTAGTCGGCGTGAGCCGCGGCCACCGGGAGCACTGCGGCCTGCACCGGCGCCAGCCAGGCCGGGAACGCGCCCGCATAGTGCTCGACCAGCAAGCCGAAGAAGCGCTCCACCGCACCGAACAGCGCTCGATGGATCATCACGGGACGAGGTCGGGAGCCGTCAGCGGCCACATACTCCAGCCCGAAACGCTCGGGCAGGTTGAAGTCGAGCTGGATGGTCGACAGCTGCCACGACCGGCCGATGGCGTCGCGCACGTCGACGTCGATCTTGGGGCCGTAGAAGGCGCCGGCTCCCTCGTCGATCTTGTAGGCGAGCCCGTTGGTGTCCAGCGCGGCGCGCAGCCCGGCGGTGGCCTCGTCCCACAGCGCCGGCTCCCCCACGGACTTTTCCGCGGGGCGGGTGGAGAGCTTGGCCACGAAGTCCGTGAAACCGAAGGCCCGAAGCACGCTCAACACGAACTCGAGCAGCGAGGCCAACTCCGCGGCGATGTCGTCGCGGGTGCAGAAGATGTGGCTGTCGTCCTGGGTGAATCCCCGGCTGCGGAGCAGGCCGTGCACCGCGCCCGACAGCTCGTAGCGGTAGACCGTCCCCAACTCGAACAGCCGCATGGGCAGGTCCCGGTAGCTGCGCTGCGACGACCGGTAGATCATCACGTGGAACGGGCAGTTCATCGGCTTGGGGTAGTAGTTGGTGCCGTCGACCTCCATGGGCGGGTACATGCTCTCGGCGTAGAAGTCGAGGTGCCCGGAGGTCTCCCACAGCACCGACTTGGCGATGTGGGGCGAGAACACAGACTCGTAGCCGCCTTCGGCGTGGCGCTGGCGGGAGTAGTCCTCCATGAGCGTGCGCACCAGGGCGCCCTTGGGATGCCACACCGCCAGTCCCGGTCCCAGCTCGGTGGGCCACGACACCAGGTCGAGCTCGGCAGCGAGCCGCCGGTGGTCGCGCCGCTCGGCCTCGGCCAGGCGGTGCAGGTGGGCTTTGAGGTCTTTGCGGGTGGCCCAGGCGGTGCCGTAGATGCGCTGCAGCATGGGGTTGCGCTCGCTGCCCCGCCAGTAGGCCCCGCTGACCCGCTGCAGGGCGAAGTGTCCCAGCCGCCCGGTCGAGGGGACGTGGGGTCCCAGGCACAGGTCCACGAATCCGGCCGGGTCGCCGTTGCCGGCGTCGTTGCGGTAGCAGCTGACGCTGCCGCCCCCCGACACCTCCGAGGCGAGGTCGCCGTCGGCGCCCGCGCCCATGGCCACCGCCTCGATGATGGCCCGCTTGTAGGGGTGCTCCGCGAAGAGCTCCAAGGCGTCCTCGGCCGCCATCTCGACCCGCCGGAACGGCTGGTCGGCGTCGATGATCTCCCGCATCCGGCCCTCGATGCGCTCCAGGTCGGCGTCGGTGAAGGTGCCTCCGTCGGGCAGCTCGAAGTCGTAGTAGAAGCCGTGCTCGATGGGCGGCCCGATCGCGAAGGTGGCCCCCGGGTAGAGGTCCAGCACCGCCTGGGCCAGCACGTGCGCGGTGGAGTGGCGGATGGTGTGCAGCCCCCGGTCCGTCGACGCGGTCACGATCTCCACCGACTCCCCGTCGGCCAGCGGAGCGACCAGGTCTCTCTCATCGCCGTCCACCACCGCCACCACGGCGTCGGCGGCCAGCCGGGGGCCGATGTCGGCGGCCAGATCGGCCGCGCTGGCACCCTCGGCCAGCTCACGCTCCGAGCCGTCGGGCAGCGACACCGAGATGACAGACATCGACTCCGAGGCTACCGCTGCCCCCTAGTCTGCGGGCTACGCCGATCTGGTGGGACATGATGCGGGGAGCGGCTCAGCCGCTCCCCGGGGGTCTCATGCGGACAGAGCCTCGCGGCAGGCTGTCCGGGGCCGAATCTTGTGTCAAGTGTCTCGTGCAGGGGCGGTCGTACGGGTATCGGCAGCGGGGCGGGGCGAGGCCTCCGAATCCATGTGCGTCCTCGATCCATACATGAGGTCACATAGCCTTTCCCCTGGCTAATTCGAATACCATAGGTATCAGTCGCCTAGCATATATCCATGTGGTCGGTTCTTGGGAGCGCTCTGGGCCTGCGGCGGATCCGGTGTGTGCACACTCGGGGTGCCAGCCGGGGAGCGTCGCGGCTGCTCATCACGGCGGTGACGGCTGCCGCGGTCGTGTCGCTGCTGGCGGCCGCGGCCGCGGCTGAGGAGATCAAGCCCGGCGACGACAACAAGGCCGAGCCCAGCTATGGGACCGGCCAGAGCGCGTGCGTGGGCGACGCCGCCAACGATCAGGGCTTCGTCGACGTGCCCGCCGAGCACACCTTCAAGGTTGCCATCAACTGCTTCGCGTACTACGGCATCACCTCAGGCACCGGCGACGGCACCACGTTCTCGCCGGACGCGGCCGTCACGGGCGCCCAGATGGCCACGTTCATCGGGCGGGCGGCGCGATTGGTCGGCGTCGATCCCGACGACGTCATCGGCAGCTTCGACACGGCCGCCGCGACAGTGACCCGCGCCGAGGTGGCCGTGCTGGTCTCGCGGCTGCTGGTTGCGCTGACCGACAAGGAATCCGATCCCAACCTCGAGATAGGCGACTTCGGCGCGGTGACGATCAACGGGAAGCTGCCCGAGGACTTCTTCAGGGACTCGCGCGACACCCAGCCCCTGCCGATCGACAGCGCGGTCAGCGCGCTGTACGAGCTGGGCGTCACCAAGGGGCGGCCCGACGGCGGCTTCGCGCCGAACGACGCCGCGACCCGCGCCGACGCGGCCGCGTTGATCACCGGGGCCCTGACCCACAGCCGGGTCCGCCCCGAGGGGGTCTCGATCCAGCAGGGCATGGGCGACGAGATAGTGATCTCGGTCCGCGACTCGGACTTCGCGCCGGTGGAGGGAGTGGCGATCGACGCGTTCAGCGTCTCGACGAGACTCCTCAGCACCACCGCGTTCAAGTCCGACGGCACCTGCGGGACCGTCAAGGTGCCCACCGGCGGCGACGCGGGCTCGAGATGCAGGATCAGCACCCTCGACCCGGTCACGAACTTCGACGGCGAAGTCGTGCTGCGGGTGGACATCGACGAGCGGGGCGGCACCACTGTGTGGGCCTGGACCGGCGAGGAGGACGACCGTGTGACCGGCGGCGGGGCGGGACTCGCCCGGATCGACCTCACCGACATCGGCCCGGTCGTCGCGGAGGGCGCCAAGGTGACCAACGACATCCCCGGGGGGGCGGGCCAGGCCCGTTTCGGCGACACCGTCACCGTCACTGTCCAGCTCACCGGCGCGGGCGACAAGGACGCCCCGCGTCCCCGCGACGGCGCCTCGTACCGGGTGACGATCTCTGCGGCGGCACCCCCCGGATCGTCCGCCCCGCCGATCGGCTACATACTGCGCGACGACAGCACCGACACTGCCCGGTTCACCAGCTCCGGCCATTCCACCGATAGACCCACATTCTGGAGCGGAGAAGTGGACAGCACCGGCAAGCTCACATTCACCATCACCGCTCTGGATCCCCGCTTCGAGGAACCCGACCCCGACGTGCAGATCACCTACCGGGTGGAGAACGGGACCGACAACACCTTGGACCCCCCGACGGGCGCAACATGCACGCTGGATGAAGCGGCCTCCTCGACGATGACGAGGTGTCCCGTCTTCTCCGACGAGGAATCGATGCCCGGCAAGGTTGAGGTCAAGACCTCGGGCACGTACCTGTCAGCCAGCGCCTCCACACCCAACACAGCCATAATCACGGCGACCGACCAGTACGGAAAGCCACTGAGCGGTCACAGGGTGATGTTGACGTCCTCCCTGGGGGAGGGGGTTGAGATCCCCGACCGGCCCGCGTGCACGGGAGGGAACGGTCAAGCCCGGATCACATACCTCTACAAGTCGAATAATGCAGCGACGGAGACGCTGACGGCCCGGCTCGTGGGCGAGGACGTCGGGGACGGCACGACCCCTAGATGTCGTAATTCACCGCCCTCGGATCCGGACGTGGATGCGGACACCGCGACCGTCTTCTGGTTGACGGCGCCTGGGCAGCGCGGCCAGGGGAATGTGGGGCTGTCCAGAGTGGATGAGAACATCGTCATCGTGGAGACCGATTCCGGGCCGGTCCAGATCTCCTACGATGCGCGGGACTACCTCTATTGGGGAGGCAGTCCGGTCACCCTGGCGATTTTCCAGGATCAGCTAGCCGGGTGGGAGAAGGACATCGCCGACGGGGAAGCGAACGAAGAAGTCCCCCGCTTCAGGCTCGCGTGGGAACACCTCGGCAGTGCCAGCGGGATCACCGAACTGAAGCTCACGCGCGCTAGTTAGGCGGCCCGTGACCGCGCCCGGGGGCTGGCAGCCGGGCGGTGGTCGCCGCCCGACGGCCCGGGCCCCGGGCATGACCGGCTGAGGCAGATCAGGCCGAGATCTCGACGGTCACCGCCTTGATGATGGTGATCAGGGTCGGCTGGAACAATTTGGTGAAGTCGACGACGCCGACCGCGGCGATGATGATCACCCCGCCCGCGGGGACGTTGACCGGCATGTCCAGGCGGAACGACCCGTTGTCGGCCACGTTCACCGCGACGAGGGTCTTGTTGATGTTGTCCCGCGCGCTGTCTCGCAGGAGGTCGTCGGACGCGTACACGGTCGACAGGTCCTGGGAGCCCTCGTCGGCGGTCGATATGCCGGCTTGGGCGTGCAGGCCGTCGGAGTCGCACTGACGGAAGAACTCCAGCTCTCCCTGGCTGGGCACGAGGCAGCTGGTCACGAGCAGCACGGGATTGTTGGCGACGCCGGCCGGGGTGGTGTGCAGGCCGGTCCAGTTCGTGCCGACCAACGTGAACGTCTGCGGTCCGGCCCCGTCGACCGAGGTGACCGGTGCCGACGTGTCTCCCTGGAGGTAGACGGTGAGCGTGGGCCTCCAGGGGTCGACGGTGACGGTTACCTCGATGGTGTCGTCGGTCTGCGCGGGCTGCTCGGTGTTGCCGTCGGCGTCCTTGCCGTCGGAGACCTCGACGGTGAGCGTGTAGGTGGCCTTGGTGGCGTAGTCCAGCGCGGCCCTCGTCTGGATCTGGCCCGTGAAGAGGTCGATCGCGAAGGACGCGGCGTCGGCGCCGGAGATGCTGTAGATCAGCAGGTCGCCGTCGGCATCGCCGGCCGTCACCGGGTCGCCCACCGGGTCGCCCGTCGATGCGTTCTCGACGACGCGGCGGGCCGCCGAGTCGCCCTCATCGAAGGCCGGCGCCTGGTTGACCGCCGGATCGCCGCCGTCGCCGGTACCGCCGCTGTCGTCGGTGCCGCCGCTGTCGTCGCCATCGGGCTCGGGCACCTCAACCTCCGGCTCAGGCTCAGGCTCGGCCACTTCCGGCTCAGGCTCGGGCTCGGTCACTTCCGGCTCAGGCTCGGGCTCAGCTACCTCGGGCTCCGGGGCAGGATCAGGCTCGACCACCTCAGGCTCCGGCTCGACCACCTCAGGCTCCGGCTCCGGCTCAGCCACCTCAGGCTCAGCTACCTCGGTCTCCGGCTCCGGCTCAGCCACCTCAGGCTCAGCTACCTCGGTCTCCGGCTCCGGCTCAGCCACCTCAGGCTCCGGCTCAGCCACCTCAGGCTCGGGCTCCAGCTCCGGCTCGGCCGCCTCAGGCTCAGGCTCGGGCTCGGGCTCCGGCTCGACCGCCTCAGGCTCGGGCTCCGGCTCGGCCGCCTCAGGCTCGGGGTCCGGCTCGGGGACCTCGGGCTCGGACTCCGCTTCGGGCTCGACCGCCTCTGGATCGGGCTGCTGGGCCGTCGTCTGCCCTCCGCCGGCCGGGTCCGGCGAGTCGCCGCCGCATGCTGCCGCGATCAACGCCAGCGCAAGGAACACGGCCAGTAGGCCGCGCCGCGGCAGCGGTGCCGCCGGGCGGGCCCCGGGGCGACGGAGCGTGTCTACGGTGTTCATGTCATTCCTCCTGGGAGACGGTTCTCGGATGGTCGAGCAGGGCCGTGCCGGTAGGGCTGCTAGGGCTCGGCGGGGATCACCACCAGAACGGCGGACTCGATCTGGGCGGAGTCGCCGACCAGGATGGCCACACCGGCGGCGGGAGGACCGCCTGCGGGCACGGTGTAGGCCAGGGTGGCGGAGATGGTGCCGTCGCTGTTCGGGGTGATGGACGTCCGGTTGATGATGTCGCAGTCGGTCGGCGAGATGGAGTCCGCGCCGGCGGCGGGGACTGTGCAGAACAGCGCGAGGAGCCCCAGCGTCCAGTTGCCGCCGGTCAGCTGGAACTCGTGGCGGCTGCCCGCCGCGGCGTCGGCGCGGTCGACGGACTCGGGCTCCACCTCGAACCAGGGCCCGGTGCGGATCACGGGCTCGGTCCCGGGCTCCGCGGCGGCGATCACTGCGGCCTCGGCGGTCTCGATCTGGGCGGGGTCGCCCACCGCGACGGCCACGCCGTAGGCGGGCGGGCCTGACGGCGGGACGGTGTAGGTCAGCGTGGCGGTGATGGTGCCGTCGCTGCCGGGGGTGATGGGCGTGAGGTTGGAGATGTCGCAGTCGGTCTGGCCCATCACCTCGATGCCGCCGGCGGGGATCGCGCAGAACAGGCCGAACAAGTCGAGGCTCCAGTTCCCGCCGGTCACGGTGAACTCGTACTTGCCGCCGGGGGCCGCCGCGGCCCGGTCGACCGACTTGGGCGTCACCGTGATCCACGGCCCCGACGGCGGCTCGGGCGCGATCACCACCGCCGCCGCGGACTCGGCGCCGTCTGAGCTGGTGAATCTGATGGCCACCCCGCCCTCGGGGGGTCCCCCAGAGGGCACGGTGTAGGTCATGGTGGCGGTGAACCCGCCTTCGGCCACGGTCACGTCCACGCCGCCGGGGCCGTCGCAGCCGGCGTCGGCGATGGCGTCGATGCCGTCTTCGGTCAGTTCGCAGAACACGCCCGACAGCGACGCCGCGCTCCAGTTGGCGCCGGTCACGGTGAACTCGACGGTCTGGCGGGCGCGCAGCGTGTCGCGGTCCACCTCAGGCGACGCCGAGACGGCAGGCCGCGGGGCTGCCTCGATCACCACCGCGGCGGCGGATTCCTCGCCGTCGCTGCCGGTGACCAGCACAGCAACGCCCGACTCGGGCAGACCCCCGGCGGGCACCGTGTAGGACACGCGGACCGCGAAGGCGCCCGCCGACGGCGCCGCGGTTACTTCGCCGCCGGTGCAGGACCCCGCGTTGACCGAGCCGAGCCCGCCGGCGGGGGTCTCACACAACACCAGCGACACCGACTCGCTGGCCCAGTTGGTGCCCGACACCACCACGAGCTGCCGGTCGCCGGGCGCCAGCGTGCTCCGGTCGATCGGCGCGGGCGACACCGCCGCCACCGACACGGTCGGGGCTGCGAACGCCCGCACGATCGGTGTCGCGATGAGCGGCTTGAGGGTCTTCGGCAGCAGCGATTCCATTACCTCGACGGTCACCGCACCGTCGGCGCTGCTGGCCCGCAGAGCGACGCCGTAGGGCGGGACGCCTTCCTCGGGCGCCCGGTAGAGGACCCCCACCGAGAACGCTCCGCCAGCATCGGGGGTCGCCGAGCCGACGGGCTCGTCGCAGCCGTCGGCGCCGATCTCGCCCACGCCGCCGGCCCCCATCTCGCAGAACGCCACCGACACCGGCTCGGGGGTCCAGCCCGAGCCCGACACCGTGAAAGTCCACCACTTGCGGGTGGCGCGCTCGCTGCGCTCCACCCCAGGGGGCGACACCGAGATCACCGGCTGAACCGCGGGCGGGATCGCCACGACGGTCGCGGCCTCGGCCCCCAGCGACGCGGCCGTCTCGACCCCGAGCGTCCCGGCCGCCTCGGCCACGTCAGCGGGAACACCCAGCGCGGACACGGTCACGCCGTCGGCGGGCACGCCGCCCGAGGGCACCACATAGGCCATCCGCACGGTGAAGCTGCCGTCCGACGGCGCGACCGGCACGGCCGCCCCCCAGTCGCAGCCGTCGCCGCCGGAGCTGTCCTCGCCGGAGTCCTCGCCGCCGGAGCCGTCCTCGCCGCCGGGGTCCTCGCCGCTGCTTGCGGGAGTCGCGCAGAACGCCAACAACACCGACTCGCTGGTCCAGTGAGTGCCCGACACCATGAACACCTGCCGGTCGCCGGGCGCCAGCATGCTCCGGTCCACCGTGGAGGGCGACACCGGCGAGATCGACAGCGCAGGCGCCGGAGCGGGCGGTGACGCCTGAGCGTCGGGATCGAACACGACCACGGCCACACCGCCGCGGGGGACCCCGTCCTCGGGCACCTCGTGCATCACCGACACCGAGGCGTTGCCGCCGGTCACCGACTCGGTCACCGAGGTCACCAGGTCGCAGTCGGCCGCGGTTATCTCCTCCACCCCTCCCGGCGGGATGCGGCACACCGCCACCACCACGGTCTCGGTGTTCAAGCCCGACACCGACACCTCGATGTCCTGCTCCTCGCCGGGCTTGAGATCGGTCCGGTCCACCTCCGGCGTCGGCACCCACACCTCCGGCGGCTGCACCTCGGCGCCGGGCACCGCGGAGATGACCAGCTGGAAGGCGATCTCGGTCTCGGTCGGGTCGCCGAACCCGATGACCACGCCCCGCTCGGGGATGCCGTCGGCGGGCACCGTGTAGGTGATGGAGATCGTGAACGTGCCGCCCGGGCCGAGCTCGAGCACCTGCACGGTGTAGGTGATGTCGCAGTCGGACCGGCTGGCCGCGTCGATGCCCCCGGGCGGGATCACGCAGAACGCCCCGAACGGCGCCAGCGTCCAGCCCGAGCCTCGCACCGTGAACGTCTTCTTCTCGCCCACGCTCAGCGAGTTGCGGTCCACGAACCCCGGCGACACCGTGATCTGCGGCCCGCCCTCGGGCGGAGCGGCCGGGATCACCACCGCCACCGCCGACTCGTCGCCGGCGGGGTCGCTGTCGCTGACCCTGATGGCCACCCCGCCGGCCGGCACGCCCTCGGGGGGAACGGTGTAGGTCATCGACTCGCCGCTGAAGCTGCCGCCGGTGGGCGTTATCGTCACCCTGCCGTCGGCGGAGCACTCGGCGTCGGTGATCGAGCCGGCGCCGGCCGGGGGCACGGTGCAGAACTCCGCCAACAGTTCCGCCGCGGTCCAGCTCGACCCCGACACGGTGAACGGCTGCGTGTCGCCCGCGTCGAGCGTGTCGCGGCCCACCGTCGCCGGCGTCACCTCGATGGTGGCCCCGCCGGCTGGGATCACCACCGCGGTGTCGGTCTCGGTGCCGTCGCTGTTGGCGACCCTGATGGCCACCCCCCGGGCGGGGACGCCCTCCGCGGGCACGGGGTACCTCATGTCGACGTTGAAGCTGCCTCCGCTGACAGTGATGGTCTGCTGGTTGGCGGTGTCGCAGTCGCTGTCCTCGATAGCCCCCGCGCCGGCGGCGGGGATCGTGCAGAACACTGCTGTCAGCGACCCGTCCGTCCAGTTCTGGCCGGTCACGCGGAAGGCCTGGGCGCTGCCGGGGCTCAGCGTGTCGCGGTCGACCGGCACCACCGTTATGAGCGGCTTGGTCTCGGCCGGCACCGCCAGGGCCACCGCCGACTCGAGGGTGTGGGGCTGGGCGAGGGTGAGGTCGTTGACGTCGCGTCTGACCCTGATGGCCAGGCCCCGGTCGGGGACGCCGCCGTCGGGAACGGCGTAGGTCATGGTGACGCCGCTGAACGTGCCCAGGGGCGAGCCTGAGGCGGGCACCGTGATGGTGACCCTGCCGTCGGCGGAGCAGTCGGCGGCGGTGATCGCTTCAAGGCCGCCCGAGCCGACGGTGCAGAACTCGCCGTACACCGATCCCATGGACCAGACCGTCGTGGACGGCCCCGCCGTCCAGTTCGCGCCCGACACGGTGAAGGTGTGGGTGCCGCCTGCGCTCAGCGAGTCCCGGTCGGCGGGGGTCACCGACACCGACGGCGCCGTGCCCGGCCCGATGATCGAGACCGCCTGACCCTGGATGCGGGGCTGGTCGCCGGCCGAGATGAACACGCCGTAGGGCGGCAGGCCCCCGGTCGGCACGGTGTAGGTCATCGTGCGCTGCCACCTGCCGTTGGCCACCGCCTGGTTGATGGTGCCGGAGCTCTCGCCGATAGACGCGATGCGGCAGAAGTTGGCGGCGTTGCCCAGGCCGATCTGTCTCAGCTCGCCTTGGGGCGACCGGCAGAACAGCACCGCGACAATCGGCACCGTCGAGATCCACTTCGAGCTGGTGAAGTTGAACGTGACCGTGTCGCCGGGGTTCAGCGCGGTGAGGTCCTCGGACTGCGGCGCGGCCACCGCGGTGCCGCCCTTCACCACCGCCGTCACCGTGAACTCGATGACCGCCGGCGCGTGGATGGCCAGGATCGTGGCCGACTCGGTGGGGGCCTGGCTGCCGTCGGAGTTGCTGACCCTGATGGCCACGCCGTCGGCGGGGACGCCGGAGGCGGGCGTCCGGTAGGTCATCGCCACCGACGAGAACGAGCCGCCCGACGCGGGGATCGCCACCCGGCGGGTGTTGTCGCAGTCGCTGTTGGTGATCGCGCCCACGCCTCCGGAGGGCACGGCGCAGAACACGCCGTACAGCGACGTCGATGTCCAGTCCTGGCCCGACACCGCGAAGTTGGCGGTGTTGCCGGGGTACAGCCCGCCCCCGTCCCTGGTGGGGTGGCTGACGTTCGCCTCGGTGGTCCACGGGGCGATCGAGATCGACGCGTCGACCTCGGTGACGTTGATGGTGACGGTGACGCTGGCGTCGACGGTGTTGTCGGTCCCGCCGGACGCGTTCTTGCCGTCGGACACGTTGACCGTGACCTCGTAGCTGGACTTGGTGCTGGAGTCGAGCGCGGCCTTGGTCTTGATCTGGCCGCCGGAGGCGCCGGACTCGAAGTCGAAGCTGGCGGCGTCGGTGCCGGTCATGGTGTAGGTGAGCGTGTCGTTGTCGGCGTCGGTGGCCGCCAGCGGGGCGCCCACGTTGCTGCCCGCGGAGGCGGTCTCGGCCACGCTGCGCGTCGCGGTCGCCGACGGGAACGCCGGGACCCGGTTGGCGCCGGTGATGGTGATGGTGACGGTGATGGTGTCGTCGGTGTCGGTGTCGGCCTCCCCGGACGAGTCCTTGCTGTCGCGCACCGTCACGGTCACCTCGTAGGACTGCTGGGTTCCCGCCGGCAGGTTCGAGGTTCCGACGCTGATCTGGCCGCTGGAGCTGACCGTGAACTTCGAGGCGTCGGTCCCGCCGATCCCGAACGTGAGCGTGTCGCCGGTGTCGGGGTGGGTCACTCCCAGCGCCGCGCCCACCGCGCTGTTGGCGGTGGAGCCGGCCACGGTGATGCTGCGGGTCGTGGTGGCGCCCTCGCTGAACACCGGGTCGTCGTTGACGGCGTTGATGGTGATCGACACCGTCGCGGCCGCGCTGTCGAGGCTGCCGTCGTTCACCTTGTAGGTGAAGCTGTCCGAGCCGTTGGCGTTGGCGTTGGGGGTGTACTCGATCACCGTGCTGCTGCCGGACTTGAGCGCGGCGGTGCCCTTGGTGGGGTTGGTCACGATCGACGCGGTCAGGCTGTCGTTCTCGGGGTCGGTGTCGTTGGAGGTCACCGCGATCTCCGTCGTGCCGGAGTCCTCGTTGACGGTCACCGAGTCGGCGACCGCGGTGGGGGCCTCGTTCACGTCGGTCACGTTGATGGTCACCGAGATCTCGTCGTCGATGGTGGTGTCGGCGTTGCCGGCCGCGTTCTTGCTGTCGGTGACCTTCACCGTCACCGAGTAGCTCGACTTGGTCTCGCGGTCCAACGACGTCTTGGTCTGGATCTGGCCGGTGGTCCCCGAGATGGTGAACGACGAGGCGTCGGTGCCGGTCATCGTGTAGGTGAGCGTGTCGCTGCCGTCGGCGTCGGTGGCGGCCACCGGGCTGCCCACGTTGACGACCGCGGCGGAGTTCTCGGCCACGCTGCGGGTCGTGGACGTGCCGTCGTCGAAGGTGGGCTGGCTGTTGGTGTCGCTGACGGTGATGGTGACGGTGATGGTGTCGTCGGTGGTGGTGTCGGCGGTCCCCGAAGCGTTCTTGCTGTCGCGCACCGTCACCGTCACCGTGTAGGACTGCTGGGTCGCCACCGGCAGATTCGTCGTTCCGACGCTGATCTGGCCGCTGGAGCTCACCACGAACTTCGAGCCGTCGGTCCCGCCGATCGCGAACGTCAACGACTCGGTCTCGTCGGAGGGATGGGTCACCCCCAGCGCCGAGCCCACCTTGCTGTTCGCGACGGAGCCCGCCACCGTCACGCTGCGCTTCGCGGTGGTGCCGTCGCTGAACTCGGGGTCGTCGTTCAGCGCGGTGATCGTGATCGTCAACGTGCCGCTGTCGGTGCCGCCCGACCCGTCGGACACCGTGTACACGATGGTGTCCTCGCCGTTGGCGTTGGCCTTGGGGGTGTACTCGATCACCTTGCTGTCGGTCGCCTTGATCGCGGCGGTTCCCTTGGTCGGCGCGGTCGTGATCGCGGAGACCGACAGCGTCGTGCTGTCGATGTCGGTGTCGTTGGTGATCACGTTGATCTCCACCTTGGCCGAGTCCTCGTTGATCGTCTTGGTGTCGTCGGTGGCCACCGGCGGGTCGTTCACCGCGTTGATCGTGATCGACACCGTGGCCGCGCTGCTGGTGATGGAGCCGTCGGACACCGTGTAGGTGAAGCTGTCAGAGCCGTTGGCGTTGGCATTCGGGGTGTACTCGATCACGCCGGCGTCGCCGGTCTTGACCGCCGCGGTGCCCTTGGTGGGGCTGGTCACGATCGACGCGGTCAGGGTGTCGCCCTCGGGGTCGGTGTCGTTGGCGGTCACGTCGATCTCGACCTTGCCGGAGTCCTCGTTGATGGTCTTGGAGTCGTTGACCGCGGTGGGGCCCTCGTTCACGTTGGTCACGTTGATCGTCACCGAGATCTCGTCGTCGATGGCGGTGTCGGCGCTGCCGGTCGCGGTCTTCTTGTCGGTGACCTTCACCGTCACCGAGTAGCTCGACTTGGCCTCGCGGTTCAACGACGTCTTGGTCTTGATCTGGCCCGTGGTCGCCACGATCGTGAAGCTCGACTTGTCGGTGCCGTCGAGGGTGTACGTCAACGCGTCGTTGTCGGCGTCGCTGGCGGCCACCGCCGCGCCCACGTTGACGACCGCGGCGGCGTTCTCGGCCACGCTGCGCGTCGTAGAGGTGCCGTCGTCGAAGGTCGGCTTGCGGTTGCTGTCGCTGATGGTGATGGTCACCGTGATGGTGTCGTCGGTGGTGGTGTCGGCGGTCCCCGACGCGTTCTTGCTGTCCCGCACCGTCACCGTCACCGTGTAGGACTGCTGGGTCGCCACCGGCAGGTTCGTGGTTCCGACGCTGATCTGGCCGCTGGAGCTCACCACGAACTTCGAGCCGTCGGTCCCGCCGATCGCGAACGTCAGCGTGTCGCCGGTGTCGGGATGGGTCACCCCCAGCGCCGCGCCCACCGCGCTGTTCGCGACGGCACCCGCCAGCGTGATGCTGCGCGTCGCGGTCGCGCCCTCGCTGAACACCGGGTCGTCGTTGACCGCGGTGATAGTGATCGTCAAGGTGCCGCTGGCGGTGTCGGTCCCGTCGGACACCGTGTACACGATCCTGTCCTCGCCGTTGGCGTTGGCGTTCGGGGTGTACTCGATCACCGTGGTGCTGCCGTTCTTGATCGCGGCGGTGCCCTTGGTCGGGCTGGTCGTGATCGCGGTGACCGACAGCGTGTCGCCCTCCACGTCGGTGTCGTTGGCGATCACGTTGATCTCGACCTTGGCCGAGTCCTCGTTGATGGTCTTGGTGTCGGCGACCCCCACCGGCGCGTCGTTCACCGCGTTGATCGTGATCGACACCGTCACCGTGTCGCTGTCGACGGTGCCGTCGTTCACCTTGTAGGTGAAGCTGTCCGAGCCGTTGGCGTTGGCGTTGGGCGTGTACTCGATCACGCCGGCGTCGCCGGACTTCACCGCCGCGGTGCCCTTGGTGGGGTTGGTCACGATCGACGCGGTCAGGGTGTCGCCGTCGGCGTCGGTGTCGTTGGCGGTCACGTCGATCTCGACCTTGCCGGAGTCCTCGTTGATCGTCTTGGAGTCGGCGACCGCCACCGGCTTGTCGTTGATCCCGGTGATCGTGATCGTCAGAGTGCCGCTGCCGGTGGCCGACCCGTCGGAGACCGTGTACACGATCTTGTCCTTGCCGAAGGCGTCAGCCTTGGGGGTGTACTCGATCACCGTGGTGCTGCCGTTCTTGATCGCGGCGGTGCCCTTGGTCGGCGCGGTCGTGATCGCGGTGACCGACAGCGTGTCACCCTCCACGTCGGTGTCGTTGGCGATCACATTGACCTCTGTCTTACCGGAGTCCTCGTTGATGGTCTTGGTGTCGGCGACCCCCACCGGCGCGTCGTTCACCGCGTTGATGGTGATCGACACCGTCACCGCAGTGCTGTCGACGGTGCCGTCGTTCACCTTGTAGGTGAAGCTGTCGGAGCCGTTGGCGTTGGCGTTGGGGGTGTACTCGATCACGCCGGCGTCGCCGGTCTTCACCGCCGCGGTGCCCTTGGTGGGGTTGGTCACGATCGACGCGGTCAGGTCGTCGTTGTCGGCGTCGGTGTCGTTGGCGGTGACGTCGATCTCGACTTTGCCGGAGTCCTCGTTGATCGTCTTGGAGTCGGCGACCGCCACCGGCTTGTCGTTGATCCCGGTGATGGTGATGGTGACGGTGGCCGCCGCGCTCTGGAGGGTGCCGTCGGAGGCCTTGTAGGTGAAGCTGTCCTTGCCGAAGGCGTTGGCGTTGGGGGTGTACTCGATCACCGTGGTGCTGCCGGACTTGAGCGCGGCGGTGCCCTTGGTGGGGTTGGTCGCGATCACCGCGGACAGGGTGTCGTCCTCGGGGTCGGTGTCGTTGGCGATGACGTTGATCTCGGTCTTGCCGGAGTCCTCGTTGATGGTCTTGGCGTCGTTGGTGGCGGTGGGGGCCTCGTTGACGTCGGTCACGTTGATGGTGACCGCGATGGTGTCGTCGGTGGTGGTGTCGGTGGCGCCGGCCGCGTTCTTGCCGTCGGTGACCTTCACCGTGACCGAGTAGCTGTCCTTGGTCTCGTGGTTCAGCGCGGCGCTGGTCCTGATCTGGCCCGACGAGGTGTCGATGGTGAAGCTCGAGGCGTCGGTGCCGGTCATCGAGTAGGTGAGCGTGTCGCCGCTGTCGGAGTCCGACGCGGCCACCGGGCTGCCCACGTTGGTGGACGTCGGCGAGTTCTCGGCCACGCTGCGGGTCGCCGAGGTGCCGTCGTCGAAGGTCGGCTTGCGGTTGGAGGCCTTGGTGCTGGCCGTCACCGAGCCCTCGTTGACGACGACCTGGCTGTTGCCGGTCCCCTCCCGGCGCTGCAGCTCGAAGTCGTAGCTGGTGTTCTCGTCGAGGCTGGACACGGTGTGGGCGGGCGCTCCCGAGGTCCAGCCCGTGTTGGCCCAGCTCGACCATTCGCTGTCGGCGCTCTTCTTGTGGCGCACCCAGTAGGAGCAGGCCGGAGCGGTGGAGGTGCAGAAGCTGGCGTTGGTCCACGTCAGCTTCACCGAGCTGGTCGTCGTCGCGGCGCTGAGCCCGGCTATCGAGTCCACCGCGACCTTGTGTTTGGTGGTGGACGTCAGATCGACCGTCCCCGCCAGGAGCTTGTTGATGTCGAAGGGGCCGGTCACGGCCGTGATGATCGTGCCGCCGGCTGGGACCGCGATCGTCATGTCCTGGGTGAAGGTCCCGTCGGTTGCGACGGTGAACGTCGGCCAGGACCGGCTGATCAGGTTGAGCGCGGTCAGAGCCTCCGATGCCGTCCCATACATGGTCGTCAGGTCCTGCGAGCCCTCCCTCGCGGTGACCCCGATCACTTCGGCCAGCCCGTCGGAGTCGCAGTCCGTGAGCAGGTTCAGGTCCGCGTCGCCGGCCGGCAAGAAACAGGCGGTCAGCAGCACTCCGAGGTCGCCCACGACGCTGCTCGTCCAGCCGGTGCCCTTGACGGTGAACGTGTAGGAGCCGGACTTCGTGAGCGAGGTCACCTCGGTGCTGGTGTCCGACTTCAGGAACACCGTGATCGCAGGCCCGGTCGTGATGTTGATGGTGACGGTGATGGTGTCGTCGGTGGTGGGGGTCTGCTCGGGGTCGCCGTCGGCGTCTATGCCGTCTGTGACGGTGACGGTGACGGTGTAGGACTGCTGGGTCTCGACGGGCAGGGCGTTCGACCCGACGCTGATCTGGCCGCTGGAGCTCACCACGAACTTCGAGCCGTCGGTGCCGCCGATGGTGTAGGTCAGCGTCTCGGACTCGTTGTCGGGGTGGTCCACCGCGAGGGCGTCGCCCACCTTCGCGTTCGCCGTCGCGGCCGCCGGGGTGATGCTGCGGGTCGTGGTGCGGACCTCGTTGGCGACGGTGCCCTCGTCGAAGGCGGGGTTGTCGTTGACGGCGGTGATGGTGATCGTCACCGTGGCTGCGCTGCTGTTGTGGGTGCCGTCGTTCACCTTGTAGGTGAAACTGTCCGAGCCGTTGGCGTTGGCATTCGGGGTGTACTCGATCACCGTGCTGCTGCCGGACTTGAGCGCCGCGGTGCCCTTGGTGGGGTTGGTCACGATCGACGCGGTCAGGCTGGCGCTCTCGGGGTCGGTGTCGTTGGAGGTCACCGCGATCTCGGTCGTGGCGGAGTCCTCGTTGATGGTCACCGAGTCATCGGTTGCGGTGGGGGCCTCGTTCACGTCGGTCACGTTGATCGTCACCGAGATCTCGTCGTCGATGGCGGTGTCGGCGTTGCCGGATGCGTTCTTGCTGTCGGTGACCTTCACCGTCACCGAATAGCTCGACTTGGTCTCGCGGTTCAAAGACGTCTTGGTCTTGATCTGGCCCGTGGTCCCCACGATCGTGAACGACGCCGCGTCGGTGCCGGTCATCGTGTAGGTGAGGGTGTCGCTGCTGTCGGCGTCGGTGGCGGCCACCGGGGCGCCGACGTTGGTGACCGCCGCGGCGTTCTCAGCCACGCTGCGCGTCGTGGAGTCTCCGTCGTCGAAGGTGGGCTTGCTGTTGGCGTCGCTGATGGTGATCGTCACCGTGATGGTGTCGTCTGTGGTGGTGTCGGCGGTCCCCGAGGAGTTCTTGCTGTCCCTGACGGTGACGGTCACGGTGTAGGACTGCTGGGTCGACACCGGCAGATTCGAGGTCCCGACGCTGATCTGGCCGCTGTTGCTCACCACGAACTTCGAGCCGTCGGTCCCGCCGATCGTGAACGTCAACGCCTCCGTCTCATCTGAGGGATGGGTCACCCCCAGCGGCGAGCCCACGTTGCTGTTCGCGGTGGAGCCCGCCAGCGTGACGCTGCGCTTCGCGGTGTCGCCGTCACTGAACACCGGATCGTCGTTCACCGCGGTGATCGTGACCGTCAAGGTGCCGCTGGCGGTGTCGGTCCCGTCAGAGACCGTGTACACCACCGTGTCTTCGCCGTTGGCGTTGGCGTTGGGGGTGTACTCGATCACCTTGTTGCCGGTCTTGATGGCGGCGGTGCCCTTGGTCGGCGCGGTCGTGATCGCTGTGACCGTCAGCGAGTCACCCTCCACGTCGGTGTCGTTGGCCACCACGTTGATCTCGGTCTTGGCGGAGTCCTCGACGATGGTCACCGCGTCGTCCACCGCCACCGGCGCATCGTTCACCGCGTTGATCGTGATCGACACCGTCGCCGTGCCGCTGTCGTGGGTGCCGTCGTTCACCTTGTAGGTGAAACTGTCCGAGCCGTTGACGTTGGCGTTCGGGGTGTACTCGATCACCGTGCTGCTGCCGGACTTGAGCGCCGCGGTGCCCTTGGTCGGGTTGGTCACGATCGACGCGGTCAGGGTGCCGCCCTCGGGGTCGGTGTCGTTGGAGGTGACGTTGATCTCGGTCTTGCCGGCGTCCTCGTTGATGGTCACCGAGTCGTTGACCGCGGTGGGGGCCTCGTTCACGTCGGTGACGTTGATCGTGACTGAGATCTCGTCGTCGATGGTGGTGTCCGCGTTGCCGGATGCGTTCTTGCTGTCGGTGACCTTCACCGTCACCGAATAGCTGGCTTTGGTCTCGCGGTCCAGAGACGTCTTGGTCTTGATCTGGCCCGTGGTCCCCACGATCGTGAAGCTCGCCGCGTCGGTGCCGGTCATCGTGTAGGTCAACGTGTCGCTGCTGTCGGCGTCGGTGGCGGCCACCGGGGCGCCGACGTTGGTGACCGCCGCGGAGTTCTCGGCCACCTCCCGCGTCGCGGAGGTTCCGTCGTCGAAGGTGGGCTTGCTGTTGGCGTCGCTGATGGTGATCGTCACCGTGATGGTGTCGTCTGTGGTGGTGTCGGCGGTCCCCGAGGAGTTCTTGCTGTCCCTGACGGTGACGGTCACGGTGTAGGACTGCTGGGTCGACACCGGCAGATTCGAGGTCCCGACGCTGATCTGGCCGCTGTTGCTCACCACGAACTTCGAGCCGTCGGTCCCGCCGATCGTGAACGTCAACGCCTCCGTCTCATCTGAGGGATGGGTCACCCCCAGCGGCGAGCCCACGTTGCTGTTCGCGGTGGAGCCCGCCAGCGTGACGCTGCGCTTCGCGGTGTCGCCGTCACTGAACACCGGATCGTCGTTCACCGCGGTGATCGTGACCGTCAAGGTGCCGCTGGCGGTGTCGGTCCCGTCAGAGACCGTGTACACCACCGTGTCTTCGCCGTTGGCGTTGGCGTTGGGGGTGTACTCGATCACCTTGCTGTCGGTCGCCTTGACCGTGGCGGTGCCCTTGGTCGGCGCGGTCGTGATCGCGGTGACCGTCAGCGAGTCACCCTCCACGTCGGTGTCGTTGGCCACCACGTTGATCTCGGTCTTGGCCGAGTCCTCGACGATCGTCTTGGCGTCGTCCACCGCCACCGGCGCATCGTTCACCGCGTTGATGGTGATCGACACCGTCGCCGTGCCGCTGTCGTGGGTGCCGTCAGACACCTTGTAGGTGAAGCTGTCCGAGCCGTTGGCGTTGGCGTTCGGGGTGTACTCGATCACCGTGCTGCTGCCGGACTTGAGCGCCGCGGTGCCCTTGGTCGGGTTGGTCACGATCGACGCGGTCAGGGTGCCGCCCTCGGGGTCGGTGTCGTTGGAGGTGACGTTGATCTCGGTCTTGCCGGCGTCCTCGTTGATGGTCACCGAGTCGTTGACCGCGGTGGGGGCCTCGTTCACGTCGGTGACGTTGATCGTGACTGAGATCTCGTCGTCGATGGTGGTGTCCGCGTTGCCGGATGCGTTCTTGCTGTCGGTGACCTTCACCGTCACCGAATAGCTGGCTTTGGTCTCACGGTCCAGAGACGTCTTGGTCTTGATCTGGCCCGTCGTCCCCACAATCGTGAACGACGCCGCGTCGGTGCCGGTCATCGTGTAGGTCAACGTGTCGCTGCTGTCGGCGTCGGTGGCGGCCACCGGGGCGCCGACGTTGACGACCGCCGCGGAGTTCTCGGCCACCTCCCGCGTCGCGGAGGTTCCGTCGTCGAAGGTGGGCTTGCTGTTGGCGTCGCTGATGGTGATCGTCACCGTGATGGTGTCGTCTGTGGTGGTGTCGGCGGTCCCCGAGGAGTTCTTGCTGTCCCTGACGGTGACGGTCACGGTGTAGGACTGCTGGGTCGACACCGGCAGATTCGAGGTCCCGACGCTGATCTGGCCGGTGGAGCTCACCACGAACTTCGAGCCGTCGGTCCCGCCGATCGCGAACGTCAACGCCTCCGTCTCATCTGAGGGATGGGTCACCCCCAGCGGCGAGCCCACGTTGCTGTTCGCGGTGGAGCCCGCCAGCGTGACGCTGCGCTTCGCGGTGTCGCCGTCACTGAACACCGGATCGTCGTTCACCGCGGTGATCGTGACCGTCAAGGTGCCGCTGGCGGTGCCCCCCGAACCGTCAGACACCGTGTACACGATCGTGTCTTCGCCGTTGGCGTTGGCGTTGGGGGTGTACTCGATCACCTTGCTGTCGGTCGCCTTGACCGTGGCGGTGCCCTTGGTCGGCGCGGTCGTGATCGCCGACACCGACAAAGACGTGCTGTCGATGTCGGTGTCGTTGGCGATCACATTGATCTCGACTTTGGCGGAGTCCTCGATGATCGTCTTGGCGTCGTCGACCGCGACCGGGTCGTCGTTGACGGCATTAATGGTGATCGACACCGTCGCCGTGCCGCTGTCGTGGGTGCCGTCGTTCACCTTGTAGGTGAAACTGTCAGACCCGTTGACGTTCGCGTTGGGGGTGTACTCGATCACCGTCGCGTCGCCCGTCTTGACCGCCGCGGTGCCCTTGGTCGGGTTGGTCACGATCGACGCGGTCAGGGTGCCGCTCTCGGGGTCGGTGTCGTTGGAGGTCACCGCGATCTCGGTCTTGCCGGAGTCCTCGTCGATGGTCACCGAATCATCGGTTGCAGTCGGGGCCTCGTTCACGTCGGTGACGTTGATCGTCACCGCGATCTCATCATCGATGGTGGTGTCGGCGTTGCCGGATGCGTTCTTGCTGTCGGTGACCTTCACCGTCACCGAATAGCTGGCTTTGGACTCGCGGTCCAAAGACGTCCTGGTCTTGATCTGGCCGGTGGTCCCCACGATCGTGAAGCTCGACTTGTCGGTGCCGTCGAGGGTGTAGGTCAACGTGTCGCTGCTGTCGGCGTCGGTGGCGGCCACCGGGGCGCCGACGTTGACGACCGCCGCGGAGTTCTCAGCCACCTCCCGCGTGGCGGAGGTTCCGTCGTCGAAAGTGGGCTTGCTGTTGGCGTCGCTGATGGTGATCGTCACCGTGATGGTGTCATCGGTGGTGGCCTCGGTCTCGTCACCGGTGCTGTCCTTGCCGTCAGACACCGTCACCGTCACTGTGTAGGTCTGCTGGGTCGACACCGGCAGATCAGTGGTCCCGACGCTGATCTGGCCGCTGTTGCTCACCACGAACTTCGAGCCGTCGGTCCCGCCGATCCCGAACGTCAACGCCTCGGTCTCGTCGGTGGGGTGGTCCACCGCCAGCACCGCGCCCACGGCGCTGTTCATCGTGGAGCCCGCCAACGTCACGCTGCGCGTCGTGGAGCGGACCCCGTCGCTAACGGTCCCCTCGCTGAAGGCAGGGTCGTCGTTCACCGCGGTGATCGTGACCGTCAAGGTGCCGCTGGCGGTGCCCCCCGACCCGTCAGACACCGTGTACACCACCGTGTCCTCGCCGACCGCATCGGCGTTGGGGGTGTACTCGATCACCTTGCTGTCGGTCGCCTTGACCGCGGCGGTGCCCTTGGTGGGGGCGGTCGTGATCGCCGACACCGACAGCGTCGTGCTGTCGATGTCGGTGTCGTTGGTGATCACGTTGATCTCGACTTTGGCGGAGTCCTCGACGATGGTCTTGGCGTCGTCGACCGCGACCGGGTCGTCGTTGACGGCATTAATGGTGATCGACACCGTCGCCGTGCCGCTGTCGTGGGTGCCGTCGTTCACTTTGTAGGTGAAACTGTCAGAGCCGTTGACGTTGGCGTTCGGGGTGTACTCGATCACCGTCGCGTCGCCCGACTTGACCGCCGCGGTGCCCTTGGTCGGGTTGGTCACGATCGACGCGGTCAGGGTGCCGCTCTCGGGGTCGGTGTCGTTGGAGGTCACCGCGATCTCGGTCTTGCCGGAGTCCTCGTTGATGGTCACCGAGTCGTTGACCGCGGTGGGGGCCTCGTTCACGTCGGTGACGTTGATCGTGACTGAGATCTCATCGTCGATGGTGGTGTCCGCGTTGCCGGATGCGTTCTTGCTGTCGGTGACCTTCACCGTCACCGAATAGCTGGCTTTGGTCTCGCGGTCCAAAGACGTCCTGGTCTTGATCTGGCCCGTCGTCCCCACAATCGTGAACGACGCCGCGTCGGTGCCCGCCAGCGTGTATGTGAGCGTGTCTCCGTTGTCGGCATCGGTGGCGGCCACCGGGGCGCCGACGTTGACGACCGCCGCGGAGTTCTCGGCCACCTCCCGCGTCGCGGAGTCGCCGTCGTCGAAGGTGGGCTTGCTGTTGGCGTCGCTGATCGTGATCGTCACCGTGATGGTGTCATCGGTGGTGGCCTCGGTCTCGTCACCGGAGCTGTCCTTGCCGTCAGACACCGTCACCGTGACCTCATAGGACTGCTGGGCCAACACCGGCAAGTCGGTGGACCCGACGCTGATCTGGCCGCTGGAGCTCACCACGAACTTCGAGCCGTCGGTCCCGCCGATCCCGAACGTCAACGCCTCGGTCTCGTCGGTGGGGTGGTCCACCGCCAGCACCGCGCCCACGGCGCTGTTCATCGTGGAGCCCGCCAACGTCACGCTGCGCGTCGTGGAGCGGACCCCGTCGCTGACGGTCCCCTCGCTGAAGGCAGGGTCGTCGTTGACCGCGGTGATCGTGATCGTCAAGGTGCCGCTGTCGGTGTCGGTCCCGTCAGAGACCGTGTACACCACCGTGTCTTCGCCGACCGCGTCGGCGTTGGGGGTGTACTCGATCACCTTGCTGTCGGTCGCCTTGATGGTGGCGGTGCCCTTGGTGGGGGCGGTCGTGATCGCGGAGACCGACAGCGAGTCACCCTCCACGTCGGTGTCGTTGGCGACCACGTTGATCTCGGTCTTGGCCGAGTCCTCGACAATGGTCTTGGCGTCGTCCACCGCCACCGGCGCATCGTTGACGGCGTTGATCGTGATCGACACCGTCGCCGTGCTGCTGTCGTGGGTGCCGTCGTTCACCTTGTAGGTGAAGCTGTCGGAGCCGTTGGCGTTGGCGTTGGGGGTGTACTCGATCACCGTGCTGCTGCCGGACTTGAGCGCCGCGGTGCCCTTGGTGGGGTTGGTCACGATCGACGCGGTCAGGCTGCCGTTTTCGGGGTCGGTGTCGTTGGAGGTCACCGCGATCTCGGTCTTGCCGGAGTCCTCGTTGATGGTCACCGAGTCGTTGACCGCGGTGGGGGCCTCGTTCACGTCGGTGACGTTGATCGTGACTGAGATCTCATCGTCGATGGTGGTGTCCGCGTTGCCGGCCGCGTTCTTGCTGTCGGTGACCTTCACCGTCACCGAATAGCTGGCCTTGGTCTCGCGGTCCAGAGACGTCTTGGTCTTGATCTGGCCGCTCGTCCCCACAATCGTGAACGACGCCGCGTCGGTGCCCGCCAGCGTGTAGGTCAGCGTGTCGCGGTCGGCGTCGGACGCGGCCACCGGAGCGCCGACGTTGACGACCGCCGCGGAGTTCTCGGCCACCTCCCGTGTTGCCGAGTCGCCGTCATCGAAAGCCGGCGCACGGTTGGTGCCGCTGATCGTGATCGTCACCGTGATGGTGTCATCGGTGGTGGCCTCGGTCTCGTCACCGGAGCTGTCTTTGCCGTCGGACACCGTCACGGTGACCTCATAGGACTGCTGGGTCGCCACCGGCAGGTCGGTGGACCCGACGCTGATCTGGCCGCTGGAGCTCACCGTGAACTTCGAGCCGTCGGTCCCGCCGATCGCGAACGTCAGCGTCTCGGTCTCGTCGGTGGGGTGGTCCACCGCCAGCACCGCGCCCACGGCGCTGTTCATCGTGGAGCCCGCCAGCGTCACGCTGCGCGTCGTGGAGCGGACTCCGTCGCTGACGGTCCCCTCGCTGAAGGCAGGGTCGTCGTTGACCGCGGTGATCGTGATCGTCAAGGTGCCGCTGTCGGTGTCGGTCCCGTCAGAGACCGTGTACACCACCGTGTCTTCGCCGACCGCGTCGGCGTTGGGGGTGTACTCGATCACCTTGCTGTCGGTCGTCTTGATGGTGGCGGTGCCCTTGGTGGGGGCGGTCGTGATCGCCGACACCGACAGCGTCGTGCTGTCGATGTCGGTGTCGTTGGTGATCACGTTGATCTCGGTCTTGGCCGAGTCCTCGACGATGGTCTTGGCGTCGTCCACGGCAACCGGCGCATCGTTGACGGCGTTGATCGTGATCGACACGGTGGCTGTGCTGCTGTCGTGGGTGCCGTCGTTCACTTTGTAGGTGAAACTGTCCGAGCCGTTGACGTTGGCGTTCGGGGTGTACTCGATCACCGTCGCATCGCCGGTCTTGACCGCGGCGGTGCCCTTGGTGGGGTTGGTCACGATCGACGCGGTCAGGGTGCCGCCCTCAGGGTCGGTGTCGTTGGCGGTGACGTTGATCTCGGTCTTGGCGGCGTCCTCGTTGATGGTCACCGAGTCGTTGACCGCGGTCGGGGCCTCGTTGACATCGGTGACGTTGATCGTGACTGAGATCTCATCGTCGATGGTGGTGTCGGCGTTGCCGGATGCGTTCTTGCTGTCGGTGACCTTCACCGTCACCGAATAGCTGGCTTTGGTCTCACGGTCCAAAGACGTCTTGGTCTTGATCTGGCCCGTGGTCCCCACGATCGTGAAGCTCGAGGCGTCGGTGCCGTCGAGGGTGTAGGTCAACGTGTCGCTGTTGTCGGCGTCGGTGGCGGCCACCGGGCTGCCCACGTTGGTGACCGCCGCGGCGTTCTCAGCCACCTCCCGCGTCGCGGAGGTTCCGTCGTCGAAGGTGGGCTTGCTGTTGGCGTCGCTGATAGTGATCGTCACCGTGATGGTGTCGTCTGTGGTGGTGTCGGCGGTCCCCGAGGAGTTCTTGCTGTCGCGCACCGTCACGGTCACGGTGTAGGTCTGCTGGGTCAGCACCGGCAGATCGGTTGACCCGACGCTGATCTGGCCGGTGTTGCTGACCGTGAACTTCGATCCGTCGGTCCCGCCGATCGCGAACGTCAACGCCTCGGTCTCGTCGGTGGGGTGGTCCACCGCCAGCACCGCGCCCACATCGCTGTTCATCGTGGAGCCCGCCAACGTCACGCTGCGCGTCGTGGAGCGGACCCCGTCGGCGACGGTGCCCTCGCTGAAGGCAGGGTCGTCGTTGACCGCGGTGATCGTGACCGTCAGAGTGCCGCTGGCGGTGTCGGTCCCGTCAGACACCGTGTACACGATGGTGTCTTCGCCGACCGCGTCCGCGTCGGGGGTGTACTCGATCACCTTGTTGCCGGTCTTGATCGCGGCGGTGCCCTTGGTCGGGCTCGTCGTGATCGCGGTGACCGTCAGCGAGTCACCCTCCACGTCGGTGTCGTTGGTGATCACGTTGATCTCGGTCTTGGCCGAGTCCTCGACAATGGTCACCGCGTCGTCCACCGCCACCGGCGCATCGTTCACCGCGTTGATCGTGATCGACACCGTCGCCGTGCCGCTGTCGTGGGTGCCGTCAGACACCTTGTAGGTGAAACTGTCCGAGCCGTTGACGTTCGCATTCGGGGTGTACTCGATCACCGTGCTGCTGCCGGACTTGAGCGCCGCGGTGCCCTTGGACGGGTTGGTCACGATCGACGCGGTCAGGGTGCCGCTCTCGGGGTCGGTGTCGTTGGAGGTCACCGCGATCTCGGTCTTGCCCGAGTCCTCGTCGATCGTCACCGAGTCGTTGACCGCGGTCGGGGCCTCGTTCACGTCGGTCACGTTGATCGTGACTGAGATCTCATCATCGATAGTGGTGTCCGCGTTGCCGGCCGCGTTCTTGCTGTCGGTGACCTTCACCGTCACCGAATAACTGGCTTTGGACTCGCGGTCCAAAGACGTCCTGGTCTTGATCTGACCCGTCGTACCCACAATCGTGAAGCTCGACTTGTCGGTGCCGTCCAGGGTGTAAGTCAACGTGTCTCCGTTGTCGGCGTCGGTGGCCGCCACCGCCGCACCCACATTGACGACCGCCGCGGAGTTCTCAGCCACCTCCCGCGTCGCCGACTCTCCGTCATCGAAAGTCGGCTTGCTGTTGGCGTCGCTGATCGTGATCGTCACCGTGATGGTGTCATCGATGACGGTGTCGGCGGTCCCCGAGGAGTTCTTGCTGTCCCTGACGGTGACCGTCACGGTGTAGGACTGCTGGGTCAACACCGGCAGATCGGTGGACCCGACGCTGATCTGGCCGCTGGAGCTCACCGTGAACTTCGAGCCGTCGGTCCCGCCGATCGCGAACGTCAACGACTCCGTCTCATCTGAGGGATGGTCCACCGCCAGCACCGCACCCACATCGCTGTTCATCGTGGAGCCCGCCAACGTCACGCTGCGCGTCGTGGAGCGAACCCCGTCGCTGACGGTGCCCTCACTGAACGCAGGATCGTCGTTCACCGCGGTGATCGTCACCGTCAAAGTGCCGCTGTCGGTGTCGGTCCCATCAGACACCGTGTACACCACCGTGTCCTCGCCGACCGCGTCCGCGTTCGGGGTGTACTCGATCACCTTGCTGCCGGTCTTGATCGCGGCGGTGCCCTTCGTCGGGCTCGTCGT
This sequence comes from Candidatus Aldehydirespirator sp., assembly GCA_965203635.1. Classification (GTDB taxonomy): domain Bacteria; phylum Actinomycetota; class Acidimicrobiia; order Acidimicrobiales; family Aldehydirespiratoraceae; genus Aldehydirespirator. The sequence goes on from OZ241903.1 coordinate 3,094,143, forward strand.
GATCGCCGACACCGACAGGTCGTCGCCCTCCACATCGGTGTCGTTGGTGATCACGTTGACCTCGGTCTTGGCCGAGTCCTCGACGATCGTCACCGCGTCATCCACCGCCACCGGCGCATCGTTCACCGCGTTGATCGTGATCGACACCGTCGCCGTGCCGCTGTCGTGGGTGCCGTCGTTCACCTTGTAGGTGAAACTGTCCGAGCCGTTGACGTTGGCATTCGGGGTGTACTCGATCACCGTGCTGCTGCCGGACTTGAGCGCCGCGGTGCCCTTGGTGGGGTTGGTCACGATCGACGCGGTCAGGGTGCCGCCCTCAGGGTCGGTGTCGTTGGCGGTGACGTTGATCTCGGTCTTGGCGGCGTCCTCGTTGATGGTCACCGAGTCGTTGACCGCGGTCGGGGCCTCGTTGACATCGGTCACGTTGATCGTCACTGAGATCTCATCATCGATGGCGGTGCTGGTCCCGCCGGCGCCGTCCTTGCCGTCGGTGACCTTCACCGTCACCGAATAGCTGTCTTTGGCCTCGTGGTCCAAAGAGGTCCTGGTCTTGATCTGGCCCGTCGTCCCCACAATCGTGAACGACGCCGCGTCGGTGCCCGCCAGCGTGTAGGCCAACGTGTCGCTGCCGTCGGAGTCCGACGCGGCCACCGGAGCGCCGACGTTGGTGACCGCCGCGGAGTTCTCGGCCACCTCCCGCGTCGCGGAGTCTCCGTCGTCGAAAGTCGGCTTGCTGTTAGCGTCGCTGATAGTGATCGTCACCGTGATGGTGTCGTCTGTGGTGGTGTCGGCGGTCCCCGAGGAGTTCTTGCTGTCGCGCACCGTCACGGTCACCGTGTAGGACTGCTGGGTCGCCACCGGCAGATCGGTGGACCCGACGCTGATCTGGCCGCTGGAGCTCACCGTGAACTTCGAGCCGTCGGTCCCGCCGATCGCGAACGTCAACGCCTCCGTCTCGTCGGTGGGATGGTCCACCGCCAGCACCGCACCCACGGCGCTGTTCATCGTGGAGCCCGCCAACGTCACGCTGCGCGTCGTGGAGCGGACCCCGTCGCTGACAGTCCCCTCGCTGAAGGCAGGATCGTCATTCACCGCGGTGATCGTGACCGTCAAAGTGCCGCTGGCGGTACCGCCCGACCCGTCAGACACCGTGTACACGATCTCGTCCTCGCCGACCGCGTCCGCGTTCGGGGTGTACTCGATCACCTTGCTGTCGGTCGCCTTGACCGTGGCGGTGCCCTTGGTCGGCGCGGTCGTGATCGCCGACACCGACAAAGACGTGCTGTCGATGTCGGTGTCGTTGGCGATGACGTTGACCTCGGTCTTGGCCGAGTCCTCGACGATGGTCACCGCGTCGTCAACCGCCACCGGGTTGTCGTTGACGGCGTTGATGGTGACCGTCACGGTGGCTGTGCTGCTGTCGTGGGTGCCGTCGTTCACCTTGTAGGTGAAGCTGTCTTCGCCGTTGGCGTTGGCATTCGGGGTGTACTCGATCACCGTCGCATCGCCCGACTTGACCGCCGCGGTGCCCTTGGTCGGGTTCGTCACGATCGACGCGGTCAGGGTGCCGCTCTCGGGGTCGGTGTCGTTGGAGGTCACCGCGATCTCCGTCTTGGCGGCGTCCTCGTTGATGGTCACCGAGTCATCGGTTGCGGTCGGGGCCTCGTTCACGTCGGTGACGTTGATCGTCACCGCGATCTCGTCGTCGATGGCGGTGCTGGCCCCGCCGGCGCCGTCTTTGCTGTCAGTGACCTTCACCGTCACCGAATAGCTCGACTTGGACTCCCGGTCCAACGACGACCTGGTCTTGATCTGGCCCGTGGTCCCCACAATCGTGAAGCTCGACGCGTCGGTGCCCGCCAGCGTGTAGGTCAACGTGTCGTCGCTGTCGGAGTCCGACGCGGCGACCGGGGCGCCGACGTTGGTGACCGCGGCGGCGTTCTCGGCCACCTCCCGCGTCGTCGACTCTCCGTCGTCGAAGGTCGGCTTGCTGTTGGCGTCGCTGATCGTGATCGTCACCGTGATGGTGTCATCGGTGGTGGCCTCGGTCTCGTCTCCGGTGCTGTCCTTGCCGTCAGACACCGTCACCGTCACCTCATAGGACTGCTGGGTCGCCACCGGCAGGTCGGTGGACCCGACGCTGATCTGGCCGCTGGAGCTCACCACGAACTTCGATCCGTCGGTCCCGCCGATCCCGAACGTCAGCGTCTCGGTCTCGTCTGAGGGGTGGTCCACCGCCAGCACCGCTCCCACGGCGCTGTTCATCGTGGAGCCCGCCAGCGTGACGCTGCGCGTCGTGGAGCGGACCCCGTCGCTGACGGTGCCCTCGCTGAACGCAGGGTCGTCGTTGACTGCGGTGATCGTGACCGTCAAAGTGCCGCTGGCGGTGTCGGTCCCGTCAGAGACCGTGTACACCACCGTGTCCTCGCCGACCGCGTCGGCATTCGGGGTGTACTCGATCACCTTGTCGTCGGTCGCCTTGACCGCGGCGGTGCCCTTGGTCGGCGCCGTCGTGATCGCGGAGACCGACAGCGAGTCACCCTCCACGTCGGTGTCGTTGGCGATCACGTTGATCTCGGTCTTGGCCGAGTCCTCGACGATCGTCACCGCGTCGTCGACCGCCACCGGCGCGTCGTTGACGGCGGTGACGGTCACGGTGACGGTGGCCGTGGCGGCGCTCTTGAGAGTGCCGTCGGACACCTTGTAGGTGAAGGTGTCGGTGCCGGAGAAGTTGGCGTCGGGGGTGTACTCGATCACCCCGCCGTCGCCCGTCTTCACCGCGGCGGTGCCGTTGGCCGGGTCCGACACGTCCACCGCGGTCAAGTCGTCGCCCTCGGGGTCGGTGTCGTTGGAGGTCACCGCGATCTCGGTCTTGCCGGAGTCCTCGTCGATCGTCACCGAGTCGTCGACCGCGGTCGGGGCCTCGTTCACGTCGGTCACGTTGATCGTCACCGCGATCTCGTCGTCGATGGCGGTGTCGGTTTCGCCGGCGGCGTTCTTGCTGTCGGTGACCTTCACCGTCACCGAGTAGCTGGACTTGGTCTCGCGGTCCAGAGACGTCTTGGTCTTGATCTGGCCGCTGGTCCCCACGATCGTGAACGACGCCGCGTCGTCGCCCGCCAGCGTGTAGGTCAACGTGTCGCTGCTGTCGGCATCGGTGGCGGCCACCGGGGCGCCCACATCGACGACCGCCGCCGCGTTCTCGGCCACCTCCCGCGTCGCCGAGTCGCCGTCGTCGAATGTCGGCGCGGAGTTCTCGACGGTCACGGCCACGCTGCCGATGCCCATGCCGACCGGGTACCGGGGGTCTGCGCTGGCCGTCACCGCGTGGGCGACGGTGGCTGTGCCGACCTGCTTCCCGGTGACGGTCACCTGCTGGGGCACGCTCCAGTCCGTCGGCGTGAACGTCAGCGCCCCGCCGACGGTGGCCTTGGCCGTCGCCGAGCTGGTCGGGGCGATCACCACGTTGCCTGAGGGCTCGACCCCCAGGACCACCGTGTAGGTCGCCGTACCGTCGGCCGCGGCCACGCTCACCTTGTCCTTGCTCACGGTCACCGCGGCGGGGATCGCCAACGCAACCGCGGACTCCATGGTGTGCGGCGCCGGCAGCGCCACATTGCCGATGCCTCCGACGGTGGCGCCCACCTCCCTTCTGACCCTGATGGCCACCCCTCCGGCGGGGATGCCGCCCGCGGGCGGCGTGTATGTGGTCTTGTGGCCGCTGAACGAGCCCAGGGGCGTGTTCGTTGTGGGCAGGCTGATCGTGGCCGCGTTGTCGCCGTCGCAGTGGTCGTCGGTGATCGCCTCGAGGCCGCCGTCGGGGATGGTGCAGAACTCGCTCTTCAGCGCCCCGATGTTCCATCGCTGGAAGAACTGGTAGGTCACCTTGGGGCCGGCGGTCCAGTCCGAGCCCGACACGGTGAACTCCTTCGAGCCGTCCCCGACCACGTCGGCCCGGTTGGCCGGCTGCACCGAGACCGACGGCGCGGTCCCGGCGCCGATCACCACCGCCGCGTTGCCCTGGACGCCGTTGGCGTCACCCGCCGAGACGGCCAGACCGTAGGGGGGCAGGCCCCCCGCGGGCACCGTGTAGGTCGCCGTGTGGGTCCATCCATCGTCGGTGACGGTGATGGGGCTGAGGGCGAGGAAGCAGAAGTTCGACGAGTTCGCGAAATTGATCTGCCTCAGGCCGCCCTGGGGCAGCCGGCACACAATCGGCACCACCAGCCCCACGATCCACTTGGATCCCTGCACCGCGAAGGCCACCGTGTCGCCGGGCGCCAGCGCGGTCAGGTCCACGTCGCCCGGGTTGGCCTCGACGGTGCCGTCGTTGCGGGTCACCGACGACACCTCCCACTCGATCACCCCCGGCGCGTGGACCACCCGCAGCGTCGCGGACTGCGAGCCCCCGGCGGAACGGACCCTGATCGCCACGCCGTCGGCGGGGATGCCGCTGTCGGGCACCGTGTAGGTCATGGTCGCCGACAGCGCCCCGTCGCTGCCGACGGTGATGTCCACCGCGTTGGCGGTGTCGCAGCCGGTCACCGCGACCGACTCGACCCCCTTGTAGGACGCCGTCTCGCAGAATTCTCCCTTGTAGGCGCCCGCCGTCCAGCCCGTCCCCGTCAGCATGAACTCGACCGAGGTGCCCTCATACAGGAGCCCCCCGTCCTTGGTCGGGTGCTTCGTGGGGAACTGCCCGATCGTGTCGAACTCCCCCACCGACAGCGTCGGCGTCACCGTCGCCGCCACCGAGGCGATGCTCAAGCCGGTCGGGTACTTGGCGTCGCCGCTCGAGGTCACCGTGTGGGTGATCGTCGACGCGCCCGCCGCGACGCCGGTGACGGTCACCTCCTGGGGCTGGTCCCAGTCCGCCGGCGTGAACGTCTTGGCCTGGCCGGTCACCGTGGCGGCCGCCGCGGTGCCGCTGGCCGGCGTGATCACCACATTGGCCGCGGGCTTGGTGTCGAGCACCAGCGTGTAGGTCGTCGTCGAGCCCGCGAACACGCTCACAGACGCCGCGCCCACCGTCACGCCCGCAGTGTCGTTGTCGTTGATGGTGACCGTGGCGGTGCCCGACCCCATCGACAGCTCCACCCAGCCCGGGGAGTTGGTGCCGGTCGGGGTGACCGTCACCGTGAAGGTCTCGGCGCCCTCGGCGATATTGTCGTCCACGGTGGGCACCGTCACCGTTAGGGTGCGGGTCCCGCCGGTCACCGTCACCGGGGTGGTGATCGTGCCCACGTCGCCCGAGGACGCCTTGCCCGCCGCCGGGGAGGCGTAGCCGGCGGTGACGGTGAACCCGAGCCCGCCGCTGGGCGCGTCCTCGCCCAGCGTGATGACCAGTCCCGCGCCGGCGCCCTCCACCACCGTGGCCCCCGCCAGCGAGTAGGTCGTCGTGGCCATGGTGGTGGCCGACACCGACGCCAGCGCCAGCAGGTCCTCGCTGCCGACGGTCCCTTGGATGACCCGCAGCTGGAAGTCGTAGGCCGTTCCCGCCTTCAGCCCCGTCACTGTGTGGGCCGCCGTCCCCGAGGCGGTCGTCCACGACGACGGCCAGCTCTGGCCGGATTCCCGGTAGCGGAACTGGTAGATGCACGCCGGGCTCGCCGAAGCGCACGCCGACGGCTCGGTCCAGCTCAGCGCGGCCGACTTCGCCGCCGTCGTGGCCGCCGCCAGCCCGGCGACGGAGGCGACGGTGACGGTGATGGTGACGGTGATGGTGTCGTCGGTGGTGGCCTCGGTCTCGTCGCCGGTGCTGTCCTTGCCGTCGGAGACGGTGACGGTGACCTCATAGGACTGCTGGTCCTCGACGGGCAGGTCGGTGGACCCGACGCTGATCTGGCCGCTGGAGCTGACCGCGAACTTCGAGCCGTCGGTCCCGCCGATGTCGAAGGTCAGCGTCTCGGTCTCGTCTGAGGGATGGGTCACCGCCAGCACCGCACCCACATCGCTGTTCATCGTGGAGCCCGCCACCGTGATGCTGCGCGTCGCGGTGTCGCCGTCGGTGAAGGAGGGGTCGTCGTTGACCGCGGTGATCGTGATCGTCAGAGTGCCGCTGTCGGTGCCGCCCGACCCGTCAGACACCGTGTACACGATCTCGTCTTCGCCGTTGGCGTTGGCGTTGGGGGTGTACTCGATCACCTTGTTGTTGCCGGTCTTGATGGCGGCGGTGCCCTTGGTGGGGCTCGTCGTGATCGCCGACACCGACAGCGTCGTGCTGTCGATGTCGGTGTCGTTGGTGATCACGTTGATCTCGGTCTTGGCCGAGTCCTCGACGATGGTCTTGGCGTCGTCGTTGGCGACCGGGTTGTCGTTGACGGCGTTGATGGTGATCGACACGGTGGCTGTGCTGCTGTCGTGGGTGCCGTCGTTCACCTTGTAGGTGAAGCTGTCCGAGCCGTTGGCGTTCGCATTGGGGGTGTACTCGATCACCGTGCTGCTGCCGGACTTGAGCGCCGCGGTGCCCTTGGTCGGGTTGGTCACGATCGACGCGGTGAGGGTGCCGCCCTCGGGGTCGCTGTCGTTGGAGGTGACGTTGATCTCGGTCTTGGCGGCGTCCTCGTTGATGGTCACCGAGTCGTTGACCGCGGTGGGGGCCTCGTTCACGTCGGTGACGTTGATGGTGACCGAGATCTCGTCGTCGATGGTGGTGTCGGCGTTGCCGGATGCGTTCTTGCTGTCGGTGACCTTCACCGTCACCGAGTAGCTGGCTTTGGTCTCACGGTCCAAAGACGTCCTGGTCTTGATCTGACCCGTCGTCCCCACAATCGTGAAGCTCGCCGCGTCGGTGCCGTCCAGGGTGTAGGTCAACGTGTCTCCGTTGTCGGCGTCGGTGGCGGCCACCGGGGCACCCACATTGACGACCGCCGCGGCGTTCTCAGCCACCTCCCGCGTCGCCGACTCTCCGTCGTCGAAAGTGGGCTTGCTGTTGGCGTCGCTGATAGTGATCGTCACCGTGATGGTGTCGTCGGTGGTGGTGTCGGCGGTCCCCGAGGAGTTCTTGCTGTCCCTGACGGTGACCGTCACCGTGTAGGACTGCTGGGTCAGCACCGGCAGATCGGTGGACCCGACGCTGATCTGGCCGCTGGAGCTCACCACGAACTTCGAGCCGTCGGTCCCGCCGATCGCGAACGTCAACGACTCGGTCTCGTCTGAGGGATGGTCCACCGCCAGCACCGCACCCACGTCGCTGTTCATCGTGGAGCCCGCCAACGTGACGCTGCGCGTCGTGGAGCGAACCCCGTCGGCGACGGTGCCCTCACTGAACGCAGGATCGTCGTTCACCGCGGTGATCGTGACCGTCAACGTGCCGCTGTCGGTGTCGGTCCCGTCAGACACCGTGTACACCACCGTGTCCTCGCCGACCGCGTCCGCGTTCGGGGTGTACTCGATCACCTTGTTGCCGGCCTTGATCGCCGCGGTGCCCTTGGACGGCGCCGTCGTGATCGCGGAGACCGACAGCGAGTCACCCTCCACGTCGGTGTCGTTGGCAACCACGTTGACCTCGGTCTTGGCCGAGTCCTCGACAATGGTCACCGCGTCATCCACCGCCACCGGCGCATCGTTCACCGCGTTGATCGTGATCGACACCGTCGCCGTGCCGCTGTCGTGGGTGCCGTCAGACACCTTGTAGGTGAAACTGTCCGAACCGTTGACGTTGGCATTCGGGGTGTACTCGATCACCGTCGCGTCGCCGGTCTTGAGCGCCGCGGTGCCCTTGGTCGGGTTGGTCACGATCGACGCGGTCAGGGTGCCGCCCTCGGGGTCGGTGTCGTTGGAGGTGACGTTGATCTCGGTCTTGGCGGCGTCCTCGTTGATGGTCACCGAGTCGTTGACCGCAGTCGGGGCCTCGTTCACGTCGGTCACGTTGATCGTCACCGCGATCTCGTCATCGATAGTGGTGTCGGCGTTGCCGGCCGCGTTCTTGCTGTCGGTGACCTTCACCGTCACCGAATAGCTGGCTTTGGTCTCACGATCCAAAGACGTCCTGGTCTTGATCTGACCCGTAGTCCCCACAATCGTGAACGACGAGGCGTCGGTGCCCGCCAGCGTGTAGGTCAACGTGTCTCCGTTGTCGGAGTCGGTGGCCGCCACCGCCGCGCCCACGTTGGTGACCGCCGCCGCGTTCTCGGCCACCTCCCGGGTCGCGGAGGTTCCGTCATCGAAAGTGGGCTTGCTGTTGGCGTCGCTGATAGTGATCGTCACCGTGATGGTGTCGTCTGTGACGGTGTCGGCGGTCCCCGAGGAGTTCTTGCTGTCGCGCACCGTCACGGTCACCGTGTAGGACTGCTGGGTCAACACCGGCAGATCAGTGGACCCGACGCTGATCTGGCCGCTGGAGCTCACCGTGAACTTCGAGCCGTCGGTCCCGCCGATCGCGAACGTCAACGCCTCCGTCTCGTCGGTGGGATGGTCCACCGCCAGCACCGCACCCACAGCGCTGTTCATCGTGGAGCCCGCCAACGTGACGCTGCGCGTCGTGGAGCGGACCCCGTCGGCGACGGTGCCCTCACTGAACGCAGGATCGTCGTTCACCGCGGTGATCGTCACCGTCAAAGTGCCGCTGTCGGTGTCGGTCCCATCAGACACCGTGTACACCACCGTGTCCTCGCCGACCGCGTCCGCGTCGGGGGTGTACTCGATCACCTTGTTGCCGGTCTTGATCGCCGCGGTGCCCTTGGTCGGGCTCGTCGTGATCGCCGACACCGACAGCGAGTCACCCTCCACGTCGGTGTCATTCGCCACCACGTTGACCTCGGTCTTGGCCGAGTCCTCGACAATGGTCACCGCGTCGTCCACCGCCACCGGCGCATCGTTCACCGCGTTGATCGTGATCGACACCGTCGCCGTGCCGCTGTCGTGGGTGCCGTCAGACACCTTGTAGGTGAAACTGTCCGAACCGTTGACGTTCGCGTTCGGGGTGTACTCGATCACCGTGCTGCTGCCGGACTTGAGCGCCGCGGTGCCCTTGGTGGGGTTGGTCACGATCGACGCGGTCAGGGTGCCGCCCTCGGGGTCGCTGTCGTTGGCCGTGACGTTGATCTCGGTCTTGGCGGCGTCCTCGTTGATGGTCACCGAGTCGTTGACCGCGGTCGGGGCCTCGTTCACGTCGGTCACGTTGATCGTCACCGCGATCTCATCATCGATAGTGGTGTCGGCGTTGCCGGCCGCGTTCTTGCTGTCGGTGACCTTCACCGTCACCGAATAGCTGGCTTTGGTCTCGCGGTCCAACGACGTCTTGGTCTTGATCTGGCCCGTCGTCCCCACAATCGTGAACGACGACGCGTCGGTGCCCGCCAGCGTGTAAGTCAACGTGTCTCCGTTGTCGGAGTCGGTGGCCGCCACCGCCGCGCCGACGTTGGTGACCGCGGCGGAGTTCTCAGCCACCTCCCGCGTCGCCGACTCTCCGTCATCGAAAGTCGGCTTGCTGTTGGCGTCGCTGATCGTGATCGTCACCGTGATGGTGTCATCTGTGGTGGTGTCGGCGGTCCCCGAGGAGTTCTTGCTGTCGCGCACCGTCACGGTCACCGTGTAGGACTGCTGGGTCAACACCGGCAGATCAGTGGACCCGACGCTGATCTGGCCGCTGGAGCTCACCACGAACTTCGAGCCGTCGGTCCCGCCGATCGCGAACGTCAACGCCTCCGTCTCGTCTGAGGGATGGTCCACCGCCAGCACCGCACCCACGGCGCTGTTCATCGTGGAGCCCGCCAACGTCACGCTGCGCGTCGTGGAACGGACCCCGTCGCTGACGGTGCCCTCACTGAACGCAGGATCGTCATTCACCGCGGTGATCGTCACCGTCAACGTGCCGCTGGCGGTGTCGGTCCCGTCAGACACCGTGTACACCACCGTGTCCTCGCCGACCGCGTCCGCGTTCGGGGTGTACTCGATCACCTTGTTGCCGGCCTTGATCGCGGCGGTGCCCTTCGTCGGCGCCGTCGTGATCGCCGACACCGACAGGTCGTCGCCCTCGATGTCGGTGTCGTTGGTGATCACGTTGACCTCGGTCTTGGCCGAGTCCTCGACAATGGTCACCGCGTCATCCACCGCCACCGGCGCATCGTTCACCGCGTTGATCGTGATCGACACCGTCGCCGTGCCGCTGTCGTGGGTGCCGTCAGACACCTTGTAGGTGAAACTGTCCGAACCGTTGACGTTCGCGTTCGGGGTGTACTCGATCACCGTCGCGTCGCCGGTCTTGAGCGCCGCGGTGCCCTTGGTCGGGTTGGTCACGATCGACGCGGTCAGGGTGCCGCCCTCGGGGTCGGTGTCGTTGGAGGTGACGTTGATCTCGGTCTTGGCGGCGTCCTCGTTGATGGTCACCGAGTCGTTGACCGCAGTCGGGGCCTCGTTCACGTCGGTCACGTTGATCGTCACCGCGATCTCATCATCGATAGTGGTGTCGGCGTTGCCGGCCGCGTTCTTGCTGTCGGTGACCTTCACCGTCACCGAATAGCTGGCTTTGGTCTCACGATCCAAAGACGTCCTGGTCTTGATCTGACCCGTAGTCCCCACAATCGTGAACGACGAGGCGTCGGTGCCCGCCAGCGTGTAGGTCAACGTGTCTCCGTTGTCGGAGTCGGTGGCCGCCACCGCCGCGCCCACGTTGGTGACCGCCGCCGCGTTCTCGGCCACCTCCCGGGTCGCGGAGGTTCCGTCATCGAAAGTGGGCTTGCTGTTGGCGTCGCTGATAGTGATCGTCACCGTGATGGTGTCGTCTGTGACGGTGTCGGCGGTCCCCGAGGAGTTCTTGCTGTCGCGCACCGTCACGGTCACCGTGTAGGACTGCTGGGTCAACACCGGCAGATCAGTGGACCCGACGCTGATCTGGCCGCTGGAGCTCACCACGAACTTCGAGCCGTCGGTCCCGCCGATCGCGAACGTCAACGCCTCCGTCTCGTCGGTGGGATGGTCCACCGCCAGCACCGCACCCACAGCGCTGTTCATCGTGGAGCCCGCCAACGTGACGCTGCGCGTCGTGGAGCGGACCCCGTCGGCGACGGTGCCCTCACTGAACGCAGGATCGTCGTTCACCGCGGTGATCGTCACCGTCAAAGTGCCGCTGGCGGTGTCGGTCCCATCAGACACCGTGTACACGATGGTGTCCTCGCCGACCGCGTCCGCGTTCGGGGTGTACTCGATCACCTTGCTGCCGGCCTTGATCGCGGCGGTGCCCTTCGTCGGCGCGGTCGTGATCGCCGACACCGACAGGTCGTCGCCCTCCACATCGGTGTCATTCGCCACCACGTTGACCTCGGTCTTGGCCGAGTCCTCGACAATGGTCACCGCGTCGTCCACCGCCACCGGCGCATCGTTCACCGCGTTGATCGTGATCGACACCGTCGCCGTGCCGCTGTCGTGGGTGCCGTCAGACACCTTGTAGGTGAAACTGTCCGAACCGTTGACGTTCGCATTCGGCGTGTACTCGATCACCGTCGCATCGCCCGACTTCACCGCCGCGGTGCCCTTGGTCGGATTCGTCACGATCGACGCAGTCAGGCTGCCGCCCTCGGGGTCGCTGTCGTTGGAGGTGACGTTGATCTCGGTCTTGGCGGCGTCCTCGTTGATGGTCACCGAGTCGGCGACCGCGGTCGGGGCCTCGTTCACGTCGGTCACGTTGATCGTCACCGAGATCTCATCATCGATGGCGTTGCTGGAGCCTCCGGCGGCGTCCTTGCTGTCGGTGACCTTCACCGTCACCGAATAGCTCGACTTGGCCTCGCGGTCCAACGACGTCCTGGTCTTGATCTGGCCCGTAGTCCCCACAATCGTGAACGACGAGGCGTCGGTGCCCGACAGCGTGTAGGTCAGTCCGTCGCGGTCGGCATCGGTGGCGGCCACCGGGGCACCCACGTTGGTGACCGCCGCGGCGTTCTCGGCCACATCCCGCGTCGTGGAGTCGCCGTCGTCGAAAGTCGGCGCACGGTTGGTGCCGCTGATGGTGATCGTCACCGTGATTGTGTCGTCGGTGGTGGCCTCGGTCTCGTCTCCGGTGCTGTCCTTGCCGTCGGACACCGTCACCGTCACCTCATAGGACTGCTGGGTCACCACCGGCAGGTCGGTGGACCCGACGCTGATCTGGCCGCTGGAGCTCACCACGAACTTCGAGCCGTCGGTCCCGCCAATCTTGAACGTCAACGACTCGGTCTCGTCTGAGGGATGCGTCACCGCCAGCACCGCGCCCACGTCGCTGTTCTTCGTGGAGCCCGCCACCGTCACGCTGCGCGTCGCGGTCGCGCCCGCAGTGAAGGACGGGTCGTCGTTGACTGCGGTGATCGTCACCGTCAAGGTGCCGCTGTCGGTGCCCCCCGACCCGTCAGACACCGTGTACACGATCGTGTCCTCGCCGTTGGCGTCGGCATTCGGGGTGTACTCGATCACCTTGCTGTCGGTCGCCTTGATCGCCGCGGTGCCCTTGGTCGGGCTCGTCGTGATCGCCGACACCGACAAAGACGTGCTGTCGATGTCGGTGTCGTTGGCGATCACGTTGACCTCGACTTTGGCGGAGTCCTCGACGATGGTCACCGCGTCGTCGTTCGCCACCGGGTCGTCGTTCACCGCGTTGATCGTGATCGACACCGTCGCCGTGCCGCTGTCGTGGGTGCCGTCGTTCACCTTGTAGGTGAAGCTGTCCGAGCCGTTGGCGTTGGCGTTCGGGGTGTACTCGATCACCGTCGCGTCGCCGGTCTTGACCGCCGCGGTTCCCTTGGTGGGGTTCGTCACGATCGACGCGGCCAGGCTGCCGCCCTCGGGGTCGGTGTCGTTGGCGGTCACCGCGATCTCGACCTTGCCCGAGTCCTCGTTGATGGTCTTGGAGTCGTTGTTGGCGGTGGGGGCCTCGTTCACGTCGGTCACGTTGATCGTCACCGAGATCTCGTCGTCGATGGTGGTGTCGGCGTTGCCGGCCGCGTTCTTGCTGTCGGTGACCTTCACCGTCACCGAATAGCTGGCTTTGGTCTCACGGTCCAAAGACGTCCTGGTCTTGATCTGGCCCGTCGTCCCCACAATCGTGAAGCTCGAGGCGTCGGTGCCGTCGAGGGTGTAGGTCAACGTGTCGCTGCCGTCAGCGTCCGACGCCGCCACCGGGGCGCCCACGTCGGTGACCGCCGCCGCGTTCTCCGCCACCTCCCGCGTCGCCGACTCGCCGTCGTCGAAAGTCGGCTTGCTGTTGGCGTCGCTGATAGTGATCGTCACCGTGATGGTGTCGTCGATGGTGGTGTCGGCGGTCCCCGACGAGTTCTTGCTGTCGCGCACCGTCACGGTCACCGTGTAGGTCTGCTGGGTCACCACCGGCAGGTTCGAGGACCCGACCTTGATCTGGCCGGTGTTGCTGACCGTGAACTTCGAGCCGTCGGTCCCGCCGATGGCGAACGTCAACGTGTCGCCCGTGTCGGGATGGGTCACCCCCAGCGGCGAGCCCACATTGCTGTTCGCGACGGAGCCCGCCACCGTCACACTGCGCTTCGCGGTGTCGCCGTCGCTGAACACCGGATCGTCGTTCACCGCGGTGATCGTGATCGTCAAGGTGCCGCTGTCGGTGCCCCCCGACCCGTCAGACACCGTGTACACGATGGTGTCCCTGCCGTTGGCGTTGGCGTTGGGCGTGTACTCGATCACCTTGCTGTCGGTCGCCTTGACCACGGCGGTGCCTTTGGTCGGCGCGGTCGTGATCGCGGTGACCGACAGCGAGTCACCCTCCACGTCGGTGTCGTTGGCGACCACGTTGATCTCGGTCTTGGCCGAGTCCTCGACAATGGTCACCGCGTCGTCCACCGCCACCGGCGCATCGTTCACCGCGTTGATCGTGATCGACACCGTCGCCGTGCCGCTGTCGTGGGTGCCGTCAGACACCTTGTAGGTGAAACTGTCAGAACCGTTGGCGTTGGCGTTGGGGGTGTACTCGATCACCGTCGCATCGCCCGACTTGACCGCCGCGGTGCCCTTGGACGGGTTACTCACGATCGACGCAGTCAGGCTGCCACCCTCGGGGTCGCTGTCGTTGGAGGTGACGTTGATCTCGGTCTTGGCGGCGTCCTCGTTGATGGTCACCGAGTCGTCGGTTGCGGTGGGGGCCTCGTTGACGTCGGTCACGTTGATCGTCACCGAGATCTCATCATCGATAGTCGTGTCCGCGTTGTCGGCCGCGTTCTTGCTGTCGGTGACCTTCACCGTCACCGAATAGCTGGCTTTGGTCTCACGGTCCAACGACGTCTTGGTCTTGATCTGGCCCGTCGTCCCCACAATCGTGAAACTCGACTTGTCGGTGCCGTCGAGGGTGTACGTGAGGGTGTCTCCGTTGTCGGCGTCGGTGGCGGCCACCGGGCTGCCCACGTTGGTGACCGCGGCGGAGTTCTCAGCCACCTCCCGCGTCGCCGACTCTCCGTCGTCGAAAGTGGGCTTGCTGTTGGCGTCGCTGATCGTGATCGTCACGGTGATGGTGTCGTCTGTGACGGTGTCGGCGGTCCCCGAGGAGTTCTTGCTGTCGCGCACCGTCACGGTCACGGTGTAGGACTGCTGGGTCAACACCGGCAGATCGGTCGACCCGACGCTGATCTGGCCGCTGGAGCTCACCACGAACTTCGATCCGTCGGTCCCGCCGATCGCGAACGTCAACGACTCCGTCTCGTCGGTGGGATGGACCACCGCCAGCACCGCACCCACGGCGCTGTTCATCGTGGAGCCCGCCAACGTCACGCTGCGCGTCGTGGAGCGGACCCCGTCGCTGACGGTGCCCTCACTGAACGCAGGATCGTCGTTCACCGCGGTGATCGTCACCGTCAAGGTGCCGCTGGCGGTATCGGTCCCATCAGACACCGTGTACACCACCGTGTCCTCGCCGACCGCGTCCGCGTTCGGGGTGTACTCGATCACCTTGTTACCGGCCTTGATCGCCGCGGTGCCCTTGGTCGGCACCGTCGTGATCGCCGACACCGACAGGTCGTCGCCCTCCACGTCGGTGTCATTCGCCACCACGTTGACCTCGGTCTTGGCCGAGTCCTCCACAATGGTCACCGCGTCGTCCACCGCCACCGGCGCATCGTTCACCGCGTTGATCGTGATCGACACCGTCGCCGCGCCGCTGTCGTGGGTGCCGTCAGACACCTTGTAGGTGAAACTGTCCGAGCCGTTGACGTTCGCGTTCGGCGTGTACTCGATCACCGTGCTGCTGCCGGACTTGAGCGCCGCGGTGCCCTTGGACGGGTTACTCACGATCGACGCGGTCAGGCTGCCACCCTCAGGGTCGCTGTCGTTGGCGGTCACCGCGATCTCCGTCTTGGCGGCGTCCTCGTCGATGGTCACCGAGTCGTTGACCGCAGTCGGGGCCTCGTTCACGTCGGTCACGTTGATCGTGACGGTGATCTCGTCGTCGATGGTGGTGTCCGCGTTGCCGGCGGCGTTCTTGCTGTCGGTGACTCTCACTTTGACGGTGTAGCTGGCTTTGGTCTCACGGTCCAAAGACGTCCTGGTCTTGATCTGGCCCGTCGTCCCCACAATCGTGAACGACGACGCGTCGGTGCCCGCCAGCGTGTAAGTGAGGGTGTCTCGGTTGTCGGCGTCGGTGGCGGCCACCGCCGCGCCCACGTTGACGACCGTCGCCGAGTTCTCGGCCACCTCCCGCGTCGTCGACTCGCCGTCGTCGAAGGTGGGCTTGCTGTTGGCGTCACTGATCGTGATCGTGACGGTGATGGTGTCGTCTGTGGTGGTGTCGGCGGTCCCGGACGAGTTCTTGCTGTCGCGCACCGTGACGGTCACCGTGTAGGTCTGCTGGGTCACCACCGGCAGGTTCGAGGACCCGACCTTGATCTGGCCGCTGCTGTCCACCGTGAACTTCGAGCCGTCGGTCCCGCCGATGGCGAACGTCAACGTGTCGCCCGTGTCGGGATGCGTCACCCCCAGCGGCGAGCCCACATTGCTGTTCGCGGTGGAGCCCGCCACCGTCACACTGCGCGACGCGGTCGCGCCGTCGCTGAACACCGGGTCGTCGTTGACCGCGGTGATCGTGATCGTCAAAGTGCCGCTGTCGGTGCCCCCCGACCCGTCAGACACCGTGTACACGATCGTGTCTTCGCCGTTGGCGTTCGCATTCGGCGTGTACTCGATCACCTTGTCGTCGGTCGCCTTGACCGCCGCGGTGCCCTTGGTCGGAGCGGTCGTGATCGCCGACACCGACAGAGACGTGCTGTCGATGTCGGTGTCGTTGGCGATCACGTTGACCTCGACTTTGGCAGAGTCCTCGTTGATGGTCACCGCGTCGTCGACCGCCACCGGGTTGTCGTTGACCGCGTTGATGGTGATCGACACCGTGGCCGCGCTGCTCTCAAGGCTGCCGTCGGACACCTTGTAGGTGAAGCTGTCCGAGCCGTTGGCGTTGGCGTTCGGGGTGTACTCGATCACCTTGTTGCCGGTCTTGAGCGCCGCGGTTCCCTTGGACGGGTTACTCACGATCGACGCAGTCAGGGTGCCACCCTCGGGGTCGCTGTCGTTGGCCGTCACCGCGATCTCGACCTTGCCCGAGTCCTCGTTGATGGTCACCGAGTCGGCGACCGCGGTGGGAGCCTCGTTGACGTCGGTCACGTTGATCGTCACCGAGATCTCATCGTCGATGGCGGTGCTGGAGCCGCCGGCCGCGTTCTTGCTGTCGGTGACTCTCACTTTGACGGTGTAGCTGGCTTTGGTCTCGCGGTCCAGAGACGTCTTGGTCTTGATCTGGCCCGTGGTCCCCACAATCGTGAACGACGCCGCGTCGGTGCCCGCCAGCGTGTAGGCCAACGTGTCGCTGCCGTCAGCGTCCGACGCCGCCACCGGGGCGCCGACATCGGTGACCGCCGCCTCGTTCTCCGCCACCTCCCGCGTCGCCGACTCTCCGTCGTCGAAGGTGGGCTTGCTGTTGGCGTCGCTGATCGTGATCGTGACGGTGATGGTGTCGTCGATGACGGTGTCGGCGTTCCCCGACGAGTTCTTGCTGTCCCGCACCGTCACGGTCACCTCATAGGACTGCTGGGTCACCACCGGCAGGTCGGTTGACCCGACAGTGATCTGGCCGCTGGAGCTCACCGCGAACTTCGAGCCGTCGGTCCCGCCGATCGCGAACGTCAACGACTCCGTCTCGTCTGAGGGGTGGTCCACCGCCAGCACCGCGCCCACGTTGCTGTTCATCGTGGAGCCCGCCACCGTCACGCTGCGCGTCGTGGAGCGGACCCCGTCGGCGACGGTGCCCTCGGTGAAGGCGGGGTCGTCGTTCACCGCGGTGATGGTCACCGTCACGGTGCCGTCGGCGGTGCCGCCCGAGCCGTCAGAGACCGTGTACACGATGGTGTCCTCGCCGACCGCGTCGGCGTTGGGGGTGTACTCGATCACCTTGTTGCCGGCCTTGATCGCGGCGGTGCCCTTGGTGGGGGCGGTCTTGATCGCCGACACCGTCAGCGAGTCACCCTCCACATCGGTGTCGTTGGCGATGACGTTGATCTCGGTCTTGCCGGAGTCCTCGACGATGGTCACCGCGTCGGCCACCGCGACCGGGTCGTCGTTCACGGCGGTGACGGTCACGGTGACGGTGGCGGTGGCGGCGCTCTTGAGAGCGCTGTCGTAGGCCTTGTAGGTGAAGGTGTCGGTGCCCGAGAAGTCGGCGTCGGGCGTGTACTCGATCACCCCTTCGTCGCCGGTCTTGACCGCGGCGGTGCCGTTGTCCGGGTCCGACACGTCCACCGCGGTCAGAGACGAGCTGTCGACGTCGGTGTCGTTGGCCACCACGTCGATCTCGGTCTTGCCCGCGTCCTCGTTGATGGTCACCGCGTCGGCCACCGCCACCGGGGCCTCGTTGACGTTGGTGACGTTGATGGTGACTGTGATCTCGGCGTCGATGTCGGTGCTGGTGCCGCCGGTGGCGTCCTTGCCGTCGGAGACCTTCACCGTGACGGTGTAGCTGGCTTTGGTCTCGCGGTCCAACGACGAGCTGGTCTTGATCTGGCCCGAGGATGTGTCGATGGTGAACTTCGACGTCTCTCCGGTCATCGAATAAGTCAGGGTGTCGTCGGTGTTGGGGTCGGTGGCGGCCACCGGGGCGCCCACGTCGGTCACCGCGGGGGAGTTCTCTTCCACGCTGCGGGTCGCCGTGAGCGCGGAGAACGCCGGGTCCTGGTTCGGCGCCATCAGCGTGGTGGCCGCGATGCGCCATGCTGCGAGGGTGGTGCCGCCCTGGCGGCGGCGCACGCCGAAGCGGTACTCGGTCTCGGAGTCGAGGCCGGTGACGGTGTGCGCCGTCAGCGACGAGGCCGCGGCCCATTCGGACCACTCGTCGCTGTCGGCGCTGCGGTGGCGGACCTGGTATCCGCACACCGGCGCGGTGGAGGTGCATTCGGGCGGGTTGGTCCACGACAGCGCCACCGACGTTGCCGCCGGGGTCGCCACCAGGTCGTCTATGGCGTCGCCGGTGACGCCGACCAGCACGTTGGCGCTGGTCACCGCCACCGGCGGGAGGGGTCCGTTGGCGGAGCCCGCGCCGATGACCACGCCCTCGGCGGGGACCTCCACCGTCAGGTCCTGGTTGAACGAGCCGTCCGACTCGAGGGTGAACAGCTCCCAGCCCGCCAACATGAGATTCATGGCCAGATTGTTGAAAAACTCGTTGGTTCCGTGCAAGCGGGTCAGGTCCTGTGAGCCCGGCGTCTCCTCGCCCGACGGGATCCCCGCCTGGGGGTGGGCGCCGTCGGAATCGCAGTCGCGGTAGAAGTGCACATGGGCCTTGTCGCCGCTGTCGGGCACGATGCACGCCGTCAAGTACAACCCCAGGTTGCCCAACTTTCCCGAGGTCCAGCCCTTGCCCACCAGCGTGAAGGTGGTGGTGCCGCCGCCCTCGATGTCGCCCAGCGGCGAGCTCAGGTCGCTGTCGGTGCCCAGATACACCGTGAGCGTGCCCGGCGCCGGCCACGGCACCCCCCGCCGCGTCGCGGAGAAGTCCCCGGTGCCCCCGGGGGCCACCGCGGCCACCTGCACCTCGTAGCCGGTGCCCTTGGTCAACCCCGAGATCGTGTACGACGTCACATTGCCCACGTCCTCGCCGGCGTCGTCGTTGCCGCCCGCGCCCTGCCACATCCCCGCCGCGTTCACGCCGGCCGCCTCGGTGCGCCACCGCACCCGGTAGCCCGTCACCGCCGGCCCCGACGAGGGCGCCGACCACGAGACCGCCAGCTTCGTCGTGTCGCCGGACACCACCGACACCGCCACACTCTCAGGCACCCCCGGCGCCGCGCTCATCGTGGTGGCCGACACCGACCCCAGGTTCAGGACGGCCTGATTGTTGCCGGTTCCCTCGCGGCGTTCGATCTCGAAGTCGTAGCCGGTGCTGCCGTCGAGTCCGGTAACCGTGTATGTCGGCGCACCGGAGGTCCAGCCCGTGTTGGCCCAGGACGACCACGAGTCGTCGCCGTCGGCGGTCTTCTTGTGGCGCACCCAGTACGAGCAC
This sequence comes from Candidatus Aldehydirespirator sp., assembly GCA_965203635.1. Taxonomy (GTDB): domain Bacteria; phylum Actinomycetota; class Acidimicrobiia; order Acidimicrobiales; family Aldehydirespiratoraceae; genus Aldehydirespirator. The sequence continues at coordinate 3,113,611 of OZ241903.1, forward strand.
GTCGGGCTAGTGGAAGTGCAGAAGCTCTCGTTGGACCACGACAACGCCACCGAGTCCGCCGTCGGCACCGCGGCGACACCGGCGATCGGCGCGACATCGATCAGCTTGTTGACGGTGCGAAGAATTTCCGGAGTTAACCCCATGAGACGAGCGGTCCCGGAGCCGATGAACACGCCCCCCGCAGGCACATTGACCGGCAGGTCCAGACGGAAGGCGCCGTCGGTGATCGTGAAGGGGGTGCACACGGCAGTGGGCTTGGCGATCTGCAACAGTTGGCAGCCGCTGGTGGCCCGTATCGATGTCAGGTCCTGGGAGCCGGGCTCGGGCGCAAAGTTGCCGGCAATCGGCGTCGCGGCGGCGCCGTCTGAGTCGCAGTGGGTGTAGAACTGTGTCGGGCCCAGCATGCGGTCCGGCGGCACCACACACGCCGACACGAACAGCCCGAGGACGCCCAGGCGGTCCGCGGTCCAGCCGGTGCCCACGACGGTGAAGTGATAGGTACCCGCCTTCGACAACTCGGTCACCTGCGCACTGAAGTCGGCCGCCGTGTCCGCGTTCGGCTTCAAGAACACCGCCCCCGCAGGCTCATCATCAACGATCGTCACCGTGAGGGTGCCGATCCGCGGCGGCGACGTGACGGCGGCGGCGTTGATCACGATCGTCTCGTGCTCGGTGGCGATGGTCTGGCCGTTGACGGTGATCGTTCCCTCGCTGAGCGCGTCGTCGATCACGGTGATCGTGGCGGTGCCGGTGGTGGCGCCCTGTGCGATGGTGATGGAGGCCGGGCTCAGCGTGAAGTCGCTGTCCGCGGTTGCGGTGCTGGCGGGATCAACGGTGAGCGTCACCGTCACCGGGGCCATCGCCGGACTTTCGAGCTCCGCGGTCAGCGTCGCCACCCGCTCATCGACGCCCGAAGTGGCGCTGTCGTCCGCCTCCGACGGCATCCGGTCGGCGGTCAGGGTCAACGAGGGCGGCGGCAGGGTGGTGACTGACATCGACCCCTGGTTGAGGACGGCTGTGCCCTCGCGGCGCTCGATCTCGAAGTCGTAGCCGGTTTCGGCGTCGAGGCCGGTCACGGTGTGCGTCGGCGCACCGGAGGTCCAGCCCGTGTTGGCCCAGGACGACCATGAGCTGTCGGCGGTCTTCTTGTGGCGCACCCAGTACGAGCAGGTCGGGCTAGTCGAGGTGCAGAAGCTCTCGTTGGACCACGACAACGCCACCGAGTCCGCCGCCGGCACCGCGGCCAGACCGGCGATCGGCGCCACGGTGAGCGGAACCGGCGCCGTCCGGCTGAGGACTATCAGGTTCTGGCTTCCGAGGTTGTTGATGTCGACAGTGCCGACGGCGACGTTGATGATGGCGCCGCCCGCGGGGACGTTTACCGCCATGTTCAGACGGAATGACCCGTCACTGTTGACGGTCACCGCCTCGAGAGTGGCCCCGATAATGCCGGCGGCGTCCCGCAGACCGGCGTCTGACGCGTACAGATCCGACAAGGCTTGTGAGCCAGGGTCAGCCGTTGGAACGCCCGCGTTGGTGTGCAGGCCATTGGAGTCGCACTGCTCGAAGAATCGCAACTGGCTGGGATCGGGCACGAAGAGGCAGGCCGTGATGAACAGCACATTCTCGAACACACCGGTGTGCAGGCCAGTCCAGCCGGTACCGACGACGGTGAAGTGGTGTGTGCCCGCCTTCTCCAACTCGGTGACCGGGGCGCTGAAGTCGGCGGCCGTGCCCGCGTCCTGCTTCAGGAAAGCCGTTACGGCGGGCTCGTCGTCGGCGATGGTCACCGTCAACTCCTGCGCGGTCAGAGCCGGCGGCGTGCTCGACGCGGAGACCACCACCGTCTCGTGCTCCGTGGACACGACGTCATCGGAGGCGGCCGCTGTGTCCATGTCGTCGACGGTGATCACGCCCTCGCTATCGCTGTCGTCGATCGCGGTGATCGTGGTCGTTCCCGTCAATTCTCCCTTTGCGATGGTGATGGTGTCCGCGGCCAGCGTGTAGTCGGTGTCGCGGACTGCGGTGCTGCCGGTCTCCACCGTCAGCGTCACCGTCACCCTCGCCGCAGCCGGCCGGTCAAGGGTCGCCGTCAGCGTCGCCTCCTGCTCATTGGTGTCCGAAGTAGAGCTGTCGTCGGCCTCCGACGGGTTCCTGTCGACCGAAAGCGTCAACGTCGTCGGCACCGGGTCCGGCGACACGTCCGAGGGCGCGCTGCTGCCCGCTGCGCTGATGGCGACCACCCGGTAGTAGCGGTCGGTGCCCCTGGGCAACCCGCGGTCGCGGTAGCTGGTCGTCGACGAGTCCACGGTGGGATCTGCCGGTGTCGTCGCGTTGGGCAGCCGCGTCCACCCCGTGGCGCCGTCGGCGGAGTGCTCGATGTCGTAGCCGGTCACCGCGGCCCGGGCCGTGTCCGCCGCCGGCGCCGTCCAAGACAAGTCGTACCGCCGCTTGTTGTTGCCCGGCGTCGCCGTGAACCTCGTCGGCGGCGACGGCACGTCCAGGGTGGTGGCCGAAACCGAACCCAGCGCCAGCACGTCCTCGGAGCCCACCGTGCCCTGGCGGACCCGCACCTGGAAGTCGTACTCGACTCCCGACTCCAGCGACGCCACCGTATGGCTCGTCGAGGACGATGTGGCCGTCCAGTCGTCCGGGAACTCGCCGCCGGACTTCCGGTGCCGGAACTCGTAGATGCAAGCCGGGCTCGCCGACGCGCAGCCGCTCGGGTCGGTCCAACTCAACGCCACCGACTTCGCCACGGCCACCGACGCCGCCAAACCGTCCAACGCCGGTCCCGTCTCCTCAATGGAGAGCGCCTGGTACGCAGTCCCGGCAATCTCACCTGTGAAGGCTGAGGTGAAGGTCGCGCCACCGATGACCACCCCGTTGCTGGGAACGGTCACCGTTAGGTCCTGTTTGAAGTTGCCGCTCGTTACAGTCAGTGTCCCGCAGGTACTTGTGCATTGGCCCGCGAGGAATGGGGATGACAAATGCGGGTCCGTAAGGTCCTGCGAGCCATCCTTGATGCCTGGCTTCTGCAGCACGCCAGCAACACCATTGGTGTCACAGTCCGTGAGAAAGTCGTCGGAGGCCAAGCTCCCGGTGGCCGGAGCCAGACAAGCGGACAAGATGTGTCCGAAGAAGCTCGTGCCGGTGAAGCCCGTGCCGAAGACGGTGAACGTCTGCGAGCCGGCCTCCGTCGACGTGATGGCTGAGCAGCCGTCGGGCGCGTCCGGCCCCGCGCAGACCTTGATCGAGGGCCCCGACTGCTGCCCCTGAACCTGAACGGTCACGTCGCCGGGCCTCTGCGCCCCGACCGGCGATCCCTGGCCCCCGGCCCCACCCGGCGCCCGCCCCGACCCGGGCTCCTCGTCCGGCACGATCTCAACCGACACCTCCGGCTCCGGCGACCCCAACCCCGGCACGACCTCAACCGTCACCTCCGGCTCCGGCGACCCCGACCCCGGCACAACCCCAACCAACACCTCCGGCTCCGGGACGATCTCAACCGTGAACTCCGGCTCCACCGACCCCAACTCCGGCACAACCTCAACCGTGAACTCCGGCTCCGCCGACCCCGACTCCGGCACGACCTCGACCGTGAACTCCGGCTCCGGGCCGGGCTCCGCCCCCGGAACAGCCTCAACCCTCACCTCCGGGTTGACCCCTCCCGCCGGTCCGGGCCCCTCCGCCGGCGCGATCTCTACCGTGACCTCCGGCTCGGCCGATCCCGACCCCGCCCCCGGGACGGCCTCAACCCTCACCTCCGGGTCGACCGCTCCCGCCGGTCCGGGCCCCTCCGCCGTGACGGTCCGGACCTCCGGATCCAGGGTGGCCGCCTGCGCCCCGGCGGGATGGCCGGCCACGCCCAGCAGGCTCGCCACCACCGCCACCGCGGCCAGCACCGACAGTCGCCGCCGCATCAACGCCCCCGCGGCCCGCGGGCCGGGACCCCCCCCCCGGCCCGAACGGCTGCCGCGCCCGCTGACCGGATACCCGCCGCAACAGGACAGAGCCGGTCTCGGGACACCAGCTCATGGCGACCCTTCGCACACCCCCGAGCGGCTCGTCACACAACCCCAGCGGCCCACGGCACGCGCCGGCCGCCACCGAGGGTCGAACCTCCACAACACATCATGCATGATACGACAACCATCCGAATGGTGTCTAGATTTTTGAAACGCCTATTACATGATACTGCGTATTATCGCCGAGCCCAGCCGCACCAGGACCAACCCCACAACACGGTCAGGACGCTTGACAGCAAGGCCTCCCCCGTCGTGCACGGCCAACCAGGACGCGCCGCCGCAACACGACAACCAGCTCACACAACTCCCCAACCTCACTCCGGCAGCTGCGGGGTCCCGCCGGGATCTAATGCCAGAGCACGCTGATCGGTGCGGCCCAGATCCTGTCGGTCGCGTCACTGCGGATGTTGCTGACGAAGGCACCGGTTGTGAGTACCAGACCCAGCTTGAATCTCTCTCCGACCCTTCTTGACAACCACTCGATGTGCTTGATGTCGGCAGGCCGGTGCCGGTTGGCCGACTTGACCTCGACGGCGATGATGCCCCCGTCGTCGGTCTCGATGATGGCGTCAATCTCATGTGCGCCCTTGTGGGTGCGAAGGTGGCTGAGCGCATCCGGCATGTCCAGGGCCTCGAGCTCGGCACGAAGCTGCTTGAGCACGAACGTCTCGATGACCCTGCCGTAGACGTCGCCGCTCAGCTTCAGCCGGGCGAGCGGCATGTTCATCGCCGCGATCAGCAGGCCCGAGTCGCTGAAGAGCATCTTGGGGGATTTTGCGAGATACGGGATCTCCTCGCCGATGAACGCGGGCACCTCGACGGTCACGTCCAAGTCGAGCAGGATGTGGCGATAGTCCCGGTGGGTTCCAGGATTCACTCCGGCGGCATTGCGCAATCTGCCGTCCTCCGGCGACCGTGCAGTATGCATGGCGGAGGCGGTGAGATACCTGCGGAAGTGGGCGGCCGAGCGCCGTGATCCGAACAGGGGCAGATCCCGGCGCAACAGCACTCTCAAGTAGTCGCGGCACCATGTCTGCGAGTAGGCGGCCGAGCCCTCCGATGCGCACTCGGGGAACCCGCCGACCGCCGCCATGTCCAGGTACTCGAAGATGTCGGGCGCGTGCGCCGGCGCGGACTCGGGAGGAGCTCCCAATAGCAGCCTGGTCGCTGTCTCGGCCCGGCCAGGATCAGCGACCCGCAAGAGCCTCTCGCGCACGGTCATCGGGTTGAGCCGCACGACCGCGGCGCGGCCGGTGAGCGCCTGGAACTCCGATCGGCTGCGCGGATCGGGTGAGCCGGTGAGGATGAACCGGCCCGGCCTGCGGTCCCGGTCGACGCTGCGCTTGATGGCTCGCGCCACCTCCGGGGCCAGCTGCCACTCGTCCACCAAGAGAGGCTCACGAAACTGGCTGAGGGCGGCGCCGGGGTTGTCCCGGAAGACAGTCAGGGTGGCCATGTCGTCCAAGAACGCGCTCGACGCCGCCACCTGAAGCGCCGTGGTGGTCTTGCCGACGCCCCTGGCACCCGTCACCAGCACTACGGGATGAGTTCGAAGCGCCTGCGACAGCTGAGCGTCCACGAGACGAGGGATATACTCCACAAGCCTCAGCATAGCAGCATTCAGAGCCTCAGCATAGCAGCATTCAGAGCCTCAGCATAGCAGCATTCAGAGCCCCAGCATAGCAGCATTCAGAGCCCCAGCGTAGCAGTCTCCAGGACAAAACACCAGCCCACATCGGTCCGCCCGCTCGACGAGGGCGTCGGCGCTCGTCTATTCGCCGGGGTTGCCGCGGTTGCCGCGGAGACGGGCTCGAAGCTCCGCAAGCTCCGCCTCAGCGGCCGACGCCCGGCCCTCCGCGGCGGACGCCCGGCCCTCCGCGGCCAGCCGGGCGGTGGCCTCGGCAGCGAGTCCCGCCTCCGCGATCTGCCGGGCGGAAGCCTCCTCGGCCAGCCTGTCGTCCAGGTCGTCGGGGTCGGGGAGCCACACGCCTTCGGCGATGTCCCACAGCCGCAGCTTGGGCGGCCGCCAGCACAGGTCCAGGCCCAGCACCTCGCTGCGGCCCCGCAGACCGCCACCTGCGTCGGCTGAGACCTCGATCGGCGCCCAGCGCCCCGAGACGCGCCTCTCGCCCTGAAGCGGCGGATCCAACAGCTCCCCGCCGGTGGGATCGAGCCGCCAGTACTCATCCACCCCCAACGCCGCGTACTTGTCCGGCTTGTCGAACAAGTCGACATCGACCGTTGTCGGCGACGCGATCTCCAGCGCGAAGCACGGCACCGCGCCCGTGTCCCACACCCGGAACGTGTTCTCGGCCTCCTGCGCGGCGGCGTCCACCCCGAACGCCACGGCCACGTCGGGCGCCACCACCGCCTTGGTGTCGCCCTTGCGGTAGTACACGTTCATGTCACAGCACACCCACGCGCCCTCGATGGCGCGGCGGTCGAACCAGCGCCGCAGCGCCAGCACCAGCTCCATGCGCCGCTTCGTCTGCAGATTCCCCTCCGGCATCGGGGGACCCTCCGGATAGCAGATGTCCACCTCGGGAGGCTCAGTCACCACAGAACCCACAAGCGCACCTCCGATCCGCTGCCGACGAAACTACCCCCACAACCCGCCGACCCGCAACCACAAAACCACCAAAACACACAACAACCCCCAACACCACGCCCACCCCGCCGCCGGCCCCGCTCGGCATCGGGTGGATGCTCGAATCATGTGATATGATGAAACATCCCTCGATGAACGGGATGATGACAGACATCAACAGTTCATCCCCGAATCACCACCACACCGGGGAGGAACCAAGATGTCGGTCACCGAAGCAGAGCGCGCCGTGCTCAGGACGGCGCTCACAGAAGAGATCGGAGAGGACCCCGCCGACATCCTCATGAGATCCACGCTCCCGCAAGGCCCAGACCGCCTCGCCACCAAAGACGACCTCGACGCCCTCGCAACCCAAATCGGCGGAGGCTTCGCCACAGTCGACGGCGAGTTCGCCAAGGTGTACGGCGAGTTCGCCAAGGTCGACGGCGAGTTCGCCAACGTGTACGGCGAGTTCGCCAAGGTGTACGGCGAGTTCGCCAACCTCCACGCCAAGATCGACGGAGGCTTCGCCAAGGTGTACGGCGAGTTCGCCAAGGTCGACGGCGAGTTCGCCAAGGTGTACGGCGAGTTCGCCAACGTGTACGGCGAGTTCGCCAACCTCCACGCCAAGATCGACGGAGGCTTCGCCAGAGTCGACGGCGAGTTCGCCAACCTCCACGCCAAGATCGACGGAGGCTTCGCCAGAGTCGACGGCGAGTTCGCCAACCTCCACGCCAAGATCGACGGAGGCTTCGCCAAGATGCAGGGCGCCATGTCGGAGTCCAGAGCCGACGTGGCGGAGCAGGTGGCCAGAGAGTCGCGCCGAACGATGATCGCGATCGCGGCGGCCGTGATGACGATCTGGGTCACGCTGCTGGTCGCCTTCGGCACCCTCATCGCCGTGCTGCCCGAAACCCCCGCACAGCCTCCCCCGCCGCCCGCCGCCGCCGCATCAGCCAGAAGCGCCGCCGGCTAGAGGGCGACCCCCAGGAGGTCCGCAGCCGCGCCGACCGGATGGCCTGCCTCAGCTGCCGTGTCCACCGCGGCGAGGGCGCCGGGTACGTCGAGGTCGTCGTCCAGGTGCCGGCGCACTTCCTCCAGGAGACCCGCTCCGGCGCCGTGCACGCCGGTGACACCGCGCCACAGGGTCAGGCGCTGCTCGGCCTCCCGCAGCAGGCCGTCGTGCCAGGGCCAGGGAGTGCGGTAGTGCTGCGACATGAGGGCCAGGCGGATGGCCATCGGCTCATGGTCGCGCCGCAGGTCGTGGACGAACACCAGGTTGCCGAGCGACTTCGACATCTTGGAGCCCTGGTAGTGCACCAGCGCCTGATGCAGCCAGTGCCGGGCGAACGGCTTGCCCGTCACCGCCTCGGACTGGGCCCGCTCGCACTCGTGGTGGGGGTAGAGCAGGTCCGCTCCCCCGCCGTGCAGGTCGATGGTCTCGCCCAGCTCCCGCAGCGCCAGCGTCGAGCACTCCACATGCCAGCCGGGCCGCCCCGGCCCCCAGCGGGACTCCCACGACGGCTCGCCGGGCCGGGCCTGCTGCCACAGCACGAAGTCGAGCCGGTCCCGCTTGGCCGGGTCGTCGGGGTCGTCGCGCCACTGGCGGGCCAGCTCGATCATGTGGTCGCGCCCGAATCCCGACAGCGATCCGAAGCCGCGGAAGGCCTGCGTGTCGAAGTACACGCTCCCGCCGGAGCGGTACGCGAAGCCCCGCTCCAGGGCGGCGTGAATGAAGCCCCGGATGTCGGGGATGGCCGACGTCGCCCTGGGCTCGGAGGCCGGCGGCAGGGTGTTCAGCGCGGCCATGTCGTCGTCGAAGCGGGCCGTCTGGTCGAAGGCCAGGTCGAGATAGTGGACCCCCCGGCGGTCGGCCGCGGCCAGGATGTCGTCGTCGACGTCGGTGATGTTGCGCACGCAGCGGGTCTCGCGGCCCATGTCCCGCAGCCGTCGCTGCAGCACGTCGTAGGTGATGTAGGTGGCGGCGTGGCCCAGGTGGGTGGCGTCGTAGGGGGTGATGCCGCACACGTACATGCGCACCACCTCGGGCGGGTCGAAGTCCACCACCGCGGCCCGGGCGGTGTCGTAGAGCCGCAGGGTCACGCCGCACCGGCCGGCGGGCGAGCCGGAGCGCCCGCCCCACCGCGGGCCGGCGAGCGAGCCGGAGCGCCTGCCCCACCGCGGGCCGCGTCATAGAGCCGCACGTTCTCAAGGTAGCGTTGCCGGCCGTGGGCATCCTCGACGGCAAGCGCATCGTCATCACCGGCGTGCTGACCGACGCCTCGCTCGCCTTCGGCGCGGCCGAGCTGGCCCTGGCCGAGGGCGCCGAGATCGTCGTGACCGGGGCCGGACGGGCGATGCGGCTCACGCAGCGCACGGCCCGCAAGCTCGGCGACGGCATCGACGTGGTGGAGTTCGACGTCACCGAGCCGTCCCATGCCGATGCGTTGCGCGACCATCTGGCAGCCGGCTGGGGGCAGGTGGACGGCGCGCTCCACGCCATCGGGTTCGCCCCCGAGATCTGCCTGGGCGGCACGTTCATGGACGCCGCCTGGGAAGACGTCAAGGTGGCCCTGGAGATATCGACCTACTCGCTCAAGATGCTGGCCGACGCGGTGGCCCCGCTGATGCCGGCGGGCGGTTCGATCGTGGGCCTGGACTTCGACGCCGCCCGGGCCTGGCCCGCGTACGACTGGATGGGAGTGGCCAAGGCCGGCCTCGAGTCCACCTGCCGGTACCTGGCCCGCTACCTGGGGCCGCAGGGCATCCGGGTGAACCTGGTCTCGGCCGGACCCATGAGAACCATGGCCGCCCGCTCCATCCCGGGGTTCGCCGAATTCGAGGACGCCTGGGCGCAGCGGGCGCCGCTCGGCTGGAGCGTCACCGACCCCTCCCCGGTGTCGCGCACGGTCGTGGCCATGCTGAGCGACTGGCTGCCGGCCACCACCGGATCGATCATCCAGGCCGACGGCGGCTACCACGCCATAGGCGCCTGAGAGTCATTCCACTTTCTTGACGTAGTTGTACGCCATATACCGGCACAACTACGTCAAGAACTGCCGAGGAGCGGGAGACACGGCGCGGAGCGACTCAGGCGCCGTTGTCGTCGGTCTCGTCGAAGATGTCGCCCACCAGCGCCTCCAGGATGTCCTCGAGGGTGACAACCCCGAGCATCTTCCCGGCCTCGTTGCGCACCAGCGCCATGTGCACCCGGGACCGGCGCATGTCGAGCAGCAGGTCACGGCCGGCCATGTCGGGACTCACCACCCGCATGCGGCGCACCAACTCCAACGGCAGGGGGTCGCCGCGGGCCTCTTCGGGCATGCGGATCAGATCCTTGGCGTGAACGAACCCCAGCACGTCGTCGGGTTCGGACCCCCACATCGGTATCCGGGTGTGGCCGGTGGCGGCCACCACATCCTCGAGTTGGGCCACCGACGCGCCCCGGGGCACGGCCACCAGGCGATCGGCGGGCACCATCACCGACCCGACCGACTGGGCCCGGAACTTCAGCGCGCCCGACAGCAACTCGTGCTCGGTGGGCTCGATCACCCCCTCCTCGCGGGCGCCGGCCAGCAGCGTGTGGAACTCGTTGATGGTGAGCGCGGTGTTGATCTCGTCCACCGGTTTGATGCCCATCAGGCGCACGATGCCCGCCGAGACCGCATTGAGTGACCAGATGACAGGCTTGAACACGACACCGTAGATCCGCATGGCCGGCGCGAGCAGCCTCGCCGACGACTCGGGTTCGGTGATGGCCATGTTCTTGGGGACCATCTCCCCCACCACCACGTGCAGCGTGGTGACCACGAACAGCGCCACCGCGAACGAGATCGTGTGCAGAACACCCGAAGGGACCTCGACCACCCGCTCGATGACGGGCTCGATGAGATGGGCGATCGCCGGCTCGGCCACATAGCCGAGCACCAGGGAGGCCATGGTGATGCCAAGCTGGGCCCCCGCGAGCTGGGTTTGCAGATCGCGCACCGCCGCCAGCGCAACACGGCTGCGGCGGTCCCCGTCGGCTGCGGCCGTCTCGAGCCGAGCGGCCCGGGCCGCCACCAGCGCGAACTCGGCTGCCACGAAGAAGGCGTTGGCGCCGAGCATCACCACCGCCACCACCAGGGCCACGATCGTGCCCGTGCTCACGGCGACCCGCCCGTGCTCACGGCGACCCGCCCGTGCTCATGGCGACCCGCCCGGGGGGGCCGCACCGGGAACCGGCTCGGGGTTCTCGCCGGGCTCAGTTCCGGCTGGAGCGGGGGCCGCCACCCTCACGGCGACGATCCTGAGCCGGTCGACAGCCACAACCTCGAGGCGCCAGCCATTGACGGCGACAATCTCGCCCGGCACCGGGATGTGACCCAACCGGTCGAGCACCAGGCCGGCCAGTGTCTCGTAGTCGCCCTCGGGCATGGCGAAGCCAGTGGCGTCGAGCACCTCGTCGGTATGGAGCGACGCGGGCAGCACGGTCGAGCCCCGAGACTCCGACCGGGTGCGCTCAGGGGTGGACGAGTCGTGCTCGTCGTCGATCTCGCCGACGATCTCCTCCAGCACGTCCTCGAGGGTGATTATCCCAGCGGTGCCGCCGTGCTCGTCGACCACCACCGCCAGCAGGCCCGCGCCGGTGCGCAGATCATCCAGCATGTCGTCGAGATCGCGGGACTCCGGCACAGCCAGCACCGGCTGCATCAGCCGCGACACCGGCGTGGACGGCCGTTCTGAATCGGGCACGGCGAACAGCGACTTCACGTGGATCACGCCGGCCACGCTGTCGAGATGTCCCGCCATGACCGGGAACCGGGAATGGCCGGTGCGGGCAGCCAGATCGGCCAGGTCGGCCACCGAGGCGTCAGCCTCGATGGCGACCACCTCCACCCTCGGCACCATGGCGTCGTCGGCCTGCTTGTCGGCCAGGCGGATCGACCGGGTGAGCAGCCGCACCTCGCCCTCGTCGAGCATCCCTTCCTGCCCCGAGGACACGAAGAGTTGCTCGAGCTCGTCGCGATCGGGCACCGCGTCTATCTCTTCGCGCGGCTCCATACCGAGCCGGCGCACCATCCAGTTGGCCGCGCCGTTGAGGAACGCCACGACGGGCCGAGCCAGCAGGCCGTACACGGTGGTCGGGACGGCCACCGCCACCGCCATCCCGAAGGGCTTGGTGGTGGCCACCGCCTTGGGAACGAGTTCGCCCATCATCATCTGCACGATCGTGGCCAGCATCAGCGCGACCGCGACCGAGACGCCCCAGGGCGTGCTGGACCCGAACAGAGCCTCGACTCCGGGCTCGATCATCGGCGCCAGGGCCGGCTCGACCATGAAGCCGAGGAGCAGCGACGAGACCGTGATGCCGATCTGCGCGCCCGACAGGTGGAACGACAGCCGGGCCACCAGACGCTGAACCATCCGGGCCCGGCGGTCTCCAGCCCCGGCCCGTTCGTCCACCCGGGTCCGGTCCACCGCCACCAGCGCGAACTCCATGGCGACGAAGAAGGCGTTGGCTGCTATCAGCGCCAGAGCGGCCAGAAGCCACAGCGCGGTCTCTATCGGTCCTCCCAGGTTCGCCGGACCCTTGCGGCCGCGAATCTACCCGCTCGACCCGTTGCCTTCCGCTCTTGTTCGCTGCGCTCACGGGCCGCTCGGGCCACGGCCTCGCCCGTGTGCAGCAGAATCGCGCGCCTGCTCGCTCGACCCGTAGGTTGACCTGATGCCGTCGTCTGGCCTGCACCCCGGCCTGCACCCCGACCGCAGCCTCGGCTGGCTCCGGCGGATCCTGCCGGTAGTGGCCACCTACAGGGCCGTGTTCGCGGCGTCCGTGACGGCCGGCCTGGTCTCGGTGGCGGCCACCGCGGCGGTGCCGGTGGTGATAGGGCGGGGGGTGGACGCAGCCGCGGCCGGCGACGCGCTGAGGCCGTGGGTGCTGGCCCTGGTCGCCCTGGCCGGCACCCGCTTCGTGTTGGGCTTCGCCTACCGGTACGGGCTGTTCCGCACCGCCCACTGCATAGAGGCCGATCTGCGCAACCTCGTCTACGAGCGTCTCACCGAGCTGTCGTTCTCCTACTGGGACAGGACCCAGACCGGGCAGGTCATCTCGCGGGCCAACAGCGACATCCGCTCCATCCAGCTGCTCTTCGCGTTCGGTCCGCTCGTGGCCATGCAGTTGGCGCTGCTGGTCATGGGCACGGCCGCGATGGTGGCGCTGTCGCTGCCCCTGACGGTGGTGGCGATGGCGCCGCTGCCGCTGGTCCTGTACGTCGGCCTGCGGCTGCGGAACAAGGTCTTCCCCCTGACCTGGGTGACGCAGGCCCGGATGGCCGACGTCGCCATGATCGTGGACGAGAACATCCAGGGCGCACAGGTGGTGCGCACCTTCGCCCAGGAGCAGGCCCAGGTGGACCTGCTGGCCCGGTCGGCTCGACGGCTCCGCTGGGCCGGCACGGCCACCGCCGACGCCCGGGCCCGCCACGCACCCCTCATGGAGGCGCTCCCCCGGTTCGGATTGGCCCTGGTGCTGCTCACCGGTGGCCTGCTGGCCATCGACGGCAGCATCGCGGTGGGAGACATCGTCGCCTTCAACGCATACGTGCTCCTCATGGCGGCCCCGTTCCGGATGATCGGCTTCGTCCTGATCCAATGGCAGCGAGCCTCGGCCGCCGCCCAGCGGGTGTTCGAGATACTCGACGAGTCCCCCGAGATCATCGAGCGTCCCGGCGCCGTGCGGATGACGGAGCCGGCCGGGCGGGTGGAGTTCGACGATGTGGGCTTCACCTACTCCACCGGGGACGGCACCTCGATACTCGACGGCTTCTCGTTGACAGTGGAGCCCGGCGAGACGGTGGCGGTCGTGGGCCGCACCGGCAGCGGCAAGAGCACCCTCGGCCGGCTCCTGCCCCGCTTCTACGACGTCGACCGGGGTGAGGTGCGCATCGACGGCACCGACGTGCGGGACCTGCGCATCCCGGATCTGCGCCGGGCGGTGACGGTGGCCACCGACGACCCGTTCCTGTTCGCCACCAGCGTCCGCGACAACGTCGCCTTCGCCCGCCCCGACGCAGATGAGGCGTCGGTGGCCGTAGCGCTGGTCGACGCCGCCGCCGGCGGCTTCGTGACGGCCATGCCCGGTGGCGCCGAGGCCAAGCTCGGCGAGCGGGGCTCGACCATCTCCGGGGGCCAGCGCCAACGGCTCGCCATCGCCCGCGCCCTGGTCGCCGACCCGGCGGTGCTGGTGCTGGACGATGCCACCAGCGCCATCGACACCGAGGTGGAGGAGCGCATCCACACGGCCCTGCGCCGGCGCCGCTCCCACCGCACCACCATCCTCATCGCCCACCGGCTGTCCACGATCGCCATGGCCGACAGGGTGGTGTTCATCGCCGACGGGAGGGTGGCGGCCAGCGGCACCCACCGCCATCTGCTGCGCACCGTTCCCGCCTACGCCGAGGTGCTGACCGATATCGGCGCCACCGACGCCACCGACGCCACCGACGAGCCGGCCGCGCCGGCGCTCCCGGACTGATGTTCAGCTCGCCCGTCGGGATGCGCAGCGGACCGACCTCGGTCCAGGCCGCGGCCCAGGCCGGTCTGCCCCACGCCGACGTGCCCGGCGACCTGAGGGCCCGGGTCGAGCGGGTGCTGGCCGACGAGCCGACCCATCCCGATCCTGGAGTGCAGTGGTCCCGCACCACCGACGAGTCCGGCGGCCGGTTCGGGCTGGGGCGGTTCCTGTGGCCGCACCGCTACCGGCTGGCGGTGGCCTTCCTGCTGGTGGCCGCCGAGACCATCGCGCTGCAACTCGGCCCCGTGCTCACCCAGATCGGGGTGGACGACGGCATCGTGGCCCGCGACCGCAGCGTGCTTGTCGCCGCGGCTCTGGCCTATGTGGGCCTGCTGGCGGTGGCCGCCGGAGCCGGCGCGATCAGGACGTCGTTCACCGGCAGGCTCGGCGAGCGGCTGATGGAGCGCCTCCGAGTCCGGACGTTCGAGCACATGCAGCGCCAGCAGATGGACTTCTACACCACCGAGAGGGCCGGGGTGCTGCTGACCCGCATGACATCCGACATCGAGGCGCTGTCGGTGCTGTTCAACGAGGGCATCGTCAACTTCGCGGTCCAGGGCCTCACCCTGGTGGTGATCACCGTCCTGCTGTTCAACTACGACCCCCTGCTGGCTCTCATCACGCTGGCCGCGGCCGTGCCGCCGACACTGGCGTCCTCGATGTGGTTCCGGCGGCGGGCCGCGGCCGACTACCGCAGCGTGCGCGACCGCATCGGCGACCTGCTCGGCAATCTCCAGGAGTCCCTGGCCGGCATCCGGGTCATCGCCGCCCACGACCGGCGCGACACCAACGTCGCCGAGCATCGCCGGGTGGTGAACCGCCACCGCGACGCCAACCTGCGAGCCTCGCGGGCCAACTCCCTCTACGGGCCGGGCAGCGAGGCCATCGGCATCGCCACCCAGGCGGTGCTGCTGGGCGTGGGCGGGGCCATGACCGCCAGCGGCCGGATCACGGTGGGAGAGCTGGCCGCCTACCTGCTGTTCCTGACCGCCTTCTTCGCCCCCGTGCAGGCGCTGGTGCAGCTGTACAACTCCTACCAGCAGGGCGGCGCGGCCATAGCCAAGCTTCGCGAGCTGTTCAGCACCACGCCGACGGTGACGGACCGTCCCGGCGCTGAGGCCCTCGCCCCAGTGCGCGGCGAGATCACCCTGGACGGCGTGTGCTTCTCGTACGGCGGCGACCGAGTGCTCCACGATGTGAGCCTGCACGTCTCGCCGGGCGAGACGATCGCGCTGGTGGGCGAGACCGGAGCCGGCAAGACGACCGTCGCCCGCCTCATCGCCCGGTTGTACGACCCGACGGAGGGCGCGGTGCGCATCGACGGCCACGACCTGCGCGATGTCACCGTCACCAGCCTGCGGTCCCAGATCGGTGTCGTGTCCCAGGAGCCCTTCCTGTTCGCGGGCACGGTGAGGGACAATGTGGGCTTCGCCCGTCCCGGCGCGACCGACGCCGAGTTGCGCGAGGCTCTCAGCGCCGTCGGCATGAGCGAGGTGGTGGAGCGTCTCGGCGGCCTCGACGGCGTCGTCCACGAGCGGGGGGCCACGCTGTCGGCGGGAGAGCGTCAACTGCTGGCCCTGGCCCGGACGTTCGTCTCCGGGCCCCGCATGCTGGTGCTCGACGAGGCCACCAGCAACCTGGACCTGCGCTCGGAGTCCCAGATCGAGCAGGCGCTCGACGTGCTGCTGAGAGGTCGGACCGCGGTGGTCATCGCCCACCGCCTGGCCACAGCCCGCAGGGCCGACCGGATAGCGGTGGTCGACTCAGGTCGGATCGTCGAGATCGGGAGCCACCGCGAACTGGTGGCGTTGGGCGGGCGCTATGCGACCATGTTCGACATGTGGGAGAGCCACGCCGAAGGGTCTCGAGCCGCCCGCGCCCGGGACCGCGACAGCGAGACCCCATGACCGCGACGGGGACACCGGTGCCCCACGCCGGCCGCGACGGCGAGACCCCATGACCGCAACGGGGACACCGGTGCCCCATGCCGGCCGCGACGGCGCGGTGCTGTCTCTGCGCGGGGTTCAGCGCACGATCGACGGCGCCCGCCTGCTGCGTGACATCGACTGGGAGGTGCGACCGGGCCAGAGGTGGGTGGTGCTCGGCCCGAACGGCTCGGGCAAGACCACCCTCGTGCGGATCGCCACGATGTGGGACCACCCCTCGGCCGGCGCCGTCGAGCTGCTCGGTGAGCGTCTGGGACGCACCGACGTGCGGCGGCTGCGAGCCCGGGTCGGGTTCACCAGCGCGGCGATGGCGGCCATGCTGCGGCCGTCGCTGACCGCGGCCGAGGTGGTGATGACGGCCAAGCACGCCGCGCTGGCCCCGTGGTGGCATGCCTACGACGCCGACGACGCCGGCCGGGCTCGGGCGGCGCTGGAGCGCGTCGGCTGCGGAGACCGCCTCGACCAGCGCTTCGGGACGCTGTCCTCCGGCGAGCAGCAGCGGGTGCTGCTGGCCCGGGCCCTGTCGATGGAGCCGGGGGTGATCGTCCTCGACGAGCCCAACGCCGGGCTCGACCTGGCCGGCCGCGAGCATCTGATAGCCACCCTGAGCGGCCTGGCGGCCGACCCGGAGACTCCGCCGCTGGTGCTGGTGACCCACCACACCGACGAGATACCGGACGGGTTCACCCACGCCCTGCTGCTTCGGGACGGCGCGGTGCTGGCGTCGGGCCCGATGGACGAGACCCTGACGAGCGCCAACCTCTCGGAGTGCTTCGGAATGGACCTCACGCTGGAGCGCCGCCACGGCCGCTGGACCGCCCGGGCCGCCGGCCGGTAGGAAGCGGCGAGCGTCCCGGCGGCCCCACGATGGCCGTGTCCCGGAGCAGAATAAATCTGAATACATCGTAGTTGCATTCAATTGGACCCCGAGCTAGTGTCCAGGCGGTGGAGACGACGATCACGTTCGCGAGCCTGGCGCCCGTCATCGCGGCGGTGCTCGGGCCGATTCTGCTCTTCGCGGCCGCGACCATGCGCTACCAGCACCTCGACAGCTCCAAGACCCGCGACCTCATCGACAGGAACCGAGAACTCAGCGAACAAGCCCACAAGGAGACCCGCGACCTCATCGACAGGAACCGAGAACTCAGCGAACAAGCCCACAAGGAGACCCGCGACCTCATCGACAGGAACCGAGAACTCAGCGAACAAGCCCACAAGGAGACCCGCGACCTCATCGACAGGAACCGAGAACTCAGCGAACAAGCCCACAAGGAGACCCGCGACCTCATCGACAGGAACTACCGGGAGTTGAGCGGCAGCCTCGGGGACGCCCGTGAGCGTATGGGCCGGATGGAGGGCTACCTGCGAGCCCAGCCTCCGCCCTCGCAACCCGCCGGAGACACGGACGCCGAAGCCGCCTGAACCCGGCGCCCGCTCCGACCGGTCAGCTCAAGCCGGCTCTCACGACGTCTGCCAGCGCGGCGATGCCGGCCGCAATGTCGTCGGGGGGAAGATGGCCGAAGCAGAGCCGCATCCGGCTTGAGCCGTAGTCGGGGTCGGTGCACCATCCCGATCCGGGATTGAACTCGACGCCGCGCGCCGCCGCCGGCGCCACCAGGCGGTCGGTGTCGGTGCCGTCGGGCAGCGCCACCCACACGAAGATCCCGCCCCGAGGCTCCTCGAAGCGGGCGAGCTCCCCGAAGCTGTCGCGCAGCGCGCCGCAGATGGCGTCGCACTTCTTGCTGAGCACCGCGGTGAGCGCTTCGACGTGGTCGTCGAAGTGGGCCGCGGCGTACTCGGCCACCGTGATCTGCTCCAGCGCGCCTGACCCCGCGTCGGTCTTGAGCGCCAGCAGCCGGCCCATCATCGGCCAGTCGGCCACGATGTAGCCCAGCCGCAGGGCGGGGGCGAGCGTCTTGGAGAACGATCCGCAGTACACGACCCGGCCGCCGCCGGAGTCCAGCGAGCGGATCGTCGGCGGCCGATCCCCGTCGAAGACCAGGTCGGCGTAGCAGTCGTCCTCGAATATGGCGACCCCGTAGCGGCGGGCCGCCTCCAGCAGCTCGAGCCGGCGCGCCACCGGCATCACCGTGCCGGTGGGGTTCTGCACCGTCGGGATGGTGTAGATGAACTTCGGTCGCCGGCCTCGGCGGGCCAGGGACTCGAGCACGTCGTTGAGATGGTCGATGCGCATCCCGCCGGAGTCGAGTTCGACGCCGTGCACGTCGGCCCGCAGGGCGGCGAGGCGGCTGAGTGTGCCCGCGTAGGTGGCCTTCTCCACGATCACCGCGTCGCCGGGCGCGAGCAGCGCGGCGTTCACCAGGTCGAGGGCCTGCAACGAGCCCGACGTGGCCAGAACCTCCGACGCATCGGTGACCATGTGTGCCCGGCGGGCCAGGGCCTCCGCGATGACCTCCCGCAGCGGCAGGTGCCCCTGGGGGCTCCCTCCCAGGTTGTACTTGGCCAGGGCCGGACCGTGGCGGGCCAGAGCCGCCGCGGCAGCCTCGGCGAAGCCGCCGAACGGCACGCTGGCGGGATCGTTGTGACCGCCGACGAAGTTGAACGGCGGATCCCCGGCCCATTCGGCCTCCCCGTCGGCGAGCCCCGGCCTCACCAGAGCCGTCATGTCGAAGCTCACCGGCGGGACGCTACTGGCCGGCTGGGATTCCTACTATTCGGGTGCCGGAGGCCGAGCTTGCGCGGCCCTGGCCCGAGCGGCCCGTGAGCGAAGCGAACAGGAGCGGGAGGTCGCGCCCCGAAGAGCGCGGCGAGCCCTAGAGGGCGGCCAGGCCGGAACCGGCGACCGCGCCGCTCGGGCGGATGGCCAGCAGGACGCCCTCGACCACCTCCACCGTCGGCGGCGCGGCCACGATCACGTTGGACGTGCCCCGCCCGGAGGTCGGGCTCAGCGCCTCCTCGACCAGCGGGAACAGCAGACCGGAGGTGGACGCCACCAGGGCAGGCCCTCCGACAGCCAGCAACGACACGACCTCCCCCACCTCGCCGCGGAGACGGCGCAGTCCTCGCACCACCGTCACGTGGGCCTCCCCCACCGTGGCCGTCACCTCGAGCGCAGCCCAGCGAGGCGAGGCCAGCACCGCCAGGCTGGCCATCGCCTGATCGAGCCGCCCTCCGGCAGGCAGCAGCACATGCACCGCCTCGACCTGCCCCAGCACCGAGGCCACGGCCAGTTCGAGATCGGTCGCGTCCTTGTCGGCAGGATGGGCGTCGACGGTTGCGCCGCAGCGCTTGGCCCAATCCAGCGCGGCCTCGCTGGCGGAGTCCAGGTCGCCCACCACGGCATCGACGCGCAGTCGCCAGCGGCGGGCCGCGTCCAGCCCGCCGTCAGCGGCGATCACGAGGTCGGGAGCTCCCGTCGCGGGCGCCTCGCCTTGCTGGTCGCCCGCCACCAGCAGGGCCCACGACCGACGTTTCACGAGTCTGCCCGCAGGGTCACGGCACGACGGGCACGTGGGCGCGGGCTCAAGGGCGCCCGAGCATCATCATCCGCGTCGCCGCCGCGCAAGCCACGCCGGATGAGTCACGGGAGGAACGGCGTGGGGTCTACGGCGCCGCCGTCGATGCGCAGCTCGAAGTGCAGGTGCGGGCCGGTGGACCATCCGGTGGAGCCGATGGCGCCGATGCGGTCCCCGCTCTGGACGTCTTGGCCCTCCGACACCTCGATGCGGCTGAGGTGGGCGTAGAGCGTGCTGTACCCGAGCCCGTGGTAGATCACGATGGTGTTGCCGAAGCCGCCCCGCTCCCCGGCCAGGATCACCTCGCCGGAGCGGGCCGCCCGAACCCGGTCCCCGGTGTCGCCGCCGAGGTCGATCCCGTTGTGCTGGCGCACCGTCCCGAAGATGGGGTGGACCCGCGGCCCGAATCCCGACGTCTTCTCCCCGTCCGCGGGCCAGGCCACCAGCTCGAAGGGGCCGTGCTCCGCTTCGTGGCGGCGCCGCTCCTCCTCGATGGCGCGGCGGCGGGCCTCCTCCTCCTGGCGGCGCCGCTCCTCCTCTCTGCGCCGGATCTCCTCCTCGATGCGGTTGATCTCCCGCTCCATCTCCTTGTCGGACCGCTCGATATCGGCCGACACGAGATTCCATTCCTCGATGCGGGACTGGATCTCCAGGCGCAGCTCCATCGCCGCGGCGCGGGCGTCCTGAAGGTCGGCGAGCCGCTGCTGCTGGGCCTGCCGCTCCTCGTCGGCGTCCTCGGCCCGGTCGACGGCCCGCCGGCGCACCACCTCGAGTTGGGCCTCCGCGGTCCGCAGCTCGTCGGTGATCTCCAGCTCGTTGCCTATGGCCAGGTCGAGCAGGAACAGCTTCACCGCGCTCTCGTTGAGGCTGGTCGAGAACTGCTCGACGACGTCGACGGGCGGCTGCACGTAGGCCTCGATGGCCCGCTGTCGCAGGCGCTCCCGGATGGTCTCGATCTCGTCGACGAACCATTCGGCCTCAGCCCGGGCCGCCGCCGCCTCGGCTTCCGCGGCCAGGATGGCCGCCTCGGCCGCAACTATCCGGGTGTGTTGGAGGTCGACGTAGTCGTCCAGTTCCTGGAGCGCCTCGATCAGGGCCTCGTCGTCCGCGACGAGCGCATCGACCTGGCTGGCCACGTCGGCGGCGTCGCGGGCCAGCTGCTCCCGCTGCTGGCGGAGATCCTCGATCCGCCCGTCGTCCTGGGCCAGCGCGGCGGCCGCCATCAGCGCTGCCGCCGACCCGATCAGCAGCAGCGCGGCTGAGAGGCGCCGCAGCCTACGCACCCCCAATATCGTAATGAAAAAGCAATATCTTCGCAATCTGTGCGCAACAATTGTGCGGGCGCGGCCGGGAATGTCCGACGCGCCCATCGGAACTAAGACTTGTCGGAGCCGACGATCCACATGGCGTAGTACTGGGCCCCGCCGCCGTAGGCGTGGCCCAGCGCCCGGCGGGCGCCGTCCACCTGGTGCTCGCCGGCCGCGCCCATCACCTGCAGTGCCGCCTCGGCGAACCGGATCATCCCGGACGCCCCGATCGGGTTGCTCGACAGCACCCCACCGGAGCAGTTGACCGGCAGGTCGCCGCCGTCGAGCTCGGTCGCCCCGGACTCCACCATGCGCCAGCCCTCGCCGATGGCGGCGAACCCCAGGCTCTCCAGCCACATCGGCTCGTACCACGAGAACGGCACGTACATCTCGACGGCGTCGATCTCGGCTCGCCGGTCGACGATGCCGGCCTGCGCGAACACGTCGTCGGCGCACTGCTCCGACGCGGCCGGCGACACCATGTTGCGGCCGCCGTAGCTGTTGCTCTCGCTGCGCATGGCCGTGCCGTGCACCCAGGCGACCGGTCCGGGATGGCGGTCGCCGCCCGCCTCGTCGACGAGGACCATGGCGCAGGCGCCGTCGGAGGACGGGCAGGTCTCGGAGTAGCGGATCGGGTCCCACAGCATCGGCGAGTCCACGACCTGCTCGAAGGTGAGGTCGTGCTGGTGGAGGTGGGCATAGGGGTTGAGAAGGGCTTGGCGGCGGTCCTTGTGGGCCACCATGCAGCCGATCAGCTCCGGGGCGCCGGTCATCATCATGTAGCGGCGGATTATGGGCGAGAAGTAGCCGCCCGCCCCGGCGTTGACCGAGGTGGCGAAGGGCTGCGGGAGCGACAGGGCCCACATCGCGTTGGACTCCGACTGCTTCTCCCAGCCGATGGTGAGCACGCTGCGGTGGACGCGGCTCTGCACCATCGATGCGGCCACGCATGCTGTCGAGCCCCCGACCGAGCCCGCGGTGTGGACCCGCATGATCGGCTTGCCCACCGCTCCGAGCGCCTCGGCGAGGTAGATCTCGGGCATCATCACGCCCTCGAAGAAGTCGGGCGCCTTGCCGATGATCACGGCGTCGATGTCGCTCCAGGTCTTGCCGGCCATCTCCAGCGCCCGGTAGGCGGCCTCGCGCAGCAGCCCGGCGATGGACACGTCGCGGCGGGCCGCGGCGTACTTGGTCTGGCCGACCCCGATGACCGCGGTGCGCTCAGCCGCCATCAGCCGGCACCCCTCCACGCGAATTGGCAGCACAATGCACGCATACCGTGCAAAACGCTGCCAATTCCCCGGCCGCCGACGAGCCCGTCGCGAATTGGCAGCACAATGCACGCATACCGTGCAAAACGCTGCCAATTCCCCGGCCGCCGACAAGCCCGTCGCGAATTGGCAGCAGAATGCACGCATACCGTGCAAAACGCTGCCAATTCTTTCCGGCCATGTCAGTCGCCCTCCAGCACGCACACCATGTTCTGCTGCAGGCAGGGCCCCGATGTGGCGTGGGCCACGGCCCGGTCGCCGTCGCCCCGCCAGATCCGCGACGCGGCCTCGCCGATGCGGATGAGGCCCGACGCCATCATGGTGTTCGCCGCGAGCGCGCCCCCCGAGGGGTTGACGGCGGTGCTGTCCTCGTCCAGGCCGAGGGCGTCGATCAGCAGGTGCTCGGAGGTCGTGAAGGGGCCGTGCAACTCGGCCAGGTCGATCTTGTCGGCGGCCGCTCCGGCCCGTTGTGCGGCCAGCCGGGTGGAGGCCGACGACGTGAGGTCCCGCACCCCGAGAGTGTGGGCGTCGCCGCGATGGTCCATCCCCCGGATCCACGCCGGGCGCTCGCACAGGTCACGGGCCCGGTCCCCGGCCGCGAGCA
The DNA here is from genome assembly GCA_965203635.1 of Candidatus Aldehydirespirator sp. GTDB lineage: Bacteria > Actinomycetota > Acidimicrobiia > Acidimicrobiales > Aldehydirespiratoraceae > Aldehydirespirator. Next base: position 3,136,382 of record OZ241903.1, read on the forward strand.
CCACCGCGCAGCCCCCGTCGGCCTCGGCCGGGAGGTCCGACGGTCGCAGCGGGTCGATCGCATACTCCTCGGCCAGGATCTCGGCGACGGACTTGGGGTCGGTCCGCACCGCGTGGGGGTTGGAGGCCGCGCTGGCCCGGCTGCGGGCCGCGATCTCGGCCAGGCGGCTCTCGCTGACATGGCCTCCCTCCAGTATGAGCCGCGCCGCCAGCGCCTCGATCGCGTACGAGTCGGGCCACAGCGGGCACACGTAGTAGGGGTCCATCTGGGTGGCCAGCACGTCGCGCACCGATCCCGGCGACGACTTGCCGTAGCCGTACACGAAGGCGGTGTCGATGCCGCCGCACTGGATCTTCACCCATGCCTCGTAGAGCGCCCAGGCGCCGTCCTGCTCGACGTGGCTCTCGCTGATGGGGGGCACCGGGCCGGTCCCGTCGATGGTCATGACGAACGAGAACGCCTGCCCGGCCAGGAAGTCCGAGGAGCCCGAGCAGGTGAACCCCATGTCGGACTGGGCCAGGCCGACGGACGCCTTGGCCTGCTCCATCAGCGGGACCATGAACTCCACCTCGGACTCGCCGGAGATGGCCGCCTCCTGGCGCTGCGCGAAGGCCACAACGGCCACGTCGATCATGTCGGCGTCACCCTGCTCATGGCGCTCGAACGTCGGCCATGTTGGCGCTGCCTCGGCCATGGCTGTCGGACGTCGATCATGGGTCAGTCGCCTCGACGCGGCCGATGCGCTCGTAGTCGGTGATCAACTCGTCGGGCTCGCCGGTGGGCTCCCAGCCCAGGATGTTGGCCGCGGAGGTCTCGAGCTCGGTGTCGGGCTTCCACACGGCGCGGACTCGCATGCCGATGCGGACCTCCTCCGGCGCGATGTTGATGACGAGGCCCAGGAAGCCCACCGACGCGCCGTCGAGGACGATCCAGGCGCTGCAGTAGGGAGGCTTGAGGTCGGGGCGCCGCTCTATGGGAACCCGGGTGATGTTGAAGGACTCGACGTAGCCGGTGTCGGCCAGCTCGACGACCTCGCTGGTGGCCGCACCGGCCAGGGGGCTCACGCCCCGGGGCGGCACGAACACCTGGCCGGTGGCATCGCAGCGCTCGCCGAGGATCCGCTTGCCGGCCATGGCCCGCAGGTATCTCGACAGCGCCCGGCCCGGTGTGTACGTGTAGGTCATGCGGATGGGCGTGCACACGCTCTCCACCGGTTCGGCGCCGGTGAGCGCCTCGGGCAGCGTCACCGGCGCGGCCAGGGCAGCCGGCGCGGCCAGCGGGTCACGGGCCTCGGGCCGGTCGGCGCTCACGCAGTCTCCTTAGGGATCGGCTCGAAGCCGGCTATGTCGGCGATGTGCCCCTCACGCTCGGTGCGCCACACGACCCGGACCCTCATGCCGGTCGACATCTCGGCCGCGCTGTCGGCGAACACCGCGTGCAGCATCGAGGTGTCGGCTCCGTCGAGACGTATCAGAGCCCACGCGAACGGCCGGTCGAAGGGCTGCATGGGGCGGGGGTCGCCGTTCCAGGTCCAGGTGAGGACCTCCCCGGCCTGTCCCACTTCCACCAGCTCGGTGAGCGGTTCGGCGGTGAGCGGGTCGTACTCCTGCGGGGGGCACAGCACGGTCCCGTCGGCTCGGCGGATGCCGCAGATCACGCCTTCTCGCAGTCCGGTGAGGAACGCTCCGATCACCGGGCCGGTGGAGCGGGTGAAGGGGTATTCCAGTACGAGCGGGGCCTGCAGGACTTCCGATGACACCGCCGTCGATGTTACGTGCGGCTGGCCGCCGCCCGGCGCATCCCGGCCCGCGATCTGCTCAGGCAACCGCGCGGGCGGATGCAAGCCCGCCGGGTCGGGGCGGGGTGTCTCCCGCTCCTGTTCGCTGCGACCTGAGGGCCGCTCGGGCCACGGCCTCGCCCGTATGAACCGGATTCGCTCGCCTACCCGCTCGGCCTCTAGGCACCCAGCAGGAGCAGTAGGCCGATGACGGTGTAGCAGATCATCACGGCCAGCATCGGGTACTGCGAGCGCATCGCGAGCCGGTGGGGCCAGCGCTCCACAGCCCGGTCGTGGGCCACTGCCACCGCCAGCACATGGCCCACGGCGATGGCCGCGGTCTGCGTCCAGGCGATGGTGTCGGTGGAGATGGCGGTGAAGTCCACCAGGTAGGTGGCGGTGCCGAAGAGGTCCCATCCCCGGCCGAAGGGGTCGGAGATGTGGGCGATGATCCACTGGCCCTCCAGCAGCAGATAGCTGAAGTAGTGGGCGATCGTGTAGGCCGCCGCGATGGGCATCAGCGAGGGTGCGAAGGCCTCGGCCAGCTCCTTCTCGGTGTCGCCGGTGATGGCGGCCATGGCCGCGATGGCGGCCCGGTAGAGCACGAACACCGCGAAGATCACGAACACCAGCCCGACGGTGTTGACCGCGGTCAGCTCCCAGCCGGTGCGCTGGGCGGCCACATCGAGCCACACCGAGCTGCGGGTGAAGCCGTCGAAGGTGGTGGAGCCGAGCACGACCAGGATGAAGGCCACCGAGCCCCGCTTGATGGGCAGCGCGGCCAGGCCGGCCAGCGGCGCCCTCAGTCTCAGGGCGCCGCCTTCGCGGTGCAGCGGCGCCATGGCCGACAGCTTGGTGAACAGCACCCCGAACCCCTCGGCGTCGCGCAGCCAGCCGCGGCCGAACGCGGCCGCGCCCGCCAGCAACGCGACCGTGTAGGCGGCCAGGGACACGCCGAGCACCCGGATGTCGGTGTTGTCGTGGAAGGCGAGCTCGAGCCACACGAAGCCGAAGACTGCGGCGGTGGCCCACCAGTGGTTTCCGGCGCCCCGGTCGGGGTCGGCCGGCAGCGAGCCGCGGAGGTGGGCATTCAGCCGGGCCGAGATCTCGGCGATGGTGCCGAACGGGCTGAGGTGCAGCCACACGTCGCCCACGAGCACCGACACGACCTGGAGCCCGACCCAGAAGATGATGTAGATCGCGACCGGCGCGATGTTCACCGACGGGTTGGTGTTGCCCGCCAGTCCGGCGTAGAGCAGAACACCGAGCGCGAGCAGGCCGAGCGCCCGCACCACGTACGCCTGCACCCGGCAGGCGGTCTGGAACGGCCCGGGCAGGACCCGCCCGGTCGCGGCGGGCCGGAACTTCGGCGTGTTCCAGAACATGCCCAGGGCCACGAATGAGGCGGCCACCGCGAACGACGCGGCCCAGGCCAGCTGCCAGAGCGGCACTGGCAGGTCCAGGCGGCCGCCCACGCCGTGCGCGGCCGCGACGTCGGCAGACATCCAGAGCGCGGCGGCGGCCAGCGCTCCCGTTGCCGGGATCCGGCGGATGATCCGTCTCATGGCAGGAACGGCCCGGGGTCTATGGCGCTCGATGAATACAAGAAGGCCCCGCCCATCACCTACTGTCCGGCCCGCTAGCGCAGTGGCGGCTGTCCGGCATGACGGCTCTGTGACTGCACCGGTGGGCGATACTGGACTCGAACCAGTGACCTCTGCCGTGTGAAGGCAGCGCTCTAGCCATCTGAGCTAATCGCCCTGGGAACGGTCGAGGCTACCAGCACGCTGATGTGAAAGGCCCCGTGCGCCGGGTGCAGCCCTTCCATCCGCCGCCAGACGCATCGATGACGTATCTTGGTGATATATACAGAAATATCATGGATTTGTATTGCAAGGGCCTGTCTGCACCGTAGGCTGGTGGCGTGGCGGCATCGGAAGCACTCGGCGTCCAGGGAGAGCACACCGCGACCACAGCCGATTCGCCCGCCGTTCCGGAAGCAGCCGCAGTGCCGGCACCGGGCGCGGCGTCGCTACGCCGGGCCCAGCTCATTCCTGTGGCGCAACTGGTCGCGGTCGTTCTCGGAGTGTTCGCAATCATCTGGAACCAGCAGCAGACCACCGACAGTCTGCGCACCGAACTGGGCGCCGAGATCACCAGCGTCGAGAGCGAATTGCGCGCCGAGATCATCCGCGTCGAGAGCGAATTGCGCGCCGAGATCATCCGCGTAGAGAGCGAGCTAGGCGCCGACATCGACGCACTGCGCGCCGAGGTGTCCGCGAACGGTCAGCGCCTGGCGCGCATCGAGGGCTTCCTCGGGATCGGAACCCCGGAGGCCCCTTCCCAAGTCGAGTCCCCCATGACTGCCCGGCCCGCCACAGAACCGGACGCCTGATGGGAACATTCGCAGTGACCCTGGGTGTCGGCGATCCGCAGGGTCACCGGTACAAGAACGTGGAGGTCACGGTCGACACGAGTCGAAGCCGCTAGTGAGGCAGGTCCTGTCTATTGAGACCGACAATCAGGCTCTAACCGGCTGGTGACGCAGCCCCCTGGTCACTCCAGATCGGGGGCGATGGGGTTTAGGGCCAGCAGGTCCTCCAGCACGGCGAGGGTCTCCAGCACGGCGAGATCGTCGAGTTGGTGGCCCACGACCTGCAGGCCGATGGGCACGCCCTCGGTGCTGAACCCGCAGCACACGGTCCCGGCCGGGCGCCGGGCGAGGTTGGCCAGAGGGGTGAAGCGGAACCAGTTGGGGGTCTCGGTGCCGTTGATGGTGCCGTGCCCGGCCGGCGGGGGTGCCTGGCCCGCGAGGGTGGGCATCAGCAGCGTGTCGTAGCCGTCCATCATCTCCGCCAGCGCCATGGACAGCTCGCCGGCCTGCCGGCGGGCCTCGTAGATCGACTCCGGCGTGGCCCTCCCGGACACGTACACGTCCTCCAGCATCACTGCCAGGACGTCGGTCACGTTGTCCCACTCGTCGGTGCCGTACAGGGGGCGGAGCGCCGGGCCTATCAGCCCCCCGAAGAACAGCTGCAGGAAGGCCCCCGGCACCGCGCTGAGCTCGGTCTGGGCCTCCACGACCTCGACGCCCTCGGCGGCCAGGCGGTCCACCGCGGCCGCGCACGCCGAGGCGATCTCGGCGTCGACCGGCTCCCCGTCGATCGACGGCGCCCACAGCACCCGGGCCGGCACGCGGGGGCTGTCCAGCGCGGCCCGCCACGACGCCTCCGGCTTGGGCAGGCTGCGCAGATCAGCCGGATGGGGCCCGACCATGGCGTCGAGGCAGAGGGCCACGTCCCGGATGAGGCGGGCCATCGGCCCCACGCACGACAGGTCGATCAGGCCCGACGGCGGCGGTCCGCTCGGTACCCGGCCGTGGCTGGTCTTGATGCCCGACAGCCCGCAGATGGCCGACGGGATGCGGATCGAGCCGCCCCCGTCGGAGCCGCTGCCCGCCGGGACCATCCCCGACGCGATGGCCGAGCCGGTGCCTCCCGAGGATCCGCCCGGTGAGCGCTCAGGGTTCCAGGGATTGAGCGTGGGACCGAACCTGGGGTTGTAGGTGTCGCCCATGCAGCCGTGCTCGGGGGTGTTGGTCTTGCCCACGATCACGCAGCCCGCGGCCCGCATCCGGGCCACCTCGGTGCAGTCGGAGGTGGCCGGCGGGTCGTCGCGGGTGTACATGGCGCCCCGCGAGGTGTGGAACCCGGCCGCGTCCACGAGGTCTTTCACGCCGATGGGGATTCCCGCCAGCGGCCCGACCTCGCCGCCGGCGTCGAGGCGCTCATCGATGGCCGCGGCCTGGGCCCGGGCCCCGTCGGCATCCACCGCGACGAAGGCGTTCAGCACGGGATTCAGGGCCTCGATGCGCCCCAGCGCGTGCTCGGTGACCGCGGCGGCGGTGAGGGTGCGGTCCCGCACCATGGCCGCGAGGGCCTCCACGGTCACGGTCCGGAAGTCGGGCACATCCATTGCACGAAGCCTTTCGTCAGTCTTGGATCTCTCGTTCATATCGGCTGGTACATGCGGGACCACCAACCAGGGGGATCGACGAGGAGTGCGGTCAATCAAACTCCCAGTCGGCGTCCGTGGTGAACAGGACCTCGTCGCCGTCGACGCTGCGGGCTACCTCGGAGAAGCGGCCCTGCACGGCGGGGGGATCGCCGGCGCCTCCGCTGGCGAGTTGCTCCACCAGCCGCTCGAGGCCGGCGACTCTGGATCCCTTGACCAGCACCGCGTCGTCGGCGCCGAGGTCGACCAGCGAGGCGAGAGCGGCGTCGATGCCCGGCACCTCGATCACGGTGCCCTCGCCCGATGAGTAGCCCGGCGCCTCCACCGCCAAGACGGTGATGCCGAGGCGGGCCGCCAGCGAAGCCGCCGCGGCGTGTTCTTCGGCGTCGAAGTCGCCCAACTCGGCCATGACGCCCAGCACTGCGATCCGGCGCTGCGCCGGGAGCGCGGCCAGGGCGTGCAGGGCCGCCCGCATCGACAGCGGGTTGGCGTTGTAGCAGTCGTTGAGCACACGGGCGCCCCCCGTGGTGCGGACGACTTCCATGCGCAAGGGCGACAGCGTCGGCTCGGCCAGCCCTTCAGCCGCGCCCTCCAGGGAGACGCCCAGCTCTAAGCCCACCGCGGCCGCGGCCAGCGCGTTGTCGACCGAGTGGACTCCCCTGGCCCCCAGCTCCACCTCGATCTGCCCGCCGGGGCTGCACAGCACGAAGCGAGGTGTCAGATCGTCGTCGAGCGTCACTTGCTCGGCTGCCACCTCACCGCCCGGCCCGAATGTGACCACCCGGGCGTTGGTGCTCGACGCCATGGCGGCGACCTCGGGCACGCCCGCGTTGAGGAAGGCCACTCCCCCGTCGGCGGCCGCGGGGAGCCCCTCGACCAACTCCCGCTTGGCCGAGACCACCGCGGCCAGCGATCCCAGCTCGCTGGTGTGCGACAGCCCCACGGTGGTGATCACACCCATGGTCGGTTGGGCCACGCGGCAGAGTTCGGCGATGTGCCCTGGGCCTCTCGAACCCATCTCGACCACCAGCGCCTCGGCGTCGTCGGGGGCTGACAGCAGGGTGATCGGCACTCCGATCTCGTTGTTGAACGACCGGGTACTGGCCCACACCCGCCGGTCCCGGCCCAGCACCGCGGCCAGCAGATCCTTGGTGGTGGTCTTGCCCACCGATCCGGTGATGCCCACCACCGGCACCGACCCGAGCCGGCTCCGAGCCTCGCGGGCCAGGGCGGTGAGAGCCGCCTGGGTGTCGTCCACCTCGACCGCGCCGGCGTCGACTCCGGACGGGCCACGGCTGGTGAGGTAGGCCGAAGCGCCGCGTGCCACCGCGTCGGCGATGAAGTCGTGTCCGTCGCGCTCGGCTACGAGCGGCACGAACAGCATCCCCGGCTGAACGTCGCGGCTGTCCTGGGTCACGCCGTCGACCGCCATGGCGCCGTCGCCGTGCAGCCGGCCTCCGGTAACCGCGGCGATCTCGGCGAGCGTCCAGCGCACGGCGCGAGTGTGGCACGCCCAGCCGCGAACTGGCAGCACAATGCACGCATACCGTGCAAGACGCTGCCAATTCCCCGTCGGGCGCAACCCCAGCCGCGAACTGGCAGCACAATGCACGCATACCGTGCAAGACGCTGCCAATTCCCCGTCGGGCGCAACCCCAGCCGCGAACTGGCAGCACAATGCACGCATACCGTGCAAGACGCTGCCAATTCCCCGTCGGGCGCAACCCCAGCCGCGAACTGGCAGCACAATGCACGCATACCGTGCAAGACGCTGCCAATTCCCCGCCGGGCGCAACCCCAGCCGCGAACTGGCAGCCGAGGACGCCGAAAACGGCACCCACCGCTGCCAATTCACTGCCGGGCGCTAGCGTCGCCTGGGTGGAGGACCGCAGGGTCAGGCTGGTCGTGCTGTTCGGGGGACGCTCCGCCGAACACGACGTGTCGTGCGTGTCGGCCCGTCATGTGGTCGCTGCGGCCGATCCCGAGAAGTACGTCGTCGAGCCGGTGGGCATCACCCGGGAGGGACGCTGGGTGCAGGCCGCGGCGGCTCTCGAAGCCCTCGGAGCCGGCCCCGAGGCGCTGCCCGAGCGGCTCAGCGCGGCCGGTCCGGAGATCGAGCCTCTGCCGGCGCTGACCGCCAGCCCCGGAGCCGGCCCCACCGGCCCCACCGTGGTGCTGCCGATCCTGCATGGACCGATGGGCGAGGACGGGACGGTGCAGGGCCTGCTGGAGCTGGCCCGGGTTCCCTACGCCGGAGCGGGGGTGCTGGCCTCCGCGCTGTGCATGGACAAGACCGCGGCCAACACGATGCTGGCCGCGGCCGGCATCGCCCACACCCGCTGGCGCAGCGTCACGCTCGACGATCCCGCCGCGGACGACTCCGAGCTGGCTCCGCAGGTCGAGGCCTTGGTCGAAGACCTCGGCCTGCCGGCCTTCGTGAAACCGGCCAGCATGGGATCGTCGGTCGGCATCACCAGGGCGACCACCCGCCAGCAGGTGGCCGACGGGCTCCGCCAAGCGTGCCGCTACGACCGATCCATAATCGTGGAGGAGGAGGCCAGGGCCCGCGAGATCGAGGTGGCCGTCCTCGGCAACGACGAGCCCGAGGCCAGCCTGCCCGGCGAGATCGTCCCCGGCGCGGAGTTCTACGACTACGCCGACAAGTACCAGGACGGCGCCGAGCTGCTGATCCCGGCTCCCCTCGACGACGACGAGATCGCCGCCTGCCAGAGCCTCGCGGTCGACGCCTACCGGGCGCTGCGGGTGGAGGGCCTGGCCCGGGTCGACTTCCTGTACGAGGACGGGCGGGACGGCCGCGGCGACCGGGGCTGGATGGTGAGCGAACTCAACACGATGCCGGGATTCACCCCCATATCGATGTACCCCAAGCTGTGGGCCGCCACCGGGCTCCCCTACTCGCGGCTCATAGACCGCCTCGTGGAGTTGGCCCTGGAGCGCCACGCCCGGCGCGAGCACCACACCCACACCGACCCCGCCGCTCCACCGGATCGGAAGCCGTCGTGAGCCTCCGGCGGCCGCGGGCACTAGAACTAACCCCGTGATCGCGGAGTCTCTCGCCGGCAAGCGGATCGCCATCACCGGCGCGACCGGGTTCCTGGGGACCGCGCTCACCGAGCGCCTGCTGCGCTGCGCGCCCGACTGCGAGCTGGTGCTGGTGGTGCGCCCGGGCCGCCGGGGCGCGGCCCAGCGGGTGCAGCGCGACGTGCTCCGCAACGACGCCTTCGACGGGCTCCGCCGCCAGGCCGCCGAGGAATCCAGCAACGAGAGCTACGAGGACATGACCGCCCGCCGGGTCACCGCGGTGGCCGGCGACGTCGGTGTCGACGGGCTCGACCTAGACGACGAGGGCCGTGCCGCCCTGGCCGGCTGCGACATCGTGATCCACTCCGCGGCCACCGTGAACTTCGACTCGGCCCTCGACGACGCGGTGGAGGTCAACCTGCTCGGGCCGGGCCGGGTGGCCGCGATCCTGTCCGAGACCGGCTCCAACGCCCACATGATCGCGGTGTCGACCTGCTACGTGGCCGGCAGCCGCCGGGGCGCCGCCCCCGAGCAGCTGGTGGACGACTCGCCGTTCTTCACCGAGGTCGGCTGGCGCGACGAGGTGGACAGCGCCCGCCGCGCCCGCCGCGACGCCGAGCAGGCCAGCCGCAGCCCCGAGCGTCTGGCCGCGCTGTCGACCCAGGCCCGCCGGGAGCTGGGCGCGGCCGGCATCCCCGCACTCTCCGAGAAGGTCGAGAGCCTGCGGCGGCGCTGGGTGGACGAGCAGATGACCCGGGCCGGCCGGGCCCGGGCCTCCAGCCTCGGCTTCCCCGACGCCTATGCCTTCACCAAGGCCCTCGGCGAGCGGGCCCTCACCGAGACCCGCGGCGACATCGCGGTGAGCATCGTGCGGCCCTCGATCATCGAGTCGGCCCTGGCCGAGCCCTACCCGGGATGGATCCGGGGATTCCGGATGGCCGAGCCGGTGATAGCCGCCTACGCCCGGGGCCTGCTCAAGGAGTTCCCGGGCGTGCCCGAGGGCATCGTCGACGTGATCCCGGTGGACCTGGTGGTGGCGACCATCATGGCCGTGGCCGCACGGGGCCCGGTGGAACCCAGCCCCGATGTCGTCCAGGTCGCCAGCGGGGCCATCAACCCGCTCAAGTACGGCAAGCTCTTCGACCTAGTCAGCGGCTGGTTCACCGAGCACCCCGTCTACGACGAGCACAACCAGCCGATCTCCGTGCCCCAGTGGTCGTTCCCCGGCCGGGGGAGGGTGTCCCGGCAGCTCCAGCGAGCGCAACGTTCGCTGGAGACCGCCGACCGGGTGCTGTCGGCCCTGCCGCTGCGGGGTCGCCACGCCCTCATGAGCGCCAGCCTCGAAGAGCGCCGCCAGCAGCTGGGCAGGGCCAACGAGTACGTCGAGCTGTACGGCTCCTACGCCGAGTGCGAGGCCATCTACCAGCTCGACCGGCTCCTGGAGCTCTGGGACTCGCTCGACGACGACGACCGGGCGGCGTTCTGCTTCGATCCCTCCGTTGTCGACTGGACCCACTACGTGCAGGAGGTGCACCTGCCGTCGATGGTGGAGCAGGCCCGCCTCAAGATGGCCCCCGGCGCCGGCTCCAGCCGCACCGGTTCCCGCTCCACCCGGCTCCGCCGCCAGGTGCTCGCACCCGAGCGCCAGCTGGCCGTGTTCGACCTGGAGAACACGCTGATCGCCTCGAACGTGGTGGCCAGCTACGCGTGGCTCGCCACCCGGGAGCTCGACGACCTGGACCGGGTCCGTTTCGTGGCCCGCACCGTCAGCGAGGCGCCCCGCCTGCTGGCCCTGGACCGCAGGGACCGCAGCGACTTCCTGCGCTACTTCTACCGGCGCTTCGAGGGCGCCTCGGTGGACCGCATCGACGCCGACTGCGCGGAGATGCTCAGCGATCTCATCCTCACCAAGTCGTTCCCGCGGGGGATCCGCCGGATCCGCGAGCACCGGCAGGCCGGGCACATGACGCTGCTCGTCACCGGGGCGCTCGACTTCGTGATCGCTCCCCTGAAGCCGCTGTTCGACCACATCATCGCGGCCGAGATGGGCTCGAGCGACGGCGTCTACGACGGCCGGCTCACGTCGGTGCCTCCCACCGGCGAGGCCCGCTACCAGACGCTGGTCGACTTCGCCGAGCTCCACGGACTCGACCTGCGGGAGTCGGTGGCCTACGCCGACAGCACCTCGGACCTGCCCATGCTGGAAGCGGTCGGCTTCCCGGTGGCAGTCAATCCCGAGACCAAGCTGGCCGCGCTGGCCCGGCGCCGGGGTTGGCTGATCGAGCACTGGTCCACCAGCGCGGGCGCTCCCGCCAAGCTCCTTCCGCTGGCGCCTAGGGGCCGCCCCGGGGCCCGCCGCCGCGAACTGGTGAGGTCGGCCTGATGGCCGAAAGGACACGCGCACTGAGACTCCCCGGAGGGTCGGCCTGATGGCTGTCGAGCACCGCAAGGCGCCCCGGCCCGGCCTGGTGATGGACGTCGACCGCTCGACGCCGCCGATCCTGTTCCATCACGGCGAGGGCTTCCGCCTGGAGAGGCTGCCGCCGGGCCGCAGCCGGATCATCTACCCGGCCGAGCCCCTCGCGGGGCTGCCCGATCCCACCGAGGCCATCCGCGACGCCCTGCTGAACCCGCTCGACTCCGATCCGCTGCCGTCGCGGCTGCGGCCGGGAATGAAGCTGACCATCGCCTTCGACGACATCTCGCTGCCGCTGCCGCCCATGCGGCGCCCCGACATCCGCCAGCGGATCATCGAGCAGGTCCTCGACATGGCGGCCGCCGCGGGGGTGGACGACGTGCACCTGATCGCGGCTCTGGCCCTGCACCGCCGGATGACCGACGACGAGTTGCGCCACGCCCTGGGCGAGCGGGTGTTCGACGCGTTCGCCCCGCAGGGCGCGCTCTACAACCATGACGCCGAGGACCCCGACGGCATGGTGGAGCTGGGCCGCACCGACCACGACGAGCTGGTCACCATGAACCGGCGGGCCGCCGAGAGCGACCTGCTGGTGTACGTGAACATCAACCTGGTGGCCATGGACGGAGGCTGGAAGTCCACCGCCACCGGTCTGGCCGACTACCGGTCGCTGCGCCACCACCACAACGTCGGGACCATGCTGAACTCCCGCTCGTTCATGGACCGGCCCCGCTCCGAGCTGCACCACTCCAACTGGCGCCAGGGCGAGGTGATCAAGGCCAACGGTCCGCCCATCTTCCAGATCGAGACCACGGTCAACAACAACACCTTCGGCCACGACGGCCCGCTGGCCGTGCTGCAGAAGCGCGAGTGGGAGTGGAGCGCCCGGGACCGGGCCTCGTTCATGGCCATGCACGCCGGGCTGAGGGCGATGCCGCCGGCGGCCTGCCGGGGCGTGTTCAACCGGTGGCTGGCGCCCTATGAGATGACCTCGGTCCAGGCCGGCGCGGTGGAGCCCGTCCACGAGAGCACCACCGCCAACGTGCTGGCCCAGCATCTGGTGCCGGTGCAGGGCCAGACCGACGTGCTCACCATGGGGCTGCCCTACATCTGCCCGTACAACGTCAACTCGGTGATGAACCCGATCCTGGTGATGTGCCTGGGCCTGGGCTACTTCTTCAACCTGTACCGGGGTCGGCCGCTGGTGCGCGAGGGCGGTGTGGTCATCATGAGCCACCCCACCCGCTGGGAGTTCCACCCGGTGCACCATCCCAGCTACATCGACTTCTTCGAGCAGCTGCTGGCGGAGACCACCGACCCGGCCGAGCTGGAGGCCAAGTACGAGGCCCAGTTCGCCACCGACGAGTGGTACGTGCACCTCTACCGCACCAGCTACGCCTACCACGGGGTGCATCCCTTCTACATGTGGTACTGGGGGGCGCACGCCCTGCAGTGGCTGGGCCGGGTGATCGTGGTGGGCGGCGACACCAAGGCGGTGCGGCGCATGGGCTTCCAGCCCGCGTCGACCCTGTCGGACGCCTTGGAGATGGCCGGCGACGTGGTGGGGCCCTCGCCGACGATCACCCATGTGCACAACCCGCCCATCCTGATGGCGGACGTGGAGTGACCTGGTGTACGTGGCTGCCGAGCGAGTCGGAACCGGCGACGATGGCGGACGTGGAGTGACCGGGAGGGCGTGGTAGTGGGCATCGCTCACGATCTCGGCCTGGTGCGGATCCGGCACCGCCTGCCGTCGCCGGCCCGCGCGTTGAGGGCCCGCTCGTTCCCGCTGCGGGCGCCCACCGTTCCCGGCGGCGTGGAGCCGCTGGAGGCGCCGGCCCGCACCGGCACCGGCTTCGACACCGGCTGGTCCCGCCGCTGGCCGGCCCGCATGTGCCGGGCCGCCATCGTGGAGGGTCCGATGCGGGCCATGGTCCAGGTGCTGGCCTCGCCCCGCCGCCGCGGCGCCGACCGGCTGGCCGACATCGAGGGCCCGGTGGTCTTCGCCTCCAACCACCACAGCCATCTCGACACTCCCCTGCTGATCACGTCGATCCCCGAGCCGTGGCGCCACAAGATCGTGGTGGGGGCGGCGTCCGACTACTTCTTCGGCTCCCGGGCGGCGGGCGCCACCGCGGCGCTGGTGATGGGGGCCATTCCCATCGAGCGGGCCCGGGTGGGACGCCGGTCCGCCGACATGGCCGCCGGGCTGATCGACGACGGATGGAGCCTGCTGATCTACCCGGAGGGCGGCCGCAGTCCCGACGGCTGGGGGCAGACATTCCGCGGCGGCGCCGCCTATCTGTCGCTCCGCTGCAACGTGCCGGTGGTGCCCATCCATGTGGGCGGCACCGGCGCCATCCTGCGCAAGGGCCGCAGTGTGCCCCGGCCCGCGGAGGCGACGGTCACGTTCGGGACGCCGCTGCGGCCCGCGCCCGGCGAGAAGGCCCCCCGCCTGGCCGCCCGGATAGAGGCGGCGGTGACGGCCCTGGCCGACGAGGCCAGCACCGACTGGTACTCGGCCCGCAAACGGGCCCACGCCGGAGCCAGCGGCACCCTAACCGGGCCCCAGGTCGGCGTCTGGCGCCGCCAGTGGGCCCTCGGCGGCCGCCGCCGCACCCCATCAACCCGCTCCCGCCGCTGGCCCGACTTGTAGCCGGTCGGTCACCCGCCGGCGGCTGTGACATCGGACCATCCGGGCTCGACAGACACGCCCGTAGGCTGAGAGCCATGGCTGTGTTCGCTAGTACTCCGGTGGAGCTGATCGAGGGTGTGTACGCCACGCTGGACGAGCGGGTGGGGCGGGCCCGGGCCAGTTTCGGGCGGCCGTTGACGCTGACCGAGAAGGTCCTCGTCAACCATCTCGACCCGTCCGAGACCGGGGTCCCCGAGCGGGGCGTGTCGTATGTGGACCTGCGGCCCGACCGGGTGGCCATGCAGGACGCCACCGCCCAGATGGCCTGGCTGCAGTTCATGACCGCCGGGCTCGACGAGGTGCAGGTGCCCACCACCACCCACTGCGACCATCTCATCACCGCCCGCACCGACGCCAAGCGCGACCTGCTGGCCGCCCTGTCGGGCAACGACGAGGTGTACGAGTTCCTGCACAGCGTGTGCGCCCGCTACGGCGCCGGGTTCTGGAAGCCCGGCTCGGGCATCATCCACCAGGTCGTGCTGGAGAACTACGCCTTCTGCGGCGGGATGATGATCGGCACCGACAGCCACACCCCCAACGCGGGCGGGCTGGCCATGGTGGCGGTGGGCGTGGGCGGCGCCGACGCGGTGGACGTGATGACCGGGTTCCCGTGGAACGTGCGCTGGCCCAAGCTCATCGGCGTCCACCTCACCGGCGAGCTAAGCGGCTGGTCGGCCCCCAAGGACGTGATCCTGAAGGTGGCCGACATCCTCACCGTGGCCGGCGGCACCGGCGCCGTCGTCGAGTACTTCGGGCCCGGGGCCCGCTCCCTCAGCGCCACCGGCAAGGCCACCATCTGCAACATGGGCGCCGAGATCGGCGCCACCACATCGATCTTCGACTACGACGAATCGATGGACCGCTACCTGCGGGCCACCGGCCGGGCCGACGCGGCCGACCTGGCCGCCGCGGTGGCTCACCATCTCTGCGGCGACCCCGAGACCGAGGCCAACCCCGAGCGCTTCTACGACCGGGTGGTGGAGATCGACCTCGACGCCCTCGGACCCCACATCAACGGCCCCCACACCCCGGACCTGGCCCGCGAGGTCGCCGACCTCGGCGAGGAGGCCCGCGACAACCAGTGGCCGCTGGAGATCAGCGCCGCCCTCATCGGCAGCTGCACCAACTCGTCCTACGAGGACATCACCCGGGCCGCGTCGATAGCCCGCGACGCAGCCGGCAAGGGCCTGAGGGCCCGCACCCGGCTGCTGGTGACGCCGGGCTCCGAGCAGATCCGCTCCACCATCGTGCGCGACGGCCTGATGGACGACTTCGAGGCTCTCGGCGCGACCGTTCTGGCCAACGCCTGCGGACCCTGCATCGGCCAGTGGGACCGCTCCGGCGAGGAGGGCCACACACCGGGCAAGCCCAACGTGATCGTCACCTCCTACAACCGCAACTTCCCCAAGCGCAACGACGGCGATCCGGCCACGCTGAGCTTCGTCACCTCCCCGGAGACCGTCATCGCGCTGGCGCTGGCCGGCACCGTCGACTTCGACCCGGTCGCCGGCACCCTCACCAACGACCGTGGCGAGCCGGTGGCCCTTTCCGAGCCGACCGGCATCGAGCTTCCCCCCGACGGGTTCGACCCCGGCGAGGACACGTTCGTGGCGCCGCCCGCCGACGGCGCGGCCGTCGACGTCCGGGTCTCGCCCGACTCCGAGCGCCTCCAGCTGCTGGAGCCCTTCGCGGCCTGGGACGGCCGCGACTACGAGGACCTGCCCGTGATCGCCAAGGCCAAGGGCAAGTGCACCACCGACCACATCTCCGCGGCCGGCCCGTGGCTGCGGTACCGGGGACACCTGGAGAACATCTCAGGCAACCTGTACCTGGGCGTGGTGAACGCGTTCGGATCCTCGAACGGCGATCGCGCTTACGACGTCGGCCACGGCAAGAACCAGATCACCGGCGAGGTGCAGCCCCTGCCCGACATCGCCCGCGAGTACCACGAGGCCGGCCTGCGCTGGGTGTTCATCGGCGACTCCAACACCGGCGAGGGCTCCAGCCGGGAGCACGCCGCCATGGAGCCCCGGTTCCGGGGCTGCGTGCTGGCCCTGGCCCGCAGCTTCGCCCGCATCCACGAGGCCAACCTCAAGAAGCAGGGAGTGCTGGCGCTGACGTTCGCCGACCCGGCCGACTACGAGCGCATCGGCGAGGACGACCGCATCGGGGTGCGCGGCCTGGCCGACCTGGCCCCGGACCAGCCGGTGACGGTGGAGGTCACCACGCCCGACGGCGCGGTCTGGGCCTTCGAGGCGCACCACACCCTCAGCGACGAGCAGATCGAGTGGTTCCGGGCCGGCAGCGCGCTGAACATCATCCGCAGCCGGGCGAGTACCCCGTCACCACAAGACAGAAGCGGCTGATCTGGGGCGAGACCAGCCGCTTCATTTTTGCTTGGGCCGAGCTTGGGGGGGATCTCGACCCAAGTTGAGACCGGAGCGGCCTGCGAGGAGGAACACGCCTGCCGAACCGGATTTGTGCTTCCATTCAACACCATCCAGCACCGCCGGTAAATATCACTTTGACAGTTTGAATCGATAGTTCATATCATCAATTGCGATGGACCTGAGGCAGCTCGACGTGCTCCTCGCGGTCGCCGAGCACCAGAGCTTCTCGGCCGCGGCCCGGGCCCTGCACACCGTGCAGTCCAACGTGTCCGCCCACATCGCTCAGCTCGAGCGGGAGGCGGGCGCGGTGCTGATCGACAGGGCCCGGCGATGCCTCACCCCGGAGGGCCAGGTCGTGGCCGACCGCGCCCGTCGCATCCAGCTGGAGATCCAGGCCATCTCCGACGATCTGGGCGCCATGCAGGCGAACCTCAGCGGCACCGTGACCGTCGGAGTGATCGGGACGACCGCCCGATGGCTCGTGCCGCGCCTGCTGGACGAGACGAGCCGGCTGCATCCGCTCGTCGAGGTGATCGTCCTGGACGCCACCACGACCTCGCTCGTTCCCCTGCTCATCGAGAACCGCCTCGACCTGGCGGTGGTGAACCTTCCCGTCGACGATCCCGACATCGAGACCGAGGACCTCTTCTCGGAGGACCGGGTGGTGATCGCTCCGACCGGCCACGAGCTGGCCGACCGGGACCGCATCGACCTCGTGGACCTCGCCCGGCACGAGGTGCTGCTGCCCCCCAGGGGCACCGCCTTCCGCGACGAGGTCGACACCGACGCTCGGCGGGTCCACGTGGAGCTGCGCAGCCGAGCCGAGATCGACGGCCTGCGCCTGCTGGCGTCGCTGGCCTTCTCGGGCTTCGCGCCGGCTCTGCTGCCGGCCAGCGCCGCCCACGGCGTCCTCCAGGGAGACTGGCGCAGCGTGAAGGTGGACCGCCTGGGCGCGCGCATCGTCGGGCTGGCCCGCAACCGCAGGACCGTGCCGGCCGCGCCGGCGCGCGCCGTGGGCGAGACGATCCGCTGGATCGTGCAGCAGGAGGCGGCGGCCCAGCCCCACATCCACGCGGTGGGGCGCCCGTCCGGCCCAATGACGGGCGATGACGGGCCAGGGCCCCGCGACTCCCTACGATGAGCGACGTGTCAGCTGCCTTCGAAGCGACCGCGGTCAACCTTCGCGCCGGATGCTCCGGGTTCGTCCGCAGCCGGGTGACGACCTTCGGCGATCGCAGAGTGGTCGAGATCGACGCCCGCTGCGCCACCGACGAGCGCAGCGGGGCGCTGGCGCCGGCCGACGGCCAGAGCATGGCCGCCGCCGCCCGGCTGGCCCGCACGCAGCGGCTCCCGCTGCTGCTGCGGCTGGCCTCCTCGGGCGCCGACCTCACCGAGGGAGTCGACGCCCTGCACGGCTGGGCCGCCGCGGCCACCGAGCTGGCTCGCTGCTCGGGGGTGGTGCCGGTGATCGTCGTCGCGGCCGGTCCCAACGTGTCCGGCCCGGCCCTGCTGCTGGGGCTGGCCGATTTCGTGGTGATGACCGCCGACGCCTACGCCTTCGTCGTCGGGCCGCGGATGGTGGAGCACTTCACCGGGATGCCCGTCGACCGCGCCGACCTGGGCGGCGCCGAGACCCACGCCGTCCGGTCCGGGGTGGCGAGCTTCGTGGCGTCCACCGACGCGGAGGCCGACGACACCGCGGCCGAGCTCCTCAGCTACCTGCCGGACAGCAACGCCGTCGACCCGCCCGGCCGCACCTGCACCGATCCCGTCGACCGGCCGGTGCCCGAGGCGTTCGACGTCCTGCCGGCCGAGTCGGGCGGGAGCTACGACGTGCGCGATGTGCTGGTGGCCGTCGCCGACGACGGCGTGCTGCTGGAGCCGCACCCCTTCTGGGGCGCCAACCTGGTCACCGCCTTCGCCTCCTTCGGCGGCCGGCCGGTGGGGATCGTGGCCAACCAGCCCCAGTCGCTGGCCGGGACGCTCGACATAACCGGTTCCCGCAAGGGGGCCCGCTTCGTGGCCTTCTGCGACGCCTTCAACCTCCCGCTCGTCACCTTCGTGGACACGTCCGGCTTCTACCCCGGCAAGGACCTCGAGTGGCGGGGCATGATCCGCTACGGCGCCCAGATGGCCTTCGCCTACGCCCGGGCCACCGTGCCGCGGGTGAACGTGACCCTGCGCAAGTCCTATGGCGGCGCCTACATCGTCATGGACTCCAAGACGATGGGGAACGACCTGGCCCTGGCCTGGCCCACGGCCGAGATCGCGGTGATGGGCGCCAAGGGAGCGGTGGGGATCCTCCACCGGTCGGCCACCGACGCCGAGAGGGCGGAGCTGGAGACGGCCTACGAGCAGCGGCTGCTCAACCCGTACATCGCGGCCGAGCGGGGCGCCATCGACTCCGTGATCGAGCCCGTCGACACGAGGCGGGAGATCTGCGCCGCCCTGGATCTGCTGTCCGCCAAGCGTGAGCGCCTGCCGAAACGCCGCCACGACAACGCTCCCCTGTAATGTGATCTCCGATGGGGGAAAGCGTCACGATCACCGACAACCGCACCGGCCAGTCGATCGAGATCCCGATCGTCGACGGAGGAGTCGATTCGACGGCCTGGCGCAAGCTGCTCGGAGGTGTCTGGTTCTTCGATCCGGGGCTGGCCACCACCGCGGCCACGTCCAGCGCGGTGGCCGAGATCGACGGCGAGGCCGGCATCCTGCGCTACCGCGGCTACCCCATCGAGCAGCTCGCCCAGCACAGCACGTTCCCGGAGGTCGCCTACCTGCTGGTGTACGGGGAGCTGCCCACGCAGCCCCAGCTCGACGAGTGGACCTACGACATAACGCGGCACACGTTCATCCACGAGAACTTCCGCAAGCGGATCTTCGACGCCTTCCACTACGACGCCCACCCGATGGGTCTGCTGACCTCGGGGGTGGCCGGCCTGTCCACCTTCTACCCCGAGGCCAAGCACCTCTTCGACGTCGACAACCGCCGGGCCCAGATCGTGCGGCTGATCGCCAAGATGCCGACGCTGGCCGCGGCGGCCTACCGGTTCTCGAGGGGCCTGCCGTTCATCTTCCCCGACAACGCCGACGACTACCCGACCCGCTTCCTGAAGATGATGTTCGACATCGGCGGCGACTACGAGCCCGACCCGCACCTGGTGCAGGCCATGCGGGTGCTGTTCATCCTTCACGCCGACCACGGCCAGAACTGCTCCACCACCGCGGCCCGGGTGGTCGGGTCGAGCCACGCCGACCCCTACACCGCCATCGCGGCCGGCTGCGCCGCCCTGTACGGGCCGCTGCACGGAGGGGCGAACGAGGCCGTGATCAACATGCTGACCAAGATCGGCTCCTACGAGGAGGTCGACAGCTTCATCGCCAGCGTCAAGCGGGGCGGGCACCGGCTGATGGGCTTCGGGCACCGCGTGTACAAGAACTACGACCCGAGGGCGATGATCATCAAGGCGGCCGCCCACGACGTGTTCAAGGTGATCGGCAAGAACCCGCTGCTCGACATCGCCCTCAAGCTCGAGGAGGTCGCGCTGGCCGACGACTACTTCGTTAGCCGGCGGCTGTACCCGAACGTGGACTTCTACTCGGGCCTGATCTACCAGGCGCTGGGCTTCCCCACGAACATGTTCACCGTGCTGTTCGCCATCGGCCGCACGCCGGGGTGGCTGGCCCACTGGAACGAGATGATCGAGCAGAACTCCCGCATCTACCGGCCCCGGCAGATCTATGTCGGCGCCCCGAAGCGCGACTACGTCGCGATGAAGGACCGCTAACGCGGTTTCCCGCTCTTGTTCGCTGCGCTCACGGGCCGCTCGGGCCACGGCCTCGCCCGTACGGGCCGGTTTCGCTCACCTACCCGCTCGGCCTCGGGTTCACGTCCAGGACGATCTTGCCGGCGTTGAGGTTGGCCTCCATGCGCTCGTGGGCGGCGGGCGCGCCGGCCAGCGGGAAGCGGCTGTCGATCACGGGGGCCATCGCCCCGGCCGCGACATGGGGCAGCATCTCGGCCGCGAACTGGCGGGTGACCGCGATCTTCTCCTCGATGGGGCGGGCCCGCAGAGTGGTGCCGATCAGGGCGGCCCGCTTGAGCATCAGCCCGGCCGGGTTGAACGGCACGGGCGTGCCGGCCATGGTGCCGACCTGGATGATGCGCCCGTTGGTGCGAAGGCACGACACGTTGCGGGGCAGGTAGTCGCCGCCGACCACGTCGAGGACCACGTCCACGCCGGCGCCGCCGGTGGTCGACTTGACGGCCTCCACGAAGTCCTCGGAGGCATAGTCGATCACGAGGTCGGCTCCGAGCGTCTCGCAGACGTGGTGCTTGCCGGCGGAGGCGGTGACCGCGATCCGGGCGCCCATGGCCTTGGCGATCTGTATGGACGCGGTGCCCACCCCGGAGGCTCCGGCATGGACCAGCGCCCACCGGCCGGTGGTCAGCCCGCCCTGGCGGACGAGCGCGTCCCAGGCGGTGATGTACACCTCGGGGAAGGCGCCCGCCGCGTCCAGCCCGAGAGCGTCGGGCACGGCCATGGCCTGGCGGTGGTGCACCACGACCCGCTCGGCGTAGCCGCCGCCCCCCACGATCCCCATGACCGCGTCGCCGACGGCGTGCTCGGCGACCCGCTCGCCGACCGCGGCCACCCGACCGGCGAACTCCAGGCCGGGGATCTCGTGCTCGGCGGGCGGTCCGGGGTAGAGGCCGCGGCGCTGCAGCGTGTCGGCCCGGTTCAGCGCCGAGGTCACGACGTCGACGAGGATCTCTGCGGGTCCGGCGACGGGGTCGGGCACTTCCTGCACCTGCAGCACGTCGGGCCCGCCGTGGGCGGTGATCACTACGGCTCGCATGATGGTCTCCGATCAGGCTCAGGATTGGTGGTCTGTGTACTGGTGGTGCAGGCGCACCGAGGCCGGGTAGGGGAACAGGTCGGGGATGTCGCCGGCCCGGTTGCGCTGCTTCATCGACTCCCAGAAGTCGAGGGTGGCGATCTCGGGGTGGTGCTCGGCGAACACGGCGCCCACGATGGGCGGTGATCGCAGGTAGGTGGCGAACTCCTCGGGGAACACGTCGTCGGCGCCGACCGGGAACCAGGGCTGGTCGAGCATCTCGTCGAGGTCGTCGTCGGGCACGGGCAGGGCCCGGAAGTTCACCTCCGACAGTAGGGCCAGCTCGTCGTAGTCGTAGAACACCACCGAGCCGAGCCGGGTGACGCCGAAGTTCTTGCAGAACAGGTCGCCGGGGAAGATGTTGGCTGCGGCGAGGTCCTTGATGGCGTTGCCGTAGTCGATGGCGGCCGCGACGGCCCGGTCGGGGGCCATCTCTCGCAGGTACAGGTCGAGCGGGTAGACGCGGCGCTCCGTGTAGACGTGGCCCAGCACGACCTCGGTGTCGGTGACCGACACCGTGCGCGAGCAGTCGCGGCACAGCTCGTCGAGGAGGTCGTCGTCGAAGCGGTCCCTGGCGAAGGTGAGGTTCTCGAACTCCTGGGCGTCGACGAGCCGGCCCATCCGGTCGTACCCGAACACGAGCCGG
This sequence comes from Candidatus Aldehydirespirator sp., assembly GCA_965203635.1. GTDB lineage: Bacteria > Actinomycetota > Acidimicrobiia > Acidimicrobiales > Aldehydirespiratoraceae > Aldehydirespirator. The sequence continues at coordinate 3,158,264 of OZ241903.1, forward strand.
TAGCGGCGCTTCACGTCCTCGGGGGTGGTCCGCTTGCTGGGCGGGAACCGGTCCTTGATCACTTTGAACACGACGTCGAACGACGGCAGCGCGAACACGGCCATGACGGTGCCGGCCGCGCCCCGGGAGTGCTCGAACCGGGTGTTGGAGTGCTCCATGTGCCGGTACAGGGCGCGGAAGAGGTTGGTCTTGCCGTGCTGGGAGTACCCGAGCGACGTGTAGAGCTCGGCGACGGGCTTGACCGGCAGCATCGACTTGAGGAAGGCCACGACCGAGGCGGGACGGGACGACAGGACGTGCATGTAGGAGCGGGCGTAGCTGAACAGCCGGCTGGCGGCGGGCTCGGTGAGGAGGGCGGCGTCGACGCGCACGCCCGAGTCGTCGTGGACGATCGGCAGGATGCAGGGCGACACCCGGTTGAGCCAGCGCAGCCGGCCGACAAGGTAGGCGCCCTTCTGGCGGTAGAACACCGGGTCGAGCATGTCGATGGCGTCGAGGTCACGCCATGTGCCGTCGAGGTAGCCGTCGATGCGGCCGGCGACGAGCGCGGCGTCGCGGGCGAGGTCGGCGAAGTGCGGGCCCAGCGGACTGCGTTCGAGGACGGCTGCGACCGCTTCGACGGTGGAGTCGTGCACGCTGGTGCTGCTGTGCCCCGGTCCGGTGTCGTCGCTGGCGGGCAGCGCGGTGGGGCCGAGCCAGATGAATTCCAGTTCCCGGTCGAGGCCGACCACGCCGAAGAGGCGCCTGGTGACGGAGTTGTAGAAGGTCTCGGCCAGCTCCAGGTCGCCCCGGTCGGAGAGGTGTTCGATGTAGCGGCGCTGGGCGCCGATCCAGGCGTGCCGGGAGCCGGGGTCGGACAGCCGGGAGCCGGGGTCGGACAGCCGGGAGCCGGGGTCAGGCAGCCGGGAGCCGGGGTCGGACAGCCGGGAGCCGGGGTCGGACAGCCGGGAGCCGGGGTCGGACAGCCGGGAGCCGGGGTCGGACAGCCGGGAGCCGGGGTCGGACAGCCGGGAGCCGGGGTCGGACAGCCGGGAGCCGGGGTCGGACAGCCGGGAGCCGGGGTCGGACAGCCGGGAGCCGGGGTCGGACAGCCGGGCGCCCGGGTCGGACAGTCGGGCGCCGGGGTCGGACAGTCGGGCGCCGGGGTCGGACAGTCGGGCGCCGGGGTCGGACAGTCGGGCGCCGGGGTCGGACAGTCGGGCGCGGCAGGCTTCGACGGTGTCGAGCACCGCGTCGGTGTGGAGGTTCAAGCGCTCGAAGGCGTCCTGGCGGTGTCCGTGCCAGTCGCCGGCGAGGAAGCGGCCCTCGGCTCGTGAGGTGACGGAGATGAAGTCGGCGTGGAAGGCCTCGAAACGCTCGTACAGGATGCGGGCCAGTGCCTCGGGCGTGCCCGGCGGGCTGGTCCCGACCACGGCGGGCGCGCCTCAGCTATCCGCGGCGTCGCGGCGAGCCAGTTCGTGCTCGCGTCTCACCTCGGCGAACACGAGCCGCAGGAACTTCTCGCTGAAGGAGGGGTCGAGGTCGACGGAGGTGGCCACTTCGCGCAGCCGGACGATCTGCTCCGCCTCGCGCTCGGGGTCCGCGGCCGGCAGCCCGACGCGGGCCTTGTAGATCCCGACCTGCTTGGTGATCTTGAACCTCTCGCCCAGCAGCATCACCAGCGAGACGTCGATGTTGTCGATGCTCGCCCGGTAGCCGGCCAGCGTCTCGTCCCCAGCACCCGCACTCACAGCCAGCCAAGCTATCGCCAGCGAGCCCACGACGGCCCCTCTAGGCGACGGTGAACAGCGGCTCAGGCTCTGCCGGACGCCGCTTGCCCTCACCATCCGGCGCCCCAACCCGAGCATTGTCCTGCGCCGTTGCCGTGTTGGGCGGTCGAGCGGCCCGGCGCGGGCGCCGATGTGGGGATCCACGGACGGACGGCGGGTCGGGTGCGTGGGCGGGGCCGTGGCGGATGCGCTCCGGCGGCGCGATGGTGTACAGGCCTTGCCCGTCGGGCACTTCCCGCCAGCCATGGTGATGCACCTTCTGGTGGCACACCCAACACAGCAGCATCATGTTGTCGATGTCGGTCCGCCCTCCTTGCGACACCGGCTCTCTGTGATGGCCGTCGCAGATCCACATATTGGCGTCACAACCGCCGCAAGCTCCATAGAGGGCCCGCAACGCATTCATCTGAGCCTTGGTGGCCAACCGCTTGGCGTGGCCGTGCCACAGCGGCACGCCCTTGTGGCTGAACACCACGCCCGTGATGGCGGCGTTGCAGAAGTACTCCTCCAGCGCCAACTACTCTTGACGCCGGTGTTCGGCAGCCGTCGATTGGCCATGAGATGGGAACTCCCGGAGAGGCTCGGTCGTCCAAGGGAACATGAAGGCATCAGCGGCATTGTTGGCTGTGGCCGTGCTGGCCGGGGCATGCAGCGGTGGCGATTCCGAGAACGAGATCACCCGCACGCCGCAGCCGCCCGACGGACCACTGGATGTGATCCCGGACCTGGACATTGAGGATCCCCTGGTGTCGTGTTCGGGCACTCCCGTGCTGCGCTACTCGCAGCTGATCGACCCGACCCCGATCGACGAGGTCGACCATCCGGCCGTGGATGTGCTGCGGGCCGAGATGGACTCTCCTGACGCGCCTCTGCCGCGGCCGCCGGGACCATGGGTCGTGATCAGCATCGACGACGACAGCGCCATCTTCGCGGTGCTGTCGGAAGGCGGCTTCGGTACCGCCGCCGTGGAGCGGCGCGGCAACCGGTGGGTCTTCGCCGGGGAGGCCTACGGCCGCCCGTGCGAGCCGGTCGTGCCGCTGCCGCCCGGGCTGGCCCGCGTCGAGGTGCGCCTCGACATCGACTCCATGCCCGACGCGGGCGACACCACGATTGATCTGCTGGTCACCGAGCAGGGGTGCGCCCACGGCCGCGAGATGGGGGACGCGCTCCGAGGCCCCCAAGTGATCGAAACCGACCATGCAGTGGTGTTGGCCTTCGCGGTGGTGCCCATCGCCGGGACGGCCACCTGCCCCGACAACCCCTCTGCCGCGGTGACTGTCGAGCTGTCGGAGGCGCTGGGCCGGCGCTGGGTCTATGACGGGCTCCACTTCCCGCCCAAGCCTCTGTTCGCAGTGGCCGATCCGGCGACATCGACGGAGTTCCGCGACACTTTCCAGTGCCTGTCGGGGTCGGCCTACGCGGCTCGCGTCCGGTCCGGCGCAGAGGGCTCTGACGCCTTCGAGACAGCCAACGAGGCGCTTCTGGACCACCTCGGCGACCTGTCGGAGCCTCTCTATGACATCGAGGTCGCCGAGCGCGGATTCGGCTACGAGCAATGGCGGGTCGCGGTCGAGGACTCCAACGGCGAGGCGCACTTCGGCACCGTGAGGGCGGTCCCCACCGCCGAGGGTCCGTGGCGGATCGAGCAGGCTCGGTGGTGCCTCACCACTGTCGGGAACCGCGACACCGTTTGGCGGGGCGCGGCGCGCAAGCGCGGAGAGTCGCAGCCGCCCGCCGACTTCTCCGACTGCCCGATGATGTCGGACGGCGCCTACGAGGTTCCTGAACCGCTCGAAGAGGGGCTCCCGACCCCCGGCGCGGTCCTGAGAGAGAACCTGAGTCCCCTGCCGGTGGCGAACTACACGATCGAAGTGGCCGAATCGACAGACGGCATGGTGCGCTGGGAGATCACGATGACGGGCCCGCCGTCGGGACTGACCTTCGGCAACAAGGTCGCCGTCGAGGACAACGGCTGGAGAATGCGAACCGACCAGTGGTGCCACATGGAGCCGGACCGACTCTGACCGCGCACAGTGCTCGGCAACCTCGGGGATGGCAACCGCGGAGACTTGGAAGCGTCAGGCGTTGGTGGCTATGCGGTAGAGCTCGCCTACTAGGTCGTCGTAGCGGCCGGTGGCCAGGGTGACGGCGTAGGCCGCTCCCACCGCACCGCCCACTGCGGCTACGGGCAGGCGGTCGAGGAACCGCTTGGTGGCGGGCCATCCGGCCAGCGCGCCCGCCGCCGCACCGGCCCCCGTCGCCGACAGCGACAACGGCCCCCTGGCGAGACAGGCGATCACGAAGACGCCCGCGACCAGCACCCGGCCGTTTATCGTCGCGGGTGATGGATGCTCGGCCCGTCACCCACGCCAAGCCTGATATCGAGCGAACCGCCCAGTTGGTGCACGACGCAGCCCGCAGGCTGGACCTCACCGTCGCCGGGTTCCGGCTGCTCAGGGTGGGCAACCACATCGTGCTGGGAAGCCTCGACGACAAGGTCGTGGCCCGGGTGGGGTACCTCATCCGCCAGCCGCTCGAGCACCACATCGCTCATCACAGCCACCTCAAGCAGTTGGCGGCAGCGGGTGCTCCGTTCGTGGCTCCGCTGTGCGATCCATGCCGGTTGAGCGACGGTCGGATCGTCACCTTCTGGCCGATGCAGTCCCCCGCACCGAAGTTGTCCCTCGAGACGCTCGTCGAGCTGGCCTGGCGATGCCATCGCATTGAGGCGTCGGACGCTCTGCCGGTGTGGGACCCGGAGGCGTGTTTCCTGACACGATGGACGACCCGAGTGCCGCTGATGGAGGCGAGGGGCGTGCCCACCCGTCTGCGTGCCTTCCTTGAGGCGACGCTGCACCGCCGGTTGGGGGCGCTCAGCGAGTGCTGGGCCGACTCCGGGGGAGAGGCTCAGGCCCGGGTGCTGATCCATGGCGACGCCTACCCGCCCAATGTCGTGCGCCGCGGCGACGGGACCATGGCGTTCGTGGATCTCGACTACGTCGGGATCGGCCCACCGGAGGTGGATCTGTCGACCGTGCGAGTGCAATACCAGCGTCACGACCAGGAGCCGGACGTGGTGGAGCGGATCCGCGCCGCCTATCACGGCCCGGTGAACGAGCGACTGCTGGCCGAGATCTACGCCGCGGACGAGATCAACGAACTGGTGTGGCTCGCCTGTCTGTGGGGCGTCGTGCCGGGCGCCGACAAGGAACTCACACGGCGCGTGGATCATTGGGACGATCCAACGCTGCGATGGCAGATGTTCTGAACGATGGAGTACTACTGCTCGCCGACTGCGATGATGGATCACCCCGGATTTCGGGGACCTACGACGCCCAGCAGAAGAACAGGTCAGAGGAGCCCGGCGAGCCACTCGCGGGCGTCGACCATCATTTCGATGGTCTGGCTGTGAGCCATGTCATAGGCGTGGTGTCGCAGATCCCACCCGCCATCGCCAAGGGCTGCGATCACCTCTCTGGGCTGCTCCTGGCCGATGAAGGCGTCGCGGGTTCCCCACTGGAAGAGCGCCGGTCGGCCGCCACCGTTGGACAGGTCGACGTCGAGTCCTGGTGCGCTTGGAAGGCCGCAGCAGATGGCCCACACACCGGCGTAGCGGGGCGCACCGGCCTTGCCGGCGAGCGCCAGCGACAGGTAGCCGCCTTGGCTGAACCCGCCCACGATGCACCGCTCGAGTGGCACACCTGCCTTGATGGCCTCGTCCGCGATGAAGGACTCGAGCATCTCGAGCGAGGGCACGAACTGTGAGAGGTCGGATTCGAACGTGTCGAGGTCGATGGTCCACCAGCCCGCGCCGTCGCCATCGGGCATGTCGATCGGTCCCCGCGGCGCGATCGCGCTGAATCGTTCGTCTGGGTCGACCAACGGCACGTACGATGCGAGGTGGTGCTGCTCGGCGGTGTAGCCGTGCATGAGGAAGAGGAGACGGTCTGCGCCGTCGCGGTCAATCCGGTACTGGGTCAGTGGCATTGAACGATGTCCTTTGCATCTGCTGCGTCCATGCCGGCGAGGTTACCCAGACCCTGAGCCTCATCGGGTTTCATGCAGGTGGGGCGCGAGGGTTCTCCAGCCGTCGGCGGCGGCATCGGTGTTGTCGGCGAGGACCTGCACCCCGACGTGGTCGGCGCCGGCGTCGAGGTGGTCCTGGACGCGTGACGTGACCTGCTCGGGGGTGCCCCACGCCACGATGGCGTCGACCAGGCGGTCCGAGGGGCCGCCGCCGGGGCCGCCGTCGATGTCGGACTGCTCGAAGCCGAGGCGGAGGAGGTTGTTGGTGTAGTTGGGCAGCCCGAGGTACGGCGCCATGTTCTTGCGGGCGAGGGAGCGTGCGGTGGCCGGGTCGGTGTCGAGGATGACCATCTGCTCGGGGTACAGCGCTGCGTCGGGGCCCATGACGTCGCGGGCGATGGCGGTGTGCTCGGGCGGCACGAAGTAGGGGTGCGCTCCGGCGGCGGCCTCGGCCGACAGGGCGAGCATCCTGGGGCCGAGCGCGGCCAGCACGATCTCGGGCAGTTCCTGGGGGCCGTGGGCCAGGAACAGTGCCTCGCGCATGCGGGCGAGGTAGTCGCGCATGTAGCTGAGCGGGCGCGAGTACTCGTGGTTGCGGAGGTCCTGCACCAGGCGCCGGTGGCTGACCCCGAGCCCCAGCAGGAAGCGGCCGGGGAACGCCTCCTCGACGGTTCGCTGGGCGTTGGCCGTCGTCATCGGGTCGCGGGCGTAGATGTTGGCGATGCCGGTGGCGACCTTGATCGAGGAGGTGCCCTGGAGCAGCAGCGCTGCCGCCACGAACGGGTCCCGCCCGACCGCCTCGGGGATCCAGATCGCCCCGTAGCCCATCTCCTCCACCTCGGCCGCCAGCTCGATCGCTCGAGACGACGGCACCAGGTCCAGGAGCCCGGTCCAGATCCCGATCCGGCCCAGGTCGATATTGCCCATGGTCACGTACGGAAACCTATCGCCGGCCGGGCCGCCGAGCGCGTGCGGCGGGGGTCTCGGAGCGGCTACTTCGGTGGATAGCGGTGCTGCCCGCGATGTCGCGGCGGTAGCCAGCAGTGGCGTTTAGCACGCGGTCCGTAGTGCCTGCATGTCGTGCCAGTCACGGTCGCCGCAGCAGCAGGTTCAGAAGCGGGGGCCGGCCCGGGTCGCGCCCGGGCTGCCAGCCCACCGTCGGGGGTCATGGCGCGTAGCAGGGTGACCATTTCGGGGACGGTGTATCTGCGGTTGCGGCGACCGCCTGTGGAGCTGACGATCCCCACGTCGGCGAGCGCTACCAGCGCGGCCCGGGCAGCTCTAGGAGTGACCCCGACGCGTTGCGCAGCCGTTTCGGCGTCAAGCACCGGCATCGACGGCAGCGCAGCCAGCACCGCGGCTGCAGCGCTGTCCCGGCGAAAGACCGCCACGGTCTGCCATCGGTGGGCCATCGCCTCAACCGTGCGCGCCACCGTCGCTGTTTGGCGTTCGGCCTCGATGCAGGCATTGCTGAACGCCATCAGCCAGTCACGCAAACCACGGCTGCGGGTTGTGGTGTCAGCGGCACCGCAAACGACTCGGCTGGCGTTTAGCGCGTCGTAGTAGCCGCGCTGGTCACGGCTGAGTGCAGAGCTGACCGGCACCGCGCCGTCAGCCAGCCCGGCGGCGTTCAACACCGTCTGGATCAAGGCGCGTCCGGTGCGGCCGTTGCCGTCGCCGAAAGGATGGATCGTCTCGAACTGGCCATGAGCGATCACTGCTCGCAGCACCGGCGGATGGTCGCTGGTGTTCAGGTAGCTCACGAGGTCATCCATGAGCGTCGGCACCCGATCTTCGGGCGGCGCCACGAAGGTGGCGTCGTCGACCAGACAGCCCGGCGGACCAATCCAGATCGGCTCATCGCGCAGCACACCCCCCAAGGCGCGGTCGCGGGTCTGAGCGAAGAGCAGGCTGTGGATGCCAAGGAGGTCGTCGAGCGTGCAGCTGTACCCGGTTCGCATCCGTTGTCCGAGCTCGACTGCGGCCGCGACCTGCTGTGTCGCTCCGAGGGTGAGCGCTTCGTTCTCGTCAGACACCGGCTGGCCGGCCTGATCCTGGTACTCGGCCCAGGCGAGCCCAGACGCAGTCGCGGCGACCCCCTCCATGACGCTTGATCGGATGCTCTCATCGCGTGCCAGCATCCATTTTGCCAGGCCGCCGGCTAGCTCTGATTCGGGCAGTGTCCCTGCCGCGACGAGCGCTCGGTCAGCGACAGTGACCGCGTTCACGTCTTCGGGCGTCAGCGCGGGTTCCCACCCTTCCAATGGATGCGGCAGGTAGGCGCGGTAGGGTCGTCGCCCGAACCCCCTCCGGGTAGCCATCCACCCTTCAGCGGTGATCTGCTGCCCCACACACCTATCGTATCGCGTCGTATGGGCTATTCGTGGCGAGTTGGCGACGCGACCAGCCCGCTAACTAGTCCTATGCGCTACAGAGCGCTCCCGTCTCAGCGCCAACCAATAGCGCCCGGGCACACGACGCACAGTTGTATCGAATCCGCCTCATGGCCAGCCTCCGGTCGGCGATCCATCGGAACCTAGGCGCTCGGCTCGCGCTGGGCGGAGATGTTCGCGTTCATCGGCTGTCCCGGCGGCGCCGCTGCGCAGCAGAGATCGCGACGCACTTTCGGCAACGTCATAAGAACAGCCGCCCCAGGTTGCAGTGCTAGAGCGGGTTGCGCCAGCGCAGCCCTGGGAAGCGGGCGAAGTCGCTGTCGTTGGAGTGGACCTCGGCTTGGTGCTCGATGGCCAGCGCGGCGATGTGGGCGTCGGTAACGAGGTTCCCCGCTACGCCGGCGGCGGCCAGCATGTAGACATCATCGCATCTCTACTAGATGATGCCTTGATGTCCCACCGCGCCGCGATAGCCCTCTGTCGCCTCTACGACCGATGCCCCTGGAACGCGTAGGGGTTGAGGAACTGGCGCCCCCAGAGCCGTTCCTTGTCGGCGCGGCTGGTTGCGGCAAGGTCGCAGACCTCGTCCCAGTGGGCGTGGATCGTGGCGATCTGATGATCGACGATGTCCTGTGCCTGCTGGACGGTCAGGTGGTAGTGCCCAGCATGGGCGATACAGCGCGCGACCTGGCTCAGGCGGTCCCCGTCGGGCCCAAAGGCCATGGCCTGGGCGGCCTCGCCGCCGGTTCGGAGCTGTGGGCAGATGTCGTATGCCGGTGTGAGCGTCAGATCGGCGCCGTCCCAGAAGGCGGAGTGGTTGCGGGCGTGATCGTCGGTGTTGCTGACGAGAATGTTGAAGACGATGCGCGAGAACAACTCCCGCAGCGTCGCGTCGGCGTCGGTGAACCGCGCTCGGATCTGGTGGGCCAGGTCGGCATAGGTCGCGTATCGGCCCGCGATTCCGTGCGCGTCGTGGCATTCCAGGATGGTCAGTGCCGAGACCATCATGCGTCGACCGCCACGGTGGGTTCGATCGAAGCGCTCCACCATGAGAACCTCTCTGCCGAGTGCTTGCGCGAGTTCAACGGGGGCGGCGTCAATCCCGGCACGGCGCGCTAGTTCCATGGCGATGTACTCGGCCTTGACCACCGGATAGGGGTCCGTTGACGATGAGAACTTGGCGATCATGCCTCTGTCGCCGCCGGCGATCAGGGCCTTGGGTCGCGCTCCGCCGACGGAGGTTCCATGCAGCAGGGCGCGGTGCAGTCCGGGGGTCAGCGGCTCGCCCCTGTCGACGCGGTCCGCGGCCTCGGCCAACTCGGTCAGCGAGGCCGAGTCGCCCAGACGCGGCTCGTAGCGGGAAGCAGAGGCCTGGAAGTCCAGCGCTCCGATGCGGTCCGAACCGGACTCGAGCAGGTACGTCAGGGTGGGCAGGTCGGAATGTGCGTCGCCGCGGCGGTGCTCGATCGCCCTACGTCCCCAGGCGTCGGGCGCGGCGTCCGACACGCAACCGGCGATCTCGCCCGACAGGGGCTGAAGCTCGCCGCGCTCCAGCGGCAACTCGGGCAAGTACAGCGCCATCGGTCGGGGTCGATCGAGGTAGCTGCGGGCGTATGTGAAGGTGACGATGGCACCACGGTCGTCCAGCCTGCCCGCGACGACAGGCTCGGTCGCCTCCGGCAGCCACGCCCACACGTACGCGTGATCAGGGCGCTCGAAGGGATCAGAAGTCGTCGTCGACATGGCGCGACCGCACCGTCGCGGGCAGCACAGCCAGACGAGAGTGCACGACCTCGCCCTCCACGGATCGCCGTGCCGAGTCATGATGGAACAGCGGCACGCCGACCAGGGCGGCTGCCTCGAACGCCGTGCCGAGAGCGACGCTGGGGTCGCCCCTTTCGACCTTGCGCATCGTCACTGCAGAGACTCCGACCCTCTCCGCAAGCTCCGCCAGCGTCCACCGCCGCTCCCGGCGCGCCAGGGCCACTTTGCCTCCGAGCAGCTTGATGGCCTCAATGGTCTCTGGACACAAGGGCTTCGCTGGGTTCATAGCAAGTATTCTTTCTTTACTAACGTGCAAACATCAGTTTACTGTCTATCGTGATGCTGAACCACTAGCACGATGCGGGCGCGCTCAACCGGAATCTCAACTTGGGGCAACGCTACGGGAAGGTCAGTCGATGGGACGGACGACGCGGTAGCCGACACTGACGGTACGGTCAGGGCAACGCCGGGCCGCGTCAGCGCGGCACGCCGACGGGGTCACCCGCCGGGGGGTTCGGAGTCCAGGAGCCTGCCCTCGATAGCCGCGTCAACCTCCCCGGTCTTGTTCAACGCGGCGATCAGCGCCGTCAGCTTCAAGTTGATCTCGTCGATCAGTGCGGTCAGCCTCGTGTCGAGTTCGTCGATCTTGGCGTCCTGCTCGGCGAAGCTGGTGTTCATGGTGTCCTCGAGGCGGTCGATCCTGGTGTTCACTGTGTCTTCGACGCGGTCGACGCGGCTGCGGTTGTCGGTGAGCACGAAGACGAGCAGCGCCACCGCGACAGTGGCCAACGCCGTCTGGAGCGGGTTGTCGCCGAGCACGGCCCGCAGGCGGGCCCCGGCCGCGGCCCCGTTGGCTGCGGGCGGGTCGGGTCGCACGTCGGGGGTGTGGGCCATCTGGGTCGGCTCAGCTGCGGTTGCGGTCACTCGGGGGCCTCTCGGGTGTCCTCGGCAGGGATCCTGTCGGGTAGTGTCGTGCTGGTTGGCGCACCGCTGACCCCCGGTGGCAAGGTTCGATGTTCAATATAATACCACATACACTGTCATGCAACCCAGCACATCGCACGACGGCGAGTGTGTCTTTGCTGTGTGCCAGACGCGGCGTGTATCACAACAGGCCGCGACCAGCCATCTAGAACAAGTCACACCTATATCGAGTCAGCCCTATACTGTGTTGGTGGCTTGGGAGATCAAGGCGACAGCGCAGGTGAAGTCCTGGCAGGAGTCGCTCAACGAAGAAGAGAGGCTCTCGTTCATCGCTGCCCTAGAACTGCTCCGCGAGGGCGGCCCGACGCAGGGGCGTCCCATCGTCGAACGGATCCACAGCTCCAAACATCAGAACATGAAGGAACTCAGACCCCGCGGCGCGGGCAGGGACCTGCGCATCCTGTTCATGTTCGACCCGCTGCGGCAGGCGATCCTGTTGTTCGGAGGCAGCAAAGCCCGCCAATGGAACGACTGGTACCGGAGCGCCATCCCGGAGGCGGAGCGCCTGTACGAGCAGTACCTGGCCGATCTCCGATCCCAAGGCGAACTCCCAGACCGCTAGCCAGCAGCCCCACGATGCACCACCCCCACCACAGGAGACCACCCCACATGACCTACTACGACTTCGATGAACTCGTCGGCGAGTTGACCCCTGAGCAGCGTGCCCGGGTCGAGGCTCTCAAAGAGGAAGCCCGCGCCGAGACCGTGGCCCACACCCTCAAGGAACTGCGCCAGCGCCGCAATCTCACCCAGACCGAGCTGGCACGGCGCCTTGACCGCGCCCAGGCGTCCGTGTCGGCAATGGAGACCGCCGCTGACAACCTGGTGTCGACTCTGCGGATGGCGGTCGAAGGCATGGGCGGCCACCTAGAGGTGACCGCCGTGTTCGACAACGAGCGCATCCCGCTGACCACCCACACCCGCACAGCCCACCAAGACCACGAGGAGAGGTCTGACGCCTGGATCGCGGGGAAACGCACCACAGCGATGTACCTACCCGTAGGCCCGGAACACACTGAAGAACAACGCGAGGCGCTGCGCCTGCTAGCGGACCTGGAGAACCGCCTTCAAGAATCAGCAGACACATTCCGTGTCTTCATGCAGCACATCGCGGTTGACACCTCAGACCAGGCATCCTTGACGCCGATCAGCGAAAGTCCCCAGAGTTGATCAGCGAGATTCCTCACTTTGGGGTCGGCACCGAGATGGTGATTCACGCAATGCCGCTGCGCCCATCGTTCTACGCACTCCTCCCGCTCCAAGGCGAACAACCGTGACTACCTACAAGACCACCACAGGCCGCGTCCTCGCCGAGGCCGACCTCGACGCCATCGCCGAAGAGGTCGAGACCACCGACTACAACATCACGGCGCTGCGCAAGCGCCGCAGAGGCCGACCCACCATCGGCTCGGGGCCAGCAGAAGTGGTCCCCGTGCGCATCGACCCGGAACTGCGAGCCGCGGTCGCGGCCCGCGCTGAGACCGACGGCACTACGACAAGTGAGATCATCCGCGAGGCGTTGCGCAGATTCCTAGACGTCGAACGGGCCCAGCAGACACAACACGCCTGAGCGGACTCAATCGCATCCGGCGTCGAAACTACCGAGTCCGCTCGGTGGACTGAACTGGGCCCGGATGTCCCCAAAGCCGACCCCCCGAAGATGCCTGTTGTTGTCAGTCAGTCTTGGGTGGGCCGTAGGGGCAGTCTTGGGTGGGCCGTAGGGGATTTGAACCTCTGACCTCCTGCGTGTCGAGCAGGCGCTCTAACCAGGCTGAGCTAACGGCCCCGAGCCACGCAGGGTAGCAGGCGTCACTCGCCTCGGAACTCGGGCGTTCTGCGCTCGGCCATGGCCCGGGATCCCTCCGCAAAGTCGGCCGTGTGCTGGAGGCGGTCCTGCTCCCGGTGCTCGTGGAACGTGGCCGCCTCCACCTGGTCGGCCAGATCGCCTCGCAGCGTGGCCCGGATCGACCTCACCGCCAGCGGCGCCGACATGGCGATCTCGCGGGCCATGGCGTGGGCCTCGGACCGGACCTCGTCGCGGTCCACGAGGCGGTCGGCCAGACCGAGCCTCGCCGCCTCCTCCCCCGGCACCCGCCGTCCCGTGTAGAGCAGGTCGGCGGCCACCTGCGGGCCCACCAGCCGGGGCAGGGTCACGCTCAGGCCGAAGCCCTGATGGAAGCCGAGCCGGGCGAAGTTGGCGCTGAAGCGGGCCTCGGGCGCGGCCACCCGGAAGTCCGCCGTCAGCGCCAGGCCCAGGCCTCCGCCCACCGCCGCGCCGTGCACCGCAGCCACCACCGGAGTGTGGGTGCGGAAGATGCGGACCGCGGCCGCGTACAGGTCGTCGGTGGTGTAGCGGGCGCCCTCGGGCGAGAAGTCGGCGCCTGCACAGAAGTGCTTGCCCTGCGCGCACAGCACCGCGGCCCGGCACCGGGGGTCGTCGTCCAGCGACTCCAGCCCGTCGGCGATCCCGTCGATCATCTCCAGCGAGAAGAAGTTGTTGGGCGGGCGCCGCAGCTCGATCGTGGCCACGTAGCCGTCGCCGATCTCGATCGCCACCGGGTCGGTCATCGGGCAGACACCCTACAGACGGCGCACAAAGCCGATATCGCCGGGCGCTCAAGCGGGACAAATGCCTCCTCGCCCCGGGAACCTGGGGCGGTGCTCTAACGTCCAACTGTCATGATCAAGAAATTCGTACCTCTAGTCCTGCTCTGCTCGATCGCGGTGGCCTGCGCATCCTCGGAGACGACCGTGACCGTGCCGGAGCCGACAACCGATCAGCCGGCCGCCGATCCTCAAGTCCCGGCGGAGACCGCTGTCACCCAGCCAGCGGAGCCCGGCCAGACCGACGCGCCCGCGGACCCGGTCGATGCCATCGAACCCGAGCAGCCCCTGGAGCCGGTGGCCGACCGGCTGCCGGCCGACCCCGACGCCCCGGCCGCCGACTGGGTCGCCGGAGTCAACGCCGCCGGGTGGGGCTTCCACCGGCACCTGGAAGGCAATGCCGTCTCGAGCCCGATCAGCATCGGCACCGCCTTCAGCCTGAGCCGGGCGGGGGCCTCGGCGGACTCCGCCGCCGCCCTCGACGACATCTTCGGATTCCCCGAGACCGGTACGCACCGCGCCGCCAACGCCGTCGATCTCGCGCTGGGAGGGGCCTCAGCGGACACCACCACCCTTGAGGTGGCCAACCGTCTGTTCCCCGACGACGCATTCACGATGCGGCCCGAGTTCCTGGAGGTCGCCTCCACCCACTACGGGGCGGGCATCGAGCCGGTCGACACCGCCGACGGCGCCGCCGCGGCCGACGCGGTCAACCGGTGGGTCTCACAGAGCACCCGCGGGCTCGTCCCGGTGATAGTCGACGGCGACACCGTCCAGGACCAGAGGCTGGTCCTGGTCAACACCGTGTACCTGAAAGCGGACTGGGCTGAGCCGTTCCTACCCGAGTACACCCGCGACGGCCCCTTCGCCACCGGCGACAACCGGTCGGTGACGGTGCCGTTCATGACCGACCGCGAACCCGGCTACCGCCGCTACGTCCGTCTGGAAGGCGCCGACGCGGTCGAGTTGCCCTACCGCGACGGCGGGCTGGCCATGTGGCTCATCGTGCCCCGCGACCGCGACGGGCTCGCAGCCGTCGAGGAGTCGCTCGACGCCGCAGCACTGACCGCGCTGGCGGGCGCCGCCCAGACCGGCTACGTCGACCTCACCATGCCCAAGTGGGAGCAGACCCTCCCGCCCAGCGACCTGTTCGAGTGGCTGTGCCCGCAGGGATTCTGCGCCGGCGCCGGCTTCGACGGCATCGCACCGGGCATCTTCATCACCGCCGCGCTCCACGGCGCCAAGGTCATAGTCGACGAGAAGGGCACCGAGGCAGCCGCAGCCACCGCCATGGCGTTCACCGAATCCGCGCCTCCCCGACCCGACCTCACCGTCGTCGCCGACCGCCCCTTCCTGTGGGCCATCGTCCACGAAGACACCGGCGCTCTCCTGTTCGTAGGCCGCCTCGTGGACCCGGCCGCCTAGTACGCCAAGAGCCTCGGGAACCCGAGGCGTTGCTATAGCGTCCAATTGCCGTGACAAGACTCCTCGGATTCGTGGTCGTGCTGTGCTCCATAGCAGCGGCATGCAGTTCCTCGGACACGCCCGCGACCGGGCCGGAACCGGCAACTGGTCCCGATCCCGCCCAAGCCCCAGTCACCGAACCACCAACAACGACAGCCCCAGAACCAGGACCCGGCACCACAACCACGACGACAACCACCACATCCCCAGAACCAGGACCCGGCACCACAACCACAGCAACAACCACCACATCCCCAGAACCGGAACCGGTCACCACAACCACAGCAACCCAACCGCCTACGACCACCACCACGCTGCCGGACCCGGTGGCTGACCGGCTGCCGGCCGACCCCGAAGCCCCGGCCGCCGACTGGGTGGCCGGCGTCAACGCAGCCGGTTGGGACTTCCACCGGCACCTGCGGGGCAACGCCGTCTCCAGCCCGATCAGCATCGGCACCGCCTTCAGCCTGAGCCGGGCCGGAGCCTCGGCCGACTCCGGAGCCGCCCTCGACCAGATCTTCGGGTTCCCCGAGGCCGGCCTGCACAGCGCGGCCAACGCGGTCGATCTCTCGCTGGCCGGGGCCTCGGTGGAGCCCACCACCCTGGAGGTGGCCAACCGGCTCTTCCCCAACACCGGATTCTCGCCGCGGCAGGAGTTCCTCAACACCGCCGCCACCCAGTACGGGGCGGCCATCCAGCCGATCGACACCAGCGACGGCGCCGCCGCGGCCGAGGCCGTCAACCGGTGGGTCTCCGAGCGCACCCGCGGGCTGATCCCCACGATCGTCGACGCCGGCGCGGTCCAGGACCAGCAGCTCGTCCTCGTCAACACGGTGTACCTCAAGGCCGACTGGCTTGTGCAGTTCCTGCCCGGCTACACCGAGGACCGCGAGTTCACCACCGGCGACGACCAGACGGTGACGGTGCCGTTCATGAGCAACCGGATCCCGTTCGAGCGCCGCTACGTCAGGCTCGAGGGCGCCGACGCGGTCGAGCTCCCCTACGAGGGCGGCGAGCTCGCTATGTGGCTCGTCGTCCCCCACGACCCGGCCGGGCTGGCAGCCGTCGAACAATCGCTCGACGCCGCCGCCCTCACCGGGCTGCCGCGCGCCGCCCGAACGGGGCCCGTCGAACTCGCCATGCCCAAGTGGGAGCAGACCCTGCCGCCCGCCGACCTGTTCGAGTGGCTCTGCCCGCGGGGATTCTGCCCCGGCGCCCGCTTCGAGGGCATCGCCCCCGACATCTTCATCAGCGCCGCTCTCCACGGCGCCAAGGTGATCGTCGACGAGAAGGGCACCGAAGCGGCCGCATCCACGGCCGTGATGTTCCCGACGTCCATGCCGCCCGAGCCCGACCTGAGGATCGTGGCCGACCGGCCCTTCCTGTGGGCCATCGTCCACCAGGACACCGGTGCGCTGCTGTTCGTGGGCCGCCTCGTCAACCCGGCCGGGTAGCCCGAGGAGGATATGGTGACTCGGG
Source organism: Candidatus Aldehydirespirator sp. (assembly GCA_965203635.1). Classification (GTDB taxonomy): domain Bacteria; phylum Actinomycetota; class Acidimicrobiia; order Acidimicrobiales; family Aldehydirespiratoraceae; genus Aldehydirespirator. The sequence continues at coordinate 3,174,747 of OZ241903.1, forward strand.
TGAGAGCATGGGGCGCCGCGGGTACCTGCGTTGGCTAGCGGGCTTGCAGGACCCGTAGTCGCAGCCGTTCTCCACGAGGCGGGCGGGCAGTTCATGCTCGAGGAGATCGAGCTGGACGATCTGCGTGCCGGGGAGCTGCTCGTTCAAGTGGAGGCCTGCGGCGTCTGCCACACCGACGTGCAGGGCAAGACCCTGCTGGAGCCTCCATGCGTGCTGGGACACGAAGGGACCGGGACCGTGGTCGCATGCGGTCCCGGGGTGGACGAGGTCTCGCCCGGCGATTGCGTGGTCATGTCGTACCCGAGATGCGGGACCTGTCGGCAGTGCCTCGATGACCAACCGTTCCACTGCCCTTCGAACCTGTCGCTGTCGCTCGACGGCAGGCGATCCGACGGATCACGGACGATGAGGCTGGGGTCGGAGTGGATCAACGGAGCATGGTTCCAGCAGTCGGCGTTCGCGACCCACGCGATCGTCCCGGCGCGCTCCGTGATCGTGGTCGACCCCTCGGTGCCGCTGCAGATCCGTGCCGTGCTGGGATGCGGGATCTTGACGGGTGCAGGGGCCGTCGTGAACGCGCTTGCCCTCGACGGCGCCTCTTCGCTCGCGGTTGTCGGGGTGGGCGGCGTGGGCATGGCCGCAGTGATGGCTGCTCACCTGACCGGAACGCAGCCCTTGATCGCGGTCGACGTGGTGACCGCGAGGCTCGACACGGCCCTCGAGCTCGGCGCCACCCACGTACTCGATGTGTCCGCCGGTGATCCCACGGATCAGATCCGTGCGATCGCCAAGGAAGGCATCGATGCCGTGATCGACACCTCCGGCAGCCCGACGACCTGGCAGTGGGCCCCGGAGGTCCTCCGGCCAGGGGGAACCTTCGCTGCCATCCCGCTCCCGAAGGGCGACTTCGCCTACGAGGTGGCTCCCCTGTTCCGGATTCCCGCCAACCTGCGAGTGGTTCGACTGGGCGAGAGCGCGCCACACCAGTTCATCCCGCAGCTCATCGACTGGTACACGGAGGGCAGGTTCCCCCTCGATCAACTGGTAGAGACGTTCCCGCTCGAAGGCATCAACGATGCGTTCGATGCGAGCACATCGGGACGGGTCATCAAGCCCGTCGTCGTGATGACACCGTGAGGAATCTTCATCTCTTTCAGGAATGAAAACGTAATAGGAAGTCACTGGACGGCATCGGTCACGCCTGATAGTTCCTAAAGACGTACGCCCAAGCGTTTCCCAGGGGGAGGTAGACGTATGTCCGGTAACGATCCCGCTCCGCGAGGCATGCCCAGAAGGCGGTTCATGAAGATGGGGGTCTACATCGTCGGTGCCGGCGGCATAGCCGCAGCCTGCGGCGACGACGCCGCGGCACCCGCGCCCACCACCACTGCGGCCCCGAGCGGGACGGCTGCACCGACAACCACTGCGGCCGCGGCCACCACGACCGCGGCACCGGCCACCACTGCCGCTCCCACGACCACCGAGGCCGCAGGGCCGCCGATGGGCGGTGTGCTGCGGCTCGGAACCACCGGTGCCGGCCCCCGTGAGACCGTCGATCCCCACGCCGGGGGCGGCAGCAACGCCAACGTGGCCAGGAAGTTCAATCTCCACGCCCGCCTGCAGGAGATCCGGGCTGACATGGCCGTCGAGAACACCCTGGCCGAGATCATCGAGCCGAACGCGGACGGCAGCGCCTACACCATCCGGGTCATCGACGGCGCCGAGTTCCATCACGGCAAGACCATCGAGGCCGAGGATGTCATGTTCTCGATCCAGCGGATGGCCGAGGGCGGCATCATGAGAGACGTCCTCGAGCTGGCCGATGTGGCCAACATCAGGATCGTCGACAACCGGACCATCGAGCTTCCGATGCTGACGCCCGCCTTCGTGTACAGCAAGTCCTGGGGCGAGCTGGCCTCGGGCATCGCGCCGATCGACTACGACCCCGAGACCAATCCGGCCGGGTCGGGGCCGTTCAAGCTCGTCGACTGGGTCCCGGGCGAGGAGACCATCCTCGGGCGCCACGAGAACTACTTCGGCGATCCCGGCTCCGGCGGCCCGTACCTCGACGAGGTGAGGCTCATCTCCTTCAGCGACGACCTGTCGCGGACCAACGCCCTGCTCAGCGGGCAGATCGACGCCATGGACTCGGTGCCCATCGGGCAGATCCCCGTAGTCGAGGGGACCGACGGGCTCGCGGTGCTCGAGGCGGAGGCCGGCCGGGTGATGTTCTTCTACATGCGCAACGACCGCCCGCCGTTCGACGACGTACGCGTGCGCCAGGCGATGCGGCTGATCGCCGACCGGTCCCAGATGGTCACCCAGGCTCTGTCCGGGCGGGGCGCGGTGGCCAACGACCTGTTCTCGCCGTTCGATCCCTGCTACGCGTCGGAGATCCCCCAGCGGACGCAGGACATCGCCGAGGCCAGGCGGCTGCTTGAGGCGGCCGGCCAGTCCGGGCTCACCATCGATCTGAACGTCTCGCCGGTGATCGCCGGCGTGGTCGAGGCCGCCCAGGTCCTCGCCCAGCAGGCCACCGAGGCGGGCGTGACCATCAATGTGGTGAACCTCGATCCCGGCGACTACTACGCCAGCTGGCCCGACGGCTGGGAGTTCGGCTTCGAGTTCTTCGCCAACCTCCAGTACCCGGTGATCGCGCCCATCGTCAACGGGCCGGGCGCCTTCTTCAACATGCCGGCATGGGAGGACCAGGAGTGGCTGGACCTGCTCCTGAAGGCCCGCACCGAGCCCGACGACGAGGCCCGCTGCAACGTCTTCAAGCAGATGCAGGCTCTCGAGCACGAGCGCGGCGGATACCTGATCTGGGGAAGGGCGAACATCACCGACGGCTACAGCACCGCCTACGACGGGTTCGTCAGCCACCGGCTCGGTCGCAGCTTCGGCCAGTACGACATGAGGCCTGTCCACCAGGTGTGACCCCGGGCGCACCCGCCGGCGCTGAGGCACCGGAAAGGGGCGCACAACTACGCTCACTCTTATGAGGCTCTGGAATCGTCACGGCTGGATCATCCGGCGCCTCGGTGTAGCGGTGCTGTCGCTATGGGTCGTCTCGGTCGTCGTGTTCATGGCGACGCAGGCCCTGCCGGGGGACGCGGCCGTCGCCATCCTGGGCCGGCAGGCCACCCCGGAGGCGGTGTCCATCATGCGGGCCGACCTTGGGCTCAACCGCCCGCTGGTGACCCAGTACGTCGACTGGTTCGGCGGGGTGCTGGTGGGCGACTTCGGCGAATCGGTCGGCTCGGGCGCCCCCATCTCGGACCTGATCGGCAGCCGCATCGTCAACACCGCGGTGCTGCTGGTCGTGTCGGCCGTGATCATCTTTCCGGCCGGCATCGCCCTCGGCGTGTTCGCGGCCCTGCGCCGCGACGGCCCGCTCGACCGGGTCTTCTCGGTCACGACCCCGGCCATGAACGCGCTCCCCGCCTTCGTGGTCGGCCTGGTTCTGGTGATCCTGTTCGGCACCACCGTTTGGAAGATCTTCCCGGCCACCGCTCTCTTCCCGCCGGGTGACTTCCCGTTGCGCCATCCCGACGTGATGGTGCTGCCGGTGGCCACCCTCGTGCTGTCGACCGTGCCGTACCTGGCGCTCATCGTGCGGGCCACGACGATCGAGGCCCTCGAGTCCGACTATGTGCAGATGGCCCGTCTCAAGGGCCTGCGCCCGCGCACGGTCGTGCTGGTGCATGCCCTTCCCAACGTCGTGGTGCCGATCCTGCAGACCGGCGCGGTGATCCTCGGCCACCTCGCCGGCGGGGTGGTCGTCGTCGAGTTCCTCTTCCGGTACCCGGGGCTCGGGACGTCGCTCACCAACGCGGTGTCGGCGAGGGACCTGGCCCTTATCCAGGCCTCGACGCTGCTGCTGGCCGCGGCCATCGTCATCATCAACCTGATCGCCGACATCCTCACCGTCCAGCTCACGCCCCGGCTGAGGACGGCCGAGACGTGACCGCTGCGGCCGATACCGCGGCGAGCCCATCCCGGCGGCGGGCCCCGACCGGGCTCAGGAGCCTCGCCGACGCCTGGAAACACCTCCAGACCAAGGTCGGCGTGATCATCACGCTGTTGATCGTCCTCGTGGCCGTCGCCGGTCCGTACCTCGCGCCCTTCGCCCACACCGAGTTCGTCGATCTCCCCTTCGCCAAGCCGAGCGCCGACGCCTGGTTCGGGACCGACAACCTCGGCCGCGACGTGTTGACGCGGGTCCTCTACGGCGGTCGGACCGTGGTGGTGATGTCGTTCCTGTCGGTCGTGGTCGGCATGGTCCTCGGGATCGCCTTCGGCCTGGTCGCCGGCTACTCGCGCACATGGCTCGACGACGTGCTCATGGGAACCACCGACATCGTGCTGGCCTTCCCCCACCTGCTGCTCACCCTGCTGTTCGTGGCCATGGCCGGTCCCCACAAGTGGCTGATCGTCCTGCTGGTGGCGGTGGGGCACGCGCCCCGCATCGCCAGGCTGACCCGGGGACTGACCCTCGATGCCTCGCGTCTCGAGTACGTCGAGGCGGCCGAGGCCATGGCGCTGCCCCGCTGGCGGATCCTGGCCAGCGAGATACTCCCCAACCTCTCCACCCCGCTGATGGTGGAGTTCGGGGTGAGGCTGGCCATCTCGGTGGGGATGCTGGCCGCGTTGAGCTTCCTCGGGGCTGGGCTGCAGCCGCCCGAGGCGGACTGGGGCCTGATGATCAACGAGAACCGCTCCGCTCTCAACGTGCAGCCCTGGGCCGTCGTCATTCCGATGGCGACCATCAGCCTGTTCGCGCTCGGCGCCTACCTCATCAGCGAGGGCTTCGCACGGGCCTTCGCCGGCGTGGACCGGAAAGGGATCCGGACGTGAACGTCATCCACCGCTCGGGCGAGGCAGGGCCGCGGCCGTGACCGTCATCGATGTCGACGGCCTGCGAGTCGAGTTGGCCGGGGACGGCTCGCCGATCGTCGACGAGATCTCCTTCACGGTGCAGGCCGGCGAGCTGGTCGGCATCGTCGGCGAGTCGGGGTCGGGCAAGACCACCATCGCGACCGCCCTGTCGGGCCATTTCCGCCGCGGTGCCCGGCACGCAGCCGGGTCGGTGGTGGTCGACGGAACCGACATGGGCGCCATCAGCAGCAAGGCCCGCCAGGACCTTCGCGGACGCGTCATCGCCTACATGCCCCAGGATCCGACGGCAGCCCTCAACCCGGCCCTGCGTATCAGGCGCCAGCTCGAGGAGGCGCTCACGGCCCACCGCATCGGATCGACCCGCGCCGAGCGCCGCGAGCGAATCCGCGAGGTCCTGAGAGAGGTAGCACTGCCCGACACCGACGAGTTCCTGAGCCGCTACCCCCACCAGCTCTCCGGCGGGCAGCAGCAGAGGGTCTGCATCGCCATGGCGTTCATCTGCCAGCCCAAGGTGATCGTGCTAGACGAGCCGACCACCGGGTTGGACGTCACCACCCAGGCTCAGGTGCTCGAGACGGTGAAGACGCTGTGCGAACGCCACGCCACCGCAGCCATCTACGTGAGCCACGACCTCGCGGTGGTGTCGAACCTGGCCGACCGGGTGCTGGTTCTCTACGCCGGGCGGATGGCCGAGTTCGGGCGTCGAGTAGCGGTCTTCAACAGTCCCGCCCACCCCTACACCCGCATGCTGCTGAGCGCCATCCCGGATCCGAAGGAACGCAAGAGCACCCACGTGCGGACCGGGCGAACCCCGGCACCGGGCGAGGTGATCGACGCGTGCCCGTTCTCGTCCCGCTGCGAGTTCGCCACCGAGCGCTGCACGCTGTCGGATCCGCCGATGGTTGAGGTCGGCGTCGAGCACGCCATCCGCTGCCATGAGCACGAGACCGTCGCGGCCGTGCCCCTCGAGGCCGCGGTCTCAGCTCCCCGTGCGCCCGACGACCGGGCCGACGCCCTGCTGAGCGTCAAGGACCTGACCGCCTCCTACGGAGCCGACCCGGTGCTCGCCGGGGTCTCGCTCGACCTCTTCTCCCACGAGTGCCTCGCGGTGGTGGGCGAGTCGGGCAGCGGCAAGACCACGCTGGCCAAGTCGATCGCGGGACTGATGCCCGCCTACGACGGGACCGTGTCGTACCGGGGCAGGGAGCTGGCCCGCGGGGCCCGTTCGAGGTCGACCGAGGAGCGCCGGTCCCTCCAGTACATATTCCAGAGCCCGTACCGGTCGCTGAACCCCCGCAAGACGGTGGGCCAGGCCATCCGGGCCCCGCTGTCGCACTTCTTCGGAACCTCGGAGGCGGAGGCCAACCAGCAGGTCGCGGCCGCCCTGGAACGGGTGGCCCTCCCGTCGGAGTTCGCTCAGCGGTTCCCGGACGAGCTGTCCGGCGGCGAGCGTCAGCGGGTGGCCATCGCTCGGGCTCTGGTCACCGAGCCGGACGTGCTCATCTGCGACGAGATCACCTCGGCGCTCGACGTCTCGGTCCAAGCCTCGATCGTCGAGCTGCTGGAGGATCTCCGGGAGCAGGAGGGACTGGCGCTGCTGTTCGTGACCCACAACCTCGCGCTGGTTCGCAGCATCGCCGATCGAGTGACCGTCCTCGACCGGGGAACGCTGATCGAGACCGGGGCGGCCACCGACGTCCTCGACCGCCCCAGCGAGGACTACACCCGTCGCCTGCTGGCCCACACGCCGACCGTCAACGCCGACGGCTCAGCCCGCACGGTCTCTGGCGGCTCCGGCGGGAACAGCGGTCCGAATGGTAGACAGGTCTACTGATCACACGACAGCCGATCGCCTGCTGAGCCTTCCGTTCGTCGGGCTCGGCCTCTCGTCCCTCTGCTACTACTTCGCGCTGGCGCTCACGACCACTGTGCTGCCGATCTACGTGGTCGACCACCTCGATGGAGGTGGTGTAGCCGTGGGCGTGGCCATGGGCTCACTGGGCGTGGCCGCGGTCGTGGCCCGGTTGTTCGTGGGCACCGCCGGCGACGCAGCAGGTCGCCGGACGCTCGTCGTTGCCGGCAGCCTGATCGCGGGGATGGGGATGCTCCTGCTGACGGTCGCCGAGAGCGTTCCGGTGGTTGCGGCCTGCCGGCTGTTGACGGGAGCGGGGGAGGCTGCCGCGGCCGTGGGGATCGCGACCGCGATGCAGGACCTGGTGCCCGCCAACCGGCGCACGGAGGCTGCCATCTACTACGCGTTGACCCTGTCCGTCAGCTTTGGTGCCGGCGCGCCCGTGGCTGAATGGCTGAGGCCGAGAGTCGATTTTGACCTGATATGGCTCGCGGCCGCGGCAATCACCGCAACAGCAACGTTGCTGGGCTTGCTGGCGCCTGCGCACCGACCGTCGCAGGCTCAGTATCGATTCAGGCCCGCAATCGTCCGTTCCAGTGTCGGACCCGCCCTGGTCCTGTTCCTGGCGATGGTGAGCTTCTCCGCCTTCATCGCCTTCGTCGTTCTACGGGCCCGTGACGTCGGGATCAGCCAGCCCGGACTCGCCTTCTCCGCCTACGCGGCGGTGTCCATCGTGGCCCGGGTCGGCGTCGGCAGATTCGCTGACCGGATCGGGCCGCGACGGCTGACCACCCATGCGCTAGCGATCACGGCCGTGGGCCTGGCCGTGATCGGCGGATGGGCCACGCCCAGCGGCGTGCTGGTCGGCGCGGCTGTGCTAGGGGCCTCGCACCCGCTGATATTCCCAGCGACCATCGCGGTCTCGTACGGCCGGGCAGGGGCCGAGGAGCGGACGGCGGCGGTGGCCACTGCAACGATGGCCCTCGACGCGGGTATAGCCGTCGGGGCCATTGCGTGGGGGGGCGCCGTGTCGCTGATCGGCTTGCCGGCTCCGTTCCTGCTGGGAGCGGGTCTCTGCGCGATCACGATTCTCGTTGCCCAGCCCCTTCTCGACGAGGCGCCAAACCCCGCTCCGCAGGAATGAATGAGGCACGATTTGTCATTGGACGGAATGAGTGGCCGTGCTTACCCTGAGTTCCAACGGTGTTGCCGGGCCAGTGCCGCTCCCTGCCGCACCTTCGTAGTTCAGCGGCGACAGAGCACCCCATGAGCAATCGGCTCGAGCGACTGACCGGATACGACCGGATCACGGTTACACCGCTGACGCCGACGATCGGCGCGGAGGTCGCCGGCGTGCGGGTGGGCGACCTGGACTCCGAGACGTTCGACGAAGTCTTCGGTGCCTGGATGGACTGGAAGGTGCTGGTGTTCCGGGACCAGGACATCGACATCACCGATCACATCGCCTTCAGCCGGCACTTCTCGGAGCTGGAGGCTCATCCCTTCAGCCCCCACCTGGACGGCCATCCCGAGGTCATCGTACTGGAGAGCACCCCGGGCGAGCCGTGGGCGGCCGAGATCTTCCACAGCGACGTGACCTACCGCCTCTGCCCTCCCATGGGGGCTGTGCTTCGTTGCCGTGTGATCCCGCCGGTCGGCGGCGACACCATCTGGGCCGACATGGAAGCGGCCCTCGAGGGCCTCGATCCCGAGACGCGAGCGTTGATCGATGACCGGCCGGCGGTCCACACCGTCACCAAGAACGTGCTCAACATCAAGGAGAAGGCGGAGCGAGCGGAGGAGCTCAGAGCGGAGTACCCGGATCGGGAGCATCCCATCGTCCGCACCCATCCCGTGACCGGTCGCAAGTGCCTCTACGTGAACGAGTCGTTCACGCTGCGGATGGCATGGCTCGACGATGACGACAGCGACGCCCTGCTGCGCCGCCTCTGGCGGCAGGCGTTGAACCCCCTCTACCAAGTCCGGGTGAGGTGGCGACCGGACACGGTGGTCATGTGGGACAACCGGTGCACCCAGCACTACGTGGTCCCCGACTTCTTCTCATCGCACCGGCGCATGGAGCGGACCACCCTGGTCGGCTCCGAGGTGCAATAGCCCGGGAGGCGAAGGAGGCCGACATGGAGTCAACAGCCAAGGAGGAATCTCGATGAGTCACGGCACCGACGTCGAGGCGGTCCAGAAGGCGATCTCGCATCCCGTCATAGATGCCGACGGGCACATGATGGAGTACTACCCCCTGATGCTCGAGATCGCGACCGAGTTGTCCGACCCGTCCACGGCCGCGACGGCGCTCGCCCCCTTGACCGACCAGAGGTGGGCACCGCTGCGGGCGACGCCGGTCGACGAGCGCCGCGGCCAGGCCATCTTCAGAGGTGCATGGTGGGCGATGCCCGCGGCCAACACCCGCGATCAGGCCACCGCGGTGCTGCCCGGCCTGCTGTACGAGCGGCTCGGCGAGCTCGGGATTGACTTCCAGCTGGCCTACCCCACCTACGGCATGTTCTGCTGGGTCCTGAGGAACCCGGAGCATCGGCAGCTCCTTGCCCGCACCTACAACACGTACTGCGCCGAGGTGTACGCCGGCTATCGCGACCGGCTGGAGCCGGTGGCGGTGATCCCGATGCACACGCCCGAGGAGGCGGCCAGCGAGATCGAGCACGCGGTCGGGAGCCTGGGACTCAAGGCCATCGTGATGACCGGCTGCGTGCCGAGGCAATTCGACGGCGCCCATTTGCCCGGAGCCGCCTGGCTCGACACCGTCGGATACGGGAGCCAGTACGACTACGACCTCGTGTGGCAGACGTGCGAGCGGCTCGGTGTGTCACCCGCGTTCCACGGCATCGGTATGGGCTGGGGATCCCGGACGTCGCCGACCAACTACATGTACAACCACCTCGGCCACTTCGCGGCGGCCAACGAGGCCACCTGCCGCAGCCTGCTGATGGGCGGGGCCCCGCTCCGGTTCCCGAACTTGACGTGGGCCTTCCTGGAGGGCGGGGTCTCGTGGGCCTGCCAGCTTCAGCTGGACATGATGGAGCACTTCGAGAAGCGCAACATCGACACGCTGCTCGCCACCCTCGATCCGAGACTGGTCGACCACGAGCTGCTGAACCAGCTGTACCAGCAGTACGCCACCGGTCGCATGGCCGGCCGCGAGCGCCCCTTCGCGGGTTGGTCTCGCTCCAACTCCGATCCCAACGAGGAGTACGACGACGATTTCGCCGAGTCGGGCATCAAGAGCGAGACCGACATCGTCGACATCTTCGGGCGCTTCTACTTCGGGTGCGAGGCCGACGATCGCATGAACGCAGTCGCCTTCGACACGAGCCTGAACCCGCAGGGACGCACGCTTCAGGCCATGTTCGCCAGCGACATCGGCCACTGGGACGTGCCCGACGCCCGCGATTGCGTGCCCGAGGCGTGGGAACTCGTCGAAGAGGGGCTGATCTCGGAGGACGACTTCGAGTCCTTCACCTTCCGCCACCCGGTTCGCTTCCTGCTGGAATCCAACCCGAGCTTCTTCGACGGCACCGCCATCGCCGGCGCGGTCGCCGGGGTCAGGGCCGCGGCCTGACCGCGGCTCAGCGGAGAGCGACCGTCACCGACTTCGTCTCCAGGTACTCCTCGACCCCCTGGAAGCCGCCCGACACACCGATCCCCGACTGCTTGTACAAGCCCATCGGCAGGGCGTGGTCGAGTCCGATCGCGCAGTTGATGGAGACGCCGCCGACCCGCAGCTCGGATGCCACCACGTGGGCCCGTGACAGATCGTTGGTCCAGACGCTGGCGCTGAGCCCGTAGGAGGTGGCGTTGGCCATGGCGATGACCTCGGACTCGTCGGAGAACTCGGTCGTGACGAGGACCGGGCCGAAGATCTCCTCCTGGTTGACGCGCAGGGCCGGATCATCGGTGCGGAAGACAGTCGGCTCCACGAAGTACCCGGGCCGGTCGATCCGGCTGCCGCCGGTGACCAGGGTGGCGCCCTCGCTCCGGCCGAGTGCGAGGTAGCCGGCGACCCGGTCGAGCTGCTCCTGGCTGACGAGCGGCCCGAGGTCGGTCTCGAGGTCCATTCCGGGCCCGACCTTGAGGCTGCGGGCGTGATCGACGACCCCGGAGATGATGTCGTCGGCTATCTCGGAGTGGACCAGCAGCCGCGAGCCGGCGAAGCACATCTGCCCGCTGTTGAGGAAGATGAGGCCGGCCGCCGCGGCGGTGGCCTCCTCGACGTCGGCATCCGCGAAGACGATCGTCGGCGACTTCCCCCCGCACTCGAGGCTCAGCCGCTTCAAACTCCGGGACGCTGAGGCGGCGATCGTCCTGGCCGTCTCGGTGGAGCCGACGAAGGCGATCTTGTCGACATCGGGATGGCTCACGAGGGCCGCACCGGCGACCTCGCCCGACCCGGTAACGATGTTGACGGCTCCGGGCGGGAACCCTGCCTGCTCGATCAACTGCCCGAGACGCAGCGTCGTCAGCGGGGTCTGCTCGGCCGGCTTGATGATCACCGTGCAGCCCGCGGTCACCGCCGGCGCCAGGCGAGCCACCGCCATGAGCAGCGGGACGTTCCACGGCACGATGGCGGCGGCGACGCCAACGGGCTCACGCAGAGAGTAGGCGTGGGTGTGCGGCCCGAACGGGCGGCCGGCCGGCTCGACCGGAGCGAGATCAACGGTCGTGCCCTCGATCTTGGTGGCCCATCCGGCGTAGTAGCGCAGCGTCTGCACCGGCGCCTTGACGTCGAGGCCGCGGGCCACCGACAGCGGCTTGCCCTGGTTGAGGACCTCCATGACCGCCAGCTCTTCGGCGTGTTCCTCGATCAGGTACGACAGGTTCCACAGCAGCTCCGTCCGGCGGGCCGGAGGCATCCGCCGCCAGTCCCGGCTCTCGAAGGTTCGGCGGGCCGCGGCCACCGCGGCGTCGATATCGGCGGCGTCGGCCTCGGCCGCCTCCGCCAGAGGCTCGCCCGTCGCCGGGTTGTGGACGGTGCGCACGCTGCTTGATCGCGACGGCACCCACCGGCCCCCGATGAGCATGTGGTGGGGCGCATCGAGGAACCGGGTCACCCGCTCGATCGGTTCAGGGAGCTGTGACGACTCAGCGGGCACCGGCGACGAGGGTATTTCTTCGGCAGGTCGCTAGTCCAATAGCGGAACATGACCAACTGTTCCCGATCAGCACCCTACGTTTGATAGCTCAGAAGAACTACTGATGGTAGTGTCATAACCAGATGGAGTTACGACACCTCCGCTACTTCATGGCCGTCGCCGAAGAGATGCACTTCGGCCGGGCCGCCCAGAAGCTCTACGTGGTACAGCCGGCGGTCAGCAAGCAGATCGCCGCCCTGGAGCGCGAACTCGGCTTCGAACTGTTCAGCCGAACCAAGCGACGCGTGGAGCTGACCCCGGCCGGAGCCGCCTTCGTGCCCGAGATCCGGGACATCCTGGCGAGGATCGACCGGGCGGTTGAGCACGCCCGGGACGCGGCCAAGGGCTACGTCGGGAACCTCGCCGTCGGGTTCATCGGACCGGCCATGGACAGCGTACTGCCGAGGATCCTGCCGATGTATCGGGAGCGCTACCCCGAGGTCCGGATCAGCCTCGACGAATTGACCACAACCGCACAGTTGACCCGGCTCCGCGACGGCAGTCTCGACATCGGCCTTCTCCGCCTGCCGATCGACGACACTCAGGTCGAGGTGCGTCCCATTCTCGCCGAGCGCATGGTCATCGCGCTGCACGAGAACGACCCGCTCACACAGAAGCCGGCGGTAGAGATGACCGACGTCGTCTCGGCCCCGTTCGTGATGATTCCACGATCGGAGGAAGCCGGGCTCCATGACACCACCGTTGCCCTCTGCCGGATGGCCGGCTTCAGCCCGACGGTCGTCCAGGAGGCCAGAGGGCTGCACTCGTTGCTCGGGCTGGTGGCCGCCGGCATGGGCGTGACCCTGGTGCCCGAATCGGTCGAGAACCTCGCTCGCGCCGGAGTGGTGTACCGCCCGATAGCGGACTCGCACGCCCGCCTCGAGTTGGCGGTGGCATGGCCGGTCAAGTCGGTCTCGCGGCCGGCCGAGCTGCTGCTGGAAATGCTGGAGGACTCTCCAGCGAGCGACTAGGCGGGCCTCACAGCCACGGGCCCAACACCGGAGTGTCGGCGGGTTCGCCCGCAACCGTCGCGCTCAGCTCGCGGGCCGGCCGGCCGAGAAGCCACGAGAGGATCTGGTCGGGGGGTCCGTCCACCACGACGGCGCCGTCCGCCGGTCCGAACAACTGCCGCCCGGCGGGCAGGCCGGGATGGCGGACCTCAACGCCGCGGTCGCCGAGGTCGAGCCGCTCCGGTATCGAGGGCGCGGCGACCCGGGCAAGCTCATCGGCCAACGCGGCGGGGACGGCGTCGAGCCCTCGGCCGGTGCCCAGATCGCAGGCGTGAATCTCCGTCTCCTGCCACCTCAGCCGAATCGTGACCCAGGCAGGCTTCTGCCCCGATCTCACCAGCACGGGCCGCTCCCACACATCGGTGTCGAGATCGTCCCACAGCCCCTCAAGGCGGGAGGCGGAGTGGTCGAAGTCGGTTAGCAGCTGGGACACGCCGGCATCCCGGCCCGCGGCGATGTCGGCCGCCCGCCCCTCGAGGCCGCCGGGGTACATGGGCACAAGCTTGTTCCCCAGCGCGGCCTCGAGCAGTCCCGACAGGGCGTCGGCATTGCGACACACGTGGGTGACCACCTCGGCACGATTCCACCCGGGGAGCATTGAGGCCGCGGCCGGACCGTCGGCGGGCAGCTGGTGGATCAGCCCGCGCAACATCCGGTGCGAGGCCCGCAACTCATCGAGTCGCTCCACGGCGGAGACGTCGCTGAGGGTCATGGCTAGACGATGCGGTTCCGGCAGGTGGCGACGCCCCCGAGGGCGACCTCCACGACGGAGCCCGCCTCCAGGAAGCGCGGCGGGTTCCGGGATGCACCCACCCCGCCCGGAGTTCCCGACATGATGATGTCCCCCGGCCGCAGCCTGATCACGCCTGAGACGTAGGCCACGAGTTCCGCCGGCCCGAAGACCAGGTCGCTGGTACGGGCATCCTGCACGACCTCCCCGTCGACGGCCGTCGTGAGCCTCAGGTCGGCGGCGTGATCGATCTCGTCGCCGGTCACCAGCGTGTCGCCGATGGGCGTGGCCGCTTCGAGGTTCTTGCCCTGGAACCACTGGAGGGTCCTGTGCTGCCAGTCGCGCATCGAAGTGTCGTTGCCGACGGTGTAGCCAGCGACGTGGTCCAGCGCGCTCTGCCGGTCGACGTTGTGAGCTTCCCGTCCGATCACGATGCAGAGTTCGGCCTCCCAATCCAGGGAGTCGCTGTTCGATGGCCGGGTTATGTCGGCATACGCCGAGCACAACGCGTCGGGATACTTGGCGAACAGCGTCGGGTACTCGGGCAGGTCCCGGCCCATCTCCAGGATGTGGGCGCGGTAGTTCAGCCCGATGCAGATCACTTTCGACGGCTGTACTAGTTGGGCGAACTCCACGTCACGGGCGTCGATCAGCTCGCCGTCTCGGGGATCGCGCTCCGCCCATCCGTCATCGGCGAGGAGAGCCGTGAGCGACGCTTCGGGCTGCAGCGAGAACCCGTCCCCGGTCACGAACGCAGCGTGAGTGACCCCACGGTGGACAACAGTCGAACATCGCATGGTCGCGTACTCCCGCCGTTGGCTGCTTGCGACGATAGGGCGGGCGGACAGCCCGCCTCCAGGAACTTGTTGTACCCGGTCGATCACCAGCAGACATCGTCCATTCATTCTTCGGAGGAATGATTTGGCACTGAACTTACATTGGAAGTGCTAACTCGCGGCCGGGTAGCGTCACCCCTAGCGCCGAGGTCCGATCTGCGCAGTCGTGTCGGGAGGACAATTTGACGATCACATCCTCCACAGCCGCTTCCGTGGCCGAGGAGTCGGTGACGGTCAGAGGCACCGGGCTGCGGCTCCTGCGCAGCGGCAGCGGTCCGCCGATCCTCGTCCTGCACGGGTCGGGCGACCGCGGCGACTGGGTCCCCTTCCTCTCCCTGCTGGCGGAGGAGCACTCCGTGCTGCGTCCCGACCACCCCGGGTTCAACTGGAGCGACGACGACGACCGCATCGACTCCGTGCACGATCTCGCCTTCTTCTACCTCGACTTCCTGGACGAACTGGGCTTGGATGCCGTCGATCTGGTCGGGATCTCTCTGGGTGGATGGATCGCGGCCGAGTTGGCGATCCTCGCCGGCTCCCGCGTCGGGAAGCTCATCCTGATCGACGCTGCCGGCATCCGAGTCGAGGGAGTGCCGGCACCCGACTACTTCCTGCTCGGCCCCGAGGAACTCTCGGACACCGTGTGGCACGACCCCGACCTAAAGGCTCACAACCTCGAGTGGGGGCGCACAGTCGCAGAGGACGCCGAGGCGTTCGGCCGTTTCCTGCGAGGCCGCGCCTCCACCGCTCATCTTGCCTGGAATCCCTACTTCCACGATCCGAAGCTGCTGGACCGGGTCCATCGCATCCGATCCGACACGATGATCCTGTGGGGGGCGGAGGATCGGCTGTTCCCGGTGGCCTACGGCCAGCGCTGGCGCGAGCTGATCCCGCAAGCCGGGTTCCACGTGATCGAGAACGCCGGCCACCTTCCCCACGTTGAGCGGCCCGACGAGGTCCACGCGCTGGTCAAGGGGTTCCTGGCCGAGGGGGCCGAGCGATGAAGTTCTACGGGTTCCATCTGATGCCGTACCGCCACGTCACCCGCGAGCAGCTGGACTCGACCGACACCAGCTGGGTCACCTTCAGCAACGCCATGTGCGACCCCGAGGTCTGTGCGGACCTGTACGAGGAGTACATCTCGGAGCTGGTGCTCTACGACGAGGTGGGGTTCGACGGGGTGTGCGTCAACGAGCACCACCAGACCTGCTACGGGCTGATGCCGTCGCCGAACGTGATGGCGGCCACGCTGATCCCGCGGGTGAAGGGCAAGATCGCCATCCTCGGCAACGCCCTCCCGCTGAGGGACCACCCCCTGCGGGTCGCCGAGGAGATCGCCATGCTCGACATCGCGTCGAAGGGTCGGGTGCTGTGCGGCTTCGTCCGCGGCATCGGCGGCGAGTACTACAACTTCGACATGGACCCGTCGCAGTCGAGGGACCGGTTCTACGAGGCCCACGACCTG
This sequence comes from Candidatus Aldehydirespirator sp., assembly GCA_965203635.1. Taxonomy (GTDB): domain Bacteria; phylum Actinomycetota; class Acidimicrobiia; order Acidimicrobiales; family Aldehydirespiratoraceae; genus Aldehydirespirator. The sequence continues at coordinate 3,190,704 of OZ241903.1, forward strand.
ATCATCAAGGCCTGGACGACGCCGGGACCGTTCGAGTGGTACGGGAAGCACTACAAGTTCCGGTACGTGAACCCGTGGCCGGTGCCGATCCAGAAGCCGCACCCGCCGATCTGGAGCCCGTCGCAGGGAAGCGCCGAGACAGTGGAGTGGGCGGCCAAGCACCGCTACACCTACTGCCAGACGCTCAGCGACCCGGCGACGGTCACACGCATATTCCGTGAGTTCCAGGCTGCCTGCGACCGGCACGGCTACACCGCCGATCCGGAGCAAATGTCCTACTCCGTTCCGATGTTCGTGGGTGACACGGACCGCGAGGCGATGAGGGACGCCGAGCCCCACATGCTCTCGTACTTCAACGACCTGTTGCGGATGCCCCCCAACATGCTGTTCCCGTCGGGCTACCTCACGGTCCAGTCGGCCATGCGGGTCCTCGCCTCGCGAAGAGGACTCGGATCGAGCAAGCGCGAGTTCCACGAACTGGTCGACAAGGGACTCGTGCTCGTGGGCTCACCCGACACCGTCTACGACCGCCTGGTCCAGCTCCAGTCGGAGTCGGGCTTCGGGGCGATGGCGCCCTACTTCCAGTTCGGGACGTTGCCGCCCGAGCTGTTCCGATCGAGCGTCACCCTGTTCGCCGACAAGGTGATGCCGGGCCTGCAATCGGTCGGCGCGTCGAGGAACAAGGTCTAACAACCAGTGAGCATGAATGGGCAACTACAAAGTACTGGACGGCGCCCGGCCGACGTGAGATAGAGGTGACATGGCCGACACGCACGCGGTGACCGAGGTCGAGAGCCGGCAGCAGTTCTACGACAGCCTGGCCGACCACTCGATGGCCCCTCTGTGGACGTCGCTTCACGATCTGCTCCCGGAGGAGCCCCGGTCGCAGGCGGTGCCGCACGTCTGGGCCTACGACATCGTTCGCAGGAAGCTGCTCGAGGCCGGGGACCTGGTGTCGGCCCGGGACGCGGAGCGACGGGTACTGGTGCTGGAGAACCCTGCGCTTGCCGGCCGCTCCCGGGCGACCGAGCGCCTCTATGCCGGCATCCAACTCGTGCTGCCGGGCGAGATCGCGGTGCCTCACCGGCACTCGCAGGCGGCCATCCGGTTCGTGATCGAGGGGACGGGGTACACCACTGTCGAAGGCGAGCAGTGCCGGATGTCGATGGGTGACCTGGTCCTCACCCCCGGCGGATGCCCCCACGACCACGGCGCCGACGGTGAGGACCCGCTCATCTGGCTGGACGGTCTGGACATTCCGATCGTGGAGTTCATGCGGGCAACGTTCTTCGAGGCCCTGGGGGACGAACCGATGCCGTTGACCAAGCCGGTGAACGCCTCGGCCGCGGCCATGGGTCGCGCCCGCCTGAACCCACCGACGATCCGCGGCTGGGAGGCCGCCCACTCCCCGCTGTTCCTGTACCCATGGACCGAGACGATCGCGGCGCTCGAGGCGTTGCATGCTTCCGGGCAGTCCACTCCGACCGACGGTTCCATACTCGAGTACGTCAATCCGGTGAACGGAGGTCCGGTACTACCGACGATGGCGTGCTACGCGCAGCTGATCCCGGCAGGCACTCGCACACACGCCCACCGGCACACTCCCAGCGCCGTGTACCACGTGGTCCAAGGCGAGGGCGCGACGGTCGTCGACGGCAGGGAACTCAGCTGGAGCGAGAAGGACACTTTCGTCGTGCCCGGATGGGCGGTCCACGAGCACGTCAACGAGAGCCAGCTATCGGCCGTGTTGTTCTCGGTGACCGACGAGCCCGTACACCGTGCTCTGGGTCTCTACCGCGAGCGCCCAGCCGGGCAGCGCCTCGGAGGCTGACGGGTTCGAACCTCCGGATAGGAACCGTCCGTTCGGTACAACACAGTCTGGCGAAGCGGCGTTTGCAAACTGCCACATAGTCGCGTACGTGTTCGTCGTGACCACGTGCGCCGGTCTGCTCACCGACCTGATCCTGTAGACACAGTTGATCCTGTAGACACAGGTGAACCGACCGGTGCAGGGCCACAGCTCACCCGCTGATCGGCACAGATGATCCCGCAGGCAGACCCCCGAGGACGTCCGATGGCGAACACCCGCAAGACGACGAAGAAGAAGATCGACAACGAAGCGGCCGTGCTGGAGAAGGTCGCGGCCATGCCCGAGCCCTACCGAGCCATGGGCGAGCGGCTCCACGAACTCATCCTCGAGAGCGCACCGGAACTCCAAGCCCGACCGTGGTACGGGATGCCGGGCTACGCGAAGGGCTCCGGCCCAGTCCTGTGCTTCTTCCGGCTGGACGACTACATGACCTTCGGCCTCACCGAGAAGGCGAGCTTCGAGCTGGAGGACGGCGCGCCCCACCAGCTCATGGAATGCGCATGGTTCTTCACCTCGCTCGACGACGCCACCGAGGCCGAGCTCGCCGCCATCGTCCGCAAGGCCGTCCGCTGAGATCGTGCACCTCAGCGCCGTGCGGGACGAGCCGTTCCCTCTCCGACGGGACGGATGACCGGTGGTGACCCGGTCCCCCACCCCACGATCCGAGCGCAGGCGGGCATCGGGGCCGGTCTCGGCGGCCGAGCGGATCACCTCGCTCGACGCAATACGGGGCGTGGCCGTGCTCGGCATCCTGCCCATGAACGCGTTGGCCTTCGGCCTGGCGTCGGCCGCCTACTTCAACGTCTCCGCCGGCGGGATCCGTCAACCCTTCGACTGGGTCGTCGGCGTGGCCACCATGGTCTTCGTCAACCAGAAGATGATGGCGCTGTTCTCGCTGCTGTTCGGCGTGGGTGTCGTCGTGTTCGCCGACCGGGCCAAGGCCAAGGGTCGCCGGGTCGTCTGGCTGAGCCTGTGGCGCTTCCTGCTGCTGCTCCTCGTAGGCCTCGCCCACACCGCCGTGTGGGAGGGCGACGTCTTGATCCTCTACGCGGTGTGCGCGCCGATCGTGCTGCTGGTCCGCAAACTCCCGGCGGGCCTGCTGATCGGCTCGGGAATGGTGCTGGCCCTGGCGAGCAGCCTCGCGGCGCCGCTGGTCCAGAGCACTGTGGGCACCGACGGGATCGAGCTGGGCGACTACTGGTTCGCCGACGCGGCCGGCAAGTCGGCCGCGGTCTCGGGCTGGTTCTTCCTGGACGTCATCGGGCGGGCCCTGGGGCTGATGCTCATCGGTGTCGGGCTGTTCCGGCTCGGCATCGTGCAGGGGCAACGAGACGACGACTACTACCGGCGCATGGCCTGGTGGGGTCTCGCCACCGGAACGACGGTCACCGCCGCCGAGTTCGTGCTGCGGATCGCGGGCGACTGGTCGCCGGACTACGCGCTCACGGGCAACATCCTCACCGGCTTGGGGACGATCCCCATGGCCCTCGGCTACATGGCGCTGATCATCATGTGGAACCGGCGCAACGGCCACCGCATCGAGCGCCTCCGCGACGTCGGCAGGATGGCGCTCACCAACTACCTCACCCAGACCATCCTCGGCGTCACCATGCTCACGCTGTGGTGGGACGGCGTCGACCTCAGCCGCACCATGATCGCGGTGTGGATCCTCGGCGTGTGGGGGCTTCAGATCTGGTGGTCGCCATGGTGGCTGGCCCGGTTCCGGTACGGGCCCTTCGAATGGGCCTGGCGCTGCGCGACCTACCGCACATGGCAACCGTTGCGACGGGAGAAACTGCGCTAGCAGCGAGAGTGGAACTGCTAGGTTCCCGCTCGACCCCCCCCCCGAAGGGAGAACCCCATGTCAGACGCCCAGAGCACCAGCGCGCCCGAGAGTGCCGGCTATCCGGCGAGACTCGATATCGAGTATCCCGAGGACGGGCTCAACCGGACAACGACGCTGTTCCGCATCATCCTGGTGATACCGATCGGCATCGTGGCGGGCCTGCTCACCAATTCCTTCGTCGGCTGGTGGCCTGGCGATTCGGACTGGGCGGTGTTCCTAGTGAGCATCACGCTGTTCGGTCCGACGCTGCTGATGATCCTGTTCCGGCAGAAGTACCCGCGCTGGTGGTTCGACTGGAACCTCGAACTGACGCGCTTCACCACACGCGTCAACGTCTATCTGTCACTGATGCGCGACGAGTATCCGTCGATCGATGAAGAGCAGGCTGTCCATCTCGAGTTGGACTATCCGGACGCGGCCCGGGACCTGAACCGCTGGACGCCGCTGGTCAAGTGGTTTCTGGCGATCCCGCACTACATCGTGCTGGCCGTTCTGGGAGTGGCCGCGTTCGTCTGCGTGGTGATCGCATGGTTCGCGATCATCTTCACGGGCCGCTACCCCCGGGGACTGTTCGACTTCGTGCTCGGCGTGCACCGCTGGGGACTGCGCGTCGGGGCCTACATGTGGCTGCTCATCACCGACGAGTACCCGCCGTTCTCCCTGAAGTAGTCGGAGCCGCCGGAAGGAGAACCCAGATGAGTGAACCGTCGTGGCCTAGAGCGCCGGGCGGGATTTGAACCCGCGGCTTTACGGCTTTGCAGGCCGTTCCCTTGGTCCGCTCGGGCACCGGCGCAGGGACTGGCAGCGTACCGGCGGCGCGATGGGGTCGCCCACGACACCCGCATCGGTGTGATATCGATTTGATACCATATTGCCATGGCGATGACACTCAGGTTGACCGAGGAGGAGCAGGACGCTCTGCGGACGCGGGCCGCTCTCGACGGCACGTCCATGCAGGAGGCGGTCCGGCGGGCGGTGCGCGAGTACGTCGCCAGGGCTGAGCATCGCGACCGGGTCGCCGCCGCCGCCGACGCGATCATGGAACGCCACGCCGACGCGCTCCGGCGGCTGGGCGAGTGAGCCCCAGCTTCGAGTACCTCGACACCGAGGACCTCCTGGAACTGGCCCGCCGGTTGCTCGGCGAGCCTCCGCCCGTGCGGGATGTCGGACTTCTCGGGGCAGCCGCGGCGCGACCCCAGGCCTCAGCGTTCGGCGAGGACGCTTACCCGGACGTCTGGACCAAAGCCGGCGCGCTGCTGCACTCGATCGTCAACAGCCACCCCCTCATCGACGGCAACAAGCGCCTCGGCTGGCTCGCGGCGTCCGTCTTCCTGGAGCTCAACGACGCCAGCGTGCGCGCAGCCGCCAACGACGACGTGTATGAACTCGTCATGGCCGTGGCCGCCGGTGCCCCGAGCGTTGACGACATCGCAGCCGAGCTGCGGCGCATGCACGGGCAACCGGGTACCGGACGGGACTGACGGAACCCTGCCTGCCGACCCGGGCGGCTGTCAGCGGAGCCTGGTGCGGGCCACTACCGCCGCGGTCACCGAGGCCGCTCCCGCGTCGCGCAGGCAGGCTGCCACCGCGTTCAAGGTGGTGCCGGTGAGCACCACATCGTCGACCACCACGATGTGGCGTCCGGCCACCGGCCCACCAGCCCTGTAGCCCGCCGACGCCACCACCTCGGCCCGGCGCTCGGGCTCCAGATGGCGCATACGCGGCGTGGGGTTGCTCTTCACGACGAGGCTCGGCCGGCACTCCCCCGCCCCGGCGGCGGCCAGCGCCAACGCGAGCATCTTGGCGAGACCCGGCCGATCACCGTTGCCGGCCGGCACCGGCCCCGACGGCACCGGCACCACCAGACGGGGCAGACCGCCGTCCGCCTCCGGCAGGGCCGTCGCCAGGCTCGCGAACCGCTCGGCCAGCTCCGACGCGGCCTCAGGATCACGCTTGTCCTTGGCCCGGTGGACCAGCTCGCCGATCCCGGTGCGCTCGTCACGGTCGGGCTGCCAGTAGTCGCCGAGCACCAGGAGCATCGTGACGGCTCCCTCGCCGAGCCCCGCTCCGACCTCCACGCGGAGGGCTCCGGCGGTATCCATCCGAGCGGACGACCGGCTTCGAACCGGCGACCTCAACCTTGGCAAGGTTGCGCTCTACCAACTGAGCTACGTCCGCGGGATGGACGATCCTACCGCCGCACCCCGAGGGCCACGCCCCTGGAACGGGCGCTGACCGGTACGAGCCCGTCACGCCGCGACGTTGCGTCCCCCGCTCTTGTTCGCTGCGACCTGAGGGCCGCTCAGGCCACGGCCTCGCCCGTATGGGCCGGATTCGTGCGTCTACCCGCTCGGCCTCCGGCTAGCCGGGCTCCGGCGGGCGCAGATCGATGCTCAGGCGCAGGACGCCGTCCTCCATCGTGGCCTCGGCGTCGCCGATCATGGCGAAGTCCTGGAAGTCCAGCTGGGCCTGCTCCAGGAAGTGCCGCCGCTCCTCCCCCGCCACCGGCGGAAGGTTGCGGCGCTTCACCCCCGCGGCACGCTCGCGGAAGCGCTCGATCAGGGCGTCGGCGTCGAAATCCTCAGTCACGGCCGCCAATCTAGACCGAACGCTGCTCGCCGTTCTCCTCGTTGAACTTCCAGACAGACGACTCGTCCACGGAGTCCCAATCGGACTCCTGCGGGGAGTCGTCGGCGGCGGACTCGGAACCCCGTTGCGGAGCCACCCTCGAACGCAGCCGGAGGAGCGCCTCGCGCACCATCGCCCCGAAGCCGCCCTCCGACGAGTCCTCCCCCGGCTCGCCCTCGCCGGCTTCCTCCCCAGCCGCTTCAGCGCCGCCCCCGACCTCACCGGACAACCCGGCCGATCCGGCGCCGGCCAGCCTCAAGCGCCGGCGGGGGCTGGTGTGCCGGAGGTAGAACCCCAGCAGAACCGTCATCGCGCCCGCGATCGTCCAAAGGGCGATCACCACCGCATCGATCCGCTCGCTGCTCTCACGGTCGACCAGACGCCGGTCCGGATCGGCCTCCACCTCGGACTGGGCCGAGTCAACCACCCGCAGAACGTCCGACCCCTCAGCGCCGACCACTCCCCCGCCGGTGCCATCGGCAGCCGAGACCGGCGAGGCCGCCAGCAGCCACAACGCAACTGCCAGCAGCGGTGCAGCCACCAGACCTCTGCTCAAACGCACGGCGCCCGACGCTACCGATCCGCCGACGGAACGATCTCTTCCACCCGGTCCAACGCGCCGATCACGTCGGCTACCACATCGTCGGTGTGCTCCAGCCCCGCGGAGAACCGGACCGTTCCCGGGCCGATGCCGATCGCCTCCAGCTCGGCGGGAAGCAGGCTCACATGGGTAGTCGACGCCGGATGGGTGACCAGGCTCTCCGGGCCGCCCAGCGAGGTGGCGAACTGCACCACCCGGACCTCCTCCATGAACAGGCGGCCGGCCTCGTACCCGCCCCGCAGCTCGAAGGTGGCCAGGCCCCCGGCCAACTCCATCTGCTTGGCGGCCAGCTCGTGCTGGGGATGCGACTCCAAGCCCGGGTAGTAGACGGCCTCCACCGCGGGATGGCCCTCCAGCGCCTCGGCCAGCGCAGTGGCGGTGTCGGTCTGCTGCCGCAGTCGCACCGCCAACGTGCGGATCCCCCTCAAAGCGTTCAGGGCGTCGAACGGCGAGGCCGCCGCACCGTGGAGCACCGCGTAGCTCCACAGCCACGCCAGCAACTCCTCGCTGCCGGCCACCACCCCGATGGTGGCGTCGTTGTGACCGGCGATGGCCTTGGTGGCCGAGTGCACCACGAGATCGACCCCGAACTCGGCCGGCCGCTGGGCCAGCGGCGTGGCGAACGTCGAGTCGACCACCGTCATCGGCCCGGCGATGGCCCCCACCTCGGCCAGATCGATCACGTCCAGCTTGGGGTTGGCCGGCGACTCCGCGATCACCAGCACCGTGCGGCCACCAATGACGGCCTCGGCGAAGGCGCCGGGCTCGGTGCCGTCGACGAAGGTCACGCCGATGCCGAAGCGGGGACAGGCCGTCTGCAGCAGCAGCTGCGTACCGCCGTAGAGCTGGCGCTGGGCCACGATGTGGTCGCCGCTGGAGCAAAGCCCCAGCACGATGGCGCTCAGCGCGCCCATGCCCGAGGCGAACGCCCGGGCCGACTCGGTGCCCTCCAGGTCGGCCACCACGTCCTCGAACGCCTTGACGGTCGGGTTGCCGTAGCGGGTGTAGAACCGCGTCGAGTGGGTGTCGACGGCCAGGTCGCGGGCCTCCGAGACGCTGGCCGCGGTGAAGGTGGAAGTGGCCCACAGGATCGGAGCCAGCGCGTTCTGGTTGTCGTCCCGCCCGGCCCGGATCGCTCGGGTGTGGGCGTGGAGACCGCCCGTGGTCGGCTCGTCAGCCATCGTGGACCTCCTCCAGGAAGCTGCTCACAGGACCGTGCAGTAGCTCGTGCTCGAGCAGGAACCCGTCGTGGCCCTCGTCGCTGTCGATGAACACGCGGCGGCAGTCCCCTCCGCCGGCGAGGATCCCGTCGGTGAGCTCCTGCTGCTCATGGGGCGGGTACAGGCGGTCGCTGGTGACCGACGCGGTGAGCACCGGCACGTCGATGCGGCCCAGCGCGGCGGCGATGCCGCCCCGTCCCCGCCCGATGTCGTGCAGGTCCATCGACCGGTTGAGCACCACATAGGTGTTGGCGTCGAAGCGCCGTACCAGCTTCTGGCCGTGATGGTCCAGATAAGACTCCATCTGGAAGCGGCCCCACAGGTCGAAGTCCTCCTCCGGGTCGTGCAGCCGCCGCCCGAACCGGCGCTCGAAGGACTCGCCGGACCGGTAGGTCACCTGGGCGATCTGGCGGGCCACCGCCAGACCCATCCAGGGTCCCTCGGGCTTGTCGTAGTAGTCGCCGTCGTGCCAGCCACCGTCGGTGGCGATGGCCAGCCGCTCCACCGCGCTCCAGGCGAGCTGCAGGGCGCTGGCCGCGGCGCAGGTGGCCAGGGGCAGGATCGACCGCACCCTCCTGGGGTACATGGCCGCCCATTCCAGGACCTGCATGCCTCCCATCGAGCCGCCGGTCACTCCGAGCCAGCGACGGATCCCGAGATGGTCGGCCAGAATGGCCTGGGCCCGGACCATGTCGCGGATCGTCACCACCGGGAAGCGGGGCCCGTAGCGCCGGCCGTCGGCCGGGTCGACGTCGGCGGGGCCGGTCGTGCCCTGGCAGCCGCCCACCACGTTGCTGCACACCACGAAGTAGCGGTCGGTGTCGATCGCCCTGCCCGGGCCGATCATCTCGGACCACCAGCCCGCAGTGGGATGGGCCGGGCCGCTGTCACCGGCCGCGTGCGAGTCCCCGGTGAGCGCGTGGCACACCAGCACCGCGTTGGAGGCCTGCTCGTCGAGCCGGCCCCAGGTCTCGTAGGCCAGCCGCACCTCGGTCAGCCGGCCGCCCCACTCCAGCGCGAAGGGCCTCCCGTCGGTGATGGTCACGAACCGGCGGTCGCCGGCGGGGTCGCCGGGCTGCCAGGCGCCGGTGACGGGCAGCCCGGCCGGGAAGCGCCCCCCGGGGCCGGCACGCCCGCCCGCGGGAGTCGGAGGCTCGATGTGGGAACCTGCGCTCAACCTTGCTCCTCGTCGCCGGTGCTCGGCGCCGTCGCTCCGCCTGGATCGACGACCGGCTCCCGGACCGGATACTCAAGGGCCAGTGACTTCGGGGGTGTTCCCCTGAGGACACTTGGTTGCGCCGGCTGGCCGGCGCCGCATCCCCGCCCGGAGACGGGATGGCACCTTGGGTGTCCGCCCCAGGTTGCCGGGCCCGACCCGGGGGCCGGACCGCTCTTGATGACGTGACCCGCGAGGGTCGCCGACCAGTCTAGGCCGATACAGCAGCCGAAACGCCGCGGCCGGTTAGACGCCGTGGACCAGGTCCCGCAGGCGGGCGTCGTTGGAGAACATCTCCACGATCGGCTCGTCGAGCTCGAGACGCCGCTGGAGCCGCTTCACGTCGAGCTCCTCGTCCCACAGCGACAGCGTGACGACGACGCCGGACTCGCCCGCCCGGGCCGTGCGACCGGCCCGGTGCACATAGGTCTTGTGATCCGACGGCGGGTCGTACTGCACCACGATGTCGACATCGTCGACGTGGATGCCCCGGGCGGCCACATCGGTGGCCACCAGCACCGGAAGGCCGCCCTCTATGAACTGCCGCAGGGACTTCTCGCGGGCCGCCTGGCGCAGGTCGCCGTGGATCGGCGCGGCCTTGACGCCCTCGCGCCGCAGGTCGCGGGCCAACCGGTCGGCGGCCACCTTGGTGCGGGTGAACACCAGCGTGCGCCGGGCCGTGCCGGCGATGGCGGCGGCCACCTTCACCTTGTCGAGCTTGTGGACGCCCACGAAGCGGTGGACCATCTCGGCCACGGTGATCTCACGGGGCGCCACCGAGTGCATCGAAGGCTTGCTCTGGTAGCGCCTGATCAGCGAGTCGACGGCACCGTCGAGGGTGGCCGAGAACAGCAGGGTCTGGTGGCCGCTCTCGACGTTGCGCAGGATCCACTCCACCTGGGGCAGGAAGCCCATGTCGGCCATCCGGTCGGCCTCGTCCACCACCACATGGCGCACGGCCCGCAGGCTCACCGCGCCCCGGTCGATCAGGTCGATCATCCGGCCAGGCGTGGCCACCGCCAGGTCGACACCGTCGCGCAGCCGGGCGATCTGCTTGTCGATGGGCGCCCCGCCGTAGATGGCGAGCACCCGGCGACGGACCGCGGCCGCGGGAGCGGCCAGCTCGTCGCAGATCTGGTTGGCCAGCTCGCGGGTGGGAGCGAGCACCAGGCCGGTGGGCGAGCCGGGCTCGGACCGGGGAAGCCGCTGAAGAATGGGCAGGCCGAAGGCGAGCGTCTTTCCCGAACCGGTCTTGGCCTTGCCGCACACGTCGCGGCCGGCCAGCGCATCAGGGATGGCGAGCGCCTGGATCGGGAACGGGGCGGTGATGCCCCGCGCCGCCAGCGCCACCACGATCTCGTCGCATAACCCGAGGTCAGCGAAGGTGCCGGATCCGGCCGGGACCGGCTCAGAGGCGTCGGCTCCCAGAGAGCGAACATCTACGAGCGGATCAGAAAGGGTCATCAGACCCACAAGGCTACCGTTGTAGGATCCCGAATCCCGTGAACGCTGTCGAGGTCGGCCCTCCCACCGCCGGTCGCATCCGCGGCGCCCCCAAGGTCGTGCTCCACGACCATCTCGACGGCGGGCTGCGCCCCGAGACCATCATCGAGCTTGCCGACGAGACTGGCTACACGGAGCTTCCCACCACTGATCCGGCCGGTCTGGCCGCCTGGATGCAGCGGGGCGCCAACCGCAAGGACCTGACCCTCTACCTGGAGACGTTCGCCCACACCGTCGGGGTGATGCAGACCCCCGAGGCCGTCGCCCGGGTGGCCCGCGAGTGCGCCGAGGACCTCGCGGCCGACGGGGTCGTGTACGCCGAGGTCAGGTTCGCGCCCGAGCTGCACGTCGAGCGGGGCCTCTCCCTCGACGGCGCCATCGAGGCGGTCCTCGAGGGATTCGCCCGGGGCAGCGCGGGCACCGATCTGACCGTCCGGGCGATCTGCACCGCCATGCGCCATCTGAACCGGTCAGCCGAGGTGGCCGAGGCCGCGGTCCGCTGGAGGGACCACGGTGTGGTGGCCTTCGACATCGCCGGGCCCGAGGACGGCTATCCGCCCGACGACCACCTCGACGCGTTCCAGTACTGCCACCGCGAGAACTTCCACATCACGATCCACGCGGGCGAGGCCTACGGCCCCCGCTCCATCTGGAAGGCGCTGCAGTTCTGCGGCGCCGAGCGCCTCGGCCACGGCATCCGCATCATCGAGGACATCGCCACCGCCGGCGGCGGCGACCGCATCCTGGGCCGGCTGGCCCACTACATAAGGGACCGCCGCATCCCCTTGGAGGTGTGCCCCACCTCCAACGTCAACACCGGGGTGTTCGCCTCGGTGGCGGAGCACCCGATAGACACCCTGGTCGATCTGCGGTTCCGGGTGACGGTCAACACCGACAACCGGCTGATGTCGAACGTGTCGATGACCTCGGAGATGGCCGCCCTGGTCGATGCGTTCGGCTACGACTGGGCCCGCCTGCGGTGGCTGACGGTCAACGCCATGAAGTCGAGTTTCTTGCCTTTCCGAGAGCGACTCAAGATCATAGAGGGCATCATCAAGCCTCGATATGCTCCGCTGGAGGCGGCCCAGAGCGAGCCCCCGGCCTAACCCCCTCTCCCGTCCCCGAACTGAGGACACTCAGCCATGACCCAAGCCCGTCACCGCATCGCCGTGCTCGTCGCCCTCGCCGTCGCGGCCTCGGTCCTCGCCCTTGCACCCGCCGCCGCCGGCCAGACGGCGCCGGCGCAGAGCCAGGATGCCGGCATTCATCAGCCTTCCATCGATGCGCTGATGGGCGAGTTCTCTATCGGCGTGGACGTGTTCTTCCGCACCGGCTGCGCCGACAGCGACGAGTTCTGCCCCAACGACGACCTTCCCCGCTGGGAGATGGCGGTCTTGCTGGCCAGGATCCTCGACCGCGCCAACCCGCCCGCTACCGGCTCGTCGCGTTTCGCCGACGTCGACCCGGGTGCGTGGTGGTCCCGGCACGTGGAGCGCCTCGCCGAGCTTGGAATCGTCGAGGGATGCGAGACGGACCCCCTGAGATTCTGCCCCGACGATCCCGTCGACCGCGGCCAGATGGCCGCGTACCTGGCCAGGGCCTTCGACCTGGACCGGGGTGTGAGGGCCGGGTTCGCGGACGTGCCGGCCGATCATGTCTTCGCCGACGACATCGACCGGCTCGCAGCGGCGCGGATCACAGCCGGGTGCGACCGCGACCCGGCCCGCTACTGCCCGCGGCGCCACGTGACCCGCGGAGAGATGGCCACGTTCCTGGCTCGGGCGATCGGGCTGGCGCCCCGGGCCGAACCCGTGCCCGCCCACGACCCCACCCCGCTGCCCATCGACCCGGCGGTGACCATCGGGACTCTCGACAACGGCCTCACCTACTACCTCCGCCACAACGACAGCCCGGGCAAGAACCTCGCGGTGCGGCTGCTCATCAATGTCGGATCGGTCGACGAGGCCGACCACGAGGTCGGCATCGGGCACTTCATCGAGCACATGCTGTTCAACGGCACCACCGAGTTCCCCGGCAATTCCCTGGATGCGGCTCTGCGGGAGATCGGTGTCGAACTCGGGCCCGACGTCAACGCCCACGTGGGCCACGACGAGACCGTCTACCAGATCGCGGTGCGCCTCGACGCAGACCACAAGGCTCCCCTGGTGTTCCACGCCCTGTCGCAGATGGCCAGCGCGGCCACCTTCGAGCCCGACGCCGTCGAATCCGAGCGGGGCGTCGTCCTCGACGAGATGCGCTTCAGGCGCGAGAGCGTCAGAGGCGTCATCGGCGCCGAATTCGACCGGGTCTACACCCAGGGCACCCCTTACGCGGGACGCGACCCCGTCGGCACCCTCGAAACCGTCAACGCGATGACGGCGGACGATCTGCGAGCCTTCTACGCAAAGTGGTACGTGCCCGCCAACATGGCGGTGGTCGTGGTGGGCGACATGGATGTGGACGACCAGCAGGCCCTGGTGGAGGAGCACTTCGGGCCGCTGCCCGCGGGCGAGGGACGCCGGGCCCCCAGCGTGTACATACCTCCAGCCGAGTCCTCGAGCCATGTGGTGACCGACCCGAGGCAGGGCGTCACCTTCATCTCGCTGGACATACCAATCGATCCCCACGATCTCAGCACCATCGGCGGCGACCGGCTCACGACCATCGAAGCCCTCATCGCGATCATGATCGACAACCGCCTCGACGACGCCTACCACCGGGGTGAGCTGAGTCAGGTCGATCCTCCGAGATTCAGCGCCTTCACCTACAACCGCGGGCTGAGGTACTACGGCACGAACTGGCAGGGCGACAACCTCGACACCGCCTCCAAGGACTACCTCTCGGTGCTTCTGACCGCGCAGGAGCACGGCTTCACTTCCGGCGACCTCAGGCGAGCCATCAGCCAGATCGTGGCCGACCTGCAGTTCCTGCTCGACAGGGCACCCACGATCCAGGACAGTGAGTGGGCCGGCTACTACCAGGATCACTTCTTCTACGGTGGCGACATCGACTCCGTCGCGAGGTCGGTGACCCGGACCGCTCGGCTGCTGCCGCAGCTCACGCCCGAGGAGTTGACCGAGCACTTCCGGTGGCAGATGAATCGCGGTGGACTGGTGGTCATCGCAGTGGGTCCCGACCCGTCGAGCGTGCCGACGGTCGCCGAGCTCGACGCCGCCCTGGCTGCGGCCACGGCCGGACCGCCCCCGCAAGAGGTGGCCGTCATCGACCAGCTCATGGATCCTCCCGAACCCGCCGACCCCGTCTCGGAGGGATCCTTCGACGTCTTCGACGACGGGTACGAGTGGACCTTCGCCAACGGAGCCCGGGTCATGTTCGCGCCCTCCGACATCGCCGAGGGCTCGGTCAGCCTGCAAGCCCAGTCCCTCGGGGGCTGGTCGCTGCTGGAGCCCGGCGACCGGGCCCTGTCGGCCATCGCGGTGAACGCGGTTGGGGGTAGCGGCCTGGGCGACGTGTCGAGAGCGGAGCTCAACCGCTTCCTGGAAGACATCACCGTTTCGGTCAATCCCTACATTGGCGAGACGACCGAGGGCTTCGCCGGGTCGTCAAGCACCGACGACGTCGAGACCATGTTCCAGCTCATCCACCTGCTGGTGACCGCGCCCCAGATCGACGACCAGTCCTACCAGGACGCCCTTCACACCGCCGAGACGAGGTTGGCGCTGGCGGAGCGCGACCCCCGCTGGCAGGCGGCCATCGCCTACCTGGAGGCCCGCTACGGCGACACGTGGCACCGGGCCATCGCAGAGCGCGAGGAAATCGACTCGCTCACCCCGGACCGGCTGCTGGCCATGTACCAGAGCCGTCTCGGCAAGGTCGACGACCTAGTGGTGGCCGTCGCCGGCGACACCGACGCATCGGTGATCGAGCGTCTGGCCCGCCACTACATCGCCACACTGCCCGCCGGCGAGTCCGACACCTACATCAACCGCCGGCCGCCCATGCCTGATGGGCTCGTGCAGAGGCAGGTGACGGTTGGCGAGGGTGAGAGCGCCGTGTTGGAGATCTACCACGAGGCCGACCTGGAGGTGACCCCGCTGCGGGCGGTGGCCGTCGACGCTCTCGGAGTAGCTCTGAGCGACCGCGTGTTCCTGGTGATACGCGAGGAGTTGGGCGCCTCCTACGTCGCAGGGGGCTCGGTCGACAGCAACAGCCTCCCCAGCCAGTTCTTCGACTCGAGGGTCTACGCCACGCTCGATCCGAGCCGGTACGACGAGATCCGCTCCACGATGCTCGACATACTGGCCGACGTGGCCGCCAACGGGCTGACTCCCGCAGAGTTCGCACAGGCCACCGCCATCCTGACCACCGACTACGCCCGGTCGCGCAATTCCGACCTGATCCGCGCGCTGCTGTCTCGGCGCAGCGCCGCCGACGAGGACGTGATCACCAAGGAGCGCCTGACCGAGGAGCTGGGGCGATTGACGCCGGAGGACGTGCAGGCGCTGGCCGCGGCACTCTACGGTGAGGGCGGACGGATCGAGATAAGCAGAAGGCCGTGACCGAAGTCCATGTGATCGACAACGCGCTGGTCGCCGACCGGGTGACCCGCCTGCGCGACTCGTCCACCCCCAACCACGAGTTCCGGCGGCTGCTGCGCGACCTGAGCTCGATCCTGGTGTACGAGGCCATGAGGCAGGCTCCGCTCGAACCCGTCGACGTCACCACGCCCATGGGCCCGACCGTGGGTTCCCGCCTCGAGCGCCTACCGGTGGTGGTGCCGGTGCTGCGGGCGGGACTGGGCATGCTCGACGCCGCGCTAGAGCTGCTCGGCGACGTGGAGGTGGCGTTCGTGGGCCTCAGGCGCAACGAGCGGACCCTGGAGGCCAGCCAGTACGCGAGCACGCTTCCGGAGAGTCTCGAAGGCCGCGACGCCCTGATCCTCGACCCGATGCTGGCCACGGGCGGCTCCTGCGTCCACGCCCTGGAGACGCTGAGGGAGAGCGGCGCGGCCCGGATCACCGCGGTGTGCGTCCTGGCCGCTCCCGAGGGCATCGAGCGGGTGCGCGAGTCGGGGCTGGCCGACGCCGTCTGCGTGGCCGCCGTCGACGAGTCGCTCGACCACAACGGGTTCATCCTGCCGGGTCTCGGCGACGCCGGAGACCGCCAGTTCAACCCGTCGTGACCCGATCCCGGCCGCACGGCACAGCCGAAGCCGCCGGGTTCGTCGCGATCGCCCGATTGATCGGCAGTCGCGCCGGGCCCGCTGGGCCGGTCGCGCCGGCCGCCTGATTGGCGGTGGTTGACGTGAGCCATCTGGTCGCGGTTGCGCCGGACACCCGGCCGGTGATGTACGACGCCTTCGCGGCCGCGGTGCGCGACGCCGGCGGCGAGGTGGCGGACCTGGCCGAGGCTCAAGCCCTGATCTGGGCCGACCCCTATGCGGCCGGCATGTACCCGGAGGTGATCGCCGCAGCCCCGTCGGTGGAATGGGTGCAGCTCCCCTATGCGGGTGTGGAGCCGTTCCTCGACTACCTGGACACCCGGCTGACGTGGACCTGCGCCAAGGGCGTGTACGCCGACCCGGTGGCGGAATGGGTGATGGCCGCCCTGTTGATGGGCCTGCGGGACTTCCACCTGTTCGCGGCGGCCGACTCGTGGTGCGCGGAGTCGGGACGCAACCTGTTCGGGACCCGGATCACCGTGCTGGGCGGGGGCGGCATCACCCGGTCGCTCATGAGGCTGCTGGAGCCGTGGGGCTGCCGGGTGACGGTGGTGCGACGCTCCGAGGAGGCTTTCGAGGGCGCGGCGCGGACGCTCACGCTGGCTTCGGTACATGAGGCAGTGGCCGGCGCCGACGCGGTGGTGGTGGCGCTGGCTCTGACCGAGGAGACCCGCCACGTGGTGGACGCGGGGTTGCTGGAGTCGATGGGGCCGCAGTGCTGGCTGGTGAACGTGGCCCGCGGCGGGCACGTGGACCACGCCGCGCTGGAGGCCGCGCTGCGGTCGGGAACCATCGCGGGGGCGGTACTGGACGTGACCGAACCCGAGCCGCTGCCCGACGACTCAGGTTTGTGGGCCCTGCCCAACTGCGTGATCACGCCCCACATCGGCAACACCCGCGAGATGGGCCTGCCGCTGATCACCAACCGGGTGCGCGAGAACGTGCGCCGCTGGCTGGCCGGCAAGGACCTGCTCGGCCAAGTCAACGTAACCCTCGGCTACTGACTCTCCCCGTTCAAGCGTTTGCGCTTGACACGGTCGATTTGGTGATGCAAACTAGTTTGCAATACAAACCGAATGGAGGTCGCATATGCAGGCATTCGACGAAGGCGCCGGTGCGCTGACACCTGAAGAGAGCTGGCAGACCATCCACACCACCATGGATGACGCCCGCAGTTCGATGTACCTGGCCGGGAGCACGGCCATCATGCTGCTGTGGGGCGTGATCGTCTCAGTGGGCTACTTCTCCCATTACGCCATCGACACGCTCGCAACCGAGTTCGCCGAGGACAGGCCGTGGTACCCAAGCCTGTTGTGGGGCGGCCTAGGGACAGTAGGTGGGGTGTGCAGCGGCATCATCGGTCACCGAGCGGGCAGCAACATGGCGGCCAGTGAAGCAGCCCGCCGGGCGGGGATCAGGGTGTTCTGCTTCTGGAGTTCCGTGGTGGGGGCCGCGTTCCTCCTGACCTTTGCGGCAGGGGCGAACGCTGAGAACTCCCCGCGGGTATTCGTGGGCGTGATAGCACTCGGCTACGTCCTGTTCGGCATCATGCACCGTCCCATGATCGCAGTGCTGGGACTGGGGTACGCGGTCGCGTTCTACATCCCGGAGTACTTCCTCGGGGACGCTGCAATGGTGGCGTCGGGATCAGCGATGGTGGCGATAACCGCGGCTGGTTTCGCGTGGGTCTCCAGGACTAGGGAACGGTGAACAACCGGTGAGCGCCGATTCGGTCCCGGCGGCCGAGGCGGCGCACCTCGACGAGACAATCCACCAGCCCACCCGGCTGCGGATCATGACGCTGCTGGTCTCGGTCCCGGCAGCCGACCGGCTGGCCTACGGGTTCATCCAGCAGAACCTGGAGCTGACCGGCGGAAACCTGACCATCCATCTGCGCAAGCTCGAAGCGGCGGGCTACCTGGCCATCAGCAAGGAGTTCCAGGGCGCCAAGCCCCGCACCTGGATACAGGCGACCACCGACGGCCGCCGCGCCTACGCCCAGTACCTGACGAACCTCCAGAATGCACTGGGACTGCGCCTCCCCGCGGCCGGGAATCGAGAACCTGCGCCTTAATGGTCTCTGGATAGCGCGCCTAGCTGAGGAGGCTGCGGAGTTCGGCTAGGCGGGGGGCGACTACGTCGGTGATGATGCTGGGCCTGTCGGACGGGGATGCCAGGGCGGCTTCGCCCCAGAGGGCCCGGCCGGCCATGAAGCCGGCGCAGCCGGCGGCCACGGCGGCCGCGACCTGGTCGCGGTAGGACTCGAAGTTGCCGCCGCCCGACAGCAGGGTCCACGGCATGTGGCAGCGCTCGGTGATCTCCGCGCAGGCGACGGCCCATACGCCGCGGTCGGGCTCGTGCACCGGATCCACCGGGAAGGGCAGCTTCAGCAGGTGCGGATCCATGGCCGCGAAACGCTCCACGGTCTCGATCGCGATGGCGCGGCGGGCGGCTGGGTCATCGAGCCCGTAGAAGAGCGGCTCCAGCACCAGCGGGATCCCCACCCGGCGGCACTCGGCAAGTATCTCAGCCGCCACCCGCTCCTGGACCGCGGCGTGCTCGCCGCGGTCGGGACGGTAGAAGATCAGCAGCTTCGCAGCCGACGCCCCGCAGGCCGCCGCGGCCTCCACCGACCAGCCGTCCAGGATCTGCGTGGCCGCAGCCTCGGGATCGGCCGCGTAGCCCTGAGCCTCCAGCGCGGCGGTGAACCCCACCCCGGCGGGCAGCGTGCCGTCGAGCAATTGCGGGATCGAGTACTCGGGTTCGAGCATCACCCCGGTGGCGCCCGCGGCCAGGGCCCCGACCAGTTCGCGTTTCAGGTCGGTGATGTCGCCGGCGCCGACCGAGTCCTGATCATGGGGGGCCAGCACCGCTCGCAGCGAGTCGCGGTGGTCGATGGCGAGCACCCCGAAGCGCCCGCCGTCGGATATGCCGTCCAGGCTCATGGATTCACCGGTTCCGCACCCGAGACGCCGTCCCGGCTCATCTTCGCACCCCCGGGCCGTCCTGGGTCACCACCGGCAGGCCCCACTCCCCCGCCTGCCAGTCGGATTCGATCCAGGTGTGCTCGGCCGCGAAGCACGGCGGCGTGCGGCGGTCGTCGTCCTGCAACTCGCCGGCCAGGTAGTTGATGAAGTACATGTTGGCGCTGGGGCATGTCACCGTCGTGTGGTAGCCCTTGGGGACGAGCACGAGATCGCCGTCGTGCACGACCATGGGATCGTCGTACCCCTCCTCGTGGCGCCAGTTGCGGTGGAGGCCATAGCCCTCGGGCCGGTCCAGGCGGAAGTAGTACACCTCCTCCAAGTACGGCGAGCCCTCCCGGCCGTCATGGCAGTGCGGCGGCCATGCCGCCCACGTGCCTCTGGGGATGTACACCTCATAGAGGATCAGTCGCTCCGCAGGGAGCGGATGCGACAGCGAGTGGATCACCTGCCGGTGGGCCTGCCCGCCGCCGCGGATCTCGATGCGCATCTCCGATGGCTCGAACACCCGGACCGGGTAGCGGCCCTCCGCCGGGGCCGACCCGACCGACGCCCGCAGCCCGATCTCGGACTCGATCCGGTACGGGGTCCCCGGCGGCAAGTAGACGATGCTCGCCATCTGGGTGAACACCGACTCCCGGCTCAGGTCAACCACCATCTCATCGCCCACAAGCACCCGGCCCTCGCCGGCCAGCGGCACGATGGCAGTCTCCCGGTCGGCCTGCACCCCGGACCAGGGAGCGGCCGCGGTCACGTCCACCACCCCGAACTCGACGTAGTCCCAGCCCGCCGACTCGGGCGTCACGTGGAGGATCCGCCCCGGACCCTCGGCCGGGTGGATTAGCGACGAACTGGCCATGTTCCTGCCTCCCGTGTCAGCGGGCCAAGATCTCGGGTCGAAAACCTGTGCCACATCGAGAAGACCGACCCGAGAATCCAACGGCCCGGATCTCGGGTCGAAAACCGGTGGCACATCCAGAAAACCGACCCGAGAATCAGTGGGCGAGGGCGCCGGTGGAGCGCTCCTGGCGGAACCGGGTCAGCAGGTCGCGGATTCCGGGCGGTTCGTAGCCGAGGACCTCCGTCGTGCGCCGCACGGTCAGGCTGGTGTCGTACGGGATCGGGAACTCGCCCACGGCTCCCACCGCGCCGGTGTCGGGCTCCGTCGAGCTGAGCAGCGCCGGATCGAGGTCGAAGACGTCGCAGGCGGTGCGGGCCAGCTCCATGCGACCCACCGATTCGGCGCCGCAGCAGTGGAAGATCCCGACGGCGCCGTCGTCGGCTGCCATGCGCCACATCACCTCGGCGCACTCGCTGGCCAGCGACGGCGAGGCCACCATGTTGATGTTGTCGGCCTCCCACACCGCGAACGGGCGCCCCGCCTCCAGCGCGCCGACGATCGAGGTGACGAAGTAGCCGAAGCCGCCGTCCTGCACCCGGGGCGTGTGGTCCCGCATCCAGTGCATGCCGCTCACCGCCGACACCCGGGCCACCGCGGCCCGCTCCGCGCCCAGCATGGCGGCCTGCTCGCTGGCCATCTTGAGCACGCCGTAGAGGTTGACCGGGTTGGGCGGGGTGTCCTCGTCGGCGCCGGACTGGGTGCCGTCGAACACCCAGTCGGTGGACACCAGGATCAGCTTGGCCCCCACCTCGTCGGCCGCTCGGGCCAGAGTCGCGGTGGTTCCGACGTAGCTGCGCCAGGCCAGGTCCCGGTCGGCGTACATGGCCGCGAAGTCGTTGAGGATCATGGAGTGCACGATCACGTCGGGGTCGAACGCGTCCACGCTGGCCAGCACCGCCTCGTCGTCGAGCAGGTCGAGACGCTCGGTACTGAAGCCAGGCGAGTCAACGGGAACGAACCGGTGGACCGGACAGCGCACCGAGGCCCCGTGGCGCTCCGCGAAGACCTTGACGATGTTCGACCCGACAAATCCGGTCCCTCCGGTCACATATGCCCTCATGGCCGTCCCCTCCCGTGTGGCCGCGACCGAATTGGCAGCAACACGCACGCATACCGTGCAAAACGCTGCCAATTCACGGCACCGCCACCTCCCCATCGCGAACTGGCAGCAACACGCACGCATACCGTGCAAAATGCTGCCAATTCACGGCACCGCCACCTCCCCATCGCGAACTGGCAGCAACACGCACGCATACCGTGCAAAATGCTGCCAATTCCGGGAAGGGGTGCGGGTGGTTCGCATGATCGATCAGGCGATCTCGTCGATGGCTACCGGGCGGCCTTCGCGGACCGACTTCCAGGCGGCCAGGCCCATCACCAGCGGGGCCCGGCCGTCGGCCAGGCCCACCGGCGAGGGCGCGCCCCGGACCATGGCCACGAAGGCGTCCCACTCGGCCAGATAGGACGGCGTGTAGCGCTCCAGGAAGAAGTACGGCAGCGGCGTGCCGTGCGCTCCACCGGAATCCCAGTAGCGGGCAGTGGCCGAGGGCGGATTGTCCGAGCAGGCCATCCCGGCCGACCCGAAGGCCTCAAGCCGCTGGTCGTAGCCGTAGACGGCCCGGCGGCTGTTGTCGATGGTGGCTATCGCCCCATTCTCGTGGGTCACGACCACCACCGCGGTGTCGAGATCGCCGGCCTCGCCGATGGCCGGATCCACCCGCACCCCGCCGGTGGCGTACACCTCGACTGCGTCGCTGCCGGTCACGAACCGGGCCATGTCGAAGTCGTGGATGGTCATGTCGCAGAAGATCCCGCCCGACACCTCGATATAGGGGATGGGCGGCGGGTCGGGGTCCCGGCTGGAGATGCGGACCAGATGCACGTCGCCCACATCGCCCGCCGCCACCCGGTCGCGCACATGGCGGTGGGCGGCGTCGAAGCGGCGGTTGAACCCGACCTGCACCGCGATTCCGGCCTCGGTGGCCGCCGCGATGCCCCGGTCCACCTCGGCGAGGTCCAACGACAGCGGCTTCTCGACGAAGGCGGGCTTGCCCGCGGCCGCCGCCTCCACCAGCAGGTCGATATGGGTGTCGGTGGAGCTGCAGACGGCCACGGCGTCCACATCGTCGGCCTCGATAACCCCGGCCGGGCTGGTCGCCACCCGGGCGCCGGACTCCCCGGCCACCGACGCGGCCGCGTCGTCGACGACGTCGTACACGGCCGCCAGGATCGTGCCGGGGACCCGCCGCGAGATCAACTCCGCGTGCATAGAGCCGATCCGCCCGCAGCCGAGCAGCCCGATGCGAACAGGACCGGTCACGGCGCGACGGCTTGTCTCAGCGGGCTGAAGGTCGAGACCACCCGGCCGTTGCGAAGCGCAACGTCGTAGAGGGTGACCGGCTCGGTGGCCGGGTAGCGCAGAGCCTCGCCGGTGCGCAGGTCGAAGCAGCCGTTGTGCTTGGGGCACTCGACCATGCAGTCGAGCACCGCTCCCTCGGCCAGATGGGCCTGTCCGTGGGTGCACAGCCCATCGCTGAGCACGAATTCGGAGCTCGAGTCGCCGGCCACGCTGTCCTCGGGATCGAGGCGGTACAGGGCATAGGTGGCGTCGCCGTGGTCCACCCGGCGGGCCGATCCCGCGGCCAGGCCCTCGGCGGGACCGAGGTCGACCAGGCCGTCGTGCACCTCCCCGGCCCAGGCGGTGACCCCGGTGTTCACGAACGACCGCTCCGAGCCGGCCACGTCGGGCACGTCGAGGCGGGGATCGTCGTAGGACGGGTCGCGCCACTGGCGGCGCAGCGTGGTGAAGATGCGCCGGTAGGCGCTGATGGTGGACGGGTCCGGCGGGGCCAGGTACTCCTTGATCTCAGCGTGGAGGGCCGGCAGCGCGTGGTACGGCACCGTGGGGAAGATGTGGTGCTCGACGTGGTAGTTCATGTTCGAGTACAGGAACCTCAGGACGGGGTTCATGTACACCGTCCGGGAGTTGTAGCGGTGGTCGAGCACGTCCTCGCGCAGACCGGCGTGCTGCGTCGCCCCGAAGAACACCATGAGCCAGGCCCCGTAGAAGGTCGGCAACCCGATGTACAGCGCCGGCACGATCGAGCCGATGGCGACGCACCACACCGCGGTGCCGCCCAACACGGCGATGTAGGCCCGTGACTCCCACTTGAGCTTGGGCAGCTCGTCGGTGGGGATGAAGTCCCGGGCGTCGTCGTCGATGCGTCCCGCGGCGTGCTTGAGGGTGCGCCACACCGCCTTGGGGAGGATCATCACCGGCACGTAGACCCCGAGCACCCTGCGCAGCGACGACGGGCGGGGGAACATGATCTCGGGGTCGCGCCCCACCACGATCGTGTCGGTGTGGTGGCGCACATGCGACCAGCGCCAGAGCGTGGGCTGGCGCAGCAGCATGAACGACGCGATGTAGTAGACGACGTCGTTCAGCCACTTGGTCCTGAACGCGGTGCCGTGCCCGCACTCGTGCCAGCGGGAGTCGCCGGCGCCGCCGTAGAGCGCTCCGTAGACCATGAACGCCGGCACGGCCCACCACGAGCCCAGCGCTCGGAACGCGAGATACCCGAACACGGCCAGAAGCCCCAGCCACAGGACGGTGTCACGGGCGGCCCGGGCGTTGGTTCGGGCCTGAAGAGCGCGCAGCCGCTCAGGGTCGATGGGCGGGCGGAACCACTCCGCCTCCACCAGGCCTCTCTCGATGGCCAGCCTGGAGTCGTTCCCGGTGAGGCCGTAGTCCCGCACGGCTGCGGTCACCGCGGCACCATCATGTGGCTGGGCCCGGCGGCCCCAGCTCCGGTCCGGGGAACACCGAATCGCCGGCGCCAAGCACGGTCTGGTCCCACTCCACCACCGCTCCGGTCATCATCCCCGACTCGGAGGTGGCCAGGTGCACAACGGTGCGGGCGATCTCCGACGGCTTGATCAGCCGGCCGAACGGCATCCCGGCCTCGGCCCGCTCCAGCCAGCCGTCGGTGGCGCCGTCGAAAGTGCGCTGGGTCACGTCCTCGGCGGGCGTGTCCATCCAACCGGGGCAGAGCAGGTTGACCCTTATGCGGTGCCGCATCAGCGCGAACGCCAGGTTGCGGGTCATGGCCACCAGCGCCCCCTTGGAGGTGGAGTACGGCAGCAGCTTGGGTGGGCCGCCCCGACCGGCCACTGACCCGATGAGCACGATCGTGCCCTCAATCGACTCGCGGGCCATGATCCTCGCCACTCCCTGGCTCAGCAGGCCCGGCGCCTTGACGTTGACGGCCAGCATGGCGTCCCACAGTTCCGGGGTGGTGTCCCAGACCGTGCCGCGGTCGGTGATGGCCGCGCAGTTGACGAAGCTGTGGCATGCGCCGAAGCTGCCGTCGAGCACGGCGAGGACCTGCTCACAGGCGCCGGCGTGGCCGAGGTCGGCGGCCAGGAACTCCGCCCGGCACTGCCCGGTTCGCAGCGACTCCGCGGCTGCCTCGCCCTTGGCGCCGTCCCGGCCGACCAGCAGCAGGCCCGACGCTCCCTCGGAGACCAGCCGCTGCGCCACCGCGTAGCCGAGGCCCTGAGAGCCTCCCGTGATCAGGGCTACGCCGCCGTGGAAGGAGCCTGGATCAGTCACCAGCCCACCACCGCCGCCCGGGCGAGCGCTGGTGCAGCGACCGACGCGCCGCAGAGCGAACCCGGATCACCAGCCCACCCGCTGGGAGGAGCGCGACTCGTCGAAGCCGGCCCGGGCCTCGAGCACCGCGGGGAGGGTGCTCACCTCGGGCACGCTGACCTCCCAGAAGGCACCGCCCTCGGTCCAGGAGCTTGGATGCGTCTTCAGCGCGATGACGTAGGTGCGATCAGCCTCCCTGGCCCGCTCGATGGCCGCCTCGAGCTCGGCCACCGTGCGCACCGTCTCGGCGCCGCAGCCCATCGAGGCCGCGTGGGCCGCGAAGTCCACTTCGACGACGTCGGCGTCATCGTCGGCGCGGTCGGTGCGGCAGTCCGACATGAAGTTGTTGAACGACACCCCGCCCGCGGAGACCTGCAGCCGGTCGATGATGGCGAAGCCGCCGTTGTCGCAGACGATGACGATGAGCTTGTGCCCCGACAGCACCGTGCTGTAGAGGTCGCTGTTCATCATCAGGTACGAGCCGTCGCCGACCAGGGCGATCACCTCTCGGTCGGGCATGGCCATCTTCGCTCCCCAGGCCCCCGAGATCTCATACCCCATGCACGAGTAGCCGTACTCGCAGTCGAACGAATGGACGCCCTGCGAGCGCCACCCGCTGATCAGCTCGCCGGGGAAGCCCCCCGCGGCGGCGACCACGTAGGTGGACGAGCCGGCGGCCCGGTCGACCGCGCCGACGACCTGCGCGTAGGTGGGGAGGTC
This sequence comes from Candidatus Aldehydirespirator sp., assembly GCA_965203635.1. Classification (GTDB taxonomy): domain Bacteria; phylum Actinomycetota; class Acidimicrobiia; order Acidimicrobiales; family Aldehydirespiratoraceae; genus Aldehydirespirator. Next base: position 3,216,029 of record OZ241903.1, read on the forward strand.
TTCCACCGCGGCGTCGCCGTTGCCGGCTCCCGAGGATCCCAGCGTCACCGGAGCGGCGATCTTGTCGATGTACGCGTGGTACTGGGCCGTCTCCGAGGCGGCCCTCACCGACCAGGACTGCGGGGCCCGGTAGTCGCCGACGGCCGCGCCCAGCTCGGCCAGACCTTCCCTGGCGTCGGCCACCAGCGGAACCGACCGGTGCTTGACCGCGTCGAAGCGGGCCGCGTTCAGCCCGATGATGCGGGCGGCCTCGTCGGAGAACACCGTCCATGAACCGGTGACGAAGTCCCCGAGACGGGTGCCCACCGCCAGCACGACATCGGCCTCCGCCGCCATGGCGTTGCCCGAGACGCAGCCGGTCACGCCGATCGGTCCGCAGTTGAGGGGGTGGTGAGCGGGAAGCGAGGTGCGGCCCGCGGTGGTCTCGACCACCGGGATCCCGTGAGCCTCCGCGAAGGCGGCCAGTTGCTCCTCGGCCAGCGACCAGCGCACGCCGCCGCCGGCGATGATCAGCGGACGCTGCGCGCCGGCCAGCACCTCCCCGGCCCTGCGCAGCTCGCCCCGGTCGGGCCTGGGCCGGCGGATCTCGTGCACCGTCTCGGTGAAGAAGCGAGCCGGATAGTCGTAGGCGTCGCCCTGCACGTCCTGGGGCAGCCCGATGAAGGCCGGACCGCAGTCGCCCGGGTCGAGCATGGTGTGGACGGCGTGCGGCAGCGAGTGCACGACCTGCTCGGGTGCGGTGATCCGGTCCCAGAAGCGCACCACGGCCCGGAAGGCGTCGTTGACGGTGGTGGTGGGGGAACCGAAGTGCTCGACCTGCTGCAGCACCGGATCGACGATGCGGTGGTCGAAGGTGTCGCCCGAGATCAGCAGCAGCGGCAGCCGGTTGGACAGCGCCACCGCGGCCGCGGTCACCATGTTGGTGGCACCCGGGCCGATCGAGCTGGTGGCCACCATGATCCGGCGCCGCTTGTGGGCCCGGGTGAAGCCGCAGGCGGCCAGAGCCATGCCCTGCTCGTTCTGGCCCCGCCAGGTGGGCAGCGTGTCACCGGCCCGCTCCAGTTCGTGGCCCAGGCAGGTGACGTTGCCGTGGCCGAAGATGGCGAACACGCCCGCGAACAGCGGCACGGTCTCGCCGTCGACCTCTATGTGCTGGGCTGCGAGGTAGCGGACCACCGCCCCCGAAGTAGTGAGCCTTACCGTCTCCATGGCCTACCTCTCCGTGGCCTCCCGGCCATCAGTCGATTCGCGTGTGGGAACGAGCGTGTTCCGTCTCTTGGTAGCAGCTTCCGTGTGCCGCCGCACCCTCTCAGTCGATCCTTACCGACACGATGTCCGTCCAGGCGCCGGTCTCCCAGCTGCGCAGCAGCGCGGCCTGCACGCTCACATACTCCAGCGCCTGCTCCATCCCCGCCGAATGGGGCCGGCCCTCGGCCACTGCGGCCAGGAACTCGTGGTCCTGGATGGTCACCACGTCCTCGAACCCGATGGAGTTGGCCTCGCCGGGAACGAAGCCCGCGTGATACGGGTGGCGTTCGCCGGCGTAGACCGTCGTGTAGCCCCGGTCGCCCTCGATGATGTTGAACAGCCGCATCTGGTTCATGGTCTCGAAGTTCCAGCTGAGCGCGCCGTCGGTGCCGTGGATGTCGAAGGCCATCTGGCTCTGCGGCCCCACCATCGTCCGGCTCACCTCGAAGGTGCCGCGGCTGCCGTTGGCGAACACGGCCATGGCCCCGAAGTAGTCCTCGTTGGTGACCACCCCGACCGGGTCGCCCGGTTTGCCCCGGTCGTAGTGGGTGCCCGACGCGGACGGCAGGGGCCGCTCCTTGATGAACGTCTCGCCGGTGCCCACCACCCGCAGGATCGGGCCGTTGAGCATCATGGCCAGGTCGATGGCGTGGCTGAGGATGTCGGTGGAGACGCCGTGCCCGGCCTGATCGATCAGGAAGCGCCAGCTGAGCAGGCCGAGCGGATCGGCGCCGTACATGGAGAAGAAGCGGCCCCGGTAGTTGGTGATCTGCCCCAGCTCGCCCGCCTCGATCAGGTTGCGGGCGTGCTGCACCAGCGGCACGAACCGGTAGTTGTAGCCGACCCCGGTGATGACCCCCGCGTCACGGCACGCCTTCTCGGCCCGGGCCGTCTGGATGGGAGTGCCCCCGACGGGCTTCTCGCAGAACACGTGCCTGCCCGACGCGGCGGCTGCCTCGACCAGTTCGCAGTGCACCATGTTGGGCGCGCAGATCACGACCACGTCCACGTCCGGGTGGTCGACCGCCACCCGCCAGTCCTCGGTGGCCTCGCGGAAGCCGAAGTCCCTCACCGCGGCGGCCCGCCGCGGTGCCAGCGTGTCGGCGCACACCGTCAGCTCGGCCCGGTATTCGAGACTGTCGAAGATCAACGGCAGGCGCGCGTAGGACCGGGCGTGGGCCTGGCCCATCCAGCCGAAGCCGATCACGGCGATCCCGATGCGGCGCGGGGTGCTCATGAGGCCCTCCGGCGGTCGACGGCGGGATCGGCCGCGGCCGGATCGAGCAGGTGCTCGGGACGGCCACCCCGCAGCCACTGGGCCGCCTGGCCCAGCGCCTGGTCGAGAAGCCTGACCATTCCCGCAGTGGTCGACGACGCGACGTGCGGGGTGACGATCACATCGTCGCGTCCTAGCAGCGGATGGCCCACCGGCAGCGGCTCGGGCTCGGTCACGTCCAGCCCGGCTCCGGAGATGCGGCCCGACTCCAGTCCGGCGAGCAGCGCGTCGTGGTCGATCAGCGCGCCCCGGGCACAGTTGATGATGATGACCCCCGGCTTCATGGAGGCGACGGCGCGGGCGTCGACGATGTGGCGGGTGGCCGCGGTTGCGGGAGCGTGCAGCGACACCGCGTCGCTGTCGCGCCACAAGCCGTCGAGGTCCACCGGCTCGCCGGTCTCCGCCACGAGGGCGGCGTCCAGATGCGGGTCGTGGACCAGCACCCTCATGCCGAGCGCGGCCCCGTAGCGCCCCACGCGGCTGCCGATGCGCCCGCAGCCCAGCAGCCCCAGAGTCCGGCCTTGAAGCTCCAGGGCGCGATGGCTGACCCGGTAGTCGCCCAGACCGGCCGCGAGCCCGCGCTCGGCGGGCTTGACGCGTTTGGACACGGCCAGCAGCAGCGCCAGGGCGTGCTCGGCGGTGGACACGGTGGGAGCGTCGGGCGCGTTGCAAGCGGCCACCCCGGCCGCGGCGCACTCGGCGACCGCCACGTTGTCGTAGCCGATGCCGGCGCGGGCCACCACCTTCAGACGGGGCAGGCGGCGGCAGGCGGCGGAGTCCCAGGACTCCTCCGCGCCGACCACGGCACCGTCGGCGGTGGCGAGGTCGTCGGCCAGCTCGACGTCGTCGGGTACGGAGACCTCGGGCGGCGGCCGGCGGTCGATCCAGATGCGCCACCGCGCCGGGCCGCTCATGCCGCCTCGGCCTCGGAAGGATCCTCACCGGCGAGCACGGCATCGATCTCGGCCACCGTCGGCATGGCGTCGGCGCATGTCAACCGTCCGGCCACGATCGCGCCGGCGGCATTGGCCCTGGTAACCATCTCGACGGGGTCGAGGCCGGCCAGCAGCCCGTCGGCCAGCGCACCACCGAAGGCGTCGCCCGCGCCGAGCCCGCAAACGACCTCGACCGGCACCGGCTGAACGCTGGACCTGCCCTCCGGCGTGGCCACCAGCACACCGTCGGCCCCCATCTTCACCACCGCCAGCGACACGCCCCGATCGAGCAGCCGGTCGGCGGCCTGGTCGGGATCGGCGGCACCCACCGCGATCTCGCACTCGGTGCGGTTGCCCACCGCCACGGTGGCGTGGTCGACGGCGGCCCCGATGTGCTCGGCCGCCGCCGCCGGCGACGACCAGAAGCTGGGCCGGTAGTCCAGGTCGAGCACGGTGTGCTCGGCCCGGTCGCGCCTATCGAGCATGGTCCGGATCGCGGCGCGCGACGGCTCCTGCGCGAAGCGCGAGCCGGTCACCCACAGCACCGGCACCTCGTAGGCCTCCTCGGGGATGTCCTCGATGGTGAGGTTCATGTCCGGGCCGCGCGGCTCCCGGTAGAACAGCAGGGGCGGGTCGGTCGGCGGGTCCAGCGCGCAGAAGGCCAGCGCGGTGCGCAGCTGCGGGTCCACCGCCACGTAGTCGTTGACCACCCCGAACCGCTCGGCCAGGGCGGTGCGGATGTACTCGCCGAACCCGTCGTCGCCGACCCGGGTGACCACCGCCGCCCGCCGGCCCAGCCGGGCCGCGGCCACAGCCACGTTGGTGGGCGATCCGCCGATCGACTTGGCGAACGACGACACCCCGCTCAGGGGCACGCCGCTCTGCTGGGGGTAGAGATCGACGCTGACGCGGCCGACGGTGAGCAGCTCGAGTCCGGTCATAGGTGGCGGGGAAAGGGGTTGGAGGCCGTCGTCGAGCCGACGACGGCCAACGAGCGGAGGCGGATCACCCTCAGCTGGCGCCAGCCTCGGCCAGTTCGTGCTGGAGCTGCTCCAACTCGGCGCCGCCCGCCATCAGCTGGGTCAGTTCAGCCTGCGACAGCTCCTCCTTGGCCCAGTTGCCCAGCGACCGGCCCCGCTTGAGGATCACGAAGCGATCGCCCACCGGGTAGGCGTGGTGCGGGTTGTGGGTGATGAAGATCACCGCCAGCCCCTGATCGCGAGCCTCCACGATGCGGCGCAGCACCACACCCGACTGCTTCACCCCCAGAGCGGAGGTGGGCTCGTCGAGGATGAGCACCCGGGCGCCGAAGTAGCTGGCCCTGGCGATGGCCACCGACTGGCGCTCGCCGCCCGAGAGGGTGCCCACCGCTTGCTCGGTGTCGCGGATGTCGATGCCCATCTTGGCCATCTCCTCCTTGGCGATCATCTTGGCCTTGTCGATGTCGATCTGGCGGAACGGCCACACGCCCTTCCTCGGCTCCTGGCCGAGGAAGAAGTTCCGCCACACCGACATGAGCGGCACCATGGCCAGGTCCTGGTACACGGTGGCGATCCCGTGGGCCAGCGCCTCCCGGGGCGAGGCGAACTTCTTGGCGTCGCCCTCGAGCAGGAGGTCACCCTCGTCGTGCTGGTGCACGCCGGCCAGGATCTTGATGAAGGTGGACTTGCCCGCGCCGTTGTCGCCGAGGATGCACGTCACCTCCCCGGGGTTGACCGTGGTGGTCACTCCGGTGAGGGCGATGATGTTGCCGTAGAACTTCGAGAGGTTCTTCATCTCGAGGAATTCGGTGCTCATGGCTGGTCCTCCTTCGATTCAGAGGTGGGTTCTTTGGGCACGACGATGGTGATCTCCGCTTGGTCGGGTTTCGCCTTCTCCGTTCGGACCGGTGCCTTCTCGGCGCGGCCGCGGATGTAGTTGTTCACAATCACAGCCACCAGCAGCAGCGCTCCCAGCACCAGGAACTGCCAGTTGCTGTTCCACAGCGCGAAGCCGATCCCCTGGCTGATCATGCCCCAGATGATCGCACCGATGGCCGCGCCCAATGCCGAGCCGTACCCGCCGGTCAGCAGGTTGCCGCCGACCACGGCCACGATGATGTAACGGAACTCGTCGCCGTTGCCCACGTCGGCCTGCACCGACAGCTGGCGGAAGGCGATCAGCATCCCGGCCAGCCACGCCGAGCCCGACACGAGCATGAACAGCGTGGTCTTGGCCCGCGCGGCCGGGACGCCCACCGAGCGAGCCGCCTCCTTGTTGCCACCCACCGCGAATATCCAGTTGCCGAACTGGGTCTTGGCCAGCACCCAGGTGCCCGCGGCCGCGTAGAGCAGCAGGAACAGCACCTGGACCCGGAAGCTGGTCCGGGCGTTGGTGGCCAAGGCCTCGTCTGTGGTAATGAACAGCAGCCGGGCGATGAAGCTCAGCGCCACCAGCCCGGCACCGACGACCACTACGGCGCGGCCCGTGCCCTCGTCGGAAGTGAACAGCAGCTTGTAGAGGGCGCCCGCGGCGTACACCGCGAAGGCGACCAAGGCTCCCTTGGTGATTCCGATGACGACGCTGTAGATGATCCCGTCGCCGTCGATCAGTTCGAGGACGGCGAACACGACCACGCCCGCCAGGCCGGCGATGGCGCCCACCCGCGCCCACGGTCCGAGGTCGGCCGGAGCCACTGACGTGTGGCGCCTCTGGCACAGGTGGCTGGCCAGGGCGGCCACGGCCACCAGCAGCGCGATCAGCAGCAGGACGACGAACAGCTCGACCCGCAGCTTGCGGGATGTGGACTCCGCCTGGATGAAGAAGGCCAGCCCCACCACGGCCACAGCCGACAGCAGTGAGACTGCCAACGGCATCCGGGATCGGCCGGCCGAAGACGCCAGCAGCATGACGCCGACTCCGGCGAGTCCGCCGAAGAGCAGCACCCGGGCCCCCTGGCCGGTGACCAGGAAGCTGACGGTCGGGATGAACATGATGACTGCGCCGATCAGCGGGTAGGTCATCCGGATCTTGCCCATGGCCGCGAGCACGGCCAGCACGCCGGCGACGGCTATGCCGATGGCGAAGACGGTCCGCCCGGCCGCACCGGGCAGGAATCCGAGCCGCTCGGTGTTCTCCGCGTCCATCAGCAGCGCGACCAGCACACCAAGCACTATCCCGACCACGCCTGCGGCGAGGCGGTACATCAGCCCGGGCGAGTCGACGGATCCGGCTCCGCTGTGATCGGCGGGCTCGTAGCGGGCTACGCACCATCCCGACACTCCCGCCAGGACGCCGGCTGCGACCAGCACGCCGCCGATCCACTCGGAGGCGGGGCCTCCCTGGGTGAGCAGGTACAGGAAGCCGGCCACGGCCACGGCCACGCCCGCTGCGGAGAATACGATGCCCGGCATCTTGTAGGCGCGGCGGCGCCGGTAGGTGAGTTCCAGCACACCCAGCAGCAGGGCCGCTCCACCGATGATGAGCAGCCCGGCCCAGGCCCAGTCGCGGCCGTCCCAGAGGTGGCCGGTTCCCGGGACGATGTCGAGTATCGCCTGGCCACTCTCGTCGATCTCTCCGGATTCGACCTTCTGGGGGTTGAGCACCCACTCGGCGCCGAAGATGCTGCTCCAGAAGTCGAAGCCGCCGGCGTCCTTGAGCTGGCCGCCGTCGCCCACGATCACCTTGTCGGTGAAGAGCTTGGCGAAGCCGAGCTTGCCGCCCCACAGGATGAAGAACGTGCCCAGGGTGACAATGAAGCTGGGCAGCGACGTCCTGTCCACCACGGTGCCGTTGAACCATCCGATGGACAGCGCCAGAGCCAGGGTCAGCGGCACGGCCATGAACAGGTTCAGACCGGCCCCGCCCGAGCCGGGGTCGATGCTCAGAAGCACCACCACCATGGCGGTGGCGCCGGTCATGGCGCCCGAGGAGAGATCGAACTCTCCCCCGATCATGAGCAGGGCCACCGGCACGGCCATGATGCCGAGGATGGCCGCGGTGTCCAGGAAGTTCGCTATGCCTCCGACGGTGCCGAACTGGCCGGCCACAAGCCAGAACATCACTCCCACGCCGACGAGCCCGAGCAGTGCCCCGATCTCCGGTCTCGTCAGGAGCGTCTGGATCGGCCCCCGGTGTGCGAGGCGCTCGTCGCCGGAGTCTTCGGCCGCGGTCTCCGCCGGTTGGTCGCTGGTCGTATCGGCCATGTGTCCCCCTATCGCATTGGTTGTGGCGTTTGACGGCCGCTCCAAGGCCGAGCCGGCCGCATCATTCGAGTTTGGAGATCCGGCTCCGAGACCGGCGTGCGGCGGCAGGCCTCGTGCCGCCGGAAGTTAGCAGGGGGCGGCCGGCCGCAGCCGGCCGCCCCCTTGGGGGGTGTTCTCTACCGGGTGCCCTCAGCCACCAGAGCGGCTACCGCAGCTGCGTTGTCGGGCGTCACGAAGCCCGGCCCGGTGAGGATGGGCAGGCCGCCGCCGGCGGTGTTCTGGTTGGTCGCCTGGAGGTGCATCAGGATCACCGGCAGGTATCCCTGTAGGTACTGCTGCTGGTCGACAGTGAAGGCGATCTCCCCGGACTGGATCTTGTCGATCAGGTCGCTGGAGAGGTCGAATCCGCCGACGTGAATGGAGCGGCCCGCGTTCTCGGCCGCTTCCAGCGCCCTCAGCGGGACGTTCGGGCCAACGCCGAGCACGGCGTCGATGGACTCGTCGGCGATCAGCCGCGACGAGATCGTGGCGCGCTGCTCGTCGGGGTTGGCATCGAGACCGATGAACTCGGACACGACCTCGCCGCCGAAGGTGTCGGCCAGGCCGTCGCAGCGCTCCTCGAGGCCGACGTTGCCCTGCTCCTGGCGCCCGCACAGAACCTTGCTGGCACCCAGGGCGTTGAACCGCTCGCCCGCGCCCTGGCCGGCCACGAACTCGGTCTGCCCGATGTGGGTCACCGCGCCCAGAGACTTGTAGTGGTCCACGCCGGAGTTCAGCGTGTACAGCGGGATCCCCGCCGCCACGACCGCCTCAGCCGCCGCACTGACGCCCGTCGGGTCGGCCAGCGAGATGGCGATGCCGTCGGAGCCGGCCGCGATGGCGGCCTCGATGTCCTGGGACTGCTTGAGGGCGTCGTTGTTGGAGCCCTGGTACACGACGTCGCAGCCGATGGCTGCCGCGGCGTCCCGGACGGCCTTCTCGACGACGGACCAGAATGTGCCGGCGTCGCCGTGGGTGATCACGTGATAGGTCTTGTCGCAGCCCTGGGTGTCCACGACCTCGTCGGTCGGAGCTGCGGTGGTGGCTGCCGCCTCACCGTCGTCGTCGGCGGGAGCAGAAGTCTCCGCCGGCGCGGCCGGCTCGGGCGCGTCATCGGCGTCGTCGCCGCACGATGCGGCCACGAGCGTTATGGCGAGCACCACGGCAAGCAGCTTCAATAGTCTTGACATTGTTGTTTATCCCTCCGGGAATCGGTGGTTGTTGTGCATTGCTCCGCTGCCCGCGCGGGCGGGCACCAGACCTCGCAGGAAGTCGAGGCTCAGATCAGCGTTTCGCCTGAGCCAGGCCACCGCGGAGAGGTCTCCCTCCGCGATGGCGGCATCCTGCTCCAGGACGTACCAGAGGTCCCGTCCTGACTCTTCGAGACGGGCGACGATCTCGGTGATCGCCACCTCTCCTCGACCAAGGGGCGGGAACAAGCCGCGCTGCACGGCCTGCATGAGCGTCAACTCCCCCGCCGTCAAACGCGTTCCGAGGGCGGGATCCACATCCTTGAGGTGGACGAGCCCCACGCGGTGCGCGTGACGATCCAGCAGTTCCAATACGTCGGTCCCGCCCAGGGTGAGGTGGGCGGTGTCCACAACGAGCGAGACCTCGGATCCCTGCAGGACCCGGGCGAGTTCGGCGTCGGTCTCGACCACCGAGCCGAAGTGCGAGTGGTAGACCTGCTCCAGTCCGTGCGAGTCGACCAGTGCGTCGATCTCGGCCAGAGTGTCGCACAACGCAGCCCACTGGCGATCGGTGAGGGGCTGCTGGCGCCAGTGGTCCGGATGACTCACGGCGCAGGTGACGAAGAACCTGCCTCCGGCGGCGCCGATGAGCTCGGCCCAGCGGTGGGCGGCGGCGCGGGTCTCGGCGGCGCGGTCCGGGTCGTGCAGGACAAGAGGCACGAACCCGCCGAGCAGGCCCAGGCCGTGGCGGTCGAGCGTCGAGCGCAGTTCGGACGGTTCGGTGGGCAGATATCCGAAGGAGCCGAGTTCGGTGTGGGTGAAGCCCGCGGCCGCCATCTCGGCCAGCACCCGGTCGACGGGAAGCTGGTATCCCCAGCCCGGCACCTCGCACACGCCCCAACTGATCGGGGCGGTCGCCACCCGGTCGAGCAGCGCGGTGCGTACCGCGGCCGTCATGGGATGCCCACGGCCAGCCCGCATGCTGTCTTGGACTTGGCGTCTCCCACCGGCATGTTCCGAGTAACCCCCCGCCACGCCTGGATTGGAGCGCTCCATTTGGAATTGGAGCGCTCCAATGGTCTATCGTGCCCCGTGTGACATGTCAAGCCGAGTGCCGGAATTGACATGAGCCGCCCGACCATGGAGGACGTCGCCGAGCGGGCCAACGTGTCGCGCGCCCTGGTGTCGCTGGTGATGAACAACTCGCCCCAGGTGTCCGAGGAGAAGCGGCGCTCGGTGCTTCAAGCCGCCCGCGAGCTCGGCTACCGGCCCAATCTGATGGCCCGGAACCTGGCCCAGCAGCGCACCCACACCATCGGGGTGCTCGTGGACGACCTGCGCAACCCCTTCTTCGGCGAGGTGGTCGACGGGATCGAGGCGGAGGCCGCCGGGCACGGCTTCAGAGTGATCATCCTCAATGGCCATCGCGATGCCCGGCGAGAAGTGGAGGCGATCGAGACCTTCCTCCAACTGCAAGTGGAGGCGATGGCGCTGGTCGGCCCCCGTGTCGCCGAAGACGACCTCGGTGAGATCGGCACGGCCGCTCCCTGCGTGATAGTGGCGACCGGCGCCGCCCATCCCGGCATCGACACCATCGCCACCGACGGACGTCGGGGATCGGAGTTGGCGGTTGAACACCTGGCTGCGCTGGGCCACAAGCGGATAGTCCATCTGGACGGAGGTGCCAATGTGTCGGCGGCAGAGCGTCGCTCCGGCTACCGGTCGGGCATGCATTCCGCCGGCGTCGGTCACCTCATCGACATCCGTCCCGCGGGCGACGACGAGACCGACGCGCTGGCTGTGATCGACGCTCTGCTGGCCGAGAGCGACCCGCCCACGGCGATCTTCGCCTTCAATGACCTGCTCGCCGCGGGTGCGCTCAACCGCCTGGACGACGCCGGTGTGGCGGTGCCCGGCGAAGTGTCCCTCGTGGGTTTCGACAACACCTTCATCTCCGCCCTGCGCCACCTGTCGCTCACCACCGTCAACCAGCCGACGCTGGCCATGGGCCGCCTCGCGGTCGAGACCCTGCTGCGACGGCTCTCCGACGGTTCCGACGGGCCGGTCCACCACACGCTGCAGCCCGAATTGGTGGTGCGCGGCACCACGGGACCGCCGCGCCGCGCGGCGTTGCGGCCCCGCAGCCCGGCCATGACCGGGCCCTGACCATGCTCGACCATGTCTTCACCGACGCCATCGGCGCCCTGCGCGACGCCTTCGAGGACGCGCTGCTGGAGCGGCAGGCGGGCGAGGAGAGATTCCAGACCGACGTGCTGGCGGGCGACATCGCCTGGGAGAACTCGTATGCCCTGCCCGGCGAGGGGCAACCACCGAAAGTTTGCGCCGACGTCAGCTGCGTGTGGCCCACATGGTCGCAGGCGGCCTACCTGAGCTGGTACGCGGGCGAGAGCCACGCCGAGCCGCCCCGCATCGAGATCAAGATCCTGCTGCGGGCCCAGTGCCTGGCCGAGGCGCCCGAGCCTGCGATGGTCCTGGGTGTCCTGCCCCCCACCAGCCCCGACATCGGCAGCGAGCGGCTCTCGAGGGGCGGCCCCAGGGTGGAATCCCTGTACGCCGACGACCTCGACGACGCCGACGCGACCGAGTACGCCATCGACGTCAGCTACGAGGGCGCCTACGAGCTCGACGAGGCGGGCCTGTCCGACGGCGCGGAGCTCGACAAGCACTTCACCGCGCTGGGCGGCTGGATCGCCTCGATGCTCGTGCGCCTCGGCGACCTCAAGCTGCGCTACAAGCCGGTATTCGGCGGCTCTGCGGAGGGCTGACGCCGCGGCGACTGCTCACAGCCCGCGGCGGATCTCACCGAGGTCCTCGTAGGAGGGGGTGCGACCCTCGGCGCCGGCCTTGAACGACTCCTCGAGGTCTTCGGGGTGGAACATTCCCGACTGCCACAGGGCGATGTGACGAAGCGAGTCCTCCACCGTGTGATCCCGGCTGTAGTTGATGGCCTCCTTGGTGCCGTGAAGCGCCAGCGGCGACTTCGAGGCGATCTCGGAGGCGGTCTCCATCACCGCGTCCATCATCGACTCCTGGTCGTCGAAGACCTCGTTGACCAGTCCGAGCTGGTGGGCCCGCTCGGCCGGCATCCGCCGGCCGGTGTACGCGTACTCGCGGGCCACTCCCGACGGGATCAGCTTGGGCAGGCGCTGCAGCGTCCCCACGTCGGCGGTCATCCCGATGTTGATCTCGTGGATCGAGAACCAGGCATCGGCGGTTGCGTAGCGGCAGTCGGCCGCGGTCACCAGATCGACGCCACCGCCCACGCAGGCGCCCTGGATCGCGGCCAGCACCGGCATCCGGGCCTCCTCCAGCGCGGTGAAGGACCGCTGCAGGTGCAACAGGCTCAGGCGCAGGTTCGCCCGGCGTCTCCCGATCTCGCTGGCCTCGCTCTCGAGGCTGGCGTCGCCGGAGAAGACCGAGAGGTCCATTCCCGCGCAGAAGTGGCGCCCCTGGGCCGACAGCACGATCACCCGCGCCCTTCCGGAGTCGGAGATCTCGTCCACGATGGCCGGCAGCTCTGACCAGAACTCCGGGATCATCGTGTTCAGCTTCTCGCCGCGGCTCAGCCGCACATGCGCGACGCCCCCGGACTCCTCGACATCGAAACACTTGTAGCCCATTCCCGCAGCGTACCCGCGGCGATAGGCGGGCAGAGGCCGAGCAGGTAGGCGCGCGAACCCGGCTCATACGGGCGAGGCCGTGGCCCGAGCGGCCCGTGAGCGCAGCGAACAAGAGCGGGAAACACACCGTCGCAACGCGACGGGCTTTCACCTACGCGCGCCTGTTCTCTAGTTCGTGACGGAAGGTGGGCCGGCGGCCTCCAGCAGCCTCGAGATCAGCGCATCCCACTCCTCGCCACCGACACGGCGCTCCTCGGGCTGCGAGGAGATGACCAGATGCATGCCCAGGCTGATGGCCTGGTACAGGGCGACGATGGCGTTCGTGCTCAGATCGGGGTCGATGGACCCCTCGGCCTTGCCCCTGGAGACGATGGCGCCCAGCTTCGTGGCCTCATCCTTCATCGAGTGGGCGACTGCGGCCCGGAAGCTGTCATCGCGCCGCGCGCTCACGCAGGCCTCGAGCATCACGTCGCGAGCGACGACGTCATCGGTCGAGACGAGGTCCGCGCCCACTGCTGCGAGCGCCTCGCGGGCAGGAGCCTCGTTGCTGGCCGGCGGAAGGTGCATGCACTTCGGAACGATGTAGTGCACCGCGGCGACGATGAGATCGCGCTTGCCGGGCCAGCGCGAGTAGATCGCGCCGGTGGTCAGCCCGGCCCGCCGTGCGATATGGGCGACCCTGGCCGCCTCGAACCCGTGCTCCGCGAACGTGGCGACGGCTGCTTCCAGCAGGCGCTCCGCCGCGTCCTGCGCTCGGCTTGGGCCGTCGTTTGAGCCAGGATCCATTCTCTGGTCCAGACCGAATAATAATCGTTATTCTACAGAATAGGCTGTCATTGTCTATAAGTGTATTACCTGCCGTGGTCGAAACCACGGCACCGGCTCGGGCAGCGGATCAGAACCGGGCGGCGAATGTGCGCAGGTTTCGCTTCCAGACCGCGCCGAGCACCGGGCGGGCCGCGACCGCACCGATCGGGCCGCCCATCCACCAAGGGAACCGCAGGGTCTCGTGCCAATCGAACCGCGTATGGGCCTCGCCACCGGGTGTCGTGAACGGCGTGAGCCGGAACTGCCCGACGCCTGAGACCACACCGTGGTGACGGATACCCATCACCACCCCGTCGCGCCAATCGGTGACCTCCATCCGATCGATGAGCCGCAGGGGACCCAACCGCGTGACGCACTCGAAGCGCGTCCCCACCCCCTCGGTGTCGTCGGTCAGGAAGCGGATCGACTCGGCGTCGCTCATCCATTCCACGTGACGCTCTATGCGGCGAAGGTCCTCCCACACCACTGAGGGCGCGGCGGGCGCCACCGTCGAGATCCTGATGGTGACCATTCCGCTAGGGGGTGCCACCGGCGGCCGCGAACTGCGACAGCGCCACCTGGGGGCGGGCGCCGACGTGGCTGATGACCTCGGCCGCGGCCAGACCGGCCAATTCTGCGCAGCGGACCAGCGGTGCGTCCTGCCTTAGGCCCCACAGAAACCCGGCGGCATACAGGTCGCCGGCACCGGTGGCATCGACGACTTGGGAGACCTCGACCGCGGGCACAACCTCCAGCTCCGAGCCCTGCACCACTACCGAGCCGCGGGCGCCACGGGTGATGGCAACCGTCCGTGCCATCTCAGCCGTGCGGTCCCGGGCGACGCTGAAGTCCTCGGTGCAGTGGAGCGCGCACACCTCTGCCTCGTTGGCGAACACCACGTCGACCCGGTCCTCGATCAGGTCGAGCCACTCGTCGCGGTGCCGCTCCACGCAGAATGAGTCGCTCAGCGCCAACGCCACCGTCCTGCCGGCCTGAGCCGCGGCCGCCATAGCGACGCGGATGGCGTCCTTGGCCGCCTGCACGTCCCAGAGATATCCCTCGCAATAGGTGATCCCGGCCGAGGCGACCAGATCAGTGTCCACGTCGGGAGGGCCCAGCAGCGCGGCGGTGCCCAGGTAGGTGTTCATCGTGCGCTCCGCATCCGGGGTCACCTGGACCAGGCAGCGGGCGGTCGCAGGACCGTCAGGTGCCGGTGGTACCCCGAAGGAGACTCCAGTCGCCCGGATGTCGTGGACGAAAACCTCGCCGAGCTGGTCGTCGCGCACCTTGCCGATGAAGGCCGCCCGGCCGCCGAAGGAGGCCACCCCGGCCATGGTGTTGGCCGCCGATCCGCCTGAGGCGGCGACTCCCGGCGGCATGGCGTCGTACAACTCGGCAGACCTCTCGGCGCTGACAAGGGTCATGGCCCCCTTGACCAGGTCGTGGTCGCCGATGAACGGGTCGTCCACGGAGGCGATCACGTCCACGATGGCGTTGCCGACGCCCACCACATCGAGCACTGGTTCCAAGAGGCCTCCCTGTCCGCCCAAGACAGTAGGCCGCTACGGGTGGTCCGTCCTCAGCCTGTCGCCACCCGGCGGGCCAGCGAGCGGAAGGCCATCACGAAGGTGACCAGGGCGAGCCCGCCGATGGCCGCTGAGGCCTTGCCGATGGCGGCCGCCTCCCAGCCGTCGGAGAGCAGCGACCGCATGCCCTCCAGCAGGTATGTGACCGGGTTCCAGGCGGCCACGGTCTGCATCCAGCCGGTCATCAGCTCGCGTGGCAGGTACGCGGGCGTCAGGAAGGCGAACGGGAAGAAGATCAGGAACGACGAGTTGACCGCGGCGGGATTCCCGGTGCGCAGGGCCACCGTGTAGGGGAAACCCGTGAACGCCAGGCTCCACGCCACCGCCAGCCCCAGGAACAGCAGGATCCCGAGCAGCCCGGTTCCGAAGCGCACGCCGGCGACGAAGCCCATAGCGACCACGACGAGCGACAGCGCCAGCGCCAGGACGATGTCGGCGACCATCATGCCGAGCAGCAGCGTCGTGCGCCGCACCGGCGTGACGAGCATGCGGTCGAGGTAGCCGGTCTGGATGTCGATGACCAGTACCGACGCCCGGGAGATGCCCGTGACCGCGAAGATGATGGCCACCGGTATCTGGAACGCCCGGTAGTCGATGCCCGGTGAGCGCTCCACGAACGACTCCAGCGCTCCGATGTTGACGATGAAGAAGAACGTCGGGATGATCAGCGCGGGGGCCATGGCCTCGGGCTCCCGCAGCAGGCTGCGCACGGAGCGGCGAGCCACCGTGGCGATGTCGGTGACGACCCCCACCGGGCGGACCATTCCGCCACCGGCCGCTACGGCCGCTCCGGACTGGGTGCTCACGGCCCGCCGCTCCCCGGAGCCGCCGCCCGAGAGCCCGATCCTGGTGCGGCACCGCCGCCCTCGGCGGCAGGGTCCACCGCCGACATCCGGTATCCGGTGGCCAGCAGGAACACATCGTCGAGCGATGGGGTGCGCACGGTGAGCGACTGCGGATGGATTCCCGCCCCCGAGAGCGCCACAGCCACGCTCCCGACGGTGGCAGCACCGTCGGCGGTGGCGATGGTGATGCCGCGGCGACCCTGGGTGACGGCATCGACATCGGGCACCGTCTCGGCGACGGCCGCCGCTCCTGCGATGGCATCGGGGGGAAGGTTGACCACGATCACGTCGGCACCGACGGCCCGCTTCAACTCCGATGGCGACCCCTCCTCGACTATCCGGCCGCCGTCGATGATGGCCACCCGGTCGGCCAGCGCATCGGCCTCCTCCAGATACTGGGTGGTGAGGAACACCGTCACCCCGAGCTCGCCGTTCAGCCGGCGCACCTCGTCCCAGACCTGCGCCCGGCTCACCGGGTCGAGCCCCGTGGTGGGTTCGTCCAGGAACAGCACCTCGGGACCGTGAATGAGCGATGCGGCCAGGTCGAGACGGCGCTTCATGCCGCCGCTGTAGGTCTTGACACGGGCATCCATGGCGTCGCCGATGTCGGCGAGGTCCACCGCCCTCGCGATGGAGGCGGCCCGATCCGCCGCGCTCAACCCGTACAGGCGAGCCTGCAGGTCGAGGATCTCCCGGCCGGTCTGGCGCTCGTCCAGCGCGGCCTCCTGCAGGGCGACGCCGATGCGGATGCGAACCTCGCCCGGGCGGTCGACAACGTCGTAGCCGGCGACCGAGGCCCGGCCCGCGGTGGGTGCCAACAAGGTGCACAGCATCCGCACCGTGGTGCTCTTGCCCGCTCCGTTGGGCCCCAGGAACCCGTAGATCTCCCCGGCGTTGACACCGAGATCCACCCCGTCCACTGCCCGGTTGCTTCCGAAGGTCCGGACCAGACCGCGAGCGGAGATGGCCGGGTTGTCACTCCCCGTCCGGACGGCTTCAGACACGAAGCGGCAGGCTAACCTCGCCTCATCGCGAGACGGCTCCTCCGACGCTGAGTCCGCTAACGGAGCCGGACGTTGGTGAACCCGGGCGAAGCCTCGATCATCAGCAGCTTGACAGTTTCCTCGGTGGCCGCTCGCAGCCGGTGCGGCTGGCGGGTGTCGTAGGAGATGGAGTCGCTCGGCTCGAGCCGGAAGATCTCCCCGTCGAGGTCCACGTCCACAACACCGGAGATCACGTAGATCGTCTCGAAGCCGTCGTGGACCCAGTACTCGCGGAACGACTCGGGGGCGCCGCTGAACTCCACTACCTGGAACGGGCTGGCCTCCGGGGCAACCACCCGGCGCACGCCGTCCATATCCCCGAGTTCACTGGCCGGCACCACAGACGTGTCGGACGCCCGGACGACCGTCGCCTCCCGGGTGTTCTCGGATCCCGCGAGCAACCACGAGGCATTGGTTCCGAGCGCCTCGGAGATCTGGTGCAGCGAACTCATCGAGGGCCGGGCGAGCCCCCTCTCCACCTGCGAGAGGAAGGGGTGCGAGAGGCCGCTCAACTGGGCGAGCACCTTGAGAGTGAGGCCGCGCTCCTTGCGCAAGGCCCGGATCTTCGCTCCGAGCCGCTGGATCCTCTCCGCGTCATCGACTCGGGAGGCGACCCTCGCTCCCGCAGAACTCTCGACGACGTTCTCAGAGTTCACAGGCTCATTCCGCATCGCACCTCAGGCCAGCTTGCACCGGCCAAATGTTGATGGTATCAAGACTGTTATCGGTCATATCAACATTCGAGACCATACCTGGAGGACAACCATGAAGACGAAGCCATGGGCTCGCGCCCTGTGCGCGCTGGCCGTACTGGGTCTAATCGCAGCAGCATGCGGCGATGACGATACCGACACGGTCGCCTCCGAGGCGACCACTACCGAGCCGGCCGAGCCGGAGCCCGCCCCGGAGCCCGATCCCGAGCCGGCCGAACCAGAGCCGGATCCCGAGGCGGCCGAACCAGAGCCGGAGCCAGAGCCCGCCGAGGCAGAGCCCGAGGTGCCGGCCGAGGACCCGCTCGACCTCGCGAGCGTGTGCCCCAGCCCGATCATCATCCAGACCGACTGGTTCCCGGAGTCCGAGCACGGCGCCATGTACCAGATGGTCGGGGCCGACTACGTCATCGACGCCGACAACCAGACCACGACCGGAAGCCTGATGGCCGGTGACGTCGACACCGGCGTCGACATACAGGTCCGGGCCGGGGGCCCGGCTATCGGGTTCGCGTCCGGCTCGGCCCAGATGTACCTCGACGAGGAGATCACCCTCGCCTACGTGAGCACCGACGAAGCGATCATTCTCGGCGCCGACACGCCGACCCTGTCGGTGGTGGCGCCGCTGGAGAAGAACCCCCAGATCATCCAGTGGGACCCCGAGACCTATCCCGACGTCCAGTCGGTCGCCGACATCGGCGAGGCCGGGATCCTCGTCAACGTGTTCGCCGGAGGCACCTTCATCGACGTGTTCGTCAACGAGGGAGTGCTCTCGGCCGACCAGATCGACCCGTCGTACGACGGGTCGCCGTCCCGGTTCATCACCGAGGGCGGGGCCATCGCCCAGCAGGGCTTCGCGTCGGAGTCGCCCTACAGCTATGAGACCGTCTACGAGGAGTGGGCCAAGCCCCTCGCCTTCGAGCTGATCCACGACGCCGGTCTGCCGCTCTACTCCCAGACACTGGCCATCCGTACGGCCGACCTGGACGCGCTGCGCCCCTGCCTGGAGCGCTTCGTGCCGATCGTCCAGCAGTCGGTGGTGGACTTCGCGAGCGACCCCGCCAGGGCCAACGTCATCATCGTCGAAGCGGTGGAGACGATCGACAGCTTCTGGCAGTACCCGCCGGAGCTCGCCGAGTTCTCCGTGCAGGCCCAGCTGGAACTGGGCCTGGTCGGCAACGGCCCCGACGACACGGTCGGCAACATGGAGACCGACCGGATCCAAGAGGTGATCGACAAGATCGTCAACGCCGGCTTCGACGTCGACCCCTCCCGGACGGATCCGGACAACATCGTCACCAACGAGTTCATCGACGAGAGCATCGGCTTCTAGGACTCAGCGGCCGGTGAGCCTCCCCCCTGCGAGCGGGGGAGGCTCACCGATGCGAGGATGTCCACCCGAATTGGACGCGCCACAGAAGGAATGCAAGTGACCGACGCCGACACGGGTGCGGACCACCGGCCGCAGGCCGCCGACTTCGTGGTCACCGGCACGGTGGTGACCGCCGACGCCGAGCGCCGGGTGTACGCCGACGGCGCGGTGGCGGTCCGCGACTCGCGGATCGTCGCCGTCGGCCCCAGGGCGGAGGTCGAAGGAGCCTTCGAGGGGGGACACCGGCTCGGCGGCCATCGCGACCTGGTGATCCCCGGACTCATCGACACCCACAACCACATGGCCCAAGCACTGGTGCGAAGCCTGGCGCTGGAGGACCTCCCCAACATCACCCGGGTCTACATACCGGCTGAGGACGTACTCGGCGACGACGGCATCCGCACGAGCGCGAGGGTGACCATGGCCAACCTGCTGCGGGCCGGCGTCACCACCACCACCGACACGACCTGCACCACTGAGCACGAGGAGGCTGTGGGCGAGACCGCCCTGGAGACCGGCATCCGCTGCGCGCTGGCGGTGGGCCAGCGCGACCGCACGTCCCGCCTGGCCAGCAACTACGAGCAGATCGAGGGCCGCTCCGAGTACCAGGACGACCCTGCGATGAGGACCGACAACATCGCGCACCTGGAGGACTTCCTGACCCGCTGGTCGCAGCGCGGCCGCGGTCTGGTGCGCCCCTGCATCCACGCTCCGAGCGTCCCGTCGGTCAGCGACGAGATGTTCATGGCGGCTCGCGAGCTGGCCGAGCGGCACGACACGGTGATGATGACCCACATCAACCGCGACCGCGAGGAGATCGAGCTCTGCGTCTCACTGTTCGGGCGACGGCCCCTGGAACACCTGAGCCGGCTCGGCGTCCTCGGTCCGCGTTTCCTGGCCATCCACGCCATGCTGACCACCGCACGCGAGATCAGGCTGTTGGCGGAGGCCGGAGCCAAGCTGGCGCACGCGCCGGTGGTGTGCACCGACATCGTGTCGGCCGTGACCGACATCGTGGGCATGCGGGCCGCCGGGGTGACGGTGGGACTCGGATGCGACACCGTCATCAACGACATCCTGGCGGTGATGAGGATCGCCTTCTTCATGCAGGCCCAGTCGGCGGGGATCCCCCTGTACGACCCGATCGGGTTCACCACCGAGGACGCCTTCGACATGGCCACCATCGATGGGGCGAGAGCTCTGATGTGGGATGGCGAGATCGGCTCGCTAGAGGTCGGGAAGGCAGCCGACATCGCCGTGATCGACGGGGAGAACCCACGGCTGTCGCCCCGTCACAACCCTGTCGGCTCGATCGTGCGATACGCCGTCGGCACCGATGCGCGGAGCGTGCTGGTCAACGGCCGCCTGGTGGTGGACGACGGCCGGATGCTGACCATCGACGAGGACTCGCTCCTGAAGGAGGCCGACGAACTCGCAGACCGGGTTCGGGAGGATCTGCTGCCCCGGCGGTACTGGCCCCTGAATCAGCGCTACAGGGTCATCGGCTGACAGTATCTCCCGCTCTTGTTCGCTGCGCTCACGGGCCGCTCGGACCACGGCCTCGCCCGTAGGGGACGGATTCGCTCACCTACCCGCCCGGCCTCAGGGTTGGGCCGCTAGTACCGTCGGGCCATGAGTCCGAGACTTCCGGCCGGCGTCGTCCCCCGGCACTACGCCATCGAGCTGTCGCCCGACCTCGACGCCGCGACCTTCGCGGGAACCGTTGCCATCGACGTCGACATCGAGGAGCGATCGGCCGCAATAGTGCTGAATGCGGCCGAGCTGAGCATCGTGAGCGCGCGGCTCGACACCGCAGACGCCGATGCCCTGGAGCTCGACTTCGCCCTCGACGCCGAATCGGAGAGGCTGACACTCTCCAGGCGCGACGGCGGCGGCGAGTTCGCGCCGGGGCCGGCCCGGCTGGCCATCGCCTTCGACGGGGTGCTCAACGACCAGCTGCACGGCTTCTACCGCTCCACATACACCGACGACGGCGGCGCGTCCCACACCATCGCCACCACGCAGTTCGAGTCCACCGACGCCCGCCGGGCCTTTCCCTGCTTCGACGAACCGGCGCTCAAGGCCACCTTCGCGACGACGCTGATCGTGGACGACGGCATGCTGGCGGTGTCCAACACCGCCGAGACCGGCCGCGAGTCGCTGGAGGACGGCAGGGTGCGGGTCAGCTTCGCCGCCACGATGCCGATGTCCACCTACCTGGTGGCCTTCGTGGTGGGTCCCCTGGAGGCGACCGAGCCGGTCGACTGCGGCGGGGTGCCTCTGCGGGTGATCCACCGGCCCGGACGCGGCGACCAGACCGGATTCGCCCTCGATGTGGCCGCCCACGCCCTGGAGTGGTTCTCCGACTACTACGGCCTGCCCTACCCGTCGGACAAGGTCGACCTGGTGGCCATCCCCGACTTCGCGTTCGGCGCCATGGAGAACCTCGGCTGCGTGACCTTCCGGGAGGTGCTCCTGCTGGTGGATCCCGCCGCAGCCAGCCAGCCCGACCTGCAGCGGGTGGCCGCGGTGATCAACCATGAGCTGGCCCACATGTGGTTCGGGGACCTGGTCACCATGGCGTGGTGGGAGGGCATCTGGCTGAACGAGGCCTTCGCCACGTTCATGGAGACGGCGTGCACCGACGCCTACCGGCCCGACTGGCAGGTCTGGTCGACGTTCTGCCGCAGCCGGGCCTCGGCCCTTTCCACCGACGCCCTCGGCAGCACGAGGTCGGTGGAGTACCCGGTCCACTCCCCCGCCGAGGCCGAGGACATGTTCGACGTGATCACCTACGAGAAGGGCGCGGCCCTCGTCCGCATGCTGGAGCAGTACCTCGGCGCCGAGACGTTCCGGGCCGGCGTGCGCCTCTACCTGCGACGGCACGCCTACGCCAACACGGTCACCGAGGACCTGTGGAACTCGCTGGCCGACGCGTCCGGCGAGCCCGTGGGGC
This sequence comes from Candidatus Aldehydirespirator sp., assembly GCA_965203635.1. Classification (GTDB taxonomy): domain Bacteria; phylum Actinomycetota; class Acidimicrobiia; order Acidimicrobiales; family Aldehydirespiratoraceae; genus Aldehydirespirator. Next base: position 3,237,861 of record OZ241903.1, read on the forward strand.
GGATCATGGACGGCTGGATACATCAGGGCGGGTATCCGGCGGTGGCCGCTACCGCCGGATACCACGGCCTCAGAGTTGCTCAGCGCCACTTCACGCTCGACCCCGAGCGAGCCGACGAGCGCAGCTGGGTGGTCCCGCTGCGGCTGCGGGTCGAGCGGCCTGCCGGCGGGGTGCCTGCGGACGAGGGGCCTGCGGTCAAGGGGCCCGACGACGACCGGCGCGAGCTGCGGGTGCTGCTCGATCAACCCGGCCGGATCCTCACCCTTGCCGCAGCCGAGCCGGTGACGGTCAACAGCGGCGCCTCGGGCTTCTACCGGGACGACCCGAGCGCCGAAGCCCTGGCGGCCGTCGCGTCGGTCGGACCCGGCGACCGCACCGCAGAGGAACGCCATGGCCTCGTCGACGACGCCTGGGCCGCGACCCTGGCCGGCAGCCTCGACGGGCCCGCGTTCGTCGACTTCGTGCTGCGAGGCTTCGTCGACGAGCGCGACCTCACCGTATGGCAGGCGATCGCAGGCACCCTGGCCCACCTCCGCAGGCTGCTGGAGGCCGGCGCAGCCCAACGCTTCTGCGAGCTGGTCGTGGCCGCCTCGGACACCGCCGCGGCCGATCTCGGGTTCGACCCTCCCGCCGACGGCGAGGACGAGCGAACCGGCGAGCTGCGGGCCACCCTCCTCCGGCTGAGGGGGGCGGTCGCCGACCACACCGCCACCATCGAGGCTTGCCGGCAGAGGCTCGACGACCCTGACCCCACGCTCGCGGCCGCCGCTCTGAGCGTGGTGGCGGCTCACGGCGACGCCGAGGACTTCGCTTGGGTCCGCGAGCGCTTCGAGACGGCGTCGGATCCTCAGACCGAGCAGCGCCATCTGGCCGCCCTGGCCGACTTCGGCGACCCGGAACTGGTCCGCACCATCCTGGAGGGCACCCTCGACGGCTCGGTCCGCACCCAGGACGGCCCCTACCTGGTTCGCCGGGCCCTGGTCAACCGCGTCTGCGGGCCCGAGGCGTGGGACTTCCTGGCCGAGCACTGGGACCGCCTGCTCGGCATCTTCCCGACCAACTACTCGCTGGCCCGGATGCTGGAGGGAGTGACCGCGCTCGACCGGGCCGAGCTGGCCGCCCGGGTGCATGCCTTCATGGCCGAGCACCCCCTGCCCCAGGGAGCCAAGCAGGTCGCCCAGCACCTGGAGCGCCTCGACATCAACGTGGCCATGCGCGAGCGCGAGTCCCAACGGCTGGCCGCCGCCGTTCTGGCCAGCTGCTGCGCCAACTCGGCATCGCCAGCAAGGAGTTCTGAGCCGTGATCTACGCGTACCCGTGCGAAATCGCCTCGGAGGAGGATGGCGAATTGGTAGTGACCTTCCCCGATGTGCCCGAGGCCATCACCGGCGGGCGGGACCGCGCCGAGACGCTGCGGCTCGCCGTCGACGCTCTCGGCGCCGCGCTCGCCGGGTACGTCCACGGTCTGCGGGACATCCCCCAGCCCAGCACCGCCTCGCCCGACCAAGAACTTGTTGCGGTGCCGGCGCTCATGGCCGCGAAGCTCGCGCTCTACTCGGCAATGCGCTCCCAGCACATCAACGAGTCGGAGTTGGCCTGCCGGCTCAGCATCCGCCCGTCTGCCGCCCACAAGCTGACCGACCCCGACCGGCACTCCGGGATCGGGCAGTTGCAGGCGGCTCTCGACGCGGTCGGTTGCCAGTTGGTTATCGATGTCACCGCCGCCTGACCCCGGCCCGAGGGTCGCACACCGATGAGTCCTCGTTCACGCGCCTTTCTCGAACGGGATCTCACGAAGCATGGTCGGTCTCGTGAGGTAAAGATACTGACTTAGAATACATGTAAATGCTTGACAGATGTCACACCGGTGTGAGATACTGTCTGCATGTTGATCGACAGCGCCCGACGGGCCGAGACCGCCGCCAAAGAGATGCTGGCATATGTCGATGACGACTCGGCGTCGTGTACGGAGATGCGCGAGGCGCTCGCGGTCTGTGCGGCGTTCATGGCCGCTGGCTTGGCGTTCCAGGCCGGCGCGGCTCGCATCATCGCCCGGGTCGAACGCCATGGCGACGGCGGCGCCCAGGTCCTCGCGGACGCAGCCGGGCTGTCACGGCGTGACGCGCACAGCCAGGTCAAGACGGCCGAGGCCATCGGGGCTGTCCCCGCCGTGCGCGACGCGGTGGAGTCGGGTCGGGTGTCGCAGGCCAACGCCAAGCGGCTCGCCGACGCGGTGGAGAAGACCAGCGCCGCCGATGTCGAATCCGACCGTGAGCTGTTGGCCAAGGCCGAGTCGATGCGGCCCGAGCAGTTCGCCCGCGAGGCCCGTCGCTGGACCGTCGACCACCAAGCCGACGGCGGAGAGTCCGAGTACAGGCGCCAACGGGCCCGGCGCTGCGTGCGGACGTGGACCGACGATGACGACGGCATGGTGCATCTGCGCGGCCAGTTCGACCCCGTCACCGGCAAGCGCATCGCCAACCGGCTCCGGGAATCGGCCCGCCGACTCCACGACGCCGACAAGAAACACACCGATGACACCGCGCGGCGCAGCTTCGACCAGTGCATGGCCGACGCCCTCGACCAGTTGACCTCCGCCACGAACCTGGGCGGCAGCAAGCCTTTCGCCGACATCTGCGTGGTCGCGCACGTCGACGACGCCACCGGCGAACTCATAGCAGAACTCCCCGACGGCGAACGGCTCCCCCGGGCGGTGCTCGAACAGCTCTCCTGCAACGCCAAGCTCACCGGCGTCGTCTATGACCGCAAGGGCACGCCGATCTGGCGCACCCAATCGCGGCGCACCGTCACCGAGAGCCAGTGGCAGCTGCTCATCGCCAAGTGGGGCGGCTGCTTCCACTGCGGCGCCAACCCCGGCATATGCCAAGGCCACCACATCGAGCCGGCCTCACAGGGCGGACCCACGAAGCTCGACAACCTCGTCCCCGCCTGCTGGAGCTGCCATCACCGAATCCACCACGACAACTGGCAGATCCGCAAGAGCCCCGACGGCTGGCACACACTGCACCCACCCGACCGGACCCACCACGGACCCGCCCGCGCCCCCGAACAACCACCGCCGGTGTTCAGACCTGGAGCCAGACCAGTTGCCGGTCATCCACGCCGCGCCGGGCCCGACCCACCCCGGCGGGCGTCAACCCGGCCGCCGAACCCGCAACACGAGCCGCTCTTCACGCTCAACTAGCACGGCGCCGCCCGGGGCCCAGGGCCCAACACGGTTGCGGGACCGACCGACCGGCCAGCCCGGCCCGGCCCGCGAACCGTCGAGCCGGGCGCCGTACTACGCAAGAGCCGCCTGCAACGGACCGGGTGCTGCCTGAGCCACCGATCCCCACCCGCCGGGCTCAACCCCAGGGCAGGACCGGCCGCATCACCAGTTGACGCCCGGTGAGACCCCCGTCGAGTGCCGTGTTGCTCAACCCCAGGGCAGGACCGGCCGCATCACCAGTCGACGCCGGTCAAGGGCCTCCGTCGGGAGGCTTGCCGATTACGACAGGCCGAGACGGTTGCGGGCGTCGGTGACGTCGATGGCGAGCTGCTCGGAGAGATGCTCCAGGCCCTCGAACTTGCGCTCGCTCCTGAGGAAGTCGACGAACTCCACACGCACTTCGCATCCGTACAGATCGCCGTCGAAGTCGATGACGTGGGCCTCCAACAGAGACTTCTCAGCGTGCTCGTAGAAGGTCGGCCGGCGACCGATGTTGATGGCGCATCCCCTGCGCTGGCCGTCGGGCAGCGTGCACCAGCCCGCGTACACCGCGTCGGTCGGCCAGGCCATGAACTTCGGGACGGGCACATTGGCGGTGGGAAACCCGACCGTGACCCCACGCCGGTCTCCGGGAACGACCGTGCCCCTCACCTCGTAGTAGCGACCCAGCATCCTCGCGGCCCGGGCCACGTCGCCTCCGGCGAGGGCCCGCCTCACCGTCGTGGACGACACCGGCTCGCGGGCGCCCTCGCGGTGCCGGATGAGCTTCAGGGGGACCACCTCGAAGTCCCACTCCCGGCCAAGGCGCTGGAGTTCGGCGACGTTGCCGGTGCGGCCCTTGCCGAAGTGGAAGTCCTCCCCCACCACCACGGCGCGGGCGTGGAGGGCGTCGAGGAAGACCTGCTCCACGAACTCCTCCGGCCGGGTGCCGGCCCGAGCCTCGTCGAACTGGATCACGTACGTGTAGTCGAGCCCCTGAGCCTCGAGCAGCTCCAGCTTCTGTTCGAGGGTCGTCAGCAGCTTCGGCGCGTTCTCGGGGCGAACCACGTACGCCGGGTGGGTGTCGAACGTGACCACCGCTGACGCCACGTCCAGGCGCTCCGCAGTGCGCCGAACCTGGGTGAGAACCTCCTGGTGGCCGAGATGCACCCCGTCGAACACGCCGATCGCGGCCGCCACCGACACCATGGGGGGGAGCTGATCGCGCCGATCGTGCAGCAGTTCCACAGACGCCTCCAGCGCGTGATAGTGCGTGATAGTGACGGTTCCGGGCCCCGGGGCCGGTACCTGGGAGGCTACCGACGCCGGTCCCCTACCTCACACCCGCCGCCGCGGCGTCACTCCCGCTCTCGTTCGCTTCGCTCACGGGCCGCTCGGGCCACGGCCTCACCGGCAGGGGCCGGATTCGTGCGTCTCTCCGCTCGGCCTCTAGCTGACAGCCACCACAACGGCCGGCTTCGTGCGTCTCTCCGCTCGGCCTCTAGCTGACAGCTCTAGCTGACAGCCACCACAACGGCCGGCTTCGTGCGTCTCTCCGCTCGGCCTCTAGCTGACAGCCGCCACCACTACCGTCGGCTTGGCTCCGGTGCGGAAACTCTCGTACACCGCGAGCAGCGTGCCCTCGGAGTCGTGCACCGCCCACGGGCCGTCTCCTACGACGCCGAGGTACTCAAGATCCAGGACCCGGCCGTGAGCCACCTGGACCGCCACCGCCGGAGGAACCCGCACGCCGGACAGATGTTGGACAGCGTGCGCCATCGGCAGCACCTCGGCAGACTCGACCGGGCGGGCCGCGTCGAGCCCGAAGCCGCCCACGGCCGTGCGCCGAAGGTTCCGCAGGTGGGCGCCACCGCCCAGGGCCCGACCCAGATCCGCGGCGAGCACCCTCACGTAGGTGCCCGAAGAGCAGTCGACCACGGCCCGAAGCACGGCGTCGGTGCCCGGCGCGGGCGTGACGTCGAATCGGTGGACCGTGACCGGCCGGGCCTCGCGCTCCACCTCCACGCCGGCGCGGGCGAGGGTGTGAAGCCTGCGTCCTCCCACCTTCACCGCCGAGACCATGGGCGGAACCTGGAGGATCTCGCCGGTGAGGGCGGCAACCGCGGTGCGAATCTGTTCCGCGCTCACGCCGGCCATGTCGTGGCGGGCTGTCACCCGCCCCGTCGAGTCGAGGGTGTCGGTCTCGATTCCGAGCACGATCTCCGCCTCGTAGCTCTTCGGGAGTCCGGTGACATACCGCAGCAGCCGGGTCGCCCTGCCCACGCCGAGGACCAGCACCCCGGTGGCATCGGGGTCCAGGGTGCCGCTGTGCCCCACCCTCCTGGTGCCCAGCACGCCCCGGGCCTTGGCCACCACATCGTGGCTCGTCCAGCCGGCGGGCTTGTCAATGACCGCGACGCCGTCGGGCACTACCAACTCTCGGGGTCGGCGGCGCCGTCGGTGCCGTCGAGGAGCCTCTCGATGCGCTCGGCCGAGCGCAGCACAGTGTCGGGACGGAACACGAGCTCCGGCGTGCGTCGCAGCCGAGTCTGGTCCCCGACAATGCGCCGCAAGCCGCGGGTGTGCTCCTCGAAGGCATCAGCGATGTCGGCATCGCCCTCCTCGGTGTCGCCGAGGGACGTGAACCACACGACCGCCCTGTGCAGGTCACGGTCGACGTCGACGCCCGTGACCGACACCATGGCCAACCGGTCATCGTCGATCTGCTCCATGGACTCGGCGATGATGCGCCGGATGAGCTCGCCCACCCGGGCGGTGCGATGGCCGGCCCGGTGGTCGGGATGCGAGCGTCGGGTCCGCCGTGTCATGTGCTCCCGCTCCTGTTCACTGCGTTCACGGACCGCTCGGGCCACTGTGATGCGGGCCGGCGGGGGCCTCACCCATCGAGGGTTCGGGCCACCTCGCGCTCTTCGAAGGTCTCGATTATGTCGCCCGCCTTGAGATCCTGGAAGTTGCTCAGACCGATGCCGCACTCGAACCCCGACTGAACCTCGCGGACGTCGTCGGTGAAGCGCTTGAGCGAGTTGACGGTCCCCTTCCAGATGATGGCCCCGTCGCGCAGGAAACGCACCTTGGCTCCCCTGGTGATGGTGCCGTTCTGCACGTAGCAGCCGGCCACCGCTCCCACCCGGGGGATGCGGAAGACCTGGCGCACCTCGGCTTCGCCCGTGACGATCTCCTCGATGTCGGGGGCGAGCATCCCTACCATGGCCGACGAGACGTCCTCGAGCAGCTTGTAGATGATCTCGTAGGTGCGGATCTCCACGTTCTCGGCGTCGGCAGCCTCACGAGCCTTGCGGTCGGGACGGACGTTGAAGCCGATGATGGTTGCGTTCGACGCCGAGGCGAGCTGGATGTCGTTCTCGGTGATGCCGCCCACACCCCGATGCACGATGGCGATGCGGACCTCGCCGGTCTCGAGTTTGCGGAGGCTCTCGGTGACGGCCTCCAGCGACCCGTTGACGTCGGCCTTCACGATGACGTTGAGCGTGGCCGTCTCGCCCCGCTGGATCCGGGTGAACAGATCCTCGAGCTTGGCCCCGCCGGACAGCGCGTGAGCCTCGCGTCCCAGACTCGACAGGCGCTGCCAGTGCTCGCGGGTGTCGGCCACCCGCCCGGCGATCTTCTCGTTGGGAGCGACCGCGAAGGCATCGCCCGCGATGGCGACCTCCGACAAGCCCAGGACCTGGACCGGCGTCGACGGAGGGGCGTCATCGACGGCCTCGCCCCGATCGTCGAGCAGGGCCCGGACACGACCCCAGGACGCACCCGCGACCACGGGGTCACCGATGCGCAGGGTGCCTCTCTGCACCAGCACGGTGGCCACAGGACCCCGCCCGATGTCGAGATTCGACTCGAGCACGACCCCGCCCGCTCGACCATCCGACGATGCCCTCAGATCCTCGACCTCGGCCACCAGCAGTATCTGATCAAGCAAGTCCTCGAGGCCCTGGCCGGTCAGAGCCGACACCTCGCAGTAGATCGTCTCCCCGCCCCAGGCCTCCGGAACCAGACCCTGCTCGGCCACTCCGGCCACGGTCCTCTGCGGATCGGCGTTGGGGCGATCGATCTTGTTGACCGCGACCACGATGGGAACGTCGGCGGCTTTGGCGTGGTTGATGGCCTCGACTGTCTGGGGCATCACGCCGTCGTCGGCGGCCACGACCAGCACCACGATGTCGGTGGCGCCCGCGCCCCGGGCCCGCATGGCCGTGAACGCCTCGTGGCCGGGAGTGTCGATGAAGGTGAGCGTCCGGTCGTTGCGCTCGACCTGATAGGCGCCGATGTGCTGGGTGATCCCGCCCGCCTCGCCGTCGACCACGTTCGTGTCGCGGATCCGGTCGAGCAGCAGCGTCTTGCCGTGGTCGACGTGGCCCATGACGGTGATCACGGGAGCCCTGAGGGGAGCGACGCCTGAGTCATCGTCTCCGTCGATCCCGAGGAGCTTGCGCAGTTCGGCCTCCTGCTCCTCACCAGGGTCGACGAGGCGGATCTCGGCACCGATCTCGGCCGCGAACAACTCCATCATCTCGTCGCTCAGCGACTGGGTGGCGGTAACCATCTCGCCGTGCTGCATCAGGAAGCGGACCACATCGGCGGCGGTGCGATTGAGCTTGGGGCCGAAGTCCTGGGCGGCCGAGGCCCGCTCCACCACGACGACGCCCTCGGGTACCGCGGCGTGACGGGGCGTGTAGGTCGGGACATCCATGGGCTGGAGTTCCTCGCGCACCCGCCGCCTGCGGCTCTTGCGGCGGGGCGGGCGTCGCTGAGCGCCACCGGGGGCGCCCCTGCCCCCGCCGGGCCGGCCCGGCGGTCCTGGAGCGACAGGCCGGGGACCGCCCAGAGAGCGAGGACCGCCTGATGGGGCGCCGCGGCGGGGGCCTGCCGGTCGATCAACCTGAGGCCGGGGGCCCGCCGGGCGGGAGGCCCCGCTGGACGGGCGGCGCTCCGGCGCGGCCGGACCTCCCCGGCTGGGAGTCCCCTGAGGGGCGGGCGGCCGAAGGCGGCGAGGCGGAGGAGGCGGGGGAATGGGCTTGCCCGACCGCGAGACGGGAGGGGTTCCGGGCCTGAGAGGGCGGGGCGGCGCCGCGCTGGCCTGCGCCTTGGGGCCCGCGGGCCTGGGCGGCGGGGGCTCCTCCGCTACGGGCTGGGGCTCCTGGACGACGACTCGCTTGGGCGGAGCCACACTGCCGCTCGAGGAGATGGTCACCTTCGGCTTCGCGGTGGCAGGCTCGGTCACTTCCGTGGCGGCCGGTGCGGCCGCGGCGGCCACCGAAGCGTCCGGCTCAACCTGCGGTGCGGCCTGGGCGGCCGGCGCCCTCGCGGCCGGTGCGGCCCGGACTCTGGACTCGCTGCTGACCTCGGCCGCGGGCTTCTCAGGAACAACCGGCTGGGGACTGGGAGCTTCCGCCTCCGGCTTCGACGTGACCGGCGCCTTGGCCGCGGGCTTCACAGGCTCCGGCTTCACCGGTTCCGGCTCGACGGTCTCCGGTTCGACGGTCTCCGGTTCCGCGATCTTCACCGGTTCCGGAGGCGGCGGGGGCTTCAGCAGCCCGTCGCGGTCTGCTCGTCGCCGTACGCGGTCGGCTTGAGCCTCGACGATGCTCGAAGAATGTGATTTGACTCCGATGCTGAGCGCGAAGCAAAGATCGAGCGTCTCTTGATTCGTCAGTCCGAGCTCCTTGGCGAGCTCGTGGACGCGGATCTTGCCTGGCAACGCGTGCCCCCGTTCAGAGAGTCTGGCTGGCGCGACCGCCCGGCCCGGGATCGCTCCCCGGGTCCGACGGCCACGCTTGTTGAAGCCTAGCGATCTCGCCCGGCTCTACGTCAGCCCGCAAGGCCCGCCCGAAGGCTCGACGGCGCCGGGCCGACTCGAAGCAGGCGATGTCCGCGCACAGCCAGGCGCCCCGGCCGGGTCCGGGCCCCACAACCAGAGCGCCGCTGGGATCCCTGCGCACCCGCCGCATCTCCGCGCTCGGGCGGCGGGTGCGGCAACCGATGCAGGTCCGGACCGGGCTCAGCTGCTCTCCGCCCGCTCCGCCGTGACTTCGCGCTCTCGGGCACCGGCGTCCTGCCCCGAACCGGAGCCCTCGCCGGCACCGGCGTCCTGCCCCGAACCGGAGCCCTCGCCGGAGCCGGCGTCCTGCCCGGAACTGGAGCCCTCGCCGGAGCCGGCGTCCTCGGCCTGTTCCTGGGCCATGGCCGCGGCCCACGCCTCAGCGCTGACCGCCTCGCCGCCGTCGGCCGGCTGCCAGAGCTGCTCTCCCGTCTCGGGATCGGTGATCCACTCTCCCTCGGCCCACTCCACGTCGCCGTAGGCGGCCTCCTCAGCCAACTGGGATTCGCTCTTGATGTTGATGCCCCATCCGGTGAGCCGGCTGGCCAGGCGAGCATTCTGGCCCTCCTTGCCGATGGCGAGCGACAACTGGTAGTCGGGAACGATCACGTCGCAGTCGCCGGTCATCTCGTTGGGGCGGACCTCCTTGATCCTCGCCGGTGAAAGCGCCTTGGTCACGAACTCCTCGAGCTCGCCGCTGAACGGCACGATGTCGATCTTCTCGCCCCGCAGCTCGTTGACGACCTGGCGGACCCTCGCCCCCCGGGCCCCCACGCACGCCCCCACGGGATCGACGTTGGGGTCGTTCGAATGCACCGCGATCTTGGTGCGATGTCCCGGCTCGCGAGCGCAGGCCTTGATCTCCACGATCCCGTCGGCGATCTCGGGCACCTCCAGCTCGAACAGCCGCTTCACCAGGCCGGGATGGGTCCGGCTGACCACGATCTGAGGCCCCTTGGCCGTCTTGCGCACCTCGACGATGTAGGCCTTGAGCCGGGTGTTGGAGTCGGGCCGCTCGTAGGGGACCTGCTCCGCCTGCGGCAGCAGCGCCTCCACCCGGCCCAGATCGAGCAGGGTGTAGCGCGCGTCGGTCTGCTGGATCATGCCGGTGACGATGTCTCCCTCGCGGCCGGCGTACTCCTCGTACTTGAGCTCCCGCTCCGCCTCGCGGATGCGCTGGGTCATGACCTGGCGGGCGGTCTGTGCCGCGATGCGCCCGAAGTTGTCCGGCGTGACCTCGTACTCCTCGCCCACCGGGTTGCCCTCTTCGTCCAGGTCCTGGGCGATCACATGGAATTCCATGGTGGACGGATCGATCGTCACCCAGGCGTACTCCTTGGCGTCGGGCAGCCGCTTGTAGGCCGACTCCAAGGCGTCGGCCAGGGCCGCGAACAGAGCGTCGACGGTTATCCCCCGCTCGGCCGCCATCGCCTGGAGAGCTTCCATCATCTCCGCGTTCATCGCTTCGCCTCCCTGTGGTCAGGTCTCTTGGACTGTTGTGCCTGGTGCTGTTGTGCCTGGTGCGGGCGCGAGCCCCACTCGAAGACTGTGCGAGCCGAGGCGAGCTGCTCATAGGCGATGCGGCACACCTCGCCGTCGGTACTGCGCAGGTCCACGCCGTCGTCGGCCACGGCCTCCAGGGTCCCCGTCAGCCGGCGGGGCCCGTCGAAGCCGGCCAGGGTCTTCACTCTCACGGTGGATCCGGCGGCGCGGCGGAAGTGCTCGGGTGTGCGCAGCGGGCGCTCCAAGCCGGGACTCGAGACCTCCAGCGTGTACCGGCCCGGTATGGGATCGTGCTCGTCCAGGGCGCGGCTGATCGAGCGCGACAACCGGGCTATGACATCGAGATCAATGCCGCCGTCAGCGTCGACAAGGACTCGGACCACGCCGCCGTGGTGCTCCACGTCGTACAAGTCGACTGAGACGGCCTCCGCCAGCGGGGCAACGAGTTCGCGGACGCGATCGGCGATCGCCATGGTATTCCCTGATATTCTGCTCTGGGCCGGGGGGCGGGTTCGGGCCTGAACCGGCAACGGCGTGGGCACGAGCCCACGCCGCTTCCGGAGAATCGAACGTGCCGAAAGTATACCTGGGTTAGGCGCCGGTCTTGCGCCGGATGCCGGCCACTACCGTCTCGGCGTTGTTGGCGTCGTCCCCGAGTTCGTCGAGGTTGCGGCGGCGATCTTCCTCAGCGGCCCGCCGGGCGGAGGCCCGCGTCTTCTTGGCCCGCTCGAGCGCGGCGTCCGAACCGTGCTCGCAGATGAATTCGGCCCATTCCACCAGCGCGTCCACCATCGCCTCCTCGGCGACGACGGCCACGTTCTCGCCCTTCACGAACAAGTGCCCCCGACGGTTTCCCGCGGCGATGCCGAGATCGGCGTCGCGGGCCTCGCCCGGACCGTTGACGACGCAACCCATGACGGCCACCTGGAGCGGTATGCGCCGCTCGCCGAAGGCCTCCATGGCCTGTTGGGCCACCGTGAACACGTCCACCTCGGCCCGCCCGCAGCTGGGGCAGGCGATCAGGTCGACGTTGCGCCGCTCGCGCAGCCCCAACGCCTCCAGCAGTTGCCGCCCGGCCCGAGCCTCCTCGACGGGATCGGTGGTCAGCGAGTAGCGGATGGTGTCGCCGATGCCCTCGGCGAGCAGGGAGGCTATTCCGGCCGTCGACTTGATGGTCCCGGCCGGCGGCGGTCCCGCCTCGGTCACCCCGAGATGCAGAGGATGGTCCGTCGTGTCGGCCAGCTGCCGGTACGCCTCGATCATGAGCGGAACGCTCGATGCCTTCACCGAGATCTTCACCAGATCGAACCCCACGTCCTCGAAGTAGGCGAGCTCCCGCATCGCAGAGGCCACCATCGCCTCGGGGGTCACTCCCAACTCCGGGTCGTAGAGGTCGGGATCGAGCGAGCCCCCGTTGACTCCGATGCGGATGGGCACGCCCCGGTCCTTGCATTCCCGGGCCACGGCCTTGATCTGGTCGGGCTTGCGGATGTTGCCGGGGTTCAGGCGCAGGCAGTGAACGCCGGCTTCCAGCGCGGCCAGCGCCATGCGGTAGTTGTTGTGGATGTCGGCGACGATCGGCACCGGTGAGCGGGGCACGATCCGGGCCAGTCCCTCGGCGGCCTCGGACCGGTTGCAGGTGCAGCGCACGATGTCGGCGCCCGCGGCCGCCAGCGCGTAGATCTGTTGCAGGGTGGCTTCGTGGTCGGCCGTCTTGGTGACCGTCATGGACTGCACCGTTACCGGTGCCCCACCCCCGACTGGGACGGTCCCGACCATGATCTGCCGAGTGTCTCGCCGCGGGAATTTCGCGGTGACCTGCACGATGTGAGTCTACCCCGGTTGGGTCCGCGGCTCGGAGGGGATCAGCCGAAGCTGACAGGATCAAGGATGTCGCGCACCAGGGCCACACCGCCCACCAGCAGCAGCAGCGCCACCACCGCGTAGGTGAGCGGGAGCAGGCGGGCCGCATCGACCCGGTGGGTGCGACCCCCGAAGGAGCGGATCCGCTCGTAGGTGGCCACGACCACATGTCCCCCGTCGAGGGGCAGCAGCGGCAACAGGTTGAACACTCCGATGAAGGCGTTCACGTACACGAGGAGCAGGAGGACCTCGGTGGCGCCGTCGGAGGCTGCTTCGGCACCGATGCGGGCCACCCCGTAGATCGACAGGATCCGGTTCTCGTCCGGATGCGATCGGTCGAGGCGCCGCAATTCGAGCTCGCGGGCCATGGGCGCGCCGCCGGCCGCCTGATCGTCGTCCCGCAGCCCGTCCAGCGTGCCTCCGAATCCGTCGGTCACGATGGTCGGGATGGCGAAGACCACGTCGCGGACGATCAACGCGGACAACCGGACCGACTCGCCGGCAGCCTGCACGACGCCGAGGCCATCAGCGCGGTAGTCGGCCGACACCCCGAAGAATCCCCTGACCGCGGCCGAGGGGCTGACCAGTTCGGTGATGATGGCCCCCTCCACCACCGCCGGCCTTCCTGTTCGGGTGTCGACGATGGTGATGTCGAGGGGCTCGCCAATCCGGTCGCGCCCGTACGCAGCCACCTGGACATAGGTGGGGGCGCCCCCGGATTCGAGACCTTCCACCGCGAGGATGCGATCCCCTTCGATGAGTCCCACGATCCCGGCCGCGCCCGCCGCGGTGAGCCGCTCGCCCACCCGGGTGGAGGCCGTGTGCACCACGCCGTCGCGGCGATACACCACCTCCACCTGGGATCCTGCGAGCTCGCGAACCAGGTGCGAGAAGTCGGTGAAGGTGGTGCGGCCCACTCCGGCGACCGAGATGAGCTCGTCCCCGGGCTGCAGGCCGGCCGCCGAGGCCGCGCTGTCGGTTGAGACCGTGGCCAGCACCCAGTTCTGAGTCTCGTCGGCGTCGGACCGGCCGCTCAGGATCGTGCCGTCACCCAGCAGCACCGCGAACAGCAGTACCAGCACGATCACGAAGTGCATGGCCGACCCCGCCGTCAGCACCAGCATCTTCCTGGGGTAGCTCTGCTGCCGGAAGCTGCGCGGCTCGTCGTCGGGCTCCACCTCGTCGAGGTTGTTCATCCCGACGATGCGCACGTACGCGCCGACCCAGATCGCCTTGACCCCGTACTCCGTCTCGCCGCGACGGAACGACCAGAGGCGCGGGCCGAACCCGATGAAGAACTCGCTGACCTTCATGCCCGTCCACCGGGCCATGAGGTAATGGCCGAGTTCGTGCAGGAACAGCATGGCCACCAGCGACAGGATGATCACCAACCAGCCGGCGCCCGCGAAGACCCCGAGGAGCACGAGGAGCGCCACGAGGACGGCGAGGCGGGTGTGATCGCCCAGCGGCGAAGCAGAGATGCGCTGGCTCATGAGGGCCTCAGGCTGCCTCGCGCCGCCTTACCAGGCTTCCGGCGATCCGGCGAGCCTCGCCGTCCGCAGCCAGCACCGCTTCGACGTCATCGGCCTTCGTCCCGGGCCACAACCCCAGCGCCTCCTCCAGCAGGTGCGCGATGTCAACCCAACGGATCCGCCCGTCGAGGAAGGCCTGCACCGCCACCTCGTTGGCCGCGTTGAGCCACGCCGGTGCGGTCTCCGAGGCGCGGCCGGCCTCGTAGGCCAAGTCGATGCAGCCGAAGGCGTCCCGGTCGGGCGGTTCGAAGTCCAAGCGGCCCAGCTCAGCCCAGTCGATGGCACCGTAGGCAAGGTCGAGGCGATCGGGGTAGGCCAGCGCATACCCGATGCAGAGCCTCATGTCGGGCTTCGAGAGCTGGGCCACAGTCGCTCCGTCGCAGTAGGTGACCATCGAATGGACGATGGACTGGGGATGCACGACGACCTCGATCTGGTCGTAGGCGATCCCGAAGAGTTCGTGCGCCTCGATCACCTCGAGGCCCTTGTTCATGAGCGTGCTGGAGTCGATGGTGATCTTGGGGCCCATCTGCCAGGTGGGGTGGGCCAGAGCGTCGGCGACGCCGACCTCCTCCAGCTCGGCCCGGCTGCGGCCCCGGAAGGGTCCGCCGCTCGCGGTCAGCACGATCTCCGAGACCGCCTCGGGGTGGTCGTTGGCCCTCAGGCACTGGTGAACAGCACAATGCTCCGAGTCGACCGGGATTATCGCCGCGCCGGCCGTGGCCCGGGCCCGCTGCACCACCGGAGCGGCCGCGATCAGCGACTCCTTGTTGGCCAGTCCCAGCCGCCTGCCGGCTTCCAGGGCGGCCAGGGTGACCGGCAGCCCCGCGAACCCGACCACGCCGTTGATGACGGTGTCGGCCACCGAGGCCGCGGCGGCCATGGCGTCGGAGCCGGCGAGCAGCTCCACGGTGTCGGGCAGCCGCTCGGCCAGGGCGGCAGCCCGGGAGGCGTCGGCAATCGCCACAATGTCCGGGCGGAAGCGCTGCGCCTGCTCAGCCAGGAGATCCACCGAGCGGGCCGCACCCAGGGCGGCCACCCGGTACTGGTCGGGTCGGGCCTGGACGATGTCGAGCGTTTGGGTTCCGATCGACCCGGTCGAGCCGAGAATGGCAACCGATGACACCAAGCTCAGATTACCCCGATCACTCGGAGTCCATCTTTACTCAGATCACTCCGGTCATTAGCGCCACGTAGTATGTGGCCGGCAGCGAGAACAGCATCGCGTCGAACCGGTCGAGGATCCCGCCGTGGCCGGGAAGCAGCGAACCCATGTCCTTGATGTCGAGGTCGCGCTTGAGCATGGACTCGGCCAGGTCCCCGATGGGCGCGGCCACCGCCACCACCACCGCCAGCAGGACTGCGGTCCAGAAGCTTCCGGGGGCCTCCGCGACGGGCGCGGGCATGCCGACCAACCCCATGACCACGCCGACCGCGACGGTCACGACGGCTCCGCCGAGCAGCCCCTCGAGCGTCTTGTTGGGGCTGGCCCTCGACAGCGGGGTGCGGCCCGCGGCCCTGCCGATCGCCATGGCGCTCACATCGTGGGCGACGGTCAGGACGATGGCCGCGGTGAGAAGCCCAGTCCCGTGGGTCGGGATCTGCAGCATCAGGGCCGCGTGAGCGCCCAGAACGCCTATGTAGGCCACGGCGAGGACCGTCACCGCCAGCCCTCGCATCGGCCCCTCGACGCCTACGCCGGTCAGATACCACAACATCCCGAACACCACCGTGAGCACCAGCACGACGACGATCCCGTCCATGCCCCGCCAGTAGGCGGCAAGGGGCGTGGTCACCACCCCGGCCAATCCCAGAACCACGGCCGGCTGGTATCCCGCCACTCGAACCGCGCTGAGGAACTCCACAGCCGCCAGACCGAGCACCACGGTTGCCACCACCAGCGCCCACGCGGGGCCGACCTGCAGGGCCACGAGGATCACAGCCGAGAGGAAGACGCCCACGAGGACGGCCATCGGCATGTCCCGATCGGACGACACCGCCGGAGTGGGGCCGGTGCCGGTCACTCCGCCGTACACCGCCTGGTCGTCGTAGCCGAAGAAGTCCTCCTCGCCGATGACCGTGCCGACCGGCTCACTCGGCTCTATGGGAGGCAAGGTGTCCTCGGACTCGTCCCACTGGGGTGCGGAGGCGTGGTCGGTCCACGCCCCCAGCTCCTGGGGATCGGCTTCCTGGAGCCTCGGCTCAGACCCCGTCAGCTGGGACGACCCTGTAGCCCCCGCCTCGCCCCAGGCAGGCTCATCCTCATCGCCGAACACCGACCGCCCGGCCACGACGCCTGCATCGTCGTCTAGCTCATCGGCATCGGTCGAGCCGAGTCCTCCGAATTCGTCCCGGTCGCTCACCACACCGCTCCTTTCACTCGCCGGGTCATGGACCCGAGCGCTGCTCGCGTCTCACACCTCGAGCAGTTCGTCCTCTTTGCTGGCTAGGGCCTCATCGATCTGCTTCTCGTGGGCGCGGGTGATGCCGTCGAGTTGCTCGCCGGCGCGCACCACCGAGTCGGCAGAGACTCCGCCCTCCTTCTCGATCCCCTCAAGATCCTTGCGGGCCTGGCGGCGCAGGCCGCGCACCCGGTTCCGGGAGTCCTCGGCCATGGACCCCACGAGCCTGGCCAGTTCCCGGCGTCGCTCCTCGGTGAGCGGCGGGAACGACAGGCGGATGACTCGCCCGTCGTTGCTGGGGACCAGCCCGAGCTGGGCCTGCTGGATGGCCCGCTCCACCGCAGTGATGTTGGCGGGATCATGAGGGGTCACGATCAGTTGACTGGCCTCGGGGATGGCGAAGCTGACCAACTCCCTCATCGCCATCGTGACGCCGTAAGCCTCCACCGGCACCCGCTCCAGCAGCGCCGAACTGGCCCTGCCGGTGCGCACCGTGGAGAACTCGCGCCTGGCCGCGGCGACGGCTTCATCCATTCGCTCGCCAGCGTCTTCGAGCACCATGCCGATCAGCTCCTCGCTCATGGGCCCCGATCCTCCTGCGCAACGAGCGTACCTACCCGAGAGCCGTCGAGTAGGGATTGCAGGTTGCCCGCCTGCATCAGGTTGAAGACCACGATCGGAAGGCGGTTGTCCATGCACAGCGTGATGGCGGTGGAATCCATCACCTCGAGTCCCCGGTTGAGCACCTCGAGGTAGGTGACACGCTCCAGCCGGACGGCTCCCGAATCGACTCCAGGATCCGCGGTATAGATGCCGTCGACCCCACCGTGGGTGCCCTTGAGCACCACTTCGGCCTCCACCTCGGCGGCCCTGAGCGCGGCGGTGGTGTCGGTGGTGAAGAAGGGGTTGCCGGTGCCGCCCGCGAAGATGACCACCCGGCCCTTCTCAAGGTGGCGGATGGCCCGCCGCCGGATGTACGGCTCGGCGATCTGCGCCATGTGGATCGCGGTCTGCACCCGCGTGGGTTGCCCCAGCTGCTCGAGCGTGTCCTGGAGGGCCAGGGCGTTCATCACCGTGGCCAGCATCCCCATGTAGTCGGCCTGGGCCCGGTCCATGCCCGCGCCCGCACCCTGGGTGCCCCGCCACAGGTTCCCGCCGCCCACCACGACCGCGATCTCGATGTCGAACGCGCCGCGGGCCTCGGCGATGCCCGCGGCGATGCGCCGGACGGTGTCACCGTCGATGCCGCCCTCCGATCCCCCTGCGAAGGCCTCACCCGAGAGCTTGAGCAGCACCCGGTGCCAGCGAGCCGGCCGCCGCGCTGGTGCGTTGGCGGTATCGGCGGAGCTGTTCATGGTCAGTCGCCGATCAGCACCTGCACGAAACGGACGATCGACCCGCCGCCGATGCTGTCCTTCACCGCGGTCTTCTCGCCGTGAAGCCCCTGCTCGAGCAGCACACGCTCGGCGTACCAGCCCCGCATCCTGCCGTCCACGATCTTGTCCCACGCGGGCTCGGGCTTGCCCTCGGCCTTGGTGATCTCCAGCAGCGAGGCTCTCTCCTGCTCGATCTCGGTGGCCGGGATCTCGCTCGCGCTCAGGAATTGAGGCTTGGCGAAGGCGACGTGCAGGGCCACCTGGTGCAGCGCATCGACGTCCACCCCGCTGCCCTCCACAACGACCGCGTTCACGCCCCGCCCGTCCTGACGGTGAAGGTACGAGTCGAGAACGTTGCCGTCAGCAGCCTGCATGTGCTCGACCACACCGACCTCGATGTTCTCCTTCAGGACCAGCTTGAGGTCCTCGATCCCGGCTGCGTGCCCGTCCACCGCTCCGGGACCGCCGGAGAGCACGGAATCTGCGAGGGTCTGCACCAGAGAGGTGAAGCCCGCGTTCTTCGCCGAGAAGTCGGTCTCGCACTTGAGCTGAACGACCGCGGCAGCCTTGCCGTCGCCGGCGACCGCGATGGCGCCCTGATCGTTGTCCCGGCCGCTCCGAGCGTCGGCTTTGGCCAAGCCCTGCTCCCGCAGGATCTGGCGGGCCGCCTCCATGTCGCCGTCGGCGGAGGTCAGGGCCTTCTTGGCATCCATCATCCCCGCGCCGGTGGCGTCGCGCAGTGCCTTCACGTCCCGAGCGCTGACCGCCATCTCAGTTCTCCTCGTCCGGCTCGTCAGCGCCGGCATCAGCATCGCCGTCCGTGGCCTCAGCGTCCTCAGCCACAGCATCGGCACCCTCGGACTCGACATCCTCAGCAGCATCGGCACCCTCGGACTCGACATCCTCAGCAGCAGCATCCGCACCCTCGGACTCGACATCCTCAGAAGCAGCATCGGCACCCTCGGACTCGACATCCTCAGCAGCATCGGCACCCTCGGCCTTGGCCTTGGCCACACGAGCCTCGCGCTCGGCTGCCTCGGCAGCCGCCTCCGCCCGGGCCAGAGCCTGCTGCTCGGCGACCTCCGCCTCCGTAAGGGCGTCGCGGGCGGTGGTAGTGGCCTCGGTGCGCTTCGAATGGATGAACCGGCCCTCCAGCACGGCGTCGGAGATCACACGGGCCATGAGCCGCCCGGACCTGATGGCGTCGTCGTTGCCGGGAATGGCATAGTCCACGAGGTCGGGATCGCAGTTGGTGTCGACCACCGCGACGATGGGCACGCCCAGCTTGCGCGCTTCGGTGACCGCTATGTACTCCTTCTTGGTGTCGAGGATGAACACCGCCCCGGGCGGCTCCTCCATGTCGCGGATGCCGCCCAGGTTGCGCTCCAGCTTGGTCAGCTCCCGATCGAGCAGCAGCGCCTCCTTCTTGGGCATGGCCTCGAACTCGCCCGAGTCGCGCATGCGCTGGTACTGCTTCATCTTGGCGATGCGCTTGGCGATGGTGTGGAAGTTGGTGAGCATCCCGCCCTGCCACCGCTCGTTGACGTAGGGCATGTTGCAGCGCTCGGCGAAGGACTGCACGGAGTCCTGGGCCTGCTTCTTGGTGCCGATGAACAGGACCGTGCCACCGTCGGCGACGAGGTCCCGAACGAAGACGTAGGCCCGCTCGAGATGGGCCAGAGTCTGGCGGAGGTCGACTATGTGGATCCCAGCCTTGTCACCGTGGATGAATCGCTTCATCTTCGGGTTCCATCGGCGGGTCTGGTGGCCGAACTGAACCCCGGCCTCCAGCAGTTGCTTCATGGTGACGACGGCCATGCTTGTTTGCTCTCCCGGTTCTACGTGGCCCGCGCCGGACGCCTAGACGACCGGGTGAAGGCGCGGGTTGCGGAATGATTCAGCGACGCCGTTCGACGCCGTCGAGCCCCTAGGGGCCAACGCAGCAGTGTACGAGGACCGCCGGCAGACCGCGCCGGCGATACCGGCTCGCGTTGCGGTGTTGCATTCCCGCTCTTGTTCGCTGCGCTCACGGGCCGCTCGGGCCACGGCCTCGCCCGTATGCGCCAGGTTCACGCACCCATTCGCTCGGCCTCTGGAGCGGCACCAGCCGCACCCTCACCCGGCGCACACCGATGAAGCCGGCCGGGTCGGTGTAGGCCCCTTCCAGGCGCACGCTGAAGTGCAGCCGCTCACCGGCAACGCCGATCACTGCGCCCTGGGCGACATCGGCGCCGACCCGCACGCTGAAGCGCTGGAAGTACGAGTACGAGCTGACCAGCCCGCCGCCGTGGTCGACGGTCACGTGGAGGGTTCCGGCCACCGCGCCTGCGAACACGACGGTGCCGGGAGCCGCAGCCCGCACCACGTCTCCGGGCTCGGTGTCGTACTCGACGCCGCGGTTGCCCGGACCGTAGGGGTTCTCGGGCGGGCGGAAAGGGTCGGTGACCGGCGCGTCGACGGGCGGGCGGAACACCGGCCGCTCATGGTGCGTCATGGCACCAGCCGGAGAGGCCGGCATCGACACGGCCAGGGCCACGGCCGGCACGACGAGAAGGCCCGCGGCGCGCCGTCGCAGGCCCGCCCAGAATCGGCAGAGAATACATGAGCATCGCATGGTGACGCTCCCCGGGTAGTGGTCCTTGCGGGGAAGCGCCGTCCGCATCTTGCGGCTGGGTCCGCGGCGGCCGCTTCGCCAAGGCCGAGCCGCGGAGAGAAGAAACCTACAGGCGCGAACGCGCCTCGCGGAGACGGGCGAGCGTTTCGTTCTTCCCGAGCAGGCGCATCGGCTCCCACAGGGGCAGCCCCGCGCCGGTGCCGGTGACGGCCACCCGAACCGGGGGCTGGGACCGCACCCTGGCGCCCAGGCTCTCGGTCAGCTCGTCGCCGACCCCCATGACGATGGCCTCCAGGCGCTCGGCATCCGAGAAGTCGTCGTCGGCGAGCCGGGCCTCCACCGCTTCCAGCACCTCCGCCGCCGCCCTGCCCTTGACGATCGACTTGTGCCAGGACTTCTCGTCGTAGACCACGTCGGGCCGCAGGATCCAGTCGATCCATCCCGCGACCTCGTCGAGGTTCGCTATCCGTTGCTGGATCTCGCCTGCCAGCGCCCGCACGACGTCGCGGTCGTAGCGCTCGGAGGGCCACGGAGTGTCCGAGCCGGTGAGGAACGGCTCCACCCGGTCCGCGAACTGCTCGGGAGTGAGCGACTTGATGTAGGCGGAGTTGATGTGATCGAGGCGGGCGGGGTCGAAGAACGCCGCGGCCGGCTTGACCGCGTCGAGGTCGAACAGGGCGACGATCTCGTCCAGCGGGCGGATCTCCACCTCGTCGGGCGGCCCCCATCCGAGCAGGGCCAGGTAGTTGACCATGGCCTCCGGGAGGTAGCCCGACCGGCGGTAGCTGTCGAGCGACACGTCGTCGCGCCGCTTGGACAGCTTCTGGCGCTTGGCGTTGACCAGCAGCGGCAGGTGCGCGTACATCGGCGGGGCGCCGTAGCCGAGGGCCTGCCAGATCAGGAGCACCCTGGGTGTGGTGTTGAGCAGGTCCTCGCCCCTGATCACATGGGTGATCGCCATGTCGTGGTCGTCGACCGCGTTGGCCAGATGGAACGTGGGCGACCCGTCGCCGCGGCGGATGACGAAGTCCTCCAGCGACTCGTTGCCGAAGCTCACCCGGCCCCGCACGACGTCGTCGACGACGGTGGTGCCCTCGTCGGGACAGCGGAACCGGACAACCACGCCCGGCCCGTCGGCCACATCGCGGTCGCGGGACCAGCCGTGGTAGCCGGCCGGGAGCCCGGCCGCGGCGCAGCTCTCCTCGATCTCGGCCCGGGTCAGGTCACAGAAGTAGGCGGCGCCGTCGGCGAGCAGTCGCTCGATCGCGGCCGCGTGAAGGTCGCGGCGCTCGGACTGGAAGTAGGGCCCCTCGTCCCAGTCGAGGCCCAGCCACCGCAGCGGCTCGATGATGGCGTCCACGTACTCCTGGGTCTTCAGCGCGGCGTCGGTGTCCTCCACCCGCAGCACCATCTCCCCGCCGCGATGGCGGGCGAACAGCCAGTTGAACAGCGCCGTCCGGGCGCTCCCCACATGCAGGAACCCCGTCGGCGCGGGCGCGAACCGGACTCTGGGCGAACTCACAGGGCGAGACTACCGACGCTCCTGAGGGCTGCTGCGGCGCTCGATGGGTGTGACGGGATCTTGATCTCGCGTCAGCACGCTCTGCTACCGTCGTCGTGTCCGTCGACCTCCGAAGGAGCCGCCCGTGTCCGACATGCCTCCGCCCCCACCCGACGACTCGGGCTGGTCGTCCGAACCTCCTCCCCCGCCGCCAGGCCCGTCCGGCCACGGAGCCGCGCCCGCCGCAGGATTCGCAGCCTTAGGGACCGGCGAGACCGCGGAACTGGCAACGCCGGGCCTACGGCTTGGAGCCAGGCTCATCGACATTGTCATCGGCATAATCATCGGCTTCATCGTCGGCCTCGTCGATCCGATCCTGCTCCCCCTCCTGGCCGGCGCCGCCTACGAGATCTTCTTCGTCGCCCTCAAGGGGCAGACTCCCGGCAAGATGGCTGTGAGCATCAAGGTTGTCAGAGCCGACAACGGAGACTTGCCCGGCTTTGGCCCAGCGGCCGGACGCTGGGTCATTCCGACGGTCGGATACGTGCTGCTGATCCTTCCCGGTCTGCTCGTCCACGCTTCGCTGCTATGGGACGACCGCCGGCAGGGCTGGCACGACAAGGCGGTGAAGACGCTCGTCGTCAAGGCCTAGTACGGGACCCGGGGCGAGCCGGGTCGCGGTTAGAGCCCCAGCGGGGTGCGCCAGTTGTCGCCGCGGGCGTCGGCGACGGCGGCCGGCGTGAGGCGCAGCGCTTCCTCCGGCACCAGAGCAACGAGTCGCAGCTTGACGCTGTAGCCGTGGTGGCCGGCCGCGCCCGCGAACTGGTCCCGGCGCCAAGCCACCAGATCGGCGTCGACGGCCTCGTCCAGGAAGCCGAACAGCTCCAGCGCTAAGCGCAGGTCATGCATGACCGGGGCCCGGCCGAAAATGGAGGCCCGGCGCAGCGCCACCGCTACACATCCGGCCAGCGCATCGTCCTCGCGCTCTCCGGCGGCCAGCACGAGCCGGCCGGCGAAGCGCTGGGCCAGCTTCAGTGCGTAGCCCTGGTCGGGACCCTGATAGCCGAGGCCCGGTCCGGCGGAAGCCTCGGAGCCCACCACCTCGCCGGGCCGGTCCGCCATCCAGGGATCAGCCCGCCGGGGCGGCGACCGGTAGATCGACGGAGCCTTCGCCGTGGCGGGGACGTGGGACGGAGCAGCCACGAGGCGACAGCGTAGGCCCTCGGACGGGACGCTCAGTCGTCGGCGTGGAGCAGGCCGTAGACCACGGAGTCGGCCAGCGCCTGCCAGGACGCCTCGATGATGTTCTCCGACACGCCGATGGTGGTCCACACTCGGCGGCGGTCGGTGGAGTCGACCAGCACCCGGGTCACCGCGCCGGTCCCCTTCTGGGTGTCGAGCACCCGGACCTTGAAGTCGGTGAGCGAGATATTCTCCAGCGCCGGGTAGATGTCGCCCAGCGCGGTGCGAACCGCGGTGTCCAGCGCGTTGACCGGACCGTTGCCCTCCCCTACGGCCACACGGCGCTCGCCTCCGACCCACAGCTTGACGGTGGCTTCGGTGTCCACCTCCACCGACACGTCGTTCCAGGCCCGGGCTCCCGTACCGGAGCGGTGGTCCAGCGACACCCGGAACGATTCCAGCCGGAAGAAGTCCTGCTCCCAGCCGCTCGCTCCCCGCATCAGAAGCTCCAACGAGGCGTCGGCCGCCTCGAAGTGGTATCCGGCGTGCTCCAGACGCTTGAGCGTGTCGATCACCTCGCCCAGCACCCTGCCGTCGAGGGCCAGGCCGAGTTCGGCGGCCCGCATCTCCAGCGTGGAGCGTCCGGCCATCTCCGACACCAGCACCCGGGTGCCGTTGCCGACCAGCTCCGGTGACACGTGCTCGTAAGCGTCGGGGCGGCGGCTCAGCGCGCTGGCGTGCAGCCCCGCCTTGTGGGCGAACGCGCTGGCTCCCACGTAGGGCTGTTGGGGGTTCATCGGCAGGTTGACCAGCTCGGCCACATGGTGCGACACCGACGTGAGACGGGGCAGGTGGCCCTCGGGCAGCGCCCGCATGCCCATCTTCAGCTCGAGGTTGGCGATGATCGGCACCAGGTCGCAGTTGCCGACCCGCTCCCCGTAGCCGTTGATGGTGCCCTGAACGTGCACCGCCCCGGCCTGTACCGCGGCCAGCGCGTTGGCGATCCCGCAGCCGGTGTCGTTGTGCAGGTGGATGCCGACCTCACAGTCGACGTGGGCCGCCACCGCCGACACCGCGGCAGAGATGTCGGCGGGAAGGGTGCCGCCGTTGGTGTCGCACAGCACCACCGTGGACGCCCCGGCCATGGCGGCGGCCTCCAGCACCCGCAGGCTGAACTCGGGGTTGCGGCTGAAGCCGTCGAAGAAGTGCTCGGCGTCGAACAGCACCCGCTTGCCCGCGGCCACCAGGAACTCCACCGAGTCGGCCACCATGGCCACGCCCTCGTCCAGGGTGGTCTGAAGGGCCTCGGTGACGTGGTAGTCCCAGCACTTGCCGACGATGCACACCGTCGAGGTCCCGGCGCCGGCCAGCTGGGCCAGCACCTGATCGGAGTCGACCTTGCCGCGGGCCCGGCGGGTGGAGCCGAAGGCGACCAGCTCGCTGACCTGAAGGTCGAGCTCGGTGCGGGCCCGCTCGAAGAACTCGTCGTCCTTGGGATTGGCGCCCGGCCAGCCCCCCTCGATGAACGCGACGCCGAGATAGTCGAGTTGCTCGGCGATGCGCAGCTTGTCGTCGACGGTGAGCGAGATGCCCTCCAGCTGCGTGCCGTCGCGCAGGGTGGTGTCGTAGATCTCTACCGACGACCGCGGCGAGGCGTCGCCACTCATGGACGCACCTGCCCGAGTGACGGATCGCTGCTCATGGACGGACCGGCCCGGGTGACGGCTCGCTACTCATGGACGTACTCGTTCCACGTCTTGTAGCGGTCGTTGCGGCCCCGCACGACGTCCGCATAGGCCTCGGCGATCGCCAGCGTGCGCGGGCCGGGGCACGCCAGGGGCCGGTCGTCCACCGAGTTGACCGCGCCGACCTCGGTGGCGGTGCCGCACACGAATATCTCCTGGGCGATGTACAGGTCGCTGCGGGCCAGATCGCCGACCACCACGTCGATGCCGATGTCTCGGGCGATCGAGATCACCGAGTCCTGGGTGATGCCGGGCAGCGCACCGGACGACAGCGGCGGGGTCACCAGCAGGTCGGGGGTGCCCGCGAAGATGTTCTCGCCGCTGCACTCCGACACCAGCCCGGCCGGATTGAGCATGATGGCCTCGTCGTAGCCGGCCCTGAGAGCCTCCATCTTGGCCAGCGTCGAGTTGGCGTAGTTGCCGGTCGTCTTGGAGGCGGGCGGCATGATGTTGTGGTCGTGGCGGGCCCACGACGAGATCTTCAACCGGACGCCCTTGGTGAGGGCGTCGTCGCCCAGGTAGGCGCCCCAGGGCCACACCGCGATGGCGATCTCCGTGGTGCAGTCGGCGGTGGACAAGCCGATCTCGCCGTACCCGTAGTAGGCGATCGGGCGCACGTAGCACTCGGGCAGCCCGCTGTCGCGCACCACCAGCTTGCAGGCCTCCACGATCTCGGGCACCGAGTACGGCATATCCATGTTGAGGATCTTCGCCGAGTTGTACAGCCGCTGGATGTGGTCGGTCAGCCGGAACACCGCGGGGCCGTTGCCGGTGGCGTACGTGCGGATGCCCTCGAACACGCCCGTGCCGTAGTGCAGCGAGTGCGACAGCACGTGGACCTTGGCGTCCTGCCAGGGAACAAGCTCCCCGTTCATCCAGATGTGCTTGGTGGGTGTGATCGGCATCGGGCGGATGGCCTTCCTCGAGTGGCGCTTTCTCAGCTTCTCTGCGGTGCGTCCTGGGTCTCAGTCCTGCTGGTCGGCGAGGCGGGCGACGATGGTGTCGCCGATCTCGCCGGTGGTGCCTGCGAGCGACTCGGGTCCGTCGCAGGCCTTGCGGATCCGTTCCGCGGCCCCGGTCTCGCCGAGGTGGTCCAACATCATCGCGCCGGACAGCACCGCCGCGACGGGATTGGCCCGGCCTGTGCCCACGATGTCGGGCGCCGAGCCGTGGACCGGCTCGAACATCGACACCTGCCCGGGATGCAGGTTGGCGGTGGGCGCCAGTCCGATGCCGCCCGAGACCGCGCCGCCGAGGTCGGTGAGGATGTCGCCGAAGAGGTTGTCGGTGACGATCACGTCGTAGCGGGCGGGGTCCTCCACGAAGTAGATGCAGGCCGCATCCACATGGTTGTAGGCCGTCGAGACGTCCGGGTACCGGGCCGCGACGTCGTTGAAGGTGCGCTCCCAGAGGTCGCCGGCGAAAGTAAGCACGTTGGTCTTGTGCACCAGCGTCACGTGCTTGCGCCGGGTCATGGCCAGGTCGAACGCGAAACGGACGGCTCGCTCCACGCCGTGACGGGTGTTCACCGAGCCCTGCGTGGCGATCTCGAAGGGGGTGCCCCTCCGCAGGAAGCCGCCCTCTCCCGCGTACGTGCCCTCGGTGTTCTCGCGGATCACCACGAAGTCGTGGGCCGGCGCGGTGAAGGGTCGCAGATTGATGTAGAGGTCCAGCTCGAAGCGCATCTTCAGCAGCAGGCCCCTCTCGATGATGCCGGGGGGCACCTCGGGGGTGCCGACCGCCCCCATGTAGAGCGCGTCGAGGCCGCGCCACTCCTCCACGGCGGCGTCGTCGAGTACGGTCCCGTCCCGCAGGTAGCGGCTGCCGCCGAGGTCGTAGTGCGTGGTGTCGAGATCCACGCCGGCGGCCGCGATCACCTTCAGGCCCTCGGTCACGACCTCGGGGCCGATGCCGTCGCCTCCGATGACTCCCACTCGATGTGCCATGGTTCTGTCGCTAGCTCCCGTCCTGCTGAAGCGTCTGCCAAATTGCGAAACCGCCCACCTGGGTGGACGGTTGAAGGCGCGCGCCGGGATGGCGCGCGCTAGGGAATTGCGATGCTGGGCCGGTTCGCCACGGGCACCAGCATACCTCGCCGCCGGTAGATTGATGCGATGCCCGATGCTCACCATCTCTCGCAGGCCGCGCACGACCGGCTGAGCGCTGAGCTGCAGGAACTCAGTACCCGGGGCCGTATCGAGATAGCCGACAAGATCGAAGCCGCCCGCAAGCTGGGCGACCTGTCCGAGAACGGCGACTACCACGCAGCCAAGGAAGAACAGGCCAAGCTGGAGGGCCGCATCGTCCATCTCACACGGATCCTGACCAACGCGGAGATCATCGACGCCGGCAATGGCAGCGACAGCGACTTCGGGGTGATACTGGGGTCGGTGGTCACCGTCCTGTACGACGGCGACGACGAGCCCGAGCGCTTCCTGGTCGGGGTGATCGAGGAGCGGCAGGACGATGTTGTCGTGGTGTCGCCGGGGTCACCGATGGGCGAGGCACTGCTGGGCGCGGCCGAGGGTGACGCGGTCGAGTTCGACTCTCCCGCCGGCCGGCAGAAGGTCACCGTCGTGGAGGTGTCCTAGACCGGTGGACGCCGATCCGCCCCGCACGCTGCGGTGGGCGCGGATCGCCCTGGTGGTGGGCGCCCTGCTGCTGGGCATGGCCGTGACGCTGATGGTCTGGGATGCGGCGACCGATGATCCCCCACCGGCAGTGATCACCGGCCGCGACCAGTAGTGCCGTAGGATCCAACTGTGAACGA
The DNA here is from genome assembly GCA_965203635.1 of Candidatus Aldehydirespirator sp. Classification (GTDB taxonomy): domain Bacteria; phylum Actinomycetota; class Acidimicrobiia; order Acidimicrobiales; family Aldehydirespiratoraceae; genus Aldehydirespirator. The sequence goes on from OZ241903.1 coordinate 3,265,414, forward strand.
GCCGCGGACGCTGAGCGAGAAGATCTGGGACCGCCACACGGTGGCCCGGGGCGGCGACGGCGAGCCCGACCTGCTCTACATCGACCTGCACCTGGTGCACGAAGTCACCTCGCCGCAGGCCTTCGACGGGCTGCGGCTGTCGGGGCGTGGCGTGCGCCGACCCGACCTGACGGTGGCCACCGAGGACCACAACGTGCCCACCGCCGACGTCGACAAGCCCATTGCGGATGCGGTGAGCCGCACCCAGGTCGAGACCCTGCGCCGCAACGCGGACGAGTTCGGCATCACCAACTACCCGATGGGCCACGCCAAGCAGGGCATCGTGCATGTGATCGGACCCGAGCAGGGTCTGACCCAGCCGGGCATGACAATCGTGTGCGGAGACTCGCACACCTCCACCCACGGTGCCTTCGGCGCCATCGCCTTCGGTATCGGCACCAGCGAAGTGGAGCATGTGCTGGCCACCCAGACCCTGCCCCAGATGCGGCCGGGCACCATGGCGGTGACCGTCGGGGGAACCCTGGCCTCCGGCTCCACCGCCAAGGACGTGATCCTGGCCATCATCGGCCGCATCGGCACCACCGGCGGCGTCGGACGGATCATCGAGTACCGGGGGCCGGTCATCGAGGCGCTGTCGATGGAGGGCCGCATGACAGTGTGCAACATGTCGATCGAGGCGGGCGCCAAGGCCGGACTGATCGCCCCCGACGACACGACCTTCGAGTACCTGCGGGGCCGCGAGCAGGCACCGGTGGGCGACCTGTGGGAGCAGGCGCTGGCCGACTGGCGCACTCTGACAACCGACGACGCGGCCTCCTTCGACATCGAGGTGACCCTCGACGGCGCCGACATCTCCCCCATGGTGACCTGGGGCACCAACCCCGCCCAGTCGGTCCCGCTGGAGGGTGCGGTGCCCGCCCCCGACAGCTTCGACGAACCGGCCCGGCGCGAAGCCGCGGTTCGGGCTCTCGACTACATGGGGCTCGCTCCGGAGACCCCGATTCGCGACATCCCGGTGGACACCGTGTTCATCGGGTCGTGCACGAACAGCCGCATCGAGGATCTGCGGGCCGCGGCGACGGTGGTGGCCGGCCGGCGGGTGGCCGACGGGGTGCGCACCCTGGTGGTGCCGGGCTCCGGCCGGGTCAAGGCCGAGGCCGAGGCCGAGGGCCTGCCTGAGATCTTCCGGGCAGCCGGCTTCGACTGGCGCGAGCCGGGCTGCTCCATGTGCCTGGCCATGAACCCCGACAAGCTGACCGTCGGGGAGCGGGCGGCCAGCACGTCGAACCGCAACTTCGAGGGCCGCCAGGGCCGGGGCGGGCGCACCCATCTGGTGTCGCCCGCGGTGGCCGCGGCCACCGCCATAGCCGGTCGCTTCGCCGCTCCCGGGGACCTGTGATGAAGGCGAACCCGACATCCGTAGTCAGGTCGCGGCCATGAAGGCGACACGGGTGGTGACCGGCACCGCGGTGCCGCTGGACCGCAGCGACGTGGACACCGACCAGATCATCCCGTCGGACTGGCTCAAGCAGGTGTCGCGCACCGGCTTCGAGAAGGGCCTGTTCTCGGAGTGGCGCGACAGCCGAGACTTCGTTCTCAACGACGAGCGCTATGCGGGGGCCACCATCCTGCTGGCCGGGACCAACTTCGGCACCGGCTCGTCGCGGGAGCACGCGGTGTGGGCCATCCAGCAGTACGGGTTCGACGCGGTGATCAGCCCCCGCTTCGCCGACATATTCCGCAACAACTGCACCAAGAACGGGCTCGTCCCGGCCCAGATCCCGGCCGCGGCGGCCGCTGAGTTGATGGCCGCCGTGCAGGCTGAACCCAGCCTGGAGATCACCGTCGATGTGGAGCGGCTCACAGTGGAGGTGTCGGCCATCGGGTTCGAGGCCGGGTTCGGTATGGAGGCCTCCACCCAGCAGCGGTTCCTCGAGGGCCTCGACGACATCGGCCTGACTCTGCGCCACACCGGAGCCATCGACGACTACGAGCGACGGCGTCTCTCCTGGCTGCCCGCAGTGGGGTAGCGGAGCCGTGTCCGAGGCCTCCGCTAGAACAGGAGCGAACTCGGGAACCACGACACAAGCAGGAGCGTCATACCTCCGAAGTCGAACCCGCGCCGACGGGCGCGCGACGAAAGGCCCTGCCGCCATGCGCAAGATCCTCATCCTCGCCCTCAGCTTCCTGCTGGTAGCCGCTTCCTGCGGAGGCGACATCTCCAGGGGAGGGCCAGGGATCTCCGGCTCCGCCGAGCCTTCGACCGGCGCCGACGTCGACGCCGAGGCAAGCGCCGACACGCCCGACAGCATCGACGGCGCGGGCACTGTGATCGATCTCGAGCCCGACGACGTGGTGCTCACCGCTGGTCTGGTCCGCTTCGACGACTGCGACACGCTGCTCGACCACCTCCACGCCGAGTACTCGGCCAGGGTGGGGCCGTGGGGATTCGACCAGGGCGGCTGGTTCGGTCCCGTGGGCGCACGTCGCGGCGGAGACCTGGAAATGGCCGAGGCGGCCATGGCCGACGACGATGACGGGGCTGCGAGCGCGGCCCCCGTCGAGGGCGTGGACTTCTCGGGCACGAACGTCCAGGAGGCGGGGGTGGACGAGGCCGACATCGTCAAGACCGACGGCCGCAGGATCTTCACCCTGTCCTCGGGTCGGCTGGTGGTGGTCGACGCGGCCGGTCGCCACACCGTGGGCTCGGTTGCGGTGGCCGAGGGATGGGGACGGGAGTTGTTCAGCGACGGAGACAGCCTGCTGCTGATCACCCGCTCCCACAGCGAATCGGGCGACGGCTCCGAGACCGTGCTCCAGCGCATCGACGTGAGCGGCGCGCCCCGGATCATCGAGACCCTCAGGGTGCAGAGCAACTACATCAGCGCCCGCAGCGTGGGCGGCAACGCCCGGGTCATCCTGCGCTACGACCCCCAGTGGAACTTCCCGTTCGTGTTCCCCCAGAACGAGTCCGCCACCGACGTGGCCGAGACGGCCAACCGGGCCGCCGTGCTCAACTCCACCCTCGACGACTGGCTGCCCCACTACACGCTCGGAACGGCCGACAGCTCGACGGGATCGCTGATGGTGCCCTGCGACGATGTGCACGCCCCGTCGGTGTTCTCGGGCTTCGGGGTCACCACCGTGATCAGCGTGCCCATCGGCGGTGACTTCGACCCGTCGTCATCCACCGCGGTCATGGCTCCCGGCGACACCGTCTACGCGTCGACCGGGTCGCTGTACGTGGCCACCACCCGCTGGATCGACTCCGATGACTTCGGAGACGACGACGACTGGAACGAGGATCTCTGGCGGGATGCCTGGCAGGAGCGCCGCACCAGCGTCCACCGCTTCGACATCAGCGGCGACGCGGCCGTCTACACGTCATCCGGGGAGGTTCTGGGCGTGATCCGCAACCAGTTCTCGCTGTCGGAGCACAACGGCTACCTGCGCATCGTGACCACCGTCGGCGACCCGTGGGGAGAGGAGTCCGAGAGCCAGGTGCGGGTGCTGAGCACCGACGGCGACGTCCTGGCGGAGGTCGGCAGCGTGGGCGACATCGGCCGCGGCGAGAACGTCCAGTCGGTGCGCTTCGTGGGCGACGTGGGCTATGTCGTGACGTTCCGCCAGATCGATCCCTTCTACACCATCGACCTGTCGGACCCGACCGACCCCCGGATCCTGGGAGAGCTGAAGATCCCCGGCTTCTCCAGCTACCTGCACCCCATCAGCGACACGCTGGTGCTGGGGGTGGGATCCGACGCCGACGACGAGGGCCGTGTCACCGGGGCCAAGGTGTCGCTGTTCGACGTCAGCGACCTGACCGAACCCCTGGAAGTGGCGGTGTGGACCGCGCCCGACGGCTGGAACGACGTCGGCTGGGACCACCGGGCCTTCCTGTGGTGGGCGCCCGAGGAGTTGGCCGTCATCCCGGTCACGGTGTGGAACGAGTGGTCCGGTGCAGTCGTGCTACGGGTCACCGACGGAACGATCACGGAGGTGGGACGGGTCGACCACCAGATCGAGGGCGAGCAGCCCGGCCGGACCGACTGCCGCAAGCTCACCCCCGCGGATCTGCCGTCGACCGACATGGAGGACTTCACCAGCGAGATCGAGTACATGATCTCCGACGACTACACCGCGGTGCTGGCCTGCGAGGCCGGCGAGGCCGGCATGACCGGCTTCGAGTGCTACCCCGAGCCGTTCTTCGTGGACGAGGCCGAGCGGCTGGGCCTGCTCCGGGGCGGTGAATCGGTCTCGATCTGCTGGCCCAGCGACTCGCCCGACGTGATCGTGCGCAGCATCGTGATCGGCGACGAGTTGTGGACGCTGGGCTTCAAGGGCTGGGGCTCCTTCGACGGCCAGGCCCCTGCCCGGCTCCATGTGAACGACCTCCAGACCTTGGCGAGGCTGGCTGCCCTGAAGCTGTAGAACGCACGCGAGCATCCGACAGGCGGATCGCTAGGCTGTCGGCATGTCGCGCCTGCTGGCTCGGGCCATCCGTCTGGTGAAGATCGGCGCTGTCGCGGGTGCCGTCGTGGGCGTGGGTCGCCTGGTCATGCAGCGCCGGCGCCGGTCCCAGATGGACGAGTCGTCATGGCCCACCATTGCCGAGACGGCGGCCCAGAACGGCCAGCCGGTGGACGATCAGGCCGGCGACGCCGACACTGACCACGCGGACGCGCCTGCCGAGGACGGTGACGGCTCCAGCGCCGAGGAAGTCGACAAGGACTGATTTCCAGCCGAATTGGCAGCGGGGAGCGCCGGTTTCGGCATCGGCTGCTGCCAATTCGGCTACAGGCCGCTGATCTCCAGGTCGGGGAGGCGATCGGCAGGCGTGAAGCCGAGGACCCGGCCGAAGAAAGCCAGTTCGGCCTCTAGGGCGGCAACGATGTTGTTGGCGCTGCGGAAGCCGTGCTGCTCACCCTCGAAGAGCAGGTAGGCCACCGGCACACCCTTGTCCTTGAGGGCCTCGACGATCATCTCGGCCTGGGCGGGGGGCACGATCTCGTCCTCGTCGCCCTGGAGCACGATCATCGGGGCGTCGAAGCCGTCGAGGTGGTGGATCGGGGAACGAGCGACGTAGACGTCCCTGGCCTCCGGGTAGGGGCCGACGAGGCGGTCGAGGTATCGGGACTCGAACTTGTGGGTGTCGGCGGCCAGAGCCTCCAGGTCGGCGATGCCGTAGCGGCTGGCCCCGGCCGCGAACGTGTCGTGGAGGGCCAGCGCAGCCAGCACGGTGAAGCCGCCCGCGCTCCCGCCCCGGATGATCAGCCGTTGAGGCTCGACGTCGCCCCGGTCGGCCAGGAACCGGGCCGCGGCCACGCAGTCCTCCACGTCGGCCACGCCCCAGGCACCGTCCAGGGCCCGCCGGTAGCTGCGCCCGTAGCCGGTGGAGCCCCGGTAGTCCACGTCGACCACCGCGATCCCCCGGGAGGTCCAGAACACGACACCCAGCTGGAGTTGGCGGCGGGCTGCGGCCGTGGGCCCTCCGTGGGCGGTGACCAGCAGCGGCGGACGATCGCCGACCGGGCCGGCACAGGCCGGGTTGGCGGGCGGGTAGTACAGGGCGTGGGCCACCGCGGATCCGTCTCCACCGGTCGGGAAGGTGATGGCTTCGGGCTCGATCAGCAGGCCCGCGCCGAGGCCCAGCTCCCGCGCCGTACGCACCGCGCTGCGGCCGGCGCGGCCGTCGCTGTCGATTCGCACCACCGCGACCTCAGGTTCGTGCCGGTAGCCGGCACCCGAGTAAGCCAGCACCGCGGCGCCGTCCGGGGCGTTGCGGGCGATGGTCAGTGACGACATCGACGAGTCGATCACCCGGACGGCGCGGCCGTCCACCAGGATCTGGTCGCCTGCGGGCATCCCGGCCACGGCGGCCACCGTCCCGCCGGCCGCCGCCCAGCGCTGCATTCCGAAGACCCAGGGCGGGGTGGCCACATCGAAGTCGCCCACGACGACCGGCAGCATCGATCCGTCGTCCAGGCTCACCTCGTAGAGACCCCACCAGTCGTCGTGGTCGCTGCATACCATCAACCTCGGTTCCGCGCCGGCGGCGCCGGGATCCCAGCCGGGCTCGCACAGGCTGCGGTCCCCGCCCCGGCCCAGGACCTGCACCTCCGCGCCCATCTCGGCGTCACCGAGTTCGTGGACGTGCAGCCGGGTGGCGTCCCACGGCATGTTCGGATGGTCCCATGAGATCCAGGCCAGCATCGATCCGTCGGGCGACAACCGGGGCGTCATCACGAAGTCGGATCCCGACCACAACGGAACTACTCGCTGGGACCCGTCGGTGGCCACTGCCACCAGCTCGTTGGCCGGCTCGCCGCCGGCACCGTGGCGCTCTTGAACGCACACGCTCCAGCGGCCGTCCGGCGTGACCCGCCCGTCGGCGTACCGCCACGCTCGCGGTTCGGGCGGCTCAGCAGTCAGCAGCAGGGGCTTGGCGCCCGGATGATCGATTCTCCGGAGCCGCTGGTCGGCGAACTCGACGTAGTAGAGCGACCCATCGTGCGGCCACCAGGATCCGCCGCCGTACTCGTGCACTCGGGTGCGGACGTTGGCATCCGGTGGCGTGACCTCCTGAGACTCGCCGCCGCCGAGGTCGCGACGCATCACCGCGGTGCGACCACCCTCGTCAGGGCGGTTCTCGGCCCACCACAGCACCCAGGGCCGGACCGGATCGGCGATCACCTCGGAGATCCCCGCAGCTCCCTGCACCAGGCACGCGGCGGTGACCGGGGACGGCCACTCCCCGAAAGGCACGACTGCCGGGTCGGGCATCAGCCTCCGCCCAGCAGGTCGACCATCCGGCCCACTCCCTCGCCCAAGTCGTCGTCGCCGAGGGCGAACGACAGCCGCAGCCCGCCGCCGGCGCCGAAGGCCTCTCCGGGGACGACCGCCACCTTGGCCCGATCCAGCAGCAGGTCGGCCAGCTCCAAGGTGGTCGCCGGTCTGACGCCGCCGTAATCGCGGCCCAGCAGGCCGGTGGCGTCGGGATAGGCGTAGAAGGCACCCTCGGGCTCGGGGCAGACCAGCCCCTCGATCCCGCTCAGCAGGCGGTACATGGTCTGGCGCCGCCGGTCGAAATGGCGGCGCATCTCCACCACCGCGTCGAGGGGGCCCGACACCGCGGCCAGCGCCGCGGCCTGGGCCACGTTGCACACATTGGACGTGCAGTGGGACTGGAGATTGCGGGCCGCGGTCATGGCGTCGGAAGGTCCCATCATCCAGCCCACCCGCCAGCCGGTCATGGCGTAGGTCTTGGCCACACCGTTGAGCACGATGCAGCGGTCGCGCAGCTCGGGAACCACCACCGGCATGGAATGGTGCTGAGCGTCACCGTAGGTGAGGTGCTCGTAGATCTCGTCGGTGAGCACCCAGACGCCGTGCTCCGCGGCCCAGCGGCCGATCTGCTCGATCTCCGAGCGGGGGTAGACGGCGCCGGTCGGGTTGGAAGGCGACACGAAGATCAGCGCCTTGGTCCGGGGGGTTCTGGCCGCCTCCAGCTGGTCGACGCTCACCCGGAAGCCGCTCGCGGCGGTGGCCAGAACGGGCACGGCCACGCCGCCGGAGAGGGCTATCGGCTCGGGATAGGTCGTCCAGTAGGGGGTGGGCAGCAGCACCTCGTCGCCCGCGTCGACCACGGCGGCGATGGCGTTGTACACCGCGTGCTTGCCGCCGTTGGTGACCAGCACGTCGGCCGGGTCGACCTCCAGGCCCGAGTCGCGCCGGGTCTTGACCGCCACCGCCTCGCGGAGATCCTCCAGGCCGCCGACGGGGGTGTACTTGTGGTGCTGGGGATCGCGGCACGCGGCCGCGGCCGCCTCCACGATGTGGGCGGGCGTGGGGAAGTCGGGCTCGCCCGCGCCGAAGCTGATGACCCGCTCGCCGGCGGCCCGCAGCGCCCTGGCCTTGGCCGTGACCGCCAGGGTGGCCGAAGGGGCGATCGCCCCGACCCGCCTTGAGATCCGCTCGCTCGTCATGGCCGCGAGCGTACCGGTGAGAGGCCATGCCAATTGGGAGCAGCCTCGGACGCTTGAAGCTCCAGCACAATCTGTCGATCTTGCGCGTGGCGATGACGTGGAGCGGGGCTCGCGGGATGCCAGACTTCCGGGCGATGCCTACACGAGCGCCAACCCGACCCGAAGCGATCGCCATCCCTGCCGCGATGCTCCCCTCCGACGGCCGCTTCGGCAGCGGGCCGTCGAAGTTCCGGCCGGCGGCCGCTCAGGCGCTGGCCGACAGGGCGGTCGACTATCTCGGCACCAGCCACCGCAAGGCCGGGGTGCGCCGGGTGGTAGCCCAACTGAAGACCGGCATCGCCGACCTGCTGGGCGCGCCCGACGGCTACGAGGTGGTGATGGGCAACGGTGGCGCCACCGCCTTCTGGGACGCGGCCAGCTTCGGGCTGATCGAGCAGCGCAGCCACCACCTGTCGCTGGGCGAGTTCAGCTCCAAGTTCGTTGCGGTGACCGCGTCCGCGCCCCACCTCGACGAGCCGTCGGTGCGGGTCGGGGACTTCGGGACCTGCCCCCCGCTAGAGGCCACCGACGGAGTCGACGCCTACTGCTACCCCCACAACGAGACGTCGACCGGGGTGATGCTGGAGGTCCGCCGCCCCGCCGGCGACGACGAGGCACTGGTGCTGGTGGACGCCACCTCGGCGGCCGGCGGGCTGCGGTTCGACCCCTCGGGCTGCGACGTCTACTACTTCGCGCCGCAGAAGGCCCTGTCCAGCGACGGCGGGTTGTGGATCGCGCTTATGTCGCCCGGCGCCATCGACCGGATCGAGCGCCTGTCGTCCTCCGGCCGCTGGACGCCGGCCTTCCTGGACCTCAAGCTGGCGGTGGACAACTCCCGCAAGGACCAGACCTACAACACTCCCGCGCTGGCCACGGTGTTCCTCACGGTGAGTCAGGTCGATTGGCTCAACAGCAACGGCGGCCTGGAGTGGGCCGCGTCCCGCAGCGACCGCTCCGCCGACATTCTCTACGGCTGGGCCGAGGCCTCCGACATCGCCTCGCCGTTCGTGACCGACACTGCCATCCGCAGCCGGGTGGTGGGAACCATCGACTTCGACGACCGGGTGAGCGCCGACGACATCAGCGCCGCCCTGCGGGCCAACGGCATCGTCGACACCGACGGCTATCGCAAGCTCGGGCGCAACCAGCTCCGCATCGGCCTGTTCCCCGCGGTGGAGCCCTCAGACGTCGAGGCCCTCACCGCCTGCATAGACCACATAATCGACCGTCTCATCGGCTAGCCCCACAGCCGGGTTCGCCCCGATAGGCCGGGGGGTGGCGGCGAGTCCGGGCGACCGACAATGGGCCGCAGGCCCGTCGGTCGGACGGAGCTCGACGACAGGACCCGCCGGCCGGAACACCCCGGATAGGCCGGGGCCTACGGCGTTATCCCGGTGCGGGCCTTGGGCCGGCAGGGCTGGCTGCGACGCCGGGCCGACACCTTCATGGCCGACAGGACGGCGTTGCGGGTGTCGCGGGGATCGATCACCTCGTCGAAGCTCAGCGCCGACGCAGAGCGGTAGGAGGATTCCTCCTCAGCCCTGCGCAAGTCCCGCTCGGCCTGCTCGTCGGCGCCCACGGCCCGGCCTGCGCCCGCGGCCCCCATGGCCCCCACCGTGGCACCCGGAAAGGCGAAGCTGAGGGTCTGGGAGTCGTGAGGGTTCATGGCCATCACGCAGCTGCCGAAGCCGAAGGCCTTGCGCAGCGTGACATGGATCTTGACGGTGGTGGCGCCGGTCTGCGCGGCGTACATGCGAGCCGATGCCCGAAGCACCCCGGCCCGCTCCGATGCCGTGCCGGCCAGCACGCCGGGGTTGTCGGCCAGGAACAGCAGCGGCAGGTGGAAGGCGTCGCACACCGAGATGAAGTGGGCCGCCTTGCCGGCCGCGGCCACATCGATCGAGCCGGCCAGTTCCACCGGCTGGTTGGCCACGACCCCCACCGGCTCGCCGCCGACACGGGCCAGAGCGCAGATGATGGCGCGGCCGTAGTCGGGTTGGATCGAGAGGCTGTGGCCGCAGTCGACCAGCGACTCGACAACCGCAGCCATGTCGTAGCCCCGACGGCCGTCGCGTGGAACCAGGTCGAGCATGCGATCGACGCGGCGCCGGCCGGTGTCGCCGGTGTCGACGGCCGGCGGGCTCTCCCAAGCCGATGATCCGAAGTACGACAGGTATGAGCGGATCTGGGCCAGCAGGTCGGCATCGTCGCCGGCGGCGTTGTGGATGGTTCCCGCCCCGATGGCCACCGCGGGCCCGCCGAGATCGTCCTTGCCGACCCGCTCCCCCAACGACGCCTCCACCACCGGAGGACCGGCGGTGAAGATGGCCGCATCACCGGTCATGATCGAGAAGTCGCACAGCAGGGCGGTGATGGCCCCATGACCGGCCGACGGCCCCATCACCCCGCACACCATGGGCACTATCCCCGACAGGGCCGCCTGGGCTTGCAGGTCGTTGGGCCCACCCCCACCGGGATCGCCCGGCATGGGGGGCCGGTGTCCGGCTCCCTCGAGCAGCATCACCAGCGGGATGCGCTCGCGGCGGGCGATGTCGGCGATACGCCACCGCTTGCGGGTGGCGGCCGGGCCGATCGATCCCCCCATCGTGGTGAAGTCCTCCGCTCCCACCGCCACCGGACGGCCGTCGATGGCCCCCACCCCGGCGACGAGAGCATCGGCGGGCACGGGTCCGGCCAGGGTGCCGATCTCGGTGAACGAGCCCGCGTCGAGCAGGCCGTCTATGCGGCCCCTGGCGTCCAGACGCCCATCGGCCCGGCGCTGAGCCAGCTTCTCGGGCCCGCCCATGGCCCGAGCCTGTTGCCGGCGGCGCTCGAGGTCCTCGACGGTGGCGTCCCAGTTGGAGTCGTCGCTCACGCCGGTCCGAACTCCAGTGGCTCCCCGCCAGCGGCACTGCCCACCACGACCACGGTAGCCACCGCAACTCGAACTGGCAGCAGAACGCACACATACCGTGCACAACGCTGCCAATTCCGAAGGGGCGGCGAACCACCACGAGAACTGGCAGCAGAACGCACACATACCGTGCACAACGCTGCCAATTCGCGGAAGGGCTATGTGTTGGCCATCGTGCGCGCCTTGAGACCGACGGGCACCGCAGGGTGGCGCACCACGATCGGGCCGTCCGCCAGCTCGACCTCCCAGCAATCGCCGCTCTCCACGACAGGCCGATGGATGGGTGCGCCCGCGTTGGATGCGACCCATGCCGACGCTGAGGCGAGTGAAACCTCCGCTAGCGCGGCCCGGCCCTCCGCTAGCAGGTGTGCGCCGATCGACGCCGCGGCCAGACCGGCGATGGGATCGGCGATGGCATCGCCCACGAACATCGGCGGCTCGCCGGGCACCACCAGGCCTCCCGAGGCTGCGGCGTCGTCGCCGAAGGCGATCCGGTTGCTGTCCAGTCCCCGGCGTCCATGCCCGGTGATCGAGACCCAGGCCGTGCCTGCGGCAACGACCTCATCAACACAAATCCCCCACTGCTGCATCACCCGGGGCCTGCTCGCCTCCAGCACCAGGTCGGCGCCAGCGATCAGCTCCCGCAACTGGCCGACGGCCCCGGGGGCGGGTAAGTCAAGGCTCACCCACTCCTTGCGTCCGTTCAGCAGCGCGAAGAACCCGGCGGGTCCACGCCGGGCACCGTCGGGACGGGACCCCGACTCCACCTTGAGCACCCGGCAGCCGGCCGCAGCCAGCAGCCCGCCCGCCAAAGGGCCTGCCCAAAGGCTGGTGAGGTCCACCACGGTCGGCGCCGGGCCGCGCCCGGTGCGGGCCGGCCCCTCAGATCTCAGCGACCACGGCTGAGCCGGCACTCGGGTGGAGCCGATGGCAGCCACTGCGAGGCCGAGCTCCGACCCCCGCTCCACCACCTCGGCCGCGGCCATGGCAGCGATCCGCCTCTGGATCTCGCCCCAGTCATCGACGGGCACCGCCTCGCCCACCAAGGCCGGCACCGCCTCGATGTCGGAGGGTCGGGGAAGGTTGAGCACCACCCAGCCGTCGGATGCCCGCACCATGTGCGCGAACCCGCCCGCACTGTTGGGTCCGTTGCGGCCGAAGCCCGTGAAGGCGGCCCGCTGCGCAGCCAGTTCCAAGGGATCGACCCTGACCTCGGTGCCCAAGCGCCGGGTGGCCACGGCCAAGGCGTCGCTAAGGCCGAGAAGCGGGCGTGCAAGCCCGGCAGGGGACTCGCACGGCGGACCCGGGGCCGGGCCGGTGAGGTGCATCGCTCCCGATGCAGCCCAGGCCGCGACGCAGGCATCGTCATCGAGGGCTGCCGGTCCGGTGGCGAGCACCCCAGCGAAGGTAGCGTGAGCGGTTGGACAACTACCCTTCAGACGACGACGGCGTGGAGGGACGACATGGTGGAACTGCGGCCAGGGGCCCGATTTCAAAGCACGGTATGCGCCACTGAGGTGATCGTGGTGAAGGGCGCTGGACCGGCCGAGCTGACCTGCGGCGGCGCGCCGATGGCGGCGGCCGGATCGGCCGAGCGGTCCGGGGAGCCCAGCGCCGACGCCTCGGAGGGCACACTCCTGGGGAAGCGCTACGGCGACCCCGGCGAGACGGTCGAGGTGCTCTGCACCAAGGCCGGCCCCGGCTCGCTCGCCCTCGGCGATGTGCCGCTGGCGGTGAAGGTGACGAAGCCGCTGCCCGCCTCGGACTGAGCGCGAGCGCCGCTCCCCCTCGCAATGAACCTCATGATGCTGCTGGAGATGGCGGCCACCGCCATGGCCGGCCGCGTGGCGGTGGGAGCCGCTGAGGGAGGCGTCACCTGCGACGGCCTGATGGACGGCGCCGCCGGCCTTGCAGGACGCTTGCGGGCATCCAAGGCCGAGCACCTGGTGCTGTGTGGCGAGCCCAGCGCCGTCCTGCCGGTCGCCCTGTTCGGCGCGGCCTGGGCGGGCGTTCCCTACGTGCCGATCAACTACCGGCTCGCCGACGACGATTTGCGCCGGCTGGCCGAACGGGCCGCGCCGGCGTTGGCGGTGGCCGACCCCTCCGGGGCGGAACGGCTGGCCGGCGTGGACGGGCTGGAAATCGTCGAGCGGGACGCTCTCAGCGACGACCCCGCCGATGGTGCCCAACCCGCCGACTTGGGCGACTGGCCCATGGACCCCGACGCCGCGGCCGTGCTGCTGTACACCAGCGGCACCGCCGGCCCGCCCAAGGCCGCTCTGCTGCGCCACCGGCACTTGGTGTCCTATGTGTTCGGCACGGTCGAGTTCGCGTCGGCCGACCCGGACGAGGCCCACATCATGGCCGTGCCGCCCTACCACATCGCCTCGGTGGCCGCGCAGCTGTCGCAGGTCTACTCAGGGCGCCGAATCGTGCCGCTACCGAAGTTCGACCCCGACGCCTGGATCGACCTGGTGCTGGCCCAGGGCGTGACTCACGCCATGCTCGTGCCCACGATGCTGGCCCGCATCGTCGACGCCCTCGACCGGCGGCGCCAGAGCCTCGAAACGGTCCGGTTCGTGGCGTACGGAGGGGGCAAGTCGCACCGGGCCGTGGTGGAGAGGGCGCTGGAGCTGTTCCCGGCCGCGGGGTTCTCGCACGCCTACGGCCTCACCGAGACGAGTTCGACCGTGTGTGTGATGGGTCCCGACGACCACCGGCGGTGGGCCGCCTCCGGCGATCCTGATGAGAGGGCCAGGCTCTCGTCGGCAGGGCGGCCGTTGCCGGGAGTGGAGATCTCGGTGCGCTGCGGTGACGGCACCGAGGCCGAGCCCGGCGCGGCTGGAGAGATCTGGGTGAGGGGCGAGCAGGTGGCCGGCGAGTACGCCGAGGGCGGATCGCAACTCGACGACGACGGCTGGTTCCATACCCGCGACAGCGGACACCTCGACGATGCCGGCTACCTGTGGGTCCACGGCCGCAACGACGACATCATCATCCGGGGCGGCGAGAACATGTCGCCCGGCGAGATCGAGGACGTGCTGTTGACCCACCCCGCCGTCGTCGACGCGGCCGCATTCGGGGTGCCCAGCCGCGAGTGGGGCGAGGAAGTGGCGGTGTGCGTCGTCTCCCGCTCCCCGGCGCCGGCCGTCGACGACCTCCGCGAGCTGGTACGGACCCGGCTGCGATCGAGCCGGGTGCCGGCGCGGGTGGAGTTCGTCGACGAGTTGCCCTACAACGACACCGGCAAGCTGCTGCGCCGGCAGCTGAGGCAGCGCTTCGCGGCAACTTGAAGCGCTTAGCCACATCTGAGGTGGTTAACTGCTTCAAGTTCGAGCCCCGACACGGCAACGGTGCACCAGTGAGCGCAACGACCAAGAGCGGGAGTGACGCCGCGGCACGCGACACGCTCTCACCTGCCCGCGCACGCTCCTAGCCGTGCACGGAGGGATCTGGCCCTTGGAGGAGATCAGGGCCGCGGTCGTCTCTGTGGACTTCGACCGGTTGGTGCTCAACGGGATCGCGGCTGCTGCCGGCGTTCCCGCGGTCGTCGTGGATGTGGGCGAAGACCCCGCCGACGACGTGGGCATCAGGCTTGCTGCGCTCCCGGTGGTGTCGGTCGCAGTGGGGGCAGGGGGTGAATCCTGGGACATGGCGCTCGAGGATCCCGGCCCGGCCCTCAAGGGGTTGAGGACCAATCCGCAGGCCGCGGTCGTGGCGGCCCAGACGCTGCGCCGGACCGGCCAACTCGGCCTGCTCGACGCGCTGCTGGTCGAGAGCCTGGCCTACGCCACGCTCCAGGCCGGCCCGGAGCACGCCCGCTGGCTCGCGGGCCGGGGACGCCGGAGCCGGCGAGACCACGATCAGCCCCGCATCGAAGTGACCGACGACGGAGCGGCGGTGACGCTGACCCTCAACCGCCCCCGCCTTCTCAACCTGTTCGACGCGGCGATGCGCGACCAGCTGGTGGATGTCCTCAAGGCCCTCCAGGCGGGCGCCAACGATCAGCCCGTGGTCCTGACCGGCGCGGCAGGCAACTTCTGCGCCGGAGGCGACCCGGCCGAGTTCGGCACGGTCTCAGACCCTGCGACCGCTCACTTGATCCGCAGCCGGGCCAATGCCGCGCCGTGGCTGGCCGCCATCGCCGACCGGACGACCGCCGTGATCGACGGGGCCTGCGTAGGGGCGGGCGTAGAGCTGGCTGCGTTCTGCGCCACGGTCACCGCCACCGACCGGGCCCGCTTCCGGCTCCCCGAGCTGTCCATGGGCCTGATCCCCGGCGCGGGGGGCACGGTGAGCATCCCGGCCCGCATCGGCCGCCAGCGCACGCTCTGGTGGCTGCTCACCGACGCCGAGCTCGACGCGGCCGCCGCGCTGGAATGGGGGCTGGCCGACACCCTTGCCTGAGTGGTCCCTTCCCCGGCAGCCGGCATCTCGGCCGCCTCGTCGGACTCTTGGTCGTAGAGCCGAACAATCGCCCCAAACCGCCGGAAGCTCGGCGGAGCGGCTACTTGTGGACGAAGGTCTGGGCCAGGGGGGCCTGCTCGAAGCCGGAGGGGGCGGTCCCGGTGGTGGCGTAGAGGTAGAGCGCGGTCTGGAAGATGGCGTTCAGAGCGGTGAGCACGACCATGACCACCGCCACCCACGCCGCGGCGACGATGATGCCGATCGCCATCAGCAACTGCCAGCCGGACGCTATGAAGAGTCCGGCCACAACGGCCGCCGGGATGATCAGAACGAAGCCGAGCAGGCCGAACCCGACCCGGGCCGCGATGTTCTCGCCCCATGTGCGGCGCAGCAGCGAGGCCGACTGCTTGAGACCGGCTATGGCCCCCAGGTCGTCGATGACGATGGCGGGCACGGTCAGGAAGGTCACCACGTCCCAGGCCATCTCCAGCATGTGGGTGACGATCCGCCCCAGCCAGCCGGCCCGCTCCCTCAGCGCCTGGAGGACCAGCCCGACGGTGGTGGTGATGATCGCCCACGGGACCAGGCCCGGGATGCGGGCGAACGCCCGGCCGATGGCGCTGCGCACCGTCGGGTCGCCCCCGGTGAGCCTCTCGTGGGCCCCGGCGACCAGCGCTCCGTTGAAGAACACCGCCACGACGCCCAGGACCAGAGCGGCCGCGATGTAGACCACGATCATCGCCGGGTTGAACTCCATGGTCGTCTGGCCGTGCGAGGACGTGGTCGACAACGTGAGGAACGTGAGCGCGATCACGACCGCTATCACGACGGCCGACACGAGAAAGGACAGCACCGGCATCCACAGCAGCTCCCGGTCCTTCTTCAGCACACCCCAAGAGATCTTGGCCAGACTCCAGGTGTTGGCGAGGCGTCCCATAGATTCTCCTAGCGCTCGGTTCGGAGGCGACGACTTGCAGAGTATCGGCGCGGCCGCTGTCTACCGTGGCTCTCGAGGCAGACCCAGAACCCGCTCTCCTATTATGTTGCGTTGTATCTCATTGCTTCCCCCGTAGATCGTGTGGGCCCGCGAGTACAGGAACGTCCGCTGCCATGGGTCGAGGCGGTAGTCCAACCCGGCCTCCCCGGCGTGAGCACCGTCGTCCGGTTCGGCAACCATCGCGGCCGCGCCCCGGACCCTCATCGCAAGCTCTCCGAGGCGCTGGTGCCACGACGCCCAGTAGAGCTTGCCTATCGACTGCTCCGGCCCGGCGAGATGGTCGTGGGTGAGCGAGGTCAGCATCCGCATCTGGTTGTAGCGCAGGACCTCGAGCTCGATGTGGCTCTGCACCAGTTCCGACCGCAGCACGTCGCTACGGATGCGCCCGGATTCCCGCGCCTCCGACACCAGCGAATCGAACTCCTGGCGGAAGCTGATCTGCTGGCCCAGCGTGCTCGCTCCCCGCTCGAAGGCGAGAGTGCCCATGGCCACCCTCCAGCCGTTGCCCTCTCCCCCCACCACCAGGTCCGCGTCGGTCACGGCCTCGTCGAAGAACGTCTCGTTGAACTCCACCCCGCCGTTGATCTGCACGATGGGCCGGATCTCGATGCCGGGCTGGTCCATGGGAACGAGCAGGTAGCTGAGCCCGGCGTGCCGTTGCGAGCCCGGAGTGCTGCGGGCCAGCACGAAGATCCAGTCGGCGTGCTGGGCCAGCGAGGTCCAGACCTTCTGGCCGTTCAGGACCCATTGGCCGTCGCGCTGGGTGGCGGAGGTGGACACGCCGGCGAGGTCGCTGCCCGCACCGGGCTCCGAATAGCCCTGGCACCAAAGATCCTCGGCCGCCAGCATCGGGGGCACGAAGCGCTGCTGCTGCTCAGTCGACCCGAAGGCCATCAGGGTCGGACCGAGCAGCATCACGCCCACGTTGGGCAGCCGGCCGGGGGCGCGCGCGGTGGTATAGGTGTTGAAGAACACGACCTGCTCGGCCAGCGTGCATCCCCGGCCGCCGATCGATTCGGGAAAGTCGAGCCCGAGCCATCCCCCCGACGCGAGCTCCCGCTCCCAGGCGATCTGGACTTCGACCGGCACATCATCCTGTCCGGTGAGGCCCCGGCCCCGGTACCGGGCGAATTCGCCGACCAGGTGCTCCTCGAGCCAGGTGCGCACCTCGTCGGCGAAGCTGGCGAGCCTCGGGTCGGACCGAAGATCCATCAAGCTGGAGCGTACAATCGCCCCGATGAACGAGCCTGAACCGGCGGAACAGCGGTCACGAGGAGGCCGCAGGGCGGGCAGTGTTGCGGGCTTCATCGCGGGAGTCCTGGGTGCCGCGGTCGCGCTGGGCTTCGGTGAACTGATCGAGGGCGTCACCGAGACCATCCCATCGCTGGTCATCGCGGTGGGCGAGGTGGTCACCGACTACACGCCCGGCGACATCGTGGCCTTCAGCATCGCCAACATCGGTGCCAGCCAGAAGACGGTGCTCACAGCCGGGATAGTGGTCGTCTCGTTGGCCGTCTGCGGCCTGTTGGGCCGTCAAGCCTCGCGCGGCGGGCACCTGATGGCCATCGCCGGCTTCGCGCTCTTCGGGCTGGTCGACGGCTGGGCTGCCGCCCGCAACCCGCTGAGCCCGGCAGCGGCCTCGTGGCTGGTTGCGCTCGCCGCCGCCGTGCTGGGCGCGGCCGTCACTCTTCTTCTGGTGAGCCGGGCGTCCGCCCGGCGCCCGAGCGCTGCCGGCGCGGCCGCAACTGCGGAGGACGAGGACGGCGCAGAAGCCCACCTGGAACGGGCAGGCCCGCGCCGGTCGTTCTTCGGCTACGCCGCTGGCGCGGGGGTGACCGCCCTCAGCCTGGTCGGACTCGGTCGGGCCCTGCGGGGACCCTCCGCGGCGGAGAAGGCCCGGGAGACCTATGCGCTGCCGCCGCGGGCGTCAGCCCCGGCCGCCGACGCACCCCGCGACGCCGCGGCGACAGGAGCGGACGTCGCCATCGATGTTCCAGAAGGCACAGAGATCCCAGAAGGCACAGAGATACCCGAGGGCATAGAGATCCCAGAAGGAATAGAGATCCCGGAAGAGATCACCGTGGAAGCTGCGGGCGAGCCCGCAACCACCACCACGCAACAGCTCGAAGACCCCGCAACCACCCCCACGACCGAGCAGCCCGAAGAACCCGCAACCACCACCACGCAACAGCTCGAAGACCCCGCAACCACCCCCACGACCGAGCAGCCCGAAGAACCCCCGACCACCACCGAGGAACCTGCAACCACCACGACCGAGGAACCCCCGCCCACCACCACCCAGCCGCGGGGCGAGTCGTCGCGATACCCGCAGGTGGCCCACCTCGACACGCTCGACGGCGAGGTGCCGGACATCTCGCCCTACGTGACCCCGATCTCCCCCACCAACCGGTTCTACCGGATCGACACTGCGCTGACGGTCCCGCAGGTCGACCCGGAGTCGTGGCGCCTGCGCATCACCGGCCTGGTCGACGACCCTTACGAGCTCACGTACCAGGACATCCGCGCCATGCGCCTGCAGGACTACGTGATCACGCTCTCCTGTGTGTCGAATCAGGTAGGGGGCAGGCTCGTCGGGAACGCCATCTGGACCGGCGTCCCCCTCTACGAACTGCTGCAGCGGGCCGGCGTCCAGCCCGGCGCCCAGCAGATCGTGGGACGCTCGGTGGACGACTTCACCGCCGGGTTCCCCACCACCGCGGCCTACGACGGCCGCAACGCCATCCTCGCCATCGGTATGAACAACGAGCCGCTGCCGACCCGGCACGGCTTCCCGGCCCGCATCGTGGTGGCGGGACTGTACGGCTATGTCTCGGCGGTGAAGTGGCTCGAGGAGATCCACCTCACCACCTGGGACGGGTTCGACGGCTACTGGATACCGCGGGGCTGGTCCAAGCAGGGTCCGATGAAGACCCAGAGCCGTATCGACCTCCCCAAGGACCGGGCCACCGTCAAGAACGGCGAGACCATACCGATTGCCGGCATCGCCTGGGCCCCGACCCGCGGCATCGAGCGGGTCGAGGTGAAGATCGGCAACGGGGACTGGACGCCGTGCCGGCTGGGCGAGGCCGCGGGCGACGAGAGCTGGGTGCAATGGCACCGGGACTGGACTCCTTCGGGCGGGGGCCGGCAGCAGATCCAGGTGCGGGCCACCGACGGCAGCGGCTACACCCAGAGCGGGAGGAACGTGAGTCCGCGACCGAACGGCGCCGAGGGATGGCACACCATCAGCGTCAACGTCCGATAATCGACAGGTGCTGACGGAAGCCGTCCAGCGGGCCGCTGGCGAGTTCGGCGAGCGCGCCGCCTTCGTCACGCCGGCAGGCCGGCCCCTGAGCTTCACGCGACTCGAACAGGCCGCGCAGCAGGTCGCGGCCGGGCTGCACGAGCGCGGGCTCGGGGAGGGCTCGGTGGTGGGGCTGGTGCTGCCCTCCGATGTCGACTACGTCGCCATCTATCTCGGAGCGGCCCGCATCGGCGCGGTCACGGCCGGGATCAACCCGCTGCTGACTCCCGTCGAGGCAGCCGGATGCCTCGAACGGCTGGGAGCCGATCTGGTCGTTGTGGACCCTGGTCTGGCCCACCTCGTCGGGCCGGGGGCAGCCCCCGACGTCGTGCGGCTGGAAGGAGGGGGCGACCCGGCCACGGCGGGCGGATCGCTGCGCGCCGGCTCGGGCATTCCGGATCGCGCGCTCGCCGGTCTCACCGCCGAGCCGGACGACGAGCGCCCGGTGTGCATCTGCTTCACGTCGGGCTCGACGGGCGCGCCCAAGGCGGCCTGGTTCGCAAGCCGTCAGCTGCGAGCGGTGGCCCAGATCGACGTGGGGGGCGCGTGGGGCGCCGGCCACGGAATCTCGTCGACCCAGTTCGCCCACGTCGCCTTCATGACGAAGCTCCCATGGATGCTGGCCTGCGGCCGGACCACGCACCTGCTCGAACGCTGGTCGGCCGGGGCAGTCCTGGAGCTCACGGCCCGCTACCGGATGGCCGCGGTGATCGGCGTGGCCCCCCAGATCGCCCTGATGGTCCGGCACCCGTCATCGGAGGCGCTGGACTTCTCGGCCGTGCAGGCGGTGGTGGCCGGCGGCGGCCCGTCGCCCCCGGAGCTGGTGCGATCGGCCCGCGAACGCTTCGGGGCGCCGTACTCGATCCGGTACTCCTCCACGGAGTCGGGCGGCGTCGGCCTGGCCACCGCACTCGACGCCGGCGACGACGAGGCCTGTCATTCGGTGGGCCGGCCCCGCCCCGGCGTTCAAGCCGAGATCAGGGATGCGAACGGGCAGCGGCTCGACCCCGGTCAAACGGGCGAGCTCTGGCTGAGATCGCCCGCGGTGATGTCGGGGTACTGGCGCGACCCGGAGTCCAGCTCCGATGCCCTCGTCGACGGCTGGCTGCGCACCGGGGACCTGGCCACCGTGGATCCCAACGGCCTCTACCGCCTCGCGGGACGGCTGAGCGACATGTTCATCCGGGGCGGCTACAACGTGCACCCGGCGGAGGTCGAGGGCGTGCTGTCCGGGCATCCCGGGGTGCAGGAGGTGGTCGTGCTCCCGCGTCCCGATCCAGTGATGGGCGAGATCGGCGTGGCCGTGGTGGTGCCCCGAGATGCCGCCGAACCGCCCACGCTGGAGGACCTGCGGACCTTCGGGGCGGGCGCGCTGGCCCGCCACAAGCTTCCCGAGGACTTGAGGATCGTCGACGAGCTGCCCCGTAACCCGACCGGGAAGATCGACCGCCGCCGCCTCGGCTGAGAGGCCGAGCGGGCAGGCGAGAGAATCCGGCTCATACGGGCGAGGCCGTGGCCCGAGCGGCCCGTGAGCGCAAGGGAACAAGAGCGGGAGATACGCAGCTCGACCGTCGCCTCAGCGGCGGCCCCGGGCCGCAGCTCGAGCCCGCTGCTCCTCACGGACCCTCTGCTGCTCGACCTCGTCGCGCAGGGCCAGGAAGCGCTGCAGCCGGCGGGGATCCATCTCACCTCGCTCCACGGCCGCGGTCACCGCACAGTCGGGCTCGGCTCCGTGGGCGCAGTCCGAGAACCGGCAACTGAGACCATGCTCATCGATGTCGCTGAACACGCGGCTCAACGCCTCCTGCGCGTCGATCAGGCCGAGGGCGCGCACACCCGGCGTGTCGAGCACCATGCCGCCGTTGTCGGGCAGGAGCACGAGCCGGCGTGCCACGGTGGTGTGCCGGCCCCGCCGGTCGGACGACCGGACCTTCGCGGTGGCGGCAACCTCGGCACCGACCAGGGCGTTCACCAGGGTCGACTTACCCGACCCGCTGGCACCCACGAGGGCCAGCGTCCGGCCGGGTCCGAGCCGGGACCGCAGGTCATCCAGGCCCAGGCCCCGGCGCGCGCTCAACGTCAGGACATCGACATCGCCGGCTACGGCCCGGACCGTCTCAGCCGCCGCGGCGGCATCTGCGGCCCGATCAGCCTTGGTGAGCAGGATCACGATGGCGGCCTCGCTGTCACGAGCCATCACCAGCATGCGCTCGAAGCGTCCCGGCGGCAGGGGCCGGTCGAGGCCGGCGACGATGCCCACGATGTCGAAGTTGGCCGCCAGCACCTGCTCGGCGTCGCGTTCGGCGGGATCCCGGCGGGTCAGGGCCGTGAGCCGGGGCAGCACCCGGCCGATCAGCACCACCTCGTGCCGGCTCGTCACCTGCACCCAGTCGCCGGTGACCGGCGCGGTCTCGGCCTGGGCCCGCACGGAGTCCGAGCCGGCTCGCACCATGCCCTCCGCCGTCACCACGTCGCACTCGCCCCGGTCCACCTGCACCACCCTCCCGACCCTCGCTCCGGGCTCTAGAGCACGGGCCATGCGATCGTCGTAGCCCCAACGGCTCAGGTCGCCGACACTGCCCGTCACTGGTGTTTCATCGGCACTGAGGGGGTGTCTCCATCCGTCCACTATTGCCCATCGCGCGAGATTCCGCTCGTGTTCGCTACGCTCACGGGCCGCTCGGGCCACGGCTCCGCTCAGCGCCTTGAGTTCCATCGATCAGTCCGATGGCTTCGCTCCGCCTCTGGGACAGATAGAGGCGTACGATCTCGGCGAGCGAAATGGTCGATCCGAGGCGGCCAAGGGGACAGCGGTGACAGACGAACAATCGATCGAGGACTATCCGGGCTCCTCGCCGGGCGCGGCGCCCTCGGTGATGGGTGCATTGGCCGGGACGGCCGGCGCGGCCGTCGGCCTGGGGTTCGGTGAGCTGGTCGAGGGAGCATCCGAGTCGATCCCGTCGCTGGTGGTGGCGGTGAGCGAGCTGTTCAACGACTACACGCCCGGCGACGTGGTGAGGTTCAGCATCGACAACTTCGGCACCAGCCAGAAGACGCTGCTCACGGTGGGCATCGTCATCGGGACGCTGGTCCTCGGCGGTGTCCTGGGCCGCTTCGCGGCTCGCGGCCGCCCGAGGGTGACCCTGGTCGGGTTCGCGCTGTTCGGCCTGCTGGGCGGCTGGACCGCGGCCCGCAACCCGATAAGCCCGGCCGCCGCGTCATGGGCGGTGGGGCTGGCGGCCGCCGCGCTGGCCGCGGCGACGACGCTGCTGCTGGTAGGCCGCCTGGCCAAGCGATCTGTTCGGTTGCCCGCGACCCTGCCGGTGGATTCACAGCAGCCGGAGCCTGCCGCGGATGTTGCTGCGCCTGCAGGGGAGGTGCAGACGCGGCGGGCCTTCTTCGCGTATGCAGTCGGCGCCGGTGCGGCCGCGCTGGCCATGGTCGGCCTGGGCCGGGCACTGCGGGGCCAATCGGCCGCGGAGCAGTTCCTGGAGACGAACGCGCTGCGGTCGGCGGCAACCACCACGGCCCCCCGGCCGTCCGCCACTGACGCGACCGCGGCACCGGCGTCCACGACCAGCACGACCGCACCGGCGTCGGTCGGGCCATCCATACAGGAGCAGGTGGCCGCGCTCGACACGCTGGACGGCGACGTGGCCGGGATCTCGTCCTACGTGACGCCCAACGACAGCTTCTACCGGATCGACACCGCCTTCGGCCAGGTGCCTCAGATCGACCCGACCAGCTGGCGGCTGCGCTTCACCGGCATGGTCGACAATCCCTACGAGCTCACCTTCGACGAGATCCAGGCCATGGACCTGTCCGACTACGTCATCACCCTGTCGTGCGTGTCGAACCGGGTGGGGGGCAACCTTGTCGGCAACGCGGTCTGGACCGGGGTCCCGCTGTCGGTGCTGCTGGACCGGGCCGGGGTCCAGGCCGGCGCGGACCAGGTGGTGGGCCGCTCGGTGGACGACTGGACGGCCGGCTTCCCGACCCCGGTGGTGTACGACGGCCGCAACGCCATCCTCGCCATCGGCATGAACGACGAGTTCCTGCCGACCAACCACGGCTTCCCGGCCCGGCTGGTGGTGGCCGGCCTGTACGGCTACGTGTCGGCAGTGAAGTGGATCGATGAGATCCACCTGACCACCTGGGACGGGTTCGACGGCTACTGGGTGCCGAGGGGCTGGTCCAAGGAGGGGCCGATGAAGACCCAGAGCCGCATCGACGTGCCCGACGCGGGCCGCGGGCTCGTCGCCGGCCAGACCACGCCGATCGCCGGCATCGCCTGGGCGCCGACCCGCGGCATCGAGCGGGTCGAGGTCAACGTCGACGACGAGGGCTGGCTGCCCTGCCAGCTGGGCGAGGCCCTGGGCGACGAGAGCTGGGTGCAGTGGCACCGCGAGTGGACTCCCACCGAGGGCCGGCACCGGATCCAGGTGCGGGCCACCGACGGCGACGGCATCACCCAGAGTTCCAGGGAGGTCGATCCAGCCCCCAACGGCGCCGAGGGCTGGCACACCGTAACGGTCACCGTCGACAGCTGACCCGGAGTCGCTGACCTCCGGCAAGCCTTCACCCTGCTGCCATGGGCAGCAGGGCTGGGTGAGATCGAGGGGGAGATTTTGTGTATTGGAGGGGAGAATCTGTGTATTGTGCGAATGTGGGGCGGACGTACGTAGCTTCCTGCAGCCATGACTGATCTTCAGGAACGAACCGGACCTGCCGCGCCGACGGTGACGGAGTTCGTCTGCAACGGCTCGACGGTGCGCGTCGGCGACCATCCCCACCTGCTCGCGGCCCTGCGGGAGGAGCTCGGGCTGGTGGCGGCCAAGGACGGCTGCTCCCCGTCGGGCCAGTGCGGCTGCTGCACCGTTCTGCTCAACGGCAAGGCCCGGGTGGCGTGCCAGATCCCTCTCAGCAAGGCCCAGGGTGCGGAGATCGTCACGCCCGAGGGCCTCAGCGACGAGGAGCGCCACCGCTACGCGGCCGCATTCGGGGCCGCGGGGGCGGTGCAGTGCGGCTTCTGCACGCCGGGGATCCTGATGCGGGTCAAGGCGCTGATCGACAACAAGGGCGCCGGCCTCACCCGCGACCAGGCCTCCCGCCATCTCGGCGCCCACCTGTGCCGCTGCACCGGATACCTGAAGATCCTCGACGCGGTGGAGATGCTGGCCACCGGGGCCGACGGGATCGGTGCCGACGGCACCGCGGTCGAGATCGTCCGGGGTGTGGGATCCCGGGCCGCTCGCTACGAGTCAGCCGACCTGGCCCTGGGCGACAAGCTCTACATCGACGACATGACCGCGCCGGGAATGCTCCACGGTGCGGTGCATCTGGCCGAGCACGCCCGGGCCGACGTGATCTCCATCGACACCAGCCGGGCGGAGGCCCAGCCCGGCGTGGTGGCCGTTTTCACCGGGGCCAACGTTCCGGGCGACCTGCGCATCGGGCTGATCCACAAGGACTGGCCGGTGTTCATCCCGGAGGGCGGCCGCACGTCCTACCTGGGCGACATCCTGGCCCTGGTGGTGGCCGACAGCCGCGAGACGGCCCGCCGGGCGGCGGAACTGGTCGACGTGGTCTACGAGCCGCTGCCCCCGATCACCGACCCGGCCGCGGCGGTGGCCGACGGCGCCGAGGATGCGGTCTGGGGACTGGACGGCAACATCCTGTCGGTGTCGACCTACGCCCGGGGCGGCGACGTGGAAGAAGCGCTGGCCGCGTCGGCCCACGTCATGCGAGAGACGTTCCAGACCCAGCGAGTGGAGCAGGCCTTCCTCGAGCCCGAGTCGACCCTGGCCGTGCCCAAGGTCGTAGACGGCGAGCGCGGCCTGGACCTGTACTCCGGTGGCCAAGGCGTGTGGGACGACCGCGACCAGGTCGCAGCCGTGCTCGGGATCGACAACAGCCGCGTCTGGGCCGAGCAGGTCGCCAACGGCGGAGCCTTCGGAGGCAAGGAGGACTGCTCCAACCAGACCCAGACCGCGCTGGCGGCCTGGCTGCTGGACCGTCCCGTCAAGACGACGTTCTCGCGTGAGGAGTCGCTGCTGGTCCATCCGAAGCGTCATCCGGTGCGGATCGAGTTGGCCGTGGGCTGTGACGCCGAGGGGCGGCTCACTGCCCTGCGAGCCCGGATGCTGGGCGACTCCGGACCCTACGCCTCGGTGGGGATGAAGGTGCTGGAGCGGGCGGCCGGCCATGCCTGCGGCCCCTACGTGGTGCCGGTCGTGGATGTCGAGGCGGTGGCGGCCCGCACCAACAACAGCGTGTGCGGCGCCTTCCGGGGGTTCGGGGCCAACCAGGCCCAGTTCGCCATGGAGGGTGCGCTGGACCGGCTGGCCGACGCGGTGGGCATCAGCGGCTGGGAGATCCGCCGCCGCAACGCGGTGCACCCGGGAGCGGTCTGGGGGCCGGGCCAGATCATGGACGGCGGCAGCCTCGGCGCGATGGAGTGCCTGGAGGCCATCAAGCCGGCCTACGACGAGGCGATCGCGGCCGGAAAGGCCGTCGGGCTCGGACTGGGTCTCAAGAACTCCGGGCTCGGCAACGGTTTCAAGGAGATCAGCCGGGCCGTGGTGCATTTCGTGGCCGACGCGGCCCACCCGGTGGGCACCCCGGCAGGGCCAGACACCGTCGTGGAGGTGCGCCACTGCTGGACGGAGATGGGCCAGGGAGTGCACACCGTGGCCCTGCAGGTGGCGGTGGAGGAGCTCGGGGTGCGGCCCGACCAGGTCAGGGTCTACGTCGACACCAGCCGGGAGCTGGGCGCCGGCCAGACCACCGGCTCGCGGGGGACGCTGATGGGGGCCGGGTCGGTCGCCGAGGCGTGCCGGGCGGCCAACGACGGCGGCTGCCTCACCGGGGTCGACTACGAGGGCGAATACCGGGTGGACTGGACCAACAAGCTCAGCGACGGCCTGGAGAACCCGGTCATCCACTCCACCTTCGGCTACGCGGCCCAGATGGTGATCGCCGACCCGAAGACCGGCAAGGTTGAGAAGGTGGTGGCCGCCCACGACGTGGGACGGGCCGTCAACCCGCTGCTGTGCGAGGGCCAGATCGAGGGCAGCGTCCACATGGGCCTCGGCTACGCACTGAGCGAGGACTTTCCCTGCGACACCGACGGCCGGCCCCGCTTCGACACCCTGAGGGGGCTCGACATCATCCGGGCCAAGGACATGCCGCCGGTGGACGTGATCCTGGTCGAGGCACCCCAGCCCGACTCGCCCTACGGCATCAAGGGTGTGGGCGAGATCGGACTGGTGCCCACCGCCGGAGCGGTGGCCGAGGCCATGCGCCAGGTGGACGGCCAGTGGCGCAACCGCCTGCCCATCAACACTCATCAGCCGGTAGTACCCCAACCGTGACCGCCACGGCGCCAGACCCCGGGAACACCGCCGCGCCCTCGCAGGCGGCCGGAGGCGGCAGCCAGACCACCCCGGGGATGGTGTGCGCCCACCACCACCTGTACTCCGCGCTGGCCCGGGGCATGCCCGCGCCGCCCCGCACCCCCACGGGATTCCTGGAGATCCTGGAGCTGATCTGGTGGCGTCTGGACCAGGCCCTCGACCTCGACATCATCGAGTCGTCGGCGAAGCTCGGCGCGCTGGAAGCCCTGGAGTCGGGCACCACCGCCATCATCGACCATCACGAATCCCCCAACGCCATCGAAGGGTCGCTGGACGTGATCGCCCGAGCCTGCGCCGAGGTCGGAGTGAGAGTGGACTGCGCCTACGGGGTGACCGACAGGCACGGACCGGCGGGCGCCCGGGCAGGCCTCGTCGAGAACGACCGGTTCCTTCGAGCCGGGGGGCGGGGCCATGTCGGCGTCCACGCCGCGTTCACCTGCTCCGACGAGACCCTGGAAGCCGCCGCGGGCTTGGCCGCCGACCACGGCGCCGGAGTCCACATCCACGTGTCGGAGGGCACCGCCGATGTGGAGGCCGGCTACCGCCTGGAGCAGCTGGCCCGCGACGACTGGCTGGTGGTCCACGCCGTGCACCTCGACCGCGACCTTCCGGGCACGATCGTGCACAACCCCCGCTCCAACATGAACAACGCGGTCGGCTACGCCCGGCCCGCAGGCCGGTCCAACCTGGTGGCTCTGGGCACCGACGGGATCGGCGCGGCCATGCTCGACGAGTTCCGGGTGGCCTACGTGTGCCACCGCTCCGACGATGTGACCGCCACCCCCGAGACGGCATGGAGCTGGCTGGAAGCCGGCTGGAGACTGTTCCCCGAGGCGCTCGACGACACGGTGGTCTGGTCGTATGACCGCATGGACCCCTGGTCGCTGGCCTTCACGACCGGCGTTCGGCCCCTGGAAGTGACGGTCGGCGGCGAGACCGTGCTGCGCGACGGCCGGCCGACTCGGGTGGACGCCACCGAGATCAGAGCCAAAGCCGCCGAAGCCGCCGCCAGACTGTTCGCCAAGCTCGAACAGATGCCGTAGGCGGAAGAGCCGCACTAGGAGACGCCATGACCCAGCCCGTAGCCCTCTACATCCAGGACGCCCACACCCTCGCCGAGTCGATGGATCTGTCCCGCTATGCGGAGTCCAAGGGCTTCGACGCGGTATGGCAGGCCGACTCCCGGCTGGTGCGCGACGCGGTGGTGCCCATGGCCGCCATCGCCGCGGTCACCGACACGATCAAGGTCGGCAGCGGCGTGGTGGACTGCTGGACCCGCAATCCGGCCCGGCTGGCGTCCACCTTCTCGACCCTCGACGACCTGGCCCCGGGCCGGATCATCCTCGGCATCGGCGCCTGGTGGGAACCGCTGGCGTCGAAGGTGGGCGTGAGCCGGGTGCGCCCCCTGAAGGCGATGCGCGAGATCGTGGAGGCGTGCCGCGGCCTTCTCGGCGATCAGACGGTCACTTTCGACGGCGAGTTCGTGCAGTTCGACGGGGTCGAGCTCGACTATGTGCAGCAGGAGCGCCGGCCCAAGGACGTGCCCATCTACATCGGGGCCACCGGCGCCAAGATGATGGCCCTCACCGGGGAGATCGGCGACGGCGTGGTGTTCAACTACCTGGTGTCGCCCCAGTACAACGCGCAAGCCATGGAGCACCTGGCCGAGGGAGCGGCCCGGGTCGGCCGCACCGTCGACGACCTGGACCGACCCCAGTTGATCGTTTGCTCGATGGCTACCGGTGACTCCGAGGCCGAGCGGACCGAGGCGCTCGACGGTGGACGCATGCTGATCACCCAGTACCTGGGCCAGCAGCCCCACATCATGAAGGCTTCGGGCGTATCGCAGTCGCTGCTCGATGAGGTCGGCTCGGTGCTGACCTGGCCGGCCACCCTCGAGCAGGTGGAGGCCGCCTCCAAGCTGGTGCCCGACGAGGTGGTGCAGCTGCTTTGCGCGGCCGGCACCGCCGACGAATGCCGGGCCAAGGTGCGCCACTACATCGACAACGGCTGCACCACCCCGATCCTGTACCCGCTCGGGCCGGACGCCACGGGGATGATCGACGCCTTCGCCGACTGGGAGATCTGACGGCCCAAGTCCCAGGCTTCTCCATGACCGATCTGCTCGTTCGAAACGCCCGGTTGCTGGCAGCCATGGACGGGCAACGCACCGAGATCGCCGGTGGCTGGGTGGCCGTCACCGACGGGTTCGTGTCGGGGCTGGGTCCCGCCGGCTCCGAGCCCGCCGGCGCGGCCCGCACCGTCGACGCCGCCGACTGCCTGGTGACGCCGGGCCTCGTCAACACCCACCACCACCTCTACCAGAACCTGACCCGGGCCTTCCGCCCCGCCCTCGACGGCAACCTGTTCGACTGGCTGCGCACGCTCTACCCGCTGTGGGCCCGGCTCGACGAGGAGGGCGCCCATGTGTCGGCCTGGGTGGGACTGGCGGAGCTCGCCCTGAGCGGATGCACCACCAGCACCGACCACCTCTACGTCCACCCGGCAGGTGGAGGCGACCTGATCTCGGCCGAGATCGCGGCCGCGGCCGACCTGGGCGTTCGCTTCCACCCCACCCGGGGATCCATGTCACTCGGCGAGAAGGACGGTGGGCTGCCCCCCGACTCGGTGGTACAGACCGACGATGTGATCCTGGCCGAGTCCGAGCGCCTGGTGGCCGACCACCACGACCGTTCGCCCGGCGCGATGGTGCGCATCGCGCTGGCCCCGTGCTCGCCGTTCTCGGTATCGACCGAGCTGATGACGGCCACCGCGGAACTGGCCGAGCGCCTCGACGTACGGCTCCACACCCACCTCGCCGAGGATGTCGGCGAGGACGACTTCTGCCTGGAGACGTTCGGGATGCGCCCGGTGGACTACTTCGAGCACTGCGGGTGGGGCACCGACCGGTCCTGGATCGCCCACTGCGTGCAGCCCAACGCGGCGGAGATCTCGAGACTGGGCCGCTGGGGCACCGGCGTGGCCCACTGCCCGAGCTCCAACATGATCCTGGGCGCGGGGATGGCGCCGGTGCGGGAGCTGCGGGCCGCGGGGGTGCCGGTGGGCCTCGGCGTGGACGGCTCGGCGTCGGCCGACTCGGGCTCGATGTGGACCGAGGCCCGCAACGCCATGCTCATGGCCCGCCTCCGCGACGGCCAGGCAGGACGAGCGAGCCTGTTCACCGCCCGCGAGGCGCTCGAGATGGCGACTCGCGGCGGAGCCGCGTGCCTGGGCAGGTCCGGCGAGATAGGCGAGTTGACGGTGGGTGCCTGCGGCGACGTCGCAGTGTGGCGCCTCGACGGTGTCACCTTCGCGGGCGCCTGGTCCGACCCGATCGAGGCATGGCTGCGCTGCGGCCCGGTCGCCGCCCACCACACCATCGTCGCCGGCCGGCTCGTGGTGGAGGACGGCGAACTCCGAGCCTCGGGCACCGAGCAGATGCTGCAAGACCACCGCCGCATCGCCGTATCCATACAGTCAAAGATATAGAAAGTCATTAGACAGAGTGAAAATACAGAAAAGGGATACAGTAGGGCTGGGGCGGCTCCGGTGCCACCAAACGTGTGCTCTGCCAAACCGGGGCCGCCCCACTGCCGGGTATATCATACATGCTCTTCGGCCCCAATACAAGTATTCTGTACAAGAACATCTAATCTCGTGCTAAGCAGGATTACCTTCCGGTCGAAGGGTCGTGACATCCCACCGCGAGCCGGCAGGAGCTAGTAGGAACTAGCGAACTCGGCGGGAACCACAGGAGGACGGCAGGCCATGAGCGACGGTACGGCACGGGAGGAGATGGACTGGGCGCTCTACGGGCGCGGCGTCCGCGAGTTGGCGCACATGATCGCCGACGACGGGTACCGGCCCGACATGATCCTGGCCATCGCCCGGGGCGGGCTGTTCTGCGCCGGGTCGCTGGGATACGCGCTTTCGGTGAAGAACGTCTACGTCATGAACTGCGAGTACTACACCGGGGTCGGCGAACGCCTGGAGGTCCCGGTAGTGCTGCCTCCCCAACTCGACCTGGTCGACCACCGCCAGTCCAAGATCCTGATCGCCGACGATGTGGCCGACACCGGCCACACGCTCAAGCTGGTGCGCGACTACTGCCTCGACGAGGTTGCCGAGGTCCGGTCGGCCGTGCTCTATGAGAAGTCGCATTCGCTGGTGAAGTGCGACTACGTGTGGAGGCGCACCGACCTGTGGATCAACTTCCCGTGGTCCACCCTGCCGCCAGTGGTCGACCTGGCCCAGGCCAGCTACCAGGTGCTCGACGCCTGAGAGCGATAAGCCCGGTGGCCGCCGCGCCCGACCGAGCCCGGGGCCCGGGCTGAAGGCGATGGCCGACCGCATCGATCCCGCTCTGGTCGACAGAACGGCCACGCACCTGGCCGGAATCCAGGACGCCTCGCTGCCAACCCGGCCCATGACCATCCCCGGGATCGACGGCGCCCTCGGGGCCCGGATCCTGTCGACCGACCTGAGGGGTTCGAGCACCCGGCTCGTGCGCCTGCGGGCGAGCTGGGGAACGGAGGCACGGGGCGCGTTCACCGCCGACGTGGAGATCTTCGTGATCCAGGGCTCGATCGAGGCCGGACCGCACGCCCTGGAGGCCGGGGACTACGTCCACCTCCCGAAGGGAAGGACCGTCCCCCGGCTGCGGATCACGGCCGACGGCGCGGCCCTGCTGATGACGTCCGCTCCGGTGCGATACGACCCGACCTTCCAGGGCGCTCCTGCCGAACTGGTGCCCGGCCGGGCCTCCGAGCAGGACTGGGTCCCGGTCCCGGAGATGCCGGGCCGGCACATCAAGTCTCTCGGCCGGGGCCCGGTCGGTGACGTCTGGCTCGGCGGCGCCCGCGAATGGGACCAGGGCGACGGCGGTTGGCACCACCATCCCCACCACGAGGAGTGCTTCGTGATCGACGGCGAGATCGTCCTGCGAGAGCGGTCCACCGAGACCGGCGAACTGATCACCGCCGGGGCCGGCACCTACTTCTTCCGACCCGCCGGCGTCCTGCACAGCGGCCCCGGATCGCACTGCGGCGACACCATGCTCGCCTTCCACCGGGCCTTCGGCGACCTGAGCACCGAATGGGAGCCCTCCCCCGCCGACGGTGACGAAGAGGGGACCTGAGACCGCTAGCCCAGCACGGTCCGCACCGCCGCCTCCACGGCATCGGCACCGGGAACCACCGCGGCCTCCAGCGGTGGGCTGAACGGGATCGGTGCCGAGGCCGCGCCGACACGGGCCACCGGCGCCTCCAGCTCCCCGAAGAGCTCGGAGTGCAATTGGGCGGCCAACTCGGCGCCGAAGCCGCCGAAGCGCCACGCCTCGTGGGCCACCACCGCCCGGCGAGTGCGGGCCACCGACTCCAGCACGGTGTCGAAGTCGAGGGGCACCAGCGACCGCAGGTCGATCACCTCCACGTCGATGCCGTCGGAGGCCAACTGCTCCGCCGCGGCCAGTGCGTTCAGGGCCATGGCCGAGTAGGACACCACAGTCACGTCGGCGCCGGGACGGGTCACCGCCGCCGACCCCAAGGGCACTCGATAGTCGCCGGTGGGGACGGGGCCCCGCTGGGCGGTGATCTTCTTGTGCTCCAGGTAGATGACCGGATCGGGATCGTCGATGGCGGTTCGTAGCAGGCCCTTGGCGTCGGCCGGGTTGGACGGCGCCACCACCTTCAGGCCGGGCAGGTGGGTGAACAGCCCCTCCAGGCTGGAGGAGTGCTGGGAAGCGGACGAGCGCAGCACCCCGTCGGAGGCCCGCAACACCAGCGGGACCGACACCTGCCCGCCGAACATGTAGCGGAACTTCGAGGCCTGGTTGACGATCTCGTCCATGGCCCCGAGCGTGAACTCCACGAAGCTCATCGACGCCACCGGACGCAACCCGGCGGTGGCCGCCCCCACCGCGACGGCCACGATGATCGCCTCCGAGATGGGCATGTCGATCACGCGGCCGGGACCGAACTCGTCGACCAGGCCGCGGAACTGCCCGAAGTTGCCGCCCCAGGAGATGTCCTCTCCCAGCACGACCACGCTGTCATCGGCCCGCATGGCCCTGCCCATGGCATCGACGGTGGCCTGGCCGAAGGTCATGCGTCGGGTCTCAGCCGCCTCACCGTCCGAATCGCCGGCCGGTCGAGCGGCTCCCCTCTGGAAGCCCTCGGTCGCGGCCGGCACGGGAGTGAACACATCGTCCAGAGCGCTCTCGGGATCCGGGAGGGATCCCGACTCGGCCCGCTCCTCGGCGTCGCGCACCGCCGCGGCCGCCTCGTGGTACACCGCCGCCCGGTCGTCGGAGTCGAGCCAGCCCCGGTCGGCCAGTGTCTCCTCCCAGCGCTGGATCGGATCGCGGCCGCGGTTCTCCTCCACCTCGGAAGCGTCCCTGTACACCTCGGCGTCGCCCACGTAGTGGCCCCCGAGACGGTAGGTGACCATGTTCAGCAGGGTCGGTCCCTCCCCGTCCCGGGCTCGCTGAACGGCATCGGTCGCGGCGGCGGACACCGCGGCCACGTCATTGCCGTCGACGGTCGCTCCCGCCATGCCATAGGCGGTGGCCCGCACGGCCAGGTCCTCGACCGATGTGGTCCGGGTGCGGGCGGTGAACTGGGCGTACTGGTTGTTCTCGCACACGTACACCACGCCCAGACGGTGCACCGAAGCGAAGTTGAGGGCCTCGTGGAAGGTTCCCTTGTTGATCCCGCCGTCGCCGAAGAAGCACACCGCCACGTGATCGGTGCCGCGGTGACGGGCCGCCAGCGCGGCGCCCGCGGCTATTCCGAACCCGCCGCCGACGATGCCGTTGGCGCCCAGCATCCCCAGCGAGAAGTCGGCCACGTGCATCGAGCCTCCCCGGCCCCGGCAGGCGCCCTCCGCCCGCCCGTAGAGCTCGGCCATCAGCGCGGCGGGTGACATGCCCTTGGCCAGGGCGTGTCCGTGACCCCGGTGGGTGGAGGTGATGTAGTCGTCGGGTCCGAGGCGGGAACAGACGCCGGCTGCGATCGCCTCCTCGCCCAGGTAGGTGTGGACGAATCCCGGGAGCTTGCCCGCCTTGAACAGCTCCTCGACGCGGCTCTCGAACACTCTGATCAGCACCATGGTCCGGTGCAGAGCCAAGGCCTCGGACCGCTCCAAGGCGCCTGACCGCGCCAAGGCGTCGGGCTGCTCCAAGGCTGATCCTGGGTCGGTCATTGCGCCGTGTAGCCGCCGTCGACGGCGAGTATCTGGCCGGTGACCATGGCCGACGCAGGCCCGGCGAGGAACACTGCGGCACCCACCATGTCGACCGGCTCGGCCAGCCGGCCCAGCGGGGTGCGGCTCTCGAAGTAGTCCTTCAGCTCCGGCTCGAGCTCCCACTGGCGGCGCACGAGCGGCGTGGCCACGTGGCCGGGCGAGATGGCGTTGACCCTCACCCCGTGCGGGGCCCACTCCACCGCCAGCGTGCGGGTCATCTGGATCACCCCGCCCTTCGAGGCCTGGTAGCCGACACTGCCCGCGAAGCCGACCTCGCCGACCACCGAGGCGATGTTGACGATGGCGCCGCCGTTCCGCTGAGCGATCATGCGGCGGCCCACGGCGCGGCAAGTGCGGAACGCTCCGGTGAGGTTCACATCGATCACGTCCGCCCAGGTCCCATCGTCGTAGTCGGCGGCCGGTCCGCGACCGCCGATCCCGGCGCAGGTCACCAGCACATCGACGGTGCCGGAGATTGCCGCGGCCCGCTCGGCCAGGGCTTGCACCGACGCCTCGTCGCGCACATCCACCGGGACCGCCTCAGCCCGCGCCGCGCCAAGCCGCTGCGCCAGCGCCCGGTTCGGGGCTTCCGCCGAGTCGGCGCACACCAGGTAGGCGCCCGCTTCGGCCAGTCCCTCCGCGATGGGCGCGCCCAGCCCGCCGGCTGCGCCGGTCACCAGCGCCACCTTGCCCTCCAGCGAGAAGATCCCCGTCATCGAGAGAACCCCGAGGGGAACTTGAAGCAGTTAGCCACCGCTGAGGTGGTTAACCGCTTCAAGTTCGTGTTCGCTGGGCTCACCGGTCGGCGACCGTGGCCAGGACTGTGCCCACCGCCACCTCGTCGTCGCCGGCCTCCACCAGGATGCTGAGCCGGCCCGAAGCCGGCGCCTCCAGCTCGGTCTCGGCCTTATCGGTGTCGATTACGACTACCGGATCGCCCGAATTCACCGCGGCGCCGTCGGCTACCAGCCACTCCACTACCAGGACCTGCTCCACCACCCCCATCTGGGGGATCGTCAACTCGACGCCGGCGGGCCCGGCAGGCGCGGCCCCCTCCTCAGATGTGGCCATGGCGCTCGAGGCCCTCCCACGGAGTGGCGCCGGCTCGCATGTCGGCCCGCACCAACTCCTCGGACCCCACAATCGACTCGGACTGCAGCAGCACCCGCTCCGCCTCGGATCCGGCCACCACCAGGACACCGTCGCGGTCGCCGACGACCAGATCGCCGGGCTCCACGGTCACGTCACCGATGGTCACCGGCACCTGCGAGGCCACCATCTCCCAGCGCCCGATGGCGTTGAGCGGCGACAGGTCCCGGTAGAAGACCTGCAGGCCGATGTCGAGAAGGCCGTCAAGGTCACGCAGGTTGCCTTCGAGCACCACGCCCGTGCAGCCGTACTGCTGGGCCGAGTTGCCGGTCAGCTCCCCGAAGTGGCCCACTTCGCTGTCGGGGTTGTACGACACCAGCACCGAGTCGGGCGTCAGCTCCTTGAACATCTCCAGGTACGACCTGATGCGCTCCAGGCCCCGGTCCCATCCCACGCCGGGGCGGATGGCCCGTCCCTCCAGGGTGTAGGCGATGCCGGCCATGCGCACGTCGGGCAGCAGAGGCTTCAGCGAGCTGGGCAGCACCTGCTCGGGCAGGTCCAGCTCGTACAGGGCGTCGCACACCACCGACACGCAGATGCGGCGGTAGCGGGCGCACAACTCCGAGGTGGCGATGGTCATGAACTCTCCCCCTCCGCCTCGCCCAGGTAGCGCAGCGCGGCCAGGGCGTAGATGCTGGCCGACAGGGCCGCGCCGTCGGCGTCCATGTACTCGTTGGGGCTGTGGGCCCTCGGCAGCATGCCGGGCCCGAACGCGGCCACGGTGGGGATCCCGGCGGTCAACTGGAAGTAGGGCGCGTCGGTGGCTCCGGGGAAGGCGTCGAGATCGGGCGGGGCTCCCAGCACTTCGGTCCCCGCCTCGACCAGGGCGCCCACCACCGGGTGGTCGGCGTCGATCTCGACCGGGGGAACCGTCAAGAACCAGTCCAGCTCGGCTCGCAAGTCCGGATCGTCGGCCATGGCGTCGTCCAGGAAGCGTCCGACGTCCGCCTTGAGCGACTCCTCGGTCATTCCCGGCAGGGTCCGCACATCGCAGGCGAACTCCGCGTTCCCCGGGTAGACGCCGTAGAAGACGCCCGCCTCCGCCATCACCCCCACGTTGACGGTCGGACCGACAGGGCACAGAGGATGCTCGTCGTAGGTGAGGTAGGACTTGAGCTCGCGGTCCATGCGGTCGATCAGGCGGGCCATCTTCACGGTGGCGTTGACGCACGGAAGGCGGTCCGAGATGGACGAGTGCATCTGCGTTCCGGTGATGGCCACCTTGAACAGGGCCGCGCCCCTCGACACCAGGTGGACCGACTCCCATTCGGAGGTGATGCCGCTGGGCTCGCCGATCACCGCGGCGTCGGCGCTCAGATGGCCGTTGTCGGCCAGCCACTTGGATCCGAACCGGGCGCCGGCCTCCTCGTCCGCGGTGAACACCAGCACCAGCTCGCCCGCGAACCCCCCACCGGCTCCGCCGGCCTCCTGGGCGTGGCGGAGGGCGGCGGCCGCGTACATCATCCCGGCCACTGCCGCCTTCATGTCGCCGGAGCCCAGCCCGATCAGGTCGCCGTCACGCAGCACCGGATCCCAGGGATCGGTCTCCCACGCGTCCATGTCGCCGGCCGGCTTGGTGTCGAGGTGGCCCGACAGGATCAGCGTCGGCCCCGGTGCCGCGCCCCTCACCCGGGCCAGCACGTTGGGCCGCTCCTCCTCCGCCCCGACGCAGGAGATGTCGTCGATGCCGAGCTCCTGAAGCCTCCTGACGACCAGCTCGGCCACGGCCCGCTCGTCACCGGGAGGGTTGGGTGACGGGGTCCGTATCAGGTCTCGGGCCAACTCGAGCACCTCGCCGTCCCGCCCGTCCAGATAGGCGCGGACCCGCTCGGCCATCGATCCGGTCTGCGTGGAACTCATGGCGCCATGCCCCTCCTGTGGTGGTCGGATGCCTGCACTTCTCAGTCGGCCTCCTATTCGTGGAGGGCCTTCGCCAGCCGGCGCAGGCCCTCGGCTATGGCGTCCTCCTCGGCCGCCAGCGAGATGCGGGCCCAGCCCCGGCCCGCGGGCCCGAACACCGAGCCCGGCGCCACGCTCACCGAGTGCGACTCGAGCAGCCTCAACGCGAAGTCGAGGTCGTCGTCGCCCGACGCGGAGACGTCGAGCAGCATGTAGAGAGTGCCGTCGGACGCCACCGCCCGCACGCCCGCGGCCGCCGCCGTGTCGAGGGCCACCGACCGGCGGCGCCGGTAGGCGGCCAGCATCTGCTCGTAGGGGTGGCGTGGTCCGGTCAACGCGGCCTCGGCCGCCTTCTGGGAGATCGTGCTGGGGCACGAGACCAGCGGCTCCTGCAGCTTGCGCAGCAGGTCGGCCATTCCGGCCGGCGCGGCCACATAGCCGACGCGCCAGCCGGTCATGGCGTAGACCTTCGAGAAGCTGCACACCGTTATCACCCGCCCATCGGAGTCGAGGGGCGCAGCCGCGGTGTGGACGCAGTCGTCGGACAGGACCATCTCGTCGTAGACCTCGTCGCACAGCAGCCACAGGTCGTGACGGGACGCGAAGTCCACCAAGTCCTGCATCAGGGAAGCCCCGTAGACGGCGCCGGTCGGGTTGGCCGGCGTGTTGACGAACAGGACCTTGGTGCGTTCCGTAACCAGCGTCTCGAGGGCCTCGATGTCGGGCAGGAATCCCTCGTCGGCCGCCAACCGGTAGAACACGGGCCTCCCCCCCAGCACCGCGACCGTCTCGTCCATGTTGGGGAACCCCGGCGTGGGCAGCAGCACCTCGTCGCCCGGCTCCAGGAGCGCCACGTAGATCGAGTACAGGGCGTTCATGGCCCCCGGCGTGACCACGATCTCGTCGGTGGAGGCCTCGATGCCATTGACCCTGCGGAGCTTGTCGGCGAGCAGTTCGCGCAGGCTGGCCAGCCCGCCGTTGGGCCCGTAGCCGGTGTGGCCTTCATGAGCGGCCCGCGCCGCCGCGTCGATGACGTGGGCGGGCGTGGTGAAGCTGGGCTCACCCACCTCGAGCCTGATCACGTCGCCGCCGATGCGGGAGGCGGCGTCGAAGAGGACCCGGATCTCGGACCGGCGCAGCGCGGCGGCCCTCGCGGCTGGAACCCTCACGGTCTCGTCACCGCAACCCGCCGGCGGCCGGGCAACCGCAGCAACAGGCCGCTTCTACGCTTTCGCGCGGCGGCCCTGTCCGCTGGAGCCTTCACCGGTCTTCGGGTATGGAGGCGGTCACTGGGCCCTTGCTGCGGCCTGGGCCTCGAGGTCGGGACGCTGGCCCGGATCGAAGTAGCGCAGCGCCCAATCGGCGCCCTGCCAGGTCACCAGGCGACCGTCGCGGGGCACGAGCCTCACCAGGTATCGCTCCCAGCCCCACGACATCTTGAGCTGCTCCGGCCCGTCCGGCCCGGTGTAGCGGACGGCCATCTCCTCGGCCACCGGCACCCACTGCGAGCCCTCCCCCTCTGCGGGCCCTTCGACGATCTCGGCCGTGCACTGGGCCAGCACCTTGCGGATCCGGGGATGGGCCAACTCCTCGATGCACACCGCGCAGCGGGGATCGCGCTGCAGGTCGGCGACCCACTCGGAGCGCTTGCGGCCCACCACCAGGAAGGCCTCGCCGTCCCACTGGTACCACAGCGGCACGACCATGGGCCAGCCGTCCGACTTGAGGTGGGCCAGCTTCAACAGCCAGGTGCTGTCGGCGCCGGCCAGGAAGTCCGCCACCTGCGCCGCGGGGATCCCGCCGGCGCCGGAGTCCTCCTCGTAGTACCGCTCCTGCTTGAATTCGCTCATCGACACACTCCCCAGTCGGTCGGGCCGATACTGACACACCTCTGAGGCGCCATGACAATCGAGAACCTCCCCGGATTGCCGGTCACCGTCGAGCGGGACGTGCCCGCGGCGATGCGCGACGGCACCGTGCTGCGGGCCGACGTGTACCGCCCCGCGGATCTACCCGCGGGCGGCGTCCCGGTCCTGCTGTCTCGCAGTCCCTACGACAAGCGAGTCAACGTGTCCACGTTCGGCAACACCCACCC
Source organism: Candidatus Aldehydirespirator sp. (assembly GCA_965203635.1). GTDB lineage: Bacteria > Actinomycetota > Acidimicrobiia > Acidimicrobiales > Aldehydirespiratoraceae > Aldehydirespirator. The sequence goes on from OZ241903.1 coordinate 3,304,860, forward strand.
CGCCTGGTATGCGTCCCGCGGATACATGGTGGTGACCCAGGACACCAGGGGCCGCTACACCTCCGAGGGAGACTTCTACCCGTTCGCGCACGAGATGGACGACGGCTACGACACCGTCGAGTGGGCCGCAGCACTGCCGGGCTCGAACGGCGACGTGGGCATGTTCGGATTCTCCTATGTGGGAGCCACCCAGCTGCTGGCCGCAGTGACGCGGCCCCCGTCGCTGAAGGCCATCGCGCCGGGCTTCACCGCCTCGCAGTACTACGACGGCTGGACGTACAACGGCGGAGCGCTGGCGGCCGCCTTCGTGTGCTACTGGGCCAACCTGCTGGCCCTCGGCTCGGCGGTGCGAGCCACCGACCGGGCCGCGGCCGACGCCCTAGGCGCTTCGCTGGGCGCGGCCGAGGGCTGGTTCTGGTCGCTGCCGATGTCAGAGTTCCCGCCGCTGCAGGGCGGCTACGCCCCCTACTTCTACGACTGGGTGGAGCACTGCACCTACGACGACTACTGGAAGCGCTGGAGCATCGACGCCGACTACAGCCGCATCGAGGTGCCGGCCCTGCACTTCGGGGGCTGGTGGGACGTGTTCCTGAGCGGGACGGTGAAGAACTTCACCGGGCTGCGGGCCTCAGCCGGAACGGAAGCGGCCCGCGGGGCCCAGAAGCTGCTGGTGGGCCCGTGGACGCACATGCCGTGGACGCCGGTGAGCCGCTGCGGCGGCGACGGGCCGAGCACCAACGAGATCGACGACTGGCAGCTGCGCTGGTTCGACCACACCCTCAAGGGCATCGACACCGGCGTGCTCGACCATCCGGTGACGGTGTTCACCCTCGACGGCGGATGGCGAGACCTCGACGGGTGGCCGCCCTCCGACACCGCCGCCGAGGACTGGTACATCCACTCGCAGGGGCGGGCCAACTCCAAGTTCGGGGACGGCACCCTCGACCGGGTCCCGCCCACCGCGGAGCCGCCCGACATCTTCGTCTACGACCCGGGCGTGCCCATTCCGAGCATGGGCGGCCATTCGTGCTGCTTCGACACCATCACACCGATGGGCCCGGCCGACCAGCACCAGGCCGAGGTGTCGCGCATGATCCTCGTGTACACGTCCGAGCCCCTCCAGTCCGACATCGAGCTGCTGGGCGACGTGTCGGTGACCCTGCACGCGGCCACCACCGCCACCGACACTGACTTCACCGCCCGGCTGTGCGTGGTCGATCCCGACGGCCGCAGCGTCAACCTCCAGGAGGGCATCCTGAGGGCCCGCTACCGCCACTCCCTGAGCGATCCGAAGCCGCTGGTGCCCGGCGAGGTGTACGAGTTGCGCATCGAGCTGGGCCCGGTCGGCGCCCACGTCGCGGCCGGATCACGGCTGAGGCTGAACATCTCCAGCTCGGACTTCCCGCAGTGGGACCGCAACCTCAACACCGGCGGAACGCCCCTGGCCGAGAGTGCCCTAGTAGCCGCCCCGGCAACCCAGACAGTCATGCACAACGCCGATCACCCGACCCGCATCACCCTGCCCGTCCGCCGGACTGGCTCCGTGGGAGGCCGGGCGGACAGGCTGTAGGTGTAGGAGTATCTCACGGTGGCCACCTCTCCACCGGTTGCACCGATAAGGCATCCAGCGAGGGGGTCATTGGAGTCGATCACGACTACAGACATCATGGCTCATATCGCCGCACGACACTAGGTGTCGCGCCGGACGCGGGACTGAACTTCCGCTCGCCTGATAGGAGTACTGCGAAGCCTGCGTCAGGCGGGCTCGGAGTGTCGCCAGCGCCGCCAGAAGAACAGCGATTCCGGGATGAATCCTTGGCTGCCGGTGGTGCTGTCGAGTTCGGGGATGTCCTTGAGGAGGTCTTGCTGGGACTCGGTGTCGGTTGCAGGCGGCTCCATGGGGTCACGTTAGCTCGTAGAATCCCAGGAGCAATACGACGATTTCGAGCAGGACGATCAAGGCCTGGAAGGCGACCAGCCACCGAATGCGAGTGAGGGTCTTGGCGTTGTCGCCAAAGTCGCGATTGAGCGCGTCGATGAGGGCGACTTGCAGCTGCTGATGGCGCTTCTCGCGGGCCTCGTGGAGGACGAGTTCGGGGGTGCCTTCGTCCAGCATTGAGACCGTCCGTTCTGCATTATTTCCATAAGTGTCAGGATTGTTAGATAGGTTACATGCTTCTAATGTAATGACAATAGCTATAGAATATTCTCAATCTCTGATGTTGGCGAGACCGGCCGCCTCTTCATTCTCAGGGGATGAGTACTGCCCGGCCTACGAAGGCGCCGCCGGCGAGGTCTCGCAATGCTTGGTTGGCGTCGCTCAGTGCGTAGGGCACGACCACGGGGCTGACATCGCCCCGCAGAGCCAGCTGCGTCAGCTCCACCAACTCCGGGTAGGTGCCGACGTAGACGCCCTCGATGCGGATCTCGTTGGCGACCAGCGACAGGATCGGAGTCGACAGCGAGCCTCCGACGCCGACCGCGAAGTACGACCCGCCGAAGCCGAGGCCGGTCAGGGAGGCAGCAGCAGACTCGTCGGACCCGACGAAGTCGAGGATGGCGTCTGCCTGCGAGCCCGTCGCGGTGCCGAGTTCCTCCGGCGAGCAGGCGGCATGCGCGCCGCAGCCCACCGCGAGCTCCCTTGCCTCGGGCCGCGTGTCGACGGCCAGCACACGGGCCGGGCTGATGGACCGCAGGATCTGCACCGCGAGATGCCCGAGCCCGCCCACGCCCAACACCACGGCGAGACTTCCCGGCTCGAGAGCAGTAGCCGCCTTGCGGCAGGCTCGGTAGGCCGCCAGACCGGCGTCGGTGAGGGTGGCCATCGCGGCCAGGTCAGCGTCGTCGGGCAGCTGGATCAGCGATCGCTCCGTCACCAGCAGGTACTCGGCGTAGCCGCCGTCGCAGTCGATCCCGGGAGTGCGCCTGCCCGGCGCCGCCGAATCGACACCGCGGCGCTCGGGCGCGCTGAGGCCGTCGGAGACGAACGGGTAGCAGAGCACGGCCTGCCCCATCTCCACCGTGGACACCATCGGCCCCGCCGCGTGCACCCAACCGCTGTTCTCGTGGCCGAGCACATGGGGCACACTCACCGGCAGCTCCCCCATCAGAATGTGCAGGTCGCTCCGGCACACCCCGGCGGCCGCGATCCGCACGACGACATCGAAGGGTCCTGCAGGCTCCGGTCGGGGCAGCTCCTGCGGGCTGAGCGGCTGGAGCGTGCGGCCGTCCGGCTGGTCGGTCATTACCATGGCCCGCATCGAGCCGAGGCTAGGTGTCGAGCCCCTAGGAGCTGTCCTGGGCAGCGGGGCCACCCCCTAGCAGTACCCGTCAAGCTGTGCGCGCTGGGACGCGTAGCCACGGAGTGGGAATGTCGCTGTGCCTATGCCCTGGACGTGGAGCGTCAACTGCCGTGCGGACGGCGACCGTCTGAGTAGGTCAGTTAGTTCGGCGGCCTCCGCCCCATGCAGTATCCCATGCACCGAGTCCTCAACCGGGGCCCACACCGTGGTCCGCTCCGACCCGGCATCAACCCGGTACGTCACCTCCACCTGGTCGTCAACTACGAGACCCGGGTACAACGACCAGAAGTCACACGACGCACCTAGCCACGGACCGGACCCACTGGCAGGTGACCACGGGCCTTCGAAGTCCGAAGCTTCAACCGCGGCATGCGGAAACGCCGTGTTGGTATACGGCCCACTGAACTCCCCACTGACTGAGGGAAACATGACTTCGGGGTGGAAGGTCCACCACGGTTCAGTCACCTCAGTTCCTGACCTAGTGCCCCCACCGGAACGCAACCCTGGCAGATGCCGCTTCAGTTCCTTGGTGGCTACTGCGTAACCCAACCCTTCAACGGTCACGTCCACGAACTTGCGGACAACCATGCCCACAACCTGCCCACAGGCATCGACCAACGGGCCTCCGCTGTTGCCGGGGTTGGTGGCCGCGTCCGTCACCACCACGGTGCCCAGGAACCGGTCCTGTTCCAGGCGTGACACCACCCCACGGCTTACCGAGGCTGTCAGTTCGTCATAAAGGGGGAACCCCACCACGTAGGCCACGTCACCTGCCTGCGCGGGGTCCTCTGTCAGAACGAGAGGCGGAGTGCCCACACCACTACCCACCAGCAAGGCCACGTCCCCAGCCGTGTCAGTACCGACTACTGACACGGGCAGGCTCCTCGAACCGCTATAGAGGACCGCGTCTTGCGCCTCGCCAACCACATGGGCTGCGGTTAGCCACTCACCGTCACCGATGTAGAAGGCGGTACCTGCCCCATCACCCACACCGCCCACCTGCCACACTGCCGCCAGCACCGCCTCGCGGTGGTCCCCGAACTCACACACCTGCCGGGGTGCCTCCTCCTCGGTTGCATGCGTGTTTGTGGTTGTGGGTGGCGCCTCGGTGGTTGTCGTCGGTACCACCGCCGTAGTCGGGGCCACGGTGGTTGTCGTCGGTACCAGCGTCGTAGTCGGGGCCACGGTGGTTGTCGTCGGTACCACCGTCGTAGTTGTCGTCGTGGCCGGTTCCACCAGAACCACCGGGGTAGATTCGTCGTCGTCAACAAGGATCAGCGCCGCCGTCACCAGCCCACCCCCAACAATGAGTGCCGCCAGCACGACAACCGCCGCAGTGAGCTTGGACACAGGTACTCAGCCTATGCCGCCGGGTCCTTCATGATCGTCTACGGCATCTTGGGCGGCCGTTGTTCTCGGGCGGTCCGACGAGTCACGCCCGGGACGCCAGAACGCCCAAGGCGCTGTTTGAGGCAAGTATCGAGCAGGTGGGCGTTGCTCATCCGGAACTCGTGGGTCTTCACCGAGCCGTAGAGTTGCCTCAGCGAAATGGGGGACGCTATGTGCACGACCGGAGTGCTGAGACTCGGGGCCGGCGACTACCTGCTGTTCAAGAACAAGGACTTCGGCCGGACCCACTTCGACGACCGGCTCGTCACCGAGCCGAGCGTCTTCGGTGTGCAGGGCGTGACCACCTGGGCCGGCACGGACCCCGACCTCGACCAGTTCTCGGGGTTCTCCATTGGTGCCAACGAGCACGGGCTGCTGTGCTGCGACTCCAACGTGCGAACGCTGGAGGGGCACGCCAACTACGACGAACTCACCGAGGTCGCCCTACGCGAGGGCCGCGACATCGATTCGGCCGTCGGGGCCGTACAGGAGGCAGTCGAGTCGAAGCCCTACCTGTGGGCCAACCTGATCATGATCGACGCGGCCGCGGCTGCGGCGGTGGAGGTGCGGGGCGACCGGGTCAAGGCCACCGCCCTGAAGGGGCCCACCGCACGCTCCAACCACCACGTCGAACTCAAGCCCCACCCTGCCGACGACGACACAGTCACGACCCAGAGGCGCCTGGCCTCAGCCCAGCGCCGCCTGGAGCAAGCGGGCGGCATCGACGACATCTTCGCCCTGCAGCGCTCTCACGACGACGGTGACACCGGCATATGCAACCACCAGGGCTACCGAACCGTGTACTCCTACGTCCTACGCCAACGACAGGGCTCCGTCACCCTGCACATATCTCAAGGCCAACCCTGCACCAACCCCGACCGCGTCGAGCTGACGGTGCCCGTGGGTGGCGGCTGGTCGGAGGCCGCGGCGGCGAAGTTCCGAGCCGCGTATCCCTCGGCCCACGCCGCCCTCGTGGACCTCTGACGTCTCTCCCTCGCTGCAACAGACTGCCAGCCGCGAGCCTGCGCATCGAGCGGCCGGAGCAGGCTCTAGCAGGTAGCGGTGCTGTGTCACAATACGGCGGTGCCTGACACCGATTCCCTAGTTGCGGCAGCGGGCCGGTTGCTGGACCATCACCGGAGGTCTGTATCCACTGGGGAAGACATCAGGTCCTCTGAGAGCGACATCCGTGCCGCTATACGCGATCTGTTCGCCGTGTCGGAACTGGCGCGTCGCGAGGACATGACGTTGGAGTCGGACCGGACCGACCTCCGCACAGGCCAGGTGATCCTTGAGGTCAAGCGCCGCATTCTCAAGGGAGGTGCCCCCAACCCGAAGCACATCAAGCAGCTCGACGGCTACCTCGACGACGCCAGATTGAAGGGTCGCCCTGAGAGGCTCGGCATCCTCACCGACGGCATGCATTGGGCGTTGCGTCCCAGCTCCGAGACTGGAACGGCCTTCAAGGCAGCCGTCGTGCGTACATTCACTCTCCGCACGGAACACGATGCGGACGATTGGGAACTGTGGCTACGCGACCGCATCGACGTTCACGCCGGCGCTCTCCGTGCACCCACCCCGGAGTCGGTGGGGCATTCGTTCGGGGCAGGGTTGGCCGCTGTCAATGATGTGGCTGAGCTTCGTCGCCTCTACGACGACCATGCCTCTGATCCGACGGTCGGTGTCAAACGCGCCCTTTGGGAGGATCTGCTCGGGTCGGCGCTCGGCGAGGTCGTATCGAACACCAGCGACCGTGATGGGCTGTTCGTGCGCCATACGTACCTGGCGGCTGCGGCAGCGCTGGCGCTTCAAGCGTCGTTCGACATGGACATCGAGGAAATCGCCGAGCATGGACCTTCCCGCCTGATCGACGGGTCCGCCTTCGCGGAGCATGTCGGTGTGAGGGGCGTGATCGAGTCCGACTTCTTTGGATGGCCCAGCGAGACCGGCGGTGGCGAAGCCTGGGTACGTGGTCTTGCGCGGCGGGTGGCGCGCTATGACTGGAACCGAGCCGACTACGACATCGGCAGTGTGTTGTATCAGAGCGTCATCACCGCCGAGGAACGCCAGCGTCTCGGCGAGTACTACACCCCGGACTGGCTCGCCGAGCGAGTGGTGGCGCAGACCGTCAACGACCCGCTGAACCAGCGCGTCGTTGATCCGGCCTGCGGCTCGGGGACGTTCCTGCGCGAAGCGATCAAGGCGTATGTCACCGCGGCCAGCGCGGCGAGCGTTCCGGCCTCTGAGGCGCTTACCGCGTTGCAACACAGCGTCCTGGGCGTTGACGTTCACCCGGTGGCGGTCCACTTGGCGCGGGCCGCGTGGGTGTCTGCGGCCAGCGACCTAATCAAGAGCGCTGGGGGCGCGGTAGATGTCTCCGTGCCGGTGTATCTCGGTGACAGCCTCCAACTGCGCTCAGACACACAAACACTCCTAGGCCAAGAGAGCGTTACCGTCCATACGGACCCCGCAACGACCGGCGGGGTGCATCTCGTGTTGGAGTTCCCCAAGACGCTGGTCGACAGCGGCGACGAGTTCGACTCGCTGCTGATGCAAGCCGCCACCGACATCGAGGACGGCCTCGATCCCGTTCACACGCTTGAGACCGCCGGGATCTCCGCCGGACCCGACTACGACATGCTGCTGTCCACGCTGAGAAGACTCAAGAAACTCCATGACGAGGGCCGCAACCACATCTGGGCCTACTACACCCGCAACCTGGTGCGCCCCGTGTGGCTCAGCACCGCCGCGGGGCAGGTCGACCGCATCGTCGGCAACCCACCCTGGCTCACCTACAACAAGACCGTCTCCTCGATCAGAGCAGCGTTGCAAGAACAAGCCAAGAAGCTCTACGGGCTGTGGCCCAAACCGCATTATGTGACCCAAGCCGACCTCGCCGGGCTGTTCTACACACGCTGCGTGGACCTCTACTTGCGGCCCGGCGGCGCGGCGGCGATGGTTATGCCGCATTCGGCTCTCGCCGCCGGGCAGTACGAGAAGTGGCGCACCGGCAACTGGGGACCGGTTTCTGCTGACCTCAGCCGTGACCCGTGGAATCTGGAGACCCTCGAACCCAACGACTTCTTCCCGGTCCCGTCCTGTGTCGTATTCTCGGCCAAGTCAGCCGCTCACGGCCTCTCATCGAAGGTCATCGAATGGCACGGCTCGCCCGACACCCCCGCCGCGATCACCCGCAAGACGGTCCAAATGCCCGGCCACGGCACCAGGTCGCCGTACAGGCCCCGCGCCCACAACGGCGCGACGATCTTCCCTCGACGCCTGTTCTTCGTCACCACCACGGCATCGAAGACCTCGCTCACGGGCAGCTCCAGCAACGTGCATCCGCTCTCCTCCAACCAGGACAAGGAACCGTGGAAGTCCCTCAACGTGTCGCATCTCCGCGGCACCATTCCCGACGACTACATCCACGACATCCACCGCGGCGACACGCTCGCCCCGTTCGTGACCCTCGACCCACTCAAGGCGATCCTGCCGTTCCCCCGAGCCGCTACCGCCCCGCCCGCGACCAGTGCCACCACCGGCGACGTGAACCTTGCGCCGCTGCCATCCGTTCTGCGGCGCCGTTGGAAGCACATGGCCACAGCCTGGGAAGCCAACCGCACACCCAGCAGCACCCTGAGCCTCTTCAAGCAGCTCGATTACAGAAGTAAGCTGAGCAAACAGATACCACCGGCCGCGGCGCGGCTCATCTACACCAAGTCCGGGCGCCCGACAGCAGCCGTGCTCGAACAGTCCGATGCGCTGATCGACCACAAGCTGTTCTGGATCGCATGCCGCAGCATTGACGAAGCCCACTACCTCGCAGCAATCATCAACAGCGACGTCCTGCGCGACGCCGTAGAGCCGCTCATGCCGAAGGGTCAATTCGGGGCGCGCGACCTGAATAAGCACCTGTGGAAACTGGACATCCCCGAATACGATCCAGCCGACCGCACCCATGCAAGCCTCGCACAACTCGGCAGCACAGCCGCTGGCGAGGCATCTGCAGACCTCACGGACCTGCGAACCCAGCACGCCAAGAGAGGACGCCAGCTCACCTGGAGGGTCGCCCGCCGAGAACTATCCGCCCGTCTCGCCGCGTCCGCGACCGGCCAGAAGATCGAAACCCTCGTCAAGCAGCTCAACATCTGACCTCGGTACCGGGCACGGACTATTCACCACTAAGTCGTCATGGCGGAGCCGTTTACGGATCATGCCTCCACGACGCGGGTCATCTGTTGGGTGGTGTCGAGCGGCCGGGTGTTGTGCTGCCTGACATACCAACGCCGCTAGGCATCCGACCCGCGACGACCGAACGCAGCATCGAGACCCTCGCCGAAGAGATCTGGCCCTGGCCAAAGATGGACTGGAACCAGAGTCAGCTAGACGGTCGGCTCCCCATCACACTATCGGCATCCAAGAAGGCGACCAGGATCCTCAAGAACCTGCCAGACGAATACTCGCATCAAGCAGCTGCGCGATCTACATGCAAATGCCGCCCTCATCGGCCCAGACCTGGAGTTGGCCCTTGAACTCGACCGTCTCCTTCTCAGCAGTGTCCCAGGAGTCCTCAGACACCGTCGCCTCGGCGACCACGTCCCTGCCCACGAGGCCCCGAGTGCCGAACTTCGCCAGATGCCAACCCACCGCGGCCACGCTCTTTGAGTGGACAAGCCGCCGGCTTGTCCTCCGCGGTGAGCACGGAGACGAGGTCCACCAGCGGCATCTGGGTGTGGCTCTGGCTCCAAGCATAGAACCCGACAACGGGGATCTCGAACTCCGACTACAGCCACGCGGAGCACATCGCCAAGAACGCGGTCTTGCCCGTCCCCCAGCCGCCGTCGAGCGCCACGACCGCCGGACCGTCCATCTCCGCGATCGCTCGACAGACCGCCTTGACGTGCTCCCCAGCGGCCGAGCCTGTCGTTCGCGAACGGGCTTTCGAGCGTGACTTCGAAGCCCATGGGGCGTACGAACATCGCCCGAACCTACAGAAACCGGCTGCTGCAACAGCTCTAGTCAAGGCGCCTACCCTGCCCTGTGTGTGGTCCCCGGATGTGCCGTCATCATGGCTACGGTGCCGGCCGTGCATTTCACTACCGGAGTCACTCCACTCTCACCAACTGCCGCAGACCCACCGTCACCACCCAACGGCAAAGCGTGTCTCATCACATCTGACGTCCAGCGGGAGACGGCACGTTGGAGGTAGAGCAGGTGACCGCGGCGCGAGAACGATGGTGGTCCCGAGCAGCGTCATCCATGGGCGGATACAGGGTTCTGGTGCTTTGGCTCCTGCCGCCCGTCGCAGTCATCTGCGGTTCGTGCGTGTTTGCCGTCTGGTACACGTCGCGGCTGGGACTGGAAGGCATGACCGCGAGCATGCTCGTCTGGGTACTCGCGATGTCGCAGACCTATGCGTTCATCGGGAGCTTGGGATGGATCATCAAGATGGTACGTTGGTTCAAGCGGGTGGCCAAGAAGGCCGAGCCGACGGCCGATAAGGCCCTTGACTGGTGGATGGGCTACCTCCAAGAGAGGTTCGGCAGCGACTCTTCCCAACCCGAAGTCGAGTGATGCTCTCAACTTGGAGAGTTCCGGTTCCCTGGCCGCTCAAGCCCTGAGGTCGGGAACCGGCGGATGGGAGTGGGAATGCAGATGGGCGGTAGCCGACGGCTGCGAAACTCGTGGGTGTCGGTCGGGCGCCTGCCCGGCACCATCACACGACGCTCCAGACCGCCGGATCCGAGGAGTTTGCGGCGTATGACGAGCGAAGGTCGCCGAGACCCAGACTTGCGCACCCACAGCCGACGAGCGGCCGCGCAGGGACTTGCAAGCATTCGTGGAGCGGCTGACCAAGGTCAGCAGGATCGGAGTCCAGGTGAAGAGACGATCAGGGTCTGGCCAGCGTGAACATCGTTTCATACAACCCTGGCCACGACGGAGCGGTCGCCCACCTCAAAGACGGCCACCTCGTCTCCTCCGTGGAGGCGGAGAAGGACTCCAACTACCGCTATACCCCGATCGCGAGCCACGACCTCATCGACGCCCTTGGCCGGCTCGAAGAAGTGCCGGACGTGGTGTGCACTGGAGGCTGGTGGCAGCGCGAAGCGCAACCGACCGGGCCACGTTTCCACGTTGGGTATCGCGGTCTGTCGAGAGACGAGATCGCTATGGAAGACGGCCACTTGATCGGGAAGTCGGTGTCGTTCTTTTCGTCCTCCCACGAGCGATCACACCTACTCTGCGGGTTTGGCATGTCCCCCTACCCGCAAGGTTCGTCCTGCTACGCGCTGGTATGGGAAGGGACGATCGGCGCGTTCTACGAGATCGGCCCCGATATGAACATCACATGGATCGCGGATGTGATGAACGAACCTGGGCACAGGTACGCAGCGATCTACGGACTGGCGGATCCGACCTTCCCAAAGGATGCGCCGTTCTCGCGCCTCACAGACGCCGGAAAGCTGATGGCGCTCGCCTCCTTCTCGCGGAGGAGTACACCGACCGTCGAGGAAGAGGAGTTGATGACGTTCCTCCTCTCGTCTCGACATGTTCGGCTCGACCTCTACGATCAGCTTGAGTCGTCCGTCTACTTCAACGTGGGCACAGACGACCCAGAGTTTCGCAACTTTGCTGGCATCTACAGCGATCGGATCTTCGAGACCTTTCACCGGTTCGCTCAGAAGAACCTGCGCAAGGGCCTACCACTGGTTGTGACCGGGGGTTGCGCTCTGAACTGCGACTGGAACACCAGATGGAGAGAGACAGGCCTCTTCTCTGACGTCTTTGTGCCGCCAGTTCCCAACGACTCAGGCTCAGCGATCGGGACGGCAATCGACGCTCAGCTCCACTTGACCGGCGATGCCAAGATCGAATGGAACGTCTATTCCGGATTGCCCTTCAGGACGGATTCCCCGGTAAATCGTGGCCGGTACGACATCAGCGACGCTACCTGCGAGGACGTCGCGCGCATGCTGAGTGGCGGCCTGGTCCTCGGCTGGGTCAGCGGCAGGTACGAGATCGGTCCTCGCGCCCTAGGCAATAGGTCGATTCTCGCAGCTCCGTTCGACGAACGAACGAGAATGCGTTTGAACGAGATCAAGCGGCGCGAGCAGTTCCGACCAATTGCCCCTGCTTGTCTGGAAGCTGACGCTGAGCGCTGGTTCGGCTGCGAACACGAGAGCCCGCACATGCTGTTTACTTACACGGCCAACACGGACGCTCTTCCCGCCGTAACGCATGTGAACGGCACGGCCAGGCTCCAAACAGTAAGCCCGAACACGAACGCAAGCCTGTATGAGCTGCTCGCTGCCTTCAAGGCGCGCACACGCTACGGGGTGCTTTGCAATACGTCTCTCAACTTCAACGGGAAGGGCTTCATCAACAACCTGACAGATCTCGACACGTACACCGTGGATCACGGCCTGGATGGGTTCGTGGTCGAGGGGCGCGCGTATCTCCACCGGGAGTCGCCGTACTACAAGGCGTATCGGAGGGATGGCACTCGGTGAGATCGCCAAGACACAATCGCGGGAAGCCACAGCTTGAGCCGGCGGCAGCCAGGAACAGCCCTCGGCTCCAGACCTCGGCGACCGACGTGTACGCGCCTGGCTTTGAAGAGGACGACCTCCTGAGGTCCGATTTCATTCGACAGTTGACGCTGCATCAGTTACTCCGCAATGAGGCAGAATCGGAACGGGATGGGGCTGATCAGACTGAGCGAATCCCCAGAACGCTGGTGCAGTTCTGGCACGACCCGCATGACGTGCCGCCGGACGTGCGCAGCTGCCTCGATAGTTGGGGCTCTTTGCGCACCGAGGGATTTCGCTTCCGGATGTTCAACGATGATTCCGCAGGCGCCTACATCGCGGAGCAGTACGGTTCGCGGCAACTCGCCGCCTTTGGGCGATGTAGGCATCCCGCAATGCGGAGCGACTACTTGCGTCTGTGTTTCGTGCTCGCGGAAGGTGGCCTGTACGTCGACGCCGACGATGTGCTGTTGAGCGACGGGTGGAAGGACATCTTCCGCAAGCACACTCTGAAGGTGCAGGCGCTCGCCTACGACGTCTCTGCCGGCGGCATGGTGTCGCCGTCTGAATTGCGCCGTACCGACTTCCCGACCCGCGACCGCATCTTCTACGTCAACAACAACCCGATAGCGGCGCCAGCTGGTCACCCGGTGTTGCGACGAGCTCTGGCTCGCGCGACCGACAGGCTCCTGGGAGGCGAGCCAGCGCCGGAGATCCAATCGACAACCGGCCCTGGGAACCTCACTGCCGCGCTGGCCGGACACGCTCGCGAGTTGCAGGTAAAGGATGCTCCTTCAGACTTCGAGCTCCTTCTCGAATGGGAGCGAACTGCGGAACCGCAGTGGGACCTTGACTACCGGAACGACGCCCGCAACTGGCGCAATATGGATCCCTGACGGATCGGAGCGGACTGGCCCCGGTATGCACATCAATAGGGTGGTCGGCCCCATGCGAACGCTCGCTTTCCGAACCTGGCGTTCGCTGACCGTGTGTGTCCCGGGCGCGAGGATTCAGGCCTTTGGCTCAGCCACAGACCAGATTGGCGCGGTCTTGGTCGTGAACCTGGAAAGGCAGCCGAGGCGATGGCGGCGCGTCATGAAAGAGCTGGGCCGGTTCCGAACGTCCGATGGCAAGCCGTTGACGTCGATCACGCGGCGGCTCGCAGCAGTCGATGCGCGGGACGGCCGGGCCGTGGCTGCGACCGCTGACGTGGACCCGAGGTACCGAATCGGCGATCAGTTGTACGTGCAACCCGACGCCCGCTTGGCGGAGTGCTTCGCCGAGGATGAGCCGGTGCGGATGACGCGGCAGGAAGTTGCAGTGGCGCGGTCACACGTGGAGGTCTGGAAAGCTGTTGCGAATGGGACCGGCGAATACGTTCTCGTACTGGAGGACGACGTCTGGTTCTCGCGAGGTGCACCAGCAGCGATCGATAGCGGATGGAGGGCCGCCCTAAACCGCTGCGCAGCCGAAGGTGGCCCGAAGCTGCTCTATCTCTCCTACAGCGACGCGGGCGGAACTGCAGTGCGTGACGATGCTTGCGACAGCCTCTTCCGACCTGTGCGCGGACTCTGGTTCCTGTCGGGTTACGTGCTGTCGCGCGAAGGTGCGGCGATGCTCCTTCGCGCCATGCCGGTCATAGGACCCGTTGACCTTTGGATGAACTATCGGTTCGCCGAACTCGGCGCGCTGGCACTCACTTCGCCCGCCATCGAGCAGAGGCATGACGAAGCATCGGACAATGCCCATTCGGTCCTGCCCTACCTCGCTCGGGCCGGGATCGTCGACGCGGCAGACGGTATCAAGCCCCCGGCCACAACCCACGCCGGCACGGTTCTGGCATGGACTGCGGGTGGGGAGCAGGAAAGCCTCGCCATGGCGCTGTCGATGCTCGGGTTGCGCGTACGCGTCTTCAACGGTGATGAGGAACCGCTGCGCGAGACAGAACTGCAAGAGGTGTTGAAGACATTCAACGCCCTCGTCGACGCCCCCGTCGTGCCCACTGTGCTCTCCCGTGCTGCGGCGGACGAGCGCTACACAATCCTCATGGAGGCAGATGCGCCCATACCCCTCGGTCTGGAGCGCGAACGGCTGCCGCCATCGCGGTCGGCGATCTTGACGCCTAACGGTTCCGGGCACCCGTCCTGGGAGGTCCTCTGCGGCGTCTTGCGCCTTTCGACTCCTGCCGAGGCCTTTCCGGCTGGCGCTCCGAGAGTCTTCGGGCTGTTTCGAGACGCCCGCCCGGCATCCCGCCCCGGACCCGCTGAGCGGATTCGGGGGGACACTGGCTCGATGGACGATTCGCCGTGGGTGCTGCCGCCATCGAGCAACTGGCAGCCAGCATCGAACGAGAGCCGCCCCCATGACGCGGCCGGCGCGATCATCGCCCAAGCCAGCATGACGGAGGCCTCGACTCTGTTCCCGGGCATAACCGAGACGTTCCCAGGAAACCTGGCGTCGTTCGTGCCGGAGGGTCTCCGGCACGGCACAGAGGGCGCGCGGCTCGAGATCGACGCCACTGATGGCGGAGTGCGGCCGTACAAGTCCGGTGCCTTTGCGTCCGTCCGGTCCTTTGGGAATGGGCGCTTCGAAGCCGAGATAAGGGCAGCGCCAGGCTCGGGGTTGATTACCGGATTCTTCCTGCACCGAGCCGCGCCGCGACAGGAGATCGACATCGAGTTAGCGGGAGCCGACCCCTGGCGAATGCTCGTCAACGTCTACTTCAATCCCGGCGACGATGGCACGGAAATGAGCTTTGGGTATCGCGGCTCCCCCTGTCTCATCGATCTCGGCTTCGACGCCACGGCCGACTTCCACCGCTACGCCATCGACTGGCGTCCGGGCCAATTGACATGGCTGGTCGACGAGAAGGTTGTCCACCAGCGTGTTGGGTGGGATCCCACGCCCATCCCACACCTGAACATGCGCCTCCATGCCAACCTGTGGGCACCCCGCTCTGCCGAACTCGCCGGACCAGTCGACGAGAGCGCGCTACCAGCGTCAGCCGTCGTCAGAAACGTGTCGGTGAGAGCATGAACGCTCGATCATGCCAGGAGGCGACGAATTGCCCCTACGCAGATCCGTCAAGCCGCTGAGCCTTCGCAACGCCACACAGCTCTCAACAACGATGTGCGTTGTGCTCGACCACCGCTCTTGGTGACCATTCGCTCCGGACACGATCGCGGCATCTCTCCAAAGGACCTCTCATGAAGCGATCAACAAACGGCCCTACTCGCTAGAGGAGGTCTCCTCAAAGACGTTGATGAACTGGGCGCCGCGATCCCGCAGCAGTGCCCGCTGCGGCGAGTGCTTCGAACGCATGGGCTGCAAGGCGACGGTACGCCTCGAGCCGCTGGTGCTGGTTGTGCGCGTCGGTTGAGTGTTGTTCGAGCGCTCTGCTGGCGTGGCCGTCGGGCAGCCAGAACAGCCCTGGCTGATAGTGCGGGTTGAAGCTCCTATGGCACTCGTTGCTCACGGTGAGGAGGTTCTCATCGATGGTGGGTCCGCCCATGCCGAATGGCCTGATGTGGTGAAGTTCGAGCCGGTTGTCCTCGTCGTTCGGAGGCTGCCAGTGGCAGACCTGGCAGCGATTCCCATCGCGTTGGAGGATCCGCTCCTTCTGTCTAGGCCTCGGACGGCGGCGTCTAGACTCGCGAGCGTCCGGGTGAAAGCGTCTGAGTCCCATAGCGCCATTGGGGACCATTTCGATCGGTTGGATGTACTCGGCGAGGTGCTCGCGTGCGACCTTCTCGGCGATGAGCGCGTTACCGCCGAATCGGAAGAGCCAGATGAGCTGCGCGCGCTCGTTCACGACGACCCAGCCTTGACCGAGATCCTCCCACAGTCGTGTCATGCGGTCGGGGTAGACCGATACGGGCTCGCGCAATTCGACGCCATCGTCAGGTCCTCTGCCTTCGGGGAAACCGGCGAAGCACGTGTCGAATGCCAAGTTCCACCCCGTGTCGCTGCCGAACAGCGCCGCCGCGAAGTAGGTGCACTCAGGGCGGATCTCTCTCAGACCACGTGCGAACGCCGCTATCCGAGATGCTCGATCCTCGTCGTCAATAGGTGCCACCATCACAACGTAACGCCCGTTCTACAAGTGCAGACAACCGCCAAGACAGCCATCCCGACAGCGGTGTGTCCGCCGCCACCCGGGCTCACCCGCGGCGTCGCCGGGTTGGTCGAGGCACCGCAGGAATCGGTGCTGCCACCCAGCAGCGGGAGCGGCTGCCCGCAATACCGACTCTGACCGATGTTCAGGGTCTGCGGTGTAGTCAGCTACTGCTCCTAAGGGCTATCCCCACGAATCAGGCGAGACGCAGCCTCCGCCAGTCGATCACCATCCGCAGGTGCTGACTATTGATGCCAAGACGCTGTGCGACAGCTTGCGCCCCGCCGTGTACTTCCACGAGTCTCGGCAACAGTTCACCGGGTGTTGCGTCGAACTTCGCGGGCTCCTTTCTTCGCCACTTTGACATCTGGATCTGTAGCGCCCGATATCGACGCTCGTCAATGTGCTGCAACTCCTTAGCGCGGTACACCAGCGCCGCCACCGAGATTCCCCACCGCTTCTTGAGCGCGACGAAATCAGAAAGCGTGGGGCGTTCCTCCATCGCCTGGTCGACATCGCTGCGAGGAATGAGCGCTGCACCGGCGAACCGATTCGCTTCGTCTTCAGCGATACGGCTGCTCTTGCGATGCATCAACAGATGCGCCAACTCGTGCAAGAGCGAGAACCGGAAACGGTCCCCGGGTTGGGTGGGGTCTAACCCGATCACGGGCTGTTCCTCATTGACCCAAGACGACAGTCCGCTGATGCCTCGCAAGCCGACGATCGGCACCAAGCAAACCCCCGCGCGTTCCACAACCGAGGTCAGGTTCCTGATCGGACCGGTTTCTTCGTGGGCGAGCAACCCGGACCTGACCTCAACTGCGCACTCCTCAACCTCGTCCATTGACTGCGCCGCAGGTAGTCTCGTGAGAAGCACCGATGGCGCACTCGGGGTGCGCTGCTGCAGAGCCAGGAACACTTCGCCGCCGAGACGCAACAGTTCCTTTGCCTTGCGTCGGTCAGCCTCGGGCGTTGCAGCTAGCTTGCGGTGTAACGGCTCGCTCATATGCGGCACTGCCGCGAACCGCTCCTGCGAGTAGCCCGTGGCCGAAACGTCAACATCGAGGGTTCGACGTCCAGACTCGATACGCGAGACTGCGTAATCGGCGATCCCCAGCAACTCGCCCATCTCAACCTGCGTTAGGCCCTCCAGGTTTCGAAACGGGCGGAGCCGCCCCGTCACGCGCGACCTTCCGCTTCATCGTCGAGGTCGAGGTCAATATCGTCGAACCTGTCCGGTTCCTCGAATTCCGTGGGGCCGTCGGTGAGTGTCAGAGGCCATCGCCCGGCTTCGACAACCGGCCCTCGCAGTGCTAGGCGACTCGGCTGGCCCTTCTTGTGAACGATCGAGACCGGCGCGACCGACAGACAGAGCTCGCCGTCGACAAACTGATACTCGATGATGTGTCTCGTGCAGTCGCCGGGGTCAAAGAGGTGCTCCTCGACGTAGGTCCCTGACGGTCGTCGACTTCGCGACCGAAGAAGGTACAGGTCAGCCGTCGAGGTGTCTTTCACCTGGATCTTCCCAAACTTCATGTTCTCGGTACACAGCTCGAGAACTCCAGATTCGTCATTTGAGAGCGCGCTCTGGGCAACGGATCGGATGTTGTGGATTCGTGACATCAGGTTCGACTTGTATCCGAACTCGCGCTCGTGTTCTTCAGATACCGTCGCCGCGAACCGGCAGCCCCGTACAACAGCTGTAGCCACGCAGTCCACTAGGGTGGGCACGTCCTGGCTCATCGCCTGCCTCCTTATCCTACATTTGGTTGCAAGTTTTGCAGCGCAATGTAGCACAGATCTGGGTGCGGGTGCAAGCCATGTCTTCGAAACCCCGGGTTCGCGGCGCTGGTGCCACGTGCATTCACGCACCCGAAGCCGAGATGTGCTTCAGGGTGGCTTGCCGTCGCAAGAGCGTGTTGGGGCGTCCAGAACAGCTAGCGCTCGTGCCGGACTGTGCTGCGAGCCTTGTTGTTGCTTGAGATCCGGCCAACGGCTGCCTGGACATGGGTGCCCACGGCGGCGAGACGATCCCCGGTGGCTCTCCGGATCACGAAGCCGCCTTCGACGAACACGGTGCTATCGGCCAAGATGAGGGCAGCAACCCGGTCTGCGTCACGTGAGCTCTCGACGAATCGGTCGGCTCTACGCCAAGCATCCCGCACGCCCAGGGCTGCGAGCGACTCAGCTCTGGCAATTCGGCCCGATGCGAGTTCCCCGAATGCCAAAGTGGTCCGCGTGGTCTTGGTGTGAGCCGGGCGACCTGGTATGCCTTGCGAAGGTGCGGTCGTAGTTCTCCCGCCAGGCCAGTCCTGCCGCAGGATGGTCTCGTTAGGAGGTGGCGCGGACCGAACGGCTGGCAAGAGGAGCGAAGCCCGCTGCTTGGCGCGTTCGGCCTCAAGTTCTTCATGTCTGACGCGACAGCGACCTTGTGCGATCCAGTGAGCTGCCCAAGGAACGGTCATCGCGCAATGAGTACACCACGACGCTCGTGCTACCCGTCGCCATTCTCGGCGGGCTCGGCGGCCCGGTCCCGTAGCGTCACGCCGATGCTCACCCCAGCAGACATAGCAGACTCCTGCGACGTGCCTCAACGGATCATGCCCAGCCCTCCACACGACTCGCCGACCGCAGCCGGGCTTCGAGCACACGCGAGCGGAAGTCATCAGACGCTCGATCTCAGCCGCCCAGCGCTGGCCCAGATTCATGCAATCACGCTGTTGCGCGTCCGCTCGCGGTCCAATCTTGTGGTCAGGACCTGTGCGATGTCGTCGAGCGATCGAAGGATCCGGATGCGTACTCCCGGGGAGGCGGCGAGTTGGCGCTGCCGTTGAGCTTGCGGGTGGGGGCCGGTGAAGTCATGACGCTGATCGCCAGCAGCTTCTGCGGGTTCTACTGGGCAGTGGGCTCTGGTGTGGTCGTCGCGGTGGTCTAGGAAGTGGCTGTTGAGGCTGTACTGCAGCGGGCCGGGCTCTCCAAGGCCGGCGGGCGCGACGCTGAGACTGACGTATTGGGCGAGCAGCGCCGCTGACACGCTCGCAGACAGCACGGCGACGTTTTGTCCCGCCGTGGTGGGCAACACGTCGGCGTGCGCGATGTAGGCGGGGTCGTCGAGGAGTCCTTGCTTGTCGATCGTGACCTGCGCCAAGTCGAGTTGGCGGTTGCAGGCCATGCAGGGGCGGCCGGGCCGGATGACGTGGGTGCGCCAGGTGGCGTTGAGCATCCCGCCGCTGGAGTTGGTGTCTATGGCGATGCCGCCGTCGATGACGGGGACGAAGTCGCTGTAGGCCAGAGCGTTGAGCACCGCTCGGGGCCAGGGCCGGTCCACGCAGGAGAAGATCAGGTCGTGGTCGAGAGCGAGGCGCAGGCCCTCGGGTTCGCACACCGACAGGTCCGACACCTCGATACGGGGATTGTCAGCGGTGGCGGCTGTGCTGGCCAAGCGGCGCGCGACGTGGATCTTGGCACGGCGCAGCCTCACATCTCTCGGCGCCGCGCCGATCAGTCGGTCAAGGTTGTGGTCCTCGACGATATCGAAGTCCATGATCGTGAGGTCCTGTATGCCTGAGGCTGCCAACCGCACGGCAACTTCCAGGCCGACGCTGCCCACACCGACAACGAGGACTCTGCGGCGGGCGAGGTCGGCTTGACGGTGCGGGCCCCAGGCGCTGACTGTGCGGGTCTGTCGGCTGGTCGCCTGCGGCGGAGGTCTGAGGATGTCGTTCCATGACACCGCGAGGTGCTCGCCGATGACTCTCACGTTGGTGGCGTGAGTGCAGTCGACGCTGGTGCCGGTGCCGGTGTCCCAATGTCGTGCCGACCAGGTGTTGTCGCCCCCGGCGAGAGTCATGCCCACCAGCGGCAGGCCCGTGATCTCGCGGGCGAGGTTCGCGTAGCTGGCCTCGGCTTCGCGGTCGGGTTCGCTCATGGGCTGCCACCGGCAAGCGCCGGGGTGGCTGTGCAGCAACACCAGGCCGCAACCCTCGCCGCGGGCAGTCTCTGCGCCACGCAGCACGTAGTCGCCAAAGACCGTCGCGTTGCCGTGCACCTCGCGGTCGTCGCGGCCAGGCGCTATCGCCGAGACTAGGAGCGCTGTCCTACGAGTGGCGGCTGTCGACGGGCGGTACAGGGCGAGGCACAGATCCTCTTGGCCGTCGTCGCGCACCAGCAACTCAAGCAGCGTCCGCTCGGTGCGGTCGGTCATCGCGACCGAGGCGGTGCGGCTCATCGGACCGTCTCGGTCAACACGGCCTGTAGATGGGCATGCCAACACACCGCAGCCGGCGCATCTCCCCAGCCCGCGCTGTTGCGGCTGTGCTGCAGCCACCCCGTCTTGGTCGAAGGTTGGCTGTTGGTGCTGCTGAACCTCACAGCGGAGGGCAGATGCACCCAGTGGGGCGGTGCGTGCGGCCAGTCCCCCAGCTCCGATAGAGCCACACCGACCTCCACACACGTCCCGGCATGCGCGCCCGCAGCGGGGGTCACCTCGCAGACGACGAGTTCGGCCTCCACCCTTGGGCAGAGGCCGAGTCCCGCCATCGCATCAACGAACGCCTCGACTGGGGGCTGCATCAGGCGACGGGCGCGCTCTGGCGGATCGACACGAACCTGGCGTCCTTGTGGATCTCGACGAGCTCGTCGTCGCGGTAGCGCTTGGTGTGGGGCCGGTCCTTGCCCTCGATCTGGCCGAGATAGAACACGGCCGGGTCGCGCCCGGCGAGGCGCAGGAGCGCCTCGGCCCGCTGGCTGGCCTCCGCGGTCTCGTACGGGGCACCGTCGATCGTGAACGGAATGAGTTTCCCCAGTTCCACAATCTTGGGATCCACAGTCATTGCTTGCTCCTTTCTAGAGTTGACGAGTGCGTCTCCTCCCCTGTCGAAATCCCCCGCCTCATCGAAAATCCTGACTGGATCGCTTTCGGTGTCGCACCGGTTTTCGATAATGGGTGTAGATGGCATCGACGGACCCCATCTACGACAGCGAGCACCCCCTGCTTCGCGACCGAGGCCTCACCGGGGAGGTCTTGGACGTCATGTACGCGGCGATCCACAAGATCCTGTACAAGCGCAGGCCGGATTCGCCGAGAGGCAAGGGTGCAGAGAGAGCCCTGGTCGGCGGGGCGAGCGCGGATGATGTGCTAGCTGTCGCGTTTGCGGCGTTGCTGACACATCCGCATCAAGGCACCGAAGTGAACTGGCGAGCCTTGGGCGTGACGATCGCTCGCAACAAGGCCAAAGACGCTCTGAAGGCCTCCAACAAGGGGCTGCGAGGCACCAGCCACCGACACAGGATCAGCGTGGAGTCAGGAGACGCCCAGACACAATCGAGCAGCGGCGAGCCCGGCGCGACAGTCTTCGAGCTGCACCCCGACGGACGCTACGACCCCGAGGAGCAGTACATCGCTGTGCGCAGCGCCCTCGATCTGCGAGACCTCGCTCGTGAAGAGCTCGAAGGCCGCGAACTCGACATCTTCCTCCAGATCAAGTTCCTGCGGCGCCCCAGGAAGGACATCGGCGTCGAGTTGGGACTGACAGGCCAACGGGTCGGCCAAATCTACGACAAGGCTTGCAGACACCTGGAGAGCAACCCCCGCTATCCCTACAACATCACCGAATGAACCAACCATCCCCACATACCGATACAGCTAGGAGACAGGATGGAGCCATGAACCCGCAACCGGACAATATCTCCGAATTCCGGGCCGCTTACCTGGACTACCTCGAGGGCGACCGCGCCGAACCACCCTCTCAAGACCGCCTCAGCGACAAGGAACGCCGCGCCGCACAGGCGTTCATCCAGGCCACCGAAGACGCCGCCGGCATCGACCCCTACGCAACCAGACCGTCCATCGAGCAACTGCTCGCCCGCATGGAACGGCGACCGGCGGTGGCCGCCATCCGAGCCGTTCCTGCGGCCCAACCCTCGGCGGCGCTGTCTGACGCCGAGCGCATAGTGCAGTTGCGCAAGGTGCTTCCCTTGGCCAAGGTCCGGTCCCAAGGATGGATCCCCTCCACCAAGAACCTGAACGTCATCGAGGCCGCGGTCTGCGAACTGCTCGAGATCCCACACCTAGGCGAACAGCCCCCGTTCGCTTACGCGGCGAGGCGCTCAAACACCCATGAACCGATCACTCCCGAACAAACGGCATGGCTCGGGCGCGTGCGCAAGATCGCACAGACCCAACAGACGCCGGCATATCACGTCGCCGGACTCGAATCCGCGGCCGCGCGCCTCCCCCGCGCCGTGCAGGACGGCCCCAGCAAGATGCGCCGAGCGGTCGACCTGCTAGCCGGATGCGGGGTGCGACTGGTGTTCTGCAAGGGTCTGCCAGGAGGCAAGCTCGCCGGCGCGGTCACATTCCTGCCAGACGGCGCGCCGGTGATCGGGCTGACCACACGGGGAGACCGTTTCGACAGCCTCGTCTACACGCTGCTTCACGAGTGCGCCCACCTGACCCTGGGCCACATCGACCCAGAATCCGGACCCCTCCTCGACGACGAGAACCATGCCAAAGCCACCGAAGACGAACGGGAACGCGAAGCCAACGACCAAGCGACACGATGGCTGTTCCCCAATGGGCTCAACGTCGCCGCGGCGTGCCGCAACATCGAGGCAGCAGCGAAGCGCCACGCCGTGCATCCGAGTTGCGTAGCAGGCCACATCCAGCACACAGCCGACAACTGGAAGATGCTCAATCAATACCGGCGCAACGTCCGAGACGAACTCGAAGCAGCAGGACTACTCTCAGGGTGATCCTTCGAGCCGACGGCTGGTGAAGGATCCGCGCCGCATCGGTCGTGCTGTAGATCCCGTCCGGTGACTGTCGCTCTCGCGCCTGCGAGCGCCGGAACTAGCCTCTAGACCCAATTGGAGATGGGAGGAGTGATGGCCGTGAGGACGTTGAGTGTCACCTTCGAAGGTCCAGGGATGGACAGCGGCGTTCCGGTGGAGGATCTGCACAAGACCCTCCAGCACGTACAGGACGCAGTGCGCGTCACGGTCGCCTACCTGTCGGGCGGCGATGTTCCACGCCGGGGCCGCCCGTCAAACGCGATTCGCCAAGCGAGCAGCCTGCGCCTGCGTGGGACCAGTCCGGGATCGTTGACCGCTGAACTGGCGCTTGCCCCTCCGGAGGAGGTCGAGCAGAACGTCGATGACGTTGGTCAGCGCGCTCTGAAGGCAATCCTGAGCTTTGCTGTCGACAGCAGCTCCATCCCACGCGCGGCAGCTGACCACCTGCGTTCCATCGGCACCGACCTGTCAGCGGACGTAGAATCGGTCTGGCTGGGCGATGCCCGCGATCGGCGTCAGATCTCGTTCGAATGCCGCGGCCGTCCGCCGCGGTCTGCCAGTGCGACCGAAGCGGCAGTGCTCCACGGTTGGTTGACGATGGTGAACTGGGCCACACGAAAGGCCCAACTCCATGACAGTGCTGGCGGAAACGTAGCACTGCGATTCGACTCGGCGCTCGACGACCAGATGGTGAAGCTCGCGACCAGGTACGTCAAGGTCACAGGCGCCGGAAGATTCGACAAACGCGGCAGGTGGACGACCGTCACGGTTGAGAGCATCCACGATGCAAGATCTTGGGATGAGCCGTTCGATCTGAAGTCGCCCATGGAGGAACCCGCGGGCGCAGCGTTCGACCCCAAGACAGTGGTAACCGCTGAGGAGCCCTTCGATGTGGAGGACTTCATCGACGCCATTCACCGAGGACGCGACGTGAGCGAACCATGGCCGCAGGATCTGCCGGTTCAGCCGTGAGCAACGTCGTACTCGACACGAGTGTCGTGTCGTTGATATTCAGCGGCGATCGCCTTGCCGAGCACTACGAGACTGAGATCGCAGGCCTTCGTCCGCTTGTCTCGTTCCAAACGTTGGAAGAGATGTGGTTCGGAGCATGTGCCAGGAACTGGGGTGCACGCAGAAGGAACGACCTGGCCCGTCATCTTGAGCAGTACGTCGTCGTGTGGCCGACTGAAGAGCTTGTCCACATCTGCGCGCAGTTGAGATGTGCCCGGAAGTCCGCGGGACGCGGGCTAATGACCGCCGACGCCTGGATCGCAGCCACCGCGCTGGTGCTCAAATGCCCGCTGGCATCTCATGACCGGGATTTCTCAGGCATCTCGGACCTGAGTCTCATACAGGCCCCGAGTACACCGCCCTCATCGTCCTGACCGCCGCGCTAGCGGACGGCGTGCCGCGGCCAGCTTCGCGGGGGGCCGACCGCCTTGCCGCGCACGCGGCCACTTTGATCCCGTAAGTGGCCGCATCTGTTGGACTCGCGGCCACTTTCATTTCGCAAGTGGCCGCGAGCGGCGACAAGACGATCCCCGCGGGCGGTGAGACGCATCCTCGCGCACCTCACGGGCGATGGCCCGTCTTGCGGAGTGGTCGGATTCGAATTGGCAGCGGAGAGCGCCCCAAAGGGCATCCTGTGCTGCCAGTTCGGGTCGGCGGATTCGAGCTGGGAGCGGGAGGTCGACACGGCAGCGGCCGCGACTGGCGGCTGTCTGGCATTTGGTATACAGTCTCGGTCCCGGCCGTAGCCATATCGAGTCGGCCGCACACTCATCACTCTGGAAGAAGGGGGCTCCCATGGGGACTTCGTGGATAAGAGACGAGTACGGGCCGGAGGTCGCCGAGCTCGCCGACCAGTACCAGGCCAACCAGCTCGACCGCCGGGCGTTCATGAAGCGCCTGGGTCTGACCGGCGTCGGCGTCGCGGCCGCAGCCAGCATCCTGGCCGCCTGCGGCGACGACGAGGCGGCCGCTCCCACCACCACCGCGGCCCCGGCAGAGCCGGCCGACAGCGACGAGGCTCCGGCCACCACCGCGGCCCCGGAGGAGCCGGCCGCCACCGGTCCCACCCAGGGCGGCACGCTGCGTGAGGGCTACAACCGGGACGTCTCCAAGCACGACCCGCTCACCACCAACTGGTACGACCCGGCCTTCTTCGCCATCTACGAGGCCATCCTGTCCAACGACCCGTCGGGCGCCGACGTGCCCCAGTTCGCCTCGGGCTTCTCGGTGTCGGACGACGGCCTCACCTACACCTTCGACATCCCCGACGGCAAGATCTCCCACTCCGGCGGCACCGTCGACGCCGAGGCGGTGGCCGAGTTCTACCGCTCGGTGCAGGCCTACAGCTTCATCGCCGGCCTGGCCGCTCCGGTCGACACCTATGAGGCCGACGGCAACACCGTGGTCATGAAGATGAAGAACGCCTGGTTGGGCGCCCTCGGGCCCCACAAGACCGGCTACTGGCGCATCCTCAACATCAACACCTGGAAGGACAGCTCGCTCAACGCCGACGGCACGCTGAATCCCGAGTCCACCTACGGCACCGAGTTCGCCGACGGCACCGGGCCGTTCACCCACGAGGAGTGGGTGCCGGGCAGCCACGTGTCGGTGGCGCGCTGGGCCGACTACCCCGGCTCCAACACCCCGTTCTTCGAGAACAAGGGGCCGGCCTACCTCGACGGCATCCGCTGGACGGTCATCACCGAGGAGGGCCAGCGGGCCACCCAGCTCGAGAACGGCGACATCGACACGCTGATCAACCCGGCCCACATCGACATCTCCAGGCTGGAGAACAACTCCGACCTGACGGTGATCCGCCATCCCGAGTGGTCGGGCTTCCACCTGGCCATGAACCGGGACTACGACGAGCTGTTCGGCGACGTGCTCACCCGCCAGGGGCTGTCGCACTCGCTGGACCGCGAGGGCATGGTCAACGCCATCCTGGCCGGCAACGGGGCGGCCACCTACGGGCCGTTCCCCACCACCGACCGCCAGTACGACCCCGCAGTGGAGCAGTTCAACCAGTTCGACGTGGATCTGGCCAACCAGAAGCTCGACGAGGCCGGCTGGGTGATGGGCGACGACGGCGTGCGGGTGCGCGACGGCAACCGCTTCGAGTTCCGCTACCTGGTCGAGGACGAGTCGGTGCAGAAGAACGTGGCCGCCGCGGTGTCGGCCCAGTTCGCCAAGGTCGGCGTGAGGGCCAACCTCAACGTCGTTGACCGCGGCCTGGCCTTCGCCGAGCAGAGCCGGCCGGGACGCGACTCGGTGGAGATGTCGCTGTTCTTCTGGCTGTGGCCCATCCCCCTCGATGTGCTCATCCTGTTCGGCTGGTCGGCCACCATCCCGGTGCCGAACTTCTCTCACGCGGTAGAGCCCCGCATCGACGACGCCATTGCCGCGTGGCAGCAGTCGGGCACCGAAGCCGAGGCGCAGGCCGCTTCGTCGGAGTTCCAGCTGGCCTGGGCCGAGCAACTGCCCTACCTGCCGATCATGAACCAGAACGCCACCTTCGTGCACCACAACAAGGTGCACGGCTGGCAGCCGTTCGTGTGGAACCTCTACCCGTACTACAACGACACGTGGATCGAGGGCTAGCCGAGGCCGAGCGGAGCCGAGGCCGTGGCCCGAGCGGCCCGTGAGCGAAGCGAACAAGAGCGGGGAACAACACCTGAGCGACCGGGCTGACCGCGCCCTTGATACGGTGCCGGCCCTAGGCGCAGGATCGGCCGTCGCAGCGCGGCGACTCGACTGGGAACACCGGCTCCTGGAGCTGGAGGAGGCCCAGCACATAGGCGGCATGCGGCGCAGCCTTCGCCGCATGCGCCACAACCGGCTGCTGCTGCTGGGGTCGGCCCTCGGCGTGGTGGTGCTGGCCGCGGGAATCTTGGGGCCGTGGCTGACCGGCGGCGACTACGTCTCCCAGGACTACTCGGCCATCCACCTCAAGCCGCTCAGCGACGGCCACATCTTCGGCACCGACGCCCTCGGGCGGGACATGGCCGTGAGGGTCTTCGTGGGCATCAGGGTGAGCCTCACCGTGGCCGCCGGCGTGACCCTGCTCGCGCTGGTGGCCGGAATCGTGCTCGGCATGGTGGCCGGCTACCTGCGGGGCTGGACCGACCGGGCCATCGGAGGGGCCGTCGACTTCATCTGGGGCTTCCCGCTGATCCTGCTGGCCGTGCTGTTCGTCGGAGGGATGGGCGGCGGCCTGTTCCCGGTGATCCTGGCCGTCGGGCTGGTCAACACCGCGGCCATCGCCCGAGTGGTCCGGGGCGAGGTTCTGACCCTGTCGCAGCGGGAGTTCGTGGAGGCGGCCCGGGCCGGCGGCTACTCGTCCATGCGCATCATGTGGCGCCACATCTTCCCCAACATCCTGGCCCCCGCATTCGTGCTGGCGTCCTACTACGTGGCCGTGGCCGTGATCGCCGAGGCCGCCCTGTCGTTCATCGGCCTGGGCGCCCAGCCTCCCACCCCGAGCCTGGGGCAGATGGTGGCCGACGGCCGCAACTTCCTGCGGCTGAACCACTGGGAGTCGACCATCCCCGGCATCGCCATCGTGCTGGTGGTGCTGTCGGTGAGCCTGATCGGCGACGGCCTGCGGGACGTGTTCGACCCGCGCCTGCGCCACGAGGCCAAGTCGGTGGACGAGCAATGAGCACCAGGGGCATCCTGGCATGAAGCGCATCGCGGCCCGCACCATCTACACGCTCATCGTGTTGCTGCTGTCGTCGATCGCGGTCTTCTACGCCATCCGGCTCTCGGGCGGCGACGCGGTGTCGGCCCGGCTGCCGGCCTCGGCCTCCTACGAGGAGCGCGAGGAGTTCCGGGAGCTGCTGGGCCTGAACGACCCCGTCCACGAGCAGTACTTCCGCTACATGGGCCGCCTGCTCACCTTCGACCTCGGCAAGTCGCTCACCAACAACGCCGACATCTTCGACATGCTCACCCACCACGGCAAGAACAGCCTGATACTGGGGGCCGCCGCCTTCGGGCTGGTGTTCGCCATCGGGGTCCCGTTGGGCATCCTGGCCGCGGTCAGACGCAACGGTTGGGCAGACGGCTCGGTGATGACGTTCTCGGTGGCCGGCATGGCCGTGCCCAACTTCTGGCTGGCCCTGCTGACGGTGTGGTTATTCGCGTCCACGCTGGGGTGGCTGCCGTCGGCCGGATGCTGCAGCTTCAAGCAGCTGATCCTGCCCGCGGTGGTGCTGGCCATGGAGGGGATCGCCCTGACCGTCCGGATGACCCGCTCGGCCATGCTGGAGAACCTCGGCCAGGACTTCGTGAGGACGCTCAGGGCCGGCGGCCTGTCGGAGACGAGCATCATCGGCAAACACGTGCTGCGCAACGCCATGGTGCCGATCATCTCCCTGGCCGGGCTGAGGATCGGCCAGATCGTCGGTTACGCCCTGGTGGTGGAGACGATCTTCGGGTGGCCCGGCCTCGGACAGGTGCTGGTCAACGCGGTGCTCAGGCGCGACTACCCGGTGGCCCAGTTCTTCTCGTTGGTGCTGATCGCCATCGTCGTGCTGAGCAACTGGGCGGCCGACGTGGGCTACACCGTGGCCAACCCCCGGCTGCGCAAGGCATGAGCCCGCCGTGAGCACCCCAGCAGACCAAGCCGCCGCCAACGGCTCGACCGAGGCACCGGTCCTGTCGGTCCGCAATCTCCACACCGCGGTCGGCACCCCTGAGGGTTCCTTCGACGTGGTGCGCGACGTGTCCTTCGACATCCAACCGAATGAGGTGCTGTGCCTGGTGGGCGAGAGCGGATGCGGCAAGACGATCACCGCGCTGTCGATCATGCGGCTGCTGCCCACTCCCCCGGTGCGGATCGCCTCCGGTGAGGTCGTCTTCGACGGCGACGACCTCACCCAGCTGCCGGCGCGCCGGGTCCGCGACGTCCGCTCCGAGCGCATCTCGATGATCTTCCAGGATCCGCTGACATCGCTCGATCCGGTGTTCACGGTGGGCCAGGTGATGACCGAGGTGATCCGCACCCACCGCGACGCCACCAAGGCCGAAGCCCGCGACATGAGCGTCGACATCCTGAGAGCCGTTGGCCTGCCCGCCCCCGAGGAGCGGTTCGACTCGTACCCGCACGAACTGTCGGGCGGGATGCGCCAGCGGGTGATGATCGCCACCGCGCTGGTGCTGGACCCCGAGATCCTCATCGCCGATGAGCCCACCACCGCGCTCGATGTGACCGTGCAGGCCCAGATCTTGGAGCGGCTGCGTCAGGAGCAGCAGGACCGCCACATGTCGATGCTGCTCATCACCCACGACCTGGCCGTGGTGGCCTCGATCGCCGACCGGGTGGCGGTGATGTACGCAGGCGAGATCGTGGAGGAGGCCCCGGTCGACGAACTGTTCTCCAACCCGCGCCATCCCTACACCCAGGGCCTGCTCCGGGCCCTGCCCCACGCCAGTCGCAAGCGCCGGGAGTTGGTCCCGATCCCGGGTCTGGTCCCGCCCATGCAGATGATGCCCCCGGGCTGCCGCTTCGCTCCCCGCTGCCCCCACGCTCTGGAGCAGTGCTGGAGCGACCATCCCCCCCACGAGGTGGAGGCCGGAGTGGGGTTCCGCTGCTTCAACCCCCAGCCGTTCTGACCGCTGGCTGACATGGCGCTATCGAGTTTCACGCTCTTGTTCACTCCGCTCACGGGCCGCTCGGGCCACGGCCTCGCTGCACTCCCCCCGGAGTTCCCATGACACAGCCGTCTCCCCGCTCGGCCTCTCGGCCGTACCCCATCGAGGTCGCGCTGGCCGACGGGACTGTGCTGCGGGGGATCGAGCATCCTGCCGACGGGCCGCCGCTGCTGTTCGTGCACGACCTCGGCGAGGACCTGGACGCCTGGGGTTCGGTGGCGCCCGCCGTGAGGGCGGAGGGCTTCCGGGTGATCTGCCTGGAACTCCGCGGTCACGGTCTCTCCGACGGCGAGCCCGACCCGTCGGCCACGGTCGGCGACGTGACCGGCGCGCTGGCCGAGGTGCAGGGCGCCTTCGGACCCTGCGGGCTGGTGGTCCACGGAACCGCGGCCCGGGCTGCCTTCGAACTGGGTGGTGAGCACGGCGCCCCGGTCCATGCTGTGATCAGCCCGGCGCCCGGATCGGGCCGCTCTGACGACGACTACGACGGCGTCGGGTCGGTCCCCTCCATGCGGGTGCTGTTCACCGGCGCGCACGACGAGCCCGTACACGAGCATGTGCGGACGAGCCATCCGAAAATGCGGGGTCAGAACATGTGGATCTCGACGGGCACCGCGCTGCGAGGCCCGGCCCTGCTACAGGAGCACCCCCACCTCGTGGAGCAGTTGGTGATGTTCATGCGCCGGCACCTCACCGCCTACCACCTCGCCTGGATCGCCGAGCAAGACACTCACCGGCAAGACTCCGAGGAACCAGGCTCCGAGGAACCAGGGTCCGACGAGTAACGACCTATAAGAAAGGCCAGCCACCATGGATGTAGTCGACGCCCACCTGCACCTGTTCAAGGCCCTCAGCGACGACTATCCGCGGGCCGTCTTCGGGGAAATGGCGCCGCCCGAGCGAGAAGAGCTCGCGGCGCGCCTGCTGGAGGCGATGGACGCCGCCGGCGTGGATCGGGCCGTCATCTGCGCCCTGTCGGAGCACGACCGCTACCTGGCCGAGGTGCTGGCCCAGCACCCGGGCAAGTTCGCGGGCGTAGCCGTGCACGACTTCGAGGACCCCGACCCGCTGGCCACCCTGCAACGCAGGATCGACGCCGGGATCGAAGGCGTCCGGTTCTACGGGCTGGAGGGTGAGCCCGGCGCCGAACCCGAGTCGCTGGCGGTGTTCCCGGTTCTGGCCGCCATGCGCGACGCGGGCATGAAGGCCTGGTTCTACGGGCCCGCCGACCAGGTGGCCCTGCTCGACGGCTGCCTGGACCTGCTGCCCGGCCTGAAGGTGGTGCTCAACCACCTCGGGTTCCTGCCCAACATGCATCTGGAGCTGCGGGTGGACGACTACCGGCGCCCCCGGTTCAACATGCCGCTACCCCCTCCGGGACTGGAGGTCGTGGAGGCCCTGGCGGCCAAGCACTCCAGCGTGCACGTCCACCTCTCGGGGCACTACGCCTTCAGCGGCGCCCCCTACCCCTACCGGGACCTTCAGGAGACCACCGACCGGATCTACGCCGCCTTCGGCGCGGAGCGCATGGTGATGGCCTCGGACTGGCCCTGGATACGGGAGGAGCCCGGCTACCCCGAGACCCTCGGCGTGATCGACCAACTTCTTGGCGGCATCAGCTCTGCCGAGCGCGACATGATCCGCGGCGGCACCGCCATGTCGCTGTTCGACTTCTAGACGCCTTAGCTGCCCCACTCGTCGATGGCGTCGGCCAGGCGCTCGACTCCCTCCATCAGGAGGTCGGTGGCCGTCGCCAGCGAGATGCGCACGAACCGGCCGGAGCCGGGGCCGAAGGTGTCGCCGGGAACCACCGCCACCCGCTTCTCCTTCAGCAGCCGGAGCACGAAGTCCTTGCCCGAGCAGCCGCTGCCGCTCACGTCGATCATCAGGTAGAAGGCGCCCCGCGGCCTCACATGGGGGATACCCCGGCCGGTCAGGAACCCGGTGACCAGGTCGCGCCGCTGCCGGTAGGCGTCGCGCATCTCGGCCACGCAATCCTGCGGACCGGTCACCGCGGCCAGGGCGCCCATCTGCGCGGGGGCGTTGACGCACGACGTGATCGGCTCCTGGGCCCGCACGATCAGCGGCGACACGCCCGGCGGCACCACCAGGTAGCCCACCCGCCACCCGGTCATGGCGTAGGTCTTGGAGAAGCTGAAGAAGGTGATCACCCGGCCGTCGGTGTCGAGCGGCGCGGCCGGTGTGTACGGCCCGTCGAAGGAGATCTCGTCGTAGACCTCGTCGGAGAAGACCAGCAGATCGTGCCGGCGGGCCAGATCCATCAGCTCGGCCAGGGCGGCGGCATCGGTGACCGCTCCGGTCGGGTTCCCCGGAGAGTTGAGCAGGATGGCCTGCGTGCGCTCCGTGATCAGCGGCTCGACGTCGGCGGCCTGCGGGACCAGATCGGCCTCGGGCCGCAGCGGGAAATGGACCGGCGTTATCTTCAGCAGCGTCATCATCTGGGCGTAGTTGGGCCAGCTCGGATCGCCCAGCAGCATCTCCGCGCCGGGGTCCACCAGCGAGACCATGGCGCTGTAGATCCCGGCCACAGCACCGGAGGTAACCACCACCTGATCGGCGGTGGCATCGATGCCGTTGCGCTCGGTGACCTTGGCCGCCAGCGCCTCACGCAGCGGGGGGATCCCGGCGTTGGAGGTGTATTTGGTGAACCC
Source organism: Candidatus Aldehydirespirator sp. (assembly GCA_965203635.1). Lineage (GTDB taxonomy): Bacteria > Actinomycetota > Acidimicrobiia > Acidimicrobiales > Aldehydirespiratoraceae > Aldehydirespirator. Next base: position 3,337,321 of record OZ241903.1, read on the forward strand.
GTCGAACGCGGCCTCGGACGCGGCCTCGCAGACATGGCGGGGGGTGTCGAAGTTGGGCTCGCCCGTCTCCAGGCGGATGGCGCCGTCGATCGAGTTGGCCAGCTCCATGACCTCGCGTATGCCCGAGCGCGGCATCCCCGCGATGGGCTGCGACGGTCTCATTCTCTATACGACCTCTACACGACCTGGCGGGCCTCGGGGAAGTGACAGGCCACCCAGTGGCCGCCGGTCACCTCATCGAGAGGAGGTTCCTGGACCCGGCACACCTCCTGGTCGCGCCCCACATGGCAACGGGTGTGGAAACGGCAGCCGGGCGGGGGGTTCAGCGGGCTGGGAACATCCCCCTCGAGCAGGATGCGCAGCCTTCCCCGCTCCAAGTCCGGGTCCGGCACGGGAACCGCGGACAGCAGGGCATGGGTGTAGGGGTGCATCGACTCCGCGAACAGCCGCTCGGCGGAGGTGCGCTCCACGATCTTGCCCAGATACATCACCGCGATGTCGTCGCACACATGGCGCACCACCGCCAGATCGTGGGCGATGAACAGGTAGGTGAGGCCCAGTTCCTGCTGGAGCTCGTCGAGGAGGTTCAGGACCTGGGCCTGGATCGACACGTCGAGCGCGGACACCGGCTCGTCGAGCACCAGGAAGCCGGGATCGAAGGCCAGGGCCCGGGCCACGCCGATGCGCTGGCGCTGCCCGCCGGAGAACTCGTGGGGGTAGCGGTCGATGATGCGGGGATTGAGGCCGACCAGCCGCAGCAGCTCGCCCACTCTGGTGTCCTGCTCCGTGCGGGGCATCGAGGTGTGCACCTTGAGCGGCTCCCGCAGGGCCTGGCCCACCGTCATGCGGGGGTTCAGCGAGGCGAAGGGATCCTGGAACACGATCTGCATGTCGCGGCGCAGCCGGCGCAGGTCGGCCCGGCTGCTGGCGATGATGTCGATCCTCTCGGTCGTGCCGTCCGCTATCGGGCGCTGCAGGACCACCTCACCCGAGGTCGGCTCGATCAGGCGAAGGATGCACCGGGCGGTGGTGGACTTCCCGCAGCCCGACTCCCCCACCAGACCCAGCGTGCGCCCGAAGCCGATGTCGAAGGACACGCCGGCCACCGCCGACACCTCGCCCTTCTCGCCGCCCAGCCAGCCGCCGCCCACCTCGAAGGTCTTCACGAGGCCGCGCACTGAAAGGGCCACATCGGAGCCGGTGCCGTTGGCGCCGGCGCCCTTCGAAACGCCTTCGACCGGCTTGGTCGGGTCCATCGGCGCGATGGTACTGTCTGGCCTCGACCAGTGAGAAAAGGAGCGGTCGACTATGAGCAGTTTCCGAGGCGATCTGGGCGGCTTGACAGCCGATGAGATGGAGCAGTTCCTGGCGGGCAACCCCATCGCCCGCCTGGCCACCATCAAGCCCGACGGGTCGCCCTACGTGATGCCTGTGTGGTACCAGTGGGACGGCGAGGCGCTGTACTTCGTCGGCCGCCAGCGGGCCCTGTGGTGTCAGTACATCCAGGCCGACGGCCGGGTCAGCGTGGTCATCGACGCCCCCCACAGCGACCCCGACGAGTCCGGCCAGTCGGTGGAGATCCCGAAGGTGTACATGGAGGGCACAGCCACCGTGGAGGAGGAGCCCAACGTCGGCGGTCGCTGGGTGCAGGTCGCGGAGCAGATGTCGTACCGGTACCTCGGCCCCAACGGCCCGACCTACCTGGTGTCCACCCTCCAGCAGCCCCGCTGGCTCATCAAGCTGGTCCCCGACAAGATCAAGACCTGGAAGGGCGTCGGCTGGGCCCGTCGCTACTGGGTGGAGGAATCGGGGGGGCCCAGCTACGAGGAGGCCCACAGCTCCTAGACCGCAGGATCTCGGGTCGAAACCCGGCACATACGACCCAATACCAACCCGAGACTTCCGAGGAGGCCCCAAGCGCCCAACCCGCTCGACCTGTTCCGCCTCGACGGACGCGCCGCCCTTGTTACCGGCGGATCCAGGGGGCTCGGCGCGGTGATGGCCGAGGCGTTGAGCTTCGCCGGCGCACACGTGGCCGTGACCAGCCGCAGCCTCGGCGACGCGGCGGCCAAGGCAGCCGAGATCGCCTCGGCCACCGGGGGCCAGACGTTGGGGGTGGAGATGGAGGCCACCGACGGAGACTCGGTCGAGACGGCGGTGGCCGGAGTGGTCGAGCGCTTGGGCGGTCTCGACATCCTGGTCAACAACGCCGGGATCCTCGTGCGGGGCGCCATCGGTGATCTCGAGCCGGGCCAGTTCGAGGAGTCCCTGGCCGTCAACGTGACCGGCCCCTGGCTGATCTGCCGGACTGCGGCCCCGCACTTGTGGGAGTCCGGCTGCGGGCGGGTGATCAACGTGTCGTCGACGTTCGGGCTGGTGGCCGCACCCGACCGCACCGCCTACACCTCCTCCAAGGGCGCCATCGTCCAGCTGACGAGAGCCCTGGCCATGGAGTGGGCGCGGCGCGGGGTGAACGTGAACACGATCGCTCCCGGCCCGTTCCTGACCGATATGAACCGGGCCCACCAGCACAGCGAGCACAGCGTCAGGGTGATCGGCCAGGAGGTGGCCCTGCAACGCTGGGGCGAGTTGCCCGAGATCGCCGGAGCGGTCATCTATCTGGCCTCCGACGCGTCGTCGTACGTGACCGGCTCGGTGTTGACGGTCGATGGAGGCTGGACCGCCCACTGATACCCGGAGGTACCGACAATGAACCGTCGATTCGAGGGACGCAACGTCTTCGTGACCGGAGCCGGCAGCGGATTCGGTCGCCGCACCGCTGAGCTGTTCGCAGCCGAGGGCGCCAACAACCTCTACCTGGTCGACTACAACCAGGAGCGTCTGGAGGCGGTCGGGCCGGTGATCGAAGAGTTGGGGGCCACGCCGCACCTGCTCAACTGCGATCTCAGCGTCATGGAGAACTGCGCCGAAGCGGTGGCCCAGGCTCTGGCCATCGATCCCAAGCTCGATGTCATGGTGTCCAATGCGGCCGCCTGGGACCTGTCCGAGTTCGTTGACGTGAGCGACGCGACCTGGCGTCGGATCCTGTCGGTCAACCTCGACGCCTACTTCGTGCTGGGCAACCGGGCGGCCCGAGCCATGAAGGAGACCGGCGGTGGCGTCATCCTGTTCACGTCGTCGATCGCCGCTCTCGGGCACGGTCGAGGGTGCACGCCCTACTGCGTGGCCAAGACCGGCGTGGTGGCCCTGGCGAAGGCGATCGCCGTCGAGTGCGCGCCCTACAACATCCGGTGCAATTGCGTCGCTCCGGGCCCCGGAGACACCCAGCAGTCAGTCGACATCGTGGGCGAGGAGTTGATGGACAAGTGGCGCTCCGAGGGCTTCCCGGCGGTGCCGGCCAACCGGCTGACGTCGGTCGACGACATCGCCAACGCCTTCCTGTACCTCGCCTCGGACGAAGCCAGGTACGTGTCCGGCGTCAACCTCGTCGTGGACGGCGCCCTGAGCGCCCAGACCTACGACGTACCCGAGAACTAACCGAAGGGAGCGGATCGTGAGACTGACATCCGACGTTCATCTGGTAGGCGGAGGCACGCTCAGCGGCTTCGGCGTCTCGTCGGACTTCGACGCCCACTGCTACCTCCTCGACGGCGGCGACGAGCAGGTCCTCGTCGAGTGCGGCATGGGTACCGAGACCGGGTTCCGGCGCGTCACCGGCAACATCCGGCGCGCCGGCTACGACCCGGCCGCCCTCACCAGGCTGTTCTTGACCCATTACCACACTGATCACGCCGGAGGCGCATCGGTCTACCGCGAGCAAGTTGGACTCTCTGTCGCGACCGGCACGGCCACCGGACGAGCGCTCGAGGCGGGCGACCACGAGGCCACGTCCTTCTGCCGGGCTCAGGCCGCCGGGATCTTCCCCGAGGGCTACTCCTACGAACCCTGCCCCGTCGACGATCTGCTCACCGACGGAGACCAGCGGTCGGTGGGTCGACTCACGCTCACCTACCTGGACACACCGGGCCACTGCGGCGGCCACGGGTCGTTCCTCGTCGAGGGGGGCGAGCAGACGTACCTCTTCGCCGGCGACGCCATCTTCGCGTGGGGAAAGCTGCACTTGCAGGCCATTCCGGACTGTGACCTCCAGGCCTCGCTGGCAACCGTTCTGGCGCTGGCCGAGCTGGAGTTCGACTCACTCCTCCCGGGTCACGGAGCCATCGCCCTCCATGACGGCCAGGCCCATATCGGCATGGCCAAGGACGCGATCGAGAGTCTCGCCGTCCCACCGAGACTGGTCTGACAGGCCGGCGGGCATCCCCGCAGCATCACGCCTCGATCACGAACCGGTCTTCCGTCAGGCGCTCCAGAAGGTCGGGTCTGGGCACCGGCGCGATGCCGGCCTCCTCGCCGGCCACCGCGAAGCACCCGCCGTCGCTCGATGTCTCGAAGCCCACGGCCGGGTCGGCCAGGTCCTCGGCGTAGAAGCGCGAGGAGGGGAAGATGTCCGACGGGTAGGTGAAGTTCTCCAGCGTCGCCAGCGCGACGCAGACAGCCGCGCCCACTCCGCTCTCCAGCATGCCGCCCACCCAGCATCCGATGCCGGAGTCCCGGCAGAGATCGTGGATCGACTTCGCGACCGTCAGCCCGCCGACCCGGCCCGGCTTCACGTTGATGTAGCGGCAACTGCCGAGTTCGACAGCGTGCTCGGCCCCCTTGACGGAGACGATGCTCTCGTCGAGACACACCGGCGTGTCGATCTGCGCCTGGAGCTTGGCATGATCGAGGAGGTCGTCGTGCTGCAACGGCTGCTCGATCATGGCCAGCTCGAACCGGTCGACCGCACGGAAGAGATCAAGGTCGGACAGCTGGAAGGCCGCGTTGCAGTCGATGTGGGCGGTGAGGTCGGGAAAGGTCGAGCGCACCGCCTTCAGCATGTTGATGTCCCAGCCCGGCCGGAACTTGAGCTTCACGCGCCGGTAGCCGGCCCTGACGGCACCGTCCACCGCGGCAACGAGATCGTCGAGCGAGTCCATCACGCCGAAGTCGGCTCCGACCTCCACCCGATCGCGCCGGCCGCCGAGCAGTGCGTGCAGCGGCCGTCCTACCCGGCGTGCTTCGAGGATCCACCAGGCCACATCGAGCGCAGCTTTGGCGAAGTAGTTGCCCTTGAAGTGGGCGAGCCGCTCCTGGAGCAGCTCACCGGAATCGATCTCGGCGCCGACAACCGCGGGCGCGAGCCAGTCGCGGAGCACTGCGAAGGCGCCCCGGGCGTACTCGGGGCTGTAGCCGGGCGACCCGAACGGACAGGACTCGGCCCAGACGTCGAGTTCCCCGCTGGTGATCCTCACCAGCAGGCTGTCGATGGCTGGTATGTCGTGTGACGCTGTTCTCCACGGATACAGCAGCGGCATGGTGACGTGCGAGACTTCGACGCGGTCGATCCTCATCACAGGGTCCCCATCTCGAGTCTGGTTCCGGGACCGAGGGCGATCCGCCGGCGGCCCCGGCCCGGTCGCCACCGGTACCGGGGGAAGGCCCCGAAGGAAAGGGTCAGGCGCACGCGGTGCCCGGCGCCGAACTGGTGGGCCGCGTGGCCGAACTCGACCCGAGTGCTCGGCCCGGTGACGGCCGCGCCGCCGTCGGCGACATTCCACACCGACGCGTCGGGCCCCATGTCGCTGAGTGTCGCGAACACCATGCCCTCGGGCTGATCGGCGTCCGCCACCACCGTGAGCGTCACTCCTCCAGCAACGGTTACGGCATTGGACAGCGGCTCAGACGTGAAAGTGACCACATCACGGCGCGCGTCCCGGGCCGTCTGGTCGAAGGGACCGGGCACCAGGTCGGGTGCCCAAGGGAAGACCCGCCCACCGACGGATGGCGTCGGATCTTCAGCATCGAGGTCCACGTCGACCATGGCATCCTCAGCCGTGTCGCCGAGTTGGCCGGCCGCGGCGGGAAACAGGGTCAACCCGCTGGTCGGGGGCGGCCAGGCTGCGAGCCACTCCCAGCGGTTGGCGCCGGTCACGAACACACGCGCCCCGGCTGGGGCGGTGTCGGCGTCGCGCAGGTGCTGATCTAGGAACATCCGTTGGGCGCCCGCGAGGTCGAAAGCGGCCGCCGCGCCGTGATCGCGTGCACCCGCGTCGCGGGCCAGGGGCAGACCGCGATGCCCCCATGGGCCGGCGACGAGCACAGACTCGACGAGGGCGCCGTGGAGTTCGAACGTCGAAGGCTGGAACACATCGAACCACCCGGCCACCACCAGGGCCGGGATCGGCACGCCCGCGATGGAGTCGCGGGTCGGGATCGACGGGTTCCCGGCGTACGGAGCAGGCCGGTTCCACTCCAGCCAGGCTCCTGCCAACGGGCTGCCGGCGATGAGTTGGTCGATCGACGAGCCGCCGGCCGCAGTCGCGGCGGGCCGAGACCACGCATCGAGCGCCCCAGCCGGGTCGGCCGTGCGAGGATCGACCGGAAGCAGGGCTCCGAACATCCAGGCCAGGTTGAAGCCGTGGTTCGACTCCCCACCCTCGCGAATCCAGCCGTCGCGCACGTCGCACGGTGTGAGTCCGGGAATGATCGCCTGCAACGGCTCGGGGCGGCGTACCGCCGCGGCCAGCTGGCAGTAGCCGAGATAGCTGATGCCGGCCATGGCGACCCGCCCGTTGCACCAGGGCTGTGAGGCCACCCACTCGATGGTGTCGATCCCATCGGCCTGCTCGTCGACGAAGGGCTCGAAGTCGCCGCCGGAGCCGAACCGGCCCCGGGTGTCCTGGATCACCACCGCGTAGCCGGCCTCGGCCAACCCCAACGCATCAACCTGCAGTCCGCGCGACGCCGGAGTGCGGCGGTTGTAGGGGGTTCGCACCACGACGGCGGGAACCGGACCACTGCCAGCCGGCCGGATCACGTCGGTGGCGAGCCCCGTGCCGTCGCTCATCGGGACATCGATGCCGGCATCGACGCTCAAAGAGTGCACCAGCCGAGAGCTTAGGCTCGCACAAACAGGCGGGCCGTTTAGAGCTGATTCTCCGCCCGGATACCCGGCTTGGCGCTGGTATTTCGGTCTGCCTAGTGTCAAAGCTGGTGAATTTAATTTCGCGTTAGGGGGTATGAAATGCGCGAAATCTCTAAGGACCATTATTCCGGGGGAAGTGGCGCGAGAAATGAGGAACTCACGTCGATGTCCGGCAGCCGTTTCGGACGACGCGGGTTTCTTCAGGGAGCTATGGGTCTCGGACTCTCACTCCCAGCTGCAGCAGCATTACTCGCTGCTTGCAGCGGGGAAGATCCCGAGGCGACGCGGAGGACGCTGAGGTTCGTTGGCTGGGACTTCCTGCCCGACACGATCCAGGCGCACCTGGACACTTGGATGAGCGTGTCAGGCGGAACGGTTGAACTCGAGGTGCTTCCCGTCACCGGTTACCCGGCTGCGATCCAGACGAGGTTCCGGGGTGGAGACCGACCCGACCTCTTCTACAACTTCACATACCTGTTGGGCCAGTTCCTTGAGAACGGGTGGAACCGGACTCTGAATGACCTGCCAGGCGTGGAAGAGCGCATCGATGCGCTCTACCCGGGCGCACGATCACGATTTGTCACGGCCGACGGGCAAATCACCAGCTTGCCCTACTTCTCGGCAGTCTTCATGAACCACTACAACGCGGCGATGGTCGAGCAGGCAGGATTCTCCGGCCCGCCTCAAACGCTGCAGGAATACTACGACCAGTGCGCCAAGATCAAGGCTGACGGAATCTCCGACGCTCCCTACGAGTCGTCATGGCTCAACGAGCGGATCGAGGAATACCTCATGGCCACTCTCCTAGGAGAGGGAATCACCGCGTTCGATGATGCTGCCCAGCCGGTATTCGCTGATGATCCGAGGTCTGTGGACGTTCTGGAGTGGTGGCGGGCCATGTACCAGGACGGGTTGACATCGCCGACCATTCTCACCGATGACAATCCGGAACTCATCGGCGGAATGACGCAGGGAACATTCGCGTTCTATGCGGGTCACGACTACTGGTTGAAGATCTTCAACGATGTCGGAGGACCGGCAGCCGCAGACCTGCGGATGGCCCCGATGCCGGGAGCGGGCCAAACGCTCCTAGCCGGCGAAGTCGTCCAGATGGGTCCAGACCTGGAAGGCACGGCGCTCAATGACGCGTGGGACCTGCTGAAGTTCTACACGGGGGCCGACAACGACGGGAACTTCACCGTTCCATTGACCTGGGTCGAGGCTGCCGCGCTGGCCGTTCCGTACCCGTCATTCTTCGAGGATCCCGCCATCCAGGCCGCGTATCCCGACTACTACGACCTCGGCGTGATCACGTCGGAGTACGACAGAGCGGCGACACCGGCAGCAAGAGCGCTGAGCTGGTACCAGGGCTTCCAGGTCAAGGTGGGCGAGCGCGTCAACGACATGCTGGCCGGGGACGCGACACCGGCAGAAACGGTGGCCAACATGGCCGACGACGCGGTAGAGCTGGCGGCGGGCTAGTAGCACTGACGCATTCACGGGGATCGCTTCAAGCTCCGAAAGGCGACCGGAGCGCACTCCGCATTGCCGCCCGGACCCTCGCGTGCTGACGTGACGAACGATGATCTCCAGGGTCGGGGCGGGTAGCACTACCGGCGCCCAGGCGCCTCCCCGAACTGGGTCTCGGCTGAACGACCGGATGTTCGGCCTGGTCCTCGCGCTCCCCGCGATCATCTCGTTGGTCCTGGTCGTCGGCATTCCGGGTGTGCAGACCCTGGTGTACAGCTTCCAGCGGGTCCCTCTCTCGGACGATCCCGCCACGTTCGTCGGCACCGACAACTACGCGAAGGTCCTCGGGGACGAGTCCTTCGTTGAATCGCTGGTGGTCACCTTGCAGTACACGGCCGGATACGTCGTCCTGGCCACGGTCCTCGGACTGCTCTTCGCGCTGCTGCTCGACCAGCCGCTGCGAGGGCGGGGCATTGCCCGGGCGCTTCTGATCATCCCCTGGGCCACGCCCGTCATCATCGCGGGGGTGATGTGGAAGTGGCTCATCGACCCGTCGGTGGGCGGGCTCAACGCGGTTCTGTTCGAACTCGGTGTGCTTGAGGACTACAAGCCGTTCCTGGCCGACCGGGAATGGGCGCTCGTCTTCACGATCCTGGCTGCGGGATGGCACCAGGCGTCCTTCTCGGCCCTCCTGTTCCTGGCTTCTCTCCAGACCCTCCCCAACGAGATAGTCGAAGCGGCGAAGGTCGACGGGGCCACGGCGTGGCAACGGTTCCGCGGGGTTGTCTTCCCTTGGATCCGCCCGATGCTGCTGGTGGTTGTCATCATCAACGTGATCTACGGGGTTCTCCAATTCGACACGGTCTGGGTGATGACCCAAGGCGGACCCGGTGATGCCACGACCCTGTTGCCGATCCTGCTGTACCGGCAGCTCTTCATATTCTCGGACATAGGAGCAGGATCGGCGCTGGCGGTGATGCTGGGAGTCGTCGCAGTGCTTGTGAGTTCAATCGCCCTGATATTGCTCGGCCGAGACGACCCGTTGGAAGCGTGAGCGAGAGGCGATGGCGAGCAGGACCGTGAGTCGACCAGTTCTCAGGAGAAGAGCGGTAACTGCACTGCTGTACGCGGCTCTCGTGTTGTTTGCCGTCTGGGTGCTGTTCCCGTTCTGGTTCCTCGTCAACAGCAGCTTCATGACTCCCGCCGAGGCAGTGGCGGTACCACCGCACTGGATACCGGAAGAGCCGACGCTGGGGAACTACAGCGCGATCCTTGCCGGCCAAGTCGCTCCCGGAGGCGCTCAAGTGGGCCTCCGAGTACTGACGGCGCTGGGAGAGAGCCTCGCCGTGGGCATCCTCACGGTCGTGGTGAATCTCGCCCTGGGCGGTACGGCCGCGTACTCGATGTCACGTTACAAGTACCGCGGCTCCCGACTGGCCTACCTGGCGGTCCTCTTTGCTCGCCTGGTTCCCGCAATCGCGATCGTCGCTGCCTTCTTCGTCGCCCTCCGCGACCTGGGCCTAATCGACAGCCGTTACGGGCTGGTGATCGTCTACACCTCGTTCACGCTGCCGATCACAATCCTGGTCCTCAAGAACTACTTCGACGGACTGCCGCGTGAGCTGGACGAGGCCGCTCTGGTGGACGGGGCCTCGCGGCTGCAGGCGCTCTGGTACGTGATCCGCCCCATCGCCAGGCCCGGCCTCATCGCGGCCGCGTGCCTGGTGTTCCTCGAGAGCTGGGGAGAGTTCTTCTACGCGCTGACTCTGACCAACCAGTTGACGATCCCACCGGTCCTTGCCGGCTTCCGCGGCTTCTTCCAATTCAACTGGACAACGCTCGCGGCTGCGACTGTACTCGCGGTCGTGCCGCCGGTGCTGCTAGCGCTGATATTCCAGCGGTACGTCGTGCGGGGGCTGGCCCAGGGCGTCACCAAGTGATGCGAGTAGGGCTCGCAGGCTTCGGTTTCGCCATCCGGCACGCCCAGGTCATTGCGGCCAACCCGTTCGTCACCGAATTCGCCATTGCCGAGTTGAACGCAGACCGCCGCGACCAGGCGGCGCAGGAACACCCGCAAGCGAGAATCTTCGACGAAGCGGTCGAGATGCTCCAGGACATGGAGCCCGACTGTGTGATCGTCGCCTCGTCCTCCGACAGCCATGCCGCAATCACCCGTGCCGCGCTCGAGGCCGGCATCCACGTCTTCTCCGAGAAGCCACTGGCCCTGTCCTGGGCCGAGGCCCGGGAATTGAGGGACCTCGCCCATCGGCACGGCCTCATATTCCAAGCGGGCTACATCCTGCGGTACGAGGCTCGCCACCAGCTGCTGCACGACCATGTGAACAGCGGGCGCCTCGGCCGGGTGGTGTTGATTCGTTCCAAGCGGAACTGCTCCCGCACCTGGTTCGAGACATGGGGCAAGCACAGCCATCCCGTGCTGGAGAGCATGGTCCACGACATCGACCTGACGACGTGGCTCACCAAGCAGCGCTGTGTCCGAGTGACGGCATGGGGGCAGAAGTTCCTCGGAGGGCCTCCGCCTGAGGCTGTGGTGGCCGTCCTGGAGTTCGACGGCGGCACGCTGGCGGTGCTGGAGACGTCCTGGCTCATCCCCGACGGCGCGCCGGCCAACATCGTCGGCCCGCTGGGACGCGAGGATGAGGGCGCGGGTGTCCTGGACGCGCACTTCGAGGTGCACGGCACGTCGGCTGTCGAGGCGCTCTCCCTCTACAGCCCGTCGCTCCTGCTGATGACCGACGAGCGGAGCTATGTGCCGGAGTCCACGCTGTTCCCCGCCTCGGCGCTGGGAGTGGGCGGAGCGCTCCGCGACGAGCTCTCCGACTTCCTGGCCCATGTCCGGGGCGACCCCCACACGGGCGTCGCCTCGATCGATGACGCGGTGCATGTCCAGGCGGTAGTGGAAGCGATCGGTCGCGCCACGGAGTCGGGAACACCCGCGGCCGTCGAGGACTGAGATCGAGGACAGGAGGACGGATGCCCGTCGGGTTCTGGGTCTTCCCTTGGGATATCGAGGATGACGGGATCGACCGATTCGCCGAGCGCCTGGAACAACTGGGCGTCACGTCGGCGAGCCCCAGCGTCCTCTATCACTCCGGCCGTGCGCTCCTGCCCCGAGCACGGGAACAGAAGGTCCGTCTTCTAGGCGGGCCAGGGGCGAACTTCCCGTTCGAGAGCCTCGAGGCACACTTCGCCGACATGGAGTCGGAGTCCGCACCCAGATCGGGCAAACGGTTCTGGTGGGGACTGGCGGAGGCGCTCTCGGACCGGGGAATCCGGCTCAACGCATGGGCGATGCCGATGCACGGCTCGGAGCTCGGCCGGAGGCTCCCTAATGGGGTCGTGCGGAACTGCTTCGACAACCCCTACGGGTATGCGCTGTGTCCCTCCCATCCGCAGGCTCGCCGGTTCGCTGAGTCCCTGGTCGGCGAGTTGGCGCGATCGCGCATCTTCGGCGCCATCCAGCTCGAGTCGGTCGGCTATCTCGGCTATCGCCATTTCCACCACCATGAGGCGGAGTACGTCGGCCACGGGCCTCTCGAGGAGCTGTTCCTGTCGCTGTGCTTCTGCGATGCATGCATGGCCGGAGCCCGCCGGGAGGGGATCTCGATCTCCGGACTGCGCGCCGCGATCTGCCGCGAGCTGGAGAGACGATGGCGCGACGACGTCTGGAGCGTCGGTGTGGAGGAGGTGAGAGACGAGATCGAGGAGAACGACGACCTTCGCGCGCTGATCTCGTACCGGCAATCGACGGTGGCCTCCCTCGTCGCCTCGCTGGCGGAGCGATGCCGCCGCGAGAGCACGGAGCTCCACTCTTTCTCGGCCATCTTCCCGCCGACGCTCGAGCACAGCACTTGGATCGAGGGCACCGACTTCGCAGCCTGGTCACGGTTCCTGGACCGGCTGATCGTCTTCGGCTACACCGCCGGCGGTCCCGGCGCCGCCAAAGTCGATGAGGACTGGACTCGCTCCGAGTTGGAGTACGTGAGCCGCTACTTCGACCCATCGAGGGTCAACGTCGTTCTGAACCTCGCACCGCAATACCTGGCCACTCTCGACGACGCCAGGCGCCGCTTCGACACCATCAGCCAGATGGGATTCAGCGACTTGAGCATCACCAACTACGGGATGCTCAGCGAGACCCGCCTGGACTGGGTTCCCGAGCTGCGGAAGATCTTGGATCCGCCGGTGGCCTCGACGTAGGGAACTCGCTCGCTAGGCGAGCCAGGCCTGCCTGCTGAGGGTGCCGCCCCTGGGGATCGGGGGCGGGATGTAGACGTGCTCCTTCGTGACCCAGAACGTCCCGGTGGTCTTCGCGTAGTTGGAGACGTCCGCCCAGGCGACCTCCATCTCGGGCGTCTCGGCCGCCTTCTCGAATGCGTCCAGGTCGTCCCACCACTGCTCGATGAACGCCTCCGCCTGGAGCTCGCCCTGGACCTTGCTGATCACCTCCGAGACCACGTAGCCCCGCATAGGGCCGATCTTCGCCGAGATGGGCGCGTGGACATCCCGCCAATAGTCGAAGAACTCCTGGGTCGTGAAGTCGTCGCGCTTGTACGCAGTTCCGATCACTTTGATCACGTTTGCCTCCCAAAGCCGTGTGTCAGCCGATCATATTGACTCCAGAATCGCCGTTCCATCCGAGGAGCGCCCGACCGCACCCGCAGGTGGCCACGTATCAAGATCGTGAACTTGGCCCCACGTTTCTGAACCCCGTAGTGTGGCGACTACCGGGACTCACCTGTCTCGCGTCTGGGGGAAGCGACTCGGAGGAGGGAGCGATGACCCGCTACAACGGCATGGACCGCCGGAGATTCTTGACGCTCACTGGAGGTGGTCTGGGTGCTGCAGCCTTCATTGGGGCCTGCGGCGACGACGAGCCCGCACCCGCGCCCACCACCACCGCGGCGGCACCGGCCACAACAGAGGCCACCACCACTACCGCGGCCGCTGCACCCGAGCTGAGCGGCTCCCTGCGCTGGGGCGCGATGACGCTGCCGGGCCTGCCCTACCTCGACGAGGTGCAACCGACCATCGACTCGTTCACCGCTCTTCACCCGGGCGTGTCGATCGAGCTGGAGGAGATCGCGCCCGACGGATACACCGAGAAGCTGGTGGCCTACAGCGCGGTCAACAACATGCCGGACCTGTTCTTCAGCCACAACGGCTGGGTCGACCTGTTCGCCCAGCAGGGGATCACCCTGGACATGCGGCCCTACCTGGAGGTCGACCCCGACCTCAACGTGGACGCGTGGTATCCGTCGATGCTGCAGGTGTGCTCCACGGTGGCTCTGGGCGACCAGGCGGCCGGCGAGATGCACTGCCAGGGCATGAGCGCCGACGTGAACACCTTCTTCTACAACATCCCCATGCTGGAGGCGGCCGGCCTCGAGCTTCCCGGAGACGGCTTCACGTGGGACGACATGGCCGAGTACGCCCGGGTGCTCACCACCGGCGACGTCATCGGCTACGCGCCCGCGCCCGACAACCCGGACAACGCCCACGGGCCCATCGGAGCCTTCGGCGGGGACTACCTGGACGAAGAGGCCCAGGTCATGCTGATCGACGACAACTTCCGGGCCGGGTTGCGGGCCATTTGGGATCCGGTCATCGAAGGTGTCTTCGCCACTCCCGAGCAGGTCACCGCGGCCGGCGGCCCACATGACGGCTTCATCGGCGGCCGGTTCGCCATGGTCGAGGGGGCGGTGTGGTCGGTCCCCGCGCTGCGGGCTTCCGAGTTCGAGTGGGACGTGCACACCCTGCCCGAGGGAACCCACGGCACCCGGGGCGGCGGCGGCACCGCCGGCTGGGGCGTGAGCGCCCAAACCGAGCACCCTGACATCGTCTGGGAGCTCATCAAGCACATCTACGGGCCGGCCTACGTGCCCTGGATGGAGGGCGGCGCAGTGGTGCCACCGCTGAAGCGCTACGCCGACGACCCGAGGTGGCGCCAGCCGCCGCCCAACAACCATCAGGCGTTCATCGACGCGGCCCGTTCCATCATCATCAGCCCCATCGGCGGGCCGTTCGACAGCGCGGGCGGCATCCACTACGCGGAGTTCGCCGGAGCGTTCAGGCGCTACGTCATCGAGGGCCAGTCCATGGACGACGCCCTGGCGCCCTACGAGGAGAACATGAACGCGGCGCTGGCCGAGAGCCCGGCCGTGCGGCGCGACATCCCCATCGAAGTCCCCGGCTGAGGCAGCTCACGCCGACGGGATCCCGTGACCGCGCCGTGACGGCGCAGCTGGCGGGCAGGCAGTAATTTGCAGTCGTGGTGCTGACGCGGAAGTCGCGCGCCGTCATCGAGCCGACCGATGTCGGCGAAGCGGCCACCAGCGTGATCGATACAGCGCCAGAGGCGCTGGAACAGAAGCACCGCGGTCTGTCCTGGCGCGGCCAGGAACGGCTGGCCGGCTACCTGCTGGTGGCCCCCGCGCTGCTGATGTTCAGCGTGTTCCTGCTGGGCCCGCTGGTGTACGGCGCCTATCTCAGCCTCACCGACAGGAACCTGCTGGCCGACACCAGCTTCATCTGGTTCGAGAACTACGCCAACCTGCCCAACGACCCGCTGTTCTTCAAGTCCCTGCGGGTCACCGGACTGCTGTTCCTGGAGGTCACGCCGCTGACCATCCTGATCTCCTTCGTGTTCGCCAACCTCTTGAACCAGCGGATCAGGGGCTCCAGCATGTTCCGGCTCGCTTACTTCCTGCCCCTGGTGGCGTCGGGAGTGGCGGTGGCCACCATGTGGCGGTTCGTGTTCACCAGCGACGGCCTCTTCAACACGTTCCTGAGCTTCTTCATCGACGTCGACACTCCCTACCTGGTGCTTCCTCAATGGGCGCCCCACGTGGTGGCTGTCATCCTGCTGTGGTCGCTGATACCGCTCAACACCGTGTTCTACATGGCCGCGCTCCAGAGCGTCCCGCGGGAGCAGGTAGACGCGGCAATCGTGGACGGCGCCAACTTCTGGCAGAAGGCCGTCTACGTCACCTGGCCGCTGTGCGCGCCCACGACGTTCCTGCTGGTGATCCTGAACCTGGCCATCACCAGCGTCGGATCGTGGGACATCCTCAACGTTCTCACCGGCGGCGGGCCCGAGTTCAGTACCACGACCACCGCCTACCTGCTGTACCTACGGGCCTTCAGGGGGCAGTTCGAGATCGGGCTCGGCTCGGCCATGGGAGTGGCTCTGACTGCCATCCTGCTGCTGCTCACCGTTGGGGTGTTCAGGGCCCAGAAGCGATGGAGCCACTACGGATGAGCGCTCTCATCAGGAACCGGGGCCGGATCGCGGTCTACCTGGTGCTTACCCTCGGGGCGGTGGTGATGATCACGCCGTTTATCTTCAACCTGTCGAAGTCCCTGCAGACCGCGCCGCAGACCTTCGCCTTCCCCTTCGAGTGGATCCCGGATCCCTTCACCTGGTTCAACTACGTCGAGGCCTATGAGAAGATCGGCGCCCAGGCCTTCATCAACAGCGCCCTGCTGACCGTGGTGGTGGTCGGCGGGCAGACGATCCTGGGGATGATGGCCGGCTACGCCTTCGCCACCCTGCGGTTCCCGCTGCGAGACTCGCTGCTCCTGCTGATCATCGGAGGCCTGCTGGTCCCGTTCCACGTGATCATGATCCCGCTGTTCATGTTCATCTTCGAGATCGGCTGGCTCGACACCTACTGGGGACTGATCATCCCCATCGTGGCCTACACCGACGTCTCGGTGTTCATGTTCCGGCAGTTCTTCCGGACTGTCCCCCGGGAGATCTACGAGGCCGGGATCCTCGACGGCGCCGGACCGATCCGGGTCTTCCGCAGCCTGTACGCGCCGATGGCCGGGCCCACCGTGGCCGCCTTCGTGATCGTGTCGTTCCTGGCCGCCTGGAACCTGTACGCCTGGCCGTTCCTGGCCGTGGCCGACCCCGACCTGCGAGTAGTCACCCTCCAGCTGGGCATCGCAGGCGGCACCTTCAACGCCAGCTCCAGCCCGCTGCGGCCCGAGATCCTGGCGGCCATGTCGCTGCTGTCGATGGTCCCGGTGATGGCGGTGTTCATGTTCATGCAGCGCCGCTTCGTGGAGAGCATGGCCCGATCGGGGATGACCGGATGAGCGCGCTTCCAGCCGAGAGGAGAGCACCATGAGCCGAGAAGCGTTCGCCCTGGAGATCCGGCCCGACAAGGTCGACGAGTACGTCGAGGCCCACCGCCAGGTGTGGCCCGAGGTGCTCGAAGCCACCAAGAGGGCCGGCATCCGCAACTTCACCATCTTCCTGCACAACAACACCGCCTTCGGCTACTTCGAGTGCGACGACCCGGTCGAGGCCAACGCGGTGCTGGCCGCCGACCCCGACTGCATCCGGTGGGAGGACTGGATGGCCGAGCTTCTCACGGACCGGGTCCCTGCCGACGGCGCGCCCGCGCTGGCCGAGATCTTCCGACTCGATTGATTTTGATGCGTCCACGGACCGAAGCCGAGACCGGCCGGTGAGGAACTCGGATCCGCTCACTGAGTCGACCGGCATCGACCTGGCCAGCGACGGGGCCCGGCAGCGGTTGGCCCGCGACGGCTATCTGTTCCTGCGGGGCTTCCTCCCGACCACCGACGTGGCCGCGGTCGAGGGGGCGATCCTGGAGGCGGTGGCAGCCGCCGGAGGTTGGCTGGCCGAGGGCACCGACCCGGCCGAGTGGATAGCGGGCCTGTCGGTGGCAGCCGAAGGCTACGACGACCCCGACTTCTGGGCCATGTACCGGCGGGTGCAGAGCCTCCAGGGCTTCCACGAGTTCGCCCATCATCCGCTCATCATCGCGGCGGTGGAAGGTCTGCTTGAGAGCGAGGTCTTCGCCCACTCCAACCATGTGGCCCGGGTGGTGGGGCCGTCGGCCCGGATCGAGCCCACCCACATCCACCAGGACTGGCGGCCCATCCAGGGCGCGGCCGACACCCTCACCGTGTGGATCCCGCTGGCCGACATACCCCCACCGATGGGGGGACTGCGCATCCTGGAGGGCTCCCAGCACGGGGGCGTGATGCCGTTCGACCCGGAGACCGAGTCCATCCACATCGACGAGCACGACCCGCGGTGGCGCAGCGCCTCCTACCGGCAGGGCGATGTGCTGATCTTCCACAGCCTCACCGTCCACGCCGGCACGCCCAACACCACCGACAGGCTGAGACGGTCCTGCGAGTTCCGCTACCAGCGGGTCAGCGACCCGGCCGTGGTGTCCACGGTGACGCTCCCCCACTGGCACCCCTCCGTCGACTGGCCCGAGCTGACCGAGGGCTGGACCTCGCTGGCGTCGATCGAGGTGCCCGATTTCGTCGAGTTCGAGATGCTCGACGACACCGCCCCCAATATGCCCACCCCGCCATCGCGCCTACTGGGAACCGCCTGACATCGGGCCGCCCCGACGGCGCGGGGAGCCGGCTGCCCGCGCTCAGCCGAAGATCGCCTCGTTGACCTCGACGCCCAGGCCGGGGCGGGGCTCGGCGCCGACCCGGCCTCCGGACGGCTGGGGCTCTCCGATGAAGATCGGCACCTGCTCGGACTCCGGTAGGGAGTCCCACACCGGCATCGGGAAGTACTCGACCATGGGCACGTTGGCGGTGCCCAGCGCGAAATGGATGTGGACGGGGCCGTAGGCGTGGGGGATGACGGTGAGCCCGGCCGCCTGGGCCAGAGCCGCGATCTTGCAGCCCTCGGTGAAGCCTCCGCAGCGCCTCAGATCGGGCTGGAGGATGTCCATGGCCTCGCGCTCGATGATGTCGGCGAAGCCGTAGCGGGTGTACTCATGCTCGCCGCCCGAGATCGGAATGCTGGTCTCCCGCCTGAGCTTGGCGTAGCTGGTGAGGTCGTCGGGGACGAAGGGCTCCTCGATCCAGGCCAGGTTGTAGGGCTCCAGCCGCCGGCACATCTTCTTGGCGTAGTTGAAGTCCCAGCCCATGTAGGCGTCGATCATGATCTCGATGTCACCGCCGACCGCGTCGCGGATGTTGGCCACATGGGCCTCGTTCTCGGCCATGCCCCGAATACCGCTGCCGGGCCCGTAGGGGAAGCGGGCCTTCATGGCCTGGTACCCCTCAGCCACGTACGCCTTCGCCTCCTGGGCGACCAGATCCGCACCGACGGGGTGGAGGGCCGACGCGTACACCGGCACATCGGGATGGACTGGCCCACCCAGAAGCTCGTAGACCGCGCTGTCCGACGCCTTGCCGCAAACGTCCCACAGGGCGATGTCGATGGCGCTGATGGCCTGGAGGGCGATTCCCTTGCGGCCGTAGGGAAGGGTGGCCCGGTACATGCGGTCCCAAAGCCCCTCGGTCTCGTAGGCTGGCGCACCCACCAGAAGGTTGCGCAGGTGGCGCTGGATGACGCCCTCCACCGCGCCGACGCCGTCCTCGCACCATCCCCGGCCCACGACGCCGTCCGACGTCTCGATCTCGATCACGGCCATAGCCGATTCCCAGAACCACGAGCCCCTGGTCTCCTGGTACTCGGGGTAGATGTCCAGCGGCGTCACCAGCGGCAGCGTCTTCTCCCGCTCGGCGAGGTGCCCCCAGATAGACCGGGGGGCGTGGCGGACTCGGACATCGGTGATCTTCACGTTGCTCACACCTTGTAGTAGTGCTCGGCGTTGCTCCGGAACAGGGCGGATCGCTCGTCGGCGGAGAAGTCGGCGGTTATCTCACGGTAGGCGTCGACCACGGCGCGGTAGGGGCTGTACAGGCTGTCGACGGGCCAGTTGGAGCCGAACATGCACCGCTCCACCCCGAACACCTCAATGCAGGCCAGAACCCAGGGGCGGATGCTCTCGGTCGTCCACGAGTGGTCGGTCATGCCGAGACCGGAGATCTTGCACGCCACGTTGGGGGCTCCGGCGAGGGTGGCCATCCCGGCCCGCCAGGCGTCGAAGTACTCCGGGGTGCGCTCCATGGGCACCCCGCAGTGGCCCAGGATGAACTGGAGGTCACCGAACAGCTCGGCGGCCTGGCGGGCCTCGCCCATGCCTTCCCAAGTGGAGTTGAGGTCGTAGGAAAAGCCGAGATCGTTCAGCGCTTGAAGGCCGCGGCGGAACTCCGGGGTCAGCAGATCCTCGCCCTGCACGAAGTTGCGCACGCCCCGCATGTTGGCGTGCTCACCGTGGCGCTCGAGCTCGGCTCGCGCCCCTGGCGACGTGAGATCGGTCTTGGCCACGATGGCGTGCGGGTAGCCGTGCTCGTCGGCGACCTGCTGCAGCCACGCCGTCTCCCACACCTGGTCGTCACCGCCGTACTCGGCCTGCACATGGACCGACTTGATGACGTCACAGCCCTCGAAGTCGGCCAGCAGGTCCTCGATCAGGTAGTTGCGGCGGATAGCCGAATAGTCGCCGACGATGGCGGTCTCCTCCGGCTCCTCCTCCTCGAGCCAGTGGTAACGACCCTGGCTGATGTCCCACAGGTGATGGTGGGAATCGACGAATGACTCGGTCATGTCTCCTTCTCTCTACGGAGTCGAGATTGCTGCGTGTTCTGGTCCCTGCGTGATTGTCGTGTCCCCTAGCTTGGCACCGCCTGCCGGGTGCCGGTTCTGGCCGACTCGTAGGCAGCTTCCAACAGTCCCACGACAGCCGCTCCGAGTTGAGGGGGCGAGTGATTCTCGTCCCGTCCCAGGATGACGTCGACCAGGTTGTTGACCGGGGCGGCCTCCGGGTAGGCCTCGGTGTAGGTCCTCGCCCCGGCGGCCCGCCCGACGGGGTTGTGCTCTCTGGAGCCGTCGGCCCGGTAGAGACCCAACTCCGATGCGGCCAGGTCAAAGAGGATGTGACCCTCGGTGCCGTAGAGCCGGTACTCGAGAAGCTCCTCCTGGGTCCGGACCGTCGATCCGGTGGAGCCGACCGTCCCGATGCAGCCTCCTTCGAACCGCACCGCCATGGCGTCCACGAGGTCGACCCTGAGGTCCTGGTTCTCCATGAAGGCGAAGACGTCGAAGGGCACCAGACCGGTCATGAACAGCAGCAAGGCGGCCGAGTGGGTGATCTGCACGATGGCCTGGCCGCCGCCCGACACCGCGGGGTCGCCGTAGGTGTCGGTTCCGGTGGGTGTGATGGTGAACCCGACCGCGTCGCCCACTAGGTGGACATCGCCGCGAAAGAGCTCCCACACGATCGACGCGAACAGAGAGTGAACGTAGAGAAGCTCGCCGATCTCGCCGGACGCGATCCAGTCCCGTGCGGCGAGAACCTGCTGGTTGTAGTGGTAGGGGTAGCCGACGACTATCTCCAGTCCCCGATCGGTCGATTCGGCCAGCAGCCGGGCCGCATGGTCGAACTCCACCACCATCGGCTTCTCCAGCATCAGGTGGGCTCCGGCCTCCAGAGCGTCGATCGCCACCTGGTAGTGGGCCATGTGGGGCACCGCGATGACGACCCCGTCGAGGGATTCGCCGTCGAGCATCTCGGTGTGGCTCCGGTACGCCCGCTCCGGGCCGAAGGCCGCCACCGCCCGGTCGCGCTTGTCGTCTATTGGGTCGGCGATGGCCACCAGCTCTGCTTCGGGGTTGGCGACGATGGCAGGCAGGTGGGCCCGGGTCGCCCACCAGCCCGTTCCTACCACTCCGATCCGGGCTGCCACGCGATCCCCTTGCTCACATCCGCGGACAGTACTTCCGGGGCGGGACCAGACGGCAATCGGGGTGGTCGATGGGTCCGGGCCGGATCCTCGCGGCCCGGACGGAACTCATAGACTGACCCGCACAGATGCGACGTACAGCGGTCGCTTCGAGTATGGCGACGCCAACTCCTGGGGCAGTCATGGCATGTTCACTCAGCCTCGACGAGGTGGAGCGGTACCGGCACGACGGTTGTCTCTTGGTGCAGTCCGTGCTGGCCGACGAGGATCTGCGACTGCTCGACGAGGCCGTCCGCGAGGTCACGGAGGCAGCCATCGGCAGCCACAACCAGGCCGAGCTCATCGAGTTGGAACCCGACACCTGCAGCAGCACGCGCCGGGTGCGACGCATCCGCGATCCCTACGACCGCCATGATGCCTTCCGTTCGGTCGTCCACGACGCTCGCGTCGTGGACAGGGTCGAGTCCCTGATCGGGCCCGACATCGAGTTCCATCACAGCAAGCTGAACATGAAGCCGGCCCAGGTCGGTTCTCCGGTGGCCTGGCACCAGGATCTGGGGTACTACCCGCACACCAATGACAGCGTGCTGGCCGTGCTCATCTACATCGACGACGCCAGCGAGGCGAATGGGTGCATCCAGGTGCTGCCCCGCATGCACCACCGGTATCTCGAGCACACCCATAACGGCGGGGAATTCGCCGGCCGGATCGTTGAACCCATCGAAGTCGAGCCTCGCACGCTGCCAGCTCCAGCCGGCAGCGCCATCTTCCTCCACGGACTCACGCCTCACTCCTCGCTGCCGAACCGCTCGGGCGAGGACCGGCGCACGCTGATTTTCGCCTACCGGGCCGGGGACGCCTACCCCCTCTTCTACGGCCTGAGGACAGTCAAGGACGAGGAAAGACTCATCCTGGTGCGGGGTCAGCGGGCCCGCCATGCCCGCTTCGGCGGACCGGCCCCAATCGTTCCCAAGATCGACGACATAACCGTCTCCCTCTACGACATCCAAGCCAGCAACTGACACGCCGAGGAAGGATTGGGGGTACCAACCATGAGCCGACGGTTCGAGGGACGCAACGTCTTCGTGACCGGCGCCGGGAGTGGCTTCGGGCGCCGCACCGCTGAGCTGTTCGCGGCCGAGGGCGCCAAGAACCTGTACCTGCTCGACTACAAGCAGGAGCGGCTGGACGCGGTGGCGCCGGTGATCGAGGAGCTCGGAGCCACACCGCACCTGCTGAACTTCGACCTCGGCGACATGGAGAACTGCGCCGAGGCGGTGGCCCAGGCTCTGGCCATCGACCCCAAGCTCGACGTGATGGTGTCCAACGCGGCCGCGTGGACCATTGCCGAGTTCGTCGACATGACCGACACCGAATGGCGCAGGGTGCTGTCGGTCAACCTCGACGCCTACTTCGTGATGGGCAGCCGGGCAGCCCGGGCGATGAAGGAGACCGGGGGTGGGGTGATCCTGTTCACGTCCTCGATTGCGGCCCTGGGGCACGGCCGGGGGTTCACCCACTACTGCGTGGCCAAGGCCGGTGTCGCCGCGCTGACGAAGGCCATCGCGGTGGAGTGCGCCCCGTACAACATCAGGTGCAACTCTGTCGGCCCGGGCCCGGCCGACACCCAGCAGTCAGTCGACCTCGCCGGCGAGGAACTGATGGACAAGTGGCGCACCGAGGGCTTCCCGGTGGTGCCCGCCAACCGGCTGGCGTCCGTCGACGACATTGCCCACGCCTTCCTGTACCTCGCCTCCGACGAGGCCCAGTACGTGTCGGGCATCAACCTCATCGTGGACGGCGCCCTGACCGCCCAGACCTACGACGTGCCCGAGAACTAGCCGTGCCGGAGCGGCAGGTCAGGTCGGCCCCATGAGAGCCGAGGTCTCGCCCGAGGAGGTCCGCTCCTACCGCGACGACGGGTTCTTGATTGTCGAGGACCTGCTCGATGCTGACGAACTGGAACAATGGCGCAGCGCGGTCGACGGCGCCGTAGGCGGCCACGGCGTGTCGGGACGGGACCTCGGCCCGGACCAGGCCGAGTACTACGACCGGGTCTTCCTGCAGCGGGTGAACATGTGGAAGACCAGCAGTGAAGTACGGGCCCTAGTGCTTGACGAGCGCTTCGGGCAGCTGGTCGCGGCCCTGGCCGGCACCGACGAGGTCCGCCTCTACCACGACCACGCCCTCATCAAGCTTCCGTGGGCCAACCCCACCAACTGGCACGCCGACAACCCGTACGACCCCTACCGCTCCGATGAAGCGATCATGCTGTGGATCGCCCTCGACCACGCCGACGCCCGCAACGGCTGCCTGCACTTCCTGCCCGGCAGCCATCGTCGCGACAGGCTCGACGACGGCGCGGCACTCGACGACGCCAACATCGGGGCACTGCTGGAGGCCAACCCCCAGTTCGCGGCCATCGAGCCAGAGATGGCCGAGGTGGCGGCGGGCACCGGGATCTTCATCAACGGCATGACGGCCCACGCCGCCGGGGCCAACATGAGCCGTCGGCCCCGCCGGGCGTTCTCGATGCTGTTCATTCCGGGCCGGTGCCGCTACACCGGCCAGCCGGGCGCCCTTCCCGCCGAGCTGACAGCCCGCCTCCAGCCGGGCGACATGCTCATCGACGACGAGCACCTGCCCCTGCTCTACCAGGGCTGATCGAAGGCCTCGGTAGCGAGGCGCTCCAGTTGATCGATCAGGAAGTCCATGTGGGCCTGCACCGGGGAGCTCGGGGTGTGCGACAGCGCCCGGACGGTCGGCGAGGCGATGAGACCCCGCCGGACCAGCGCCCGCTTCTCGATCTGCAAGAACAGCTCGAAGTCCTGGAGCGAGAAGCTGATGTAGGGCAACAGCGCACCGAACAAGTCGTGAGCCTTCTCTGGCTGTTGGGAGACCGCTGCATCGAACACCGTGTCGAGCAGGTCGGCGATGGCCACTCCGGGCATGATCCCGTCGATGCCGACGGAGACGCCCTCGAGCATGTAGAGCCCACCCCAGCCCTCAAGGATTCCGATCCGGCCCGCGGTGGCCGACCGGATGGCGAGCAGCCGGTCGACCATCATCGGATCCTCAAGCTTGACGAACCGAAAATTGTCACAGCGGTCGCAGAGCGCGGTGGCGAGGGCTGCTCCCATGGTCGGCCCGCCTGGGTTGAAGTCCTGGATCAAGACCGGCAACGGGATGGAGGAAGCGACGGCGGCGCAGTACTCGATGATGTCATCCTCCGATGATCCGAACTGCCGGGGAATGGCGAAGGACACCACGTCGACACCCATTTCCGTGTAACGCCGAGCCAGTCCCGACGCCACCCGGGACGAGACGTGGTTGGCCTGAGCGATCACCGGAATCCGGCCTGCGTTGACCTTGACGGCAACGGCCACAACCTGATCCCGCTCGGCCTCGGTGAGCTTGTAGAACTCGCTTCCGTAAGCGGGCAGGCACATCCCGGCCAGACCCTGCCCCGCGATCCAGTCGACGACTGCGGCCAGCGACTCGACGTCGATCGACTCGTCGGGGGCGAAGGGCGTCGGGACCACGGGAACCACGCCGCGCAACCGAACCTCCCCCATCAGGCCAACGGCGTGAAACCGTCGAGGGAGAGGGTGGCGCCCAGCCCCGGATCGGCGCCGATCGACACCTGGCCGCCATCCGGTATAGCTGCGCCGTCGAAATGGGGAGCCTCCTCGACTTCGTCCCATACCGGAACGGGGAAGTACTCGACCATGCTCACGGCGGTGTCGCTGGTGGCCAGGTGCAGGGTCGGCAGGCCGTAGGCGTGGGTGTAGACGGGCAGGCCGGCGGCTTGGGCCAGCGCGCAAACCTTCCTGGCCTCGCTGAAGCCTCCCACCCGCCCAATATCGAACTGGATGATGTCGAGTGCGGAGGCCTCGATGATCTGAGCGAACCCGTAGCGCGTGGTCTCGTGCTCGCCGGCTGCGATGGGCACGGGTGAGGATCGGCGCAATACCGCATACTCGCGGATCTGGTCGGGCAGCAGGGGCTCCTCCACCCACTTCATGTCGAAGGGCTCCAGGGCCCGGCACATCCGCAGCGCGTACTCCAGGTCCCAGCCCATATAGGCGTCGGCCATGATGTCGATGTCGTCGCCCACCGCGCCTCGCAGCATCCGGACCAGCTCGACGTTGCGGCGCAGGCCCGCGAGCCCGTCGGCGGGGCCGTGCAGGAAGCGCATCTTCATGGCCTTGAAGCCCCGCCGCACGTACTCGGTGGCCTCGGCCAGGAACTCGTCCTCGTTGGTGAAGTGGAGGTGGCTGGCGTAGACGGGAATCACGTCCCGGGCCCGGCCGCCGAGCAGCTCGAACACGGGTTGGCCGAAGTGCTTGCCGGCCAGGTCCCACAGCGCTATGTCCAGTGCGCTGATGGCGTACAGGGCCGGGCCCTTGCGGCCGTACGGCATGGTGCTGCGGAACATCTGATCCCAGAGCAGGCTGCGCTCCAGGGGGTCCGCACCGACGAGGAGCCCGGTCAGGTGGTTCTCGATGATGACGCTGGTCGCCCGGGCGTAGTCCTCGCACCAGCCGGTGCCCACCAGCCCATCATCGGTCTGGATCTCCACCACGCACATGGCGTCGGCCGGGAACCAGCTCGACAGCGGATGGCGGTACTGCGGGTGGATCGCCATGAGCGTCACCAGCCGCAGTTCGTCCTGGCGGGCCGCGAAGTCGCCCCAGAACGACATGTCGATGTGGGTGACCTTCACTCTCCCTATCCGCACGGCCACTCCCCCAGGCCCGTCCGCGCCGGCTAGCCGGCCAGCCGGATCTGCGGGCGGCCCGCAAACAGCTGGGGATCGTCCCGAACCTGCTCGTAGAGCTGCCCGCACGAGCGGATGTCGAGGACCCCGGCGGCGTGGTCGAGCAGCATGCCGATGTGACTGGCGCGTTTGTCGATGCGGTAGATCGACCACGGGTGGAAAGTGGGCACGTAGGCGAGGAGTCCGGCTCGGGCCGTGTGCTCTATGCCCGGCGCGTAGGCCTCATACACCCCCTGTGCGTCTGTCGGCATCTTCGTGGGGTAGTCCCATGGCAGTGCCGGCGGCCACGAGACGAGGCCGTGCTGACCGGTCAGGACGTTGTCGTGCCAGGCGTGGGTGGGGATCTCCAGCAGGTCGGCGCAGCCCTCGAGGTCGTACCAGAAGGGCTGGTGCAGCGGCGCCGGCATGGAGTAGTGCGGCCCGGTTCCGACGCTGCGCATGTACCCGTAGCCGGCCTCCTGGAGGATCTCGGGAACCCGGGGCTCCCCGATGTAGCCGTTCTCGTAGCCGCCCGGCGTGGTGAAGCCGATGACCTGCCGGCCGAAGGCGTCCTCGATGACGTTCTTGGAGTCGACGATCTCGTGGCGCAGGCGATGGTCGTCGTGCAGGTAGGCCTTGATGTCGGGATGGGTGTAGGAGTGGCTGGCGATGTCGAAGATCGGGTGGTCGAGGATCTCGACCAACTCCGCGGTGGCCGCGTCCAGGAGACGGGCGACGATGAAGAACGTGGCCGGCGCGTCCCGCTCGAGGTGGGCCTCGGCCACCGCACGCACGCCCGCGAGGCACTCGCTCAGGCGATACCCCTCGTAGCTGACCACGTCGTCGTAGTTGTCGCCGGTGTGCTCGGTGTGATCGGAGTCCCACCAGGCGTAGATCGCCTCGACGTCGTATCCCGCCACATAGGCCGCCATGTCCGCTCCTCTCAGTCCGAGATTGTTGGCCGGGCCGAGGCGGCCTCGTCGCGCAGCTCGTCGAAGCGTTGTACGAGCCGGTCCAGCGTCTCCTGGCAGCGGGGGTCGTCGATCACGTTGTCGGCCTCGAGGGGGTCCGACTCGAGGTCGTAGAGCTCCTCGTAGCGGTTGCCGCCCCGGATCCGCCGGCCGATGCCGCCCTTCACCGCGTTCCCCTCGCGCTGCTGTTCCTCGTCGGAAGCCGGCAGCTCCACATACTTGATGTACTTCCACCGGGTGGTGCGCAACCCCTCGCTCTTGGGGATCAGGGGATGCTCGAACAGGTGCTCGCAGTAGAAGTCCTGGCGCCAGCCGCCGGGCTCGCCCGCCAGCAGCGGGAGCAGGCTCCGGCCCTGCACCGCCTCCGGGACACCGATCCCGGCCAGCTCGATGATGGTGGGCGAGATGTCGATGTTCAGCGCCATCTCAGCGGCGCGGCTGCCCTGCCGGGACTCGTCCAGGCGGGGGTCCATCACCACTAGGGGGACCCTGATGGAGTCCTCGTACAGCAGCCAGCAGTCGCTCAGGCCTCGCTCGCCGAAGAACATGCCGTTGTCGCTGGTGAAGATGATGACGGTGGAGTCGGCCGTACCGAGTGCGTCCAGCTCGTCCAGGACCCGGCCCAGAACGACGTCAATGCCGCTGACCATGCGGTAGTAGCCCTTCATGTTCTCCTGGAACAGGTCGGGGGTGCCGAACCTCCTCAGCCAGCGCTCCCGGTTCTCGCTCTGCTTGATGAAGTCGGGCTGTTTCTCGATGAAGGCGGGATCGGCGGTAGGGGGAACACCGATGACGGCGTCGTGGTAGAGGTGGTCGACGCTGGAGGGCCAGATGTACTGCTGGGGGTGGTCATCCTGGCAGTGGGGGGCGTTGAAGCTGACCGAAAGGCAGAACGGGCGCCCGTCATCGGCGCTCTGCCACTGCCGGAGGAAGTCTAGGATCTTGTCGCCGGTCACGTCGGTGAGGTGGCGCAGGCTGCCGTCGGGCTGGCGCTCGAAGTAGAAGTCGGGACCCCAGTGCTCGAAGTCGTCAAAGTGGTCGAACATCGAGTCGAGGACGGCCTCCTCGTCCTCGACGTTCATGTAGCCGTCGCTCTCGATTCCGAACTTGCCGATGAAGCCGGTGTTGTAGCCCGATGCCTTCAGCAGGGCCGGGTAGGTGATCGGGCCGAGCGAGGCCCTGAACGGCGGGGTCCGGAAGTCGAACTGGTGGCTGCGCCGGTAGAGGCCGGTCAGGAAGCTGGCCCGGCTCGCGCCGCAAATGGGCGTGGTGACGAAGGAGTTGTCGAACATCACCCCTCGGGCAGCCAGATCGTCCATATAGGGGGTGGAGATGATGTCGTTGCCGGCCGCGCCCATCGATGTCCAGTGCTGATTGTCGGTCAGCAGGAAGAGGATGTTCGGACGTCGGCTTTCCACTGCTGGCTCCGTCCTCAGCGGCCGGGGGGTCTAGGTTAGCTTCGCACCCGTTCACGACCCTGAAGCAGGGGTCAAGGAGACGAACCGAAGCCACGATGACCGATCGCGAGCTGCTCCCCATTCCCGACGGCCTGGTGCTCCTGACCTTCGACGATGCCAACCACTCCGACCTCGCCAGCGTCGCTCCCCTGCTGCTGCGCCACGGCTTCGGGGCCACCTTCTTCATCAGCGAGGGGCTCGGGTTCACCGAGGGCAACCCCGGCGAGTTCATGACCTGGGACGAGATCCGGCAGCTGCACGATCTCGGGTTCGAGATCGGCAACCACACCAGGAGCCACCTCGACATCACCGAACTCACCGCGGACGAGGTCGCCGAAGAGATCGCCCACATCCAGCGGCGTTGCGACGAGCACGGGATCCCGGCCCCGACCTCGTTCTGCTATCCGGGGTTCCACCACAGCCCCGAGGTAGTCCGGGTGCTCGCCTCCGAGGGGTTCGCCTTCGCCCGCCGAGGCGTGTACCCGGAGTACTCCGACACCGGCCGGGGGGCGCGAGGCCCCGCCTATGACCCCCGTGCCGACCACCCGCTGCTGATACCGACCACCGGCTACGCCGGGCCGGAGTGGGCCCTTGACGACCTCGCATGGGCCGTCGACCACGCGCGGGACGGCCGGATCGCATCGATCTGCTTCCATGGCGTTCCGCTGAGGCGCTACCACTGGGTAAGCACCGAACTCGAGGTGTTCGCCGCCTACATGCAATACCTGGCCGACGCCGGCTGCACCGTGATCGCCTGCCGTGACCTGGCCGACTACGTGGATCCGGCCTGGGCCGGGACCGATCCCTACGCGGCCATCAACGGACGTACCCGGTTCGCCGCGATCGACGCCAAGTGCGAGTACCGGACCGACCCGCTCGGCATCGACGAGCCCGCCCCCCGATTCAGCTGGAGGATCCAGGCCACCGACCGGTCGATGAGCCGGTCGACCTACCGGACCGTCGCCCGTGATCAGCACCAGTCGGCCTACCGGGTGCTGGTGAGCTCCAGCCGGGCGGGTCTCGACGCCGGAGTGGGCGACCAGTGGGATTCCGGCAGGATCGCCTCCGGCTCCGGCAACGGGATCGTCTACGCCGGAAACCCGCTGCGCAGCGGCCAGCAGTGCTGGTGGAAGGTCCAGACATGGGACCGCGACGACTGCCGGGGCACCGACAGCCCGGTCGCGACGTTCGAGATGGGCCTGCTGGAGGCCGGTGACTGGGAGGCGTCCTGGATCTCCGCGGCGGCCGGAGTCTCCTCTCCCCTGCTGCGCGCCGAGACCGTGCTGGATGACCGGCCGGTCCGGGCCAGGTGCTACGTGACGGGGCTGGGTTTCTACGAGCTGTTCATCAACGGTCAGCGGGTGGGCGACCGGGTGCTCGACCCGGCCACCACCTACTACCACAACGACCAGCCACAGGAGATGGGCTCGCGGGTCCTCTACGCCACCTACGACGTGACCCGCCACCTGCGGGCCGGCCCGAACGCGGTCGGGGTGATGCTCGGCAACGGCTGGTACAGCGCGGAGGACGACATACCTCCCTCCCCCAGCCATCGCGAGCCATACGGCGACCGGCCGGTGGCCCTGCTGCGACTCGACATCGAGCTCGCCGGCGGCGAGACCGTCCACCTGGTCAGCGACCCGTCCTGGCGGGCCTCGGCCGGGCCGATCACCTACAACGACAACAGCCACGGCGAGGTCTACGACGCTCGCCTGGAGCAGGCCGGCTGGTGTGAGCCCGGCTTCGACGACAGCCATTGGGAACCGGCCGAAGCGACCGCAGGTCCTTCGGGCCGGCTGGAGGCCCAGCCGCTGCCGCCGGTGCGGGTGGTTCGAACCATCGCACCCACCCGGTCGTTCGATGTGGGCGATGGAGCGACGATCTACGACTTCGGCCAGAACATGACCGGGTGGACGCGGCTGACGGTGAGCGGACCGGCCGGGGCCCGGGTGACGATCCGCCACGGCCACGACATCCACCCCGACGGCAGCCTCGACAACCGGGCCAACATGTACTCCTACGCCGACGACGTCGAGTTCCACACCGACGCGGTGGCCCGGGGCGAGCAGGGCTTCGAGCCGCTCGACGAGGACTACGACCACCGGGCCCGCCAGACCGACACCTACGTGCTCGCCGGCCGGGACTCCGAGGCCTGGGAACCCCGTTTCACGCTGCACGGCTTCCGCTACGCGGAGGTCGCCTGCACCGGCGGCGAGGTCGCCGTCGAGAGCATCGAGGCCCGCCACGCCCGCACCACCCTGGCCGAGAGCGAGGGCTTCGAGTGCTCGGACCCGCAGCTCAACCAGATCCACAGCAACACCACATGGACGTTCGCGTGCTCGCTGCAGGGATACCCGCAGGACGCCGCCGACCGGTCCGAGCGGGTCGGCTGGCTCGGCGACCCGGTCGCCGGTGACTTCAGCTTCACCTTCGACGACGTCTTGTTCTGGTCGAAGTGGCTCGAGGACTTCGCCGACTCCCAGCTGCCTTCGGGCGACCTTCCGGTGATCTCGCCGCTGCACTGGCGCCGGACCTACGACTGCTACCTGTGGTACCCGGTGTGGAAGAGCTCCTACGCCATCGTGGCCTGGGACGTCTACCTCGAGTCGGGGGATCCCCGAGTCCTGGAGCGCCACTACGACCGCATCGAGAACCTGGTGGGATTCCTTGGCGGCCACGCCGACGACCACCTGCTCGCCGGCGGCCTCGGCGACCATATGGAGCCCCAGCCCGACGGCACATCGGCGTTCGCGCCGGTCCACACCCCCGCCGGGCTCACATCCACTGCCATCTATTTCCGGGACGTGCAGATCCTGGCCTGGGCCGCGGCCGTGCTGGGAGACGAGCGCCGCGCCGGGAAGTACTCGCGGCTCGCGGCGGATATCCGGGACGCGTTCAACCAGCGGTACTTCGACGCCGAGACCGCCAACTACGCCACGGGCAGTCAGGGCTCGAACGCCATCCCGCTGGCTCTGGGGCTCGTGCCCACCGGCTACGAGGACGCGGTGCTGGCCAACATCGTCTCCGACATCGAGCTCAACCACGACGGGCATCTGTCTACCGGGATGCTGGGCACCGACGCGCTGGCCCGGGTGTTGCCCGCCGGGGGCCGGGCCGATGTGTTCTTCACCGTGGCGACCCGGACGACTTTCCCGAGTTGGGGCGAGCAGATCGCCAAGGGCGCCACCACTCTGTGGGAAGCCTGGGAGGGAGAGACCAACCCGCAACTCAGCTACAACATGAAGCTGTTCGGCAGCATCCAGAAGTTCTTCTTCCGGGACCTGGCCGGCATCCGCCGGGGCTCTCCCGGCTACGCCACCTTCGCGGTCGAGCCCCAGGTCGTGGGCGGCCTGACCCACGCCCGGGCCGAGGTGAGCACGATACGGGGCGCCGTCTCGGCCGGCTGGCGGCGCGACAACGGCACCTTCGAGCTCGATGTGGCCGTCCCGCCCAACACCCGGGCCACAGTCCGCGTCCCCAAGCTCGGAGATGCTGATCCGGTGATCTCCGAGGGCGGGGTGACGGTGTGGAGCCGCGGCGAGCCCATCGGCAACCGTCTCGGCATCAACGGAGCCCATCAGACCGACGAGGCCGTGGTGTTCGATGTCGGCTCGGGCGACTACTCGTTCGCGAAAGGCAGAGAAGCATGACAGGCCCCAACATCGTCCTGTTCATCACCGACCAGCAGACCCGGGCCACGATCAGCGCCTACGGCAACGACCGCACCCACACCCCGCACATGGACGAGTTGGCCGCGGGCGGCGTCGCCTTCGAGAGGTCGTACTGCTCGTCGCCGCTGTGCAGCCCGGGCCGGGCCAGCATCGTCACCGGCCAGATGCCCCACACCACCGGAGTGGATGTCAACGATCTGCCGGTACGCAATGGCATCGTCAACCTCGGGGAGATCTTCTCCGGTGCCGGCTACGAGACCGTCTGGGCGGGCAAGTGGAACCTGCCCGAGTCGTTCCCGACCGAGCCCGACGCTATACCCGGATTCGGGAACCTCGAATGGCAACGGCGGCCATACCCGTCGATAGAGCAGATACTCTCGGGCGACTTCAGTCAGGTCGGCGAGCAGGCGCCGTACCGCGACCTCGGCGCTTCGATGGACGCCGACATCACCGACGCGGCCGTGCGGTACCTGGCCGGAGCCCCGCGGGAGCCCTTCCTGCTGGCCGTGTCGCTCTACAACCCCCACGACATCTGCTTCTGGATCATCGACCGGGACCACGACATGCTGCCAGCGGTGCCGCCGGACGCCTTGCTGCCCGATCTGCCGGACAACTTCGACGCGGTCGCGAACGAGCCCGAGTTCGTGCGGTGGATGCGCAACCAGAAGGCGGTGATCCCCGATTATGGCTGGAATGAGCTGCGTTGGACCCACGACTGGGACGAGCGGCACTGGCGGCGGTACCTGTACGTCTACTACCGGCTCGTCGAGATGGTCGACATGCAGATCGGCCGGGTGCTGGGCGCCGTCTCCGACGCCGGGATCCAGGACTCCACGCTGGTGGCATTGACCAGCGACCACGGGGAGGGGGTGGCCGCCCACCGCTGGGCCACCAAGCAGATGCTCTACGAGGAGCCGGTCACGGTCCCTCTCGTGCTGAGATGGCCGGGGATGATCCCCGCGGGGCGGTTCGACCGGTCCCACATCGCCTCCGGCGTCGACATCGTCCCGACGCTGTGCGAGTACGCGGGCGTGGAGGAACCCGAGGGCCTGGCCGGCGAATCCCTGCGGCCCGTGATCGACGATCCCACCCTGGGCGGTCGTGACTTCGTCGTGTCGGAGCTCCAGCCCGACCGCTTCAGGATGGAGCTCAAGGGCCGGATGCTGCGGACGCGCCGGTACAAGTACGTGGCTTTCACCGCAGGCGCCGATCCCGAGATGCTGTTCGATCTGGAGACGGATCCGCTGGAGACGCTCAACCTGGCCAGCTCGGCCGGTCACGCCGACATCCTGGCCGAGCACCGCGCCCTGCTTGAAATGTGGACTAGGCGAACCGACGACCCATTCGAAGTGGGCTCGGCTGTGATCTGACCGCCCGGCCTCGGACCGAGCGGCCGGGCCCGGCAACGGACACGCCAGCCGGTGCCAAGTAGGGTCCGATCCTGTGACCGTCGGCAGCATGACCGAGGAGGAGCGCTACCTTTTTGACCTCCAGGGCTACTTGGTGGTCGAGGATGTGCTCGAGCCCGCCGAGGTCCAGCAGATCAATGAGCTGCTCGACTCCCGAGACCTGTGGAACCAGCCCCGGGGCCATGACGCTCCCCTCGACTATGAGACCTTCGACGAGCTCTTCTTCCACGTCAGCCCACCCCACTGCTGGGGCAAGCCCCTCCTCGACCTGCTGGGGCACCCGCGGATCGCCGGATATCTGCAGGAGATCCTCGGCCCGCGGTACCGCTACGACCACGGCCAGGCCATCTTCATGCGCAAGGGAAGCGGCTCGCTGGAGCTGCACGGCGGGGGCTCCCCTTGGGACCCGATCGGCTTCTACCGGGTGGTGGACGGCACGATCCATTGCGGCCTCACCGTGGTGTCCTACGCGCTGTGCGACGTCGGCCCCGAGGACGGCGGCTTCGTGGTCGTCCCCGGCAGCCACAAGAGTGGCTTCCCGCGCCCCAAGGGGCTTCTGAACCCCGAGGACTGCCGGCCCATGCTGCGACACGTCCCGCACGGGGCCGGCTCGGCCATCATCTTCACCGAGGCCCTCACCCACGGAACCCTGCCCTGGACTGCAGAACACGAGCGTCGAGCCGTGCTGTACCGATACACGCCCGGCCACATGGCCTTCGTCGGCCGCTACCGGCAGGACGGTGCCGAGCAACCCGACTGGGCCTACCCGCAGCCGTCCGACGCTGCGGACGCCGACCTCCCCCCTGAACTGCGCCGCCTGCTGGAGTTCCCCTACGTCTCGGAGCGAGCCGACACCCTCGGCAGGGACTGAAGGCGCGATGGCGACCGGCGCAATGACCGAGGAGGAGCGCTACCTGTTCGACCTCCAGGGATTCCTGGTCATCGAGAACGTGCTGGGAGCCGAGGAACTCGAGGAACTCAACGGCCTGCTCGACGACTACGACATCTGGAACCGGTCCCGGGGGGAGGATCTGTCCTTCGACTTCTGGCAGAACGACGAGCACCAGGTCTCGGCCGGTCCCCTGCACATGTGGGACAAGCCGTTCCGGCGGCTAATTGCCCACCAGCGCATCGTGCCCTATCTGGCCGAGGTGCTGAGCCCCTCGTTCCGCTACGACCACGGCCACGCCATGGTCATGAGCAAAGGAGGCCGGCCGTTCGGGCTGCACGGCGGCGGCACACCTTGGGATCCGGCCATCGCCTACGAGGTGTCGCGGGGGCGCATTCATTGCGGGCTTGTGGTGGTGCACTACGCGCTATGCGATGTGGGTGCGGACGACGGCGGATTCTGCGCTCTGCCCGGCAGCCACAAGAGTAACTTCGCCTGCCCGGACAGCTTCAGGCCCATCACCGATCCGGGGCCCTGGGTCAAGCCGGTGCCGCTGCGGGCCGGCTCAGTCGTCATGTTCACCGAGGCCCTCACCCACGGCACCCTGCCCTGGACCGCGGAGCACGAGCGCCGGGCGCTGTTCTACCGATACATGCCGGGCCACATGGCCTTCGTCGGGCGCTACCGCGAGGACGG
Source organism: Candidatus Aldehydirespirator sp. (assembly GCA_965203635.1). Lineage (GTDB taxonomy): Bacteria > Actinomycetota > Acidimicrobiia > Acidimicrobiales > Aldehydirespiratoraceae > Aldehydirespirator. The sequence continues at coordinate 3,372,249 of OZ241903.1, forward strand.
CCGGGAGCAACCCGGTGGGGCCTATCCCCAGCCGTTCCACACGGACCCCGACGATTGGACGCCATTGGAGCGCCGGATGTTGGAGCCGCCCTATGCATGGGAACGGCCTGACACCATCACGGAGTAGGGGCTGAAGCCGCTGGGCTCCGCTCAGGCGACTTGCCAGGTGGGGCGGGAGTGCAGCAGCTTGTGGAGGTCGCCCGGTCCGGCCTTGGACTGGGAGGCGGCTATCTGGGACGTCACGGCCGAGCCGTACTCCGAGCGCTCGACGGCCCGGAAGACCCCGATCGGGGTGGGCACGTCGTTGGTGTTGGCCAGACGGCTCAGCGCGAACGCCACCGACGGGTCGGGATCGGCCTCGTCGTGCACCACGAGCGCGTCCACGCCGACATCGGCCACGTTCACGACCCGGGCCCGGCCGCCGTCCATCACCACGCCGAACTCGTCGTCGGCCCCGAAGCGCACCGGCTCGCCGTGGCACAGATCGATCAGCATCGAATCGCGGGCGTCGCGCTTGGTGATGGCCGCGAAGGCGCCGTCGTTGAACACGTTGCAGTTCTGGAAGACCTCGACGAACGCCGCGCCCGGATGGTTGTGGGCCCGCCGGAACATCTCCTGCATGTGGCCCCGGTCCATGTCATGGGTGCGGGCCACGAACGACGCCTCGGCCCCCAGCGCCAGAGAGATCGCGTTGAAGGGCTGCTCCACCGAGCCATGGGGGGTGGACTTGGTGACCTTGCCCCGCTCGCTGGTGGGCGAGTACTGGCCCTTGGTCAGCCCGTAGATCTGGTTGTTGAACAGCAGGATGTTCAGATTCACGTTGCGGCGCAGAGCGTGGATCAGGTGGTTGCCCCCGATCGACATCATGTCGCCGTCGCCGCCCACCACCCAGACGTGCAGGTCGCCCCGGGCCATGGCCAGGCCGGTGGCCACAGCCGGTGACCGCCCGTGGATGGCGTGGAGGCCGTAGGTGTTCATGTAGTACGGGAACCGGGCCGCGCAGCCGATCCCCGACACGAAGACCGTGTCCTCGCGGCGCACGCCCAGTTCGGGCATCAGCAGCTGCACCGCGGTGAGGATCGAATAGTCGCCGCAGCCCGGGCACCAGCGGACCTCCTGGTCGGTGGTCCAGTCCTTGCGGGTGGTCACGGGCACGTCGGTCATCGCTTCTCTCCGGTCATCGCCGCTCTCCCGTCATCGCCTCTCCCCGGTCATCGCTTCTCTCCCGTCGCCCCGATCGCCTCCCCGATCGCATCCACCAGCTCGGCCGCGGTGAAGGGCTGGCCCGAGACCTTGGTCACCGACTTGGCGTCGACGAGATACTCGGCCCGCAGCATCCGGCACAGCTGCCCGGTGTTCATCTCGGGCACGATGACACGCTCGAACGACGAGATCAGCGAACCGAGGTTGGCGGGCAGCGGGTTCAGATGGCGCAGATGGATGTGGGCCAGGCTGCGGCCGGCCGACTCGATCCGGCGGCGGGCTGAGGTGATGGCGCCCCACGTCGAGCCCCAGCTGACCACCGCGACGGACGCCTCCGGGTCGCCCACGACCTCCGCCGGCGGGATGTGGTGGGCGATCAGGGCGATCCGCTCGGCCCGCAGCCGCACCATGGCCTGGTGGTTGTCGGGCTCGTAGCTGATGTTGCCGCTGCCGTCCTCCTTCTCGATCCCGCCGATGCGGTGCATGAGCCCTGGAGTGCCCGGGATGGCCCACGGGCGCACCAGCCGCTCGTCGCGCCGGAAGGGCCAGAAGACGGCCTCGCCCTCGTCGTTCACGTGGTTGGGCTTGGAGGCGAAGTTGACCGCGATGGAGTCGAACTGCTCGACATCGGGGATGCGCCACGGCTCGCTGCTGTTGGCCAGGTAGCCGTCGGAGAGCAGGATCACCGGCGTGCGGTGCTCGACGGCCAGGCGCACCGCCTCGATGGCCGTGAAGAAGCAGTCCGAGGGGCTCTGGGCCGCCACTATGGGCAGGGGCGCCTCGCCATGGCGGCCGTACATGGCCATGAGCAGGTCGGCCGCCTCGGTCTTGGTCGGTAGGCCGGTCGACGGGCCGCCCCGCTGGATGTCGATGACCACCAGCGGAACCTCCAGGCTCACGGCCAGGCCCACGGTCTCGGCCTTGAGGGCCATGCCGGGACCCGAGGTGGTGGTGACGCCGATGTGGCCCCCGTAGGCCGCGCCGAGGGCCGCGCCCACCGCGCCGATCTCGTCCTCGGCCTGGAGGGTGCGGACCCCGAAGTTCTTGTGCCGGGCCAGCTCGTGGAGGACGTCGCTGGCCGGGGTGATCGGGTAGGACCCGAGGAACAGCGGTATGCCGGCCTGCTGGGAGGCGGCGATGAGCCCCCACGACAGCGCGGTGTTGCCGTTGATGTTGGTGTAGGTGCCCGGCTCCAGCTCGGCCGGGTTGACCATGAGCCGGCTGGCGCCCAACTCGGCGGTCTCGCCGAAGGCGTGGCCCGCAGCGAAGGCGGCCTTGTTCGCCGCGATCACCGTGTCGCGCCCTGCGAACTTGCCGTCGATCCAGTCGACGGTGGGCTTGACCGGGCGCGAGTACAGCCACGACACCAGCCCGAGGGCGAAGAAGTTCTTGGACCGCTCGGCGTCGCGGGGCTTGACGCCCAGATCCTGGCAGGCCCGCTTGGTGAGGTCGGTCATGGGCGCAGTGACGACTGTGTAGCCGTCGAGGCTGCCGTCTTCGAGCGGGTTGGACTCGTATCCGGCCTTGGCCAGGTTGCGCTCGTTGAAGGCGTCGGCGTTGACGATCACGGTCCCGCCCGGCTTCAGCAGATGCAGGTCGGACTGCAGCGCGGCCGGGTTCATGGCCACCAGCACCGTGGGGGCGTCGCCGGGGGTGGTGATGTCGTGGTCGGAGATGTGAACCTGGAACGACGAGACGCCGGCCAGCGTGCCGGCCGGGGCCCTGATCTCGGCGGGGAACTCGGGCAGGGTGGCCAGATCGTTGCCGAACAGGGCGCTGGCCGAGGTGAACCGGTCGCCGGTGAGCTGCATGCCGTCGCCGGAGTCGCCGGCGAAGCGAAGGACGATGCCATCGGTCGTACGGACCTCCTGGGTCCGTGCCGAAGTCTCGGTCACTGATGCTCCTTTGCACCCGCTGTGCGAGGGCGGACGGCACGACCCACGGTTGAGACCCACCATCTCCGGCCCGCAGGTGCAACCCTAGCCGGTATACCGTTTGAGGCCACGGCTTTATTCCCGCTCTTGTTCGCTGCGCTCACGGGCCGCTCGGGCCACGGCCTCGCTCGGCGCGCCGCGACGGTGTTCACAAATCGCTCCCCGTCCGCTCGGCCTCTCGGCCCGTTCATTTGCAGGTTCTGCGTTGCCCGGATTCAGGCGACGGTGACGGCGGCGTCCAGGTACACGTCCTGGATGGCGTTGAGCAGTTCGACGCCGGAGGCCATGGGCCGCTGGAAGGCCTTGCGACCCGAGATCAGCCCGGTGCCGCCGGCCCGCTTGTTGATCACCGCGGTGGTGACCGCCTCGGCCAGATCGCTGGCGCCCGACGATGCCCCGCCGCTGTTGATGAGCCCGATCCGGCCCATGTAGCAGTTGGCCACCTGGTAGCGGCACAGGTCGATGGGATGGTCGCTGGTGAGCTGGTCGTAGACGAGGTCGTGGGTCTTGCCGAAGCCCACTGCCCGGTATCCGCCGTTGTTGGTGGGCAGCTTCTGCTTGATGATGTCGGCCTCGATGGTGACGCCCATGTGGTTGGCCTGACCGGTCAGGTCGGCGGCCGCGTGGTAGTCGGTGCCGTCCACCTTGAACGCCGAGTTGCGCAGGTAGCACCACAGCACGGTGAACATGCCGAGCTCGTGGGCGGCCGCGAACGCCTCGGAGACCTCGCCGATCTGGCGCCGGGCGTTGTCGGATCCGAAGTAGACGGTTGCCCCGACGCCGGCCGCGCCGAGGTCCCAGGCCTGCTCCACCGAGCCGAACATCACCTGGTCGTACGACTCGGGATGGCTCAGCAGCTCGTTGTGGTTGAGCTTGACGATGAACGGGATGCGGTGGGCGTAGCGGCGCGACGCCATGCCCAGCACACCGAACGTGGTGGCCACCGCTTGCAGCCCCCCTCGACGGCCAGCTCCACGATTCCCATCGGGTCGAAGTAGGCCGGGTTGGGTGCGAACGAGGCTGCGCCCGAGTGCTCGATGCCCTGGTCGACGGGCAGTATCGACACGTAGCCGGTGCCGGCCAGCCGGCCGCTGCCGAACAGCGACTGGATGCTGCGCAGCACCTGCGGCGAGCGATCGCTCACGGCGAGGACCCGGTCCACGAAGTCGGGGCCGGGAAGGGTCAGCGACTCCCGCTCGAAGGTCTTGCACTCATGCTCGAGCAGTGACTCGGCGGATTCGCCGAGCAGGGTGTGAATGTCCACGGAAGGCTCCTGATGGGGTGGTCCGAGGCGACCGCCGGTCGGCAAGCCAGGCGACCCGCGCCCGCCTGCCGCCACGGTAGCGCCCCAACCCATCAGCGGGCGCGGACCCGCGAAGGTGGGCCGCGGGCGGGGCTCCGACGAGTTGGGCTAGCGTCGTTGCAAGCATCCAGGGAGACCAGCGATGAGGCTCACCGACGACCAGCTCCGGGAATTCGACGAGACGGGCCTGCTGTTCCTGCCCGACGTCTTCTCGGCCGCGGAAGTGGCGCTGCTGCGCCGCGAGGCCGACACCTGCTTCGCCTTGCAGAGAGAGGAGGTGTGGCGCGAGGACAACGGCGCACCCCGCAGCGCCTTCGCCGCCCACCGCTACAACGAGGCGTACCGGCGCATCGCCGCGCACCCCCGGCTCCTCGAGCCGGTGATGCAGATCCTCGACGGCCGGGTGTACATGCACCAGTTCAAGATCAACGCGAAGGCGGCCTTCGACGGCGCGGTCTGGCAGTGGCACCAGGACTACGGCACATGGCAGCGCGACGACGACATGCCCGAGCCGCGGGCCATGAACATCGCGGTCTTCCTCGACGACGTGACTGCGGCCAACGGCCCGCTGCTCCTCATTCCGGGCAGCCACAAGCTGGGCGTGCTCGAGGCCGGCCACGACCTGGAGACAACCACCTACCCGCTCTGGTGCCTGGAGCGTGAGACCGTCAGCGCACTGGCCGAGCGGGGCGGCGTGGCCGCGCCGACCGGCAAGGCCGGCTGCGTGCTGATGTTCCACTCGAACATGGTCCACGCCAGCCCGCCCAACATCAGCCCCTTGAGCCGGGTGATCGTCTACCTGAGCCTCTGCGAGGTCTCGAACCACATCCGCAGGTTCCAGCGGGCCGAGTGGTGGGCCCTGCGCGACTTCGCGCCGATCGAGCCGTTGGCCGACGACTGCCTTGAGGAACTGGTCCGACTCCAGAGCTCGACTCCCGATCAGCCCGCACGAGACCACAGTCTGGACCCACCGCATGAACCTCTTCCGGCTGCTGCAGGAGCGCGTCGCTGAGGGCCGCCCCGTCACCGTCGGCCTGATCGGAGCCGGCAAGTTCGGCTCGATGTTCCTGGCCCAAGCCAGGCACACACCCGGGCTCCGCGTGGCAGCCATCGCCGACCTCGATCCCGACCGGGCCCGTGCCGCCCTGGCCGAGACCGGCTGGACCGGGGAGGCCCGGTGGGGCTGCTCGCCTCCTGCCGCGCCGGACCAGGGGACGATCTGTCTGACCGATGACGCCTTCGAGCTGATCGGCGCCGACGGTGTGGAGGTCGTGGTCGACGCCACCGGCAACCCCCCGGCCGGCCTGGCCCACGCCCGGGCCGCCATCGCCGGCGGCAAGCACACCGTCATGGCCAACGTCGAAGCCGACGTCCTGGCCGGGCCGCTCCTGGCTGCCGAGGCCCGCCGAGCCGGGCTGGTCTACTCGATGGCCTACGGCGACCAGCCGGCGCTGATCTGCGAGATGGTCGATTGGGCCCGAGCCTCGGGCCTCGGTGTCGTGGCGGCCGGAAAGGGCACCAAGTACCTGCCGAGCTTCCACGACTCCACGCCCGAGACGGTCTGGGACGGCTACGGCATCTCGCCCGAGCGGGCCGCCGAGGGCGGCATGAACCCGCAGATGTTCAACTCGTTCCTCGACGGCACCAAGTCGGCGATCGAGATGGCCGCGGTGTCCAATGCCACCGGCCTGACGCCGGCGCCGGAGGGACTCGGATTCCCGCCGGCCGGCACCGACCAGCTCGCACAGGTCCTGCGGCCGCGTGCCGAGGGTGGCACGCTGCACCACAAGGGCCAGGTGGAGGTGGTCTCGTCGCTCCATCGGAACGGCGAGCCGGTCGAACGCGATCTGCGCTGGGGCGTCTACGTGGTCTTCGAGGCGCCCAGCGACTACACGGCGCGCTGCTTCGCCGAGTACGGCCTCATGACCGACAGCAGCGGCCGCTACAGCGCGACCTACAAGCCGTACCACCTGATCGGCTTGGAGGTCGGCGTGTCAGTGTTGAGCGCCGCCCTGCGGGGCGAGCCGACCGGGACACCTGCCGGGTTCGCCGGCGACGCCGTAGCGGTGGCCAAGCGGCACCTCGAGGCGGGTGAGAGCCTCGACGGCGAGGGGGGTTTCACTGTCCGGGGCCGGCTGATGCCGGCCGGCGACAGCCTCGCCGAGGGCGCCCTGCCGATCGGCCTCGCCCACAATGTGCCTCTGGTCAACGACGTGCCCAGAGGCAGCCTGGTCACCTGGGCCGATGTGAAGGTCGACGAGACCAGCGACGCGGTGAAGATCCGCCGCGACATGGAGGCCCGCTTCGCCCCAGTGCACGCCGGCGTCTGATCAGGACAGGGCGCGGACCCGCTGGGAGACGTCGGCCAGCCGCGGGTCGTGGGACTCGACCCAGCGGAACAGCTCACGGGCTCTCGGGGAACGGCCGGCCCGTTCGTACAGGTCGGCGAGGGCGTAGGCCCGGCGCAGGTGGTGGTCTCGGGGCCGGGACGGCAGCCGCCAGCCCTGCTCCAGAACCCGGATTGCCGCGGGCAGCTCTCCCCTGTCGGCCTTGGCGCCGGCCAGCACCAGCCGACCCTCGGTCACCAACTCGGCCGAGGGCGACGCCGCGCCCAGTTCCTTCCAGAGCTCCTCCACGTCGGCCCAGCGGCCCAGGGCCCGGTGGCAGTCGGCCAGCACCGGATGCTGCTCGGTGGAGCCGCTCAACTCGCGGAAGTACTCGAGCTCGGCCATGGCTGGGCCGAACCGCCCCAACCGGTACAGCACCAGTCCGTAGAGCTCCCGCACATCGGCCACATCCGGCGCATCGCGGGCCAGCCGGGTCAGCAGCGGGAGGGCCTCCTTGAACCGTTCGGCGCGAAAGGCTTTGGCCGCCGTCTCGAAACGTCGAACCGCGCTCTTGCCGCGCTCGGGGCCCAGGGCACGCAGCAACTCGACGTGAGGATCCGGTGCGGGAAACGGCACCGACGGCAGCGGCACTCGCCGGCGCGGCTTGCCGCGACGCGGCTTGGACCGCGGCCGACTCGATCCGTCACCGTTGCCCGCCATAGGCGCGGAGCCTACCTGCGGCGTGAAATCGTGCCCCGGAATGGCAGAAGGCCCCGGATCTGGTCGACGGGGCCTTCTGATCGGCGAAATCCGGCGGCGTCCTACTCTCCCAGGGCGTCTCCACCCAAGTACCATCGGCGCTGGCGGGCTTAACTTCCGTGTTCGGAATGGGAACGGGTGTGACCCCGCCGCTATCGCCACCGAAACCTGTTGTCGTACGGGCGAACCCTCAGCGGGATCGCCTCTTGACGAACTCCATAGCGAGCACGAGCACCGAGCGCTCGATGCGAAATTGAACCAAGCCCTCGGCCGATTAGTACCGGTCAGCTGAACACGTCACCGTGCGTACACTTCCGGCCTATCAACGTGGTGTTCTACCACGGGCCTTACCCGGTTACCCGGTGAGAGACCTCATCTCGGAACAGGCTTCCCGCTTAGATGCTTTCAGCGGTTATCCCTTCCGCAGGTCGCCAACCAGCCATGCTCCTGGCGGAACAACTGGCACACGAGAGCTGCGTCCGTCCCGGTCCTCTCGTACTAGGGACAGCTTTCCTCAAGTCTCTTCCGGCTGCAGAGGATAGGGACCGAACTGTCTCACGACGTTCTAAACCCAGCTCGCGTACCGCTTTAATGGGCGAACAGCCCAACCCTTGGGACCTGCTTCAGCCCCAGGATGCGATGAGCCGACATCGAGGTGCCAAACCTTCCCGTCGATATGGACTCTTGGGGAAGATGAGCCTGTTATCCCCGGCGTACCTTTTATCCGTTGAGCGACGGCGCTTCCACACGCAACCGCCGGATCACTATGCCCTGCTTTCGCACCTGCTCGACATGTACGTCTCGCAGTCAAGCTCCCTTGTGTCATTGCACTCGACGCCTGATGGCCGACCAGGCTGAGGGAACCTTTGGGCGCCTCCGTTACCTTTTGGGAGGCGACCGCCCCAGTCAAACTACCCATCTGGCACTGTTCCTAATCCGGATTACGGACCTAGGTTAGATTTCCAGCATAGGAAGGGTGGTATTTCAAGGTTGACTCCACAAGAGCTGGCGCCCTTGCTTCCAAGTCTCCCACCTATCCTACACAACCTATACCAAAAACCAATACCAGACTGTAGTAAAGGTGCACGGGGTCTTTCCGTCCTTCTGCAGCTAACGAGCATCTTTACTCGTACTTCAATTTCGCTGGGTCTATGGTTGAGACAGTAGGGAAGTCGTTACGCCATTCGTGCAGGTCGGAACTTACCCGACAAGGAATTTCGCTACCTTAGGACCGTTATAGTTACGGCCGCCGTTTACTGGGGCTTAGGTTCAAAGCTTCGCCCGAAGGCTAACCTTTCCCCGTAACCTTCCAGCACCGGGCAGGCGTCACAGCGTATACATCGCCTTGCGGCTTCGCACGCTGCTGTGTTTTTAGTAAACAGTCGCTTCCCCCTGGTTTGTGCCACTCCTTCGAGCTCGGGCCGCTAAGGGCCGTCACCCCATTGGAGTCGTCCTTCTCCCGAGGTTACGGACGCAATTTGCCGAGTTCCTTAACCATAGTTCACCCAATCACCTTGGTATTCTCTACCTGTCCACCTGAGTTGGTTTGGGGTACGGGCACCGAGTGAGCTCGCTAGCGGCTTTTCTCGACAGCATAGGATCAGTGACTTCACCTGTAGCGGCTCGGCTTCACGTCTCAGAGTTTATTGAGGCCCGGACTTACCTGGTCCTCCTCCTACACGCTTACCCCAGGACAACCATCGCCTGGGCTCACCTACCTTACTGTGTCCCCGCATTGCTTGCAGCCACGAGATGGGTCGATTCGACCTATTGCCCCTTCGTGGGGCGCAAGGCATCCTCTTAGCAATCTCGCTTTTGCATGGACGCGCACTTGGTGGTACCGGAATATCAACCGGTTGTGCATCGACTACGCCTGTCGGCCTCGCCTTAGCTCCCGACTTACCCTGGGAGGATTAGCCTTCCCCAGGAACCCTTGGACTTCCGGTGGAGGGGTTTCTCACCCCTCTTTCGCTACTCATACCTGCATTCGCACTCGACCACAGTCCACGACGGTTTACACCGGCGCTTCACACCAAGATCGACGCTCCGCTACCATGCCTGTTTACACAGACATCCGCAGTTTCGGCTCTGTACTTAAGCCCCGTTACATTGTCCGCGCAGGGCCACTCGACCAGTGAGCTGTTACGCACTCTTTCAAGGGTGGCTGCTTCTAAGCCAACCTCCTGGCTGTCTGGGCAATCCCACATCGTTTACCACTTAGTACAGAATTAGGGGCCTTAACTGGCGGTCTGGGCTGTTTCCCTTTTGTCCATCGAAGCTCATCCCCCGAGGACTCACTGCCGCACTCTGGAACCGTGGCATTCGGAGTTTGGTTGGGGTCAGTAACCTTGTGGGGCCCCTAGCCCATCCAGTGCTCTACCTCCACGGCTGAACATGCGACGCTGCACCTAAATACATTTCGCGGAGAACCAGCTATCACCGAGTTTGATTGGCCTTTCACCCCTAACCACAGGTCATCCCCTCCGTTTTCAACCGAAGTGGGTTCGCGCCTCCACGGGGTCTTACCCCCGCTTCACACTGCCCATGGCTAGATCACTCGGCTTCGGGTCTACAGCATGCGACTGAACGCCCTGTTCAGACTCGCTTTCGCTCCGGCTTCCCCTCACGGGTTAACCTTGCCACACACCGTAACTCGCAGGCTCATTCTTCAAAAGGCACGCCATCGTGACCTCCGAGGCACAAGGCGATGGAGGCGACACTCTGACTGCTTGTAAACCAACGGTTTCAGGTACTATTTCACTCCCCTCCCGGGGTGCTTTTCACCTTTCCCTCACGGTACTAGTTCACTATCGGTCACTGACTTATACTTAGCCTTACGAGGTGGTCCTCGCAGATTCACGCCGGCTTTCCCGGATCCGGCGCTACTCGGGAGCTCCGATCAGAGGACAGATGAGTTTCGTGTACGGGGCCATTACCCTCTATGGCTCGCCTTTCCAGAGCGATTCCACTACCCACTGTCTTTGTAACTCTGCGGGAGATCTGGCGCTCTCCCAATCGGTTCCCACAACCCCCAGGTGGCAACGCCGCCAGGCTTTCCACCACCTGAGTTTAGGCTCTTCCCGTTTCGCTCGCCGCTACTCAGGGAGTCGCTGTTGCTTTCTTTTCCTCGGGTTACTTAGATGTTTCAGTTCACCCGGTTCCCTCTAGCCGCCCTATGTGTTCAGACGGCAGTGACACTCCATTACGAGTGCCGGGTTTCCCCATTCGGTCATCCGCGGATCAAAGCTTAGTTGGCAGCTCCCCGCGGCTTATCGCAGCCTCTCACGACCTTCATCGGTAGTCAGTGCCAAGGCATTCACCGTTGGCTCTTAGTAGCTTGGGTTTCATTTTCATTGCATCTCGCGAAAGATGCTCGTGCTCGCTATGCAATTCTCAAGAGGCGATCCATGGGCGATGAGTCTGACGAGTTCAGCGCGCCCGTAGGAGCGGTGCCATGACCACTTCCTCAAAACGGAAGAGACGGACAGCGAGTGCCTTAACTGGAAGCACTCAACTGAGAGCTGGCTTGAGCAGCCAACCAACTGTTGAGATCATGCTCCTTAGAAAGGAGGTGATCCAGCCGCACCTTCCGGTACGGCTACCTTGTTACGACTTCACCCCAATCGCCAACCCCACCTTCGGCAGCTCCTTCCCCGGAGGGTTAGGCCACTGACTTCGGGTGTTGCCGACTTTCGTGGTGTGACGGGCGGTGTGTACAAGGCCCGGGAACGTATTCACCCCGGCGTTGCTGATCCGGGATTACTAGCGACTCCGACTTCATGGAGTCGAGTTGCAGACTCCAATCCGAACTGAGACCGGCTTTATGGGATTCGCTCAACCTCGCGGTATAGCAGCCCTTTGTACCGGCCATTGTAGCATGTTTGCAGCCCTGGGCATAAGGGGCATGATGACTTGACGTCATCCCCACCTTCCTCCGAGTTGACCCCGGCAGTCTCCTACAAGTCCCCACCTTTACGTGCTGGCAATATAGGACAAGGGTTGCGCTCGTTGCGGGACTTAACCCAACATCTCACGACACGAGCTGACGACAGCCATGCACCACCTGCGCACAGCCCCGAAGGACACCATATCTCTATGGCTTTTCCGTGCATGTCAAACCCAGGTAAGGTTCTTCGCGTTGCCTCGAATTAAGCAACATGCTCCGCCGCTTGTGCGGGCCCCCGTCAATTCCTTTGAGTTTTAGCCTTGCGGCCGTACTCCCCAGGCGGGGCACTTAATGCGTTAGCTACGGCACGGAACCCGTTAAGGAGGCCCCACACCTAGTGCCCAACGTTTACGGCGTGGACTACCAGGGTATCTAATCCTGTTCGCTACCCACGCTTTCGCTCCTCAGCGTCAGTTCCGGCCCAGAGCACCGCCTTCGCCACTGGTGTTCCTCCTGATATCTGCGCATTTCACCGCTACACCAGGAATTCCATGCTCCTCTACCGGACTCTAGTCAGCGCAGTATCGGATGGCGTCTCCGGGTTGAGCCCTGAGTTTTCACATCCGACTTACGCAACCGCCTACGAGCTCTTTACGCCCAATAAATCCGGACAACGCTTGCCCCCTACGTGTTACCGCGGCTGCTGGCACGTAGTTGGCCGGGGCTTCTTCTGCAGGTACCGTCATTTTCGTCCCTGCTGAAAGGGGTTTACAACCCGAAGGCCTTCATCCCCCACGCGGCGTTGCTGCGTCAGGCTTTCGCCCATTGCGCAATATTCCCCACTGCTGCCTCCCGTAGGAGTCTGGGCCGTGTCTCAGTCCCAGTGTGGCTGATCGTCCTCTCAGACCAGCTACCCGTCGATGCCTTGGTGGGCCGTTACCCCACCAACAAGCTGATAGGCCGCGAGGCCCTCCCGGAGCACCGGAGCGTTTCCTCGGTTGGCCATGCGACCATCCGGGGGCATCCGGTATTAGCCAGAGTTTCCCCTGGTTATCCCGGTCTCCGGGGCAGGTTCCTCACGTGTTACTCACCCGTTCGCCACTCGACAACGGCCCGAAGGCCGCTGCCTCGTTCGACTTGCATGTGTTAAGCACGCCGCCAGCGTTCGTCCTGAGCCAGGATCAAACTCTCCGTCGAGATCTCCGGCACGGCCGAAGCCGGGCCATCGATCGGTTTGCTCGGCTGCTCCCCGCCTAGGCGGGTGCGTGAGCAGCCTTGCGGCCAGAGAGCCGGCCTCACCGCTCGGAGCGGAGAGACCTTGGCTCCCCCGGCGCCGAAGCGCCGGGCGGTCCGGCAGGCACGCCGGACCATGATTGACGGACATCGCCTCAGGCCACGCAGCCCGAGCCGACGCCCGCACTCGCTATGCGTCCGTCTCTTCCGTTTTCAAGAAGCAATCTCCTGTCGGCGACCGTTGCGATCCCGGCCAGAACCGGTCCGATGGCGCCGAAGGCACTGCAACTCCGGCCGCGCTCACAGAGCCCCGCCGGGGTGGCCGGTCACCCTACCGCCCCGGGGCGACTACATCAACCTAAGTCAAGCTCTAGTCCACCACCAGGAGGTGACGCTGCCGGCGACCCCGCTGCACCAGCGCGTAGCGGCCGTCCACCAGGTCGACCTGCTCCTCCGGTGACCCCACCCGCCGGCCGTTCATACGGATGCCGCCACCGGTGATCGTGCGGCGGGCGTCGGACCGTGAGGCGCACACCCCGGCCGCGACCAGGGCGTCGACCACCGGCTCGTCCGGGCCGATGACCGAGCCGCCCACCACCGTCTCGGGCACGATGCCTCGCACCGCCTCCAGCCGGTCACCGGACAGCGTCGGCTCCCCGAACAGGACCTCGGCTGCCAGACCGGCCTGATCGGTGGCGGCCGGGCCGTGCACGAGGGTGCAGACCTCGTCCGCGAGGGCGCGCTGGGCCCTGCGCTCGTGCGGGGCGGCGGCATGGGCCGACATGATCGCCGTCACCTCGGCCACCGGCAGGAGCGTGAGTTGCAGCAGCAGCCGCTCGGCGTCGCGGTCGTCGGTGTTCACGAAGTACTGGTGCAGCTCGAAGGGCAGCGTGCGCCCGGCGTCGAGCCAAACCGTGCCCTCGGCGGTCTTGCCGAACTTCTGGCCGTCGGCCCGGGTCATCAGAGGCCACGTCAGACCGTGGACGGTGGCACCGCTGCGACGCCGGACCAGGTCGATGCCGGCGGTGATGTTTCCCCACTGGTCGGAGCCGCCCACCTGGAGGCGGCAGTCGTAGTTCTCGAACTGCCACCAGTAGTCGAAGGCCTGCAGCAGCATGTAGCTGAACTCGGTGAACGAGATCCCGTGGTCGCTCGCCATGCGGCTGCGCACCGAGTCCTTGGCCACCATCTGGTTGACGGTCATGTGCTTGCCGACATCGCGCAGGAAGTCGAGCAGGCTCACGCCGCGGGTCCAGTCGTAGTTGTTGACCAGGCGGGCCGCGCTGTCGCCGGAGAAGTCGAACAGCGACTCCAGCTGGGCCCGGATGCCCGCGGTGTTCGCTTCCAACGTGGCCGCGTCGAGCAGGTTGCGCTCATCGGAGCGTCCGCTCGGGTCACCGACCATCCCGGTGGCCCCGCCCACCAGCGCCAGCGGGCGGTGGCCGGCCTCCTGGAAGCGGCGCAGCACCAGCACGGCCACGAGATGGCCGACGTGCAGGCTGTCGGCGCTGGGATCGATGCCGCAGTAGAGGGTGACGGGCCCGGACTCGAGCAGGTCGGTCAACCCGGCCTCGTCGGTGTGGTCATGGACCAGCCCGCGGGCACGCAGGTCGTCGAGCAGGTCAACCATCGCGGTTCAGCCTACCGACCGGGCGCGAGTGGCCCGTGAGCGAAGCGAGCCGACGATCCCGAGAGTTCATCAAGGCGGCGCAGTTGTTCATCGAGGCGACGCCATCGTTCTCCGGTCGTTGGTCTCAAGCTGACCTCGGCGTTGCCTCTCGGTGCATACAGTACGCATGTTGCGGCTACGAGGAACGCCCCGGCCGCGACATGGCAACAGACACGAAAGAAGGAACCATGGTGGCTTCAAGATCGCAGCAGGTAGGCAGAAGGCTCTTCGCCGTGCTGCCCGGCAGGCAAGGCCCCGAGACCGATGCATACGGCGCGATCCCTCGCAAGTGCGAGTACAAGTGCGACGCGGCCTGCTTCCATGAGGCGCCCAACGAACGCCGCGCCACCGCGGATGGTCGCGCCTTCGCGGATGTCGCGGAGCGGCGCCTGGCCCGCCGCACCCTGCTCAAGGGCGCGGCCGTGGCGCCGCCGCTGCTGCTCGCCACCGCCAGTCCCGCGGCAGCCTCTCTCATCGGAGGACCCCCAGACGGATCCCCGGAGGCCGCGGGAGGCGCCGGCGCCACGCTGCAGGCCGACAGCGGAACGGCCGCGACGGCGAGCCCCGCTCCGACGGGCGCCTCGCTCGGGTTCACTCCCATCAGGCTGAGCGACGTCGACGACGTCATCGTGCCCGGCGGCTACGAGGCCAAGGTGCTGATGCGCTGGGGCGACCCGATTCGCTCAGGCGGCGAGCGTATGACCGCAGCCAACGTGTCTCGCTACAGGCAGGTGAAGACCTTCGGCTGGAACGCCGACCTGAACGCGTACTTCCCGCTGAGCGAGCACAGCTCGGGACGGGCCGCGAGCGGGCTGCTCTGCGTCAACCACGAGTACACCGAGGGCGACCGCATGTTCTCCGACTACGACGCGGCCAATCCCACCAAGGAACAGGTCGATGTGGAGATCGCCGCCCACGGCATGACCATCATCGCCCTCGAGAGCACGCCGGATGGCGAATGGTCGGTGGACCTGACAAGCGGGCACAACCGCCGTATCACCGGCTTCACGCCGATGGAGGTCACGGGACCGCTGGCCAGTCACGAACTGCTCGAGACCTCCGGAGACTCGACGGGCCGACGCGTTCTGGGAATGCTCAACAACTGCGCCGGCGGCAAGACGCCCTGGGGCACGGTGCTCACCGCCGAGGAGAACTTCCATCTGTACTTCGCGAACAACGGCATGAACGCGGCCTCCCGCCTGAAGGAGATCAACGAGCGCTACGGCGTTCCCAACGGGGCGTCGCGCCGGAAGTGGGAGCGCCACCACCGCCGCTTCGACCTGTCCAAGGAGCCGAACGAGATCAACCGGTTCGGCTACATCGTGGAGATCGACCCCCACGATCGGTCGTCCGTGCCGAAGAAGCGCACCGCGCTGGGGCGCTTCAAGCACGAGGCCGCCACGACTGCGATAGCCGACAGCGGGCAGGTCGTGCTGTACTCGGGCGACGACGAGCGCTTCGACTACCTCTACAAGTTCGTGACCAGCGGTCTGTACAACCCCGACGACAGGCAGGCCAACCTCTCGCTGCTCGACTCCGGCACGCTGTACGTGGCGAGGTTCCACGACGACGGCACCGGCGAATGGCTCCCGCTGGTCGGCGGCGGAACGGGCCCGCTGGCGGACTGGACTCAGGCGGAGGTGCTGCTGAACACCCGGGGTGCGGCCGACCGGCTGGAGGCCACTCCCATGGACAGGCCGGAGGACGTGGAGGTCAACCCCCGCAACAACCGCGTCTACGTCTGCCTCACCAACAACACGCGCCGGGCCCCGGGCGACGAGAACGCGGTGAACCCCCGGGCTCGGAACCGCTACGGCCACGTGCTCGAGATCACCGAGGACGGCGGCGACCTCGCGTCGGTGACCTTCACCTGGGAGTTCTTCCTGATCTGCGGGGAGCCCAGCGATCCGAGCACGTGGTTCGCCGGCTTCGACAAGTCGAGCGTGAGCCCGATCGCGTCGCCCGACAACCTGGCATTCGACGAGCGCGGCAACGTCTGGATCGCCACCGACGGCCAGCCCTCGACGCTGGCGCTAAACGACACGCTGTTCGCGGTCCCGTCGTCGGGTGCTCAACGGGGAAACGTCCAGCCGTTCCTGAGCGTTCCCAGGGGTGCCGAGGTGTGCGGTCCCGAGTTCACGCCGGACTTCGAGACGCTGTTCGTGAACGTGCAGCACCCGGGAGAACACAGCGCCGGGCCCGAGAACCCTCAGAGTCTCTGGCCCGACGGAGTATGGCCGCCGCTGCCGAGCCTCGTGGTGGTCACCAAGACCGGGGGTGGCCGTATCGGCTCCTGACAGGCCAGCCCCACAGTGGGCTGGCTCCGGTCGCGGGCGCCGGCCGTTCGCGAGCGCAAGAGTGGCTCGGCTTGCCCGGCGCAGCACAATGAGACCGTGCGCGAGCGCCCAGCCCTGATCGCTGCCATCGCAGTCCTGCTGTCGGTGCTGGCGGCGGGCTGCTCGTACGAGTTGCGCGATGTGACCTTCGATGTGGAGGAGCTCACCACCGCGCAGTCCTCACGGGTGTACGACCGCAACGGTGTGCTGATCACCGAGCTGCGGGGCGAGCAGCGCCGCACCGATGTGACCGACATAGCCCTCGTTCCCGAGGTGGTGCGCAACGCGGTGGTCGCCATCGAGGACGAGCGCTTCTACGAGCACGACGGAGCCGACCTCAAGGCGATCCTGCGGGCGGCCCGCAGCAACGTGGCCGCGGGCGGGATCAGCCAGGGCGGCTCCACCATCACCCAGCAGTACGTCGGCAACGTGTTCCTCGACCGCTCCGAGACGACCCTGACCCGAAAGGTCGAGGAGTTCTTCATGGCCCGGCGCTTCGAGCAGTTCTTCACCAAGGACTTCATCCTGCTGCGCTACCTGAACTGGGTGTACTTCGGCAACGGCGCCTACGGCATCGAGGCCGCGGCCCGGCAGTACTTCGGCGCCCCCGCCTGCGAGCTGGCCACGACCGCGGCCGAGCGCGGCAGCGAAGCGTGCCTGAAGGTGACCGAACTCACCCTGGAGCAGGCCGCGCTGCTGGCCGGACTGATCCAGCGCCCCAGCGCCTTCGATCCCTACCGCAACCCTCAGGACGCCAGGCGCCGCCGCAACCTGGTGCTGGAACGGATGCTGGTCAACGGCTTCATCACCAACGACGAGTACGACCGGGCCTACAACGAGCCGATCGTGCTGATCGAGGACATCCCGATCTTCGAGGAGCGCTACCCGGCTGCTCACTTCGTGGAGGACGTCAAGCAGTGGTTCCTAGACAACAGTGCCTTCGGTCCGACCCGCGAGTACCGCACCCAGCTGCTGTTCGAGGGCGGCCTGGACATCCACACGACGATCGATCTGGGCCTGCAAGCCAGGGCCGAGGCGACGGTGGAGGCGATACTGCCCGACAACGGCGTCAATCCCGATGCGGCCGCGACAGTGCTGGGGGTGGGCGGCGGCGAGGACGGCCACATACTGGCCATGGTCGGCGGCCGTGACTTCTTCGGCGACGACACCGACGCCAAGTTCAACCTGGCCAGCGGCAAGGGCCGGCAGGCCGGGTCGGCCATGAAGCCCATCGCGCTGGCCACGGCCCTGACCCGCGGCTTCACGGTGACCAGTAGCTACGACGCCCCCGACGAGCTCGAGATCGACCGGCCCGACGTCTGCGGACCGGTCTGGACCATCAGGGGCGGGCTCGGCTCGGAGCCCGAGACGCCGGTGGAGGCCAACCTGATAGCAGCCACCCACCGCTCGATCAACACGGTCTACGCCCAGCTGATGGTGGACATCCGGCCGGCCAACTTCGTGACCATGGCCGAGCGGCTCGGCCTGGAAGCCAGCCGCATCGCACCGGTATGCGCCGGCGTGCTGGGCACCGAGGACGTCAACACCGTCGAGCTGGCCGCGATGTTCTCCACATTCGCCCGCTCGGGCCGGCGAACCGAGCCGGTGCTGGTGACCAGCATCATCAAGTCCGACGGAACCGCGCTGTACCGCCATGTCAGCGACGACGTGCCGGTGCTCGATTCCGCCGTCGCCAACCAGATCACCTGGGTGCTCCAGGGAGCCATCACCCAGGGCACCGGTCACCGGGCGGCCATCGACCGGCCGGCCGCCGGCAAGACGGGCACGGCCCAGAACTACGCCGACGCGACCTTCGCCGGCTACACACCCCAGCGAGCCGCCGCGGTGTGGGTCGGCTTCCCCGACGCCCAGATTCCGATGGTTCCCCCCACCACCGACATCAGGGTGTCGGGAGGCACGTACCCGGCCCAGATCTGGCGCGAGATCATGATCGCGGCCCATGAGGGAATCCCCGCCGTCAACCTGCCCGCTCCGCCGGTCAGCGCGCCACCGCCCGCCACCGCGCCACCGCCGCTCGACTCGGTCGAGATCCCCGACCTCGTGGGCCGGGCCTGGGACCCGGCTCAGATGGCGGCCGAGCTGGGGGAGCTGACCCTCGGGGTGGCCGCGGTCGACGTCGAGACCGACGAGTATGAGGAGGGAACGATCATCGGGCAGGCGCCCGCCGCGAGGTCCCTGCAGCGGGGCGGGATCACCGTGACGGTGGAGGTCGCGGTGGCTCCCGACCTGCCCACGTTCATCGAGATGCCCAGCGTGGTAGGCGTGAGCGAGGCCGAGGCCCGAGGGGTCCTGGCCGCGGCCGGGTTGGGCGTGGAGGTGTTCGTCGAACCGTTCTTCGACGAGGAGGCGGAACGGTTCGGCGGCGATCCCGGCGTCGTGTGGCAGCAGTCGCCGGCCGCCGGCACCATCGTCGAGTCGGGTAGCTCCGCCGAGATCTGGGTGAACACCGAGCGGTGACCACCCAAGAGCCGATAGGGGCAGCACCGGGCGGCGCAAGCGGCGACGTGGGCGCGGGCCCGAGGCGGTGGTGGCGGCTGATGGGCCGGTGGCTGGCCGGGCTGTTCGTGGTCGGCAGCTTCGTGTTCTGGGCGTGGGCCTTCTCGCCCTGGGCCCGCACCGAGAACCCGGCCCGCCTCGATGACCGCGACTTCGCCCAGTGGGCCGACCAGCGCTGCGCCCAGGCCCAGACCGCCATCGCGGCGCTGCCCACGGCCCGCCAGGCAGCCTCACGGGCTGAACGTGCCGACCAGGTGGACCAGGCCACCGACGAGGTCGAATCGCTGGTGGACGACCTGCGCCTGCGGGCTGAGGCCTCGCTGGCGGAGTCGACCGAGGGCGACGGGCCACCGGACGCGGCGCTGGTCCGCGACTGGCTCGCCGACTGGGACGTCTACATCTCGGACCGCCGCAACCACTCGGACCGGCTCCGAACCGCCGACGAAGACACCCCCGACCGGGAGCTGCGCTTCCTGCTCGTCGACATGACCGAGGGCAGCACCTACACCGAGCGGATGGACGGCTTCTCCCGCCTCAACGACATGGACAACTGCCAAGTCCCCGGCGACGTCTAGCCCACGCCGGAGTGGCGGGAGATGTCGGGTGTGCCCGCGACGTAGAAGCGCCAGGGCAGGTCGGCGCCGTTGGTCAGGCCGATCCTTGTTGTTGCTGCGGGAGAGGGCGGTGGCGGTTCTGCGTCGTCCACGATGGTGACGCCCCGGTCGGCGGTGACTAGGTCGGCGCCGTCGAGATCGCCGTCTATTCCGAGCGCCTGGGTGAGCTTGGCCGGGCCGCTGCACAAGTCGCGGTCACGGCGAGCAGCCGGGCCCCGGGCCTCGTACATGGCGTGGAGGCCCTCCAGCGGTGTGAGCGCCCGCAGCAGCACCGCCGCGGCCACCCCGTCGGTCTCGGCCACCACGTTGGCGCACCAGTGCATGCCGTAGGTGAAGTACACGTACAGATGACCGGGCGGACCGAACATGGTGGCGGTGCGCTTGGTCCGGCCCCGGAAGCCGTGGCTGCCGGGATCGTCGGCGCCCCGGTAGGCCTCCACTTCCACGATCCGTCCGACCCGGCCGTCCGGCGCCACCAGCACCTTGTTGAGCAGCTCAGTGGCGACCTCCAGCGCGTGCCGCGCGTAGAAGTGGCGGGGAAGGCGCTCCTGGCTCACCCCAAGCGGGCCGCGTCGGTCTCGATCCGTTCCCGGAAGCTCTCCAGCTGAGCAGCCACCGCCTCCGGGCCGCCCGCGCCGCGCGTGTTGCGCCGCGCCGCGGACGCCCCCGGCTCCAGCAGCGCGGCGGCCTCCGGGCCGAGCCGGTCGTCGGCGGCCGCCAGCCCGGCCAGCGATCCCCCGCCGGCCAGCGAGCGCCGCACCAGCTCGCCGACCGCGGCATGAGCCTCGCGGAACGGCGTCCCTTGCCCCACCAGCCACTCGGCCAGGTCGGTGGCCGAGGAGTAGGGCGACGACGCGGCCTCAGCCATCCGGTCGGTGTCGAAGCGGGCCGTCGACAGGAGCCCGTCCAGGGCGGCCAGCGTGAGCAGGGTCGTGTCGACCGCGTCGAACAGGGGCTCCTTGTCCTCCTGGAGGTCCTTGGCGTAGGCCAGGGGCAATCCCTTGAGGGTGGCCAGCAGACCGGTCAGGTGCCCGATGAGGCGGCCGGCCTTGGCCCGGGCCAACTCGGCCACGTCGGGATTCTTCTTCTGGGGCATCATCGACGAGCCGGTCGCGTAGGCGTCGTCGAGCTCGACGAATCCGAACTCCGACGACGACCACAGCACCAGCTCCTCGCCGACCCGGCTCAGGTGCACCCCGAGGACGGCCAACGCGTAGAGGGCGTCGACCACGAAGTCGCGGTCGGCCACCGCGTCGAGGCTGTTCTCGAAGACGGACGCGAATCCCAGCTCGGCCGCGGTCCGCTCGGGGTCCAGCGGCAGCGACGACCCGGCCAGCGCGCCCGCCCCCAGCGGGGAGACGTCGGCCCGGCGACGGGCCTCGGCCAGCCGCTCGGTGTCGCGGGCCAGCGCCCAGCCATGGGCCAGCAGATGGTGGGCCAACAGCACCGGCTGAGCCTGCTGAAGGTGGGTGTAGCCGGGCAGCAGAGCCTCGCCGGCATCGGTGGCCCGGCCCAGGAGCGTCCGCTGCAGCCCGAGCACTGCCCGGGCGACATCGTCCAGGGCGGAGAGGGTCCACAGCCGCAGGTCGGCGGCCACCTGGTCGTTGCGGCTGCGACCGGTGTGGAGCTTGGCCCCGGCCGGGGTGATCTCGGTGACCCGCCGCTCCACCGCAGTGTGAATGTCCTCGTCGCCGGGCGCGAAGACGAAGCGGCCCTCGGCCATCTCGGCCTCGACGGTGTCGAGCGCAGCACAGATGGCGTCACGCTCGTCGCCGGTGATCAGCCCGACCGCGGCCAGCATCGTCGCATGGGCGCGCGACCCCGCGATGTCCTCGCAGAACATGCGCCGGTCGAAGGGCAGGCTGTCACCGACGGCCCGGAGCGCGTCGGCGGGGTCGCCGTCGAACCGTCCGTGCCACAGGGTCGCCGAATCGTCCACGGCTAGGCCCCCTTCTCGGCTTGCTTGCGGGCCAGGTTGCGCAGCCGCAGGGCGTTCAAGGCAATGAACCCGGACGCGTCGGCCTGGTTGTAGGCCCCCTCGTCCTCGTCGAAGGTGACCACCTTGTAGTCGAACAGGGACTCGTCGGAGCGGCGCCCGGCGATGTCCACGTTGCCCTTGTAGAGCCGCACCCGGACCTCGCCGTTCACACTGGTCTGGCTGTAGTCGATGGCGGTCTGCAGCATCCTGCGCTCCGGGCTCCACCAGTAGCCGTTGTAGATCAGCTCTGCGTAGCGGGGCATGATCTCGTCCTTGAGATGGGCCATCTCCCGGTCGAGGGTGATCGACTCGATGGCCCGATGGGCCCGCAGCATGATCGTGCCGCCCGGCGTCTCGTAGGCGCCCCGGCTCTTCATGCCCACGTAGCGGTTCTCGACGATGTCGATCCGCCCGACGCCGTTGGCCGCGCCCAGATCGTTGAGGGCGGCCAACACCTGGCCGGGGGTCATGGGCCGGCCGTCGACGGCCACGATGTCGCCACCCGCGAAGGTGAGGTCCACGTAGGTCGGCTCGTTGGGGGCGTGCTGGGGGCTCACCGACCAGAGCCACATCTCCGCGGGGGGCTCGTACCAGGGGTCCTCCAGCGGACCGCCCTCGTATGAGATATGGAGCATGTTGGCGTCCATCGAGAAGGGCGACTCGGTGCCCCGCTTGCGCTCGATGGGGATGCCGTGGTCGGCCGCGTAGGCCATGAGCGACTCCCGCGAGCCGAGGTTCCACTCCCGCCAGGGCGCGATCACCCGTATGTCGGGCTTGAGCGCGTAGGCGCCGAGCTCGAAGCGGACCTGGTCGTTGCCCTTGCCGGTGGCGCCGTGGCTGATGGCGTCCGCCCCGGTCATCGCCGCGATCTCGACCAGCCGCTTGGCGATCAGCGGCCGGGCGATGGACGTGCCCAGCAGGTACTCGCCCTCATAGACGGCGTTGGCCCTGAACATCGGGAACACGAAGTCGCGGGCGAACTCCTCCCGCAGGTCCTCGATGAAGATGTCTTCGGGCGCGACGCCCATGGCCAGGGCCTTGGCCCGGGCCGGCTCGAGCTCGTCGTCCTGGCCGATGTCGGCGGTGAAGGTGACCACCGTGCAGCCGTAGGTCTCCCGCAGCCAGTGCAGGATGATGGACGTGTCCAATCCACCCGAGTAGGCCAGTACCACCTTGGACACCGGCGCGGCGTGCGCTGTGCTCATCGAATACCTCTCAAACTCGTTCTTGTCAGCTGTCCAGTCCGGCCAGGTCCCGCAGGCGGTCGGCCAGCTCCGAGCCCGGCGTCCCGTCGGTGGCCACCACGATCAGCGAGTCGTCGCCCGCCACCGTGCCCAGCACCTCTTCGAGACCGGCCCGGTCGAGGGCGGACGCCACCACATGGGCCGAGCCGGGCGGTGTGCGCACCACCGCGAGGTTGCCCGAGGCACCGATGTCGGCCACCCAGTCGCCCATCACCTTCCTGAGATGCTCCTCGGGCGCGATGCGGTCGATGGGGTGCTCGGGAATGGCGTACACGGTTCCTCCTCCCGGAACCCGGACCTTCACCGCACCGAGAACGTCGAGATCGCGCGACACCGTCGCCCGGGTCGCGGTCACGCCCGCGGACGCCAGCAGGTCGACCAGCTGCTGCTGGCTGGCCACGGCATGCTCACCGAGCAGCCGGACGATCAGGTGCTGGCGGCTGGTCTTGCTCATGGTTGCCATCATCCTTGTTCCATGAGCCACAGCAGCAGGCCTCTGGCCGCGTGCATGCGGTTGGCCGCCTGCTGCCACACCAGGCTGCTGGGACCGTCGATCACCGTGGAGGCCACCTCCTCGCCCCGGTGGGCGGGCAGGCAGTGCATGAACACGGCGCCCGCTGAGGCGCGGGCCATGAGCCGCCTGTCCACCCTGAATCCGGAGAAGTCCTTGCGGCGCTGCTCGGCTTCCTCTTCCTGGCCCATCGAGGTCCACACGTCGGTGTAGACCACATCAGCGCCGCTCAACGCTTCGGCCGGCTTCTGCACCTGGACGGGCTCGCAGCCGCGGCGGCGCATCCGCCGCAGGTCGGCCTCGCTGAACTCGTAGCCAACGGGACTGGCGATACGCACTGCCATGCCCGACAGGCCGGCCGCGTACGCCAGCGAGTGGGCCACGTTGTTGGCATCGCCGATGTAGGCCAGGACACGGCCTTCGAGATGGCCGCGAGCAGCCCGGATCGTCAGCAGGTCGGCCACTGCCTGGGTGGGGTGGGCGGTGTCGCTGAGCAGGTTGATGACCGGCACGTCACTCACGGCCGCCATGCGCTTCACCGTGCGGTGGGCGAACACCCTCGCCCCGATCACCGCGCTGTAGCACGCCAGGGTTCGGGTCACGTCCTCCACGCTCTCGCGCTCGTCCAGGCCGACCTCGGCCGCGCCTATGTAGGTGGGGTGGCCCCCCAGCTGCACCACGGCCATCTCGGTGGCGCTGCGGGTGCGGGCCGAAGGCTTCTCGAACAGCAGCGACGCGCCCTTGCCCGCCAGGACCGGCGGAGGGTCGGGGGTGGTCGCCAAGTTCAGGATCCGGGCGAGCTCGCTCGGCTGCAAGTCGTCGATGTCTAGGAAGTGACGCATGTGAACTCCTTCATCACGTGGGGAATCGGTTCTCGCGGTGGGACGCCCATCAACGCTGCTCCAGGACGCCGGCCAGGATGGAGCACCCTTCGGCGAGCTGCTCGGTGGAGACCACGAACGGCGGGGCGAGCCGCAGGGCCGTCGGGGTCACTCCGTTCACCACCAGCCCCTGATCGAGGCAGGCCGAGGCGACGTCCTTCGCCGAGCGGCCCGCTCTGGCCTCCTCCGACAGCTCCGCGGCCAGCAGCAGGCCCCGGCCCCGCACACTGTCCACGCCGTCGACCTGGAGCAGCCGGTCCCGCAGGGCGGCGCCGAGGCGGCCCGCGGCCGCGGGCGCGTCCATGGCCTGCATCTGCGCGAGGACGGCCCGCACCGCGGCCAGGGCCAGGGGCTGGCCCGCGAAGGTCGAGCCGTGGTCGCCGGGAACGAAGGCGGCTGAAACGTCGGGCCGGGCCCAGACCGCTCCGACGGGCACGCCGTTGCCGAGAGCCTTGGCCATGGTCACTATGTCGGGCTGCACGCCGGCGTACTGGTAACCGAACCACCGTCCGGTGCGGGCGAGACCGGTCTGGATCTCATCCATCACCAGCAGGATGCCGCGTTCGTCGCACACCCGCCGCACGGCCCGCAGGTACTCGTCGCCGGCAGGCACCACGCCGCCCTCGCCCTGCACCGACTCGAGCACCACTGCCCCGACGGAGGGATCGAGCGCCGCCTCCAGCGCGGCGAAGTCGTCGAAGGGCACATGGCGGAAGCCTTCCGGCATCGGCTGGAAGGGCTCGTGCTTCTCGGGCTGCCCGGTAGCCGCCAGCGCAGCCAGCGTGCGGCCGTGGAACGACCCGTAGGCGCTCACCACCCCATGACGACCCCGGCCCTGGTGCTTGCGGGCCAGCTTGAGGGCGGCCTCGACCGCCTCGGCGCCGGAGTTCTGGAAGAGGATCCGGCCGGGCTCGGCGTCTCCGCCGGGACCGGAGCGGATCAGCCGGTCGAGCGTCTCCACCACCTCGGCGGTCGGCTCGTTGGCGAAGAGGTTCGACGTGTGTATGAGCGTCCCCGCCTGGGCCGCGACGGCCTCGGTAACCGCCGGGTGGGCGTGCCCCAGCCCGGTCACCGCCAGCCCGCACAGGAAGTCGAGGTAGCGGCGGCCGCGGTCGTCCCAGAGCTCGGTGCCGTCGCCCCGCACGAAGGTCACCGGCGGGGTGCCGTAGTTGTTCATCAGCACGGCTCTACTCATGGCTGGTCCTCGGTGTTCTGGGTGATCATCGTGCCGATCCCGGCGTCGGTGAACAGCTCGAGCAGCACGGCATGGGGTATCCGACCGTCGAGCATGTGCGCCGAGCCGGCGCCCTGGCGCACGGCGTCCACGCAGGCCCGGGCCTTGGGGATCATCCCGCCGCTCACAGCGCCCGAGCCGATCATGGCCTCCACCTCGGTGACGGTGGCCCGGCTCACCAGAGACGACGGGTCCGCGGGATCGGCAAGCAGGCCGGGCACGTCGGTGAGGTACACGACCTTGGCCGCGCCGAGCGCGCCGGCCAGGGCCGCCGCCATGGTGTCGGCGTTGATGTTGTACGCCTGGCCGCCGGCGTCCGCGCCGATCGAGGAGACCACGGGGACGATCTGTTCAGCCACCAGCCGCTCGATGACGCTCGGATTGACCGCCGCGACGTCACCCACGAACCCGAGAGCAGGATCGCGGGGCACGGCGGTCACGAGGCGGCCGTCCTCGCCCGAGAGTCCCAAGGCCGCTCCCCCGCTGGCGTTGATAGCGCTGACGATGTCCCGGCCGACCTTGCCGACCAGCACCATCCGGGCCACGTCGAGAGTCTCGGCGTCGGTGACCCGCAGGCCGTCGCGGAACTCGCTCTGCTTGCCCATGCGGGCCAGCTGCTCGCCGATCTGGGGGCCGCCGCCGTGGACCACCACCGGATGCAGCCCGACGGCACGCACCAGCACGACGTCGCGGGCGAACGAGGCTGCCAACTCAGGGTCGGTCATGGCATGGCCGCCGTACTTGACGACCACCACCGCGCCCCGGAAACGCCGGATGTAGGGCAGCGCCTCCACCAGCGCCCGGGCCCTCCGCTCGGGCTCGAAGCCGTGGAGGGCGTCGTGCCCGGCCTGGGTGCCGGTTACGTGAGTCATGTCCTGTACCCCGGAACGATGGCGAAGCACTTCGACGCGCAAGAGTCGGATGATGCCGTATCGCCGGACTGAGGCCGTTGAAGCGCCCTAGTCATGTCCTGTACCCCGCGTTGATGTCGATGTAGCCGTGGGTCAGGTCGCAGGTCCAGATCGTGGCCTCGCCGCCGCCCACGCCCACGTCGACCCGAAGTTCGATGTCGTCGCCCAGCAGGTGCTTGGTCGCCATCTCCTCGCTGTAGCCGGGGTGGGGAACACCGTGCTCGGCGCACTGCTCGTCGCCGATCCAGATCGACAGCCGGTCCCGGTCGGCCCGCTGGCCGGCCTTGCCCACCGCGGCCACGATGCGGCCCCAGTTGGCGTCGGAGGCGGCCAGGGCAGTCTTCACCAGGGGGGAGTCGGCCACCGCCCGTGCTATGGCCTCCGCGGCGGCATCGTCGGCCGCCCCGGTGACGGTGACGGCCACGAACTTGGTGGCCCCCTCGCCGTCCCGCACTATCTGGTGGGCCAGGTCCAGCATCACCGCGTCGAGTGCGTCCCGGAAGTCGGCCATGTGCAGGGCGGCAGGCTGCCCCGACGTGCCCGTCGCGGCCAGCAGCACGGTGTCGCTGGTGGAGGTGTCGGAGTCGACGGTGATGCGGTTGAAGCTCTTGTCCACCGACACGGCCAGGCACTCCTGGGCGGTATCGGCGTTGATGGCCAGGTCCGTGAACACGAACGCGAGCATGGTCGCCATGTCGGGGGCGATCATGCCGCTGCCCTTGGCGATACCGGCCACGTGGGCGCTGGTGCCTGCCACTGGTGCCGACGCAGCCTTGGGGAACGTGTCGGTCGTGCCGATGGCGACCGCGGCGGCCTCCCAGGACCGCGAGTCCGGTGCGGAGAGGCCGGCGACCAGTGAGGGGAGCGCAGCGTCGATGCGCTCGACGGGCAGGTCCTCGGCGATCACCCCGGTGGAGGCGACCAGCACCTCGTGAGCCTGCGCACCCAGCGCTCCGGCCACCGACCGGGCGGTGTGCTCGGCGGCGCGATACCCGGCCGCGCCGGTGAACGCATTGGCGTTGCCCGAGTTGACGATGATGGCCCGTCCCCGCCCCGAGCTGGCGGCCAGCGCGTGCCGGCACCAGTCGACGGGCGCAGCGGTGCACAGCGACCGGGTGAACGTGCCGGCCACGGTGGTGCCCGGGGGCATCTCGGCCAGCAGCAGATCGTCCCGGCCCTGATAGCGGATCCCGGCCGCGGCAGTGGCCAGGCGCAGGCCCGCCACGGCGGGCATCACGGGAAAGGCCGCGGGAACGAGGGGTGAGACCTTGGGCACCATGGCGGTCACCGGGAATTGGCAGCAATACGCACGCCATGCGTGCAAAACGCTGCCAATTCGGCTGAAGGGCCGGCAGGCCGCAGGGAACCGACCGGAATTGGCAGCAATACGCACGCTATGCGTGCAAAACGCTGCCAATTCGGCTGGAGGGCCCCGGAGAAGATCGGCGGGAAGCGCATGTCGGCCTCTAGGGGTAGATCCCGGCCGTGGCCAGGCCGGCGGTCTCGTCGATGCCCAGCGCGAGGTTGGCGCACTGCACGGCCTGGCCCGACGCTCCCTTGACCAGGTTGTCGAGCGCGGCGATCGCCATCACCCACCCGGTCCGGGCGTCGGCCCTGGCGGTGAGGTGGACGCTGTTGGATCCCAGCGTCGCCTTGGTGGACGGCGACCGCTCGCTCACCACCACGAACGGCTCGTCGCAGTAGGCATCGGCCAGCAGGTTGAGGACCTCGTCGGTGCTGGTGTCAGCGGTGGGTCTGGCGTAGCAGGTGGCGAGGATGCCCCGGTTCATGGGCGCCAGATGGGGCGTGAACAGCACCTGCACATCGGTGCCGGCATGCCGGGAGACGGCCATCTCGATCTCCGGCGTGTGCCGGTGTGTCAGCAGGCCATAGGCGGTGAAGTCCTCGTCGACAGCGCAGAAGGTGGTGTTGGGTTTGGCCGGCCGGCCCGCGCCGGACACCCCGCTGGCCGCGTCGACGATGATCCCGTGCGGCTCCACCGCTCCCGCCGCGACGAGCGGGGCCAGAGCCAGCGTGGCCGTGGTCACGTAGCAGCCGGGCGCGGCCACCAGCTCGGCGTGGAGGATGTCGTCGCGGAACAGCTCGGGAAGGCCGAACACGAACTCGGCGAGAAGCTCGGGCGCGGTGTGCTCGGCGCCGTACCACGCCGGGTACAGGCCGGGATCGTCGAGTCTGAAGTCTGCGGCCAGGTCGACGACATGCTTCACGTCCTTGCGCAGCTCCGGAACCACCGACTGCGAGGCACCGTGGGGCAGCCCGCAGAAGGCCAGATCGTTACCCGACGCGACGCCCTTCGTGTAGGGCACGAACTCGACGTCGGGGTAGGCCGCGGCCAGACTCGGGTACAAGTCGCCCACTGCCCGGCCGGCCATCGAGTCGCCCGTGGCCACCGTCACCTCCAGCTCGGGATGGGCCGCGCAGATCCGGAGCAACTCCGCGCCGGTGAACCCCGACGCGCCGATCACGGCAACCTTGTGCATCCCACCAAGCTATTCCCTCCACACGGCGATTGCAACTATGTGCAGAGATAAGAGACTAGTTGCACAGTTCAGGATCGAAGGGTGGCGCCGGTGCGGCGGGAGATCTCGTCTATGCAGCGCTGGCGGATCTCAGCCACCTCGGCATCGGTGAGGGTGCGGTCCGGCGCCTGGAACCGCAGCCGGTAGGCCAGGCTGCGGGAGCCCTCAGGCACGCCGGACCCGCGGTACGAGTCGAACAGCTCGACACGGGTCAGCAACGATCCGGCCGAGGCTCGCAGCGCCCGCTCGAGGAGGACCGCAGCCACCTCGTCGGGCACGACGAAGGCCAGGTCCACGTCGCTGGGCGGGTACTTGCTGACAGGGCGGTAACGGCGCCTGGTCCGGGGGCCCTCGAGCACCTGTTGCAGATCGAGCTGCAGCCATGCCACCCGCCCGGCCACCCCGCAGGCCTCCAGCACCTCGGGGTCGACCTCCCCCACCGCGCCGCGCGCCCGCCCGGCCACCACCACTTCAGCGGATCGGGTGGGATGCATACCCGGAAGCACGGCGGCGCGCACCTCGACCGCGGGCAGCGCCAGCGCCCCGGCCAGCAGGTCGAGCACTGCCACCGCAGCCGGGGCCTCGGTGCCCGACAGCGCCACGGCCAGGAACTCCCGCTCGTCGGGGAGCAGCTGACCCTCCGGTGCCGGCAGGTAGACGTGGCCGATCTCGAACAGCCGCACGTCCCCGTTGAAGTGGCGCTGGTTGTGGGCCACGGCCCGCAGCTGGCCGGGAAGCAGCGATGTCCGCAACACCGACTCGCTGTCGTCGACCGGATTGGACAGGGTGATGCCGTCCTCGGCCAGGCCCACCGCAGCCAGCGCACCCGGTGCCACGAAGGGCATCGGCTGCGTCTCCAGGCAGCCCGCGCCCACCAGCACCTCCCGCACCAGGCGGCGATCCTTCTGGTAGGTCGACAGCCCGCCGGCCTCGTTGGCGGTGGGGACGGTGCGCTCGATGTTCTCGTATCCGTGGAGGCGGGCGACCTCCTCGGAGACGTCGGTCTCAGTCTCCGTGTCCCAGCGCCACGTGGGGATGGTCACATCGAGGCCGGCGCCATCGTCGCTCATGTGCACGCCGAAGCCGATGGAACCCAAGTGCCCGGTCATCTGCTCCGCGCTCAGGCTGGTGCCGAGCAGGCTGTTCACCCTCGACGTGCGCACCCGCAGCGGGCGGCGGTCCGGCAGGTTGCCGCGCTCGTCGATGAGACCCGGTGCAACCTCGGCCCCCTGCTCCACCGCCAGCTGGACGAAGCGGTTCATGCAGCGCTCGACGTTGTAGCCCCAGTCGGCGCCCCGCCGGAACCGGGTCGAGGCCTCGCTGGAGAGGTTCAGCCGCTTGGCTGTGCGCGATATGGACGGCGGGTCCCACCACGCCATCTCCACCAGCACGTCGGTGGTGCCGGCGTCGATCTCGGTGGACGCCCCGCCCATCACCCCGGCGATGCCGATCACGTCGTCGTCGCCGTCGGCGATCACCCCGTCGCCGTCGGACAGGGCGCGGTGCTGGCCGTCGAGGGTTGTGATCGTCTCGCCGTCGCGGGCCCGGCGCACCCGGATCCGGGCTCCGCTGACCCGGCCCAGGTCGAAGGTGTGGCTGGGCTGGCCCAGCTCCAGCATCACGTAGTTGGAGATGTCGACGATGAGGTTGATGGGACGCTGGCCCAGGGCGGTCAGCCGGTTGGCCATCCACGCCGGCGACGAGCCCTGCGGAGCGTTGCGCAGCACCCGCCCGACGAAGCGGCCGCACAGCGTCGGGTCGACGATCTCCACGTCGACGGCCTCCGAGATGTCGGGGCCCGAAGCGGGTGTCGACCAGTCGGGAGGCTCGAACGCCACACCCAGGCCGGCCGCGAGGTCGCGGGCCACGCCCATGACCGACAGGGCGTCGGGCCGGTTGGCGCCGACGTCGAGGTCCCACAGCACGTCGGGCTCCAGGCCGAGGGCCTCAGCCAGCGGCGTTCCCGGCTCGGCGCCGGGCGCGATCCGGTCGTTGAGGATCATGATGCCCTCGGCGTCGGCGCCCATGTCGAGCTCGATCTCCGAGCAGCACATGCCCTCGGAGGTCTGGCCTCTCAGCTTGCGGCGGGCAATCTCCAGACCGCTGGGCATCACTGTCCCCACCCGGGCCAATGGCACCAGGTCGCCGACCGCCATGTTGAACGCCCCGCAGCACACCTGCAGGGCCGAGCCCGAGCCGTCGTCCACGTCGACGAGCTGGATCCGGTCGGCGTCGGGGTGGGGGCGCAGGTCCAGCACCCTGCCCAGCACCACGCCGCCGGGCATCGCACCGGTGACGGTCATCTCCTCCACCGTCAGTCCCAGCGCGCTCAGCACGTCGCTGAGCGCGGCAGGTTCACCGCCGATATCGGGAGCGAACTCCCTGAGCCACGACAGCAGAACCTTCATCGGGGATCCAGCCTCACCAGCGCTCTCACCCTCATCAGAACTGGCTCAGGAAGCGAACGTCGTTGTTGACGAACTCGCGGATGTCGTCGATCTCGTGGCGCATCACCGCCAACCGGTCGATGCCGAAGCCGAAGGCGAAGCCCTGCCACTCCTCGGGATCGATACCGCAGTTGCTCAACACGTTGGGATGGACCATCCCGCAGCCGCCCAGCTCCAGCCAGGAGCCGTCGGGGCGGGAGATGTCGAACTCTGCGGACGGCTCGGTGAACGGGAAGTA
Source organism: Candidatus Aldehydirespirator sp. (assembly GCA_965203635.1). Lineage (GTDB taxonomy): Bacteria > Actinomycetota > Acidimicrobiia > Acidimicrobiales > Aldehydirespiratoraceae > Aldehydirespirator. Next base: position 3,404,014 of record OZ241903.1, read on the forward strand.
CGACGGGCGGAGCCGGCTCTTGACCTCGCCCCCGAAGAAGGCCCTGACGAACTCGTCGATGGTGCCGGCGAGGTCGCCCATCGTGATGTTGCGGTCCACGGCCAAGCCCTCGATCTGGTTGAAGGCCGGCAGGTGGGTCGCGTCGGCGGTGTCGGCCCGGAAGGTCCGGCCCGGCGCCACGATGTAGATGGGCGGCTTGCGGTTCTCCATCACCCGGATCTGCACCGGCGAGGTGTGCGAGCGCAGCATCACCTCCTCGGGCTCGCCGAGGTTCACGAAGATCGTGTCGAAGCTGCCCCGGGCCGGGTGCCAGTCGGGGATGTTGAGGGCCTCGAAGTTGTACCAGGCGCTCTCCACCTCGGGGCCCTCGGCGACCGTGTATCCCATCCCCACGAACACGTCCTCGAGGCGATCGCGGGCCTGGGTGACGGGATGGAAGTGGCCGCGGCGCAACGGTGCGGCCTGGGGCAGCCGCTCGGTGAGGTCGAGCCTCTCGGCCGCGTAGCGGTCGGCCCGACCCGATGCCGTCAGCCGGGCCCGGGCCGCGGCCACCGCGGCCTCGACCCGCTGGCGGGCGGCGTTTAGCCGCCGGCCGGCAGCCGCCCGCTCTCCGGGATCGAGGTCACCGAGCCGTCGTTTGGCCTCCGTGAAGGTGGAGCGGCGGCCCAGCATCTCCCGTTCGATGTCAGCCACGGCATCGAGGTCGGCAGCCGCCGCGAGGCGCTCAATGGCGTCGGCGGCTGCCTTCTCGTAGCCCTCCATCATCCGAGCAAGGCTACGGCGCACGGGCCGCTACTCGGCGGAGCAGCGGACCGCTCACCGAACATGAAGCTGTTGGCCACCCCAGCGGTGGTCAACTCCTTCATGTTCGTTCCGACCCCGGGACGGGAGGCCGCGCCCGCCTAGCGGCGGTACTCGAAGGCCAGCAGGGTGGCCGCCATGGCCACGTTCAGGGACTCGGCGCGGCCCTCCATCGGGATGCGGACGCTCGTGTCCGCTCGGTCGCGGAGCGAGGGATCCAGGCCGTGCGACTCCGATCCGAGCAGGAGGGCCACCGGGCCGGTGCCCGCGGCCAGCACTCCCGAGTCGTGGCGGTCGCCGGTGTAGGGATCCGCGGCCACGATGACCGCTCCCGCAGTCCGCAGAGCTTCAAGGACCGCCGGGGCGTCGGTCGCCTGCACCACCGGCACGCGCAGCACCGATCCGGCGGAGGCCCGCACCGCCTTCGGCGCCCACGGGTCGGCTCCGCCCACCACCACCACGCAGCAGGCCGCGCAGGCCTCGGCGGTGCGTATGATCGTTCCGGCGTTGCCGGGATCGGAGACATCCACCAGCACCAGCACGAGATCGTCCTGCTCCAGTGACGGCGGCAAGCAGGTCCGTGGCTTGCCGGCCAGCGCCAACACCGGCTGGGGACTCGCGGCGGGTGCCACCGAGTCGAAGGCACGGTCCGACAGCACCAGCATCTCCGTACTGGAGCTGAGACGGCTAAGCAGCTTCTGAACGCCCGCGTCCCCTGCGGCGGATTCGGTGACGGCCACGACCGACGGCGCGATGCCGGCGGCCAGGGCCTCAGACAGGGTGCGCGGCCCCTCCAGAACGACGGTGGAGTCGCCCGGGGCGCGCCGGCGCACGAGGCGGCGCAGCTCGGCTACCCGCTGATTGCGCGGTCCGAGCGCGCTAGGTCCGGTCAGCTGGCCTGGGCCTGGGCCTGGGCCGCGGAGGCTGCGGAGGCGGCCTCGACCAGCGCGGTGAAGGCGTCGGGGTCGTTGACGGCCAGGTCGGCCAGGATCTTGCGGTCGACCTCGATGCCGGCTGCCTTCAGCCCGGCGATGAAGCGACTGTAGGACGTGCCTCGCTGGCGGCAGGCTGCGTTGATCCGCTGGATCCATAGCCGGCGGAAGTCGTTCTTGCGGGCCCTGCGGTCGCGGAACGCGTAGTTGCCGGAGTGCATGAGCTGCTCGTTGGCTGAACGCCAGGACCGGGACTTGTTGCCGTAGTAGCCCTTGGCCCGAGACAGCAGCGCCCGGCGGCGGCGCCTCGACTGGGCGGGTCGCGTCACTCTGGCCATCGAATCGTCACCTTCTTCTTCGTGTTGCCTGCAGTCGGGCTAGATGCCGAGGTCCCGAAGCATCCTCTCATCCGACGAGGACACCTCGGTAGGGGGCCGCAACTGGCGCTTGCGCTTGGGAGACTTCTTCTCGAGGATGTGGTTCTTGTTGGTGCGGCGGCGCCGCAGCTTGCCGGAGCCGGTGCGCCGGAAGCGCTTGGCTGCGCCCCGGTGTGTCTTCATCTTGGGCATGGTGGATCTTCTCTGGTTCGACTGCTCGCCTCGGTGTGAGAGCGAAAGGCCGGTGACGTTTACTCCGCGGTGCCGGGCTGCGGCGTCTCGGTGGCAGCCATGGCGGCCTCGGCCTCCAGTCTACGGCGGTGCCGGGCCTGTGCCTGCTTGTCGGGAGCGAGCACCATCACCATGTTGCGGCCGTCCTGACGGGGCTGGAACTCCACCTTGCCCACATGCTCGACGGTCTCGGCCACATCGTCGAGGATCTTCCTGCCGAGCTCCGGATGCTGGACCTCGCGTCCCCGGAACATGATCGTGACCTTGACCTTGTTGCCCTCGCCCAGGAACTTCTCGACTCTTCGAGTCTTGGTCTCGAAATCGCCCCGACCGATCTTGGGCCGGTACTTCATCTCCTTGACCATGACGTTGGACGACTTGCGGCGGGATTCCTTGGCCCGCTGGGCCGCCTCGTACTTGAACTTGCCGTAGTCCATGATTCGGCAGACGGGTGGATTGGCCGCCTCCGCCACCTCGACGAGGTCGCGCCCCGCGGCCCGGGCCAGATTCAGCGCCTCCTGAAGCGTCCTAATGCCGATCTGCTGACCATCCTCCCCCACGAGGCGCACCTCGGGGGCCCGGATCTGGTCATTGATGTTGGGCTCTTCGCCTGGCGGTGCTATCGCCTTTCACTCCTCGTGAGCACGGAACCTCCGTATTCGGGCGGAACGCCCCGGCCACGGCCGGGGCGCATGTCCGCTGGATTGACCCCGGTAGGGTAGCAGCCGGTCGCGGCACGCGGCCAAGAGCAAGCGCGGATAGCTTCAACGCATGTCGTGTCGCGGCATGGTCACTCCCGCTCTTGTTCGCTGCGCTCACGGGCCGCTCGGGCCCCGGGCCCATCTGCGAGCGTGAGCCGGAGGTGTTCGGATGAGCACGCTGTGGACCCCTGGAGGGGAAGTACCGGTCGGCGGCCGCAGCACCGGACCCGCCGACGAGCCGGCAGCCCCAGACGATGCGGCCGCCGCGGTGGAAGACTTCGACCTGGACAGCCTGTCGCCGGAGGAGCGCGAGCAGGCCGAGCAGTACATACGGGAGCTGGCCGAATCCCGCGAGCGGCTCAAGGCGGTGCCCGCCTCGGTGGTGGTCGCCAACCACGCCATGGGCCTGTACGAGCTGGCCGCCCTGCACCTCTCGAACCAGCCGCCGAACTTTGCCGAGGGGGCCGTTGCGATCGACGCCCTGGGCGCGCTGCTGGACGGGATGAAGGGCCGCCTCGGCGAGGCGGAGTCCACCCTGCAGGACGCCCTGTCCCAGATCCGGATGGCCTTCGTCCAACTCAAGAACCGCCCCCAGGACCTGGATCTCAAGGAAACCGGGGACGGCAACTCAGAAGACGGCCCAGCCGCCTGAGCGAGGCGGCTGGTCAGCAGTTGCGGCGCTTGAGGCCCCTGCCACCCCACGATCCGATCACGACGCCGATGAGTGTCCCGACGCCTGCCCCGACACCAGCCCCGGTGCCCGAGTCGCCGAAGATCGCTCCTATCCCGGCTCCGATGCCCGCCCCGGAGCCCGCTCCGATGCCGATCCAAGTCCCGAGCGGTCGCTGGCTCCTCCCCTGCGCCGGACTGCCCGACTCCTCGCCTTCTGCACGGCCGGCTTCGGCCTTCTCACTCATCACAGAGCCTCTCTACGGGACGATCTTGGAGATGGGCATCTCCACTATGTCGGTGGCGCCCAGGTCGCGCAGGGCTGGGATGAGGATGTTGATCTCGCTGCGGGGCACCACCGTCTCCACCGCGTAGCCGGCGCCCTGGAACAGTTCGTTGACTGTGGGGGCCTTCATGGCCGGCAGGATCTCGATCACGTCGCCGAGCGCGTCCGCGCCGACGTTGAGTTTCACCAGCACCTTGCCCCGGGCCTCGAGCACGCCCTGGAGCAGGGTGAAGATCTGGCCCATGGCGTGGCGCTTCTTGGCGTCGGCTGCGGCCGCGGGGTGGGCGATCAGCTCGGTGTAGGAGGTCAGCAGGGTGTCGATGATCCGCAGGCCGGCCGCTCGCAGGGCCCGACCGGTCTCGGTGATCTCCACTACCGCGTCCACGATGTCGGGCACCTTGGCTTCGGTGGCGCCGTAGCTCAGAGCAATCTGGGCCTCGATGCCGGCGTCGGTGAAGAACCGTCGGGTCAACTCCGGGTACTCGGTCGACACCCGAACTCCCTGAGGCAGATCGGTGACGCTCTGGTAGGGCGCGTCGCCGCCCACGGCCAGCACCACCCTGATCGGCAGCGATGTCGCCTTGGAGTACTGCAACTCTCCCAGCGAGACCACGTCGCTGCCGGTCTCCTCCACCCAGTCCCGGCCGGTGATGCCGATGTCGAAGAGACCGTCGGCGATGTAGATCGGAATCTCCTGGGGCCGCAGGATTCTGACGTCGCTGATGCGCGGGTCTGCCACCGAGGCCTTGTAGGCCACGTCGGAGGACCGCTGAACCGGCAGGTCGGCGGCTTCGAACAGCTCGAGAGTGGACTTCTCGAGCGATCCCTTGGGGAGAACGAGCTTCAGCATCTGGTGGTCCTAGCGCCTTCTACGACCGCGCGAGGCTACCGGCGCTGAAACGCTGCGCTGCCCTGCCCGCTCACCCGCCGTGGGGGTGCGGGTCGTAGTTGTCGACGAGGAGCCGGACGGCGTGGCCGATGACATCGATCACGGCATCGACCGTCTCCACGCAGCCCTTCGAAGAACCCGGAGTGTTGAGGACCAGCGCAGTGCCGATCGTTCCGGCCGTCCCTCTTGACAGTCGGCCCAGCGGGTTGACCAGGCGCATGGCCTCGGCCAGACCGGGCGCCTCGCGGTCGAGCACGGCCTTGGTCCCCTCCGGCGTGGCGTCGCGGGGCCCGAAGCCGGTGCCCCCGGTGGTGACGATCAGCCCGTGGAACCCGTCGGCCAGCCGGCGTAGCTCCCCGCTGACGGACTCGACTCCATCGGCGACCGCAGACCGCTCGACCACCGCCCAGCCGGCAGAGGAGAGATAGCCCTCCAGCGCCTCGCCGCTGCGATCCTGCCGGGTGCCCTCAATCACGCCGTCGGACACGGTGAGCACCTTCGCTGGCAGGTGGAACTCGCGGTTTGTTCCGTCAGCCGTCACAGTCCCGACCCTACCCACAGCCCTCTACCTCCGTCGCCCCGCCGAACTGGCAGCACAATGCACGCATACCGTGCACAACGCTGCCAATTCCCCGACACGGAGCCAGCCCCCGCCGAACTGGCAGCACAATGCACGCATACCGTGCACAACGCTGCCAATTCATGCGCGGCGCCCAGCCCCCGCCGAACTGGCAGCACAATGCACGCATACCGTGCACAACGCTGCCAATTCATGCGCGGCGCCAGCGGAACAGGGCCATGCCGTCGTGGTCAGCGTCGGGAAGCAGCATCGCGCCCGGGCCGTGGGCCAGCCAGGGATCGCCGGGGACCGGTAGCGGATCCAGACGATCGTCGCGGGAGGCGTGCTCGGCCACGCCGAGCGTCTCCGCGGCGGTGAGGGTGCAGACGCTGTAGACGAGTTGCCCGCCGGGCCTGAGCAGGGCCTTGGCCGAGTCGAGCAAGGACCGCTGCAACTCGACCAAACGGGGAACCGCCGACCGCTCGACGCGCCAGCGCGCGTCCGGGCGGCGTCTCAGGGTCCCAAGCCCGCTGCAGGGCGCATCCACCAGCACCGTGTCGAACCGGCCCGGTTGCAGCGGCGGATGCCGGCCGTCGGCGACCACGGCCTGCAGCGATTCCGCACCGAGAGCTCGCCGGTTGGCATCGAGCAGCCCGACCCGGCCCCGGTGCATGTCACAGGCGATTACTCCCGCGCCGCGCGCGGCCAGGGCGGTGGCCTTGCCGCCCGGTGCGGCGCACAGGTCAGCCACGAGATCCCCGGCCTGCACATCGATCGCCTCCACCACGAGCTGTGAGCTCAGATCCTGCACGTAGCCGTCCTGGCGCCGGTGCAGTTGGGCCGGGCGGTTCATCGACTCCAGCGCGGCCAGTGCCGTCGAGCGACCGAGATCGTCGGCCAGGGTGTCGACTATCCAGTCCGGGTAGCTGAGCCGGGTCGGGTCGTCGGGCCAGTCTGGTGCGCCCGCGTCGGCGACGCGACGCAGAACCGCATTGACCAGGGCCCGATGCTTGCGGGGTGCGACCGACACCGTGGCCGACACAGCCGCGTAGGCCGGCGTGCCCAACTCGACGATCTGATAGGCGCCCATGCGCAGCGCGGCCCTCGCCGGGGCCGGTGGCGCGGCCACCAGGAAGGCGTCCAGGACCCAGTCGAGGGCCCGGCGGCGGCGGGTCACGCCGTAGACGAGCTCGGTGGCGAAGGCCCGGTCGCGCTCGTCGAGGTCGGCCTTATTGAGCGCGGCGGGCAGGGCCACGTTGGCGTAGGCGCCCCCCGCGTCCACCCGAACCAGCACATCGAGCGCCAGCCGGCGGGCGTCGGTGACCGCTTGCCGGCCACTGGAAGGCTCCTCGGAGCGATCGGGCCGGCTCACCGGAGGCCGAGCGGATTGCCAACCGCCGCGGGCGAATCGCACCGGGCGTTGAGCGAGGCCGTGGCCCGAGCGGCCCGTGAGCGCAGCGAACAAGAGCGGGAGTCACAGCCCGTCGCCGCGACATGCTCACCATCCATCTGCGCTCGCTCTCACTCGAATCGCTCGCCGCCGGTGATGTGAGCGCCGTTGACCCAGTCGCGGGCCGGGGCTGCGGCCCGCCCCTCCGACTGCAAGGTCAGGAGCTCTACCGCGCCGCTGCCGGTGGCGACATTGACCGCCGGCCCGTCACCGGATCGCGGCACCAGCGAGATCGAGCCGGCGGCGCCGGGCTGGCCGGTGCCGGCTGCGAGACGGGCCTCCAGCACCTTGAGGCGCCGGTTCCGGTAGGTGGTCCAAGCACCGCCGACCCGCACCAGCCGCAGAACATGCTCGGCGGGAGCGGACCAGTCGACCCGCAACTCCGAGGTACTCATCTTGTCGGCCCAGGTCACCTCACCCGACTGGGGCACCGGATCACCAAAACCCTCGCTCAGGGCACCCAGCAGCAACCCGATGCCCAGCTCGCAGAGCCGGGCCCGCAGCTCGGTGGCCGACTCTTGCGGTTCGATGGGCGTGGGCGCCCGCCGGTACACGGCCCCGGTGTCGATCTCGGAAGCCACATCCATCAGGCAGACCCCGGTCTCGGTGTCGCCGGCCAGGATGGCACGCTCCACCGGTGCCGCCCCCCGCCAGCGGGGCAGCAGCGAGAAGTGCAGGTTGACGGTGCGGCGACGTTCGAGGACCTCGTCTCCAATGTGCTCGCCGTAGGCGACGACGACGCCGAGATCAGCCTCAACGTGCAGGGCATCGGAGAGGTCGCAGGTGACGGCCAGCCCCATCTCGGCGGCTGCGGCCTCCACCGGTGAGGGGGTGGGCGCCTGGCGCCGGCCCCGCCGCTTGGGGGGACGGGTGACCACCAGCGCGACGTCGTGGCCGGCGCTGTACAGCGCCTGCAGGGGCGGCACCGCCACTTCCGGCGTGCCGAAGTAGACGACGCGCCGCCGCTCCGGCGGCGTCGCGCTCACAGCAGGCGCAGACCGGTCGAGGTCGCTTCCCCTCCTACGTCCGACGGCCGCATCGCGGTCGTCGAGCCGGACCCGATCCCCAGCTCGCGCAGCGTGCGCAGAGCAGCCTTGCGGGTGGCCTCGTCGAGCCGCTCGATGAGCAGCGTCCCGTCGAGGTGGTCCAACTCGTGCTGGAACAGGCGAGCCTCGATCTCGTCGGCCTCGACGGAGACCTCGTTGCCGTCCAGGTCGCGGCCGATGACGTGGACCTGCTTGGGCCTGACGATCTCCCACGACAGCCCCGGAACGGAAAGGCACCCCTCGTCGTAGACCCACTCACCGTCGGACTCGACGATCTGCGGGTTGACGATGGTGCGCGGTCCGTCGCCCAGATCCCAGACGAACAGGCGCTTCTGCACCCCGATCTGGGGAGCGGCCAGCCCGACGCCCTCCGCGGCGTACATCGTCTCCACCATCCCCTCGACGATGCGTACCAGCGTGGCATCGACGTCGGCCACGTCGGCGGCCCGGCGGCGCAGGACCGGATCACCGATGATGCGTATGTCGTAGGGGGCCACCACCGTTTGAGGCTACCGTCGCGCCATGGCCGATCCCGCTGCCGATCCCCTTCCCAACCCCGCTTCCGACCCGATGTCCCAGCCGGCCAGCGGCCAGTACTTCGAGGCCGAGCCTCTGGTCGCGACTGCACCGCGGACCATCGCGGTGAACGTCGGTGAGATGCAGTTGACGTTCGTGACCGATTCAGGGGTGTTCTCGCCCGAACGGCTGGACGCGGGCACGCGTCTGCTGCTGCTTGAGGCGCCGCCGCTGGATGTCGGCGACCGGCGGGTGCTGGACCTGGGATGCGGCTGGGGTCCCATCGCCTGCGTCGCCGGGCTGCGCTCTCCGGAGGCGCGGGTGCTGGCGGTGGACGTCAACGAGCGGGCGCTGAGCCTCACGGCCGGCAACGCCGAGCGCAACCGCGCCGGCAACGTGACGGTGGCGCACCCCGATGAGGTGGACCCGGCGCACCGCTTCGACCGCATCCTCTGCAATCCCCCCATCCGCGTCGGCAAGAACGCCCTTCACGGCCTGCTGGCCACCTGGCTCGACCGCCTCGCGACCGGCGGGCGGGCCCATCTCGTCGTGCATCGCCACCTCGGCAGCGACTCGCTGGCCCGGTGGCTCACAAACCGGGGCCATGAAGTGGCTCGGCTGGTATCGAGATCCGGCTACCGGCTCCTGGAGGTGCAGCCCCGCTCAGGCCGCGACGCACTGTCGGACCAGCCGGAGACCGCAGCTGACGGAGCACCATGAGCCAACTCGATTCCACCGGGCTGAAGCGTCTGCATCGCGAATGGCGAAGGCGTGGCCATCCACGGCTCGGCTTGATGCTGGACCGTGTGCAGAACCCCCTCAACATGGGGGCCATCGCACGAACCGCTTCTGCCGAGAGGGTGGAGCACCTGTACCTGATCGAGTCTGCCTCGCCGGATGCGCCCAAGGCAGCGAAGACGGCCATGGGCACTGAGCGGTATCTCGCCTGGAGCGACTTCGACAATCCGGCCTCGGCAATGGACGCGGCCCGTCGCGACGGCTACCGGATCGTGGCCGTGGAACTCGCCTCGGTGGCCCGGCCACTGCACGAGCTGGATCTCACCGGCGAGATCGTCCTGGCTCTCGGCAACGAGAATCACGGCCTGTCAGCGACCGTGCTGGAGAGCTGTGACGAGATGGGCTTCATCCCACAGCTCGGTCGCGTCGGCTCCCTGAACGTGGCCGCCGCAACGGCCATCGCCGTGTACGAGGCCCGCCGCCAGCAATGGACCCAGGGCCCCGATCATTCTTGACGTAGTTGTCCGCACTGGAGCAGCACAACTACGTCAAGAACCGGCAAGCCGGCATCCGGGGCGCGGTCGGCATGGATCGAGCGGCTCAGGCCCGTAGCGGGTCCACCTCCACCCGCAGCCGCTCTGGGGGCCGCGGGGTGGCGACCAACAGGTCGAGCAACGGCTCGTGGGTAGGGGCCCGCAGCAGGTACTGGCCGTCGACGGGGCCGCGGATGCTCACCGCGGTGTCGCCAGATTCCTTGAGCGCCGCGATGAAGGCCCCTGCACCGGGCCCGGAGACCTTGGCCTGGGCGCTGAATGGCGGCAGGCCCAGCGCCCGGCGGCGCTCGCGCTCCGCGGTGGCCGCGATGGACGGGTCGGCGAGCACCGCTGCCCGCACTACCGGATGGTCGGGCTGGCGAGTCTGCACCATCAGGCGGCCCCCGTCCCGGCGTCCGCCCGCCAGGCGGGCGCCCCGGGCCAGCAGGGCAAGCGCCCGCTCCGCTGCCCGCTGGCGCGGAGCCAGGAGTTCCTGATCAAAATCCAGGAACACAACCGCGGCCGATGACTGGAGGCGCCACAGCACAGCCTCGGTGCCGATCACGATCCGCTCGCCGCCGACCCGGCCTGAGTCAGCGGTCAACTCCCCGACCGGCTCTCCCATCAGCGCAGCCAACTCCTCGCGAGCTCGAGTGACACCCATACGTAGGTTTCGCAGCACCGTCGAGCCGCACTGGGCGCACACCACCGGCCGCCGCTCGCTGCCGTCGGCCGCCACGAGTTCCTCGTCGATTAGCCGCATGGGTACCCGCCCGTCGGAGGTGCGGGCCAGCTCACCGCAGGTCTTGCACGCCAGGAGCCGGCTGCGGCCCTTGCGGTTGAGCACTACCGCCACCCTTCCGGACGCGGCAGCCAGACAGTCGCGCAGCCCCTCAGCGAACAATCCGCCACGGACCGGGTCATCGAGGCGGCGGTCCAACACGTAGACCAAGGGCCAGCCGTCGCGCTCGGCGGCACGGTCAGCCGTCCTCAGCTCGCCCGCCTCCAGGGCCTCCAGTGTCGGAACCGGCGACGCCAACACCGCCGGCACGCCCGCCCGTCGAGCCCGCTCCAAGGCCACATCGCGGGCATGCCATGTGGGGGCTTGCTGGCTCTGGAGGCGCTCGGAGTGCTCGTCGAATACCACGACCGCGGCCAGCCGCGGCATCGGCATCCACACTGCGCTCCGGGTGCCTACCACCGTGGCTCCGGCTGCAGCCTGAGCCCAGTCATCGAAGTCGAGCGGGGTCCGCCCACCATCGCGTCTCAGTTCCGCAGCTATACGCCGGGTATCGGACCCCAGCGCGACCCGCACGCCCTCGTGTCGCAGATCGGCTGCCAAGCGCTGGGCGTCGGACGGGCCGGGCACGACGATCAGCGCGTCGCCCCGGCGAGCCGCGGCCCGAGCCACTGCCCGGCCGTCATCGGCGGGCGGGCAGCGCAGCACGGTCACGGCATCCGGGCGGCCGAACAGCCCGTCATGCGGCTGGGTCAGACCCCCGCTCGGGGAACGGTGGTGCCGTGCTTGAGCCGGGCGCGTCACCACCCGGGGCGGGGACGCGGCGCGCAGGAAATGCACCGCCCGTCCGGCCCATCGCCGGGCAGCCCAGTCGGCCAAGTCCACCATCTCCGCGGACGGACCCATGCCGGTGAGCTTGGCCAGCGGCTTGAGCTTGACGCTTGGAGGCGGCTCGACGTCCACTTCTATGACCCAGCCCCGCTCCCGCCGATCGCCCAGGGGGATGCGCACGATCGAGCCCACCACCAGCCGTCCGGCGCGACCGTCGGCATGCCAGGCATTGGGAACGGCGTAATACAGCCTCCTTTTGAGACCCACTACGTCGGGCCGCACCCGAACGACCAGCCCCGGAGAGGCGCCGTCACTCGGCTCCCGGGCATCCTCGTCGGGCACCGCCGGCTCCTCGGACGGCTCCTCGAAGGAGAGTTGGCCCTGCGAGCCGGAACTCAGAGGCCGAGCGGACTGGTCGCGGTTCACACCGAGATTATGCGAGGCGCAGAGCGAGGCCGCGGCCCGAACGGCAGGCAACTTCGAGCCGTTGACCACATCTGGTGTCGCTAACTGCTTGAAGTTCGGTCGCCGGCACCACAATGGCGCACCAGTGAGCGCAGGCAACCAGGGCAAGAAACACGACGCCTCCCAGCGAGGCGGTCACGGAGCCGCGCCCGGTCCTAGAGGCCGAGCGCCGACTTCAGATCGTCCAGGCGATCGGTGCTCTCCCAAGTGAACCGCCCATCCTCGCTGGGCCGGCCGAAGTGGCCGTAGCAGGCAGTCGGGGTGTAGATGGGGTTGAGCAGGCCCAAGTCCCGAACGATTGCCGCGGGACGCAGGTCGAACACTTCCTGCACGGCTGTCACGATGCGGGCCCGGTCGACGGTCTCGGTGCCGAAGGTGTCGACCATGAGCGAGAGCGGGTCTGCCATGCCGATGGCGTAGGACACCTGCAGCTCGCAGCGGGAGGCCGCGCCCGCGGCCACGATGTGCTTGGCCGCCCAGCGGGCCGCGTAAGCGGCGGAGCGGTCGACCTTGGAAGGATCCTTGCCCGAGAAGGCGCCGCCGCCGTGGCGGGCCATGCCCCCGTAAGTGTCGACGATGATCTTGCGCCCGGTGAGACCGGTGTCGCCCTTCGGGCCGCCGATCTCGAACTTGCCGGTCGGGTTGACGAGAACCCTGTAGCCGTCGTCGGCGAACTGCGGGCACTGCTCGGCGATGACCGGCCCGATGATCTGCTCGGTGACGTCGGGGCAGATCATCCGGTCACGGTCGATGCCGGTCCGGTGCTGGGTGGACACGAGCACGGTGTGCAGCCGCACCGGCCGGCTGCCTTCATACTCCAGGGTGACCTGAGTCTTGGCGTCGGGCCCCAGGTAAGGGATCGTGCCGGCCCGGCGCACGTCGGCGTGGCGCTCGGCCAGCCGGTGGGCGAGATGGATCGGCAGGGGCATTCCGACGTCGGTCTCGTCGCAGGCGTAGCCGAACATCATCCCCTGGTCGCCCGCGCCCTGCTCGTACGGATCCCGGTCGGTGCGATCCACGCCCATGGCGATGTCGGGCGACTGGTCGCCGATCGCCACCACCACGCCGCAGGCGTCGCCGTCGAAACCGAAGGTGGCGTTGTCGTACCCCGCGGCGCAGATCGTCCGGCGCACGATGCTCGGGATCTCCACGTAGGCCTCGGTGCGGATCTCGCCCGACACCACGGCCAGACCGGTGGTGAGCAGCGTCTCGCAGGCGACACGGCTGCCGGGGTCGGCACCGAGCAGAGCATCGAGGATGGCGTCGGAGATCTGATCGGCCATCTTGTCGGGGTGGCCCTCGGTCACCGACTCGGATGTGAACATCCAAGAACTCACGGGGCCTCCGCCATGAGCGCGACCACCTTGTCGAGCACGGACCGCGCCGCCTCGCGTTTGGTGGTCAGGGGGACATGATGGCGGGCACCGTCAGCGGTGAACATCACGATCTCGTTGGTGTCATGACCGAAACCGACCTGTTCCTTGGAGACGTCGTTGGCCACGATCACATCAAGGTTCTTGCTGCGCAACTTGTCGAGCGCATTGGCCTCCAGATCCTCGGTCTCCGCTGCGAAACCGACCAGCACCTGGCCGGGCGGCTTGGCGGCGCCCAGCGACGCCAGGATGTCGTGGGTGGGCTCCAGTTCCAGCGGGGGCACGCCCTGCCCCTTCTTGATCTTGGTGCCCGCGGGGTTCGCCGGGCGGAAGTCTGCGACCGCGGCAGCCATCACCACCGCGTCGGCACCGGAGGCCTCCAATTCGACGGCGGCAGCCATCTCCGCGGCCGTCTCCACCGCCACCACCCGAGCGGCAGCCGGCGCCCGATCGGGTTCTGTGGTGACCAGCACAACTTCGGCCCCGCGGGCCACGGCCTCGGATGCGACGGCCGAGCCCTGCTTGCCCGACGAGCGGTTGCCCACGTATCGCACTGCGTCTATCGGCTCGCGGGTTCCGCCCGAGGTGACCAGCACTCGCCGGCCGGCCAGATCCTGGGGGGTCAGCACCGCCTCGACCGCGGCCACGATCTCGGCCGGCTCCGCCATCCGGCCCGATCCAATGTCGCCGCCCGCGAGGGGACCCTCCACCGGCCCCACGATGGTCACGTCCCGCTCAGCCAGCACCGCCATATTCTCCTGCACCGACGGCTGCTCCCACATCTCGGTGTGCATGGCGGGAGCCACGATCACCGGCGCCCGGGTGGCCAGCAGGGTGGCGGTGAGAATGTCGCCGGAGCGCCCCGTACGCAGGTCCGAGATCAGTCGGGCCGTAGCAGGGCACACGACGACGGCGTCGGCTCGCTGGCCGAGACTGGTGTGAGGGATGGCCGAGGAGGGGTCCTTCCACAGCGACGTGACCGCCGGCTCCGACGCCAGCGCCGAGAAGGTCGTCTCCCCCACCATCCGCAGTGCTCCCGCGGTGAGCACGGGAACGACATGGGCCCCGGCACCGACCAGCCGCCGGCACACCTCCGCCGCCTTGTAGGCAGCGATGCCGCCGGTCACGCCGAGCACGATGCGCCGGCCTCGCAGAGGGCTCATGGCGCGCGCCCGTCAGGCGCCGACGTCGCCGGCAGACTCGAAGGACTTTGCGGCAGCGAGACCAGGCTCCGGGTCGCTGACGTCCTGCAGGTGGGCACCCTCGGGGGAGCCCGCCTGCTCGGCCAGCAGTTCCGAACCCTCCATGGCCTCGGCCGCTTCGGCCTCGGGATCGATCTCGACCGCCTCGATCTTGCCGGCGGCGACCTCCTCGAGTGCGATCGACAGCGGCTTGGACGACGTGGAGATCACCTGAGGAGGTACGGACGCTCCGATTCCGCCGCCCAGCTGGCCCAGGTAATTGGTGATCTCGCGGCTTCTCATGGCAGCCAGAGTCACGAGCACGAACTTGGACTCTGTCCGGTCGAGAAGATCCTCGATGGCCGGGGTCATCATCGTGTCGTAGCCGTGGGCCATGGCGCGCTCCGCTGGATCTGGCGACTGGGGGCGCTTCACGCTACCAGCCACGACCGCGGTTGCGGACGCATGGAACCAACCGCGCGAGCCTGTGGTCAGGGTTGTGCGCAGCGTCGAGCACGGTCGGCTGCGATCAAGCTCTCGATGGCTCGAACAGCCCGGCTCACCTCATCATTCACCACTATCTCGTAGCCCATCTCCTCCGCTTCAGCCCGCTCTGAGGCAGTCTTCTCCATTCGTCGAGCTACCGTCGCGGCGTCGTCACCCCGGTTCTCGAGGCGCTTCTGCTGATGCTCGCGGCTGGGCGCGTCGACGAACACCAGCACGGCGTCGGGCACCAGCTCCCTCACCTGCCGTCCCCCGCGAACGTCGATCTCGAGCAGGACGTCCGCTCCCTCGGGAGGGTCGGGAACCGGAGTGCCCTGGAGGTAGTCCAGGAACTCGACCCACTCCAGGAAGCCGCCCCGATCGATGGCGGCCTCGAACGTGGCGCGATCCACGAAGCGGTAGGCCCCGGCCGGCTCTGCCGGCCGGGGAGGTCGGGTCGTCCAGGACCTTGACAACCACAGGCGCGGGTCACGGGCCAGCAACTGCTCGACGATCGTGCCCTTGCCGACGCCTCCCGGCCCAGAGACGATGACGACAGAACGGCCCTCGAGGGAGGTCACCCCCGCGAGGCTACCGACCCGGTACTAGTCAGCCGAAGGCGTCAAGTAGTTGGCTCCGCTGCCGGCTGCCGAGCCCGCGCAGGCGGCGGTTGTCGGATATCCCGATCCCCTCCATCGCCCTGCGGGCCTTCACCTTGCCCACGCCGGGCAGGGACTCGATCACAGCCAGAACCTTCATCTTGCCGACGGTGTCGTCGTCCAGCCGACCGAGGAGGTCCGAGAGGGAGATGTCACCGGCCTTGAGCTGTCCGCGGAGTTCGGCCCGCTCGCGGCGGACCTTGGCCGCCTTGACCAGGGCCTCGCGCCTGACTTCATCGGAAATGGAAAACGGTTGAGCCATGGGCGGTGAGATTAGCCAATGTGACGCGGATTTGCCACCATTTCATCGAATTGGGTCTTCCGGGATCTACGCATCTGCGGGGCGGAAAGTCTCACTGCTGGAGGCTGCGATGCAGGCGCTCGGCGGCCTCGAGGGGATCGGCGGCCCTGGTCACCGGCCTGCCGACAACCAGCAAATCTGCGCCGGCGACCAGCGCCTGGACCGGTGAGGCCACCCGCCGCTGGTCGTCCACCGAGTCGGTGGCCAGCCGGATGCCGGGAACGGCCCGGAGGAGCTCGGGACGGACATGACGGGTTGCGGTCAGGTCGGGGGCGGCGCAGACCACGCCCGCGCAGCCGGCCTCGAATGCCATCTCCATGCGCTGGGCGACCAGGTCGCGGGTGGCGGCGACTTGGGCTTCGCTGGTCAGCACCGTCACGGCCAGCACACCCGCAGGGCGGGTGGCGCCGGCGGCCAGGCCCTCGGCGCCGGCCCGCAGCATCTCGACGCCACCGGCGGCATGCACCGTCAGATACGAGACGCCCAACTCTCCCACCACCCGGGCCGCCCGGTTCACTGTGTTGGGGATGTCGTGGAGCTTGAGGTCGCAGAACACGTCATATCCGAGGTCGATCATGGCTCCGATCGCCTCGGGGCCCGCCGCGGTGTAGAGCTCCAATCCGATCTTGGCGACCCGGAAATGCCCGACGAGCGAGCGGGCGAGGCGGGAGGCCGCCACCAGATCGTCGACATCGAGCGCCAGAGCGAGACGGTCGCGGACCGGCCCCTTGTGGGAGGCGCCTCCACCGCTGGTGGAAGCGGTCATCGCTTCATCCATGGGCTGCTCCGATCAACTCGTCCATTCGTTGTGTCCCCGCTTGCCGGCACCACTCCCGAAGTTCGGCAAGAACCCGCCAAGGGGCTCTGGGGTCGGCGAAGATCGCCGTGCCCACCTGCACCGCCGACGCACCGGCCTGCAGCATCTCGACGGCGTCGGCGCCGCGGGCTACCCCGCCGACGCCGACGATGGGCACTTCCGGCAAAGCTTCGCACACGTCGTAGACGGCTCGCACCGCCACCGGGTGCAGAGCCGCCCCGCTGACGCCGCCGCTCAGCCCTCCGAGGGCGGGCCGCCGCTCGTCGATGTCGATGACCATCCCGGCCAGCGTGTTGGTGAGGACGAGCGCTTCGGCCCCACCGTCCACCGCAGCCTCGGCCACCGCGACCAGCTCGTGCGTGTTGGGGCTCAGCTTGGCCCAGCGCGGCCGTCCGCAGCCCGCCGTCGCGGCCAGCGCCGCCGCGGTCGCTTCGACGGAGTGCGCGAACATGCGCATCCCGTCCTCGGTGTTGGGGCACGACACGTTCACCTCGACCGCCACCACCTGCGGCGGAGCCTCGGCCAGCGAATCAGCGGCCCGGCGGTACCCGTCGACGGTGTCGCCCCAGATGCTGGCCACCACGTCGGCTCCCTCGCCGATGAGAGCGGGCAAGTCCTCGTCGAGCCAAGACTCGGTGCCTGGCCCCTGCAGCCCCACACTGTTGATCATCCCCGCTGCGGCGTCGCGCAACGGATGCAGCCGTGGCGCCGGATTGCCCGGCCAGGGCTTGTCGCTCAGAGACTTGACCACTACGGCTCCCAGATCGCCGAGCCGGCCGTAGGGAGCCAACTCAGCGCCATGTCCCGAAGCGCCGGACGCAGTCATCACCGGGGCCCGCAGCACCACGCTGCCGACGCTCGTCGTCAGATCGGTCATGGCGCCGGCCCGGTCATCTACGCCGCGCCTCGCAGGCTGCGGTGATACTCCTGGAGGCTCCGCACCGTGGGCCGCTGACCACGCAAGTCGCGCAGGCCGTACGCCGCGGCCAGCGCCGCGGCTCCGGTGGTTACCAGGGGCAGGCCGGCGCCGCCCGCTGCCGATCGAATGTGCGCGCCGTCGGCTCGGGGGCCACGGCCGCGGGGCGAATTGATCACCAGCTGGATCTGGCCCGCCTCGATGAGGTCGACGGCGTCGCGGCCCCCCTGGTCGCCCAGCTTGGCCACTTCGACCGCCACCGGGACGCCGCCGCGTCGCAGGAACTCCGCAGTTCCTACGGTGGCGGCCAGCTGGTAGCCCAGCGCGTGCAGGATTCGAGCCGCCCGAAGGCCCGCCTCCTTGTCGCGGTCGGCCATGGACATGAACACGGTGCCCTCGGGGGGCAGCCGGGAGCCCGCGGCCAGCTGGGCCTTCACGAACGCGAGGCCCGGCGTGGCGTCCAGCGCCATCACCTCTCCAGTGGAGCGCATCTCCGGACCGAGCACGGCGTCGGCCTCCGGGAACCGGTTGAACGGCAGCACCACCTCCTTGACCGCCACGTAGTCGGAGGCTGCCACATAGCCGGAGGCCCGGGGCGATCCGTCCGGAGCCTCCGGCAGCATCCCCTCCGCTCTCAGCTCAGCCAGCGTCGCTCCCACCATCAGACGGGCCGCGGCCATCGCCAGCGGGACTCCGGTGGCCTTGGCGACGAACGGCACGGTGCGCGACGCCCTCGGGTTGGCTTCGATCACGAACACGTCACTCGCCCCGGGCCCGCTCCATCGGGTAGGCATCTGCAACGGACTGTCCCCGTTCCGCTTGACCGCGAACTGCACGTTCAGCAACCCCTTCACATCAAGCTCCTGCGCGATGCGACGGGTGTAGTCGCAGATGACGGCGACCACATCGTCGCCCAGCGTGGTGGGCGGGATCGTGCAAGCGGAGTCCCCGGAGTGCACACCGGCCTCTTCGATGTGCTCCATCACCGCACCGATCTGCACCTCGCCGGTGCAGTCCCGCACCGCATCGACGTCCACCTCGGTGGCGTCCTCGAGGAACCGGTCCACCAGCACCGGCCGCTCCGATGCCGGCCCCCCTTCCCGGCCCAGAGAGCCGAAGTCGGCGAGCTCTTCGATCGCCGCGGCCAGTTCATGATCGTCGTAGACGATGGCCATGGCCCGGCCGCCCAGCACGTAGGAGGGTCGCACCAGCGCCGGATAGCCGATCCGGGCCGCCACCTGTTGAGCCTCGTCGAGGCTGGTGGCCGTGCCACCCGGCGGTTGCGGGATCCCGAGACGGGAGCACAGCGCGTTCCAGCGCTCGCGGTCCTCGGCCAGATCGATCGAGGCGGGCGAGGTGCCCAGCACCAGGTCGGCGGGCAGATCGCCCGACAACGCCAGCGGCGTCTGGCCCCCGAGCGACACGATCACCCCGACGGGGTCCTCGGCCGCGATCACATTGACCACGTCCTCGGTGGTCAGGGGCTCGAAGTAGAGCCGGTCGTTGGTGTCGTAGTCGGTGGAGACGGTCTCGGGGTTGCAGTTGACCATGACCGTCTCGTACCCGGCCTCCCTCAGGGCCAGCCCGGCGTGAACGCAGCAGTAGTCGAACTCGATGCCCTGGCCGATGCGGTTCGGTCCCGATCCGCAGATCACGACACGCGGTTTGGTGGCCGGCCGGATCTCGTCGGTGTCCTCGTAGGTGGAGTAGTGGTACGGCGTGGTCGCCTCGAATTCGGCCGCGCAGGTGTCGACCGTCTTGAAGGTCGGCAGCACCCCCGCCCCCTCCCGCAGGGCCCGGACGTCGGCAGCAGACATGCCCCACAGGTGGGCGAGCTGGCCGTCGGAGAACCCGAGCCGCTTGGCCCGGCGCCACCCGGCTCGCGTCATCGCCTCCGGGGGAGTTGCCTCGAGCATCAGGCGCTCCTCGCTGATGCGCGCCATCTGGTCGAGGAACCAGGGGTCCACACCGGTGGCCGCCGACACGACATCGATCGACACGCCCCGGCGCAGCAGCGCCTCGAGCTGGAAGATCCGCTCCGGTGTGGGCACGGCCGCAGCCGCCAGCAGCTCGGCGTCGCCGAGGCGCTCGGTGGCGGCCTCGGCCGGGTCGGCGTTGAGGCCGAGGCGGCCGTGCTCCAGAGAGCGCAGCCCCTTCTGCAGCGACTCGCAGAACGTGCGGCCGATGGCCATCACCTCGCCCACCGACTGCATGGAGGTGCCCAGCACGCCCTCGGCGATCTGGAACTTCTCGAAGGCCCAGCGCGGGATCTTGGTGATCACGTAGTCGAGGGTCGGCTCGAACGAAGCCGGGGTCACGCCGGTGATGTCGTTGGGGATCTCTTCGAGTGTGTAGCCCACCGCCAGCCGGGCCGCGATCTTGGCGATGGGGAAGCCGGTGGCCTTCGACGCCAGAGCCGACGACCGGCTCACCCTGGGGTTCATCTCGATGACGACCTGGCGGCCCGTGGCCGGGTCGACCGCGAACTGCACGTTGGACCCGCCGGTCTCGACCCCCACCCGTCGCAGCACCGCGAAGGCGGCGTTGCGCATCTGCTGGTACTCCGGGTCGCTGAGCGTCTGGACGGGAGCGACGGTGATGGAGTCGCCGGTGTGCACTCCCATGGGGTCCAGGTTCTCGATGGAGCACACCACTACGCAGTTGTCGACGCGGTCCCGCATCACCTCGAGCTCGAACTCCTTCCAGCCCACGATCGACTCCTCGATCAGGATCTCGGAGATGGGGCTGGACTCCAGGCCGAAGGCGGCGACCCGCTCGAACTCCTCGGCGGTGGCCGCGATGCCGGCGCCGCGGCCCCCGAGGATGTAGGCGGGGCGGACGATGACCGGCAGCCCCACCTCCCGCATCACCTCGCGTGCGGTGTCCATGTCGCGGGCGGTCCCGGAGCGGGGCACGTCCAGGCCGATCTCAACCATGGCCTGCTTGAAGAGCTGACGGTCCTCGGCGGTGGCGATGGCGGTTGCGTCGGCGCCGATCAGCTCGACGCCGTTGGCCTCCAGCACACCGTCGGCGACCAGTTCCATGGCCAGGTTCAACCCGGTCTGGCCACCGAGGGTGGGAAGCACCGCGTCGGGCCGCTCCCGCTCGATGATCCGGGCCAGCACGGCGGCGTCGAGCGGCTCCACGTAGGTTGCGTCGGCCACCTCGGGGTCGGTCATGATCGTGGCCGGGTTGGAGTTGGCCAGGATCACCCGGTAGCCCTCAGCCCGCAGCACCCGGCAGGCCTGCGTTCCCGAGTAGTCGAACTCGCAGGCCTGGCCGATGACGATTGGCCCGGAGCCGATTATGAGGATGGATTCGATGTCGTCACGCCGGGGCACGGCGGCGATCCATCATCTCGGCGAAACGGGCGAAGTGGTGGCGGGCGTCATGGGGACCGGGACCGGCCTCAGGGTGATACTGCACGCCGAAGGCGTCGGAGCCGTCGACGGAGAGCCCCTCCAGGGTGCTGTCGTTGAGGCAGACGTGGGTCTCCGTCACGCCCGGCACCGATCCTGCCTCGACCGCGAAGTTGTGGTTCTGGCTGGTGATCTCGATGCGTCCGCTGGCGGTGCACCGAACGGGCACGTTGCCGCCGTGATGGCCGAAGCGCATCTTGAAGGTGCGCCCGCCGAGGGCCAGGGCGAGCAGCTGATGGCCGAGGCAGATACCGAAGACGGGAACCGTGCCCACCAGGCCGCGCAGCGCCTCGATGGCAGGCCCGGCCAGCTCGGGGTCACCCGGCCCGTTGCTGAAGAACACACCGTCGGGTCGGCGAGCGAGCACCTCGGAGGCCGGAGTGTGCGCGGGCACCACGGTCACGGTGGACAACTCGCCCAGGCAGCTCAGGATGGTGGACTTGATGCCCAGGTCGTAGGCCACAACCCGGCGCGGGCCCGACCCCGCGACATACGGCTCGGCCGTGGTGACCTCGCCGACGAGATCCACGCCGCTGGTCCCGGGCTCGGCTCGGGCCGCGGCGAGCAGGGTCGCCTCGTCGGCGGTGCCGAAGGCGCCGGGCATAGCCCCTGCGTCGCGGATGTGGCGGGTGAGGCGACGGGTGTCGATGCCGGTGATGCCACCAATCCCGTGGCGGCGCAGGAAGTCGTCCAGGCTGCCGTCGGCTCGCCAGTTGCTGTGGCGGCGGGCCAGATCGCGCACTATCACGCCCCGGCAGTGGGGCCGGGCCGCTTCCGAGTCGGCGTCGTTGGTGCCGTAGTTGCCGATGTGGGGATAGGTGAAGGTGATGATCTGGCCCGCGTAGGACGGGTCCGAGATCACCTCCTGGTACCCGCTCATCACCGTGTTGAAGACAACCTCGCCGGAGGCGACGGTCGTGGAGGCTCCCATCGCCTCGCCCTCGAACACCTCCCCGTCGCACAGCACCAGCAGGGCCGGCTCCGGTGCGGTCATCGCTGCGGGCGCGGCCGGAGCAGTGCCGCAGGAGGTCATCGTTGCGGCTCGCCGTCGATAACCACCGGCTCGGAGGCCAGCAGGGTGTGGCGGACCCGGCCTCGCAGCTCTCGACCCTCGTAAGGGGTGTTGCGGCTCGGGCTCGCCATGGCCTCGCCGGACACCGTCCAGGTCACGCCGGGGTCGATCACGCACAGGTTGGCGGGCTCTCCGGGCGCGACCGGCCGTCCGTGACGGTCGTCGATGCCGGCGATGGCCGCGGGCTGCCAGGACATCAGGGCCAGCACCCGCTCGATGGGAAGCTCCAGCTCGGTCAGGGCCAGGGCCAGTGCCGTCTCGAGTCCCAGCATTCCCGGGGGCGCGGCGTCGAAGGGCCTCTCCTTGTCGGCGCTGGTGTGGGGCGCGTGATCGGTGGCGATGGCGTCCATGGTGCCGTCGGCCAGCCCGTCCCGAACTGCGGCCACGTCGGCGTCGGTTCGCAGCGGCGGATGGACCTTGAAGACGGTGTCGTAGTCGGCGCAGCAGGCGTCGGTGAGGGTGAAGTGGTGGGTCGTGGCCTCGGCCGTCACCGGCAGGCCCGCCTCCTTGGCCGCTCGGACCATGGCCACCGACCCGGCCGTCGACAGATGCTGGAAGTGCACCCTCGACCCGGTGAGCCGCGACAGGGCGATGTCGCGCATGACCATGAGCTCTTCTGCCTCGGATGGCTGGCCCCCCAGGCCGAGCCGGCTCGACCACTCTCCTTCGTGCATGGATCCGCCGGCGGTGAGTTCGTCCACCTCGCAGTGCTGGGCCAGCACAACCCGACGACCTCCGGTGAGATGATCGAGCCCGGCCGCGTACTCGAGGGCCCGTCTCATCACCTGGGCGTCCTGCACGCCGGCGCCGTCATCGGTGAAGATCCGTACTCCCAGCCGCGCCAGCTCGGCCATGGGCGCCAGGTCGCCGCCCCGGCGGCCCACGGTGATGGCGGCCGAGGGGTACACGTCGCAGCAGGCCGCGGCGCTGAGGTCCTGCACCTCGCGCACCACCGCCGCGCAGTCGATGGGCGGATCGGTGTTGGGCATGGCGACCATGGCGGTGAATCCGCCCAGGGCAGCACCGCGGGCGCCGGTCTCGACGGTCTCGGCGTCCTCTCGTCCGGGCTGGCGGAGATGGACGTGAAGATCGACCAGTCCCGGCGCCACTACGCAGCCGGAGGCGTCCAGCGTGCGGTCGCCGTCCACGCCGGCGGGATCGACCGAGATCACCCGGCCGTCGCCGACCAGGACATCGGCGCGGCGGCTGCCGCCGGAGTCCACCACGGTCCCGCCCCTTATGGCGATGGTGCCATGGGGGGGCACTGCGGCCAGCCGGGCGGTCATGCCGCCCCCGCTTCGCAGCCCCATCGAGCCGATGCTGTGCACGGTTCAACCGGACGGATCCTCATGCCGCCATCATCCCTTCGCCCTCGGCCGGGTCCATGCCCGAGCCGAGCAGCAGGAACAGGACCGCCATGCGGACCGCCACGCCGTTGGCCACCTGCTCGGTTATCACCGCATTAGGCCGGTCGGCCACGTCCCCGTCGATCTCCACGCCGCGGTTCATGGGACCCGGGTGCATGATCAGGGCACCGTCTCTCAGCCGGTCGGCCCGGGCCGCGTCGAGGCCGTACTCGGCCCGGAACTCGCGCAGCGAGGGAACCGACGCTCCGGCCTCGCGCTCCAGCTGCATCCGCAGCAGGTAGCAGATGTCGATGTCGCCCAGGACCGAGTCGAAGTCATGGGTGACATCGACGGGCCAGCCTTCGAGGCTCAGCGGCAGCAGGGGACGGGGCGCCACCAAGGTGACCTCGGCGCCCATGGCCGTGAAGGCGAGCACGTCGGAGCGGGCCACCCGGGAATGGGCGATGTCACCGACGATGGCGACGCGGGCGCCGTCTAGGCTCCCCAGGCGCGTGCGGGCCGTGTACAGGTCCAGGAGCGCCTGGGTGGGATGCTCGTGGCGGCCGTCGCCGGCGTTGACGACCGAGGCGTCGATCCAGTCGGCCACCCGGTGGGGCACCCCCGCGCACGAGTGACGCACGACGATGGCGTCTATGCCCATGGCCTCGATGGTCTGCACGGTGTCCCTCACCGACTCGCCCTTGTTCACCGACGAGGATCCGACGGAGAAGTTCACCGTGTCGGCCGACAGCTGCTTGGCGGCGGCCTCGAACGACAGCCGGGTGCGGGTGCTGTCCTCGTAGAACAGCCACACCACCGTCTTGCCCCGCAGGGCCGGCACCCTGGGGATGCGGCGCTGGCTCACTTCAGCGAACGAGTCGGTGAGGTCGAGCACGCGCTCCAGGTCACCACGGTCCAGGTCGGTGATCGACAGCAGATGGCGGCGCTGCGTAGCCGTCTGCATTACACCAGCTCCCCGATGTGAACGCCGTCGGACTGCACGTCCACCATCTCGTCGCGGCTGGTCGGGAGGTTCTTGCCGACGTAGTCGGGCCGGATGGGAAGCTCCCGGTGGCCCCGGTCAACCATCACGGCCAGCTGCACCGCGCTGGGCCGACCCCATGTGTGCAGGGCGTCGAGCGCAGCCCGCACGGTGCGACCGGTGAACAGGACGTCATCGACCAGCACCACCACTTGCTGGTCGAGGTTGATCGGAATGTGGGTCTCAGCCTGGGGCAGCACGGGCCGCAGGCCGATGTCGTCGCGGTGCAGGGCCACATCGAGGGTGCCGACCGGCACCGCCGAGCCTTCGATCTCGCTCAGCGTGGCCGCGATGCTGCGGGCGATGGGAACACCGCCGGTCTGGAGGCCGATGATGACCAGGCCCTCGGTTCCGTGGTTGCGCTCGATCACCTCGTGGGTCATCCGGCGGACGGCGCGGTCCACGTCGTCGGCATTCATCACCTGGCTGCGAGACCGGAACGTGCCGCTGGCGTGGGGCACCGTGAAGCGGCGTTCTCTGTCAGCCATGTTGTCCTCCCCGTTCGGGCCTCGCTGGACCCGTTTCACGGTCGGGAGGCGACGGTATCACCGGCTCCGGCGAGTCGCGCGCATGGCTCGAACGCGCTTTGTGACGTGCCGGTTTGCGGGCTAGCGGACTACTTCGACGCGAAGTCCTTCGGCCTGCAGGGCGTCCTCGAGGCGCGGTGACGGCACCGACAGGAACACACTCGCCTCCAGGTGGACGGCGGCCGCGAGCACCTCGAGGCCCAGAACATTGAGACGGTGCCGGCGGCGCAGATGCGCCATCAGCGACGCAAGGGTTCTGAGGCTGACCAGCCCGATATCGTCGGGCAGTTCCCGAAGCCTTTGGACAGCTCGTTCGCGGATCGCCGGAGCACTGCCAGCGAATGGATGCGAGAGAACACCGGAACGTTGGGATGCCCCTAGGACCGCCTGGCATAGCCGGTAGTACCAATAGCCGGTCGTGCACACCGCTTCGCGCGGCCTCGGCGGGTCAGCCCCGCGCAGCAGCTCGCCCAGGATCTGGTCGTCGATGAGCTGGGTCATTCCGTGACCAGTTCGGGGTCCCCGAAGCCCGCTCTGGCCAAGGCCCAGTCCTCGTCCGTGACCAACTCCAACAACTCGCGGCGCAAGCTGGCGATCGTGCCAGGCACGAGCAGCACGGAATCGCCCAAGTCTATGTAGGCGACCTGTCCCCCGTCTTGAAGTCCCCATCGTCGTCGTGCTGCCGCAGGCAGGCTCATCTGGCCCCGGGACGACACCCTTAGATCACCGGTGTTCGACATGGGACCACCTTACAAGGTGAACAGTCAAGTCGCCTTGTGGCATTGGTCCAGTAGCCACGCCTGTGATATGCGATTTATCTATATATCTTGAAACATAATGTAAATGCTTGCCAGATGTCACACCGGTGTGGGATACTGTCTTCATGCTGATCGACGACGCCCGACAGGTTGAGGCCGCGGCCAGGAGGATATTGGCGCAGGTCAATGACGGGTCCGCGTCGTGTGAGCAGATGCGCACCGCGATGCCGGCGCTGAAGTCCGCGTCAGCGATGATCACGGCCGCGCAAACCTCGGCTGCGGCGTCGATCGGGGGCCGCGAACGTCACGGCGACGGCGGCGCCGAGGTGCTGGCGGCGGCTGCCGGGTTGCCTATCGGTGAGGCCCGCAGCCAGGTCCGAACCGCTGAGACGCTGCGGGATCTGCCCGCGGTGCGCGACGCGGTGGAGTCGGGGCGGGTGTCACAAGCCAACGCCAAGCGCCTCGGGACCGCAGTGGACAAGGCCGGCACCAAGGCTGTCGAATCCGACCGCGAGCTGTTGGCCAAAGCCGAGTCGATGCGCCCCGAGCAGTTCGCCCGCGAAGCCCGGCGCTGGACCGCGGACCACCAAGCTGACGGTGGAGAGTCCGAGTACAGGCGCCAACGGGCCCGGCGCTGCGTGCGGACATGGCACGACGAAGACGACGGCATGGTGCATCTGCGAGGCCAGTTCGACCCCGTCACCGGCAAGCGCATCGCCAACCGGCTCCGGGCCGAAGCCTCCCGCATGCACGACGCCGACAAGGACAACGCCAAAGCCGGCGGGGCAGAGCGGCGCAGCTTCGACCAGTGCATGGCCGACGCCCTCGACCAGTTGACCAGCACCAACACCTCAAGCGCCGGCAACGGCGGCGGCAAGCCGTTCGCCGACATCTGCGTGGTCGCCCATGTCGATGACGACACCGGCGAACCAATTGCAGAGCTACCCGACGGCGAACGGCTCCCCAAGACGGTGCTCGAACAGCTCTCCTGCAACGCCAAGCTCACCGGCGTTGTGTATGACCGCTGCGGCAAGCCGATATGGCGCACCCACTCGCGGCGCACCGTCACCGAAGCCCAATGGCAGCTGCTCATCGCCAAATGGGGCGGCTGCTTCCACTGCGGCGCCAACCCCGGCATCTGCCAGGGCCACCACATCGAGCCGGCCTCACGAGGCGGACCCACGAAGCTCGACAACTTGGTCCCCGCCTGCTGGACCTGCCACCACCGCATCCACCACGACAACTGGTGGATCCACAAGAGCCCCGACGGCAACCACACCCTTCACCCACCCGACCCGGTGAGCTACGGCCCCGCCCACACCCCCGACTACCCACCCCCGCTGTTCAAGCCCGGCACTCAACACGACCCCGACCCGCCCCCTTGCCCACTAGGGCCCTCACCATCACTCGGAGAACCGGACATCTCGGCGAGCCCGCAACACGAGTCGCTCTTTGCCTTGACCTGAGACTGGCGCTCGAAGCGACCGGCCATCAAGCCACGCGGAGCGTTAGGCGGGCTCGGTGGGCCGAACGGCTGGTTCAGCGGGGCACCAGTGTGATCGGACAGCCTGGGCCCGGTGCGCCGGCCAGCCGGGCGTCGGCCGTAAGCAGCGGGCAGTTGAGCGCCTCGGCCAGGGCCACGTAGCTGGCGTCGTAGGCCGAGAGGTTGTGGCGCAGTGCCCAGACTCGTTCGCTGAGCCGGTGAACCGCGACACGTCGCACGCCGAGTCGGCTCCACTGCCGTACTGCGCCGTCGGCGATCCGGGGGGCAACCGTCCCTCGGGCCACCAGTCTGCGCATCGTCTGGAGAACCTCCGCGTCGACCAGGTGCGGCGCGGCGAGCCGTTCGGCGCTCAAGTAGCGGCGGGCTTCGCCATCATGCAACAGCGCTCGCACCGCGGCCGACGCGTCAACGACGATCATGGCCAGCAATCATGGCCGTCGTAGCCGTCGCGGACCGGACCGCGGCCTGCGACCGGCATGGTGGCCGCGATCACGCGTCGGCACGCGCCTCGTCCAGCGCGGCGACCACCTCGGCGATGGAGACCTCAAGGTCGGGGAGGTCCCGCAGCAGGGCTGCGTTCTCGGCTCGGCGGGTTGATTCCGCAAGCTCCCGCACAGCCATAGCAGAGACCGAGAGGCCCTCTCGCGCGGCCAGCAACTTGAGACGCTCCAGCACCTCGTCAGGGACATTTCGCACATATAGCGTACTCATGTCGCAGTATGCTAGCAGATAGCATGCATATTGCGCCCAGGCAAGGGACGGACTCGCAGGGCCGCAGCCGTGGCCGTCGGCTATACAGACGCCCATGATTGCCACGCCGCCGAGCCATACGACACCTTCCGATCCCGGGCTGGCCGAGGCCATGGCGTACGTGGAACTGCACCGTCTTGAGAGCCGCTATGCCGATGTGGTCACCCGCCGGGCCTGGGACGAGCTGGCCAGCATCGTGCTCCCCGATTGCCCCATCGTGGTGGACGTGCGCCATACGAAGTTCGAGCTCACCGGCCCCACCGAGTACGGCGAGTTCATAGACGGGGCGATCCAGCGCTTCTCGCTCTTCGAATTCGTGCTGCTGAACATGGTGTTCCGGATCGACGCCGGGCGCGGTGTCGCCGCGGCCCGGGTGTACATGCAGGAGATGCGCCAGAACGTCTCCGACGGGCGCCGCACCGACGCTTACGGCGTCTACCACGACCGTCTCGAACGCAGCGACGACGGCCGCTGGTGGTTCGCTCGGCGGCACTATCGCAGCTTCGCCCGAACCGCTGAGCCCCGGGTCGACGCGGACGTTTCCGTCTTTGACCTTCCGGTGATCCCGCTGGAGGAGATCCTGGGCGGCGACTAGCACCCCTCGGCTCGGGTGCGGGCGAACACGAGCATCTGCGGGCCATCGGGCTCCCTGGACGGCTTCCGGGGCGCGTGCACTCTGCGGAGGCCGGCCCGGCGGGCAACCGCCACCGACGCAGGGTTGTCCGAGGCGATCTCGGCCATCACCGCCTCCAGCGGCCCCTCCGACAGCGCCCAGTCCACAACCAGCCGGACGGCTTCGCTCGCTCTGCCCTGACCCCTCCAGCCGCTTGCGATCCACCAGCCGACCAGCGCGGCCCGCCGTACCGGGTCGAGCTGGCTCAGCCCGACCTCCCCGATCACCGTTCCCGACGGCGGATCGGCGACGGCCATATCCACTGAGCGCCCCTCGGCCCAGTCCCGCCCGCGCCGGGAGATCCAGCTTGCGGCCGAAGCCTCGTCGGCGGGCTCGGGCACACTCAGCCGGTCCCGGATCACGGGATCGTGCCATGCCGCCACCAGTGCCGAAGCGTCTGTGACGCGCCATGGCCGCAGCCGAGTGCTGGGGCCGGCGAGGTCAGGCACCGGCAGGACCATAGGGGCTGCCGGATCCGGTGAGCCTGCACCGCCGCTCATGCCGGCGGATCGGATCCCCGCACTTCGTCGGCCACGGCTCGCAGCACGCCGTTGAGGAAGCGGGGAGACTCGGCGCTGCAGTACTGCGTGGCCAGGGCCACCGCCTCGGACAGCACGACGCCCGTCGGCACATCGTCGCGGCGGATCAGCTCCCAGGCCGCGATCCGGGCCAGCGTCCGGTCGACCACCGCGAGGCGCTCGAGGCGCCAGCCGACCAGGTGCCGCCGCAACAGATCGTCCACACTCTCGCGGTCGGCGTCCACCCCAAGAGCCAACTCCATGGCGTACTCCGACGGTGGCACCGCTCGACGGGCCAGCGCCTCGAAGGCGGAACCGCCGGCGATCTCGGCCTCGTAGAGCACCGCGAGGGCGTCCTCGCGAGCCTCCCGGCGGGTTCCGAAACCGGGTACGGACGTACCGGATCCCGGCACCGCGAGCCCCGCCTACGCCCGGGCGATGTAGGTGCCGGAGCGGGTGTCCACCTTCACCCGCTCCCCCGGCGACACGAACAGCGGCACCTGCACGACCAGGCCCGTCTCCAGCGTGGCCGGCTTGGTGGCGCCCGACACCCGGTCGCCCTGTATGCCCGGCTCGGTCTCGGCGATGGCCAGCTCCACCGCCGCGGGCAGGTCGGTCCCGACTATCTCGGCGCCGTGCATCAGCATCACCGCCACCGAGCCCTCCACCAGGAACCGGGCGGTGTCACCCAGCACCTCGGGAGGCACGGTGATCTGGTCATAGGACTCATTGTCCATGAAGACGAGGTTGTCGCCCTCCCGGTACAGCAGCTGCATCTCGCGCTTGTCGATGGTTGCTCGCTCCACCTTCTCGCCGGCCCGGAAGGTGCGGTCGACCACCGCTCCGGTGCGCGCGTTCTTGAGGGTGGTGCGCACGAAGGCATGGCCCTTGCCTGGTTTGACGTGCTGGAACTCCACGACGCTGAACAGGTTCCCGTCGAGGTCGAGAGTCATGCCGTTCTTCAGGTCGTTGGTCGTGATCGTGGGCAAGTTCGTCTCCTTGTAGGTCCGTGACGGTCCCCGCCGGGGCCGCGGTGTCGTTCTACGCCGGTATCGGCACCACCGGAGTCTTCGGATAGAGCGTCAACGGGCGGCACCCGTCGTCGGTGACGACCAGCAGGTCCTCCACCCTGGCGCCCCCGACCCCGGGAAAGTACACGCCGGGCTCGACGGTCAACACATTGCCGGGCTCGAGCACCGCGGTTGATCCCGACACCACCCTGGGCAACTCGTGAACGTCCAGCCCGACACCGTGTCCCGACCCGTGCACGAAAGCCTCGCCCATGCCGGCCTCCTCGATGACCGCGCGGCACACCCCGTCGATGTCGCCCGCCTTGACACCGGGACGCACCGCTTCGACCCCGGCCGACTGGCTGCGACCCACCAGCTCCAGCATGGCCTCGGCCCGCTCGTCGGGATCGCCCAGGACGAACGAGCGGGTCATGTCGCTGCGGTAGCCGTCCACCGTCGCGCCGACATCGACGATCACGAGATCGCCGGCCTGGAACTCCCGGTCGGTTGGCCGGGCATGGGGAAGCGCGCTGTTGGGACCCGAAGCCACGATGGTGTCGTAGGCAGGGCCGGACGCACCAGCGGCGCGGATGGCGTCGTCCAAGGTCTGCTGGATCTCGGCCTCGGTCACTCCCGGCCGCAGCATGGGCTCGGTCGCGGCCAGCGCCCCGTCCGCGATCCTCGCGGCCGCCTGCATGCGGGCCAGTTCGGCCGGGTCCTTAACGGCCCGCAGTTCCTCGACGGCCTCGGTGAGCGGCACCGTGGAGGCGTCCACCGCCTCGCTCAGGCGGATCTGCTCGCTCCAGCGAATCTGCTCGCCCCAGGTAACAGTGTCCTCCAGGCCGAGCCGGGCCACGGCTCCGAGCCGCTCGGCCACCGCGTGGGCGGCCCTGCGGGCCACGACCACCTCCACTTCGTCCGGGCAGCCGGCGTCCGCGAGCTGCGCAGGCGCCTGCTCGGCGTAGCGGGAGTCGGTTACGAGCAGGGCCTCGCCCGAGCCGAGCACCACCACGGTCCCGTTGGAGCCGGTGAAGCCGGTGAGCCACCTCACATTGGCCGGCTCGACGATCACGGCCGCGTCGACGCCCGAGTCGGCCAGACGGTCCCGGAGCCGGCCGAGGCGCCCGTCGACCCGAAGGGGCGGCAGGCTGTTCAGAGGCTGGGCGCACGGGCGGCTGTTCCCGCTCATCGAACGGCCTCCAGCGCGTCTCGCGCCGCGCCGCACGCCACAGCCGACAACCACGGACCCGGATCGCTCACCGAACGGCCTCCAGTGCGTCTCTCAGCACCGGAGCGGGCACGCCTACCACCGGCTCCACTCCCCGGTCGGAGTCGAGCACCAAGGTGACCCCGTCGACGGCCTTCTTGTCCCGGCCGAACAGCGCCAGCAGTTCGTCGTCGTCGAGCACCGCCGGCAGCCGGTCTCCAAGGCCGTAGCCGGACACCACCCGGCGGTGGGCGGCCACCCGCTCGGAGTCGATGCGACCCATCCGGAGGGCCACCTCAGCCGCGTACACGAGACCGACGGCCACCGCCTCGCCGTGGCGCAGGTCGTAGCGTCCTGCCGTCTCGATGGCGTGGGCCAGAGTGTGGCCGTAGTTGAGGATGGCCCGCCGGCCTCCCTCACGCTCGTCGGCCGCCACTACCTCGGCCTTGATGCGCACTGCGGCGGCGATCCTGGAATCGGTGTCGAGAGAGTCGAGGTCGTCGCCACCCAAGAAGTGGTACTTGGCGAGCTCACCCTGGCCGCTGCGCAGCTCCCGGGGCGGCAGCGTGGCCAGCGTCTCGGTGTCGCACAGAACGGCGTGAGGCTGCCAGAACGCGCCGACGAGGTTCTTGCCCTCCGGCAGGTTGACTCCGGTCTTGCCGCCGATGGCGGCGTCCACCTGGGCCAGCAGCGTGGTGGCCACCGAGACATAGCGGATGCCGCGGTGGTAGACGGCGGCCACGAAGCCCGCCAGGTCGGTGACCACTCCCCCGCCGACGGCCACGACCACATCGGACCGGGTGAAGCCCGCTTGCGACATCGCCCGGCAGAGCCGCTCGACCTCGCTCAGCGACTTGGCCTCCTCGCCGTCGGCAACGGTGAACACCGACTGGTCGAGGCCGCTGTCGACGGTCCAGCCGATATTCGACTGGGTGATCACCGCGGCCCGGCGCGCGCCGGGCGGCATCACCGAGCCGAGCCGGGCCCGCACTCCCGCGCCCACATGGACGTCGTAGGAGCGGTCGCCCAGCGCGACGGTCACAACATGGGCTTGCGAAGCGTACGGCGGCACCCAAGAGAGCCTACCGACGCGCCGGTAAGGCTCTGGACGGCTCCGCTACAGCACGCCGGCCGGCCCGCCCGTGACCACAGCCTGGCGCATCACATCCACCGGCGCCTCGATGCCGGTCCACAGCTCGAATGCCGCCGCGGCCTGGTACACCAGCATCGACAGGCCATTGTGAGCCTCCACGCCCTGGTGCCGCAGAGCGGCCAGCCAGGCCGTCTCCAGCGGCTCGTACACCAGGTCCACCACCACCTGGCCCGGCCTCAACAGGGTCGGGTCGCAGGGCATGTCGCCTCGCTTCGGATCGGCCGAAGAGCCCGCTCCCATGCCCACCGAGGTCGCGTTGACCACGAGGTCGGCACCCGCGATGTCGTCGATCGAGCCGACCCGGCCCGGCTGTCCCGCCCGCGGCGTCGCATTGGCAACGGCCGCCGCGGCCTGCGCTCTGGCGGGTGTGCGGTTGATCACGGCGATATCGACCGCTCCGGCGGCGGCCAGCCCCCAAGCCACGGCCCGGGCGGCTCCGCCGCCGCCCAACAGCGCTACCCGAATGCCGTCGGGACCGATCCCGGCATCGGCCCGCAGACCGGCAATGAAGCCGGCCGCGTCGGTGTTGGCGGCCCGGAGCCGTCCGTCGCCCAGCGGCCGAATGCAGTTGGCCGCGCCGAGCACCTCCACCTCGTCGTCACGCACGCCCGCGGCCTCGGCCACTTCGGCCTTGAGCGGCATGGTGACCGACAGTCCCGCCAGCTGAAGCACCCGCATCGCCTCCAGGGCGGCCTCCCCGCCCCCCGCCGGCACCTCGAACGCGGTGAACACCCAGTCGATGCCCGTCGCCGCGAAGGCCGCATTGTGGATGGCGGGCGAGCGCGAGTGGCGCACCGGGTCGCCGATCACCGCCGCCACCCTCCGTCCCGGCATCAGCAGTACTCGAGCTCTCGGCAGACTTGCACGTACTCCAGATGCTCCTCGTAGGTCACCGAGAAGCGATGGGCGCCTCGCACCCCTCCCTCATCGGTGCGGACGTAGAACAGCCAGTCGCCGTCGGCGGGTTGCAGCGCGGCCTCCAGGGACGCCTCGCCCGGCGCCGATATCGGCGTGGGGGGCAGGCCGGTCACCACCCGAGTGTTCCAGGGCGACTCCCGGCGGATGTCGGCGGAGGTGAGATCGGCACACGACTTGGCCGCGGCGTAGCAGGCGGTGGCGTCGATGTCGAGGCGCATGCCCTCAGCCAGCCGGTTGTAGATGACCCGCGCGATCTTGGCCCGGTCCTCGGAGACCTGAGCCTCCTCCTCGATGAGGCTGGCCACGATGACCACGTCGTAGGGCACCAGGCCCAGCTCCACGAGGTCGGGATGGAGTCCGGGATCCTCCAACAGGCGAGCGAAGCGGCGATCGAACTCGTCGGAGAGGCGCAGCAGGAAACCGTGCTCGTCGGCGAGGTCGTCGGCGTTGATGTCGTAGGTGGCCGGGAAGAGCATGCCTTCGAGGCTCCTCACCGGAGCGTCTTCGGGCAGGTACGACGCCTCCCGCACCAGCGACACGTAGGCCGCCTCCAGGTCCTCCCACTCGAAGGCCGGATTCTCCTCCAGGAGGCGCACAGCCATCTCGCTCCAGCGAAGACCCTCGGGAATGCGCACGATCTCGAACACCTCGGGCAGAGGCCCGGAATCGAACACGGTGCGCACCGACGCGAAGTCCATGTTCTCCCAGAGGATGTAGTCGCCCGCCTCCACCGCCACGACCGTGTCGCATCCCAGGAACCCGGCGATGGTCAGCTCACCGTCGCAGCGCAGCCAGTAGCGGAAGACGGTGGCGTTGGAGATGACCCCCGAGCTCTGGAGCTCACCGGCGATCTCATTCACCGACGCTCCCTGGGGAATGGTCAGCTCGACCGCGTCGCCCGGAAGCCCCTCCGGCGTGATCTGAGCGTCCACCCAGCCGTAGATGCGCCCCCGGACCCATCCCACCGCCAGCACCAGCACCACGACCAGCACCACCAGGCGGGCGAACCCACCCCAGAAGGGGCGATAGCGGACCCAGTTGCGGTCGTCGGCGTCATAGACGGGATCGACAATGAAGTCGTCGTTGTCGAGTTCCTCCTCCACCACGACCATCGAGCCCTGGTCGACCGTTGACCAGCCGCCCCGGGCGGCGACGACGCTCTGCTCATCGCGGCGGGCCGCCTTGCGCGCCGCCTTCTTGGGACGCTTCCTAGGAGGCTGGGGCGCCGCCTTAGGACGGGCCGCCGCCCTCGGACGGGGCGCCGCCTTCGGACGAGAGGCCGCCTTCGGACGGGCCGCCGCCCTCGGACGGGGCGCCGCCTTCGGACGGGAGGCCGCCTTCGGACGGGACGCCGCCTTAGGACGGGACGCGCCATCAGGACGCCCCGTGATGAAGTTCGACAGCTTTGACGGGCGTCGAGCGCCCTGACCGTGGTCAGCCACGGGGCATACCGGCGTCGAGCCAGGACTGGAGCATCACCGCAGCCGCCACCTGGTCGACAACACCGCGCCTCTGCGGTCCCTTCATCTGCTGCTCCATGAGGCTCCGTTCCGCGATGACGGTCGTCAACCGCTCATCGTAGGAAACGACAGGCACCTCCAGGAGCCTCTCGAGACGGGCTGTCTCGGCACGGGCAGTCCGAGCGGCCGGCCCCTCGGAGCCGTCGAGGGAGATCGGCAGCCCGACCACCACGATCTCGGCCTCCCACTGGTGCACCTGATCGGCGATGGCCTGCAGATCGCGGTCGGGATCGCCCGTGCGGACGAGCGTCTCGACCGGAGTGGCCACCGTTCCGGCCGAGTCGCACAGGGCCACACCGACCCGGCGCTCGCCCAGATCGAGCCCCAGGGCCCGCACTGCGGCTAATTCCGGCCGCGGTCAACTCCAGCCGCGGCGCGCGCCAACTCGAGGGCCTCGTCCAGACGATCGGCGTCCCTGCCCCCGGCCACGCAAAAGTCGGCCGCGGACTTCCCTCCGCCACCGATGGTCTTCTTGGCCTCGCCGATGAGATCGCCGGCGTGGAATCCGCCGCCCTCGGTCGCGGCCGCGGCCAGGGCCGCTCCTCCGGAGTCGAGCGCGGTGCCGAGAACCACGGCCTTCACTCCGTCGATATCGCGTATCGACGCCGCCAGGTCGCGCAGTCCGTCGCGGCCCACGTCATCGACACGAGCCACGACCACGCCGTCCACGGCCGCGGCCGCCAGTTCCGGCGCTCGGCCCAGCGCCACCCGGCGCCGCAGCTCGGCCACCTCGGCCCTCAGCGCCTTCGTCTCGCCCTGGCGCTTGGTCACGCCGTCGGCCAGCTCGGCCGCGGGCACTCCCAGCGACCGGGCCACGTCGTCGATGAGCGACTGCTGGCTGCGCAGCAGGGTGAGCGTGTCGTGGCCGGTGATGGCCTCCAACCGGCGCATGTTGGCGCCGATCGACGCTTCCGAGGTGATGTGGAACGCCCCGATGTCGCCCAGGGCCCGCACATGGGTGCCGCCGCACAACTCCACCGAATGGCGGCCGGCTTCGAGCACCCGCACCAACTCGCCGTACTTCTCCCCGAAGAAGGCGATCGCGCCGACCTGCTGGGCATGGTCGAAGGTGGTCTCGTAGTGGCGGCACGACTCGTTGCCGAGCACTTCGGAGTTGACCAGGTCCTCCACGTCGGTGATCTGCTCTGCCGTGAGGGCTTCGTAGTGGCTGAAGTCGAAACGGAGACGGTCGGGACCGACCCAGGATCCCTGCTGCTTCACGTGCTCGCCGAGCACCTCGCGCAGCGCCCAGTGCAGGATGTGGGTAGCGGTGTGGTTGCGCCGGATGCCGGCCCGGCGATCGGCGTCCACCGTCGCGGTGACCTCGTCCCCGACTCGCAGCTCGCCGTCGATGGGCTCGACGACGTGAACGTGGAGGTCGGGCACTCCGTAGACGGTGTCGACGACCCGCACCCGGGCTCCGGTCGCCTCGCAGGAGATCTCGCCGGTGTCTCCGATCTGACCGCCGCTCTCGGCGTAGAACGGTGTGCGGTCCAGAACGATGCGACCGTCGGCCGCGTACAGCACCCGGCCGACCGACGTCAGTTCGGCCCGGCCACAGAACTCGGTGGGTCCGGCAGCCGAGAAGAGAGCGACGAACGGGGCCACGTCGTCGGCGGCAGCCACCGAGCGGGCGCTGCGGGCCCGCTCCTGCTGCTGCGACATCGCGGCCGCGAAGCCCTCGGTGTCGACCTCCACGCCTCTCTCGGCCGCGATCTCGACAGTGACCTCGAGAGGGAAGCCGTAGGTGTCGTGCAGCAGGAACGCGACCTCGCCGTCGATCGGCTGGCCGGGGGCGAGGGCGTCCAGGCGGCCGTCGAGGATGGTCTGCCCGGTGCGCAGCGTCTGGCGGAAGCGCTGCTCCTCACGGTCGATCACGTCGCGCACGTAGCCGTGGTTGCGGACCAGGTCCGGGTAGGCCCCGGCCATCACCTCCACCACCGCGTCGACCATTCCCCCCATGATCGGCTCCTCCACTCCCAGCAGGTAGGCATGGCGCACGGCTCGGCGGATGATGCGCCGCAGCACGTAGCCGCGGTCCTCGTTGGAGGGGAACACCCCGTCACTGACCAGCAGGGACGTGGAACGGGCATGGTCGGCGAGGATGCGGAGCGACACGTCGCGGGCCTCGGACTCGCCCAGCTTGGAGCCGGAGAGGCGCTGGGCCGCGTCGAGCAGGACGACGAACTCGTCGGTCTCCCACACCGAGTCGACGCCCTGCAGCACGGCCACGGTGCGCTCCAGGCCCAGGCCGGTGTCGATCGAGGGCTTGGGCAGGGGGATCTCCTCGCCGTCGGGAGTGCTCTCGAACTGCATGAACACCAGGTTCCAGACCTCGATGTAGCGCTCCTCGCCGCCGTGGGCGGGTCCGCCGCCGGGACCGTATTCGGGGCCCTTGTCCCAGAAGATCTCCGAGCACGGCCCGCAGGGACCCACGTCGGCCATTCGCCAGTAGTTGTCCTCGCCCAGGCGCTGGATCCGCTCGGCGGGCACGCCGACCTCGTCCCGCCAGATGGCCTCGGCCTCGTCGTCGCTGAGGTGAACCGTCACCCACAGCCGCTCAGGATCGAGGCCGAACACCCCGGTCACGAGCTCCCAGGCCCAGGCGCAGGCGTCGGACTTGAAGTAGTCGCCGAAGCTGAAATTGCCGAGCATCTCGAAGAAGGTCAGGTGGCGGGAGGTGCGCCCGATCTCGTCGAGGTCGTTGTGCTTGCCGCCGGCCCGCACGCATTTCTGCACGGTTACCGCCCGTGAGAAAGGGGGCTGCTGCTCGCCGGTGAAGTACGTCTTGAACGGCACCATCCCGGCCACCGTGAACAGCAGCGTGGGGTCGTGGGGGATCAGGCTGGCCGACGGATGGTGGGTGTGGCCCCGCTCGACGAAGAAGTCGACGAAGGCTTGGCGGACCTCGGCCGCGGCCATCGACTTCATGTCGCGTCGGTCCCGGTCGTGGAGCGGTCGTCGCCGGACAGGGACCCGTCGTCGCCTATGAGTTCCGACTCGGTGCGGTGCATCGCCTCACGTCCCTCGGCGACGGCCTGGCGTAGATCGTCGGCGATGCGCCGGGCCTCGCGTCCGAGGTTCCTGGCGCTGTCGGCCGCGGTCTGCTGGGCCCGGCTGGCAGCCTGGCGCGACCGGTCGGCCACCGCGCTGCGCACATTGGCGGGCGCGTAGCGCTCGGCGGCCTCACGAGCCTTGCTGCGCAGCCAGGCCGCGGTCCCCAGCCCGGCCACATAGCCTGCGCCGAGCCACCACATCCGCCTCATCGGGATGTCTCCCGCTCTTGTTCGCTGCGCTCACGGGCCGCTCGGGCCACGGCCTCGCCCGTATGAGCCGAATGCGCTCCCCTACTCGCTCGGCCTCTGCGTCTCCGGGTCCTGGTCCGCCCGGTGCGGCCGGACTCGCTGGGGCCGGCCGCACCGGCACGGTCGGAAGCTGTGGCCCTCACCGTGGTTGAGATCTCCTGGCTCGGCGCCGAGGCGGCGCCGGCGGCGAGATCGAGCTCCCGGCGATGGCGGCGACGCTCGCGCAGGCGCCGGCCGGCCTGACCTGCGCCCGACACCAGCGACAGGCCCTTGATCAGCGGCGGAGCGAAGGCCCGGTAGGTCAGGCGGCTGGCATGGTCCGCAGTGGCCGCGATGCGCTCGGCCCTCCCGATCACCCGGTCCACCCGGTGAAGTTCGGCGTCGGCCTTGGTGACGGTGCTACGCAGGTCGTCGACCATGGGCAGCGCCGAGTCCCGCAGGTCGTCGACCACATCGCGCAACTCGCGCATGGTCCGCACCAGCGAAACCACGGCAACGGTCAGCACGACCACCGTCGCCAGGCACACGACGGTGACAATCACGGCAGCGAGGTCGACAGCGCTCACCCAGTCAAGATACCGGCAAGCCAGAGAGGCCGAGCGATTGGACGAGCCCCGGCCTCTGGACGCCAGCGCTAGTGGCCACAGGCCTCCAGGACGGGGAAGGCCGACTGCTCCGCGCCGGTCAAGTCCAGCTGAATGGAAATGGAGCCACCGAGTCCGATGTGGATCGTGTTGGAGTCGTCGGCCCGGAACAGCCTCACGAACTCTGCTCGCTGAGCGTCGTCCGAATAAACCACGTCGTTGGTTCCGATTTCACCCTGAAACATCGCCCAAGTCTCTGACACAGCTGCTTCCTGTGAGCCGAACCGGTATTCGACACTCATGCCCCCAGGGGAGAAGTCCAACGTTCCACTGAGAATCTGGATGTTCACATCGAGACCGAGGGCCGGGTTCTCGGGGTAGCAGGACAAGTGCAGCGAGACCGGCACGCCGGATGCTGGCGGGCCCACACTGGCCGCGATGATCTTGCCCGACCTCGTGGTGGCGGACCAGGCGTCCCACTGGGTGCGCGCACTCGGCCCCTCCGAGCCGCCTGACCGCGGCCCGCTGGAAGTCCCTGCCTCGCGGGTAGCCGGAAGCCTCTCGACAAGCGTGTCAGCGGAGATGGCATAGGAGATGCCCTCAATGGCTGTGCCCACCAGTTTGAGCACGGCCATTCCGAGCACAGTGCCGCACTCGTCGATCACCGGCCCGCCGCTGTTGCCGGGGTTGATTGCGGCGTCGGTCTGCACGAGCGTCCCCAGCGCGGGGTCATCCTCGGTCCTCGACAGCACGCCGGTCACAACCGAGGCCGACGTCGCATCGACCGGGTAGCCCACGACGCCGAGCGGGTGACCCAGGTCGAGTCCGACGACCGAGCCGAACGCCAGCGGCTCGATCCCAGTGCCGGGAGCCGACAGCACCGCGATGTCGGTCGCGAAGTCCGCGCCGACGATCGTGGCGGTGAGATCGTTGGCGTTCTTGCGAAGCGTCAGCTCCCCGGTGCCGACGCCCTGCACGACATGGGCTGCGGTCATGAACTCGTCGTTGCCGATGTAGAAGGCCGTTCCGAGCCCGAAGTCGGTGATCACCTGGAACACCGACGCCGCGACGGTGGGCGCTGACTCGGAGAAGCTGCAGTCCGGATCGCCCGCAGCCGCATCAAGACTTGTCGCCCGCCACAGGAACGTGGCTATCTGGGCTCGGGTCGTGTCCCGGTCGGGGCAGAACCGTGTGCCGTCGCCGCATCCCCTGGTGATGCCAGAGTCTGTGAGCTTGGCAACGTCGCGGGCGAACCATGCATCGACTGGAACGTCCGAGAAGCCGGGATCGGGTCCTTCGGGCAGATCGTAGGCGCGGGACAGGAACACGGCCATCTGGGCGCGGGTCACAGTCCTCTCGGGGCAGAACACGCTGCCGTCGCCGCAGCCGGTCGTCACGTTGAGTTCGAACATGCGCTCGATGAACGGGGCGTAGAAGCTGTCGGCGTCCACGTCGTCGAACCTCGGCTCGGACACCGGTGCCGGGTCCTGCCCGTCGAGCATCCGGACGACCCATACCGCCATGGTCTTACGGTCGATCGCGTCGTCGGGACAGAACCCGCCATCGCACAAGGTGCCCGCGAACAACCCTTGCTCGGATAGCCGTGCAACCGGCTCGGCATAGTAGGCGTCGGCGGGCGTGTCGGGATATGCGCGGGCGTCTTGCTGCGCAGCCACCGGCGAGGCATGGGCCAGCAACGCCGCCAGGATCAACGCAGCCAGGACCGCGCCGGTGCGGCGCTTCCGCATCACGGCCCACCGCGCCAAGGTTCCTCTCGTAGCGATCTCCCGTCTCACGGCCCTATGCAATACCGTCCTCCGTAACCTGGGTCCGCTGCGTCGCCGCGAAGACTAAGTGCAAGCGCGGATTGATGCGAGGCCGGTCACGTCGCGGCGTTGCCATTCCCGCTCCTGTTCGCTGCGCTCACGGGCCGCTCGGGCCACGACCTCGCCCGCACGAGCCGGACGTGCGCATTCTTGCTCGGCCTCTAGGCCACTCAGTCCGGCGAGGGGCGGGGGCCGGGCCGGCGATCGGCCAGGGCGGCCTCGGCGCCGTGGTCGGACGGCTCGTAGTAGACGTTGCCGGCCACTTCGGCCGGGCGGTGCTCCTGGGCGACCCAGCCGTCGGGGTCGTCGTGGGGGTACTGGTACCCGTCGCCGTGGCCGAGGGACTTCGCGCCCTGGTAGTGGGCGTCGCGCAGGTGCACGGGCACCTCGCCCGCCCCCGCGGTCCGGGCGTCGGCCGCGGCCCGGCCCAGGGCGACGGTCACCCGGTTGGACTTGGGCGCGGTGGCCAGCCGCACCACCGCGTGGGCCAGGTTGAGTTGGGCCTCCGGCAATCCGACGTACTCCACGGCCCGGGCCGCGGCGTCGGCCACCAGCAGCGCGCCGTCGTCGGCCAGCCCGATGTCCTCGGAGGCCAGGATCACCAGCCGCCGGGCGATGAAGCGGGGGTCCTCCCCCGCCTCCAGCATCCGGGCCAGCCAGTAGAGCCCGGCGTCGGCGTCGGATCCCCGGATGCTCTTGATGAACGCGCTGATCACGTCGTAGTGGCCGTCGCGGCCGTAGCGCACCGGCTTGGCGTCGGCGGCCGCCTCGGCGTCGGCCAGCGTCACATGGGCCGGTCCGGCTCCGGGCTCGGGACCGGCCGCGGCTCGGGCATCGGGACCGGCTCCGGCCCTGGCTTCGGCTCCGGCCCGGCGGCCGGCCAGCGCCACCGCCACCTCTATCCCGGTCAGGGCATGGCGGCCGTCGCCGCCGCTGCGGGCCGCGAGATGCTCAACCGCGTCGTCGTCGGCGGTCGCCTGCTCGGCGGCCAGGCCGCGGCGCACCAACTCCACCAGCGCGGCGTCGTCGAGAGGGTGCAGGCGGAACAGGGTCGAGCGCGACATCAGCGGTGGGTTGACCTCGAAGTGCGGGTTCTCGGTGGTGGCGCCGATCAGAACGATCAGGCCGTCCTCCACCGCGGGAAGCAGGGCGTCCTGCTGGGCCTTGTTGAACCGGTGGACCTCGTCCAGGAACAGGATCGTGCCGGTGCCGTGGACGCCGAGGCGGTCCCGGGCCCGCTCGATCACGCCCCGCACGTCCTTGACTCCGGCGGTAACCGCGGAGAGCTCCTCGAACGCCTTGGCCGTGGTCAGGGCCACCACCCGGGCCAGCGTGGTCTTGCCTGTGCCCGGCGGTCCCCAGAGGATCACCGAAGACAGCCGGTCGGCCTCTATCAACTCTCTCAGGGGCCGCCCCGGCCCC
This sequence comes from Candidatus Aldehydirespirator sp., assembly GCA_965203635.1. Taxonomy (GTDB): domain Bacteria; phylum Actinomycetota; class Acidimicrobiia; order Acidimicrobiales; family Aldehydirespiratoraceae; genus Aldehydirespirator. The sequence continues at coordinate 3,446,061 of OZ241903.1, forward strand.
ACCAGGTGGTCCTGGCCGACGACCTCGTCGAGGGTGCGGGGCCGCAGCCGGGCCGCCAGCGGCGCCCGCCCCCGCAGCCGCTCGGCCGCAGCCGCATCGAACAGGTCACCAGCCACCCCGTGACCCTACGCCTCAGGTCGTGGTCTAACCGCGCCGGGAGGCGGTCTCCGTGACGATCCACACGTACGCATGCGGCACGGGGCGGAGATTCAGGCCGGGGGCAGGACTCGCAGGCCTAGTTCTTGCAGGTGGGCGTCGGCTATGGGGCTGGGGGCGTCGGTGAGGGGGTCGGCGCCGGACTGGGTCTTGGGGAAGGCGATCACCTCGCGGATGTTCTCCTCCCCCACCAGCAGGGCGGCCAGTCGGTCCAGGCCCACCGCGAAGCCGGCATGGGGCGGGGCGCCGTAGCGGAAGGCGTCGAGCAGGAAGCCGAAGCGCTCCTGGGCCTCGTCGGGGGCAATGCCAAGGACTTCGAAGATGCGCTGCTGGACCTCGCGGCGATGGATCCTCACGCTTCCCGAGCCGAGCTCCCAGCCGTTGAGCACCAGGTCGTAGGCCTGGCTGCGGACGTCGAGCAGGGCCTCGCCCGTGGGCGGGCCGTCCTGCGACATGAGCAAGCCCAGATCGTCTTCGTGGGGCATGGTGAACGGGTGATGCGACGGGATCGGCTCGCCTTCGGCGGTGAGCCCCTCGAAGAGCGGGAAGTCGACCACCCACAGGTAGTTGAGGCTGCCGTCGTTGACCGGCGGGCGGCCCAGCTCGAGGCGAAGCAGCCCCAGCACGTGGCGCACCATCCGGCGCTCGTCGGCCACCAGGAACACCATGTCGCCGGGCCGGGCGTCGAGGGCTTCGATCACTCCGGCGGCCTCGGCGGCCGACAGGAACTTGGCTACACCGCCGTCCAGAGCGGAGCCCTCCTCCGCGGCTGCCACCCTCATCCAGGCCAAGCCCTTGGCGCCCCACCGCTGGCATGTGGCCACCAGCTCGTCCACGCGGCTGCGGGCGAGCACCTCCGCTCCGCCGGTCAGGCAGATCCCCTTCACGCAGGGTGCCTGGAACACCCGGGCCTGGGTCTCGGCGAAGATCGGCGTCAGCTCGGCCAGCTCCATGCCGAAGCGGGTGTCGGGCTTGTCGGAGCCGAAGCGCTCCATGGCGTCCTGCCAGGTCATGCGGTCGAACGTGCCGGGGTCGTGCCCGGTCACCTCGACGGTGGCCTCGGCCACGGCCCTGGTCACGAAGCCGAGCACGTCGTCGCGGGTCACGAACGACGCCTCCACGTCGAGTTGGGAGAACTCGAACTGGCGGTCGGCCCGCAGGTCCTCGTCGCGCAGGCAGCGGGCTATCTGGTAGTAACGGTCGACGCCCCCGACCATTGTGAGCTGCTTGAAGATCTGCGGACTCTGGGGCAGGGCGTAGAAGGAGCCGGGCTCCTTGCGGGACGGAACCACGAAGTCGCGGGCCCCCTCGGGGGTGGAGGCGATGAGCATCGGGGTCTCGACCTCGACGAAGCCCTGGGCGTCCATGGCCCGGCGGATGGCTCCGTTGACCGCGGCCCGGGCCCTCAGGTTGTGCTGCATCCGGGGCTTGCGCAGATCGATATAGCGATGCCGCAGGCGCAGCGTCTCGTCCACCTCGGTGCGCTCGTCGAGCGGGAACGGCGGTGGCTCGGCCCTCGACAGCACCTCCACCTCGCAGTCGTGCAGTTCGATCTCGCCGGTGGCCAGCGCGGGGTTGGCGGTGCCCTCCGGCCGCGGCCGAACCGTGCCGATGATGCGGACCACGTACTCCGAGCGCAGGTCGCGGGCGCCGTCCACCACGCACTGCAGCACCCCGCTGTGGTCCCTCAAGTCCACGAAGGCGAGGTGCTCGCTGTGCTCGCGGCGGCGGTCCACCCAGCCGCACACCGTCACCGTGCGGCTCGCATCGCGTTGGCCCAGACGACCGCACAGATCGGTACGCATGGCCGTGGCGTCCATGCCGGTCACCGGCGGCGCCCTCCCGAGCAGCCCGAATTGGCAGCACAATGCACGCATACCGTGCACAACGCTGCCAATTCCCTAGGACCAGCCGCCCGCAGCCCGAATTGGCAGCACAATGCACGCATACCGTGCACAACGCTGCCAATTCCCAGACGGGGTTGGGTAATCATGGTTCAGCCCTCCCAAGCAGGTCGGAAACAGCCAGCACCACGTCTTCGGTGGCCACGTGCCGCTGGCCACCGCCGGGCCGCATGTCCCTTACCGCCGCGGTGCCGGCGGCCTGCTCGTCGGGTCCGACAATGACCGCCACGGAGGCTCCGGAGCGGTCGGCCCGCTTCATCTGGGCCTTCATCGAGCGGCCGTCGAAGGCCCGGTCCACGCCAAGGCCGGCCTGCCGGAGCCGGTCGCAGAGCACGGCCGCGCTCCGGCCGCCAGCCGTGTCCACCACGAACACCTGCACGGGTGCGGGATCGGGCGGAAAGACTCCCTCGGCGTCGCAGGCCAGCAGGATGCGGTCCACGCCCAGGGCGAAGCCGATGCCGGGCGTCGGAGGTCCGCCCAATTCCTCCACCAGACCGTCGTAGCGCCCGCCGCCACCTACCGCGTCCTGCGCGGTGCCGAGCGCGTCGGCGACGAACTCGAAGGCGGTGCGGGTGTAGTAGTCGAAGCCGCGCACCAGACGGGGTGACACCTCGTAGGCCGCGCCCAGGCTGTCGAGGCTGGACCGCACCTCGTCGAAGTGTTCTGCGGAGGCGCCCGTGAGGAAGTCGGTCATTAGCGGCGCTTCGGCGATCACCGGTTGGTCTTGGTCCCGCTTGGAATCGAGCACCCTCAGCGGATTGCGCTCCAGGGTCACGCGCGACTGCTCGGACAGGTCATCTCGCCTGGCCTGGAGATAGCCGGCCAGCGCGGCGTCGTAGGCGGGTCGGCTCTCGGAATCGCCCAGGCTGTTGATCAGCAGGCGCACCTGCCTCATCCCGAGGGCCTCGTAGAAGCGCACTCCGAGGCCGATCACCTCCACGTCGGCGTGGGGGTCGTCGGTGCCCAGGGTCTCCACGCCGACCTGGTCGAACTGGCGGTAGCGGCCGGCCTGGGGGCGCTCGTAGCGGAACTGGGGGCCGGAGTACCAGATCTTCCACGGCACCGTCGGCCGATGTTCAGCAAAGGCCCGGCACACGCTGGCGGTGAGCTCGGGGCGCAGGGCCAGGTGCCGGGGCGGGTCACCCTTGTCGAAGAACTCGAACATCTCCTTGGTCACGACCTCGGTGGAGATACCCAGGCGCTGGAACACCCCGACGTCCTCGAACACCGGCGATTCCAGAAGACCGAAGCCGCTGCGCTCGGCCAGGTCCGCGAACACGCGCACCAGCCGGCGCCGCCGCGCCGACTCCGGCGGCAGGATGTCGCGAGTACCCACCGGGGCGCGGAACAAGGGTTGAGCCACGACCCCCGAGGCTACCGTCACGCCGCTTGTCACAGGAACGGCCGAAACTCCCGTCAGGTTAGATTGGAGGTCGTGTCGTCGATCACGGTGAGGCGTTCGAGCACCACGATCGGCGCGGTGGTCTCGGGCGTCGACCTTGCCTCGGGCATCGGCGATGCGGACGCCGCGACGGTCAAGGACGCCCTCGACGAGCGGGGCGTGCTGATCTTCGAAGGCCAGCACGCGGTGGATGACGAGGCTCAGAAGCGGATCGCGTCGCTGTGGGCGGTGCCGCGGCCCCATCCCGTGGTGGAGTTCATGGGCGGCACCGAGGTGATCGGCGTGGTCTACAACGATGCCGACCATCTCCCCAAGGAGAGCGGCGACGCCACCTTCCACACCGACTATTCGTTCAACCATGAGATCCCCGACGTCGCGGTGCTGCGCACGGTGGTGGAGCCGCCAATAGGCGGAGCGACAGTCTGGGCCGACGCCCGGGCCGCGTTGGCGACGCTGGACGACGAGGATGTGCGGGATCTGCGCGGGCGGGTCGCCCATCACGACATGGGCCCGGGATTCAGAGCGGAAATGGAGGACCGGTTCGGCTCGGAGACTGCGGACAGAATCCACGCTCGCTTCGGCATCGGGTACCGGCATCCCGTGGTGGCAGTGCATCCACGCACCGGCGACGAGCTCCTGTTCGTCAACGCCGGCTTCACGCGCTACGTGGTGGGTCTGCCTCAGGACCGCAGCGACGCCCTGCTCGGGCGGCTCTTCGACGCCTTCACCGACCCGGCCATCGGGTTCACGCACCACTGGCGGCCCGGCGACGTGGCCGTCTGGGACGAGCACCGCACCGTCCACCGGGGCCCCAGCGACTTTGCTCCCCACGCCCGCAGGCTGCACCGCTGCACCGCAGGCGCCCGCCGCCCCCAAGCGTCCCCGATCGCCTGAGCCTCCGCCTCGCCACGGAGGAACGGCTAGGTCGAGCGGGGGTTGCGGCTGGGGACTACCCGGTAGGCCTCGAAGACGGCTTCGAGGGCGAGGACGCTGGACAGCACCGAGTCGAGCTGGGACAGGTCGGCCAGCTCGAACTCGAAGTCCATGCGGGCGATGAAGTCGTCGCCCGTCTCGGCCTTGGCGCTGATGATGCTCAGCCGGTGCTCGGCCAGCACGTCGGTCACGTCGCGCAGCAGGCCGGGCCGGTCCAACCCCTGCACCGAGATCGTCGTCGAGAACTTGCCGGCGAAATCGGCGTCCCACTCGACCTCGATCAGCCGGTCGGTCTGACCCTCCGCGAGCCCGATGGCGTTGACGCAGTCGGCCCGGTGCACCGACACGCCCCGGCCCCGGGTCACGAAGCCCATGATCTCGTCGGGCGGCACCGGCGCGCAGCACTGCGACAGCCGGATGAGGATGTCGTCGAGGCCCTCCACGTGCACGCCCACGTCGGAGTCGCTGCGGAGATGGCCAGCCCGCCGCCGCGCCGTGGTGGGCAGGCGGTCGCGCTCAGTCTCGGCATCGGCGTCGTCGCCGTGGAGGGCCCGGGCGAACCGGCCGGCCACCGACGACGCCGACTGGTGGCCCTCCCCTATGGCCAGGAACAGCAGATCGGTGGAGCTGTAGTTGAGCTGCTCGGCGATGGTGTCCAGCAGCTTGTCCTTCAGCAGGCGCTGGGCGGGCAGGCCCTCACGCCGCAGGGCCTGGATGAGGTCGTCGCGCCCGTTCTCGATGGCGTCGGCCCGGCGCTCGCGTGAGTACCACTGCTTGATCTTGTTGGCCGCCCGGCGGCTGGCCACGAACTTGAGCCAGTCCCGGCTCGGTCCCGCGCCCTCGGTCCGGGTGGTGAAGATCTCCACCACGTCGCCCGACAGCAGGCGGCTGTCCAGCGCCACCAGCCGGCCGTTCACCTTCGCCCCGACGCAGGCGTGGCCCACGTCGGTGTGGATGCTGTAGGCGAAGTCCACCGGGGTGGCCCCCACCGGCAGTTCGATGACCTTGCCCTTGGGCGTGAACACGTACACCTCGTCGGTGTCGAGCTCCGTCTTGAGGTTGGACATGAACTCCGCCGGATCCGACGTCTCCTGCTGCCAGTCCACGATGCGCGACAGCCAGGCCATCTCCTCCGACGGCGACGCGTCCTTGTACTCCCAGTGGGCGGCCACGCCGTGCTCGGCCCGCTCGTGCATCGCCCGGGTGCGGATCTGCACCTCGAGGGTCTTGCCCTGCGGCCCCACCACCGTCGTGTGCAGCGACTGGTAGAGGTTGAACTTGGGCATGGCGATGTAGTCCTTGAACCGGCCCTGCACCGGCCGCCAAGTGGCATGGATCGAGCCGAGGGCCGCGTAGCAGTCCCGGACCGAGTCCACCAGCACGCGTATACCGACCAGGTCGAAGATCTCCTCGAAGGACCGGCCCTTCACCACCATCTTCTCGTAGATCGACCACAGGTGCTTGGGACGGCCGGTGACCTCCGCCTTGATCCCCAGCTCGGCCAGGCGGGACTCCACGTCGCCCAGCACCTGCTCCAGGTATATGTCGCGCTCGGGGGCCCGCTGCTGCACCATCTGGTCGATCTCGGCGTAGCGGCGGGGCTCCAACGCGGCGAAGGCGAGATCCTCCAGTTGCTGCCTGAGGTCCTGCATCCCGAGGCGGTGGGCCAGCGGCGCGTACACGTCGAGGGTCTCGCGGGCGATGTAGTCCTGCTTGAACGCTGGCAGCACCGCCAGCGTGCGCAGGTTGTGCAGCCGGTCGGCCAGCTTGATTATCAGGACCCTCAGATCGCGGGCGATAGCCACGATCATCTTGCGCACCGACGCGGCCTGCTGCTGCTCGCGGGTGTCGTACTGGACCCGGTCCAGCTTGGTGACCCCGTCCACGATGCGGGTGACCTCGGGCCCGAAGTCGGTCTCGATGGTGGCCAGGGCCACATCGGTGTCCTCCACGGCGTCGTGCAGCAGCGACGCCGCGATGGTCACATCGTCCAGCCCGAGCTTCGCCACGATGGTAGCGACGGCCAGCGGATGGCGGATGTAGGGCTCCCCCGACAGGCGCATCTGGCCCTCATGGGCCGCCGCCGCGGTGTCGAAGGCCCGCAGGATCAAGTCGGGCGACCGATCCTTGTGGCGCTGGCGGTAGCACTCCAGCAGCGGGGCGATCTCGGCCGCCGCGGGCCGCCGGGCTCCACGCCTCCAGGGCAGGACCCGGGTGACGGTGGCCACCTAGGCCGGCTCCCCGTGACCGCTGTCCACGACGATCACCGCTTCTTCTTCTTCTTTCGAGGACGCGGCGGTATCGCGCCCTGTGCCGACCCTGCCGCGGCTCCGGGTGCCGGCCCCGACCGCCGGGCCGTGGCCGACCGCTTGGCCGCAGCCGCCTCACCGAGCACCGCGTCGTCGGTCGCGACCGTGCGGGTGCCGGCCCCGGCTGCACCGCCGCGCAGACGGACCCGCTCGGCGATCTCAACGTAGGCCGGCTCCCGTTCCTTCATCCTGGCCACCACCGCGGCTGCTACGAACAACGAAGAGTACGTGCCCACGACGATGCCCACCAGCAGAGCGATCGCGAACTCCTGGAGGGTGACCGCGCCCAGAACGAACGAACCGATCACCAGCATCGACGCCACCGGAATCATCGAGGTGATGGAGGTGTTGACCGATCGCATCAGCACCTGGTTGAGCGACAGGTTCATCATCTCGGTGTAGGTGTAGCGACCGGTGGCCGACACCCGGCCCACAACTTCGCGCACCTTGTCGTACACGACGATGGTGTCGTACAGCGAGTACCCCATGATCGTCAGGAACGCGATGACCGTGGCCGGGGTGATCTCGAACTGGAACACGGAGTAGAACCCGACCGACACCACGATGTCGTGGATCACCGCCAGCAGAGCCCCGACGGCCATCTTCCACTCGAGCCTTATGGCGATGTAGACGGCGATGAGCGCGAAGAAGGCGATCAGAGCGTTGCGGGCCTTGGCGGTGATCTCCGCCCCCCACGACGGCCCGACCGTGGTCACGCTCACGTCGTCTCCGGTGACGCCGGCCAGGTCGGCCAGCGCGGTGCGCACGCCGTCCACCGCCTCGGGGGCCTCGATGTCGGCCCGCACCCGAATGGTGTCGCCGCCGACCGTCTGGATCTTGGCGTCGGCCGCGCCCGTGCCCCTCAGGGCGTCCCGGGCCTCGGCGACCGACACTCCCGGCGCGAGGACCTCCCAGGAGGTGCCCCCCTCGAACTCGATGCCCAGGTCGACACCGCGCAGCCCGAAGCTGGCCACGCTCACCACCACGGCCACGAGGGAGCCGATCAGAGCCCGCCGCCAGAGCCGCGGGAAGTCGATCTGCTGCTCGCCGCGGTACAAGGACGCGAGCACGCCCAACGGCCCGCCCTTCATGCGGTAGCCCCCCACACCGCGACGGCCGCGGTCATGCGGTGACTCCCGGCTCCGTGCCTGCCATCTTCGCCGGTATCCCGAACCGGCCCGGATGGGAGTACAGGCCCGAGCGGCGCGACAGGAGGCCGATCAGCGGACCCATGAAGAAGTAGGTGGCGACCAGATCGAGGATCGTCGCCAGCCCGAGGTACAGGGCGAAGCCCCGGACCTGGCCCACGGTCAGGAAGTACAGCACCGCGGCCGCGATAAGCGACGCGAAGTTCGCTTTGACGATGGTGGAGAAGGCCACCGGGAACGCCCGGTCCACCGCGGAGCGCAGCGTCCGGCCCGAGCGGACGTCCTCCTTGAGGTGCTCGAAGTACACGATGTTGGAGTCCACCGACACGCCGATGGCGACGATGAGGCCGGTGACGCCGGCCAGGGTCAGTGCCAGTCCCTGGGTCTCGCCCAGCCAGGCGATGATCGCCCACAGCATGGCGCCGGACAGGCCGAGGCTGGCCATGGCGACCAGGCCGAGCAGGCGGTAGTAGGTCAGCAGGTACACCGACACGAGTCCCAGCCCGATCAGTCCCGCGAGCACTCCGGCGGACAGCGCGTCGGTTCCCAGCGACGCCGACACGATCCGGCTCTGCTGGGCCTCCAGTTCCACCGGCAGGGCGCCGTAGTCGAGCACGAGGGCCACATCGCGGGCCTCCTGCTCGCTGAACCCCCCGGAGATGGTGATGCTGGAACGCTCGAACGGCTCGAAGATGGCGCTGTCGGCCTGGACCGAGGGCGCGCTCACGATCTCGTTGTCCAGTTCTATGGCCACCTGACCAGTGGGGCACGAGGGCGCCCGGCTGTGACACCGGAGACTCACCTCGTTGAACAGGTCGATGCCCTCGGCGCCCGGCTGGAACGTGGGCGCCACATGCCAGCCGATAAAGGAATGGAACTGCGCGACGGCCCCCTCGAGCCCGTCACCCGCGACCGCGGTGGGGCCGAGCTGGTAGCGGAACACGATGTTGCGGTCGTCGTCGTACTCGGGCAGAACGACATCCGCCCCGGCGGCGACGTCGCCCTCGCTGAGGGCGAACAGGTCGAGCAGAGTCTCGTCGGTTTCCGCGCCCTCCAGCGAACTCTCCGCCACCACGCTGAGCACTGGACGGAAGCGCAGCTCCGCGGTCTGGCCGACCAGGTCCAGGGCCCGCTGCTGCTCGTCGACTCCGGGCAGCTGGACGAGGATGTTGTTGCCCTGGGTGGAGATCTCGGGCTCGGCCACGCCCAGGCCGTCCACCCGGTTGCGGATGATCTCCACGGCCACGTCCAGCTCATCGGGCTCCGCGACACGGGTCGGCTCCAGCACGACGCTGGCACCGCCCTGCAGGTCAAGCCCGAGCAGGGGCTCGTTGCCGGCGGCCAGCGTGTAGACCACGCCCGCGACCGCAACCGCGACGATGCCGATCACATAGACGAGCTTGCGGCGCAAAGACCCTCCCGCCGTCCGACCCGATGGCCCTCAGGGTGCGTTGGGCCTAGCCGTCGTCCTCCTCATCGGCGTCGTCGTCGGCCTCATCGGCATCGGAGTCCGCTGGAGTACGACCGTGGATGGCGTCCCGGGAGAGCTTCAACTCGACGTTGGGCGCCACCTCCAGCCACACGACGGCGTCCTCCACTTCGGCCACCACACCGTGGATGCCGGCGTTGGTGACCACTTCGTCACCCGCCTGGAGGGAGCGAACCAGCTCCCGGCGAGCCTTCTCGCGCTTCTGCTGGGGACGCAGCAGCAGGTAGTAGAGCGCGCCGAACATGAGGATGATGATGAGGAACTGTTCCATGCCGCGAGCCTACGCGGCAGCGTGCAGAGAACGGCGGCCCTGCTTGCTCCGACCCGGGTTCCCCGCTCTTGTTCGCTACGCTCACGGGCCGCTCGGGCCACGGCCTCGCTAGCTCGGCCTCTGGGCCCAGATAGCCCCGACAGAGGCGCGCAGCTCGTCGAGGGTGCCGGTGCGCACCGCGGTGCGCACCTGATCCATGAGGCGCAGCAACCAGGCCAGGTTGTGCAGGGTGATGAGCCGAGCCGCGGTCGGCTCGTGGGTGGCCAGCAGATGGCGGAGGTAGCCGCGCGGCCACCGGCCGGCCGGGCTCTCGGGAAACGACGGATCGAGCGGTTCATCGCTGTTGGCATGGCGGGCCGCAGCCAGGTTGTAGCGGCCCGCGTCGGACAGGACCGTGCCGTGACGACCGAGACGGGTGGGCAGCACGCAGTCGAACATGTCGATGCCCCGGGCCACCGCCTCCACGATCCCCACCGGGTCGCCCAGACCCATGAAGTAACGGGGGCTGTCGCCGGGGAGCGCGGCCGTGCACGCCTCCAGCGCGGCCAGCATCTGCGGACGCTCCTCGCCCACCGACAACCCGCCCACTGCGTAGCCGTCGAAGCCGATCTCGACCGTGCGCTCGGCGGACTCGCGCCGCAAGGAGGTGTCGGCACCCCCCTGGACGATGCCGAACTGGCACTGGCGCTGCGGCGCGTCCGGATGGGCCAGGAAGGCAGTGCGGCCGCGTCGGGCCCAGAGCGCGGTGCGGCGGACAGCCTCCTGCAGGACAGAATGCTCCGCCACTGCGGAGGGGCACACGTCGAGCACCATGGTTATGTCGGCGCCGATGAGTGCCTGCTGAACCACCGCTTCGGTGGGGGTGAGCCGGCACTCCGAGCCGTCGTACACCGACCTGAAGCTGGCGCCGTCGTCGTCCACTTGCGGGTCGAGCGAGTAGATCTGGTAGCCGCCCGAATCGGTGAGCACATGACCGGGCCAGCGGGCGAAGCCATGTATCCCGCCCAGCTGGGCCACAGTGGAGGCTCCGGGTCGCAGCATCAGGTGGTAGGTGTTGGCCAGCACCACCTCCACTCCGAGCGCCTCAAGATCCGACGAGTCGAGGTGACGGACTGCGCCGCGCGTGCCCACCGGCATGAAGCATGGCGTGGCGAAACTGCCCCGGGCGGTGGTGACCGTGCCGGTCCGGGCGGCACCATCCGATGCGTCGAGCGCGAATGTCGCTGTCGTCATGGACCTCTCCGGCCGAAATTGATGGCGAAACCGCCCATATGGGGCCAATATCCGCACCAATTTCGAGAGGTCGGTGTTCGGCGGCGGATCACGGCTCGACCTCCGGCACATCGCAGCGGGACACGAACATGGCGTCGCCGAATGACAGGAACCGGTAGCCGTGCTCGAGAGCGGCGGCGTACAGCGTTCGCCAGCGAGGCCCGATGAAGGCGTCGAGCAGGCACAGGAGGGTGGAGCGGGGCAGGTGGAAGTTCGTCATCAGCGCGTCGACGACACGCCACTCATACGGCCTGCGGATGAACAGGCTGGTGCGCCCGGACGTCTCGCCGGTGGCTGCCCAGGCCTCCAGGCACCGCACGACGGTCGTGCCCACGGCCACCACCCGCCCGGCCCGGTCCAGAGCCTGCTGGACGCCGGCCGGCACCCGGTACTGCTCGGTGTGCATGTCATGGTCGTCGAGACGGTCGGCGGTGATGGGCCGGAACGTGTCGAGTCCGACCGCCAACTCGACCGCCACCACCTCGGCGCCCGTATCGCGCACCCGGCCCAGGAGCTCCCCGGTGAAGTGCAGGCCTGCGGTCGGGGCCGCGGCTGAGACAGGGCGCCGGCCGTACACGGTCTGGTAGCGCTCAGGGTCGTCGATCCCGGCCGTGATATAGGGCGGCAGGGGTACGGCACCCACCTCGTCCAGCACTTGCAGCAGCGGCCGCTCGCCGGTGCGGACCCGAACCACTCGCCGTCCCTCGCCGAGATCGTCCCGGATCTCGACGGTCGCGCCGGTGGCACCGGTGTCCGGTGCGACCACCTCTCCGGGCCGCAAGCGGCGAGACGGCCTTACCAGCGCCTCCCAATCACCGTCGGCGCGCTCGTGGAGCAGCAGCACCTCGACCGCGCCACCGGTGACCCGCCTCATCCGCAGGCGGGCGGGCAGCACCCGGGTGTCGTTGACGACAACCACATCACCGGGTCCCAACAGCTCCGGCAGGTCGCTGACCCGGAGGTGGGAGATCCCGCCGGCGCCGTCGACCAGCAGACGGGCCCGGTCGCGTAGAGGTGACGGCGACTGGGCTATGGCGTCGGGCGGCAGGTCGTAGTCGAGGTCGGCCGGAATGGCCGGGGGCGCCGTCACAACCCTGGAGGGTATGGCCGGCCCCGGGGTTCAGGCGAACAGGCCCGGGTGGGTGTCCGGGGCCGACTGCGGCGCCTCCAAGCCGAGGTGCACCCATGCTGCGGGGGTGGCCACCCTGCCCCGGGGCGTGCGCATCAGCAGGCCCTGCTGGATCAGGTAGGGCTCGTAGACGTCCTCGACCGTCTCGGTCGGCTCGCTGACCGCTATGGCCAGGGTGGACAACCCGACGGGACCGCCGCCGAAGTTGCCGCACAGGGCTTCCAATACCGCCCTGGAGGCCCGGTCGAGTCCCATCTCGTCGACCCCGAAGAAGGCCAGGCCGTCGGCCGCGACCGTCGAGTCGATGCGGCCGTCGCGGTGCACCTCGGCGAAGTCGCGCACCTGTCGCAGCAGGCGGTTGGCGATGCGGGGCGTGCCCCTGGCCCTCCGGGCGATCTCGGCCGCGCCGCCGGTATCGGTGTCCACTTCGAGGATCCCCGCGGTGCGCTCCACGATCACCACAAGGTCGTCGACGGTGTAGAAGTCGAGCCGGGCCACCAGCCCGAAACGGTCGCGCAGCGGTCCGGTGATGAGACCGGTGCGGGTGGTGGCGCCGACCAGGGTGAACGGGGCCAGGTCCAGCGGGATGGAACGGGCCGCGGGGCCCTTGCCGAGCACGATGTCGATGCGGAAGTCCTCCATGGCGGGATACAGGACCTCTTCGACGGGCCGGGGCAGGCGGTGGATCTCGTCGATGAACAGGACGTCACCGGGCTCGAGCTTGGTGAGCATGGCCGCCAGATCGCCGGCCCGCTCCAGGGCGGGCCCCGAGGTGGTCTGCAGATGGGCGCCGAGTTCGTTGGCGACGATGTGGGCCAGGGTCGTCTTGCCCAATCCCGGCGGCCCGGCGAAGAGCAGGTGGTCGACGGGCTCGCGGCGCTTGCGAGCCGCCCCCAGGAGCACATCGAGATGGCCCTTCAGCTCACCCTGGCCGACGAACTCCTCGAGGCTGCGAGGACGGAGAGCGGCCTCGCCGAGCCGGTCGGCCGGCAGCGGATCCGCCGACAGCAACTCGGCCGGGTCGGCCTCTGGCGCGGGGTCGGCCGCGGGCGCCGGGGCGGCACCGTTGCCGTCGCCCGAGGGCCGGGCCAGTGTCTCGGAGCGGGTCATGCTCGGCTCCCCTCCCCTCAGGCAGCCACACCGGCCAGGCGCTGCAGCGCCTCGCGCAACAGCCGGCCGGCGTCGTCGCCGGCGGGCAGCTCGGCCAGCACGCCCTTGATCTCCTCTGTGCCGTAGCCCAGCCCGTCGAGCGCGGCACGCACATCGGTGCGGGCGTCGTCGTGGGCGGTGGGCACAGCCGCGACGTCGTCGACGCCGGGCGGTGCGTCCGCCTCGGGCAGATGCAGGCGGGACTTGAGCTCGACCAGCAATCGCACCGCGGTCTTGGTGCCCACGCCCGGCACCAGGCACAACATGTCGACATCATCGGTGGCCACGGCCCGGCGCAGGGTGTCGGGATGGTGGACCGCCAGGATCGACAGCGCCAGGGTCGGCCCCACCCCCCGGGCGCCGACCAGCGCCTCGAAAGTCCGCCTCTCGTCCAGGGTGGAGAAGCCGTAGAGCGTCTGGGCATCCTCGCGCACGATGTGGCTGACATGGAGGAACACCTCCGAGCCCATCTGAGCCGCGGCCGCGGCCGTCCGGGGCGTGGCCTGCACCCGGTAGCCGATCCCGGCCACCTCCACCAGGAGTTCGGCGTCCGGTGATCGCGACAGCAGCTGACCCCGCAGCGACCCGATCATCGCAAGAGCTCGCTCATCGCAGGGATCCGATCATCGGGCACCACCTGTGACCGCGGCCCGCCGGCTCGCCGCCGCGGGCGGACCGGTACGGGCCAGGTGACAAAGAGCGACGGCCACCGCGTCGGCGGCGTCGGCAGGTCGCAGCAGTTCGGTGAGCCCTAGCAGCACCCGCACCATCTCGGCGATCTCCTGCTTGTCGGCGCCGCCCCAGCCCGCCACCGCTTCCTTCACCTCGTTCGGCGAGTACTCCACCACCTCGCAGCCGGCTGCGGCCGACTCGGCCAGCACCACCCCGACGGCCTGCCCGACGGACATGGCCGTGGCCACGTTGCGCTGGAACAGCACCCGCTCCACCGCGACCACGTCGGGCTTCAGTTCCGCGATCAACGACCGGACGTCGGCCTGCAGCTCGGCCAGCCGCGACGCCCTGTCCATCCCGGGGGGCGTGGCCAGGACGCCGGCCGCCTCGGCGGTGGGCCGGCGCCCGTGCCGGACCGCGCCGTAGCCGCAGCGCGAGAGACCGGGATCGATGCCCAATACGAACACATGCGCGACTCTATTGACCCTCTAGGTCAAGGGCGCGGATGGCCGTGCTAGAGGCCGAGCTTGCGAGGCCGTGGCCCGAGCGGCCCGTGAGCGAAGCGAACAAGAGCGGGAAGCTCAGCTCGCCAGCTCCTCCATGATGTCGTCGCCTATGTCGAAGTTGCTGTGCACGTCCTGCACGTCGTCGAGATCGTCGATCAGGTCCATCAGCTTCAGCACCGACCGGGCGACGTCGGGCTCGGTCACGGCCACGGCGCTGGTGGGCAGCATGGTGAGGTCCGCACTCTCGAAAGTGATCTCGGCTGCCGCCAGCGCATCGCGCACTGCGTTGAGGTCGCCGGGCTCGGTGGTGACCCGCCACATGTCGCCTTCGCCCTCCAGGTCCTCGGCGCCGGCGTCGAGCACGACCATCATCAGATCGTCCTCGCCGGCTGCCGAAGACGGGACGAGCACCACGCCCTTGCGCTCGAATTGCCAGGCCACCGAGCCCGGCTCAGCCAGCGAGCCGCCGTTGCGGTTGAGAGTGCTGCGCACCTCGCTGCCGGTGCGGTTGCGGTTGTCGGTGAGACACTCGATGTAGAGGGCCACTCCGCCCGGCGCGTACCCCTCGTAGGTGACCGACTCGTAGCTGACCCCCTCAAGCTCGCCGGTGCCCCGCTTGACGGCTCGCTCGATCGTGTCGAGAGGGACCGAGTTGTCGCGGGCCTTCTGGTACATGGTCCGCAACGTGGGGTTGGCGTCGACGTCCCCGCCGCCCTGGCGGGCCGCCACCTCGACCTGCTTGATCAGCTTGGCGAACAGCTTGCCCCGCTTGGCGTCGGCCGCTCCCTTGCGGTGCTTGATCGTCGCCCACTTGCTATGGCCACTCACAGGGCGAAGGCTAACTCCTGCACGCCACGCCAGAGCTTGCGACGATCGGCTGGTTTCCCGCTCTCGTTCGCTGCGCTCACGGGCCGCTCGGGCCACGGCCTCGCAAGCTCGGCCTCTGAGGCTACAAGTCGGCCAGGAAGCGGGCGTGCAGCCGGCTGTCGCCCGACAACTCGGGATGGAAGGCCGCGACTGTGGCCGGGCCGGACCGGCACAGCACCGGTCGACCCTCGTGACGGGCCATCACCTCCACTCCGGGGCCGACCCGCTCAACGGCCGGAGCCCGTATGAACACCGCGTGGAAGGGCGTCTCGAAGCCGTCGACACCGATATCGGCCTCGAAGCTCTCTATCTGCGTGCCGTAGGCGTTGCGGCGCACGGTGATGTCCACCAGCCCCAGAGAGTGCTGATCGGCTCGCCCGTCGACCACCTCCGCGGCCAGCAGGATCATCCCTGCACAGGTTCCCAGCACGCCCATCCCGCCATCGAGGCGCTCTGCGAGAGGCTCGAGCAGCCCGGAGCGCTCCATCAGCATCGACATCGTGGTCGACTCGCCGCCGGGCATGACCAGGGCGTCGACCGCGGCGAGCTGCCCAGCCGTGCGGATCTCGTCGACACGGACGCCGAGGCGCTGAAGGATGGCGGCGTGGGCGGCGAACCCCCCTTGCAGGGCGAGCACGCCGACGCGCGGCTTCACCAACCCCGTTCGGCCATCTTCGTGGTGAGGTCGGCAGTCTCGAGGCCGGCCATGGCTTCGCCGAGCCCTGAGCTGATCTTGGCCAGTATCTCCGGGTCGCGGTAGTGCGTGACCGCCTCCACGATGGCCGAGGCCATCTTGGGCGGGTTGGAGCTCTTGAAGATTCCCGACCCGACGAAGGCCGCCTCGGCGCCGAGTTGCATCACCAGCGAGGCATCCGCCGGAGTGGCGATGCCGCCCGCGCAGAACAGCGGCACCGGCAGCCATCCCCCATTCGCGATCTCCTGCACCAGCGCCAGCGGCGCCCGCAGCTGCTTGGCCCACTCGAACAGCTCGGCCTCGTCTCCCGCGGCCGCGATGCGGCGCATGTCGCCCACGATCGAACGCAGGTGGTGGACGGCCTCCACGATGTTGCCCGTTCCGGCCTCTCCCTTGGATCGGATCATGCAGGCGCCCTCGCTGATGCGGCGCAGCGCCTCACCGAGGTTGGTGGCACCGCAGACGAACGGCACCGTGAACGCCCACTTGTCGATGTGGTGGACCTCGTCGGCGGGCGTGAGGACCTCGGACTCGTCCACATAGTCCACGCCGAGGGCCTGAAGGATCTGAGCCTCGGCGAAGTGGCCGATCCGGGCCTTGGCCATGACCGGGATGCTCACCGCGGCCTGCACCTTCTGGATCATCTCGGGATCCGACATCCGGGACACTCCACCGTGGGCGCGGATGTCGGAGGGCACACGCTCGAGCGCCATGACCGAGACGGCGCCAGCGTCCTCGGCTATCCGAGCGTGCTCCGGCGTGACGACGTCCATGATCACGCCGCCCTTGAGCATTTCGGCCAGACCGCGCTTGACGAGCGCGGTCCCGGTCGCGGTGCCGCCGGTGGCGGCTGCGTCGGAACTGGGAGTGCCGGACATGGAGGCCATCCTAACTTCCCTGCTCCTGTTCGCTCCGCTCACGGGCCGCCCGGGCTCCCGCTCCTGTTCGCTGCGCTCACCGGGCCGCTCTGGCCCGGGCGTCGGCCAGCAGCTGGGCGCTCTCAGACGCCGTCAACACCGTCACTTCGGCCACCGGCCAGCGTGTGCTGGTGTTGGCCAGCAGCAGCCAGGTGGATCCCGTCGACAAGGTGAGCGGATTCCCGGCCGCGTCGGTGAAGCGATAGCCCACACGGTCCTCGGTGCGCTCCCAGGCGGCTTCGTGAACCGACCCGGCCGTTAGCACAAGCGCTTGGCCGGAACCGTAGGAGAGGGCCTGCGGCGACCGGCGGTCGGCCGCCGATCGGCCGTAGGGCATCCACAACACGACCACATTGGCCGGCGCGATCTCCGCCACGCCGAAGTCGGTCTCGGTTGTGTGCAGAGTGCCGTCCTGGATGCGCACCCAGCCGCCCAGGATGCGGTCCCAGACGTGGGAGGCCTCGCCGCCGTAGAGAGTCGTGTAGGCCACGGTGACACCGGCTGCGTCGTCCAGGGGCGGCGAGTTCGACGAGCCGTACTCGAACAGCGCCGCCGGTGGGGCATCGGGGATGCCGCCGGGCAGCGAGTCCGGATCTCCCCCGCCCAGGTTCTCGTAGTGGAAGTACAGGTTGTGGGGCGCGGGTCGCGAGCGATCGCGCCTGTATGGCGCAGACATCCTCATGGCCCCGATGTCGACCAGGGTTCCCGATCTTGCCGCTTGGCTCATCTCCCGCCGCACGGTGCTGTTGGCGCCGGAGGTGGCCAGGTAGGGGGTGGCCAGATCGGCGAGGATGTCGAAGTCGCTGGACCGGGCCGATCGCACCGGCCCGACCCGGCTGGGGATCTCGGAATGGAGTACGGCGAGGAACCGGGTGAAGCCCGCCTCGACCAGCACCTCATAGACGATGTCGGCGGCTCCGAGGCCGGCCTGGGGACGATCCTTGGGATCGCCGTTGCCCACCTTCACGGCCAGGGCCCGTCGCTGAGCCAGACTCAGGTCGGTGGTCAATGAGCCCGTGAGAGGCGCGATCGGGCCGGTCACGAAGGGTTCGAGATCGACTCCGTCTCGGGTCGGACCATGCCCGGAGGCGGCAGCCCCGGAGGCCGCACGCTGGGCGGACCCCCCGTCAGCGGACCCTCCCCCGGATGCCCCATCATCGGCGACCGCCTGCTCAGACCCGGCACCCTCTGGAGCCTCACCCTCGGCAGATCCGGACGCCGCTTCCTCCGCCGCGCCGGACGAGCCGTCGGTCGTTCCGCTGCCGGCGGCCCCGTCGCGGACAGCGGATCCCCCTTCGCCTTCGGGGACGCCGGCCGCGCCGTCGTTGCTCTCCTGGTCATGGGCTTCGACAGTCGTGGAGGTGGACTCGCTGGGGGTCGGGGCTGATGCGGGATCGAGCGATGCGACCGTCGGCTCCGCGCCCTGCGGGCTGCCGGAGCACGCCGCGGCCAGCGTCGCCGCGGCTGTCAACACAGCAACCAGGTGCGCCAACCTTCGAGCTCGGACCGTGCCCACCGGGCTCGCGCCGGGCCGCGCTGCCATCAAATCTCTCTCAGAACGTCGATCCGTCGAAGTGTGGACGATCGTGCTCCGGCCTCGGAGGCGTCCCGTTGCGGTGCGACCATCCACAGGTGAGCGCCGGCACGGGATGTGTTCAAACTGGGCGCATCGGCAGCCTTTCTCAGGGCCGACGCCAGGGCCGGAGGAAAGCTCGTAAGGCGCGCCGCCTCGACATCGATGTCGGAGACGGCATCGAATCCGCCGACCCGGCCGGCGAGCCCAGCGGTGATCGGCCCAGCGCCGGGGAGCCTGGAGACGCTGGCCAGAACGGTGGGAAAGGCGACGCCCCGCCGGATCGTGCAGAGTTGACGCGCCACCACGGCCTCGAGCTCCAGCCGGTCGAGGCTGGACAGTGCGCCGCGGGTCACGACCAGATGGGCCGCCGGCCGCCTGAGCCCGACGGAGGCTGCGTTGATCGCCGGGCTCTCAACGACATGGACCGAGGGCTCGTGGAATCCGTGGGTGGTGCAGGAGCCTTCGAGGAGATTCTCCAACCGTGGATGATCGCCCTTGGTGAGTGGGCCGGCCCGCAAGGTCCGGAGGGCCGCCCCGGGCGCCCTCCAGTGCAGCAGAACTGCGATAAGCAGGCCCGCGGCCGCGGCCGGCGCAACCGCAACCGGTGGCGACATGCCCGCCACCGCGAGGGCAACCCAAACGATGACGGAGACGACGAGCGCAGGAGGCGCGACGAGGGCTGCGGGAGAGTACTTCAAGGGCGTTCTACGGTGGATCGGGGAGGTTCAGGGTTGCTGCCGCCATGCCGAACCTACCGGGTGTTGGAGCGGCTGGTGGACACCGCAATCCGCTCGTAGCGCTCCAGGTACTGATCGGCCAGGCCCGACATCGAGAAGACCTTGGCCCGCTCGTGCCCCGCGGCCACCAGCCTGGACGATTCGCCAGGGTTCGACAGCACTCGACCGAGAGCCGCGGCCAGCTTGGCGGGATCGCCCGGCGGAACCAGCAGAGCATCGTGGCCGGGCTGGGCGACGTTGCGGTAGCCGGGCAGATCGCTGGCCACGACGGCAGTGCCGGCAGCCATCGCTTCCAGCAGGACGATTCCGAAGGACTCGCCCCGCAATGACGGGGCGCAGAACACGTCGGCGCCCTTGAGCCGGGCGATCTTCTCGCTGTCGGTGACCGTCCCGAGCCACTCGATACGGGGATCGGACGCCGAACGGGCTTGCAGGGCAGCTGTCTCCGAGCCGGAGCCCGCGATCTGGAGCCTCGCATCTCCAGGGAGCATGCGCAGCGCCTCGAGCAGAACGCCGAGGCCCTTGCGGGGCTCGTGCCGTCCGATGAACAGGATCGTCGGACCTGAGGCCTTTACCGGTTCGGCGATCCGGTAGGGGGCCAACTCCACTCCGTTGTAGAGCAGGTCGTAGGTTCCGCCCAGGGCGTCGGCCGCCATGTCGCG
The DNA here is from genome assembly GCA_965203635.1 of Candidatus Aldehydirespirator sp. GTDB lineage: Bacteria > Actinomycetota > Acidimicrobiia > Acidimicrobiales > Aldehydirespiratoraceae > Aldehydirespirator. The sequence continues at coordinate 3,465,854 of OZ241903.1, forward strand.
TGCGTCGCGCGAGACCGCCGCCCGGTGGTCGAGACGGCCGGCCAGAAAGCGGGTTGCTCGCGGGAGGAGGTCGTAGGCCAGCGAGCCTCCCGCGGCGTGGAACGTGCCGATGAGGGGGGCGGGCCTCACCAGCAACGCGGTCATGGTCGGACCGGGCGCCAGGGGCTCGTGGAGGTGGATCACGTCGAAGGACTCGTCCCGCATGGCTCGGATCGCCCGCAGCTGGCATGAGGGGTCGGGGGCCACCGGAGCGATGGAGCCGTTGGCGATCGTCGGCAGGCTGTTGCCGAGCGGCGTGACGTTGGTGTCCGGCGGCGGGCCGTCGCACGGTCCGAGCACCCGAGTCGGATGCCCGCTGCGGCTCAGCGCCCGGGCCAGCCCGAGCACCTGCATCTGGACACCGCCAGGCACGGTGAGGCTGTACGGGCAGATGATTCCGATCCGCACGCAACCAAGGCTAGATGTCCTGGAGGGACTCGGGGACGGGCAGCCCGAGCGCCTCGTAGTCGCTGGGCCAGTTGGGCGACATCAGATGCCACTGCTCGGGCGCGCCCCTGATGAGACCCTCCAGCGCGGCGGCATAGTCCTGGACGACTCGGAACGTGTCGCTGCGGATGCCTCCCAGTCGTCGAGTGTCGACCGGAGGCCCGGCAATGGCGTGGCGGGTCCTGCCCCGCCAGTACACCGCGGCCGGGATCAGGGGCGCGCCGGTCCGCAGCGCCAGCACGGCAGGACCGGCCGGCAGCCTGGTCCGCTCGCCGAAGAACTCCACAGCCACGCCGGTGCCGGTGACATCTCGATCAGCGAGCAGACACACCACGTCCCCCCGCTTGATGGCCGCAACGAGGCGCCCACCCGCGTCCGGTCCCACCGGAATGATGTCCATGCCTAACCGCTGCCGGAATGAGGTGAACCATTCGAACACCTCAGGAGGCTCGAGCGGCTCCACCACCGCCGTCACCTTCATGCGCGGGACCAGCGCGAGCCACCAGGCGGCCCATTCCCATGTGCCGAGGTGCGGCATCACCAGGATCGGACCGACACCGGAGCGAACCGAGCGCTCGATGGTGTCGACACCCTCGTAGCCGAAGCCGGCGTCGATGGTCGGCGCGTCCAGCCCCGGGAGCTGGAAGCTCTCCAGGTAGTAGCGGGCGTACCAGTCGAACGCGGCCGTCACCCGCACGGACGCCTCGCGGCGCCCCATTGGTCGGCCCAGCGCCCTCTCGAGGTTGCGCCGCACCAGCACGCGCCGGTCGCGGCTCACGACCGCGGCCCCCACCCCGCCGGCCAGCGCGGCAGCCCGGGCAACGGGCGCGGGCGCGCAGCGAGCGAAGAACTCGGCGGCCCTATACGCCGAGGCCGACGGCATCCAGAGGCCGAGCGGGTAGACGAGCGAAACACCTCATACGGGCGAGGCCGTGGCCCGAGCGGCCCGTGAGCGCAGCGAACAAGAGCGGACTACCGGCCGAGCGGGTCTCGGGCTCAGCCGGCGTCGGTCGGCGGGCGGTTGCGCATCCGCGCCCGCCGAGCGGTCTCGGTGACGCGGCCTTGAGCCCGCGTTGTGCGGGTGCGGCGGAAACGGCGGCGGGAGCGAGGACGGACAGGCCGGCCTTCGGACGCCTGCCTCCAGACCTTCACGAACCGCTGCACCGCGGTGACCGCGGTGAGCACGATCATCACCCACAGGGTCCATATGAGCAATTCGCTGAAGAGCAGACCGAAGGCGAGCACGACGAAGCGCTCGGCCCGCTCCATGATGCCGCCCTTGGCCTCGTAGCCCAGAGACTCGGCCTTGGCCCGCTGGTACGACACCAGCATGGCCAGGCTCATCACCGCCACCGGCAGCATCATGACGTGCCCGGGCTGGGTGTCGGCGAGGTACCAGGCGATGCCGCCGAACAGCAGGGCGTCGGTGAGACGGTCCGACACCGAGTCGAAGAAGGCGCCCCGCAACGAGGAGGTGCCTGAGGCCTTGGCCACCGCGCCGTCGAGGGCGTCGGGTATCCCGGCGAGTATCAGCATCAGGAAGCCCACCCGCAGGTAGCCGGTGGCTATGGCGACGGCCGCGCCGGAGGCCATGACGATGCCGGTGATGGTGACCATGTCGGCGGTCACTCCGGTGCGGCGAAGCGAGACGCCGATCGGTGTGAGGCCCCGGTCCACTGCCTCGCGCCAGTTTCCGTCGAACATTCACCGGCCTTCCGGTTCGGCTACGCCTGAAACGCTACCAGCTTGCCGCAGCGTGCCCCGGCGGGCGCTGCGGGCGTCCGCTTGCTCGCACGGGCTTCCGCAGCGTTCCCCCGGCGGGCGCTGCCGGTGTCCGCTTGCTCGCACGGGCTTCCGCAGCGTTCCCCCGGCGGGCGCTGCCGGTGTCCGCTTGCTCGCACGGGCTTCCGCAGCGTTCCCCCGGCGGGCGCTGCCGGTGTCCGCTTGCTCGCACGGGCTTCCGCAGCGTTCCCCCGGCGGGCGCTGCCGGTGTCCGCTTGCTCGCACGGGCTTCGCCCTACTCGCTCGCAAGTCGGACACCCGCATCTCCCGCCTGGGGGGTCGCGGTGCCGGCGGCGGGGCACTCATGCGTCTAGGCCGGTCCAGTCTTCGGGGTTGTCTTCTACGAAGCACCCCATGATCTCGCCGTCGACACCGTCCACCAGGACGAGGCCGCGGCGGTCGGGGGGCGCCTGGTTCGAGTACAGCAGGATGCGCCAGGTGGGGCGGCTCCTGAGGCCTCGCCACCCGAGCTGGGCCGAAGCATGCCCCACCGGGAAGCCCACCTCCCTGGTGGCGGCGACCAGGGCGTCGTTCTCGTCGACGGCGAGATCCCAGCCGGCTTGCATGCAGTACAGGCCGAACAGGATCAGGGCGGCGCCGCCCACCCCGAAGCCGCCGTTGACGAGCACGGCGCCGCTGCCGGCCACCAGCGCGATCACAATCGCGGCCGCCCCTATCAGCAGGTAGAGCGCACCCGCGATGCGGCGCCTGCTGTTGTTGGGGAACAGGTAGGGCCCTACGTATCCGGCCGCATCGAGATCGGCGGGGAGTTGGTCGCGGACCTCGGCGTCGCTCGGGTCGAGAGCGGCTGAGGGGTCGTCGGTCCCGGCCGGGTCGCCTTCAGCCGTGGAGTCGTTCACGACCGGCAGACTAGAACCACTGGCACGGATCTGAGCGGTCAGGCCGGGGGCCAGGCCAGGCCGCCGTCGACCTTGATGATGGCACCGGTGGTGAAACTGGAGGCCGGCGAGGCCAGGTACAGCGCGGCACCCACGATCTCGTCGGGCTGTCCTCCCCGCCCCAGCGGTATGCGCTCGCGGGCCGTCTCGGCGAACGCCTCCAGATCCCAAGCCTTCGCGATGTCGGTTATGAACGGGCCCGGCATGATGCAGTTGACCCTGATCTTCGGTCCCAGCATGTGGGCCAGAGCGACAGTCAGGTTGTTGAGTCCCGCCTTGGCCATGCCGTACGGCACCTCGATGGCCGAGGGCTGCACGGCCGCGATACTGGAGACGTTGATGATGCTGCCCTCCGCGTCACGGGCTTGCATCTGCTCGGCCGCGAGCGCGCACAGCCGGAAGGGGCCCTTCATGTTGAGCCCGATCACGCTGTCGAAGAGCCCCTCGGACACGCCGGCCAGCGACGGGTACAGCGGCGAGCTTCCCGCGTTGTTGATCAGCACGTCGATCGGTCCGAGTCGATCCGTCACCTCCTCAACGAAGGACTCGCACTGCTCCCACCGGCCCACATGGAGTCCTAGGCCGATCACGTCCGAACCGGTTGCCGCCGAGATCTCGGCTGCGGCCGCCTCGCATGCCTCTCGCTTGCGGCTCGCAAGGGCCACGCGAGCCCCGCGACGGGCGAACGCTTCGGCCATCTGCCGTCCCAGCCCGCGGCTGCCCCCGGTGATGGCGACCACCTTGCCGGACAGGTCGAACAAGGGATCAACGCCTGTGGTCATGGAACCAGTCTGCCGGGAGTGTTGCCCGCTCTTGTTCGCTTCGCTCACGGGCCGCTCAGGCCACGGCCTCGCTTAGCGTCTCGCTCCCTGCACGCCAAGCACCAGGCACCCGCTCGGCCTCGCGGCTCCAATACGCTGAACTCGTTCCGCCACGACAGGAGACAATGTGACCGATACCCCCATGAACCGGCCCGGGGAGGTGGCGGGCTGGCCCAAGCTGGTTGTCACCTATCTGACCGACCCCTCAGGCATTGAACAACTCGTCCCGCCCGGCCTGGTACCCGGCGAGCCCGTCGTGACCGTCGGCGTCTACTGCGTGCCCATCCTGGGCGAGCCGGAACTCGGCATCAGCATCAAGGTTCCGGCCTCCTGGCGCGGCACCGCCGGTCTCTACAACCTCGGCATGGGCATCGATCAAGAGGCGGCCGTCTCCATCAGCCACGAGACCAACGGCCAGCCCAAGTTCCTGTGCGACATCTCCTTCTACCGGCTCGGCGACCATGTGGCGGCCCGGGCTACCCACCGGGGCTACACCTTCGTCGAGTTCGGTGGCGAGGTGACCGGACCGGCAGCAGTGGACCGCGGCGACGTGTCCGACCACGAATGGTGGATCAAGTACTCCCGGGCCATCGGCGGAGCAGACGGTCAGTACGACTTCCCGCCCCATGTGGTGGACGTGGCCACCACCTTCGAGCAGAAGCACATCGAGAGCATCGACGGCGAGCTGAAGCTGCTGGACAGCCCGTGGGATCCGGTCGCCCGCTATCTGCCGATCCGGGAGCAGCTGTCGGCGCAGCTCGTGACCCACCAGGCCAAGGCCCGCAGCATCACCAACGCCGGTCCCCTCGATCCAGCCGCCTTCTGGCCCCATGCCGACACCATCGGCGCCTCCCGCTGGCCCGGAACCCGGGGCGGCCCCCGCGCCGACTGAGCGCCAACCCGCGGGCGGTTCGTCCGTCAGCCGCCGAGGTCGTGGCCCGGCGGCATCTCCGCCCGACCGATGGCCTCGGCGCGCCGGTGCAGCAACTTCTCGGTCTCATCGAGATCCCGGGCGATGATGTAACGGCGTTCGGCCACGCCGTCGAGCACGAACTCGCCGAGTTCGTCCAGGTCGGCCACTTCGGGCTCGGTGCCTCGCATGTCGGCAATCATCTGCTTGAGTTGCTCGAACGTGAGGCTTCCCCGCCCGGTGGCCTCGCCCACCCGCTGCAAATGCTCGGGCCGGTTGCGCTGGGCGTTGAAGAGGCCGGTGTCCATCAGGCCGCCCGAAGGGTAGAACACCGACGCCCTCAGGTCGGTGCCCTCGCGGATGAGGTTGGCGTTCAGGGCCTCGGTGAAGCAGCTGGCCGCAGCCTTGGAGGACGCGTACACCGAGGCGGTCGGCACAGGAGCGAAACCTCCGTCGCCCGAGGACGTGACGATCACCTGGCCCGGCTCGCCCGACGCAATCATGCGGGGAACGAAGGCCCACGTGCAGATGGCCACGCCGAACACGTTGACGCCGAAGCACCAGCGCCAGTCGTTGGGCTCCTGCTGCCAGGGCTTGCCTCCACCGCCAGAAGTGACGCCGGCGTTGCAGAACAGCAGGTGGCAGGCCCCATGAGCTTCGAAGACATGGTCGGCCAGGGCGGTGACGGACGCTTCGTCGCTCACATCGGTGGGCACGCCCTCCACTGACCCCGAGGGCGACAGCTCCCCCACCGCCTGCTCCAGAACGGGCGCTTCGACGTCGGCTATCACCACCCGCGCACCGCGGCGCAGCAGCGCCTTGGCGATCCCCTTGCCGATGCCGCCGGCGCCGCCGGTCACCACCGCCACGGACCCGTCGATCGTCAGGCGATCCAAGGTCATCCGGGACCGTCTCTCATGCGGGTACGACTTCGACGGGGATCCCGTTGACGGCCGCGTTGCCCGACGGCACGTCCAGGAGGTCGGGCGGGGCCAGCAGGTTGTTGTTGACCCCGGCGTGCTCGCGGGCTACCGACTGCCGGGTGCCGGGTTTGTCGTGGCCCCAGCCGTGGGGCAGCGACACCACCCCGGGCATCATCTCATCGCTCACCTCGGCCGGGACCTCGATGCTGCCGTTGGAGGACGACACCACCGCGACGGCCCCGTCGTCGACGCCCCGGGCGGCCGCGTCGTCGGGATGGATGAGCAGGGTGCAGCGGTCCTTGCCGCTCACCAGCACCCTCACGTTGTGCATCCAGGAGTTGTTGGAGCGCAGATGGCGGCGGCTGGTGAGCACCAGCGGCTCGACAGGACGGTCGAGGCGGTCGGCGAGCCGGTCGACATCGCCGACGATGTGATCGGGAGCCAGGTCGATCTTCCCGTCGTCGTGCAGCACGATCTCGTCGATGCGGGGCACCATCGGGCCGAAGTCGACACCGTCGGGGTGCTCCTTGAGCTTCTCCAAGGTCAGGCCGTCGGGGTTCTCGCCGTAGCGGTCGCCCCACGGGCCCATGCGGACGGCCAGATCGTTGAGACGCTCCGGGCCAGGCTCCGGCGAGGCGGCCAGAGCCGCATCGGGGTCGGCCCCGCACAGGGTGGCCAGATGCGAGAAGTACCCGTCGTCGATGGCGGCCGCGTCGGTGTCCGGCGGGATCCCCGCGCAGATGGCGCCCAAGCGGAGCAGGATCTCCCACTCGTGCGGCCGATCCTCAGCGGGCGGGAACAGCGGCGGCGACCACTTGGCGGCCGAGCGGGTGGCCCATCCCCACAGCAGCTCGTCGAAGTGGGGCTGCTCCAGCGCCGAGAGGCCGGGCAGGATCACGTCGGCGTGCCGGGACGTCTCGTTGAGCGCGTTGTCGAGCGAGATCATGGCGTCGAGCTGGGGCAGGGCCGCGTCCAGGCGGCCGGCGTCGGGGGCCGAAATCACCGGATTGCCGCAGATGACCACCAAGGCCTTGACCTGGCCCGGCCCGGGCGTGTCGATCTCCTCGGCCAGGCACGACAGCGGGAACTGTCCCAGCGCCTCCGGCGCCCCCCGCACGCGGCTGTGCCGGCGGCCGAAACCCTTGGGCGAGCCCCAGTCCTGCTGGGCCGCGGTCACGGCCACCGGCTTGGCCCACATGAGCCCTCCGGTGGCGTCGAGGTTGCCGGTGAGCGCGCAGATGACGTCGGGCAGCCACGACGCCAGGGTGCCGAACTCCTGGTTGCAGGTACCGATGCGGGCATACCAGGCGGCCCGGTCGGCTGCGGCGAACTCGTGGGCCAGTGCGCGGATCAGCTCGGGGCTGGTGCCGCAGGCGTCTGCCACCCGCTCGGGTGGGAAGTCGGCCGCGATGCGTCGTACGTCGTCCACCCCCTTGAGGCGGTCGGCCAGGTGTCCGAGCCGGATCAGGCCGTCGGCGAACAGCACGTTGACCACCGCGAGCTGCAACAGGGCGTCGGTGCCGGGCCTCACCGGCAGCCACTGGTCGGCGTGCTTGACCGTTCCGGTGCGGCGGGGGTCGATCACCACCACCTTGCCGCGCTCGCGGATCCGGTCGAGCGCGGCGGGCACGTTGGCATGGGCCAGCAGGCTGCCCTGGCTGGCGTGGGGGTTGGCCCCTTGAACGACCATGAAGTCGGTCCGCTCGATGTCGGGGGCCGGGATGCGCCAGGCCTGCCCGTACATGAGCTGGCACACGACATTCTTGGGCCACTGGTCGATCGTGCCGGCCGAGTAGATCACCGGCAGCTGGGCCAGACCCATGAAGAGGCCCACGTAGCGGCTGATCGAGTAGTTGTGGGCGGCCGGATTGCCCACATAGGCGGTGATCGCCTCGACACCGTGGTCCGAGCGGACCGTGCCGATGAGTTCGGAGCATCGTGCGAATGCGTCGTCCCAGCCGGCCTCGACGAGCTCGCCCGACGAGTTGCGCACGAGCGGCGCCCGCAGCCGGTCGGGGTCGGAGTGAAGATGCCCGAGCGTTGTGCCCTTGGGGCAGATGTAGCCCTTGGACCACACGTCGTCGCGATTGGGCCTGATCAGCTTGACCTCGCCGTCGGCGTGGTGCACCTCGAGCCCGCACATCGCCTCGCAAAGCGGGCAAGTGCGGATGTGGATGCTGCGATCCGTCACGGCCGAGCCTTTCGTTTCGGCTTCAACAAGGCCGCGATCCTAGGAGACCGAGGCGAGCGAATGCCCTCATGAGCCCGAATTGGCAGCAGAACGCACGCATACCGTGCACAACGCTGCCAATTCCGGTTCGGGTCACACTTCGAGCATCAGGGTGACGGGGCCGTCGTTGGTCAACTCCACCGCCATGTTCGCCCCGAAGGAGCCGGTGGCCACGGTGGCACCCAGTCGCCGCAGCTCGTCCACGAGCACGTCGATCAGGCGGTTGGCCTCGTCGGGAGCGGCCGCGGCGATGAACGACGGCCGGCGGCCTTTGCGGGCGTCGCCGTACAGCGTGAACTGGCTGACCACGAGCACCTCGCCGCCGACGTCGGCCACGGAACGGTTCATGTGGCCCTTGTCGTCGGCGAAGATGCGCAGATGCCACAGCTTTGAGGCCAACTTGACTGCGGCCTGGTCGTCGTCGTCGTGGGTCACCCCGACGAGGCAGCACAGACCCGGACCGATGTCGCCCACCACCCGGCCGTCCACCCGCACACTGGCCTCGGAGGCCCGCTGCACCAGCGCTCTCACGGGGCCAGCCTACGAATTGCTTCGCCCGGACCCGGCCTGAAGCGCTTGGAACGGCCGGCCGCGACCGTGCCGTAGAACACGCCGGCCAGCACCACCACCGCGCCGGCCACGGTGCTGGCACCGGGCAACTCCGACAGGAACACTGCGGCCCATACCGTCCCCGCCACCGTCTCGGTCGGCGCAAACAGCGAGACCTCCGACACGGGGGCGTAGCGGAGGGCGTTCGAGTTGGCCAGCCGGCCCAAGGGGTTGAAGCACAGGCCCATGGCCGCGATGGCCAGGTAGGCCCGCGCGTCGAGCGAGAACGGCGATACCGCGAAGCTCGTGACGACCACGACAACGGCCGCGCTGAGGAACAACGCGGCCCGGCGGCTCAGGTCCGGGAAGCGCCGCCAGACTGTCATGTTCCCGGCGAAGCACACCACCGCCAGCAGCGCCAGGAGGTCGCCCCTCAGCGTCGGCTCGCCCACCGAGTTCGACACGATCACTCCGATGCCCACCATGGTCAGGGTGATGGCGACGGCCACCCGGCGCGTGATCGCCTCACCGAGGAACACCCGGGCGCACAGCGAGGCCATCAGGGGAGCCGCGGCCACGATGGCCACCACGTTGGCCACCCGGGTCTCGGTGATGGCGGTTATGAAGGCGAGCTGGCTCACCGATGCGAGCGCCGCCACGCCCATGATCGGCAGCCGGTGGGTGCGCAGAGACTCCAGAGCGGGGCGCCGGTCGAACCACCGCCCGAAGGTTGAGTGCACCACCAACGCGCAGCACGACACCAGGAAGGCCACGTCCAGCGCACCGGCCTCCGACACCCGCACCCACAGCGAGTCGGTGGAGACGCACAGCATCCCGACGCCGGCCAGCAGCCACCCCAGCGGCCGCCGATCATCCGAGTGCTCCGCGCTCACCGGGTCAAGCTAACGGCCACCCACGACGACCGAAGGGATGCGGGCTGCTGCTTCGCTGCAACCGCGGCCGGGGCCGTGGGCTGGCGCGGTTCAGGTCGAGGCGAGGAAGGTCTGCGGGTCTGCGGTGAAGGCCCGCAGGCAGCCGGGGGCGCAGAACCAGTAGTCGTTGCCGTCGTGGACGGTGTGGTACTTGGCGTCGTCCACCAGCACCGTCATGCCGCAAACGGGGTCTATGGCCTCGACTCTTGGCGGAGCCGGGCCGGAACCCGCGGCCACCAGCTCGCCTCTTGCCCGGCGAGCCACGAGGTCGGCCATCACCGCCACCGCGATCTCCGCATTGGCAACCGCGCCGAGGTCCAGCCCGGCGGGTGCGTGGACACGGTCCAGGTCCGCATCGGCACTGTCCCGGCTGCGCAAGTGGTCGAGCACGGTCGCGGCTCGCCGGTGGGAGGCGATCAGGCCGACATACCCCGCGTCGCTCCCCAGCGCGGCCTCAAGAGCCAGGTCGTCGTAGTGGCCCTGGGTGGCGACCACCACCGCGGTGGCGCCGTCGACACCGAGTCCCGACAGGTCGATCTTGGTGCGCACGATCTCCGGCCGGGTGTGCTCGTCGGGGTCGCCGCCGTCATCGATGACTGTGGCGCCCCAGCCGAGCGAGACGGCCATCTCGGCCAGCGCGTCCACCGCCGGGGACCGGCCCACCACGATCACCTGGGGCTCGGGACGGTGCGGCTCCAGGTACACCTCCAGCGCTCCCTCGGATTCGCAGGCCATGGCTATGGAACGCACCCCCTCGGAGGAGCGGCCGTCCAACTCGTCGGGCCGGCCCAGGAACAGCAGCGCGGGCTGTCCCGTCTCCAGGCACTCCCGGGCGTGGCGCACGACCGACGGCTCCGCGCAGGCGCCGCCCAGCCAGCCCCGGACCGTTCCGTCCGCCAGGACCACCGCTTTGGAGCCCTGCCGTCCCGACGACGGACCCCGCCGCCAGACCACCGTGGCCAGCACGTAGGGCACGCGTTGCGTGGTGAGTTCCACCGCCTCGGCCAGCACCGACACGTCCATAGCACCGCGGCTCCCTCGAGTCGCCGTCGTTTCAGGTGTCTGAGTCTAGGACCGGGGCCTCCGGAGCCCGAGCCCGGGCGGTTCAGCCGCCGGCTGAGTCGATGGCCTCCCACACCCGGTCGGGCAGCACCGGCATGTCGATGTTGCGCACCCCGAGATGGGCCAGCGCGTCGACGACCGCGTTGACGAAGGCTGCGGGCGAGCCGACGGTGGCCGACTCGCCGATGCCCTTGGCCCCGATCGGGTGGTGCGGCGACGGTGTCACCGTCTCCAGCAGCTCGAAGCGGGGCGTCTCCCAGGCGGTGGGGATCAGGTAGTCCATGAAGTTGGACCCGATGCAGTTGCCGTCGTCGTCGAAGGTGATCCACTGCATCGACGACATGGCGAACCCCTCGGTGAGGCCGCCGTGGATCTGGCCCTCCACGATCATGGGGTTGATGCGCACCCCGCAGTCGTCGAGCGCCACCATGCGGCGCACCTTCCACACCCCGGTGTCGGGATCCACGTCCACCACCACCACGTAGGACCCGTAGGGGAACGTGAGGTTGGGCGGGTTGTAGTAGGTGACGTCCTCCAGCCCGTACTCCATACCCTCGGGCAAGTTGGTGTACGCCGCGAAGGCCGCGTCCTGGATGGACACCGACTGGTCGGGCGAGCCCGCCACGAAGAACTTGTCGGCGTCGCGCTCGATGTCCTCGGGCGCGGCCTCAAGCAGGTGGGCAGCGATGTGGCGGGCCTTGTCGGCGATCTTGCGGGCCACCATCGCGGTGGCCGCCCCGCCCACCGGCGTGGACCGGGACGCGTATGTGCCCAGCCCGTAGGGCGTGTCGTCGGTGTCGCCGTGGATCACCTTGATGTCGGTGGAGGGAATGCCGGTCTCCTCCGCCACGATCTGGGCGAAGGTCGTCTCATGGCCCTGGCCCTGGGTCTTCACCCCGAGCTTCAGGATGGCCTTGCCGGTGGGATGCACCCGCAGCTCGGCCGAGTCGATCATCTTCAGCCCGGCTATGTCGTAGGTGTGGGCCGGCCCGGCCCCCACCGCCTCGGTGAAGTGGGCGATGCCGATCCCGACCAGACGACCCTCCTCGCGGGCCGCGGCCTGCTCGGCCCGCAGCTCGTCGTAGCCGGCCGCGTCCAGCGCCTTGCGCAGCGCGGTCGGGTAGTCGCCGGAGTCGTACACGAACCCGGTGGCCGTCTCGTACGGGAACTGGTCGGGCTGGATGAAGTTGCGCAGCCGCAGCTCGGCCGGGTCGATGCCCAGCTCGTCGGCCGCGGTCTGCATCAGCCGCTCGATCAGGTACGACGCCTCGGTGATCCGGAACGAGCACCGGTAGGCCACCCCGCCCGGTGCCTTGTTGGTGAAGGCGCCCCGGCACTTGATGTGCGCGTGGGGGAAGTCGTAGCTGCCGGTGCACACGTGGAACAGCCCCGCCCGGTAGCGGGTGGGCTGGGCGTCGGAGTAGAAGGCGCCCTGGTCCGACAGCATGTCCACCCGCATGGCCTGGATGCGGCCCTCGTTGGTGAGGGCCAGTTCGCCGGTCATGTAGTAGTCCCGCCCGAACCCGGTGGAGATCAGGTTCCCGGTGCGGGTCTCCACCCACTTGACCGGCTGGCCGATCAGCAGGCTGGCCGCGGTGGCCACCACGTAACCGGGGTAGATGGGCACCTTGTTGCCGAAGCCGCCGCCGATGTCGGGGCTGACGATGCGGATGTTCTGCTCGGGCAGCCCGGCCACCAGCGCGAACAGTGTCCGGTGGGCGTGGGGCGCCTGCGACGTCATGTAGATGGTGGCCTGGCCGGTCACCGAGTTGACGTCGGCCACGATCCCGCAGGTCTCCAGCGGCGAGGGGTGCGAGCGCGGGTAGTGGGTGGTGAGGGACACCACCCGGTCCGCGCCGGCGAAGGCGGCCTCGGTGGCGGCCTCGTCGCCGGTCTCCCAGGTGTAGGCCAGGTTGTCGGTCTGGTCCTCCTTCTCGTCCCGGATCAGCTCGGCGCCCTCCGCGAGGGACTGCTGCGGCGTGGTGATGGCCTCGAGCATCTCGTAGTCCACGTCGACCAGCTCGGCCCCGTCGGCGGCCGCGTACGGGTCGGTGGCGATGACCGCGGCCACCTCCTGGCCCTGGTAGCGGACCTTGTCGGTGGCCAGCACGGCCTGGGTGTCGCCCGACAGGGTCGGCATCCAGGCCAGCCCGTGGGCGTCCATCAGCTCGCCGGTCACGACGGCCAGCACGCCGTCCACCTCGGTGGCGGCGGTGGTGTCGATGCCGTTGATGCGGGCGTGGGCCACCGGCGAGCGCACCAGGGCCATGTGCAGCATGCCGGGCAGGGCGATGTCGTCGAGGAAGTTGCCCTGGCCCTCTATCAGGCGGGCGTCCTCCACCCGCTTGACGCTGTGGCCGATGCCTCCGATCTCGGGAGGCGTCGTCGTTGTGTCAGTCATAGCTCGATACCTCCTAGCCGTCGGAGCCGTTGGACGACGCCGCGGCGGCCGCGGCCTGGATGGCCTTGACGATGTTCATGTAGCCGGTGCACCGGCAAAGGTTCCCCGAGATGGCCCAGCGGACCTCGTCGTCGGACGGGTCCGGGTTCTCCTCGATCAGCGCCGCCCCCACCAGCATCATGGCCGGGGTGCAGAAGCCGCACTGCAGGCCGTGCTCGTCGCTGAAGGCCTGCTGGACCGGGTGCAGCCCGTCGGCGGTCTTGAGGCCCTCGACCGTGGTGACCGAGCGACCATCGGCCTGGACGGCCAGCATGGTGCACGACTTCACCGGGGTGCCGTCCACCAGCACGGTGCATACCCCGCAGCTGGTGGTGTCGCAGCCGATGTGGGTGCCGGTCAGCCCGGCGCCGGTGCGGATGTGGTCGACCAGCAGCCGGCGAGGCTCGACGTCGGCGGTGTGGTCGGTCCCGTTGATGTTGATCGTTATCTCCATGTCTCCCCCTCTCAGGCCTGGGCCTGCTCGGCTGCGGCCGCGAGAGCCCTCTGGGTGAAGGCAGCCACCACCCTGCGCTTCCATCGGGCCGAGCCCCGCACGTCGTCGCGGGGCTCTGAGGCCGCCGCGGCCGCCTCACCAGCCTCGGCGAACAGATCGGCGCTCGGTGCGTTGCCCACCAGCAGCGCCTCGGCACCGGTGGCCTTGCGATTGATGGGCGCCACCGATGTCATGGCCACGCCGGCGGCCGAGATGGTGCCGTCGGCGGCCAGCTCGAGATGGGCGGCCACCCCGACGGTGGCGTAGTCGCCGACCTTGCGCTCCAGCTTCTGGTACGAGCCGCCCGACGGACCCGAAGGCACCGGGATGTGCACCGCGGTAACCATCTCGTCGTCGTTGAGCGAGTTGGTGAAGAAGTCCTGCACGAAGTCGCCGATGGCGATGGAGCGCCGGCCCGACGGACCCTGGGCGATCACCTCGGCACCGGTGGCCAGCAGCACCGAGTTCCAGTCGCCCTCGGGGTCGCAGTGGGCCACCGACCCGCACAGGGTGCCCAGGTTGCGCACCAGCGGATCGGAGATCCAAGGGGCCGCGGATGCCACCGCGCCGGACACCGCACCGGAGGCGGCGATATCGGCGTGGCGGACCAGCGCCCCAACCTGCAGATGGCCGTTGTGGTGCTCGATGGTGTCGAGACCGCCGATCCGGTTGATGTCAACCAGCTTCGACGGCGTCGCGAACCGGAGCTTCATCATCGGCAGCAGGCTCTGCCCGCCGGCTAGGAACCGGGTCTCGTCACCCCCCTCGGCCTTGGCGGCTATGGCCTCCTCCACTGATGAGGCCGCTGTGTAGTCGAACTGGGCGGGCAGCATTCCGAACCCCCATTCGTCGCGGTCTGCGCAGGTGCACGCGGGGGGCGGACATTACACGACCAAACGTTGCCCCGCTCATGCGGGAAGACCTCGGAGCGGCGACACGGTCAAAGGTACGCTGACGGATGCGCGCCGCCGGGTCCCCGAAGCCTCCGGGGCGGTTCGCGGCGCTCGGCAACCGCCACTTCCGGTTGCTCTTCATCGGTGGCTTGTTCACGTTCCTCACCATGCAGGTGGCCGGCATCGCCCGGGCCTGGCTCGCGTTCGAACTCACCGGCAGCAACACCGGCCTCGGCGGCGTGATGCTGGCCTTCGGATTCTGCAGCATCATCGCCATCCCCTACGGGGGCGTGATCTCCGATCGCTTCCCCCGGCGCACTGTGCTCCTGGTGGCCGGCGTCCTGCAGGCCGCAACGCCGATCTCTCTCGGCGTGGTGGTGGCCACCGGCGCCGAGGCGTACTGGATCCTGATCGTCGCCAGCGTCGTCCAGGGCGGCGTCATCTCGATCCTGGCGCCGGCCCGGCTCTCGTTCATCTCCGAGATCGTCGGCCGGGACGCCATAACCAACGCGGTGTTCCTGTCGATGTCCACCGTGCAGCTGGCCCGGGTCGCCGGCCCGGCCGCGGCAGGCGCCCTGATCGGTGTGGCGTTCTTCGGCCTGGCCGGCGTCTTCTTCGCCGCCGGTGGGCTCGGGATCCTGAGCGTGGCCCTGCTGTTCGGCCTGCCCCGGGGGAGCCCGTCGAGCCACTCGGGTCGCAGCGCGCTCGGCGACCTCGCCGACGGCCTGAGATTCGTCCGCTCCCGCCCGGACCTGGTGCACCTGCTCCTGGTGTCGTTCGGGGTGGTGTTGATCGGGTTCCCCCACATGGCGTTCCTGCCGGTAGTGGCCGAGGAGGTTCACAACAGCGGATCGACCGGCTTCGGCTTCCTCAACGCGGCCGCAGCGGTGGGCGCCGCGGTGGGATCCATCTCGCTGGCGAACCTCGAGCGACGACGGCTGCGCCCATTCCAGACACGCAGCGGCCTGGCCTTCGGCGCCTCGCTCGCGGTGTTCGCGGTGATGCCCGGCTTCTACGCCGCGCTGGCGGTGATGGCGGTGGTGGGGGCCACGTCCAGCGTGTTCCAGGCCCTCAACAACTCGATGCTGCTCACGTCGACGCCGGTCGAGTACCACGGACGGGTCCAGAGCCTGCTGATGCTCAGCTTCTCGGGTTTCGCCATAGCGGCCCTGCCCATCGGAATCGTGGCCGACGCCATCGGGATCCGCACGACCCTGGTGGTGCTCGGCGTGCTTGTGATCGCGGTGATGACGGTGGCCCGGATCGTCGAGCCGCGCCGCATGCCCGAGGAGACAACACTATGAACAGACCAGGAGACGAGGAGGCAGCCATGGCCGGCGACACCGGCAACGATCAAGCCGCCAGCACTCCGGAGACTTCGCCGGAGTCGGTGGTGCGCGCCTACTGGGAGAGGGTCTGGCTCGAGCGGGATCTCGACGCGCTGGAGGACCTGGTGACCGACCCCGTCGTGCGCCACACCGCCGAGGGCACGCAGTCCCTGACCCGCGGCGAGTACCGTCGACGGCTGGCCGACGCCTTCGAGGCGGTCCGGGCCACCGACGTGAGCATCGACTCCATCACTGCCGATGGTCCCCTGGCGTGGGTGCGCCTCACCCTCAGGGGGGTGAGCCTGGCCACCGCGGCCCCGATGTCGCTGGCCTGGCTGGGTCAGTACCGGGTCGAGGACGGTCGCATCGTCGAACTGTGGGCCCTGCACCAGCCCGGCGCGGACTGGTCCTCGTGACGGGCTCCGGTCCCGTCATCCGGCGATTCGATGACCCCACCGTTCCGTGGCAGCGGGTCAAGGCACAGCGCAACGCCGACGGCACCGAGTCGTCGGTGTGGGAGAAATGGTTCGCCTTTCACGCCGACCCGCCCTACCTGTCGCTCTACGCCCGGTACGACGCCGGCATGGTTGTGCGCCGCCACGGCCACCGGTCGCCGCACGTGGTGTTCGTCCTGGAGGGAGAGATCCTCATCGGCGACGAGCTGTGCGAGGCCGGCACCCATATCGAGCTGCCCGAGGGCGCCCAGTTCGGGCCGCTCGTGGCGGGGGACGCGGGATGCACCCTGTTCGAGGTGATGCTGGGCGACCCCCGCAGCTGGAGCAACGACCCGGCCGCGTTCGAACGGGCCTGCTCAGAGCGGGGCGTGACTCCCCTTCCCGATCCCGAGATCGACTTCCCCGACTGGCTCGCCGATCTGCGCAGCCAGTGGCTCGACTCCCGCGGCCCAGCTGACAAGCCCGGAGGGTGAGCACCACCGAGTTGATCGTGGTCGGCGTGGCCTCGGCCCTGGCCATGCTGGCCAAGAGCGCCACCGGGCTCGGCTACCCGCTGATCGCCATCCCGATCCTGGCGCCGCTGGTCGGCATCGAGACCGCGGTGGCGGTCGTCACCCTGCCCAACGCGGTGGCCAACCTGCTGGTCGGCTGGCGCACCCGCCACGCCCGCTCCGAGACCCGCGACGTGTTCGTTCTGTCGGCGACGTCGGCGGTGGGAGCGGTGGTGGGCACGTTCGTCCTGGTCTCGACGCCCGAGAGGCCCCTGCTGATCGTGCTCGCGGCCGCGGTGCTGCTGTTCGTGGTCAGGTCGCTGTGGTACGGGGACGTCGCCGTGTCGCCCGAGGCGGCGCGACGGGCCTCGCCGGCCGTCGGGCTCGTCTCCGGAGTCATGCAGGGGGCGGTGGGAGTGTCCGGGCCGATCATCGGGTCGTGGATGTACGCCTACCGCCTCCGGAAGGAGGCCTACATCTTCTCGCTGTCGGTGCTGTTCCTGGTGGCGGGGCTGGCCCAGATCACGTCCCTGGCGTCGATCGGCGCCTACGACTCCGACCGGCTGGTTGCGGCCGCGGTGGGATTCGGGCCGGTGCTGGCCGTGCTGCCCGCCGGCGAGTACCTGCGAGCCCGGCTGTCGGGCCCGCAGTTCGACCGGGTCGTGCTGGCCCTGCTAGCCGCCTCAGGGGTGACCCTCGTGGTCCGGGCCGTCACCGGCTAGTCGTCGTCGGTCGACGTCCCGCTGGAGCGGCGGCGACCGCCGCGACGCCAGGCGAGAGAACGGCGATCCTGATCGGCCTCGGAGGCGTCCAGGCCGGGGTACTGGACGCGCACGTCGCCCACGTTGCCTCCATACAGCCGGTCCGGGCGCTGCTGGCCGCTCCACACCGTCACCTGGGGGAAGGCGATGGTGATGGAGGAGGCTGCGAACGCCTGGTGGATGGCCAGCACCAGGTCGTGACGGGTGGCCAGCTCGGAGGGAACGTCGCTGGCGTGCCAGTAGAGGACGTTGAAGCCGATGCTGGAGTCGCCGAAGCCGTCGAGGTTCACCGCCGGCTCCGGCTCCGACAGCACCCGGGGCACCCGGTCGAGGGCCTCGTAGATGGCGTCGGTCGCCTGTTGCAGGTCGGTGTCGTAGGCCACGCCCACGGCCAGCGAGCTGCGCCTGAACGGCTCCCGAGTCAAGTTGACGATGGTGGCCCCGGCCACGTTGGCGTTCGGAATCCGGATGTGGGTGCCGTCGAGGCCGCAGATCTGGGTGGTGCGGGAGTCGATGTCCTCCACAACGCCCAGATGGCCGTCCAGCTCGACGGTGTCGCCCACCGTGTAGGGCCGGCGCGTCTGCAGGATCAGCGACGACACGAAGTTGCCGACCACACCCTGGAGGGCCAGCGCCAGCACCAGACCGCCGAGGCCGAGAGCGCCGAGCAGGGGCCCCACCCGCACGCCCAGCACGGTGAGCGCATAGCTCAGGCCGATGATGAAGACCGCGTAGCCGATGAACCGCGACGTCAGGATGGAGGCGAAGCCGTGACCGATGCCCCTGGCCACCACCCGGCGCAGGATCTTGGACACCGACACCGCCAGCACGACGGTGGCGACCAGCACGATCCCGGCCTGGATCCAGTCGACGTGGGTGAGCGCGTCCTCCAGCAGCGCCTCGCTGTCGGACTGGGCCAGCACCCCGATGAACCGCCTCATCAACGGCCAAGTCTGTCATGCCCGCCCGCCGCCGTCCCCGACGGGGCCACCCGGCAGCAGTCCCTAGCGCCCGGAGGGGCCGGAGCGGCCGATGGCCTGATCTGAGGTGCCCAGGTAGCTGGCGATCACCAGCGGGTCCTGACGAACTTGATCCGGGGGGCCCTCCGCGATCACTGCGCCCGCTTCCAGGCAGTAGACGCGGTCACTGATGCCCATCACCAGCGGCATGTCGTGCTCGATGACGATCACCGAGGCGCCCAGCTCGGCCTGAACCTGCTTGATGAGCGGACCGAACGCCTCGGCCTCGCGCTGGGCCACCCCGCCGGTCGGCTCGTCCAGCAGCAGCACGCGGGCGTTGACGGCCAGCAGGCTGGAGAGCTCCACGATGCGGCGGGTGCCGGTCGACAGCGTGGCCACGAAGTGATCCGCGTAGCGGGTCAGGCCCATGTAGTCGATGATCTCGTCGGCCTCGGCCCGCTTCGTCCTCTCCTGGACGGGTGACGGCGGCAGCGCGGTCATCGATGCCACCAGACGCGAGTGTGATCGTGCCTCGAGGGCGACCATCAGCGACTCGCGCACCGTCAGGCCGGGATAGATGCGGGCGCCCTGGAAGCCCCGACCGAGGCCACGGGCGTGGCGGGCCGGCGAGCGCCGTGCAGTCACATCCGCTCCCAGCACGAACACCCGCCCCTCAGCCGGAACGAATCCGCTGATGGCGTTGAGGAGCGTGGACTTGCCCGCGCCGTTGGTTCCGATCAAGCCCACCAGCTCGCCGTGGTCGATATGCACCGAGACGCGATCGACCGCGGTGTTGCCGCCGAAGTGCACCGACACGTCCTGGGTCTGCAGCGCCGGGCCCGGTCCGGCCGCGGCGCCAGCCGCGCTCACCGTCACCGGTGAGCGGGGCCGCTCCCGCCGGGCCGCGGCCCGAGGCACCTCCTGAGCCCCAGGCTCTTCCTCGGCAGCCGACGGCTCACCCCCCGCGGCGACGCCCCTCTCCGCCATCCTGCGGTCGGCCCGCTCGAGCAGCTTGTCGCGGATGCTGTAGATGATCTGCAGCAGGCCGCCCGGGAAGTACATGAGCAGCACCAGCAGCCCGATGCTGCTGGTCACCAGCCGCACGAGGTCGTCGAGTTCCTCGGGGATGACCTGGGGGATGCCCCGGACCCACAGAGCCCCGAGGATGGGGCCGGCCACCGAGCCGAGGCCGCCGATGATGGCGGTCGCCACCACCACGATCGACTCGCCGGCCCGGAACAGCGAGTCGGGCTGCAGCGAGGGCACCAGCGTCACGAGCAGCCCTCCGGAGTAGGCCGCGATGCCTCCGGCCACACCGAAGGCGGTCAGCTTCATTCGAGTGGGCGACACGGTGGAGGCCGCGGCCATCTCCTCGTTGTCGCGCACCGCTATCCACGACCGCCCGATGCCGGTGCGGCGCAGCCGGGCCACCACCGCGGCCACCACCGCCAGCGAGACCAGGCACAGGAAGTAGTAGTTGCGGCGCGACGCGTCGAAGTCGATATGGATCGGGCCGATGTCGAGCACGGGCTTCTCGGCCGGACGGGGGAAGGAGGTTCCGCCGGTGAAGAAGTCCTGCAGGAACAGCCACGTCGCCGAAGCGACCGCGAAGGCGAGGGTGGTGACGGCCAGGAACAGGCCCCGTACCCGTAGCGCGGGCACGCCGACGATCACGGCCACCACGACCCCGAGCGCGGTGGCCACCACCATGGCCAGCGCCCACGGCAGTTGCAGCGACAGATCGAACAGGTCGAAAGGCACGGGGATGTCGTTGCCCTGGGTCAGTCCCAGCACAGTCAGTCCCCCGAGACCGACGAAGGCGTACTGGCCGAGCGACAGCTGGCCGGCCCAACCGGTGAGTACCGTCATCGACAGCACCACCATGGCGAACAGCAGGACGCTCGTCCACGTGAACAGAGAGCTGCTGGTGGAGAGGGTCATGCCCAGAAGGGTGAAGAACCCGAAGAGGGCCACGAACCCCAGGGCGTTGAGACGCCGGACCCACCACACCGACTCCAGGCGGCTCGGGATGGCTCGCACCCGGGGCGCGAGCGACCAGGACTCCTGCTCGCCGGTGGTGCGGATCACCACCAGCACGGCCACCAGCACGGCCAGGAACAGGTACACATCCACCACCGAGCGGTTGGCCGAGTCCACGTTGGCGCGGATGAGCGCCTCGGCCACGCCTACCGCCATCCCGCCGACGAGCGTGCCCGGCAGCGAGCGCATGCGGGCCAGCAGCGACACCACCAGCACCCTCAGCAGCAGCGGCTCGGCAATGGCCGCGGTCCCGGCCTGGGCCGAGTTGATGCCCTGCAGCGGTGCCAGGAAGATGGCGGTGGCCGCCGCGAACGCGCCCGAGATGGTCCACACGATCGTCGAGGTCCGCCGGGGCGACGTGCCGTAGACCCGAGCCGTGTCCGGGTTGGAGGCCGAGGCCCTCACGGCCAGCCCGAAGCGGGTGCGCGAGATGAACCAGGCCAGAACGCCGATGAGCACCGGGATCACGGCCAGCACGACGAGTTCGCGGGCTTGGAGACGTATGTGGTCGGTGGGGGTCCACGTCGCCTGGAACGGAGCCGGGATCGGCCCCGGGGCGACCACGCTGGGGAGGTGGAACTTGGCGAAGATCACTATCTGGCCGACGCCGATGGTGGCGATCAGGACCACCAGGCGAGGGGAGGCGAACAGCCGCCTGATCACTATCAGCTCGATGGCCATGCCGATGGCGGCGCAGGCCGCCAGGGCGAGCACGAACGACAGCCACCAGTTCACGCGGTACTGGGCGAGCAGCAGAACGAACAGGGCCACGCCGAACGCTCCGACCTCGCCGTGGGCGAAGTTGAGCACGCCGGTGGAGCGGTAGATCAGCACGAACCCGGCCGCGAAGGCCGCGTAGGTGAGGCCCGTCACCAGGCCCAACATCACCGATTGCTGGCCGACCGTGATGCCGAGGAACTCGATCATCGGCTCGCAGAGGCCGAGCGGCTAGGCCGCGTCATCCGCCCTCGCCTCCCAGGAACACCGCCCGGGCCAGATCGTCGCGCTCGGCCAGCTCCTGGGCCGGGCCCTCGAACCGGATGCGGCCCTTCTCCATGAAGATGGCCCGGTCGGCGAAGGCCAGGGCCACATTGAGCGACTGTTCGACGATGACCATTGTCTGTCCCGCCTCGCGCAGACTCTCCACCACCCCGAGAAGCTCCTGCACCACGACCGGAGCGAGCCCCAGGCTGAGCTCGTCGATGAGCAGCACTTCGGGCTCGTGCATGAGAGCCATGGCCAGCGCCAGCATCTGCTGCTGCCCGCCCGACAGGTCGCGGGCCGCGAGGTCGGTGCGCTCGGCCAGAGCCGGGAACAGGCTCAACGCCCGCTCGGCCCGAGCCGAGGACTCGGCGTCGCTCAGACCCGACGCCAGCACGGAGGCTCTGAGGTTGTCGGCGACCGAGAGCTCGTCGAAGACCCCCTCCCCGCCCCTGAGCTGCACCAGCCCGGCGTTGAAACGGTCCTCGGCCTCGGCGTAGGTGATGGTGCGGCCCCCGAGCCTCACTACGCCCCGGTCGGGAATGCCGAGTCCGCTGACGGCCCGCAGCAGGGTGGACTTGCCCGCTCCGTTGGTGCCCAGCAGGGCCAGGACCTCGCCCTTCGCCACCTCGAAGGACACGTCGAAGAGCACCTGCACGCTGCCGTAGGCGAAGTCGAGGTTGTGGACCTGCAGTGCGGGCACCGAGGCGGGATCGGCCGCGGCCCGCAGCTGCTCCTCCTGCTCCTCGAGCAGCTCCTCGACCGAGCGGGAGATGTCGAAGCGGATGAAGCGGCTGCCGTAGGCGATTAGGGCGCCGCCGATCAGCGCGGCCGGTGGCGCGGCCACCAGCATGGCGGTGCGCTCGTTGTAGGCGTCGGAGAGCTGGCCCACGATCAACCCGCCGAAGAAGCCGCCCATCAGGAATATGAACACCGGCAGCAGGGCGAAGGCCTGGGCCCGGATGCGGTAGGGCGACACCGCCGCGATGATCGAGGGGGCGGCCACGAAGGCCATCGAGACGAGGGTCTGGGCAAGCGCCATCAGCGCTACCAGGGCCCCGAGGATCTTCATGGGAAGGGCCACCGCGTACACGACGCCGGTAGCCATCACCATCAGGCCGGCCAGCCGCATCATGGCGGCCGGGTCGCGCCGGAACCCCCGGTCGAAGAGCCGGCCGGCCACGGGCAGTCCGATCAGCGCGGCCACCCAGATCAGCGACTCGACAACGCCCCGCTCGAAGGGTCCCATGGCGTACTTGTCCTCGAGCAGCAGGTTGAACTGGATGGGGATTGCGATCAGGGCGAAGCCGAGCACGCCCACACCGGTGGACAGGAAGTAGAAGGTCCTGATCTTGCGGAGCCGGGCGAAGGCAGTGCCGATCGACACCGGCAACTCGTCCACCTGGACATCGGTGTCACCGAACACCGCCTCCTTCTCGAAGCGGCCCCGCGGCGGCTCGCGCAGCATCAGGGCCGACACGACCGCGGCCACCACCGGCGCGACCGCGACCGCGAAGAAGCCGGCCCGCCAGGGCTCGTCGCCCCCCACCAGCGCCGCGATGCCTCCGATGATCAGCGGGCCGAGCAGCTGGCCGACGGGCCGGCCGAGACCCTCCAGAGCGAAGATCCGGCTGCGGGCCGGGATGGGGTAGGTGTCGACCAGCAACGAGTTCGAGACAGGAATCCGGTAGGCCTGCCCGAAGCCGGTTCCGGCGTTGGTGAGGAACAGCTGGAAGGGGTTGACGATGAGGCCGCTCAAGAACGCGGTCACACCCCAGAAGGCGGTAGCCACCGGGATGATGGCCACCCGCTTGACCCGATCGGCGAGAGCGGCCATGGGGACCGCGCCCAGCACGAGCGTGACGCCGCCGAAGCCGAGGATGCCGAAGAGCACGGTGTCGCTGACATTGAGCGAGTTCTGGATGTCGGGGGCGAGCACCCGTATCGCTCGGGGCATCTCGTCGATGAAGGCGAGCAGGAACATGACGAACACCGTCGCCTTGCCGCCGGCCCGGAGACCCTCCCGCAGGGTCATGGGCGCGTCACCCACGCCCGGAAGCAGATCGTCGGGAAGGACGGTCTCGGCGTCGCGCTCGGCCTGCTCGGCACGGCGTCTGGCTTCCTCCTCGAGGATCGCCTCCGCCAGATCGGCGACCGACGGCTCAGGTCCGGTCATCTCTGGCGGATCGTCTGCCATTCTCTCCCTCGGGGGCGCTCCGACCGACCGGCAGGGGTGCGATCGGTGCGCAGACAGTAGCCCAGCCCGTCTGCGGAGCACTCATGAGCGTTCACGAATCGACTTGTGCGGTTCACACAAGTGGAGAAGACTTGTCTTCAGCCCCGTCGGGGTGTCTCAGAGTGGACGGAGAATCAGATGATGCAACGCCTACGCCTCGCGCTCGTCCCGGTTGTGTGCCTGGCTTTCGTAGCTGCGGCCTGCGGGGGCGAGGTGACGGACTCCGATGACGGTGGCACAGCTGCGCCCACGACGCAGGCACCCGACACCGCGGAGCCTGATACGACCGAACCCGACGGCTCGGATGAGACTCCCGAGGCCGAGACGACCACGACGGAGCCGGAGGACGAGCCCGAGACCACCACGACAGAAGCGGCCGCCCCCGAGCCTGAGGACTCCGGCGAGGCACCCGACGATGAGCCCGCCCCGGCGGAGCCCGAGGGTCCCCCACCGAACATCTTCGACGATCCCCGGGACGGGATCTTCGACGAGTTCCAGGCCACCTTCGACCGCGGCGACAACCCCTTCGCGCAGTTGGACGCCTTCTGCCACGCCCACGACCCGGCCCCGGACAGGGTCGCGACCGATCCCGGCATAGAGGCCGACTCGATCTCGCTGGTGCACCTGCGGTCCAAGCTGGAGGACTTCGCCGCGATGGGCTTCGCCGTACCTGTGGGCAACGTGGCCGAGATGTTCGACACGTTCACGGCGGTGGTCAACGAGCAGTGCGGAGGCGTGCGGGGCCGCATGATCGAGCTGCACACCATCGAACTGGAGGTTCTCGGCGCCACGGTGGACGAGGACCGCAACGCGGCGTGCATCCAGGCCATCGAGGACCACAAGGGCGTGATCCTGCTCAACTCCAGCGGATTCCAGGGTTCGGCCAACCTGTGCATCGTGGAGGAGAACCAGACCGCGTTCATCTCCACTCAGGGCCAGAGCGAGGAGTTCATGAGCCGGGGCGGAGACCGGCTCATCTCGGTGTCGCCGACGCTGGAGGAGAGCGTGCGATGGCTGGCGGCCGACCTCGCGGACCGCGGACAGCTCGACGGCAAGACGATCGGCATCGCCGCGCCCGACACTCCCGGCCAGTACGAGGCGGTGGAGGCGGGCCTCGTGGAGACCCTCAGATCCAAGGGCGTCGATGTGGCCGTCTTCGACGTCATCGGGTGTGGAGGCACCACCTTCTGCCTCGAGGGTGTGGTCGATTCGGTGCAGCGAATGAAGGCAGCCGGCATCGACGTCTTCTTCAACGTCCTCAACGTCGTGTCCGCCCCGGGGTACCTGGTGGAGATGGCCAGCCAGGGATTCGAGCCCGGCGACGTGCAGTTCTACGCCTCGGACTTCAACGCCCAGGCAGCCGAACTGGTGGCGTCCAAGGTCGTGGCGTTCGGCGGCGAGACGGCCGGCAACCTCTACAACGGCGCTCTGATCATCGACGACGCCGACACCGGCGTCTACCGGCTCGAGGGCTACGAGCCGCGGCCGTTCAACGAGATGTGCAACGACACCTACGGGGCCAACAACGCATCGGGGGCCAACCACGAGAACGAGGGCCGCCTTGATGGCTCAGGCTCATCGGCCTACGGGATGGTGTCCACGGTCTGCAACCTCATGCGTACGGCCCTGCGGGCCATCTATGAGGCGGGCGACAACCCGACCCGGGCCGACATCTACGCGACGCTGGCCAATCTGGGGCCGATCGACTCCAACGAGATGCTGCCGATGACGCTGCGACCGGGCAAGACGCAGGCACCCGACGCCATCCACACGATGCGATTCGAGTATCCGTGCACCAAGCCGGCCCCCTTCGGCGAGGAGAACATCTGCATCACCCCGATCGACGAGTACCGCCCCGCCCCGCGCTAGCGGGGGCCCCTAAGAGGCCGAGCGAATAGGGGCGCGAGTCCAGCTCATACGGGCGAGGCCGTGGCCCGAGCGGCCCGTGAGCGCAGCGAACAAGAGCGGGAATGACACCGCTGCGACGCTACGGGCTCTCACCTATTAGCGGACGCCCTCATGGGACGATGTCGATGAGGTCGGTGAGCGGCACGTTCTCGCCGTTGCCGACGTCGGGATCGAAGGTCGTGAGCCGGTACAGGTCGCGGGCGCCGAGCTTGGTCGGGGAGAGCGAGTTGGCGGGATAACCCGGCAGAACGAAGTCGGTCAGCGTGTAGGCCCCCTGCTCGAACGTATCCGGCGTGAGATTCGGACCGGCCGCGGCCGCGATCTGAACGAACAGCGACAGATGGCCGCAGTAGCGGCGGACCGGGTTGAACCAGTTCTCGTCGTCATCGGCCAGGTCTGCGGTGGGCCGCAGGTCGGCGCCGATGCCGGCGGCGTTGACCGCCCGCACGCAGTCCTGGAACACATCGTCGTTCCAGATGTCGAGCTCGGAGGGGCCGTCCGAGGAGATGGCGCCCCGAGCCCACTCGTGGTCGAAGGTCTCTCCGAGATTGTTGAGCCCGGCCGCGTTGTTGCTCCAGATGGTCACCGAATCGAGCATCCCGTTCAGACCCAGGCCCCGGATGGTGGCGGCCGGGTTGCCGTTGATCATCACGGTGTCGGCGCCATCGGCCCTGATCCGTTCGGAGATGACCTGCATCAACTGGTCCTGAGCAGCGGTGTCGCCGTCGTTGGCGTCAAGGACGGCGGTGCCAACCACCTCGATCCCACGCGCGCCGAGCCCCTCAAGCACCTTCGGCTCGTCGCCGGTCGAGGCCTGGTGCGACACCACGAACACGCTGACCCCGTCGGCTCGGCCGGTCTGGACCAGCAGGTCGAGGAGGTTGGACGTGTGATCCTCGGTGCTGGGCTCGACGTTGAACCACGGCGCCTGGGCCAGGGCGATCTCGTCGGGGGTGTGCTCGCCACCGACGAGCACAGTGTTGTTGGTCCCGGCGAAGCAGGGGTCGGCGGTGCCGGCCAGCGGGCCGACGAATCCGAGCACAGCCGCGAACACCTCGTTGTCCTGGGTGAGGACCGTGCACGCCCGTTCTGCGTCGTCGGCGTCGATGGGGCTGTAGTAGTCGTACACGGCCTCGACCTTGCGGCCCAGGATCCCGCCGTTGGCGTTCAGGTCGTCGAGCAGGGCCTGGAAGACCCCCTGCTGGTCTCCCCAGCCTGCGGCCGTGAGCCCCATCTCCTGCAGGAGTTCGAAGTTGAGCATCGAGACGCCGATTGTGATCGTGTCAGGGGTCACGCCCCTCCACGACGCGGTGAGCTCTGAAGGGTCGTCGGGCGCCATGTTCGGGGTCAGTCGGCTCCACGTCAGGGGTGCCGCGGCCTCTTCGGGGGGCTCGTCGGCCGCGGCCTCCCCGTCGGCCTCGCCGGTCGGCTGCTCGGTTGCGCTGCTGTCCGCGTCCGGCTCGGAGTCCGGCTCGGTCGGTTCGGGGTCTCCCTCTGATGTCGTGGCCGTCTCTTCGGCCGTCTCCTCGGCCGGGCTGTCAGTGCCGGAGCCGTCGCTGCCGGAGCCGTCGACCTCGGTGCCGGCGCCGCCGGTGTCCGCCGCCGGCGCCTCGTCGTCCGTTTCGTCGCCGCCGCAGGCCGCAGCTGCCAGAGCCAACGCGGCAACGAGGGCCACCGCCCGCGCCCGAAGTGATCTCTGTGTCCGCTCGTGGATCATTGACACCGTGCTCCTCCAGGGTTTCCGCTGGTCCAGTGGCGGGGATTCGCCAACACGGACTGCCTCCGACGGGCGGCGCAGTATACCGACCTGATACCGACCCGCCGAGGCGGACGCGGCTAGCCGGTCGCGGTGTCGCTAGCAGTGCCGAGATAGCTGGCGACGACCAGCGGGTCGTTCCTGACCTCGTCGGGCGTGCCCGCCGCGATCACCGACCCGGACTCCAGGCAGTACACCCGATCGCTGACTCCCATGATCACCGTCATGTCGTGCTCGATCAGCAGGATTCCGGCGCCCAGCTCGCTGCGGATCCTGCGGACGAGGGGGGCGAACGCCTCGGTCTCGCGCTGGGCGACGCCGGCGGTGGGCTCGTCCAGGCACAGCATTCGGGCGTCGAGCGCCAGCAAACCGGCCAGCTCGACAATGCGCCGGGAGCCGGTGGAAAGGTCCGACACGTAGTGGTCGGCGTAGGCGCCCAGGCCGAACCAGTCGATCAGCTCGTCGGCCTCGGCGCGGCGGCGTCTCTCGTTGACCAGAGTGTGGGGCAAGTGCAGCGCAGTCGAGAGGAACGGCGTGCGGCCTCTGGCCTCCAACGCCACCATCACCGTCTCACGCACGGTCAGCTCCGGGAACAGCGTGGCCCCCTGGAACGTCCGACCCAGGCCGGCACGGGCCCGGCGCGCGGCCGACACGCCGGTCAGGTCCCGTCCCATCAGCTCTACGCGGCCCTCGCAGCCGACCATCCCGCCGACCGCGTTCATCAGGGTGGTCTTGCCGGCGCCGTTCGTGCCGATCAGGCCGACGATCTCATCGCGGCGCACCTCGACGCTGACCTGCGACACGGCCTGATTGCCGCCGAAGCGCACCGACACGTTCTCGGTCCGCATCACAACCTCACCGATGTCGATGCCGGCCGGGTCCCGGCGGCTCAGGCTGGCGGGCGAGGCCGGGGTGACACTGGGAGCATCCTCGGTCGGCAGTCGGGATTCGAGCCAGCTCAGCAGACCGTCCCGGGCTGCGTAGACCACCTGGATGAAGCCGCCGGGCAGGTACATGATGATGACCAGCAGCCCGATGCTCGAGGTGAACAGCGGCACCAGATCGTTGTCGCCGAAGAAGGCCGGCATCCCCTCGACCCACACTGCTCCCAGCACCGCGCCGGTGACCGAGCCCAGCCCGCCGATCACGGCCATGCCGACAACCCGCAGCGAGTCCTCGACCTGGAACAGCACCTGCGAGAACCGGATGTTCTGCACCAGGCCGCCCAGCAGCGCGCCGCCGAAGCCGGCGAGCCCCCCGGCCAGGGCGAACGCGGTGAGCTTGGCCCTGGTGGGGCTCACGGTGTAGGCGGAGGCACCGGCCGCGTTGTCACGCACTGCGATGGTGGAGCGGCCGATGCCGCTGCGCCGCAGCCTCGACACCACGGCATAGGCGATCACAAAACCACCCAGCGTGAAGTAGTAGTACGACCGCTGAGACGAGAGATCGATGCCGAACAGCGTGCCCCGGTCGTAGGGAACGCTCGTACTGCTCCCGCCGGTGAAGAACGGTCGGCGGAACAGGTACTGGGTCGATGCGATCGAGAACGCGAACGTGCTCACCGCCAGCATCAGGCCGCGCACCCGCAGCGCTCCAGCGCCGATGAGCAAGGCCGCCAGAGCGGTGAACAGGGTCGCCAGCAGGATCGACACCACGAAGGGCACGCCGGCTGCCTCCAAGTCGATCAGGCGGAAGCTACGCCAGCCGATATCGAGCTCTACTCCCCGGCTGAACGCCGCTCCCGACAGCGCTCCGATCCCCGCGAAGGCCATCTGCGACAGCGACAGCTGGCCCGACCAGCCCGTGATCACCGTGACCGACATGGCGCAGATGGCGAAGCCCAGAACCGTCGCGTACAGCAGATGCCTGGACGGCAGCGTCACGATCAGTGGCAGGACGATGGCGAAGGCCAGGGTGGCCGCGAGCGTGATCCGGGGCAGGGCCCGGACCCATCGCAGCCGTTCGAGGCGGGCCGGCACCGGCCGGATGCGGGGAACGAATGCCAGGATCGCCTCCTCGGGGCTGCCGCGGCTCTGCACGTAGACCGCCACCAGCACCGCGCAGAACAGCAGGAAGTCGATCAGCCCGGCCTCGGACAGGTAGTTGAACCTCACCACCGACTCGGCTACCCCGATGGCGAGCCCCGCCATGACTGCTCTGGGGAAGGATCTCATTCCTGCCACGGCGGCCGCGGCCAGTGCTCGGGCCAGGGTGAGCGGTCCCAGGTTCGCCAGGCCGGTCACTGCTCCCGACTGGCCGCTCAGCAGGATGATCGACAGAGACGACAGCAGGCCGGCTGCCGTCCACACGAACGTGGACACCACCTTCGGGTTCACGCCCGACAAGCGGGCCAAGTCGGGGTTGCCGGCCGACGCGGCGACTGCACGCCCGAAGGTCGTGCGGTTCAGCATCCAGCCCAGAGCGAAGGCGACAATGGGCACCACCACGATGATCGCCACCTGTGGAGCGGTGATGCGCAGGCCGAACGGTGCGTTCTCCCAAGTGGTGCGGGCCGCCACCGGATAGCGCTGCGTAGTGTCGTTGATGTCGGGGAACGCGGCGATCACCGCCCGCATCAGCTGGGCTACCCCCACGGTGGCCACCAGCAGTATCACCCGGGGACGGCTGAACAGGCGGCGCACGACGGTCAGTTCCACCAGCGCGCCGGCCAACGTGCCTATCAGCAGGGCGGTGGCCAGGCCGATCCAGAAGGGGAAGCCCCAGTCGATCTGCATCAGGGCGAACAAGCCGGCCGCGGGCAGCCCCAGGTTCCCCACCGCGAAGTTGATCACCCGGGTGGAGCGGTAGATGAGGACGATGCCCATGGCGAGCATGCCGATGACCAGGCCCGTGACCGCTCCGTTGAACACGAGCTGCTTTGTGATCCAGGCTGCCAGGACCACCGCGGCTCAGCTTCCGTTGCCCGGGTCGGAGGGCGATCCGGTGCTATCAGCCCCGGCGCCGTCGCCGGAGCCTGTGCTGCCGGCCCCGGCGTCGCCGGCAGCGCCCGGTGCCGGGTCGGTGCCGGCGCCGAACAGCACTGCGTGCAGCAGCTCGGGCCGCTCGACGAGCTCCTGTGCCGGCCCGGCGTGACGAACCTCCCCCTTCTCGAGGAACACCGTGTCGTCGGCCAGCGACAGCGCCAGGTTGAGTGACTGCTCCACCACGATCATCGTCTGCCCGGCCTCACGCAGCCGCTGGAGTCCGGCCACCAGGTCTTGGACGATGGTGGGGGCCAGTCCGAGGCTCATCTCGTCGATGATGAGGATCTCGGGGTCGTGCATCATTACCCGGGCCAGCGCCAGCATCTGCTGCTGCCCGCCGGAGAGGTCGCCGGCTCGCTCACCGAGACGGCCCTCGAGCTGTTCGAACATCTCGACCACCCGGTCGATGCGCCGTTGCACGTCGGCGGGGTCCCGCCGGAACTTGTAGGCGCCGATGCGAAGGTTGTCCTCGATGCTCAGCTCACGGAACACCCCCCGCCCGCCGGGCAGCATCTGCACGCCCATGGCGGAGCGCTGCTCCGGGGTGGTGTAGGTGATCGAGCGCCCGTGCATGCGGATCTCGCCCCGCTCGGGCGTGAACAGTCCGGTGACCACGCTCAGCGCGGTCGACTTGCCCGCGCCGTTGGCGCCGAGCAGGGCCAACGTCTTGCCCTGAGCCACCTCGAAGGAGACGTCGAAGAGCACCTGCACCGCGCCGTAGCTGAAGTCGATGTTGCTGGCCTGCAGCGCCGGGGTGGACTCCGGGTCGATGCGCCTGCGGTCGTGCTCGGCCAGCTCCTCGGTGAGTTCGGCAACCACCATCGACAGGTCGTGCTTGATCGACCGCGAGCCCCGGATCAGGAAGAGCGAGCCGATGGTCACGGCCGGGAGGGACAGTACGGTCACCGCGGTCTGCACCCCGTAGGAGTCGACGAGGAACGCCGCCACCAGTGATCCGCCCACTGCGCCGAACAGGAAGATGAACAGGGTGATCAACGCTGAGCCCAGGCCTCGCAGCCGGTAGGGCACGATCGACCACACCACCGGAGCGACCATCGCGAATGCGGCTGACGACAGCACGGTGCGGGGCACGTCCACCACCACGAACAGGTACTCGTTGGGCATGGCGAACTGCAGCGGCACCAGGAACGCGGTCGGCAGCAGCAGGCCCCCGATCAGGCGCAGAGTCAACGACGGGTCGCGGCGGTACAGCCGATCGAAGCGCAGCCCCACCAGCGGCAGCACCACCGCCGCGGCGAAACCGGCTACCGAAGTGGCCGCCCCCCGCCCGAACGTGCCGAGACCGAACTCGTCCTCCAGGAACAGGTTCGACTGCACGGGAATCGTGAACAGCACGAAGCCCAGAGCGACGAACGCGAACAGCACCGCTCTGACGGTCTGGATCCTCAGCAGCCGGGCGAAGGCAGCCTCCACCGAGATGGGAGCGGGGTCGGGGTCGGTGATCACCTGGCTGAGGACAGACGTCTTCTCCCACTGGCCCCTGGTCGGTTCGGGGATCCTGAAGGCGGCCACCGCGAACACCGCCACCGGCAGGCCCAGCAGGAAGAACGCCCACCGCCAGCCCTCGTCACCGCCGGCGACCCACGCCACGGTGCCCACCGCGATCGGGCTGATGGCGGCCACGGCCCGGCCCGTGGACTGGGTGAGCCCGCCGATGCGGCCCCGAACCCCGATGGGGTAGGTGTCGGCCAGCAGCGAGCTGTGCACCGGGATCGTGTTCGACTTGGCGATGCCGGCACCGAAGCGGGTCCAGAACAGCATGAACGCGTTCACCGCAAAGCCCGAGAGGAACACCATCGCCGAGAACAACGCGCTGGCAACCCCGACGATCGGTGCTCGTCTGATGCGGTCGGCCAGCCAGCCCATCGGGAAGGCGCCCAGCACCACGAAGGCCGCTGAGGCCGACGCTATGAAGGTGATCGTGCCGTCGGAGACGCCGAAGGTGTCGCGGATGTCGGGGGCCAGCACGGCCATGGCGGCCTGTTCGAGCTCGTCGAGGCTGTTGAGCACGAGCAGCACGATGAAGGTGAAGGCACCGCCCATCGCGAGGCCCTCGCGCAGCGGCACCTCCTCTTCGCCGACCCCAGGCAGGAGGTCGTCGGCGAAGAGCACCTGCTCACCGGCGCGGGCCTGAGCGCCGCGCCGAGCCGACTCCTCCGACAGCAGTGTCGCGGTGAGAGCAGCGGTGTCGTCCTCGGCGGTCCCCGCAGGCTCAGCCGCTCCGGGACCCTGGTCGGGGTGGTCGTCAGTCACCAGCCAGCAAACCTAGAGGCCGAGCGACTAGGTGCGCGAGTCCGGCTACCTACCTGCGTGGTCCCTTAGGCCCTGGGATGCGATGTCCGGTGCACCTCCCGCAGGCGCTCGCGGCTGACGTGGGTGTAGATCTGGGTGCTGGCGATGTCGGCGTGGCCCAGCAGCTCCTGCACGGCCCGGAGGTCGGCGCCACCGTCGAGCAGGTGAGTGGCGAAGGTGTGACGCAGGGCGTGCGGATGGGTCGGCACGACGCTGCGGCGATCGATGACCCGGCGCACGTCGCGGGGGGTCATGGCCCGGCCCCGCTGGTTGAGGAAGACAGCGTCAACAGGGGTGTCGACGGTGACGAACGAGTTGCGGTGATCCGCCAGCCAGGCACGCAGCGCGGCTACGGCCGGATCGCTGAGCGGCACCAGGCGCTGCTTGGAGCCCTTGCCCCAGACCCGGACCTCGGTCCTGTCCAGATCCATGTCCTCGTGGCGGAGGCCGCACAGCTCGCTCACCCGCAGACCGCTTCCGTACAGCGTCTCGACTATGGCCAGATCGCGGGCATCGCGGGCCTGGTCGTTCCCGGCACGGGCCGGCTTGGAGATGAGCGTGTGGATCTGGTCGTCCTTGAGCACCTGCGGCAGCTTCGACGGCCCCCTGGGCGGGGCCAGCCCGAGCGTCGGGTCGGCGACCACACGACCGGTGCGGCGGGCCCAGTCGAAGTAGCGTCGCAGCACCGAGACCTTGCGGCTGATGGTGCGGGCCGCGTAGCGGTTGGCGCCCAGTTCGGCCAGGTAGCGGCGCAGAGTCCTCCGGTCCACCGCCGAGGGACCGGCCACACCCGCCTCCTCGAGCCATTGCACAGCCGCAGTGGCGTCTCGTGCGTACACGGCCCGGGTGGAGTCGGCCACGCCGCTGAGCGAGTCCAGCCACGCTTCCAGACCCCAGTTGTCCACAATCCGAGTGTAGTTTTCCACACGGTCCTTGCCGTGACCGCCACGACGGAGCTCAGCCCTTCTAGGCCCGCAGGACGAGGGCGCCGTCGCGGGCCAGCAGGCCGAGGCGTTCCAGGCCCTCGGCGGCCACGAGCACGTCGGGCGCGGGCGCTCCGGCCCGCAGCACCAGCGCGTCGAGGCTCACCGGTCCGTCGTCGAGCAGGTCGAGCAGCCTCCTCTGGAGCGAATCGAGGCCGTCGATGTCGATCTGGCCGCCCATCGGGTTGACGACACCGGCGCGGGCGCGCTGCACGAAACCGCCGGCAGCACCCGCGGTAGCAAGGCCCAAAGCGACGAGCACGTCCTCGGTCGAGCAGGCCGGAGCGCAGCCTTCGCTCAAGAGCAGATTGGTGCCCTCCGCGGCCGGGTTGCGTACCGAACCGGGCACGGCCATGACGGTGACCTCACGCCGGATGGCCTCCTCGACTGTGTGCATCGAGCCTCCGGCCCGCTTGGACTCGACCACCACGACCACATCGGCCAGCGCGGCCAGCAGCCGGTTGCGGGCCGGGAAGCGCCAGCCCTCCGGCTCGGCGCCCAAGGGCGCCTCGCCCAGCAGAGTCCCGGCTGAGGCGACGGCGTCCCACAGATCGCGATTGCCCCGGGGATAGACCACGTCGAGGCCGCTGCCCACCACCCCCACCACCGGAGCGGCGTCCGCGGCCAGCGCGCCCCGATGGGCGGCCCCGTCGATCCCCAGGGCCAGGCCCGAGACCACCGTCACGCCGGCTGAAGCCAGCCCTGCCCCCAGCTCCATGGCCACCGAGCGTCCCGTGGGGGTGCACCGGCGGGTGCCCACGATGGCCACTGCCGGTGCGACCGGATCGGGCACCCGTCCCCGGCGGAACAGGATCGGCGCCGGGTCGAGGTCGTCCCTGATGGCCGGCGGATGCTGGCTATTCGTCTTCGTCGTCACCCAGGCGTCGAGTGACTCGAGCTGCTCGGCGACCGCGGCGAGGTCGGCACCGCGGGCATGGTCCCTCCAGACGTCATGAAGGTCCTCGCCGGCCACCCACTTGGCCATCTGGCCCATCTCCACCTTCTTCCAGACCTTCGCCGGATCCTGCTTGCCCAGCAGCCGCTGAAGCCGCCACGGCGTCGCCCGCGGCAGCGTGGCCAGCGCGGCGGCGTGGGCTCCCCGGTCAGCGCGAGCATCCCGCTCGGCGTGGGCTCCCCGGTCGGTCGGCGGTGCGAGTGTCTCAGCCATGGACCAGACCTCCCGCTCTGTCGAGCCGCATCCGCAATGAGAGCGCCGCGAGCACATCGGTGGCCCGCAGTTCGTGGCCACTATCGTCAAGGTCTCGGATGGTGCGGGCCACCGTTCGGACCCGGCGCAGGCCCCTGGCACTGAGGCGGCCCTCGGTCAGGGCGGCCCTCAACACCTCGGTGGCGGCTCGGTCCATGGGGGCGTGCTGCTCAAGATCGGCACCCGCCAACTCGGCGTTCCTGCTCACGCCCCGCCGGCGGGCTAGGGCCCGCACCTCGGCCACCCTCTCAGCTACTTCGGTGCTCGGGGTGCTGGGCCGGGTGTCGAGCAGGTCGGCCGGGTCGGGACGGTCCACCCGGACGACCAGATCAAGCCGGTCGACGAAGGGGCCCGACAGGCGACGCTGGTACCGGGCCAGCGCGCCGGGAGCGCAGCGGCAGCCGACCGTGCCGCCTGCGCCGCACGGGCACGGGTTCATGGCTGCCACCAGCAGGAAGCGGGCCGGGTGCTCGACCATGCCCTGGGAGCGGGCCACCCGGATCATGCCCTCCTCCAGCGGCTGGCGCAGGGCATCGAGCACCGACGGCGCGAACTCCCCGAGCTCGTCCAGGAACAGCACTCCCCCGGTGGCTGCGCTCACCTCCCCCGGTCTGGCCCTGGCGCTGCCCCCGCCCACCAGCGCGGCCATCGAGGACGAGTGGTGGGGCGCCCTGAACGGAGGCCGGGTGACCAGGCCGTCGGGAAGGGTCAGACCGGCGGCCGAGTGGACCCGGGTGACCTCCAGGGACTCCTCGGGCGACAGGTCCGGCAGCACACCGACAAGGCGGCGGGCCAGCATCGTCTTGCCGGCTCCGGGAGGCCCGACCAGCAGCAGGTGGTGCCCGCCGGCGGCAGCCACCTCCAGCGCCCACCGGGCCAGCGGCTGGCCCGCGATGTCGGAGAGGTCGGGTTCGGGATCGGCACAGGGCGAGCATCGAGCCACGGGCGGAACGGGCCAGGCCTCTGTGCCGGCCAGAGCCTCGAACACCTCCTTGAGGTGGTTGACGGGCCGGACCCGCTCGGGAGCCACCATCTCGGCCACCGCGCTGTCGCGGGCGGCCACCACAATCGCCGAGTTGTCCATGGCGTCGACCAGGGGCAACGCCCCCGGCACCGGCCGTACCGACCCGTCGAGGCCGAGCTGCCCGAGCACCCCGAGGTCGGCAATCGACGCGGCTTCGAGCTGCCCATCGGCGACGAGCACGCCCACGGCTACGGCCAGGTCGAGACCGGCACCCGACTTGGGCACATCGCTCGGGGCCAGGTTGACGGTGATGCGCTTCGGCGGCCATTTGAGCTTGCTTGAGACGATGGCGGCCCGGACCCGGTCGCGGGCCTCCCGGCAGGAGGCGTCGGGCAGGCCCACGACGGTGAACCCCGGCAGCCCGTCGGCGACGTGGACTTCTACTGAGACGGGATGGCCCCACACGCCGACGAGCGTGGCGGAGCGGACGGTAGCGAGCATGGCGGCCTCCGTGGTCCGTGGAGTGGAGGCCGTCGTCTTGGTCGGCCGGCGGCTAGCCGTGGGTTTGCCTGCGTCGAGCGCAGTGGGTCGGAACTATAGCACTTCTCGTGTATATCTGACCACAGCTGCTATCTCTTCACTGTCGAGCACCTCGACGAACGCAGGCATGGATCCCACTCCGTCGGCGATGATCTCGACCTGGTCGTCGACGTTGGGATACTGCGTGATCATCCGGCCGTCCGAGAGCTTCGTTCCCCGTCCCCCGCCGCCGTCGTTGCCGTGGCAGTTGGCGCAGCGGTCGATGTAGACCTGCCGCCCCGCGACCAGCTCCCGGTCCGGGAAGCCGTCCGGGCCGACGGGCACCTCGGGCACGTCGTCGGCCGCACAGGCCCCGACCGCCGCGATGGCAACGATCAGGGCCGCCAGCAGAAGGCGGTGCGGGATCAGGCGGCGGAGCATGGCACGTGGGGTCCGGGAGTCGACGGCGAGGCATGGCACGTGGGTGCGGTCGGATCGCCGTGCAACGATACTTGCGCGATGGGATTCGACCCCACCCGTCCCCACCGTCGTCGGCCCTCCGACCTTGTCTTCGTAGTGGCAGGGCTGCTGGTGGCCATCGCTCTGGTGGCCTGGGCGCTGCTTGGCTGAGCCCGTGGACGACCCGGAGCGTCTCGGCGAGGTGGAGGTCCGCTTCATCCAGTCCTACCTGGCCGGCAAGGACTACATCTGTCCCAATTGCAACCGCACCATCGCAACCGGAACCGGCCACTATGTCGTGGTGCCGATCGAGGCGCCGGATCTGCGGCGCCACTGGCATCGCGGCTGCTGGGACCGGCGCACCAGGCGCTAGAAGGCGCTCTCGATCACGTCGACTTCGACGCCGGTGACGGTGGCCACGTCGAAGCGGACCCGGCCCCGGCGGTCGCTGGCTTCGAGCCACTGCGCCGCCAGCGACCGGATGCGGCGCTGCTTGCGCCAGTCCACGGCCTCCGCGGCCGTCCCGAAGCGGTTCGAGCGGCGGGCCTTGACCTCGCAGAACACGATCTCGCCGTCCCGGAACAGGACCAGGTCCAGCTCGCCGCCGCGCACCCGCCAGTTCTGGTCCAGGATCTCGTAGCCGGCCTCGCGGTACCAGCGAGCCGCCTGGCGCTCACCCCAGGCGCCTCGTGCCTGCTTCGAGCGGTCCGCAGGTCGGCGGGCTCGATCCGACGGGTTGACCGCCGGGTCAGCGATAGCGCTTTTCCTTGACCTTGGCCGCCTTGCCGACGCGGTCGCGCAGGTAATACAGCTTCGCCCGGCGCACATCGCCCTGGATGATGCGCTCAATGCGATCGATCACCGGGGTGTGCACGGGAAACGTGCGCTCCACGCCCACACCGAAGCTCACCTTCCGCACAGTGAAGGTCTCGCGCACCCCGCTGCCCTGGCGCCGGATCACGACACCCTCGAACACCTGAGTGCGGGCCCGGTTCCCCTCCACGACCCGCACATGCACGCGGACGGTGTCGCCCGGCTGGAACTCCGGGACGTCATCGCGAAGGTTCTGCGCATCAACGAGGTCGGTGGGGTTCATCGCTGTCTCCGCTCACATCGGCCACTTAGACCGGGCCGAGCGAGTCTACGAGGACCGCATCTCCCCTCCACCGGCCACATCACTACGATCGCGGCTCCCCCGTCGCGGGATCGAGACCGTGGGCCGCGAGCAGCTCCCGCTCCTCGTCGCTGAGCCCGCCGCGGGCTTCGATCAGGTCGGGGCGACGCCCGATGGTGCGAGCCAGCGACTGGGCTCGACGCCAGCGGGCCACCCGACCGTGATCGCCCGACAGCAGCACTTCGGGGACGGACCAGTCCCGGAACTTCGCCGGACGGGTGTATTGGGGGTACTCCAGCAGCCCCTCGCTGAAAGACTCCTCGGAGGTGGAGGCCTCGTTGGAAAGCACTCCCGGCACGCAGCGCCCCACTGCCTCCAGCACCACCAGGGCGGCTGCCTCACCGCCTGATAGGACCACATCGCCGACCGATATCTCACCGTCCACCAAGTGCTGGCAGACCCGCTCATCGACGCCCTCGTAACGCCCGCAGAGCATCGAGAACCCGGTCCCGGAGGCCAGTTCGCCCGCCATGGCCTGGTCGAAGCGGCGGCCTGCGGGTGACAGGTAGAAGAGCGGTCGGGGTGGCTCGACCGCCTCCACCGCGTCGAACAGGGGCTGGGGCATCATCACCATTCCCGCTCCCCCGCCGAAGGGCGCATCATCGGTGCTCCGGTGGCGGTCGGTGGCGGCCATCCTGAGGTCGTGGACTCTCACGTCGAGCGTGTGGGCAGTGCGACCGCGCCCGATGACCGAGGCCGAGGCCATGGTCTCCACCAAGTCGGGAAAGATCGTGAAGATGTCGATGCGGAAACTCATGTCGCCGCTTCGAACAGCCCGTCGGGAACCTCCACCTCTATCCGCTCGCCGGGCACCGAACGGACGAGGAAGCGCAGCGGCACGAGAGCGCCGTCGGTGAGTTCAAGCAGGTCGCCGGCCGGATTGGCCACAACGGACGCCACGACGCCGCGGTCCGTGCCGGACTGGTCGACGACCCGGGTACCGATCAGCTCGTGGACCCACAGCTCATCGGGGTCCACGATCGGCGCGGCTCGCAGGACGAGACCCCGCAGAGCCTCGGCATTGCTGCGGTCGTCGACGCCCGCGAACGTCACGAGATGCCGCTTGTTGTGGGGTCGGGCCGCCACCACCTGCAGGGGTCCCTGATCGGTCTGCAGCTCCGATCCCGGCGCGAGGCGCTCGGGCCGGTTCGATACCAGCGTGACGGTTACCTCACCGCCGGTGCCATGGGGTCGCCCGACACGGCCGATCTCCAGCAGGGGCGCGGTCCCGGCGCCGGACGAGTCAACGCTTCTAGTCGACGAACTCGACCTCGATGTCGACATCGTCGCGCGATCCGGCGGCGCGCACGAGGGTGCGTATGGCGTGCGCCACCCGGCCTCGCTTGCCTATCACCCTGCCCATCTCGCCCTGCGCGACACGGACGTCGAGGCGTACCGCGTCGGTGCCGGCCGGGCTGGCGGTGACCTGAACCGCATCGACGTCGTCGACGATGCTCGTGACGACGAAATGGCACATCGCCTGGGCGGTGGGGGCTAGATCGCTCATGAGCCTGAGTCCCCGGCGCCGGCTGCTTCGGGCTCGGCCGCGGCCAGTCCCTTGCCCCGGAAGGTCTCCCACGCGCCGCTGATCTTCAGCAACTTCTCCACCCGCTCGGTGGGCTGGGCACCGTGACGCAACCAATGCAGCGCCCGGTCGTTGTCGATCCGCACGACCGACGGGTCCTGGCGGGGCTCGTATATGCCGATGATCTCGATGAAGCGCCCGTTACGGGGGGCTCGGGCATCTGCCGCCACCACGCGATAGGTGGGTTGTTTCTTCTTCCCCATCCGCATGAGGCGCAACTTGACAGCCAATGTGATTCCTCTGATCTATAGATGTCTCGGGTGTTGGTCAATTCAACCCGGGCCACTCACCCTTTTCCAACCCTGGAAGGGTCAGAGGCGTCTTGGAAACGGGCACCGGTCCCTTGGGAGTGGTTCGGCCGCCGGTGCCGCGCCGCCTGGAGGCGGACGACCGGGCCTTTGACGCGGCCATCCGCTTGCCGCCGAGCCCTCCGAGCCCCTTCATCATGGACCGCATCTGCTTGAACTGATCGACCAGTGCTTTCACGTCGCTGGGGCGGCAGCCCGAACCGGCCGCGATGCGGTGCCGGCGGGAGGCGTCGATGATGTCGGGCTCGGCGCGCTCCTGCGGAGTCATCGAGTGGATCATGCCGGTGATGCGGCCGATGCGGCCCTCATCGACTTCGGCGCCGCGCAGTTCCTGCGGCACTCCGGGCATCATGCCGATCAGGCTGCGCAGGTTGCCCATGCCCAGCACCTGCTGCATCGTGGTCAGGAAGTCGTCGAACGTGAAGGTTCCCTCCAGCAGCCTGGAGGCGGTCTCGGTGGCCTGGTCGGCCTCGAAAGCGGATTCGGCCTTGTCGATCAGCGTCTCGACATCGCCCATCCCCAGGATTCGGCTGGCGAGACGATCGGGATGGAACGGCTCGAAGTCCTCCAGCTTCTCGCCGACCGAGGCGAACGCTATAGGCCGGCCCACCACCTCCTTGACCGACAGCGCCGCCCCACCCCGGGCGTCGCCGTCCAGCTTGGTGAGGATCACGCCGTCGAGGGCGAGCGTGTCGTGGAAAGTCCTTGCCGAGTTCACGGCATCCTGGCCGACCGTGGAGTCGACCACCAGGAACGTGTAGTGGGGCCGCACTGC
This sequence comes from Candidatus Aldehydirespirator sp., assembly GCA_965203635.1. Lineage (GTDB taxonomy): Bacteria > Actinomycetota > Acidimicrobiia > Acidimicrobiales > Aldehydirespiratoraceae > Aldehydirespirator. The sequence goes on from OZ241903.1 coordinate 3,506,460, forward strand.
CTTGGAGATCCGGCGCACCTGATCCATCATCTCGGCGTCGATGGCCAGGCGGCCCGCAGTGTCGACGATGACTACATCGCGCCCCGTCCGGGTCGCTTCGGCCAGCGAGGCCGACGCGGCCTTGACCGGGCCTCGGCGGTGGCTGAACACCGGCACGCCGGCTCGCTCGCCCAGCGTCCGCAACTGCTCGACCGCGGCGGGCCGCTGCAGGTCGGCACCGACCAGCAGCGGGCTGCGGCCCTGGCGCAGGAACCACTGGGCCAGCTTGGCCGCATTGGTGGTCTTGCCTGATCCCTGAAGACCGGCCAGCAGCACGACAGTGGGCGGCTTCGACGCGTAGGTGATGGTGAGCCGCTCGCCCCCGAGGCTGGTGGTGAGCTCCGACAGCACGATCTTGACCACCTGCTGGGCGGGATTGAGCGCCCGCGAGAGCTCTTCGCCGACGGCTCGCAGGCGGATGCGCTCGGTGAGGCCGGTGACCACATCCAGGTTGACGTCGGCCTCGAGCAGGGCCACGCGGATCTCACGCAAAGCGGCATCGACATCGTCGGCGGACAGCTTCCCGCGGCCGCGCAGCTTCGTGAAGGCAGCCTCGAAACGGCTCGTGAGCATGTCGAACATGGCCGAGCCACCCTACCTAGCAGGCGTTGCCTTGATCGCCCTTCCTCAGGCGAACAGCGCCTCCACGAACTCCGAGGTGTCGAAGGGCACAAGGTCGGCGATTCCCTCGCCGACTCCGACCAGCTTCACCGGCACTCCGAGCTCGGCCTGCACAGCCACCACGATCCCGCCCTTGGCCGAACCGTCGAGTTTGGTGAGGACCACACCGGTCACGTCCACCGCGTCGGTGAACTGCCGGGCCTGGGCCAAGCCGTTCTGACCGGTCGTGGCATCGAGCACCAGAAGGGTCTCGGTGACTACGCCCGATCCCTTGCCGGCCACCCGCCGCACCTTCTGGAGTTCGGCCATGAGGTTGTGCTCGGTGTGGAACCTTCCGGCCGTGTCGGCCAGGACCAGATCCGCCCCGCGGGCCGCAGCCGACTCCACCGCGTCGTACACAACCGACGCAGGATCAGCACCGGCGGAACCCCGCACGATGTGCACCGAGGAGCGCTCGGCCCACATGGCCAGCTGGTCCGCGGCTGCGGCGCGGAAGGTGTCGCCCGCGGCCAGCACCACCCCGGAGCCGGCATCGGCTTCGCGCTTGGCCAGCTTGCCGATGGTGGTGGTCTTGCCGGTGCCGTTGACCCCGACGAACAGCCACACCGACGGGCATTCGCCGTCGCTGCGACGAGCCAGCGACCGGTCGAAGCCTCCAAGCCGCTCCCGCAATTCGGTCTGCAGCGCCGCCTTCGCGGCGGTGGGATCACCTCCCGCGCTGTCGACCCGTGTCCTGGCTGCCTCCACGATCTCGGAGCTGATCGCCAAACCGACGTCGGCCCTGATCAGAGCCTCGGTCACTTCGGTCCACGCTTCCTGCGAGACCGATGTCCGCTCCAGGGCGGTCAGCGGTCCGGTCAGAGCGGCACGCGCTTTCGAGAGACGGTCGCGCAGCGAGGGGCCAGGCCCGTCGGCCGCTCCGGCAGCCCTGCCGGCCAGCCGGTCGACAACCCGGTCCGCGGCCTCGCCCGCCGCGGTCGCGCCATCACCGGCACCAGGGGCCGGTGGCCGGCGGCGCCTGAGCACGACGATGGCCGCTACCAGCAGCACAGCCGCCAGCACGACCAGGCCGACAATGATCTCCAACGTCATCCCAGCGCGTCCAGCACGGCAGTGGCGAGGTAGACCTCGTCACCCCGCCTGAGCGTCAGCTCGACAGCCTCTCCAGGCCGGCGCAGCTTGATGGCGGCCGCCAGCTCCGCGATGTCAATCATGGGCTCGGAGTCGAGACTGACGATGATGTCGCCGGCCAGCAGGCCCGCCTCCTCGGCCGGGGATCCGGACAGGACTTCGACCACTGCCACCCCCGCGATGTCTCCCTCGGCGGCCCGGCCGCTGATCCCGAGATACCCGAGCTCCAGCGACTCCCCCTTGATGATGCGGGTGGCGATCAGATCGACGGTGTCACTGGGGACGGCGAAGCCCAAGCCGATGTTGCCGCCCGAAGTGGTCTGGATCATCGTGTTCATGCCGATGACCCGCCCCTGCCAGTCGGCCAGGGCGCCGCCCGAGTTGCCGCGATTGATGGCCGCGTCGGTCTGGATCATCTCCACCGGCACCGGCGAGTTGGGGTCGGAACCTCCCTGCACCTGGATCCTCACCGCGCTGACGATCCCTGCCGTGACCGTGCCGGTCAGGCCGAGAGGACTGCCGATGGCGACCGCCAGCTGGCCCACCCTCACCGACGAGGCCGGCGCGAAGGTAGCCGCAACCAGCTCCGCGGCCTCCGGATCGACCCGCACGACGGCCACATCGTGACCCACCGACCCTCCGACAACCTCACCGCTGAGGCTGGTGCCGTCCGACAGTGCGATCGTCACGCTGTCGGCATCTTCGACGACATGCTGATTGGTGACGATGTACCCGTTGTCGGCATCCCACACGATTCCCGAGCCCAGACCGAACTCGAATGCGGTGTCGGCCTCCACCTCGACCAGGACCACCGAGGGGCCGAGCGCCTCGGCCACGGCCACCACCGGCTCCTCCGAGACGACGGGGGCGGGGTACTGCGCGGCCGCCGCGTCCGGGGCGATCTCCTCTAGTGAGGCCAACCTCGTCGGCCCGGCGCTCTGCGGGTCATCGAACAGAACCAACCCGAGAGATGTTCCGGCAACGAGGAGGGCACACGCAAGCACCAGTACCGCGGCGAGCCGCCAGACGGGCCGTCGGGCCGCGACGGCGGCTTCCGGCGGCCGGACCACCGCGGTCCGGCTGGTGGCGTCAGGATCCTGCATTCCACCTAGAAGCTAGGCCGAGCAGGTGAGAGAACCTTGAGCAGCGGCCTCCATAGTTTAGGCGGCGTCGGATACCCGTTCCGAGACCACCATCGACGAGCCGCCCGGCTTCATCGAGACCCCCTGCAGGCAGTCGGCCGCCTCCATGGTCCGCTTCTGGTGGGTGACGATCACCAGCTGGGCGTCGGAGCGGAACTCGTCGATGAGGGTCAGGAAGCGGTGCAGGTTCACGTCGTCGAGAGCGGCCTCCACCTCATCCATCACGTAGAAGGGCGAAGGCCGGCTGCGGAACACCGCGAACAGGAAGGCCAGCGCGGCCAGCGTCCGCTCGCCGCCCGAGAGCAGCGACAACCGCTTCACGTTCTTGCCGGACGGCTTGGCCGAGATCTCGATGCCGGTGTCGAGGAGGTCGTCGGGCTCGGTGAGGCTGAGGCGTCCCTCGCCGCCCGGGAACAACGCCTCGAACAGCAGCTCGAAGTTGGCGGCCACATCGACGAAGGCTGAGCTGAACACCGTCTTGATCTCGGCGTCGATCGAGCGGATCACCCGGTTGAGGTCGCGGCGGGCGGCGCGAATGTCGTCCAGTTGGCCTCTCAGCAGCTCGTGGCGCTCGTAGAGCTCGTCGTACTCGGCCAGAGCCAGAGGATTGACCGGGCCCATGATCTCCAACTCGGTGGTCAGCTGATCCACCCGCCGGCCGGGGTCGAGCCCGTCGGGCAGCTCCGGCAGCTGCGCGGATGCAGCTTCGTGCGGGGTCAGGCCGTAGGTGTCGCGCAGACGCTCGACCGCCGTCTGCAACCGCGTGCGAAGCTCGGCCTCCTCGATGTCACGCCGGCTCTCGGTCTGGCGGAGAGTCTCGTAGCGACTCTCGGCATCGGCCTGCCGGCGCCGCAGGTCGTCGAGGTTCGCGGCCAGCGCCCTGACTTCATCGGACTGCCTGCGCCGGACTTCTCGTATCTCAGCGAGTCCGGCGTTCAGGATCCCCGTCCGCTCCTCCACCGCCCGCCTGAGCGTCTCAAGCACCGCCGCCTCGCGCTCCAGCACGGCCAGACGACCCTCGGCCGCGGCCCGGGAGGCGTGGTAGACACACAGCCGCTCCTCCAATTCGGTGACGCGGGCACCCAGCATCTGCTGGCGCTGCTCCAACCCGGCGTCGGTCGCACTCTGGTCGGCGGCCCGGGCCGCCAGCTCCGACGCACGCCGGTCGAGGTCGGCGCGGGCCTCAGCCGCCTGGCGGCTCCGCTGGAGTGCGTTCGCCTCTGCCGCCTCCAACTCGGGCAGGCGGGACTTGATCTCTGCGACCCGCGAGACGGCCTCCTCCAGCCCCCGGGAGGTCTCGGCCAAATGGTCGCGCAGGGCGTTGGTCGCGGTGTGGAGGTCGCGCCGATCGAACTCGGCGCGACCGATGGCGTCGGTCGACGACGACGCGGCGAGTTCGGACGCGGCCAGCCGGCGGCCGAGCTCGTCGACATGCCCCCGACTCTCCTCCAGCCTGCTCCGGGCCAGATCGCATCCGGCCTCCGCCTGCTCGACGACTGCCCTCGCGGCCTCGACCCTCTGATCCGCCTCTGCCAGCGCGGGCCGGAGCCCGGCGGCGCCGTGCACGCCGAGTCGCCAGCCTCTGCTGCTCAACCGGTCACCGACCGGTGTGACCACCACGACGCCGGGGTGCCGCATCCACACGTCGGCCGCGGCCCGCCAATCGCCGTCCACGAGGACCGTGGAGTCGAGCAACACGTCCAGCAGTCGGGCCACATCCGGATCGGCGGCTCGCACCCGGCCCCTCAACGGTTCCAGCCCGAGCGGGGCCACCGACACGGCCTTCGCGCCGTCGGTGCCATCATCCTCCGACACAATCCCCTCCAACGCGATCACCGCCGCGCCGACATCGCTGGCCTCCACGCTGTCGAGCACGCGACGCGCCGTGGCGGCGTGCCTCACGACCACGGCGCCGACTGTGTCCCCCGCGGCGGCTTCGAAGGCTGCGTCGAGGCCTGAGTCCACCTCCACGAGGTCGCCCAGCAGCCCCAAGACGCCATCGGCGGCGGCCTGCACGTCAACCGGTACCGGCCTCGCGGACTGATCGAGGGCCATGGCGAGCGCCTCGCTTCTCGCGGTCCAGTGCCGCAGGTCGCTCTCGGCCGCTGAGCGGACCTCGACGGCATCCTCCAGGGCGCTCTCGCCATCGGCCCGAGCTGCTTCTGCCGCCGCGAGCACTGCACGGAGGGCGGCGATCTCGTTGCTGTATCCCTCCTGCTCGCTGCGATGTCGGTCAACCCGGCCGGCCAAGTCCTGCAAGCGACGCTCGGATGCTTCCAAGCGCTGGGCGATCCGATCCCGCTCCGACTCGTTGAGCCCGATCGTCGACTGAAGCGCAGCCAGCTCGCCTCTGGCCCCGGCAGCCTCGCCGGCCACATCCAGGTCGAACCCACCATGGTCGCCCCATCGGGCCTCGAACGCGGCCCGGTCTGCTTCCAGGCGTTCCTTCATCTCCTCCAGGCGGAGACGATCCGAATCGGCCGCGCCCGCGGACAGCACGACCGCGGAGAGCTCGCTACGGCTGCGCTCCAGCTCCGCTTGCAGTCCCGCGGCCAGATCATGGTCGGCGAGGGCGGCCCTCTGATGCTCGATGCCGCGCTGGCGCTCGACTGCGACCGCAGCCAGCCCCGCCGCCCTGGCCCGCAGGCCCTCGATGCGGGCCAGGCGCTCGGAGTGGTCGTCCATCCCGTGCCGGGCCAGCCGTTGCTCGTCGGCGGCAACCCTCTCGCTGAGAGCGTCGAGCTCGGTTCGCAGGTCGGCTTGTCGTGTCGCCTGAGCCTCGCTCTCATCCTTGTGGGCCCGCAGCCGCTCCCGCAGATCCGAGATCTCGCGGCCGGCCAGATGCACCCGCAGCACCTCTAGCTCAGCGAGCAGGTCGGCGTGCCGCCGGGCCGCCTCAGCCTGCTTCTGCAAGGGGCGCAGCCGCCGTCGCACCTCCCTCAGCAGGTCGCTCATCCGGGTCAGGTCGCCGTCGGTGGCGAGCAGGCGTCGCTCAGCCCGTTCCCGCCTCTTGCGGTACTTGAGAATCCCAGCAGCCTCCTCCACCACCACCCGGCGATCGGCGGGACGGGCGTTGAGCACCGCGTCGATCTGGCTCTGGGACACGATCATGTGCTGCTGACGGCCCACGCCCGTGTCGGACAGCAGTTCAACGATGTCCAGCAGCCGGCACGGAGTGCCGTTCAGCCCGTAGGTCGACTCGCCGTTGCGGAACAGGGTGCGGGTTATCTGGACCTCACTGGCCGCCAGGGGCAGCATGCCGTCGGAGTTGTCGATGGTCAGCGACACCTCGGCTCGGCCCAGTGGAGGCTTGTGGGCCGTGCCCGCGAAGATCACGTCGTCCATCCGCGTGGAGCGAACCGCGCTCGGCGCCTGGGCACCCAGGACCCATGCCACCGCGTCCACTACGTTCGACTTGCCGCTGCCATTGGGGCCGACGACCACGGTGACACCAGGTTCCAACCGGATGGAGGCCGGCTCGGCGAAGGACTTGAAGCCCTTCAGCGTCAGCGTCTTCAGATACACGGGCGCGACGCTAGTTCCGCCCGATCCCCTATCCGGGCATCCCCGCCCGGTGGAGGCTCAGACCTGGGTGTCGCAGTAGTAGGTCCAGGTGCCGCGGAACTTGGTTCGCTTGATCGGCGTCCTGGACCGCTCGCTCAGCGCGCCGTGCCGACCCCACACCTTGAGGTGGCCTGCGTAGCCGCCCGGCTGGCCGAACGGATCCAGGAAGGGGCGATCCGGCACCGACGTCCCCCGGTACTTCATGGCGTCGTGCATGGTGCCGACCAGCGACCGGTGAAGGCGGCGGATCTCCTGGGTGGAGAGTGTGTTGGAGACCCGGTCGAAGCGCAGCCCCGCCTCGAACAGGATCTCGTCGGCGTAGATGTCACCGATGCCAACCACGAAGCCGTCGTCGGTGATGAGGGTCTTGAGCTTGGAGTCCCTCTGGAGCAGCATGCGGCCCATCTCGGTCCAGGAGATGGGTGTCACCGGATCGAGGCCGTAGCCGGCCACTTCGGGCACGGCCGACAGGAACTCATCGGCGGGCACCACGAACAGCTGTCCGGTGCCTTCGGTATCCACGAAGCGAAGCTGGCCGTACTGGGTGAACGAGATCACCACCTCGGTTCCCGCGACCTTGGGATGCTTGTTGGCGTTGCGGCGAGGCGAGCCCGACGAGCCGAGCGACAGCACAAGCAGCAACTCGGTGCTCAGCTCTATCACCAAGTAGAGGCCGACCCGCCTCACATCGGTGATCTTGGCCCCCTCCAGCTGCGAGGTGAATGCCTTGCGGGTGTGGTAGCGGCGCAGGCACTTCATGCTGGCAGCCTCCGCCGTCTTGATTTTGCGGCCGATGACCTCCCGTTCGAGGTCCCTCCGTATGGTCTCGACCTCCGGCAGCTCAAAGTCGAGGTCCCGGCTCATGAACCGCTCCCTATCCGCTCGGCCTCTGATTGCCCGCTCCTGTTCGCTCCGCTCACGGGCCGCTCGGGCGACGATCTCCGCTCTTGCTCGCTGCGCTCACGGGCCGCTCGGGCCCAGGGCCTCGCAAGCTCGGCCTCTGGGGCGAGAGCTGCGTAGGCGATCTGGGCCGCCTGCTGTTCGGCGTCCTTCTTGGTGCTTCCCCTCCCTACACCGCTGGCGCTGCCGGCGTGGACCTCGGCCTCGAACGACATCTTGTGAGCGGGCCCGCTGGTGGTCACGTCGTAGGTGGGAGGGGCGAATCCGAGACGGGCGGCCAGCTCCTGGAGTCGTGTCTTGAAGTCTGCGTGGCCGGGAGCACTGGCTGCGGCCTCGAGGCGCGAACCTAGGAGCCGGCCGATCGCTTCGTCGGCCGCGTCAATGCCACCATCGAGATACACGGCCCCGATGACCGCCTCCACCGCATCGGCCAGGATCGACGACTTGAGGCGGCCGCCGGATGCGACCTCCCCCCGGCCCAGGCGCAGCAGCTCGCCGAGGCCGATCGATCGACCCACCTCCGCCAGCGTGGCCGAGTTCACAAGCGAGGCGCGGGTCTTGGCCAGGTCGCCTTCGGACCAGCAGCGGAAACGCGAGTAGAGCCTCTGCGTCACCACGAGGCCCAAGACCGCGTCGCCGAGGAATTCCAACCGTTCGTTGGAGGACGACCCCGAGTGCTCAGCGCACCAGGAGCGGTGCGTGAGGGCGAGCTCGAGCAGCGCGGCGTCGACGAACCGGTGGCCGAGCCGGTCCATGAGCGTCGCGGCTTCCGCCGAAGCGGTCTGGATCGTCAACCCAGCTTCGCTACGACGTAGTCAACGGCATCACGGACGGAACGCAGGTCTTCCAGGTCCTCGTCCTCGATACGAAAGCCGACGGCCCGCTCGGCCAATTCCTCCTCGATCCCCTCCACCAGCTCTATGAGCGCCAGCGAGTCGGCGTCGAGGTCGTCGGCGAATGATGCTCCCTCTGCGATGTCGGAGGGATCGATCTCCAGGATGTCCGCAAGACGGTCCCGAATCAGCGCCAGAACCTCCTCACGCCCCATCGGTGCCTGCTCCACATGGGTTTCTGCCGGCATCGGCGCCTCCGTGCGTCGCTCTGTCGTCGATGCAGTCCACAACCATATCGTTGGGGATGCGACCAGCCTCCGACACCCGGCTATCCCCGGGCGACAGCCGTGATGTGGTCCACCATGCCCGCGGCGACCATCTCGCGGGCCACCCTGATGGCGTTCATCACTGCGGCGGCGCTACTGGCACCGTGCGAGATCACGCAGACGCCCCGCACCCCCAGCAGCAGCGCGCCGCCGACGCCGTCGGGGTGAAGCTCTCGCGCCATCTCGTCAAGGGCCGGGGCGAGCAGGTCCCCGGCCCGGCGTGAGGTGTCGTCGGTGTCGATGGCCACCAGCAACCGGCCGAACAGAGCCCGCAGCGCCCCCTCCAGCGCCTTGAGGGTCACGTTGCCGGTGAAGCCGTCGGTCACGACCACATCGACGGCGGGAGTCATGATGTCGCGGCCCTCCACGTTGCCGATCCACTCCGCTCCGACGTCGTCGGCCCACCGGCCGTTGGAGAGCAGTTCGAAGACGGTCTTGGTGAAGTCGTTGCCCTTGCCGGCCTCCTCGCCGATCGACAGCAGCCCGACCCGGGGCTGCTCGATGCCGAAGCGGTCGCGGGCGTAGACCGAGCCCATCCGGGCGAACTGCACGAGCCACTCCGGACGGCACTCCGCGTTGGCGCCCGAGTCGAGCATGGTGGTGGGACTGGCTCCCGGGGTGGGGATCGGCGTGGCGATCGCCGGACGGGCTATGCCGCGAATGCGGCCCATACGCAGCAGCGCCGAACCCATGGCGGCGCCAGTGTTGCCGGCCGACACCATCGCCGACGCCCGACCATCCCGCACCGCCTCAGCCGCCCGCACGAGTGACGAATCCTTCATCGTGCGCACGCTCGATCCCGGCTCCGCGTCCATCGGAATCACCTCGGAAGCCTCGATCACCTCCAGACCGCCGGTGTCGCCCAACTTGTCGGGCCGTCCCACCAGCACCACCGGGATCCCCAACTCGTCGGCGGCGCGCCGGGCTCCGGCCACGATCTCCGCAGGGGCTCGATCGCCCCCCATGGCGTCAACCGCTACCGGTTCCACGGAGGTTCAGACCACTCGACGCCGACAAAGGTTCCATCACTGCGCATCAGAACGTGCGCGGGCAGGTGCAAGCTCGCGTTCGAAAGGCCGGCTACTCGACGTCTATGGCCTGCCGGTCGCGGTACCACCCGCAGTTGACGCACACGCGGTGCGGAAGTTTCACGGCGCCGCAACGGCTGCATACGCTGCGCCCGCCGGGACGGATCTGCCACGCAGAGGCCCTTCGGCTGCGGCCCTTCGCCTTGGAGGTCTTCTTCTTGGGGACAGCCATGAGGGATCCTGATCTTCTGTGGCCGATCGGACAATCCGGCCCGGCAGCCTACCGGGGAGCGGTGGGGCCTACACGCCGCCACTAGCTGTGCTTCCCGCTCCTGTTCGCTGCGCTCACGGGCCGCTCGGGCCGCGGCCTCGCTGGGTTCCCACGCACATTCTCACGAATCGCCGCCCATCCGCTCGGCCTCTGTGAAATCAGCCGCCGGCCCGGTCGGGAACCGGTCCGGAACCGGTCCCGCGCAGTCCTCAGAGCACAGGGCCGCCAGCGGCAGGGCCAGCACGGCGGCCTCGCGAGCTGCCGGAGCCAGATCTATGCGCTGATCGTTGATCGGCCAGGTCTCACCCTCGGTCGGCTCCCATTCGAACACCTCGTGCAACGACGCCTCCAGAGGGCCGCGCACCTCCTCCAGGCAGCGGCGGCACTCCGCAGTCCACACCCCCACGACCCGCCCGTCCGCCACAAAGGAGCCTCCGGCCGCTCGTACCACCACTTCCAGGTGCACGACCCCGTCCACCACCAGAGCCCCCTGGACGCAGGGCTCGTCCAGAATGCACCGGTCGTTGACTTCGATGTGGTCGACCGAGCCGGCGTCGAGCCGGACACAGTCCACCACGAGGTTGGTCAACCCAGGTCCTGGTCGAATATGTCGTCGTCGGGCTCGGCCGGAGCGGGCGCCGACGCCGGGCGCGGCAACCGGGTGTCCTGGAGTCGCTGGCGCCCGGTGGACACGGCGGTGGCTGTCTTGTGCAGCATCGCCTCGAAGGCGGCCAGCCGCTGGTCACACCAGTCCTCGGTCTCGAGCTTCATCCTGGAGGCCCGCTCCTCGGCCTCGTCGACCGTCCGTCTCGCTCGCATCTCCGCGGCCTTGACGACCTCGCTGCGCTGGACCATCTGCTCCGCACGAGCCCGGGCCGCCGCAATGATGTCCTCGCCCTCTCTCTGCGTGCGGAGCCGCATGTCGTCGCGTTCCTTGAGCATCCACCGAGCAGCCCGCAACTCTTCGGGAAGAGCCGCGAACGCCTTCTGCAGTATCCCCAGCAGCTCTTCGCCGTTGATCATCACCGAGGTCGAGAACGGCATCGGCCGCGACCTCTCCACCATCCGGATGGCCTGGGTGAGCAACTGCTCGACGGCCAGACGTCGAGCCTCGGACGAACTCTCGGCAGAGCCCGTCGGTGTCGGCGGGGCCAGGTCGCTCGAACTCATTGCTCCTGCTCTAGTAGAGAGCGCCGATAGGCGACAGCCCGTCGCGTTGCGGCGGTGCCATTCCCGCTCTTGTTCGCTTCGCTCACGGGCCGCTCGGGCCACGGCCTCGCTCGGGCCCCTGCGAAGATTCTCACGAATCTCTCTCCATCCGCTCGGCCTCTAGGCGACCGGCCAGCCGAACCCGCACCGGCTCGGGCACCATTGACGACACGTCCCCACCGAGGCGGACGACCTCCCGGATCAGCTTGGAGGCCACGAACGACCTCTTGCTGGCAGAGGGGATGAAGATCGTCTGTACGCCGGCGAGAGCGTGGTTCATCTGCGCCATCTGAAGCTCGTTCTCGAAGTCGGAGACTGCTCGCAGCCCCTTCACGATGAAATCGGCCTCGACCTCCTGGGCCAGATTGACCACGAGGTTGGAGAACATCGCCACCGAGACATTGGGCAGATGGGCGACACACTCCTTGATCAGCTGCTCGCGCTCGTGCAGGCTGAACAGGCCCTCCCCCTTCTGCGGGTTGCGCGTGGCCGCCACCACCACTTCGTCGAACAGCTGGGCGAGCGTCTCGATGATCTCGAGATGGCCGTAGTGGATCGGGTCGAAGGATCCGGGGTACAGCACACGGGTCACTGATCGGCTCCAGTTCCGCTCGGCCTCTTGGCAGCTTGTGCGAACGTCACCACGGTACCGCCGTGACGCCGGTGATGGTGGATGGCAAAGCGGGGTCCCACATCCACCCGGCGATCCGACTCGGCCACGACCAGTTCAGCCGGCACCCGGGACAGCAGCTGAGGCCAGTCATCGAAGGCGTACGGCGGGTCCACCAGGGCAACGTCGAAGCAGTGTCGAGCCAGCTCGTCGAGAGCGGCATCGACGCCGACGACCATCACCGTCGCGCCTGCAGCCAGGCCGGTGGCCTCGAGGTTGCGCTGCAGCAGCGAGGCCACGTCCCGGTCGTGCTCCACGAAGGTCGCTCCGGCCGCGCCCCGGCTCAACGCCTCGATCCCCAGAGCGCCGGTTCCGGCGAAGAGGTCGAGGACGCTGGTGCCCTCGATGGCCCCGAGGGAGTAGAGCGAGTTGAACACCGCTTCGCGCACCCGGTTGGGGGTGGGGCGAGTGACGTCGCCCGCCGGCGCTTCCAGCCGGCGGCCCTTGGCCGAGCCGGCCACGACGCGGATGCTCACAATCGGCGACCTAGCCCCTTCATCGAATTGGCAGCATTATGGCCGTATAGCGTGCATAACACTGCCAATTCCAGAATGGCCCCTGCCAGGCCACACAACTGGCAGCAAAACGGCCGTATAGCGTGCATAACACTGCCAATTCCTGGGCTAGCTCTTGAGCAGGTACTCGATGTCGTCGCTTCCGAGCACGAACTCGATCTCGTCGAGCAGGGCGGGGTGCTCGCTCAACTCGGCGTCGGTGTCGATCATGTCGATTGCCGAGGTCCTGGCCCTCTCCACCCATTTCTTGTCGCGGCGCAACGACGCCAGCTTCAAGTCGTTGCGACCCTTCTGCCGCTCGCCCATCAGCGTGCCCTCTCCCCGCAGTTCCAGGTCCGCCTCGGCCAGTGCGAAGCCGTCGTTGGAGTCCACTACCGCGTTGAGCCGGGCCTCCGCGTCCGAAGTGGCGGCCTCGCCCACCAGGTAGCAGCTGGACTCAAGGCGGGCGCGGCCCACCCGGCCGCGCAGCTGATGGAGCTGCGCTATCCCGAACCGGCCGGCGTCGATCACCACCATCACGGTTGCGTTGGGAACGTCCACGCCCACCTCGATCACGGTGGTGGCCACCAGCACATCGAGCGCCCCCGAGCGGAACAGTTCCATCGTGGCCTCCTTCGCAGCCGGGGAGACCCTGCCATGTAGAAGACCGACCCGAAGTGAGGCTAACTCGCCTCCCTCACCGGCGAGACGGTCGTACGTCTCTGTCACCGAGCGCACGTCGAGTGCCTCGGACTCTTCGATGACAGGACACACCACATAGGCCTGCTGGCCCCCCGACACCGCGGCCCGCACTGCCTCCCAGACCTGCGCCTCCTCCAATGGGCCGCGGGCCCATGACGTGGCCACCGGCAACCGGCCGGCGGGCAACTCGTCCAGCACCGACACATCCAGGTCGCCGTACACCGTCATGGCCGCGGTGCGGGGAATGGGCGTCGCAGTCATCACAAGCAGGTCGGGCATGACCGACCCGGGGCCGCGATCACGCAGCACTGCCCGCTGCTCCACCCCGAAGCGGTGCTGCTCGTCGATCACCACCACTCCCAGCGCCCTGTACTCCAGGCCCTCGGAGATCAGGGCATGGGTGCCGACGACGATGTCGACGTCGCCGGTCGCGAGACCGTCGGAGGCCCTGCGCCGGTCGGCTGCTCTCCGGCTCCCCGAGAGCAGTTCAACTCGTAGCGGCCGCTCCCCGCCGAGCCTCGACTCATCGGACACCGTCAGATCGCCGAGGAGCGAGACCATCGTGTCGTAGTGCTGCTCGGCCAGCACCTCGGTCGGAGCCATCAACGCGCCCTGGAAGCCGCCCTGCACCGCGGTGAGCAGGGCGCACAAGGCCACCACCGTCTTGCCTGCACCCACATCGCCCTGCATGAGCCGGTGCATGGGGTGCAGCTTGGCCAAGTCGCCGACTATCTCATCGATCACCCGCTCCTGGGCGCCGGTCAGCGGGAACGGCAGGCGGGACAGGAACCGGTCGACCAACTCGCCTCCCACCGCGTGGGACAGACCGGCCGTGTGTCGCTCCAGCCAGCGCTTGCGCCTCACCAACTCAAGCTGCACCCGCAGGAGCTCGTCGAACACAAGTCGCCGCCGGGCCTGCGCCGACTCTTCCATGGAGTCGGGCCGGTGGATCCAGTTCATGGCGCTGTGGCGCTCGACTAGACCAAGTTGTCGCCGCAAGCCCACGGGCACCGGGTCAGCGATGCGCCTTTCTTCGCAGCGGTCGAGGGCCCCGGCGACCAGACTGGCCAACTGCCAAGTGCGCACGCCCGCCTTCTCGGACTGCGGGTAGACGGGGATGATGCGCCCGGTTCGGTCGCCCACGAGGTCCACCACCGGGTTGATCATCTGCAGCGCACCTCGGTAGGTGTCGGGGCGCCCGAAGACCACCACCGCTCGTCCCCGTTGCAGATCCTGCTCCTGCCAGGGCTGATTGAAGAAGGTGAGCCTCAACGCGCCGGTGACGTCAGAGATGACGGCCTCGACCAGCCGACGGCGTTGCCGCGTGCGCCGAGACGAGACCCGTTCAACTGTGCCCACCACGGTCGTGTCCTGGCCAGCGACGAGGTCGGCGACGGAGGTCTGCCGGGTGCGGTCGATGTAGCGGCGGGGGTAGTGCTGCAGCAGGTCGAGCACGGTGCGGATCTCCATCCCGGCCAGCGCCGAGGCGAGCTTCGGGGCCATGGAGTAGGGCTGGCCATCCTTCTGCCTGCGGAGCTTCAGCCGGGTGACGCCGATGGCGTCCAGATCGCTGAGCGTCAGGGGAGGGTCCCCGGCCGGCATGGTCAGCGGGGCGCGGCCCGACGCGCTAGAAGACCGCCGAGCAATGCCGATCCAGGGCCGCCCGAGAGCATCCGAACCGGGAGCTCATGATGGCGGGACACGCGGCCAGCAGCTTGCTCAACACTCTCGTCGGGCCTATTCGAGGCCGAAGTAGTACGGGTACAGGGGCTGGCCGCCTTCGGTCACGTCGATCTCCACGTCGGGATGGTTCTCGCTCACATGCTCCACGATGGCGTCGGTGGTCGCCGCGTCGGCGTCCGCGCCGGTGAGGACGGTGAGCAGCTCGTGGTCGCCGTCGATGATGCTGCTCAACAGCGCGGTCGCGGCCGCAGCCATCCCGGACTCCACCGCGGCGATGCCGTCGGGGCCGATGCCGAGCCAGTCACCCTCGGTGATGGGGCCGGAAGAGCTCGAAGCGTCGCGGACGGCCTGAGTGACCTCGCCGGGGGTCACCGACTCGGCTGCGGCTGCCATCGCCTCGGCGTTCTGGGCCGCGCTGGCGCCCGGCGAGAAGGCCAGCAGGCTGGCAATGCCCTCGACCACGCTGCGAGTGGGCACCACGCCCACCGAGCGCTCCGATTCCCCGTCGACCTGCTCGGCCACCGGGATGATGTTCTTGTTGTTGGGCAGGACCACGACATGCCCGGTCGGAAGCGAGTCGGCAGCCGCGAGCAGCTCGGCCGTGGACGGGTTCATCGACTGGCCCCCGGTCACAACCCGGTCGGCTCCCATGGACATGAGAATGTCGACCACGCCGGCTCCGGCCCCCACCGCCACCACCGAGCATCGATCAGCCTCGGTGATCTCCACCGCAGCAGGGGGTGGGGCGCCTGCATCGTCCTGGCTCAGGGGCCGGTCCAGCGCCTCGAACGACTCGGAATGCTCGGCCGCCTGGTCGAGCAGGTCGGTGATCTGGATGCGGTGGGGCCGGCCCACCGCGATCCCGGCCTCGATGGCCGCGCCGATATCGTCGGTGTGGATGTGGCAGTTCCAGATGCCGTCCCCGCCCACCACCACGATCGAGTCCCCTATCTGTTGCCACGCGGCCTTGAAGTCGTCGACGGAAGGGTCGGGAGCGTCCAGCAGGAACATCACCTCGTAACGCAAGTCGGCAATGGAGGACTCCTCGGCGGGCACCTCGGCGCCGGTCACAGCCGCAGGCGGCGCTGCCGGCTCGGGGGCCTCGGGCATGGGCCGGCCGTCGATCTCAGCCAGCCAGGCATCGAACAGCAGCAGGAGTCCAGCCCCGCCCGCGTCCACTACCCCGGCCTCGGCCAGCACGGCCAGCATCTCCGGAGTTCGTTCCAGAGCGTCGTAGCCGCGGTCGCGGGCCGCGTCGAGCACCTCGGTCAAGCCGCCTCCAGCCTCGGCGGCCACTTGAGCCGACTCCGAGGCTTCCCGGATGACCGTGAGGATGGTGCCCTCCACCGGCCGCGCCACCGCCGAATACGCGCCGTCGCTGGCCGCAGCCAGCGCCTGGGCCACAACCGGTGCGTCGGGCACGGAGCCGGCCGCCGCAGAGTCGCGGAACACGCCGGACACGCCTCGCAGGATCTGGGCCAGGATCACTCCGGAGTTGCCCCGGGCCCCCATAAGCGCCCCGTGGGCGAGTGCGGTGCACAGAGGCTCGAGGTCGTCGGCGACGTCGTCGAGGCTCTCGACGACGGACTTCATGGTGAGCGTCATGTTGGTCCCGGTGTCCCCATCCGGGACCGGATAGACGTTGAGGTTGTCGATTACCCGGCGGTGGTCGGCGAGACCTCCGTGGAAACCGACGATCACGCGGCGCAGCGTGGCCGCGTCAAGAACGAGCGGTGCCATGTCGCCGATGATACTGAACCGTGTCAAAGCGTTTCGGCTCGAGCGCGGCGCGAACGCCGAAGTCGACGCCGGCGCGCGCCGCTACGATGCGGCTCCGTGCAGGGCGTCATCAAGAGCTACGACCCCGTGACCGGCGACGGGGTGCTCGTCAACGAAGCCGACCTCGCCGACATCGACCTCGCCGACAACGCCCTTGAGGGCTCGCTGTTCCGGATGCTGCGTCAGGGCCAGCGGGTGCAGTTCGACCTTGACGACGATGGGAGGGCCACCCGGCTCCGCATCGGCTCGGAGGTCGACATGGGCACGCCCGAGATCTAGATGGGCGGGCGTTACATCGCGGCCGCGATCCCCATCCCGGCGTAGCCCTGCCGCTCGAAATTGGAGCGGAACAGGTCCCTGAGCCTCAGGGCCGCGGCGTCGTAGGCATCCGGATCGTCCCAAGTGGCGCGGGGGTCGAGGATCTCGTCGTCGACGCCGTCACAGGTCACCGGCATCCGGAGGCTCAGGATCGGATGGGTTCGGGTGGCAACGTTGTCGAACTCCCCCGCCAGCGCGGCGTCGAGCAGCCGGCGGGTGACCGGTAGCGGCATGCGCCGGCCCGAGCCGTATGCGCCTCCCGACCAGCCTGTGTTCAGCAGCACACAGCGGGCCCGGTGCTCGTGCATGCGCTGCCTCAGCAGGCGGGCGTACACGTCGGGCTTGCGGGACATGAACGGCGCACCGAAGCAGGGCGAGAAGGTCGCAGCCGGCTCGGTGACGCCCACCTCGGTGCCGGCAAGTTTGGCGGTGAAGCCGGTGACGAAGTGGTACATCACGTCGTCGGGATCCAGGATCGCTACCGGCGGCAGCACACCGAAGGCGTCCGCTGTCAGCAGCACGATCGTCGTCGGGTGGGGGCCGCGATGGCCCGGGGCCACGTGCGGGTTGCACTCCAGCGGGTAGGCGAAGCGGGTGTTCTCGGTGATGGACCGGTCTCGCAAGTCGAGATCCTGCGGGTGGGTGGCTGCGAGGCTGCGACCCACGACGGCGGGGACGTTCTCGATGAGCGTGCCCTTCATCGACAACGCGGCTGCGATCACCGGCTCGGCCTGCTTGTCGAGGTCGATCAGCTTGGCGTAGCACCCGGCCTCGTAGTTGGCGATCCCGGTGTCGGTCCAGATGTGCTCGTCGTCGCCGATGAGATCGCGATCGGGGTCGGCCGACAAGGTGGTCTTGCCCGTTCCCGACAGGCCGAACAGGATCGCGGCGTCGCCACCGGACCCCACATTGGCCGAGCAGTGCATCGAGAGTTGGCCGTTGCCGGGCTGCACGAAGTTCATGATCGTGAACATGGTCTTCTTGTTGACCCCGCAGTAGTCGGCCCGACCGAGCACCAGTGCCAAGCGTCGCTCCATGTCGAGGACCACTGCCCGCTGGGACCGGGTGCCGTCGCGCCCGGGGTCGCAGTGGAAGGACGGCACGTTCAGCAGGATCCAGCCGTGGTCGCGGTGATCGGGCGCCCCGTCCAGGTGGGCGGGAAGCATGATGTTGCAGAAATAGGCGTGGGAGGCGTATTCGCCCACGAACCGGCAGGGCTCGGCGAAGTCGGGGTCCGCGCCGCAGTAGACGTCGGTCACGTACAGCCGGGCCCGGCGCTCATTGAGGTGAGCGACGACGCGGTCCACCAGAGCGTCGAACGCGCCGGCGTCGAAGGGCGCAAAACCGTCCTTCCACCACACCTGCTCGCTGATCGAGGCCCGGTCCACGCAGAACGTGTCGTGCACCGGCCGCCCGGTGCAGGAAGGGTCGGAGTAGAAGACCAGCGGTCCGTCGTCGCCGAGCGCGGTGGCATGGGCCTTGTGCTCGTCGTCGGGGCCCCCGGGGCGCACCCGGCCCAGATCGCCGGAGACCGCGGCCGCGAACAATTCGTCCTGGGTCAGTCCGTAGCGGACATCCACCGTCGCCAGGCCCAGGGACGAGAAGAGTTCCGCGGCCACATCGCTAGCCGTGTCGCTAGCCGTGTCGCTGACCGGCGCCGCCATGGTCATAGTCATAGTCGAACGACTCCCTTGTCGCCGCGGCCGACAGTACCCGGACGCTCATGACGGGGCGCGCATGGCCGCGACGTCCCCTCGCGCCACCAGCCTCAGGCAACCGAATCCAGGATCACCGCCCGGATGCCGAGGCCCATCAGGAACAGGCCTGTGCAGCCGTAGAGCAGGTACAGGTGGTTGCGCAGCTGCTGCCGGTAGCTGTAGGCGATGCCGACCGCGACCAGTGCCGAGAACCCGTAGAGGGCGTGGAGGTCGGGGGCGTCGCGGCCCTCCCGGACCATGAGCCAGGTGCCGAGCCCGGCCTGGACGAAGACGGTGGTCTGTGCGGTCGCGGTGGTCACCCACAGTCCGATCGACCGCAGGCTCGGACGGCGGTGCGCCGCGAGGGCCCAGAGCGCTACCAGCGCGTTGGAGAAGATCACAGCCCACGAGAACCAGTCGTGGACGTCAGCGACAATCGAGGCCGTCACCAGGTTCGCTGCGCTCATTCCTAATCGAGCGCCGCGAAGAGGTCCGTCGACGTCGCATCGCCGGAAGCCGCGCCGCGACGGATGAACCACTCGGTGCCGAAGGCCAGTTCGAATGCTTCGTCGGGCAGGGCCACGAAGAACGAGTCGGCCGGGATCTGGGAGGCATGGGCCCGTATCGCGGCTCGCTTGGCGTCCAGGGCGGCGCTCACGTCGATGTGGTGGGTGATCCGGGCGCCCTCCACACCGACGGTCCCCTCGTCGAGTTCGGCCTCGAACTCTGCCTGGTCCTGCTCCCGGATCGGATCGATGCCTGCCTCGGCAGCCATGCGCATCAGCTCCTTCATCGAGGAGCGGAAGTGGTCACGGTGCAGTGTCGCCTCGTACACGACGCCGACTCCGGCCAGCTCCGCGGCCCGCACCCCGACGCGGTGAACTTTGATGTGGTCCGGGTGCCCGTAGGTGCCGTTGGCGTCGTAGCAGGTGAGCAGATCGGCCTGCTCGTGGCTCAGGACCTCGGCCAACCGCTCCGCGGCCTCGAGGTGGTCTGCCTGCCAGAAGCAGTCGGGGTTCTCGTTGGCAGGGTCTCCTGCCATGCCCGAGTCGCGGTAGCCGAGCATCACCACCCGGTGCACACCCAGCAGTCCGGCCGCGGTGTGCAGCTCGGTCTCTCTCATCTCGGCCAGCTGTGCCGCGGTCGGCGACTGGGAGTCGTCCAAGCCGGGCGTCTCGCCGAGCGATCCGTCGGTGGCGCACACGAGCACCACACGATGGCCGGCTCGCGAGGCCAGCGACATAGTCCCACCGGTGGAGAGCGCCTCGTCGTCGGGATGGGCGTGGAAGAAGACTGCGGTCGCCATCAGGCGACCGGAGCCGGACGTGACGACCGCACGACCAGAATCATCAGGCGACCGCGCCCGCTTCGCGCCGGGCGGCGATGTCCGCCGCGTCGAGGCCCAGCTCGGCCAGGACCTCGTCGGTGTGCTGGCCGGCATGGGGCGGCGGGCGGCGGATCGCCCCCGGCGTCCGGCTGAAGCGCGGCGCCGGACCGGGCTGGACGACTCCGGCCACTTCGGCGAAGGTCTCCCTCTCGCGGTTGTGGGCGTGCTCGGGGGCCTCCGCCAGCGACAGCACGGGTGCAAAGCAGGTGTCGGTGCCCTCCAGCAGGTCGCACCACTCGTCGCGGGTGCGCTGGGCGATCACCGCTGCGAGCTTCTCCTTGAGTTCGGGCCAGCCGGACCGATCCATCTGCCGGTCCCACTCCGGACCGTGCAGTCCGAGCCGCTCCCGCAGTTCCGCGTAGAACTGGGGCTCGATCGGCCCCAGCGAGATGTAGCGGCCGTCGGCGGTCTCGTACACGTTGTAGAAGTGGGCGCCGGTGTCGAGCATGTTGGTGCCCCGCTCGTCGCTCCAGAAGCCCGAGCCGGCCATGCCGAAGAAGGCGGTCATCAGCGAGGCGGCCCCGTCCACCATGGCCGCGTCCACGACTTGGCCCCGACCCGAGGTCCGCGCTTCGAGCATCGCGCACACCATCCCGTAGGCGAGGTACATGCCGCCGCCCCCGAAGTCGCCCACCAGGTTGAGGGGCGGCACCGGGGCCTCGCCCTGCCGGCCGATGCCGTGCAGCGCGCCGGCCAGCGCGATGTAGTTCAGATCATGGCCGGCGGCCGGGGCGTAGGGGCCGTCCTGGCCCCACCCGGTCATCCGGCCGTAGACCAGGCGCGGGTTGCGGGCGAGACAGTCTTCCGGTCCGATCCCGAGCCGCTCGGCCACGCCGGGCCGGAACCCCTCCAGCAGCCCGTCGGCTCCCTCCACGAGCGAAAGCACGGTCTCGACACCCTCCCGAGACTTCAGGTCGATGCCGACTGAACGCCTGCCCCGGTTGAGAAGGTCCCGAGGCGGGTGGTCGGGGTCGCCGCCGCGCACCGCGGAGGCCCGATCGACCCGAACGACGTCGGCACCCATGTCGGCCAGCATCATGGCGCAGAACGGGCCGGGCCCGATGCCGGCGATCTCGATCACCCGGATTCCATTGAGCGGTCCCATGGGGGTCTCCTTCCTCTGTCACCAAGCGATGCGGGCCGACAGCGCAGTTACCGCGCTGATTGTCGGAGCCCACACCTGGGGCGGCAGATCGTGGCCCATTCCCTCGATCTCCACGTACTCGGCGCCCGGCACCAGCTCGGCGGTGCGGCGGCCTGCGTCGGGCGTGATCAGCGGATCGGCACCCCCGTGGATCACCAGGGTCGGCACTTCGAGGCTTCGCAGCGCGTCGGCCCGGCTGCCGCTGCGGGCCGCGGCCTTGAACTGGCGCTGGGACGCGCCGGGATGCCACGCCCGCCGGTAGCTGCGCTCCAGGTACTCCCGCTCGGCCTGCTCGTTGCGCCAATCGGGACTGGACCAGATCCGGTAACCGGCCAGGTCGGCCTCGATCTGGGCTGCGATGGTGCCCGCAGGCGGAGCGGTGAGCGCGGCCAGGGCTTCCGGCGTGGGGTCGCCGACCCCGGGCTCGCCGGTGTGCGACGAGATGGAGACCAGTCCGGCCACCCGCTCACCGCAGGCCGCGGCCGCGGCCTGCGCGACCATTCCGCCGAGCGAGTAGCCGCAGACGATGGCCCGGTCACAGCCGGCCGCGTCGAGTACCGCGACCGCATCGCCGGCCATGTCTTCGAGGGTGTAGCGGGCACCGTCGGGCAACACTGTGGACAGCCCCGAGTCGCGGTGGTCCATGCGCAGCACGAAGAAGCCGCGGTCCACGAAGCCGGCGCACATCTCCTCCGGCCACACGAGCATGCTCGAACCGAGGCCGTGGAGCAGCATCAGCGCAGGATCTCCGTCCGTGCCGAGAGTCTCGTAGGCGATCCCGATCTCGCCGTTGCGGGCTGTGCTCATCCGCTGATGTCTAGTCGGCCGCTCGCGCTATGTCGGTGAAGGCTACGGGCAGGGTCCGGAGCCCCGACAGCCGGTTGGTGCGGGTGTAGGTGGGCTCGCCGGTGGCCTCGATCTCCCGCCAGCGATCGAGGACGGCATTCAACATCACGTCGACCTCCAGCCGGGCAAGGTTGGCCCCCAGGCAGAAGTGGGGCCCATGCCCGAACCCGACGTGGTTGTTCGGGGCCCGGTCGATGCGGAACTCGAACGGTGCGTCGAAGATCGCCTCGTCCCGGTTGGCCGACATCTCCCACACCACGACCTTGTCGCCGGCGCGGATCTTCTGCCCTCCGAGGACGGCGTCTCGGGTGGCGGTGCGGCGCTTGTAGACCGACGGCGTCGTCCAGCGGACGATCTCCTCGACGGCCGTCGGCATCAGTGACCGGTCGGCTCGGAGAGCCTCGAACTGCTCGGGCGACTTCGAGAGCTCCCAGATGCCGGTGGCGATCGCCTTGCGGGTGGTCTCCGCGCCGGCGGTGAACAGCAGGCTCCAGAACATGGCCACTTCGGTCTCGTCGAGCCGGGGAGGGTCCTGGTCGGGCAGCTCCCGGTGGATCACGACCGACAGCAGGTCGTCCCGGGGTTCCGCGGTGCGGTCCCGGATCAGCCGCTGGCCGTACCGGAACAGGTTGGCGTTGGCTTGCGCCCGCACCGACGACGGTACCTCGTGGCTGAAGTCCGACGACGAAGTGTCGACCCACTCGCACAGCGCGTGGCGATCCTCGCCGGGGGCGCCCAGCAGCAGGCAGATGGCCTGCAGCGGCAGCTCGGCGGCCACGTCCGTCACCAGGTCGCAGCCTCCCCGCTCGCCGGGCTCGGGCGCCACCGCATCCAGGGCGTGGCCGGTGATGGCTTCGAGGTCGGCTCGCAGGCGAGTGATCCGCTTGGGAGTGAACCCCCTGCTGACGAGTTGGCGGATGCGCTGGTGACGGGGATCGTCCATCATGTTGAGGAGCTTCCCGCTCATCTTCATGTCGTTGATCAGGGTGCCGCCGCAGGGCCGTTCGCCGCCGGTGTGGGAGGAGTAGATCCTGGGGCTGCGGAACACTTCGACGACCAGTTGGTGGGTGCTCACGCACCAGAAGCCCTCGCCGTCGGGCGTTCGCTCGGTGGGTTCGTGCCACCACACCGGCGCGTGCTCGCGCAACTGCACGAAGGCGTCGTGGGGGAAGCCGTTCACGAACGTCTCGTAGCTGCTCAAGTCCGGGATCTGAAGCCGCGCCGTCATGGCGCGTCCACTGGGGGCGGGACCGGAGCGGTGAAGCCCGCCTCGGCCTCCAGGGTCTCCATGGCACCGAGGAAGAACTTGGCGCCCAGCCCGGCTTCGACCGAGCGGGCCAGCACATCATGAGCCGCTCTGGTGAGGGGCAGCGGCGTTCCGATCTCCACGGCCGACTCCAGGGCGAGACGGAGGTCCTTCTCGGCCAGGGACAGGTCGTAGCTGGACGACTCCCACTGCCGCTTGACGATCATGTCGGCCAGGGGCATGTACATGCCTGCCGAGCTGGCCCTGAGCACGTCGAGGAATCGACCGGTGTCCAGCCCTGCCTTGGCCGCCAGCAGGTATCCCTCGCCGAAGACCTGGGTGGCCACCAGGAATACCTGGTTGTTGATGAGCTTGATGAGGGTGCCCGTTCCTGACGGTCCCAGCCATTTCGTGTCGTCCTTGCCGAAGCACGCCAGCACGTCGCGAACCCGATCGAAGGCAGACTCGTCGCCCGACGGCATGAGGGCCAGATCACCCCTCTCGGCCGCCCAGGCGCCGCCGGACACGGGGCAGTCGATGTAGTCGACACCGGCCTGGCGGCACTGCTCGCACAGCCTCCGGGCCGTCCCCACCGAGTTGGTCGAGAGGTCCACGACGACCAGGCCCGGACGGCCCGCGGCCAGCACACCGCCGTCACCGGCCACGACGGCTTCGGAGGCCTCGGGAGTCGGGAGGGACAGCATCACCGCCGCACTGGTCCCTGCCACCTCGGCCGCCGACTCCGCACTGCGGGCACCGACACCCGCGAGCCGACCGGCGGCGGCCGCATCGATGTCGAAGACGGTCACTCGGTGCCCCGCGTCGAGGAGGTGCTTGGCGCAGGGTCCGCCGATATTGCCCAGTCCGATGAAGCCGACGTCCATGCGGGCGCCAAACTATCCGACAGTCCGGCCGGGCGATAGCGTCGACTGATGGTCAGGACCGGCGACAGCGGGGCGCGATGACGGCTGAGACCTCGGCCCAGACCCACGACCGCGCCAGGGTCCAGCGCCGCACGATTGCAACCACCATGGCCTCGGTGGTTCCCACCACCATGGCCATGGGAGCGTCGTTCGCGGGCTCGGCAGTGCTCGCCGAGGAGATCACCGGCAGCGAAACGCTGGCCACACTGGCCGCGGGCTCCATGTCGCTCGGCAGCATGGCGGCGGCCGTTCCCCTGTCGCGCCGCATGGCCCGCCTGGGCCGGCGCCAGGGCCTGGTCGTGGGATGGGCGTTGGGCGCAGCCGGAGCGAGCGCCGCCCTTCTGGCGGCCGTGTTGAACCTGTATCTGCTGGTGGTGCTGGGCATCATCGGGGTCGGCGTGGGCCAGGCCACCAATCTGGCCGCCCGCTACGCCGTGGCCGATCTCGCTCCCGACGACCGCCGGGCCCGCGCCATCGGGATGCTGGTGTGGGCCTCCACCTTCGGTGCGGCCGCGGGACCGACGATCGCACTGGGACCGGTTGCCGACTTCGCCCGGTTCATCGGCCTGCCCGAGCTGGCCGGCCCTTATGTGCTGAGCTCGGCGATGTTCCTGTCCGGACTCGCCATCACGCAGACCTGGCTGCGCCCCGACCCGTTGGAAGTGCTGGGCACGGTCGGGGCGGCGGCGCCCCGCCCGGCATCGCCCGCGGTTGTGATCCGGCGGATCGCGGCCTTGCCGGCGGCCCGTCTCGCCCTGCTGGCCATGCTGGTGGGGCAGATGGTCATGGTGGCCGTCATGACCGCCACACCGCTTCACATGACCAGCGGGGATCAGGACCTCGCGGTGATCGGCCAAGTCATATCGCTCCACATCGTCGGGATGTACGCCTTCTCACCGATCGTGGGATGGCTCGTAGACCGCCTGGGCACCCATACGGTCATCACCCTCGGCGGTCTGATCCTGTTCCTGGGCGCAGAACTGGCCGGGCACACCGACCCCGAGCACAGCGCCGGGCTGTTCAGCGGCCTGACGTTGATCGGAATCGGCTGGAGTTGCGGGCTCATCGCGGGCAGCGCGCTGCTCACGAACTCGTTCCCGGTGCACCAGAGGGTGGAGGTTCAGGGCGGTGCGGACTTCGTCATGATCACAGGAGGCGCGGTGGGCGGCATGTCGTCCGGAGCCCTGGTCGAACTCCTCGGCTTCCAGTCACTGAGCCACTACTCCGGCATCGCCGCCCTAGTGCTGGTAGCCGCCGCGGCGGGCGCCTGGATCACGGCCCGCCTGGCTCGCCCCCGCCCTGCCGCCTGACACCCTCAGTCCCCGCCGGCGCCGACCGCCACGACCGCGGCGCGGTCGATGGCATAGTGCAGTCGATCTCCCTTCGCGGCCGGACGGGGGTCCCGGACCAGCAGTTCGAAGTCGCCCGGGTGGGTGTGCAACCTCAGCTCGAAGCGATCTCCCCGGAAGCGGGCGTCGCTCACGGTTCCGGTGACGAAGTCGACGCCGTCCGAAGGCGGATCCTCCATGCGCCGGAAGGCGTCGGAACGGACCACAACCGACCCTGGGGCCACGTGCAGGCGACCCCAGGGCACCTCGCCGCCTTCGCCCACCTCCACGACGTTGGCGTGGCCGAGGAACCGGGCCACGTCCGGGTGGCGGGGATCATGCCAGATCTCGGCGGGAGTGCCGATCCTGGCGATGCGACCCGACCGCATGACCGCCACCCGGTCGGCCACTGCGAAGGCCTCGTCGTGGTCGTGGGTGACGTGCAGCACGGTGACACCTATCCGGCGCAGCAGCACCCTGAGCTCCTCGGTGAGCTCCTCGCGACGGGGCCGGTCAAGCGAGCCGAGAGGCTCGTCGAGCATCAACAGCCTGGGCTGGGGCGCCAGCGAGCGAGCCAGCGCCACCCGCTGAGCCTCGCCCCCCGACAGTGTGGCGATCGTCCGATCCTGGTAGCCGGCCAGCCCCACCAACCCGAGCACCTCGTGCACTCGCCGGCTCCGGCCGGCGGCGTCCATCTTCTGCATCCGCAGACCGAAGGCCACGTTGGCGGCCACGTCCCGATGCGAGAACAGTGCGTGCTCCTGGAACATCAGCCCGAAGTCGCGGCGATGCACGGGCAGCCCGGCCAGGTCCTCGCCGTCCCAATGAACCTCGCCCGAGTCGAGGGCCTGTAGCCCGGCCACAGCCCGCAGCAGCGTGCTCTTGCCGCACCCGCTCGGGCCCAGGATGGCGACAACCTCGCCCGTGGCCACCTCCAGGTCCACTCCGTCGAGGGCCTTGACCCGGCTGAACGAGACCGTGGCGCCCCTCACAGTCAGCATTAGAAGGCCTTCAGGCGCATTGGCAGCCGAGGAGTCCCGAAACGGCGCTGAGGGCTGCCAATTCCGTTGGCCGTCGAGTTCGGCGAGACAAGCATCAGAAGGCCCCCCTGCGCGTGTCGCCCCAAAGGTCCATGACGAAGACTGCCACAGCGGTGAGCACCATGAGCGAGACCGCCAGCGCCATGGCCTGGCCTCGCAGGGCATCCCCCGGGGTGCCCAGCAGCCTGAACAGTGCCAGAGGGGCTGTGAGCGTCTCGGGACGGCGGGGAATGAACGACGTGGCCCCGAACTCTCCCAGCGAAACCGCGAAGGCGAACCCGGCGCCGACCGCGACGCCGCGGGCCGCGACCCGCAGGTCCACCTCGCGGCGCACCCGGCGGGGCGACGCGCCGAGCACGGCCGCAGCCTCTCGAGCACGAGGATTCACGGTGCGCAGCATCGGCACCAGGGTTCGCACGACGAAGGGAATCCCCACCAGTGCGTGAGCAATGGGCACGACGACCACCGAGGTCCGGATGTCGATGGGCGGGCGGTCGAGCACCAGCAGGAACCCCAGCCCGATGGTGACCGCGGAGGTGCCCAGCGGGAGGGTCAGACCGACGTCGAAGGCTCGGCCCAGACCCCGGCTGCCGCGGGAGCCCGACCGCAACACCACCACCGTGGCCGCCCCACCCACCAGCAGCGCCAAGGTGGCCGCCGGAACCGCGAACACCAGAGAGTTCCGCAGGGCGGCCAGGGACGTGTCCGGCAGCAGGTTGACGCGCTCAGCCATGGCTGTGTAGTTGCGCACCGTGTAGCCGCCGCTGCGGCCCGCCGCGAACGACCGCTCCACCAGCACCGCCAGCGGCAGTCCCAGGATCAAACCCATCACCGCCAGGTTGGCGACCAGGCCCGAACCTCTGCGCCGGGGCGCGGCCGCAGGCGGAGCGGCCGGCTCGATCGCGGCGCGTCGCCGCTCGAGTGCGTTCGACACCGCGACGAGCGCAACCACCGCGGCCAGTTGCACCACAGCCAGAGCCGCCGCGGTCTCCAGGTCGAGCCGCACGATGGCATAGCGGTAGATCTCCGTCTCGATCGTGGCCCGGGCCGGTCCACCCAGTATCAGCACCACGCCGAAGGACGTGAACGAGAACAAGTACACGATGGCCGAGGCGGCGGCTACGGACGGCGCCAGGCGGGGCAGCACGACTGTGCGAAAGAGCTGGAGCCGCGAGGCGCCCAGCACCCGGGCCTGATCCTCCACCCGCGCGTCGAGGTTCGCCCAGTGCGCGCCGACGGTCCGCAGCACCACCGCGTAGTTGAAGAACACGTGGGCCAGCAGGATGGCCCACACCGTGTGGCGCAGGCTCAACCCGTCGCCCCCAGCGAGGCCGAACCGGGCGAACAGGCCCTCGAACGCCGCGGCCACCACCACGGTGGGCAGCACGAACGGCACCGTCACCAACGCCCTCATCAACCGCTGCCCCCGGAAGCGCAGCCGGGCCATGGCACCGGCCGCAGGCAGCGCCACCGCCACGGTGAGAACGGTGGACACAGCCGCCTGCCAGACGGTGAACCAGATCACCGAGCGATGCGAACCCGAACCGAGGACTTCGCTCAGCAGGCCGGCCGGGCTCGTCCCGCCGAGGCCTCTGGCGATCACCCCGGCGATGGGCCAGGCGAAGAACAGCACCATGAACCCGCCCACCGCCAGGGCGGGCAGCGCGGATACTGAACCCCTGGCGATACGGGCCGGGGCAGTCATGGTCGTTCTCTAGCTGGGAGACTTCAGCGCAGGACTATCTCCACCCACCGGTCGGTCCAGTCGTTGCGCCGGGCCTCGACCTCGGCCGGGTCCACCATGAACGGGTCGTCCGCTATCTGGGCGTGGGCCACGAACTCCGGCGGGAGGGTGGCCGCGGAGATGACCGGGAACACGAACATGTTCAGCGGGACGTCGTTCTGGAACGTCTCGGTGAGCATGAAGTCGATCAGAGCCTGGGCGCCTCCAGGGTTCTCCGCGCCCGCGAGCACGCCCGCGAACTCGATCTGGCGGTAGCAGCTGGCAGTGACCACGCCGGTAGGGGGCTCGTCGACGGGCGGGTCGGCGAATATGACCTCCGCGGGCGGGCTGGACGCGTACGACACCACTATCGGGCGATCGCCGCCGCCGGCGCTGAACTCGCCGTAGTAGGCGTCCTCCCACCCGGCGGTCACCGACACGCCGTTGTCGCGCAGCGCGGCCCAGTAGTCCTCCCAGCCGTCGCCGTAGTGGGCGATGGTGGCCAGCAGGAATGCCAGACCCGGCGAGGAGGTCTCCGGGCTCTGGACCACGAGCATCTCGGCGTAGGCCGGGTCGATCAGATCATCCAGGGACGCCGGCGGTGGTGGCGAGCCGTCGAAGGCGTCGAGCCAGTAGTTGAGGCACACGTCGCCGAAGTCGACCGGCGTGACCCGGTGTTCGGGATCGAGCTCGAAATGGTCGGGCACGTCGGCGAGGCCGGGCGACGTGTACGGCTCGAACATGGCGCAGTCGAGGCCGCGCTGCAGGAAGGTGTTGTCGATCCCGAACAGCACGTCGCCCAGCGGCTCGCCCGCGGTGAGGCACGCCTGGGCCACCAGTGCCCCGGCATCGCCCGAGGCGAGTTGCTCCACCTCGATGCCGGTGGACGCGGTGAACGCCTCGAAGGTCTCGGGCGAGACGTAGAACGAGTCGTGGGTGAGCAGCGTGACCTTCGTGCCGGCCAGGTCGTCACTGGGTTCTGAATCGTCAGCGTCGGGCTCCGTCGCCGGCTCTGGGGCGTCAGGCTCTGGGGCGTCAGGCTCAGTGGCGGCCTCATCGGCCGCTGTGGGCTCGCTCGCGGCATCCTCGGTCGCCGCAGGCTGGGGGGCGGGGGGCTCCCCAGATTCGCTTCCGTCGCTGCCGCAAGCTGCCGCGACGAGTGCGAGGACGGCGGCGGCCACCACCACAAGGGCACGGTGCCGGAAGCCGGGTCCGGGGCAGGGCGCGCTCGGGTGAGTCGGACTTGGTTGGGGTTGGTGATCCATGGGTCTTCCTCCGCTGGCATTACCCAGATCAGGTCGGCGGGTCGACACCGCTGCGATCGCGTGGATGCCCTCTCAGCCCGGCTGTCCCGAGCTCCCCGGTCTTGGTTGTCGCCCGAGACTATATGTCAATGGATGGCCCGAGGCCACGCTCGGCCACTATTCGGCGGCGCAGAACTCCAGGTCCAGCGTGTCGAGATCGTCGGCCAGGGTTTCGAGCGACTCCCACTCCGTGGGGATGCATCCGCTCAGCGAGTTGGTGCCGCCCAGGAATATCTGTTCCAGCTCGGTCAGTCGGCCCAGCTCGAACGGGATCGCGCCCGAGAGCTCGTTGTCCTGGAGCCACAGCCGCTCGATGCTGTCCAGGTTCGCCAACCGGACGGGAATCCCGCCCGAGAGCCGGTTGCCGTCGAGGTACAGCCGCCTGAGGCCCGTCATGCTGCCGAGCTCGGCCGGGATGTCCCCTGAGAGATCGTT